>CAVQBI010000001.1:0-2626583 GCA_963710705.1 uncultured Pseudomonadota bacterium
GGCTTGGTATCAAATGGAGTCGCAGATGAAACGCAAACTGGCGCTCGGCTGCTTCATACTGGCGATGACGGGCCAAGTGGCACTTGCCGATCAACTGACCGATTGTCGTCAGGCCAGATCCCCAGACGCCCGCCTAAGGCATGCAACGGATCATAAGCAGCAAAAACTTCGGACCTGATGACAAATCGATTGCCTACGTTTCCCGCGGCAATTTGCGTACAAACGCCGGCGCCGATCAATTAGCCAGTGCCGACTACACCGAAGCGATCCGCCTCAAGAAGGACAATCTGGCTGCCTATCTCGGCCGCGCGCGCTCACAATTGACTTTGGGCAATCGCAACGGTGCGATCGTCGACTATAGCGAAGCGATCCGCCTTGCGCCTTCCAACGACCAAATCTATTCGAGCGCGGGCATGCTTATACTGTCGGCAATAATTTTGACGCGGCGATCGCCGACCTCAGCGAGCGATCCGACTTAATCCCCGCAATTGGAGTGCATTGAACGATCGCGGCATTGCATACATCAAAAAAGGCGACTTTGCCCGCGCAGAGGAGGACTATACCAAAGCGATCGCAATCGTTCCGCTGCCCATCATCTACGCCAATCGTGGCTTCGCCTACGACTGGATGGCAAAAGAGATCTGGCTATTAAGGATCTTCGTCAAGCGCTCTTAGGTGATCGGACCATGGCCGATGTCGCCGCTGCGTTGAAGCGCATGGGCGTTGTCGATCCGAACATTGACGAGACAGAACGGAACATTCATGCGGGTTCGGTTCTAGCCGAACAAAATTGCAGTGGTTGCCATGCCGTCGGGACAACTGGAACAAGCCCGAACAAAGATGCGATCGAATTCCGCAATTACTCTGAAAAAAATCCGCTCCTCACGCAAAGACAACCGATCGTCCAAGCTGTCTATGCAACGCATGAGCGGATGCCAAATTTCAAGGCGGTGAGCACTCAGCAGCTTAACAGCATCATTGCTTACATCAGCAGCCTATCACCGACACGATAGAGCAGTTGGCGATGATTTGCGGACGCGCTTGCCTGTTCCGCAAATTATTTTCCTTCTAGCGCCATCACCGGCTGCCAATCCGGACCCGGAGGATTGTTCGCCAACGCTTTGGCGCGCTCAAGGAATAGAGCTGCGGGCTCGTCGTAATGTGCAACGCGGGCAAAACAATCGACCGCACGCACAAAATCACGTTTGCGCCACGCGGCGAGACCTTGTGCGTATGCAGCCGCACGCGCAACTTGCTCCTGAGTTTCACGTCCGCGTTCCGCAAGCGGTTCGTACAATTTCACCGGCTGCACGCGGCCTTTGACCTGGACGGAGTGAATTTCGCGCCAGGTAAAAGCGGTCCCGGTAAGACCCATCGTTGTTTCAGACGCAAGGATCGAGGTTCCAAAATATTTATTTGCGCCTTCGATCCGCGAAGCGAGGTTCACTGAGTCACCGATGACCGTATAATTAAAACGCCGCGATGACCCGATATTGCCAAGCAGCGCCTGACCGGAATTCAAGCCGATGCGCTGGGCAAGAAGTTGCCCTTGAGCCGCCTCGGCTGCGCGATTGAGCTCGGCAAGGCGCGCGGAACAGTGTAATGCCGCACGCACTGCATCGGTCGCATGGTTTGCGGTTTCAACGGGTGCGCCGAATACCGCCACGATCGCATCGCCGATATATTTATCGACAAAGCCGCCATGCTCCTCGATGACATCGGTCATCGCCGAGAGATAGCGATTCATCAATGCGACGATTTCGTCTGGCTTCATTTTCTCGGAAAACGACGAAAAGCCGGCAACGTCGGAGAAGAAAATTGTGACCGTACGCAATTCGCCGCCAAGGGCAGGGGGTGCGCTCGACGCAAGCATCTTTTCGATGACCGTCGGCGCAAGATAAAGCGCAAAGCTCTTGCGCAGGAAGCGCTTGTCTTTATCGGTGACCACGAGACGAAAGCCTGTCATGGCGGCAAGCGCAAGAAGACCGGCCGAGATCGGCTCAACGAGAGGCAGCGCCAGATCCTTGTTAAAGGCGACCGTCGCGCCTGCTGCCCACGCGACAGCGATTGCAAAATACGACAAGCAAGCCATCGCCGGCGCAAATACCAGGGCAGCCAATGACGCAAGCAGTCCGAATACCGCGGAAATAAAGCCCGTCGGCAGCCGTCCAAGCTCTGTTACGGCCTCATGACGCAGCAGATTGTTGACCGCGGTCGCATGAATGTTGACCCCGTCAATTGTGCTTCGCGCAAAGGGAGGTGGCGGCAAAGCGGGCAGGGCACAGCGCTCTGCAGAAGCGCCAGCGGGTGTCGTGGCGAACCGTTTCGATGTCAGCTTGCGATCTTCAATGTCGAGCGCGGACCCAAACAACACGACTTTGCCGTTGAAATTCCGGCGGAAAAAGTCCGTGTCGTTTTTATCGACACAGGCTCGAAGATCAGCGAGTGAGTAGCTCGGAATATCATTCGTCCCGCCCTCAAAGTTGAGGGTCATGGTGTTTGGGGTATTCGAGGGGACATGATAGTCGCCAAGCGTCAGCGTCTGATCGGTGCCAAATTGTGGCGCTACGCCAAGCGCCCGTGCGGCAAGTTCGACCGCCATCGCTGGCACAGGCTTTCCATCGACCAAAAATGCAAGCGGGACCCGGCGCACCACGTCATCGGCGTCGCTGTAGACATTGAGCGCGCGAATATTGCGTTGTTGGCCGACCGCTATTCGCTGACCTGCCGCTGGTAGAATTGGTCTGTCACCAAGCTGGGTTTCCCCAAGAACGATCTTCCCGGCTCTCGCCGGGATGGCGAGCGCGCGCAGAAAATCACGATCGAAGCCGCGCATTTTGGCGCCGATCGTTTCATCCCCAAATGGAATCTCCGGATTCTTCGATCGAAGTCGGGAAGACGATATCAAAGCCTATGACACGCGCGCCACCGTCGATGACCGACGTGATCACGCGACCGATTTCGCGTGTCCAGACGACGGTGGGAGAGCCCTTAAATGGCGGCGTGCGGTAGCTCGCCTCATCGAGAGCAATGACGACCGTCGGTGACTCAGCCGGTTTATGTCTTGCCCCAAACACGCGCCATCGAAACGCCGTCAAGGCATCAATCGACAGGCCATGAAACCGATCGAGCACCGGCGAAGCTGCAAGCGCACCGACGACGAGCGCTATCGCGATGGCCGCAACTGCGTCACGACCGCGGATCAGCTTCATTGGGGTGTTTATACTGTCGCGATTAGCTTGCTGCGCCGAGCCGGATCAGACGGCCGACGACCGGCGTCCGGCCTGGTTTCGCGTTAAGATCAATCTGGAAGATGACCTTTTGCCTGTTTGCGACGGCTTGGTAGACGCCGCCAGGCACGAGAGAATCGCTGCTACTGGCAAAATCGTAGAACTCGCTTTGCGGCTTTTTGCCAATCGTTACCACATGGCGTTCACCAGCTTTGTCGAGCCGCTCGACCACCAATTTGCCGCCGCCATACACAGCAAAAATCGGCGATGATCCGTAAAGCGTAAATTGTGGCGCGGGTAATTTTTTGCGCTGGCACCTGAAGACTGCGAACAACAAAGCTTGCTGTCTGACTGGCCTGTTGCGCGGTGAGCATCATCTTGCCGGCGTCGCATTCGACCTTGGTGCGTTCAACCTTGCCGGACTGAACGTCACTCTGCTCGGCGCCAACAGTTACTGTGCCGCCGGTTATCGTTTCGCGCACGCATGACTTCATATAGCTGAGCACAAGCGAGTCGCTTGGCTCGAGATGGATGGTCTTGCCGACGTCGACGTAATCCATCATTTCGACGCCGGCCGACTTGCCGGTGACATCCTCGACGACAGCGGCGGGCGGCTGAGCAGCGGCCGCGCCCGCGAACGCCAGCATTCCACCAAGAAAAGCCGCTAACCGGGTGGTTTTCATGATGCGTTGCTCCGATGTCATTATGTCCAGCGCACGCGAGGCTGGCGTCCATTGGATATGCCAAACTTGCAGCGTTTCAGCGGCAGTATAAGACGCCTGCCGGTCCCGTTCAATGAAGGCTGCAGCTCAATCTAGCCCGTAAACGCAGCAGAATTGCATTAGGACAAGATGGCTGTCGCTCACCGGGTTCTGTAGTTCGCAGTCAACTTCGCCAAAAAATCAGCGGTCCCATATCCCGAGCTTTTTGCTTTCCGCAAACTCTTGCGCATCGAGAAGTGCCTTGTATGCGAGGGTGTCATCAACACGGGCTAATCCATCGCGAACTAAGGCGACTGCAATATCCGTCGCTCCCATGGTGCAAATAGCGGTGACGCCATTCGGTAAAATTGTCTTTGGATCACAGGTTATTGTTTTGTGCGCGGTCGAGTTTCTCAGTTCAGCATAGGCATGAAGGCCACAAGCCCAACGCTCTCCCGAAGCCTTGGTACATAGGTCTCTGGAGTCGAACGGTCTAATTCCATAGAGATACAATGTCTTGCCATTGGCAAAAATCGTCCCATTAGGCCGTACAACAGGGTCGGCAATGGTTATGGGCTCTAAACGCTTGGCGACTGCGGCCTAAATCGCCTGAGATTTTGTTTTATCTGTCGGAGGTAGTTCAGGAAGATTAAAGCGCGCATCCGGCTTCGGAGGCGAGTTAGCTATCGTGGCCGCCGAAATTGATGGCTGCTTTGGAAATATCCGGTCCCACTGAGTAATGACGATGAATTCAGCAGCAAGAACTAGCCCGATGAAAATCTTGAGCCAAAGTGGCAACATGGCCACCGCTCGATCCATCTGACGTATAATACGCATCATAGAGCAAAAATGCGCGCAGATCTATTCATGCCTTACGTTAACATACTCACGGTTCGGACAAAACCGGCAGTGAAACCGAAGCTGTCAGCAGATTAGGCGCAATCTCCATCGATTTGCTGCGGCCTATCATGGGGCGTTCGTTATGAATTTCAAACGCGCTTCATCGCGAATTGGCCTCGCGCTTTTAGTCTTATGGGAATTGTTGGTATTTGGGACCGTATTTGGACTCTGGTTTTCTTCAGAGCCTCACGTTTCGCCAATGACATTGGTTAATTGGCAATTCGGACTTGCAGTTCTTGGCTACGCGGCGTTGCCGCCGACCGTCGTGTATTTGCTATGGCGCCTCATAAGGTCGCTTAGAGCATTTAT
Source organism: uncultured Pseudomonadota bacterium (assembly GCA_963710705.1). Lineage (GTDB taxonomy): Bacteria > Pseudomonadota > Alphaproteobacteria > Rhizobiales > Xanthobacteraceae > Pseudolabrys. Next base: position 5,141 of record CAVQBI010000001.1, read on the forward strand.
GATTTCAGATTAATTGCCGCTTGAAATTGCCGCATCAGTCGAAGCCAAGCTATTTTGGTCTCGCTCCGCCAGGAGTTGGCGGCGTTTTTTCATCCCAGAGGCGTCCGGGATTTTCTGTTTCCCACCGTTGATTGCCTTCGAATCCGACGAGCGCATCCATCACGGCCTGAGCTCTAGACTGCGGATTACTCTCAGTCCGTTTATCGTTGATGAGGTTGTGGATGTGGCGAAGTTCTTTGGGGCTCATCTTTTGCAGTATTGTGTCATTCGACTGGATGCCGTGGGCGGCCAAAAAAACATAATCATCCGCTGAAAGCAGAACGCCCTCGTCGGTAGCAGCCCTTGCGATTGGCGAAATAGCCAACAGAATGGCGAACGCAAACCCAGTGAGTGCTGAGTATTTCAAGATCACAATGCCTGTTCGGTGTGCTCGTAGGACTTAGCACGGCCAACGCGGTCGTCCTACGATATTCCGTTAAATGTCGAGCCTGAACTCCAACTTACAATAGCCTTAATTTGAAAACGGATTGCGTGTCGGCAAATTTAACGCAGAATGAAAACCCGTCTCGGAAATGGGTCCAAAATGAAAGCAAGGTCTCGATTAGTCGCGATTATAATTGTTAGCGGCCTCAGTATAGGCACTGCGAGAGCTCAGACGTGGCAGGACGCCAAAATGCGGGCGGACTGGCGCGGCCAAGACTTCGCTTGCACTCAGGGCGTCACCCCCGAAGCGGTCCAATGCCAACCGGCAATGCGCAACGATGTTGCCGTTTGCTGGTCCAGTCGCCCCGGCTGCGGCTTTGAGAAGCCCTCGGCATGGTGCGCCTATAAGACAGTGACGCTTGATGTTCGTCCGGATGGGGCCACGCCGGGAAAAGTATGGGTTTGCAAATAGAAATCGAAGGCGCGCCTCGCCAGCGTGCTAGCGGGCAGGCCGCGTTGCGGGGGTGGGCGGTGATTGTCTCCGGACGCAGCTTTATCTTGAATCGTTCCAACGCCAGCCAGAAAGATGATTGGCTTTAACCGAGCCAAGCCGATGTTTACCCATTCGGACCGGAACGCCGCGCATAGATTCGAGAACGAGAATGGTCTGCGCCAATTGCCGCCATAGCCGCGTCTCATAGCGCCCCACCAGCTCGTGTATGCCACTATTGAAGTTTTCTAGTCGCAGAAAGCAGACGGCGAGTTCGACAGGGTCAATCGTGCGGGACGCTAGGTTTGGCTGAAGTGGAGTTTCGTCATCGGCAACCTGGTCGTTAGGTACTGAACCGCGATTGGAGACTCGCAGTACTGGCAAGACTCCGGATTCTGACTTTGTCGGCGACGGGATGGCTGAGGAGGTGCGCAACACCTCGCAATTTTCCGCAGCCGACCGCACGGCGATTGCGACATATATCAAGTCGCTGCCAGCGAAGTAGGTGCGCCGAACGCGCAACTGTAATCGGATAGCGGTAGACGACCGGCGTCTCAGGCGGGAAATTAAGAAATTATTTACTACGTCTGGTTAACGATCGTTCACGAATGACGGCGGGGGCCGTGCACCGATGTGTGTGGTGTTCCCTGCTTATGTCATCGCGATGCTGAGCGGTCCTTTGCGGAAGACGCAAACAAACTCGACACGATGGATCCGGCAGGCGCGACGTGCGCTCGAACAGGGCAAGCTCGGCAAGGCGGAAAAGTTGTGCGCTGAGTTTTTGCAGCATCACCCGAACGATGTTGGGGCATTGCATCTGCTCGGCATGCTCAACTATCAGCGCGGCCAACTGCATGCCGCCCTTGCGCTGATTCACGCTGCGGTGGCGATGGACGATCGGCGCGCCGACGTTCTGTCGGATTTGGGGCTCATTTTTCTGAGCATGGCCCGCTTTGACGAGGCATTGGCAACCTATGATCGTGCCCACGAACTCGCGCCGGACGATCTCGACGTGCTCAATGGGCGCGGGGTAGCGCTGCTGCAGATCGGCCGCATCGAAGAGGCGATCACCAACTTTGACCGCATGCTTGCTTGCGATCCCACCTGTATCGATGCGCTCGGTAATCGTGGGAACGCGCTGCTGAAGCTCAATCGCCCCCGAGAAGCGATTACGAGCTATGAGGCCGCACTGAAGATAGTGCCTTGTCACGCTCAGCTGCTGACCCATCACGCGGTCGCATTGCGCCGGTTGGATCGACCGCACGAAGCCTTGATGAGCCTGAGCAGAGCGCTGGTCAGCAATTCGAATTTTGCTGAAGCGCGATTTGTGGAAGGCTTGGTCAGGTTGAATCTTGGCGATTTCATTGCTGGCTGGAGAGCCTACGAATCGCGATGGGCGACTCCGGCCTTCGCGGCCCACCGTCGAAATTTCATGCCATCTCTGTGGCTCGGTGACCAGCCGCTCGCCGGGAAAAGCATCCTCCTACACAGCGAGCAGGGTTACGGCGATACGATCCATTTGGTGCGCTACGCACCTCGTGTCGCAGCACTCGGCGCCAAGGTCATTCTCGAAGTTCAACCGGAGCTTGCCAAGTTGCTTTCGCGAATGGAGGGTGTCGAGGCCGTGATCCCACGCGGGAAGCCGTTGCCTGCATTCGATTTTCACTGTCCGATGATGAGCTTGCCGTTGGCATTCGGAACGGAACTGTCGACGATCCCGGCCGATGTTCCGTATCTCGCGTCGACGGCCGATGATGCGGCCGCTTGGCGGGAGCGACTGTCGTTGCAGCGGCCTCTGGCGGGCGTGGTATGGGCTGGGGACAAATCGCATGATAATGACATGAATCGTTCAATGCGGCTCGAGACCTTGCGGCCGCTGTTGGAAATATCGCACGTGCAATTCATCAGCCTCCAGCAAGACATGTGCGCGCAGGATGCTGATTTTCTAAGAAGCCATCCGCAGTTGATCCGGGCTGGGGAACGGTTTCGGGATTTTGCAGAAACCGCCGCCGTGATCGAGCAGCTCGACTTGGTAATTTCGGTCGATACCGCAGTTGCTCATTTGGCCGGAGCGATGGGCAAACCGCTCCTACTTCTGCTGCCGTTCGCGGCAGATTTTCGCTGGCTTCGCGAGCGGCGCGACAGTCCTTGGTACCCGACGGCCCGTTTGTTTCGGCAACGAGAATTCGGTGACTGGAAGGGGGCAGTCGACGAATTGCGTAATGAACTGATCCGCATCGGCGACCAAGCTTTAAGCATTGGCGGAACGGGCACCCCGCTCCCGCGAACGTATCTTCGGCACACCGCGTGACCCGAAATAGAATCGGTGCTCGGCGCGCTCATCAGGAATGCATCGTGCAGCCCTCATTTCTAAAGGCTGATCTTCACCTTCGCCGTTTGGATTTTGCTGTCACCTTTTTTGATGGTGTTTTGCGTTTCTTCGGTTTGCTCGGCCCTAACTTCCCTATTTTCGCTTCCGATTTGGGGTGAATAATCGGCAGTAGAACAAAGTTTTCCCGGGCTCACCAAGAGCCGAGAGCCTTCCGCGCAGCTCAAATGCCTCACCCTTTAGAAAGGTGTGATTTCTGGTGAGGTTACGACTGCTGGTACGAATATTATCGACTGCATCCATACCAGCGGCAGCAATATCGGCATGTAATTCGGGCTCGCGGCTAATTGAGCCGGCGACCGCCGATCAAGCTCAAATCGCCAGGGCGGCGACTAAGACGCATGTGAATGCGTCTAACGCCAAGCTGATAGCTGACTGGCCCTTATCGATCCGAGTTGGTGCCGCCCTATTCTGAGCGGGGTACGTTGCATGGATTCAAGGATAAGAACGGTCTGCGCAAGCTGGCGCCATAGCCTTGTCTCATAGCGGCCGATCAATTCAAGCTTACCAGCGTTGAAGTTCTCCAGTCTCAGAAAACATACTGCCATTTGGACGGGGTCTATATTTCGAACAGATAAACACTGCTGCGAAGGCGTTTCCTCATCCGCGGCCTGCTCGGTTAAATCGGGCGCTTTGTGTGGATGCTTCAGCAGCTCATAGAAGATTTTCAGCGGGTCGTTCGGATCATTATGCTCGGCTAGCAGCCGTCGATCGCGGACGATTTCGCCTTGGATTTGAAATAGCCCCGTTTCAATTGCGACGGCCCGCCGCAACCGCCATAGCAGTGATGCAAGTCGAACGACGAGGCCGCGCTCAATTGCTGTCTCCGGCGCGTAGTCATGGAGGACAATCTTTTCGAATTTCCTGTAGGCGGCCTCATCTTCCAAGACCGTGATGACGCTTTCGGCGGTCAGGCCATGCCGGAAGGCATTGCGCCGGGAACGCCGTTTACCGCTTTCGGTTCTCGGACCCGTGCTTTTCTTGGCATTCTGCCGATTGGCCGCGGTCTGTCTGTCGGTGGCCATCAGCTTTGCGGCGCCTGACCATTGAGAGTGGCGCCCGCATCGACGGCTGGCTCATCGATATCCGCGGTTTTCGGGTGAGTTTGCTCCCAAAGCCCTCGGGCGATCTCCAACGCATTGATCTTGAGATCCTCCCACCAGGCGGCTTCATTGCCAGCCTGGTGCAGCTGCCGATGATGGCCGCGGCAGAGCGGTACCGTAAACTCGTCGCTCACCTTCAAGCCGATGGCGCGCGGTTGGGCGAAGCGCAGGTGATGCGGATCAGACGGTTGCCGGCCGCAGATGAGGCAAGGTTGCGCAGGCCACGAACTTAAGATGGGATTTGTCGCGAAGCCGTTTGGGTTCGGAGAAGGCGAGGGCGCTCTTGTCGATCCGCCCTGGGAGCAGATCGGGCGTTGTGGGCGCGAGTGGTGGCGCAGCGGGAGAGGGGGCCAATTGCCGCCTCTCATTGCGGAAGTGCTCGCTGACGGGAGCAGAGTGACGTCGTCCATAATACCGTGACGGCCTCGGAATAGGGGTGGTGTCGTCCGGGTGAAAGTCGGTGCGGCCCTCGATCCGGCCTGATGGTTGAGCAGGTGAGGGCAGGACGTTTTCAGCAGCCGCTCGTTTGTCGCTTCGATAGAGTTCAAGGCCGAATGGCTTACCGAACGTCGCCAGTGCCCGCTTGGTGGCGTCGGTTTCCGCAGTTTTAAGGGCGATATCGTGTACTTCGGCAGGGGAGGCTCGCCTCGGCCTTCGCCGGAGCCATGGCCCTCGCGAATGACTGTTGAGCCACCTGAGTGCACCGTAACCCGCACCCGGGCGATATAGATCGCCAGGAAGGTCCCGCGGTTCTCTCGCGTGATGACGCAGCGGGATTCCAGCGTCTCCCGGCTCCAGCCGTCAAAGCCAAAGATCCGGTTGGCTTCCGAGATGACGTACCAGCCCTCCAGATAAGAAAGCTGGCGGCCATTGGCCTCGCGCGTGCGTACCACGCGGGTATCGAGGTTGCGCCGGAGCGCCACCAGCTGTTTGCGTGAGAAGCCCATCACCGTGTCCTCACGCTCAAGACGGGTTCTGGGTTGGAAAGGGAAACCCCAGTGATCTCCTCACCCTGTTTGAGGTCGGCCAGCAGACCCTGCCGGTTCAATCTGGGCTCGCGCGGCTCCCAGTAGATGCTGGGGACTGCCTTCTCATCGATCACCATCAGGGCCGGCATTCCAGGGCGGATGGAAGCGGTAAAGTCGGGCGCCGTGAGCTTCTTCAGATCGAGCTCGACCATCACGTCCTTGGCGATCTGCCGGCGTTTGGAGGCCCGGTCCTGCAGGCGGTTCAGTCGGTCTTCCATCTCCGCGATCCGGCCCTTGAGGCCGGTCGCAAGGGCCTCATCGGTCAGGGCCGAGCGGATGACGGCCGTGACGATCTCATGCAGGTCGGTCAGTCCCTCGACAGTGTCGGCAAGGGTCTGGTCGTCGATCTGCGGGTCTTCTGCCCGCAGGCGGTCGCGGATGGCGCGGTAGGTTATGGTGGCGAATTCGAAGATTCATGTCACACTCCGATACTTATATCTAATAAAGATATTAATGATTATAATAGATATTATTAGCAAGTCAATCGGTTTTCGACAGAATTGATGGAATCGCACGAAGTGAGCATATTGGTTCGATGGTCACACCAGAGCAGTGCAGGGCGGCACGGGGCCTGCTCGATTGGAGCCAGCAAGATCTCGCTAGCGAGGCTGGGATCGGGATCGTGACTGTCCGACAGATTGAAGCAGGCGCAGTCGAGCCCCGCCGCGCAACTTTGGTTGTTGTTAGGCAGGCTCTTGAAAAAGCCGGTGTTGAATTCATCGACGAAAACGGCGGGGGTCCCGGAGTGCGGCTGCGCCAAAATCCGCAAAGTCACCGCTCACGGCCCGGCAAAACCCCTCCCGATGCAGCAAAAACGGCGACCCTTTGGATCGACGGCGTCGGACATGGCTATCTAACACTTGAGGAAGCGGTGATCGCCCGCAATGACCTTCCGGCAGACCAAAGACAGCGAGCCACCATCAAGGTCGGCGGCATTGAATACGGCCCATCTGAAATAGACCGGCTGCGTTACAAGTAAGGGTCAATGGCACCGCGTAGGTGTGATTGGCCTCGCAGACGTCAGCAGGCAAAACAGCCGCAGAGTTCGCCCTTTTAAGCCCGAACAGGGCCTTGATCCTCAATCTTTGATGCGATACTGTTAATATGTGAAAAATATCACAGTTACTGTGGACGAAGAAACCTATCGTAAGGCGCGCATGAAGGCCGCCGAGCGAGACACGTCTGTGTCCGCGCTGGTCAAAAATTTCCTGACGGAATTGGCGCGTGGCGAAAGTAAAACTGACCAACTCAAGCGAGAGGAGCGAGAGCTACGAGAACGCATCCGCGCCTTTCGCGCTGCGGATCGTCTACCGCGTGAAGACGTGCATGAGCGGCGCTCATGAGCGCGCTGCGCTTTATCGACACCAACATCCTCCTCTATTCCATTAGCCGCGACCCGGCGGAAGCGCCAAACGTGCCGTAGCCGTTGCGCTGCTCGACGCCGACGACATCGCACTTTCGGTCCAGGTGCTGCAGGAATTCTATGTTCAAGCAACGCGTGTCACGCGGACGGACGCAATAGCGCACGACATCGCGTTTGGGCTGATACGCACCTGGCTTCGCTTCAAGGTGCAGGAGATCACACTACCGGTCATGATCAGCGCGATCGAGATCAAAACAATGTACGGGTTATCCTATTGGGACGCGGCAGTCGTGGCTGCCGCGCGGGCACTCGGCTGCCGTGAGCTGCTGTCCGAGGACATGAGCCATGGTCGTGAGATCGAAGGTGTGACCATCAATAACCCATTTCGCTAAACGGCCGTCTCTGATCGTGTTCGCTTCGTTCGGCATGATAACGATGATCGTCCTGCAGGTTTGACACCTGCTCTTTTTCGAAACGAAGCCAATTCATTGATATAAGTTCGGGCAGTGCTCGGATACGGTAGAAAACCGATTTTTGCGAAACGAAGCCAATTCGTTTTGCAGGCGTGAAGTCGTTATCCGCCCCGGAATGGGCTCATCCCGAGGTCGCCTTAGTTACCGGCCTCTTTCCTGTCAAATCGCGTCCGGTCACTCGATATCTCGATATCTTGAATCAGCATACGCGATTGCCGCAACAATGCGTGCAACTGCCGACGTTTTTCGATGGCTTCGCGCGTGTAGCGTCCATGCTTTAGTGCGTTCTTGTTGCCGCGTGGGGCGCCCGATCCCGGCGCGCCGCCGTGCATCCGGCACCGCCTTTTTCCGCTGACCGCGGGAGATCGGCAGGGCTTGCCCGAGCGAGTCTTGGCGCCGCAGCGAAGACTTCCCAGCATCGGGCCGGTATTACACGGTTGCTTATTGCCCGACATCTTTCTTGCGTCGTAATGATACCGGCGCACGCCCTTGCTCACCGATGATCGGCATTTCAGGTTTGCGCGCGTCGGTGAGCGCCGGCGTAGTGGGGGAGAACTTTGTCCGGGCCTTGCTTGTATTTTGCGTCACAGTTCCGACGATCGCCTGACCGCCCTCACCAACTGAAACGTGATGCACAGTGACCTTTTGTTCGCCACCGGTCCGGTAACGCTTAAAAGTTTCCAGTTGAGTGGTGAAAGTCCGGGCGAGCTTGTTGAATACGCCCTCGAAGCTGCCCAGCTCTGCAACGGTTTGCACGCGTGCCATTTGTGCCGCAATACTCATAAAGCTCATGTGGACTGCGGCCATCTGTGCGGCAAGCATGGCCTCGAACTGGTCTTTCGGTTTGTTGTCTTTGATTACGGCCAGCATGAAATCGAGCCCTGCTTGATTGATATTCGTCACGGAACTGGCGTTGATCAGTTGGGTAATCAGCGCGTGAGCAAAACTTGAGTCCGTTGTGCCGAGCGCCTCCATAAGCAGTTTAGTGGCGGTTACACAATCTGGGTGAGCAACGCTAAAGCGTACTACGTCTCCTCTTATTTCGTTGACCTTGAGCTGCGGCAATGGCATCGCGCTGTTCAGCCGTGCCGCGTGCGCAGTAAGAGTGGCCTTTTCGGAGTCCGTTGGCTGGTACTCCGGCTGCTTAGAAATTGCTGCGCGCTTTTTACGTTGGGCCATAGGTTCACGTCTCCGATTCGCCCAATGAACCCAGCGACTCAAAAGGCAAAAGAATACGTCAACCTGACGTAATCCCCCGCTTTCTTTGAATTTGGAGTACTGTGCATGGGGTTGTTTTAAGCTTTTCTAATCTACCCCCCTACCCCCAAAGGGGGCCGCCAAGACTAAGGAGAGTTGCACATGGCTAAGAAACTTGCGCCGGTTCATCCCGGTGAAATCCTCCGCGAAGAATTTCTAAAGCCGATGAACCTAACGCCATATGCCGTTGCGGCGGCGCTCGACGTACCGCGGACTCGCATCGAGCGCCTTACGCGCGAAGAAACGCCCGTAACCGCCGATACGGCGTTGCGGCTTGGCAAATTTTTCAAGACTACGCCGGCATTCTGGATGAACATTCAGGCGCAATACGATCTGGAAATGGCCGAAGACAAGATTGCGCCGCAGATCAAAAAAATTGCTGCTTATGAGGCGGCTTGAAAATGTTGATCGCACTGAAAAAAAAGCACAATGGCCGCTTGAATTGAAAAGCCTGAATGAAAACCATCACCGTTACCATTGACGACGAAACCTATCGAAGAGCCTGCGCAAAGGCTGCCGAGCGGAATACGTCGTTGCCCGCGCTGCTAAGGCATTTCCTGACTGAACTAGCCGCCAACGAGACCGACGCTGAGCATTTAAAACGTGAGGAACGCGCATTGCGGGAGCGCATAAGCAACTTTCGCGCTACGGATCGCCTGCCGCGTGAGGACGTGCACAGGCATCGCTTATAGCTGTCGTTTTTGCAAGACACTAGAAGCGACATATGGCGGCCAAGCGACCCCCGCGCGACTTTTCGAAAAACGAAGCCAATCCCGCGCGTATGGAAAAATAATGATAAAGTTTCCACATGCGCATCATCTAGCAAATCGGGGGACCCTCATGACCATAGCTCGCATTCGCGGCGTTGTTGCTGCCACGCTTCTTGGACTAACGGTCGCCGGCTGCGGCTACAATACCATTCCGACTTATGAAGAGCAGGCCAAGGCGAAGTGGGCCGATGTGCAAAACAATTACCAGCGCCGCGCCGATCTTATTCCAAATCTAGTCGCGACGGTTCAGGGTTACGCCAAACAGGAAAGGGAAGTCTTGACCGCGGTTGTAGAAGCACGCGCCAAGGCGACACAAGTGAAGCTGGATGTTTCGCAGCTTACCGATCCCGAAAAGGTCAAGCAGTTTCAGGACGCGCAAAACCAGCTCTCCGGCGCGCTTGGCCGGCTCCTCGCCGTCAGCGAAAACTATCCTGAACTTAAGTCGAACCAGAACTTCTTAGCGCTCCAATCGCAACTCGAGGGCACCGAAAACCGCATTGCGGTAGCCCGGCGCGATTACATCGAAGCGGTACGCCTTTATAATACCGAGCTCCGAACCTTCCCGGGCGTGCTGTGGGCAGCAACGTTCTTCCGGTCCAATAAACCGATGGCAGAGTTCACGGCGAACGAAAATGCCGATAAGCCGCCGCAAGTAAAATTCTAATACATACCGCACCATAAGGTCTGGAAATGAACGTGCGGCTCAACCGTGCTGCCATTGGTAGGAGCGGATTGCGTTTAAGCATCGCTTTTACAGCCTTGCTTTGCACGCTCGCAACATGCTTTGCGCTCACATTTCCTCCGCTAACGGGTCGCGTCGTCGATCAGGCAAATATCATTCAAGCCGAGACGCGTATCGCCGTTGGGCAGAAGCTCGCTGACCTCGAAGCAAAATCAGGTATTCAACTCGTTGTTGCCACGGTCACGTCATTGGAAGGTCAGGACATCGAACCTTATGCTAACGAACTGTTTCGAAGCTGGAAGCTTGGCGAGAAAACGAAAAACAATGGCGTGCTGTTGCTTGTTGCACCAAACCAACGGCGGGTTCGTATCGAAGTCGGCTATGGTCTTGAGGGCACGCTGACCGATGCGCTGTCGAAAGTAATTATAACGAATGCCATAACGCCGCGTTTCAAGGCCGGAGATTTTAGCGGCGGAATCTCCCGCGGCGTTGATGACATCATCACTGTCTTAACGACTGATTCGTCCGAGTGGCAGCAGCGGCCATCGCTACGGCTCGACGCTCAACAGACCGTCGACCCAGCGAGCTGGCTTCTCATTTTAGGGGCAATAATTCTCGTCGGGTTGTTGATCGTTTCTCCCGGCTTTCGCTGGTTGTTCCTAAACGTCGTGCTGAATACCCTCGTCAGTTCGGGCGGATCACGAGGCGGCGGCGGCTTCTCGAGCGGAGGCGGGTTTTCAGGCGGCGGGGGATCATCCGGCGGCGGCGGTGCTTCGGGGAGCTGGTGATGAGCATTTCAAAAAAGGATCGCGAGCGTATCGCGGCAGTCATCCAATCTGCCGAGGCAAAGACCTCGGGCGAGATCGTTTGCGTGTTGGCGCAGACTTCGACGCACATGACCGCATTGCCGGTTTTTATTGCTGCGGCGGCAGCGCTCGCGACGCCATGGTTGCTTATGATGCTCACCGAGCTGACGGTTCAGAGAATTCTCGCAATTCAGGTTGGTGTATTTTTATTGCTTTTGATGCTTCTTCGTCTGCCGCGCGTACGGGTCGCGCTTATTCCGCGGAAGGCACGCCGCGCTATCGCGCATCGTGTTGCTATGGAGCAATTCATCAGCCGTGGTATCGCGGGGAATAAACATCGCGCCGGGATCATGATTTTCGTTTCGCTCGCGGAGCGCTATGCGCGCATCATTGCCGATGATGAAATAGCAGCCCGGGTGCCCCATTCAAAATGGCAGGGAGCGGTTGATGCTTTGGTTGCACACATGCGCGATGGCCGCATCGCAGATGGGTTCGTTGCCGCCATTAACAAGTGCGCCAAGGAACTGGCGAAACATTTCCCGCGTGCCGACACGAACCGGAAAGGGTCACCAGGTCGGATTTACTTGATCTGAAGTTAAAATGTTTTGGTCGTGAATATTGGTCTGTGGACGCTCGGCTCGTCCTGAAGCATTGTGAGAATGTCCCTGCCAACTCATTTATTGGCTGCTTAGGTGAATTGCGCGCAAAAAATCGTTGAGCGCTTCCACGTCGCCGATCTCAAGCGGGTTATACGAATGCCGTCGCACATCGGAATCGTTCTTTTGCTCGCGCTCAATCCTGGCGCTGGTTGATAGGTTCAACGCTCGTCCAACAAAAGGGAACCAGATACAAACGAAAAATGTTTCCACGTCACGGTAGGATGCCACTCATTATAAATTTGAGTTCTTAATTCCGACATTTAGCGAGCGGCATACTGTGGTCAGTGATATACGATTGCGGATGGAAAAAGTTTGCAGGTCTTCAGTGAACTCAAGCAAGCGGTACGCGTTGTCGTTCCGCGTGACGTGCGTCAAACCGTCCGTAGAGTCTATTACTACGGACCCAAAAGATGCCATTGAGCACGCGCCGGTCATTTACACGCGGAACGCCGCGCGGCTTGTTCGGCAGGAACGGCTTGATGGCGGCCCATTCATAATCGGTGAGTTTATAGCGCATGATTCGAGCCTCCGGTTTGGAAGCTTAAATCACGCATCGGGCGATGCCATCAACCCGCCCCGGCCCCTTATGGCAGATGCCGATGGCCAGTTATACTTCCGCTTTCGGGGCACAGCGGACATGGCGGCACCTGCTGGTGGCCTCGTCCCGGTCGAAAATGACCCAAAGGATATCAACCCGACGATGGTGATGAAGGCGCAATAACAAAGATGCGATACCGCTGGGGCTTGCCCGCAATGCCAAAATAATTCCGTATCAATTCAACCTCGGTTATTCGGCCTGCCGAACTTAAACTAGCAATGCGGTTTGATCGCGCTGTACAAACATCATCGGTCGCCTCGCATATTAGTGCGACACCGTTCCTTCTTAGTCGTACTGACGTTGGTCCTGGCAGTCCCGGCAGCGCCTGTGGTCGATCATGTGCATAGGTCACAACCCCGTATGCCAAACCGGCATCACCCCCGACGTAGCTAAGCGGTTCGGGTGTGACTGCGTGCCAAGCAATTTCTACCTGTTCAGCGAGCATTCTCGTTTGTGTGAGAACGGGCGATAAATCCCCCCACTTGGCAATTGTCAGTGCGATGCCCGGCGCGACGGGTAAGATCGCCAATGGAAGCGCGATGGCAGAACCAACGATCCAACGGACTGGTCGGCGAGGCATCCGCACCGAATGCGATGACAGCAGCAAAACCGGCAGTAACGTCCAGCAAGACATGGTCCAAACTGCATTGATTCCGACTTTCCACAGCAATGCTGCCAAGACGGGCATCCACAGCGTGGCGCCGAATGCGACTGCGACTAAACGGCGGTCACGATCCGCAGGCCATGCCATTTCCAAAAGAGTGCTTACGCTTGGTCGGGCTATCAGCAACACAATTGCAATTGGTACTGATACGTAGGCTATTGCGTCGATGCAGTAGCGCAAAGCGAACCAAAGCGTGTCAGCGAATGTGCGGTTGCCATGCACCAACATCGCATATTCCATCGGTGAGAAATTGTGCTTTTGCAGCCAGCCAATATGCGGGCTGATCACGACCGCTCCTGTTAAAATCGTTATCCACGGTGCGGACGATCGGAAATAGGCGCCACGTCGCTTATCCGAAATCGCAGCGACAACTAGGCCAACCAGCAGGAAAAACGACCAATACTTGCACAGCATGCAAAGCGCGGCGCTAAAGCCCGTAAGTGCTGCATAAGCGGGGCTGCGTGTCCGATATGAACGCAGGAAAGAAAATGTGGTTAGCGCCCATAACGGCATGAGGACGGTATTCACGTTGAATTTCAGCGCGTGGAAATTGAAAAATGGAATGAACGTGAGAAAACAAAGTCCGATGACCCGTTTCGTGGGAGGCAAGTAATCCGCAAACAGTTGCCATGCGATCCATAATGCAACCGCTGCCGTCAAGATTCCGAGCAAGTAGTAAGACCAATCGTCGATGGGAAACCAAGCAAACCATCCACGCACAACGATTGCGGCAAAGGGCGGATGCTTAGGAAAGCCGAACGCAAGGTTACGCGACCACGCGATCAGTTCGGTCATGTCCGAATGTAGGTTTTGGCTGCTTTTTGAAATGACGCCGTAAAGCGTCCAGACGGCGACGTATGCGGCTAATGCGACAACGACCGACCGATCCCGTTGCTTGTGATCCTTTAAAGCATCAATGAAACGATCAAGCAACGCGCGTATCCCCCGAGGCTCATTCCTATCGCTAAATCGAGTCGTCGAGGATAACTAGGACATAAATTGCAGTGCCACCGACTGCGTCAATGTGACCCAGATCGCCCAAACCGAAGAGAAAACTCATTTTAGTCTAGCGTAAGGTTTGTTGCCTGCTGTCGGTCCGTTCCGGGTCTTGGGGCTCAATACGCCCCGGGGGCGACATGGAAGCCTCGGGGATATCCGCATGTCCCCGGAGCTTCTTTTTAGTTTGAGGCTGCCTGCTTAGGGGTGCCGAGCTAATTTGCGGCATATTTACGCGACACGGCTGTGTGCCGTCCAATACGATTGGTCATGAGCCAGTACCTGCATTTTTTGACCAACTCGACGACGCTATTTGGATTCGATTTTCAAAACTGGATGTTGGGCACCGCAGCGCTTCTTATTGTTTGGGTGTTTGTGCTTATCCGAGGAGCCGCCTAATTGATGCACCGAGACGCCCGTGCCAGCGACGCCTAAATTCGGGTCGCTCCCCAAAATTACGGATCTGCCATTGCAAGAAGCTGCAATGATCGGAAATAGGATTGAAGAGACCAGATCGATGAAGCACGTCGTCGCATTTGCGCTAATAATCACCATAAGCATGATCGTTGTCTTAGCAATCGCCTACTATTTCCACCTGCAGCCGCTTAGCGGCCAATAAAAGCAAACAAGTCTAATGTCGAACGCTATGGCTTCCAATTCAGATTTACAATCTGATTACCGGCTCTCTGATTAAAGCTAATTGCATCTCGTCGCATAATTTGAATCGAGCGCTCATCATCTGCTCTTGGGCATTGGGCATCATCATGTCTCACCCCAGACCGATCTAGCGCCCGATCAAGTGCGCTGTCAGGATTTCCCCGTGCCCCATTCGAAAGAAACGGCGCCGAAATGTAGACCTTGTGCTCCGTATGTGACGGAGCGAGGCAATATTGCCAATCGGCTGCCAATGCCGATTTGGAAATCCCTACCATCAGCGCCAGGCCAACGAAGAGTTTTGTGGGCAAAGTTCGAGACAATGTTTGGACTTTGAGTAAACAAGCACCCTAGGATCGCAGTTCTTCGTCCGGCTAATATGGTCTCCGTGCCTGATTCTCTCGCCTAAAAACGTCATAAAAAAGCAACCAAGGTCGTACACGGCAAATATTCGGGCCGTAAAAAGGATGCCGCCATAAAGGATCCATAGCGATGGTTGAAGTCTGCACCCGGGGTGTCGATACCGGATTCGTGGCGTTGGGTTATGCCAAGGTCGCAGTCCTTGGCGTTCTCCAGGGCATCACGGAATTACTGCCGATTTCATCGACGGCGCACATGCGGCTGGTTCCCGCATTCCTCGGCTGGCAAGACCCTGGTTCGGCATTTTCAGCCGCTATGCAACTCGCAGCCTTAGCTGCGGTCGTAAGCTATTTCTGGAACGACGTGCAGAACTTGGCAGCAAATTCCCTGCGAGCGATCGCGCACGGCCAGTTTCGCGATCGCGACCTTCGGTTCTCCCTTTGGATTGTGCTGGCGACAATCCCGATCGGTATCATCGGTCTATTGCTCGCTAGCGTATTGAACGCCTGCAATTCGCCCTTGCGCGCTATTAGCGTTATCGGTTGGGCATGTGTGGCAATGGCATTTCTATTAGGAGCAGCAGAGATCCGCGCCCGTCATAGGCGCGTGATTAATGATGCATCGTTTGTTGACGCAATGCTTGTCGGCATTGCCCAAGTTGGTGCGCTCATTCCCGGCGTATCTCGTTCCGGCTCGACCCTGACTGCCGCGCTCGCACTTGGTTTCAAACGGGATGAGGCGGCGCGATTATCGTTTCTTCTTGGCCTACCGGCGATTGCCCTGGCAGGCATTAAAGAGATTTGGGAGCTCCATAAAATTCATCTAGATGGCCACGGCTGGTCGGTCTTGACGCTCGGATTGATCGTCGCCTCAATTTCCGCATTCTTCGCCATCTGGCTATTAATGCGAGTGCTGGAGCAATTTTCGACGTGGCCCTTCGTCATCTATCGATTTTTGCTTGGCGTCGTAATCCTGTTTGGCGTCGCTCGTGGATGGCTCGGGTGAGGCCCAGTTGCCTCTAAGGCATTGTTAGAGTCCAATAATCCTATGTCTGTTATTAGCCCATCACGACAGGCCGCCTTATTCGGGCCGACTATCGCAAACGGGGCATTGCGGACATGGCTGGACCTGCAGGCTGCCGGACCGGGGCGCGAATGATGCAAAGCGGAAATTCGCCATCATTCGATCACCGCCGGTTGGCGGCAGCGAACCTAACGTCGCGGTTGCCCGCGCTTCGGCACCGAATTCATGGCAAGCGCAGGTGTCACCCGCAAATAGCGCACCTGATCACGCAGTGGCTCGACAAATTTCCGGTTTAAGAAGGCAAGTCCAGCGCTCGCGAGTACGGCTACCGGCGTAGCAGCAATGAAGATTGCCCAGCCGCGCGATTGCCCCGAGTGAAATGCCAATGCGACCGCAAATCCGGCAAGCCATTGCACCAGGAAAACGAAATAGGCCCACTCGCCGAGCACTTTGTCGAGGCGCCCAATGAGAGGATGGAAACGACGCCAAGCAAGACCGCCGACTACGATCGTCATCAGGATTGTGTCGAGATAGTAGCCAAGCCCAAAGACATATGAACCTGCGAATGTCCAACCTCCGGCGAGCAAATTCACGGCCCAAGCAATAAACGCGATGCCGGCCACGCGCGGGGTTACTATCAAAAGCTCACCTTTGAGAATGAAATACAGCAATGCGCCAGCAGCAAACGGCAGTGCCGCGGCGGGGGCGGTAAAGTAGTAAGCGCCCCAGGGCACGCCAAAGCCGGTGCAAGCCAGGTGATAAGTCAAACTCGCGCTCAGTGCGATCAGCGCCCAAGCCATACGCCGCGCGACAACGAGATACAGAAACAGGTACATCTCAATCTCGATTGCAACTGACCAGTACGGTGGAATCAATCGGAATGAAGGATCGGGGAATTGCAGAGGCAAGATTGCGAGATTGAGTAGCATGTCGCGCAGGTGGGGACCCGCGCGCCAGAATTTCAGGTATTGGCCGGCCTCGGACGGCAGCAGGACGATGACCGTCAGTGTGATGCTGCAGACGAGGAAATAGGGCGGCAACAGTCGCAAGGCACGGTTGGTCCAGAATCGAACACCATCGAACTCATAAACTTCATTAAGGATTGATGTCATCAGGAAACCGGAAATGACGAAGAAGCCACGCACGGCATAGAAGCCAAAATGCGCGAGATAATTGCCGCCGACGAGGTGGCTAACCACCACCAGATAAGCCAACAGGAAGCGCAATATGCCGAGCATTGCGACCCTATGATCTGGCGAGTTTCGGCAGCATGATCAGAACCAGCACCAGCACCCCAACCATCGACGACACAAGCAAAGCCGATCGACGGCGCGCCATTGGCTCAACGAAAAATATGGTCAAAAAGCGCACAGGATCACGCGGGATGAGGAATGGCGTGTGCTGCCGGTAAGTCGCAAACTTGGGAAATGCACGCGCCAACACCGCTTCTTCCCAGTATGCACGCGCAATCTGTACAGTGATAATGAAGAAAAACAGCGCGAGCGCCGCGAGCGAGCGATATTGCAGAACAATCGCGGCGACGCCTAGCAATTCCCACAAATAAAGCGGATGCCGGACGACCCCGTAAGGGCCGGTATTCACCAGCGTTCTTGCCTCGGGCATGACGCTGAGCGAGCGACCAAGAAAGCTAACGGTGACAACGGACATCACGTTGGCGGTGATACCGAGGATAACCGAGGCCGCATTGAAAGCTAAGCTGGTGGGGGCACGCTCCAGAGCCATGAATATTGGTGGCGCGCCAACAGCAAGAAGCGCGACCAATCGCGGCAGGATTTTGTCGGATTTGGCGATCGGCCGCAGACGAAAAATAGGCAGGATGGCGAGCAGGGCGATAAATATCCACTGCGAGACGCGGGCCAGCGTCGCAATGACGACGCCGCCGTCCGGCTGCGCGAATATCTCTGGATGCACCATGATTTGGTCGACAAAGCCAAGAACGTCGCGCAACAACGCGAACAACGAATAGACGATGATTGGAATTCGCATCGCCCAATCGTAAAGCCGGCTCTGGTCTAGCCTTTGACGAAAAGTCTTATGCATCATGGCTTCAGGACCTGCCGCATGCGATTGCGGTACTCAAGGCAGTAATGAAAAATCCCGGGCTACAAAACCGGGATCTTTCGCCGCCACGCGTGGATCAACCTTTATTGAAGCTGGGTCGAAATCGACGTGAATGTTGTATTCAACTTGCTGCCAAGGGCGTTGACGACACCGATGATCGCAACAGAGATACCGGCCGCGATGAGACCGTACTCAATGGCGGTCGCGCCCGAATTGTCTTTCAGGAAACGCAGAACAAGCTTGTCCATAACATGACTCCTGTGTTGAGACGCTTCACCCCCTATAAGGTGCATGAGAAAATCATAGGTCTTCGCGATCGCCTGCGCGCTACGGATGTTCGCGTAGACCGATGAACATCGTAAGCACGGAGTTAACAGGATACTCGGGCCAGTTTCGATTTTTGGCGCAAGAGCAAAAGCCAAAGTCGCGCCGCTTATCGTGTCAGCGTCAGCGATTGTGTTGCGCCTGGTTGCTTTTTCAAGCACGCGATACCCTCAGGGGGCCGCTGATCGGACAACAGGGTTGGCCAATTCCACGCAGCTGGCCATTTGAAGATCAGGCGGCCGGTCGCGGAATGAGGATGGTGCCAATTGGCAAATTGTTTGTGAACAGCGGCGATGGTGCGATCTTATGCCGCGACTGGATGCAACCAATGTCCGCTCTGGCCGCGTCACTGCCTCGCAGATCGCTGCGGCATCGTTCGCATCATTCTTGCTGCGCTTGAGATAGGCCTTCACATAGCTCGGCGGCATCAGCTTCACCGTGTGGCTGCAGCTCGCGGCTGCAATGATGCGCTGACGGACAGGCTTCGATCCCAACCAGGCACGGCGGCAGATCGCCGAAGTACTCCAACATCTTTGCGCGACCGATGCGCTTGCGGATTACAACCGCACCCGCGCCATCGACCCCGTGCACTTGAAAAACCGACTTCGCAATATAAAGGCCAATCGGGCTAACCTCACCCATGGACGGCTCCCCTCGATGTGGTTTGCTTCAGCGCAACCACCCTTTGGCACTTTAGATGCCGCAGAGCGGGCGTCGTCCACAGCATCAGAAGCGGACGTGAGCACAGCAACGAGCCTTCGCTAACGCCGCGAGATCATCGGCAGACGCGATGCCCATGGTGCCGCCAGCAGTGATAGTGATGACGGTGATAGTAGGCCGACGCTGCGATTCCGCTAATGATGGCTCCTGCGATCAAGGCCGCTTCATAGTCTCCGCCGTTGTCCCAACCATAACCCCAGCCACCTCCCCAACCTCCGCCACCGCCCCAACCTCCGTGCCCGCCACGATAGCCGCCTCCATGACCCACGTGGCCTACGTGGCCTACGTGCCTTCCACCTCCGTGCCCGCCATGACCGTGCTGGGCAGCGGAGACGAATGTCGGATTAAACGAAATGCCGAGCACGGCGATTGTAGCGATCGCAATGATAAATCGCCGCAACATAGGGACTCTCCTCGGATGATGATTAATGCTTTTTATGGCTCATTCAAATTCTGTCCCCTTGCGATGGATCAATTTCAGGATAAGAAGTCCTCCTTAGTCCAATGCTCAACTTCAAACGCGTACCGCGGCACCGCGTTCGGCGGGACTAACCGGCCAAGGGGCAATGGCGGCTTAAATTACTGTCAGCTGCGGTTAAAGTCGTCACCTGACGCGACGCTTGCCGCTGGTTGCTATCAATGCTCGTTCTCGCTCCCATGCAAAATCCTGACATAGATCAAAGAAGAAGACGCCTGGGAGAGGCATAAATAGCCTAGGAGGCGATGCGATGCATGCGCCAGTTGTTCTTCGATCAAAAATCGAAGCGATTGCCATCAAGACCCGTGTCAAATCGACATGGGCGATCGCCGCGATCGCACTCGCAGCTGCGGGTATCGCCGTCTATTTCGAGCGCGGCACGCTTCACGATTGGTTGCTCGGACCGCAGGCGGTTCCGGTTATTCTTGTCTCCGGCAATATCGAAGCGCACCAGAGCGTGCTCGGCTTCAAGTCAGTGCAGTCGCGGATCGTCGAACTGCCGTTCGACGAGGGCCAGTGGGTGGATGCCGGCACACTCATCGCACGGCTCGACAATTCCGATTACCAGCAGCAAGTCGCGATCAACGATGCAGCGCTGGAAATGCAGCAGCGTCAGCTCGCCGCAGCGGAGCAAAACTTCGCGGCGAGCAAGCAGACGGTAGCAAGCGACACCGCTGACCTCGAGTTCAGGCAACAGCAATACGACCGTGCCGCTGCACTATTAGAGAAGGGCGCGGGCACCGTCGAGCAGCGAGATCTGACCTATGCCGCGCTTCGGCAATCGACTGCCGCGCATGAGCGGGACCAGGCGCTGCAAAGCGCCGCCGAGCGGCAGATCGAACTGGCCAAGGCGTCGATCCACAGTGCGACAGAAACGCTGAAAATGTCGCAGATCGTGCTGGGGTATACGGTGTTGCGGGCGCCATTCTCGGGCGTCATCCAGGTCCGCCAGGCGGAACTCGGCGAGATCATGGTGCCGGGTACACCGGTGGTCACGCTAGCGGATCTCGATCACGTCTGGCTGCGCGCTTACATCAACGAAACTGATATCGGCAAGGTCCGCTACGGCGAGAGCGCGAACGTGACGACCGATACGTATCCGGGTACGACCTATAAGGGGCGCGTGTCGTTCATTTCCGGCAATGCCGAGTTCACGCCGAAGAGCGTGGAGACGCATGCGGAACGGGTCACGCTCGTCTATCGCATCCGCATCGATATCGAGAATCTATCGCACGAACTCGTTCCCGGTATGCCAGCCGACGCTACACTGAAAGCGCTGCCGCCGGATACTCCGCCTGTTGCCGCGCCGCCGAGTGGGCAATGAGCGCGCCGCGCCAATCGATCATCGAAGCGCGCGGCCTGATCAAGTGTTTCGACGCGGTTGCCGCCGTGGATGGCCTGACGTTCATCGTAGACCGCGGCGAGATCTTCGGCCTCGTCGGACCGGACGGCGCCGGCAAGACCGCCACGATGCGCATGCTTGCCGGCGTCATGAAGCCCGACGGCGGCCGCATCGTCATTGACGGCATCGACGTTGTGTCCGATCCCGAGGCGGGCAAGCAACGTCTCAGCTACATGCCGCAACGGTTTGGTCTTTATGAGGACCTGACGGTTGACGAGAATATCCGCTTCTATGCCGATCTGTTCGAAGTGCCGGCGCGTGATCGCGAACAGCGCACGCAGCGCCTCCTGGCCGCGTCCGGGATGAGCCAGTTTCGCCTCCGGCTTGCCGGCCAGCTATCCGGCGGCATGAAGCAAAAGCTCGGCCTGACCTGCGCCTTGATACACACGCCGCGAATTCTTTTGCTCGATGAGCCGACCACCGGCGTCGATCCGGTGTCGCGGCGAGATTTCTGGCGCATCCTCTACGGCTTGCGGGATGACGGCGTCACCATCGTCATCAGCACCGCCTATCTCGACGAGGCCGAACGCTGCAATCGTTTGGCGCTTTTGAACAGCGGTCGCGTGCTCTATTGCGATACGCCGGCCGGGCTCAAAGCGCGCATGCCGGGAGCGCTCGTCGTCATTTCCTCTTCAGCCGGGCGCGCCGTGCGTGCCGCCATTGCCGGCCTTATCGGTGTGAGCGACGTCATCCTGGTCGGCGATGGCGTCCATGCCGTCGTCGACAATGCGCAGTTGCGCATTCCTGAATTGCGGGACGCCTTGCAGCGGGCCAAGATTGCGGTTGCAGATATTGCCGTCGGTGAACCGAGCGTCGAGGACGTCTTTGTTGCGCTCACTCAAGGCGAAGGAAGAAGGCAATGAGTGCCGCACCCGCCGCAGCTTTCGCTGCCGCACCGCAGATCATTGCGGAGGATCTGGTCAAGCGTTTCGGCAGCTTCGTTGCGGTGGATCACGTCAGCTTTCGCATCGGGCGCGGTGAGATAATGGGGTTCCTCGGCCCGAACGGGGCCGGCAAATCGACCATCATCCGCGTCCTCTGCGGCTTATTGCGGCCGAGTGCCGGGCGCGTTCTGGTCACCGGCATCGATGTGGCGAAGGATCCGGAGCGGGTGCGCGAGCAAATCGGCTATATGTCGCAGAAGTTCTCGCTCTACCGCGATCTCAGCGTTGAGGAGAATCTCAAATTCTTCGGCGGCATCTATCGGGTACCGCGCGATGAACTCGCCGAGCGTATGCGCTTCGCGATCGAAATGGCAGGCCTCGTCGGCCGCGAGAAGGCCCTGGTCGCGACGCTGGCCGGCGGCTGGCAGCAACGCTTGGCGCTCGGTTGCGCGGTGCTGCACCGGCCGCCGATTCTGTTTCTCGACGAGCCTACATCGGGCGTCGAGCCGAACTCGCGGCGGCGCTTTTGGGACCTCATCCACACGCTCGCCGCCGACGGCGTTTCAATTTTGGTCTCGACCCATTACATGGACGAAGCGGAATACTGCCATCGCGCCGCCCTCATCAACCAGGGGCGGTTGATTGCCATCGGCAGTCCGGACGAGCTCAAGCGTACGGCGCTCGGCGGCGAGCTACTGCTGCTCGAATGTGCAAACCTCGGCCCCGCGCTGGCAATGCTGCAACACGCGCCGGGAGTTCTCGACTGCGCCGTGTTCGGCAATGCGCTCCACGTCCTCGTCGGCGATGCCAAGCAGGGTTTGCGCGACCTGCCTATTTTTCTGGAACAGAAAAATTTACAGCCGACCCGTCTCGAACGCATCCACCCCTCGCTCGAAGACGTGTTTGTGCAGCTCATCGCCGTCGATACCGCGAAGGGGAGGCAGGCAGCATGAAACTTCGTCGGCTCAAAGCCATCGCGGTGAAGGAGGTTTTGCAGATCTGGCGCGATCCGCGCAGCCTGATGATTGCGCTGTTGCTGCCGTTCACCCAGATGTTCCTGCTCGGCTACGGCGTCAATCTCGACCTAAAGCATCTTCCAGTTTGCACATTCGACCGCGAAGGCAGCCAGCTGAGCCAGGCGCTGTTCAAGCATTTCCAAGCGTCGCAGTACTTCGCCATCGCGCGCAATGTCCACAGCTACGTCGAACTCAAGGCGGCAATCGACAATTCGGATTGCAATCTCGGGATCGTCGTGCCGCCGGATTTCTCCGAGCGCTTGAACGACACCAACGCCGCCTCAGTGCAGGCCATTCTCGACGCGTCGGACGACAACACAGCGAATATCGCGCTCGGATACGCCGCTGCCGTGGTGACCAGTTACTCGAATGAAGTCCGGTTGACCCAGATCAACCGGCAAGGCCGCACGCTGCAGCAAATCCAGCCGATGGTGGTGCAGTCACGCGTCTGGTTCAACGAAGACCTGGAAAGCCGCAACTTCATCATCCCAGGCCTGGTCGCTGTGATCCTGGCGCTCGTCGGCGCACAGCTCACGTCGCTCACGATCTCGCGGGAGTGGGAGCGCGGCACCATGGAGCTTCTGATCTCCACGCCGGTAAAGCCCATCGAAGTCATGTTAGGCAAGCTCATGCCCTATCTGGCGCTGGGCTGGCTCGATGCCGCGTTCTGCCTCGCGCTGGCGACATTGTGGTTCGACGTGCCGTATCGCGGCACGATCGCGGCGCTGTTTCTTACCACTACGCTGTTTCTTTTCGTCGTGCTGAGTATCGGTTATTTGCTGTCGGTCTTGATCCGCAGCCAGATCGGGGCCAGCCAGATCGCGTTGCTGCTCACGATGCTTCCGACCATGCTGCTGTCCGGCTACATCTTCCCGCTCGATCAGATGCCAACGGCGATCCAGGACATCACCTATCTGATCTATTCGCGCTATTACGTCACCATCGTCAAGGCTTTGTTTCTTAAGGGCGCTACCATCGCCGAATTGTCGACGCCGATCCTGTTCCTCATCGTCTATGCGTTCGCGGTTGTCGTTCTCGCCGCGCGCGCATTCCGCAAGCGTCTGGACTGAGCCATGTTTGCACGCGGAATGTTAGCACGCTTGATGCCGGCCCGGGTGATGCCTGCCCAGATCATGTGGGCGCGGATCGTCCCGATCGTGGTCAAGGAGTTCATTCAGCTTCGGCGCGACAAGTGGGCGCGCTTCCGGCTGATCGTGCCTACCCTCGTGCAGATGCTGCTCTTCGGCTATGCGGCGACCTACGAGGTCTATCACGTCTCGACCGCGGTGCTCGATCTTGACCATTCGCAGGAAAGCCGGGAATTGATCTCGCGGTTTACCTCAAGTAACCGATTTAACATCGTCAAAGTCGCGCAGTCACAGCACGAGATCACCGAGGCCATCGATAACAGCGACGCCGCGGTTGCGCTCGTCGTCAATGCCGGATTCGCCGAATTGCTGCGCAAGGGGCAGGGCGCGCCACTGCAAGTCATCGTGGACGGCACCAATTCCAATACCGCCCTGATCGCGCTCGGTTACGTCAACACGATCGCATCGGGATTCGCCGATGATTATGTCGCCGATCTGGCGGAGCAAACGCTCGGCGTCAAAGGCGAGAGCCAAGTCCGGGTGACGATCGAACAGCGCCCGTGGTTCAACCAAGACCTCAACGGCCGGTGGTTCTTTGTGCCAGGCCTGATCGGCACATTGACGCTCGTTATCATCGTCAATCTAACCGCCTTCGCCATCGTGCGCGAGCGCGAGGTCGGCACGCTGGAACAGATCATGGTGTCGCCGATACGGCCCGCGGAACTCATCCTGGGCAAGACGGTGCCGTTTTTCATCATCGGTCTAGGCGAGGTCGCGCTCATTATGGCGGTCGGCATTTTGTGGTTTCAGGTGCCGTTCGTTGGCAATCCGTTCGTGCTGTTGCTGGGGAGCTCGTTTTTCCTGCTCAGCACGCTGTCGCTCGGTCTGTTGATCTCGACATTGTGCTCGACCCAGCAACAGGCGTTCTCGATGAACTTCTTCGTGCTCAATCCGTTTTTCATCCTGTCGGGCTTCAGCTACCCGATCTCGAGCATGCCGCAAGTGTTGCAATGGCTGACGTATATCAATCCGCTGCGCTATTATCTGATCGTTATCCGCGGCACTTTTCTCAAAGGCGTCGGACTGAGCGTGCTGTGGCCGGAAATGGCGGCCATGGCCGCGATCGCCTTCGTTCTGCTCGCCGCGAGCATTCTCCGGTTCCGAAAATCGCTCGAATAGGTCTACGTCGGCAATATTCCGAGACTAGGTAAAGCCGGGCGCGGTCGAGACGACGATGCCGGCCGCCGATCCATAATCATCCATTCTGTGAATCCAGCAGAAACTTATTACAAAATTACGCTTTGATCATAAGTCGGCAATTTATCCGTAAATGGCCATAAGATGTTGGCAGAGGTTGAGCGTTACACACGCGCCGTTGAACAAGAACGGTCGGCGCAGTCTACGCTAATTTTTCGGCATGGAAGCATCAGACACGCGCTGGTGAGCCGCGCTCCTTGATGTCCGCCTTGGGTCGATCGAGGGCCGGCCGGTGTGCGAGTAGTAAGGCGCAAGCTCCCTGTGAACCCAACTCAGATCGAGAACGCCATCGATCTGGCGGACAAGATGGTCAGGTGGCACCACCTTGTCGAGATCAAACGCATACAGGAACTGGACCTGACTATCATCCCGCCGACCCATCATGCGAAGCTCCCCACGATGTCCGTCTCAAACCAACGGAATCACGGTTCGCGAGTTGTCTCAACGGGAGTTTTGCAACACAATCGCGGGGAAAAGCAGACGTCGCACACACCTGTCGCAGCCCGATACGGGGCGGCCGCCGTTATTGATCTCAATCAAAGCGCGTCATCCATGCGCGTTCGATATTGTGCAAATCTGGGAGCAAGCGAGATCGGTCAATGAAGCAATCCGCGCGGAACCTGGCCGCCCGCAATGAAGATGCAGTTTCGCGGCGGTCGTTTCTAACCGGCGCAGGTGCAACAGCCGGAGGCGTGATGCTTGAGACCAGCCTCGCCGCATCGCCGGCATTTGCGGACAATAAGTCTGACCAGGCGTTTGTCGGGCCTGGCGTGGTGCCGCTCACGCTTCAAATCAATGGCGCCACGCGAACCATCAGTGTTCCGCCCCACACGACATTGGCCGAGGCCCTGCGCGGCCCGCTCGACCTGACGGGGACGAAGATCGGCTGCGATCGCGGGGCGTGCTCGGCCTGCACCGTGTGGCTCGATGGAACCCCGGTCGCGTCCTGTATGATTCTGGCGATTGATGTCGCCGAACGATCCGTGACCACCATCGAAGGCCTTGCCGACGGCGATAACTTGCACCCGGTGCAGACTGCCTTCATCGAGCACGATGCCGTGCAATGCGGTTTTTGCACTCCCGGCATGGTGATGACCTGCGCGGCGCTGCTCGCGCGCAATCCCAACCCTTCACTCGACGACGTGAAGGCCGCGACCAGCGGTCATTTGTGCCGGTGCGGCACCTATCCGCATGTGTTCGCGGCAACTCTAGCCGCGGCCAAGGCCAACAAAGGCTGACCATGACACCCACTGATCAGATGCGCCGGGACAAGTTTCCATCTGGGATCGTCGGTGTCTCCGTCGGCGAAGTCGAGCGTCAAGTCCCCGCCGGCGAAGCGCCGCCGCTGCCGCCAAACGCACAACTGAATGTGATCGGTAAATCCGTTCCGCGTATCAATGGCCGGGCCAAGGTGACCGGAGCTGCGCGTTTTACGGTCGATATCAAGCTCGCCGGCATGCTGCATGGCCGGCTGTTGCGCTCGCCTCATCCCCATGCGCGGATCGTCTCAATCGATACCAAGGCGGCGGAGCGGCATCCGGATGTGCGCGCCGTGCACGTCATTACCGACATTGTCGGACGTGCGATCGAATCCGAACCAGCCGACGCGCCGGTGCCGCACGCGCTTTACGTTGGCGCGCCGATCGCGGCCGTCGCGGCAACGACGCCGGAAGCCGCGGAAGCGGCGCTGAGCCTGATCAAGATAGAGTACGAGGTATTGCCGTTTGTCGTCGATATGGAAGGCGCGCGCAAACCCGACGCTCCCGCGGTCTTTCGGTCTCCCGTTGTCGGCTTCAGCTTTGCCGGCGGCGTTCCTGCCGGAGCGGAACTTCAGCAGCACGGAAATGTACGCGGACCCACAAAAGCCGGGACGCGCGGCGACGTGAACAAGGGTTTCGTCGAAGCCGACGTGACGGTCGAGGGCGAGTACCGCACGCAGGTGCAGACGCATTGCTGTATGGAAACCCATTCAATCGTCGCCGACTGGCGGGCGGACGGCTTGACCGTCTATCTCTCGACTCAGTTCACGGCCGGCGTTCGTGCCGAACTGGCCGATGCCTTCAAACTGCCGCGCAACCAGGTCCGCGTTGTTGTCGATGCGATGGGCGGCGGGTTCGGCTCCAAATCGAGCGCCGGCAATTACGCGCGCGCGGCTGTCGCTCTGTCGCGCGCCGCCCGCGCACCGGTGCGGCTCGCGCTTGATCGGCGCGAGGAACAGCTCGATTCCGGCAACCGACCTGGAGTGTTCCAGCGTCTGAAGATCGGCGCGCGCAAGGATGGCGCGCTCAGCGCGATCTCGCTCTACACCTACGGCACGGCCGGAACCGCCCTTGGCGCCGGCGTCGGTAATGTGGCGCAGGCCATGTATGAATGCCCGAATTTCGATATCGAGCAATACGACATTTTCATCAATGCCGGGCCCGGCTGCGCGATGCGCGCTCCCGGCGCTGTGCCGGGTGCGTTCGCGCTCGAACAGGCGATCGACGAACTGGCGGAAAAGCTCAAGCTCGATCCTCTGATGCTGCGCGACCGCATCGATGCGAACCCGGTGCGGCAAGAGGAGCGCCGGCGCGGCGCCGAACGCATCGGCTGGAGCCGACGCCATGCGCCGGGCGCCGACAGCGGACCGATCAAGCATGGGATCGGCATGGCGCAATCGCTGTGGGGCGCCAATGTGCAGACCAACGCATCTTGCGAAGTCCGGCTACTGCGTGACGGTTCGGTCGAAATCCTGTCCAGCGTGCAGGACATCGGCACCGGCATCGGCACCGTGCTGGCGCAAGTAGTCGCGGAAGAGTTCGGCCTGCGCCCGCAAGACATCACCGTCCGGATCGGCGACACGGATTTCCCGGCCGGGCCACCATCCTATGGTAGCAGGACTACGGCTTCGATCACGCCGCCGGCCCGCAACGCGGCCTATAAGGTCAAACAGACGCTGCTGGAACTCGTCGCGCCGCATCTCGGCGTTGCAGCCGAAGAACTTGCCATGCGCGGCGGGCGCATCTTCGCCAGGGCCGCTTCCGGGCGCAGCATGAGCCTGCGTGAGGCGGCAGCGACACTGCGTACCGACCAAATCAGCGCCTTCGCCAGCCGCACCGACGATTATGGCGGATTCCGCCGGTCCATGACCGACGCCGCGCTCGCCCAGAGCGATCTCGGTGGCGTGCAATTCGCCGAAGTCACCATCGATACCGAAACCGGGATCGTGCACGTCGACCGCTTCGTCGCGGTGCAAGACTGCGGACGCCCGATGAATCCGCTCCAGATCGAAAGCCAGGTGCAGGGCGGCGTTCTAATGGGCCTCTCTTACGCGTTATTTGAGGATCGCGTCATCGACCGGCAGACCGGCCATATGCTGAATGCCGATCTTGAGCACTACAAGATCGCCGGCTCGCGCGAGACGCCGGTCATCGAGGTTCTGCTGCTCGAAAACTACCAAGGACAGAGTTCGACCGATGCTTACGGTATTGCCGAGCCCTCAAATATCGCGACCGCCCCGGCCATTGCCAACGCAGTCTATAACGCGATCGGCGTGCGGCTGCGGCAATTGCCGATGACGCCGGCGGCAGTGCTTGCCGCACTCGGTCGCATCCCGCGCGGGAGCTGACAATGCAGCAATTTGAATGGCTCAATGCGCAATCGGAAGCCGAAGCGGCGGGCTCGGGAGCAACCACCGTTGCCGCCGCTATGATCGCGCCGACCGGCGGGCGAACATCGCAGGATGCTGTTGTGGTCAAGGCCGGCGGAATAGACCTACTCGACCTGATGAAGGAAGGCCTGCTGCAGCCGCGCCGCATCGTGAACCTCCGAGGCATTCCCGGGCTCGACCGGATCGTCGAACAAACGGACGGCTCGGTGCGCATTGGCGCCATGGTTACGCTCGCGAACCTCGCTAGCCATCCCGTCATCATCCAACGCTACGCAGCCTTGGCCGATGTTGCGCGCACATCGGCAAGCCCGCAGATCCGCAACGTGGCGACGCTGGGCGGCAATCTGCTGCAGCGGCCGCGCTGCTGGTATTTCCGCTCCGCGCGTCACCATTGCGTGCGCAAGGGTGGCGAGGTCTGCTTCGCCTTTGGCGGCGAAAATCAGTATCACGCCGTTTTCGATCACGAGGGCTGCGCGATCGTGCATCCCTCGACGTCGGCCACTGCGCTCGTCGCATTGGGCGCCGGCGTTGAGTTGATCTCAGCGGATAATTCGCGACGGGTGGTTCCGCTGGAAGAGTTCTTCCTGCTCCCTGCCACGGACATCACGCACGAAAACAATCTCAAGCCGGGCGAGATTCTTTCCGCCGTCGTACTGCCGAAGCTGGCGCCGAGTGCGCGGTCTGTGCATTTGAAGCAAGGCGAAAAAGATTCGTTCGACTGGCCGATTGCCGATGTGGCGGCGCTGCTCGATCGTGACCCGGCTGGGCTGTGCCGGAAGGTCTCGATCGTCCTCGGAGCCGCGGCACCGGTGCCGCATCGGGCCAAAGCCGCGGAAGCCGCCCTGATCGGAAAGCTCGCGGACGAGCAGAAGCGCGAACGCCGGGCGCGTGGCGATCTCAGGCGCTGCCCCGTTGTCCAAGAATGCCTACAAGTTGCCGATCTTTGAAGCGCTGGTGCGGCGCGCCATTCTGGCGGCAGGCCAGGCCTAGAGCGAGTT
Organism: uncultured Pseudomonadota bacterium; assembly: GCA_963710705.1. Classification (GTDB taxonomy): domain Bacteria; phylum Pseudomonadota; class Alphaproteobacteria; order Rhizobiales; family Xanthobacteraceae; genus Pseudolabrys. The sequence continues at coordinate 34,777 of CAVQBI010000001.1, forward strand.
GGAAAATGGGAGTTAGCGCCATGACACGACGGGAAGCGAATGCCGGTATCCTGGCCAGCGCGGTTGTTGCCGCCGCGCCGGCACTTGCCGCGGAAGAAGCCAAGACGATGGTCCTGCTGCCACCGCGCAGCACAGGCGGCAAGCCTCTAATCGACGCTCTCAAGCTTCGCCGTTCGACCCGCGAATTTTCCGACCGGCCGCTGCCGCCGCAGGTGCTGTCGGATCTGTTGTGGGCCGCGTTTGGCGTCAACCGCCCGAGCGGCGACCGCACGGCGCCGTACTGGCGGCACATCATGGTCATCGACGTCTATGCGGCGATGGCGGACGGAGTGTGGCTGTACGACCCGAAGCAGCACAGGCTGCTGCCGCACCTTGCCGCCGATATCCGGGCGCAAACCGGCCAGCAAGATTTTGTCGGCGGCGCGCCCCTCAATCTGGTCTATGTCGCACATGGCGAGCGGATGCACGACGTCCCGCCCGAAGATCGCCGCCTTTATGCGTCGGTCGACGCTGGCTTCATCGGCCAGAATGTCTATTTGTTCTGCGCATCGGAGGAACTGGCGACGGTCTTCCGCGGCGCCGTTGACACCGCCAAGCTCGGCAAGACCATGCAGTTCGGCAATGACCAGTTCGTGACATTCGCGCAGACTGTTGGTTATCCGAGCGGCTAGTCGCTCCTGGCGCTTAGCGGATTAATTTGATGACGCCGCGTTTGTCTGCTTTTGACCAAAACGGACATTGGGCGCGAAAGCCCAAACGAGCGCGAAACTAACGTCGAGCTTTTGCAGTCCAGTTTATTTTGCCTAATTATTAGGCCCATTTTCTGAATTGTATGCAATTCGCCTACGGAGAAATTTCCTCGATCCGCCGCGTCACTTCGACCAATAGGTCCGAAAATTCAGGCTCTTAGCGCAATCGGCGAGTGTCGCTGACCATTGGCACGAACTCTTGCGGAAATCCCTTCAGGCATCCAGTTGGATCGGGAGGTTTTCCATGAAGCGTCGAGAGTTTTTGCAATCGATGACTGCGCTGGCCGCGAGCACGGCCGTCGCAGCGCCCGCGGTGTTCTCGCCGGCGAAAGCGGCCTCGCGCAAGGAGACATTGCTGCTTGTCACCGAGAACGGCCCCAACAATCTCGATATCCACGGGCTCGGCACCAACCGTCCCGGCTACGAGGCCTCGTGGAATTGTTACGATCGCCTCATCACCCACGAAAAGAAAACGCTCGCCGACGGCTCGACCTCCTACGACCGCGACAAGTTCAAGGGCGAGCTCGCCGATGACATGAACATCGGCGACATGTCGGTCACCTTCAAACTGAAGAAGAACGCCAAATTCCAGGATGGCACGCCGGTCACCGCCAATGACGTGAAATGGTCGTTCGAGCGCGCCGTCAGCGTCGGCGGCTTCCCCACCGTGCAGATGAAAGCCGGCTCGTTGGTCAAGAAGGAACAGTTCGTCGTGGTCGACAACTCCACGTTCCGCGTCGACTTCATCAAGAAGGACCGCCTGACCATTCCCGATCTCGCGGTGATCGTGCCCGGCATCTACAACTCCGGCCTGCTCAAGAAGAATGCAACGGAGAAAGATCCGTGGGCGCTCGAATACACCAAGGTGAACACGGCCGGCAGCGGAGCCTACAAAGTGGTGAGCTGGAAGCCGGGCGTTGAAACCGTTTATGAGCGTTTCGACGGATGGGTCGGCGGCAAGAAGCCCGAGCTCCAGCGCGTGATCTGGCGCACCATCCCGTCGGCCGGCAACCGCCGCGCGCTGATGGAGCGCGGCGACGCCGACATCTCTTTCGATTTGCCCGCCAAGGACTTCTCCGAGATGAAGAAGGACGGCAAGCTGAAGATGATCTCCAACCCGATCGGCAACGGCATGTATAGCCTCGAGTTGAACGTGAAGAATCCGCCGTTCAACAACGAGAAAGTCCGCCAGGCCATCGCTTACGCGATCCCCTATCAGAAGATCATCGACGCGGCGATGTTCGGCATTGCCAATCCGCTGTTCGGCGGCAAATCGAACGACGTGTCCACGATCGCCTGGCCGCAGCCGACCGGTTACGCCACCGACATGGCCAAGGCCAAGGCGCTGATGGCGGAATCCGGCGCCGGCGCCATCGACACCACCATCTCCTTCGACCTCGGTGATGCCGTGAATTCCGAGCCAATCGCCGAGCTGATCCAAGAAAGCCTCGGACAGATCGGCATCAAGACTACCATCAACAAAGTGCCTGGCTCCAACTGGCGCAGCGAGATGGCCAAGAAGACGATGCCGATGATGGTCAACTTCTTCTCGGGTTGGCTCGACTACCCGGAATATTTCTTCTTCTGGTGCTACTCCGGCCAGAACGCCATCTTCAACACGCCGAGCTACGTCGACAAGGACATGGATATCTTCATCGACGGCGCGCGCGCGGCGGCGGCGATCGGCGACAAGGAGAAATACGCGACCGACGTGAAGGGCTTTATCTCGAAAGCCTACGCGGAGGTGCCGCGCGTGCCGCTGTTCCAGCCCTATCTGAACGTGGCGACGCAATCCAACGTCTCCGGCTACAGCTACTGGTTCCACCGTCAGGTGGACTATCGCTCGATCGTCAAGGCGTAACCGGAGTGCTGCCCTGCAGGCGGCGCATCGCTTAGGCGTTCGAGCCAAGCGGTGCGCTGCCGATCCGGGCAAATCAGTGCATGCTCGCAAAACTCGGCAAACGGCTGGTGACGGTGATCCCGACCTTGATCGGGGTCGTCATCGTCACCTTCCTGCTCACGCGCGTGCTGCCGGGCGACCCGGCGATTTATTTCGCCGGTCCGGCCGCGACGCCGCAATCGATCGCCGATATCCGCAAGCAGCTCGGTTTCGACCGGCCGCTGCCCGTGCAGTTCGCGCAGTACGTCGACGACCTGGCGCACGGCAATTTCGGCAATTCGCTGTCGACCGGCCGGCCGGTACTCACCGAAATCACCAGCCGGCTGCCGGCCTCCGCCGAGCTCACGCTGGTCGGCCTTATTCTCTCGATGCTGATCGCGGTGCCGCTCGGCATTCTGGCAGCGGTGCGGCAGGGCTCGTGGATCGATCACACCTGCCGCGTGGTGGCGACGGCGGGCGTCTCGTTGCCGGTGTTCTTCACCGGCCTGCTGCTCGTTTATGTGTTCTATTTCCTACTCGGTTGGGCGCCGGCGCCGATCGGGCGGCTCGACGCGTTCTATACCGCGCCGACGCAGTACACCGGCTTCTATTTGATCGACAGCCTGCTCACGGGCGATTTCGAAACCTTCCGCGCCACCCTCAGCCAGCTCATTTTGCCGGCCTTCACGCTCGGCATATTCTCGCTGGCGCCAATCGCGCGCATGACGCGCGCCTCTATGCTGTCGGTGCTCGCCTCCGACTTCGTGCGCACGGCGCGCGCGAGCGGCCTGAAAACCAGCACCGTCATCATCACGTATGCCTTCCGCAATGCCATGCTGCCGGTCATCACCACGCTCGGCATGGTGTTCTCATTCCTGCTCGGCGCCAACGTGCTGGTAGAAAAAGTCTTCGCCTGGCCGGGCATCGGCTCCTATGCGGTGGAGGCATTGATCGCCAGTGATTTCGCGCCGGTGCAGGGCTTCGTGCTGACCATGGCGGTGCTTTATGTGGCGCTCAACCTCGCCATCGACGTGCTCTACGGCATTATCGATCCGCGCGTGAGGCTGGAAGGATGAACGAAAGCGCCACCATCATCCGCCAGGCCGCGGTGGTGACGCCGAAGCCTCCGCGCAATTCGACGCTGCGCCACGCGCGTTATGTGGTCTCCGAGAACCCGGTCACCGGGCTGGCCTTCGCGCTGTTCGTGCTGATCGCGCTGTGCGCGCTGATCGGGCCTTACGTCGTGCCGCACGACCCGCTGGCGAGCGAGACGACCGTCGCGCTCAAACCGCCGTCATTCTCGCACTGGTTCGGCACCGATCAGCTCGGCCGCGACATTTTCAGCCGGGTGATCGTGGCGACCAGGCTGGATTTTGTGATCGCAATTTCGTCCGTCGCGCTGGTGTTCGCCATGGGCGGCTTCGCCGGCATTGCCGCCGGTTATTTCGGCGGCTGGACCGACCGAATCGTCAGCAGGCTCGCCGACACCATCATGGCCTTTCCGCTGTTCGTGCTGGCCATGGGCATCGTCGCGGCGCTCGGCAATACGGTGACCAATATCGTGCTCGCCACCGCCATCATCAATTTCCCGCTTTATGCGCGGGTCGCGCGCGCCGAGGCCAATGTGCGGCGCGAGGCGGGCTTCGTGCAGGCGGCGCGGCTGTCCGGCAATGGCGAGTTCCGTATTCTGCTGATGCATATTCTGCCGAACATCATGCCGATCATGATGGTGCAGATCTCGCTCACCATGGGCTACGCCATCCTCAACGCCGCCGGCCTGTCGTTCATTGGGCTCGGCGTGCGGCCGCCGACGCCGGAATGGGGGATCATGGTGGCGGAGGGCGCCGGCAATATCATTTCCGGCGAGTGGTGGATCGCTCTGTTTCCCGGCGCGGCGCTGATGCTGGCGGTGTTCTGCTTCAATCTGCTCGGCGACGGCTTGCGCGATCTGGTCGATCCGCAGCGGAGGACCTGACATGTTGAAGCGCACGGCTCCCGATAGCGAAGACAAAACGCTGCCGCTACTCGACGTGCGCAACTTGACCGTCGAGTTCCACACGCGGCGCGGCACGGTGCGGGCGGTCGAGCACATCAACTTGACGGTCGCCAAGGGCGAGACCGTCGGCATCGTCGGTGAATCCGGCTCGGGCAAGTCTGTGACGTCCTACGCGGTGATGCGCATTCTCGACCGTGCCGGCCGCATCGCCGGCGGTTCGGTGACCTTTTCTGGCATCGATCTGCGTGCGGCGCCGGAAAACGAGATGCGCGAAATGCGCGGCCGCGAAATGTCGATGATTTTCCAGTCGCCGCGGCTGGCGCTCAATCCGATCCGCAAGATCGGCAAGCAGATCGAGGACGTGCTGCTGCAACACGCCCAGGTCGACACCGACGCGGTGAGCGAGAAGGCGGTGGAAATGCTCGAACTGGTGCGCATCGCCCGGCCGCGCGAGCGCTATCACGCCTATCCGTTCGAATTGTCCGGCGGCATGTGCCAGCGCGTGGTGATCGCGCTCGCGCTCGCCTGCAAGCCGCAATTGCTGATCGCCGACGAGCCGACCACCGGCCTCGACGTGACGACGCAGAAGGCGGTGATGGACCTCGTGGTCGAGCTCACGCACCAACGCGGTATGTCCACCATTTTGATCACGCACGATCTCGGCCTGGCGGCGACCTATTGCGACCGCGTCGTGGTGATGGAGAAAGGTCATGTCGTCGAGACCGCGGATTCCGAGGAGATTTTCAAGAAGCCCGCGCATCCCTATACCCGCAAGCTGATGCGCGCGACGCCGCGGCCGGGCGTTTCGCTGCGCGGCTTGCTGCCGGACGGCGACGGGGCCAAGGCGGAACAGCCGGCGCCGGCCAAGAAGAAAAGCCCCAAGGGCGCGCTGCTCTTCGTCGAGAACTTGATCAAAGAATATCCGCGCCAGGGCGAGGGCTCGTCGATTGGCGAGCTGTTCGCGCGCAAAAAGCCGGCGCCGGAGAGCGAGGCCTTCCGCGCCGTCAACGGCATCAGCTTTCAAATCGCGCGCGGCGAAAGCGTGGGATTGGTCGGCGAATCCGGCTGTGGCAAGTCCACCACCTCGATGATGGTGATGCGGCTGATCGACAAGAGTGCGGGAACGATCGTGTTCGACGGCGAGGACATCGGCGAAATTCCGGCGCGGCAATTTGCCAAGCTCGCCCAGCGCAAGCGCATCCAGATGGTGTTTCAGGACCCGACCGACAGCCTCAATCCGCGTTTCACGGCCGCGCGCGCTATCGCGGATCCGCTGCTGCGGCTCAGCGATCTGCCGCGCGGCAAGGTCCGCGCCCGCTGCGAGGAACTGGCGCGGCAAGTCGGCCTGCCGGTCGAATTGCTTGACCGCTTTCCGCATCAATTGTCCGGCGGGCAGAAAGCGCGCGTCGGCATCGCGCGCGCCATCGCACTCAAGCCCGATCTGATCATTCTCGACGAGCCGACCGCCGCGCTTGACGTGTCGGTGCAGGCGGTGGTGCTCAATCTGCTGCAGGACCTGAAGGACTCGCTCGGCATGAGCTACCTGTTCGTTTCGCACGATCTCAACGTCGTGCGGCTCTTGTGCGACCGCGTCATCGTCATGCGCAGCGGTCGGATCGTGGAAGAGGGGCCGACCAAGCGCGTGCTGGGCAAACCGAAGGCGGACTATACGCGCGATCTCTTGGCGGCCATTCCGCATCCGCCGTTGTGATGGCTGCTGCTGGGGCGACTATGGCCGATCCACTTGACGATTTCATCGAGACCGCGGCGGCGGCCTTGGGTCTGCCGCTCGAAGCGGCATGGCAGCCGGCGGTGAAGGCCAGTCTTGAGGTGACGCTCAAGCACGCCGCGACGGTGACGGAATTCAAGTTGCCGGACGAGGCCGAGCCGGCGCCCGTGTTCAAGGCCTGATGCATGGCGCCGGTCCTTGCCGACACGACTTGGGCGACCGCCGCGCAGATCGCGGGCGATGTGGCGACTGGCGAAGCGAGCGCGGTGGCCGTGGTCGATGATGCGCTGGCGCGCATCGAAAAGCTCAATCCCTCACTCAGTGCCTTCACCGCGGTCACGACTGAGCGCGCCCGCGCCAAGGCACGCGCGATCGACGCCATGCGCGACAAGACGCGGCTGCCGCTCGCCGGTGTGCCTTTTGCCGTCAAGAACCTGTTCGATATCGAAGGCCTCGCGACCGTCGCCGGCTCCAAGATCAATCGGGTGCGTCCGCCCGCGGAGCGCGACTCGCCGTTGATCGAAAAGCTGGAGGCGGCCGGCGCGGTGCTGGTCGGCGCGCTCAACATGGGGGAATACGCCTACGACTTTACCGGCGAGAATGCGCACGACGGTCCCTCGCGCAATCCACACGACCTGAGCCGCATGACCGGGGGTTCGTCCGGCGGCAGCGGCGGCGCTGTCGCCGGCGGCATGGTGCCGCTAGCGCTCGGCTCGGACACCAATGGCTCGATCAGAGTGCCGTCCTCGCTTTGCGGCATCTTCGGTCTGAAGCCAACCTATGGGCGGCTGTCGCGGGCACGCACATTTCCCTTTGCCGCCAGCCTCGATCACCTCGGTCCCTTCGCGCGCTCGACGCGCGATCTCGCGGTGAGCTACGACGCGATGCAGGGCATCGATCCCGACGATCCTGCCTGCACCGAGCGCGCGCCAGAGCCGGCGGCACCGCTGCTTGAGCGCGGCCTTTCCGGGCTGCGCATCGCGGTTGCCGGCGGCTATTTCAAGAAAGGCGCATTCCCTGAAGCGCTCGATGCGCTGGCGCGGGTGGCGAAGGCGGCCGGCGCACGCGATGAGATGGAGATTCCCGAAGCCGCGCGCGCCCGCTCTGCGGCCTTTGTCATCACCGCCACGGAAGGCGCGGCGCTGCATCTCGACCGTCTGCGCACGCAGGCGCGCGATTTCGATCCCGCCGTGCGCGACCGCCTGATTGCCGGCGCCATGGTGCCGGCGACGCTGGTCGGCAAGGCGCAGATCTTCCGCCGCTGGTACCGCGAGCAGGTGCGCAAGCTGTTCGATCGCGTCGATGCGATCCTGGCGCCGGCGACGCCTTGTGCCGCGCCCAAGATCGGACAGCAGACGTTCACGCTCGACGGCGTGCAGATGCCGCTGCGCCCCAACGTGGGTATCTACACGCAGCCGATCTCCTTCATCGGTCTGCCGGTCGTTACCGTGCCGGTGCCGTTGCAGCCGTTACCGGTCGGTGTGCAGATCATCGCCGCGCCGTGGCGCGAAGACATTGCCTTGCGTATCGCTTATGCGCTGGAACAGATGGGAGTGGCCGCGGCGCCAAGACCGCGACTTTAGGGAGGATAGAATGGACATTGACCTGCCGGAGGTCGTGGCCGAGGTTCGCCAAGCTTTCGAGCGCTACGAAAAGGCGCTCGTTTCGAATGACGTCGAGGCGCTCGACGCGCTGTTTCATAATGATGCGCGCACCATCCGCTACGGCGCGGGCGAAATTCTTTATGGCTATTCCGAGATCGCCGCTTTCCGCGCCGAGCGTTCGTCCGCTGGCCTTGGCCGCACGCTCTCGCGCACAGTCATCACCACCTACGGCACGAATTTTGCGGTGGCCTCCACACTGTTCGAGCGGCCGTCGGCGTCCGGCAAGATCGGCCGGCAAATGCAGACTTGGGTCAAGTTTTCCGAAGGCTGGCGCGTTGTCGCCGCCCACGTCAGCTTGATCGACGCGCCGCGCAAGGCCGTGTCATGAGCTTAGCCTTGACCGGCGAAGTGTCGCGCGTGCCGTGGCAACGTCGCACGCGCGCCGAGGAATTGCGCCTGCAATTAGCCGACGACATCGTGCGCGGCCAGCTTGCCCCCGGCGCCGCGCTCGACGAGATCGAGCTCGCGCGCCGCTTTTCTGTCTCGCGCACGCCCGTGCGCGAAGCAATCCGCATGCTAACGGCGAGCGGTTTGGTCGAAGTGCGCGCCCACCGCGCTGCCGTGGTGGCACGGCCGACGCACGAGCATCTCATCGGCATGTTCGAAGTCATGGCGGAGCTCGAATCGCTCTGCGCCGGCTATGCCGCCGAGCGCATGAGCGGAGCCGAGCGCCGCGCGCTCGAGGACGTGCACGAAAGATTGCGTGTGCTGATCCAGGGTGGTGATCCGCAGAGCTATCACGAGTTCAACGAGGCCTTTCATTCGACAGTTTACGCCGGCGCCCATAACGCATATTTGGCCGAGCTGACGCTCGCCACACGTGGACGCGTGCGGCCATTCCGCCGTGCCCAGTTCCGCAACCTGGGGCGGCTGGCGAAATCGCACGTCGAGCACGACCGCGTGGTGCAGGCGATTCTGCGCGGCGAGCGGACAGTGGCGGCGCAAACCATGTACGCACACATCATCACCGTGCGCGACGAGTACGAGCACTACAAAGAGTCGCTGTGAACCCTCAGGCCGATGTCGGCTGCGCCTCCTTTGATGCGCCGAGCGGCAGCCTGGTGTCGGCATGGAACATGCGGCCAAGCGAAGCGAGCAATGCGTCCTTGCCACCGGGTGCGAGCAACGTGATGCCGAAGGGAACGCCATCGTCGGTGATGGCGGACGGCACAGCCAGCCCGCAGAGATCTAGCAAATTGACGAAATTCGTGTAGGTGCCAAGCCGGCTGTTGAGCCGGATCGGGTCGGCAAGCACCTCCGCGACCGTGTAGGCGGTCGGCGCCGTCGGTAGCGCTAGCGCGTCGATTTGGGTGAAGGTCCTCTCGGCGACGCGCCGGAGTTCCTCGAGTTTGTAGAACGCAGCGAAGGCGTCCATCGCGGACGGCTTGAAGCCGCCGACGGTGATTTCGCGCGTCACCGGATGAAGCGCGTCCGGGTCGGAGTTCGAGCACAGGCTTGGCCACGATGGCGCGCTCGGCCACCCACGGTCCTTCGTAGAGCAGGCGCGCGGTCTCGTAGAACGGCTCGATGTCGATCTCGACGATCGCGCAGGCGAGCTTGGCGAGCCGCGCCAGCGCGGCATCATAGGCGGCCTCGAATTGACGGTCGCCGAAGAACAGCCGCTGGCCAGCGCGTGGCACGCCGAGCTTCATGTGCGCCGGCATGGCGACGGGATTGCCTAGCGGCCGCTTGCGCGAATAGGGGTCCATGTCGTCTGGCCCGGCCATGGCGGCGAGCGCGGTCCAGGCATCGTCGACCGTCAGCGCGAACACCGAAACGCAGTCTAGCGTACGGCAGGCCGGCACGACGCCGAATGTCGAGATCAGGCCGAGGCTCGGCTTCAAGCCCACGATATTGTTAAGGCCCGCCGGCACGCGGCCTGAACCGGCCGTATCGGTGCCAAGCGCGAGCGGCACGATGCCGGCGGCAACCGCGACCGCCGAACCGGAGCTCGATCCGCCCGGCACCAAATCCGCCTTGATAGTATTGCGCGGGATGCCGTAGGGCGAACGCACGCCGACGAGGCCGGTCGCAAATTGGTCGAGATTGGTTTTGCCGATAACGATCGCGCCGGCCGCTCGCAGACGGGCAACCGCCGTTGCGTCGCGGTACGGTGTGTACGCAAAGGCGGGGCAGGCCGCCGTGGTCGGAATGCCGGCCACATCGATATTGTCCTTCACTGCGACGGGTACGCCGTAAAGCGGCAAAGCTGCGCCGCGCCTGGCGAGCGCGCGCGCGTCAGCCAATGCATCGGCTTCCGGCCGGAGTGCGATGAACATCGCGGGGTCGGCGTGGGTACGCAGGCGCGCGTAGCTGCGCGCAATGGTCTGCTCAGGTGTCAGCGTCCCGGCCCGGTAGGCGGCAACGATTGCGGCGGCAGTCTCGGCCAAACGGGGCTCCCAAGGTACGCGAGATCGACGCCGCCCCGGCAAAGGCGCATCACTCCTTGTGCAAAAAAATGTTTACCCGCGCAATAGCGGCCTTTGGGCCGGGCAGTCATTTTCGGCGGTCCAACGCTGAGCGCGTCTCATTGTCCGATTCTGCGGTGGTCTCAATTGATCGACGCAACACTTTATCTTTGAGGGAAAAGATGGGGTGTAGCGATGGATCAGAGGTTTCGGCGCGGGTTCACTGCGGCGGAGAGGACGGAGTTATGGGATCGCTGGCAGCGGGGCGAGTCTCTCAAAGCGATTGGGCGAGCGTTTGGTAAGCCATCATCGTCTATTTATTACCAAGTGGCTCCGCACGGTGGGATTCGCCCTCCACCCCGGCGTCGCTCACGATTGGCGCTGACGCTCGCCGAGCGCGAGGAAATCTCCAGAGGCATTGCGGCGCATCAATCAGCACGCTCGATGGCCCGCTTGCTGGGCCGTGCGGCCTCGACGGTGAGCCGAGAACTTAAGCGCAACGGCGGCTATGATGGATACCGGGCTGCATTGGCTGATGAGACAGCCTGGGCCCAAGCTCGTCGCCCGAAGCGGTGTAAGCTGGCGAACAGTGCGCGGCTACGACAGGCAGTGGCGAGCAAGCTCAGATTGAACTGGTCGCCCGAGCAGATCGCCGGCTGGCTGAAGCGAGCCTATCCTGGCGATGAGAGTTATCACGTGTCCCACGAGACGATCTATCGCAGCCTGTTTGTTCAAGCCCGCGGGGTGCTTAAGAAGGAGCTGCTCGGCTATCTTCGCTCGAGGCGGACCATCCGCCGATCGAAACAGGCGGGCAGCAATGGCGATGGACGGGGGCAGATCAAGGACATCGTTTCGATCCGTCAGCGGCCGGCAGCGGTTGAAGATCGGGCTGTCCCCGGTCATTGGGAAGGCGATCTCTTGTCGGGATCGAAGAACAGCTACATCGCGACCCTGGTCGAACGTCATACGCGCTACGTGATGCTGGCAAAGGTGGCCAACAAGGACACCCAGACGGTCATCTCCGCGCTCATCAAGCAGGCAAAAAAGCTGCCCAATGAGCTGTATAAGTCGCTGACCTGGGACCGGGGCAAGGAGCTGACCGATCATCGGCGATTTACGTTGGCGACCAACATCGAAGTTTACTTCTGCGATCCACAAAGTCCGTGGCAGCGCGGGTCAAACGAGAACACCAATGGTCTGCTGCGACAGTACTTTCCGAAGGGAACGGACCTATCGATGCACTCGCAAGCCCATCTCAACAAAGTGGCGCGTCAGCTCAATGAGCGACCGCGTGAGACCTTGCAATTTGAAACCCCAGCAGAGAGATTCAACGCCTGTGTTGCGTCGATCGGTTGAGCCGGCAGCACTTAACGGACAAACGAACTGGGCCGTCGAATAATCGTTATTGGGGGCATAGCGGACAAAGTCCGGCGTTAGCCTCGGTTAGCTTGGCCGCTAATGGGGTGGAGCAGACATTTGGATCACCTTCGTTCGGCGGCATACCCCCGACGACAGCGCTATAGAAATAGCATAAAATAATATTTGGACGGCTTAACAGCCCATGCCATGCCTGTTTTTGTTGAGGGCTAGGGAGGCGAGTATGTCGGGGATGATTATCAATCTCATCATTCAAATTGTTGCCGGAGCAATTGGTGGCAACGCGGCAGGTGCAGCATCGGAGAATTTCAGTCTTGGCACAGCGGGTAACACGATAGCTGGTGCCATTGGTGGCGGCGTTGGCGGCCAAATTCTTACTGCGGCATTACCAATGTTAGCTAACGCGACTGGCACAGTTGATGTCGCCGCTCTTGCAAGTCAGGCAGTTGGCGGTCGCGTTGCTGGAGCAGTTCTGACCGGTATCGTTGGGCTCATCAAGAACAATATGGCCTCAAGATAGATCTGTTGTAGAGGGATGAAATCAATGTCTAGAAAGCGTTCCCGTATGGGACTTGATCATCGGCGTCGCGACAAGGGCGGCGAGATTCGCCACAAAAACAGCCGGACGCGCGTTGGTTCCTTGCGCAAAACCTACGGTCCAAGCTTCGCGAAAGGATTCCGCGCCGACATGCATTTACATACTTTGCTCAAGCGCAAACGCTGCAAGTCGCTTCATGAATACCTCAGAAAGCATCATCGGTGATTTGATATTGTAGATAATATCGCTGACAACAGGACGAGATTTCGGCGCTAGCGGTGCAATTTCAAACGGTATTGGCCGTACCAAACCGTGTCGAATGCATCACAAACAAATTGGAGTAAGGGAATGCGCGCCTGTGGCCAAGATTGGAAAGCCGACAAGGCGGCCGGTAGCTGGAATGAAGTGGCCGCAATATTGGAGTGAGTGTGATAAGCGCAAGAAAGCTCTGGGAATGTGACCCAAGCTGGAGAGACCACTAGGAGGCGGTCTTTCTGTCTGCGCTGTTGCTCGCGAGCTGCGTCGTCGTTTGCAAAGGCCAGAACTTGATCTGCCCAAACGCTCATGTCATCGAGCCACGAAGCGACCACGCGCGGTCGTCGCTACTAGCGCGCTTTATTGCGCCTTGATATCGGCCGCCTTGATGATCGGCCACCATTTGTCCATTTCCGCTTGCTGGAATTTTTGCAACGCTTCCGGCGACTGCTGATCAGGCGGATAGATCTCCTGCGAGAGATCGACCAGCCGCTTGTGTGTCGCCGGATCAGCAAGCGCCTTGCGCAGCGCCTCGTTGAGCTTGGCGATGATCGGCTTCGGCGTGCCCTTCGGCGCCCACAGCGCGTGCCAAAACGAGAAATAGTAGCCTGGCAGTCCCGCTTCGTCGGTGGTTGGCACGTCGGGCGCGGTCTTGATCCGCTGCGGCGCTGTCACCGCGTAGACCTTGATCTGACCTGCCTTCGCCTGCGTTGCGCCGACGGCCGGGGTGACGAGCAGAAGGTCAATCTGCCCCGCCAGCAAGGCTTGCGACGCTTCGCCGGCGCCTCGGTACGGCACCATGGTCCATTTCGTTCCGACCGCCTTTTGCAGCAGGAGCCCGGCGACGTGCGAGGGGGTTCCAATGCCAGAATGGCCTTCGTTCGTCTTGTCGCCATTCGTCTTCAGCCAGGCCACGAACTCTTTCAAATTATTCGCCGACATGTCCTTGCGCGCCGCGATGAAGAACGGCTGCGTCGCAATCAGCCCGATCGGCTCGAAATCTTTCACCAGATCATAATTGATCTTGTAGATCGCGCCGTTGGCCATGTTTGTACCCCATTGGCCAATGCCGATGGTGTAACCATCCGGAGCAGAGCGCGCGACGCGGCCTTCGCCGATGGTGCCGCCGGCGCCGGAGGTGTTCTCGACCACGATGGTTTGGCCGAGCTGTTTGCCGATGGCGTCCGCCATGACTCGCCCGATGATGTCGGTCGAGCCCCCAACACTGAGCGGCACCACCATAACGATCGGACGCGACGGATAGTTGTCGGCATAAGCGTTGGACGCGAGGATCAGGGCTGCGGCGAGTGCCGCGACGGACAGCAGCTTGTTCATGCGACGTCATCTCCCGTAAATCGCCGCGCTTGGGCGGCCAGTCTCAATGACTATATCCGATGGACTTTACACGTTTACCTATTCGCTAACACCACCGGTCTACCGGCCCCACCGGCAGCACAACGCCGACAACGACAACGATCACTTGTCCGGCTGGGAAACACCTGAATAATGGAGTTTGCGTAAACGATGTCGGCTAGTATTGAACAGCACTAGGTCAGCCGTTACGTACTAGCCACTCACAAAGAACCCCGGGACATTGCCCGGGGTTTTTCTTTGGTGAGAGCCGAACTGTTGAATGCCTGTTCTTGGCACTTAGCGACGTTTCGAACCCATGCCCAAAACGGTCGCTAACGGAGTAAAGCGGACAAACGACGATTTTGGACACCGCCGGCTATGACGTGAATGACCCGGACATGGAGAGTGCATCGCAGCAATCAAATTGGCCCCATTCAACATCGCACCTTTTCATTCAGTTCGGAGGGCATCGGTTTGCTAGCTTACATATTGATCGACAATAAACCCAACCGGGGGTAGCATCCTTCCGCGGGCCAAGCGCATTTTTTTGCCTGAGAGCTGCCCAAAAGCGGCGACGTGCCGAAGTCGCCCCTTCTATGAGTTGGCAGCCTGATGCCATCGGTGGGCGAGCAGCCAAAATCAAAAAAATAAGTCGCAGAAAAATTCGGGAGGGTTCCGCCATGTTTCGATATCTCGTCGCTCTGTCGGTCGCCACGCTAGTGATGTTTGCGCCCGCGATGGCTGAAGAATTTGGAACCAAAGCGGAAGCTGTCGCCATGGTCAAACGCATTCAGGAACAATTCAAGAAGGACGGTCCTGAGGCGACGTTCAAAGCCGTCTCCGACAAATCAGTAAAAGAATATCATGACCGAGATTTGTACCCGTTCATTTATTTCAGGGATGGACCTAAAAAAGGACTCTGTGTCGCTCACGGGGCACGCCCCGCTTTGATTGGCAAGAATCTGCTCGGGCTCAAAGATCAGGACGGGAAGTATCTCATTCAAGAGTTAGCCGATGTTGCTAATGGACCTGGAAGCGGCTGGGTCGATTACAAGTGGCCCAATCCGATCAACAACAAGATTGAAGACAAAACGAGTTACGTCGAGAAAATGGGCGATTATTTTGTGGGGGTCGGAGTTTATAGACCGTAATTGGCCCCGCGCATCGTCATGGTCGCTTGAAAAAGGCTGCTTCGATGGAAGGGTCCACGAGTTGGCGAACATTTTCATTTTTTGAAAATCTATCCGTTCAAACAAAAGCCTTCGCCGCGTCGGCAGTATTGCTCATCTGCCTGATCTCTCTCGGCGCGATCGCGTATGCCACATTGGACAAGTCAGAAAGCGACCTTCATTTCCTCTCGTCATCAATTGTGCCGAAGCAGCGCGATTTCGCATGGGTCAACGATAATGTCGTTGCCATCCATATGAAGATATTTCGCTACGTATCATGGGCAAGCAATGGCGTAAGCAAACTAAAGCTTACGTCACTCAGCGCTGAAATTGATTCAGATTTACGCAATACCGGTTTGGACATTAAAAATCTTTCAGAGAGGCCGGATTTAACCGCCAAAGAAAAATCAGACTTAAAGGATCTCATTGCGAAATGGAAACAATATGAAGGTTCGGCACGCGACACGCTCGATATTGGTAGCACCGACGCCCCGATGGCAACCATGATGCTGGGGGAAGCGGACGATAAGTTCGCGGCCATAGCAACTGATATTAAGAGCATGACCAATACAGTCGCAAGAACAACCGACCAAATTTCTACTGATTTGTACGCGGACGCCGCACGAGAAAAAATCATGTTGGTTAGTGGAGCAATCATTGGTCTGCTGCTGAGTATTATCACCACGATCCTGGTTTCCAGATCGATCGTTACGCCGATAAAGTCCGTCACGAATGCGATGCAGCAATTGTCATCGGGCGACACCGAAGTGGACGTCGGTTATCGCGGCCGTCGCGATGAAATTGGTCAGATGGTGGAAGCCATCAGCGTGTTTCGAAAAAATGCCATTGAAAAGCGCGCAATGGAGATTGAGAATCTCGAGACCGAAAAGAAGAACCTGAGAGAAATCGCCGAGGCGCGAGCGCGGCTGACTGACGCAATCGAAACTATTTCCGAAGGTTTCTCGCTCTATGACGCGGACGACCGATTGGTCATTTTCAACAGCAAATATAAAAATAATTTTGCCGCCTTCGGCGAGATCATAAAGCCAGGCACAAGTTTCGAGACCATTGCCCGCACCGCCGCCGAGCGCGGAAATATCGGCAAATCCGATGGTAGCCTCGAAGCTTGGTTGGCGGAACGAATCGCCCAGCATAGGGCTCCCAGCAGCACGCATATCCAACATCGCAACGACGGCAGATGGGTTCAGGTCAGCGAACGACGAACCGCAGACGGCGGCGTCGTGGCCACTTATGCGGACATCACCGAGTTAAAGCAACGCGAAGCCGAACTTGCCGCCGCACGCGATGTCGCCGACGAAGCCAATCGAACCAAATCGACTTTTCTCGCCAACATGTCGCACGAGTTGCGCACGCCGCTGAACGCCATCATCGGCTATAGCGAGATTTTGCAGGAGGACGCCGCCGACAAAGGCGACAAGGAGCCCATTGAAGACCTGCAGAAAATCGAAAGCGCCGGCCGGCATCTGCTCGGATTGATCAATAACATCCTCGACTTGTCGAAGATCGAGGCTGGCAAGATGGATATCTTCATCGAGCCGGTCGACATTCAAGCCCTGGTCAAGGAAGTTGTATCGATCGTCAAGCCGCTCGCCGACAAGAATGAGAATGTCATCGAGATCGCTTGCCCGGCCGATATCGGCAGCTTCCGTTCCGACCAGACCAAGGTCAAGCAATGCCTGCTCAATCTGATGAGCAATGCCAGCAAGTTCACGAACAAGGGCAAGCTGACCCTTACGGCGGCGCGCGAGGGCGGCTCTCAGGTCTGCTTCAGCGTCTCAGACACCGGCGTCGGAATGACGGATGAACAGATTGGCCGCCTGTTCCAGGCGTTCGGTCAAGCCGATGCGTCCACCACCAAACGCTTTGGCGGAACAGGCCTTGGGCTCGCCATCACCGAGCACTTCTGCAGCATGCTGGGCGGCGACGTGACGGTCGCGAGCACGCCCGGCAAAGGCTCGACCTTCACCATCCGGCTTCCCGATCAAGGGGTTGTCCCGGCCGTTACGGAGGCCCCCACATCCGCGCCGACAGGCGCGGATGGGCGGGCGACCGTATTGGTGGTGGATGACGATGCGTTGGTGCGCGGTCTGCTTGCCAAGACGCTAGAAAAGGAGGGCTACCGCGTCATACCGGCCGTCAACGGCGTCGAAGCTCTGGCCCTCGCACGCCTACATCGGCCGCAGGCGATCACGCTCGATGTCTTGATGCCGCAGATGGATGGCTGGCGCGCGCTCAAGGAATTCAAGTCCGACACCGCACTGCGTGACATCCCGGTGATCATGGTCACCGTCCTCAACGAGCGCGGCATGGCGATCCCCTTGGGCGCCGCCGACTTCGTGACTAAGCCGGTTGACCGGCAGCGTCTGGCGGCAATCCTGCGAGAGCATTGTTCGGGCATGAGCAGCGCCTCGATACTGGTTGTCGAGGATGACCAGCCGACCCGCGAATTGCTCTGTCACTCACTGAAGACAATGGGGTATGCGGCTTCCTCCGCGATCAATGGTCGCAGCGGCCTAGATTGGCTCGCCAGCAACCCGCCTCCCAGCCTGATCTTGCTCGATCTGATGATGCCGGAGATGGACGGCTTTGAGTTTCTGCGCGAGCTGCGCAAACGACCGATGTTGCCGGAGATTCCGGTTATCGTGGTGACCGCGAAGGAATTGACCGCCGAGGACGTCCGCATTCTCAGTGGACAGACCGAACGGATCATCACCAAAGATCAAAGCTATCTGGTCGAGCTGGCCGCCGCCGTGCACGGACGCTTGGCGCGACAACCCGCTGCCGCGGTTGAGCGTGTGTAAAGAAGAGAAAGCACATGGCAAAAATCTTGCTCGTCGAAGACAATGAGATGAACCGCGACATGCTCTCGCGCCGACTGACGCGCAACGGCTACGAGGTTTCCATTGCGATCGACGGCCAACAAGGTGTCGATATGGCCTTGTCGGAGCGGCCGGATATTATCTTGATGGACATGAGCCTACCGGTGATCGACGGTTGGGAAGCGACGCGGCGGATCAAGGCCAATGATGCCACGCGCGGAGTACCCGTGATTGCGCTGACGGCGCATGCGATGGCCGGCGATCGCGAGAAGGCGATGGAAGTGGGCTGCGACGATTACGACACCAAGCCAGTCGAAATAGCGCGTCTGCTTGGAAAGATTGCAGCCTTGCTCAAGCCCACTGCGGCCTGAGCGGATAGCTGTGCGCGGTGGCGCAGGGGAGATAGTGCCACGACCGAGCAAATTGACCAGGCAGCCGGCCGGCGGACGGAGCGGGCGCTCGTTGCTTACGTGCGGCAGGAATTGAGCGCGCCAGCAATCGCGATCATGGGCTATGCCGAGATGCTGGTGGACGACGCGGTGCAAGCGGGCCGCGAGCAGATCATCGACGATCTTCAGCGCATCCTTGACGCCAGCAGGAATCTGCATCGCCTCATCCTCAGTCTGCTCGATCCGGCGGCCATTAGACAAGCTGCAGGCAGTACCGATCTCGACGAGTATCGCCGGACGCTGCGTCACGATCTGCGCACGCCGATTAACGCGATAAAGGGATACGGAGAAATGTTGCGCGAGGATGCGGCAGACGGTGGCGCGGAGACGCTGGTCGGCGACCTCGACAAATTGTTGGGAGAAGCAACTTTGCTGCTCGACCGGATTGATGGGTTGGTGACGTTTTCCGGTGGCGACGTTTCCCCGGCGGATGCAGCCAACCCCGCCGCCACTGAGACAGGCGCATCGGCGAAGATGGTCGAGAGACTGCTCAAGGCGGTTCGCCCGGTCGCGGCGAATGAAGCGGACCTCGCGGCCGTGCGGTCCAGCCGGATACTGGTGGTCGACGACAATGCGTCAAATCGTGACCTGCTATCCCGTCGCCTGCAGCGTCAGGGTCACACCGTGCTTCAGGCCGAGAACGGCGCAAGCGCGCTTGCCGTAGTCGAAAAAGAGCCTCTCGATCTTGTCCTGCTTGATCTGATGATGCCGGGAATTAGCGGCTATGACGTTCTTGCATCGCTAAAAAGCGATCCTCAATTCCGGGAGATTCCCGTTGTCATGATTTCTGCGCTGAGCGAACTCGACTCGATCGTCCGTTGCATCGAGGCTGGAGCCGATGACTACCTTTCCAAACCGTTCGATCCTACTCTCCTTCGAGCCCGTGTTGGTTCATCGCTTGAGAAGAAACACCTGCGCGACCGCGAACGGGAGATAGTTGAGGCATTGCGGGTGGAGAAGGAGCGGTCGGAAAATCTTCTCCTCAACATTCTGCCGCACGCGATCGTGACTCGCTTGAACGGTGGCGAGACGATCATTGCCGATCAACTATCGGAGGTAACGATTTTGTTCTCCGATCTCGTCGGCTTCACTAAACTTTCGTCCCGACTATCGGCTGGAGATTTGGTCGGACTTTTAAACGGCCTATTTTCGGAATTTGATCGGTTGGCACTTGAGCTAGGTGTTGAGAAGATCAAGACGGTTGGTGATGCCTATATGGTGGCCGGCGGCCTGCCTGAGCCGCGCGCGGACCACGCGCCTGCGGTTGCAGACATGGCTTTGGCAATGATCGGGACGGTCGAGCGGATAAATCGCGACCTGCCGACGCCACTACAGATGCGTATAGGCATTCATTCGGGTGAGGTGGTTGCCGGAGTCATCGGAACCCACAAATTCGTCTACGACATCTGGGGCGATTCGGTGAACATCGCCAGTCGCATGGAATCGCACAGTTTGCCGAATCGTATCCAGGTCTCGGCAGCAACCCATCAACACCTCGAAAAGCACTTTCGGCTGGAGCCGCACGGCACCGTTGACATCAAAGGCAAAGGCGCGATGGAAACCTATTTTCTGCTCGGCCGTTCGGCGGGGTCTTCGGCTTAAGATACTCTTTGCTGCAGTGCATGAGTCCGTTGTTGGCCCATCCTAACAGTGGTGCGACATAAATGCCCGCGAGGAATGTGACCTCGCGCGCTAAGATGGCGCCGAAAAGGAGCTGACCGATGGCAGAAAGGAGACGCAGCTTTTATGGCTGGGGCCATGAGGGAGACGTTGTTTCAGTCGAAGAACTCGGTTGGTTCGAACGCGCGTGGTCGGGGCTTTTCGATGTCGATCATTTTGAGCCGGCGCCGATGCCGCGCGAGTCAGAAATCACGCTGCGTGCACCTCGGGTAGCGTTACCGACATCCCTGCAGCCTTACTGCACCACCGAGAAATACGATCGTCTGCTGCATTGCTATGGCCGCTCGGTCCACGACCTCGCGCGAATGATTCACCGACGGGACTTTTCCAATCCGCCCGATGTCGTCGCATATCCATACGACGAAGATCAAATCCGCGCTGTGCTCGACTGGTGTGGCGCCAATGACCTTGTTGCGATTCCGTTCGGGGGCGGCTCCAGCGTGGTCGGAGGTGTAAATCCGCCTATCGACGACCACTATCGCGGCACGGTAACGATCGACCTCAAGCACTTCAACCGCGTCATCGAAGTCGACAAAACATCACAGTCGGCGCGGATCCAAGGTGGTGTCCTCGGCCCGGATCTTGAACGCCAGCTCAAGCCTACCGGCTTAACGATGCGCTTCTTTTTGCAGGCCTGGGAATTCTCGTCGTTGGGCGGATGGATCGCCACGCGCGCCGCCGGCCACTTCGCGACCGTCTACAGCCAGATCGATGACCATATCGAGAGCCTTCGTGTTGTCACGCCCGCAGGCTTGATTGCAACGCGCCGGCTGCCAACCTCGGGGGCGGGTCCAAATCCGGACCGACTGTTCCTGGGTTCTGAAGGCGTACTTGGTATCATCACCGAGGCGTGGGTGCGGCTGCATCGCCGGCCGACATTCCGGTTATCAACTTCAGTGCGTTTTCGCGATTACGAAAAAGCCGTCGCCGCTGTGCGAACGATCAGCCAAGCGGGGCTCTATCCGGCCAACGCTCGGCTCATCGAACGCGACGAGGCCAAATTTACCGAAGCTGGCGACGGCACCTCCGATGTACTGGTGCTGACCTTCGAGTCGGCAGATCACGCACTCGAACCGTGGATGGACCGCGCGCTGCAGATCTGCGGTGACTATGGCGGCGAATTGGATCGTGATGCGTTGGCTGAAGAAAACTCGCAACGCCGCGGCGCCGCCGGCAACTGGCGCGACAAGTTCCTGCGCGGTCCCTATCTGCGTGAACACGCTATTGCGCGCGGCGTGATGCGCGATACTACAGAAAGCTGCATCACTTGGGATCGCTACATGGAGTTCCAGACGCGGGTTAAAGAAGCGACGCTACACGCCATCCGTGAGGTCACCGGTCGCGCCGGTACCTGTACCGTGCGCTTTACCCATCTTTATCCCGATGGACCCGCACCTTATTTCACGTGGCACGCGCTGGGCGACAAGAGCAAGTTGGTCGAACAGTTCTGGGCCATCAAAGCGGCAGCCTCCCAGGCTATGATCGATGCGGGCGGGACAATCACACACCATCATGCGCTCGGTCGCGATCATCGGATCTGGTACGACCAGGAGCGACCCGAACTATTTGCCGACGCGTTGAAGGCGATCAAGCAGCGGCTGGATCCGCATCACATTTTGAATCCAGGCGTTCTGGTCGACCAGTAAGCGGACTTAAAAAAATTGGCGAGTGTAGAGCGGCGGTCGGCCAGGGTGCGGCTGCCTGCGTAGGCGCCAACAGCCAACGCGATTTAAATGCCTGAATAGCAGTCAACGACGGGCCCCGCTGCGCCGCCGGCAAAGCGATTTTTGCGAAACGAAGCCAATAGATGGGTCGCACGTTTGATTTATGGCAAATGCACATCATCTCGTTATTTTGCACCGCAATGTATTTGAGCTCGGGTGAGTTAGCCCTATTAGTGGACTCGGATCGTGCCTTGTAGCTTCGACGAAAATCTTGCAATATTCTCGCGAGATCAATTTACAAGAAATTACTTTTAACAGGGAGCACAACATGATCGGTATGGAATTCATCCCTTTTCTTATCTTGCTCGTCATCAGTGTGGTGGTTTCCGCAATTATGCACTACCAGCTTGAGTACTATGTGACGCCAGGTCATTGGTCTTTTGCTTCAAAAGTTGTTGTCGGATGGATCGGCGCTTGGCTCGGTTCACCGGTCTTGGGTCATTGGCCGCACGTCATACCCAATCTCCACTATGGAGACGTTTGGTATATCCCTGCAATTCTCGGCGCTGTGGCTATGATCTTGGTTGCCGTTGACGTCGGACACATGGCGTGCGGCGTTCAAAAAGGACCCCGCAGAGCTCGCAGATAAAATAAAATAAGCGAACGGGAGATCTTGAATTATCTCTAGGTAATACTAGCTGCAAAATATATGGGACAAGGGCGATGCCCCCCATCCTCAACCCTGCCCTTGTCGAACTCAAAAGGCCGCCAGCTCGTTCTGGCGGCCCTTTTATTCTGCCTCTCGGTTGGCGTCCGGTACGCCCAAACGGCTCCGCAATCTTATATTTTTGATCGACTGACGCCAGTTCGCATCGGACCTTCTACGGTCCTCCGGCATTGAGCTTGCAGCTAGTCAGCATGTGTGCGGAGACACTCGATGATACGGCCACCGCCAGGCATAACGTCAGCACAAAAGGCACGAGCATCGTCGCGACAGCCCAACTGACCGCTTGAAGCATGATCCGCGCGTCTTTGCCGCAACTTTTCAGTGATGAATGCGCGACAGTCGGGCGCTATTTCATTCCAATGTTCGCGCATGCACTCTTTTATACGCCCGCCGCTAGGTTCAACATTTTCGCAGACGGACCGCAGGCTGAGCTTGCATGGGGTGGCTGATTGTCGATCAAAAGGTTGCACGGGAGCGGCTTCAATGGTGGTCGCTTTCGCTGAGTGACCCACATGCATCATTGCTTGCGCGCCAAACACCGTAGCAAATCCGATTGTCACACCCCCAACGCCGATTAAAACCGCGTGGCCATTGGGCGATAAAGATTTCAACCAGTTCAACATGATCCAGCGCCAGTCGGGGTCAAGACATAAATTCCATAATCACTTATCAGATCAGACGGCCGCTAACGGCCCGTTATGCGAAATACGAATTTCTCGTTAAATCTCCTAAAGCATACTGCGTTGCAGACCCAAACGCGGCCGAATTTCTTTACGCCTGCGTCATGCTCGGCACATAAGTAGGTTTTGGCGTGATCGCCGTGTTGTTAAACGCTTCGCCTTTCAGAATCACAGTGCGGCGCTCGCGCCGGGTTGCCGAGCTGCAAGGATAGCGCGATATTAATTTCGAAACATCGGGGCCGCTTGAGCAGGAACGGGACACACATGCAAATGACTGGTTCGTCATCACGCGCACTTTTCGCAGCGATCGGGCTGGTCGCTATGGCCGCTTTGGTGCAGGCACAAACAGCCCCTCCTAATCCCACGCCTGCCATTCCAAATGGCAAAGAGACCGACGTTAAATTCTATCCGCCTGCCGGTGGCAAACCTGTCATGGGCGGCGACGCGTTCGCTCAGATGCCGAAGGCCGGACTGATCCTGTGGCTCGCTGGCAATCAGTTCTTTGCCATGGACGACGTCATCGGCGCCTACCAAAAGCAACATCCCGATACGAGTGTCGGCCTGATCACGCTGCCGCCCGGCCTCCTGCTGCAGGCGATTAAGGCCGGTGGCTGGACGTATGCGGGCAACGATTATCGCGAACTGCCTGATATCTACGCGTCGGTCAGCCTCGGCCATCTCAAACAGCTCAAGGCGTCCGGGATGATGGATAACTATAGTGTCTACATGCACAACGAGTTGCAAATCATGGTGGCGAAGGGCAACCCGAAAAAGATCGCCGGAGTGCAAGATCTTGCGCGCGCCGATGTGCGCACCTCGATGCCCAATCCGATCAACGAAGGCATCATGCAGTTTTATATCCGCAAGGTGCTGGAACGGCACGGCATCTGGCAGACCATCTCCGATGGTAAGGAGTGCGTGCATTGCCAGGTGACGCCGAACAGCTGGTTCACCGCGGTGCATCACCGCGAAACGCCCGACCGCATTGTGGCGAACCAGTCGGACGCCGGTATGGTGTGGAAGACCGAGGTGCTAGCGGCGGAGCGACGCGGCGCCCAGATCGATGCGGTCGCGTTGCCCGATCAGGACAGCCTCCGCACGGAAGTGTCCTATGTGATCGGCATGCTGAAGGCCCCGCCTCACGCCGCGGCAGCGCAATCTTTCCTGGAATTCCTGAGCTCGCCGGAGTGCCAGCAGACCTACGCTAAATATGGCTTTGTCAACGCCAGCGCCGAAGAGCTGAAGTCGAAGCCAATTGAATAGTTAGATATTAGCGTACATCGCGATATGGGGCCAACGAGGTTATTGAACGATGCGAAGAAGAACACTCGTCTTGGGCTTTGTCGGAGCATTGACGTTGCCTATTGTGGCGCTGGCGCAGCAGGCGCCGTTGCTGCCGTCGCCAAAAGGGAAGTCTCCGGGGGAAATTGCGGCGTGGAGTACAGTGCTTACTCAGCGACACGAGCAATGCCAGCGTCAGGCGCGAGCCCTGAAGCTGACGTACTGGAAGCGTCGTCACTTCATGCGAGACTGCGTAAAAAAAACGCCGTGATATCGGCGGGCGCTCTTCAATTTCAATGCAGGACCATTGCCGTGACGCTTAGAAGTGATCGCGGAATGAGCAACTGCCGCCACCAGCACTGCCCACACCAGTACAAAGACGACAAAAACCGCTGTCCGTTTTAGGACCACGCTCATTGCATTTATCCGATGCCATTAACAGACGCTAAGATAGTGCAGATTGCGCAAGGCTCAGCGGGAAGCTCAAAGTAACGTAAATGACCGAGATGCCTCTGCCGGATCGGTCGCTCTGTCGTCGAAATGTCATGTGCGTGCAATATCAAATTGCGGATGAATCCCGCGATTCTGCTCGCCGGCAGCGCCTGCGCTGTCGCTTTTGCTTCCCACGTCGTCAGTATCCTCGCTGTCATCGCGCGCACCAAGCGACGCGATGCCAGCACCGCTGCCATTGCGGGTTCTCACGACGGCGTGAGCATCCTGCGCCCGGTCTGCGGTATCGAAAACTTCATCGAGGAAACGCTGCAATCGACGTTTGCGCTCGACTACCCGCGCTATGAGATTCTGTTTTGCGTGGCTGCCGCCGACGATCAAGTGATCCCGCTAGTGCAGCGTCTGATTGCGGCGCATCCGCAGGCCAATGCCAGGCTCATGATCGGCAATTCAACAGCGAGCAGCAATCCCAAACTCAATAATCTGATCAAAGGCTGGCGCGCTGCCCGTTACGACTGGGTGCTAATGGCCGATAGCAATGTGCTGATGCCGAAAGACCAGGTGCAGCGGATGCAGGCTGTTTGGCGCAAAGATACTGGCCTCGTCTGCTCACCGCCCATCGGCTCGGCCCCGCAGAATCTATGGGCCGAGCTGGAATGCGCTTTTCTCAATACTTATCAGGCGCGCTGGCAGTGTTTCGCCGACTTGATCGGGTTCGGCTTTGCCCAGGGCAAAGCGATGCTCTGGCGGCGCGACTTGCTCGATAATGCTGGTGGCATCGAGGCGCTTGCCGATGAAATTGCTGAAGATGCGGCAGCCACTAAGATCGTGCGTGCCCAACGGTTACGCGTCCGGCTGGTCACAGCCCCATTTGCGCAGCCGCTTGGCTGCCGTGGCGCGTTCGATGTTTGGCGTCGTCAAATGCGTTGGGCGCGGCTGCGGCGGGCCACTTTTAAGTGGTTCTTCATTCCCGAGATCTTTGTCGGCGTGGTTCCTCCGCTTACCTTCGGCGCGCTGGCGGCAGCCCTCGCGGGCTGGCCGGTACTCGACGTAGTGGCGTCGCTCGTTGTTGTCTGGTACGGCTTCGAGGCACTCCTTGCTTACGCCGCAGGGTGGCCGTTTTCGTTGCGAATGCTTTTCCTCTGCATGCTGCGCGATATACTCCTGCCCCTGCTTTGGATCGCAGCTTGGACCGGTAACAAATTCGAATGGCGCGGCAACGCAATGACCGTCGCGGTCGGCACTACCTGAGACTAGCAGCCAAGTTGCGGCTTCTCGATCGCCTCGCGCTCCTTACGATGGCCGTCGTATTCTGTTCCGCCATCGCAGTGCTCATACACGAATTCTGGAACGTGAGCGCACGCGAGGTTCTGTTGCGGCTTGCAGGTATTCCGAGACGCCAAATCTTTATCGCTGGCGGCCTTACTGCAATGAGCTATTTGCTGCTTACGGGCTATGACTTTCTGGCGCTACGCTATGTGCGCCGCCGCCTGCGCTTTCGCGATTTGCTATTCGCCTCATTCACTGCATTCGCGTTGAGCAACAATATCGGCGTCCAACTCATCTCCGGCGGCTCGACGCGTTATCGCATCTATAAAAGCTATGGGCTCGGCGCTATCGAGATCGGAGCAATCGTCGTCTTTTGCACCATCGCCTATGCGCTCGGTGTCGTCACCGTCGCTGGACTTGTCGCGCTCAGCGATCCGCTCGATGTTGCCAACCTCTTGCACCTTTCGCAAACTCTCGTGATGGTTGGCGGAGCCGTATTGCTCGGCGTGGGCTTCGCTTATTTTGCGCTCTGTGCGTTGTGGCGTAAGCCGATCGCCTTTGTCGGCTACCATCTGCGGCCGCCATCCTTACCCCTGGCGATCGCGCAGGTCGCACTCGCCTCCATCGATGCGGTGATCGCGAGCACAGTAATCTATGTGCTGTTGCCCGACGATCTCGGCTTGAGCTATCAGTCCTTTCTTCCCGTCTATCTTATCGCCGCCACCGCGTCGGTCTTAAGTCTTGTCCCCGGGGGACTCGGCGTTTTCGAAACAGCTATGACCATGTTGACAGCGCCGCCCTCGAAGGCCGCGGCCCTAAGTGCTTATTTCGCCTATCGGATGATCTATTTCATCGCGCCGCTCTTGATTGCGCTTATTGGGTTCGCTGTGCATGAACTGCGTGGCCAGCGCATAAAACGTCAGCCAATAATCTGACCGTTTTGCAACCAGCAGAAGCATCATTCGCCTCCCGGCAAAATTCCCTGCTGATGCCGGCAAAACCGCGACCCTTTGGATCGACGGCGTCGGACATGGCTACCTAACACTCGAGGACGCGGTAATCGCCCGCAATGAACTTCCAGCGGATCTTTGCCAAAATCGACCAACTCGGCGGCGGCGATTTCCTGCCCGACGACCGTCCCGAACAGCCGCCAATGCCGCCGCAGCGAGTCGATTTTGTTTGATGATTTGCCTCGACACCAATGCGATCATCGCGGCAATCAATCGGCGTAGGCCGCATGTCCGTGAACGTTTGGAAAAAAGGCACTGCTCGACGGTGTTACCGTCGGTCTGCCGGTGATTGCGCTCTATGAGATTTGGTATGTCATCGGCAAGAGTGCCCGCCGCGAGCAAAACGCGCTGGCTCTGACAACGTTCTTGATGCTGAATGTCACGCCGTGGCCTTTCGAAATTGAAGACGCTGAAGAAGCGGCCGACATCCGTGTCACGCTTGAACGGAACGGCACCCCTATAGGCCCTTATGATGTTCCGATCGCAGCCCAGGCCCGGCGGCGAGCAGCCCAGTTGGTAACTGCGAACGCGAGGGAATTCATCCGGGTCTCGGGTCTTGAGACGGCAAACTGGGCCGCCAACTGAACAGTTTCGTGCGACAGCGCGATTGAATTCGGCTCGTTGCCTCAGAGCCATCAGTTCGTCGATGGATCGCCCTTGCGCGATTAAACGCGTCAGCGATTTTCAGTCCAAGAGGAGAAGGAAGAAGGTGGCGATTGAAGCGGTGTGGATGGTTTCGCGCAACCCGCTTTAAGGCCGGCCAGCAGCCGATTTTTGCGAAACGAAGCCAATTCAACCCCATCTATTGGCAGTCGCAAAAGCCGGTGAAATAACGCGCTGGAACTTGCGCTTTAACGTCCCATTTGTCATGTTCCCTTAATGGGAACAAAATTGTTACCATTTTGGGAACATGATGCTTGCTCCCAAATTGGGAACGGTGTAGGGTCCCATGCAAATACTGGCTTTTAAGACCCTGCGGGAGTTTTGGACGAAAAACCCCAAGGCCGAGAAACCGCTTCGCGCTTGGTACAAGTTGGTTTCGGCGGCGAGGTGGACGAAGCCAAATGAGGTCAAGACGGCATTCGGCGCCAATGTCGATTTCGTCGGCGATAACCGCGTCATTTTCGATATTGGTGGCAATAAATACAGACTAGTCGTCCGGATCGTGTACGACCCGTTCTACCGAGTGATGATCAAGTTTGTTGGTATTCACAAAGAATACGACAAGATAAACCCGGAGACAGTGTGATGATGGACGTTCGAGCTATTCACACCGATGCGGATTATGAGTGGGCGCTAAAAGAAGTCGAACAGTATTTCGATAACGTGCCGGCTTCTGGCACCCCGGAGGCGGATCGCTTTGACGTGCTCTCCACCCTCATTGAGAAGTACGAAGCGAAAAATTTTGAAATACCAAACGCTGACCCAATTGAAGTATTGGAATTCGCAATGGAAAGCCTAGGAAAGACCCAGGCTGAGTTAGGTCATCTGATCACTCGCTCGCGGGCCACCGAAGTTATGAAGCGCAGGCGACGGTTATCACTCCAGATGATCAGAATTATTAGCGAGGCATGGCATATTCCTGCCGGCGCACTCATCGGCGACTATGAGATTGAGGGCGAGAAGACCGCGCCAGATGTAAATAACCGACACCAGCGCCGACGTCAGCGCCAAGTCGCCTGATATCTGGCCAATTCGCTCTGTCA
The DNA here is from genome assembly GCA_963710705.1 of uncultured Pseudomonadota bacterium. Classification (GTDB taxonomy): domain Bacteria; phylum Pseudomonadota; class Alphaproteobacteria; order Rhizobiales; family Xanthobacteraceae; genus Pseudolabrys. The sequence continues at coordinate 63,650 of CAVQBI010000001.1, forward strand.
TTATTGGACAAATTGACGATGAACGCCATAAGGCGCGAGATTGGCAAGAAGCTTGACAAGATCCAACTGATCATTGGCCACGCAGCGGCCTGAAAAAACGAAAGCTTGCATAAAACAGTCCAGAACTCGCGACTGCGGGTTTATCGTTATTCCATCGGACGACTACTTCACGTTAGCTTCACGCTACGCGGTGACCGTACACTCATCAGGGTAATCTTCGCGCTGAGATCAAGATCATCGCTGAAAATCGCTCGGTTCAGACCAGAAGATCAAGTGGCACATTCATGGCGTTTGCAATCTTCTTGAGTGCCGCTGTTGTCCCCTTTCTCCGTCCGCTCTCCAGGTCAGAGATATAACCCTGTCCGATGTCAGTCTTGAATGAAAGATACATTTGCGTCACGTCACGCCACTCGCGCAGAACGCGCAGCGCATTTTCTCCGTTTGCGATGCGGTCGACAATTTTTTTCGGAATAAGTGGAGCGCCAGCTGCGATCTCCTTACGCGCGCGCGCGACAAGCCGCGCGCTGCCAATATCCTCATCAGCTTCGGCAGCCTTGGCGGCCAGCGCCTCATAGTCCTTGCGGGGGAGGATGGCGACCTCACCTTTATCAGTCTTCTTGAAACGAACGTTCATGGTACATGCCCTCTCAATCGTAAATGTCTCTGCGGTTGCCGACCGCGACGACGATGATCATGGTGCGCTCTTCGACGAAGACGACGCGCCAATCTCCGACCCGAAGGCGGCACCCGGCGCGACCCTTGAGTTGCTTTACATCACCTGATCCATTCGTTGCGAAGGTGGTCAGCTTGGCGTCGATCCGTTTGCGAATGTCAGCGGCCAATCTAATCCATTGCCGGGTTGCGGCGGCGGTGAAGACGATCTTCTTCATGCGGCAATATCGCAGATAGCGATATTTTGGTCAACTCAAATATCGCAAAAAGCGATAACTTGCGTCTAGGCGTCAACGGCCGACGCGGGCCTAGAGTGCGGCTGCGTCGGACGGGACTGCACGACGCACCTTAAAGAGCCATTCCGCACAATCGACCACGATGCGTTGCCCTACGACGATCGGGGACTGCCAAGGTGATTATCGACACGTCCGCAATCATCGCCATTCTTCGTGCTGAACCTGACGCAGCGTCGATGCTCACGGTGGACGCGCACTAGGGTGACGGCGGCTCGTCATCGACGACATGACGCAGCTGCCCCAGGCGCAGCATCCGCTCTTTGAGAGTCTTGCGCACCCTCGCAAGCTCAGTGGGATCAGGAACAGGCACCGGAAAGCCGCCGCCGCCGCGCTCGTTGCGGCGCGGCCGGCCATAGTTGATGGTGGCCGTTGCATCCGTGGCGTGCCCCATTAGCACGGCGACGATGGCTAGCCCGCGCAGCCGCTCCTCAAGACTCGCATTGGCCGGCACGTAGACCGCTTTCCAGCGGGCGCTCGCTTCGTGGCGCGGGCTGTAAGGGGTAGGCCACCTCTTGCGGTTGGGGAAAAGCTCCCGCGTGATGTCGTGCATCAACCGTTGCACGCCGGCAAGGAGTTTGTCGTGATCGCCCCTGGCCTCAGATTCTCTTGCGAGCGCAATCGCGTTCGTGATCGCCGCGATGATAGCAGGTTCAAGATGATCAAAGCGCAAGGTGCGGAACGCTCCGTGGCCACGGTCGCTGTCGTGCTTGGCATTGGCCACCACCAATTCCCAGGCAAGCCCGGGAAGTCCGCAGGCTTGAAACACCGCGGATTTCCACTCGCACGGGCGAAGCGCGGTGATCCATGACGCTTGCAGGCGGTCGGCGAGCGCCTGGCGATAGACCGAGGTTGTCGCAAGTGCCGCATGGCAGATCCGGTCAAGATCGTCTTTGTCGAATCGTTTTGTCTTCAGTGCCGAGGTTTTCCGGACGCGCTGGCCTATTTGCTGGGCAGGCGAGGTTGCGGCAAGCGTGGCTATTGCAAGCTCAGTCTCGTGGCCGAGCACGGGATCGGCCGGGCGATCTTCATTAAGTCCGAAGGCGCCGGCCGCGCGATACTGCCGCCAGGACGAGGGCGCCAAGGTGGCGCGCTTCACGTCAATGATCCAATCGACGAAGCTGCGCGGTGTGAGAGGCTCGGGACTGGCGGCCTCCGCCGCCGCGCGCAGCTGGCGATAACGCTTACGGTAACTCTCTTCCGTGGTCGCGCGGCGCCTCGGAATCTTGCCGCGCGGCCCTGTCTCAGCCTCCACGCCGTCGCGCTCCTCGTGATCGTGGTCATCTGCGGACTTAGTCATAACGATCCTTTCCAGCCGCGATGCGTTGGCATCGATGCGCGTATCGCCGGTTTTAGCCGGGCAAGTTATTGCTGGCGCCAATGCAAACGTTGCGGTCAAAGATGAGCAGCAACGACGGCGGCAGGGCAGGCCGGCAGAATTCGTCACGCGCCGGGCCGCGCGCGGGACAGGCAAAATGCTGCGACCGCGCCTCCCGCGCGCGTCTATTGCGAGCCGAAGCGATCGCGCAGCGAGCGCAATTTGCGCCGCAGCCAGACGAGACCGGTGCGGTATTCAAGTTCGCCGCGCAGGACGATTTCCCCCCGCTCTTTGCGTGAAAGCAAGGCTGCAATCGGCGCAGGTGGAAGGTCCCGATGCTCGCGGTAAAAGCGGCGCGCGTAAGTTTGTGCGCGCTGCCGCAGCACCGGCCGGACGGTGCGCAAGGCCTCCAGGCGTTGGAGGAAGCGTTCATTTCGCCGGCTCGGGACGAAAGGGAAAGAGGCGGTCGAGCTGTTTCCCGGTCACTTGCCACCAAAAAGCAATCTCGGTGAGGCAAGCCGACGTCACAAACCGATTTTGCTTTGTCAGCTCTGCAAGTTCGCCGGGGTTGAGGCGCATCACTGCGGGCATGCTGAGCCCCAGATTGTCGCAGCTCTGCCAGGAGCGGCCGGCGATCGCCGGAAACACCAATGTTTCCTCAGCCGGGGCGCCGAGCAGGCGCTGATGTGCGGCGGCCGCGGGCGAACCCGCAGCGAAGGAAAATTTCCCGAGCCTTTCGTTTTTGAGGAGAATCTGGTGCAGGCCGGGCGCTATATCTTTGTTCATGGTGAGAGTGGCGGCGGCCTGATCCATGCGCTCATCCTGGTTGGTCGTAACGATCACCGAGACGCCGGTGAAACCGAGCTGCTGAAGATTTTCGTCGAACCGCGACGCCGCGAAGATTTCGGATCGCACCGTGCCCTGGCCGCCGGGCCAGTCGACGATGACGACGCCCGCCTTGGTGCGCTCGAGAATTTCAAAGAGCGGGGCCAACCAGCCTGCCGCGCCGGCGACGGTATCGGCGGCATGAGCCAGCGCCTCGGTCGGGATGAACAGGTCGCCGGGCAACAGGTCGCGCTGCCGCGCACGCTCGGTCTCGATCCGCACCAACGCGGTCGGAATACCGGCGAGTTGAAAGTGCTGCCGGAAGCGGTTGGTGCCAAGAGTTTTGCCCTGGCCGGTGCCGTCGGCGAAAAGCTCCACAAACAACGGCAACCGATCGAAGATGACGCGGTTTGCGCCGGGGCCGGCAATTTTTTGCTTTTGGGCGCCAGGAGCGCCCGCGGGCTGCGGCGATGACGCCGGCGACGCATGCGGCAAGGTCGTGAGGCGGGCCGGCATGCGCCGCCCGGCCGCGGAAGAATGCGATTTGGAAGACGTGCTGTTGTCGCTCATTTGCTGCTCCTCAGTTTTGCCAGTCGGTCGGCGGCACGACGATTGTCGTGGGCCATAGTTTGGTCGTCCCCGGCGAATGCGCTTGCCGCTCGCGTAGGCTGGGCCGGCGTTTCGTCGCCGGACACGTGTGGCTCATCGATGACGGCGCGCTTTGCAGGCGCCTCTGGCGCAGGCATGTCGTTTGCAGCGTTTTTGCTGTGACCGCAGGCAGGGCTCGTTTGGCCGGTTGCTGCAGCGGGCGGCAATTCGGCACGAAGCGCTGCAGCGCGCTGCAATGCGATGCCAGAGGCTGCAGCGGTGCGCATACGCCCGCCAGTGGCACCCGCCGCGACTCGCGCGCGGCAGATGGCAGAGGCAAGCGTGCCGCGCGTCCAGGGCGCGCCATTTTTTTGGGTGAGGTCTAGCTCGGCGAGCAACATGGCCAGCGCGCCATAAGTGACGCCGGATCTCAGCAGGTTTTCGAAGAAATCCAAATTCTCGGAGACGATGGCCTGCGGATTGCGCGGCGTTCCCCAAAGGTCGCGTGCGCTAAGCCCGATCGTGCGGAATTGTGCCTGAATGTCCGGCGGCAACAGCGACAGGAGAGAGCCCTCCTTCTCTACTGGAGACATTGTCTCGCTCCCCGGCAGTCGCGCGATGAGGCCCAAGCTTTGCGATGCGCTGCGGACTGTCCGTCGGCTAAGGCGTTCCGATGCGAGCACGGCCGGAGTGTCTCTTTATCGGATGTCGAAGCGAGAGCAGGCCGAACGCCTTTCAACCGCTCCGTTACTCCTTTGGTAACGCCAGCTGGACCGAGGCCGCTGCCAGAGGGCATGTCGGCGGCGTTTTTCAGTTCATGGTGCGGGTATGACATGTGCGCGCGCCCGAACGGCTACGGTCCGAACCGACGAGCATCCGCTGCCGTCTGGGGCTCGGCGTCGGGCTCGGGCGTAGAGGGTGCAATGACTGCGACTGATTGCCGGAAGGGCCGCACGCCGGCGATCAGCTGATCGCCTGCCCAATGACGGGCGAGCGCCGCGTGGCCGGCTTCTGCGAGCGTTGCCCGTTCCGCCGCCGAAAGGCTGTTCAGCCACGCGACGACACGCGGGCCAAGAACGGCCGGCGGGGGCGGCGGCGTCTCAAGGCCCAAGCTGTCGCTGGCCCAAAGGATGGCGGCAGCGGCCGCCGACTGAGGGGAGGCGGGCGCAGGTCCGACGCTGCCGACAGAGCGGTGAGGGAGCGCATCGTCGGCCAGATCGTGCACGGGCGGTGGTGGCACGGCGCTGCGGCCCGGCGGCGGCCCCAGCGCGCGCACGGGCAAGAGCAGGGTTTCCCAGGAAAAAGCCAGGATAGCCAGAAACGCTGATTTCAAGGCCCTCAGCGCCGCGCGAAGGAAGGCAATCATTGGTCGTCCCTGAAGTGTTAATACGCTAACTAAGGGCATACACTACCGGCAAAAAGAAGGCCAAGCAAGCCCAAGCAAGGCCAAGCAAAGCCGCGTAAAGCCAAGCTAGGCAGAGCAAGGTTCTTCCACTAGGGGCGTGGACTCATAAGTGCGCAGCCAAAGCCGGATCGAAGCAAGCTTGATGAAGGCGAGGTAGTTGGCGGCGAGCTTGTCATAGCGGGTGGCGATACGGCGGCACTGCTTGATCTTATTAAAGAACCGCTCCACCAGTTTACGCGCCCGGTAGAGATGCGGACTGAAGCAGATGGGGTCCTTGCGGCTCACCCTCGGGGGTATGTTGGCCCAAGCACCCTGCTGGTTTACGAACGCTCTGATCCAGTCGGCATCGTAGCCACGATCCGCCAGCACCATTGTTCTCGGGCGCAGTCCGGCCAGAAGCACCGGACAGAGCCGATTGTCATGAGCCTCGCCAGGAGTGAGTCCGACGCGCACGGGCAGTCCGTTCGCGTCAACAACGGCGTGGACCTTGCTGGTCAATCCACCTCGCGAGCGGCCCATGTGCTGATCTCTGTTCTCCGCGATGCAGGCTCCATGTTGGTGAACGCGCACGACCGACGTATCGATCATCTGGACGGCCGCTTCATGAGGGGCGGCTAACGCCTCCATGATCCGGTCCCAGACGCCAGCCCGCCGCCAGCGGACGAACCGATTGTAGCAAGTCGTGCGGGGTCCGTAGATTGCCGGCAGATCCCGCCACGGCGCGCCCGACCGCAAGACCCAGAAGATGCCATTGAGGACTCGCCGGTCGTCCACGCGGGGATTGCCACGCGGTTTGTTCGGGAGCATCGGGTTGATGACGCTCCATTCGCAGTCGCTCAGTTCATAGCGCATGAATCGAAGCTCCAGTTTGGGAGCTTCAATCACGCTCAGGACCAAGAGATCAATGGCCCAACAGCACGCCTGCTGTGGTGGGGGAGCGGACCTATGGCAGACATCGCGAATTCGACGTGATTGACCCATCGCGGACGTTGGCGCTTCTGACCCATCTCCAACTAACCAAGGTCGCGCGCTTGGCGCGTTAGGGCGACCTTGGCGGCGTCGGTGCTGACGTTCTTGGAGGAGGTACGAGACCAAGCCCGACCGCGCGTGCGAGTGTGTCCACCACGTCCCAGTGCTCGGCGATCTTTCCATTTTCGATGCGGAAGTAGTCGGCCGTGGAAAAAACGAGCTTATTGCCTGTCGCCGGCCGCCCGTCGTACGGGCCATCCTGGGTACCGGTCCACTGCATGCGCGTCACCACCTTGTCGCCCTCCGCTAGGAGTTCCTGAATCTCGCCATGATAGTCGCTGAAAGCGGCCAACACCGTGGTGACGAATTGCTTCCTCCCGGCAAGGCCCTGAGGGAGACGCGGGTTATGTTCAATAAAATTTGTCGCGACAAAGCGGTCGGCCGCGGAAGGCTGGTGTTTGTTCCACATCTCTTCGTAATAGCTGCGGATCAACGCCTTGTTCGCCTCCGTGTCGGTGTCGGCGGCCGCAGCCGGGGCGCCTGTCGCGAGGCACGCAAGTAGGGCGATTGCCAAAGTACGCATGGTCTCTCCTGAAGATCTATCGCTGATGCAAGCCATAGATATGTAAGGCATAGTCATACTAGGCATTATTATGCTATGGGTCAAGCGTACACTTGCGTGATGCGCGGCAGAGCCATCGGGAGCAACGTGGGTGGAATGGAATGAACCTAATCCTGCAGCAGCGAGGCCGCGAGCGCCTTGCGTCGGATCGTTGCGTGAATCGAAAACACGAACCCGAAGACTGCCGCAATTTCGACCACCAGCGACAGAGCAGGAATCACAGCTGCGGCGCACCACTGCATTCCCAACAGCCGGACGCCGGTGAGAACCACCTCGGTGGCGACGCACACCGACAACGCACCCGCCGACGCGCTGCACAGGACGATGCAGCGATTGAGCTGCTTGCGATAAGATGTATTGATGCGCGCCGGCGCACGCCGTGTGGCGATGTACGCGCAGGCAATCAGCGCGGCTATGGTGGCCAGCATGGTTGCGTACCGATCGATCTGCAGAGCGATCGCGCTCACGGCTGCGAAATCGGAATTGGGCTCCCAGCGCATCCAGTCATACCAGGCGACACGCGCCTTCATCGCAAGATAGATGGCGGCCGCGGCGAAAATCATTGCAGCACCTGCGCACCGGATCTGGGTCAACAACGAGGCCGTGAGGTACCCGCGGGCAAGTTCGCGTGGCTCGCCAAAACTCAGGATCGCCCGCAGCTGGTTTTCGACCGAGCCGCCGCCGCGTACGTCTACCGCCTGCCACAGATGATCCGCGACTTCGCCGCGTACGCGGCGTGAAAGCGCCGGATCGAATCCGAGGTCACGAGCCAGTACCGCGAGATAGTCAGTGACGGGCCCGGACCGCAGCATGGTACGCCTCCCCGAACAAGCCGCTTATCGCCCCGGCGAAGCGCTCCCACATCGCGCGCTGGTCGGCTAAAGCGCTGCGGCCGCGCCTGGTTAACGTATAGGTGCGCCGTTTCCGCCCCGAGTCGGCGATCGTCCACCGGCTACTGAGCAACCCGTTCTTCTCAAGGCGGTGCAGGACGGGATAGATCGTCCCCTCCGGGAGATCGAAGGTGCCGCCACTGCGGCGATTAATTTCTTGAATGACCGCATACCCGTGCGCCGGACCGCCGGCAAGCGCGGCGAGCACGATCATGTCAAGATGGCCTTTGAGTACTTCGCCTTCCATGCCCGTAACCTATGCCTAGCAACACGAGGGGTCAATCGCCACAGCTCGATTCGAGCGGATATGCTGAGGCGTTAATCGTCTGTTACCCGCTGGAGCGGCGATTGATGTTGGTGGAAGGGGTCCAGCTGGTCCCAAGTAGGCTCAGACGCTTTGGCGCTATGCCTGAAGTATGATTTCATCCGAGTGACCGTGCCATTGCAAAGCTGGAGGTTGCGTACATCCAATGAATGGGTCAAGTCGGCTTCTGGCACTTCCCGGAAGTGACGCCCATCGCGTTTGGCGGCCGCTCACGGTTCCAAAGCAGACGCTGTTTATGAGTTCACGCCCTAAGCGTCCGCACTACCGCCGTCATATACTTTCGGCATGAGCAAGAAGAATCGGAAAACGCGATGGTCCGCGGCGCCGGCGTGGTACCGCATCGCGCTGGCGGCGCGGCCGGAGGTTGACGCGCTTGCGCTTGGCGAACGCGAGCACGGAATCCGTGAGACGGCAAAGAAGCTCGGCGTCGCGAAAGCCGATACGCTCCGGAAATACCTGGTCGCTGCGCGCTACGCCGACCAATTCCACGCCCTCAATCCAGATCTGGGCCCGCTGCCGACCAAAACGCCGGTTGCGGCGGTCGAACTGATCGGACGCTGGGCGAAATACGATCCCGCCAGCGCGATGAAAGCCGGCGCCCGGCTGGCGCAAGGCAATTACCCGGTTGCGCAATTGCGAGCCGATGAACGAAAAGCTCGCCTCGCTTACCGCGGTGCCCGCGCCGGCCGGTCTGGCGCCCACGCCATTCGCGAAAAGCTCAAAGACCCGATACGGCAGCTCGTTCAAACGGGAGCCACCAGCCGCTACATCGCCGACATCCCGGCCAGCCACGAACCAAAAAAAATAGACTGGTTGTTTCGCTCGGAAGCCGATCCGGGGGATCGCATCGCTTGCGTCGTGTTTGGACCGTACGGCGTCGAGCGCCAGTACGAGTCGAAACGGGAAGATTTCCTGGTGCGGGTTCTCGGCCTCTCCCGCATCTTCCGCCGCGTCGTCGGCATAATCGCACTCTCTTCCTACCGTCCCCAGGAAGAATTCGAAAAGTGGCTCGATCATTACGAAGGCAAAGGCAATGGCAACATCACCTTTCATTACGTCGACACCGACACGCTGCAAATCCACTCGCCCCGCGTTCTGCACGAGCGGCGCTGACGAACCCCGCTCGGACATCCCGATCGCCTGGGCAAACGCGGCGCGACAATCGGCATGCAAAGCGGCATTCCGGCTCGTTTACCAAATATTAGTTGTTGTATATTAATGTATACCAATAATAATGGAGCTCCGATATGCGTGAAATGGACGCTTTCAGCCGCAATTCTTACCTCGCCATCTTCGGCGGACTTGCGACTGCAGCGCTCGTGGCGCGCCGGCAAGCGCAACACGCCGCTGACGCCGCCGCCACAGCCCTCACCATGGCGCAATGGCAGGAACTCGTTGACGCGCAGGCGGCCGAGATCGGACGTTTGACCGCGGCCGTTCAGCAATGCGCGCGCGTTGCGGCCGGCAAAGATGAGCAGATCCTGCTGCTCAGGTCCCAGTGCGCGACGCTGCGCGCGCGTCTCGCGCGCGTTTCGCGGCGCCGGTGAATTGAGCTTCGACGAACTGCCGAGCGCGCCCCGCCGGGCAATTTGGCCGGCGGGGCATTTTCCGCTTGTACCCCGGGTCTCGCTCTGGGAGTTCGCAATGAATGTCGAGCGCCCATCACAATTGCCATCCAATCCGCACGTAGCGGTGGCGTCCTGGCGGGGGGCGCATTGGCGGCGTCAATAGCTTCCCGCCGCTGTTCGACCCGGTCGGCTGCCTGTCCGCAATCTTCATTGTATCGCTGCGACGTCGCAATGCCGCTGCCGCGGTCGAGAAAACGAAAGAGTCAAACGCCCTAGCGCCGCGATTGCTTGGCATCTGTCTTGTAGCGACCGATCAGATCGATGGCATCGGTGCCGAGCCGGGCATTCACGGCGGCGATAAGTGTGCGCTCGACCCACATGCTCACTTTCATGCCGTCGAATCGCGCGAGTCGATCGAGCTCGCCGCGAAGGTCGGGATGCATCCGCAAGCCCAGGTGATCGGAGCGAAGATCGGCAGGGTCGATTGGCGGCCGCCCGCCGGCGGCCGGACGTCCCGCGCGCTCGCGGGCAGAGGTCGTTTTGGTCTTGTTTACCACGTCTTTATCCTTGGGCTGTTGCCGTCTTGGCTATCCTATGCGTTCTGTTATTGTAGTTTAAATGTTGAACAAAAACATCGTAACAGAAAACGTCGGTAAACTGCCTCAATTCGATGGCCACGTGCAAGCCTGGAAGGCCGCGAAAATCGAGGAGTTTTGGCTGCAAGCGGTTTCGGACGACAGGGCCGAAACCGCGCTGCCGCCGCCTGAACTGTGGGGAACCGACGATGCGCAAGCCTCTTAACTCCCCGCGCAGCCCCACGATGAAGTCAATGGAAAGGATCGCTCAGATGTTGCGCATCACCATCGAAATCATACCCGGTGGTGTCGGCCGGCCGCGCGAGCTTGCACAGGCCTTGCTCGGTAACGTCTCCGATCTTGCCGACCGTAGCAATTACCAGATCGCGGCGCGCGAAGATGACAACAAGCTCGCCGGCCGTCGCGCCTGGGAGGCGCGCGGGCTGATCAATGACCATGATCGGAATCAGAGCGTCTGGGCCCTGGCCGCGAAGGCGGCGGCATGGGCGGCGGCTGAAGCGGAAAAAGTTGCATGAAAGTCTGCAAGCATTTTTGCCGGCAGCCGTTGAACGATGGGTACTAATTCCGTCGGCCGGATGTTCAACGGTCAGCTAGCCGACGCGCTCCGGTGCAGCCTTCTTCGACCGCTTGCCGGAGCGCAAATCAGCTAATGTTAGGCATTGGTCTCGAATCGACAGAGAGACCTCATTGCCGGCGATCGCCTAATTCCAATGGCCGCGCCTATCAAACGTCCATCACTTCCCCCACTGGTTGGTGGTTCGAAGTTTTGGAGCGTCGGCTTTTCGCTGCTCAGCCATGCCGGTTGCCGGCTCGTCGATTTCTTGGTCTGGCTCGAATTTTTCGATGCGAAGTCGGGCTTGCCGCGGCGCTTTGAGAAAATGCGGTTGGCGGAGGCTGCGCGAATTGCCGAGCAAGCCTGCCGCCTCAGCTATTTTTCTACTTCAGCAGCGTATTTTGGCGCGCGGCCCAATGACGTGCTGCTGTTCTACTGCTTTCACCTCGTGAGGATCGTTCAGGTTTATGGAAAGCAGATGCCATGCGGCGCTCTGGAGCTATTGAGCCGCGCAACGATTTTGGATCTACAGTTTTCTATTGTGAATGGTAGCGTTCTTGCGACCGAACTGATCGGTAACAACGTCTACGACGATCTCTGTATCGATAAAAATTCATTGGGCCCCGCCATCGAACATTTCAAGCGTTTGGGACGCGAGGCGATCGCCGCCTAGACTTCGTCAAAAGTGTACATCAGCTCACCATATGCTTCTGATTGAACGATTCTCAATCCATTGTGTGTAGGGTGTCGCGATCCGCACGTCGTAACACCCCGGCCGGCTGTTTTGGCTGGTCTAACTGGCGTCCAGGCGAATCTCGTTGGTCGGCTGATCTGCGACCACGTCGGTTTTGGCTTGACCGTTTTGTGCAAGGCCATCGGTTTGGATTGGTCGGCTACGCACGCCGTTCTCAAGGCTGGACCGAATGCGGACGAGCACGCCAGGCAACTTGAAGAGTACTGCGCAGACTTCGAGCGGCTCTCGGTGTCGACCGCGCGGCGTTTGCTTGCATTTTGGCAAGGACAGCTGAAGGCCAAGAATGCCTTTGAAGCCTCGCTGGGGTCAAAAACGGCCTAACCGATCAGTGGCCTCGCTTCGGGTGGTCGTTCCTTGTCCGGCGCCCATAGCGCGGGACGGTGCGGCTCTAATCCCGTTGAATTCAGAAATCCCTTTAGGGATAAGTTTAACCGGCTGCCATTTCTATTTCAGAAGGCTCGCGCGTCTGCGAAACGCACTTTGCCGTGGCGATTTTTACGCAGATTTTGTGCGTTTGCGTCGTCGAGTTCCGAAAAGGTTTAGGACTCATTAACCATGCTCACGCAGGATGCAAAACTTGCTGCGTAGCGGAATACCGGTAGACCACCGTCCTAAATCTGGGGGATTCGCTATGCTACTTCAGCGGAAATATTTTTGCATTTTCGCGAGCCTCTTGTCCGTCTTCTTTTTTTTCAGTGATCTAACTCCGATTAAAGCTGATGACGGCGTTTCGAATGGCAAGATTTTCTTCGGACAAGTGGCAGCGCTGAAGGGACCGGCACAGGCGCTAGGACAGGGGATGCGCGAGGGCATTCTCGCTGCCTTCGGCGAAGTCAATCGCGCTGGCGGCGTGAACGGTCGCAAGCTTGAGCTTAAATCGGTTGACGATGGTTACGAGCCCGAGAAAACCATCGAAGCCACCAAAAAAATTATCGATGAAGACAAAGTCTTTGCCCTAATAGGCGCTGTAGGCACACCAACTTCGGCAGCCGGGCAGCCCATTGCGACCGCTGCTAAGGTGCCATTCATTGCTCCTTTTACGGGCGCCGATTTCCTCCGCAATCCCTATAACCGTTACGTGGTCAATATCCGTAGTTCGTATTTCCAAGAAACCGAAGCTTGGATCGAGCATCTGACCAAAGACCTCGGCATCACAAGAATTGCCATCCTTTATCAAGATGACGCTTTTGGTCTTGCCGGCTTGAAAGGCGTCAATATCGCGATGGCTAAGCGCAACATGACGTTGGTGGCTTCAGGAACATTCAAGCGCAATACCACGGCGGTCAAAACGGCCTTGCTCGATATTATGAAAGGTCAGCCTCAAGCAGTCGTGACTGTTGGACCTTACCAGCCAATCGCAGCCTTCATTAAGCTTGCGCGCGAGCTGAAAATGGATGCGGTATTTGTCGCCATTTCGTTCGTCGGCTCAGATTCCCTTGCGCAAGAACTCGGCAACCAGGGCGCCGGTGTGATAGTAAGCCAAGTGGTCCCATTTCCATATGACAAGTCATTGCCCCTCGTCGCGTCGTATCAGGCTGCACTCGCGGCAACGAACCCAAACTCCAAACCCGGTTTCGTTTCAATTGAAGGTTACTTAGCCGCCCGTCTGGTCGTCGAAGCCTTAAAACGGATTCCAGGCGAGCCAACGCGCGAGGCGTTGCTCGACGCCATCGCCAAAGCGCCTTTCGATCTTGGTGGTGTGAAATTCAGCTTTGGTCCTACGAATAATCAAGGATCAAACGAGGTTTATTTCACGGTCTTACAGTCTGATGGCACCTTCAGGCCAGTAGCGAAATTGGTGAAGATCGCGATCCCGTGATTAAAGGGGGACAACTCTCGTGAACTATAGCTGGCCATTTTTTTTTGGACTGCTTAAGCGCAGGGGTATCAGACGCTTTTTTTGGCTTTCGACCATCCGCGCCCGCCTCTATCTGGCTTTCGGGTTCGCTGCAGTGCTTACGATCCTTAGCTCTTCGATCTCCTACTATGAATTTCTCGCCATCGGCACCACCACACATAGATTAGTATCCGGCAGTATGCCGGCGACGATCGTTTCATTGCAACTCGCCGAGGAGGCAAGCAGTTTGGTCTCCTCGGCACCGCGACTGATGGCAGCGCAATCCGAAAAAACGCGATCGGAAATATCCGATAGGATCGACAAACAACGGCAAAAACTTACGCAGGATATCGACAGCCTTAAAGCATTGGGTTTATCGAATCTCGACAAGATCAATAGCGGGCACGATGCACTTTTTGGGCGGCTCACGGCACTCAATCAGGCCGTCACTGACCGGTTGCAGATTACAGGTGAACGCCGAGACCTGGCTGCGTCAATTCGCGTTGCACATGAAGCGCTGCTCGACGCGCTAGCACCAGCGATCGACGATGCAAATTTCGATCTTATGACGAAGGGCAAGCAAGCGGGAATGGATTCGGTTCTCAATGCAACCCTTGAATCACTACGACGGCTGCTGGAAATCCAATCTGAAGCGAATCTACTTGCTGGAATTTTGACGGAAGCCTCGCTGGCAAATGATCCAAGTCGGCTTGAGCCGTTAGGCGACCTGATCGGTGCTGCACAGCGTAAGATTACAACAAACTTGAGCGCGATTAGCGATCCTGGTCAACGTAAGAAGCTCACTGATCTTTATAAGCAACTTGGCGTAATCGGAGCCGACGATGGCATCGTTGCCCTACGCAAGTATGAATTAGAACGGCAAAAAGACGCGGAAATCGCATTTGTTAATGCGCAATCCGAAGCCGCTAAACTAAAGCAAGTTGTCGACGAGCTGGTGGAAGAACAGAATCATTCTGCACAAGAAATTTCTGAGTATGCCGGCCGTCAACTCCATTCCGGAAAAATTATTTTAATCGTGCTGTCGCTTGTTGCGAGTGTCGTCGCCATGCTGGTGGCTTGGCTATATGTCGGACGGAACGTAATTTGGCGGTTGGCTTTACTCAGTGATGCTATGCGTCGCATCGCTGACGGTGAATTGGACATTGTGATTCAGGATAACCGGAACGACGAAATCGCCAATATGACGCGCACGCTATTATTTTTTCGACAAGCGACCGCAGATGCGACCTCAGCGCGACAGAAAGAAATAGAAGAGGCAAAGAAGCTTGAATCTCGACGGCAATTGGTCGATACCGCGACTCAAAAGTTTGAAGATGCAATTTCTAGTGTTGCGCAAACGCTCGATCGCGCAGCGAAGGCAATGGATAATTCAGCAACCTCGATGGCTAACACAGCAGGTCGCAATCAAGAGCAGGCGTTAGCGACGGCGGCCGCTTCCCAACAGGCAACTGCAAACGTCGAAAGTGTCGCGACGGGTGCCGAAGAAATTGCGCGTTCAATCGAACATATTGCCGAACGCGTTGCCAATTCGGCGATCATCGCCAGTCAGGCGGCGGATCAAGCACGGGCGATCACGGATTCGGTCGAAAGCCTGTCGGCTTCCGTTGCTGAAATCAGCGAGTTCAGCAAACTTATTCGTAACATTGCCGCTCAAACCAACCTGCTAGCACTCAATGCAACGATCGAGGCCGCCCGCGCCGGCGAGGCCGGGCGTGGCTTTGCGGTCGTTGCACAAGAAGTAAAAGGTCTTGCCGGTCAAACTGGTAACGCGACCGAAGAAATCACTCGCCAAATCTTGTCAATTGAGAAAACGACATCCCAATCCATTGAAGCCATGAAGACGATAGCCGCGACGATTACGCAACTTAATGAAGTTGCTAACGAGGTGGCGGGTGCGGTGCATGAACAAGATGCCGTTACCCAGGAAATTGCGCGTAATGCTAGTGCCGCAGCTAAAGGAACGCGAGACGTGTCTTCTAATATCGGCGAAGTATCGACCACCGCGGTGAAAACGGGTCAAGATGCCAACACCGTTCTTACGGCAGCAGCCGAACTAGCGCAGCAATCTCAGTTATTGCGTGGCGAGGTCGAGCGTTATTTATTGCAAATCCGCGCTGCATAAAACGGAAATCTCAGCGCCTTTGGCTGTTTCTGGATGCGCACAACCCAGAAATTCTGCAAAATTGGCGAAAAAATTCTGTGATTTAAGATTTACGACATGATCAGCCTCTACCAATTCTTCGCGACGGAACCGCCGCACCTAATCCTGAAACACAGGAGACGCGTTGGCGAACGTGACCCAAAAAGGCGGCGTGGCTGTTTCCCGCATGACGGCAGGTTAGGTTGGAGCCTTTCGATCGATAAGAAAGCTCCGCAGAGTTTTGCCCCTGCAAAACAATCCGTGGCTGAGACTGGCCGAAATTCCCCGTTAGCCGCGCCGATTTCCCTGATCCCTGTTCAGTCCCAAGGGTTCACTGCATCTTTCCCAGAAATTCCCTGATCCGGTGAGTAGGGAATTCGGTACTAAACGCCCGAAATCATAGGGCGAACGGAGCGGTTTCAACCGCAAGATCCCCCAAAATCAAAAAATTCCGGTATTATGGCGCAAACGCCACAAGAAGTGAATCGAGTCAGCGCCTAAGTTTGGTGCATGACTGAAACGCATGTTGTATCTGCCCTTCGCGCCAAGAGGGCCGAAATCAGCGGCTATATCCATGAGCTAGAAAAGAAGATCGGTCGCCTCCGGGCGAACCTGATCCACATTGATGAATCGCTTCGGCTGTTTTCGCCTGGCGCTGACCCTGATGCGATCCCGCCAAAGCGGCCTTATCGGCGTACCCGTTATTTTGCCGCTCGTGAACTCTCTAGGCGCTGTCTAGATACGTTACGGGAGGCAAACCCTACTCCAATGACTACGGCACAGATCGCCGTAGTTATTATGCTCGCCAAAGGCTATCCAGCTAACGACGATGCGCTCAAAGCCACTGTGGTCGAAATGGTGCTTACCGTACTAAGGCGTCTTTGCAAGGATGGTTCGGTCATCAAGTCCGGCACGACCCAAGATGCTCAATGGGTACTCGCGCCTTCACTTTTATGACCTAAAACGCAGGCTTCCGTAGAACCCCGCCAGTTGCTATCGTCTACGCGGTCCCAGAGTTCATCTGGGAAATGTCAGAAAACAATCAGTTGGGAGGAATAGATGCGTCGTTTGACTGTGATGGCGGGCGCCTTGTGCGTCGCGCTGTTGATGAACACTGGCACCTTCGCGCAGGTGCCGCCTGATCCGAACAACCCGAACGAAGCTGTGCCGGAAGCAATCACGTTCCTTCCGTACGGCGAAGCGATCAATCTGGCGTCCGCGAAGAAGGCTGCTGACGCGGCAGCCGCCGAAGTCAGCAAGCGCAACTGGAAAGACGCATTTTGCATCAGCGTCGTCTCTCCATCCGGCGATCTCGTGTACTTCATGAAGGGCGATAACTGCCAGTATGCATCAATCGATATTTCGCAACACAAGGCGCGCGCAGCCGCTCGCTATCGCCGCCCGACTGTGGTGTTTGAACGTCTGCTCGCCAAGGGTGGATTTTTCGCGTATCTGCCCACGCTCGGCGACGCCTTTATCGCCTCGCGTGGTGGCAATCCGCTGGTTGTCGGCGGCAAAATAATCGGCGCCATTGGCGTATCCGGGGGCACCGGTTCGCAGGACGATGCGATCTCGCAGGCTGGAGTAGCCGGTCTAAAATAAAACCGCTCACTTTGAGAAGCGGATACGAACCATCGGAGGCCGCCTCAGTTGGCGGCCTCTCTATGCCGCTGCCAATACCCACTGAAATCCACTGATGGCTTTCGCTTCATCGCCAGACCGGCCAACCGCGCGATCTGCTCGCCATTGGCGCTGCGGCGGTTATCTTCGCGCCATGACGCCTCTTGCGCGTAGCGAAGCAAATACTGGCCAGCGATATGATGATGGTGGCCAATTTCAGCGCGGCGCATACGGCTGAAAAATTCTTCGGCCCAATTCGTGCAAGCGCCATCCATTGAATAGGCTTCTTCGTGATTGATGCGGCGAACCTCGTACCGCTTATGCAACTCATCCCATGATCCGGCTTCGTCGGCGTTCAAAATCGTGCCCTTGGCAACATGAGCGCGGAGGAACGCCATTGCCTTGGCTTCCGACTTGAACACGGCTGGGACTGAATTGCCGCCCCGCTCGCGCACGACCACCACGACTTTGCGCTTGCCATTCTGATAGCGAGCAAGGCGACGGTCGCGACGGTTCTCGCGATGATTGGCAGGTTTCACATAGCCGCCAAAATAACCGCCATCCACCTCGGCCACTTTACCCTCGCCGCCGACGATGCGGCCCTTCAATTCCTCGGCCATTGCTTCGCGCAGTTTGTGCAGCAAAACAAAAGCGCACTTGTAGGACACGTTTAGATCGCGGGAGAGCGCCAGCGCCGACTTGCCCTTGACCTCGTTGCAGAAGATCGCGATGGCGGCGAGATAGCAGCGCAGCGGAAGCTTGTGGCTGGCAAAGAGGGTGCCGGACGTAATGGTGAAATCCTTGACGCAAGCTCGGCAGCGGAAACGGGGCGCACCTTTCAGGCGGCGGCAATCGTAGGCGTCAACGCCGCCACAATGCGGGCAAACCGGCTGGCCATCGGTATCGGCCCAACGGATGTGGCGGAAGGTCATTTCCGCGTCGGCATCCTTCATGGTGAAAACGGATGCCAGCGAGAGGGTCTTGGCAGCTTTGGAAAGCAGGAAATGTTGGGCCATGTGAGTACCTACCGTTTATGGAAGCTAACATATACGTTAGGTATAGACTTGTCAAACACAATCTTTCATATATGTTAGCCAACGAATCCGGTAGGAGGCCCTATGACCATTACCTCACAGGCCGAATGGGAGAAGCGGGCTGCGGCATTTCTGAAGCACAAGCTACAGGATGGCGAGATAACCTATGTAGAACTGGCAAAACGGCTCAAAAGGCACGGATTTAAGGATGAAACTGAGGCTTCGATCACAATGAAGCTCAAACGCGGCACGTTTGCTGCCACTTGGTTCCTGGCATGTCTTGCGGCGTTGGAATTGGACGGCGTAGCATTGGAGGAAATCTAGAAAAAGGTTGCTATTACAACCATAGCGGTCAAGCTAAAGAAACCGCCTAATAAAAGAATTGCGCCGATATGAGGTTTACGGTGGCGACCAAACAAAAAAACAAACCCCGCAAAGGCAGCAACAATACTAGCACCAGCAAGAAATTGTGGTGGTACGAGCAACCCGCCCCAATAGACCGTTTTACGGGTTGGCTTGTTTTGTGGACCGCATTGCTCTTTGCCGCAAATCTCGCCGCGCTGTTTTTCATTGGGCAACAATGGAAGGTCTCTAGCGATGCCCAAACTGACACGCGTCAGCAATTGCGAGCGGTCGTTACACTGCAAGGAGTGAACGAACAGACCGCTGCCGACAAAGATGGGAAAATTTCTTATTACGCTTTCAGTCCGATCCTCCAAAATACCGGGGGTACTCGGACGGCCCGATTTAGTTCCTGGGATTCGATCAAATATTTTGAAGGAGCCGTCCCCAATAATATCGATTTCTCTAAACCGTTTATCAGTATCGATATTGTGCAGTCGGTAATTGCCGGTGGCGGAATAGTTCAACAACAGCCTATAACGATCACGGCCGCTGACGGTGAAAATATCACTCAAAATAAAGGCGTCGGACTCTTGTGGGGACATGCCGAATATGCCGACATTTTTAGTCCCACTGTCGCGCACAATATTTGGTACTGCTATAAACTCGTATCGGTCACAACTACAGATGGGAAAACAGTTTTTCAAACTGCCCCCTATAAAAACGATTGCAATAGCAGCGACTAACCATCCGATGAATTTTGATCTCATTGCCTACAACTCCGGGCAAGAGATCGGTAGGGATATAAAAAATGTCTTGTGGCGTTTGCGCCATAATACCGAAAAATTCCCTGTTTTTTCCCTGTTAGCAGGGAATTCGATTGGCGACGGGTTCGCATGTGACTGCGTCCACCGGCTTGCCGATGGAATCCGCCCCTTCAGTTTGAATCGCACTGCCTCCCGCCAACCCGCGAAAGGAACTATAGTCCAATCAATTACGAGCTTATTTCTGCAACGGTTATGGCCCACTCGCGCACGGGCACGTCGTTGGCGCAGCCACGTTCGCTGAGCATTTCCTGCGACCAGTTAAAAAGCTGTATAAAAGGTCGTAAGGGGGTTCAAATGAATGTGTCAAAACCTATTACAAAGCCAAATCAGACTTTGAAGTGGCTAACTCCAGCGTTCAAGTACCTTGATCAGGTGATCTTTAATTTTATCAAATCGGATCAAGAGCCTCCATATTGGTACAACGAAACTGCGACCGTTTCATTACTGGTCGCTGCTGGAGCGCTCGCCGGCTATTCTACACTTGCGGATTACCGAACGAAAAAAAACAAAAAAAGGAAAGCTCTCAAAGGGCCGCTGCGACTTGTATTTATGCAAGGGCAATCGGTACCTGAAAATAGAAGCAAAACTATTATATGTCCGCCCCAATACAAAAGTTGAAACGATTCGATCTGCTTTGAACGTCGCGCGCAGAGACGCCGAAAAACTTCTGCCACGAAAAGGACGTCGGCAACACTGCGCTGGGTTATTGTTTGCGCGCTTGAGCCTATCGAATGAAGGGGCCAGGACTTTCGATTCAAAGGCATTCATGCAAATCTTTCGTCAGGTGAATTCAGATTTTTCTTGGTTTTGGTACGATTTTAGTTTTCGGGGTTATTCTTCGCGTGATAAGAAACTTTATACTGACGAGGACGAAGGCGACGGTTACTATCATCGGGGACTGGCCGTTTTTCTGAGTCTCGCTGCACGCTAATTATCTCCGATATATTGGTAAGCTGGCGGGACCGTGCGCGGACCAAATCAAAGAACCGAGTGTCTCTTTAATAGGCTGCGCGTGGTGACTGCTATTTGCGCTTAGCGGGCATTTGGACCGCGCTCATGCCGTTACAGTGCCGACGGTTTGCAGCGTCACAAGGAGGACGATTATGGCGATTGAACGTTACCAAACTAATTCACGGCTCAGCAAAGCCGTGGTCTACGGTGACACGGTCTATCTTGCCGGCTTGGTCGATGATGCACCAGCAGGGCAAGACACTACAGCGCAAACTAAAGTCATTTTGGCTCAAATCGACTCGCTGTTGAAGCAAGCCGGCACTGACAAAAGCAAACTGCTGAGCGCAAATATCTGGCTGACGGACATGGCAAACTTCGCGGAGATGAACGCCATTTGGGAGGCTTGGGTGCCTCCAGGGACGGCGCCCGCACGCGCCACCGTCGAGGCAAAATTAGCCTCGCCCGACCGCAAGGTCGAAATTATGGTGGTCGCAGCAAAGTAAATAATTCGCACGCGCCAGCAGTCAGGGGTCCGTTAGTCGTCCGGCGGGTTATGCCGCCGGGCGAAGCTGCGCGGCACGGATCGCCGTCGCTACGAAGGCCGGAATAGCCGTGTTATCCGCCTTGACCGGCGCGGCCAAGGCCAGCGCATAGCCGAGCGGCTGTTTGCCTTCATCGATTGTGAGATAGGCAACCCCCGGCAATCGCACGTGATGCATGCTACCAGGGATGAGGGCGACGCCAAGGCCGCTGGCAACGAACGAAAGCTTGGTTAGCATTTGCGAAGCGTGCTGAATCACCCGCGGGTAAAATCCGGCCCGTTGACACGCTGCAACAAAAACCCCTTCGAAACTCGGCCCCTCTGGCGGCGGATAACTGATGAACTGTTCGCCAGCCAGCATGTCGACGCGAACCGAACTACGCGCCGCTAATGGGTGGTCCGTAGGAACGGCGATTAGCATCTGTTCCTCGCACAAGACCGTCACCTTTAGTCCGCGCGAGTCTTCGATAGGAAGGCGCAACAGCCCAAGATCGACATCACGGTGGCGGAGCATTTCTACCTGGCGGAATGTTCCAGCCATGGTCACATGCAGCTCGATACTCGGATAGTCGCGGCGAAAAGCTCGCAGCAACTGTGGCATGATTCCGATCGTCGCGCTGCCGAGATGAGCGACGCGCAGCACGCCGTTGCTGGCGCTACGCGCGATCTGAACAGCTCGGTCGGCCTGCGCCAGGATGCGACGGGCTTCCTCCAAAAAAAGATAGCCAGAGCCGGTGAGTTTCACGTGGTGCTTGCTGCGCTCGAGCAGAGGCCTGCCGACGACGGCTTCCAGCGCTTTGACCGCAACCGTCAATGGCGGTTGTGACATGTGCAGACGAGCCGCCGCCCGTCGAAAGCTCAACTCTTCGGCGACGGCTACGAACTGACGCAGCTGGCGTAACTCGAACATGGTGATTTGTATCATATATCAGAAACCAATATAAATAGTATTGGCGGTATCACCAATCTTCGTCCAAGCTTTGGCGGCCGGGATTTGATATGGGGTGAGGCTGTGATTGAACTCGAGTTTTTCGACCCGTCCGGCCGTTTGGAAATCACCAAGCAACACGCAGCCCGTTTGGGCACGCTAAATGGCAAGCGCATCGGCATGCTCAGTAATGAGCAATGGCAAGCCGATCGCACGCTGCCGATGCTCAAGCAGATGATGGAGGCGGATTTTCCGGAGCTCGAGGTGCTGCCGCTTGGCACATTTCCGAGCGGCGAACACGCAGTCGGTGCCGATTCGACGATTGCTCAAATTAAACAAAGCGGCGTTGACGGCGTAGTCATTGGCAATGCCGCCTGCGGTTCTTGTTCGACGGCCTTAGGCCGTGCCGCCGCCAAGCTCGAAAGCGTCGACATTCCGACCGTTCTGCTGGGGCGTAGCGATTTTCTCGGCGTGGTCAAGAATGCCGTTTCTGGCCTCGGCCTGCCGGGGACGATGCCGATCGTGGCATTCCCGGTCGACTTGTTCTTGCCGGGCAGCGATCTGTCGCTAATCGCAACGCGCAAGCAAGAGTTCTACGACGGCCTGACAACGTGGCGCTCGACAGCGAATTTTTTGGCGTCGGATGAGACGCCGAAGATCAAGGTCAGTGGCGCGACCTACCAGGAGGCACTGACCAACGCCAATAATCTGTTCCTCACCAACATGTGGGGCGACGGGCTGCCGATCTGGCCTGCGACGGAGGCAAGCGTTGACTGGATGTTGCAAGGCACGGAGCGAGCACGCGAGGAGATGCTCGGCAAGGTGCTACCGCGCGGCGGCATTGCGACGATTGAATCGTGCGCGGTTGCGCTCGCCATGGCTGGTGGCCGGCCCGAATATCTGCCGGTGTTGATTGCAGCGGTAGAAGCCTTCCTTGATCCGCTATCCGACAGTGAGCACATGCAAGCGGATTCGGCCGGTGCTTATCCTGTCATTATCGTCAACGGTCCAATCGCGCAACAAATTCGCCTCAACAGTGGCTTCGGCTGTCTCGGCCCTGATCCGCAGCGCCCGGCGGGGGGCAGCATCGGTCGTGCATTGCGTTTAATGCAGCAAAATCTCGGCGGCGCGTTGCCCGGCGTCGGTGCAATGGCGATGTGGGGAGCCATGCGCTACACCAACGCTGTCTTTGGTGAAGACGAACAAAGCTTACCGGATGGTTGGCTGCCACATGCCACCGAGCGTCACGGCTTTGCGCCGGGCACAAATTCGGTCTCACTGCTATGGGCGACTGGTGTGACCAACATCCGTCGCCGCAGCGTCAGAAAAGAGACGCCGGAGCGAGATGCGCTGCAGGGCATGTATCGCATGGCAGATTATCTCCGCTCGCCCAACCTCGGCGGCTTGATCGGCTATAGCGACGGCGCCCCGGGAATCCTGATGTTGTCTCCCGTTGTCGCCAAAGCGATGGCCGGCGTCGGGTGGACTAAGCAGTCGATACGAGAGTTTCTTTGGGAACACAGCAAAATTCCTGCTGATCAATTGCATCGCGGGGGGATAGACTCCTGGCTCGAAGCCGACCGCGACGCTGCTGTTCGCGCGAGCGCGGAGCTAGATCGTTGGCCGCAGTCGTCGCGACCGGAAAATCTTGTACTCTTGGTCTGCGGCGGCGGACACCCAACCAACAGTTATTGGATGGAAGTGTACTCGCCGCACGTGGTCGGCCGACAAGTTCAGCTGCCGGACAATTTTTTGGCGCTGCTCAAACAGGCGGAGCGCGACATTGGCTGTGGCGCCGAAGCGTGCCAACTTTAAGAGGTTGTCGCGTCGTCGCAGCGAAAAGAGAGGAGCCGATTAAAATCGTTAAGACAAGCAATGCCGGGACACGAGCACGACGTGCTCAGAAAGGAAGCCTTATGAAAAAACAACGCAACCTCGCTGCCGTGTTTCTCGGCGCTGCCCTGGCAGTTGGTCTAATTGCGCTGCAAGTGAGTGGCGCACGCGCACAAGACACCATCAAAATCGGCGTACTGGAGCCCTTCACCGGACCATGGGCGAAAAACGGCAACGAATCTTACGTGGCCATGGAAATCGCCCGCGACATGATCAACGAAAAGGGCGGCGTCAAAGGCAAGAAAATCGCTTTCATCCGCGGCGATGCGCCAGATCCGAGCGCCGGCAAGAGCGAAGCCGACCGCATCATCACGCAGAATCCTGACGTCAAGCTGATAACTGGCACCTATGCGTCCCCACTTGGCATTGCCATCAGCGCCGAGGCCGAACGTCACGGCATCATTCATTGGGAAAGCATCGCCTCCGCAGACATCATCACTCACCGCGGCTTTAAACATGTCTTCCAAGTGGGTCCGGCGGCGAGTCGCTACGGCAAAGCGGCGCTCGATTTCACTAAGGAAGAGCTCGCTCAACGCCTCGGGAAAAAATTTGAGGATCTGCGCATCGCCCTTCTTTGGGAGAATCGCGCGTTTGGCACGGCAGTTGGCAATGGTGCACGTGCGCGCGCCAAAGAACTGGGCGTCAAGCTTGCCTTCGATGAAGGCTACGACCAATTCATGACCGACATGACACCGCTGGTGCAAAAATTGAAGGACGCCAAGCCGGACGTGCTAATTGCAATCTCCTTCATCAATGACACGATCCTGCTGCACCGCAAGGCAAAAGAGCTGAACTTTTACGTACCCGCAGTGATTGGAGTGAGCGCCGGCCATTCCGTGCCAGACTTGAAGGATTCGCTCGGCACTGCCGTAAATGGCATTTTCGTCAGCGACTTGCCCGTGCTCGTGAACCCGAAGGCCTTGAGACCTGAGGTTGAGGCTGCTGCCGAAGAATTCAACAAACGATACGAAAAAATCCAGCACCGCGTGCCGGCCGGTCACGCCGTTGCATCGTTCGCCGCGTTGTGGACGTTATTCAATGACGTTCTGCCCAAGGCAAAATCAATGGACCCGGAGGATGTGCGCGCGGCCGCGCTGTCGATGGATCTGCCGCCGGGTAGCCTGATCAACGGCAGCGGCTTGAAATTCTCCAATTTTGATCGGCCAAACGACCCGAAGGATGCGGGCCAAAATCTCCGCTCCGCGATCGGCGTCTGGCAATGGCAAAACGAGGCCGCGCGTCAAGTGTACCCAAAGAACCTCGCTACGAACCCAATCATCAAGGTGCCGCTGCCTCAGTGGGACAAGCGCTGAGCGCGCTTCTCATCTTGGAAGACCGATAACGTCATGGATACGGTCGCGCAATTGCTCGTGTCCGGCATCATGCTGGGGGGCATCTACGCGATCATGTCTGTCGGCCTGACGCTAATTTTCGGTGTGCTCAAGATCGTCAACTTTGCACATGGCGAGTTCCTCATGCTCGCCATGTATCTTGCTTGGGCGGCTGTCAGCCTTACCGGTGTAAACACCTATGCCGCTGTGATTGTCGTCGTGCCATTGCTGTTCGTTTTTGGAATGCTGGTTTATTGGGTGATCGTGCGTCCCGCCGTCGACAAGCCGCATTTGATCGTTGTTTTCGCGACCATGGGTCTGTCGATCGCCATGCAAAACCTTGCGCTCGTGCTGATGACGGCGGATCTGCGAGACGTTCCGCCGCTGTTTTCCGGCATGCCGCTCAAGCTCGGCCCCCTCTACCTGCGGTTCGAGCTGGTGGTCGGATTTCTCATCAGCATCATCGTAACCGCGGCGCTCATGCTCTTCATCAAGCGCAGTTATCTTGGCAAAGCCATCCGCGCCACCGTACAAGATCGCGAAGCGGCGATGCTCATGGGAATAAACGTGCCGCGCCTTTTTTTGCTGACTTTCGCAGGCGGGTCCGCGCTGGTCGGCCTAGCCGGTTGCATCATGATGCCACTCTACTCAACGTTTCCGACTGTGGGTTTGAACTTCGTGCTGATCGCCTACGTGGTCGTTGTGCTCGGCGGCATGGGCAGCATGGAAGGTGCCTTGCTTGGCGGCATCTGCGTCGGGGTCGTGCAGTCATTGAGCGGCTACTATGTAGCGCCTGCCTATGGTCAGATGTTTTACTTTTTAATTTTCTTGCTCGTCATGGTGCTCCGTCCCAATGGTCTGCTCGGCCAGCGTGGCGCAGCGATGGTGGGAATCAATGAGTGATGAAAACGGTTCCCGGTCCTGTTCGTTCAGTCATTAGAGGCAGCTCGCTTTCAGGGGCGCCGCGGCGCGGTACCGTATCAATCATAGACATCGTGATATTGGCGGCCTGTGGCATAGCAGCCGTTTCGATCACCAGCCAATATGCCGGTGAGATAATGATCCGGACGTTTTTGTGGGCTGGGCTGGCGTTGGCGTGGAACATTGCTGGCGGCTATACGGGGCTGATTTCGTTTGGCCACGCCGCCTTTTTCGCGATTGGGGCATACACGTCGACAATCTTGCTGCTCAATTGGGGCATTCCCCCCTGGATTGGAATATTGGCAGGCGCGGTTTTCGCAGGCAGCGCCGGCGCGCTTTTGACTATGATATGTGCTCGCCTGCGCGGTCCCTTTTTTATCTTATCGACTCTGGCTGCCGGTGAAGTCACGCGGATCGCCGCACTGAATTGGCGATCGCTCACGGGCGGTTCCGAAGGCCTCGAAATTTCGCCAGTCCCCAATGCATTCGATATGGTCTTTAAAAATCAATGGGCGTACTTGACGCTGATGTTCACCTACATGGTTTTAATGTTCGGCCTATCGGTGTGGATCGAGCAGAGCCGTTATGGCTACTTCTTGTTTGCAACGCGTGATGATGAGGACGGCGCGGCTGCGATCGGCATTAACCCATGGGCGATGCGAGTATCAGCGATGGCGCTTTCAGCCGCATTGGCGGGCATCGGCGGGACCTTGTACGCACAATACTTTCTTTATCTCGATCCCACCCATATCGTGTCCCCCGATATTTCGTTCGAGTTCGCTCTGATTTGTGCGATTGGCGGCCTCGGCACAGCAAGTGGACCTGTGCTCGGGGCCTTGATCATCGTGCCGCTATCTGACTTGTTGCGCGGCTGGCTGTCGCAATCGGCGTCCGGACTGCATCTGGTCATTTACGGTACCATTGTCGTCATCGTCATTCTGTATTTCCCCTCGGGAATATCCGGCGCAATCGCGCGGGCGTGGCCGCAGAGAATAACCAAATGCGCCACCGCCAAAGAAAAAAGGGCGCTATGATGCTGAGTGTCGAGACCGTTGGCCGAAACTTCGGCGCGCTGTGGGCGGTGCGCGACGTGACCTTCGCCGTCGAATCCGAAGAGATCGTCGGCATTATTGGCCCCAATGGCGCGGGTAAAAGCACCCTATTCGGTCTGATCGCAGGCGCAATTGCGCCTGCAAGCGGCGCTGTTCGCTTCCTCGGTCACACGATTACTGAGATGAAATCTTACGACGTCGCCCGCCTTGGCTTGGCACGCACCTTCCAGATTCCCAAGCCGTTCAAGCAGCTGACTGTGCGGGAAAATGTGATGTTAAGCGCACTCAGACGTCACCGAACGCCGCGGCAAGCCGGTCCGATCGCCGAGGAGGCCATGTCATATATCGGCATTGATGACTTGGCCGATGCCCCAATCGCCAGCCTGACTGTCGGCCAGCTCAAGAAGCTGGAGGTGGCACGCGCCCTTGCAACCGAACCGAAATTGCTGCTGCTCGATGAAGTCATGGCCGGTTTAATTCCCGCAGAAGTCCGCGAAATGATGAAGGCAATTGCATCGCTGCCCAAACGCGGTATCACTGTAATTTGGGTTGAACACGTGATGATGGCCATCATGAACGTAGCGCACCGGCTAGTCGTCATGCATCAAGGTCAGGTGATTGCCCAGGGGGCGCCGGCAGACGTCGCGCAGGACCGGGCCGTAGTCGGGGCCTATCTCGGCGAGAAGTACGCTTATGCTGCGCGTGTCTAATCTCAACGCCTATTACGACCGCACGCGTGTCCTGCACGAAATTGATTTGCAGGTCGACGCGAACGAAATCGTCGGCTTGGTAGGTGCAAACGGTGCCGGGAAAAGTAGCGCATTGTTGAGTATCATGGGAGTCAGAACACGCAGCGAGGGAGAAATCTGGTTCAACGATGAGCGCATTGACCAGCTACCAACCTATGAGCGCGTTCGTCGCGCTATCATTCTCATTCCGGAACGACGGCGCCTATTTCCTTTCATGACCGTGCTTGAGAATCTTGAGCTCGGTGCATTTCTGCCTATACCGAGGCAGAAGCGAGACGAAACGCTTTCGTCAGTTTTCGAACTGCTGCCTATCCTCGCAGAACGGCGGCATCAGGTCGCGGGCTCTCTAAGCGGCGGCGAGCAGCAGATGTGCGCCATAGGCCGCGCGCTAATGGCCTGCCCACGAATGCTCATGCTCGATGAGCCGACCGAGGGGCTTGCGCCGCTTTTGGTCGAGCGGCTCTTTGAACTCGTTTTGCGACTGCGTGAGGAAGGCATTACAATTCTTTTGGTTGAACAGAACGTCGAGCATGTCCTTCAAATTGCCGATCGCGGTTATGTTCTGGAGAATGGGCGGATTGTTCTTCACGATAAGGGGCGACAACTACTGCAGGATCCTCGTCTTAAAACTGCATATTTAGGACTTTGACGGGGCGCACGCTATGATCACTGATGTTCATGTGCACCACGTTCCCGAAGCTTTCGCACGCTTTGTCGAGAAGGCGCGGTCTTATTCCATCCGCCGCGATGCGCCGCGCGGTGAGAGTGTTGGTTTGCACGTTGGCCAACTCGAATTCGCGCTGACCCGCACGTTCTTCGACCCCGAGCGGCTTCTCGCACGTATGGCGCAAATGAGAGTGGATCGGGCAGTCCTCTCTTTGGCAACTCCATTTGTCAACTTCGACGTACCGGCCAGTCTCGGTATCGAGGCTGCTGAGCTCTACAATAACGAGATTGCATCGCTCAGGAAGTCGATGCCTGAGCGGTTCGACGCCTGGGCTTACCTGCCAATGCAGGACCCAGATGCCGCGGCGAAGGAATTGCGTCGGGCGGTCACGAGCCTCGGCGCCTCGGGGGGGTACCTGCCGTCGAATGTCAAAGGCCGCTATCTCGATGCTGACGAGTTTACGCCGATTTTTGTGGCAGCGACAGAGATCAACGTGCCGCTCATGGTGCATCCATCCAACCCGCCGGCGCGAGAACGCATGGCAAAATACGAGCTGGCCGTGGTCGCAGGTTATTTGTTCGATACCACCCTTAACATCTTCAACATGATTTTTGGCGGGCTTCTTGATCGATTTCCAAACCTGAAACTCTACTGCACGCATCTCGGTGGCTATGCACTTCTGCTGCATGCCCGCATGCAGCGTGAACTCGACACCAATCCGGCACTAGCTGCGCGCTTGAAACGGCCATTGCACGAGTACTTGCGGTCAATCTATTTTGACACGATTTGCTTTGAACCGGCTTACGTATGCGCGGCCATTAAATCCGGCGCTGTCATTCCATCCCATCTAGTGCTTGGAAGCGATACGCCGTTCCCGCTCGGCGAGCCGGATCCCGTGGGGTTTATCGAACGTGGCTTTGGCTATCATGCGCCAAGCTTAGCCGAACAGGTTTTGCATCGAAACGCAGTCGAATTCCTGGCTGCTGGTAAAAACGGAACGGGCCAATGAATTTGCGAAGGCTCAGCCAGACGAAGGAGGTCATTTTCGCCGACGCTGGCAAGCCGACGTCTGAGATCATCACCCGGGCCGTTGCGGTTGCCGTTCTTGCCAACCCGTTCGCCGGGCGGTTTGTCGATGACCTGTCGCCCCTTTTTAATGACGGGGCAGAACTGGGGGCGACCATCATGGGCGACCTTGTCAAGCTTCTGCCCAACCCGGCAATCTCATACGGCAAAGCCGCCATTGTTGGGGTTGCCGGTGAAATAGAGCATGGTGCGGCCGTGATTCACCCTCGCCTCGGTCAGCCGATACGAGACGCCGTTGGCGGCGGTCAAGCAATTATCTCTTCGAACGTCAAAATCGGTGGACCGGGCGCAGTTATCGACGTTCCCTTAGCCCACAAGGATAATATTTGGGCGTTTGATTATCTCGACACGATAACCGTTTCGATTGCTGATGCGCCGCGGCCAGACGAAATCGTTGCAATTATCGCAATCTCGGACGGCGGCCGCCCGCATCCCAGAGTTGGCAAAGGCCGCGTCTGAACAACAATTAAGCCGCCAACGACTAAGTTGTCGTCCGTTAAGAAGCCAATTTGAGTTCGGGATGGGCTGCAAGCGCGTTCCGTAGCGCCGCCATGATCAGGCACAAAAGAATCCTCAACCAGGCGAGGACGAGTTGGAGGTTGTGGCCGACGGCGGTGAGGATGGCGTTGGCGGCATCGCCGGCGGTTCCCTTGAGATAGCAGCGGCCGAGGTGCCCCTCGGCCTTCATGTGTCCGATCACGGGCTCGATGGCGGAGCGACGGCGCAGTTCACGCTTGATGGCGCCGAACACCCCGCGCTTCTGCCCGGAGATGAAAACGCGATGCGGGTTCGGCGCATCGTGGCCGCGGTATCCTTTGTCGACATAGGCACGCTCGATCTCTCGGCCGGTAAGCCGCTCGGTGTCCTCGATCGCGGACCGCAGCGTATGCCCATCATACGGATTGCCCGGCAGCGCTCTGGCGTGCAGCACAAACTGGCCTCCGGGCGCACGGGCATTGGTGGTGGCGATTGAGACCTTCACCCCGAACTCATAGGGCGCGCTGGCCTTGCCTTTGCCGATGCATTCGACCTCGGGAGCATGGAAGGAATACAGCTTCCAGCCGCGCTGGCGCTGCTGCTGGGAACGGATCTGGTTGGCACGCGCAAGCGGCCATTGGAATGCCCCCTGCAAGGCCGGCTGGCCGGCGATCTTGCGACCGATGTCGCGGATGATGCGGCCCAGCCGCGTGCGCAGAATGCGCAACTGCCGGCGATGGCGATTGAACTGCTTGGCGTGGGCGTAGCGGCCCGCCATCATCGCCGCATGCTTGGCGATGCGCAGATAGGACTGCCGCAACCGCACACCATGCGTCCTGGCCATGCGGTTGAGCCCCCTGATCGCCGCGTGCAGCAACTTGGCATCGGTCGGGAAGGTGATGGCTTTGGGCTGCACCGTGGTGTCGACCGTGACCCGGGCCAGATCGCGTGTCCGCAATGCGCCACTCGCATGCGCCACCCGTAGGCTCTCGGCCAGCAGCAGCTCCAGTTTGTCGCCCAGCCGCTTGCGCCAGTGGCTCAGATCCGAGCGTTCGTGCGGAAACTCATGCTGGAAGAACTCTTCCCCGGTGAAGTGCTGGAAATACGGGTCATGCACCCAGCGCTCGCACACGCCCTCGTCGGACAGCCCATAGATGTGCTTGAGCAGCAGAAGTCCGATCACGAAGCGGGTCTCGACCCCGGGCCGGCCCTGATCGCTGTAGAGCGGTGCAATCTCGGCGTCGATCCACGTCCAGTCGAGCTTGCCGGCAAGCTGCACCAGCTCGTGCTTCATGTTGATGATCTGATCGAGCCTGGCCCGGAACAGATCGCCTGATCCCGTCGTCGATCGTTGCTTCGGCCGCATCGTACCCTCCGATGCCCCAAGGAATCATGGTTCGCGCAGAAAGAAAACGAAAAACGAAATTGCAAAGTTCGTGGGTATCAAGCGGCAAAACCCTGCAGACTCAAGCCTGCCTGTTCGCCAAAAACAGATTCTCTATCAATGGCCTGACCGTTGTTCACGGATGACTAAGTTGTTGTGGAGTCGGTGCAACGGCCGCCTGCCAGATCGGATCAGACCGCTGTCCTTTCCGAAAATTCCATCCGGTGAGGATTAGCGTCGTGAGGCAGAATCATCGCATCATTCGGATCAATGTTTGCGATCCTGCATGCGCTCGTAATTTTCGTTGCCGACATGTTCAAGTCGCGGCGCAGGCTCGAAGCCGAGAACCTATTTCTCCGTCACCAGCTCAACATTGCCTTGAGGCGAGCACCGCCTCGTGTCCATGTCGTAAACCCAATCGGGCTGGCAACTGAGGCAGAATCACGCAATCTTTCTTTTCTATGCTCACGGCTTTCGCCAATTGGATCGAGAACCACGAGAAAGCGGTGGTACTCGCAGTGCCGCAGAAACCAGTCGCTCAGAAAGTCGAGACAGCTGTATTGGCAGGAATGCGCGCGCGGCAACATCATGCTGGGTGTAAATGGTAATTGCTTCTAAAGGAGGAACGAGTCGCGGTGGACCAAATTTTTGTAACTTCCCACCTGAATAATTCATCTGCAGATCCAAGAATGTACCTCTTAATTGCAGCCCACCGTAGCCTGGCGCTTTGATGATGACAGGCGCGCCCAAACCAGATGAGCGTTCCGTATAGGCCCTGCGGTAATGCCGATAAAGTATTTTCCGATATTTGATGATCTCAGCTAAGAGCGAATCCGGTACCACATAATAAACACGCAATGTCAGGACGAGCGCCAGCTCCATCAGATGGAAATATGTGTAGTTCGCAAGACCGCGTCGTAGGTATCCGATCGAGCGGCGATCGAAGGGCGTTCCAAGCTTCCGGAGAGATTTTACGTATTCATAAAAAGTGGCTTTGCTGGCCTTTCCCTGGAATCCCAGCCGCGCCAAGAGCCAAAGGGCTTCGCCGTGTCGAAGCTCAATCATTGGCAGTTCTTCTGGTAGAGTATCGTCTATCATCCATGTCTGCCTTGTGAGTGCCATATGGGTAATGGCGAGTTTCGCCTCGCTATCGCTTTCTCGCTTGGCTCCTGCGGCAGTGCAGCATCGAACCTCGCATTAGCGGTAGGGTTTGCCGGTAGCTAGCTTGCCTAAGATCGATGCTCGACTACAATCCTTCGAAGCAGGGGATGGAGCCCCCCGGAACCGCCGCAGGGCTGATGACTCCTATACGTCGCTTCAGCGGCCGTAGGAAAGCTGTGCCGGTTCCTGTGCCGCAAAACTTTGAATGCGCACGAGTGCAAGCCCCCATGCAAATTCCACGTGATGCCGTTCTGCTGCGCATCTTCTTTGGTGAGGATGATAAGCATCATCATTTGCCGCTGCACGAGGCAATCGTGTTGAAAGCGCGGGAAATGCACCTCGGTGGGACAACGGTTTTAAGAGGGCATGTTGGGTTCGGTCATTCAAGCCGCATTCATACGACCAAAATTCTGCGGTTGTCCCAGGATATGCCGGTCGTCGTCGAGATTGTCGACTCCCAAAACAATATCGATCGCTTCCTTCCGGTACTGGACAGCATGATGAACCACGGCCTGATAACGATCGAGAAGGTCCAGGTTCTGCAATACGGTGCCGCCAAGCCATAAATGTTTATCATTCAAACACGCTTCGCCTCTCGGGTTGGAGTGTGAGGACTGCATCATGCCATACGCTACGCCGAGCCCGACGAGGGCGCCCGCAGGTTCTGCGAAACTGAATTTTGGGATGGAGATGTGCGATGCATCTGGATGCTCGTCGAGTAGTTCTCATAAAGCTTCACAAGAAATGGGCCGACGGACTCACATTGATTTGGTTGATCATCGTCCTTTCGTTATTTGCAGCCATTTACTACTTGTTTGACCAAGCAGGTCTGCCGGCTGCTGAACGAAATGGTGCTTTCATTCTCCTTGGAACGATCATTGTCGTCGCGGCTATTTGGCAGGCCATCGACCTCGGCCTCGCTCGGGTCCACATGATTGTGGAAAAATTCGATATTGAAGGCTCAGGCGGCGGCGTGACTCGACCGTGAGCTCGGGGATGTGTCTTGACATGGGGACGGCGTTATCCCTAGCTTTCGCAACTAAGGCGCTGGCCTCGGCCAGCAGGCGATGGGGTTCCGCCTTAAACCGCCCTCGGGGCTGATGACTCCTTTCATCCGAATTGCGGAAGAGAGGACTCGTGTTTGAAAACTCCCCTTAGCTTGAACGGCCGAGAAATCGGCCTTTCTCGTCAGCGTACGGCATCGTTCGCGCCCAACTTCAGTTTTCGAGGGCGCTGATGACTGCGCGGGAGATCATTCTGCAAATTTGCCAGGTGCTGACGGTGCTTCTGCTTGCACCGCTCGTGCAAGGAATCATCCAGCAATTCGAAGAGCGCGTGCAATTAGCACAAGGCCCAGGAATTTTTCAGCCCTACCGAGACCTATGGAAGCTGTTCCACAAGCAGATTGTTGTCCCGGAAACCGCATCGTGGATTTATTGGATCGCGCCGTTTGTCGCGTTCACCGCAATGCTGACCGTGCCAATTCTCATACCGGTTTTGACCGACTTTCCGCTGCCGCTTTCAGACATGGGCGACATTCTGGGCGGCGGGCTCATTCTGACGCTTGGTTCGTTCATGATCATCCTCGCCGGCCTCGACACCGGCAGCGCCTACGGTGGAATCGGATCGAGCCGCGCAGTCATGGTTGCGATCCTCGCGGAACCGACCCTGATTCTGGTGTTCGTAGGGATCACGCTGTTGGCAAAGTCCATGCTTCCTTTTGTGGTCAATCACCTGCTTGTCGGCAGTCCGGCGGTGTATTGGAGCCCGGCGCATCTGTTTCTGATTGCCGCGTTTTTCACCCTGCTGATTGTCGAGACCGATCGAATGCCAATTCATTCGAGTACGCATATCGAGGTCTACATGATCGAAGAAGGCAGGATCCTCGAATATTCCGGGCCGCTGCTCGCCTTACTCCGGTGGGCTTCGATGATGAAGCAATTCATCCTGTACACGATCTTCTGCAACGTGTTGCTAATCCCCTGGGGGCTCTCCAGCGAGGGAACGGCTATCGGCGTTGTCGGTTCGGTAGTTGCGTTAATTCTGAAGTTCGTGATTGTCGCCTGCGCGGTTGTCGTGGTCGAGACGGCACAATCGAGATTGCGCTTTTACCGCTACCAAGAGTTACTCGCGGCATCCTTTGTGTTCGCGGTGCTGGCGATCATCGGGACACAACTGGTGTAGCCATGCTCATAGCCCATCTCGACCCCCTCGCGTCGTCGATTTTCAGCTTCATGGCGATCGTCAGTTTGTTGTTGGCCTTTGTGATGTTGGGCTCACGATGGCTCAACAATTATCTTTACGCTTTCGCGGCCGAGTCGTGGGTCATTGCGGCATTGTCGGCGGCCGTCGGCTTTTATGGCGGATATCCCGAGCTGTATTTGATCGCCATCCTCACGGCGCTATTTCGCGGGCTACTGCTGCCGTATCTGGTTTCGCGGATTATCGGCCGGCTCAACGTTACGCGTGAAATCCACGAAATCCTTGAGCCGAGTTCGTCTCTCGTCGCCGGCGCCTTCGGCGTCATTTTCGCATTAATCGTCTCATACCGAATTGGCGCGTCGCTCGGCCTTGCCGGCACGGTGGCCGTTCTTGCGCTCACTATCATGTTATCGATGAAGCTGATCGGCTTCTTGATGCTTGCCGTGCGACATGAGGCGTTGAGCCAGATTCTCGGCCTGCTGGTTCTGGAAAACGGCATCTTCCTTGGCGCCCAAATTCTGGTGCCCGGAATGCCGCTGTTGATCGAGATCGTGATCCTTTTCGATCTTCTTGTCGTCGTCGCGTGTTTCGGCGTGCTAGTGCGCTACCTCGTCGCCCACGTGGGCAGCACCAGCAGCCTCGATCTCAACCGGCTGGTAGGATGACGATGTCCGGCGTGTTCCTCCTCGTGATGCTGATGGCGCCGCTGATCGCGGCGCTCGTTTGCATGGTCATCCGATCTGCGCGGGTCGCTGAGAGACTTAACCTCGTATCGAGCATTGTCGTGTTCGTAACCGCAATTCCTCTGACCATTCTCAGCGCGCAAGGGTCTCACTATTACCTCGACAGTTACGTCGTCATCGATATCACCGGCGCCTGGGTCATCCTTTGCACCAGCATTGTTTACCTGCTCGCTTCGATTTACTCGATCGGATACATGCGCCTCTTGGGCGAGGATGAAAAGCTTTGGAGCTTCTACGCTCTCTTCTCGGGCTTTGCGCTGACGATCCTCGTCAGCTCCGTCATGAACAATGCCGGGCTTTATTGGATCGCAATCGAGCTTACGACGCTCGTCAGTACCTTTCTGGTTGGCTTCGAACGCGCAGCCGAAAGCATCGAAGCCGCGTGGAAATACATCATCATCATATCCGCCGGCATTAGCTTGGCGCTGCTCGGGACCGTGCTGTTCTATTGGTGCGGCAGCTTCGTGCTCGGTCCGACCTATGACATGACGTGGGACGCCTTGCGCCAGGCGGCGCCCAAGATGAACCCCGCTCTCGCGGCGCTGTCTTATCTGCTTGTTTTGGTGGGTTATGGGACCAAGGTCGGCTTGGCTCCTATGCATTCCTGGTTGCCCGATGCCCATAGCGAAAGCCCTGCACCAATTTCAGCCATGCTTTCAGGCGCGCTTCTTAACAGCGCCATGCTTGGCATCGTCCGATATCTGGTGATTGCGGACGCCGCCCAGACCGGCCAGCTAGCTCGCATCACGCTCGTAGCCTTTGGTCTCATTTCGCTTCTGGTGGGGGCGCTGTTCATCGTGCGCCAGAGCGGCGTCAAGCGGCTGATGGCCTACTCCAGCGTGGAACATATGGGCGTGATCGCGCTCGGTTTCGGCATCGGCGGGCCATTCGGCGTCGCCGGCGCGCTCTACCATATGCTCAATCACTCGCTGAACAAGTCGCTGATGTTCTTCGGCGCCGGCAATGCCATGCGCAGCTTCGGCTCGAAGGAGATCAAAAATATCCACGACATGTGGGCGCGCTTTCCCGTGCAGGGCGCACTTTGGCTCGCCGGCGCGGCCGGAATAACCGGCGCGCCGCCGTTCGGCCTTTTTCTCAGCGAGCTTGTGATCCTGCGTGCCGGTTTTGAACGTGGCTATGACTGGGCCGTCTACGCGATGGTTGTACTGCTGATCGTAATTTTCATCGGGTTTCTCAATCATTTTCGAGCCATGTACTTCAACGCCGGTGAAGCTTCCGCTTCTCCCGTCAAGCCCGTGAGCCGCTGGTGCGTCGCGCCCATGTGGCTCGCGCTCGTGCCGCTTGTCGTGTTCGGGGTGTGGTGGCCGCAGAGCCTGTGGGAGCACTTCATGACGGCGGCTCAGTCTTTGTCGGTTGGGACGCCATGATGTCAACGCAAACGAGAACCGTTGACGCCGGCGAGTTGATAAACGCAGCGGGCGAATTGATTTCAAGCGGTGGCAAAATGCAAATGGCCTACGCTTGGTATCCGCGGAAAGGTGAGCTCGAAGTTCGTTATGTTGCGAGCACGGCAACGCAAGCTCCGTTTGCGATCTGGCGCTGCGACGGCAATCAGCCGGTCCCCAGTCTCGCCAACACATCGCCGCTTCTAAGTTGGTATGAACGCGAGATTACCGATTTGTTCGGCCTCAAGTTTGACGGCCATCCGCAGCCTCAGCGCTTGGTTCTTCACGCGGGCGCCGCTCCGATAAGGCCTCCTTTGGCTCCCGATTACCCGCAGGACACCCCAATTCGCGTCGATCGAACTAGACAGGCGGTCCCCGAAGTTGCTGTCGATGAAGCGGACGTCCAATTACTCCCATTCGGCCCGGTACGCGCCGACGTACTGAAGTATGCCGAGTTTCTGTTTTTCTATGTTGGCGAGGCAATTCTGCATTACCACCCGCGACTATTCTTTAAACACCGTGGGATGGAAAAACGCTTTGAAGGCCTCAAGCCGGAGCGCGGAGTCGTTCTTTCGGAGCGCGTGTCGGGGGTCGGCAGCGTGGCGCATGCGCTTGCCTATTGCCAGGCCGTAGAAGCGGCATCGAATTGTGCGGTCCCGCCGCGGGCGCGGTTTCTCCGCCTGCTGCTCGCCGAAATGGAGCGGCTCTACAATCATCTGCACTATTTCGGTCATCTCTGCCACACGACGACGCTGAAAGTCGGAGAGGCCGAGGGCAAGCTGCTTGAGGAACGGGCGAAGCAACTCAACACCCGGCTCACCGGCAGTCGGTTCTTGCGCAGCGTCCTCACCATCGGGGGGCTGCGTCGCGATTTGTCGCCTCAAGGATGGCTTCATCAAGAGCTCGACAAATTGCGGGACGGCTTTGCACGTTACGCCAAGCACATGGAAAGCACTGCAAGCCATCTTGACCGGCTGATCACAACCGGAAAGCTCGACCGTCGGACGGCGTTCGATCAAGGCGCCACAGGGCCGGTTGAACGCGCGTCAGGGGTCGATCGTGACTTGCGGCGGGATCATCCCTATGCGGCCTATAAAGAAATTCCACCGCTCGTCGCGCTTCGCGAAGCGGGGGATGCTCACGCGCGCGCGCAGGTCCGCATGGGGGAAGTGAACGCGAGCATCGCTTTAATTCAGTGCGCGCTCGATATGCTGCCCACCGGGTCCATCCGCGCAGACTGTGCAATCATCCCCAATAGTGAAGGCCTCGGCTGGGCCGAATCGCCCCGCGGGTCGCTTTTTTATGCTGTGCATATCGACGCCGAGGGCAAACTTGCACGCGTGAAGATCAAATCGCCCTCGTTCTCGAACTGGCAAGTCTTTCCATTCACCGTTCATGACAGCAACATGATGGACTACGCGATCAACGAGGCAAGCTTTGGCCTCACCATCGCCGGCTGCGATCGCTAGGAGCGGAACATGCCGCAATGGACGCTCCTCGGATTGCTCCAGGGCAAACAGACGGCCCCGTGGCCCTTGACCGAAGGCGACGACGGCCAAGCTGGCCTTCTCGGCATGCCACGTTACCGTCCTGAACTTTGCGACGAGGGTTGTGAGGCATGCGCCGAGATCTGCCCTACGAAGGCGATAACAATGCGGCCGGAACCAGGACCTGACGGCCGCTTAAGCGTCGATTATGGCCGCTGCGTGGTGTGCCAACTATGCACGGAAGCCTGTCCCGACGGCGCAATGGCAACGTCGTCCGACTGGGCTTTTGGTGCGCGCCGGCGTGAAGACCTGGTCTGGCAAAAGCGCGCCGCGCCCATATCCGAGGCGGATGCCGATTGGCGTGCATTCCGACGCAGCCTGCATATCCGTCATGTCGATGCCGGCTCTTGCAACGGTTGCGAATCCGAACTGCAGGCCTTGAACAACCCATTCTACAATCTGCACCGGCTGGGAATTTTCTTTACGGCGTCGCCGCGATTTGCAGACTTGCTGCTGGTAACGGGACCCGTCACTCAGGCCATGCTCAGTGCATTGCGCGCCACCTACGAAGCAATGGCGGAGCCGCGCTGGGTCTTGGCCGTCGGGACTTGCGCGGTATCGGGAGGCATCGCGGAAGGTGGCTACGCATCCGGGCATGGGCTCGACGGGGTTATACCGGTTGACGTGTATCTGCCCGGCTGCCCGCCCAATCCAGCCGCGACCATTCACGCTTTGCTGATGTTTCTCAATCGGACGCCACAGCGCGCGAGGGGAGGGCAGCTTGTCGAATGAGTTCTTGACCCTTGCGTTTTTCTGTTGGCTAGCCGCTGCATTAATCGCTCTGACCGGGCGAGCGCGGGTGGTCACTCGAATTCTGCTCTCGCTAGGCGCGGCTTCGGGCGTGGTCGCAACAATTTCCGCATTGCCGAACGGTACTTCGTCCGTCGTGATACCCACGCGCCTTGCCGGCGAAGCGGTGCAATTCCAGTTAAGTCCGGATGCGCTCTGGTTGCTCGGCTTTGGTTTAGCGCCCGCAGCCTTGGCTTGCGCCTTGGCAACGCCCGCGCGGCAGGGGATGTCAGGTTGGTTGTTCGGTGCCGCGATGAGCCTCATCGGAGTGCTCGGAGTTTTCGGTGTCCGCAACGGAGCGGGATTTTTGGTCGCCTGGGAGATTATGAGTTTCGGCGGGGCCGTAATGATTTTCAGCGAAAAGCTGTCCACCAACGTGGGACGGCCCGTGTTATTCATGCTGGGCTTGCTGGAGGTGGGCGCAGTCGCGCTCGTTGTTGCCATTGTGATCCTCGCGGTGGCCAATCACGGTTTCTCATTCGATGGTTTTGCTCACGCTGCTAGTGGACTCTCTCTCGCCGTGTTGATTTGCATTGGTGTGCTGCTGGTGATCGGTTTCGGCGCGAAGCTAGGCTTGCTTCCCTTTTATGAATGGTTTCCAGCCGCGTACGGCGCCGGCAGCGGTGCGACAGGCGCGCTGATGTCCGGCGTCGTGCTCAACGCAGCCTTCTATGCGCTCAGCCGCGGCCTGCTGGAATGGGCGCCGGGGCAGAATGCATCTGCTGCCGCCGGTCTCGGGATATTCGTGATCGCTGTTGCGGTTTTTAGCGCCATCCTGACCGCGCTCTATGCATTCCAGCAGGAAGACTGGCGCTCGCTGCTGAGCTTTTCGTCGGCCGAGAACGCGTCGATCGCGGTGGCCATGCTCGGTGCCGCGCTTATCTTCCGCGGCCACGGGATGCCGGAACTAGCGAGCTTGGCTTGGACCGTGTCGCTCCTGCACCTGGCGGGACACGCACTTGCAAAGGGCGGTTTGTTTCTTGCCGCGGATGGCGTTTACCACGGAAGTGGAAAATACGGCATCGTCCACAGCGATCTGTTGCGGCACAGCTCCTGGATTTTCGGGCTCGGCGCGCTGTTTGCAGCCATGAGCTTGGCTGCGATGCCGCCCCAGGCGGGGTTCGTCAGCGAGTGGTTTATGTTCGAGACTGTTTTTCAGGGTTTCAGGCTTGATACGCTCGCGAGCCGCGTGGTCATGGCGCTCGCGGGCGCGGGACTCGCTTTGACGGTCGCCGTGGGTTTCGCGACTTATATCAAGGTCTTCGGGATCGGTCTGCTGGGCCGCACGTCGCGAAAGCTGATGCCGGTCCCCTACGGGTGTTCGGTCGCCGTTGCTGTCTTGGGCTTATTGGTCCTTGCGCTCGCGGTCGGAATGCCGGTCTGGCTCGACGCACTTGAGACAGCAGTAGGCGCGGAATTTGGGACGCAGTCGGCGGGCCAAATGCACGACGGTCCATTACTGGTGCCACTGACTGCAAAATTCGCGTTTATATCGCCGACGCTGCTTATTATCGTCATGCCGCTGCTGGCCATTCTTCCGATCGCGCTGGTGGTTGCCAATCGGCGCTATTCCGTTCGGATTGTTCCCGTGTGGTACGGCGGCCTCGATCAGGATCCCGAGCGCGCCTCAACGACAGCGCTGACCTTCTCGAATGCTTTGCGCACCTTCTACAGTTTCGTCTACCGGCCGCGGGAAGAGACCAAACGCGAGGCGAGCGGCACTCGCTATTTCATCCAGCGCCTTGTGTTTTCGCATGAAGTTGCTCCGATTTTCGGTCGGTATCTTTTTTCGCCCATTGAGCAGGTAGTGTTTTGGTTCGCAAATAAGCTGAGGTTGCTGCAGTCGGGGCACCTGAATTTCTACCTGGGACTCATTGGCGCCTTGCTCGTCATTATTCTCGCCTTGGTGCTTTACTGATGGCGAACAGGGGAATTGCGCGTTGATTAAACACAAAAAACGTGGAGAGCGTTCTTGCGCGCTCGTCCTTGGGGTAGGAGCGGACCATGGAGTCTGGTTTGATCTGCAAAAGCATGGAGCAGAGATTCGATGGTCCTCTATTTCTGGGTTGCAGTTGGAGCCGCGCTAGGCGGCGTCGCGCGGTACTGGTGCTCCGGCGTTGCCGCGCGACTTATTGGTGAGACATTTCCCTGGGGCACCTTCGCGGTGAATGTCGTGGGATCGTTCATCATCGGGTTCTTTGCGACTTTGACGGGGCCAGACGGACGATACTATGTCGGCTCAGTTGGCAGACAGTTCGTGATGACGGGAATTTGCGGTGGCTACACGACCTTCTCGTCGTTTAGCCTGCAAACGCTGAACCTCATGAACGATGGCGAGTGGTTTCGGGCCGGCGCCAATATCACGCTGTCCGTAGTATGTTGCATGATTTCCGTATGGGCCGGAAATTTGCTCGCCGCCAGTCTGAACTCCATGAAATGGATTTGATCGATGCAAATTCCACGCGACGCTGTCTTGCTCCGTATCTTCTTCGGCGAAGATGACAAATACAAGCGCTTGCCGCTTCATGAGGCTATCGTGCTCAAAGCCCGGGAGATGCATCTGGCTGGCGCAACCGTCCTTCGGGGGCACGCAGGATTTGGCCATTCAAGCCGGATCCACACGACTAAGATTCTTCGCCTGTCGGAGGATCTGCCTGTTGTCGTCGAAATCGTCGATGCTCAGGATAGAATCGACGTCTTCCTGCCGGTCCTCGATCAAATGATGTCAGGTGGCCTTATCACCATCGAAAAAGTGCAAGTCTTGCAATACGGTGACGTAAGGCCTGAGTTGACCAGCGAATAGGTATCGGCATCCGTGCGAGATGCGACCATGCTGGGCGGTGGAGCACTGCGGAGCTTAGTAGGGAAAAACGCCATGCCAGATACGTTTACCGTCATCGTGATCGTTGCCGTTGTTGTCGTCATGGGTGGTGCAGGTTTCTTGATCCTTAGGCAAGGGAATTAGGGTCGCTCGGGATAGGCAGCGCTCTTCTGCCGATAAAATTCGCTGTTCCACCAAAAAACTACCTGTTCTTTATCTTTAGGGAATTTGCTAGCTAAACCATTGAAAATCAGCCCCCATCTTGCGGCAGCGCCTGCCCAAACTGGGCCAAAAGAGCCAAATTCCCTGTATAATTCCCTGAAACCAACGGACCGCGAATGATACGGCTGCCGAAACTCACGCCGCGTCAAATTTTGATCGTGCTGCACGACCTGATCGCCACCGCCGCGGCGATCTTGCTCACGTTCGTCGTGCGTTTCGAGGACTATGTCTTCTATCTGAAGCTGCCGGGGCTGCGGCATTTTCTGCCATTCTTTCTCGT
Source organism: uncultured Pseudomonadota bacterium (assembly GCA_963710705.1). Lineage (GTDB taxonomy): Bacteria > Pseudomonadota > Alphaproteobacteria > Rhizobiales > Xanthobacteraceae > Pseudolabrys. Next base: position 106,000 of record CAVQBI010000001.1, read on the forward strand.
TTATGCGGCGGGCGTTTATTACGTTAGCGGCCTGCACCGCAACAAATGGCGGTTCACCTCCGTTCCCGATCTCACCAATATCGTCCGCGCCTCCACCATTCTGGCCGTGTCGCTGCTCGTGCTCGACTATGTGCTGCTGTCGCCGAACGTCTACGGCCAATTCTTCTTCGGCAAAATCACAATCTTGCTGTACTGGCTCCTGCAGATGTTTCTGCTGGGCGGCTCTCGCGTCGCTTATCGCTACTTCCACTATTCGCGCACCTTGCAGCGCGCCCGGATCGCCGATGCGGCGCCGACCCTGATCCTCGGCCGCGCGGTTGATGCCGAGGTTCTGCTGCGCTCGATCGAAAGCGGCGCGGTGAAGAAAATCTGGCCGGTCGGCATACTGTCGCCGGCGCCGAATGACCGCGGCCAGTCGATCCGCGGGATTCCGGTGCTGGGCGATATCGGCGACCTCGAGCGCGTCGTCGGCGATCTCGGCAATCGGGGCACCACGATCATGCGCGCGGTGCTGGCGCCATCGACGTTGTCTCCCGAAGCGCGGCCGGAATCGATTCTGATCCGCGCGCGCAAGCTGGGGCTGAACTTGAGCCAATTGCCGTCGCTCGATTCGGGCGGCCCGGCCGTGCAGCTCGCCCCCGTCGCGGTCGAGGACCTGCTGCTGCGTCCCAGCGTCAAGATCGACTACACCCGCCTCGAGCGGTTCGTGACCGGCAAGTCGGTCGTCGTCACCGGCGGCGGCGGCTCGATCGGGTCTGAAATCTGCGAGCGCATTTTGATCTTCGGCGCCGCGCGTCTGCTGGTGCTGGAAAATTCCGAGCCGGCATTGCACGCGGTGCTGGAAAAACTCGCCGCCATGCAGGTGCAAGCCGACGTGTCCGGCCGTCTCGCCGACGTCCGCGATCGCGACCGCATCGCCACGCTGGTCAAGCAATTCAAGCCCGACATTGTCTTTCATGCCGCCGCGCTCAAGCACGTGCCGCTGCTCGAGACCGATTGGGACGAGGGCATCAAGACCAACGTCTTCGGCTCGATCAATGTCGCCGATGCGGCGGCAGCGGCTGGCGCCGCGGCCATGGTGATGATCTCGACCGACAAGGCGATCGAGCCGGTGTCGGTGCTGGGCGCCACCAAGCGGCTGGCGGAAATGTATTGCGAGGCGCTCGACAAAGAGACCGCGCGCCACGACGGCACGCGGCTGATCTCGGTGCGCTTCGGCAACGTGCTCGCCTCCAACGGCTCGGTGGTGCCGAAGTTCAAGGCGCAGATCGAAGCCGGCGGGCCGGTCACCGTCACTCACCCGGACATGGTGCGCTACTTCATGACCATCCGTGAGGCCTGCGACCTGGTCATCACCTCCGCCAGCCACGCGCTCGGGCCGCAAAGCGGCGACGTCTCGGTCTACGTGCTCAACATGGGCCAGCCGGTGAAGATCGTCGATCTCGCCGAGCGCATCATCAGGCTCTCCGGGCTCGAACCCGGCCGCGACATCAAGATTGCGTTCACCGGCATTCGCCCCGGCGAGCGCCTGCACGAAATCCTGTTCGCGCGCGAAGAGGAAACCGCCGATATCGGCATTCCCGGCATTGTCGCCGCCAAGCCTGTGCAGCCGTCGCTTGAATCGATCCGCGCCTGGGTGGAGCGCCTGGAGCAGGGCCTTTCCCGCAACGAGCGTGCCGTGATCGACAAGGCGCTGCGCGACGCGGTGCCGGAATTCCGCGGCGAGGCCGCCTGATGGATCTCGCCGCCTTTTTCACGTCTGAATTCGCCGAGCACCACGACGTCGCTCGTAAGAGCGAAGCCGCCTTGGGCGCCGCTTTCGCGGGCCTGGTCGGCGCTTGCGTCAAGTCGCTGCGCGGCGGCGGCAAGCTGATGTTCTTCGGCAATGGCGGCAGCGCCGCCGACGCCCAGCACCTCGCGACCGAATTGACCATCCGCTACAAGGCCGACCGCGCCGCCATCGCCGCCATCGCCTTGACCACCGACACCTCGGCGCTCACCGCCGCCGGCAACGATTTCGGCTTCGAGCACATCTTCGCCCGGCAGATCGAGGCGCTCGGCAAGCCGGGGGACGTGGTCATCGCGATCTCGACCTCCGGCAAAAGCGCCAACGTCATCGCGGCGTTAAAGCAGGCCAAGGCCATGAAGCTCGTCACCGCGGCGCTCGGCGGCAAAGGCGGCGGCGCGCTCAAGGGACTTGCCGACCACCTGCTGGTGGTGCCGTCCGACACCACCGCCCGCATCCAGGAAATGCACATCATGCTCGGCCAGATGCTGTGCGGGGCGATCGAAATCGAACTGGGGCTCGCCAAACCCGCCTGAAACCGCTCCAGCTTGATATCGGAGGGCCGCTTTGGCGGGCCTTTTGTTGATTTTTCACATGGCAAAAACGCGGTTGGCGATACTGAAAATCCCTTGACTCAAAGCCCTTGGGTCATTTCCCTTGCCGCACAGGGAGAAACGAACCAATGGACGCAAAAATCCTGCCTGGGCCGGGCGCCCAGCAAGGCCGCCAAGCCCGCTCGCCGCGCGCGCGCGCCAATGGCGACCGCCACAGCATCCAATCCGTCGACCGCGCGCTGTTCCTGCTGGAAACGATCGCGGAAGCTGGCGGGGAGGCGACGCTGACCGAACTCGCCACCCGCACCGGGCTGAACATTTCCACCTGCCACCACCTGCTGGCGACGCTGATCCAGCGCGGCTTTGCCGCCAAGGTGCCGGGCCGCAGGCTTTATGCGCTGGGCGCACGCATCCTTTATCTCGGCCATGCCTGCCTGCAGGTCGATCTGCCGCGCCGCGCGCAGCCCTATCTGGAGACGATCAACCGCGTCACCGGCGAAACCGTGCACCTCGCCGCATTACAAGGCGACAATGTCGTCACGCTGGCGGTGCGCGAAGCGCGCCATGCGGTGCGCGTCGAAACCGGCAAGGTCGGCAAGGTGGAAGCGCCGCACGCCACGTCGGTGGGCAAGGCGATTTTGGCCTGGCTGCCGGAAGACGAGATGCCGCGCATCCTTACCGGCGGCCTGAAGCGCTACACCGACAAGACAATCACCGAGCTTCCGGCCCTGCTCGAATCGCTGCGCAAAGTGCGGCGTAACGGTGTGGCCATCGATCGTGAAGAATACCTGCCCGGCGTGATCTGCGTCGGCGCCGCCATTCGCGATCAGGCCGGCACGGTGATCGGCGCGATCAGCGCCTCGACGCCGACCATGCGCGCCAGCGACGACCACATCGCGCTCATGCGCGAGGAGATCGTGAAGGCGACGCGCGCACTCTCCGCCGAATTCGGCGAACCCAACGCGCAGGCCAACATCGAACGGCCGCAAGCCGTCGTCAATTGATCGTGCGCCTGCAGCGATCCGGTTTGTCATTGGGGGAAAGATGAACGCACCGGCCGGCGTGAAAACAAACCACAACGAATTCCCGATCCCCGACGCCATGAAGGCCTGGGTGCTCGGCGATCCGGGCCAGCTCAGCATCGGGACCAAACCGGTGCCGGTGCCGAAGAAGGCGGAAGTGCTGGTGCGCATCGACGCGGTCGCGATCTGCGCCACCGATCTTGACGTTATCTATCATGGCCCGCCGGCCATGATCCAAGGCGGTCTGCCATTCAACAAGAACTTCACGCCCGGCCACGAATACATGGGCACCGTGGTCGCGCTCGGTCCCGGCGTCGACGAATACAAGATCGGCACGCGCGTGGCAGTCGAAATCCACGCCGGCTGCGGCCAGTGCAAGCGCTGCCGCGAGGGCATGTACACCTCCTGCCACAACTACGGCCTCAATTACGGCGACGTCGACAAAGGCCACCGCGCCAACGGCTTCACCACCGACGGCGGCTTCTGCGAATACCAGGTCAACAATATCAACACGCTGGTCGCAATTCCCGACGCGATGTCGGACGAGGAGGGCACGCTCGTCGTCACCGCCGGCACCGCCATGTATGCGCTGACCGAGCTCGGCGGCCTGGTGGCGGGCGAAAGCGTCTGCGTCACCGGCCCGGGACCGATCGGCCTGATGGCGGTCGCCGTCGCCAAAGCACTGGGCGCCCAGCCGGTGATCCTCACCGGCACGCGCGACAACCGGCTCGAGATCGGCAAGGCGCTCGGCGCCGACGGCGTGGTCAATATCCGCAAGGAAAAAGACGTGGTCGCCGCGGTGAAGACGCTCAACGGCGGCAAAGGCGTCGATTACGTGGTCGAATGCTCGGCCGCCACCAGCGCGGTCAACGACGCCGTGCGCATGGTCAATCGCGGCGGGCGCGTCTGCCTTGCCGCCTTCGCGCACGAGGAAGTGCCGGTCGATGTGGCGCACATCGTGCGCAACAACATCTATCTTTATGGCATCCGCGGCGAAGGCAAGAGCGCGACTCATCGTGCGGAAGCCTTCATGCAGCAGAAGCGTTTCGACGCCACCAAGATTCACACCCACACGTTCCCGCTCGACGACCTGCCGACGGCGCTGCGCTACGCCAAGGACCGCGTCGACGACGCCATTAAGGTGGTAGTGAAGGCGAAAATGGACGCCGCGCACAAGGTCGCTGCGGAGTAATGACGTCTCGGATGTGGGACGCCCAGCCCGTCGTCGTCAGTGATGGAACATTTTTCCGGGTTCCACGGTTAGCCGACCGAGCGTTGACGAATCTGGAGGCCAAAATGGAGAAGCCGCATCAGCACGCGGAACTTGAGCGTGCGCGCATCGAGCGCGAGGAAGACAAGGTGGTCGTCAATTCGGACGAGAGCTTTCCGGCCAGCGATCCGCCGTCATTCAATCCGGGCGTGACCGGGGCCGGCGACGCGCGCAAAAAGAAATCGCCGAACAGACACTGACGCCTAAGCAAACGTCATATTGAGCAGCTTCTCCGCGTTGCCGCGGAACAGCCTGCGCCGCGCGTCCGGCGCGAGCTTGAGCCGTTCTATCTCCTTGATGGTCGGCGGGATCGGCCCGAGCGGCGCGTCGGTGGCGAACACCACGTGCTCGTTGCCGAAGAACTCCAACCCGCAGCGCAGCGCGTGCACGCCGCCGCCGAACATGGCGGTGTCGGCGTAGAAATCGTGCATGTAGTCCATGTGCGGCCGCTTCAGCGACGGCAGGACTTTCGAATAGTCCTCATCCGAGGTGCGCGCCCCCAGCACCTTCAGACCCGGTCCGACGCGGCCGTCGTAAAACGGGATCATGCCGCCGAGATGGTGGGTGATGATCTTGAGTTTCGGGTAGCGATCGAACAGCCCGCAAAACACCATGCGGATCATTGCCACCGAGGTGTCGTAAGGCCAGCCCAGGCACCACCACATCTCGTAGCGCGATTTCGGCTCGGACTTGTAATCCGTCACTGCCGCCGTGCGCGCCGGATGCAGCCAGATCGCCGCATCGAGCTCGGCCATCGCCGCGAAAACCGGATCGAATTTCGGCAGATCGAGCGGCGCGCCGGCAACGTCGGTGTAGATCAGCACGCCGCGCGCGCCGAGCTCCTTGATGGCGCGGCGCGCTTCGATAATCGAGCCGTCGATGTCGGTCATGCAGAGCGCGGCGGCGAAGGCCGGAAAGCGCTCGGGATGCTTGCGGCAGAGCTCGGCCATGCAGTCATTGGCGATGCGCGCGAGCCGCAAGCCGGCGTCGGGCTTGGCGATCTCCTCGATCGGCGGATTCGGCAGCGAGATAATCTGCCGATAGTCGCCGTAGTCATCCATTTCTTTGAAGCGTGCGTCGAGGTCGAACAGCTTGGTGATGCTACGCAGGCGCGGCCCGATGTCCTTGAGCGCCGGCGCGACTTTCATCATTTCCTGGAAAAAACGATCCGGATAAATGTGGCAGTAGATGTCGATCTTGGTATCAGCCATGATTCCGTACTTGGCTCATTTCGGCGGAATGACGCGCACCGCCCTGCCGTCGAGCCACGCCCTGATGTCCTCGACCATGTGGCCGTAGAAGCGCTTGTAGTTCTCGGCGGTGACGTAGCCGAGATGCGGCGTGATCACGATATTGTCGAGTTTGCGGAACGGGTGGTCGAGCGGCAGCGGCTCCTCGTTGAAGACGTCGATCGCCGCGCCGGCGATGCGGTTGCCAAGGAGCGCCATTTCGATCGCCTTCTCGTCGGCGATCGGGCCGCGCGAGGTGTTGATTAGATAGGCGGTCGGCTTCATCAGCGCCAGTTCGCCGGCGCCGATCAGGCCGCGCGTGCGCTGGCTGAGCTGCAGGTGGATGGTGACGAAATCCGACTGCTTGAGCAGCTCCTCTTTGCTCACCAGGGTGGCGCCGGCCTCCTTCGCTTTTTCGTCGGTGAGGTTCTGGCTCCAGGCGATCACCTTCATGCCCACGGCGTTGGCGATGCGGGCGACCCGCGCGCCGAGCTTGCCGAGCCCGATGATGCCGAGCGTTTTGCCGTAGAGATCGATGCCGAGCGTCGATTGCCAACGCGCGCCGGCCTTGAGCCGGGCGTGCTCGATGCCGATCTTGCGCGCGAGTTCGAGCATCAGCCCGAAGGTCAGTTCCGCCGTCGGGGGGCCGAGCAACTCGGTGCCGCACACCGGGATGCCGCGCGCGGCGGCCGCATTCATGTCGATCGCCGCGTTGCGCATGCCGCTGGTGACAATGAGCTTGAGGTCGGGCAGGGCGTCGATGATGTCCTTGCCGAACAACGTGCGCTCGCGCATCAGGCAGACGATGTTGCAGTCTTTGAGCGCCTCGATGACCTTGTCCGGGCCGCCCAGCGCCTCGGTGAACACCTTGAATTTCACGTCCTTGGCGAGCGGCGACCAGTCGGCCACCTTCTGCGACACATTCTGATAGTCGTCGAGAATGGCGCCTTGCAGGCTCATGACGGGCGGCTCCCTATTTTGCGGCCGGCCGAGCGCCAAGCCTTGTCATGGGAGTCACCACAGCCCGCAGGCTGCGACAAGATGGGGGTCAGACGGTCGGGACGCGGCCGTTCTTGGCGTGCCAGGCAGGACCCGGCCCGCGCATATAGTGCAGCTCGGGACGGTAGGTGTGCGCGGTGTCGCGGGTGAGCTCGTGCCAGAAGAGGCTCAAGATGGCGCGCAGGCCGGTGAAGGGCGCTGAACCGGAAATGGCCAAAATGGCGCGAGTCATAACGCTAGTCCCCACCACGAGCGCGGGCGTCCTTTCGCCCACGATCCCTTAATTGCCGTCCCCGCCGTCGTCGTTCTTGACCTGGATCATGTTGGAACATCGGTAAAAAAACCCGGTATGCGGGCGGTATCACGACAACTAATTTCAAAATCAGCCTTTCCAGAGTTTTACCGGCGCGATCTTTCTTAGTCCCTCCCCTGAAAGGGGAGGGCCGATCGCGCGAAGCGCGATCGGGGTGGGGTCAGACATATTGGTGGCCCCCCACCCGCCGCTCGCAATCGCTCGCGGCCGCCCTCCCCCGCAAGCGGGGGAGGGATAAGGAAGGAAACGAAACCCGTCCTTGCCCTTTGCGGGCCCGCTCGCTACATCAGCGGCGCATTTCCCGACAAAGCGTCGAGATGCGCGGTTTGCGCGCGCGGCTGGATTCGGGCTGGAACAGGGTTTTAGAGGTCCAAGGTTTAAATGAACGGTCGCCAATTCATCTATCACATGGAGGGTCTGACCAAGACCTATCCGCCCGCCAAGAAGGTGCTGGATAATATCCACCTGTCGTTCTACCCCGACGCCAAGATCGGCGTGCTCGGCGTCAACGGCTCCGGCAAGTCCACGTTGCTGCGCATCATGGCCGGCCTCGACAAGGACTACACCGGCGAGGGCTGGGTCGCCGAAGGCGCCCGCGTCGGCTACCTCGAACAGGAGCCGCAGCTCGACGCGAACAAATCGGTGCGCGGCAATGTCGAGGAGGGCGTCGGCGCCAAGCGCGCGCTGCTCGACCGCTACAACGAGCTGGCGATGAACTATTCCGACGAGAACGCCAACGAGATGGCGAAGCTCCAGGACATCATCGACAGCCAGAACCTGTGGGACCTCGACTCCAAGGTCACCCAGGCCATGGACGCGCTCAACTGTCCGCCCGACGACGCCGAGGTCGCGAAACTGTCCGGCGGCGAGCGCCGCCGCATCGCGCTCTGCCGGTTATTGCTCGACCAGCCCGACTTGTTGCTGCTCGACGAGCCGACCAACCATCTCGACGCCGAAAGCGTCGCCTGGCTGGAAGGCCACCTGCGCAATTATCCCGGCGCCATCCTGATCGTCACCCACGACCGCTATTTCCTCGACAACGTCACCGGCTGGATCCTCGAGCTCGATCACGGCCGCGGCATTCCCTACGAAGGCAACTACACCTCCTGGCTGGCGCAGAAACAAAAAAGAATGGAGCAGGAAGGCCGCGAGGACGAAGCGCGCCGGCGCACGCTCGAACGCGAGTCCGAGTGGGTGTCGTCGTCGCCGAAGGCGCGGCAAGCCAAGTCGAAGGCGCGCTACCAGCGCTACGAAGAGCTGCTCAAGATCGCCAATGCCAAGGTCAACACCGTCGCGCAGATTACCATTCCGGTGGCCGAGCGGCTCGGCCAGAACGTGGTCGACTTCGATCACCTCACCAAGGGCTTTGGCGACACGCTGCTGATCGACGACCTCACGTTCAAGCTGCCGCCCGGCGGCATCGTCGGCGTCATCGGCCCGAACGGCGCCGGCAAGACCACGCTGTTCCGCATGATCACCGGCCAGGAAAAGCCCGACGGCGGCACCATCAAGATCGGCGAAAGCGTGCACCTCGGCTATGTCGACCAGTCGCGCGATTCACTCGACGGCAAAAAGACCGTGTGGGAGGAAATCTCCAACGGCCAGGACATCATCCTGCTCGGCAAGAAGGAGATGAACAGCCGCGCCTATTGCGCCTCGTTCAATTTCAAGGGCGCCGACCAGCAGAAGAAGGTCGGCACGCTGTCGGGCGGCGAGCGCAACCGCGTGCATCTTGCCAAGATGCTGCGCTCGGGCGCCAACCTGCTGCTGCTCGACGAGCCGACCAATGACCTCGACGTCGATACCTTGCGGGCGCTGGAGGAGGCGTTGGAAGATTTCGCCGGCTGTGCCGTCATCATCAGCCACGACCGCTGGTTCCTCGACCGCATCGCCACCCACATCCTCTCGTTCGAGGGCGACAGCCACGTCGAGTGGTTCGAGGGCAACTTCCAGGACTACGAGGCCGACAAGATGCGGCGGCTGGGCACGGACACGGTCATCCCGCACCGGCTGAAGTATAAGAAGTTTACGCGGTAGCGCCGCGGCTTCCACCAGCATCAATCCTCATCCTGAGGAGGCCCGAAGGGCCGTCTCGAAGGATGAAGGCCCGGGCCTCATGGTTCGAGACGCCCGCTGCGCGGGCTCCTCACCATGAGGGTCTACGTGTTCGGTCATCCCCGTGACGGCGCAATCAATTCAACGCCCGGAAAATACGCCTGATACGGCCGCATATCGCGTGTCAGGATCGGCGAACGCGTCACGTGCGCGTGCGCGCCGATGAAAAAGTCTGGCAACACGTTCGATCGCGATCCGCCCGCCGCACGATACTTCCGAAATGCTTGACCTGCGGCAAACAGCCCCGCCGTCGGAATGCGCTCGAAGGTGATGAGCAAGTCGGACAGCAGGCCTTGCACGTCGGCTTCGCTGCGCAGGCGCGCCGACAATTCGGCGAACACGATTTCGTTGGTGACCAGCGCGTCGTTGCGGCGGTACTCGTCCAGGCGGTCGATGGACCAAGCCTGCCATTCGGACGACGGCGTCAGGACATCCGAGATGACATTGGTATCGACGAGGATCATCCGCGCTTGCGCCTGAGGCGTGGTTTGAGGCCCGGATCGAGATTGGGGTCGCCCCGCATCTCCTTCATGAACGCGTCGGTCGTCATCTTGTCGCGGATCAGGCCGCGCTTGCTGAGAGCGTAGAGTCGCGCTTTGTAGTCGTCGTCGGCACGCGGCTTTTCGATGAGAACGCCGGCCGCCGTCGCCCGCACCTCCACCGTGTCGCCCGGCTTGATGCCGGCGGCCTCTCGCACTTTTTTCGGCAGGGTAACTTGACCCTTGATGGTGACGGTCGTGGCCATGGCAGGCTCCAGTAATACTTTTTATAAAAGTAATACCTAAGGGCCGTTGTGTCAATGAAAGCGCGAGGCCGCGCCTAACCCTCATGGTGAGGAGCCCGCCGTAGCGATAGCGAAGGCGGGCGTCTCGAACCATGAGGCCAAGACCGGGGCCAAAGACCGAACGTATGGCGGGATGATTGGATTGCTCGAATAAGAGCCAAACTTACTTGGGAAGTGCCGCACGATGAAATGCCGCAATTTATGCAAAACAAGCATTTACAGGACGGCGAATATATTTCTTTAAGTCCTAATATTTCTAGTGACGCATCAAATCCGACAGTGTTCGACATTGTAGGTAAGGTCGACATAGTTCGCGGTGAAAAGCTCTTTAGCCCATTAACGTGGAGTTCGATTATTGCTGGTTTTCCCACTTCAATGACCTATCGAGGTCAAGCACTGGGTTCAATCCGTGACAAAAGATTCAGCGGTCTTTTTCAAACCGAATACGAAACGAGGACTCCCGCGATGCCGCGGCTTCTCATCAGCTTTCTAACAGCTGGAAAGTTTGATCTGGGGTTAGATCCTCGCTAGCAAAAAGGTGGCTTTACAAAGCGGCGCGCCAGCCAGGCATGACGAAAATGCGGCTTCTGCTGAGTATCTTCGCACTACTAATGTTCGCGGCACCGGCTTGCGCCGCCAACTCCGCCTTCCAGCAATGGCTGCAATCCACCTGGCCCGATGCCCAAAAGCTCGGCGTCTCCCGCGCGACCTTCGATGCCGGCACACGCGGCCTCGAGCCCGACCTCACGCTGCCCGACCTCGCCATTCCCGGCCGCGCCGAAAAAGCCCCGCAGCAGGCCGAGTTCGTGCAGACGCCCGGGCAATATCTGCGCGAGCCGACCTTCGAGCGGCTGGCCGCGCAGGGTAAGCAATTCGCCACGCAATACAAGAGCGCGCTCGCCCGCATCGAGAAGCAATTCGGCGTGCCCGGCGATGTCGTGCTGGCGATCTGGGCGCGCGAGACCGACTACGGCCGCGAACATGACGGGCTCGACGCCATCCGCGTGCTGGCGACGCAGGCCTATACCGGTAAGCGCAAGGAGTTCTTCCGCAACGAATTCCTCACCGCGCTGAAGATGCTGCAGGACGGCGTGCCGCGCAGCGACCTGCGCTCGTCCTGGGGCGGCGCCATGGGGCTTACGCAATTCCTGCCGTCGGAGTTCTACAAATACGCCGTCGATTTCGACGGTGACGGCAAGAAAGACATCTGGCATTCGGTGCCGGACGCGCTCGCGTCCGCCGCCAAGCAGCTCAAGGACAAAGGCTGGCGCACCGGCGAACCCTGGGCGATCGAGGTGCGCGTGCCGGCGAACGTCGATTGCACGCTCGCGGAGCCGAGCCACACCATGCCGATCGGCGAATGGCTCAAAGCGCGCTATGCGCCGGCGAACGGCCGCAAGGTGAGGCCAAGCGAGCTCGCCATCGAAGCGTCATTGTTATTGCCCGAAGGCACCTACGGCCCCGGCTTCCTGACGCCGAAGAATTATTACGTGCTCAAGGACTACAATTACTCCGATCTCTACGTGCTGTTCGTCGGCCATCTCGCCGACCTCATCGCCGGCGGCAAGCCGTTCGAGCATGCGTGGAGCAAGAACGCGCAGCTCAAGACCGCGCAAGTCGAGACCATGCAGCAGAAACTCACCGCGCTCGGCATGTACGGCGACAAGATCGATGGCAAGGCCGGCATGCTCACGCGCGCGGCGCTCGGCCTCTATCAGAAGAAGAACGGCTTGAAGGTCGACTGCTGGCCGACGGCGGCGGTGCTGGAGCACATGTCGCGCTAGAACAAATGCCCGGCGCGAGGCCGGGCATTATCAAGCTTCAAAATTTGCGGAGCGCTTATTCGCAAACCTCGACGCGGCGGTGGCGCCAGCCGTAACCCTCGACCCATTCGCGGCGGTGCTCGACGTGGCAGACCGGGTGGTCGGCTTCGTCGTAGTAGACCGCGGACGGGGGCGGCGGCGGCGGCGCGACATAGACCGGCGCCGGCTGCGAGCCGGCAATCGCCGAGCCGATGATGGCGCCGGCGGCAACACCGGCAACGGCGCCGGCGGCAACACCGCAGCCATAGCAGCGGGCGTTCGCCGAAGACGGCATCGCCGCAGCCACCAGGGCGGCCGCGGCGAGCGCAAAGGCAGTGTGTTTCATGGGTCCCTCGTGGCCGTTAACGATTCGGCCACGATCATGCACCCATGTCCGTTACGCGAAGCTTAAGGGCAGACGAAACGCGGCTTGCTCCAGCCGACGAAATTGCCCCAGCGGTCGTAAAGCCGGCGGCGGGCCCAATAGCCGCCCGGGCAGGCGGCCGGATACGGCGCGCCGTAGCCGTCGTAGACGACATAGCCGGGCGCGGGCGCGTAGTAGCGCGGCTGGCTATTGGCGATAGCGCCGCCAATCACCGCACCGGCGATCAAGCCGCCGGCCACGCCGGCGCCGACCGCGCAGCCATAGCAGCGGGCGTCGGCCGGAGTCGGAGTAGACATCGTCGCCACGGCGACAGTTGCGGCCGCGGCGACCGCAAGAATTGCCTTCTTCATAAGGGGTTCCCTCCAGGATCCTAGTCGGCCGGAGCCGATTTGCGCGAAGCCTAAGCGGTTCGGGCAGGCGATCAAGGAGGCAGGCCCAATTTGGCTTAATTTGGGCACCGGTTCCCGCCCCCATGAGAAAGGCCCGGCCGCCTAGGCATAACCGGGCCTCCTCAACTCACAACTCGGTGTTCCAGGTCTCCGTTAGCCGCAGACGCGGACGCGGTGCCAACGCCAGCCGTAGCCGGTCCAGACCCGGTCACGGGTCCAGTAGCAGCCCGGGCCGTAATAATACGGGCCGGGGCCATAAGCGTAATAAGGGCCGGGGCCGTAGTAGCCGTTGGCGGCTGCGCCGATCAGGGCGCCGGCGGCGAGACCGCCGATGATGCCGGCGGCGACACCGCCGCCGCGCCAATGTGCTTCGGCTTGCTGGGGAGCGGCCACGCTGGCGATCATCAACGCCGCTGCGGCCGCGGTGGCAATCAGGATCTTCTTCATGGCACACTCCTCTGGGTTCGTACGGGTTGAACGGCCAGGCCGCCCCATCCCTGCTCACCCGAGAAAACGCCGCCCTTGCGCGGGAGGTTCCCGATTTTCGCTTGAACGGCCCATGAATGGGCCGTTTACAAAGCTAAAATCCGCTAACGACGCCAAATATTAAATTTTAGAAAGGCCTGGGCCGGAATGCAGCTCAGCCGCCGAGCCGGCCGAGCATCCGCTGCAGCACGGTCGTCTGTCGCCGGGACGCAATGTGCGAAGACGCCTGCTTGGCGGCGGCGATCCGCACCGGCGCGGAGCTGCGCGCCTGCGTGCGCGAGCCGCGCAGCTTGCCGGCCCACCGGTGCAGATGCGCGGCGGCGGCGCGATGCTTGCGGCGCGACTTCAGCGTCCGGCGTTTGGCGCTGCGCGCCTTGCGGCGCATGCGGCCGGCGCGTTTGCTGCCGGCCTTGCGGTGCTTGAGGGCGCGGCGGCCGGCGTGTTGCAGGAACAGCCGCTCGAGTGGATAGCTCAGCCGGCGAATGGCGGCGCCGAGCGGCAGCCATTCGACCGCGATGATGTCGCTCATGATGTCGCGGCTCGGCCGCTCGTAGGCCTGCATGCGCCAGAACTGCACGACCTTGGAGCGGCCGCGCACCCGGTAGGTGATGGCGCCGAGGAATTCGTGCACCTTCACGCGGTGCCCGGTTTCTTCCACCACTTCGCGGCGCGCGCCGACCATCGGGTTTTCGTCGCGCTTGAGCTTGCCGCGCGGCAGCACCCAGCGCTCGTCTTTGCTGCGCTGGACGATGGCAATCAGCGGGCGCTGCCGCCCGCGCACCACAATGCCGCCCGCCGCATAGATGGGAGTGCGCGCCATGCTCGTTCAATTCCTGACCGGTTGGGTTTAGCAAATATTTTTCGGCCGCGAACGAAAAAGGAGCGTGCTGTGCGTGCTTGTGGGCAACTCCTTTGTGCGCTGCGTCGGCGTTGTCACAATTGTGTCACCGGCATTCTGCCGCCCCGTCTTCGCGGCGGGCGGCGCCTGCGGCGCTGCCACCGGGCACTCACTGCAGTACCGGACCGAGCTTTGTCTCACACCGCAGTCGGCGGTGACGGCGATCAAGGAAAAGCCCCGCGCGGCGTCACTTGCGCGGGGCTTCCCGGAACTGTCGTTCCGATGTCCGATCTGAATGTTTGGAGGTTCAAGATGGACGGCGACATCGTACTCAACATTGTGGCGGCCGCTTGATCGCAAGCCGGCCGGCCGCGCCAACGGTTTCCTCATTTGCGCCCGCATTTAGCCTTGAACGGATGGTGGGTACAGGGTGCGGGGCGGCGAGTGGGTGTCGAGGAATGCCGCGAATGGATCGCAACGTTTCTCTCGGTGTCGCATTGGCGTGCGTGGTCCTCGGCGCCGCGTCCGCGCGTGCCTCAGATCTCCCCGCGCGATCCAGTCCGCCGCCGTGGCAAGCGCCATTCAGCTGGACCGGCTTTTACGCCGGCATCAACGGCGGCTATGCTTGGGGTCAGTCGAGCTGGAGCGACCCGGCGGCTGGCGCAAATTCGGGAAACTTTGACACGTCGGGCGGGCTGCTCGGCGGCCAGCTCGGCTACAATTGGCAGACCGGTCCCGTAGTGCTCGGCGTCGAAACCGATATGGACTGGCTGAATACCAAGGGCAGCACGGCCGGCCTCGGCGGTGTCTGCGCCCGCGACGGCGGTGGGCTGTGTCAGACCCAGCAGAACTGGCTCGGCACGACGCGCGCGCGCGTCGGCTACGCTTTCGATCGCTGGCTGCCCTATGTCACCGGCGGCGTCGCCTACGGCGACATCCAGGCGGTGCAGCCGACCGGCACGACGTCGGCCGCCAGTGCCGGTTGGACCGCGGGCGCCGGCCTCGAGTATGACATCAACCGAAATTGGAGCGCCAACGTCGAATACCTGCACATCGATCTCGGCACCGCCACCTTCATGGGTGCCGCGTCGAAGACTCCCACGCTCGCTGTTCCTGTCACCGACGAACTCGTCCGCGCCGGCATTAATTATCATTGGTAGCGTCGCCGGACCGACGCTATCCGGCTATCACTAGAGCTATCCGCCGGTGCTGCCGCTGCTGCTCTCCGCGCTGTTCGCGCTCATCCCTTACCTGCCGGCGCTGTTCGTGTGGCTCACAATGCAATGGTACGCCTTCTACTGCGTGCTCACGCACGAGATGGGGCAGGGCGTGCTGCTCTGGCGGTGCGTGCGGCGTTTGTCGGGCGGGAATTCGCGCCGGCTATCGTGCCGGTGGCTGACCACGGATAGATGTCTCGTGTTCCGGATGCGGCGCAGCGCGCTAGCAGTGCACCGCTGATCCGGAACCCAGCTTTACTTCTTACAACTGGGGTCCCGGGTCTGCAGCGCACCACTTTGCTGCACTTCGTGTTGCGCTGCGCCCGGGACACGTACCCCCGTTGCGCGGGCTGCGCGCATTGTCACAATGCGCGCAACGACAAACGGGAGAGCGCCATGCCGCACGTCACCTGGGATCACATCCATCTGCGCAGCCCCGATCCGGAGGCGACCGCGCAATGGTTCGAGCGCACGCTGGGCGCGCAGGTGCTGCGCTCGACGCAGCAAGGCAAGCCGCGCATCGATCTGAAACTGGGCGGCGCCAATATCTTCATCGCGCCGGTCGGGCCAAGCGATGGCGTCAATCCGCCGCCGTCGACGCCCTATCAGGGGCTCGACCATTTTGGTCTGGCGGTGTCGGGCATCGACGCCATCGCCGCCGAGCTCAAAGCCAAGGGCGTCGAATTCACAAAAGCGCCACACTCGCCGCGCCCCGGCATCAAAATATGTTTTCTGCGCGGGCCGCAGGGCATCTCCATCGAATTGCTCGACCGCGATCCGAAATACGCGTGAACGCGGGCATTTCACAGGAATTGGCACGGGGATAAGCGTGCGCAAGTGCTTGCCTTGCAGCCCAAGGTTTTCGTAAAAACCGCCGGGGACTTGTCTAGCGTGAGGTGACCTGGATGCGGCGGCTCGCACTGACGATCGGCGCAACCCTCATCCTGGCAGGTTCCGCGTTCGCCGCCGACGAACGCTTCGAGCGCAGCTTGAAGATGCTCGATCCCGTCGACCGGCTCGAGCAGCTCTGCGACTACACCGCGATGCAGGCGATCCGCAAGGATCACTCGCCGTTCCGTCCCGACCGCGCGGTTGCCGGCACCGAGGCGCGGATCAAGGGCGACACCATCGAGGCCAAGGTCGGCGCTTTCCGCAGCAAGAAGAAATGGTACGCGCTGTCCTATTCGTGCACGGCGGCGCCCGACCATCTGTCGGTGACCTCGTTCAAGTACAAGATCGGCGACGAAATTCCCGAGGCCAACTGGACGAGCCTGGGTCTGTGGGATTGAGGCGATGCGCGCGGAAGATCTGGTCGGCGCTTGGCGCGAGCTCGGCCGCGAAACGGTAAGCCCCGACGGTCGCGTCACGCCGGACATCCCGCGCACCTCGCAGATCATATACACGCCGGACGGCTTCATGGGCGTGGTCAACACGCCGGCCAAGCGCGCGCGCGTCGGCGCCGGCTCGAACCCAATGAGTTTGGATGGCCTCGCCGCCGCCGAACGTGCGCAGGCGGCGGAGGGCGTTGTCGCTTACACCGGGCGTTATGAGGTCACCGGCGACGTCGTGCAGCACACGATCTATTCCGCGCTTAATCCCAATCTCGTGGGCACGACGCAGATCCGGCACGTCACGCTGACCGGCGACGATCTCACGCTCGCGTCGCCGCCGGACGCCAAGGGAAATTCCTTCCGCATCCGCTGGCGGCGGGCCGCGAAGATGCCATGACGAACAAAAGATTGAGCCTCGCCGTGCTCGCGCTGGCCGCGGCCGAGGTGATGTTCTGGATTTACACGTTCAGTTACATCGACCAGCGCACCAATCCGCTCGGCGACGGCATGGAATGGCTGGCGGAGGTGCCGCTGACGATCATTGCGCTCGCCGGCGTGCTGCCTGCGGTGTTGCTCGCGATAGCCGGCTTTTGGTTTCGCTGGGCGGGCCTTGCCGGCGCACTGTTTGCGGCCGGAGCCCTGATCGCCGACGTTGTGATCTGGAGTCAAATTCTCGGCGAGTTCGCGCACAAAGCCGTGCACTAGAGCACGATAGCATTGGATTGAATCAATTGGGGATTCCCAAATCGGCGCGTTTCTGATTCAAGATGCTGGCTGGAATGGAGGCCAGCATCTGATGGCCCGAGCCTATTCCTTGGATCTGCGCGAACGCGTGGTTGCGGCGGTGGCGGCTGGCGAGAGCTGCCGGGCGGTTGCGGCCACTTTCAAGGTCAGTGTCGCCAGCGTGGTGAAGTGGTCGCAACGGTTCCGCGCGACCGGCAGTGCGGCGGCACGACGGATGGGCGGGACGCGGGCCTATGCGCTTGCCGGGGAGCGCGACTGGCTGCTGGGACGTCTCGCGGAGAAGCCGGATGTGACCTTGCGAGCACTGCTGGCCGAGTTGGCAGAGCGCGGGATCGAGGTGAGCTACTACGCGGTCTGGCACTTGTTCGAGCGCGAGGGCATCAGCTTCAAAAAAAAGCCTGCACGCCAGCGAGCAGGATCGCCCCGACGTGGCCAGGCGGCGGGCACAATGGAAACGGTATCAAGGCAGGCTTGACCCGGCCCGCCTCGTCTTCATCGATGAGACCTGGGCCAAGACTAACATGACACGCAGCCATGGCCGCGCGCGGCGAGGCCAACGGCTGGTGGCCAAGGTCCCGCACGGCCGCTGGCAGACGCTCACCTTCCTGGCCGCGCTGCGCAGCGATCGGATCGATGCCCCTTGCGTTATCGACGGGCCGATCAACGGCCAAAGCTTCCTGGCCTATGTCGAGCAAATCCTCGTGCCGACACTCAAGCCTGGCGATATCGTGATCATCGACAATCTTGGCAGCCACAAAGGAAAGGCTGTGCGCCGGGCCATTCGCGCCACCGGCGCCAAGCTGTTCTTCCTGCCGCCCTACAGTCCCGATCTCAACCCGATCGAGCAGGTCTTCGCCAAGCTTAAGACACTACTGCGCAAAGCCGCCGAGAGAACCGTCGAGGCCACATGGAAGCGCATCGGCGCCCTGCTCGAATGCTTCACGCCACAGGAATGTGCCAGTTACTTCGCCAACGCCGGATACGCTTCAGCGTGAGACAATCATGCTCTAGCGCGCTCAGCGCTTGTCCCGGACCTCGGTCATCGGACGGTCGGTGCCGCGCTCGGTCTCGGTGTGCCAGCGGCCCTGCTCGTCTTCCCACTCGATGACGTTGGTGGAGCCGGGTACGCGCTGCTCTTCGGCGGCGGCCTGCGCGGCGGCGAGCGCCTCGGCGTGGTTCGGGAAGCTTTCCGAGAACACGCCGTTGGCCTTGTAGGCCCAGCCGCCGTCGTGCTCGACGATTTCATAAACAACTTCGGTCATTGGGTCCCCCTCCGGGGTGGAAAGCGGGATGATAGGCCGCCCGCCGAAAACGTGCCAGGGCGGGGGAAGGTTGCAGGCAATCTTCAGATACCGCGCTCGCGTTTCATGCGGTCGATGGCGTCGATGATATCGGGCGGCAGCGATTGCAGGCCCTGCTGGCCGGCCGCCGACAGGATCGGGCGCAGCTTGGAGCTGGCGAGGAAGGCTGGCTCGCGGCCGGGCGGAATGATGCGGTCGAACACCAGCACCAGCACGATCGCCAGCAGCACGATGCGCACGGCGCCGAGCATGGCGCCGGCCATGCGGTCGGCCGCGCCGATGTCCTTGCCGGCGAGCTCGCCGACCACCATGCGCATCAGCGCGGCGAGGATCATGCCGGCGGCGATGAAGACGCCGGCGAACACCGCACCGTCCGGCAGCGGCGCGACGTGCAGCTGCTCGGTGAGGATGCGTGCGACCGCGGGCGTGGCGCCGACCGCGACCGCCGCGCCGCACAGATAGCCGAGGATGGTGGCGAGCGCGCGCAGCAGCCCCGAGCGGAAGCCCATGACGACCGCGACGATCATGATGCCGATGACGGCGGCATCGAAGGCGTTGAACGAGCCCATGGCGAGAATCAGTGCGTTGGAATGCGCACCATTGGCGACCGTTTCCGCCCCGCGTGCAATCGGAAATTTTCTAGCCGTCGGATCCGTTGGCGAAGAACTGGAGAATCTTGAAAGCGGCCACGACGAACAGCAGCGCGATGCCGATGAACAGCGCCTTGCGCGCGCGGGCCGCCCACTTGCCGCGCCCGGCGATGCCACCGGCCAGCAGATAGAGCCCGACCGGCAGCATCGTGATGCTGGCATAGACGGCGGGGATCATGGAGAAGCCGTCTTCGTTCGGGTTGTTCCAGTTCTCGATGGCCGGGACGAGGCTCGCCACCCACAGCGCGAGCGTGGCGGCGGCGACGGCGAAAAAGCCCGCGCGCAACGCGGCGAACGGCGTATCGTCGCCGACCACGCTCTTGAGACCTGACACCAGCCGCGACGACAAATCGCGCGCGCCGGGATCGTCCTGCTGCGCATCCATGCGCGCCCCCACGCAAACTGCCCGCATGTTACGCTGGAGCCCGCCGCCTTGCCACGGCGTTTAAGTGGACTAGGCTCTCGACACGAGCGGACACGGGAGATGACAATGGCATTCACGGTCACCAGCACCAGCTTCAAGGACGGCGATTATCTCGGCAAGGATTTTATCCTGTCGGCCGACTTCGGCTTCGGCTGCGCCGGCGGCAACCGGTCGCCGCATCTCGCGTGGTCGGGCGCGCCGGCCGGCACCAAGAGCTTTGCCGTGCATTGCTACGACCCCGACGCGCCGACCGGCTCGGGCTTCTGGCACTGGGTGGTGGTGAACATTCCGCCCACCGTGAGCGAGCTGGCGGCCGGCGCCGGCAGCGCGGGCGGCAAGCTGCCCCCCGGCGCGCTGCAGACGCGCACCGATTTCGGCGCGCCCGGCTATGGCGGCCCCTGCCCGCCGGAAGGCGACCACCCGCACCGCTATCTGTTCACGGTGTTCGCGGTCTCCGGCCTGCTCGACGTCAAGGCCGACACCTCGGCGGCGGTGGTCGGCTTCAACCTGCATTTCCAGGCGCTGGCCAAGGCCAGCATCATGGGGCTTTTCAAGCGGTAAGCGCGCCGCCGCGCCGCTGTGCTATAAGCCGCCATGGCACGAGGACCGATCCGCGATTCGCGCTCGGAGGCCGAAAAGGCCTTCAAGGCGGCGACCACCAAGCCGGCCGATCTGCCGGCGCCGCCGCAGGCGGTGCCCGGCGCCAGGGAAATGGTGTCGCTGCGCATCGACCGCGACGTGCTCGACTTTTTTCAGGCGGACGGCCCCGGCTGGCAGGACCGCATCGCTGCGGCGCTGCGCAAGGCGGCGGGCAAATAACGTTTTCGCTCCCCATATAGGGGGCAGTGTTTCATGCCGGGGTGACCCGGCGCGCATTCAGCAAGGAGAGCGAACTTGGCGGACAATCCGAAAACGACGGCGGCCAACAAGGAATTCCGCAAGGCGCGCCAGGCCGAGGACGGCAAGCGCGCGATGATGGACTACGAGAACGCGGCCATCGCCGCCCGCGCCAAGACCGCCAAGCTCAAGGCGCTGCGGCTGGCGCGCGACGCCGAGGAGGCGGCCGCCGCCGCCGCGGCGCCGCCGGTGGAAAAGAAGAAGAAGGCGAAGAAGAAATAACCACTGGTCGTTGCCGGGCAAAAGGCGCGAAGCGCTGTCTTTCCGCTTAATGACCCGGCAATCCATGAGGCGGGGCCCCCAATCTGGGTCGTTATTGTAAGGTTTGTGTTCGCTGATTTTCATCATGGATGCGCGGGTCAAGCCCGCGCATGACACGGAGGAGACCACCATGCGCTTGTCATCCGGATTTCGTGCCGCTCTCGTCGCGGCCATCGCGTTCGCCGGCATCGCCCTCTCGTCCACCGCCTTCGCCGACTCGGGCGGCATCAGATTCAAGGTGATCAAGGCCGGCTTCGTCGTCGGCGGCTCGGGTGGCTCAGGCACGCTGACGTTCCAGGGCCGCCGCTATGCGCTCGGCATCGGCGGCATCTCTTATGGGTTCACCTTCGGCGCCTCGGAGACGTGGTTCCACGGCACGGTCAGCAACATCCATCGCCCGTCGGACGTCTCCGGCGTCTATGCGGCGGGCAATGTCGGCGCAGCGGTCGGCCGCGGCGCGCAGGCGATCGTGCTCACCAACCAGCACGGCGCGGTGCTCACGCTGACCGGGCGCTCCGTCGGCGCCATCGTCAGCGCGGACCTCAATGGACTGGCGGTGACGGTGAAGTGAGCGGGCGTTAGTCCGCTCATCCCCGCGCAAGCGGGGATCCAGCTACTTCCTCTTCTTCAGCCTTGCATCGCGCTCCTTGACGAGCGTGTCGAGCTCGGCCTGTTGCGCGGAGAGGCGGTCGGCAATGCGCGCCTCGTCGCCGGCGCCCGACATGGCCGCCGCCTGCTCGATTAGCTGCCGGATGTTGTCGCGCGTAATGGCGATGCGGTTGTTGAGCTCGTCAAGCGACAGGGTGCCGTGATCGGCCATGGGTGGTCTCCGCGCGGCGTGTGACTGGCTCATCGTGTCACCGCCGCGAAGGGGAGGCAAATGCCGCGGCCGGGACGCGCGCCATCGCGGCGTTGACGCGCCGATTATCTGGGGGTACAATAATTTGGGATGACGATCACCTTCGACCCGGCGCGCGCGCTCTCACGCTCAAGCATCGCGGGCTGGATTTCGCCCGGGCCGGCGAGGTCTTCGTCGGGTTGACGGCGACGGTGATCGACGACCGCTTCGATTACGGCGAGACGCGGTTCATCACCGCCGGCCATCTCGACGAACGTCTGGTGGTCATGGTCTGGACGCGACGCGGCAAAGCCCGCCACGTCATTTCGATGAGGCACTGTCATGCCGAAGAAGAGGCGCTCTGGCTCCGCCGCATGGCGCGATTCTGACGACGCGCCGGCGCTGACGGACAAGTTCTTCGACCGCGCCGAAATCCGGCGCGGCGATAAGGTCATTCGCCGCGGCCGCCCGCCGCTGCCGAATCCGAAGCAGGCGGTGAAGCTGCGGCTCGACGCCGACGTGCTCGCCGCCTACCGCAAGACCGGCGCCGGCTGGCAGACGCGCATCAATGCGGATTTAAGGAAGGCGAGGAAGTTGAAGGTGGGGTGAGGGGCGGTCGCCGGCGCGTAGGCGCGGAAGCGGGGATCCAGCCATTTTTTGTTTTTGAGTCGCGCGTCGCGCTCCTTGGCGAGCGCCTGAAGTGACGGATTACGCTTCGTAATGCGCTGTTGACTACCGGCTCATTGTTGAGAAAGGCTGGCAATCAAGTTGTCGAGAACTTCTATTGTGCTCGGATCGGGAACGCCTGGAAAGCTCTTGACCTTCGCAAGAGCCTGTTGCGCGAATTTACGTACTCGATCTTTTCCTTCGCGGGTGTTGTGACTGTCCGCAACATTGTGAAAAGCGAGGGCGGCTTGGTAGAATATAAACGGCTGGTCGAACGAAAACCGGTCTTTCAGCCAATCAATATCTGCGACCCTCGGTACCATTTGCATCATCGCGATAGCCGCCAATCGACTGCCGGGAGAGCGAGAGCTTTTGTAAGCATCTAAATAATCTATGACGCTCGGCGCCAGGGAGCGCATCTTGACGACGATGCGCGTCATCGCTCGAGTCCGATTTTCTGCCGACGGA
The DNA here is from genome assembly GCA_963710705.1 of uncultured Pseudomonadota bacterium. Lineage (GTDB taxonomy): Bacteria > Pseudomonadota > Alphaproteobacteria > Rhizobiales > Xanthobacteraceae > Pseudolabrys. Next base: position 128,769 of record CAVQBI010000001.1, read on the forward strand.
AGTGTCCGCCTAAGAGAATCATATTCTAAACAGAGCCTATCCAATTCGCTGAGAAGTTCTTGGGAGCTGACATCTCGCGTCTCGATGGCTATTCGTGCGGCGGCTTCGATCTGTCGTGGCGTCACCTTTCCGGCCTTATCTATTCCGCTTTCCACCTCAGCATCAGCGACCCGATCAAGGCCGGGCTTGTCCCGGCCATCGCGCTTAGGATGGCACAACGCGTCCACAAGCGGGATGCCCGGGTCAAGCCCGGGCATGACAGCGGAGAGTCAGTGTCCGGGCGCAGCGCAGCGTGAGTGAAGCGAACGGTGTGCTGCCGAACCGGGACCGTCGCGAACTCAGAGTTTGGAACGGTCCCGGATCAGCGGTGCATCGCTGGCGCGCTGCACCGCATCCAGGACATGAGCTAGCTAAAGCGCCTTATTGCTCTCTTTCACCTTCGCCGCATCGACATAGACCTGCTCGCCCATCTGCCGGAATTTCTCCGACATGTGCGCCATGCCGTCCTCGATCACGCCCTTCTGCGTCAGCGTTCCCGACGACAGCGGATCGTTCAGCGTCGCCGCATAATCCCGCACATCCTGCGTGATCTTCATCGAGCAGAACTTCGGCCCGCACATGGAGCAGAAATGCGCCACCTTGTGCGCTTCCTTGGGCAGCGTCTCGTCGTGATATTCGCGCGCGGTCTCCGGATCGAGGCCGAGGTTGAACTGGTCCTGCCAGCGGAAGTCGAAGCGCGCGCGGGACAGGGCGTCGTCGCGCAGCTGCGCCGCCGGGTGGCCCTTGGCGAGGTCGGCCGCGTGCGCGGCGATCTTGTAGGCAATCACGCCGGCTTTCACGTCGTCGCGGTCGGGCAGGCCGAGATGCTCCTTCGGCGTCACGTAGCAGAGCATGGCGCAGCCGAACCAGCCGATCATGGCCGCGCCGATGGCGCTGGTGATGTGGTCGTAGCCGGGCGCGATGTCGGTGGTGAGCGGCCCGAGCGTGTAGAACGGCGCCTCGCCGCATTCCTTGAGCTGCTTGTCCATGTTGATCTTGATCTTGTGCATCGGCACGTGGCCGGGGCCTTCGATCATCACCTGGCAGCCTTTGTCCCAGGCCACCTTGGTGAGCTCGCCGAGTGTTTCGAGTTCGCCGAATTGCGCGCGGTCGTTGGCGTCGGCGATCGAGCCGGGGCGCAGGCCGTCGCCGAGCGAGAACGACACATCGTATTTGCGCATGATGTCGCAGATCTCGTCGAAGCGCTCGTACAGGAACAATTCCTTGTGCCGCGACAGGCACCACTTCGCCATGATCGAGCCGCCGCGCGAGACGATGCCGGTGACGCGGTTGGCGGTGAGGTGGATGTAGCCGAGCCGCACGCCGGCATGGATGGTGAAATAGTCGACGCCCTGCTCGCATTGCTCGATCAGCGTGTCCTTGTAGCACTCCCAGTCGAGCTTGACGGGATCGCCGTTGACCTTCTCCAGCGCCTGGTAGATCGGCACGGTGCCGATCGGGATCGGCGCGTTGCGGATGATCCATTCGCGCGTGTTGTGGATGTTGCGGCCGGTGGATAGGTCCATCACCGTGTCGGCGCCCCAGCGGATCGCCCACACCATCTTTTCCACTTCCTCCTCCACGGAGGAGGTGACGGCGGAGTTGCCGATATTGGCGTTGATTTTCGTCAGGAAGTTGCGGCCGATGATCATCGGCTCCAGTTCGGCGTGGTTGATGTTGGCCGGGATGATCGCTCTGCCGCGCGCCACCTCGTAGCGCACGAATTCCGGCGTGATGAAGGGCGGAATGGCGGCGCCGAAGCTCTCGCCGTCGGCGAGCGCCGCTTGCGCGCGATCCAGCATTTTTTTGCGGCCGAGATTTTCGCGCTCGGCGATGTAGATCATTTCCTTGGTAATGATGCCCGCGCGCGCCCATTCGAGCTGGGTGAGGGGGTGCTGGCCATCAGATGTCATTCCGGGACGGCGCGAAGCGCCGTCCCCGGAATCCAGGGGCTGCGTGCCGTGTCGCTCCTGGATTCCGGGTTCGCTCGCTGCGCTCGCGCCCCGGAATGACGAGGAAGAAACCGCCCGCCAGGGCTTCGGCGTATTGGGGAAGTTGCGCGCCAGATGCGTACCCGAGACATTGCCGTTGTCGACCGGCTTGATCGGGCGGCCGTCATATTGCTCGACGCCGCCGCGCTCCTGGACCCAGCGCAGGCGCGTGCGCGGCAGGCCCTTCTCGACGTCGACGGTGTAGGTCGGGTCGGTATAGGGCCCGGTGGTGTCGTAGACCGGCAGCGGCTGCTCACCGGACGATGCATCCAATGCGATCTCGCGCAGCGGCACGCGCAGGTCGGGCGCGGCTTCGGGCGCGGCGTAAACCTTGCGCGAGGCGGGCAGAGCGCCGGTGGTGACCTTCGGCAGCGTGACCTTGGGATCGTGGATGTTCATGACGAGTTACCTTCTCCTACGGGGACGCGACGCGCGCGGAGCGCGGGCCGCGGTAAGCGTCGGCGGGTTGAGATAACCGAAGTAGCTCAACAACACGCCGAGCAGCAAAGCGATCGATCCTTCGACGTTGAAAAAATTCGGCTGCGCGATCATCTGGCCGGCAAACTGCTCGACGAGCTGCGGGGCGACGATGCGCACGATGCCGCCGACCACCGCGACCCAGCCGAACACAGTGATGATCAGCGGCCACCGCCACCGCCAGTCATTGTGCAGGACGACGATCGCCAGTCCGATCGACAGCGCGATCACGCCGCCCAGATAGATCAAGATGTGATCGTGGATGGCGTGTTCGAACATCGCCTTGAACACGGCCGTGTTGAACAACATGCCGAGTCCGCCGGCAATGCAGACCGGCCCGATCAGCTTGGCAATAAAACGCGAGCGTTCCATGGTCGTTTCCCCCCGGATTAAGCCACGTAGCCTTTGAAGGTGACAAAGCCGCCGAGCGCCAAGAGTACGATGCCGGCGCCGAAAAAGAAGCCGTTGTGCGCCACCAGCGCGCCCGCGACGAAGGCGGGAAACTGCGGGCTGATGATGCGGAACATCCCGATACCGGTGAAGACCCAGCCGAGCGCCGTGATTGTGCTGCGCCAGTCGGCGGTCCAGCCCGGGTGGGCATTGAGGATGGCGAGGCCGGCGACGAGCGCCAGAACGCCGGAAAAGTAGACGAACGGGTAGGCGGTCAGGAACTGGCCGGCCAACTCGCGGTAGACATCTCCGTTGACCAGCATGCCGATGCCGACGGTGGCGAGCACCGGCCCGGCCAGCCGCGCGATGGTCAGCGACGTGTGCGGCGCGTCCGCCGGCTGCGGCGGCGCAGACGGCTCGACGGCGTGCGGCGGCCGGGTGGGTTCCGGCCGTTGCAACGGTTGTGCCGCTTGCATTGGCCGCAGCGACGGCTGCGCCGCTTGCGGCCGTTCGGATCGCCGCGTCGATTGCGGTGGTTGCGTCGATTGCATCGATTGTCCTGTCCCTTCGCCGGCATGACCCGGATCAGGTTCAAAGGGTTTTTCTCAGCCCGAACAAGGGCACCCCTCGGAACCTTTGTAATGTAGGCGCGAGGGCGGGGGTGTCAATGCGGCCCCGATCTGCGTCGGGGACATGGGGCGAGGCCAAAAGGCCTTACATCTTCGGCAATTGCGTGATGGCGGCGTGGGCGCTGCCGTCGGCTTCCGCGATCACGCGCAAGGTCTTCGAGTCGAAGGCGATGCCGGTCAGGCGCACGTCTTGAATGGCGGCGTCGACCTGCACGCCCTCGCTGTTCTGCTGGAAGTCGGCGAGCGCGGTCGCGATCTTCTTCTTGGCGTCGGCGGCGAAGGGTTTGAGATCGACCACTGCCTTCTCCGCCAGCGCCTTCTGCAGATACGGCATGGCGGCGCGGGCGGCGGCGCCCAACAGCCCGAAGGCCGCTTCCGATTCCACCGCCAGCGATACGTCGGTGAGCCGCAGGATCTGGTTCTGCGCGTCGAGCACCGGCTTGCCCCAGATCTGCACGGTGGCGGTGGCGCCGAAGCCGAACCAGCTTTTCTTCTCGCGCGCCTTGACGTCGAGTGCGATCAGCAACCGGTCGCCGGCGGCGCCGACATTGGCCTTGAGCACCTCGACATCCATCGCCGTCTTGCCGTCTTCCGGATAGCGGTGACCCTTGAGCTGTGCTTCGAGCAGGGTGTTGAGCTCGCTGAACGGCACGTCGATCGGCAGCCCGACTGCGAGCTTGCCTTCGTCCATCGGCGGCACCAGTTCGAGCTTGGCCGGGAACGGGCAACTGGGTTTGGTCTCCGCCGGCGTGATGCGCGTTTCCGTCTGCACGCCGACGGTGAGCGTAACGTCATGTGCGCCAATGCGCGGCTGCGCAGCGGCGGCGCGGATCGGACGCATCTCCAGCCACAACTGCGGCATCCCGGTCTGGCCGCCGCCGAGCGGAATGGCGCGGCACATCTTGGCCCACTGCTCGCGCGCGGACCGCTCGAGGAAGGTATCGTGGCGCAGCCGCGATTCCAGTTCGGCGACTTGCTCGTTGACCATCTTGTCGATCAGCGGACGCGCCTCGCTCGCCATGTTGATCTTCATCCCGGCGAGGCTGACCGCGCTGTCGCCGAGCGCAAGCTGTGCGGTCAAATTCGGCTCCAGCCGCCAGTCAGAGGTGATAGCCGGGCGCGAATGCACGGTCACTTGGCCGCGCACATCGGCGTGCTGGTCGAGCACCTTGCTGGTGAGGCTGCCGATGTTCTTGCCGAGGCCGCTGTCGATGAAGCTGGTGAGTGAGCCGGTGAGGTTGCCGGCAACGCCGGCGATCTGGCCGGTGATCTTGAGCGAGGAGTTGAGCGGGGCGCCGATGGCGAGATCATTGGGCGCGCCGTTCACGGTGAGCGGCCCGCGCGCGACGGTGATGCCGATGTCGGCTTTCGACAACAGGCTGCTCACCGGGTTGGCGTTCTGGCCGATGAGCTGACGGGGTGCTGCGGCGTCGAGACTGGCGCGGATGGCGGTGAGCGCGACGGCGACCGGTGCGATCACGTAGGACGCGCGTGTGACCGGCGGCAGATCGGGCAGGCGCGGCAGCTTGGCAAGCGCCGGCGAAGGCATGCTGGGCGCGGGCGTGAAGCGGTCGAGCGCCCACAACGTCGCGTAAAACGAAGCGCCGAGCGCGATCGCGCCGACGAGGGCGAAGCGAAACGCGCGCGAGCGGCCGAACCAGCGGATCGGCGCCGTCACCCAATAGAGGATCGTGTCGAGCATTCCGCCCATCGCATCCCCCGCTCGATTCGTCGAGAAGCCGAACTTTACGGGAGGCCGTGGCGGGACGCCAGGGCGCACAAATCATGCCGCAGCGCGGCAGGATCGGATCAAACCGGCGCCGGATGCGGGATCGGCGCCAGCGCCTGCGGCTGGTAATGCGCGAGCGCCTGCATGGCGGCGGTGTCGATAAACTCGACCGTGCGCGCGCGGTCGGCGATCAGCTTCTCGGCGCGCAGCCGCTGCATCATGCGATTGAGATGCGGCACGCTTAACCCCAGCACGTCGGCCATCACTTCCTGCGAGAACGGCAGCGTGAAGCGCGCGGCCTCGGCGCGGCCGACCGCCCACAGCCGCGCATGCAGCTCGAGCAGGAAATGGGAGAGCCGCTCGATCGGCGTGCGGCGGCCGACGTCGATCACGTGCTCGGCGTAGGTCGTCGCCTCCTGCACGGCGATCCAGGTCAGCGCCAATCCGAATTGCGGGCGCTGGTAGCAAAGCTGCACATAAGCATCGAGCGAGCAGACGTGCATGCGCAGGTCGCTGATGGCGATGACCGAATAGACGGCGCGCTCGTAGAAGCTGCCGGGCAGCCCGATGATGTCGCCGGGCAGCACGACGTTGAGGATCTGCCGTTTGCCGTTGCGCAGCAGCTTGTAGCGCACGGCATAGCCGTCCTTCACGAAGCAGAGCTTGCGGTATTCGTAGCCGTCGATGATTAGGTCGCGCCGTTTGCGGATGCTGAGCTCGCCGTCGATGATGCCGTCGAGGCCGTCGAGATCGGCGGCGCTCAAGTCGACATGCTGCAGCAGGCGGGCGACGAAAGGATGCTGCCGGTTCAGCGCATTGCGCGGCGTGACCATGACGCTATCCATCACGCCAACGTAATCATGTTCATTAATCTGAATCAATGATTGCAGAGAAAGCATGCGAAAACGGCTTCCGTCACATTGACGACGCCACTCTTTCCCCTCTGGAGCGGGTGGTTACGACCAAGCCTTTATTGGCCGCGCTCGCTTCAGTGCGGCCATTTTTTAGCGGGCGGGCCCGGTGAACGAGAACCGAGACGATCTCGCAGACGCAATCGGCAGACGCGCCGCCACGATCTTCGTTGTGCTGCTCTGTGCGTTGTTTGCGTACGGCTATCTGTGGCCGCTCATCTAGCGGCCCGCGTTTCGCAGCACGCAGGCACGGCGTCGGGACGGCTGGTTTGGTTTGCCCCTTCCTGCCGTTCCCCCGCGGGGAGCCCCAGCTGCGCCGCTGGGGCTCCTTCCGCGGCTAATCCGGATTGCCGGGGGCGCGGGCGCCCAGTGCGCTTCCGGGTGCCGCTTCGGCGCCCGGCTTTTTGAAGCTGCAGAATTTCTCCAGCGCGCCAAACAGTTCTTGCGTGTCGAACGACTTGCGCAGCACTTGCACGGCGCCCGGCCAGCCGCAGATTTCCCGCCTCAGGCTCTGCTCGTCCAGCTCGCTGAGCTTGCGGCCGCTGATCACGATGACCGGGATGTCGGCAGTGAGCGGCGAACCGCGCAGACGGCACAGCAAATACTTCGCGTCGCCGTCGGGCATGTAGTTGTCCGAGATGATGACGCTCGGCCGCTGTTTGCCGGCGACGCGACAGGCCTGCGTGGCATCCGACGCGTAGATGGCGTCGATGCCGTATTTCTCGAGCCGGCTCGACAGGAAGGCGAAGCTGCTGGCATCGTCGTCGACGACCAGCACGCACGGGCGCTGCCGTAAAGTCGTCGACGGTACGGCTGGCAGTTTTGCGATCCGGTCGACGATGTCCGGGCAAATTTCGGCCAGAGCGCACTCGACATTTTTCCAGAAGTCGGGGCCCTTGCGTCCGAAAAAGACCCCGAGGCTCTCGCAGCGTTCGGGCGTCGCATGGTCGGGAGTGCCGCTGATGACGATGACTTCGACCGGCTTGCGACCCGGCTCCAGCAGGCTCGTGCAGATCGACAGCCCGTCGAGTGCCGGCATGTTGATATCGACGATCAAAATGTCCGGATGCCTGTGCCGCGCCTTCACCAGCAACTGCATGCCGTTGGTTGCAGTGTCGACGTGGAAGCCGAGCATCGCGCATCGCGTGCCGAGCAGCCGCAGGACGGCTGGATCGTCGTCGGCGATCAGCACATTGCGCGGACCCTGGTGCTCCTCGAAGTAGGCATTCATGGCATCCCCCTTGTGCTCGCTTCACTGCCCGTGCGCGATGCAATCCAACAGCGCGTCGAGGTTGGCCGCGACCGTCTCCGGCGCGCCGCGGCCCGCGCGATTATCGATGACGGCGTTTTCCAGCGCCGCGGCCTGCGCGCTCACGGCGGCGAAATTGAAGATGCCGGCGGCGCCGGCGAGCTTGTGCGCGACGGACTGCAACTCTTGCGGCGCGGGCGTCTCGCCGAGGCGCGGCCGGAACGCTGCAAGCGTGACCGCGTCGCGGCGCAAGCGCTGCGAAAAATTGTAGCCCGCCGTCTGCATCCGGATGGTGAAGAGATGGCGCCGCACCGTCGCGGCGAGCGTGTCGGGATCGATGGGTTTTGCGACGACCGCGGCGGCGCCAAGCGCTTGCAAGGCCGCGACGTCGTCTGGGCGGTCGCGGGCGGTCAAGGCGATCGCGGGAACCGCGGCGGTGGCAGGGTTCGCACGCAGCTGGGCAACCAGGGTCGCCCCGTCCACACCGGGCATTTCGGCGTCGCAGATGATGAGTTCCGGCTGCCAGTCCGGCGCGGCCGCGAGCGCCGCGCGCGCGTCGCCGAAGCTCAGCACGATGAACGCCGGGTCGTGACCGAGCGATAGTTCGACGGCATCGCGCATGACTGGATCGTCATCGACGTGAAGAATACGGAACAACTCCGGCACGCAAATGCACTCCCGATTGCGATTGTTCTTGCATGCGCACCACTAATTTTTTGTCTCGGCGGCGACCCACTATGGTGTGGGACGCGCGCGCGATTGCCATAACCTGGTAGCGACGGCCGCGCTGCGGCACCTTCGGCCGCTTGCCGCGTTATCGCTCGGGGCGCGGTTAACGACGGAGACCGCCATGCATGGGAGCGTGCATACCGACGCTCGCGCCGAGCGGATCGCAAGAACGATCGCGAATATTTTTCTCGCGGCGTTGTTCGCGATGTTCGTCTACGGCTATTTGGTGCCGATCGTGGTTGGCTAGTTCCGCCGGCCGGCTTCGCCTATTTCGGCGTGCCCATGCGATAGCGCTTGAGCGCGGCGTAAACGGTATCGTTGACCGGCGTCGGCACGTTGAGCTGTTTGCCGAGCTGCGACACGCGGCCCGCCAGCCAATCCAGCTCCAGCCGGTTGCCGCGGTCGAGATCGTTCGCCATCGACGCCTTCATGCCGGGGGTGAGGTTCTTGTCGGCGAAGGCCATGCGCTCGTCGGCGTAGCCGGGGTCGAGCGCGACGCCCTTGGCGCGGCCGACGGCAAGCGTCTCCTTCATGATGTTGTGGAACAGCGCGCGCATGTCGGGATCGGCCAGGATCGGTCCCATGCTCGAACGGGTGAGCGCCGTGGCGCCCGAAGTGCCGGTGAGGAAGATGAATTTTTGCCAGCGGTCGCGCTCGATGTTGTCGGACAGCGTGATCGGGATTTTGGCGGCCTTGGCCGCGTCCACGAACGCCGCCAATGGCGCGTCCGATCGTCCGTCGGCGGTGCCGCAGATGATCTGCTGGAACGGGCTCGTCTGCTTGATGACGCCGGGGCGGTCGATCACGGTGACGACGTAAGTGACGCCGGGGATGGCGCGCTCTTGGCCGACGATCGGCGCGATGCGCTCGTAGCTGTCGACGCCGTTCTGCAGCGTGATGACGCGGGTGTTGGGGCCGAGCAGCGGGCGCGTCGCCTCGGCGGCTTTCTCGGTATCCCACAGCTTGACGGCGAATATAACGGCATCGACCGGGCCGACCGCCGCGGGGTCGTCGGTGACATTCGGCTTCGGCAGATGGACGTCGCCGTTGACGCTCACGATGCGCAGGCCGTCCTTGCGCATGGCATCGCCATGGGCGCCGCGCGCGATGAAGAACACGTCATGGCCGGCGGCCGCCATGCGCGCGCCGAAATAAGCCCCGACCGCACCCGCCGCCATCGCTGCAACACGCATCGCCGGTCTCCTCGTTATCCAGACATTAAAGCAAAGTTCACACTTCGATCTGTATGGTTAACGATCTCTAACAGGTCTTTCGGCCGAATTGGGAAGCGTCAGAATGCGGCGACGTGACCGACCCGGTGATGTTGCCCCGCAAAGACACCGCCATGTGCACGCGGCGATTGCGGATTGTCGATGCCGAGCACGCGGTGCAGCCCCAGCTCTCGTTCGACGGGGGCCTGGCCGTTTGCTTCAACGGCGAAATCTACAACCACGCCGAACTGCGGCAGGAGCTGGCCGCGCTTGGTGTCAAATTCCGCACCGAGTCCGATACCGAAGTGCTTGCCAACGCGCTGCAAGTCTGGGGCTATCAGGCGCTCGAACGCTTCATCGGCATGTATGCCTTTGTCGCCATCGAGATCGCCTCGGGCGAATTCCTGGCCGCGCGCGATCCGTTCGGCGTCAAGCCGCTCTACGTTATTCAATCGGGCAGCAGATTTCTGTCCTGCTCGGAGATGCGGCCGCTGTTGAAGACCGTTCCGGTCGGCGACGTGCTGCTGCTGCCGCCGGGCTACGCGCTCTCCAGCAAAACGTGCGGACGCTATAAATCCCCCATCTATCCGCGCGCCGACGCGCCGGTGCACCATGACCCGCTGGTGCTCGACCGCGTGTTGTCGGATGCGGTGCGGCTGCCGCCCGACCTGCCGGTCGCGACGCTGTTCAGCGGCGGCATCGACAGTACCCTTGTTGCGCATTATGCGCGGCAGTACCGCCCCGAGGCGCCCGGCTACTTCGTCGGCGGCGCCGACGCGCCGGATTACCGCTTCGCGGCCGAATATGCCGAGCGCACGAAGTTCGATCTGCGTCTGGTGCCGTTCGAAGCCGACAGCGACGCGGTGTTCTCGCTCATTGGGCATGCAGTCGAAGCGACCGAGTCGTTCGAGCCAAATCTGGTGCGCGGCGCCATCTGCTCTTTGTTCGCGGCGGAGCATATGCACGGCGACGGCTTCCGTGTGGCGTTGTGCGGGGAAGGCGCCGACGAACTGTTCTGCGGCCATCCGCCGCTTGAATTGGCCTTCATGCCGAAGACGCCGCCGACCGGATCATTCGCGACGAATGCCTCAGCTTGATGCATCGCGTCAGTCTGCAGCGCGTCGACCGCTGCTCGATGCGCCATCAGGTGGAAACGCGCGAGCCGTTCCTCGATCCCTCGGTCGTGAAATACGCGTTGAACATCGATGCGTCCGCGCTGGTGCGCGAAGTCGGCGGCTTGCCGCGCGGCAAGGCGGCGCTGCGCGACCTCTACGATCTTTATCCCGACCAATTGCCGCGTTCCATTCGCGACCGCGCCAAGCTGCCGTTCGGCGAGGGCGCCGGCCTCGACGTGACCCCGCAAGGCTCTGGTTGGAAACGGCGCTTCAACGACGCGATTTCCGATGCGGAGCTGTTCGAGGGGCGGGTCGAATTCGCCGACTTCAATATCCAGTCGAAAGAAGAGCTGTTCTACGTGCGCAAGCTCGCGCAGACGATGGACATAACGCGCGTGCCGCATTTGCGCGACCGCGCGTGGATCTCCTTCTCGGTCAGGCAGAACCTCGAGAAACTGAAGGCCTACGAGCACTTCAGCCTGTAGCTCTCGAAGAAATTCTCGAAATCTAATAGAGCCCGGCGGGCCGGCTGGCGTTCCAGCTCGTGCGCGCGGGTTTGCTCGCCGCGATCGCGGCCTGCGCTTTCGCCTGCCAGGGCGGCTCTTCCGCCTGCGCCACGTGGGGCGCGCCCTTCATCGGCAGCACGATCACCTTCGCGCCGACCTGCACGCGGTTGAACAGATCGATGGCGTTGTCGTTGGTCATGCGGATGCAGCCGCTCGACATGAACTTGCCGATCGAGGTCGGATCGTTGGTGCCGTGGATGCGGTACTCGGTGCCGCCGATATACATCGCGCGCGCGCCGAGCGGATTGCCCGGGCCGCCGGCGATCATGCGCGGCAGATAAGGCTGGCGCGCGATCATATCGGGCGGCGGATACCAGTCCGGCCACTCGGTCTTGCGGATGATCGATTTGATGCCTGACCAGGTGAAGCCCTGGCGGCCGACGCCGATGCCGTAACGGATCGCCTTGCCGTTGCCGAGCACGTAATAGAGGAAGGTATGCGGCGTGTCGACGATAACGGTGCCGGGCGCCTCGCGCGTCGGATAGTCGACGACCTGGCGCTGCAGGCGCGGCGGCCGCTGCGCGTTTTCGTCCTGCTCATCGGACGGCGCAGCCTGAGGCGCGGCTTCGTCCGATGGTGCGGCCTGGGGCGCGATGACCTCCGGGTCCGTGATCTGCGGCTCTACTTGCATCTGCACCGGCGGGCGCAGGAACAAGGTCGGTAGCTGTTGCGCGCGCGCGGGCGCGCAGCTGAGCGCGGCGGCCGCGATCAATGCGGCGAGCGCGGTAGCGGAGTGGACTTTTGACATGACACCCTCGCGAATTCCCTCGCCCGTTCAGTCGGGAAAATCGCTGGGTGGCTCAATGGTTCCGATTTAAAAGCGCAGGAGCGGCGGGAACGGAAGTGCTTAGATTGCGTTTAGGCGGCGCGGGTTACCGCTCAAGTCAATCCTTGCGCTTATGCCAGCCGACCACCGCGTCGGGCACGCTGTCGGTGGAGACGAAGTAGGGCTTGAGGTCGAGGAGCGGCGTGCCGTCGAGGCAGTCGAGGCCGACGACGGAGAGCGTATTGCCGGCGACGCAGACGAGCTTCACCACGCTCATGGCGATCGGGTTGGGGCGTGCTGGCGAGCGTAACGCAAAGGTGCCGTGCTGGACGCCGTAATGGCCGGGCACCTGCAGCACCAGATTGCGCGGTGCCTTGTCCATCCAATAGAGCACCACCAGGTGGCTGCAGGTCTCGACGTCTTTGAGGCCGTCGGCGAAGGCCGGGTCGAGTTCGATGGTGCAGACCGCGTCGGACTCGCGGGCGTTCTTCGGGCAGTCCTTGCGCTCCTTCCAGGGCGTGTGGATGCGGCCGATGAAATAGAGCGCGGCATCGGGCTTGGCGGGCAATTCGATCGTCTTCTCGCCCTCGCGGATGCCGAAGTCCTTGGCTGTCATGGGGCCTCCTGCCGCGGGTGATAACCCGTAAACCAGGCTGCGTTAAAGCTGCACTGAGGCCTTGCCGGCGGCCGTTTCAACGTATAAAGATATCTTTATGTGATGGGAACTGGCCCATAGCCCCGACGTTAGGCCTCGCATGACCCCCAACGGCCGCCTCGGCTTCGATGCCCTCAATGCCGCGCTGAAAGCCGCCGGCGAGGAAACGCGCCTGCGCGTGCTGGCGCTGCTGGCGGAGGCCGAACTGACCGTTTCCGACCTCACCGACATTTTGCGGCAATCGCAGCCGCGCATGTCGCGCCACCTCAAGCTGCTGGCGGAGGCCGGGTTGGTCGAACGCTTCCGCGAGGGCACTTGGGCCTTCTTCCGGCTGTCGGAGCAGGGCGGCGGCGCGGCGGTGGCCCGCGCGTTGCTCGACCGGCTCGATCCCGCCGACCAGACCATCGCGCGCGACCGGGCGCGGCTTGCGTCGGTGCGGCAGCAGCGCGCCGCAGCGGCGCAAGCCTATTTCCGCGCCCATGCCGCCGAATGGGACCGCATCCGCAAGCTGCACGTTGCCGACGCGGCGGTGGAGGCCGCCATCCGTGCGGCGCTCGCCGACAAGCCGTTCCGCTCGCTGTTGGATCTCGGCACCGGCACCGGCCGCATGCTCGAACTGTTCGGGCCGCAGATCGAGCGCGGGCTCGGGCTGGATCTCTCGCTCGACATGCTGCTCTTGGCGCGCGACCGGCTGGAGCGGGCGGGCCTGAAGAATTGCAGCGTGCGGCAGGGTGACCTCTACGACCTGGCGCTGGCGAACGACTCCTTCGACGTTGTGATCCTGCATCAGGTGCTGCACTTCCTCGACGACGGTGCACGCGCCATCCGCGAAGCCGCGCGCGTGCTGCGCCCGGGCGGACGCTTGCTGGTGGTCGACTTCGCGCCGCATGAGCAGGAATTCCTGCGCGAGCAGTTCGCGCATCGCCGCCTGGGCTTTGCGCCCGAGACGGTGACGCAATGGATGACGGCCTCGGGCCTCGAACCGGTGCTGCACAAGTCGCTGGCGCCGGAGCCGGGCTCGGACGGGAAGATTGCGGTCTCGCTCTGGCTCGCGCGCGACGCCCGCGCGCTGATGGCTGTGCCGGCCACGCGGGAGGTGGCGTGATGAGCAACACCGTCCGCGCCAGCCGATTTTTGTCCGGCAATGGCCGCCGTATCTCGGTGTCGTTCGAATTCTTCCCGCCGGCGACCGACGAGATGGACAAGATCTTGTGGGAGTCGATCGAGCGGCTGGCGCCGCTGGCGCCGCAGTTCGTCTCGGTCACTTATGGCGCCGGCGGCACGACGCGCGAACGTACCCATGCCACTGTGAAGCGCATCCTCGCGGAGACGACGCTGACGCCGGCCGCGCATCTCACTTGCGTCGCCGCCACGCGCGGCGAGATCGACACGATCGTACGGATCTATAAAGAGGCCGGCGTACGCCACATCGTGGCGCTGCGCGGCGATTCGACTGCCGCGGCGGGTACGAAATATGCGCCGCATCCCGGCGGCTATGAGAATGCCGCCGATCTGGTCGGCGGCATCAAGCGCATCGGCGATTTCGAGATTTCCGTGTCGGCCTATCCGGAGAAGCACCCCAATTCACCGACAATCGAAGCCGACATCGACATGCTTAAAGCCAAGGTCGATGCGGGAGCCTCGCGCGCCATCACCCAGTTCTTTTTTGAGAACGACCTTTACTTCCGCTATCTCGACCGCGTGCGCGCGCGCGGCATCGATATCCCGATCACGCCCGGCATTTTCCCGGTGCAGAACTTCAAGGCGACGGCGGCTTTTGCACAACGCTGTGGCGCCTCGGTGCCGGCCTGGCTGGCCGAGCGTTTCCGCGGGCTCGATAACGACGCGGCCACGCGCAAGCTGATCGCCGCGGCGGTCGCCGCCGAACAGGTGCTCGATCTGGTCGACCGTGGCGTCACCAGCTTTCATTTCTACACCATGAACCGCGCCGATCTCGTCTACGCGATTTGCCATCTGCTGGGCCTACGCCCGGTCCTGCAAGAGGCGGTGTGATGGCCGGCGTGCGTCAAGTGTTCGAGACGGCGCTCAAGCACCGCATTCTGGTGCTCGATGGCGCCATGGGCACCATGATCCAGGCGCTCAAGCTCGACGAGGAAGGCTATCGCGGCGCGCGCTTCGACGCGTGGAACCGCGAGGTGCGCGGCAATAACGACCTACTCAATCTGAGCCGTCCCGACGCCGTGCGCGACATTCACTTGGCCTATTTCCGCGCCGGCGCCGACATCGTCTCGACCAATACGTTTTCCTCGACCTCCATCGCGCAAGCCGACTACGGCATGCAGGACATCGCTTCCGAGCTCAATCAGACGGGCGCGACTTTGGCGAAACAAGCGGCTGCGATCGCCGAAAAGGTAGACGGCAGGCGGCGCTTCGTCGCCGGCGCTTTGGGCCCGACCAACCGCACCGCTTCGATCTCGCCGGACGTGAGCAATCCCGGTTTCCGCGCCATCACCTTCGATCAGCTGCGCACGGCCTATGGCGAGCAGGTGCGCGGGCTCATCGACGGCGGCGCCGATTTATTGCTGATCGAAACCATCTTCGACACGCTCAACGCCAAGGCGGCGATCTACGCCATTGCGGAAATCTGCGACGAACGCTCAATCGACGTGCCGGTGATGATCTCCGGCACCATCACCGACCGCTCCGGCCGCCTGCTGTCCGGCCAAACGCCGGCGGCATTCTGGAATTCGGTGCGCCACGCGCAGCCGGTCACCATCGGCTTGAACTGCGCGCTTGGCGCCAAGGAAATGCGCGCGCATATCGCGGACATCGGGCGCATCGCCGACACCTTCGTGTGCGCCTATCCCAATGCCGGCCTGCCCAACGAGTTCGGCTATTACGACGAAAGCCCGGAGTTCATGGCGGAGCTTTTGGGCGAATTCGCCGAAGCGGGCCTCGTCAACGTGGTCGGCGGCTGCTGCGGCACAACCCCCGATCACATCGCCGCCATTGCCAAAGCGGTCGCCGGCAAAACGCCGCGCAAAATCCCGGATGTGCCGCGGCAGCTCCGCCTTTCCGGGCTTGAAGCTTTCGCGCTCACGCCGGAAATTCCCTTCGTCAATGTCGGCGAGCGCACCAACGTCACCGGCTCGGCCAAATTCCGCAAACTGATCACCGCCGGCGATTACACCGCCGCGCTCGCGGTTGCGCGCGAGCAGGTGGAAAACGGCGCGCAGGTGATCGACGTCAACATGGACGAGGGCCTGCTCGATTCCGAGGAGGCGATGACGACGTTCCTCAATCTCATCGCCGCCGAGCCCGATATCGCGCGCGTGCCGGTGATGGTCGATTCATCGAAATTCTCGGTGATCGAGGCCGGACTAAAATGCCTGCAAGGCAAGCCGGTGGTGAACTCGATCTCGATGAAAGAAGGCGAGGCGGCTTTCATCGCACACGCCAGGACCGTGCGACGCTACGGCGCCGCGGTGGTGGTCATGGCGTTCGACGAGAAGGGCCAGGCCGACACGCTCGAGCGCAAGACGCAGATCTGCCGGCGCGCCTACGATATTTTGACTAAGCAAGTCGGCTTCCCGCCGGAAGACATCATCTTCGACCCGAACATCTTCGCCATTGCCACCGGCATGGAGGAGCACAACGGTTACGGCGTCGCCTTCATCGAGGCGGCACGCTGGATCCGCGCCAACCTGCCGGGCGTGCACGTCTCTGGTGGCGTGTCGAACCTGTCGTTTTCGTTCCGCGGCAACGAGCGCGTGCGCGAAGCCATGCACTCGGTGTTCCTCTATCATGCCATCAAGGCCGGCATGGATATGGGCATCGTCAATGCCGGGCAAATGGCGGTCTATGACGATCTCGAGCCGGAATTGCGCGAAGCCTGCGAGGATGTGGTGCTCAACCGCCGTCCCGATGCATCCGAGAGGCTGCTCGAGATCGCCAAGAAATTCCACGGTAAGGGTCAAGACGCCAAGGAAGCCGACCTCGCCTGGCGCGAGCAGCCGGTCGAGAAGCGGCTGGCGCACGCGCTGGTGCATGGCATTACCGACTTCGTCGAGGCCGACGTCGAGGAGGCACGGCTGCGCGCCAAGCGCCCGCTCGACGTCATCGAAGGCCCGCTGATGGACGGCATGAACGTCGTCGGCGATCTGTTCGGCTCGGGAAAAATGTTCCTGCCGCAGGTGGTGAAGTCGGCGCGCGTAATGAAGCAAGCGGTCGCCTACCTGATGCCCTACATGGAGCAGGAGAAGGACGGCCGCGCGCACTCGACGTCGAACGGCAAGATCGTGATGGCGACGGTGAAGGGCGACGTGCACGACATCGGCAAGAACATTGTCGGTGTCGTGCTCCAATGCAACAATTACGAGGTGATCGATCTCGGCGTCATGGTGCCGGCCGCCAAGATTCTGGAAACCGCCAAGGCGGAGAAAGCCGACATCATTGGGCTGTCCGGCCTGATCACGCCCTCGCTCGACGAGATGTGCCATGTGGCCGCCGAGATGGAGCGGCAGGGCTTCGAGCTGCCGCTGATGATCGGCGGCGCCACCACCAGCCGCGTGCACACGGCGGTGAAGATCCATCCGAACTACAAGCGTGGGCAGGCGGTATATGTGAACGACGCCAGCCGCGCGGTCGGCGTCGCGCAGTCGCTTTTGTCACGCGAGGGCCGCGCGCCATATGTGGCCGAGCTGCGCGGCGAATATGCCCGCATCGCTGCGGCGCATACGCGCGCGCAGGAGGACAAGGCGCGGCTGCCGCTGGCTAAGGCGCGTGGCAACGCGCTCAAGCTCGACTGGTCGGGCGCTTACGCGCCACCGAAGCCGACCTTCCTCGGCACAAAGGTGCTGAACGATTACCCGATCGGCGAACTGGTCAAATTCATCGACTGGACGCCCTTCTTCCAGACCTGGGAATTGAACGGCAAGTTTCCGGCCATCCTCGACGACGCGAAAGTCGGCGCGGCCGCGCGCGCGCTGCACGCGGACGCCGTCGAGATGCTCGACAAGATAATGTCGGAAGGCTGGTTCACGGCCAATGCCGTGGTCGGCTTCTGGCCGGCGCAGGCGCAGGGCGACGATATCCTGGTCTATGGTGACGAAGCGCTCGCCAAGCCGATGGCGACGCTGCATGCGCTGCGCCAGCAGCTCTCCAAGCGCGAGGGGCGCAACAATGTCGCGCTCTCGGATTTCATCGCGCCGCGCGACAGCGGCGTTGCGGATTACATCGGCGCCTTCGCGGTGACCGCCGGCATCGGCGAGGATGTGATCGCCGAGCGCTTCAAACGCACCAATGACGACTACTCCGCCATTCTGGTGAAGGCGCTGGCCGACCGCCTGGCCGAGGCTTTTGCCGAACGGCTGCATCAGCGCGTGCGCAAGGAATTCTGGGGCTATGCGCCGGAGGAGAATTTTAGCGGCGAAGAGCTGATCGCGGAGCACTATCGCGGCATTCGTCCCGCGCCGGGTTATCCGGCGCAGCCCGATCACACCGAGAAGGGAACATTGTTCCGCCTGCTCGACGCGGGGCGCATCGGCATCGAGCTCACCGAGAGTTTCGCGATGTGGCCGGGCGCCGCGGTGTGCGGGCTTTATTTCAGCCATCCGCAAAGCGCCTATTTCGGCGTCGGCAAGATCGAGCGCGATCAGGTCGAGGATTACGCGCGGCGCAAAGGCTGGAGCGTGGCCGAGGCCGAACGCTGGTTGGCGCCAATCCTCAATTACGACGTCCACGCATCGCCCAGTATCGTGGCGGCGTGAAAAAGCAAAACACCGGAGAGGTTTTCTCTCCGGTGCCTGTATTGCCTCGCCGTTGCCGGCTTTTGGTTTGGCGTGTCGTCGGCCGCTTGAACTCAGAACGCTCCCAGCAAGATCGCGCCGACGAAAGCAAACACAGCGCACACCGCTAGAATTTCGAGTCTCAACGAAAGGGCCACGGCTGCCTCCCTTGGTTGATATGGTTGCAAGCTAGCAGACAACGCCCGCCGGCCTAAGCGGTTGCGTGCCGCCGCGAAGAAATTTGCGCAAAACGCCATGCGCGGCGCGAATAGCGAGTCAAAGTCTTGATCGTGCGGAAAGAAAAAGCCGGCTTGGCAGAATGCGGCGGTGCAAAAACACGGAATTGCCGAAATTCAGCCGCCAATGCGGTTCGGTCGAAGCCGTTTCGGCGGCGTTTTCTTGGGACTGAATTCAGCCGCGGCAAAATTGCATAAGCCGCGCGGGCGCGGGTTCCGTGGAGAACCTGCGCGGCGATTTCTCGCGCTGGAAAGGATTCCTTATCCCTAATCATTTCTTGCCGGCCCAGCGTTGAAGCCTCGTTAAAGACATTGCTCGCATTTTCGCGTCCATGAGGCGCGGACTGGCTTTCTCCATTGCGGGAGGCGTGGTGCTGCTGGCGCTTGCCGGCTGCGGGCGCAGCTATCTCATGCAGGGCGAACGCGCGGCGTGGCGGCACGACGCCGAAGAGACGTGCCTGAAGTCCGGCGCGGTCACCGTCGGCGCCGTGCAGATCGAGCCGATCGAAGGGCCGGGCATGTGCGGCATGGATTTCCCGCTCAGGGTTTCCGAGCTGGCCGAGGCGCCACCGGCCATGAGCTACAGCGACGATTTGCGGCCGCCGGCCGCGATTCCAAATAGCGCCGACATGCCGCAATGGCCGCCGAGCCAGCCGCGCTACGTGCCGCCCGCGCGCGTGCCCTCCGTACAGAGTGCGCCATTGCAGAGCGCGCCGGTGCGTGGCGAGACGCTGCGCTGGGTGCCGGGCCCGCCGGGTGTCGATATTCAGCACGAAGGCGCGGGAGCGGCGGGCGAGCCAATGTCGCTCAGCCCAAGTAGTGCGCCGGGCGAAGCCGCGCCGCAATACAATGCCGCGCCTCAGTACATCCCGCCGCGCGCCAGCGCGCCGCAGACCATTCCCTCGCGCGCGGCGCCGATGAGCTATCCGCGCGCTGCGCCGGCCGCGCGCGCTCTGCCCGACGACATCCCGGACGACGCCGTGGTGCCGCCCGGCGGCAGCGCCGGCGCGCCGCAGCGGCGTATGCAGCCTTCGTACAACGCGCCGGTCTATCAGCCGCCGCCGCACGAGCTGCCGCGGCTCGGCCCAATGCGCGGACCGAATATGTCGGCGCTGCAGCCGGCCGCATTGCAGCCGCCGGCGACGCTCGCCTGTCCGATCGTGTCGGCGCTCGACCGTTGGGTCGGCGAAGGCGTGCAGCCCGCGGCGCTGCATTGGTTCGGCTCGCCGGTCACCGCGATCCACCAGATCGGCGGCTATTCGTGCCGCGGCATGGTCGGCGACTCGGGCGTGTCGGAGCATTCCTTCGGCAACGCGCTCGACATCGCCGGCTTCACGCTCGCCAACGGCCGCAAGATCACGGTGAAGGACGGCTGGCACGGCTCGGCGGAGGAGCAGGGCTTCCTGCACGACGTGCAGCTCTACGCCTGCGAGACCTTCACCACGGTGCTGGCGCCCGGCTACAACGTCTATCACTACGACCACATCCACGTGGACCTGATGCGGCGGCAGCCCGGTTACCGGCCGTGCCGGCCGAACGCCATTCCGGGCGAAGTGGTGGCGGCGCGCGTGCGCGCCCATTATGCCCAGCAGCATCGCGGGCCCGCTTACACCGGCTCGATCGGAGACAGAGCGTCGTCCACGCCGCTGGCCGTGCCTGGTGCGGACGGTGATCTTTCTGATGATGATGCCAAGGAGCCGACGCCCGCGGTGTCCGTGCCGTCTTATCTGGGCCGCGCGCCCGCGCAGGTCGAAGACCGTATGACGGTGCACTGACGCTTCAAAACACCGCGTCGAGCAGCATCGCCCCGAATAAAATAAGCCCGGCGTCGCGGTTGGATTTGAACAGCACCAGGCAATGCGCCGGGTCGTCGATGTCGAGCCGCAATACCTGCCAGCCGAGATGCACGGCGAAGGCGATGAGGCCCGCCGCGAAAATGGCGCCGCCGCCGGCCATAAATCCGGCGATGCCGATCAGCACCACCGCGGCGGAGTAAAAGCCCGCCAGCATCGGCGCGGTGTTCTGTTTGAACAGCAGCGCCGTCGACTTGATGCCGATCAGCAGATCGTCTTCGCGGTCCTGATGCGCGTAGATGGTGTCGTAGCCGATGACCCAGGAGATCGAGCCGGCATAGAGCACCAGCGCCGGCCAATCGAGGCGCGCGAACGCGGCCGGCCAGCCCATCAGCGCGCCCCAGGAGAAGGCAAGGCCGAGCACGATCTGCGGCCAATAGGTGATGCGCTTCATGAAGGGATAGACCGCCACCACCAAGAGCGAAGCGAGGCCGCACAGCACCGTGAAGCGGTTGAACTGGATCAGCACCAGAAATCCGACCAGCGCCTGCGCCAGCATGAAGGCGGTGGCCTGACCGACGCTCACCTGGCCGGACGGAATCGGGCGCGAGCGCGTGCGCTCGACCTTGCCGTCGAGATCGCGGTCGACCAGATCGTTCCAGGTGCAGCCTGCGCCACGCATCGCAAAGGCGCCGATGAAAAACAGCACGATGTGCCAGAGGCTCGGGAAGTGGTCGCTGCGCATGCCGGTCAGCCCGACCGACCACCAGCACGGGATCAGCAGCAGCCACGATCCGATCGGACGGTCGAGGCGCGCGAGCCGCAGGTAGGGGCGGGCGACGGCGGGCGCGAGGCCGTCCACCCAGTTGCCGGTCGCATCGGCGACGCGTCCGGCCCGCTCGCTCATTTGACGGTGTTGCCGAGCGGCGTCCCGGTCAGGGTATCGAAGGTGCCGCGCCCGGTCTTGATGCTTCTGGAATCGGTGACCGGCGCGCTGAGCGCGTCGCTCAGGCTAGGCCCCGCCGCCGGCTGCGGCATGGACGCTCGCTGGCAGACAGTGGTGCGTGCTTTGGAAACGTTCGAGTAAGACATGGTGATCTGCTGAATGAGCTGGGGTGGAATGCCGCACCAGACTTGGTTCTTCTTGGCGTAATTCAAAAACTTTTCCTGCGAGACGGCGAAGGCCGACAGCACTTTGCAGGCTTCCGGCAGCGGCACTTTGTTCTTCTGCGCAGCCATCACGGCGGCGGCGTGCTTCTCGGCGTCATCGCGCAGCTTGCTGAAATCCTTCATGCAGGGCGGCTCGCCGCCCTGTTGTGGCGGCGCCTGTGGCGGGGGCGGCTGGAACTGCGCCAGCGCCGGCCCGGCAGCGATCGGCAGCGCGAACGCAGCGACGAACAAGGCCCGGCGCAAGTTCATGGCGAGTTCCTCTGAATCGGGTTCATTCTACTATACAAGGCGCCCTTGCAGACCGATACCAACTCGCCGATTGCGTCGGGAACACGGCAGGCAAAGCCGGTTTCACCGGCTCTCGCCAGGTGCCGGCCGCTCGAGTAAACCCGGCGCGGACCGAACCGGAAGCATCCTTTTGCCCATGCCGCGCTATGATTTTCGCACCCCCCGGCTCTATGTCGATGCGCCGCTGGCAGGCGGCGGCGAGGTGGCGCTGACCCGCGACCAGGCCAATTATCTGCTCAATGTGCTGCGGCTCGAACGCGGCGGCGAGGTGCTGCTGTTCAACGGGCGGGACGGCGAGTGGCGGGCCAAGCTCGCTGGGCAAGGCAAGCGGGCGCTCGGCGCCGCGCTTGCCGAGCGAGTGCGCGAGCAGCCGCGCGCGCCCGATCTGCATTTCCTGTTCGCACCGCTCAAGCACGCGCGGCTCGACTATCTGGTGCAGAAGGCGGTGGAGATGGGCGTTTCGCTGCTGCAGCCGGTGATCACGCGTCACACGCAAGTGGCCCGCGTCAATCTCGAGCGCATGCGCGCTAACGTGATCGAGGCCGCTCAGCAGTGCGGCATTCTCAGCGTGCCGGCGGTGGCCGAGCCGGTCGATTTCACGAAGGCCGCGGCGGACGACGGGCGCTTGCTGATCTTTTGCGACGAGCGCGCCGATGTGCAGGACCCGGCCGTGGCGCTCGAAGCGGTGCCGCGATTGCCGTTGTCGGTGTTGATCGGCCCGGAAGGCGGCTTTGCCGAGGAGGAACGTGCAGCGCTGATCAAGCGCGCCAATGTCGCGCGCATCGCACTCGGCCCGCGCATCCTGCGCGCCGATACGGCCGCCGTTGCGGCGCTCGCGCTGGTGCAGGCGGTGCTGGGGGATTGGCGCGGCGAACCGCGTTGAAAAAATTGCGGCGCGGTTGCCGGCATACAGCCGGCAACTCGCGCCGTGCACGCGGAACAAACGACCGCCACGACTGAACGCTACGTTACCCTACGCCACTCACAACATGGCGTACGCAGTCGATACCATCCCGACCGGACGCCGGTCGTTCGCACTCGACAACGCAACGCGGCCGAAGGTGGTCGTCCGTCCGATGCGCACGACACGTGCATCGGCGAGAACGTCGGAACTCACCGGCCGCAGGAAATGCGTGGTCTGATCGATCGGCGTAACCGGCCGATAGCCATTCCACGCCGCCGCGCAGGCAAACAACATCGCGCTGTCGGCCAGCGCCATCAGCGCCGGCCCGCACACCACATTGCCGTCGCGACAGATCCTTGCGGCAAAGGGCAAACGCAACACCGCCCCCGGTTGCCAATCGTCCGGCGCGGACGCCGGACGAGTGGCCTCCACTTTCTCGATCACCAGGCCGAGATCCTGCGCCCAAGGGGCCAGGACTCCGCCCAGCAACCGTGCCGCCGACTCAAGACCAAACACTGGATCGGCCAACTCAGGCCGCCGCAGTGCCGCGGTCATGACTCCTCCTGCTTCGGGCGTTCGAAAAACCCACGTTGCGCAACACTTCACCTACGCGACGTGGCCTCGGCCCGATTTGCGGGCCAACTCTTGGCCGAGTCGGGCCGGGGTCACGAGTCTTGCAGTGCGGAAACCTGTGTACGAATCGCCTGCCACGGGGAAAAACCTGTGGTAAGCTTCTAGTTGTTCGGTTGGAGCCCACCATGCGTCTATCTCGTTGCATTCAGGCAGTTATCGCCGTCGGCCTCATGAGCTTCGGCGCCCTGGCGCCGGCCAAGGCCGCGAGCTTGCTGGAAAAATCGTTCTATATGTATGGGCCCGATTACAGCGGCATGGTGCCGACTTGCGAGGCCGCGCTCGACACCATCGCCTACCAATTCGCGATCAAGGAAGAGCGGTTCTGGAATTCGCAGTTGAAAATCGTCGGCTTCGATAAGGTGCGCGAAATCCGCAATACCTGGCCGCCGGCCGCGATTCCGCGCCGCTTCTGCCAAGCCGTGGCCACCATGACCGACCAGAGCGAGCATGTGGTAAATTACTGGATCGGCGAGGACACCAGCCTGATCGGCACCGCCGCAGGCATCGAATGGTGCGTGGTCGGGCTCGACCGCAACTGGGCCTATAACCCGAAGTGCAAAATGGCGCAGCCGTAGCGGCCGATCAGCCGGCGGCTGCCCGGGAGCCGCGTCGTTTCTGCCGCTGCCGACCTCGCAAATTGAGCCCTTTAAGCCTTACCCGATCCATTCCCTTTTTGTTCTTGAATTGTTCTTATATTTTAGGTATCATTTACTGGAACCGTTGAGTCAGATCAATTTCCGATTTGTTCTAGTTTTGACGAAATTGGTCGGGTGACGGCGTCTTGTGGGGGAACTCCATGCTGAGTGATCGCCTTCGCCGCGCGGCGCAGACCGCCGCCATCGCCTGCAGCTTTGCCTTCATCTTCGCCATCGTCGCGCTCGCCGAAGACCGCCGCCAGAACGCCCCCGGCGAGTTCGATTTCTACGTACTGGCGCTGTCCTGGTCGCCCAGTTATTGCGAAAGCGCCAAGGAGCGGGCGCCGAACGGGCGGCCGGATCCGCAATGCAATGGGCGGCCCTTTGCCTTCATCGTGCATGGCCTATGGCCGCAATACGAGCAGGGCTTTCCGTCCTACTGCCAGGTGCCGGCGCAGAAGCTCGACCGCTCAACCGTCGGCAGCGCCCTCGACGTGATGCCGAGCCCGCGGTTTGTGTTCAACGAATGGGACCGCCACGGCACTTGCTCCGGGCTGACGCCACATGCGTATTTCGAGGCGGTGCATAAGGCGCGCGCGGTGGTGAAGATCCCGGCCGAGTATCTGGCGCCATCGGAATCGCTGTCGGTCTCGCCCGACGATGTTGCCGCGGCCTTCGTGAACGCCAATCCCGGTCTGCCGCGCACCGCTGTGGCGGTCGCCTGCGACGCGACCCGGCTGACCGAAGTGCGTTTGTGCATGGCCAAGGATTTCAGCTTCCACGACTGCGCCGATGTGGCGAGCCATGTCTGCAAGCGCGACAAGATTGCGATGCCGGCGGTGCACGCCGAAATAAACGGAATGAAATAATCAAGGGCGCGCGCGGTGACTTGATTCTGCGCGCGCGTTAAGCCGCCACTAACGCTGCGCGCGGACGGGCGCGTGCACAGCGGGGATAACCCCGGCGTGTCGGGAATTGGCGCAAGGTTCCGTCAAGGAAAATCCGCGAACGTCACCGCATGCCAGGGTGTCCAGGGTGCGGTGGAGTGCGCGGTAAATCGTGTCTGCGATTATTGCGGTTTCGTCGTCTGGTTCATGGGGCTCGGCTACATCGTGATGTGGCTTATTGATATGCCCGAACATCGGACGTTGTCGCCGGCCTTTCATGTCGTTGGCCTGGCGTCGGCGACATTCGTCGCCGTGCGGCTATTGCTGCTCGCGATCGCGCGTTGGCGGGTGCCCATGAGCGTGGTCCGCGCCGGGGCCGCCGCCCGCGCGCCGAACGACGTCCTGAAGGCGCCGCCGCAAAAGCCTGCGCGCCCGCTGCCGACGGTCAAGCCGCGCAGTCGCTTCGGCCTGCGCGGCGGCGTACGCCACTAAATTCTGTGGCATAACGCGGCGATGAACTATCGCCATGCCTTTCATGCCGGCAGCTTCGCCGACGTGTTCAAGCACGCGGTGCTGTGCCGCATTTTGCATTATCTGCGCGAGAAGCCCGCCCCTTTCCGCGTGATCGATACCCATGCCGGCAGCGGACTGTACGATCTTGCCGGGCCTGAAGCCGTCCGTGGCGGCGAATGGCATGACGGCATCGAGCGGCTGCTCGCCGCGGCATTGCCGGACGAGGTCGCGGCGCTGCTGAAGCCCTATCTCGACGTCATCGGCGCGCTCAACGAGCCCGGCCGTCTCAAGGTCTATCCCGGTTCGCCGGCGGTGGCGCGCGCCTGGCTGCGCCCGCAGGACCGGCTGATCGCGTGCGAGATCGAGCCGCAGGCGGCTGCCGGCCTTGCCCGCAATTTGCGCGGTGACAGCCGCATTAAGACGCTTCCCGTCGACGGCTGGACCGCCCTGTCGGCTTATGTGCCGCCCAAGGAACGGCGCGGGCTGGTGCTGGTCGACCCGCCGTTCGAGGGGGTGGCCGATTTCCACCGCCTGTCGCACCACTTCGCCGCCGCCCACCGCAAATGGGCCACCGGCATGTACATGCTCTGGTACCCGATTAAGGACCGCGGCGAGCCGGACGCGCTCGCCAAGCGCCTGCGCCGGCTGGCGCTGCCCAAGCTGTTGCGGGCTGAGCTCATCGTGGCGCCGATGAGCGATCCCACGAAACTCAATGGCTGCGGGCTGATCCTGGCCAACCCGCCCTGGCGGCTCGCCGACGAGCTCGCCATCTTGCTGCCGGCGCTGGCAAAAATCCTCGGCCGCGGGCCAAAACCGAGCTTCCGGCTGGATTGGCTCGCTGGCGAAGCCTAGCTTGGCCCTTTCCAGCGGGAGCCAGTTGGTGTCTAGTTCCATGACTGGTCAGTGACGTTCCGCCTCCGGCGTTGGGGGTATTGGCGGAGTGACTGAAGCCGCGACCGGCGCGGCTGATGCTTTCCCCGATTGCGAATGTCCGGCCGAGCCGCCGCGCCGTGGGGGCTGGCGGCGGAGCAGCGTGGGGGAGAAGCGTATGGCGCAAACCGGTGTGGTGAAATTCTTCAACGGCGAGCGGGGCTACGGCTTCATCAAGCCGGATGACGGCGGCCGCGACGTGTTCGTGCACATCACCGCCGTGGAGCAGGCTGGGCTCAAGGCGCTGAACGAAGGGCAACGTATCAGCTTCGACGTCGAGCCCGACAAAAAGGGCAAGGGACCCAAAGCGGTCAACTTGATCATCACCGGCTGACCGCGGCCCGCGAGCAGTTCGTTATTCACCGGACGGGGCGTCGCGTCCGCACCTGCGGCGGTAAGGTATTTCCCAATGATCCTCCGTTCGACCTCCGCCTCGCCCTTCGGGCGCAAGGTGCGCATCGCCATCAAGCTGCTTGGTCTCGACGACAAGATCGAGATTAAGGAAACCGACCTCAACGATGCCGGCGATTCTATTCGCCGGCAAAACCCACTCGGCAAGATTCCGACGCTCGTGCTCGACGACGGCGACACGCTGTTCGACTCGCGCGTGATCCTCGACTACCTCGACCATCTCGCCGGCGGCGGCAAAATCATTCCCCGCGAGCCGAAAGCGCGCTTCGGCGCCTTGCGGATGCAAGCGCTGTGCGACGGCGTGCTCGATGCGAGCCTGTTGATCATCTACGAGGGCCGCTACCGTCCGGAAGACAAGCGCGTGCCGGCCTGGATCGAACGGCAAGCCGACAAGGTGAAGCGCGGGCTCGATGCGCTGGAAGCCGCGCCGCCGAACATCACATCGACGCCCGATGCCGGGCAGATCACACTCGCCTGCGCGCTCGGCTATCGCGATTTCCGCTTTCCCACTGACGACTGGCGCAGCCGCTATCCGCGGCTGCGTGCGTGGCTCGACAAATTCGCCGGGCAAGTGCCGGCCTTCGCCGCGACCAAGCCGTGACCTCAAGATAACGAAAAGCCCCGGGGTACGCCCGGGGCCTTTTGTATTTGTGGCGCGGCGTGCCGCTCAGAAGTGATAATTGATGCCGGCGCGCACGATGTTGGTGTGGAAGTCGTTGGTGGTCGAGCGGCCGCAATTGGCGACGCTGCAGGTATCGCTGCCGAGATCGACGTAGAGATATTCGATCTTCGCACTCCACGGGCCGTTGAACGCATATTCAAGGCCGCCGCCGGCCGTCCAGCCGGTACGGGTATCGGTTTGCCCGGAGAAGCCGGTGACCGAGGTTTTCATGTCACCGAAGGCGGCGCCGCCGGTCACATAGGGCAGGAAGCGATCGTAGGCGTAGCCGACGCGTCCGCGCACCGTTGCCAGCCAGTCGTTCTTGGTCGAGCAGGTGGTACCCGCGCAGAGCGCGCTGTTGGTGTTGCCGCTGATGTCGGCCCAGTCGACATCGCCCTCGAGGCCGAGCACCCACTGGTTGATCTGGTAATTGTAGCCGAGCGTGCCGCCGACCAAGCCGCCATTGACGTCGAATCCGGTCGCGCCCAACGTGTTGGTCAGTTTGGAGTGGCCGAAGGCGCCGCCGCCATTGATGCCGACATAGAAGCCGGTCCAGTTGTAGGCCGGCGTGACATAGGCCGGCGCCTTGGCCGGCATCGGACGCGTGATATCCGCGGCCGAGGCCGACGCGCTGCCGAGCGCGAGTACGCCCACGCTTGCGAGCAATAGCTTTTTCATGACGCACCTCACTGAGACCATGGACGGTCGCGAATGCGCCGTCCCCCGATTTGCCCTATTAACGCGGCGAGACAGGAGTCGTTCCGGCGAGGTAACGGGAGGTGGAACGAACGGCGGTTTTTCCGTGAAAAAAGGTCCCGGAACTTTCGTCCCGGGGCTTTTCGTCATAACCGTCGTGGCGGATCAGAAGCGGTAGTTGACGCCGCCGCGCACGATGTTGGCAGTCAGATCGGCCTTTGTCGAAATGCCGCAATTGGCGGCGCTGCAAGTGTCGGAGCCGAGGTCGGCATAGAGATATTCGACCTTCGCGGTCCACGGCCCGTTGATCGCGACTTCCACGCCGCCGCCCGCGGTCCAGCCGGCGCGCGTATCGGTCGCGCCGGCAAAGCCGTCGCGGCTGATCTTAACGTCGCCGAAGGCGCCGCCCGCGGTGACGTAAGGCAGCACGCGATTGAACGTGTAACCGATGCGGCCGCGCGCGGTGGCCAGCCAGTCATTGCGGATCGCGCACGACGCGGTGCAGGGCGCGGACGTCGTGGAGCCCTTCAGACCGCTCCAGTCGCCGTCGCCTTCCAGGCCGTAGACAATGCGGCCGACCTGCCAATTGTAGCCGATGGTGCCGCCGGCCAGCCCGCCCGAGAGATCGTTGCTGCTCGAGCCCAGGGCGTTGCTCAGATCGGAATTGCCGAATGCGCCACCGCCGTTGATACCCACGTAGAAGCCGGTCCAATTGTAATACGGCTCGACAATCGGCGCCTTCGTCGGCATGCGGTGCCGGCGCGCAAGATCCGCCGCATTCGCCGTCGCCATTGTCGTCAGCACGGCGAGCGCAGCGACGCTCGCAACAAATACACGCTTCATCACTTAAACCTCCGTCACAGGCCCCCAGCCCGAAACGGTGCGCGCAACCTATTCGGATCGCGCGCCGCGTCTAGTGCAGCAAAGCCACAGCGCATCGCGCCTTATTTTAGCCGCGACGCAAAGACGACGACGTGTTGCCACGCTTCTGCCGCGATCGCATTCCGAATTCGCAGAAGCAATCGCGGCTATCGATGGCGCTGATGGAACTCGCGTTGCGCGTGCTCCAAAAAGGAAAAATCCCGGGCGCAGGGCCCGGGATTTCCGTCACGCGCGAAGCGCGCTGCCTAGAAGTGGTAGTTGACGCCGAGGCGCAGCATGTTGCTGGTCATGCCGTTGTTGACGCCGGTGACCGTGTAGGCGCGGTCGCCGAGATCCATGTAGAGATATTCGACTTTGGCCGACCATTTCGGGGCGAGACCGACTTCCATGCCGAGGCCGCCGGTCCAGCCGACCAGAGTCTTGTTTTCCTCGAGCGCGTTCAATTGACCCGTGAGCTCGCCGTAGGCGAGGCCGGCGGTGCCGTAGAACAGGATGTTGTTCATCGCAAAGCCGGCGCGGCCGCGTAGCGTGCCGAACCAGGGATTGGAGAATTTCCACGGCGCGAACGTGTCGTCAGCCGCGGAGGCCTGGATGTCGGTTTCGGCGCCGAATACGAATTGACCGGTCTGCCAATTGTAACCGACCTGCCCGCCGCCGAAGATGCCGGAGGGATCCATGCTGCTGTTGGTGACGTGGGCCCATTCGTAACCGGCGTTCACGCCGGCATAGAGCCCGCTCCAGTTATAGTAGCTGGCCGGCTGCGAATAATACGGAGTGGGGCCGCGCGGGAGATCGGCGGCCGCGGCTGCGCCGGATGCGGCCACCACGGCCGCCAAGGTCATCGCCCGCATCGTCGTCTTCATTTCAACCCTCCACTTGCCTGACTTTGCGCCTTGCCGGGTGCCCGTTTCATCGCGCGAATTCGGCGCGCAAACATGGAACGAGCGAGCCGGGCGACCGGCGAAAGTTCGACATCTTCGTGGAGGATTTATCGGGCCTTTTAAGTTAAGCGGTTCTAAATCGTTAAGTATCAGCGCTCGTTATCCCTAAAGGAGTGTTAGCTGCGGCGGCCTTTACCGTCGTCCTTCAGGGTCCGTTTACCATAACCTCGGCGGAACCCGGGTAGCGGGCCACTGCGCCGCGGCGTATGACTGCCGCGGGGATTTCAGCCGATGCCGGAGCAAAGCGAACACGCCGCGCTGATCACCGGGGCGGGACGCCGTATCGGCGCGGCGATTGCGCGCGCGCTTGCGGACGCAGGCTACACGGTGGTGCTGCATGGCCGCACGCGCGCCGATGCGGAAGCGCTCGCGCAGGAGATCGTCGCCCGCGGGGGCCGCGCGCATGTCGTGCTCGCCGATCTTGCCGATCCCCAGGCCGTGCGCGGCCTGATGCAGGCCGCGGCCGTATTTGGACCGGTCAGCCTTCTGGTCAACAACGCGGCTATTTTCGAGCCTGATGACATCGCGACGCTCAAGCGCGGCGGTTTCGAGCGCGCCTTTGCGGTCAACCTAGCGGCGCCCTTGTTTCTCACGCAGGCCTTCGCGGCGCAGGCGGCGGACGGCGCCTCGATCGTCAACATCGTCGACCAGCGCGTGTTCAAGCCGACGCCGCGCTTCCTCTCCTACACCCTGAGCAAAAGCGCGCTGCAGACC
This sequence comes from uncultured Pseudomonadota bacterium, assembly GCA_963710705.1. GTDB lineage: Bacteria > Pseudomonadota > Alphaproteobacteria > Rhizobiales > Xanthobacteraceae > Pseudolabrys. The sequence continues at coordinate 159,267 of CAVQBI010000001.1, forward strand.
GCGACCGTCACGCTGGCGCAGGCGCTGGCGCCCAAGGTGCGCGTCAACGCGGTGGCGCCGGGGCCGACTTTGCCGAGCCTGCGCCAGAGCGCAGCGCAATTTGCCGAGCAGGCGGCCAGCTTGCCGCTGCAGAAGGGCCCGAGCCCTGAGGATATCGCCGCCGCGGTCGTCTATCTGGCGCAGGCGAAAAGCGTCACCGGCGTCACCATCGCCGTCGACGGCGGCCAGCACGTCGCCTGGCGCACGCCCGACAGCGATGTCGCGGAATAGCGCACAAGATATTATCTAAGCGCCATGAACGGCACCAAGAACGGTCCGAAGAACGACATCGATCCGGTCAGCGAGCTGCGCGACGACGAGGAGCAAGAATCCTCGTTGCCCGAGCTCGAGCTGGAGGAGGCGCCGGCCGGCACGCTGGCCGCCGGGCGTGCGGCAATCGCGCGCGCGGTCAAGCATGCGCCCACCGGCCCCGGTGTCTACCGCATGCTCGATGCCAAGGGTGAGGTGCTCTATGTCGGCAAGGCCAAAAGCATCAAGAAGCGCGTCACCAATTACGCGCGGCCCACGGCGTACGACGCGCGCATCGCGCGCATGATCGCGGCGACGGTGACGATGGAATTCGTCACCACCAAGACCGAAACCGAGGCGCTGCTGCTCGAGGCCAACCTGATCAAGCGGCTGCGTCCGCGCTTCAATGTGCTGCTGCGCGACGACAAGTCATTTCCCTATATCCTGATCACGTCGGATCATTGGGCGCCGCAGATCCTCAAGCATCGCGGCGCCCGCACGCGGCCGGGCCATTACTACGGACCGTTCGCCAATGCCGGCGCGGTCAACCGCACCATCAACGCGCTCGAGCGCGCCTTTCTGCTGCGCTCGTGTTCGGATTCGTATTTCGAGGCGCGCACGCGGCCGTGCCTGCTGCATCAGATCAAGCGATGCTCGGCGCCTTGCACCGGCGAGATCGACTTCAAGGGCTATTCCGAGCTGGTGCGCGAAGCCAACGAATTTCTCTCCGGCCGCAGCCAGTCGGTGCAGAAGCAGCTCGGCAAAGAGATGGACAAGGCCTCCGCCACGATGGATTTCGAGCACGCCGCGATCTATCGCGACCGGCTCGCCGCGCTGTCGGCCGTCACCTCGCACCAGGGTATCAACCCGCGCACGCTGGAAGAGGCTGACGTATTCGCCGTGCATCAGGCCGGCGGCTACACCTGCGTCGAGGTGTTCTTCTTCCGCACCGGACAGAACTGGGGCAACCGCGCCTATTTCCCGAAGGCCGACCGCGCGCTGGGAGCGGGCGAAGTCCTCAGTGCTTTCCTGGCGCAGTTCTATGACGACAAGCCGCCGCCGCGCCTCATTCTTACCTCGCACGACTTCGAGGAACGCGCGCTGCTCGCGGACGCGCTCAGCGCCAAGAGCGAGCGCAAAGTGGAAGTGTCGGTGCCGCAGCGCGGCGAGCGCAAGGAGCTGGTGCTACACGCGTTGGCCAATGCGCGCGAGGCGCTGGGGCGTAAGCTCGCAGAAAGCTCATCGCAGCAGAAATTGCTCAACGCGCTGACCGAGACCTTCGCGCTGCCGCGCGCGCCGCGCCGCATCGAGGTCTATGACAACAGCCACATCGCCGGCTCCAATCCGGTCGGCGCCATGATCGTCGCGGGGCCGGACGGCTTCCGCAAGAATCAGTACCGCAAGTTCAACATCCGTTCGGAGGATCTTAACCCCGGCGACGACTACGGCATGATGCGCGAAATGTTGCAGCGGCGGTTTAAGCGCTTGCTGGCGGAATCGCCGAAACCGAGCTTCAGCGATGCGATAGCGGCCGAACAGAGCGGCGATGCGCATTTCGACGACGAACAGCCGTGGCCCGATCTGGTGCTGATCGACGGTGGCCAGGGCCAGCTCGGCGCGGCGCAGGAGACGCTCGCCGCATTGGGCGTAACCGACGTGCCGCTGGTCGCCATCGCCAAGGGCCCGGATCGCGACGCCGGACGCGAGACTTTTTTCATGCCGGGAAAAAACCCGTTCAAGTTGCCGCCGCGCGACCCGTTGCTCTATTTCGTCGAGCGATTGCGCGACGAGGCTCACCGTTTCGCCATCGGTTCGCACCGCACGCGGCGCAAGAAGGACATCCGCGAAGCGGGCCTGCAGGAAATTCCGGGGATCGGCCCCACCCGCAAGCGCGCGCTGTTGCGGCATTTTGGCACTCTGAAAGCCATCGAGCGCGCAAGCCTGCCCGACCTCGCGCAGGTGCCGGGAATTAATGCAGAGACCGCGCGAAAGATATATGAGTTCTTCCATGAGCAGGCGGGGTAGAACCCTCGTCGGAAGAAATTGGAATTGAGGAAACACGAATGATTATCCAGCGGCAGGAAGACGTCACACCGAAGGTGCTGGACGCCTACAAAACCATCGAAGATCCGCGCACGCGTGAAATCGTTGCGGCGTTGATCAAGCACCTGCACGCCTTCATCCGCGAGGTGCGCCTGACCGAAGAGGAATTCGAGAAGGCGGTGCAATACATCGCCAAGCTCGGCCAACTCACCAACGAGAAGCATAATGAGGTGGTGCTGATGGCCGGCTCGCTCGGCGTGTCGTCGCTGGTCTGCCTGCTCAACAATGGCAACAAGGGGCAGACCGAGACCACCGCCAATCTGCTCGGGCCGTTCTGGCGCATGAATTCGCCGCGCACCGAAAACGGCGGCTCGATCGTGCGCTCGCCAACACCGGGCCCGGCGATCTTCGTCAACTGCATGCTCAAGGACACCAACGGCAAGCCGATTGCAAGCGCCGAAGTCGATGTCTGGCATTCTTCCCCCGAGGGTTTCTACGAGCAGCAGGATCCGAAGCAAGCGCCGATGAACCTGCGCGGCAAGTTCACGACCGACGCGCAGGGCCATTTCGGCTTCCGCAGCGTGAAGCCGGCCGGCTATCCCATTCCGATCGACGGACCGGTGGGCGATCTGGTGCGCGCCGGCAAGCGGCACAATTTCCGCCCGGCGCATTTGCATTTCCTGATCTTCAAGGAAGGCTTCAAAACGCTGATCTCGCAGATCTACGTCAATGACGACGACCGACTTGAGACCGACGTGCAGTTCGGCGTCACCAAGGCGTTGATCGGCAACTACATTCGCCATGACGGGCCGGCGCCGGCGCCGGACGTGAAGGGCGAATGGTACTCGCTCGACCAGACCTTCGTGATGGAGGCCGGCAAAGCCCGCCTGCCCAAGGCGCCCATCCAATGAGACTTGTCATTCCGGGACGGCGCCATAAGCGCGTTCACGCGCGTCTTCGACGCGCTATGGGGCCGGACCCGGAATCCATACTCCGAAGCGCTGAGGGTTATGGATTCCGGGTTCGCGACCTGACGGTCGCGCCCCCGGAATGACAGATAGGAGAAGGCGCCGGTTGACGTTGTGCCAAGCCGGGTGTTCCTTTGTCAGCCATGAACGCGCTTAGTTCCACGCGATTGCCGGCGCGTCCGCTCGCGCTGCCGAACATTTTGACCTACGGGCGCATCGCCGCCGTGCCGGTAGTGGTGGCGCTACTGTATTGGCAGAGCATCGAGGACGGCGGACTGTGGCTGCGCTGGGTGGCGCTGGCGATTTTTATCGCCGCCGGCGTCACCGACATTCTCGACGGCTATTTCGCCCGCATCTGGGGCCAGATGTCCTCGCTCGGCCGCATGCTCGATCCGATCGCGGACAAGCTGCTGGTGGCGTCGTGCCTGCTGATGCTGGCGGCGGAAGAGATCATCCACGGCTGGTCGCTGCTCGCCGCCGTCATCATCTTGTGCCGCGAAATTCTGGTGTCGGGGCTGCGCGAATATCTCGCCGAGCTGCGCGTCGGCGTGCCGGTGACGCGGCTCGCCAAGTGGAAGACGATCGGACAGATGGTGGCAGTCGGCTTTCTAATTGCCGGTCCGGCCGGTGACCGCGTCATTCCCGGCGTCACGCAGGTCGGTATCGCGCTGCTGTGGGCCTCGGCGATCCTGACGCTCTACACCGGCTATGACTATATGCGCGCCGGGCTGCGCTACGTGATCGATGAGTAGATTATGAAATTGCGTTACTTCGCCTGGGTGCGCGAGCGCGTCGGCAAGCCTGAGGAAGACGTCGACGTGCCGGCGAACGTGCGCACGGCCGGCGAGCTCATCGCCTGGCTGTCGGGGCGCGGCGAAGAGTATGCCCACGCCTTCGCCAATCCGAAGATCATCCGTGTCGCCATCGACCGCAGCCACGTGCAGCCGGGGGCGGCGATCGCGAAAGCCTCCGAGATCGCGTTTTTCCCGCCGATGACGGGCGGCTAGGCCCTCTCGCACGCGCGCCCGGCGCGGGCTACATTAAAGTCATGTCCGTGCCCTCAACCCTGCGCCTGCAACGCGAGCCATTCGACGTCGCCGCCGAAGCGGCGAAGCTTCGCGGCCGCGGTGACGTGGGCGCGGTGGTGACTTTCACCGGCATCTGCCGTGGCAACGAAGAGGGCGAGCCGATCGCGGCGCTTTCGCTCGAGCACTATCCCGGCATGGCCGAAGCCGAGATCGAGCGCCATGTCGAAGAGGCAAAGCAGCGCTGGCCGCTGTTGGGCGTCACCGTCATTCACCGCTATGGCCGCATCGCGCCAGGCGAGGACATCGTGCTGGTGGTGACCGCCTCGGCGCACCGCCAGGCCGCCTTCGCCGCCGCCGAATTCCTGATGGATTTCCTCAAGACCCGCGCGCCGTTCTGGAAACAGGTCGAGAAGGCCGGCGGCAAAAGCTGGGTCGAGGCCAAGACCGCTGACGATACGGCGGCTGAACGCTGGAAAACGCCGCGAGCCGCAGAATGAGCATGCGCGCCGCCTTCACTCTTGCAGCGGCGCTGCTGGCGCTCGCTATCGGCCGCGCGGCGGCCGCCGATGTTGCCTATTATCCGGTGCCGCATGGCGCGCATCCGCACGATGTCGCGCCGGCGCCCGACGGCACCGTCTGGTACACCGCGCAGTCGCAGGGCGCGATCGGCGTGCTCGATCCCAAGACCGGCGAGGCGAAACAATTTTCGCTCGGAACCAACTCCGCGCCGCATGGTGTGATCATCGGTCCCGACCGCGCCGCCTGGGTCACCGACGGCGGACAGAACGCGATCGCGCGTGTCGATCCGGCGACCAAGGCGGTGAAGCTCTTCCCGCTGCCGAAGGAATTCGCCGACGCCAATCTCAACACCGCGACCTTCGATCGCAAGGGCGTGCTCTGGTTCACCGGGCAGAACGGCGTCTATGGCCGCGTCGATCCGGCAACGAGCAAAGTCGAAGCCTGGAAGGCGCCCAAGGGCCCGGGTCCCTACGGCATCACCACAACGCCGAGCGGCGAAGTCTGGTACGCTTCGCTCGCCGGCGACCACATTACGAAAATCGATACCGTCTCCGGCGACGCGCTGATGATCGCGCCGCCCAAGCCCGGCGTCGGCCCGCGCCGCATCTGGTCGGACTCCAAGGGCCTATTGTGGGTGAGCTTCTGGAATACCGGCGAGGTCGGCCGTTACGATCCACTCAACAAGACCTGGAAGGTCTGGGCGATCCCGGACAGCGGCGCCGGCTGCTATGCGGTCTATGTCGACGACAAAGACAAAGTCTGGCTTTCCGATTGGACCAACAATGCGATCGTGCGCTTCGATCCGGTCGCGCAAAAATTCGAGAGCTTCCCAAGTAACAAGCGCCGCTCCGACGTGCGCCAGCTCAATGGCCGGCCGGGCGAGGTGTGGGGCGCAGAATCCGGCCTCGACCGGCTGGTGGTGGTGCGGGATTAACCCGTCGCGGCCGGGTTTTGTGGCAGGATAATGCCATGCACGATTCGACAGCCAGCCGCCGCGAAGTGTTGCGGATTTTGGCCGGTGGCGCCGCGCTTGCGGCCGGCGCGCGGCCGGCGCTCGCCGGCGAAGCGCGCATCGACAGACTGATCGAGGAAAGCCGGTCGCATAGCGGCATATCGCAGCGGATCGATTTCATTTCGGCGGCGCTGCGCGGCACGCGCTATCTCGGCTACACGCTGATCGGCGGCCCCAAGCGGGCGGAGGTGTTCGTCGCGCGCGACGACGGCTTCGATTGCGTCACCTATTGCGAGACCGTGCTGGCGGCGGCGATCGCACGCAACGCCGGCGAATTCGAAAATACCTTACGCGAGATCCGCTATCACAACGGCGTCGTCACCTGGCGCGAGCGCAATCATTATTTCTTCGAGTGGGGCGAGCACAACGTCGAGAATAAGATTTGCAAGCCGGTCGTGATGGATGGTGAGGTCGAAATCGACAAGACCGTCTATTGGCACAAGGAGCTCGGCAAGCGGCATTTTGCGATGAAGGTCATCCCGCACAAAGTGTTGCTTGCGAGGAAGAGCGAGTTGATGACGGGCGATATTATCGGCTTCGTCACCCACCGGCCGAACCTCGATTACTTCCATGTCGGGTTCGTGATCGTCGGGCCGCAGGGCGAGTTGCTGTTGCGCCACGCCGCACTGAGCCGCTACCGCGTGCTCGACGAGCGCATGGACCGCTTCATGGCGGTCAATGGCGTAGATTACGTGACGCTGCTGCGGCCGCAGGAGCCGGGCGTGGCGTGAGTCACTTTCTTATCCCTCCCCTGAAAGGGGAGGGTCCGGCGCCAACGGGTCCGCACGGAGCGCGGCCCGATGACAGGCTCCGCGCCGGGGGTGGGGTCAGGTCGCAATCAATCCCCACCCGGCCGCTCGCTTCGCTCGCGTCCACCCTCCCCGCAAGCGGGGAGGGATAAGCATCAGGCCGCGGCGGCCTTGCCCTTCGGCTTCACTTCCGCCGTGTAATCGTCCATCAGCGTCTTGGTCATGCCGCCCGGATTGAAATTCCAGTGGGCGATCTCCGACACCGCGGTGACTTCCGCGGCCGAGCCGGTGATGAAGCATTCGGACATGTCGTCGAGCTCGCCCGGCATGATGCGGCGCTCGATCACCTCGATGCCGCGCTTGCGCGCCAGCCCGATCACCGTCTGCCGCGTGATGCCGTCGAGGAAGCAGTCGGCGGTCGGCGTGTGGATCTTGCCGTCCTTGATGAAGAAGATGTTGGCGCCGGTGCATTCGGCGACGCGGCCCTGCCAATCGAGCATCATGGCATCGGCATAGCCTTTGCGCTCGGCCGCGTGCTTGGAGATGGTGCAGATCATGTAGAGGCCGGCCGCCTTGGCGCGGCAGGGCGCGGTTTTTGGATCGGGCCGGCGGTATTCGGCGAGATCGAGCTTGATGCCTTTCAGCCGCTGCTCGGGATCGAAATAGCTCGGCCATTCCCAGCTGGCGATGGCGAGGTGGATGGTGTTGCTCTGCGCCGACACGCCCATCATCTCCGAGCCGCGCCAGGCGATCGGGCGGACATAGGCTTCCTTCTTGCCGTTCTTTTCCAGCACCAATTTCTTGGCGGCGTCGATCTCGGCGACCGAATAGGGAATTTCGAAGTCGAGGATCTGCGCCGAGCGCTTCAGGCGCTCGGAGTGCTCGGTGCACTTGAAGATCTGCCCGCCATAGGCGCGCTCGCCTTCGAACACGGCGCTGGCGTAGTGCAGGCCATGGCTGAGCACGTGCAGGTTCGCCTGCTCCCAGGGAAGCAGCTTGCCATCATACCAGATGACCCCGGAAAGCCGGTCATAGGACTGCGCCGCCATTGTCTCCTCCTCGATCCGTCCCTCGGCCTCAAGCCGTTTTGCCGCCTTGATGGCGCATTTTCCGCGCCTATTCCAGGCACTTTGCGTCGGCGGGCAACACCCGGTATGACTAGGTCCGGAACGGCCCTATCGATCGCCGTCGATCTCCTGCCCGAAGAAAAGGACCGTTTGGTACGATCGTTTCGTTCACAGGCCACTTTTTGTAACATAACATCAAAATATGTCAACATGGCTGACATAAATATGGGTGCCAAGACCGCCGAGGCGACAAACCCGCTGGCCGACCGCCAGAGCGGAACTGCCGCGTCCGCCGAGCCGGTCTGGGACATCATCGAGCTTTTGTTTTTTGCGTACCGCGATTTCGTCGGCGATCCGGACGAGGTGCTCGGCAAGCTCGCCTTTGGCCGCGCCCATCACCGGGTGCTGCATTTCGTCAACCGCAATCCCGGCATGAAGGTTGCCGACCTGCTCGACATCCTCAACATCACCAAGCAATCGCTCGGCCGCGTGCTCAAACAGCTCGTCGACCAGGGCTATGTGGTGCAGAAGGAAGGCGCGCAGGACCGCCGCCAACGCCTGCTCTACGTGACGGCGAAAGGCGAGGCGCTGGCGCTCAAGCTCGCCGGCCTGCAAACCGAGCGCATCAATCGCGCCTTCGGCGAACTGGGGCCGAACGCGCATGAGGCGGCGCGCCGCTTTCTCACCGCCATGATCGACATCGATAACCGCGAGGGCGTGCTGCGGCTGGTCGCGCGCGCCGATCGCGCCAAACGGGACTAGCGCCGATGTCGCTGCCCGAAACGCTCGCGGACGACGCGCCGCATTTATTGGTCGTGGATGACGACCGGCGCATCCGCGATCTGTTGTCGCGCTTTCTGTCGGGCGAAGGCTATCGCGTCACCACCGCCGAGACCGCGGCCGACGCGCGCGCCAAACTCAAAAGCCTGAGTTTCGATCTGCTCATTCTCGACGTGATGATGCCGGGCGAATCCGGCTTCGAGTTCGCCAGGGCGATGCGTGCGGCCGCCGACAACGTACCGATCCTGATGCTGACCGCGCGCGATGCCGCCGAGAGCCGCATCAAGGGGCTCGAGATCGGCGCCGACGATTATATGTCGAAGCCGTTCGAACCGCGCGAATTGTCTCTGCGCATCGCCAACATCTTGAAGCGCGCGCAGCCGGCTGCGACGCCGCAGGCCGAACAGGTCGGCTTCGGGCCATTCGTCTATCACCTGGCGCGCGGCGAATTGCGCAAGGGCGAGGACATCATCAAGCTCACCGACCGCGAGCGCGAGATGCTGCGCATCCTCGCCACCACGCCGGGTGAGACCGTGTCGCGCATGGCGCTCGCCGGCAACGGCGAGAGCGTGAGCGAACGCGCCGTCGACGTGCTGGTCAACCGGCTGCGCCGCAAGATCGAGCGCAATCCCGCCAACCCGCTCTATGTGCAGACCGTGCGCGGCATCGGCTACCGGCTGGTGATCACCACATGACCAGTCTCGACACCGGCATCGCCGCGGTCCGCAATGCGCTCGAGCGCGTGGGCGACGAGTGGCGGCGCTTTAACGACATCGCCGCCGTGCGGGTGACGCGCAAGGGCATCGGCCAGGCGCACGACGGCTGGCGGCGCATGAGCCGCTGGCTCAACAACGTGATGCCGAAGGGCCTCTACGCTCGCGCACTGGTGATCATCATCGCGCCGATGGTGATCCTGCAGTCGGTACTCGCCTTCATCTTCGTCGAGCGGCAATGGAACGAGGTCACGCAGCGTTTGTCCGCCGGCGTGGTGCAGGATATCGCGAGCCTGATCGACGTCTATCGCGGCTATCCGCAGGATGCCGACCGCTCGCAGATCCGCCGCATCGCGCAGGAGCGGCTCGGCCTGGTGGTGGATTTCCTGCCGCTCGGCGATCTGCCGCCGCCCGGGCCGAAGCCGTTCTTCTCGCTACTCGATTCCTCGCTGTCGAACGAATTGCGCAAGCAGATCGGGCGGCCGTTCTGGATCAACTCGGTCGGCAAGTCGGCGCTGGTCGAAATCCGCGTGCAGCTCGACGACACCGTGATGCGCGTGTTCGCGCGCCGCAACGCGGCTTATGCCTCGAATGCGCAGATCTTCCTCGTCTGGATGGTCGGCACCTCGGCGGTGTTGCTCGTCGTCGCCATTATTTTCCTGCGCAATCAGATCAAGCCGATCCTGCGCCTGGCCGACGCCGCCGAAAGCTTCGGCAAGGGCCGCGAAGTGCCGAATTTCCGCCCACGCGGCGCGCGCGAGGTGCGGCGGGCGGCGCAGGCTTTCATCGAGATGAAGACGCGCGTCGAACGCATGATGGAGCAGCGCACGGCGATGCTGGCCGGCGTGTCGCACGACCTGCGCACGGTGCTCACGCGCTTCAAGCTCGAGCTCGCGCTCGTCAAGAAGAAGACGCCGGAAGTCGAGTCGATGAAGAAGGACATCGACGAGATGACGTTGATGCTGGAGGCCTATCTCGCCTTTGCGCGCGGCGACAGCGGCGAGCAATCGGCGCCCACCGATATGGCGGATTTTTTGGAAGAGCTCAGGCTCGACGCCGAGCGGCACGGCCATAAGGCGACCGTCGTATTCCATGGGCCGCCGATCGTCACTGTGCGGCCGGCCGCCTTCAAGCGCTGCCTGGCCAATCTGGTGTCGAATGCCGCGCGCTTTGCCTCCGCGATCGCCATCACCGGCCACCGCGATCATCGCTGGCTCACCGTCACGGTCGACGACGACGGGCCGGGCATTCCGGCGGACATGCGCGAGGAAGTGTTCAAGCCGTTCCTGCGGCTCGATGACGCGCGCAACCAAGATGAGGGCGGCACCGGTCTGGGGCTGGCGATCGCGCGCGACATCGCGCGCTCGCATGGCGGCGACATCACGCTGGGCGACAGCCCGCTGGGTGGCTTGCGCGCGACGGTGCGCGTGCCGGTGTAACAACCAAACCGCTCGTCCCCGCGAAAGCGGGGACCCAGGTCTTAAAAGTGCTCATTTGAGACTCTGAATTCCCGCTTGCGCGGGAATGAGCGGAAATAATTTACGCCGCCTCCGCTTCATCCTCGTCGCGATGACGCCGGCGGCGCGGCCCGCGGCAGATCGCGGCAGGAATGCAGCACAGATCGTCGAGGAAGCCGGACCAGCGCTCGGCGCTGGATAGGCCGCGATCGAGCGCGGCCATGGTGCGATCGAGCGCCGGATCTTCGTCATGTAGCCAGACCGCGAGCACGCGCGCGAACATCAGTGCAGCGCCTTGTGACCGCAGTGCGCCCTTGGGCCCGGCGGCGCTGATGCCAGCTGCTTCCAGCATCCAGTGCTGCGAGCGCACGGCCATGGCATTGAGCGCGACAGCAAGGCCTGGATTGCGGCGGGCCGAGCGCAGCAGCGAGCGCACCGACTCCTTGTAGGGCGCGAGCGCCTCCAGCCTGCGCATCAGCACGTCGAACAGCCGTTCGCGCGGCGGCTCCTCCGTCATGTCGTCGCCGCCGGCCAGCACCGCGCGATCGATGTCCTTGATGTGCGCGGCGACGATGGCGAGCGTCGAGCCGAATTCGGCGCGCAACTGGGAGAGCTTCAAGCCCGCGCGGCCGGCGACTTCTGCGAGGCCGATATCCTCGAAGCGCTGCTCGGCGAGCAGCGCCATCAGCGCGTCGATCGCCTTGTCGCGGTCGGAGGTGCCGCGCGGCGGCGGCGGGGTCGGAGCCTTGCGTTCACGTTTCGGCTTGCGGGCCATATTGCGAGCCATGGCGGCCTCCATCGGTTGGTCGGCTTAATGTAGGGCCGCAAAGGCGACCGTTCTAGGGCGGTTCCGCCGGGGCTCAGCCCGCCAATTCCCGTCCGCGCCGCGTGGCGGCGGCGATGGCCTTGGTCAGCAGTTCGTCGAAGCCACCCGGACCCATCAGCACTTCCAGCGCCGCGGCGGTGGTGCCGCCGGGCGAGGTCACGTCCTGGCGCAAGGTTGCGGCGTCGAGCTGCGAGCGATGCAGCAATTCGCCCGAGCCGGCGACGGTTTCGCGCGCCAGCTTTGCTGCAAGCGCGGCGGGCAAACCGGCGGCGATGCCGGCCTTGGTCATCGCTTCCGCCAGCAGGAAAACATAAGCGGGGCCGGAGCCGGACACGGCGGTGACGGCGTCCATGAAGCTTTCGTCGTTGGTCCATTCGACCGCACCGATGGCCGCGAGCAGGTCGAACGCCTGCTTGCGCTGGCGCGCCGAAACCTTGGCGTTGCCGACGGCGACGGTGATGCCGCGGCCAATGGCCGCCGGCGTATTGGGCATGGCGCGCACGACTGCCGCGCCGCCTGGCAGCGCGCTTTCGAGAAAGCGCATGGTGCGGCCGGCCATGATCGACAGCACCAGCGTGCCCTTGCCGACGTGCGGAACGACGCGCGGCATGGCCTCCGGCGCAGACTGCGGCTTGACCGCGATCACGACGGCGGTTGCCGTTGCAGTTTTGCCTTTCGGATTGAGCTTGAGCCCGCGCCGCGCCAGCGCCTTCACGGCCTTGGCCGGCTGAGGCTCGATCACGATGATCTTGCCCGGCTGCAAGCCGCGCTTGAGCCAGCCTTCGAGCATGGCCGCGCCCATCTTGCCGGCCCCGAGCAGCAGCAGCCGGCCGGGGAATGCCTTCAGCGGTTGGTCTTTTTTAGCGGGTCGCTTCATGGCGATACTATATCGCCAATTGGCGCGTCACGCCTCGCCCGAGGTCTCGAACATGGCGGCGTCGAGCGCTTCCTTGGCGCCTTTGCCCGCCCAGACCACGAATTGGAACGCCGTAAAATAGCGCTCGCAGGCCTCGAGCGCAGTGCCGAGCAGCGCCTCGCATTGCTGGCCGGAGGCTTCTGTGCCGCCCGCCAGCACCAGCGCGTGGCGGAACATGACGATGCCTTCCTTCACCCACAGGTCGAAATGGCCGACCCACATGCGCTCATTGATCAGCGAGATCAGCGCCTGCACCTCGCCGCAGCGCCGCTCGGGGATGCGCAGGTCGAAGGCGCAGGCCAAATGCAGCGCCTCGATGTCGCCCATCCAGGTGTAGGACAGCTGGTAGTCGGTCCAGCGGCCGGTCACCAGAATGGTGATCTCGTCGTCGCTCGCGCGCTCGAACGACCAGTCATTGCCGGTCGCCAGCCGCTCCACCACGTCGAGGGGGTTGAGTTGCGGCTCGTCTGCGTAATTGCCGAGGGACATGACGTCTCCGCTTTGCCGATGTGAGCGAGAGGGAAACGCACGCCACAGCACGCGCACAGAACCGTTGCCGGAACCGCCCGGACAATCACCGAAGGGACGCAGGGGATACGGGGACGCCTTGACGACAGGAACGAATCACCAGGCCAACCGACTATAACCCGCTCGATTCCGCCCGCCAAAGGCATCGTCGAGCACTAATACGCAGTGATTTGCGAGTCACAAACAACCCGCTCGACTTGACTCTCCACAGCGAAAGCAGCGTCAAGATGAATTTACGGTGGATAACCTGAGCGTCAGTCGAACAGGCTGGAGACCGACTCTTCCGTCGCGGTGCGGGCGATCGCCTCGCCGATCAGCGGCGCGACCGGCAGCATGCGGATATTGCCGGCGGCCAGCACGTCTTTGGTCGGCTGGATGGAGTTGGTGATCACCAGCTCCTTCAGCTTCGACTTGGCGATGCGGTTGACGGCGCCGCTCGAGAGCACGCCGTGGCTGATATAGGCGTAGACCGCCTTGGCCTTCTGCTCGAGCAAGGCTTCGGCGGCGTTCACCAAGGTGCCGCCGGAGTTGACGATGTCGTCCACCATCACGCAGGTATAGCCGGCAACGTCGCCGATCACGTTCATGACTTCGGATTCGCCCGGCCGCTCGCGCCGCTTGTCGACGATGGCGAGCGGCGCGTTGATCCGCTTTGCCAGCCCCCGCGCGCGCGCGACGCCGCCGACGTCGGGCGACACCACCATCACGTTGTCGAGTTGGAATTTTTCGCGGATGTCCCGCACCATCAGCGGCGAGGCATAAAGATTATCGGTCGGGATGTCGAAGAAGCCCTGGATCTGGCCGGCGTGCAGGTCGAGCGTCATGACGCGGTCGGCGCCGGCCCGCGTGATCAGATTGGCCACCAGCTTGGCCGAGATTGGCGCGCGTGGGCCCGGTTTGCGGTCCTGCCGGGCGTAACCGAAATAGGGGATCACCGCGGTGATGCGCCGCGCCGAGGCGCGGCGCAGCGCATCGATGATGATCAGCAATTCCATCAGGTGGTCGTTGGCCGGAAACGACGTCGACTGGATGACGAAAACGTCGGCGCCGCGCACGTTTTCCTGGATCTCGACGAACACTTCCATGTCGGCGAAGCGTTTGACGACGGCTTGCGTCAGCGGGGTTTGCAGATAATCGCCGATCGCCTTGGCCAGCGCCGGATTGGAATTGCCGGCGACGAGCTTGATCGCTCCATTATTGCCAGGCATCCCAGCTGTCCTCACTTGGCTTCCGGCGCCGTGGTCATAACAAGGCGGGCGGGGGGCGGCAATACGCGCCAAATGCATTGTCCCGCAGCTTTTTAGCAAGGTGAACGAAAGGCTGGCCTCAGCGGCCGGAGGCGGCCAGCGTCAGCGTTCCGCGCGCCGACATTGCCGGTCCGGCGCCCGTCGCGGCGGTCGGCCGGGGCCGCGGCAGCGGCACCGCTGCGGTTTTGCCCACTGCGGCCGCTGCGGCGGCGCCTTCGGTTTCCGGCAGCGGATCGGCTTGCGGCTTGAAGATGCGGAAAATACCGGCCGCTTCCGGCCATGGGTCACGCTGGCCGATCAAGGCGACCGGAGCGGGCGCGGGAAATGCCGGCGCCGACGTGCCGGGCGCGACATCCGCCGAGGTCAGGAATGCGGCGAGCTGATCCATGCTGCTGCGGGCGATCCGGTGCAGCATGGCGTCGTCGGCGATGGCCCAGGCATTGTGGTGGCGGCCTTTCACGCTCTCCTCGCCGCTAATGCGCAAGGCGCGCTGCTGATCGCCGTCGAACACGTCCCACACCCAGGACACGGTGGTTTCGCCTTTCGTCACCTTGGCGGCGAGATAGCCGCGCACACGGTAGGCCGACGGGCTCTCGCGCGAGGCGACCGCCAGGCGGCGCGCCTGCGCTTCGTCGTTCAGGTTGTCGACGAGTTTGCGGAACTTGTCGGGCGGCGGACCGTCGATCGAGTCGAAGGCCACGCTGGCGCCGCGCGGCTGCGCGGCATCGAGGTTGGGCTGGCCGTCGGGGCCGCAGCCCGCGAGCGCCACGATGCCGGCCGCGGCCAATATCCGCAACGCACGCGATGCGCACTTACGCAAACGCAACGCCATGAACGCCCCTGTCGAACGCTTTTTGTTTTTTGATCCACTCGACCGGGGCAAACCGTAACGGCTTTACCCGCTCAATGTCCAGCGAGGCCGCCGGCCGGCTTGGCCATCATCATGAGGCCAAGGCGATCGCGTTGATGTGGCGGCCATAATCGGGCTCGCCCAGTCGCGTCATGCGCCGATAGCTGTAGAAGCGCTCGGGCTCGGCAAATGTGCAGAGGCCGAGATCCTCGAAATCGTCGATGCCGGCGCGGTGCACGCGCTCGGCGATGTAGCCGGTGAGGTCGAACATGGCGTAACCGGCGCGCCCGGCGGGCGTGAAGAAGCGCGCATTCGCCGGGTCCGCAGCGAGGAAACGCTCGACGAATTCCGGCCCGACTTCGTAATTCGGCTGACGGATGGTGGGACCAAGTGCCGCAGTGATGCGGCTGCGCTTGGCGCCGAGCTTTTCCATGGCGGCGGCGGTTGCCTCGATCACGCCGGTGAGCGCGCCGCGCCAGCCGGCATGCGCCGCGCCGATGACGCCGGCCTCGGCGTCGGCGAACAGCAGCGGCCCGCAGTCGGCGGTGGACACGCCGATCGCGAGCTTGGGCGTGCGCGTGACGATGGCGTCGGCGCGCGGACGGCTCTCGTGCGTCCATGGCTCTTCGGCCACCACCACGTCGGGCGAATGAATTTGATGCGCAGTCAGCAAGCGCGCAGGCGCGACGCCGAGCGCCGCCGCCATGCGCGCGCGGTTCTCGGCGATCTTGGCGGGCGCGTCGTTCGAGCCGGTGCCGCCGTTGAGCGTGGCATAGACGCCCTGCGACACGCCGCCGGAGCGGGTGAAGAATGCGTGGCGGATGGGGTCGAGCCTGGCCAGCGATTTGGCTTGCAGCATGGCGGAGGTTTACTCGAATCCGGGCGGCGTGCCCAGTTTCGGGTGCGCGAAGGCGGCGACCTTGAACAGCGTACCCATGCCGGTGCGGCCGTGGCCGGTGAGCCGCGCCAGCGCGGTATCGATGTCGGCGGCGGCCGCCGGCGTCGCTTTGGACTTGAGCGCCGCCGCGCGCGTCTCGATGCCGAGGCGGCGCAGGAAGTTCGACTGATCGATGGGGGCGAAACTCACGGCGCCCATCGCCTCCACGGCTTTTGCCAGCGCCTCGAAATCGACATGCGCGGTCAGATCGATGCTGCCGGGCGCGGAGAGCGGATCGACGTAAGCGTGGCGGCCAACCGCCTGCAGCGTTTCGCCCGGCGCGCTTCGGGCGTGGCCGTAATCGATGACCAGTGCGGCGCCGCCATCGCCGGAAAGCCGGCGGCCCATTTCCATCGCCAGCGTATCGGGCCGCCATTCGAAGATGGAATCGACCGGGGCGGCGCGCAGGCGCGGCGGCAGCAGCCGTTCGAAATGCGCCATCGGCTCGGGCGCGCGCGTGAAGGCGAGATCGCCGGCCGCGTCGATTTCGATCAGCCGTTCGTGCCAGCCGCGTTCGCTCTTCACCGCCTGGTTGACCGGCAGCGCATCGAAGAATTCGTTGGCGAAGATGATCGACGGCCCTTTCGGCACGTTGCGCAGCGCGGCGTGCCAGAACGTCGGCACCGGCAATTGCGCGAGCGTCTTTTCCTGCTGCGCCTGCAGCACCGGACTGATCTCGACCAGATGCAGCACGACCGCCTCGCGGAAGGCCGGCATCACCTTGGCCGCGCGCAGCGCGTCGTTCATCATGGTGCCGCGGCCGGGGCCGAGCTCGATGACGCGCAGATTGGCCGGCGCGCCCATCTGCTTCCACACCGCCGCCACCCACAGCCCGATCAGCTCGCCGAACATCTGGCTGACTTCCGGCGAGGTGATGAAATCGCCGCGCTCGCCGAGCGGATCGTGCGTGGTGTAATAGCCGTGCGCGCGGTCGGTGAGGCAAAGCGTCATGAATTCGCCGACCGGCATCGGCCCGGCCGCCGCGATGCGCCGGCGGATGTCGGTTTCCAGCGGCGTGATGTCCATGATCAGGTTTGTCGCGGCGGACGCCGCAGCGCCCAGACGATCACGATGACGCCGATCAGGATCATCGGCCAGGACAGCACCATGCCCATGGTCAGCCCATGCGCCAGCTTTTCCAGTTGCGGATCGGGCTCGCGGAACAGTTCGCCGATATTGCGGGCGATGCCGTAGCCCACCATGAAGGCGCCGATGATGAGCCCGGGCCGTTTGAGCGCGCCAAAGCGCACCAGCAGCGCCAGCACGATGAATAATGCCAGCCCTTCCATGCCCGCTTCATAGAACTGGCTCGGGTGGCGCGGCAGCGGGTCCGGCGCGCGCGGGAAGATCATCGCCCAGGGCACGTCGGAAGGCCTGCCCCACAATTCGCCGTTGATGAAATTGGCGATGCGGCCGAGAAACAGCCCGATCGGCCCGACCGCGCAGGTCAGATCGCCGAGCGACAAAATCGGAATCTTGCGGCTGCGCGCGAACAGCATGACCGCGATCACGCAGCCGAGAAAGCCGCCGTGGAATGACATGCCGCCGTGCCAGAGTTCGACAATCTCGAGCGGATTGGCGGCGAAATAGGAGAATTCGTAAAAGATGACTTGGCCGAGCCGGCCGCCGACGATGATGCCGAGCGTCACCCACAGGATGAAGTCGTCGAAGTCGAGCACGGTGAGCGGCGCCTGGCCGCCCCAGAGCTGAGGCCGCTTAATGATGGCGCGGGCGTAGACCCAGCCGAGCAGGATGCCGGCGATATAGGCGAGCGCGTACCAGCGAATGGCGAAGGGGCCGATCTGCACCAGCACCGGATCGAAGTCGGGAAAGGGGATGACGAAGAGGGGCATTGCGATTTCCGGTTAGCGTTGCCGTGCCCGTTGATGCCCGGCGCGAGCCGCGATCTCAAGCCTGTTCCCTCCCCCTTGTGGGGGAGGGTTAGGGAGGGGGTAGCAGTCGAGTTGATCAAAAATGACCCCCACTCCCAACCCCTCCCCACTCTATTGCGCCGAACTCGGGTAAACCCGAGTTCGGTGGGGAGGGGAGTACGCAGAATTTGCGTCACGCAATCAATTCAAACGCAACACGCTCTATCACGCCTCCTCTTGCGGGCCGATGACCGGAGCGCCATTGTTGGGACAAACGGCCGGAGGCCAGCCATGACCCAGACCAGCAACCGCTTTTTCGACGAGATGGCGCGTTTGATGAACGACGCCGCCGGCGTTGCGCAAGGGGTGCGGCGCGAGTTCGACACGCTGTTCCGCTCCCAGGCCGAGCGCATCCTGCGCGAGCTCGACGTGGTCCAGCGCGAGGAATTCGAGGCCGTCAAGGAGATGGCGCGGCTGGCGCGCGAGGAGAACGAGGCGCTCAAGGCGCGCATCGAGGCGCTCGAGGCCAAGGCGGCCGAGAAGCCGGCCAAAAAGCCCAAGAGCGCGCCGGAAGCTTGAATTAACGCGATTTGACGCCTTTCTTGCCCTTTGCGGGACCCCCCGCTATAACCCGCCCGAAACGCGGCCCCCGGCACCCCTGGAGGCACGCCGCGTTCAAGGGGCGGCCGAAAATGCCGCCTTTTCCATTGGTTTAGATGAGGATTGAGAGATGGCCACCGTCCAGCAAATGAAAGCGACGGCGCGCCCGAAAGGCGGCAAGGGGGCCGCCCGGTCAGCGCGTCGCTCCGGCAATGTGCCGGGTGTTATCTACGGCGAGAACAAGCCCCCCGTCATGGTGCTCATCGAGCACGACGAGCTGAAGAAGCGCATCTATGCCGGGCGCTTCCTCACCACGCTCTACGAGATCGATGTCGACGGCCAAAAGCACCGCGTGATCCCGCGCGACTTCCAGCTCGACGCGGTCAAGGATCTGCCGATGCACGTCGACTTCCTGCGCGTGGCGGAAGGCGCCAGCATCCGCGTGAAGATCCCGGTACACGTGCAGGGCGGCGACGCCTCGCCCGGCGTCAAGCGCGGCGGCGCGGTCAACATCGTCGTGCACACGGTCGAGGTCGTGTGCCCGGCCGACGCCATTCCGGAATCGATCGACGTCGACATCAGCGAGCTCGAGATCGGCCACTCCAAGCATCTGACCGAGGTGACGCTGCCGAAGGGCATCCGCGTCGTCGGCCGCGCCGACATGACGCTGGTGACCGTGGTGCCGCCGTCCGGCTACGCGGAAGAAATGAAGGCCGCCGCCGAGGCCGCCGCCGCTGCGGCCGCCGCTGCCGAGGCTGCCGCCGCTGCCGGTGTGGCCGCTGGTGCCGAGGGTGCCGCCCCCGGCGCCGCTCCTGGCGGCGCGCCCGCAGCCGGGGCTGCTCCCGCGGCTGGCGCTGCACCCGCCGCTGGTGGCGCGGCGGCAAAGACCGAGAAGAAGTGAGGGGGCGTACCAGCCTCGTCGTCGGCGTAACGCACATTGCGATAGGGCGGCGGCGACGCCGTTGAAGCCATGCTGCTTTTCGTCGGCCTCGGCAATCCCGGCCCCAAACACGCCGGCAACCGCCACAACGTCGGTTTCATGGCGGTGCAGGCGATCGCGCGCCGCCACGACATCAAGCCGTGGCGGCGGAAATTCCAGGGCGTGGCCGTTGAAGGCGCGATCGGCGGCGAGCGCGTGCTGCTGCTGCTGCCCGGCACCTATATGAACGAGTCGGGGCGCGCGGTGCAGGAAGCCGCGCGCTTCTACAAGCTCGAGACCGGGCAGATCGTGGTGTTTCACGACGAGGTCGATCTGCCGCCCGCCAAAGTGCGGGTAAAGATCGGCGGCGGCGTCGCCGGCCACAACGGACTGCGCTCGATCACCGCGCACATCGGCAACGACTACAAGCGCGTGCGCATCGGCATCGGCAAACCCGATGCGAAGGAGCAGGTGCCGATGCATGTGCTCGGCGATTTCGCCAAAAGCGAATGGCCCTGGGTGGAGGCGCTGTGCGACGTGATCGCCGAGAATGCTGCGCTGCTGGCCGAGGACAAAGATTCAAGTTTTCAGAACAAAGTGCATCTCGCCATGTCGGCCAAGGGCTTCGACGACGACGAGGCGCCCGGCGACGAGTGACATAACGAAGCGGACCAATCATGGGATTCAAATGCGGCATCGTCGGCCTGCCGAATGTTGGCAAGTCGACGCTCTTCAATGCGCTGACCGAAACGGCGGCGGCGCAGGCTGCCAACTATCCGTTCTGCACCATCGAGCCGAATGTCGGCGAGATCGCCGTACCCGATCCGCGCCTAGCCAAGCTCGCTGCACTCGCCAAGTCGGAGCAGATCATTCCGACGCGCATCTCGTTCGTCGACATCGCCGGGCTGGTGCGCGGCGCGTCCAAAGGCGAGGGGCTCGGCAATCAGTTCCTCGCCAATATCCGCGAGGTCGACGCCATCATCCACGTGGTGCGCTGCTTCGAGGATACCGACATCACGCATGTCGAGGGCAAGATCGACCCGATTGCCGACATTGAAACGATCGAGACCGAGCTGATGCTCGCCGATCTCGACAGCCTGGAAAAACGCGTCGACGCACTGGAGAAGAAAGCCAAGGGCAACGACAAGGAAGCCAAGGAAACGCTGGATCTGATCAACCGTGCGCTCGCCTTGCTGCGCAAGGGCCAGCCGGCGCGCATGGTCGAGCGCAAGCCGGACGAAGAAAAGCTGTTCCATTCCCTCGGTCTGCTCACGTCGGCGCCGGTGCTTTACGCCTGCAATGTCGAGGAAGCCTCCGCCGCTACAGGCAACGCGTTTTCGCGCAAGGTCGAAGAGCGCGCCACGGCGGAAGGCGCGGTCGCGGTGGTGATTTCGGCCAAGATCGAATCCGAGATCGCCATGCTGCCGCCGGAGGAGCGTGCCGATTATCTCGCGGCGGTCGGCCTCAAGGAGACCGGGCTCGACCGGCTGATCCGCGCCGGCTATGCGCTGCTGCACCTGGTGACCTATTTTACCGCAGGCCCGAAAGAGACGCGTGCCTGGACCATCACGCGGGGCACCAAGGCGCCGCAGGCGGCCGGCGTCATCCACTCCGATTTCGAGAAGGGCTTCATCCGCGCCGAGACCATCGGTTACGACGACTACCTAAGTACTGGTGGCGAAGTCGGCGCGAAAGACGCCGGCAAAATGCGGCTGGAAGGCAAGGACTACGTGGTCGCCGACGGCGACGTGATGCATTTCCGCTTCGCGACCTGACGGTGTAAAACCGCGCGATGCCGAAGCTCTACTGGGAAGATTTCCAGCCCGGCGCGGTCTCCATCTACGGCCCGCGGCTGGTGACGCGCGAAGAGATCGTCGCCTTCGCCGCCGAGTTCGATCCGCAGCCGATGCATCTCGACGAAACGGCGGCGCGCGCCACCATGTTGGGCGGGCTCGCCGCGTCGGGTTGGCACGTCTGCTGCCTGGTGATGCGCATGATCGCCGACGGCTATGTCCTCAATTCGAGCTCCATGGGCGCCCCCGGCGTCGACGAAATGCGCTGGCTCAAGCCGCTGCGGCCGGGCACGCGCATCCGGCTGCGCGCGACAGTGCTCGACAAGCGCGTCTCGAACAGCCGGCCGGAACGCGGCTTCGTCAAGTTCAAGGTCGAGGTGCTCGACGAGCAGGATGCGCCGCTCAGCGACCTGACCTACTCGCAGATGCTGCTCCTCCGGCAGCCGGGAGTGGCGGCGTGAAATATCTCGAGGACATCGCGGTGGGTGAGACTTACGTGCTGGGCCGTTACACCTTCGGCGCCGACGAGATCAAGGCTTTCGCCGGCCGTTTCGATCCGCAGCTCTTCCATCTCGATGAGGCGGCGGCCGAGGCGTCGCATTTCGGCGCGCTGTGCGCCTCCGGCTGGCACACTGCGGCGGTGTGGATGCGGCTGATGGTCGATTTCCGCCGCCGCATGGTCGAGCAGATGCGCGCACGCGGCGCGCCAGTCGCGGGCCTCGGCCCTGCGCTCGGCTTCCGCGATCTCAAATGGCTCAAGCCGGTCTATGCCGGGGACACCATCGACTATGCGAGCGAAGTGGTGGAGACCCGCGTCTCCAACAGCCGGCGGGGTTACGGACTGCTGACCATCCGATCGACCGGCGTCAACCAGAACGGCGAGCGGGTGATCGAGTTCTTGAGCACCAGCTTCATCGAACGGCGGCCGCTGCAATGACGGCCACTATCGCGCCCGCCGAGAAGAGTGCCGAACACCGCGCCATGGCGGTCGCTTGCGGCGCGCATGCGCTGCACGACGGCTATACCGACCTCATCTATGTCATGCTGCCGATCTGGCAGAGCGAGTTCGGACTTGGCTATGCCGTGCTTGGGCTGATGAAGACGGTGTTTTCCGGCACGCTGGCCGGTTTCCAGATTCCGGCGGGCTTTGTGGCCGAGCGTTTTGGCGCTGCGATCGTGCTCGCGCTCGGCACTGCGCTCGCCGGTGTCGGCTATATCTTTGCCGGCTTCAGCAGCGGCGTTCCGATGCTGGTGGCGGCGCTGTTCGTCGGCGGGTTGGGCGCCAGCACGCAGCATCCGCTCGGCTCGTCGCTGATCGCGCACGCTTTCGCCGGGCCGCGTTCGCTGAAGGCGCTCGGCACCTATAATTTCGCCGGCGATATCGGCAAGATGACGCTGCCGGCGGCGGCTTCGCTGCTGTTCGTGGCGTTGCCGTGGCGGGACGCACTGATGCTGCTGGGCGGCTTCGGCGCGGTGGCCGCGGCGGCGATCTTCGTGGCGATGCCGCGCTTTGCCGCCGAAATGCCCGCGCAAAAGAAAGGCGGCAATGAGAGCGGTTCCATTGTGCCGCGGCCTTACGGTTTTCCGCTGCTGCTGTCGGTCGGCGTGATCGACAGTGCCACGCGCATGGCGTTTCTGACCTTCCTGCCTTTCGTGCTGACCGCAAAAGGCGCCAGCCTGCCGACGGTCGGCGGCGCGCTGACCCTGGTGTTCGCCGGCGGCGCCGCCGGCAAGCTGGTCTGCGCTTTCATCGGCGCGCGCATCGGCGCCGTGGCTACCGTGTGGCTGACCGAGGCGGTGACGGCGCTCGGCATCGTCGCGCTGCTGCCGCTGCCGCTCGACGCCGCGCTGTTCTTGCTGCCGGTGGTCGGGGTGGCGCTCAACGGCACCTCGTCGGTGCTCTACGGCTCGGTGCCCGATCTGGTCGCGCCTGAGCGGCGCACGCGCGCGTTCGGCATTTTCTATACCGGGACGATCGGCGCCGGCGCGGTCTCGCCCGCGCTTTACGGGCTGCTCGGAGACGCGGTGGGTGTGCCGTCAGCGCTCATGGTGGTGGCTGCGCTGGTGCTGCTAACGCTACCGATCACGTTGCTGCTGCGGCGGGCGTTGCCAACCCGGGCTAGCGCTTCACCCTGACCTGCCGCACCACGGCGGACGGCAAGACATCGAGATAAGGGCCGAGCAGGAAGGCTTCGCCCGAGCCGTTGCCATACATGCGGTCGTGCGCATCGACCATTGCGCGCACCGGGCGCTCGCAGGCCGCGATCGAATCGACGATCAGATCGTTGATCTCGTCCGGCCGCAGCTCGGTCTTGTAGCGGGGATCGGCCGAGATCTGATGGACGATGCATTCGGTCGCGCGCTGCACCAGCGGCAGCAGCGCGGCATCCTTCTGGCGCACCGACATCTGCATCCAAGCAGCGGGGTCGGCGGGCGGGACTTCGGTATCGAGCGAGACATTCATCACAAGCGACAATCCGAACAGCGTTTCAAGAATCATCCTGTGAGGCCTCGGCGAATCAGTTCCGTATCGTGGGTAACGCAGCCGGAGTCGCGCCGTCACGCGAAACTTGAATCGACTGCGTGCGGGCGGCGCTTAGTGTGGAGTCGGAGTCACAGGGCGGCGGCGTTAACGAATTGGGTCTATCGATCGCTAAGCGATTCAGAAGACTCACGGAATTACCGTTTGAACGCGGAACCGAGGCCCCACGGTGGTCGTTTGTGACATTGCGATGGCAGCAAAAATGAAAAAGTTAACGCGGCGGCCGGCGGCCATCCTCAGCACCGGTCCCGGCGAGCGCATGACCGCCGAGCAGAGCACGTTGCTGCGCCGGCTTGCTTATGACGGTTATGAGCCGGAAGCCTTCAGCGAGCAGTTGACGCAGGCGGAAGCGCAAAAGCGCATTGCGATGCTGCAGGCCAAACTCAAGCTGATGGATGAGCCGCCGCACACGTTGTGACGGAACTCGCTCCGGAACGCATCGCTCGTCGCCGCGTTCTCGTTGCTTGAGCACGGACAGGCAGGAGGAACTCATGAAACACTATAAGCACGCCGCGCCTGCGCTGGCGCTGCTCGCTGGGGCAGGCGCGGCCAATGCGCAGACCACGGTGATCACGCGTGAGCCGGCGCAATCGGAGACTGTGGTGATCACCGAGCAGCCGCTCGCGCTCACGCCGGTACAGCGGCAAACGATCTATCGCACGATTGTGCAGGAGCCGGTTGTGCAAGCGCCGCCGCCAACTGTTGAATATCGTGTCGGCACGCGCGTGCCACCGAGCGCGCGGCTTTACACGGTGCCGCAGTCGGTCGTGACCGAAGTACCGGCCGTCCGCACCTATAAGTACATGGTGGTAAATCACCGCGTCGTGCTGGTCGATCCAGCCACCAGCGAAGTCGTCGCCGAACTGGCTAATTAACTAGGTCCACAATCTCGCGAAACGATCCGGCTCCCGATCGGGCGCGGGATCGTTTTGTGCTGGCTTGCTGCGACATTTTGGGCGGCGCGCGTTTACCTTGTGCTGCGCAGGTCCGTTATGCGCGAAATAGCCGCGCTGGATTTTCCGCCCTTCACAGTCCATACTGGCCAGTGAGGAGCGATACTAATGTCGATGATCAACTACAGGGCGCCGTCCGAACTGTTTCCCAGCCGCAGCCGCAAGGCGCGCCGGCCGATCGGTTACAAGCGTTTCCCCACCGCGGCGGAAGCAATCCGCTTCGCCATTGAAGAATTGCCGCCTGAGCTTTTGCTCGGCGCCTATCTCGAAGTCGAGGAGCAGCGCTTCGACGGCAACGGCATCCGCAGGCTTTACGACAGCGCCGATTATCCCTTGCCGCGCAAGACCGCCAAAAAAGTCGCCGCCAACTGACCCCGATCTCGCTGCGCTGACAGCCACGCTGCTCCGCGCCATGGAACGACTGCGCCCATAGGTTCGCGCGCGGAACGGCCGGCAAAAAAACCCCGCCGAAGCGGGGTCAAGTTTATGGGAGGATTGTCCGAAGACTGAGATCGCTCCCGCCGCATGTCGTAAACGCGTTCGACCGGCGGCTCTTGCGACCTCAGCCGCTTTCGAACGGGCGGCACTCTAAGTTCCCGCCCCGGCCGGCGACGGTATCCGAGAGCGTTGTCCCGACAATCCACAGCCTGCGGCCCCACAGATTGCGGGTTACCCACCGAATTCATGCAACTTGCCGGCCCTTCGGCCGTTTGTCTCCCAGCAGCCGAAGGAGTTCGCCATGAAGCCCCACACGTCCATCGTAGCGGCCGCCACGCTGGCGGCTGGCCTCGCCATTTCCGTTGCCGCCGCGCAAGCCGGCAACACGCCGTCGGCGACGACCGACCCCGGTTTCAATCCGCAGACCGGTCAGATCAATCCGGGCGACGCCCCGCATCCCTGGAGCACGGCGCCCGCCCTGCCGCAGGACAAGCAAGGGCTGCAAGAACAAGCGCGCGCCGCGCTGATGATGCCTGATCCGGTCGGCGTATCCTCGCTCGGTGAAGGCGCCGCCGCCCCGCAAGAAGTACAATTGACCACCGGCGCCGGCTCGCCGCCCGCATCGCAACCCGCCGCACCGGCCGGGCCGATCGGCGCCACGCTGCAGACCATGCCGGCGAAATTTTCCCAACGGAACGCCCTGCTCGACCGCCTGCCGGTTATGGCTTGGCCACTGCAGCTCAACGCGCAGCAGCGCCAGCAAATTTATCAGGCGGTGATGGCCGACAAGACGCAGCCCGCAGCCGGCGTCGAGGCGCTCAAGCCCGCGACCTCGCTGTCCTATGCGCAGACGCACGACATGCGCCCGCTGCCGCAAAGCGTGGCCGGCATCGACGCGCTGCGGGGTCTGCAATACGTCAAAGCCAACGACAAAGTGCTTCTGGTCCGGCCCGCGAACGGGATCGTTGTCGACCAGATCACGATGTGAACTCGTGCGCTCGCGCCACCGCCGGATATCCGGCGATGGCGCCGCGCCGCGCTCAATTGGTTGAACGCCGTCCGTGCTCGCCCGCCGCGTCCGGGCCTTCTTTCCATTGCTTGAGGCTGTCCGCGATGACCTTCATCGCGGTCATGGCGGCGTGGCTCAGGCTGGCATAGCCGGCGATCTCGCGGCTGACGCGCTCTCCCTCGTTGCGCAGCATGTCGCGCACACCTTGCAGCTCGAGAATGACGCGGTCGATCTCCTCCATCGAGGCGCCGGAGACGCGGCGGATCAGCGAATTCAGATTGTCGCTGATCGGATCGCTGTCGGCGTCGTTGCGCTGGCGGCGCAGATGGGCGACGTCGCGGCGGACGAATTCGCGGATCTCGCCTTCGACCGCATTGGCCGCCGCCTGGCTGATATCGGCCAGCCGTTCCGGCGGCGCGAATTTCTCCGGGCCGGATTTTTCGGTCCCGGCTTTATTGATCGCAAACCGCTCCGATCTGATCGCCGTCATGGTGTACTCCTGTACAGGCGCAAACCGTTTGCGCTGACGTCCCCGTGAGGGATTGCGGCATGCGACTTGGGCGGCGGTGGGGCGGGGGAGGGGCGGCTTCGCGGCGCCGTCACCAATCGAACTTGAAGCCGGCGGTGATGCTTTTGTTCTCGGTCGGCTGGCCGACGTCGGTCACCGCGGTGGTGACGTGCAGCGGCCCGAACAGTTTCTGGTCGGCGCTCAGCGTGTGATGGGTGACCGGGTCGTTGCTGGCGGTCGTCCAGCCAGCGCCGAAAGTAGTGCCGGTCGGCGCGACGTTGAACTTCACCGACCGCGAATTGTCGAAGACCTGCTCCGCGCCCGGGGGCGCGGCGGTAGCCGGCGGCGGCGCCGCGAGCGACGCAGTGGTGGTGGCGGGCGCCGCCGCGGCCGCGCTGAAGGTCTCGGTCACCGAATAGCTGTCCTCGAGCGTGACCGACAGATCCTTGCCGACCGGCACCGCATGGCTGAGCTTGCCGCCGATCTTGCCCTGATCGGCGGTCGGGTCGACGCGCGCGTCGACCGACGCGAGATTGGGCAGGCCGACCGAGGCCCAGGCGGCCGCGGAGCCCCGGTCATTGCTGGGCAGGCCGGGCAGCGGCCCTTGCGGGCGATAGACGCTGGACGGCTGCGCGGCGAGATTGACGTCGGCGCCGACGCTGCTGTCGACATCGGGGGCATCGATGGTGAGCGGCTGCTTGACGGCGAATGCGCTGGAGCCGTCGGGCTTGTCGGTATTTTTCACGTCGAGGCCGGCGGGCCCCGGCAGGCCGGGCAGTTTCAGCGCGCGCGCCGGCTTTTTGCTGGTGAGCGTGGACGGATCGAACAGCAGCGCGCGGCCGAGCAGATCGTTTTCTTCCGGCGTCAGCGGCTGTTCGTCTGCGGTACCGGATGAGGGCGCCGGCGCGGCGATGCGCACGTCCTGCGCGCGCGCGCGCGCGGCTGGCATCAGCCACGTGAGTGCTGCCATAGCGCCGACGGCGCAGAGCGCGCGTGCTCGCATGCAAACTCCCCCGAATAGCTATTCCGGCGACTGCTTGTTGTCGCGCCGATCGTCGGCGCAAACCGGTTAAGCAACGGTTGCGTTTCTGGCACGGAACTTTGGCAATCCTATGGTCCGCGCATGACATGAAACCGGAACTTTGCCCGCGCGTTGGTTCGGGGGAACCGGACACGAGGAGCCAGTCATGCCCGCATTGCTGCCAGTATTTATTGCCGCCTCGCATCTCGTGCTGGCGGCGGAGGACGTGCCGCGCCTGAACGTGGAACCGAGCTGCCGGGCCGCCACCATGGAATCGCGCGGCCACCCGGGCGACCGCTCGGCCGCCGCCTGCCTGCAAGACGAGCAGGTGGCGCGCGGCAATCTGCAAAAGGAATGGAGCACTTACAGCGCCGCCGACCGGGAGCGCTGCCTGCGGCTGTCGGATCAAGGCGGCATGCCGAGCTATGTCGAGCTGCTCACCTGCCTGCAGATCGCCAAACAATCCGGGCAACTGCCGGCGGCGGACCGGCTCAACGGACTTGGCGGCCGCTAACCGCTCAGGCCTTCTTGACCGGCGCGTTGCCGAACGGATTGCCCGACGTGCCTTGCATCTGCGCCAGCTTGTAGGCCGACAGCTGCTTCGGCTTGTCCTTCTCGGCTTTCGGCTTTTTCTTTTCCTTCGTCTGCCTCAACTGACCCTTGGCCATGACACCCTCCTGACGACGTTCGCGGCAGGATGGTGATACGGCGCAAGCCGCCGGGCAAGGGCCCTGGGGCCGGCGGCGTTCAGGTCTTCGATTTCGGCGATTTCGGCGTCTCGGCCGCGGGCTGCGGCGCCGCCTTCATCTTGTCGTTGATGCACTTGGTGACGATGTCGGCGCGCTGATCGAGGCTTGCGCTCTGGTGCTCTTTTTCCACCGCCATCCAGCATTGCAGCGCCGCTTCCTGATGGGTGAGCGGCTTGGGGGTCTCCTGCGGCGCAGCCTGCGCGACGGGGCCGCCGGGCGTATCGGTCTGGCAGGCGGTGAGCGCGGGCGTGCAGGCGAGCAGCAGGAGGGCGAGGGCTTTCGCGGTCGATGATGTCATCTCGGTCAGATCCGAAGTCGGGCGCCCCCGCGAATCACGCAGAGCCTCAATAATCGACGCAACGGCTAAAAATCAAGTTACGGCTGCGGCGCCGGGCGCTCCGCCCTGGCGCCGGGCAAGCGCCATCACCCCTGTTCTTTGCGGCGCGGGCGCGCCGGAACCTGTCCCCGCCGAAGCGGGGCCTTCTTCTGTCCCCCGGGACTCCAACTGTTCGGTCAGGTCGCAAGGAAACGGGAGCGAATGCCATTATATCTTGAGCCTCTGCAAAGTTGAGTTTACCGCCCCCGCTTAAACCCGCCGCGCATTCCCGGCCGTCCCATTTTCGACCGCGGCGAGTCCGCTCCCGCCGGCTTCACCTCGTGCGTCACCGCAATCCCCATCTCGTCGAGGCCGGGTTTATGGGGGCGGCTCACCCCACCCCGTCCGCCTTCGCCCTTGCGGGCTACGGCGGACGACCCTCCCCCTCCAGGGGAGGGTGAAGAAAGATCGCGCGCGGTCGGATTATCGAGCACCGCCAGCTCGGTCTGCCGCAGCCGCTTGATCTCGTCGCGCAGGCGCGCGGCCTGCTCGAAGTCCAAGTCGGCGGCGGCCTCGCGCATGCGCGTCTCCATGTCGGCGATCACCGCTTCGAGATTGTGGCCGATGGTGGCGGCCTCGGCGAATTCGCCTTCGCTCGTGCCGCCGGTCGAAATGAGCACGTGGTCGCGCTCGTAGACGCTGTTCATGATGTCGTGGATCGAGGTCTTGATGCTCTCCGGCGTGATGCCGTGTTCGGTGTTGTACTCGACCTGCTTCTCGCGCCGTCGGTTGGTCTCCTCGATGGCGCGCTGCATCGAGCCGGTGACCTGGTCGGCATAAAGCAGCACGCGGCCGTCGACGTTGCGCGCGGCGCGGCCGATGGTCTGGATCAGGCTGGTCTCGCTGCGCAGGAAGCCTTCCTTGTCGGCGTCGAGAATGGCGACCAGCGCGCATTCCGGAATGTCGAGGCCCTCGCGCAAGAGATTGATGCCGACCAGCGCGTCGAAGGCGCCGAGCCGCAGATCACGGATGATCTCGATGCGCTCCAGCGTGTCGATGTCGCTGTGCATGTAGCGCACGCGGATGCCCTGCTCGTGCAGATATTCGGTGAGGTCCTCCGCCATGCGCTTGGTGAGCACGGTGACCAGCGAGCGGTAGCCGGCCTGCGCCACCTGCCGCACCTCGCCGACCAGGTCGTCGACCTGCGTGCGCGCCGGGCGGATTTCCACCGGCGGATCGATCAACCCGGTCGGGCGGATGACCTGCTCGACGAAGACGCCGCCGGATTCGTTGAGCTCCCACGGGCCGGGCGTCGCCGAGACGCCAACGGTCTGCGGCCGCATGGCGTCCCATTCCTCGAAGCGCAGCGGCCGGTTGTCCATGCAGGAGGGCAGGCGGAAGCCGTATTCGGCCAGCGTCGCCTTGCGGCGGAAGTCGCCGCGGAACATGCCGCCGAGCTGCGGCACGGTGACGTGGCTCTCGTCGCAGAACACCAGCGCGTTGTCGGGCACGTATTCGAACAGCGTCGGCGGCGGCTCGCCCGGCTTGCGGCCGGTGAGATAGCGCGAATAGTTTTCGATGCCGGCGCAGGCGCCGGTGGCCTCCATCATTTCCAGGTCGAAGACGGTGCGCTGTTCGAGCCGCTGCGCTTCCAGCAGGCGGCCGGCGGCGTTGAGCCGCGCCAGGCGCTCGCGCAGCTCGTGCTTGATGCCGGCGATGGCCTGGATCAGCGTCGGCCGCGGCGTGACGTAGTGCGAATTGGCGTAAATCTTGACGAAGTCGAGCTCGTCGGTCTTTTGGCCGGTGAGCGGATCGAATTCGTGGATCGACTCGATCTCGTCGCCGAACAGCGAGATGCGCCAGGCGCGGTCCTCGTAGTGCGCCGGGAAGATCTCGATGACGTCGCCGCGCACGCGGAACGAACCGCGGTAAAAGTCGGCCTGCGTGCGCTTGTATTGCAGCGCGACGAGATCGGCGATGAGCTGGCGCTGGTTCACCTGGGTGCCCTGCTTCAGCGTGAAGGTCATGGCCGAATAAGTTTCCACCGAGCCGATGCCGTAGATGCAGGACACCGAGGCGACGATGATGACGTCGTCGCGCTCGAGCAGCGCGCGCGTCGCCGAGTGGCGCATGCGATCGATCTGCTCGTTGATCGAGGATTCTTTTTCGATATAGGTGTCGGTTCGCGGCACGTAGGCTTCCGGCTGGTAGTAGTCGTAGTAGCTGACGAAATACTCGACCGCGTTGTCGGGGAAGAACGACTTGAACTCGCCGTAGAGCTGCGCCGCCAAAGTTTTATTCGGCGCGAGGATGAGCGCCGGGCGCTGCGTCGCTTCGATCACCTTGGCCATAGTGAAGGTCTTGCCGGAGCCGGTGACGCCAAGAAGAACCTGCGTGCGGTCGTGGCGCTGCACGCCTTCGACCAGCTCCTCGATCGCCTGCGGCTGGTCGCCCTTCGGCTCGAAGTCGGAGGCGATGACGAGCTTCTTGCCGCCCTCCGATTTCGCCGGCCGCGCCGGCCGGTGCGGCATCCAGACTTTGCCGTGGCCGGCGGAGAATTCTGGCCGGCCTTCGCGCAGCAGTTTTTCCAGCGACTGCTGGCTGGCCATGCCGGCAAAGCCGCCCGGCTGCGTCGGCAGGTCGGCCCGGGGGAGGCGGTATTTCGAATCGCGCTGACTCTCGGATCGCACAGTGCGCTCCCTCCCCCCTTGTGGGGGAGGGTTGGTGAGGGGGGGCGCTGTTTGCTCATCCGCATCATCCCCACCCCTAACCCCTCCCCACAAGGGGGAGGGGGATTCTTCTGCATCCGGTGTGAGGCCGAGTTCTTTTTCCAACTGCGGATCAAGCCCGCTGATCGGCGAGCCCGTGTAATCGCTCTGCGGCGCTTCGGAAAATCCCTGCGCCGACTTGCGCGCGCGGTGCGCCTCGGAAAAATCCTTGCGCCGCTCCCAGGAATTATCCGGCGGCGGCTGTAGCCCAGTGCCGGAGCCGAGGCCCGCGGTGCCCTTGTTGATCGCCGGATTGAGCAGATCGGCGAGCGCATCCGGCGTCTGTGGCGCATCCGGCCGCGCCGCCTTGGCGCGCGTCGGTTTGGCAGGATCTTTTGGCTTTTTCGGTGGGGATTTCGCCATTGCCCCGAATATGGGGCGAGTCCGCGCGAGAGGAAAGGGTGCCTTACGTGGGCCTGGCGCGATGTTATCCTCGGCAAAAATCAGGGAGGATAAAATGGCCGGACTGACACGACGGACACTGCTGGCAGGCCTGGCGGCAGCGCCGCTGGCCGGCGCCGCCCACGCGCAAGCCGATTGGCCGAACCGGCCGGTGCGGGTGATCGTGCCTTATCCGCCCGCCGGCGGCGCCGACACCACCGCGCGCATCCTCTACGCCAAACTCGGCGACCTGCTGAGGCAGAATTTCATCATCGAGAACCGCGGCGGCGCCGGCGGCACCATCGGCGAGGCGGTCGTGGCCAAGGCCGACGCCGACGGCTACACGATCTTGCACGACGCCACGGCGTTTTCGGTCAACACCGAGCTCTATCCGCATCTGCCGTTCGACTACCGCAAGGACTTCGAGCCGGTGTTCCTGGTCTCGCTGGTGCCGAACATTCTGGTGGTGACGCCGTCGGTGCCGGTGAATTCGGTCGCCGACGTCATCGCCTACATCAAGGCGCAGCCCGACGGCGTCAGTATGGCCTCGTCCGGCAACGGCACCCTGCAGCATCTCTGTCTGGAAATGTTCCGCCACGTCACCGGGCTGAAGATCAACCACGTGCCCTATCGCGGCGGCGGGCCGGCGCTCACCGATGTCATGTCGGGGCAAGTGAAGTTTTTCTTCTCCAACGGCTCCTCGGTGGTCGGCCTAATCAAGGGCGGCAAGGTGAAAGCGATCGCGCATACCGGCAAGGGACGGCTCGAAAGCCTGCCGGATATTCCGCCGGTGTCGGATACGATCCCCGGCTTCGAAGCCTACGAGTGGAACGGCGTGTTCGTGCCGCACGGCACGGCGGCGCCGATCGTGCAGAAGCTCAACGCGCAGCTCAACGTCGCGCTGGCCTCGCCCGAAGTGCAGGGACGCTTCAAGCAGCTCAACATCGTGTCGCGCCCGAACACGCCGCAGGAATTCCACGCTTTCGTCGAGGAGCAGATGAAGCTGTGGAGCGGCGTGGTGAAGGAAGCCAATATTCATCTGGGGTGAGGCCGTGGCGCAGGAACCGCCGCGCATCGCCGGCCCGGTGGCGCGGCCGAAGCCGCCGCGGCAAAAGCCGCCGCCGGGCGCCTGGGATTCGCACGCGCATATCTTCGGGCCGGCCGGCAAGTTCCCCTATGCGCCGGGGCGCGGCTACACGCCGCCCGACGCGCCGGCCGAGGCCTTCGTCGCGCTGCTCGACCATCTCGGCTGCGCCCGTGGCCTCGTCGTGCAGGGCAACGCACATGGTTACGACAACAGCGTGGTGCTCGACGCGCTGGCGCGCTATCCGCAGCGGCTGCGCGGCGTCGCCATCACCGACACGCGCATTGCGCCCGCGATGCTGCGCGACTGGCATAAACTCGGCATGCGCGGCCTGCGCTTTCATTTGTTGAAGCAGAAGCCCGGCTACGTGCGCGGCGTCGGCCTCGACGTGTTCGAAGTCTTTCGTCGCTCGATGGCCGAGCTCGGCTGGGTCATGCAGATTTTCTGCGACGGACAGGTATTGCACGACATGGCGCCCAAGCTGCGCGAGATCGCGCGCGACATGCCGGTGATCGTCGACCACTATGGCATGGGCGATGCCGCGCACGGCGTCAACGAGCCGAATTTCCAGGCGCTGTTGAAGCTGGTGGGCGAGGGCGCGGTGCATGTCAAAGTGTCGGCGCCCTACCGCGTCTCCAAGCAATTCCCGGATTATCCGGACGCGCGGGCGCTGCATGAGGCGCTGGTGCGCGCCAATCCCGAGCGGCTGATGTGGGGCACCGACTGGCCGCATCCCTCGATCGCCGCGGAGGTGATGCCGGACGACGGGCATTTGCTCGACTTGCTGTTCGACTGGACGCCGGACGCAGACGTGCGACGGAAAATATTGGTTGAAACGCCGCAGAGACTATTCGGATGCTGATGCCACCTCCGTTCATTCCCGCGTAAGCGGGAATCCAGAAGCAGCAGGCACTGGGTCCGCGCTTGCACGGGGACGAGCGGAGAATTACGCGGCTTTGGCCCACAACTGCTTGCTTGCCCGCCGCGCCCCTTCGGCGAGCGACGCGAGCTTCATCCACACGATCTTGCTGTCGACCTGCACGCGGCCGGCAAAGGTGCCAAAGCCGCAGTCGACGCCGGCGATGACATTGTCGCGGCCGACGACGCTGGCGAAATTGAGAATGCGGTCGGCGACCACCTCCGGATGCTCCACGGTGTTGACGGTCGAGTCGATCACGCCGGGGATGATCTTCTTGCCCGCCGGCAATTTCACGTCGCGCCAGATTTTCCACTCGTGCTCGTGCCGCGCATTGGCGGCCGGGAACGACACCGCGTGCGGGTGGCCGGTGAGCACGATATCGACGATCTCCTTGAACTCAACGTCGGTGTGGTGCGGCGCGACCGTCGAGCCCCAGCACACATGCATGCGCATGCGTTCCGGCGGCAGATCGCGCACCGCGTGATTGAGCGCGGCAACATTGGTGGCGATGATCTTGCGGTAATCGGCGAGCGGCAAATTGAGGTAGACCATGTGGCGCAGCATCGCGAGATCGGGACAGTCGAGCTGCAAGATGAATCCGGCCGCGACGATCGCCTGATATTCCTTCCGCATCACGTCGGCGAGCGCGAAAATGTATTCCTCGTCGGTCTTGTAATATTTGTTTTTGAGATAGCGCGCGATCTGCCCGGGCGAGGGCGAGGTCATGAAAATGTCCTCGCATTTCGCGCCGGCGACCGCGGATGTGGCGATGTCGATGTCGGCCTGCGCCGCCGGCCAGTCCTTCCAGCCGACCGGGCCATTGCAGGCCGGCCGGTGCTGGAACGGCGAAGCGAAGTGCTTGAGGATTTCCGCGAGCTCGGGAAATTCCGGCTCGCCGGTGCCCATCGGCGGCGCGCTCTCGCCTTCGTAGCCGGTCAGGCGCTTGAGGACGTGCACGGTGTAATCGGTGCGGCCCTGCTCGCCGTCATTGATGATGTCGAGGCCGCATTCGACCTGCTTCTGCACGACGAGCTTCACGGCCTCGCGCACCGCCGCCATCAGTTCGGCGTGGCGCGCGCCGGGGTTCTTATCCTCGGCGAGCAGCAACTCCACGACCTTCGCCGTGCGCGGCAGGCTGCCAGTGTGCGTCGTCAGAATGCGGTTGGCCATTTTAAAACCCGCGCATGATTTCAGTGACGTGCTCGACGTTCGGCGGCGCGGCGAAACAATGGGCGACCAGCTTGCGCCATTCCTGGAAGTCGGCGGAACTCGCGGAAATCCTTGGTGTGGTTCTCCAACGTCGCCCATTGCACGAACAGGCGGTAGCGCGCGGGATTTTCGTGCGACTTCTGCAGCGTCATCGATGTGCAGCCCTTGGCGCGCTTGAAGATCGGGCCGGCTTTTTTCACGCCGGCTTCGAATTCGGCTTCCATGCCGGGCTTCACGTCGATCTGCGCGATTTCGAGAATCATTGGCACTGTCCTGTCGGGAGTGAGGCGGGACGGCCATTATGGTCAGTGGCGGTGGAAGTGAAAAGGGTGGGAAGGTGCCCGCGACCTTTCCCCACGGTCATTGCCGGACTTGACCCGGCAATCCATGATGCCTTTCCACACATGGCAGACTATTGGGTCTATATCCTGACCAACCAGCCAAGAAGCACGCCCTATGTCGGCGTGACCAACGACCTTGTGCGCCGCGTTTACGAACATAGAGAAGGTTTGGTCAAAGGGTTCTCTCAGCGATACAAGCTCAAGATGCTTGTGCATTTCGAACGCTTCGACACTCCGACCGCGGCCATCCAGCGCGAGAAAAATATCAAGCATTGGTCGCGGATATGGAAACTCCAACTTGTCGAGTCGGCAAATCCCTAATGGCGCGATCTCTATAACGACATCAAGCGCTGAACCTCATCATTGATTGCCGGGTCAAGCCCGGCAATGACTGCGGAGGGGTTGTGCTCGCTTACTCCGCAGCCTGCTGCGGCAGCTCGGCGTCGAGGAAGCCGCCGGATTGCCGCCGCCACAGCGCGGCGTAGTGGCCGCCGGCGCGCAGCAGGTCGTCATGCGTGCCTTGCTCGACGATGCGGCCGTCATCCAGCACGATCAGCCGGTCCATCTGCGCGATGGTGGAGAGCCGGTGCGCGATGGCGACCACCGTCTTGCCGCGCATGAGCGTATCGAGGCTCGATTGGATCGCGGCTTCGACTTCGCTGTCGAGCGCGGAGGTCGCTTCGTCCAGCACGAGGATCGGCGCGTTCTTCAGGATCACGCGCGCGATGGCGATGCGTTGGCGCTGGCCGCCGGACAGCTTCACGCCGCGCTCGCCGACATGGGCGTCGTAGCCGCGCCGGCCGAGCTGGTCCTCGAGGTCGAGGATGAACGCGTGCGCATGCGCGAGCTCGGCCGCCTTAACGATGTCGGCTTCGCTCGCGCCCGGCTTGCCGTAACGGATATTGTCGCGGATCGAGCGGTGCAGCAGCGAGGTGTCCTGCGTCACCACCGAGATCTGCGCGCGTAGGCTTTCTTGCGTGACGTTGGCGATGTCCTGTCCGTCGATCAAAATGCGGCCGCCCTCGATGTCGAAAAAGCGCAGCAGCAGGTTGACCAGCGTCGACTTGCCGGCGCCGGAGCGGCCGACCAGCCCGATCTTCTCGCCCGGCTTGACGTCGAGGCTCAGCCCGTCGATCAGCCCGCTCGCGCGGCCATAGCCGAAGCGCACGTCGTCGAATCGCACCGCGCCGCGCGTGACGTTGAGCGGCGCGGCGTCTTCGCTGTCCACCAGCGTGTGCGGGCGCGCGATCGTCATCATGCCTTCTTGCACCACGCCGATGTTTTCGAAGATGCCGGTGACCTGCCAGGCCACCCAGCCGGAGGCGGCAACAATCTGCGTCGTCATCGGCAGCGCCATGGCCACGGTGCCGACGCCGACATGGCCCATGCGCCAGAGCACGATGGCGAAGGCGCCGGTCGAAGTGATCAGCAGCGCGTTGAGCACGGTGAGCGTGAGCGCGAACCAGGTGTTGAGCCGCAGCGAGTCGTGGAAGCGGCCGGTGTGCTGATCGACCGCCTCGCGCACATAGGCGTCCTCGTCCTTGGCGCGGGCGAACAGCTTCACCGTCACGATGTTGGTATAGGTGTCGACGATGCGGCCGGTAAGCTGGGAGCGCGCTTCCGACACGGTCTTGGAGCGGTCGCGCATGCGCGGCACGAAGAAGCGCAGCATTACGATATAGGCGGCAAACCAGCAGATCACAGGCACGGCCAGCCAGCGGTCGGCGGAGGCGAGCAAAATCAGCGACGAGGTGCCGTAGATCAGAATGAACCAGACCGCAGTGAGCAGCGCCACCAGGCTTTCGCGGATGGCCGGGCCGGTCTGCATCACGCGGTTGGCGATGCGGCCGGCGAAATCGTTCTGGAAGAACGCCCAGGATTGCCGCACCACGTGCCAGTGGTTCTGCCAGCGGATGCGGTTGGAGACGTTGGCCGCGATCGCCTGGTTCATCAGCAAGTGCTGCGCCGTGAAGGCGGCCGGGCGCGCGATCAACAGCACCGCCGCCATGCCGGCGAGCAGCGGCCAGGACTGCGCCAGCAGCTCCTCGGGCTTCGAGGTGCTGATGAGGCTGACCACCTTGCCGATGAACACCGGAATGGTGACGTCGAGCAGTGCTACCACAGAATCCGGCCGCGAACAGGCCGATGAACAGGCCCTTGGCCTGGCGCGCGAAGTGCCAATAGAATGCGACCAGCCCGGCTGGCGGCTCGGCGCTCTCCGGCAGGGTGGTCGGGGCCAGCGATTTCTCGAGCAGGCGGAACAACGGCATTTCTCAGACACGCACGCGCGCGACGCTGATTGCGCCGCGCGCGATCCTTTCAGTATTGGATTCGATGGCCGCCGGATAGTGCCACATCGTGTCGAGAGCGTGGCGCGGCTGCCCGGCGCGAGGCTTTAGCGTTAAAACGCGCGCATCCGGCGCAGCACCAGGTAGCTCAGCGCGGTGGCGGCGGTCGCCACCAGCAGCGCCCACCAGGTGCCGCCATCGGTGTTTTGAAACGGCAGGTCCTTGGTGTTCATGCCGAAGAAGCCGGTCATCAGCGTCGGCGGCAGCAGGCAGGCGGTGAGGATCGACAGCGTGAACAGCCGGCGGTTGGTGACCTCGGTCATCTTGGCGGCCATTTCGTCGCGCAACAGCCGGGCGCGCTCGTGCAGCGAGGCGACTTCGGCGTCGATGCCGTCGAGCTTCTGCGCCAGCGTGCTGATGACGGCGGTGACCGCCGCATTGTCGCGGGCGACGCGCGGCTCGATGCGGTGGAACATCGAGCGCAGTTGCGCGAGCTGGCGGTGCACGCGCACGGCCTGCAGGCGCACATGCGCGATGTGGTGGCGTTCGTCGGAGGGCTCTTCGTGCATGACGTGATCTTCCACGGCGTCGAGCTCGGCGCCGAGCTGGTCGGCCATGCGCGCGATGGCGTCGGCGAACTGGTCGATCACCGCGTCGAGCAGCGACACCGCGGTCGGGAAGCGCTTGCCCGCTTCGATCGCGCGCCGCGTGTTCTCGACCGAATGCAGCGGGCGCTGGCGCGCGGTGATCACCAGGCGCGGGCCCAGCACGAAGCGCAGGCGCACCAGACCCAGCCGTCGCCGGGGTCGGACAGCACCGCGTCCACCTGCTCGTTGGCGATCAGTTCGGCCGTGCCGTCGGGCCGGAAGCGGTAGGTCCAGACGATGCCGGTGGTGGGCGCGACATCGGGCAACAGATCAGTGGCGGTCATCGGCGGCCTCCTCTTCTCGCGGCGTTTTGGCGAGTGGGCGCGGCTGTCTATGACAGGACGATGACAGGCTATTCGGCGGCTGCTGCCGCAGCCTTGCGCAGGCAGGCGGGGCAGAGGCAATCCTCGGTTTGCATTGCCGGCATGGGCAGCTTGTAAGGCTCGGCCGCGCACCAGCAGTCGCCGCCGAGGCCGCATTCGAACGGCGCGCCGCAGCGGGCGCAGGTGAGCCGGCGCGGTTCTGCCCGGGTGGACGGTTCTGCCATCCGGGGACTATGGGCGCGCCGGCACCCGCCGCGCAAGCTGCGGCCTCAGTGCTCCATCACCGCCGCGCATTCCTGTTCGATCGGGCGGCGCCGGTTGAGCGGCAGTTCGTGGAAGAATTGCAGATTGGTGGCTTGCTCCAGCGCCTGGACGGTGACCTGGAATTTCTTGATGTAGTCTATCGAGTTGGAGAAGCCCGCGGCCTTGCGGTGGTTGATGTTCGACATCAGGAAAACGTTGGCGCGCTGCATGTTCGGGTCGTAGATGAGCTTGAACATCGCGCTCGGCACGATCACGCCGTCGTCGCACTGATCCTTGCCGCGGCAGATCGATTTGCGCGGCGGCGGATTGAGCACGATTTCATTGTTGCAGCGGTTGGCGGTGGCGCTGATGGTGATCGTGTCGTTGCCATTTGGATAGACCGGGCCGTTGATGACATAGAGCTCGCCGCGAAGCTGATCAACGTGATGGTTTGCGGATGCACGATGTCCTCCATGGTCAGGTGCGAGCGATCTTGCCGGCGAGATAAGTCCGCTGCCGCCGGTCAGCAGCAGGACGGCGGTTTGCGAGAGGTGGGGGAGCGCGGCGTGCGCGCTCATGTCGGCGTGCAGCGCGCTGAAGACGTAGTTCGCCAGGACCACCGGAAAGGCGATCAACGGCACGACGCGCTCGGGCGCGACCGCGCCGTCGCCGTGTTGCAGCAGGCCGGTCGTGTCGATGCGGCCGGTGAGCACGCGGCCCAGCACGATTGCCGCAAACAGCGCGAACCAGACCAGCAGCCCCGTTTCGAACACGCGGACGATGAAGCCCATGCGCCCGTACCAAAAGTTGTATATATTCTTATATAACCATCCGAGATTGTAAAGACGATTGCGCGCATCCGCGCGGGCTGTCACAAATCTCACAGCCGAATCGGCGCTAAAGGCGCATGGCTTTTGCC
Organism: uncultured Pseudomonadota bacterium; assembly: GCA_963710705.1. Lineage (GTDB taxonomy): Bacteria > Pseudomonadota > Alphaproteobacteria > Rhizobiales > Xanthobacteraceae > Pseudolabrys. The sequence continues at coordinate 199,036 of CAVQBI010000001.1, forward strand.
CGTCTCGTCGACCTCATCGGCCTAACCGGCGCGGCGCTGACCACGCTGTGCTGGCTGCCGCAGGTGATGAAGGCCGTGCGCGAGAAAGAGACGCGCGCACTGTCGCTGTCGGCGACCGCCGGTTTCACCGGCGGGGTCGGGTTGTGGCTGATCTACGGCCTGGCGATCCACGACTGGCCGCTGATCGGCTCCAACGCGGTGACGCTGGCGCTGATGGGCGTCATCTTGGCGATGAAGCTGCGCTATGGCTGAAGGAGGCGGGGAACCGGGCGGCGCCGGAAACCGTTATCGGATCGGCGGCGCAAAAAATTTGCGGTCCCGGGAGAGCAGGGTCAGCCGCACGGGACCGCAATAGGATTACTCAAACGCAACTACGACAGAAGCATTCCCCCAATAGCGCGACGATGTGACGGCCCGTTGACATCCAACGGCCGTCTGTGGATAGCAGCGCGCCTACGTCCCAGCCTCCGAGTGCCCCATGCCAGCCCTGTCGCCGTATCTGTTGCCGGTCGCGCTACTGATCGGCTCCAACGTCTTCATGACCACCGCCTGGTACTGGCACCTGCGCTACAAGGAGGTGTCGCTCTACCAGGTGATCCTGATCAGCTGGGCGTTGGCCTTCATCGAATATTGCCTGGCCGTGCCGGCCAATCGCTACGGCAGCGCGGTCTATAACCCCGCGCAGCTCAAGACCATCCAGGAGGTGATCACCTTTCTGGTGTTCGCCGTGTTTTCCTATGTCTATCTGCGGCAGCCGATCACCTTGAGCCAAGGCTTCGGCTTCACACTGATCGCCGCCGGCGCATTTTTCGTGTTTCACAAGTGGTGAGATTTGCCGCGCCGCGCGCAAGATGCGGCCGGCTGCGGAAAGCTCGGGACTTAGTGGTGCTTTTTCGGCCGGCTGCCAGGCAGCGTCAGGCCGCCCATGCCGATAAAGACCAGGCCGAGGAGCAAGGCGAGCGCGAAGACGCCGCCTTCATTGCCGACGACGCCGTCGGCGACATCCGCACGCGCCACGCCGACCGTCACCACCGTGGCGGTCACGACGGTCGCGAGCGCGAGCCCCGCGCTGGCGATCAGCGGGACAACAGGGATAGCGGGCCGCTCGGCGGGCGGCGCAAAGCCGGTGTTTTCAAGGGGCGTGCGCATGGCAAATCTGAAAACGTGCAAATGAATGACTTGTTCCTAGGCTCGCATAATGCCGGTGGAAACGGGCGGCCGTTCGGCCCGATTTAGGCAAACCGGGTCGGGAACAAAGGCATTTTCGTGACTTTGGGCGCGATGCCCGAGGCCGGTCACTTCGCGGCTGCGAGCTCGCTCGGCTGCCAGTCCATGGCGACGTGGCCGGGCTCGGCTTCGACGCGCGACAACCAGCGGCGCACCGCGGGGAAGCGGACGAGGTCGAAATCGCATTGGTGGGCGAGGTGGGTATAAGCGTAGAGCGCGATATCGGCGACGGTGAAATGGTCGGCGACGAAGAAGCGGTAGTTGGCGAGGTGCATTTCCATGACGCCGAGCGCGCGATAGCCGTTCTCCATCCAGTCCTCGAGCGCGTGCTGCTGCAAGTCGCGCCCGCCCTTGATGAGCGCCAGCCAGAAATAGGCGGCGCCGATGTTCGGCTCCAGACTGTGCTGCTCGAAGAACATCCATTGCAGCGCCTCGGCGCGGTGGATGCGGTCTTCCGGCGCCAGCGTGGTGCCGCCGGCGACGTACCAGAGAATGGCATTCGACTCCGAGATGTAACGGCCGGGCGCCACTTCGAGCAGCGGGATCTGGCCGCTCGGATTCTTGGCGAGGAATTCGGGCGTGCGGCTTTCGCCTTTCAGGATGTCGGTCTCGACCAGCGTGTACGGAATGCCAAGCCGGGCCAGCGCGAGGCGGACCTTGTAGCTATTTCCGGAACGCTGGTCCGAATAGAGCGTGTACATGAGACCCCCGGTTCCTGACGTGCTTCGATCAAGCCCGCCAAGTCCGGCAAATGCATGGCCTTTTTATTACAAAACGTCACAAAGCGCCGTCACGAATTCGCGAGCATGCGTGGCATGTGTGCACTGCGGCATCGCCGAATATGAAAAATTTATTTTATTCGGCGGCAACGCGATGCGCGCGCGCGTATTCCAGAAGCGAATCGTCGTCGCTCGGCACGATCGGCGTGAAGTCGCGATGCGCGATCCATTCCGGCCGCGTGAACTTGGTGATGTGGTTGGAGACGGCGCACAGCGTCAGATAGACGATCTTGCGCGGGTAGGGCGTGATGTTGGGCGGCGAGGCGTGCACCAGATTGCCGTGAAACATCAGCACCGAGCCGGGTTTGCCGGTCGGTGCTACGATGCCGATGCCGCCATTCTCGGCTTCCGCGTCGCGCGCGAGCCGCGTCACCGTGTCCTTGTCGAGCGTCCACAGCGGGTAAGACGTGGTGAGCTTGTCGTGGCCGGCTTCGAGCACGCCGGCCTTGTGGCTTTTCGGAATGAGCAGCAGCGGGCCGTTGATCGGCATGACCTCGTCGAGAAACACCGCGATGTTCATCGCGCGCGCGGCCGGCATGCCATCGTCGCGCGCCCAGGTGCCGTAATCCTGGTGCCATTGCCAGACGTCGCCCTCGAAGGCGGCCTTGGCATTGAGCTTGAACTGGTGGACGTAGACCTCCTCGCCGAACAATTGCCGCAACGGCTCGACCAGGCGCGGATGGCGCGCCAGCAGGCCGAACACTTCGCTGAAGGTGTGCGCGGCAAAAGCGGTGCGCGGCGCGCCGGTCTTCTCGCGCCAGACTTCCTGGCGGTCGAGCTTGAGGATGTTGTCGGCTTCCACGCGCAGCAGCGCGATCTCTTCTTCCGAGAAGCAATTCGGGAAGAAGCAGTAGCCTTGCTCGTCGAAAGCCTTGAGTTGCTCGGCGCTGAGCTGCATGGAGCGTGCTCCCTGTCGCGGTGCGGCCGGTGGACCGGCTCTTCGCGCTTATCTTAAGGCACGGGCCGCAAAACGCCACTGCTGCGTTGCGTGCCGGTTTCCGCCATGGCGCGGTGCAGCAACAAGGCGAACGCGAGCAGCATCACCGGCACCGCCAGCGGGATCAACGTCGTCAGCGCCACCGTGCGCGCGACCAGCGGCACCAGCCACAGCGCGGCAAGCGCCGTTTTTTCCCACGGCACGAAGCCGCGTTCCATGCCATCGGCGGCGAGCAAGGCGATGGCCGGCGCGATGAGCATCAGGTCGTAGTCGAGCACGTAAGGCGTCGCCAGCACGGTGCCGATGAGCAGCGCGGCGGCTTTGAGCGCAAAGGCGGCGCGGCTGCGCCACAGCCAGGCGAGCGCGGCGGCGACGGCAAGCGTCACCGCGCCTTGCACCGCATAAGCGAGATCGATGCCGCCGCCCCACATGCGCACGACTGAGAACACGCTCTGGATCTTGTGCCAGCCGGTGTCGCCCTGTTCGAGCACGACGGTGCGGGTGAACTTGGTGGAGGCGAGGAAGGCGGTCCACACGTCCGTTCCAAAAGCGAAAGTGACGGCGAGCGCGAGCACGGCGACCGTCACCGCCGCGGCGATGAATGCGCGCCAATGCCCGCCGGCGACCAGTACCAGCGGGATGAGCAATCCGAACTGCGGCTTATAGGCCAGTAATCCGATGAGTACGCCGGCGACGATTGGCCTTTCTACGAGCATTACAAGTGCGCCGCCAAGCAGCGCGGCGGTGAGAAAGCCGTTGTGGCCGTGACCGAGATTGATGAACACCGCCGGGTACGCGAGGGCGAGCGGAAGCCATAATGGATCTTTGGCGAGGTCTTTGCCGAGCACGCCGCGCATGGCCCCGAGATAAAGCGCCAGCGTCGTGCCCTGCCAGACCAACAATGCCAGCCAGTACGGCATCGTCGCCAGCAGCGCCGCGAGGCCGAGGAAGAAGGGCGGGTAATGCCAGCCGAAGAACGGCGTGTCCTTGCCGAAGATCGCCTGCTCGCGGGCATATTGCGTGCGCGGGTCGAAGGGCGCCGAGGCCTCGCCGTCCAGCACGTAAGTGCCGGCGGCGTAGACGTTGGAGAAGTCGGTGCCGAGCGGCCGGCCGAAGCGGTCGTTGAGCCCATTGGACGTGACGATCAGAAAGGTCGCGCCCAGCAGGGCGGCGGCGAGCAGCATCAACGCCACCAGCCGCACCCGCTCGCGGCTGAGCCAGCGCCCCTCGCGCGGACTGTCGGCAAATCCGGCCATAGGCTCGGTTTAGCAGCGCAGGCTTAAGGGTCGGTTAGGCCATCAACAGCCTTGATTCATGCATCATTCTTTGCGACTTGCTGTCGCCCGATTAGGCCGTTACGACCTTTTCGGAACCTTTTGACCCGGATTTCGGAGCCTCCGATGGCCTTCCTCGCGGACCATCTCAAGCGCATCAAGCCGTCGCCGACGATCGCCGTCACCGACAAGGCGCGCGCGCTCAAAGCCGCGGGACGCAACGTCATCGGCCTGGGCGCCGGCGAGCCGGATTTCGACACGCCCGACAACATAAAGGAAGCGGCGATCAAGGCGATCCGCGAGGGCCGCGCCTCGAAATACACCCAGGTCGACGGCATCGCCGAGCTGAAGGACGCAGTCTGCCAAGAAGTTCAAGCGCGAGAACGGGCTCGACTACAGGCCGTCGCAGATCACGGTGAGCGCCGGCGGCAAGCAGGTGCTCTACAACGCCTTCATGGCGACGCTGAACCCGGGCGACGAGGTGATCATCCCGGCGCCCTATTGGGTGAGCTATCCCGACATGGTGCTGCTCGCCGGCGGCACGCCAGTAGCGGTGGTCACCAGCATGGCCAGCGGCTTCAAGCTGACGGCGCAGCAGCTCGAGCGCGCGATCACGCCGAAGACCAAATGGTTCCTGCTCAACTCGCCGTCGAACCCGACCGGCGCCGCCTACACGTGCGCCGAATTGAAGGCGCTGACCGAGGTGCTGAAGAAGCATCCGCACGTGCATGTCATGACCGACGACATGTACGAGCACCTGACCTATGACGACTTCGAATTCTTCACGCCGGCGCAGGTGGAGCCCGAACTCTATCCGCGCACGCTGACGATTAACGGCACGTCGAAGGCCTATTGCATGACCGGCTGGCGCATCGGCTATGCCGGCGGCTCGGAGCCGTTGATCAAGGCGATGGCGATGATCCAGTCGCAGTCGACCACCAATCCGGCGGCGGCCTCGCAATGGGCCGCGGTCGAGGCGCTCAACGGGCCGCAGGACTTCATCGCCAAGCACAATACGATCTTCAAGGAACGGCGCGACCTGGTGGTGTCGATGCTCAACCAGGCGAACGGCCTCAAGTGCCCGACGCCGGAGGGCGCGTTTTACGTCTATCCGTCCTGCGCCGGCACCATGGGCAAGACGGCGCCGAGCGGAAAGAAGCTCGCCAGCGACGAGGATTTCGTCACCGAGCTGTTGGAGACGGAAGGCGTGGCGGTGGTGCAGGGCACGGCCTTCGGGCTGGGGCCGGCGTTTCGCATTTCCTACGCCACCAAGACCGAGGACCTGGAAGAGGCCTGCCGGCGCATCCAGCGGTTTTGCGGGAATTTGAAATAGCGCATTAGCGTCATTCCGGGGCGCCGCGCAGCGGCGAACCCGGAATCCAGAGATGCTAATCTGCGCGCATGATTCTCCGCGCCTTAGCGATCCTCGTCCTCATCGGAAATTTCATCGCGCCTGCCGCGGCGCAGGAGCGCGTGCTCGCGGTCACGCAGCGCTCGGCCGCCAACGGCGCCTTGTTCATCGCCGCGGTGCAAGGCTACTTCAAGGCCGAGGGTCTCGAGCTGCAGATGGGCGCCTATAATACGGCGCGCGAAGTGGTGGAGGCGGTCGCGTCCGGACGCGCCGAGTTCGGCCTCACCGAGCTCACGCCCGCCGGCTTCAATCTCGCCGGTCGGGGCGCGATCCGAATCGTCGCCGCGCAGGCGCGCGAGCAGCACGACTACGAAGGCGCCGAACTGGTCGCCTCCAACGCCGCCTACGCCAACGGGCTGCGCAAATTCGAGGGCATCGCCGGCAAGACCGTGGCGATCGAAACGCTCGGCACCGCGCCGCACTACGAGCTTGCCGAAATCGCGCGCACGAAGAATTTCGAATTGTCGGGCGTGCAGATCAAGACGCTCTATTCCCCCGCCGACGTCGCGAAAGCCGTGGAGAACGGCAAGGTCGACGCCGCCATCCTGCCCTCGCAATATGCGCGCGATCTGCTCGCCGCCAACCAGGCGCATTTGATCGGCTGGATTTCCGAGGTTGCCGAGCCGCAGACCGGCGCGCTGTTCGCGTCGGCCGCCGCGATCAAGAGCAAGCGCACGACGATGGAGAAGTTCGTGCGCGCCTACCGGCGCGGCGTCGCCGATTACGCGCAGGCGCTGCTGCGTCACGACCGCTTCAGCAAGCGCGTGTCGGATTCGCTGTCGCGCGAAGCCGCCGGCATCATCGCGCGCTACGTCGATCCCGACCATTCCACGGCCGCGGCAACGATCGAAGCGAGCGCGCCGTTCATCGATCCGAAGGCGCGCATCGATATGGCCGACATCGAACGCCAGCTTGCCTGGTACGAAGCGCAGGGCTTCGTCGAGAAGGATGTCGAGGCGCGCGACGTGGTCGACCTGAGCTTTACCTCCGGCGACTGACGCTCCACAGGCGGAATATCGCTAAAAAGCGCTCAATACCGCCCAATACCGCACTTGCCAGCCCGGCCCACTGCTGCGACGATACTGTGACAAGGGCCGGGAAGGTCCGACTCCCCGGCCGGCGAGGGAGGTCAGGTATGGGACAAAATGGCTCGGCACCCAAGGGCCCCCGGTGCATCGCGCTGGTGGGCCCGTTCCAGAGCGGCAAGACCACACTCCTAGAAGCCATTCTCGCCCGCACCGGCGCGGTCCAGCGCCAAGGCACCGTGGAAGCGGGCACCACGGTCGGCGACGCCAGCAAGGAAGCCCGCCATCACAAAATGAGCGTCGAGGTTTCTGTCGCCACCACCAATTTCATGGGCGACAGCTACACCTTCATCGACTGCCCCGGCTCGATCGAATTCATCCACGACATGCGCAGCGTGCTGCCCGCGGTCGACGCGGCGATCGTGGTGTGCGAGCTCGATGAAAAGAAAGTGCCGCAGCTGCAATTGATCCTGCGCGAGCTGGAAGACCAGAAGATCCCGCGCTTCCTGTTCGTCAACAAGCTCGACAAGGTCGACCAGACCGTACAAGACGCGCTGGCGCTTTTGCAGCCGGCCTCGCGCGTCAAGTTGCTGGCACGGCAACTGCCGACCTTCTCCGGCGACAATATCCTCACCGGCTTCGTCGATCTCGCGCTCGAGCGCGCCTTTGTCTACAAGGAGCACGCGCCGTCCGAGATCATCGAACTCAAGGGCTCCGAGCTCGACCGCGAGAAGACCGCGCGCTTCACGATGCTCGAGACGCTCGCCGATCACGACGACGAGCTGATGACGCAACTGCTGGAAGACATCCAGCCGCCGCGCGACAAGGTGTTCGACGATCTGTCCAAGGAATTGCGCGAGGGCCTGGTCTGCCCGGTGCTGATGGGCATCGCCACGCGCTCGAACGGCGTGCTGCGCCTGTTGAAGGCGCTGCGCCATGAATCGCCCGGCGTCGAGGCAACCGCCAAGCGGCTCGGCGTCAAAGCCGGCAGCGAGGCGGTGGCGCTGGTGCTCAAGACCTTCCACACCGCGCACGGCGGCAAAATGTCGGTCGCGCGCCTGCTGTCGGGCCAGGCCGGCGACGGCACCACTTTCAACACGCCCGGAAAAGAGGCGGGCCGCGTCGCCGGCGTGTTCAAGATCATGGGTCAGCACTTCGACAAGCGCGGGCTGGCGACCGCCGGCGAAACGATAGCCTTCGGCAAGCTCGACGGCGCCAAGACCGGCGACACGCTGTCGACCGGCAAGACGCCGCATGCGGCGCTCGTTTCGGTGAAGCCCTATGCGCCGGTGCTCGCAACCGCCGTGCAGGCCAAGGAGCGCAAGGACGACGTCAAGCTCGGTGCTGCCTTCACGAAACTCACCGAGGAGGATCCCTCGCTCACCATCGTGCACGATCCGGAGACGCACGAGGTGGTGATCTGGGGTCAGGGCGAAATGCATTTGCGCGTCGCCACCGAACGGCTGGCCGACCGCTTCCAGGTGCCGGTGTCGACGCGGCCGCCGACCGTCGGCTACCGCGAAACCATCCGCAAGCCGATCTCCATCCGCGGCCGCCACAAGAAGCAGTCGGGCGGCCACGGCCAGTTCGGCGACGTGGTGCTGGAGATCAAGCCGCTGCCGCGCTCGTCCGGCTTCCAATTCGAAGAGCGCATCACCGGCGGTGTGGTGCCGCGCAATTACATTCCGTCGGTGGAGGAGGGCGTCATCGACGCGCTCAAGCACGGGCCGCTCGGCTTCCCGGTGGTCGATCTGCATGTCGCGCTGGTCGACGGCTCCTATCACACGGTCAATTCCTCTGACATGGCGTTCCGCACCGCCGGCCGCATTGCGATCGTCGAGGGTTTGCCGCAATGTCAGCCGGTGCTGCTCGAGCCGATCCACCTGGTCGAGATCGTCTGCCCGAGCGAGGCGACCGCCAAGATGAACGCCATCCTGTCGGGCCGGCGCGGGCAGATTCTCGGTTTCGACACGCGCGAGGGCTGGACCGGTTGGGACACGGTGCGCGCGCAGATGGCGGAAGCCGAGATCGGCGACCTCATCATCGAGGTGCGCTCGGCCACCGCCGGCGTCGGCTCGTTCACCTTCAAGTTCGACCACATGGCCGAACTGACGGGGCGCACCGCCGACCAGATCATCGCGGCACGGCGCGCTGCGGAGTAAAATTTCACTCGTCATTCTGGGACGCCGCGAAGCGGCGGACCCGGAATCCATACTCCGCAGCACTGGGGTTATGGGTTCCGGGTTCGCGGCCCATAGCGCGTCGAAGACGCGCGTAAACCGCGCTTACGGGCCGCCCCCCGGAATGACAGAGTAGTGACTTGCCTGTGAGGGTCCGGCTGCCTTAACCCTTGGGCATCGATTCCGAGGGAGCGCTGCTCATGAACGTCATCCGCCGCCGCGGCTGGGAACTTTCCGAGAGTGAGGTCACGCCGGAGCATCTCGCCTTCAGCCGCCGGACATTTTTGGCCGGCGGCGCCAGTGCGCTGGCGCTTGCGCCTTATGCCGCTCAGGCCCAGCGCGTCGACGATCTCGCCAAGCTGCCGGACCCGAGCGCCGATCTCTATCCGGCTAAGCGCAACGACACCTATAAGCTCGATCGGCCGATCACCGACGAAAAGATCAACGGCAACTACAACAATTTTTACGAATTCGGCACCAGCAAAGACATCGCCGACGCCGCGCAGGCGCTGCCGGTGCGGCCGTGGACGATCAAGATCGACGGCATGGTGGAGAAGCCGTTCGAGATCGGCATCGACGATCTCATGCGCAAACTAACATTGGAGGAGCGCAGCTATCGCCACCGTTGTGTGGAGGCCTGGAGCATGGCGATCGCCTGGACCGGGTTCCCGCTCAAGAAGCTGGTCGATCTAGCCAAGCCGCTCGGCTCCGCGAAATTCGTGCGCATGGAGACCTTCGAGGATCCCAAGATCGCGCCCGGCCAGCGCCAGCCCTGGTTCCCGTGGCCTTACATCGAAGGCCTCACCATGGCGGAGGCGACCAACGATCTCGCCTTCATCGCCACCGGCGCCTACGGCCATCCGCTCGCCAAGCAGCACGGCGCACCGCTGCGTCTCGCGGTGCCGTGGAAATACGGCTTCAAGTCGATCAAATCGATCGTGAAGTTCTCTTTCGTCGAGCAGCGGCCGAAGGGCATGTGGGAAGTCCTGCAGGCGTCCGAATACGGCTTCTGGGCCAACGTCAATCCCGCGGTGCCGCATCCGCGCTGGAGTCAGGCCACCGAAGAGCTGATCGGCACCGGCGAGCGGCGCCAGACCATGCTGTTCAATGGCTACGGCGAATACGTCGCCGCCATTTACAGGGGCCTCGAAGGCGAACGGCTGTGGGCGTGAGCCGCGCTCAGTAGCCCATGCGCCGGTACATGTGCGCGGCGATTGCCACCAGCACCGCCGTCACCGCCGCCAGCACGGCGAAGTCGAGCGCCAAGCCGTAGTCCGACGCACCTTTGGTCAGCATCAGCGTGCGCAGGATGTCGACCTCGTAGGTGAGTGGGTTGATGTGCGAGACCACGCGCAGCCAATCCGGCATCAGCGACAGTGGATAGATGGCGTTGCTGGCGAAGAAAATCGGCATGGTCATCACCTGGCCGATGCCCATGAAGCGCTCGCGCGTCTTCACGATGCAGGCGATGATCAGCGACAGCGTCGCGAACAGGCCGGAGCCGAGCACGATGGCCGCGGCAACGCCGAGGATATTCAGCGGATTGAGGTCGATGCCGACGCCGAGCACGAGCGCCAGCAGGTAGACGATCACCGCTTGCGACAGGCCGCGCACGCCGGCCGACAGCGCCTTGCCCAGCACCAGCGCCGAGCGCGGCGCCGGGCTGACCAGATAGCGTTGCAGCACGCCGAGATCGCGCTCCCAGATTGCCGAAATGCCGTAGAAGATCGCGACGAACAGCGCGCTCTGCGCCAGGATGCCGGCGGCGAGATAGTCGAGATAGGGGATGTTGCCGGGCGCCACGCCGCGCACGCGCGCCATCACCTCGCCGAACAGCATCAGCCAGAGCACCGGCTGCACCGCGCGGGTGAACAGCTCGAGCGGATCGTGGCGCAGCTTCTGCACCTCGGCGGCCGCGACCGCCCAGGTTTGCGTCACGAAACTTTCCAGCGCCTGCGCCAGCGACCTGTCAGCCGTGGTCGCGGGCGGCGCGGCGGTCGCGCCTGACGTCGGCATAGGCTCCTCCGGATTCGGTTCCGCTGGTCGGCGCCACCAGCTTGATGAAGACGTCGTCCAGGCTGGCGCCCGGCCCGACGCGCGTTTTCAGTTCCGCGGCGGTGCCGACCGCCACGATTTGCCCGTGATCGATGAGCGCGATGCGGTCGCAGAATTCTTCGATCTCATCCATGTGATGCGAGGTCACCACCATCGTACGCTGGAAGCGGTCGCGCAGATCGACCACGCGTTCCCATACGGTGTCGCGTGCGCCGGGATCGAGGCCGACCGTCGGCTCGTCGAGGAACAGCACGGTCGGCCGATGCAGCAGGCTCTGCGCGATTTCGAGCCGGCGGATCATGCCGCCGGAATAGTGGCCGACGAGATGGTGGGCGGCTTCGGTGAGGCCCATGCGGGCGAGCGCGCGCGCGATGCGCTCGTTGCGTTCGCCGCGCGCGACGCCGTAGAGGCGGGCGGACAGCAGCATGTTCTCGTAGCCGGTGAGCGATCCGTCGGCCGACAGCAGTTGTGGCACGTAGCCGATGCGGCGGCGCACGTCGGCGGGCTGGCTGACGATGTCATAGCCGGCGATCCTGGCCGTGCCGCTGGTCGGCGGAAGCAAGGTGGTCAGCATGCGGATGAGCGTGCTCTTGCCGGCGCCGTTCGGGCCGATGAGACCGAAAATCTCGCCTTGGTCGATGGTCAGCGTGACCGCATCGACGGCGGCGAGGTCGCCGAATTTCCGCGTGAGCGCGGCAATCTCGACCACGACGTTGCGGACCGGAAGCTGTGGCGTTGCATCGGGCATGGCTGTGGGCTTTTGGCGCCCCGTAACATTATAAAGGTTGCCCGGTCTCGGCGCTCAAGATCCGATCCAGCGAATTTGCGGCTTCTTGCGGGGAACCGGCGGCGGAAATGCCTTTGGATGACCGACGATGATGGGCGCAACCGGGACGCAGGCGGGCGGCAGATCGAGCTCCGCCTTGCCGGCGGGCGTCGTCAGCCAATTTTGCGCAAAGCCGATCCAGCAGGTTCCGAGCCCTTCGCCGCGCGCCGCCAGCATCAGGTTTTCGGCGGCGAGCGCGCAATTCTCGACGGTCCAGGGGCCGGCCTCGGTGCTGGAAATCAGGATCAGAACGGGCGCGCGATAGAAGATGTTGAATGTCGCGTCGTTGAGGATGTCCTGGAAGTGATGCGAGAGCAGGCCGGCCGGCGTGGTGGCGAGCATGTGCGCCTTGGCTTGCGCGGAGATGCGGTCGAGCAACTTGGCGTCGCGCACCACGGTGAACGACCAGGCCTGCGTGTTGACCGCGCTCGGCGCCTGGATGGCGGCGTCGATCAGCTTGCCGATCGTCGCTTCGTCGACCGGTTTGGCGACGTATTCGCGCACCGCGCGCCGCGTGTAGATGGCGTCCTTGAGGTCCATGGCCGGCTTTATAGGCCGGGCGCGCCAAATGCCGTTTGATCCTGATCAAAGGCGGCGCCGGACGGCGGTACCCCGCGCGTTGTTTCAGCGTCATGAATGACGTGCTAGGCTTCCGCCGGGGACTGGCCGGAGATTGCCATGACCACGAACCAAACCAATATTGCCGACTTTCAACGCGCGGTGAACGAAGCGCTGCATCGCCACTGGGTGCTTTATCTCATCGAAGGCTTGATCCTGCTCGCGCTCGGCCTGGTCGCGATCGTCATCCCGCCGCTCGCCACCATTGCCGCCACTATCCTGTTCGGCTGGCTGTTCCTGGTCAGCGGCGTCGTCGGACTGTTCACGTCGTTCATGATGCGGGCGGCGCCCGGCTTCTGGTGGTCGCTGATCTCGGCGGTGCTCGGCATCGTCGTCGGCTTCTGGCTGCTGGCGCAGCCGGTCAGCGGCGCGATTTCGCTGACCCTCCTCCTGATCGCCTTTTTCATCATTGAGGGCGTGGTGACGATCATGTTCGCGCTCGACCACAAGCGCGAATTGTCCGGGCGCTGGGGCTGGATGCTGGTCAGCGGCGTCGTCGATCTGCTGCTGGCCGCGGTGATCCTCTCCGGCCTGCCGGGCACGGCGGCCTGGGCGATCGGCATCTTGGTCGGCATCAACATGGCGTTCGGCGGCTCGGCCCTGGTCGCCATGGCGCTGCACGCGCGTAACGCGGCGTAACAAACACCCCGTTGCGCGGCCGAACGGTTATCGTTCGCCGTGGCGCTCCGCCAAACGCCGGTCGCAATCGAGCACCGCCTGTAGCAACACTTGCGCGCCGGCGGCGCATTGTTCCTTTGACGAATATTCCGCCTCGTTGTGGCTGATGCCGTCCTTGCACGGCACGAAGATCATTGAGACGGGCGCGACGCGCGCGACGTAGGCCGCGTCGTGGCCGGCGCCGGAGACGATGTCGCGCGTGGAGAAGCCGGAGACGCGCGCGCCTTCGCGCACGGCGGCGATGCAGGCGGGGTCGAAGGCCTGCGGCGGCTGCGTCCAGATATTCTTGAGCGCGATCTGCAGGCCGAGCGCGCCGCCGATTGCCTTCGTGGCGTCGGTCACGTCGGCTTCCATGCGGTCGAGCACGGCGGGATCTGGATCGCGCATGTCGATGGTGAAGTAGACTTCGCCCGGAACGACGTTGGGTGAGCCCGGCTTCACTTCCATCAGCCCGACGGTGCCGACCGCGCCCTTGTTGCGCAGCGCGGCGGCGTTCACCGTCTCCACCAGGCGCGCTGCGCCGAGCAGCGCATCGTGGCGGCGCGGCATTGGCGTGGTGCCGGCGTGGGTATCCTGCCCGGTCACCGTCACTTCGTACCAGCGCATCGCCTGCACGCCGGTCACAACGCCGATCTCCTTGCCCTCGGCTTCGAGATAGGGGCCTTGTTCGATGTGCACCTCGAAGAAAGCCGACAGCTTGTGGTCGCCGCATTTCTCCGGCCCGCGGTAGCCGATCTTGTCGAGCGCGGCGCCGAAGGTCTCGCCGCTGCGGTCGGCGCGCGCCGCCGCCCAGTCGCGCGTGAACACACCGGCGAATACGCCGGAGGCGAGCAGCGCCGGCGTAAAGCGCGAGCCTTCCTCGTTGGTCCAGTTCACCACCTCGATCGGCGCGAAGGTTTCGTAGCCAGCGCTGCGCAGCGTGCGCAGCGCTTCCAGCGCGGCCAGCACACCAAGCGTGCCGTCGAACTTGCCGCCGGTCGGCTGCGTGTCGAGATGGCTGCCCATGGCGATCGGCGGCACGTCGGCGCGCTGGCCCGGCCGCCTGGCGAACATGGTGCCCATGTCGTCGACGGTGACCGTGCAGCCGAGCCCCTCGGCGCGCGCCTTGAACCAGTCGCGCACCTCGCGGTCGAGTTCGGTCAGCGTCAGCCGGCAGATGCCGCCCTTCGGCGTGGCGCCGATGCGGGCGGTCTCCATCAGGTCATCCCAAAGCCGCTCAGGATCGATCTTGAGATTCTTCATTTACGCGCTGGGCTCGCCCGCTTCCACCTCGGCCAGCGTATCACGCCAATCCCTGCGCTTTAGCACGAACGACGTCGCAGCCATCGCCAGCAGCGCGATGCTGACGAGCATCAGCCCGGCCGAGATCGGCCGGCTGAAGAAGATGAAATAATTGCCGTTCGACATGATCAGCGACTGGCGCAGGCTTTGCTCCAGGCGGCGCCGCCCGGCGGAAACGGATTGACGAAGGTGATGGCGTGCGATGGATAGCTGTCTGCGGCGAAGTCCGGCTTGATGGCGAGCGCAGCAGCGGCGTCGGTGCCGCCGGCAACGAAACGGCGTCGGTCCACGAAATCCTCCGCTATGTGTGTAGGTTCTCTGGCCGCGGCCGGCCTGCCTTTTGTGGGCAGATGCTATCGCCCGCCATGGTGGGCAATCAAGCGGCATCGTTCGGTAATGCTGTAGACCGGCACGCGCGCGTCCGGTTCTATAGCGGCGTCAGACACGTCCCGCGAGGAGACCAGCATGCCGGCCTATTGGGTTGCGCGATCCAAAATCAACGATCCGGTTGAATACAAGAAGTACACCGACCAAGTGCCCGCCATTATCGCCAAATTCGGCGGCAAGGTGCTGGCGCGCGGCGGCCGTTTTCAGATCATGGAAGGTCCGGATAAATTCCACCGCTTCATCGTGATCCAATTTCCGACCTTGGAGCAGGGTGTCGCCTGTTTCAGGTCGCCGGAGTACGACCGCGCTGCAGCGTTCCGGCGCAGCGGGGCGGGCGAGGTCGAAACCATCATGGTTGAAGGGATTTAGCCCACCTTTGCGGCAAGTGACCCTCTGGCGTTTGCCGGCGAACTGCGTAAGATGCCAACAAAATAAACGCTAACTGGGAGGATACCGATGATACGCAGCCTTAAATCCCGGACGTTTGCCTGGTTGCTGGGAGTGAGCCTCACTCTCGCGGCCGGCGCGATGTTCGTCATGTCCGGCGCGCAGGCGCAGGACAAAGAACCGATCAAGATCGGCTTCAGCATGGCGCTGACCGGCCCGCTCGGACCGAACGGCAACCAGGCGCTGCTCGGCATGAATATCTGGGCGGAAGAGATCAACGCCAAGGGCGGACTGCTCGGCCGTCCGGTCAAGCTCGTTTACTACGACGACCAGAGCAATCCTTCGACGGTGCCGGGCATCTATCAGAAGCTGCTCGACGTCGACAAAGTCGATCTGGTGGTGGCCGGATATGCGACCAACATGATCGCGCCGGCCATGCCCGTCGTCATGCAGAAGGGCAAGGTGTTCATCAGCCTTTTCGGGCTCGCGGTGAACAGCGAGTTCCACTATCCGAAATACTTCTCGATCTTGCCGAGCGGGCAGACGCCCAAGACGACCTTCACCGAGGGCTTCTTCCAGGCCGCGGCGGCCCAGAACCCGAAGCCGAAAACCATCGCGCTTGCGGCGGCCGACGCCGAATTCTCCAAGAACGCCTGCGACGGCGCGCGTGAGAACGTCAAGAAGTTCGGTTTCAAGGCCGTCTACGACAAGACCTATCCGCCGTCGACGACCGACTTCACGCCCATCGTGCGCGCAATCCAGGCGACCAACCCGGATCTCGTGGTGGTGTGCTCCTATCCGCTCAACTCGGTCGGCATGGTGCTCGCGGCCAATGAAGTCGGCCTCAAGCCGAAAATGTTCGGCGGCGCCATGGTCGGATTGCAGGCGACCGTGTTCAAGAACAAGCTCGGCCCGGCGCTGAACGGCATCGTTAACTACGAGACCTGGGTGCCGGAACCAAAATTGATGTTCCCGCAGACGAAGGCGTTCTTCGAGAAATACCAGGCGCGGGCGCCGGCGCTGAAGATCGATCCGCTCGGCTACTATCTGGGCGGCTGGGGTAACGCCTATATCGACATCCTCGGTCAGGCCGTTGCCGCGACCAAGAGTCTCGACGACAACAAGATCGCCGAGTACATCCGCAGCCACACCTTCACGACCGTCATGGGCGACATCAAGTTCGGCAAGGACGGCGAGTGGGCCAAGGCGCGTTGGATGCAAGTCCAGTATCACGACATTAAGCAGGGCGCCGGCCTCGATACGTGGAAGGGCATGAGCTACCAGACCGTGATCTCACCGCCTGAACTGGCCACCGGCAAGGTGATCTATCCTTACGAGAAGGCAAAGATGGCGACGCAGTAATCGCCGCGTCAGATCAAATGACAACGGCGCGGGAGCTTTTCCCGCGCCGTTTTGTTTGGCGAGGCGTCCCGGTGCTCACATGCCGAGATAAAACTTCCGGATCAGGTCGTTGTTGTTGAGCTCGTCGGCCGAACGCCCTTCGAAGGCGATCTTGCCGTGCACGATGACGTAGCCGCGGTCGGCGATGCGGATGGCCTGCGTGAAGTTCTGCTCGGCCATCAAGACCGTGAGCTGGTAGTGCTCCTTGAGCTGCTTGATGGCGTCGATGGTGCGGGCGACCAGAAGTGGCGCCAAGCCGACCGACGGTTCGTCGACCAGTAGGATACGCGGGGCCAGCATCAGCGCGCGGGCGAGCGCCAGCATCTGCTGCTCGCCGCCGCTCATCGAGCCGGCGAGCTGGTTGCGCCGCTCCGCCAGGCGCGGAAAGGCCTCGAAACAGAAGGCGAGATTGGGCTTGATCTGCGCACGGGCTTTCTTGCGGAAGGCGCCGAGCAGGAGATTTTCCTCGACCGTCAATTTCGGAAACAGGCGCCGGCCTTCCGGCACTAACGCGATGCCGAGATCGACGATCTGCTCGGTGGCGAGCCCCACCAGATCGTGCTTTTCGCCGTCGATCTCCGCGACGATGCGGCCTTCGGCGGGGCGCACGATGCCCATGATGCACTTCATCAGCGTGCTTTTGCCGTTGCCGTTGGTGCCGAGCAACGCCACCGTCTCGCCGGCGTTGACCGTCATGGAGACGTCGTGGATCACCCGCACCGCGCCATAGGCGGCGTGCACGTTCTCAATGGTGATGCTACTGGCCAATGTACGCCCTCACCACTTCGGGATCGCGCACCACGTCCTCGGGTTTGCCATCGGCGACCTTCTTGCCCGAGACCAGCACCGCCAGCCGCTGCGAAAAGCTCATCACCGCGCTCATGATGTGCTCGATCAGGATAATGGTGATGCCGGCTTTGTTGAGCTGCATCAGCAGCGCCAGGATGTCGTCGATCTCGGAATGCGACAGGCCGGCCATCAATTCGTCGGCGATCAGCAGCTTCGGCTCGGCGGCCATCGCGCGGGCAAGTTCGAGCTTGCGCATTTCGACCTGTGTGAGGTCGCGCGGAAACTGGCCGGCCTTGTTGGCGAGCCCGACCATTTGCAGCAGCTCGGCGCAGCGCGCATCGATATTGTCGGCGTGCAGCGGGCCCGTGCGCGTGTGCACGGTGTAAAGCATGGGAACGCGCAGGTTGTCGGCGAGCGTCATGCTGTGGAACGGCCGCGGCAGCTGAAAGCTGCGCGCCAATCCGCGATGGGTCCGTTGATGCGCGGTCAGCCCGTCCATCTTGTGGCCGTCGAATTGCACGTTGCCGCTTTCGTTTTGCAGCGTTCCGCAAATGCAGTTGACTAGCGTGCTCTTGCCCGAACCGTTCGGTCCGATCAGTCCGAGCCGCTCGCCGGGCTGCACTTCGAGCGTGATGCCGTCGAGCGCGACGAAGCCGCCAAAATGCTTGCCGATATTGTCGACGTGCAGCAGCGCGCTCACGGCTGCCTCCGCAAGCGCTTCTGCACGAGCCCGATCAGGCCATTGGGCGCGATGATCACGAAGCCGACCAGCATGAGGCCGACGATCAGCAGGTTGACCGCGGAGGAGATCGTCACCGTGGCATATTGCTGCGCCGAGCCCAGCACGATCGTGCCGACCAAAGGTCCGACCCAGCTGGTCGTGCCGCCGATCATCGGCATGGCGATCGAATTGACGGCATAGTCTAGCGCGAAGGCGGACTGCGGCTGCAGATAGCCGATGTAATAGGGAAACGGCGCGCCGGCCATGCCCATGAAGGCGCCCGACAGCGTGGTGGCGATCAGCTTCAGCCGCAGCGTCGGCACGCCGCAGGCTTCCGCCGCCAGCTCGTCGTCACGAATGGTGGCAAAGCCGTAACCGAGCTGGGAACGCTCGATCGTGCGCGCCGTCACCAAGGCGAGCACCGCGAGCGCAAGCATCAGCACGAACAGATATTCGATGTAATGAACGCTGAGCGCGCCAATTTCCAGATTCTCAGGGTGAATGATGTAGGCGCCGCGCGAGCCGCCGACGTAGTCCCAGTTGACCACGAGCGTTTGTAAAACGACCGCCATTGCCAGCGTGGCGATGGAGAAGAATGCGCCGCGCAAACGCAGCGTCAGGTAGCCCATGCCGAAGCCGACGATGCCCGACACGACCGCGCCGATCACAATCAGAAATGGTATCGGCAGCGGATAGAACTTGTGCATGAAAACCGAGCTGTAGGCGCCCATGGCGAAGAAAGCGGCGGTGCCGAAATTCACGTAGCCGCAATAGCCGCCGAGAATGTTCCAGGCGGTCGACAGCACGATGAATTGCAGGATCGTGTAGCCCGCGAAATAGAAGTAATCGACGCCGAGCGCGTGCGCGAAAGCGAGCACAACGAGGGCGACGGCGGAGGCGGCGAGGGCGAACAGGGTGTTGTTCATTGGCTAGCGTCCCATCAGGCCGGATGGCCGGAAGGCGAGCGTCAGCAGCAAAAAGCCGAATGCCACCGCCGGCGACCATGACGGCCCGTAAAACGTCGAGGTCAGGCTCTCGACGACGCCGAGCAGCAGCGCCGCGATCAAGGCGCCCGGCATGCTGCCGAGGCCGCCCAGGACGCAGATGGCGAAGACGCGGCCGATATAGTCTCGTCCGACCGAGGGCTCGACCGGCTGAATGATGATGAGCAGCGCGCCGGCGATCGACGCGGTGGCAATCGAGATCGCGAAGGCGATGCGCTTGATGCGGATCGGATCGGCCGCCATCAATTGCAGCGCCAGTTGATCCTGCGACACCGCCATGATGGCGCGGCCGATGAAGGTGCGGGTGACGAACAGCTGGATCGCGGCAAAAAGCGCCAGCGCCACCAGGCAGGGGACCAGCAGCCGATACGGCAGTTCGATCGATCCGAGATGGAGGCTCGGCCCGATATAGGCGGCTTCGACATAGCGGTAGTCGACGCCGAAGGTCAGGATCAACATCACTTCGGTGACGAACAGCAGGCCGAAGAAGAATGCCAGGCCGCGCAGGGCTTCTTGTCCGCGCCTTTCGAACGACAGGTAGTAGATCTGATAGATCATCCAACCGAGCGCGTAAAAAGCCGGCAGCGCGATAATACTCACGACGATCGGATCGATGCCGAAACTGACACTGAAAAAGTAGGCGATATAGGAGCCTAGGATGACGAAGGCGGGATGCGCGATGTTGACGATGTCGAGCATGCCGAAGGCGATCGAAACGCCGGCGGTGACCGCGGCATAGAATCCGCCGAGCAGCAAGCCGGCAACGATCGCGTCAATGAGCAGATTGAAATCGAAATCCATACGACCTCGGCCGACCGCGGCAATTCGGGTTCGTCTCAGGCGTGCGCAACGAGGGCACCGACGAGACGAACGAGCGAGACGGCCGTTGCTTCTCCCCTCTGGACCAATTTCTTGTTCTTGCCGCGCGCCCGGCCGTGCGGCCGAGGCATTGCGGGATTTGCGCCGCAGTTTGCAGGAAAGGCGTGAGCTTGGCTAGTCCGCGCCCCGCTCGGATCGTCCGTCCTACCCTGCGACAAAAACAACGCCCGCCGCGTTTGTCGCGACGGGCGTTACATGTGTGGGCCGCTCAGGCGGCGGCTTGCGGGCGCACGCCGGCGGGCAGGGTCATCGGCTTGTTGGCGCTGTCTTTGAACTCGACGGTCATGAACACCATTTCCTTGTCGCCCAGATTTTGCAGATCGTGCACCTTGAACTCGTCCTTGCCGTAAGTTTCGTGGCGGGTCTCGCCGGGCTGATAGGTGTATTCGACGGTGGTGCCGTCATGCACGTGCTGACGGCCGCGGCCGCCGCTCACCGAGGTCCAGAAATAATCGAGTACGTGGCGGTGGAAGCCGATGCGCTCGCCGGGAGCGAGGCGGATGATCCACACGCGGGTGCGCTCGTTCTCGGACAACAGCGTCGAGCCGACGCAGGGATTGGGGTTGTTGGCTTCGCGCGCGAACTCGGCGGCGATGTCGGCCGGCCACGGCGCCTTGTCTTTCTTCTCGGCGGCCTTGTCGAGCATGGTCAGAGCCATGGGGGATTCCTCCAATGATATTTGCCGTCATATATAGCATATTGCGGGGGACTTAAAGATTAAGGAACAGCGCGTGGCCGGATCGGAAAAGCGGCGCGCCGTCGTCATCGGCGGCTCGATGAGCGGCCTGCTGAGCGGGCTTTTGCTGCGCCGCGCCGGTTGGGCGGTGGATATCTACGAGCGGGTTGACAGCGAATTGTCCGGCCGCGGCGCCGGCATCGTCGCGCAGGCCGAGCTGATCGAACGGCTGCGTGGGCTGGGGCTGCCCACCGACGAACTCGGCGTCGCCATCACCACGCGCAAGATTCTCGATGCGCAAGGGCGGTTTACGCACGAGCTCGAATGTCCACAGGTGCTCACCGCCTGGGAGCGTGTCTACCGGCTCCTGCGCGACGCCTTCCCGCCCGCGCACTATCATCGCGGCCGTGGGCTCGCCCGCTTCACGCAGGACGCTGCGAAGGTCACCGCATATTTTTCCGATGGCGAAAAGGTCGATGCCGATCTGCTGGTGGGCGCCGACGGCATCCGCTCGACCGTGCGACAGCAAGTCGCGCCCGACGTCACGCCGCTCTACGCCGGCTACAGCGCCTGGCGCGCGCTGATCGCGGAGAGCGACTTCCCGCCCGACGTGCATCGTGACCTGTTCGAATTCATGACGTTCGCATTGCCGCCGGGCGAGCAATTTCTCGGCTATCCGGTGGCCGGGCCCGACAACGATCTGCGTCCGGGCCACCGCCGCTACAACGTCGTCTGGTACCGGCCGGCGGACGAGAAGACGAAGTTACCGTGGCTGCTCACCGACGAGCGCGGCCAGCGCCACCCGATCTCGATCCCGCCGCCGCTCATCCGGCGCGAAGCGATCGCCGAGATGCGCGCCGACGCCGAGCGGCTGCTCGGTCCGCAATTCCGCCAGGTCGTGAAACTGATCGACGAACCGATCCTGCAACCGATTTACGATCTGGAATCGCCGCAGATCGCGTTCGGCCGGGTGGCGATCGTCGGCGACGCCGCTTTTGTCGCGCGCCCGCACGTGGCCGCCGGCGTGTCGAAGGCGGCGGACGATGCGGCGGCGCTCGCTGCCGCTTTGCAGGCGGAGAGTGACGTGGAAGCGGCGCTCAAGCGTTACGAGGCGGCGCGGCTGAAAGAGAATTTCCGCATCATCGAACGCGCGCGCCATCTCGGCGCTTATCTGCAGGCGACGCGCACCCAGGAAGAGCAGGCGCGCGCCGGCTGGCACGCGACCGATGACGCCGTGATCGCCGAGACGGCGGTGCTGGATTTTCTCTACATCTAGTACCGGTTGGCGATTGCAACTCGGGAAGGCGCAACTAGAGCTTCAACAAATTCTTGGCGTTGCCGCCGCAGATCGCGGCGCGGGTTGCGTCGTCGAGACTGTCAACCGACGCGACGTGGCCGATCGGATCGTACTCCAGCATGTCAAACGGATAATCCGTACCCAGCACGATGCGATCACCGCCATAGGTCTTCACCAGCGCTTCAAGCTGGTGTGGCGTAAAGACGACGGTGTCGAAATAGACGTTGCGCCGCAGGTAAGTCGTCGGTGGCTGCGGCAGCTCGCCGTGCGCATCCGAGCGCGCGCCCCAGGCGTGATCGATGCGGCCCGAATAGGCGCCGAGGAAGCCGCCGCCGTGGACGGCGAGAACGCGAAGCTTGGGATGGCGTTCGAACACGCCGTCGAAGATCAGGTAGTGCAGCGCCACCGTGGTGTCGAGTGGATTGCCGATTACGTTGTTGAAGTAGAAGCGCGCGAAACGCTGCGGCTGCGTGAAGCCGGTCGGGTGGATCAGCACCAGCGCGTCGAGTTCTTCGGCTTTTTTCCAGAACGGCGCGAAAGCCGGATCGGACAGCTCCTTGCCATTGACGTTGGTGAGAATCTCGACGCCCTTAAATTTGAGCGTCTTCATGCAGCGTTCGAGTTCCTTCGCCGCCTCGTTGCCGTCCTGCATCGGCACGCCGCCGAGCGCAACCAGCCGGTCTTTGTGCTTGCCGACATACTCGGCGATACCGTCGTTCAGCGCGCGTGCGGCTTGCAGGCCGACGTCGAGCTGCAGGTAATAATAGATCTGCGGCGGCGCCGGGCAGATGAGCTGCATGTCGACGCCCATCTCGTCCATCACGGCAAAGCGCTCGTCCGTCGTGCTGATGCGCGTGCGGATGTCCGCCGCTTGTTTGGCCATCAGGGCCTGCGTCTCAGGCGTCGACGCTGCAACCAGCGGATCGGTGGCCTGCTTGAGGTGCGGCCCGACGATCTCGGCCACGCCCGGCACCGCGACATGGCAGTGCATATCGATGGTGAGACTTTTCGGCCGCGTTTCGCGCCCCGGTCTGCCGTGTTTGCGCGCTGCGGTGTTCGCATATTTATTCCAGACATTCGCCATATCGCTTGCCTCGTTCGAGTGAAATTAAAAGACGCCGAGATGCTGATGCAGGTCGACGCCTTCTTTGCTCAATTCCGCCGGCGTCGATTCCATCGCAACCCGCCCGGTGTTGAGGATGACGATATCGTCGGCCACGTCGAATACCAGCTTCGGGTTCTGCTCGACCAGCACGATCGACAGTCCACTTTCCTTCAACTTGCGGATGGTCGCCATCACCTCGGCGACGATCTGCGGCGCCAGCCCCTCCGACGGCTCGTCCATCAGCAGCACACGCGGATTGCCCATCAGCGCGCGGCCGATCGCCAGCATCTGCTGCTCGCCGCCCGACAGATGCGCGGCGATCTGATTGCGGCGCTCCTGCAGGCGCGGAAACATGGCGAAGACGGTGTCCTCGGTCCACGGCGCATGCTTGCTGCCGGCGTCCGGCACGCGCGCGGCGACCATCAAGTTTTCGCGCACGCTCAGGCTCTTGAAGATGCGCCGGCCCTGCGGCACCAGCGCGACGCCGCGGGCGGCGATCATCTCCGGCGACAGGCCGGTGACGTCGGCGCCGAACACCGCGACGGTTCCGCGGCGCGGCGGCAACAGCCCCATGGTTACGCTCATGCAGGTCGATTTGCCGGCGCCGTTGCGGCCGAGCAGGCCGAGCATGCTGGCCTCGTGCAGCTCGAACGATACGTCCTGCAGCACGTGGCTGTCGCCGTAATAGGCGTCGATGTGCGAAAGGCTGAGCGCGCTAGTGGCCAAGATAGACCTCCCGGGTGCGCGGATCGGCCACCACTTCGGCGCGCGTACCTTCGACGATCACCTCGCCGAAATGCAGCAGCGTGATGCGCTCGGCGAATTCCAGCGCCACGTCCATATTATGCTCGATCATCACCATGGTGACATCGCGCGGGATGCTCAGCAGCAACCGATGTACGTCGCGCCGCTCGTCGATCGACAGTCCGGCGAAAGGCTCGTCGAGCAGCAGCACCTTTGGATTTTGCGCCAGCGCCATGGCGATCTCGACGCGGCGGCGTTCGCCGTACGAGGTCTGCGCCAGCGGGCGCTCGGCGATATGCGCAAGGCCGACGCGTTCGAGCGCCGTGCGCGCGTGCTCGACGATGTGTCCTTGCCGCTTCATGTCGATGAACGGGTTCCATCGCATCGGCGTCAAGCCGAGCAGCGCCAGTGACACGTTGTGGACGATGGTGTCGTGCGGGAACAGCGTGATGATCTGATAGGTGCGCGCCATGCCCAAATGCGGACGCCGGCGGCTCGGCACGCGGGTGATGTCCTCGCCGAACAGCGCGATGGAGCCGGCATCGGGCGTCAGCTCGCCGGTAATCAGGTTGAACAACGTGGTCTTGCCGGCGCCGTTCGGGCCGATGATCAGGCGGCGTTCGCCCGGTTCGACATTGAGGGTAACGCCGGTGGTGACGTGCAGGCCGCCGAAGGATTTGCACAGGTCGGTGACGGTGAGCGCGCTCATGGCTTTGCCTCCGCCTTTGCCTTGCGGCGCCAGGCCAGCCGCCACAGCCGCATCGTGCCGGGCACCAGCCCCTCCGGCATCAAAATGACGATGGCGACGAAGATGGCGCCGAGCAACATATTCCAGCGCTCGATGAAGCCGCTCACCACGCTTTTCACCACCACCACCAAGCAAGCGCCGACGATCGGGCCGAGCAGCGTGCCGGCGCCGCCCGATATCACCATCAGCAGCACTTCGGCCGAGGAGGTGAGCGCCAGCGTCTGCGGGCTGATGAACTGCGTGTAGTAGACGAAGAGAATTCCCGCGATCGCCGTCAGCAATCCGGAAAACATGCAAGCCCAGAAGCGGATCGCCCAGACGTGGTAGCCGAGCGCGTTCATGCGGCGCGGCTGGTCGCGCGTGCCCTTCAAGGCAGCGCCGAGCGGCGAGCGCACGAAGATTGCGACCGTCGCCACGACGATCAGAAAAACGACCAAGGTCATGTAATAGAAGCTGTTGGCGTCATTGACGTCGAAGCCGAACGGCGCCGGCCGGCTATGCAGGCTGATGCCGTTGTCGCCGCCGGTCAGGCTGATCCAGCGATAGGCGAGGCCCCAGAGAATTTCGCCGATCGCCAGCGTGATCATGATGAAGCCGATGCCGGTCGCGCGCAGCGACAATACGGCGTAGACCGCCATCGCGACGAGGCCGAGCACCAGCGCGGCCAAAATCGCCGGCAGGTGGCCGAAGCCGCTCTGCAGCATGTAGCCGGTGGCGTAAGCCGCGATGCCGAACAAGCCGGCGTGACCGAGCGACACCAGGCCGGCATAGCCGACCAGAATGTTCAGTCCGAGCGCGAAGATGGCGTAGAGCAGGATTTGGCTGGCGACGTTGACGTAATAAACGCCGGGCATCCAATAGGGCACCGTGATCAGCGCGCCGAAACCGATCGCGAGTGCGACGAGGCGCGCGCTCATACGATTCATGGCACGAACCTGCCGAACAGGCCTTGCGGCCGGAACAGCAGCACCAGCAGCATCGGCAGAAAGAGGATGAAATAGGCGAGTTCCGGCAGCAGCGCCTGGCCGAAATTATAGATGAAGCCGATGACGAGGCTGCCGATGAAGGAGCCGAGCAGGCTGCCCGACCCGCCGAGAATGACGACCACCAGCGCCAGCGGCAGCATGTCCTGGTCGACGCCGGGATAGACCGACAGGATCGGCCCGCCGATGATGCCGGCGAATGCGGCGAGGCCGGCGCCCAGCGCGAACACGATCGTGAACAGCCGCGACACCTTAATCCCGACAACGCGCGCCATGTCGGGATCGTCGACGCCGGCTCGGATCATGGCGCCGAGCCGGGTGCGATCGAGCAGCAGCCACAACGCGATCGCGACCACCAAGGCGATGATGATGACGGCGAGCCTGTAATACGGCACGACCAACGGTCCGGCGCGCAGGAAGCCGGTCAGTCCTTCCGGGCTTGCGACATTGATGGGATCGCCGCCCCAGACCATCAGGCAGAAGTCGGCGGCCATGAATGAGACGCCGAGCGTGACCAGCACCTGCGCCAATTGATTGCCCGGCAGCTGCCGCAGCAGGAAGCGCTCGAGCAATGCGCCGAAGGCCGCCACCAGCAGCGCCGCCATCAGCGCCGCCACCCAGAAATTGAATATCATGCCGAACAAACCGCCGACGAAGGTCGCGCCGAAATAGGCACCCAGCATGAACAGCGAACCGTGCGTGAGGTTCGGGATGCGCATCAGGCCGAATATCAAAGAGAAGCCTGCCGATAGCAGGAACAGCAGACCGCCGAATGTGACGCTGTTGACCGACAGCAGCAGCCAAAAATTCATAGCGGCAGATATCCCGCGCTCGCTGGGGCTGGCAGGCGGGCGCCGCGCGGGCGCCCGCCGTTTCCGCCGGTTTTACGATTTCAGAGGCGGGTAGTCGCGCGAATAGACCGGTTGCTGGAGGAACTTCTTCTCGTCGTAGGTCCAGAACTGGCTGACGTTGTGGTAGGTCTTGATCGTCTTGTTCCAAAGCTTCAGGCCATATTTGGCGCCTTCCTTGCCAAGCTTGCGGATGTAGAAGTCGCCGATCACGTTGCCGAAGTGGTCGAACTTGACCGGTCCGCGCGGCGTGTCAGTCAGGTTCACCGACCGCATCGCTGTCACCAGTTTGGTCTTGTCGCTGGCGTCGCCGCCGAGCGCCTTGAGGCCCGCCTCCACCACGTCACAATTGACATAGAGCAGGCCGGCATACTGGCCCGGAACGGTATTGAAATTCTTCAGCATGCCGTTGACGAAACGTTGGTTGCCGTCGGTTGGGAGATCCAACGTGTACGGAATGCAGCTGGTGAGACCGAGCGCTTCATCGCCATAGCTTTTGAGCAACGCGTCATCGCCCCCGGTTTCGCCGGTGACAACCGGGAATTTCAGTCCGGCACTGGCATACGCCTTCATGAAGCGCAGCGGGTTCGAGCCGGCGAAGCCCTGACAGACGCCGTCGCAATCGGCGATTTGCGCGACAAACGGCGTATAGTCCGGCGTGACCAACGGCGGCCAAATCTTCTTGAGGATCCTGCCGCCATTGTCTTCGAAGGTTTGCTGGAAACCGCCCATCTGCTCGTAACCGAAGGCGAAGTCTTCGGAGATGCAGATGATGCGTTTAAGCTTCATTTCCTTGGCGGCGTAATCCGCCATCGGATGCATCGCCTGAGCGGAGGTCGCCGAGGCGCGGATGAAAAACGGATTAGGCCGGCGTTGCGTCATGTCCTCGGCGGCGGCGAGGCTCAGGAGCGGAATCTTGCTCTGCGCAATGTAGTCGGTGATCGCCAGCAGCTCGAAGGCCGCGAGCGGTCCGAGGATGGTGTCGACTTTGTCGCGCTCGACCAGTTCCTGCACCTTGGTCTTGGTGCCGGCGGGATTGCCGCCCGTGTCGGCTGAGAAGAACTCGATGTCGCGGCCGGCGATCTTGTTGTTGTGCTCCTTCAGCCAGGTCATCACCCCCTGTTCCATCTGGATGCCGCCCTGCGCGAGCGGTCCGGTCTTGACGGTGAGCAGGCCGAGCTTGAAGGGCGCGGATTGCGCAATAGCTGGCGCGGGGAATTTTAAGCTCACTGCGGCGGCGCCGGCCGCGGTTGTGGCCATGAATTTACGGCGAGTCATCTTGCGAGACATTGCATTCCTCCCTCTACCGCCCTGATCGGGCTTTGCTGTTTATGGCCTGGCCGGCCTTTTTCGTCGGCCGTTTGCGGCCTTATCGGCATCACACGCGATAAGGGCTGCCGCGCCCACCTCGGCGACCCCTCAATCCATCGACCCATCATCCGCCAATATCTTCCACGCTGTAAAGCCCGGTTGCAGCGCAGCTTACTGGTGCGCCGCCAGATGGGCAGCGGCAGAACGGCTATGCTAGCCTGCCCATCTGTGCGGACAGCCGGCAAGGCGGTGATGGCCATGGCGGGTAACGACTTCGAAGTGCGGCGACTGTCGGGGGCGATCGGCGCTGAAATTCTGGGCATCGATCTCGCCTCCGAACCCGGCGACAATGTCATCGGCGAAATCCGCCAGGTCTGGCTCGAGCACAACGTCATCTTTTTCCGCGACCAGGATCTGCCGCCGGCCAAATTCCTCGCCTTCGCCAAGCGCTTCGGCGAGGTGGTCGAATACCCCTTCATCAAGGGCATCGAAGGCTTTCCCGAGATCATTCCCGTAGTAAAACTGGAGCACGAAACGAAAAATTTCGGCGGCATCTGGCACACTGACACGGCCTATCTCGATACGCCGCCAATGGGCACGATGCTGATCGCGCGCGAAGTGCCGCCCTATGGCGGCGACACGCTGTTCGCCAACACTTATCTCGCTTACGAGACGTTGTCGGACGGCATGAAGCGCGTGCTCGACGGGGTGATCGCGATCAACCACTCGGCCAAGGCCGACGTCACCCGCACTCGCGAGGATCGCATTCGCGACGGCGCCAAGGCCGAAGCGAAGAAGGAATACATCAGCGAGCATCCGGTGGTGCGCACGCATCCGGAGACCGGGCGCAAGGCGCTTTATGTCAATGTCGGGCACACCGTGCGCTTCAAGGACATGACGGAAGCCGAGAGCGCGCCGCTTTTGAATTTCCTGTTCGAGCACCAGACCAAGCCGGAGTTCACCTGCCGCTTCAATTGGCACGTCGGCTCGCTGGCATTCTGGGACAATCGTTGCGCTCTGCACAATCCGGTCAACGACTACCACGGCTTCAAGCGCGTGATGCACCGCGTGACACTCGCCGGCGACAAACCGCGCTAGATGCCGAGATAGTTCGACTTGATCTCGTCGTTGGCCTTGAGCTCGTCCGGCTTGGACGAATAGACCACCTGGCCCTTGCTCATCACGTGCACATAGTCGACCAGTTTGAGCGCCAGGTTGGCGTTCTGCTCGACCAGCAAGATCGACAGACCTTGCTCCTTCAGCTTGCCGATCGCCTCCCACAGGCCCTGGATGATGATGGGCGCGAGGCCCTCCGACGGCTCGTCCATGATCAGGCAGTCGGGGTTCGTCATCAGTGCGCGCCCGATGGCCAGCATCTGCTGCTCGCCGCCGGACAGCGTTTTGGCGCGCTGGGTGCGGCGCTCAAGCAGGCGCGGGAACAGCTCGTAGACGCGCTTGAGGCCCCAATTGTGGCGCTCCGGATTGCGCTCGGCGACCAGCAGATTTTCTTCGACGCCGAGGGTCGGGAACACACGCCGGCCTTGCGGCACCAGGCCCATGCCGCTGCGCACGGTTTCGAACGAGGCCTTGTGCGTGGTCTCCTCGCCTTTGAATACGATTTTGCCGCGGCGCGGCGGATTGAAGCCGACGATCGAGTTCACCAGCGTGGTTTTGCCGACGCCGTTGCGGCCGAGCAGGCCGAGGATCTGGCCCTGCTCGAGCTTGAGTGACAGGCCCTGCAGGACATAGGCGTCCCCGTAATAGGTGTGGATGTCCTGGACTTCGAGGATCGCCGCCATGGCTCAGCCGGTCCCCAAATAGATTTCCTGCACGCGTGCGCTGTCGTGAATTTGCTTGGGTGTGCCGGTTTCCAGAATTTCGCCGAAGTGCAGGACGGAAATCTGCGACGCGACGTCGAATACCACGTCCATGTCGTGCTCGATCAGCAGGATCGCGAGATTAGGATCGAGCTTCATCAGGAACTTGGCCATCTCGGTGGATTCGCCCGACGACAATCCGGCGGCCGGCTCGTCGAGCAGTAGGATCTTCGGATCGCTGGCGAGGCCGAGCACGATCTCGAGCTGGCGCTGTTCGCCGTGCGACAGGTTGCGCACTTCGACGTCCTTGCGGTCGAGGAAGCCGGCGCCGTCGAGCAGGCGATAAGCCGTGTCGTAGACATCTTTGTAGGACGACAGGAAGCGCCACATCACGAATTTCGACGGCCGCAGCCCTTTGATCGCCAGCAGCACGTTGTCGAGCACGGTCAATTTCGGAAACAAACTCGTGACCTGGAAGGTGCGCGCCATGCCGAGCGCGGTGCGGCGGTGGCTCGGCCAGTTGGTGACGTCCTGGCCGAACAGCAGCACCTGGCCGGAGCTGACCGGGTAGATGCCGGTGATCAGGTTGAACAAGGTCGTCTTGCCGGCGCCGTTCGGACCGATGATGGCTTTGCGGTCGCCCGGCATGATGCGCAGCGAGACCTCGCGCGTGGCCTGCAGGCCGCCGAAGCTCTTGCACAAGCCTTTCAGCTCAAGCGCCGGGACGCCGCCGTTGATTTGATCGGTGCTCACGCGCGAGACCTCGACATCAAGTGAGAACGCCGGGGCCCGTTCGCTGGGCCCCGGCGCCATTGGCTTATTCGCAGTACTTGCAGCCCGGGAAGTCGCGGCTATAGACCGGCTGCTGGAGGAACTTCTCCTTGCCGTAGGTCCAGAACTGACTGACGTGCGGGTAGGTCTTGATCACGACGTTCCACAGCTCGTCCTTGTCGTAACCGAACATCTTCGTCTTGGTGACTTTCTTGATGTAGACGTTCTCGACCGGGTTACGCATGTCGTCGAGTTCGACCGGTCCGCGCGGCGCATCGAGCTTGATGCTCTGCACGAGCTGGATGAACTTTTCCGGACCGGGATATTTGCCGCCGGCTTTGGCCATGGCTTTGTCGATCCACATCGCGGTCGTGTAGTTGTTCTCAGAGTAGTAGCTCGGCACCTTGCCGTACTTGGCGCGGTAGGCCTTCACGAAGGTTTCGTTGGCCGGCGTATTGATCGCCGCGCTGTAGTGCAGCGAGGAGACGTCGCCGATCACTTCGTCGCCCATGAACGGCAGCACGAACTCGTCGTAGCTTGTGCCGCCGCCGATGATCGGCTTCTTGTTACCGGAGGCGCGCAGCTGCTTCGGGAATTGCAGCGCCATTGGCCCAACCATCAGGCTGAAGATGGCGTCGGCGTCGCTCTTGATCGTCGGGATATAGGGTCCGAAGTCTTTGGTGCCGAGCGGCGGCCAAATCTTTTGGATCACCTTGCCGCCGCAATCCTCGAAGGTTTTCTGGAAGCCGCCGACCTGTTCGTAGCCGAACGCATAGTCGGCGCCGATGGTGACGACTTTCTTGTAGCCTTGTTCGCAGGCCCACTGTCCCATCGGTTGCGACGGTAGTGAGCTCGACCAACTGGTGCGCAGGAAATACGGGTACTTGCCGAGTTGCCGTTGTGTCAGATCGTCGGCCGACGAAATGGACGAGATGTAGAGCGTCTTCATTTCGGTGCTCACCGGCGCCAGCGCGTAGCCGGTCGAGGCGAGCAGTCCGCCGATGAACATATCCACCTTGTCGCTGAGCACCAGCTTTTTGGCCTTGGTGACTGCGGCGTCCGGCTTGCCCTGGTTGTCCTCGACGATGAACTTGACGTCGGCTCCGCCCAGCTTGCCGCCATGCTCATCCAAGTAGAGCTGGAAGCCGTTGACCATGTCCTTGCCGATCTGGGTGAAGATGCCGGTGACCGGCGCGATGTAGCCGATACGCAGCTCTTCCGCGTTGGCCGGCGCGGCCGCGCTCAGAGCGAGCGCGAAAACGCCGCCAAAAAGCACCGGCGCAAGCCGATGTCGCAATGTTTTCGTCATGTCCTTCCTCCCTTATTTTGCAGCCTTCCCGTTCGTCAGGAAGGCTCAGATGCCAGTTCCTTGGACGCGAGGTTGGTCGAACCTTCTTTTTTTGGTCGGGTCGTGAAATTCTGACGGATGCGCGCAGGGATTCCCATCAAGCCCATCGGCAAATAGAGAATCGTCAAGACGTAGACGCCACCGAGCACGTACTGCCACCACGGCACCAGCGTGCTGAGATATTCGCGCAGGCCGAACACGATGGCCGCGCCGAAGCAGGCGCCGACCAGCGTGCCGGCGCCGCCGAGCACGACCATCAGCAGCGAGTCGACCGAAGTGGTCAGCACCACGGTTTCGGGGCTGACCAGGCCGTTGGTGTGCGCCCACAGCACGCCGGACAGGCCGCCGAAGCCGCCGGCGATGATGAAGGCGATATATTTGTGCAGCCAGGTATTGTAGCCGAGGATCTGCATGCGCAATTCGCGCTCGCGGATGCCGGTCAGGCTGCGGCCGAACGGCGATTGCACCAGGACATAGAGCGACACCAGCGTGAAAATGAAGAAGCCGAACACGAGAAAGAAGAAGGTTTGCTCGTTGGTCAGGTCGATTCCGAAATACGGCCGCGTGCTGACATTGATGCCGTTGTCGCCGCCGGTGAGCGAATTCCAGCGGTAGGCGAGACCCCAGACGCATTGTCCCAGGGCCAATGTAATCATCAGGAAATAGACGCCGCTGGCGCGAATGGCGAACAGCCCGAAAAACGCCGCCAATGCCGCGCCCAGCAGAATGCCGAGCACCACCACCAGCCAGAAATCCCAGCCCAGTCCGACGTGGTACTTTGTGGCCAGGATCGCGGTCAGATAGGCGCCGACGCCGAAATAGGCGGCTTGTCCCATCGAGGACAGGCCGGTGAAGCCGAGCAACAGATCGACGCTCATGGCCAGGATCGCGAACACCATGGCGCGCGTCGTCAGCAGCACGACGAATGAGCTGGACTGCGGCACGATATAGGCGAGCGCGACCAGGACGAGGAGGACCGTCAGGATTTTGATGTTCTGGCTGCTCATCGGTCGACGTTCACTCGCGCCCAAACAGGCCGGTCGGCTTGATCGCGAGAATCAGCGCCATCGGCGCGTACAACGTGAAGTACGAAACTTCCGGAAACAGCGCCTTGCCGAAATTGTCCGCGAGCCCGACGATCAGCGCGCCGATCGCCGCGCCGCCAAGGCTGCCCATGCCGCCGATGATCACCACGGCGAAGGCGAGCGGCAGCATTTCGAAGTCGAGCCCGGGATAGATGCCGAGAAAGGCGCCGCCGATGACGCCGCCGAGCGCGGCGAGGAAGGCGCCCAGTGCGAAGATGAACATCGAGATGCGGTTGGTATCGATGCCGACGCCACGGGCCATTTGCGCATCGTCGACGGTGGCGCGCACGGCCGCGCCCATGCGCGTCTTCTCCATCACCAGCCACAGCGCGATGCCGATCGCGATTGCCATGACGATCATGAACATGCGATAGGCCGGAAAATAAATGCCTTCGATGACGACGCTGGTGCTAAGCGCGGCCGCCGGCGTGATGTCCATGTTGTCGCCGCCCCAGATATCGAGGGCAGCCTGCTGGAACAGGAAGGCAAAACCGACCGTCAGCAGCACCTGCCGCAAGGGATCGGCTTCAATCGCGACCACGGATACGCGGCGCAGCAGCACGTAAAGAATGAGTGCCACCGGCACGATGACCGCAAGGTGCGCGCCCCAGCCGCCGACGAGCGACGGCTTCCATCGGGCGATCGCCAAGCTGATCAGCACGGCTATGCCGGCGGCGATGATCCCGTTGCGGATGTATTCGAAACCTTCGGATCGTAAAAACAGGCGTTCCATCAGCAGGCCGATGATCGCGACGCCGAGCGCCGCCACCGGCAGCGAGAGCGCCCACGACCCGGTCGCCCAGATGACCGATAGCGCGATGTAGCCGCCCCACAAGAAATAGGCGCCATGCGAGAGATTGACGATCCGCATGACGCCGAAAATCAGAGACAGGCCGCTGCCCACCAGGAACAGCAGCGCGCCATAGGAAATCCCGTTGAAGGCCTGGACGACCCAGAACTGCGTATTCATTCCCCCTGGACCTTCTTTTTGAGTTCTTGGCGCGAAGGTTGCCGCTAGCTTACTGAGGATTGCTGGAAATGAACAACCAAAAAACGGCGGCAGCCATACGCCGTAAGGCTGAGGAACCTGCGCTACTTTATTTGCGTCCGCGTGCCTGCTTTTTCGGCGGAATGATCGGCAGCAGCAGATAGGGCGCTTTACCGCGGCTGAAATGTAGGCTGGTGGTGCCGTTGAAGATGGCGGGCGGCCGATCCTTCGGATGATTGTGCAGGAAGGGACCGCAGCCGGTCAGTTCGTTCTTGAAGTTGGACAGTTTGCCGCCGCTGGCGCCGCCATATTCGTAGTCCTTGCCGCGCACGGATAGACCGATGCGGTAACCGGCTGGCACCACGATGCAGGTCGGCCAGATCTCTATGTCGAGTTCCACCGCCTGGGCTTTCTTCAACGGCTGCTTCTCGTCGTGGGTGTGATAGGGGCGGTAGGGCAGCGACAATTTCTTGTCGAGCTTGCGGTGCGAGGCGCGCAGCCAGCCTTGCGCGATCGGGGTGTGCGGGTCGATGGCGCCCTGGAACACGACTTCCTTCAGGTCGCCGGTGAACACGCGCAGCACGATGAAGAAGTCGGCATCGCTCGTCGATGACGATGCGAACAGCTTGAGCGCCGACGGGCCGGTGATTTCGGTTTCTTGCGTCAGCACCGGCGTGAGGAACGTGAGGCCTTCGCCCATGGCCGCGAAGCTGAGTTTGGCATTGCCCGACGGTTTCTTCGGCGTCAGCGCCATGCTGGCGGGATCGAGATAAAATTTCGTCCATTTGGTGCGCTTGAGCGGCCATTCGTTTTCCGCGCGGGCGACGAATTTTTCGCCCGGGTAGCGCAGTTGCAGCAGCACCTTCGGCTGCTTCGACCAGCCCTCTTTCTTGCCGTGCAGGAAATAATCGAAGAAACGCAGCTGCTGCTCGCGGCCGTAGTCCGTGTAGAAATGCGTCCAGTGTTCGATGCCGTGCGCTTCCAGCCATTTCTGCTTGGAGGCCGCGCGCACGAAGCTTTCGAAATTACCGCGCGGGTGCAGGCCTTGGCCGCCCCAATTGGCGGCGGAGAACAACGGCGTGGTGACTTTCTCCCACACCGGCGAGCGGTCGCGGTGATATTGGTCGTCGAGCGGATGTGCGAGGATTTGCCCGCCGAAATCGGAACGGTTTTTTGCGAGCTGCTCTTCCGTGAGCGTTTCCGGGCCGCACACCAGTTCGCCGTGAATGCGGCTGTGCTTGCCGCGCTCGCCGGCGCCGTATTGCACGGTCTTGACCTGCATGTCGTACCAGTTCTCCCAGAAGGTCGAGAGAATGCCGCCGTGATGCGTCATGTCGCGGTACCAGTCGGCCGAGCCCTCCCACACGCACATGGCGGCGAGGTGCGGCGGCTGCAGCGAGGCGACGTGCCACTGGTTCATGCCGTAATAGGAAATGCCGTTGAGCCCGACCTTGCCGTTCGACCATGGCTGCTCGCCGGCCCATTCGATGCAGTTATAAAAATCCTTGGTCTCGCGCGGCGAGAAGTGATCAATGAAGCCGGGCGAGCAGCCGGCGCCGCGTGAGTCGACGCGAACACATACGTAGTCGTGCGGCACCCATTTCTCCGGATCGACCACTTCCCAGTTTTGATATTTATTCGACGAGCCGGCGGTCACGTCGGGATGTTTGTCGGCCATGCGCTGCCAGGCGCTCGGATAACCGTCTTGGAAGGCGAGATTCTTGGCGTACGGGCCGTAGGTGAGGATGACCGGAAACTTGCCGTCTTTCACCGGACGAAAAACGTCGGCGCGCAGCACCAGGCCGTCGTCCATCGTGATCGGCACGTTCCAGTTAACGCGCATGCCGTCGCGGACTTCCGTGCGCTCGTGCAGCACCGCCATACCCGCCTCCCGCTGTTCTTAAGTTTTGTGGGCGGGAGGCTACAGAGGTCGATGGGTTCGTTACAAGCCCGATCTATGCGCGCTTGCGGCGCTTCACCTTCGCCATTTTCTCCAGCACGGCGCAGACGGCGGCGGTGTCCTGCGCGCCGTAGCCGCTCTTCTCCGCCTTGCGGTAGACCGGCTTTGAGGCGTTGAACATCGGCGTCGGCACGCGGATCTTGCGGGCGTAATCGCCGATCACCTGCATGTCCTTGTCCCACACCGAAATCTTCATGGTGGGGTTCTTGTAATTGCCCTTCACCATCATCGGCGCGCGCAATTCGAAGATGCGCGAATTGCCGGCGCCGACCTTGATCAGATCGTAGATCAGCTGCGGCGGCAGTCCGGCCTTCATGCCGAGCGTCATTGCTTCTGCCGTTGCCACGTTATGGATCGCGACCAGCAGATTGGCGACGTATTTCATCTTGCTGCCGTTGCCGAAGGCGCCGACGTCGTAGACGTGGCGGCCGAAGGCCTGGAACATCGGCGTCAGGCGGTGGATCAGCCGTTTGTCGCCGCTGGCGTAGAACACGAGGTCGCGGGCGACGGCCTGCGCGCCGGTGCCGCTGACCGGCGTGTCGAGCATGACATGGCCGGCCTTGCGCAACACGGCTTCGGCTTTCTCCTTGTCGGAAATCGCAAAAGTGCTCATCTCGACCAGCAACTTGCGCGGCAGCTTGACCGCGGCGATGGCGCGCACCGTGTCCATCAGCGCACTCGGCTTGGGCAGGCTTGTGAGGATAGTCGGTACTTTTTGGGCAACGGCGACGGCGCTCGCGGCGATCTCAACGCCGGCGCGTTGCGCCTCGCGGCGCCGCGCCGCGCTGATGTCGTAGCCGACCACGCGCCAGCCGGCGGCCGCCAGATTCTTGGCGAAGGCTCCCCCCATGATGCCGAGCCCGATCACGCCGACCGTGCGCTTGCTCTTGCCAGCCGCCATTTCAATTTTCTCCATGCTGAAAATTCCGACGCGAAGCCAAATCAGTGGGATGCACTTAAACGGTCGTGGGCGAGGCTGTCGAGTAGGCCAAGAGTTGTAATGCGGCTTTCATGCCGTGCGCCGATCGCATATCGTCACTGCCAACGATAAAATGGGAGGAGCCATGAAAGTCGGAGTAGCCGGGTTGGGCGCGATGGGCGCCAATGTCGCCGCACGGCTCATGGAAGTCGGCCACCAGGTTACCGTGTGGAATCGGACGGCCGATAAGGCAAAGCCGCTGGCCGACGCCGGCGCCAAGGTCGCCGCGTCGCCGGCCGAGGTCGCGGCCGCGAGCGAGGCCGTCATCACCATGCTGACTGACGGCGCCGCTATCGACGCGGTCTACAACGGGCCGAACGGCCTGTTGTCGGGCGACGTCAAGGGCAAGATGTTCATCGAGATGAGCACCGTCGCGCCCAAGGTCGAGACCGACTTGGCGCCCAAGGTGCGCGCCAAGGGCGCCATCATGATCGAATGCCCGGTCGGCGGCTCGACCGCGCCGGCGCGTAAGGGCCAGCTGCTCGGGCTGATGGGCGCGGAAAAGGCCGATGCCGATCGTGCGCGGCCGCTGCTCGAACAGCTTTGCCGCAAGGTCGAGCATTGCGGCCCGGTCGGCGCCGGTGCGGCGATGAAGCTCGCGATCAATCTGCCGCTGATGGTGGCGTGGCAGGCCTACGGCGAGGCTTTTGCCATCGCGCGCAGCGTCGGCTGGGAGCCCAAGCGCCTGCTCGATCTGTTCGTCGAGAGCAACGGCGCCAACAACGCGCTCAAAATGCGCGCCGAGATGATCGTCAAGATGCTGGAGGGCAAGGATCCTGGGCCGACCACGTTCTCGATCGCCAACGGCGTGAAGGATCTGCGCACCATGATCGCGACCGGCGAGTCGCTGGGCGCGGACATGGTCGCGACCAAGGCCGCACTCTCCGGCTTCGAGGCGGCGACCAAGAACGGCATCGGCGGCGGCGACGGTGCGCAGATGACGGTGTTCTGGTCCGGGCGGAAAAAGTAGGAGGAGACGATGAAGCTGTTTTCTTATTGGCGCTCGCTCGCGACCTATCGCGTACGCATCGCGCTCAACCTCAAGGGCATCGCGCCCGACGAGGTGATCACGATCAACCTGCACGAGGGCAAGCAGCGCGACGAGCAATACCGCAAGATCAACCCAATGATGGCGATCCCGGCGCTGATCGAGAACGACGGCACGGTGCTGTTCGAGTCGCTCGCTATCCTCGAATATCTCGACGAGACGCATCCCAATCCGCCGCTGCTGCCGAAAGACCCGAAGGCGCGCGCGCGCGTGCGTGGGCTGGCGCAGATCATCGCCTGCGACACCCATCCGCTGATCGTGCCGCGCGTGCGCGAATATCTGGCGAGCGAATACAAGATCGACGAAGCCGGCGTGATAAAGTGGGGCCACCATTGGCACACCAGGTCGCTGATCGCGCTGGAAAGCAATCTCGCCGGCTCGAAAGAAACCGGGCGCTATGTGCAAGGCGACCAGCTCACCATCGCCGACATCTGCTTGTGCGGGCAGGCGGTGGGGGCGGCCTATTTCAAGGTCGATATGGGCCCGTACCCAATCTTCAACCGCATTGTCCACGAGTGCAACAAGATCGATGCGGTCGCGCGCGCCCATCCGCTCAAACAGCCGGGCGCGCCCGCCTCCGCATGATCAACACGGCGATCGTCGGCCTCGGCTGGTGGGGCAAAAATCTGGTGCAGGCGGCGCGCGAGTTCGGCGCGCCGCTGCGCTTCACGCGCGGCGTCACGCTCGAGCCCGACACGGTCAAGGATTTCGCTGCCGAGCATGGTATCGCCATCGGCACCTCGCTCGATGAAGTGGCGGCGGACAAGTCGATCGAAGCTGTCGTGCTGGCGACGCCGCACACCAAGCATCCGGCGCAGGTGAAGGCGCTTGCGGCGGCGGGCAAGCACATTTACTGCGAGAAGCCGTTCGCGCTCAGCAAAGCCGACGCCGTCGCCATGCTCGACGCCGTCAGGCGCGCCGGTGTGCTGATCGCGGTCGGCCACCATTTCCGGCTGATGCCGTCGATGCGCGCGCTGGCAGAGCTCAAAGCGCAAGGCGCCTTCGGCACCATCATGCATGTCGAAGGAAATTACAGCCACGACTGGCTGGCGAGCTATCCCGCCGACAGCTGGCGCATGCAGGCGGAGGAGAGCCGTGCCGGCGGCATGACCGGCATGGGCATCCACGTGCTCGACTGCTTCCGCGATCTCGCCGGGCCGATGAAACGCATCAGCGCGCTGTCGAAGGCGCGCGCGCTGAAATTGCCGACCGGCGACACCACCGCGGCACTGATCGAATTCGACAGCGGCGCGACCGGCGTGCTCGGCACCACCATCAAGACGCCGTTTCGTTGGCGCATCGCGGTCTTCGGCGAGACGTGCTGGGCCGAGAGCGTGAGCGAAACCAAGCTGATCGTGCGTCACGCCGGCAAGGAGCCGGTGGTGTTCGACTATCCCGCTGACAATCATCTCGGTCGCAATCTCGATTTTTTCGGCAAGGCGGTCATGGGGCAGGGCGCGTTCCCGATTCCGCCCGATGGAATTTTGCAAACCGCGGCGGCGCTGGAAGCCGTGTTCAAGTCGGTGGATGCCAACGGCGCCTGGATGGAGGTCTGACGTGGCCGAACAGCAAATCCGTTTCGACGATGGCGCCGCCTACGAGCGCATGATGGGCGTCTGGAGCCGGCTCGCCGGCGAGGTTTTCCTCGACTGGTTGCGACTGCCCGCTGGTCTGCGCTGCATCGATATCGGCTGCGGCAACGGCGCTTTCACCGAATTACTGATCGAGCGCTGCGCCCCGGTCGAGGTTTGCGGCATCGATCCATCCGAGGGCCAGCTTGCCTTTGCGCGCACGCGGCCGGGCGCGCGTCTGGCGCAGTTTCAGCAGGGCGACGCCATGACGCTGCCGTTTCCCGACAACAGCTTCGATGCCGCATTCATGGCGTTGGTGATTTTCTTCGTTCCCGATCCGGCCAAAGGCGTCGCCGAGATGGCGCGTGTCGTGCGCCCCGGCGGCACGGTCGCGGCCTATGCCTGGGACATGTTGGGGGGCGGATTTCCGATCGAGCCAATCCAAGCCGAAATGCGCGCGCTCGGTCATCCGCCTATGTTTCCGCCGAAGGTCGAAGCATCCCGCTTGGACGCGCTACGGAAATTGTGGAAGGGCGCGGGCCTCGAGGAGGTCGAGACGCGAGAGATCTCGGTCCAGCGGACTTTCGCGGATTTCGACGACTTGTGGACGAGCAGCCTGTTGTCGGGTGGCACCGGCCCGATCGTCGCCAAAATGGCCGCGAGCGATGTCGACAAGCTCAAGAGCCGCGTGCGCGCCAAGCTGCCGGCCGACGGCGCCGGCCGCATCACTTACCCATCGCGTGCCAACGCCGTGAAAGGCCGCGTGCCGAAGTAATCAGGCGCGCTTTCTCCGTTTCGGCTGCGCGATCGCGTCGTCCCACACCTCGTGGATATGCGCGACTTCCTGTTCGAAGCGTTGCAGGAATATGCGCGCCTGCGTCGACAGCGTGCGGCGCGCCGGCTGGATCACGACGAATTCGGCGTGCAGCTCGGGCGCAACGATCGGGTTCACGATCAATTCGCCGCGGCCGATATCGTTGACCGAGATCACGCTCGGCAGAATGGTCGTCCAGTCCGAGCGCGCCACGAATTCGAGCGTCGCGATCATGGCGTCCATGTCGAGCATGGCCTCGATCTCGACGCCATGGCTTTGGAAATAAGTGTCCAG
This sequence comes from uncultured Pseudomonadota bacterium, assembly GCA_963710705.1. Classification (GTDB taxonomy): domain Bacteria; phylum Pseudomonadota; class Alphaproteobacteria; order Rhizobiales; family Xanthobacteraceae; genus Pseudolabrys. The sequence continues at coordinate 239,282 of CAVQBI010000001.1, forward strand.
GTTGCGCCGCCGGATATTGTCCGGCCCCGGCGCCACCATCTTGAGCGGTTTGCATTCCGCGAGCCGCACCGGCGCCAGCGGCGTGAAGCCGCGCTTGCGCCCGGAGATCAGCATCTCGCGGTCGCGCACCAAGAGCCGCGATTTAAGACCGATGATGCCCTCGAAGGCCGGCACCACCGCGAAGTCGAGTTCGTCGTTGCGCACCATTTCGGTGAGCAGGTTGCTGTAGCCCTCGACGATGTGCAGGCGCACCTCCGGGCAGCGCGGCACGAAGTCGTCGAGCACCGGCGCCAGCACTGCGCGCGTGAAGGTCGGCATCAACCCAATGCGCAGTTCGCCCATCACCTGGCCGGCGAACGCGCGCGCCTGTTCGGCGGCGTGCTCGAGCGCGCCGACCGCCTCGACGCAGCTCTTGTAGTAGCGCAAGCCGGCCGGCGTCGGCTTCACGCCACCGCTGTCGCGCTCGAACAGCTTGACGCCGAGCGTGCGTTCGACCGCGGCCACGTGCTGCGAGATGCCGGATTGGGTGGCGTTCTCGCGCTCGGCCGCGCGGGTGAAGGAGCCTTCCTCGCACACGGCGATGACGGCGCGGACCTGCCGGAGGGGGATGCTACGCATGAGGATCATGGTATTAGGAAAACTAATGCGGAAAGGCAGATTATATTATTTCTTTAATCGCCGCCACCCGCATAACATCCCGGCTAATCAACGAATAAACGGCGCTACTAGCGCAGTCGGGAGGACGCCATGGGTACAGCGAATTTCGGCATTGCCGGATTGGATTGGCAGCAGCGGGTCAACTGGGACCGGCTGCGCGAATACCGCATCGACCGTGCGCGCAACATGATGAAGAAGCACGGGCTCGGCGCCATGCTCTGCATGTACGACGAGAACGTCCGCTACATTACCGGCACGCTGACGCCGGGCTGGAACCGGCTCAAGCCGGGCCTGCGCTACGCCATGCTGTGCGGCGACGGGCGGCCGATTCTGTTCGAGCAGGGCGACCTCGGCTTCCAGATCGAGCGTCACTCGCCGTGGATCCCGAAGGAAAACGTGCGGCACTCCTTCGCCTGGATCAAAGGCGCGGCCGGCCCGGCTTCGACCCAGCAGGTCAACAAGTTCACCAAGGCGGTGTTGCAGGCGATGAAGGAGAACGGCGTCGCCGGGCAGAAGCTCGGCTGCGACTTCATCGACATCAACATGATCAACATCTTCAAGGAGAACAACATCAACTGGGTCGACGGCATGACCCCGATGATGGAAGCGCGCGCGGTGAAAAGCCCGGACGAGCAGGAATGCTTCCGCATCGTCGGCGCCATCGGCGACGCCACGCACTGGGAGTGCATGAAATTCCTGCGCCCCGGCATCACCGAGAACCAGGTGACCGCGCACCTGATGCAGTACCTCTACAACATCCCCGGCATGGAAGACGTCGAAGACGTGATCGTGTCGTCCGGCCCCAACACCTGGCCGAACTGGCGCAACTTCTCTGACCGCATCATCCAGCCCGGCGACATCGTGTTCATGGATTTGGCCGCGCTCACCTGGAACGGCTACAAGTCCTGCTATTACCGCACCTACTGCGTCGGCAAGGAGCCCACCAAAGAGCAGCAGGAGACATACTCCACCGCGCTCAAGTGGCTGTATGATTCGATCGGCGCGGTGAAGGTCGGCGCCACTACGCGCGACATCGCGCTGAAGTGGCCGTCGGCGATGGAAACCTGGGGCTACGAGGATGAGGACCAGGCGGCCGCCAACTTGTGGGGCCACGGCCTCGGCCTCGCGCAATACGATCCGCCGGTGATTTCGCGCATCTGGTCGCTCGACCATCCGGTCGAGATCCAGGAAGGCATGACCTTTGCGCTCGAGACCCAGCACGGCAAGCGCTACCGCTACGGCGTGCGCATCGAAGAGATGCTGATCGTGCACAAGAACGACATCGAGATCGTGTCGAACTTCCCTGTGAAGCAGATCACAGTGGTCGATCCGATTCCGGGTTATGGGGATCATGTGAAATAAGCTTCGTGTCCCGGGCGCAGCGCAGCACGGACTGGTGCGCTGCAGACCCGGGACCCCGGTTATCTAATAAGGAAGCTGGGTTCCGGATCAGCGGTGCACCGCTTCGCAAGGGCTACGCGGCTGCACCGCATCCGGGACACGAGCACGACAATGGCCGAATTCATCCTCCCGCTCAGCGATCCGCGCGCCATCGATCCCGAGAACGTCGGGCCGAAGGCCGCCAACCTCGCGCAGCTCGGCCAGGCCGGGCTGCCGACGCCGGGCGGCTTCGCGCTCACCGCCGCGGCCTATCGCCATCAGCTGCGCCATCTCGGCGTCGAAGACCTGCTGCGGCAATACAACGAGGGCGACCTGCCGACGTCGCGCAAGCTATCGGTGCAAATCCGCCTCGCGCTCTACGAACAGCCGATCGCGCCGGACATTCTCTCGCCCTTGCTCGCGGCCTGGCGCGCGCAATGCGATGAAACGCGGCTCGGCGTCGTGCGCTCCTCGGCGCTGATCGAGGACCGCAAGGGCGCCAATTTCGCCGGACAGTTCGAAAGCTTCCTCGGCCTCACCGACGAGACCGAGTTCTTGACCGCGGTGCGCGCCTGCTGGGCCGCGCTGTGGACTTCGCACGCGCGCCGCTACATGGACAATCACGGCCTGTCGCCCGCCGACACCGCCATGGGCGTGCTGATCCAGCCGCTCATTTCCGCGCGCGCGTCCGGCGGCGGACTGAGCGAAACCGCCGAAGGCCACATGCTGATCTCCGCCACCTGGGGCCTCGGCTCGGCCATCGCGCAAGGCGAGGTGGTGCCCGACCGCATCGTGCTGTCGAAGAACGGCTTCCTGCGCACCGTCGCCGCCGGCCGCAAAAATCATCGCGACACCTGCGACCACGGTGTGTCCGCGCCGCAGCTCGTGCCGGAAAATCTGGTGAGCGAGCCGTGCCTGACGCCGGGCGAAGCGGTGACGCTCGGGCGTCTGCTCAAGAAGTGCGAGCAGCTCGCGGGCGGGCCGGTCGAGATCGAATGGGCGATGGACGAGCGCGGCTTCAAGCTGCTGCAGTCGCGCCCGCTGCATGTCGAAGCGCCGGTTGTGCCGGATCAAATCTGGCTGCGGCATCCCGGCCTCAACGGCCACCCCGCCGGCATCGGCTGGGGCTCCGGACGCGCGGTGGTCGTGAATTGCGAATGCGAACTCTCGCGCGTCGCGCCGGGCGACATTCTCGTCACTAAAGTCGCGGGGCCGTCGCTGACGCATATTCTCGATCGCGTGTCGGGCGTCGTCGCCGAGCTCGGCGGCTCGACCTCGCACTTGGCGTCGCTCGCACGCGAGCGCGGCATCCCCATGGTGTTGGGCGTGCTCGATGCCACGCGCGCCATTCCCGATGGCGCGCAATGCGCTGTCGACGGCGTTGCCGGCGTCGTGCGGTGGCTGCGGTGAGCGCCAAGGCACGTATTTTGCCGCGTGTCTTTGTCACGCAGCCGGTCGCCGAAAGCGCCATGAAGCGCCTGCGGGCGCTGGGGAGCGTGAAGGTCTTCCCCGACGACAGCAGGATTATCCCGCACAAGACGCTGATAGGCGCCGTTCGTAATGCCGACATTCTGTTCTGCCTGCTGCACGACAAGATCGACCGCGCAGTGATCGCGGCCAATCCAAAACTACGTCACATCGCGGCTCAGTCGATCACGCCGTCCAATATCGACGTCGCCGAGGCGACCAAACGCGGCATTCCCGTCACCGTCGTGCCGCCGGTCACGACCGAAGCGACCGCCGACCTCACCTTCGGTCTCATGCTCGCGGTGGCGCGCCGCATGGTCGAGGGCGACAAGCTCGTGCGCGCCGGTAATTTCCCCGGCGGTCAATCGCGCCACCTGCTTGGTTCGATCGTGCACGGCAAGACGCTCGGCCTCATCGGCGGCGGCGGCCTGATCGGCAAGGCGGTGGCGCGCCGCGCGCTAGGCTTCTCCATGCGCGTGCTGTATTGGTCGCCGCGCCGCAAGCCGGAGAGCGAAGAGCGTGAAGCGGGGCTGACCTTCGTGCCGCTCGACCAGTTGCTGCGCGAGTCCGATTTCGTCTCGCTGCATTCGCCGCTCAACGCACAGACCCATCACCAGATCGGCGCGCGCGAATTCGGCCTGATGAAGAAGACCGCCTTCATCGTCAACACCGCGCGCGGGCCGATCATCGACGAGGCCGCGCTGGTGCGCGCGCTCAAAGCGAAGAAGATCGCCGGCGCCGGGCTCGACGTGTTCGAGCACGAGCCCAAGGTGCATGCCGACTTGAAGCGCATGAAAAACGTCGTGCTCAATCCGCATCTCGGCAGCGCAACGACCGAGGTGCGCGAAGAGATGGCGAACATCGTGGTGGATAATATCGAGGCGCTGCTCGCCGGCCGGTCGCCGCCGAATTGCGTCAATCCGCAGGTTTTGAAATCATAGCGCGTTGTCCGGGAGGAGTGTCATGGCAGGCTTACCCAAGCTCGACGTGGTGATTGCCAACAATTTCGGCCATCTGCCGATGTTCATCGGCGCGGAGAAGGGCTACTTCAAGCAGCACGGCGTCGACGCCAGCTTCCGCGTGGTGGACACCGGCACCGACATGGTCAACGCCCTGCACAACGGCGAGGCGCAGGTCGGCGACATGAGCACCACGACCTATCTCAAGGCGGTGCACGCCGGCAATCCGTTCCAAGTCATCGGCCTCATCATGAACGACGCTACCAACGATCGTTGCGATACGCCGCTCGCCATCGTCACCAAGAAGGGCAGGGGCATCAATGTCGGCAAGATCGGCGATCTTGTAGGCAAGAAGGTCGGCCTCGCGCGCGGGCAGACGTCCGACGAATATTTCAAGATGGTGCTGCGCCGCGCCGGCGTGAAGTACGAAGATGTCACCATCGAGAACATCTGGTCGCAGTTTGGCCTTGCGCCCGCCCTGAAGGAGGGCAAGGTCGACGCCATCGTGACCTGGGAGCCCTACGTGACACAGGCGCTCATGCAAGTGCCGGATTCATATGAAGTGATCCGCGGCGGGCAGCACATGTCCTACGTGATGGTTGCGGTCGCGCATGGGCCGACGGTGGATGCGAAGCCGGCGGTGATCAAGAGCATCGCCGCAGGCCTCGCGCAATCGTCGTACTTCACGCGCAAGAATCCCGACGAGGCGGTGGAGATCTTTGCAAAGTGGGTGCCGGGCACCGACGTCGCCATCGGCAAAAAGTCGATCAAGCACATCCACTTCGATCCGCGCATGTCGCCGAACGTGCTGCGCGCCTTCGAGAACGCCGAGGACGAAGTGCTCACCAACACGCTCAAGGGCGCGCCGCGGCTGAACGTGCCGAGCCTGTTCCGGCCGGAGTTCATGCAGCAGGTCGAGAAAGAGCACCCGGAATATTTCGCAGATCTGCCGAAGCTGTGAGGCTGCGTGTTCCGGACGCGGTGCAGCGCGTAGCGGTGCACCGCAGATCCGGGACCCAGCTTTCTTTTAATTTTAACCGGGGTTCTGGGTCTGCAGCGCACCACCATAGCGCGTCGAAGACGCGCGTGAACGCGCTTATGGTGCTGCGCTGCGCCCGGGACACGGGTTTGTCCTCACTCCGCCGTCCAGCCGCCGTCGACCACCAGCGACGTGCCGGTCATCAGCGCGGCGGCGTCGCTGGCGAGAAACACCACCGCGCCGGTCAAATCCTCGAGCTGGCCGAGCCGGCCGAGCTTGATCCTTTTCAATGTATCGGTGCGGAAGGCTTCGTTCTGGAAGAAGGGCCGCGTCATCGGCGTTTCGATGAAAGTCGGCGCCAGCGTGTTGACGCGGATCTTGTGCGGCGCGAGCTCGATCGCCATCGCCTTGGTGAAGCCCTCCATGGCGTGCTTGGTGGCGCAATAGACCGTGCGCGTCGGCCCGCCGACATGACCCATCTGCGACGACATGTTGACGATCGAACCGGGCTTCTTCGCCGCCACCAGCGCGCGCGCCACCGCCTGCGCTACGAAATAGGCCGCGCGCACGTTGAGCGAAAACACGAAATCGAAATCCTCGACCTTCACGTCGACGAACGGCGCCGGCCGGTTGGTGCCGGCGTTGTTGACGAGGATGTCGAACGGCGCCTGCGCGGCGATGGTCTTTGCCGTCGCTTCGACATCGCGGACATCGAGCGCAAGCGGCTCGGCTTTTTGCCCGCGTGCGCGGATGGCCTCGGCCGCTTCCTCGATCTCTTTCGCGGTGCGCGCGGCGAGCGTGACATGCGCGCCGGCGTCCGCCAGCGCGGAAGCGCAGGCGAGCCCGATGCCGCGCCCGGCGCCGGTCACCAGCGCGCGCCGCCCGTCGAGGCGGAACGACGGCGTCCTGGTGAGTTCCACGCTCACTCCGCCGCCTGGCCGTAGGGCACGTTGCGGCCGCCGTAACGGCGCACGCGGATATTGGCTTGTTCGGCGTGGGCGACAAAACCTTCCAGCATGCACAGCCGCGAGCAGACTTCGCCGATCTTGGCGCTCGCTTCGTCGGTGAGCACCTTCTGATAGGTACAGGTCTTGATGAATTTGCCGACCCACAGCCCGCCGGTAAAGCGCGCGTTCTTCTTGGTAGGCAGCGTGTGGTTGGTGCCGATCACCTTGTCGCCATAAGCGACGTTGGTGCGCGGACCGAGGAACAGCGAGCCATAGTTCTTCATGCCGTTGAGGAACACGTCCGGATCGCGCGTCATCACCTGCACATGCTCGGAGGCGATGCGGTCGGCTTCCGCGATCATCTCGGCTTCGTTGTCGCAGACGATGACCTCGCCGTAATCCCTCCAGGCTTGCCCGGCGGCGTCGGCGGTCGGCAGGATCGACAACAGCCGTTCGACTTCCGCCATCGTCGCCTTCGCGAGCTTCTCCGAATTGGTGATCATCACGGCGGGCGAGGTCGGTCCGTGCTCGGCCTGGCCGAGCAGGTCGGTGGCGCAGATTTCGCCGTCCACGCTGTCGTCGGCGATGATTAGCGTTTCGGTCGGGCCGGCGAGCAGGTCGATGCCGACGCGGCCGAACAACTGGCGCTTGGCCTCCGCGACATAGGCATTGCCGGGGCCGACGATCATGTCGACCGGCGCGATCGACTCGGTGCCGAGCGCCATGGCCGCCACCGCCTGCACGCCGCCCAGCACGTAGATGTCGTCGGCGCCGCCGAAATGCATGGCAGCGACGATGGCCGGATGCGGCCCGCCCTTGAACGGCGGCGCGCAGGCGATGATACGCTTCACGCCCGCGACTTTCGCGGTAACGATCGACATGTGCGCCGATGCCACCATCGGATAGCGCCCGCCCGGCACGTAGCAGCCGATCGAGTTCACCGGAATGTGGCGGTGGCCGAGCACGACGCCGGGCAGCGTCTCGACTTCGAGATCCTTCATGGTCTCGCGCTGTTTCTGCGCGAAGTTGCGCACTTGGGCCTGGGCAAACTTGATGTCCTCGAGATCGCGCTTTGCCACCTGCGCGATGGCGCGCTCGACCTCGGTCGGCGACAGCTTGAAATCCTTCGGCGACCACTTGTCGAATTTCTGCGACAGTTCGCGGATTGCGGCGTCCTTGCGCGCGTCCACCTGCGCCAGGATATCTTCGACCGTCTCACGCACCTTGGCATCGGCCGCCTTGATCGCGCCCGCGTCCATTCCGCGCTTGAGCCAGCGGGGCATGGTGATTTCCTCCGTACTTGCGTGCCCCGCAGAACCGGGGCCCAGCTATTTTATTTCATTGAACCGGGGTCCCGCATCTGCGGCGCACCGCCAGCGCGCTGCGCCGCGTGCGGGACACGAGGCCTATTTAATCGCCTGCGGATTGATCGGGCTACCGGTGCCGCCGGTGATAATGAGCGGCGGGCCGCAGAAGAAGAACTCATAGACGCCGTCCTCGGCGCAGTCCTCGGCCAGCTCCTTGAGATAGAAAATCTCGCCCATGCACAGGCCCATGGCCGGGATCACCACCCAGTGCCAGGGCTGGTTGGCCTCGGTCGTCTCGTTCGGACGAACTTCGACACCCCAGGTGTCGGTGCAGATCGCGGCGATCTGCTTGTCCTGGCACCAGTAACAGTTCTCGAATTTGACGCCGGGCGCGTCGCCGCCGGCATAGCCGCCCCATTCCTTCTCGGCCAGGCAACGCTCCATCTGCCCGGTGCGCACGATGACGAAATCACCTTTGCCGATGCTGACGTTCTGCTCCTTGGCGCATTTGTCGAGTTCGTCGTTGGAGATGCTCTCGCCGTCCTTCATCCACTTCACGCCGCGCAAGCGGGCGATGTCGAGCAGCACGCCGCGCCCCACCATCTTGTTCTTGGAATGCTCGATGCCGAGCACATTGAGGCCGCGCGCGTCGACCATCTTGGCCTCGTGGCCGTTGTAGCCCTTGTCTTCGTAGAAGATGTGGCCGAGCGCGTCCCAATGCGTGGCGCCTTGCACGCACAGCATCAGCGTGTCGTCGGCGTAGCGGATCTTATTCCAGTCCTGCCGGCCGGCGATGGCGTCGGTGCCGGTTGCCAGCATCTGGTGGATCGGATTGAAGCGGCCGCCGAACAAACCGGTCTGCGGGCCCTCGCGGTCGAGCGGGATGCCGAGCGCGAACACCTTGCCGCTGCGGATCAGGCTCGCCGCTTTCACGATGTCCTCAGGGGTCACGTGATTGAGCGTGCCGATCATATCGTCCTTGCCCCAGCGGCCCCAGTTGCTGAGTTTCTTGGACGCCTCGGCGATCGCTTGTTTGCCGACCTTGATGTTCATGAAGCGTTTCCCTCTCGTTTTTTAACAGCAAGCGCTTGTGTTGAAGGCTAGACGCAATAATGCGCCGGGCCGCAGTGTTTCAGCAAGCGGGATAGCTTTGACAAGGGCGATAGAAATTTCCCATGATCGAAATTCAAAAAAGGCCGCCGCGAAGCGGCCAACGTCCAGGGAGGACATTCATGAATCGTATGCAGCACGGATTAATGGCGCTTGGATTGGCCGTAGCGCTGGCAGCCGGAACCGCGGCGGGGCCGGCGCAGGCGGGCGACATCATCGACGAGTGGGCGAGCGTGAAGCTGCCGCCGGCACCTCAGCTCAAGGAGGTCACAGTCGATGCGAAGACAACGGCGCTGCTTGTCCTCGATATCATCAAGCCGGTCTGCAATATGGAGCGCTATCCGCGCTGTCCGGGCACGATCCCGACGGTGAAGAAGCTGATCACCGAGGCGCGCGCCAAGGGGCTGCCGGTGATTTACACCACCGTCCTCAACGTGCCGAAGACCGTGATCTACGAGGAGGTGGCGCCGGCCGACGGCGATCCGGTCGTGCCGGGACCGCTCGACAAGTTCCTTCATACCGATCTCGAAAAGATCCTCAGGGGCAAGGGCATCACCACGCTGATCCTTGTCGGCACGGTTGCGCAGGGCGCCGACATCATCACCGGCTCGGAAGCCGCCCAACTCGGCTTTTCGGTGATCGTGCCGGTTGACACCATTTCGGGCAACACGCCGTTCCCGGAGCTCTATGCCGTCTGGCACCTGGCCAACGCGCCCATCGTCGCGCCGAAGGTGACCTTGACCCGATCGATTATGATCAAGTTCTAAAAACAGAGAGGAACGCAATGAAAAGGGCTTTATTCGCCGTGATCGCGGTTGCTGCTCTCGCAGGCGCAACGGTTCTGCCGGCTCATGCCGGCGATATCATCGAAGAATGGGCTAATGTGAAGGCGCCGCCTGCGCCCACGCTCAAGCCGGTGACGGTCGATCCCAAGACAACGGCCTTGTTGTTGCTCGACCTCATCAATCCGAACTGCACCAACCGGCCGCGCTGTATGGCGTCGATGCCGGCGATGAAGAAGCTGCTCACCGAGGCGCGAGCTCACGGCGTCATGGTGGTTTACAGCCTTGCCGGAAAGGCGACAAAGGCGAACATTCTGCCTGACATCGCGCCGGCCGCGGGGGACCCAGTCGTTCACTCTGGCGTGGACAATTTCTACAAGACCGATCTGGAGAAGATTCTGCAAGACAAAGGCATCCAGACCGTCATCGTGAACGGCACCGGCGCGCATGGCGCCGCTCTGTACACGGCAAGCGCCGCAGCCGTCCGCGGCTTCAACGTCATCGCACCGGTCGACGGCATAACGGCGGAGAATCTTTACTTCGAGCAGATTTCCGTTTGGCTACTGGCCAATGGCACCGGCGGCATCGGCCCGAAAGTGACGCTGACGCGCAGTGACATGATCAAGTTCTGATCAGACTTTCCCAAGCGCCCGTAAAATCTTCCCCGGCGTGAACGGCATGTCGGTGAGCGGCGCCGCACCGAGCGGACGCAGGGCGTCGTTGATGGCGTTCATGACGCAGGCTGGCGCGCCGGCGGTGCCGGCTTCGCCCGCGCCCTTGGCGCCGAGCTCCGAGTCGGCGGTCGGCGACACGACGTGGCCGCATTCGATGTCGGGCATCTCCGCCGCCATCGGCACCAGGTAATCCGCCATGTTGCCGTTGAGCATCTGCCCGCGCTCGTCATAGAGGCATTGCTCGAACAGCGCCGCGCCGATGCCCTGCACGATGCCGCCGCGGATCTGCTCGTCGACGAGCTGCGGATTGATGATGGTGCCGCAGTCCTCCACGCACCAGTGCTTCAGCAGCTTCACGAAGCCGGTGTCGGTATCGACTTCGAGATAGCTCGCCTGGATGCCGTTGGTGAAGGCGAAGGGCCAGGCGCGCGGCACGTAATGGCGCGTCGCCATCAGCTCCGCCTGCACGCCGGAGGGCAGGGTGTCAGGGCGGAAGTAGGCGACGCGCGCCAGTTCCTCGAGCGGCAGCCGCTCGGCGCCGCTCGCAGAATCGACCACCACGCCGTTGCGAATATCGAGCGCCTCGGGTTTCGCTTGCAGCATCGCGCCGGCAACCGCGAGCACGTTGGCGCGCAGCGCCTTGCCGGCTTGCCAGGCCGCTTCGCCGCCGATGCCGGCCGCGCGCGAGGCCCAGGTGCCGCCGCCGTAAGGCGTGTTGTCGGTGTCGCCGGTGACCACGCGTACGCGCTCGATCGGTACGCCGAACGACGTTGCCGCCACTTGCGCCATCACGGCTTCGGCGCCCTGGCCCTGCTCGGTGACGCCGCTGTGCACGCTGATATTGCCCTGCGCGTCGAGCTTCACGGTGGCGCCGTCCTGCGAGGTGATGCGCGCGCCGCCGACGCCGTAAAAGGCGGCAGACGGATTGGTCACCTCGATGAAGCTCGCAAAGCCTAGGCCGCGATAGATGCCTTGCTGGCGCAGCTTCGCCTGTTCGGCGCGCAGGCCGGCGTAATTCATCATGGCGTCGAGATGCGCGAGCAACTCGTGATGCGACAGCTTCTCGAATTTCAGCCCGGCTGCCGATTGCGTGGGATAGGCGTCGTCGGCGATCAGATTGCGCCGGCGCAATTCGAGCGGGTCCATGCCGATTTTGGCGGCGGCGAGTTCGACCAGACCTTCGGTCACCGCGACCGCGATCGGATGGCCGACCGCGCGATACTGGCACATGACGTTTTTGTTGGTGAACACCACGCGCGCCTGCGCGCGGTAATTTGGCGTGGTGTAAGGCCCGCCGACGAGGTTCACCACCTGGTTCGCCTCGATGCCGGATGTGCGCGGATAGACCGAATAGGGGCCGATGCCGGTGAGGTCGTCGATCTCGAACGCCGTGATGGTGCCGTCGCTCTTGACGCCGATCTTGGCTTTGACGCGATGGTCGCGCGCGTGGATGTCGGTGACGAAGCTCTCGATGCGGTCGGCGACGAATTTCACCGGCCGCTTCAGCAGCTTCGACAGCGCCACCGTCGCCATCTCGTCGGCGTACGTGTGCACTTTGATGCCGAATGAGCCGCCGACATCCTTCGTCAGCACGCGTACCTGCTGGTGTTGCAGGCCGAGATGTTTGGCGAACAAATCCTGCATCATGTGCGGCGCCTGCGTGCCCTGATAGACGGTCAGGCGTCCCTCGCCCCCGTTCCAGTCGGCGACAATCGAGCGCGGCTCATTGGTGACGCCGGTGTGGCGGCCGAACACGAACGTGGTCTCCACCACCGCGTCCGATGCGGCGAAGGCGTCGTCCACCTTACCAGCGTCGAGCTTGCGCTCGAAGCAGAGATTATCGCTGATCGACGGATGGATCACCGGCGTCTTGGCATCGAGCGCGGTTTCCGGATCGGTGACGGCGGGCAATTCTTCGTAACTGACCTCGACAAGCTCGCAGGCGTCTTCGGCTTGCGCGCGCGTGCGCGCCACCACGGCACACACGGCCTCGCCCTGCCAGCAGGCGCGCTCGACCGCGATCGGCGCTTGCGGCGCGGATTTCAGGCCCTTCAGATGCGTGAGCACGCCGACCCAGGGCGTCATCACTTTCGCCAACTCGACCCCGGTGACCACCGCGATGGCGCCGGCCGCTTTCTCCGCTTCGGCTTTTTTGATCGACTTTATTTTCGCATGCGCGTGCGGCGAGCGCACGAAGGCGACATGCGCCATGCGGGGCAAAGTGACGTCGCTGACATATTGTCCGCGCCCTTGCGTGAGCCGCTTCAAGTTCGGCCGCGGCACCGCGCGCCCGATATAGGAATTCGGCCGGTCGAGCGCGGTCAGCACGGGCGGGGAGTCGTCGACGATTTTCATGTCTTGCCTCCCGCGCGCGCTTTATTTCTTTCTTGCGCCACGGACTCGACCGCGTCGACGATGGCCTGGTAGCCGGTGCAGCGGCAGTAGTTGCCGGAGATGTGCTCGCGGATGTCCTCACGCGAAGGCACGCCCCCGCGTTTCAACAGATCCTGCGCGGTCAGCACCATGCCCGGCGTGCAGAAGCCACATTGCAGCGCGTTGCGTTGCTCGAACGCCAACTGCAGGTCGGCGACTTCGCCGGCGTCGGACAGGCCTTCTATCGTTTCCACCTTGGCGCCATCGCATTGCGCCGCCAGCATCAGGCAGCCGCGGACGATCTCGCCGTTGACGCGCACGGTGCAGGCGCCGCAGACGCCGTGCTCGCAGCCGACATGGCTGCCGGTGAGCGAAAGCGTCTCGCGCAGGAAATCGACCAGCGTGGTGCGCGCATCGACGCGTTCAGCAACGCGCTCGCCATTGACCGTCAAGGAAATATCGAGGGCCATGTCGCTCATGCGGGCTCCATGAGCTGCCTGGCGACACGCCGCAGCAGCACGCCGGCCAGATGCTTTTTCACCGCGCCCGTTGCCTGCACGTCGTCATGCGGATCGAGATCGAGCGCGGCCACCGCGCCATCGACGTCGCCCTTGGCAAGCGCCGCTTCGGCTTTGCGCGCGCGCATCGCCGCGGCTCCGACGCCGAAATAAGCCAGCCGGACGTCGCTGAGTTTCTTGCCATCGCCCCGCGCGCTCGCCGCCAGCCCGACGATGGCGTAATCGCCATGCCGCCGCGCCAGTTCGGCAAAGCCGGTGCGCGTATCCTTGGCCGCTGCTGGCACACGAATGGCAGTGAGCACGTCCTGCGGCCCGAGCGCAGTCTCGAACAGGCCCTTGAAGAAATCCTGCGCCCTGATCGTGCGCTTTCCCTTTGGTCCGCTTGCGTCGATTTCGCCATCGAGCGCCAGCAGGCACGCCGGCAATTCCGCCGCCGGGTCGGCAAAGGCGATCGATCCGCCGAGCGTGCCGCGGTTGCGGATGGCCGGGTGCCCAATATGCGGCATGGCGAGCGCGATCAGCGGCGCATATTTGGCGATCAGCTCGTTGCCCTCGGCCTGCGCGTGGCGCACCAGCGCGCCGATCTCGACCTTGCCATTCTTGTGGGCGATGCCGCCGAGCCCGCCGATGCCGTTGATGTCGATCAGCAGCGAAGGCTGCGACAGCCGCATGTTGAGCGTGGCGATCAGGCTCTGCCCACCGGCCAGCAGCCGCGCCTCCTTGTCCTCGCCCAACAGCGCAACCGCTTCCTCGAGCGCGCGCGCTTTTTTGTAGGCAAATGGCGCCGGCTTCACGCGGCTTCCTCCCAGGCACTTTTTCTTATTGTGACCGAGAACGCAGCGCGGTCAATGCGCCTGCGCCCTCTCGCGGTTTGACGAATTGCCGCGTATAACGCCGCCCACAAAAAGGGGAGGAACCCATGGCGGGCGAGTTCAAGGACAGAGTTGTCGTCGTCACCGGCGGCAGCCGCGGCATCGGCAAGGCAATCGCCTTGGCTTTCGCGCGTGAAGGCGCGCAGACGGTGCTGGCGGCATCCAACGCTGCCAATCTCGACGCGGCGGCGAAAGCGATCAAGGACGCGCGCGGCCTCGCGCCGCTCGCCGTCGCCGCCGATCTGCGCACGCTTGCCGGTTGCGAGCAGGTGTTCAAGCAGGTCAATGACAAGTTCAAGCGCTGCGACATCCTGGTCAACAACGCCGGCGCGACCAAAGGCGGCAATTTCTTCGAGCTGCCCGACGACGCTTTCGTCGACGGCTTTGCGCTGAAATATTTCGCCGCGGTGCGGCTCACCAAGCTGTTCTGGCCACTGCTCAAGGTGGCGCATGGCAACATCGTCAACATCATCGGCGGCGCCGCGCGCACGCCCGGCGCGGAATTTTTGATCGGCGGCTCGGTGAACTCGGCCTTCGCCAATTTTTCCAAGGGCCTCGCTGCGCTCGGCAACCGCGACGACATCAACGTCAACGTCATCCATCCCGGCATGGTGGAGACCGACCGCGTCGTCACGCTGTTCCAGCAATTCGCCAAGGCGCAGAACAAAACGCCCGAGGAAGTGCGCAACGAGTCGCTTAAGAAAAGCGGCACGCGCCGCATCGGCCTGCCGGAAGACGTCGCCGAGCTCGCACTGTTTCTCGCCAGCCCGCGCGCGCGGCACATTCAAGGCACGGCGATTTCCATCGACGGCGGCGCGACGACGGGGCTGTTTTAGTCTTTGTCATTCCGGGACGCCGCGAAGCGGCGGGCCCGGAATCCATACTCCGCAGCAGGGGTTATGGATTCCGGGTTCGCGACCTGCGGTCGCGCCCCGGAATGACTATGTGAGTTTCTTCACGATGTCGATCGCGCGCCGCAGCAGCGTCATCGAGGCTTCCACCGTGCGGAAGGCGGCGTGCGAGGTCAGGGTGACGTTCGGCAGCTTCGCCAGCGGATGATCGGCCTTGAGCGGCTCGGCGTGGAACACGTCGAGCCCGGCATGGCGGATGTGGCCGCTTCGCAGCGCCGCGATCAGCGCGTCTTCATCCACCAGCGCGCCGCGCGCGGTGTTGACGAAGATCGCGCCCGGCTTCATGCGCGCAATGCGCTCCTTGCTGAGGAAACCGCGCGTGCCGTCGTTGAGCACCAGGTTCATCGATACCACGTCGGAGCCCGCCAGCAGCGTGTCGATATCGACCATCGCCACGCCGGAATTCGGCCGCGGCGTGCGGTTATAGGCGACGACCCGCATGCCGATGCCTTTGCCAATGCGTGCCACCTCGGTGCCGATGCCGCCAAGCCCGATCACCCCCAGCGTCTTGCCGTTGAGCTGCATGCCCTCCTGCGGCGTCCAAACGCCCGAGCGCACCTCGCGGTCCATACGCGCAATGTCGCGCGCGGCCGCGACCATCAAGGCGATGCTGTGCTCGGCCACCGCCACATCGCCATAGCCCTTGATCGTGTGCACGGTGACGCCGCGCGCGGCCAACTCGTCGATATTCATGTAGCTGGCGGCGCCGGTGCCGAGAAACACGATGTGCTTGAGCCGCTTGCATTGCGCCACCATTTCGGTCGGCATGTAGGAATGGTCGTCGAGCACGATCTCGTAAGGCCCGGCCACGCGCGGCAGATCCTCGCGCGCGAACGGCTGCAAATTGACGTCGATCTTGGGGTCGTCGGCGCGCACAACCTGCCGCCACACCGGCGCGAGTTGGTCGTTGCAGTCGATGAAGATCGCTCTCATGGGCCGGCCAACCACCGAACAATCGGGACCGTCAACCGTTGACGGCTTGGGGGGCGGAGAATTACATGCGCCGGACGTTTTTGTCTCGGAATCGAAAGCACCTATGAACGAACCTCGTAAGGCGGTCTGCGTCATCGCCTGGCCGGCCGGCCATTCGCGCTCGCCGCTGATCCATAATTATTGGATCAAGCAGCACGGCCTGGACGCCGAATACCGGCGCGAAGCGGTGCCGCCGGAGAAATTCGCCGAATTCGTCAAGAACCTGCGCGCGCACGGCTATGTCGGCGCCAATGTCACGCTGCCGCACAAGCAGGCGGCGCTGGCGCTGACGGTGCCGGACGAGCGCGCGCGCGCCGTCGGCGCCGCCAATTGCTTATGGTACGATGACGGCCACCTGCGCTCGACCAATACCGACGTCGAAGGCTTTCTCGCCAATCTCGACAGTGCGACGCCCGGCTGGGATCGCGGGCTGGAGAGCGCGGTGGTGCTCGGCGCCGGCGGCAGCGCCCGCGCGGTGGTGTTCGCGCTGCTCGCGCGAGAGGTGCAGCGCGTCTATGTGATCAACCGCACCGTGGCGCGCGCCGAGGCGCTGCGCAAGCAATTCGGCGCGCGCGTGCATCCGGCCGCCTGGACCGAGATCGGCGGCCTACTCGGCGGCGCCGGCCTGCTGGTCAACACCACGTCGCTCGGCATGGTCGGACAGCCGCCGCTCGGCATCAATCTGCGTTGCCCGGCCTCGCTGGTGGTGGCCGATCTCGTTTACGATCCGCTGGTCACGCGCCTGCTGGCGGCGGCGCGCGAACGCGGCCTGCGCACTGCCGATGGGCTCGGCATGCTGCTGCATCAGGCGGTGCGCGGCTTCGAATTGTGGTTCGGCGTGCGTCCGCGGGTGACGGCGGAACTGCGCGCGCTGATCGAGGCCGATCTGGGCGCTTCGCCGCGACCGGCCGATGAGGAAAAAGTGATGCCGCCGGCGAAGGTGAAAAAACCGCGCCGGAATAAGACGCGCGGCTGAGGGGTTCTCCGATTGACGCGCCGGCAAAGCCGGCGGCCTCAGGGAGGACGTCAATGCATAAACGGATATTTACGCGGCATGCGCTTGCCGTGGCGGTCGGGCTGGTTTTCGCCGTCGGCGCAGCCTCGGCGCAGCAGCCAAGCCGCATTCGCGGGCAGATCGAGAAGGCCGAAGGCGGCATGCTTTCGGTGAAAACGCGCGACGGCGCCATGCTGAACGTCAAGATCGACGATAAGGCGCGCGTGGCCGCACTGGTCAAGGCATCGGCCGCCGACATCAAGAACGACAGCTTTATCGGTGTCGCCGGCATGCCGCAGCCGGACGGCAGCATCGAGGCCTTCTCGGTACACATCTTCCTGCCGGCACAGCGCGGCGTGGTGCCCGATCGCACCGGACCGTGGGATGCCAAGCCCGGCAGCACCATGACCAACGCCTACGTCGAGAACATGGTCACCGGCAAGGACGGCGAAACCGTCATGGTCAAATACAAAGAGGGCGAGAAGAAAGTCATCATCACGCCGCAAACCGCGATCACTGCGGTTGCGCCCGGCAGCAAGGACGAGCTCAAGGCCGGAGCGCAGATCATCATCATGGCCGCCGAGAAGCAGCCCGACGGCTCGGCGCTCGCCAAGGTGCTGTATGTCGGCCGCGGCCTGACGCCGGCGATGTAGACTTACGCGGGGCGGCGTTTTGTAAAGGAAGGAACATGTTCGCACGCCCAATTTTCGGCATCGCCCTTGCCGCTGCGGTGCTGTCCGCAGCGGCCTCCGCCCAAACGTCGACCGTGCGCGTGCGCGGCACGATCGAGCAGGTTGACGGCCCGGTCCTCACGGTTAAAGCGCGCGATGGCGCGACGCTGAAGGTCAAGCTCACTGGCGACGTGAAAGTCGTCGCCATGGTCAAGGCGCAGCTTCCCGACATCAAGCCGGGATCGTTCGTCGGCTCGACGGCGATGCCGCAGGCGGACGGGCATTGGCAGGCGGTGGAGGTGCACATTTTCCCTGAGGCGATGCGCGGCACCGGTGAGGGCGACCGGCCATTCGACTACCGGCCGAAAAGCACGATGACCAACGGCACGGTGGCGGGTGAGTCGGGCCGGCCACTGTTGCCAAGGAAGAGGGCACGACGCTGACACTGAAATACAAGGAAGGTGAAAAGAAAATCGACGTGGTGCCGGCCACGGTGATTTACACCTACGCGCCCGGCAGCAAATCCGAGCTCAAGCCCGGCGCCATCGTCAATGCCGCGGCCACCAGGCAGCCGGACGGCTCGTTGATGTCGGCGCGCATCAATGTGGCGCGCGGCGTGATCCCGCCGATGTGACTAACCCGCCTTTCTCGTCGGCGCGTGCGCCGAGCCGCGCGCCGGCACGTCGAGGTCGGAGACGAGCTCCGGCATTTCGCGCATCAGCGCCACCAGCCTGTTGTGGCGGCCGCCGAGCGCGCGAGCCTCGCGCTGGTCCTCGATTGGCCGGCGCACCTCGTCGCAGCGCGCCAGGCCATCGATCTCGCCACCGTGGTCGGCGAGCCGCGCTAGCCAGGGCGTGAGGTCCTCAAGCGTATCGGCAACGACGTGGATGACGCCCGACTCCTCCTGAACGCGGCCGGTGACCAGCACGTAGCGCGCGCCCAGCACCACCGGGCGCACGCGCTCGAAGGTGCGCGGCCACACGATCACATTGGCGACCGCGCTTTCATCCTCGATGGTCATGAACACCACGCCATTGGCCGAGCCCGGCCGCTGCCGGCAGGTGACGAGGCCGGAGATGCGCACGCGCGCGTTGTTGACGATGCGGCGCAGCGCCTCGTTGCGCAGAACGTGACGCGCATCGAGATCGGCACGCAGGAACTGCGCCGGATGCGCGCGCAACGACAGTCGGAGAAAGCGGTAGTCGTTGATCACTTCCTCGCCCAGCGGCATGGGGGGCAGGAGTACTTCTGCTTCGCGTGTCCCGGATGCGGTGCAGCGCGTTAGCGGTGCACCGCTGATCCGGGACCCCGCTTCATCCAACAAACCGGGGTCCCGGGTCTGCAGCGCATCACTATCGTGCTGAGCTGCGCCCGGGGCACGCGCACCGCCGAACAACGGCAGATCATCGTCGCGGTCGCCGACGCGGCCGAGCGCCTTGGCTGCCCACAGCGCCTCGCGGCGCGTGAGACCGAGCGAGCCGAACGCGTCGGCATCGGCCAACCGCTCCAGCACACGCGGCGAAAGCCCTGTGCGCAGCCAGACATCGCGCACGGAGTCGTAGGGGAGTTCCCTCTCCCCGCTTGCGGGGAGAGGGTGGCGAGCAGCGAAGCTGCGAGCCGGGTGAGGGGGCCTATCCGCATGCTCAGGCTGTGGAGACGCCCCCTCACCCGACGCGCTTCGCGCGTCGACCTCTCCCCGCACGCGGGGAGAGGTAACGCGCATCATGCGCATTGAAACGATCAACGTCGCATCCTCTTCCTTCAGCCCCTTGATCTCCCGCAGGCCAAGCCGCAGCGCGTGCGTGGCGCGCACGTCCTCGCGCATGCCGCGATGCAAGTCGTGCAGGCCGTCCGCCGCGCGCTCGCCCGGCTCCAATGTCGAATCCCATTGCGAATGATTGACGTCCGGCGCGCGCACCGCGACGCCGTGTTCGCGCGCGTCGCGCACGATCTGCGCCGGCGCGTAGAAGCCCATCGGTTGCGCGTTGAGCAGCGCCGCCGCGAACACGTCGGGATAGCGGCATTTCAGCCAAGCCGAGGCATAGACCAGCAGCGCGAAGCTCGCGGCATGGCTCTCCGGAAAGCCGTATTCGCCGAAGCCCTCGATCTGCTGGAAGCAACGTTCGGCGAAGTCGCGCGCGTAGCCGTTGGCCAGCATGCCGTCGATCATCTTGCGCTGGAAAGTGCCGATGGTGCCGACGCGCTTGAAGGTGGCCATGGCGCGGCGCAGCCGGTCGGCCTCCGACGGCGTGAAGCCGGCGGCGACGATGGCGATCTTCATCGCCTGCTCCTGGAACAGCGGCACGCCCAGCGTCTTGTGCAACACCGCCTCCAGCGCCTTCGACGGATAGCTGACCGGCTCCTGCCCGCGCCGCCGCCGCAGATAGGGATGCACCATGTTGCCCTGGATCGGGCCGGGGCGCACGATCGCCACCTCGATCACCAGATCGTAGAAGTTCACCGGCTTGAGGCGTGGCAGCATGGTCATCTGTGCGCGGCTTTCCACCTGGAACACGCCGAGTGAATCCGCGCGGCCGAGCATGCGGTAGACGGCGGGATCCTCGGCCGGGATGGTGGCGAGGGTGAGAGCCTCGTGTCCCGGATGCGGTGCAGCGCTGATCCGGGACCCAGCTTTCTCAAGCAAACAAGCTGGGTCCCGGGTCTGCAGCGCATCACCAAGTGGTGCTGCGCTGCGCCCGGGACACGCAGCTTTCAGGGCCGCCTCCGGGTAATGCTGATCCACCAGGTCGAGCGCCTTGCGCAGGCAGGACAGCATGCCCAGCCCGAGCACATCGATCTTGAGAATGCCGAGCGCGTCGAGATCGTCCTTGTCCCATTCGACGAAGGTGCGATCCGGCATGGCGCCGTTGCCGATCGGCATCGCCTCGTCGAGCCGGCTGCGGGTGATGACAAAGCCGCCGACGTGCTGCGAGAGATGGCGCGGGAAGCCCATGATTTCGCGCGCCAGCGCGCCGATCTGCCGCATGCGCCGGCTCTGCGGATCGAGCCCAGTGCGCTTCACGGCGTCCTGCGACACCGCGCCACCGCCGCCGCCCCAGATCGAGGACGACAGCGCGCCGATGGTGTCCTCCGACAGGCCGAAGGCCTTGCCGACCTCGCGGATGGCCGAGCGGCCGCGATAGGAGATCACGGTCGCGGCGATGCCGGCGCGCTCGCGCCCGTATTTGCCGTAAATGTACTGGATCACCTCCTCGCGCCGCTCGTGCTCGAAGTCGACGTCGATGTCGGGCGGCTCGCGCCGCTCCGGCGAGATGAAGCGCTCGAACAGCAGGTCGGCGCGGTCGGGATCGACCTCGGTGATGCCGAGACAGAAGCACACCGCGGAATTCGCCGCCGAGCCGCGGCCCTGGCAGAGGATGCCTTGGCTGCGTGCATAGCGCACGATGTCGTGCACGGTGAGGAAGTAGGGCGCGTATTGCAGCTGCGCGATCAGTTGGAGTTCGTGGTCGATGCTGGTGCGCACTTTCTCGGGAACGCCGTTCGGGTAGCGCTGCCTGGCGCCTTCGTAAGCCAAATGCGCGAGCGCGTCCTGCGCGTTGTCGAAGCCTTCGATGAACTCGTCGGGATATTCGTAGCGCAGTTCGTCGAGCGAGAAGGTGAGCGTCTCGGAGAGGCGCAGCGTTTCCTCGACCGCCTCCGGCGCGTCGCGGAATAGCCGCGCCATTTCCTCCGGCGGCTTCAAAAAGCGTTCGGCATTGGCGGCGAGCTTGCGGCCGGCACGGTCGATGGTCACCTTCTCGCGGATGCAGGTGAGCACGTCGGCGAGTGGCCGCCGGTCGGGATGATGGAAATGCACGTCGTTGACGGCGATCAACGGCACTTGGCACCCGCGCGCGGTCTCGGCGATGCGCTTGAGCCGCGCCTTGTCGCGCCCGCGATAGAGCATTGACGCCGCCAGCCGCACGCGGCCCGGCGCAGCGGCGCGTAACTTTTCTATGTCATTCCGGGACGCCGCGAAGCGGCGAACCCGGAATCCATACTCCCTGCCGGGGTTATGGATTCCGGGTTCACGGCCTTTGGCCGTGCCCCGGAATGACGAAGGAGATGTTGCGGTTGACCGATCCATCGCGATCAGCTCGAGCCCGAAGCTGTGCGCGATCAAATCATCAAGGTGAAGAATGCATTCGCCCTTCTCGCCGCGCAGATTGCCGATCGTGAGCAACCGCGTGAGCCGGCCCCAGCCGGCGCGGTCGCGCGGATAAGCCAAAATGTCCGGCGTGCCGTCGGCGAACACCAGCCGCGCGCCGGGGTGGTAATGCAGCGACAAATTCTGCTCACGCTTGGCCAGATGCGCGCGCACCACGCCGGCCACCGAATTGCGGTCGCAGACGCCGATGCCGGCAAGGCCGATGGCTTGCGCCTGGACCATCAGCTCTTCCGGATGCGACGCCCCACGCAGGAAGGAGAAATTAGAGGCGCAGGCGAATTCGAGATAACGCATTACGCATACTCACCTCACGCAAACATGCCGTGCAGGAACCACGCTGGCGCCGCCACGCCCTGCGCCAAATCTTCCCGCATCAAGTCGCGATAGAGCCCGGCGCGGAACAGCCAGAAACGCAGGCCGCTTTTGTCCTCGACGCGGAAGTAATCGCGTGCGGGCCCGCCGTGCTCGCTCCACCAGGCGCCTTCGATGCGCTCGGGACCTTCGGCGGCGATCACCTCGTGCAGCGCGCGCCGCCATCTAAAGCGTAAGGGCGGGCCGTCCGGCACTTCGGCGACCGCTTCGATTGGCTCCGGCCGTGCCAACAGCCGCAGCGGCCGCGGCGCCAGTTCGGCTTGCGCGCGGTATTGGCGGAAGGCCTCCCAGCCGGCGTCGGTGACCGTCATCTGCGCCGGTACGGCCGCTCCGGCGATCTCTGGAATATGGCTGTCCTGCGCGATCAGCCGGCGCACGCGCCACACGCCGAGCCTTGCACTTAAACGATCGACCAGCCGGTCGCGTTCGGCGGAATCCTCCGCGCCGCCGATGCCGATCTGTTCGGGCGGGCAGGGCTCCGCTGTCAGCACGGCCAGCCGTGCCATGTCGAAGCCGAAGCCGGGATCGAGCACATCGGCGAGCGCGGCGAGCCGCTCGACGAACAGCGCGCGGATGTCGTCGGGATCGCACAACGGCCGCGATGTGCCGGCGGCGATGCGGCGCAATGCGCCGTCGGTGCGGAATAATGTGAGCTCGAGCCGGCGCGCGCCGTCGCCGCGCCGCTCCAGCGTTACCTTCAATCGCGCCGCCAGCCGCGCGACGATTCCCAGCACGTCCTCCTCGCGCGCGATCGGCTCGGCGAAGCGCTGCTCGGCAACGTAAGGCGCAACGGGGAGGCGCGGCGTGAGCGGCTCGTGCTCGTGCCCAAGCGCGCGGTCGAGTTGGCGCAACAAATTTGCGCCGAAACGCGCGGTCAGCGGCGCGCGCGGCAGGTCGACGATGTCGCCGATGTGTTTGAGGCCGACGCGCGCCAGCGCGGCCACGCTCGCGCCGTCAATCCGCAGCGCCGCCAGCGGCAGCGGTGACAGCAGCTTGCGTTCATCGCCGCAGGCATAGCTTGCCGGCTCGCCATAATGCGCGGCGGCCCAGGCCGCGCCGGTGGTGCCGGCAATCGCCACGCGATAGGCAAAGCCCGCCGCCTCCAGCCGGCCGCTCAAGTCGGCGACCAGCGCGTCCTCGCCGCCGTAGAGATGCGCGCAACCGCTGATATCGAGCAGCAACCCGTCGGGCGCGTCGCACGCAACGAGCGGCGTATAGCGCAGGCACCAGTCGGCAATGCTCTCAAGCAGCGCTGCATCGGCTGCGGCGTCCTCTTCGATTGCATCGATTGCAGGATGCATGGCGCGCGCCTGCGCCAGCGCCAGGCCGGGTGACAGCCCGAGCCGCTCCGCCGCGTCATCCACGGCAGTGAGTAGCTCGGCATTGCCGCGCTTGCCGTAGACGACGAGCCCCCTTTCGTCATTCCGGGACGCGGGCGTTAGCCTGCGGGCCCGGAATCCATACTCCGCAGCCGGGGTTATGGATTCCGGGTTCGCCGCTTCGCGGCGCCCCGGAATGACAGATAAAACCTCACGCGATCTTGCGATGCGGTCGGTCGGCAGCCGGCGCAGCCACAGGCTGAGCAGGCGTTGCGAGCACGAAGCCATCGTCGTCACTCCATTGCAAAGTCCAGGCGCCGAGCGGGCCGCGGCGGTTGCGCGTCAGCTCAATGGCAAGAGCAGCGTTCGGCGCGGCGCCCACGATCCAGCGCGTCGCGGCGGTGGACGCATCGTTCGGCGGCGAGGCGCGCAGCAGCAGCGCCAGCGCGCCGCTCTCGGCGGCGGCGAGCGACAGCCGGCGCACCGCCACGCTGTCGATGTCGCCGTGGCGCAATTCGCCGATCGCGGTGCTGACGGCGCGGCAGCGCAGCGCTTCTTCCATCGCCCACAGCAGATCGCGGCGCTGCGCGGCAGCGACCGTCAGCAGCCGCTCGGGCGCGAGACCGAAAGCTTCAAGGCCGGGCCCGTAAGGCGTGCCGCTTTCGGCCAGCGCCATGTCCTCGGCGATCCAGACGACACCGCGGGGGACTTCAATAGTGCCGCGAATTCGGCGGGACTCCCTCTCCCCTGGGGGGAGAGGGTTGGGGTGAGGGGGCAAGTGACTTTCGATAGGTCGTAACCCCTCAGCCGGCACGCTTCGCGTGTCGACCTCTCCCCATGGGAGAGGTGAAGAAGAGTTTGCAGCGCGCGCCGACACAGCCAGCGCAAACCCGACCGCGGTGGCCAAATGGGCCTCGCCCGCCGCCGAAATTTCATGCAAGGCGCCGCGTGGAAAACCGCCGCCGAGCGCGCCATCGATCGCCGCCACGCCCAGCGCCACGCTGCCCGGATCGCTGTCGATCCCGGCCGGCTTTTGCAGCGCCCGTAAGGTTTGGCGGAGCTGGGCGATCATGGCTAACCCTCTGAAGACGCGGAGAGAACAGGTTCTGGCCGAACCCGTTTCGCCGATCGTTGTTCCCTGTTTGTTCTAGTGTGGCCCGAAGGCGAGGGAGCGTCAAGCCGCAAGAGAATGGGGCTTCCCGCCCCGGGGCCGCCCCAGCGCTAGGCTTGCTGGGCGAGGTAGATGATCAGCGTGGCCGCCGCCAGCACGCTGGCCAGCCAGATGAGTCGCGGATCGGCACTATGCTTGTTCATACGCTTGGCACATTCAATTTATGTGCCAACCGCCAAGGCCAGCTAAAGTTCAGATGCGCCGCGCGTCCGGAAATTTACCCCTCGGTATCTTGTCGACCGCTTCCGTGACCGGCACCCTCCGCCTGCCAAAAAGGGGGGAAGGACATGGCTCAATTGTTTGCCGCAATCCGCCGCGCGAAAGTAAAGCCCGGAATGTCGGGGGAGTTTGCCAAGCGCGTCGAGGCCGGCGCGCTGCCGGTCATGAAGACGATGGACGGCTTCAAGGCCTATTATTTGATCTTCGGCGGCGACGATACCGTCATTGCGGTATCGCTCTACACCAACAAGGCGGTAGCCGAAGGCTCGACGCAAAAGCTGATGCCATGGATCAAGGAGAATCTCGGCCCGCTGCTCGCTGCGCCGACCGAAGCGATCGACGGCGAGGTGGCGGTCGTCGGATGAGCTAACGCCGCTTTAGCCGCGCCCGTCCGGCCGCGGTCAGCACCAGCCGCGAGTCTTTCATGCTGGCGCCGTTTTGGAATCGCACCAGTCCGT
The DNA here is from genome assembly GCA_963710705.1 of uncultured Pseudomonadota bacterium. GTDB lineage: Bacteria > Pseudomonadota > Alphaproteobacteria > Rhizobiales > Xanthobacteraceae > Pseudolabrys. Next base: position 264,562 of record CAVQBI010000001.1, read on the forward strand.
CGGAGATCGCGTCTTCCCAAATCGAGAGGTGCGGGCAGCTGCGCCGCCAGGCCTCCGCGTCGGCATAGCTGCGCTCGCCCTCGGCGACCCAGGCGAGGAACTGCTGCGTCAGCGCATGCGCGGCGGTCTGCATGGCGCGGGAAAATACTCTTGAGCGCAATCATTTCAAGTGCTGCCGGCAACAATCCGTTCATGCCCGCGGAAGCGGGAATCCAGCGCTTGCCAACAAAGACTGGGTCCCCGCTTTCGCGGGGACGAACGGAATAGGCGTTACGCCGGCCGCTCAAACGTCCGGGTATCGATCTCCGACTTGAGCGTTCGGTGCACCGGGCATTTGTCGGCGATCTCCAGCAACCGCTGGCGCGTCGCTGCGTCGAGTTCGCCTTCGAAGGTGATGTTGCGGTCGATGCGGTCGATCATGCCTTCCTTGGTTTCGCAGTTCTCGCAGTCCATGGCGTGGATCTTGTTGTGGGTCAGCCGCACGGTGACGCGCTCGAGCGGCAGCTTCTTGTTGTCGGCATAAAGCCGCAGCGTCATCGCCGTGCAGGCGCCGAGGCCTGCGAGCAGCAGATCGTAAGGGCCGGACCCGGAGTCGAGCCCGCCGAACGACACCGGCTCGTCGGCAATGAAGCGGTGCGGCCCGCTCATGATCTCCTGCTGGAATTTTCCAACGCGCGTTTCGCGCACGATCACCACGCCGGTCTCGCTCTCGGCCTTGGCGACGCTCTCCGGCTGGTCGAGATAACGCTCGGACCAGGCCGCGATCACATTCGCCGCGTATTCGGCGTCGCGCCTTTTGCTCAGCAGATGATCGGCGCCGGCGAGCGAGACGAAGCTTTTGGGATGCTTTGCCGTCGTGAAAATCTTTGAAGCGCTGTCGATGCCGACCAGCTCGTCGGTCGGCGAGTGAAACACCAGCAGCGCCTTCTTCAGATGTGCGATGCGATCCATCAACATCTGCTCAGCGACGTCGTCGAGGAACTCACGCCGGATCGTGAACGGCCGCCCGGCCAGCAGCACGTCGACCTCGCCTTTGTCGCGGATGGCGCCGATGTGTTCCTTGAACAGGCCGGTGACATGCGCCGGATCGGCCGGCGCCGCGATCGTCACCACGCAGCGCGTCCCCGCGATGCGGTGGGCGGCGGCGAGCACGGCCGCGCCACCCAGGCTGTGGCCGATCAAAATTGCCGGCGCCTTGCGCGTCTGCCGCAAGTGATCGGCGGCGGCGACGAGATCGTCGATATTCGAGGAGAAATGCGTGTTGGCGAATTCGCCCTCGCTGCCGCCGAGCCCGGTGAAATCGAAGCGCAGCACTGCGATGCCGTGCACCGACAGCCGCTCGGCGATGCGCTTGGCCGCGACACTGTCCTTGCCGCAGGTGAAGCAATGCGCGAACAGCGCGTAGGCGGTCGGTTCGCCCAGCGGCAGATCGAGCGCCGCCGCCAGCTTCTCGCCTTTGGCATTGGGAAACTCAAAGCGTTCGCTGCGCATGGCGATGCCTCATGTCCTTTCGTCATGGCCGGGCTTGTCTCGGCCATCCACGTCTTGTCCTTTATATAATCAGTAAGGCGTGGATGCCCGGCACAAGGCTGGGGCATGACGGAGAATTTATCGCCGAGTTACCGCGAGGCTTACTCCGCCCCTGCGATGTGCCGCCGCCGGATCCGCCTCACCACCCACCAGATCGCCAGCACGGCGACCGGCACGAACAGCGCGGTGGCGAGCGAGATGTCGACCGGCACGCCCTCGTCGTGCACGCCCTTCACCAGATAGCCGAACAGTCCGACCACGTAATAGCTCACGGCCGCGACCGACAGTCCTTCGACCGTGGTCTGCAAGCGCAATTGCAGCCGCGTGCGCTCGTTCATCGACTTGAGCAAGTCGCGGTTCTGCCGCTCCAGCTCGACGTCGACGCGCGTGCGCAACAAATTGGCGGCGCGCGCCAGCTTTTCGGAAAGGCTTGTCTGCCGTTCCTCGGTGGTGGCGCAGGTGCGCATCGCCGGCGCCATGCGCCGCGCCAGAAACGACGTCCAGGTGGGGAAGCCTTCGACCTTGCGCTCGCCGATAGTGGCTAGGCGCAACTGCACGATCTCGTTATAGGCGCGGCTGGCGCCGAAGCGGAACAGGCTCGCCGCCGCGCCGGCTTCGAGCTCGGCGGCAAGCTCGGTCAATTCGTCGAGCAGGCGGTGATTGTCCACCAGTTTTTCGGTATGCCGCATCTCGTCGGTAACTTCGGCGAGCCGCGCCTCGATGCGGTTTATCGAGGGCGCCAGCCGCTGCGCTTCCGGGAGCCCGAGCAGCGCCAGCGTGCGATAGGTCTCGGTCTCGATCAGCCGCTGCACCAGCGCGCCGGCGCGTTCGGGTCCAAGCCCGCGATCGACCACCAGCATGCGCACGAAGCCGGCCGGATCGGCTTGGAAGTCGGTGGCGAACAGCGCGTCGCCTTCGGAATTCTCCGCTACCGCCAGGCTGGCGCGGTCGAACAGCGGCGCCGGCGAGATTTTTTTCTTCTTTTCCGCGATCAGATGCAGATCGAGCGCCACCAGCAGCGGCCCCGGTTGCGGCAGCGCCGTCATCGGCTCGCCGAGCGACGCCGCCGAGGGGTGAAATGGCGCCGCACCCTGCGCCGCCATTTCCCAGGTATAGGTGGTAAATTCGGAGTGCTGTTCCCAGCGCAGCGTCGCGCCACCGAGCACCACGCGGTGCTGCTTGGCGCCGTCCTTCAGCGGGTCGAGCCCGCGCCGTTTGCAGAAATCGGCGAAAGCCGCGCGGTCGCGCTTGCCCGCCTCGCCGGCGGTATCGAAGGCAAAATGCAGAATGCGGCGCGGCGTCTCGATGGGCGTGAACGGCCGCGCATGCACCTCGCCCAGCACTGCCGCGCGCAACGGGTGGGGCTCAAGGCGTGTGCCGCCTTCCATGCTGACTTCGGCTGTCATGGCTCTTCGGGTGGCACGTGCGCGGAAATTTGGCAAGGCGGGCGGTCAAACGGCGCAAAAATTGCTTTAATCCCGGCGTGACCGGCAGCACAAGCACAGGGAGTTAGCCATGACTCGAAGCGGCCTCACCGAGAAGCTTCTCGACGTCAAACGCGAGAAGGGCTGGAGCTGGAAATACATCTGCGAGCAGATCGGCGGCATGTCGCCGATCCTGGTGACGGGGGCGATCCTCGGCCAGCACAAACTCACTAAGCCGCAGGCCGCTGCCGCCGCCAAAATGTTCGGTCTGTCGAAGAGCGAGCAGGCCCTGCTCAACGAAGTGCCGATGCGCGGCACCGCCACGCCGATGCCGCCGACCGACCCGCTGCTCTACCGCTTCTACGAGCTCATTTTGGTCAACGGCCCGGCGCTCAAGGTGCTAATCGAAGAGCAGTTCGGCGACGGCATCATGTCGGCCATCGACTTCGACATGGACATCACGCGCAAGGCCGACCCCAAGGGCGACCGCGTCGCCATCGGCATGAGCGGCAAATTCCTGCCGTTCAAATATTACGGCGCCACCGGCAACCAGTTGGCCTACGGCTTGAAGGAGGAGTGAGCGAGACTGCGTCCGCAAAAAACGCCGTCGGCGCGTCCGTGCAATATCCGCTTCTCTAATCGGCCGGTTGGGGTCAAGCGCTTTCAAGCCATCAACCACTCCTTTTCAGATAACCCACCACTGCAGCGTCGATGTCGCTCACGGGCTCGCGCTTCTCTTCGGAATCGGCACCAAGGCCCTTCCATCATGGGATCCGAGGACGAGGTGGAACAATCTTTTGGACGGCCTTGCCGTCAGTTGAGCGGCAGGTCCAAGCAGACATGCGAACTTCTCTAATCGGCCGGTTGGGGTCAAGCGCTTTCAAGCCATCAACCACTCCTTTTCAGATAACCCACCACTGCAGCGTCGATGTCGCTCACGGGCTCGCGCTTCTCTTCGGAATCGGCACCAAGGCCCTTCCATCATGGGATCCGAGGACGAGGTGGAACAATCTTTTGGACGGCCTTGCCGTCAGTTGAGCGGCAGGTCCAAGCAGACATGCGAACTCACCTCATCCATCGTCCCGCGAGGGACATCATTCCACCGCGCGGTGGAGCTCGAGTGTCCTTCTGTCGGATCTATCGGATCTGATCTTGCACGATTGTCATGCTGCTGCCGCGGCTTGCTCCCGCGCCCAGCGGAACTCGGTGCCGTCAACCCAGATGCGGTGCAGGATCACGGCCAAGCGGCGCGCCAGCGCGACGATTGCTTTTTTCATCCCGCGGCGTCTGGCGATCTGCATCGCCCAGGCCTTGAGCCAGGACCATTTCTTCGAACGCATCATGGCCTGAGCTGCTTCGTAGAGCATGACCCGCATCATCTCATCTCCGCAGCGTGATATTCTGCCGCTCCAATCCACCTCGCCTGATTGATACTTGGCACACGTCAGACCAAACACGGCCCCGACTGCCTTGGAGTTCTTGAAGCGGGCGGGCACATCGACCGTGGCGCGATAGGTCAGTGATACCACGGGGCCAACGCCAGGGACCGTCATCAAGCGCCGGCATACCTCATCATCCCGCACTATGGCCAGCAGGCGACGATGCAGAATGACGATCTGTTCGCGCAATACCCGCCGGACAACGAGCATCGGTTCCACCAGCACCGCCAAGTCGGGGAGGTTCTCAACAAGCTCCCTGATCCGCGCCTCGAACTTCACCGTTCTCACGACACCTACCTTAAGGCCGAAGTTGCGCAAGGTGCCACGCAGATCATTGTCGATAGCAATCGCCTTCGACTGCAGCAGCTTGCGGTGGGTCAGCAGCATTCGCAGTTTCTGACTGCGTAACGTCTTCACATGTACCGGGCGGTAAATCCCCGCCCGCATCATCTGCGCCATGCCGCGTGCATCGTTGCGGTCGGTCTTGTTGATCTGTGCCTTCAGTATCGCCCGCATGTGCCGCGTCTCGACACAGATCACCGGCAAGCCCGCTTCGGCGAGTGCACTGAACAGCCATTGCGACAGCGGCCCCGCTTCCAGTCCAATCCGCTTGAAGTGGTAGGTGGGGTTCGTAAGCACCGTCAGCAGATCTTCCGGTTCGCTCGCCACCTTCACTTCCCGCACGATCCTGCCGTTGTCATCCACAATGCAGACGCTAGTCTCCTTGACCGATACGTCCAATCCAGCAAAATGGTCCATGCTGCGCTTCTCCTTCTGATGCTTGAGGCCGTACACACACGGACCTCGTATTCACCATCAGCCTGAAGCGCAGCACCCAAAATATTCAGCTATCCACAAGCTCGCCGGCCGATTACCCCATCTATTGCCTAAGCGCAGACATTCATTGCCGCGGCCCGCGCGTCCGCTGTGTGCCGCGCGACCTATGCCGCCAGCAAAGGTTTGCGAATACGCACGGCCACGCGCCGGTATGTCAGGAACGAGATCGCAGAATCTTTTTCAAGACGTGCAAGCGCGCGCGATACCGTCTCGATCGTGAGATTCAAATGATCCGCGATGTCTTGACGGGACATCAGCAAATCTACCCCTTTTCTCCGGTTGCGTCTCTTCATTTCGAAAAGAAATTGGCCGACGCGCTCATCGGCAGAAAGGCGCAAGAGCAGGCTGTGGCTTTGCGTGCGTTGCAATTCCACGTTCGTAATATGCAGCAAGTGCTTGGCGACGGCGAAATCGGTCGCTGCGGCTGAAGTTATGGCCTTCATTCCAATCGCGTGAATTACGCTCGGCACAGTTGTTTCGGCAAAAACAGTGTGCCTTGGCCGCATCTCCAGGCCGAAATAATCGCCGGGAAAATAGAATGCGACAATCTGCCGGCGGCCATCATTGAGATATGCATAGATCCGGATACAACCGGACGTGACTTTGAAAATATATTTGGCCGGCTGTCCTTTGCGAAAAACCTTTTTATTGCGCGGGATGATTATCGTCGATCCCATACGATCAATGGTGCGCATTTATTTTCCTCATCCGCCGGGGTCAAAGTCCGGCAATCAGGTGTCGTGCGCGCTTGCGCGGCGAACCGACTTTCAAAAAATTTGCGCGTCAATGTCAACGCACATCGCGGACATTTGTATAGTTCTTGATAGGAACGCTTCTAATCTGGAAGCCCAGTTTAGAGGTTTTCTAAGCTCGTTTGACACCGCGCGCTCACACCGCGCGCGGTTCCGATGTCCAGTAGCGGACCATTGGTAGCCTCTCTTCGATGTCCGCGAGGTGCCAACACCGGACATGAATGAAGGCATACTTCCAGAGGGACCACACGCGAAAATCGCCAGCGCAGTTTGATGCTGGCTTACCGCTTCGCCACGCCAATGAATTGTTCGAGCGTAACCGGATTTTTGTGCAACATCTCGCTCGCGCCGTCATAAACAATGTGACCGCGGTCCATCACCACCGCACGCGGCGCGATGTCGAGCGCAAGCCGCGAGTTCTGTTCGACCAAAATGAGCGCAAGCCCACCCGCCGCGGCCAACCGCTTCATCGCGCGCGCGAGCTCTTCGATGATCACCGGCGCCAGCCCTTCCGACGGCTCGTCCATGAGCAACACGGTCGGATTACCGACCAGCGCGCGTCCGATCGCCAGCATCTGCTGCTCGCCGCCGGACAACTGATTGCCCATGTTGCTTGCGCGTTCCTCGAGCCGCGGGAACAGCTCGTACACCGTCTCGATCGTCCATGCGCCGGGCCGCACCGCCACTTCGAGGTTTTCCCGCAACGTGAGCGAGGGGAAAATCTCACGCTCCTGTGGCACATAGCCGAGGCCGGCGCCGACGCGGCGATAGGTCTCGATCTTTGAAATATCCTTGCCGTGCAATAGGAGCCGCCCGCCATGCAGCGTGGTGTGGCCCATAATGGTGGCAAGCAGCGTCGATTTGCCGACGCCGTTGCGGCCGATGATCGATAGCGTTTCGCCGTCGTCGAGCGCGAGCCGGATATTCTCCAGCACCACCGTCTCGCCGTAGCCGGCGCTGACATTGTCGAGTTCGAGCGCGCGTTCAGCCATGCCGCGCTCCCTGCATGCCGGCTTCGCCGAGATAAACCTTGCGCACCTCTTCGTTGTGCATGATCTCGTCGGGCGTGCCCTCGGTGAAGACGGCGCCGCGCACCAGTACCGTAATCTGCTTGGCAACACGGAACACCACGTCCATGTCGTGCTCGATGATCAACACGGCAATATCGGGATCGAGCGCGGCGACCACATCGAGGATGAGATGGCTTTCCGACGACGGCACGCCCGCCGCCGGCTCGTCGAGCAGCAGCACGCGCGGCTTCTGCGCCTGCGCAATCGCAATTTCCACCAGCCGCTGGCGGCCATAGGGCAATTCGCGCACCAGCTTGAGCGCGTCGTCGACCAACCGCAGCGCGTCGAGATGATCGAGCGCCTCGTCGATCACGGCACGCTTGGCGCCGGCCGCGCGCCAGAGGTTGTTGCAGTTGCCGTCGCGCTCGCCGATGGTCATACAGAGATTTTCGAGCACGGTGAGTCCGCGGAAAAGCTGATTGATCTGGAAGGTGCGCGCGAGCCCGCGCCGCGCCCGCTCGGCCTGGCTGATCGCGGTAATGTCGTCGCCGTTAAGCATCACCTGGCCCGAATGCGGCTTGAGCACGCCGGTGATCAGGTTGATCAATGTCGTCTTGCCCGCGCCGTTCGGGCCGATAAGTGCGCGGCGCTCACCTTTTTCCAAAATGAGATTGACGTCACGCGTCACCGGCAGCGCGCCGAAGCTTAAGTTGAGGCGTTGCACTTCCAGTGCAGCGCTCATGGCTTCGGCCTCTTGTGCCAAGCCTGCTCGACAAGTCCGAGCAGTCCGCGGCGCGCAAACAGTACCGCCAGCACCAGCAGAAGCCCGATACCAAATTGCCAGAAGGTGGGCGAGAGTTTCGAGAAATAATCCTCCATCACCATGTAGACCACTGCGCCAAGGAAGGCGCCGTAAAGGCGCCCGGTGCCGCCGAGGATCAGCATCACCATCACCTTGGCGGAATTGTCAAAATCGAACACCGTCAGCGTGACGTAAGCATTGGTCTGCGTGAACAGCGCGCCGGCAACGCCCGCGATCCCCGCGGCGATGGCGTAGACGGTCACCAACCGGCGGTGCACCGGCGAGCCGATCGCGTGCATGCGGCGAACGTTCTCACGGATGCCGGTGAGCGCCTGCCCGAATGGCGAATAAACGATGCGGCGCACGAAAAAGAAAATAACCGCCAGGACGGCCAGCACGTAGAGGTAATACGTGTGGCCATAGAGATCGTAGTCGAACACCCCGAGCAACGGCTTGAAAGTCAGTCCCGGCAGACCGTCATAGCCGCCGGAAATATCCGAGCGCAGATTGCCGGCCTCCTGCAGCATGATGGCGGTGGCAAGCGTAAGCATCAGCAGCGTCAGCCCGCGATAGCGCAACAGAAACCAGCCGGAGATCAGCCCGGCCAGCGCAGCAATGATTGCGGCGGCGAACAAGCCGCTGACCGGCTCAGTCCAACCGAGCTTCGCGGCGCCCAGGCCGACGACATAGGCACCGATGCCGAAAAACGCCGCATGGCCGAGCGTGACGATACCGGCATAACCAAGAATAAGATCGAGCGAGAGCGCAAACATCACCGCGATCAGCACCTGGCTGCCGAAAGTCATGCGGTCGGGAAAGATGAAGAACACAGCAATTGCTAGCAACCATGGCAGCGCCTCAGGCCAACGGATGCGGTGACGGCTGACCAGGAACTCGGCGGCGCGGTTGCGCGCCTCGCGGCGTCCCGCTGCGCTCATGGTCTCACTCGCGGCCATAAAACCCTGCCGGCTTGATGAGCAGAACGACGACGACGACCGCGTAAATGAAAAAGCCGCCGGCGTCGGCCAGCAGATATTTTCCGGTGGTGTCGAAAATACCGAGCACCAGCGCCGCCAACAGCGTGCCTTTCAGGCTGCCGAGCCCGCCGACCGCAACGACGATCAAGAACAGCACGAGATAGATGACCGCAAAGCTCGGCGTCAGTCCGAAAAGTTGGATAGCCAGCCCGCCGCCCAGCGCCGCAAGACCCGAGCCGAGCGCAAAGGTCAGCGTAAACAACAAGTCCACATTGATGCCGACCGACTCCGCCATGCGCCGGTTGTCAACCGCGGCGCGGATTTTGGCGCCGATATTGGTGCGCTCGAAGCCGTACCACAGCACGGAAATAAGCGCCGCGCCGAGCACGATCAGGAACGCGCGGTAGCTCGGAAAGGTGCGGAAGCCGAGATTAACGTCGCCTTGCAGCCAATCCGGCAACGGCACCGATTTCGGAATCGGCCCGTAGAAATAGGTGAAGGTGGCGATCGCCATGAAGGCGAGCCCAATCGTCAGCAGCACCTGCTCGAGATCGGTGGACTTGTAGAGGCGGCGATAAAGATAACGCTCGAATGGAACGCTGACGAGACCGACCGCGATCGAGGAGATGATTAGCGACGGCACGAAGCCGATACCGAGCGAGCGCGTCAGCGACACGACGAAATAGCCGCCGGTCATGGCGAAGGCGCCATGCGCCAAGTTCACAAAGCCCATCAGTCCCATCGTCACCGAAAGGCCGACGGAGGTGATGAACAGGAACATGGCGTAAGCCAAGCCATCGAACAGAATGCTGACGGCTATGATGGCGAAATGCGGCACGAGCCCCACCCTCGTCGCGAATTAAAAACGCCGCCGCGCCCTTTCATGATGCGCGGCGGCGCCGGTTGCGTCAAATCAGGCGATCACGAGGCGCAGCGGCCTACCTTGAGCACTTTGCACTCGTCCTTCACCGCCTTGGTAGTGCTCAGGATGCGCTCGCCGAGTTTCCCGTCGGGCTTGCGATAGACTTCCATCGCGTGCTCGTCCTCGACCACGTCGCGGGTGGCCGGGTCGATCATGACATGGCCGCGCGGGCCATCGGTTGTCCATCCCTTCAAGGCATCGACGACCTTGGTACCGTCCGACAGATCGCCTTTGAGCTTTTTGACGGTGTCGAAGATCGCGTGCATGCAGTCCCAAGCCGCCGCCGACATGAAGTCGGGATAGGAATCCGGGCCGTAGGCCTTGTGCCACTCGGCGTTGAATTCCTTGTTCTGCGGATTGTTGAGGTCGACCGCGTAGTGGCCCATCACGATCGTGCCGATGGCGGCGTCACCCATGTCCTGCAGCTTGTTATCGGGGATCAGGTCCATCGGCCCGATCAGCTTGACGCCGGCCTTGCGCATGCCGAGTTCGCCATAGGCCTTCATCACGCCGGTCGCGTGCGCGCCCGACGGAATGAAGACGTACATGCAGTCCGGCTTCTCATCTTTGATCTTCTGGAAGAATGGCGTGAAGTCCGGCACCTGCACCGGGCTGCCCATCGGCACCGAGTTGACGATCTTGCCGCCGGCCTTCTCGAAGCCCGTCTTGAACGCCTCGGTCGAATCTTTACCCGGCGGGAAATCGGTGTAGGCCATCGCCGCGGTCTTGCAGCCGATCTTGTTGTAGGCATAGGCACCCATCGGGAACGCCGGATGCCACATGCTGAACGAGAGCCGCACGATGTAGGGCGACAGATTGGTGATCCAGGCCGTGCCGGCGTTGGAAATCAGCATCGGCACTTTCGCTTGCGTCACGACTGGAGCGAGCGCGATCGCCGACGGCGAGAAGGAGAAACCGGTGAGGATTTGCACCTTGTCGTTGGTGATCAACTCGGTGGCCGCAGTTTTCGCCACGGCCCCCGTCGGCGGACCTTCATCGCGCTTCACCATCTCGACGTTGTAAGGCGCGATGTCCTTGGCGTGCAGCTTGACGTAAAGATCGAAGGCGCGATCCATCTGGTGTCCCAGATCGGCGTTGGCGCCGCTGAACGGAACCACGACGCCAACCTTCACCGTTTGGGCCTGAGCGGTGGCGCCCACCGTTAGGGCCAGGGCCGTGAGCCCCAGCAAGCGGAATAATTTCATCACATCCTCCCTCACAGTTTTTAACTGTGTTTGGCATCCAACCATTTTCGATGAGCCGACCGGCCCACCCTTTTTAAATTGGCCCAATTTCGGGCCTCGGGTCAATGCAACAACCGCGCCGGCGGACCGACGAGGACGGGGCCGCAATTGACATCGGCGCCGGCCGCGCGAGCCGTCCACCACACTGGTTTAGTCGGAACAATCCCAGGGCTCGGGTAAAAGACAATTTAGCGATTTGCCTTCGCCTTTTTCTTAGCCGGCCCGCCGTCCACCAGCACATGCCGATCGATCTCGGACAGCTTGTTCACGCCGCACAGCGCCATGGTGACGCTGAGCTCGGTCTTGAGAATGTCGATCGCCTTGGCGACGCCCGCTTGCCCGGCCGCGCCGAGACCCCAGACATAGGGACGGCCGATCAGGCAGGCGCGCGCGCCGAGCGCCAGCGCGCGCATCAGGTCGGAGCCGGTGCGGATGCCGCCGTCGAATAGCACCTCGGTGTCTCCGCCGACTGCGTCGGCGATCGGCGGCAGCGCCGCGATCGACGATTGCGCGCCGTCGAGCTGACGGCCGCCGTGGTTCGACACCACCACTGCGTCGGCGCCGAGCTTGACCGCCGTCTTGGCGTCGTCGACGTCGAGGATGCCTTTGATGATCAGCTTGCCCGGCCAGAACTTCTTGATCCACTCGATGTCTTTCCAGTTCAGCGCCGGGTCGAACTGCTGGTTGGTCCATTGCGCCAGCGACGTGACGTTGTCCATGCCCTTCACGTGGCCGGCGAGATTGCCGAAGGTCTTGCTGCGCGCCTTGATGACGCTCCACAGCCAGCCCGGCTTGCGTGCGATGTCGATGACATTGGCGAGCCGGAATTCCGGCGGCACCGTCATGCCGTTCCTGATGTCGCGGTGGCGCTGCCCGAGCACCTGCAGGTCGACGGTCAGCACCAGCGCGCCGCAGTTCGCCGCTTTCGCGCGTTGCAACAGGTCCTTGGAGAACGCGCGGTCGCGGATGACGTAGAGCTGAAACCAGAACGGCCGCTTCGTCGCCTCCGCCACCTGCTCGATTGAGCAGATTGACATGGTCGACAGCGTGAAGGGAATGCCGGCGTCGTTGGCGGCGTTGGCGGCGAGAATTTCGCCATCGCCGTGCTGCATGCCAAGCAGCCCGATCGGCGACAGTGCGAATGGCGCCGATACTTTCTGCCCAACAATGGTGGTGGCGAGGTTGCGCTCCGACACATCCACCAGCACGCGCTGGCGCAAACGGATCTTCTCGAGATCGGCGCGGTTGGCGCGCAGCGTCTCCTCGTTATAGGAGCCGCTTGCGGCATAGTCGTAGAAGGCGCGCGGAACTTTGCGGCGGGCGAGCAGCCGCAGGTCCTCGATGCAGGCGATGGTCGTCATGTGGGAGTCATGGGGATAACTCTGGAACTAAAAGGTCGCAGATCGGGTAGCACAGGGCGCGGGCTTCCGAAACGGGCGCTTTCGACGTTAATTCGCGCCGCGGCCGGTGTAATTGATAGAAATTAACGCCCGTCGGTAATGATTACTCACAAATTTTGAAGTAGATACGCGGACTTCCCCGTATTATAGCAACCGCGGGAAGGGCTTTAAGCCGTCCCCAAGCCAGGCATTCGGGGTACGAGGCCAAAACTGGCATCGAGGGGCTTTTCATGACGCGCCGATATTTCGGCACTGACGGCATTCGCGGCCGGGCGAACAAGGTCATCACACCTGAGCTTGCGCTCAGGGTCGGGCAGGCCGCCGGCCTCGTGTTCCGCAACGGCGAACACCGGCATCGTGTCCTGATCGGAAAAGACACCCGCCTCTCCGGTTACATGATCGAAAACGCGCTGGTCGCCGGCTTCACCTCGGTCGGCATGGACGTGCTGCTCACCGGCCCGATCCCGACGCCGGCGGTCGGCATGCTGTCGCGCTCGATGCGCGCCGATCTCGGCGTCATGATTTCGGCCTCGCATAATCCTTACGACGACAACGGTATCAAGCTGTTCGGCCCCGACGGCTTCAAGCTCAGCGACAAAGTCGAAAAGCAGATCGAGACGTTGCTCGATTCCGATCTCACCGACCGGCTCGCCGCCGGCAACGATCTCGGCCGCGCCAAGCGCATCGACGGCGTGCAGGACCGCTACATTGAATTCGCCAAGCTGACGCTGCCCAAGACCGTCAACCTTGAAGGTCTGCGCGTGGTCGTCGATTGTGCCAACGGCGCCGCCTATCGGGTGGCCCCGGGCGCGTTGTGGGAAATGGGCGCCGACGTGATTTCGATCGGCGTCGATCCCGACGGCTTCAACATCAACAAAGATTGCGGCTCGACCGATCTTGCCGCGCTCCAGCGCAAGGTGCGCGAGATGCGCGCCGACATCGGCATCGCGCTCGACGGCGACGCCGACCGCGTCATGATCGTGGACGAGCTCGGCCACGTGGTGGACGGCGACCAGTTGCTCGCCGTCATCGCCGCGAGCTGGAAGGAAGACGGCCGCCTGCAGAAGAACGGCGTGGTGGCCACCGTGATGTCCAATCTCGGGCTCGAGCGCCATCTCAAGGAGCTCGGTCTCGGCCTCGTGCGAACGCCGGTCGGCGATCGCTACGTGCTCGAGCACATGCGCAAGCATGGCTACAATCTCGGCGGCGAGCAATCCGGCCACATTATCATGTCGGACTACACCACCACCGGCGACGGCTTCATCGCCGCCTTGCAGGTGCTCGCCACGGTGAAGCGCAGCGGCAAGCCGGTGTCGGAAGTCTGTCACCGCTTCGAGCCGCTGCCGCAGGTGCTCAAGAACGTCCGCTACAAGAACGGCAAGCCGATGGAGAACGCGGCCGTGCGTTCCGCGATCGCCAGCGCGGAGAAGAAATTGGGCGTCGGCGGCCGCCTGATCGTGCGCCCCTCCGGCACCGAGCCGGTGATCCGCGTGATGGGCGAGGGCGACGACAAGACGCTGGTTGAACGCGTCGTCGACGACGTGGTCGAGGCTCTGACTGAAGTCGCGGCGTAACCTCGCCAGCCGGCACAAGTTCCAACCGTAAATGAATACCTAACGTGATTCGCGCTGCGACTTGCGCGTTATCGCGCGCGCCCGATTTCGTTAAAGACCGTGGTTAAAAAACACGGTTAAGAGCCACTTAAGACTTTCCTGCCATCGTCTTTGCGATGCGCCGCCGCGGCGGGTGCGAAAGGACGACCGCATGGTTCGTAAGCGTTTCATGCTTGCAGCGCTGTTAGCGCTTGCTGTGCTCGCCAAAGGCGCGGCGCATGCCGCCGACTATCAGCAGCCGCCGCCTCCGCCCCAATACATCCCGCCGCCGCCACCGCAGCCGTGCTGCGACAGCTGGTATCTGCGCGGCTTCGTCGGCGCCGGCTTGAACGGCAATTACAATCTCGAAGTCTCTCCGCCTGTGACTGGCGGCTATTTCGCTTCGAATTCGATCGGCGATAGTTTGTTCATCGGCGGCGGCGTCGGCTACAATTGGAATAACTGGCTACGCTTCGATGTGACGGGCGAATATCGCGCGAAGACCCAAATCAATGCGCTCTTCACGACCAACGCCCCGGGACCCGTTGCCGTCGACCAATATCAAGGCAATCTGAGTTCCTGGATTTTTCTCGCTAACGCTTACGTCGACCTCGGTACCTGGGACTGCTTTACGCCGTTTGTCGGCGCCGGTATCGGCGGCGCCTACAACAAGATCAGCAATCTCGTTGACGTGACGCCGGACGTAGCCGCATTCAGCGCTATGGGGAGTTCGTTTGGTCTCGGTCGTGGCACAAGCAATTGGGATTTGGCATGGGCGCTTTACGCCGGCGTGTCCTATGCTGTGAGCAAGAACTTCAACATCGATCTAACCTACCGCTACCTCAACTTCGGCTCAGCTAAAGACACCATCGACTGCAACGGCAGTTCGAGCTGCAGCGACTTCACGTTCAAGGATCTCTATTCCAACGACATCATGATCGGCCTGCGCTGGACCTGTTGCGACACCGCGCCGCCGCCGCGCTACGTCTATCAGCCGCAGCCTTACATCCCGCCGCCGCCGCCGCTGCAGAGCAGGGGCTAGCGGTTAACGGGCATGGTGAAAATTCATGGTTAAGCGGCGCTTAACCTTCCTGCGGCATGGTGAGTGAAGCGTTGCGCAACCGCCGGCCCCGGTCGGCGGCCCGAGCGAAGGGACGAGTGGCCATGAGTAAAGTCGCGATTGTTGCGGTTGCAGGCGCGCTCTCGCTGCAGGCCGCTGGCGTCATGGCCGCCGACATGCCGAACACGCTGCCGCCGGCCTACGAGCCGCCCATCGTCGTGGCGCCGCCTCCCGCATTCAACCTCAACAGCGGTTGGTATCTGCGCGGCGACCTTGGCTACAACTGGGACCGCATCGAGGGCGCCCAGTCCGCCACCGGCTTTCCCAGCCCGACCGATAACAACCTCAATGGCAGCTTCCTGGTCGACGTCGGCGCCGGCATCAAGACGCGGTGGCTGCGCACCGACTTCACCGTCGATTACCTGGCGCCAATGAAATATCAAGGCAGCATCGTGTCGCCGGGCGATACCACCGCCAAGATCTCGGCGGTCAGCACGCTGTTCAACGGCTATCTCGATCTCGGCACCTGGTACGGAGCGACGCCTTATCTCGGCGCCGGCGCCGGCGCCGCCTATCTCACGACCTCCGATTATTCGAGCCCGGCCGCGCCGCCGTTCTCGGGCGACACTGCGCAGTCGCAATGGAATTTCACCTGGGCCGTGATGGCCGGCGTCGGCTATGCCGTCGCGCCCAACCTAATGGTCGATGTCGGCTATCGCTACATCGATTTCGGCGACGTCAAAACGGCGGCGGATTCGTTCGGCGCCATGACGTTCAAGAACGTCGCCGCGCAGGAAGTGCGCATTGGCTTGCGTTGGAGTTTCGATGATCTACCTGTGGCGCGATAGCGCACGTGCGTCGCCTTGCGACCCGGCGCGCCGCCGGATGCGCGCACTCGCGTTTTGCGTTGCGCTGACGGCGGTCTCCGCCGGCCCCGCCGCCGCGGCGGATATGCCCGAATTTTTGCGCGGCACTTTGAGCGCCGGTCCAGTGCGCTGGGACGGCGTCGTGCTCGGCGGTCAGTTCGGCTACACCAATATGAACACGAACTTCCAGAACGTGAGCACTGTGGCGCCGCCACCCAATACGGCCACCAGCAGCACATCGTATGGCGGCTTCCTCGGCTACAATATTCAATGGGATGATCTCGTTCTTGGCATCGATGGTGAATATACCCGCCCGTCGTCGCTGCAAACGTCTTCGCAGGCGACCGCGCTTGGCACGACCGTAACGTCGCAGCTGAAGCTGACCGACTATGCAACGTTCCGCGCGCGCGCCGGTTACGCGTTCGGACAGTTTCTGCCTTACGGTTTCGTCGGAGCCGCCGTCGGCCGCATGAATTATTCGACTGTTTCGGGAGGTATTACGACCGCTCACCGCGACAATGCCATTGACGGCGGCTTCACCGCCGGTCTCGGCTTGGACGTGGCGATCCTGCCCAATGTATTTTTGCGGGGCGAGTGGGAATACATTGCCTTCGCTCAAGTCAGTGGTATCCGAGCCACCGACAATACCGGCCGCGTCGGCATCGGCATCCGCTTCTAGCCCTTCGACTTTCTGACGACCGGAAAACGCCGCGCGGGCATTGACCGCGGGCGGCGAGTGGCCTATTTCCGCCAGTGGGACACCCCTCCCCACCGAGGGGCGCCTATCTGGAAGGATAGACCATGAGCGATATGAAGCCCGGCGTGCGGCCGGTCATCCCGCACTTTTCGTCCGGCCCCTGCGCCAAGCGCCCCGGCTGGACCCTGCAAAACCTCACCGACGCAGCCCTCGCCCGCTCGCACCGCGCCAAGATCGGCAAGGCGAAGCTCAAGCGCGCCATCGATCTGACGCGCGAGGTGCTGGAAATCCCCGCCGATTACCGCATCGGCATCGTGCCGGCCTCCGATACCGGCGCGGTGGAGATGGCGCTATGGTCGCTGCTCGGCGCGCGCCCCGTCACCGTGCTGGTGTGGGAATCGTTCGGCGAAGGCTGGCTCACCGACGTCGAAAAGCAGCTCAAGCTGAAAAACGTCACGGTGCTCAAGGCGCCCTATGGCGACTTGCCCGATCTTTCCAAAGTCGATTTTGCGGGCGACGTCGTGTTCACCTGGAACGGCACCACCTCCGGCGTGCGCGTGCCGAACGGCGACTGGATCGCCGCCAAGCGTGACGGCCTCACCATCTGCGATGCCACCTCCGCGGCCTTCGCGCAGAAGCTCGATTGGCCCAAGCTCGATGTCGCGACCTTCTCCTGGCAGAAAGCGCTGGGCGGGGAGGGCGCGCACGGCATGCTGGTGCTGTCGCCGCGCGCGGTCGAGCGCCTGGAAACCTACAAGCCGGCCTGGCCGCTGCCGAAAATCTTCCGCATGACCAAAGGCGGCAAGCTCAACGAGGGCATCTTCGCTGGCGAGACCATCAACACGCCGTCGATGCTGGCGGTTGAGGATTATCTCGACGCGCTCGGCTGGGCGAGATCGATCGGTGGGCTCAAGGCCACCGTCGCGCGCTCCGACGCCAACGCCAAGGCGCTGGCGGATTGGGTCGCGCGCACGCCCTGGATCGAAAACCTCGCGCGCGTGCCTGCCACGCGCTCCAACACCTCCGTGTGCCTGAAGGTGGTCGATCCGGCGGTGACGCGGCTCTCGCTCGACGAGCAGGCAGCGTTCGCCAAGAACCTCGCCGGCATCCTGGAAAAGGAAGGCGTCGCCTACGACATCGCCTTCTACCGCGACGCCCCGCCCGGTTTGCGCATCTGGTGCGGCGCCACGGTCGAGACGAGCGACGTCGAAGCGCTCACCGCCTGGCTCGACTGGGCCTTCGCGGAGGCCAAAGCCGCGCTGCCGAAAGCGGCGTAAGCCGCTTTTTCTTCTCCCCAAATTCGGAATGCAGTGATCCCATGCCCAAAGTTCTCATCTCCGACGCCCTTTCGCCGGCCGCCGTGCAGATCTTCAAGGATCGCGGCATCGAGGTCGATTTCCAGCCGGCGCTTGGCAAGGACAAAGAGAAACTTGCCGAGCTGATCGGCAACTTCGACGGCCTCGCCATCCGCTCGGCCACCAAGGTCTCGCCGAAAATCCTCGAGAAGGCGAAGAACCTGAAGGTGATCGGCCGCGCCGGCATCGGCGTCGACAATGTCGACATCCCGGCCGCCACCGCCAAAGGCATCATCGTGATGAACACGCCGTTCGGCAATTCCATCACCACCGCCGAACACGCGATCTCGCTGATGCTGGCGCTGGCGCGTCAGATCCCGGAGGCCGACGTCTCCACCCGCGCCGGCAAGTGGGAGAAGAACAAGTTCATGGGCGTCGAGATTTTCGGCAAGACGCTCGGCGTCATCGGCTGCGGCAACATCGGCTCCATCGTCGCCGATCGCGCCATCGGCCTGAAGATGAAAGTGATCGCCTTCGATCCCTTCCTCTCGCACGAGCGCGCGACCGAACTCGGCGTCGAGAAAGTCGAGCTCGACGAACTGTTCAAGCGCGCCGATTTCATCACGCTACACACACCACTGACCGACAAGACGCGCAACATCATCGACGCATTGGCGCTCAAGAAAATGAAGAAAGGCGTGCGCATCATCAATTGCGCGCGCGGCGGCTTGGTCGACGAGGCGGCGATTGCCGAGGCGCTCAAGTCCGGCCATGGCGCCGGCGCAGCCTTCGACGTGTTCGCCACCGAGCCTGCCACGGAAAGCCCGCTGTTCAATCTGCCCAATGTCGTCTGCACGCCGCATCTCGGCGCCTCCACCTTGGAAGCGCAGGAGAACGTCGCATTGCAGGTGGCCGAGCAGATGTCGGATTATCTTCTGCGCGGCGCCATCTCCAACGCCGTCAACTTCCCCTCGATCAGCGCGGAAGAAGCGCCGCGGCTCAAGCCCTTCGTCGCGCTCGCCGAGAGGCTCGGTTCCTTCGCCGGCCAGCTCACCGAAAATCCGATCAAGGAAGTGCACATCACCTACGAAGGTGCGGTGGCGCAGATGAATATCAAAGCGCTCACCTCGGCCGCTTTGGCGGGTCTGCTACGGCCGATGCTGGGCGACGTCAACGTGGTGTCGGCGCCGGTGTTGGCGCGCGAGCGCGGCATGGTGGTGGAGGAGACCACACGCGAGGCGGAAGGCGACTACGAGAGCCTGATCACGGTGAATATCGTCACCGAGCAGCAGCGCCGCTGGGTCTCCGGCACCGTGTTCGCCGACGGCCGCCCGCGCATCGTCAACATCAAGGGCATTCGCATGGACGCCGAATTCGGGCCGTCGATGATCTACATCACCAACCTCGACAAGCCCGGCTTCATCGGCAAATTCTCGTCCACGTTGGGCGATGCCGGCATCAATATCGCGACCTTCCACGTCGGCCGCGAGGCGCCCGGCGGCAACGCCATCGCGTTGATCGAGATCGATGGCGACTTGCCGGCCGACGTGCTCGCCAAAGTGCGCGCACTGCCGCAGGTGCAGTCCGCCAAGCCGCTGCATTTCTAGGCGGGCATCGCCTCTTTATTCAGACGCAGAAAGCGCGTATCGTCTTCGCATGACAAAGCTTCTGCAGAAAGCTCTCGAAGCGGTTCGTCTGTTACCGCCTGAAAACCAGAATGAGATCGCGCGCGCTATGCTTGCGTTGGCACGCGATGACTCCGAGCCGGAAGAACTGGACCCGGCGCATTTGGCTGATGTCCTGGAGGGCCTCGCCCAGGCGAAGCGTCACGAGTTCGCGACCGACGCAGAAGTTGAGGCAGCCTTTCGCCGCTTCGACTGATGAAGCTGCGTTTCACGAGACGCGCCGCCGAAGATCTCACCGAAATTGCTGACTATCTCCACGAGCGCAGTCCGGCGGCGGCGCGTCGGGTTCGTGCTGCCATTTATGCCGGCTTGGAAACTTTGCTGCTGTTTCCTTATGTCGGCAGGCCGCAGAGCGTTGTAGCCGTGCGAAAATTGGTCACGCCGAAATACGCCTACCTCGTCTATTACACCGTCGATGAATCGGCCGACGAAATTGTGGTGCTTGCGGTGAAGCCCCCCGCCCGCGAGCGGGACTACGAAGACGCTTGAACAAAATACGCTGTAACATCAGCCTGTTGACGGCTCGCTCGGGCGCCGCCAACGGGGCCGCTTTGCCTTGCTTCGGCCGTCCGCATCCATTATCCGAGAGTGGACCTGGCCGGCGGCTCCCGGCTTCAGACGTCCGGGCGCTGGCAGGGAAACATCGTTCATGGCGAATGTGGTAGTAGTCGGATCCCAGTGGGGCGACGAAGGCAAAGGCAAGATCGTCGACTGGCTGTCCGAGCAGGCCGATATCGTCGTGCGCTTCCAGGGCGGCCACAATGCCGGCCACACCCTGGTGATCGACGGCAAAACCTTCAAGCTGTCGCTGCTGCCCTCGGGCGTGGTGCGCGGGGGTAAGCTGTCCGTCATCGGCAACGGCGTGGTGGTCGATCCGCAGGCGCTCATCGACGAAATTGCACAATTGAAGAAGCAAGGCATCGCGGTGACCCCGGAGAATTTGCGCATCGCCGAAAATGCCGTGCTGATCCTGCCGCTGCATCGCGAGCTCGACGCGCTGCGCGAATCCGACGGCGCCGCCACCCGTATCGGCACCACCAAGCGCGGCATCGGTCCGGCTTACGAGGACAAAGTCGGCCGCCGCGCCATCCGCTTCATGGATCTCGCCGATCTGCCGGCGCTGGCGCCCAAGATCGAGCGGCTGCTGGCGCATCACAACGCGCTGCGCCGCGGGCTCGACATGAAGCCGATCGACGGCAAGGCCATCTACAACGAGCTCGCCGCGCTGGCGCCGAAAGTGCTGCCCTACATGGACACGGTGTGGTCGCTGCTCGACGCCAAGCGGCGCGAAGGCAAACGCATTCTGTTCGAAGGCGCGCAGGGCGCGCTGCTCGACATCGATCACGGCACTTATCCTTACGTCACCTCGTCCAACACGGTGGCGGCGCAGGCGGCGACCGGCTCCGGCCTCGGGCCGAACGCCATCGATTATGTGCTCGGCATCTGCAAGGCCTACACCACGCGCGTCGGGCAGGGTCCGTTCCCGACCGAGCAGATCAACGATATCGGCAAGACGCTTGGCGAGCGCGGCCATGAATTCGGCACCGTCACCGGCCGGGCCCGCCGCTGCGGCTGGTTCGACGCCGTGCTGGTGCGCCAGACCGTGCGCACCTGCGGCATCGACGGGCTGGCGCTCACCAAGCTCGACATTCTCGACGGCTTCGAGGAGATCAAGGTCTGCACCGGCTACAAGCTCGACGGCCGCGTGATCGATTATCTGCCGGCCGGCGAACAGGCGCAGGCGCGCGTCGAGCCGGTCTACGAATCGATCGAGGGCTGGAAGGAAGCGACCGCGAAGGCGCGCTCCTGGGCGCAATTGCCGGCGCAGGCCATAAAATACGTCCGCCGAATCGAGGAACTGGTCGGCTGCCCGGTGGCCATGCTTTCTACCAGCCCGGAGCGCGAAGACACTATTCTGGTGCAGAATCCGTTCGAGGGGTGATTCTTTGAGGCGCAATGGCTGATTACCATCCGCTGATCTCCCGTGCCGTCGCCGGGCTCGAGAAGAACACCGGCGAGAATCGCCGCGTGCTCTACGAGCGCGCGCGCGCCGCATTGGTCAATCAGCTGCGCAGCGTCGAGCCGCCGCTCGACGAATCCGACATCACGCGCGAGCGCCTCGCGCTCGAAGAAGCGATCCGCAAGGTCGAGGCCGACGCCGCTAAGCGCACGCGCGAGGAGGAGCCGCCTCCGCCGCGGCCGAGCTCGCTCACCGATCAGGGCCTGCGCGATCTGCGCGCGACGCTGGCGGAGGCGGAAGGCCTCGGCGGCGCCGCGGCGGAAGCGACCCGCAGCGCACGCGAGGTCTACCACGCGGTGCCGGGCGAGCATCATGCCGACGAGCACGGCGAAGGCGTGCATTTTTTCGAGCCGCCCGGCAGCGAGCCGCCGCCGCCGGTGAGCGAGCCGGAAATGATGGACGAGGCGCCGCCGCCGCCACCGCGCGGACGCACGCACGACTTGGGTGAGGGAGCGGCGCCGCCTTATGAAGACGAAATCTACCGGCGGCCGGCGCGCGCGTGGGGCCGCCTGATCAAATTTGTCCTGCTGCTCGTGGTGATCGGCGGACTGGCCGGCGCCGGCTATTGGCAGCGCCACGCCATCGCAACGTTAATCGCGAGCTTCCGCTCGGCGCCGTCCAAGCCGCAGCAAGCCACCACGCCGCCGTCGCGCCCGAAGATCACCGACCGCGTCGGCGAAGTGCCGGGCGCCGGCTCGACCGCCAACGCGCCCGCCGCCGCGGTCGCGCAGAAGGTCGTGCTCTACGACGAGGATCCCAACAATCCGCAAGGCGCTCGCCACGTCGGCTCGGCGATCTGGCGCACCGAAACGGTGTCGCCCGGGCCGGGGCTGGCGCCGGAACTCGCCGTGCGCGCCGATCTGGATATCCCTGAGCGCCACATCCGCATGACCTGGTCGCTGCGCCGCAACACCGACAAGGCGCTGCCGGCGAGCCACACCATCGAGATCCAGTTCACGCTGCCGGCGGATTTCCCCGAGGGCGGCATCGGCAATATCCCGGGCATCCTGCTGAAGGCGGACGAAACCGGGCGCGGCACGCCGCTCGCCGGCCTCGCGGTCAAGGTGACCAACGGCTATTTCCTGGTCGGCCTGTCGGCGGTCGAGATCGACGTCCAGCGCAATATCGAGATGCTCAAGCAGCGCGACTGGATCGATATCCCGCTCGTCTACACCAGCGGCAAGCGTGCCATCCTCTCGCTCGAAAAGGGCACGCCCGGCCAGCGCGCCTTCGAGGAAGCGTTCCGCGCCTGGGGCGAGTAAGGCCTCGTTCCCCGGATGCGGCGCAGCACGAAGTGGTGCGCCGCTGATCCGGGGTCTTTCCAACCGCCGAGTTTACAAAGGTCCCGGGCCTGCAGCGCACCGTTTCACGCTGCGCTGCGCCCGGGACACGTCGATCACCGCGCCCACGGAAACAACACCGCCGGAAAATCCGCGGCGTAGCGCTTTTCGCCCGGGTGCTTGTGCGGCGTCGGATGCGGGCTCGCCTCCGATTCCACCGCCTTGCGATAGAGATGCCAGGTGGCGTGGCCGAGCACCGGCATCACGACGGTGAGGCCAAGGAAGGCCGGCAGCGAGCCGATGAACAGCAGCGCCGCCACGATCGCGCCCCATGCCGCCATGGTGAGCGGATTTTTCAGCACGACGCGGATCGAGGTGAGCAGCGCCACCGCCGCGCCGACGTCGCGGTCGAGCAGCAGCGGGAACGACACGACACTGATGGTCAGCACGACGACCGCGAACAGGAAGCCGACGCCGTTGCCGACGACGATCAGGTTCCAGCCGGCGCGCGTGGTCAGCACGTCGTGCACGAAGCTGGCGATCGAGGCCGGCGGCGCGTAGCCGAAATTGGCGATGTAGATGGCATTGGCGAAGGCGATCCACAGCACGAACAAAGCGAGCAGCAGGACGCCGAGCGCGATCAGTGCCCCGATCGAGGAGGAGTCCACCACGTCGAGCGAGTGGCTGGCGGAAACGGCGAGCCCGTTCTCGCGCCGGCGCGACAACTCGTAAAGTCCGAGCGCCGCCAGCGGGCCGACCAGGGCGAAGCCGGTGCCGAGCGGATAAAGCAGCGGCAGGATCGAATAGCCAAAGGCGAGCCGCGCCAGCAGCAGGCCGGCGACCGGATAGATCGCGCACAGGAACATGGCGTGCGTCGGCATGGCATAGAAATCGTCGAGGCCGCGCTTGAGCGCATCTTTCAGGTCGGAAAAGCCGATGCGATTGACGGTGAGCTGCGCCGGCGCCTCGCCGGCGCCGAGCAGAATGTGCGAATAGGCCATGATCGCCTCCTGAAACCCGGTGTTCAGGTGGCTTGCGGCTTGGTCAACGAGAGCCCGGCAGTGCTGGCCCTGGTCGATGTCGTCCACGAGCCACTAATGCAGACTAACACGGGGCGGGCAGTTTGGTTCTTCACATTTGCGCGGTTTTGGCACGGTGGCTGTAGGCAGCGTCACGCTGCATCACATGCGTTAAGTGCCGGTACGATCACGGCTTCCAACGCCCGCAAAAAACTTATCCCCGCCTGAAAAAGCGCTCATATCATGCGCGCATCCCATTTCGTACCGAGGGGTGTCTGATCAGCATGTTCTGACATGAAACGGGGAGCGGTGGCCGGGGAATGACGTGGCAGCGGAAATGCGCTTGTCACGGCCCGGCGGTCCAAGCCGCTTCGTCCCGGCCCGCCAGCCGCGGGTAACCGGCCGCGTTCGGCCACAGCGGTGGACAGGCGCTCCACCCCCGTAAGGGGCTGCGCCTGAAAGGTCAGTCCACCGGGGGCGATGCGGAGCAAACCTAGAAACACCGCGCGCGGGACGCCACCGGACTTGGCGGACTTGGCGGACTTGGCGGACTTGGCGAACTTGCGGCTTGCCGCGCCGAAGCTCGAAAGAGCGAAGGCGGGCATACGGACTTCGGTAAGCCTCGGTACCGCGAGGCGCCGAGGCCCGCGGGTCCTTCGGGACCTTTGGCGTCCCGCGCGCCCTCGGTTCTTTTCGAGAGCGGCGGCAGATGGCAGACGACGGCGTACCCCTGCGCCGCAAAGAAAAAGAATAGGGGTGGCGGAGCGTTGGCTTTCTTATCCCTCCCCTGAAAGGGGAGGGTCCGGCGCGAAGCGCCGGAGGTGGGGTTACGCCGAATGTATTTTGGCGAGCGCGCCCCCACCCGGCTCGCTTCGCTCGCCACCCTCCCCGAAGACGGGGAGGGATAAGGAATAGCGCGGGCTATTTGAAATCTGAATCAAAAAAATTGGCCGGACATCTCTGCCCGGCCAAGATGACGATGGTGACGTCGTGTTAAATTTACTGCGCCGCGATGGCGGCCGCTTGCGGCGGCTGCTCCATGGCGGCGATGCGGGTCTTCACCGCCTTCTGCACTTTCTCGAAGGCGCGCACCTCGATCTGCCGCACGCGCTCGCGCGACACGCCGAACTCGCTCGCCAGATCTTCCAGCGTGACCGGATCGTCGGCCAGCCGGCGCGCCTCGAAGATGCGCCGCTCGCGATCGTTGAGTACGTCGAGCGCCCCGATCAGCGCCTGATGGCGGTTATCGCTCTCCTCGCTGTCGGCCAGCAGCCGCTCCTGGCTGGGCGAGTCATCCATCAGCCAGTCCTGCCACTCGCCCGAGTCGCCTTCCTCGCGGATCGGCGCGTTGAGCGACGCGTCGCCGCCGAGCCGGCGG
Source organism: uncultured Pseudomonadota bacterium (assembly GCA_963710705.1). Taxonomy (GTDB): domain Bacteria; phylum Pseudomonadota; class Alphaproteobacteria; order Rhizobiales; family Xanthobacteraceae; genus Pseudolabrys. Next base: position 289,791 of record CAVQBI010000001.1, read on the forward strand.
TTCATGTCGACCACGTCCTGCTCGGTGACGCCGAGGCGCTTGGCGATGAGCTGCACCTGCTCGGGGCGCATGTCGCCTTCCTCGAGCGCGGAAATCTTGCTCTTGGCCTTGCGCAGGTTGAAGAACAGCTTCTTCTGGTTGGCGGTGGTGCCCATCTTCACCAGCGACCAAGAGCGCAGGATGTATTCCTGAATGGCGGCCTTGATCCACCACATCGCGTAGGTCGCGAGGCGGAAGCCCTTCTCGGGCTCGAAGCGCTTGACCGCCTGCATCAGCCCGACATTGCCTTCCGACACCACCTCGGCGATCGGCAGGCCGTAGCCGCGATAGCCCATGGCGATCTTGGCGACGAGGCGAAGATGGCTGGTGACGAGCTTGTGCGCGGCTTCACGATCGCCGTGCTCACGCCAGCTGCGCGCCAGCATGTATTCTTCCTGCGGTTCCAGCATGGGGAACCGGCGGATTTCGTCCAGGTAGTGTGAAAGGCCGGATTCGGCCTTGAGTGCCGGCAATGCGGCGGTACGGGCCATGACAGCGCCCTCCTTAATTTGCCCCCGATAATCGGCAGGCTGTTGACGCCGCCGCTCCCCGAGCCGACGGCGCACATTTCCGATCTCGCAAATGCAGCATACCGGAGCGGATCGACAAACACTAGGGTGACGCCCGTCACGTCGCTGTGACCTGCGTCAAAAGCCTAAGCAAATCATTGGATTTGCTGATCTATTTCAGCCATGCACGCAGCGAGTGGCTACTGAGGCATCTTGTCAACGACGCAAATCGCCCGGCGTTTCGTTAGAAAGCCAGGTTTGTCCGGTATTCGGGGTAGGTATTTCAATGAACGATAGATGGGGATGCGACGGCGGTTTGCCAAGGGAACGAGACCGCTTGCGCAGAAAGTGCCGAGCGCTAAGACTACAATCTTAGGTTGATCTCAAATGCCGTCCTGGCGTGTCGCCAAGAGTCTCGAAACCCTGCGCCGCCAGGTCAACGACATGGCGCCCGGACGCAGCACGGCGAGCGACGGCACCATCGGCGATCAGTCGCATCAGATCCGCAATTCCGATCACAATCCGAACGCGGACAACGTCATCACCGCGATGGACATCACGCACGATCCGGCGCACGGCGTGGATGCCGGCGCGATGGCGGAGATGCTGCGCCTCTCACAAGACCCGCGCATCAAATACATCATTTCCAACAAGCGCATCGCCTCGAGCAAAACGCAGCCTTGGGTGTGGCGGCCCTATAACGGCGCCAATGCCCACACCAAGCACTTCCACGTCTCGGTGATGGCCGATCCGAAGCTGTACGACGATACCCGGCCCTGGGCGCTCGACCGCACGGTGCGGGTGGTGCCGCCGCCGTTCGCGGAGGGCTCCAAGCGCTGAAAGGATGTGATCGCCACCGTGTTTGGCGGGGCAGGCGATCCCAACACGAGCGCCTATGACGAGCACGTCACCGACGACGAGGAGCTCGGCGTGGCCTTGCCGTTCCGCTTCCGTGTGCGGCCGCTGCCGCGCGTGCGCGTTTTCCAAGGCAAGGCCTCGGTCGATTGCGCGATTGTCGACGTCGGCCCGTGGAACATCGACGATCCTTATTGGGAGAACGACGAGCGGCCACAGGCGGAAAGCGGCATCGACCGGCGCGGGGCGCACGACCGACGGCGCCGGCATCGGCCTGACGCCCGCGGCGGCCAAGGCCATCCGCCTGCCGGGCAAGGGCAAGGTGGATTGGGAATTCATTGTTTCCGGGCTGGTCGCCGAAGCCGTCGAGGAGAAAGTCGAAGAGGCGACCGACGCGTCGACGGTCTTGCTCGAGCAGGCGCTGGCGCTGCTGCGGAAGATCGAGCAGTTGCCGGCGCAGCCGCAAAAGCCGGAGCACTTGCAAAAAGTAATCGAAGTTGCGAGCGCGCTGCTTGCCGATGCCGCACGCAGGCCGCTGCTCAAGTAGCGAGCGCGTCGTGCAGGCGGCGTAGATCGGCGGGCAATTCCGATTGAAATTCCATCAGGTCGCCGCTCTCGGGATGTTCGAAGGCGAGCCGGTAGGCGTGCAGGGCCTGGCGTCCCAGAGCTTCGAGCGCCGCGCGCGCGTCGGGTGACAGCAGGCTGGCCTTGGTCTTGAAGCCGGTGGAATAAGTCTCGTCGCCCAAAATCGGATGACCGATGTGAGCTAGATGCACGCGGATCTGGTGCGTGCGCCCGGTATCGAGCGTGCAGGCGATCAGGCTGGCGACCGGTTTGCCATCGCGACCTGAAAAGCGCTCCAGCACTTGCCAATGCGTCACCGCTTTGCGGCCGCCTTCGCGCACGGCGCGTTTGTCGCGCACATGCGGATGGCGCTCGAGCGGCGCGGCGATCGTGCCTCTCGGTTTTGCGGGGGCGCCCCAGACGAAGGCGAGATAGCCGCGCTCCAGCGGACCCTCGGCCTTGTTCTCGAATTGCTTGCTGAGCGCGCGGTGGGCCTGGTCGGTCTTGGCCACCACCATCAGACCTGAGGTGTCCTTGTCGAGCCGGTGCACGATGCCGGGGCGCTTGACACCACCGATGCCCGACAGGCTGTCGCCGCAATGCGCGATCAGTGCATTGACCAGCGTGCCTTGTGCGTGGCCGGCGGCCGGATGCACGACCAGGCCGGGCGGCTTGTCGATGACGATCAGCGCGTCGTCCTCGTAGACAATATTGAGCGGAATTTGCTCGCCCTTCGGCTCGGCCTCCTCGGGCGGCGGCAGCGCAACGGTGACGGTGTCGCCGGAATTGACGTGCGCCGCCGGATCGCGGACTGTGCGTGCCGCGACCTTAACTTGGCCGTCGAGGATCAGCGCTTTCAGCCGCGAGCGCGACAGCGCCGGAACGCGCGCGGCCAGCACGCGGTCGAGGCGCTGGCCTGCTTCTTCGGCGGCGACGGTGATGGTTTCGGTGCTCTTCATAGGTTAGCGATGTCCGACGAAAGACCCCTCAGTCCCGAAGCCGAACGCGCGGTCGCGAAAGTACGCCGGCTGATGTTGGTCGCCAGCGTGACCACGTTTCTGGCGCTTGCCGTTGTGCTCGGTGTCATCGGCTACCGCGTTTTTCACCTGGGGGGAAGCGCGCCGGAGCCAATCACTTTCGTGGACGTCAGCGCGGCGCTTCCAGCCGGTGCCAAGGTGCTTTCGACCGCGGTCGGGGCCGACCACATCGTGGTGACCATCGAGGTCGGCGGCGCAGTCGAATTGCTCACCTTCGACCCCGACACTCTCAAGCCGCTGGGCAGATTGCGTCTCGCGCCGAAGCCATAAACCCGCTCATTACCCGCGTAAGCGGGAATCCAGTTCTTTGGCCCTGGGGACCCCGCTTTCGCGGGGACGAGCGGAAAATCTTAGAGCGCCCTGATCTTCTCCAGCACCGGCAGCAGATAGCCGTTGAATTTCTCCGGGTCCTCGCTCATGGGGAAATGCCCGAGGTCCTTCATGATGACGGCTGGCGCGCCGGTTTTCTCGGCCACCGCCAAAGTGCCCTCGGCGGTGCAGGAATAATCGTACTCGCCGGTCAGTAGGAACAGCGGGCAGCGCGTGATGTCGATCTTGTCGACCCGGTCGCGGATATCGCCGTCGATCATGTAAAAATGCAGGTCGCCTTTGAACACGCCCGGCCCGCTCTGCATGTAGTGCCAAAGCGTCTCCCAGCGGCCCTCGCTCGGCGCGGTCGGTGCGATCAGGCCGGAGACGACGCCGGCGCAGACCATGCCGCCGTGCACGTCGGGCCGGTTGAGCCACGACAGGTCGTAATAGGGTGCGGTGTAGGCGGCCGTCTCCAGACCGATCAGCGCGCGGAAGCGCTCGGGATGCTCGCGCGCGAGATGCAACACGATGCGCCCGCCGATCGAACAGCCCATGGCAACCGGTTTGTCGAGTTCAAGCGCATCGGCGACGCCGACGATCAAGTCGACATAATTCCGCGAGGTGAGCTGATATTCGCGCTCCTGCCAGCCCGCCGGCGGCGAGGACTTGCCGTGCCACGGGATGTCGAAGGCGATGACGCGGAAATTCTTGGTGATGCGTTCGTCGTTCATCAGGCCACGGAATTGCCGTCCGTCGGAGCCGGCGGTGTGCAGGCAGAGCAGGGGAATGCCGCTGCCCGCCTCCTCGACATAGAGACGGTGCGGCTCGCCCAGCAACTCGCAGTTCAGATAGCGCCCGGTAATCGGCTCGAAACGCGGGCTCATCGCGTGGCCTCATGTTGTTTTATTTGGCGAGGGCTTGCGATCACGTCTTTGAAATAAAGCAGGTTCGCCATGAAGGGATGGATGTCGCCTTCGACCCGCATGAGTTTCTGTTTCACCAGTGCGAAAATGTCGGTGAAGCCGAGCGGCGGCAGCGGCTGCCAGAATTTCTCCCACACCTCGCGCGAGGCGCGCAGCGCAAACGAATAGTCCGGCGTGATGAACGGCCCCGGCGTAATCTTGATGACGCGGCCATCCTGGATGCGGATGAGCGTGTCGGCGTCGTCGATGGCGATCAGGAAGGTGGTGTCGACGAAACGGCCGCGCCGGATGAGCCCGGCATCGGCGTTCACGAGACTGGCGATTTTATCGATCATGGCGGGAGCCCCGGCTGCGATCCTTGCAGGGTGGAATCTTGCCGGGCTGCCGGCAAGCTTGCACCACCGGCTTTTCGAGGCTATCTCCAACGCCTTGGCCTGAAGCTCCCTTCGTCTAGAGGCCTAGGACGCGGATATCCCCCAGTGGACCTACCACTCGCGTAGGTTCAAGGGCTTAGATGCGGTAGGTCTACCGTTTCGAGAGAGCCGACGGTCAGTTTGGTAGGATTCAGATATGCGAGGCCAACCGCCTCGCGAAGATATGGAGAGACAGCGCGAGACGATCGCACAAAGTGTGCAAACACTCATTGGTTGTAGAGATAAATAGTACACGCTCCAGTCATCTAGAGGCCTAGGATACGGCCCTCTCAAGGCCGGTACACGGGTTCGAATCCCGTCTGGAGCGCCAACTATCTCAAGTTCGCTGATGGCTCCTTACGATCTTGTCCAACGCGCTGACAAACCCTGCGTCCGCGATGACGATCCCATCTTTCGTACGCACGCCATCGTCTTTCGTTTTTGCTAGATGCCGCGCGCGCAGCTTCCGTGGATCAACGAAGTCACGAACGGCATCGACCTCTCCTTCCGTCAGTACCAAATCAGGTCCGCCCAAGGGCAGCGTCATACCGGCGACCTGAATTGGCACGTCAGCGGCGGCCTGCTTCATGATGTTGAGCTGATTATGCAGACTGCGGTTCTGGGCGAACAGCAGAAAGACCTGATGACGAAGAACGACGTCTTGGATCTTTCGAACATCACTCTCTGCAATCACGTCACCGTTGATCTGCACCGAAGTCGCCGGCTGGTTGGTCAGGATGTGTTCGGCAATATCCTCCCACTTTCGATACAGCATCTGATACGGATTGCCGTTCGGTCGTTTGTTGCGGATCGTCTGCTCGCTGAGAGCTTGTGAGTTGTCGGGAAACCGCGCTTTGTATTGGCGCAGCGTTTCTGGAACGGTTAGTCGCTGCTTCGTCTCCAAGACGATAACCCGGCAGACGTCGTTCAGATTGCGGAGCTTGGTGGCAATAGACTTATTGGAAGCCTGCTCGACCAGCTTCTTGACCAACTTATCGACTTCTCCCAAAACCGCTTGTTGCATGCTCTGCATCGTACTCACTCCCCACGTTACCCACTCAAAAAGTCGATGCCGATTGCCCGACTAAGATGCATCTGCGATCGACTGCCCAGCGTCACTCGGTGGCGGCAACATCAACCACTCTATAGGACGGCCTATGGCCGCAGCCGCTGCTGACTCAAGCTTGGCTTGCAAACCAAAGTCGGCGAGCGTTTTGCGCCCGTCGATTAGAGTTTCAGCCTCGATGGCGCCAAGTTCGACGATCAGCATTTGAGCCAAGGCATCCGCTGCACGCCGACGTTCGTGCTCGCTCAAGGGCGCAAGCGTGATCGGCACGTACCCATTTCGGTAAAGTATTTTGTTGAGAAACTCATCTCGTTCCCGCTCCAGATCGACAGTATTCATCGAGGGAAACCAGCGAGATGCCTGCACGACCGCATCGACCAGTTCAAAGCGCGTCGACTCACGGGCAGTGAATTCAGGAATGCCGTCGTCGTTCACCAACATCGGAAGCTTGACGGCGTCGCCCTCGGTGTCGTGCTTGAAGACGGCGCGCACCTTTTCGACAAAGACCATCGCGGCATGTGCATCGGCAAGAGCTTGGTCGCGGGCCTCGCTTTCGCCTATCCAAGCTTCATCAAGGATGCGTATGTGATCGATAAGCGACTGAGGAACCGGATCACTTCCGAGCGAATGTCGCCGGCGTTTCAGCTCGTCGAGTTCTTTCCGGGTGCCAGCTATGCGGTGTGAGAGACCGTCGACTTTTGCCAAGATCGTAGTCGCATGCGCCCAAAGTGGGATTAGAAACGGTAAGCCGGTCACGAAAAATCGGCAGCGGACGCAATTACGCGGTCCGCCGGCCACCGGCGCGTACGTCGTCTTGTCGCGACCGCTGCTCTTCTGCTCGCGGCGGACGATCGCTTCGCCGCCCACATGGCATTGTGTGCAGCCGTTCGGACAGATGCCGATCTCCAGCCGTGTCCAGCCAGTCGGTTCTTGGTAAGATCCCTTCATCTGGTGCAAACCGTCGTCGGATAGGCGCGCGGTCATTCGCATTGCCTCTTCGAGGGTTGCCCCCTTCAAGAAATTCGTAAAACGGCTCCGTCCAGCCGCCAGCGCCTGCATTCGCGCCTGCGTCAAGATCTCGTTTACGTGGGCAGCGTCAAACTTCGTGTACCGAAGCGTCATGAGGATCGTTGCATGGCCGGCGACGACCTTGCTCAAAACCTCGATCGGCACGCCGGCCATGTGAAGCGCAGTCAATGTCGACGACCGCATCCCATGAATGGTAAAGATGGCCTTCCGTGGCTGCCCGGACCGATCTCGTTCGGTGATGATGCGGATCGCAGCATCGGGGTCTTCCGCCGCAAGCCGCCGCTCAAGCTCGTCGAGCGCATCATGGAAGAACTGATGAAAGAGTTTGTATGTCGGCGGCGCCTCGCGGCCGCGCTCCCCCGTATTTAGAGGATAGCGAAAGAGATAGAAGCGGCTCGGTAGGACGGCGCGCACGGCCTCGGATGGTTCTTCCTCGAAGACCCCCTTGGGCACAGACGCGTGGGCGAGCGGCGCCGAAACGGGATTATATTTCTCTTGCCAGGCACGCATAGCGGCAAGGTTTTCAAGCACCTCGTCGTGCTGCCAGGGGATTTCGTAGCCGCTCGTCTCATCGAAGAGATTGCCCGCGTCCTGCGTCTTATTCGAGTTGATCCAGAACCCGGTGATTGTCCCACCAGTGATCGACGGGATCTCCCGGAAAACGCCCCGTCTACAGTTCTTCGCGCCAGCACGCTCCCAGTAGCCGACATTAGGACCGGCAGCGTCGCGCCACTTCTTGGTCTTCACGTCGTAATAGCGACTGTCTCCTTCGCCACTATCAAGCCGACGGACCTGAATGTTGCGCAACGGCAATTCGAGATGCAGCAGCAACATGCGCGGGAGCACCTCGCAGAATACGGGCTCCACTTCGCCGGTTTCGGGGTTGTGCCAAGATACCCAGTGGACGGGCAGCCCGGTTGTTCCGTGTTTCAACGATTTCGACCAAGAGAAATCTTTCTCGGTGATGATCTCTTTGAGCCTGTGATGGAACCGCGTCGGCATCGGTCGAGCTTGAACGTCCGTCGGACGAGCCGTGCTGGCAGGTAGCGACTTGAGGAACTGGTCTATATCGTACCGGGTGATGCCGACATCGATGTAGAGCGAGTCATCTTGAGCCGCAAACCACTCCGCGAAGTCCAACACCTTCGCTGCTGAAAGTCCGCGGTTGGCCGGTGTACTCCACGTCCGGGCGAATTCGAGCAGTGCCTTGAAGTTACCCCTAGAGAATACGGTTCTGACACCGGTTTCTTTCTCGGGTCTCGTGCGCAGGAAGTCGAGAAACAAACGCTTCGCCTCACGCGGACCGCCCTTAGTCATGGTCGGCATTTCGTCGGCCCAATGCTCGAACGCTTGATCCACCCACTCAAGATGAGGGTGGGCTGCGACGATCGACCTGACGCGAGACCCGGCGACGAGCGAACGGCTAGGATTGAGCGCGCTGACGGCAAGAAGCGGTTTATTGCGCTGTTGCGCCAGGAACTGGGTGAAGTACCAAAGCCCGTTCCTGCTATACGGCGGCACCCAGTCGAGCCAAAGTCCGTTGGGCTTCAGAGTGGCGTACAATTGAAGTAGATGCAATTCGTGAACGTCGTCCAGCTTCCGTACTATCGTGGTGCAAAGGCGGATGGTCATGAAGTAGCGCCAGAAGTTAAAGCTTCGGATCCGCTTCTCTGACGCCGTCCACGATGCTTTCTGGAATTCGTCGCTCCGGAATATCTCCTCCCGGACCTCAAACGACACCGGGTCTTCCTCCTCGACCACACGCGCAAACCGCTGGCCGAATACGTCGCCCAGCGCTGTACGGCCCCACTGAAACCCGATCGGCCACAACACGAGGCCGCGGGCGTGCAACTCGACGAGTTCGGCCAAGGCCTCGTCGACGACCTCCCCGTCGTCGCCAGCGGCCGCGCAGGTGCCCACTATCCCCTCGACGACGGCGGCGGTCTTTTCGGGGTCCTCGTCGGCGCCGGGAACGATGGCGAACCGCACCGGATCGCTGTTGAACCAAGCGTCGGCGACCCTGTCGCATGCGACGAAGGTGTTCTGCGTCATGCGCCGCCTCCGCTCGACAGGTAGTTGCGGAGCTTGAGCAGTTCGCCGCTGGTATCGCTGCCGAGCTTGGCCCGGCCGAATTCGCCGCGCGCGACATTCTGCTGCGCGGCCCGCAGCGCTGCGTTGGTCTCATGCGCATCGGGTGCGATGTACGCCGCCTGGGACAGGTAGCTGCGGTGATGCAATCCCTTCTTGATCACCTGCGCGGGCACGGAAAGCTTGGCCAGCGTTTGTCCGTAGAGGTGGCGAAGGCCGTGCGTCGTCGTCCCTTTCTCCTTGGCGTACACGAGCCCGATGCGTTCCACCGCAGCCTGATGGTTGCGCTCGTAAGCCTTTTCCGAATACGGCTCGCCGGGCAATCCGGTCTTGGCGTTGATGCGCTCGGAAACAAACAGGAATGGGTGGTCGCGGCCGCCCATCTTGCGGCGCTGTTCCATGATCTTGGGACGAACGAAACGGAGGTAGCCGAGATAGAGCGTCCAAAACAGCGCGCCGGCCTGATCGTCGATCCAGAAAACGCACGTCCGATGATTGCTGTCGAGGTCCATGCCTTTCCATCCGGCATGGTAGGCGCCGCGCTTCACCTCGTTGCGCGGCCGCAGCCCGTATGCGCGGTGGAGGACTTCCCGCCGTGTCAGCACTTCGGGTCTACTGGTTAGAGGATTTTGCCAGTGGAGCTTGCTTTCTGCGGGATGGTGAAGCACGACCAGCGCCCGGCCGGGTTCCGTGGGATCGTCGACCACGTCGTCGAGCCACAAATGCAGTCCCTCGGATCGCCGCAGTCCGCCCCAGCCGTCGAGCAGGGCGATCATCATGTCGCGCATGTTGTAGCGAAGGAAGACATTCGGCTCGCGCTCGGCGCCTGGCCGCTTGTGGCCCTCCCACAGCAGCCTCTCGGCATGCTGCGGCGGGAAGAACTTGACCGGCTCGGCATCGTGCCCGCGCGGGTCACGTCCATGATCGATGATGCTCTTCCGGTGGGTCTTCGGAGCGGCCTTGATGTGCTGGAGCATCGACACGCGTCGCAGCCGATGCCAAATGAGCAGACTGGTCATGTGCTCGGCCGTGCCGGGTATGAGCGGCAGTACTTCCGGCGCGATCGGCGACACTTCGTCGGCTTCGCTGCCGCACCACTCCGCGAAGGCCTCGATGCTCTTGACGAAGCCGACAGCGCGCGAGCGCGGCGTGCTCGGCCAAAGAAGGCCCGTCGGATCGCTTCCGTCCTCCTTGATCGTCCCGGCCAGTAGCGCGAGCGCGAACCCACGAAAGAGATCGCGGGGCGTGGAATGGTGCGTGACTTGGATCGAGTAGTCCCAGAGCAGCCCGACGGCGCGCACGACGGTATTCTGCCAAGAACTCGACCGATGAGGATGCGCGCGCTGATATCGGATCAACTGTGGATACGGTTCGACGGTGCCCTCGGGGCGGCGCAACACGAGCACACGGGCCGTGAAGCTTTCGGGCATGTCCTGAAACCGCTTCACCACGGTGACATGGTGCAGCGGCTGCGGTTCGTTGACGAACCACATCGTCGCGTCGGGCGGCATCGGAGAGGCCGTATGAGGCGAAGGAAGGGACTGCCTTCGCTGTGAACTCTGGACGACGGACACCATACGCGGGACAACCTGAACAAGTATTAAGCCGCCGGACCATCTCGGCGTTTGGTCAACGAAACCTTGGCTCGCTTACGTGCGCTCACATGCTCGGCCCGCGCCCGCCGAACACCGCTTCCAGAGCAGGAGAAAGCTCGACGAACCGCTCGGGGAATGGCTCCGACCACTCGCGGGCGACCATTTCGGCTACGGCTTCGATGCGCACCTCTGCCTGCGGCGCGCGCATGAAGCCCACCCGGACCCCGCAGGCGGTCAGCACGAGGAAGGCCCGAGGATCGAGGAAAGAGGCGCCGGTCGGCTGACCATCGCGGCCCAGCACCATCGTGGAAATCGGCGGAACACGCATAGCCCAAGCGACCGCTTCCCGGTCGGTCTCGTCACCGGCGGCGCCGACGAGGGCGTTCTGAAGCTCTCCCGGCGCCTTCAGGCTGATACGGAAGCCGTCGCCGGCGATGAACTCGGACAACTGGCTGTTGAAGCGATACGACCGGTCGGCCGTGACCAGCGCACGCTTGAGATCGTCAGCCGCCTCTTCGGAACTGGGGACGAGAGACATCAGGTCGAGATCTTCGGCCGGCGCCGCCTCGCGCGGCACCAGCAGACCGGTCAGGATTTCGTAGGCGTAGATGTTGCTGCTGCCGACGACGACCACGTCCGTGTCGAGCCCGGCGCGCCAGATCGCGCGCAGAGCGTCGGCGGCCTGCGTCGGCATGCGACCGAGGCGCAGCGCCTTGGTCACCCGGGCGGCGACGTCCGTGCGTCGCTGCAGGCCGCCGATTTGACCGTCGAGGTCGGAACGCTCGCGCTGGAAGTCCGCGTAGACGCGCTCGGTCTCCGGCTTGCGCTTGCCGAGGTATTCGAACTTCTTGGCGTGCGTCACCGGGTCGGTTTGGAACCGCGCCAGATATTCGTGGCCCTTCACCTGCTTCCAGGTGACGCCGCCGGCGAACTGATACCGTTGCTGTAGCAGAGGACCGAGGGTGCGCCAGAGGTCGCGCACCTCGTCGAGATGCCGGCGCTGCTCCCACTCCAAGGGTGTAAGGTCCATGACTTGTTACCCGATTGTGTTGATGCTAATATCGGGTAGTAACTATTGAAAAACAAGGGAAAATAAGCAGCTACGGTTAACCGTTTGGCGTAGGGCCGCATTTCAAAGGCTGAATGCGAAATCTTGACCGGGCTATGAAACTATGTAAAATACATCGTTTGATGGAGGCTGCCATGCAGACTTTCGGCTCTCAGGATCTACAGCGTCAGGCTTCGGCCATTCAGGAAGCGGCGATGCGCGAGCCGGTGATTATCACCTATCACGACAGGCCTCGTTTCGTGATGATGACCATGCAGGAATACGACAAGCTTAGGGGTCGGAAGCGAACCGTTGGCGCAATAACCGATCTACCGGACTCCACGGCACGGCAGATCGAGGCGCTGGCCGAAATAGATCAGGAGCCTGCCGAAGGAATGGAGTTGGCTCCCGCACATGGCTCCAATCCCTGAACCAAGGCCGGGCCTTCTCTTCCGATATGGCTATCTCTGGCTCGACGAGCGCAAGAGCGGTCGCATCGACTCCTCCAAGGATCGGCCTTCGTGCATCGTCGCACGGGTCGCTGGCGCCGGTGCCGATCTACGGGCAGTCGACGGCAAAGTCGAAGAGGGCGACGTGATCATTTTCCCGATCACCACCAAGCCCCTGAGATCGGGTACTCATGGTGTAGAACTCACTCCGGAGGACAAGCGCCGGTGTGGTCTGGACCCGGAGTCTCCATCTTGGGTGATAGTCTCCGAATTCAATGCCGACGTCTGGCCCAATGCCGACATGAGCATCATTCCCGGCCGCGACCGCTTCGATTACGGGATGGCGAAGTCCGGGGTTATTAAGGCGGATCGGTCAGGGCTTCGCGCAGGCGCGCCGGGCAACGCCAGTCATAGGAATCAAACGCTAGTCCAAATGGAAGACACCGCCAATCATAAGCAACCGCTGATGTCTCTGGTGACGGACCACAAGGAGTTCGCGCCGGTGCGTGACGTGCTTGCCGCGGTCGAAATAGACAGCGACGATATCGTGGTCCGACGCGAATCCAGCTTTGCTCCGGGAGCGGCAGAATTCAAGATTGGGCGCCGCATCGAGATAGACATACGCAGCGCAGCCGCATGGGCGATGGCGGAAGAGCAGCGGAAGCCGGTCGAAGACCGCCTGCGCGATACCGTGGAGCGCATCGTGTCAGGGGCGGACCTGCGTATCGCCTGGTGCCGACCGGTCGACATCGAGTGGGTCGTGGCCTGCACCGCGGCCCAGGACAAACTCTACCGCGACTGGCATCGGCACCGCATAGACGACGACGCCTTCCACGCGGCATTGGACCGCTTTCACGAATTGCACGATCGGGTGTGGGACCGCTTCGAAGAGTGGCGTCCGCTCATACCCGAACTCGACGCCATTCTGGAGGAGGCGCGCCGGCATCCGGCACCGCGAACGGAATTACCGTCGCTTCCCAAAGGCGCAGTGGCCGTGGACGAAGTGGTGGCCGTGCTTCGGCGTATCCTGAGCGGCGACGCCGTGCCGCGGCTTGTGTCGCCAACGTCCGGGTGGAAGCATCTCTTCCACTCGATCGGCGAGTTCACCGCCGACGGTTGGACCATCCACGCCTTCAAGCGGAACGAGGGAGTCAAGTACGTCGACAAGGCCGTTGCCCCCGACGGTCGCACCGGAAATTTCGACTTCTTCGCGTCGAGGGAGGGCGGGCCAATCGACCTGCTGGAAGACGACGAACAGGACCGTCTCGACGCAATCATCGAGGCACTGCCGCCGGTCGAAGCGTCAGATGTGACAGGCGTCGACGACGCCGTTTCGGACTGCAGCACATGATCGGCAGAAGCAAACCGAGGCCGGGGGCACGGCCACGTCCTGAACGGCCACGCAGTCTGGCGTGCCGGCCGCGACAACAGGTCGTGCGCGGCAGCGGCGACTTCCTCAAGGACATGGGCTACGCGGACCCCGACGAAATGCGAGTGAAGTTCGTCATCGCCAACGCCATCGCCCTTGCGATAGAAGACCGCGCCCTCACGCAGGGCGAGGCCGCCAAGCTCACCGGATTGGTCCGATCTGATGTCGCGCGCATCGTGAACGGGGTCGTGAAGGATTATCCGTCCTTTCGGCTGATGCAGGCCCTCGCGGCGTTGGGCAAGGACGTCTTGATCGAGATCCGCGGGTCGGCGTCCAAAGAGGGCGCTATCTTCGCGCGCTCGTCATGAAGCGCCCCCGATCCAGCCGATGGAAAGGCCCGGCACATGATCTTGGGCCCGATAATCTGTACGCCGATCTCGGTCTGCCGAGCGCTGACGAGCGTCTACTGAAGGCGACCCTCGTCAGCCGCATTCGAGCGACAGTCGCCGATCGCAAGCTGACACAGGCCAAGGCCCGTAAGATCATGAACCTGTCGTCCGAAGAGGCTTCAGATCTCGTCGCCGGCGCGGCCGCCGGCTTCACCGCCGAGCGCCTTGTCCGCCTTCTGAATCTGCTCGGTGTTTCGGTATCGGTCGTGCTGCGTGAGGAGATCAACTGGAAGCCCGGCTCGACGTTCGTGCATTTCGGTCGTGAACATGATGCCGGCGCATCGTGAGTAGCCGCAATGTCAGACGATGGGGAGCCATCGGAGGTTGGGCAGGCTCCTAAGCCGCCGGGCGGCGCCTAGCGAGGTCAGAGACATGCTTCCCGCGACCTCCGACCTTGCGGTCGTTCACGTCCGAAGCGGGCCATGACAACCGCAAGGTCGGAGGTCGCTTGCGCCGAGAATGCATCTCGAAGCAAATACAGCGGACCGGATTTGTAATCAGGTATGGTAGGTCACAGGGATGTTTCAGCCCTGACCAGCCTTCTTCCTGTCGAAAAACGGCTTCCTACACCCTTCCTTGGTAACCGTTGGTAGGCAAGCAAACAGGCATATATGGACGCGGCCCTCTCAAGGCTGAAACACGGGTTCGACTCCCGTAGGGAGCGCCATTTGCCGTACAATTCCTCCCGATTTCGGAACTGGACCTGCGTGCTGGGCCTGGAACGATATGAATGCCGCCGCAAAGCCCATGAGCCTGAAGCAGCTCCGCGCCGCGGAGGCCGAGTGCACGCGCTGTCCGCTCTATAAGCATGCGACCCGGGTCGTGCCGGGCGAGGGGCCGGCGCGGGCGCGCATCATGCTGGTGGGCGAGCAGCCGGGCGACAACGAAGACATCGCCGGCAAGCCCTTCGTCGGCCCGGCCGGCCGCGTGCTCGACAAGGCGATCGCCGACGCTGGCATCGACCGCGCCCAGGTCTTCGTCACCAATGCGGTCAAGCATTTCAAGTTCGAGATGCGCGGCAAGCGGCGGCTGCACAAGAAGCCGAACACGCAGGAGATCGACCGCTGCCGCTGGTGGATCGATCTCGAGCGCGCGATCGTCAAACCGAAAATCGTCGTCGCGCTCGGCGCCACCGCCGTGCGCAGCCTGATGGGCAGGCCCATGACCATCGGCAAGATTCGCGGCCGCGTGTTGGACATGCCGGACGGCGGCCAGATGGTCGCGACCATTCACCCGTCCTACATCCTGCGCATCGATGACGAGCGCGATAAGCAGGCGCAATACCGTGCCTTTATCCACGATCTGAAAGCCGCGAAGGCAGCGGCGAGGTGAGCGAAGCGGGTTGCTTCGCGCCCGCGCGCCATTGCTAAACGCGTTGTAATTCCTGTATTTTTAGGGGTAGCGAAAACCGTGCATGTGTGCGCAGGGCGTCTCTCGATGCAGCTTTTCACCACCGCCGAAGCCGCCGCCTATCTCCGCCTGAAGGAACGCAAGATCTACGAGATGGTCGCCGAAGGCGCCGTGCCCTGCACCAAGGTCACCGGCCGCTGGCTGTTTCCCAAAGCCGAACTCGACCAATGGCTGGCGGGCAGCGTTTCACGCCCGGCCGGCATGGTGCGCGCCGAGCCGGCGCCGATCGTCGCCGGCAGCCACGACCCCCTGCTCGACTGGGCCTTGCGTGAGAGCGGTTCCGGTCTCGCCACACTCGCCGTCGGCAGCGAAGCCGGACTTGAACGCTTTGCCGCCGGCGAGGCAGTCGCGGCCTGCATGCATTTGCACACATTGGACGACATCGAAGCGGACGCCAACGTCGCCGTGATGAAAAACCGCGGCGACATGCAGGACACGGTGTTGATCGCGTTCTGCCGCCGCGAGCAGGGTTTCTTGCTGGCGCCCGGCAATCCGCTCAAGCTGAAGTCGATCGGCGACGTTCTTGCCAAGCACGCGCGCATCACCATGCGGCCGAAAGGCGCCGGCGCGCAGCTTCTGCTGCTCGCGCTTCTGCATCGCGCCAAGGCCACGCTCGATCAGCTCACCGCCGTCAGCCCGGTCTGCCCGACCGGTCCCGACATCGCGCAGGCGATCCGCGCCGGCCGCGCCGACACCGGCATCTCCACGCGCGGCGTTGCCAACGCTGCCGGCCTCGATTTCGTGCCGATCGTGTGGGAGCATTTCGACTTGGCGGTGCGCCAGCGCGACTATTTCCGCGCGCCGCTGCAGGCCGCGATCAGGTTTTTGGCCTCCAAGGGGTTCGCCGCGCGTGCGCAGGAATTGGGCGGTTACGATCTGTCCGCCGCCGGCTCCGTGCGGTTCGTTGTTTGAGATGAACGCCGCCCCGCAAGCCTGGCCGAGCGAATTGCGCCTGCACAAAGACCGCAAGACGCTGACGGTGAGCTTCGACAACGGCGAGCGGTTCGATTTGCCGGCCGAATATCTGCGGGTAAAGAGCCCGAGCGCGGAAGTGCAGGGTCACTCGGCGGAGGAGCGCAAAACCGTACCCGGCAAGCGCGAGGTCGGCATTATCGAGGTGCTGCCGGTCGGCAATTACGCTGTGCGGCTGGTGTTCGACGACCTGCACTCGACCGGAATTTTCGGCTGGGACTATCTGCTCGAGCTCGGCCGCAATTACTCGCGCTATTGGCAGGATTATGTCGACGAGCTTGCCGCGAAGAATCTGACGCGCGACCCGCCGAAGCTGAATTGATGCGGCGAATGGTGGGTGCTGTAGGGATTGAAACTACGACCTCTCCCGTGTGAAGGGAAAGTCTACCTTTGCGGGATCAATGGCTTAGGTCCGCTAAAAGTATTTTTTCACGGATTTTCCACTTCGTGCTCGCACTCGCTATATCGAAGTGTCATGTCCGTTTTCGCACTTAGCGGATATTGAACCTGCTTACCGACCCGGATCGTGTGATTTGAGTTAAATCAATAGACTTGGCTGAGTGGGGCATAGATTTTTTAAAAATCACGGGGTCCATAGACATGAAGGGTATTGATACGGACCGATCGAAGTTTTGGAGGTCAACGCGGCCATACTGGCCGCAAATGCTGGCCGAAGGAATCGTTCTCGTTATTCTTGGCTGGCTCGCGCTCTTTCTTCCAATCTTTGCTTCTGCCATTGCTCTCAATACGATTATAGGTTGGCTATTTGTCGTTTCTGGCTTCGTTGGGTTGGTAACAACCGCCGGGGGGCGCCACGCCCCCGGATTTTGGTGGTCATTATTGTCCGCTATTCTTGCCATTGCGGTCGGTGCCACTTTGATGGAATGGCCGGCCGCCAATTCAATTCCAATCACCTATTTGCTGACGATCTTTTTCGTGATCGAAGGAATAGCAACGATTATGTATGCGCTGGATCACAGACGTGAGTTGTCGGGTCGTTGGGAATGGATGGTGGCAAGCGGTTGTGTTGACCTAGCGCTCGCGGCGTTGGTCGTATTAGGCCTTCCTGGGACGGCACCTTTGGCTATTGGTATTCTTGTCGGAGTAAATATGGTGTTTGGCGGCTCAGCTATGATTGCCATGGCGATTTACGCACATACCGTGCGCTTTCCAAAATCCTGAGCGTCTTTGCGCTTTTGCCGGAGAACGAAATCATTGATCAGCCGCTCTTTTTTCGAGTTGGTTCACCATGGTCTGGATATGGACACGCCCTTCAATTGGTTTACCGTCGCTACCAACTGAGCAGCGCGCCATGCAGGCACGAATGTGAAAATCATCAAAATTGGAGCATCCGTGGACGATCGCATCTGGGGTGTTGTGCTTATTGCGATGGGCCTTGTAATGATCGCCCTCCATCCTTGGTCGGAGCGCGTCGACGGCTGGCTCAAAGGCCTACCGAACGATGTAATGACGGCGATCCTGGTCTTGCTCGCCATCATCATCATTTGCATTGCCTTGGGCGCCCGCCCCGCCGTCAAAGCTCTTTTAATTCTATGGATCGTAATGCCATGACACGCAGATCGGACGCGAGCGCGGCGACGGAGCAGTGGGGTCTGAGCTTGATCACTATTACCCGAGGGGATTTCAAATGTACAAGCGCATCTTGGTGGCAGTCGATGGAAGTGGGATTTCGAATCTCGCGCTCAAGGAAGCCATAAGGCTCGCTAAGGACCAGCGCGCTGCGCTTCGGCTGGTTCATGTGGTCGATGTATTGCCCGCATACATAACAATGGGCGAAATTCCCTATTCGATCGATGCTTATCAAAAGTCGATGCGAGACGCGGGTCGCAAAGTTTTGGCCGCTTGTGCGGTAAAAGCAAAAGCGGGCCGCGTGAAGTTCGACACAAAATTTGTTGTTATTGCTGGTCTCACGACTCGCATTTGGGAGGTTATCAACAAGGATGCAAAGCGATGGCGGGCCGATCTCATCATCATCGGCACTCACGGCCGTCGCGGATTCAACCGTTTGTTTCTCGGAAGTGTTGCGGAAGGGGTCATCCGGCTTGCGGAGACACCAGTCTTGGTCGTTCACGGGTGATGAGCTCGTCAATTTCGCAGATGGGTACGACGGACTTTCCGCTCGCATTGTATAGTCACTTGCCTTCATATTCCTGAAGGGTTTACACCAACGCAGGCGTGAAACTAAGCTTTGTTCCCGCTTTCGGAGCCACCCTGCCAGATTTCGTAAATGGCAAGCATCAGTACGAGTAGGCCTACCACAATGAAATTCGCCGTAACTGCCGAAATTGTAATTTCGAGAATCCACGGCGCCGCCAGTAGCCAAATGCCCAGCAAAATATTGAACCACTCCTCCCACGCGCGGTGAACTGACAACGTCACCATTTCCGTTAAAATTACCAGGACACCCGTAATCACGGCGGCGCGTGTAGCGCCCGAATCCAAATCGAAATGGAGCGCCCACGGCGAGATGCAGAGCCAGATGCCGAGCCCCCAACTGCACCAGTCCTCCCACTGCTCAGGTAACTTGAATTTCGTTGCTGCCATAATCTGCCCTCATCGCGAGTAGGTAAAGTGCCACGACGGTTCTTGAAACCTCCGCAGCTAAGACTATTTGTGGGCACAAGGGGACAAGGGCATTTGTCGCCCCCCAGCCAGCCCTTGTCGAACTCAAAAGGCCGCCAGCGCACCCCTCCGCGCTTGGCGGCCTTTCTGTCTCAGTATCCTTCCGCTCACTTGGAAGCTGCGGGACGCAGGTAGGAGCAGTCGTCACTCTGTCCCGAGGGTCAAAATGAGCCCCGTCCGGCAGGGGCACGCGTGCTTCGCCGTCGGTCGCTGACGTCTCTTTCAGGCGTGATGGGCGGACACCGCCTTTAGCATCTCGGCAGCAGTTCTTTGCGAGGCCGCGTGTGAAATATCACCGAGGCTCAGCATGCCGACCATTCTTTTCTTCTCATTGATGACGGGAAGTCGCCTGACATGCTTGGTCTCCATGAGGCGCGCCGCCGCGGCGGCGTTGTCACTGTCTCGGCACCAGAAGACACCCTTCGTCATGACATCCCTGGCGGTGAGCTTGGAGACATTCTTGCCGTTGGCGAGCCCTCGCACGGCGATGTCTCGATCAGTGACCATGCCAACGAGACGATCATTCTCCCCTACTGGGATTGCACCGATGTCACGCTGCCGCATCTTCTTCGCAATCGCTGCGATTGACGTATCAGGCGAAACCCATTCTACGCCTTTATGCATCATCTCTTTGACCTTCATCGTGATTCTCCTCTTATTATGCCTTCAGACCCTTCCGACATGGAACTGACGCGTCCACCGTTCGAAAATACTTTCGGGACTTCTTTAAACCTGACGACCCATCGAAGTCCTGCGGAGCAGACAGTCGTTGATCTGTATCAAAAAGAAGCTCCAGTTTATGGATGAATTTTTTTACTGTTGAAGTATCAGCAATGTCTGCCGATCTAGTTAGAGGTTTCTCACGCAGGGGCCGCGAACATGGCTGAGCAGCGGCTCGGACGTCCTAGAAATTTTTGCCGCCGATAACTGAAAATATGGGGCCGGTCATTATGCGCATTCCCCACGAATTACAAGACGAGTTTCCGGGCCAGCGCGCGCTGATCGAGCGCCTAACGAGCAAGAACTACGAGTTCGGGCAACTTGTAGCGGCTTATGACGAGGTCAATCGCCATATCTGGCACATCGAGTCGGAAGATGAACCGACCACCGATGAGGTGCTCGAAAAGCTGAAGAAGCGGCGCCTCTTGCTTAAGGATGACCTTGCAGCCCTGCTGACTAAAGAGCAACGCCGAATGTAGTGAGTGCGTGCCGGTCGTTTGTTATGCGCTCTTGACGGTAATCTTCTTCTGCATCCTGCGTGACTCGATGGTTTTCGGTAGCGTGACAGCAAGGACCCCATTCCTGAAGTGCGCCTCGATCTTCTCCGCATCCACCCCATCAGGAACGCGGAAGGTGCGATGAAAATCGCCGTAATGGCGCTCCGATACAAAGTGATCCTGTTTGCCGTCCTCGGGGTTTTCGTCCTTTTTCCCCTCGATCGTCAACGTACTGTCCGAGAACTTGAGTTCGACTTGTTTCTCGTCGACTCCCGGCAGCTCGGCGGTGAGCTTATAGGCATCGCCTTTATCGACAATATCGACCGCAGGCGTTGCGCTTAAACCTATGCCGCCGCGCAAAATTGGCTCCACGTCGACCGCTGAATGCCTGAAGGGAATATGCCAATAGCCACGCAGGAAATCGCTCAGTAGTCGATCAACTTCTGTCCGCAATTGTTCGACGGGTTGCAATCTCTCGCGCACGCCGGCTCGCCTGTGCGGCCTGCTCACTCTTACAGGCATTCGTGTCGATTGTTCCGCCATATTAAATCCTCCTTGCGCCTGTCGGGCTCGCCACCTAGCTAACGGGGCGATGCGGTCCGGCCGTCGGCGTGACGGTTGGTTTCGATCGCGTCGATGAGGTGAGTTACGTGCTCTTTGGCCGATTCATTTTCGACCTCAGCAAAGACATTGGCGACCCCGCGGCCGGGGCGGATGAATTCTTTCTGAAAAGTGCCGAGGTCGATCCGTTGCTCCATTTCGCCGCTCTCGCCGCCCTGGGATATGTGCGGACCCGCTTCGTCTTCGACCACGACGGTTAGCAGCCAGCCTTCGCCTGCGTGCGGGGGTGCAATTTCGAGTGTCGCGACGGTGTCGATCTCGGTTAGATCCTGACGTTCTTCATCGCCGAGATGGCTTTCGCTCCGAAGCGGAATTTCGCGTACTTCCCGGCTACGTCGCGCCATGACTCTTAAGCTCGAGGGCGCAGCTTCACATTCCGCCTTAACCCAGCGAACGACCTGCTCGGGATCGATATCGACAGGATAGGATTCCATCGAACATCTCCGCATAACCAAACACGAACGGGGGCCGGCGCTGAGAGCGCGGGACCCGCGCCGCCCACCCGTCGGACTGGAGTCTCCTCCGGTGTTCTCGGGCGAAAGGCTACGGGTCCCCCCGCCATGCCTCATCGGTAGACTGGTTCGTCGCCTAAGCAGATCCACGCCCGTAGACGATTTACTGCTGTACTTCGCCAATCTTGCCTCCGCACGACGGTCGCAGAAGTTGAGCAAGTGGCCCGGCGGCCCGCTTTGATTTCGATCAAATGCGGAATGCCAATTATTGGAGGCCGCGAGCAACCCGGCCGGTTGACCTGCCTCAAGCAGCCGCCACGGCTTTGCGCGATCCTTGCCCGTCCCACGGGCCCTTTATGATGGACGATGCGGACTGCACGGCCTTCCTGCAATGGGCGCTGCCGCAACTTGAATTGCGTTGGCCGGGCTACCGGAAAGTGCGCCGGCAGGTTTGCAAGCGGCTGCGCAAGCGCATGAATGAACTCGGTGTCGCCGATTTTGCCGCCTATCGCTCGCGGCTCGCGGCCGACCCGGCGGAGTGGCAGGTGCTCGACGAACGCTGCCACATCACTATTTCGCGGTTCTTTCGTGACCGGGGCGTGTTCGAAGCCTTGCGGGCGCGCGTGCTTCCGGACATCGCCGCCCGCGCGAAGCGCGAGGAACGAGTTGCCCGCATTTGGTCTGCGGGCTGTGCCTCCGGCGAGGAGCCCTATACGTTGAAAATCCTCTGGGACCTGGAAGTGTCGAAGCTTTACCCGGGCGTTTCCTTGTCGATCATCGCCACGGATGTCGACGAGGTGATGCTCGTCCGGGCGCGGGAGGGCTGCTTCAAGCTGACCAGCCTGCATGAATTGCCGCCACATCTCATTGAGCAAGCCTTCGAGCGGATAGGTTCGCTTTATTACGTCAAGCCGGTTCATCGCGAAGGTATCGACTTCCTGTATCAGGACTTGCGGTCGCAAGCGCCATCGCCGCAGTTCGACCTCATCCTCTGCCGCTACGTCGCCTTCACCTATTTCGCGCAGGCTTTGCAGCAGCAGGTTTTGGACCGTATGGTCGACCGCCTGTTGCCGAATGGCTATCTCGCGATCGGAACGCAAGAGCGCTTGCCGGACGCTGCGCGGCTGACGCTGCTGCCCGGCGCTCCGCAGATTTTCACGAAAGCCTTGGCAACAGTTTAACGTGCCGGCGCCCCATGAAACGTAACACGCGGCATCCATTGCCGAATTGACCACACTTGATCGAGGTCAAAGACGAAGGTCGAGCCGCGAGTAACACTAAATTTAATCCCAATGGGAGATGCCACCATGGCGACATTCATCATGTTGACGCGTTTGAATCCCGATGCCGTTCGTTCGCCGCGATCCCTAGAGCAGCTTGAACGCGACGCCATGAAGCGCATACGGGAAGAATGCCCGGATGTGGAATGGCTGAACAGCTATGCCGTGCTCGGACCTTGCGACTACCTCGATGTCTTCATCGCGAATGATATCGAAACGGCTGCGAAGGTTTCCGCCTTGGTCCGGACTTTTGGCCACGCACAAACCGAGATATGGACGGCGACCGAGTGGGATCGATTCAAACAAATCGTCCGTACCCTTCCGGGGCCTGCTTAAGTCCGGGGGCGCGGGGAGAATATCGTTACGGCACTCACCCTCAGCTTTCTCGGCACGCGCGGCGAGATCGACATCCGTTCGCGCCGACACCGTCGCCATAGCGCGGCGCTCGTTCAATTCGGTAACGCCCGCATCATGATCGATTGCGGCAAGGATTGGCTGCGCCGGCTGCGGACTGTGGCGCCGACGGCGATCGTGCTTACGCACGCCCACGCAGACCATGCCTGGGGCCTGGCGGAGGGTGCTCCGTGCCCAGTCTATGCGACGAAAGAGACTTGGGCGCTACTTGGTCGCTTTCCCATTCGCGACCGGCGCGAAATGCCGATACTAAAAAACATCAAGATCGGCGGGGTGAAGCTTTGCGCCTATCCGGTCCAACATTCGGTTCGGGCGCCGGCGGTCGGTTTCCGGGTATCTGCCGACGGAGGCACGATGTTCTACGTTCCCGACGTGGCCGGGCTGCCAAGCGCCGCCAAGGCGCTGCGTGGAATCGACGTTTATGTCGGCGATGGAGCGACGATAAAGCGCTCGATGGTTCGCCGGCGGGGTCGAACATTGATCGGTCACGCCCCCATCGTCTCGCAGCTTGGCTGGTGCAGAAAGGCCGGCGTCAAGAAGGCCGTTTTCACGCATTGCGGCTCGCAAATCGTGCGGGGCGATGCGCGCCGGCTTGACGCGTTGGTGCGGCACCTGGGCTGTGACCATGGCATCGACGCCCGTTTAGCGCGCGACGGCGATCGCCTGTCATTTTTCGGTTGATGCAAGTCAACACATTGGCCCTTAATTCCAGTCAGCTTTTTTTCGCAATGGTGCGGTGAATGGAGATTGACCATGCAAAACGCGATATTCCGCAAGTGGCTGGTCGAGCAAGGATGCCGCATCGATAGTCATCAGCATCCGGTCGGGCACGAAGGTCACGTCATGGTGACGGTGCATCGAGAAGGCCGGACGACCAAAGTTCCCTTGACGGGGTCGCATCACGAGCTGGACCCGCGCGTCGTGCGGCGGGCCTGCGAGGAGCTCGGGCTCGATCCATCGCAACTGCCGGGACCGAAAAGCCGCGTCTGAATATAGAATATAGGTGTCTGGATGTCGGCCTCTACAGGCCATAAACGGTCGCAGCATCTTATCGAAGGCGAGGCCTATCGCCGGATCATGTCGGGCGAGGCGCCCGCGACGCTGGCCGAGTTCGCGCAGCAGCTACTGGCCTGGTTTCAGGCATCATATCCCGACGCCTCACCAATCACGCGGGCGGCGATCGAGAACCAGATTCACGACACATGGCATCGCCGCCATGAAATGATCCGTGGAGGCGGGTCCTAACAGGGAACGCTGCATTGCTCCGGGCTGACAGCCGGTTACGCGGCGCGCTCGGCTTCGTAAAGACCCTTCATGATATGGTCGTGCAGGTCAGGGTCCTCAACGATTACCCCGGTTATCGTTTCATCGCCGAGTAGGTTCGCCTCGCTCAGCCCGCGGTGCCATTTGTTGGGCGCGAGGTCGCCCTGGCCGATGCGCATCAATGTGTACAATTCGAAGCGGGCCTGCGTGGAGAGGGTTGCGAGAGTCTCCCGGAGTGCCTCGGTCTGCGAAGCCCCCGGACGCAGCGGCTCAAATCCCAGCAGTGCCGTGGGGTTATGCTCTCCTCGTGCCGCGGTGAGCGGGGCAAGATCCTCTTCCGCAGTGTTCCCAAGGAGGTCATCACGCTGCGCCCGCGCAGCTTTTGCAAGAAGTGCAACAAAGCGGGCTTGGTCCGCATTCAATGTCGTCAGCATGTCGGCCTCCCCGTTTAATGAGCCGCCGAAGGCCACAGCGCGCGTATTTCAGGCGGCAGCATCCTTTTGACATCTTCGATTTCGCCTGGCGAGATCTTGCGCGCCAAGAGCATGAAGACTTGGCGTGCCGATTCCTTGGAATCTACATTCAAATCGCAGAACTCTTTTTCGATATGATTTAAAAATGCGCTTTTTGTGCGTTCGGCCGGAGCCGCATCCTTCATGTGCCAATTTTCGTAGTAGAGGCCCCGGATAAGCATGGGCAGCTGTGCGCCGAGGTGGACCGACTCATGTGCCGTCAAGCGATCGCGCAACGCATGCAGAACCGCCCGAAGCGCACGATAGGAACGCTGTTTATCGTCCCAATCGAGCTGGTCCATGAACTCGTTGAGCCACACATTCGACAAATGCAGGGTCTCGTCGAAAGTTCGAAGCCCGGTCATGCTCATGGTGGATCTCCTTGGAGAGACGAAAAACCCCAGCCCCGGCGCACTAATTTGAAAACATATGGATCAACACTCATTGATATGAATCAATCCTGCGGGCGCGATCGTGCAAAAGTGCTCACCCGTCGCTCGCCGGCGTCAGCTTGGCCAGAGATTGTGCAGTTCCCTCGGCGTCGCGGTCTTGGTATCTTCGAGCTCGGCCGCAGGCAGGCGAGCGGCGAGCACAGAAAATAAGCAACGTGCGACTTGTTCCGCGTCCACGCCCGGGTCGCGGTGCAGGCCGTCATGGATCCGCTCCAGGAACGCGCTCCGACTTTTGGTCGCCTGGCGCGCGCCGGGATGCCAGCCTTCATAATAAAGGCCTCGGAGCAATGCCGGCAATTGGGCTCCAAGAAAGACGGATTCGTCCCGCGCCAGGACGTCGCGCAGAGCGTGCAAGGTCACGAGCAGTGCCCGATAAACATGCTCGCGATCGCGCCAGCCAAGCCGCCGCATCAGTTCATCGACCCAATCTTCGGTCGCATGTACCGCGGCATCAAGGTCTGGAATGTGTGCCATGTTGTATGGAAAAATCTTACAAAATTAAAATTCTGGGTCACAGCAACCCGGAATTTGGGAGGACCGCTCAAGCGGCCTTGACCTCGATTTTCTTCGACGGCTTCTGCGCTTCAGGTTTCTTGGGAAGTGTCACGGTTAGCACGCCCTTCTTAAAGGCTGCTTCGATTTTGTTGGTGTCGACGCCGTCCGGCAAGGTGAATCTGCGTTCGAAGGAGCCGAAGTGACACTCGTGCAGGTAATAGCTCTTCTTCTTCTCCTCCTTTTCCTCCTGCTTCTCGCCCTTTATGGTAAGGCTGCCATTGCTGATTTTCACCTCGATGCTCTTCTCGTCCATTCCGGGCAACTCGGCCGTGATCTCATAGGCTTTCTCGGTCTCCGCAATGTCAACGGCCGGCGCAGCGGCACCCCATGGCACGTTGTGCCACCAAAGCGGCTCTCGCGCCCAAGAACCCAGACCGAATTCATCGAACAAGCGGTCGATTTCACGGTGGAGGCTTTCGAGCGGCTGCCACGGTTGAAGAGCGGGTGAAGATACGGAACGCTTTTCCTGGGTCACCGGAACATTGGATACATTTTGAGCCATGGCGGGTTCTCCTCTTCGAGCGAATATATTTAGATAAGCGGGGTAGAAAAAATTGGATTGATTCAAGTCAAAGCAGCCGCGCGCACGGTCATGGTCCCTCGGGGGGTTTGATGCGGGTCAAATCGCAAGGAAAACCTGTGCTTACAAAAGGCCCCGTGTGGTCATGGATGCCTATGTGCACGGGCGTTCCGAAGGATTTGGCTCATGCGCGACTGGAACGTTGTTATCAGCGTCTACCAGGAGGGTTTCCGGCGAGTTCTTAGAGCCCTGCGAGACCTCGGACCGACCGACCGGAGTCCATACTTCAATGTCCTGGTGATGCAAGCTGACGATCCAATTGCGTTGCTCGCAGCCATTGAAAGGAAAACCGAACAAAGCACTGCGCTCTATGATGCGATTTCGCGCGTCGCACCGGCAACCCGCAGTTTCGAATTTCACTCCACGGAAGACTTCGTGGAAAAAGCGATGCCGATCATCGGCGAATGGTCAGTGCACCTCGCCGGACGTACTTTTCATGTGCGATTGCACCAGCGCGGAGCCAAATACGACTTTGGAACGCAGGACGCCGAGCATCTGTTCAATGACGTTGTACTAAATGCGACGGCTCAGGCAGGAATGCCGGGCAAAATATCGTTCATCGACCCGGACGCCGTGATCGCGATCGACACGATCGATGACCGGGCCGGCCTCGCGCTGTGGACGCGTGAGGACCTCGCACACCATCGCCTGTTGCGGCCGGACTAGCGCTGTTTGCTATCATAACGCGCGCTACGCGGCAGCACGTTACATTCGGGAGCGAATTGATTTCACCGCAAGCCAACGACATGATCTATCTGCGGCGACGAAATTCAGATGCGAGCTGATTAAGTCAGAGATCTTAGTCCACGTGGAATCCGGTAGCCGCCTATGCTCATCGGCGTGACGAAGGAAATAAAGGCCGACGAATATCGCGTCGGGCTGGTCCCTTTGACTATCAAGGAACTGACCGCCAAGGGTCATGAGGTCATAGTCGAAACCGTTGCAGGGGAGGGCGCCGGCATTAGCGACGACGAATATGCCGCGGCTGGCGCCCGGATCGTCGTAGACGCCGACGAGATATTTTTATGCGCGGAACTGATTGTGAAGGTGAAAGAACCCCTGGGCGCGGAGCGCAAGAAGTTGCGGCGTGGGCAGATCATCTTCACCTACCTTCATCTCGCCCCCGACCTTGAGCTGGCCCGCGATCTGATGGCGTCCGGCGTCACTGCCATCGCCTACGAGACTGTCACGGATGCCGCCGGCAAATTGCCTTTGCTGGCGCCTATGTCGAGGGTGGCGGGCCGTATGGCACCCCAAGTCGCGGCTCATTTTCTCGAGCGGCCGCAAGGGGGACGCGGAATTTTGTTGGGCGGCATTAACGGTGTACCGGCGGCGGAGGTGGTCGTGCTCGGCGGCGGGGTTGTCGGGTCCAATGCTGCCGAAATAGCGCTCGGCATGGGCGCCAACGTGACCATCACCGCCCGGAGCACGGAAACGTTAAGTCATCTGTCGGAGCTTTTTGGCGGGCGGGTGCGCGTCATGGTCGCGCCGCCGGACGTGACCGCGATGCTTTGCGCTTCCGCAGACGTTGTGATCGGGGCCGCTTTGGTGGCCGGTGCCGCTGCGCCAAAGCTGATTTCCGCGCGCACCGTCACGCGAATGAAGCCTGGCGCAGTGATCATCGACATTTCGATCGACCAGGGCGGCTGTGCCGAGACTTCGCACCCGACCACGCACTCCCGGCCGATCTTTCTGGTCGACGGGGTCGTGCATTACTGTGTCGCGAACATGCCGGGCGCAGTGCCGCGAACTTCCACCTTCGCGCTTAACAATGCGACGCGGCCGTTCGTCCTGGCGCTCGCAGATAAAGGCTTTCCGCGGGCCATTATCGACGATGTGCACTTGCGGAACGGGCTCAATGTTCATGAGGGCAAGATCACGTGCCGTGCTGTGGCGGATGCCTTACATCTACCGCGCACTCCCCTGGCGGAGTTGCTGAAGAAATGACCTCTGATATGGCTTGATGCACGTCAAGGGAAGCATTGGAACTTTGCGGCAAATAGTTATGGAACTGGGGATTTAACAAGTGGCCGCTGCCGATACCTCACCAGGAACGCCGGCCCGGCCGCTTGAGGCCGGCAAGCTCTATCGCGCGACCGACCTCTCAAGCCTGCCCTTTTCGACGACCGCGGATTTGACACCGATCGATGGGCTAGTTGGTCAAGCACGCGCCCTCGAAGCCATCCAGTTCGGAACGCGGGTCGGTAAGGCGGGTTTCAATCTCTTCGTGATCGGTCCGAATGGCGCCCAAATGCAGGACGCCGTCAAATCGCTTTTGGCCGACGAGACGCGGACAAGGCCCAGTCCGTCTGACTGGGTCTATGTCAACAATTTTGTCGACTCGGACCGGCCCGTCGCGATCGAACTGCCGACCGGACGCGCCCGCAAGTTTCACGAGGCGATGCACAAGCTGATTGACGACCTCGGTGCTGCGCTGCCGGCGGTGTTCCAGAGCGAAGATTATCAAACTCGCCGCGGTGCGATCGACGAGACCTTCCAGCGCAAGCAGGGAGAGGCGTTTTCCGCGCTGCGCGACAAGGCTCTTGAGAAAAACGTGGTGCTTCTGCGAACGCCGCTTGGATTTGCGCTGGCGCCCGCCAAGGATGGCCAGGTCGTGCCGCCGGAGGAATTCAGTGCGTGGCCCGAAGCCAAGCGGCGCGATGTTCAGGCCATCATCGAGGCCTTGGAGAAGGACCTCGAGCATATCGTTCACCAGCTTCCGCAATGGGAAACCCAGCGGCGTGACGAATTGCGCCAGCTCAATCGCCAGACTGCGAAATATGCCGTCGATCAGTTGATCGAGGAAACGAAGGCTGCCTTCAAAGATGTCCCGCGGGTCGTCCAGCACATCGAAACCGTGCGCACCGATCTCGTCGAGAACGTCGGCATATTCATCGCCAAGGGCGAGGACGAGGACAGCGAGCCGGGTTACGCCAGGGCCGGAAGTCCGTTCGATCGCTATGAAGTGAATGTGCTGGTGACCCCCGACAATGGCGGACCGGGCGCTCCGGTGGTCGAGGAGCTGCATCCGGCGCTCGGAAACCTGATCGGCCGTATCGAGTACATCCCGGTGCGCGGCGCATTGGTGACGAATTTCCGCCTGATTAAGGCCGGTGCGCTGCATCGTGCCAATGGCGGTTATCTGTTGCTCGATGCCCGCAGTGTTCTGCTCGAGCCCTTCAGCTGGTCTGCGCTTAAGCGCACGCTGCGGCGGGGCGAGATCGCGATCGAAGACATTTCTCGTTTTCTCGGCTTTGCGACTACTACCTCGCTTGAGCCCGATCCAATCCCGCTTAACGTGAAGGTGATCCTGTTCGGCGATCGCTTGCTCTATTTTCTGTTGGCGGCGCTCGATCCGGAATTAGCAGAGCATTTCAAGGTGCTCGCGGACTTTGAAAACGACTTCGTGCGCACGCCCGAGAACGAGGCGGTTCTGGCGCGGCTGCTCGCGGCACTCGTGCAGCGCGATAAATTGCATGCCTTGGACCGCGCCGCAGTTTCGTTGGTGCTCGAACACGCCGCGCGGCTCGTCGACCATGCCGGAAAATTATCTCTGGTCGTCGAGCAACTGCGCGAAGTCCTGATCGAGGCGGACTTCTGCGCGCGCGAAGCAAAACGCTCGGTCATTACGCGCGCAGACGTCGATCGTGCGTTGGCGGCCCGCGTTCGGCGAGCCGCGCGCCTGCGCGACCGCGCGCAGGAGGCCATTCTCCAAAAAGTGGCGCTGATCGATACCGAGGGAACGCACGTCGGTCAGGTCAACGGCCTCAGCGTCATCGAGCTCGGCGGGTTCACTTTTGGCCGGCCCACCCGCATCACGTGTCAGGTCCGGCCCGGCAGCGGAAAAGTCGTCGATATAGAACGCGAGGTCGAACTCGGCGGCCCACTCCATTCCAAGGGCGTCCTTATTCTCTCCGGGTTCTTGGCCGGTCGCTATGCGCTCGACACCCCCATGTCGCTGTTCGCAAGTCTTGTCTTCGAGCAGTCCTATGGCGGAGTCGAGGGCGACAGCGCGTCGTCCGCCGAGCTTTATGTCCTGCTGTCTGCTCTGGCGGACTTGCCGTTGCGGCAAGACCTGGCAGTGACCGGTTCCGTCAATCAGCACGGTGAGGTGCAGGCCATCGGCGGTGTCAACGAAAAGATCGAAGGCTTTTTCGACATTTGCAACGCGCGTGGTTTGACCGGAAAACAGGGTGTATTGATCCCACAGGCGAATGTTCAGCACCTCATGCTGCGTCAAGATGTGATCGACGCGTGCTATGCGGGCCGCTTTGCCGTCTATCCCGTGTCGACAATCGACGACGGCATTGAGCGGCTTACCGGCCGAGCGGCTGGTACGCGCGGTGCCGATGGAAACTATCCGATCGAAAGCGTCAATCGCCGCATCGAAGAACGCTTGCGCGCCTTTGCCAGAATCCGACGAGACTTCGGGTATCAAAGGGCAGGCGGAACCCCGCCCGCCGACTAGCCATGGCTGCCGAGTCACATAACTTCAAGCGTCTTGTGCTCGGCCTGCAACCGCGCGCGCCCGACCATACCATGCAGCTCGCCATCGAACTCGCTGAGCTACTCAATCTCGAACTGCTCGGCGTGTTCCTTGAGGACACCAGCCTGCACGATCTCGCCAGCATTCCATTTGCGCGCGAGCTTCGCCCGCTCGGCGGAGGCTGGCATCCGATTGAAATTGACCGACTATCACGCGATCTGGACCTTGCCGCCCGAACCGCCGAAAAAACCTTCGCTGAAGCGGCCAGGCGCCTTTCGACCCAATGGCGATTCGAAGTCGCCAGGGGACCGATGACAACCACTATCGGGGCGATCTTGAAGATCAACGACATCGTGGTGATCAGCGAACCGATAAGCGCCGCGGAACACGCCACCCAACAGTTTTCGTGGCTAGTCCAGGCAGCTTTTCGGTCGGCGGCTGCGGTTTTGGTTGTGCCGAGCCGAATTGCGCGGGTTCGGGGGCCAGTCGTTGCCGTGGCGACTGTGCCGGACGATCCGAGCATCGCCGTGGGGGCGGATATCGCAATGGCAGCCGAAGAAGAC
Organism: uncultured Pseudomonadota bacterium; assembly: GCA_963710705.1. Lineage (GTDB taxonomy): Bacteria > Pseudomonadota > Alphaproteobacteria > Rhizobiales > Xanthobacteraceae > Pseudolabrys. The sequence continues at coordinate 320,956 of CAVQBI010000001.1, forward strand.
CTGGTTGTGGTCGACCTGTGTGAGAAAACGATTGATGAAACGCGCATTAAGGCGCTTGCCATTGCCAAGGAATTGGCTGTCACGCATGTCGTCGGGGGCGGCAGGATTGCGGGAGCCGATGCGACGTCGCTCGCGCACGTGCTGCATCAGCTTAGCGAGCGCCTAGTCGTCATGACACGCAGCGCCTCAGACGGGCAAGCCGCGTCGATAATCGCGGCCGAGCGGCGGGTGCCAGTATTGGTGATCGAACCGTAGTAGTTGAACCGACGCCAACGGAATTTTTTGCAGAGGCCGATCGAATGGCAGATCGGCTAGATTGCCATTTCTGGCTCGGTCGGTCGCTCCTTCTTCTCCTCGGGAATTTCAGTCATCGTCGCTTCCGTGAGCAACAGCACGCTAGCGACCGATACGGCATTTTCCAGGGCGACACGAAGGACCTTCGTCGGATCGATGATTCCAGCCTCGATCAAATCGACGTATTCCTTGCGCGCCGCATCGAAGCCCTCATTCCCCTTTCCACTCAACATCCGTGCAACGACAACGCCACCATCAACAGCCGAATTCTCGGCAATCTGGCGGGTTGGGGTTTCGAGCGCTCGCTTCAATATCTGGACGCCGGTATGTTCGTCACCCTGACATTTCGCCTCCTCGTCCTGCACGGCGTCAATGCAACGCAGGAGCGCCAGGCCACCACCCGGAACGATGCCTTCGGCGACCGCAGCTTTGGTGGCGCTGATCGCGTCATCGAGCGCCTCTTTCTTTGCTTTCATTTCGGATTCGGACGGTGCGCCGACGCGGATCACGGCGACCCCTCCGGAGAGCTTGGCGAGCCGCTCTTGAAGTTTTTCCCGATCATAGTCACTCGTTGTCTTTTCAATTTCACGACGAATTTGTTCGATCCGCGCATCGATCTGTTTGCGATCGCCGTTGCCACCGATGATGGTGGTGCTGTCCTTGTCAGCGACCACGCGCTTTGCTTTGCCTAGCTGTTCGATTGTTACGTGTTCAAGCGTGAGCCCAAGTTCCTCGGACACTACTTGTCCCCCCGATAAGACCGCGAGGTCCTGTAACATGGCCTTGCGCCGATCACCGAAGCCGGGAGCTTTGACAGCGCAGCTTTTGAGCGCGCCACGGAGCTTGTTCACGATCAGAGTGGCAAGTGCTTCGCCCTCAACATCCTCGGCCACGACCAGCAATGGCCGCCCGGATTTGGCGACCTGTTCCAGGAGCGGGATCATATCTTTAAGTGCGCCGATCTTTCGGTCCGAGATCAGGATCAACGCATCCTCCAGGACGGCCTCCATCTTTTCGGGATTGGTGATGAAATAAGGAGAGAGAAAGCCGCGATCGAACTGCATCCCCTCGACCACTTCGAGGGTGGTTTCGGTGGTCTTCGATTCCTCAACCGTTATTACGCCCTCGCTGCCAACCTTCTCCATGGCATTTGCAACCAGCTGACCGATCGCTGGGTCGTTGTGTGCGGAAATAGTCGCTACTTGCGCCTTTTCCTTGCTGGTCTTGACGGGCCTGGAAAGTGCACGCAGCGCGTCGATCGCCCGCTTTGCAGCACGGTCGAGACCACGCTTGATGTCGATGGCACTGGCGCCAGCGACCACGTTGCGGACGCCGTCTGCGAACATGGCATGGGCCAGGATCGTCGCCGTGCTCGTTCCGTCACCGACCATATCACCGGTCTTTTCGGCGGCTTGCCGCAGCATCCGGGCGCCGAGATTTTCTTCTGGGTCCTTAAGATCGAATTCTTTGGCGATGGTCACTCCATCGTTGCAGACGATGGGCGGGCCCCATGACCTCTCGATCAGCACTGATTTGGAGCGAGGCCCCAAAGTCACGCGGACTGCATCGGTGAGCTGTGTGGCGCCACGCAAGATTTTTTCGCGAGCGGCGGAGCCGAACAGGATGTGTTTATGTGCCATTCGGACGCCCTCAATGATATTCGTGTGCGCAAAAACACTTGGAAAAATATCAAAACAGGACAGTTACAATTTTGACGCAAGTCAATCCGCGGCTCTTTGAGAATGCCTCATTAGCGTCAATCGCCGGCAAAACTGGCGAACTCGGATATAAGGGGCTAATCGATGTATAAGGACATTCTTGTTCCAACCGACGGTTCAGAGCTGTTAAACCGAGCCATCGAATACGCCGCCGCATTGGCGAAAGCGGTCAACGCTAAGTTGACGCTTCTAACAGTCCCAATACCCTATTACGGATCTGCGGTTGTCGACGAGTACCAAAAGAATACCCCAAAACTTGCTGTGCACTATTTCGACCTAGCGAGACCCCGGTAGCACGTGCCACAGCCTGCCAAGATCGACACAGCACAGCGTTATTTGGCCCGTGGTTGGTCTGTTCTGCCACTGGGCGCCCGTGACAAGCGGCCGCTCGTCATTTGGGAACCGCTGCAGACCTCGCGCCCATCTGCTGAGCAGGTCAGCGATTGGTTCAGCCGCTGGCCGGACGCCAATATTGGGGTCGTGACAGGTGAAATATCGAATCTGGTTGTGCTCGATATCGATCCCGGGCATGGCGGCGATGCCTCGCTTGATCAATTGGAACGACAATTTGGGCGGCTTCCGGCGACAATTGAGGCGACAACTGGCAGCGGTGGCCACCACTTCTATTTCGCTCACCCCGGCGGTTGGATCAGAAACCGAACTGGCCTTGCCCAAGGCATCGATCTCCGCGGGGACGGCGGCTATATTGTCGCGCCGCCATCGATCCATCCGAGCGGCCGCCCCTATGTTTGGGCTGCGGGCCATTCTCCGGAAGAAGAAGCGCTAGCGGCGCTACCACGTTGGATCCTACTTTCTTCTGGGAGCACTCGTGCGCGACGCAGGCTTTCGGATTGGCGCCGGCTCGTCCACGAAGGCGTGCCCGAGGGCCAGCGCAATTCAAGCATCGCGTCCTTGGCTGGACATCTCCTATGGCATCAAGTCGATCAAGAGGTGGTGCTGGAATTGCTCCTCGCCTGGAACCGCATGCGGTGCCGGCCGCCGCTCGAAGACGCCGAGGTTGCTCAGGTCGTTTCCAATATTGTTCGCCTTCATTTCAATGAGAGACCCGGCGGAGCTTCAGACGATGCGCGTGACGACGACGGCCCACGCGAGCCTCATTCTTATTGATCCTCATCAAAGCCGGAAAATTCAAGTTAACTCGACATTTTGAGTAGGGGCGCGCAGCGTCACAAACGCCGATGGCCACTCTGCCGAACGGCGTTCCATGGACTGCTTTATACAGCGTGCAAACATTGAGCTTTATCTTCGGCTGCTTTCGCAAATGACTGACGAGGTCGAGCTCGAACGGATTCTGAAATTGCTGGCCGAGAAAGAGGCCAAAGTCTCCCACTGCAATCGAACACCGAAAAATTGCGAGTGGGATAGATAGTGCCTTTGACCTAGCGGCTAATTTGAATAGGTTGTGGCCCTCTTGATAGCCGGGCATCGGCCATGACGTTCTAACGGCAGCCTCATAACGAAATCTCTCATATATTGATCAGTCACCTCGATGGCGCCAAAAGACGATTGGATCGAGAGCAGCGGGCATTCAAACAGCCGAGACGCGATTGTCGGCTTTAAACTTTGCCTTCCTTCATCCATCCAGCCCAGGTTGGCTGCACACACAGGCCTTGATTCAATTCAACCCATAGAAAAAAGCGGATAAATGTCAGAGCTTGCTAAACAAATCAACAACTCCACGATTCGCCTGAGTGATGGAAGAACGCTTGGTTTGATGGAGACGGGCTGCAGGGGTGGACCTGCTATCTTCCATTTTCATGGGCACGGTTCCTCCCGATTGGAGGTGCGGCTACTCGCCGAGACGGCGGGACGGCTCGGCGTTCGACTGATTGGGTTCGACCGCCCCGGCAATGGCTGCTCGGGTGCAAAACCGAATTTTCGTATTCTAGATTGGCCTGACGATGTGCAAGAAGCGGCAGACCAACTCGGCATCGAACGGTTTGCGGTGGAAGGTCTCTCTGCTGGTGGAATCTATGCGCTGGCCTGTGCGTACAAAATTCCGCATCGGCTCACGGCTTGCGGTCTCATCTCTTCGACAGTCCCAAGCTATATGATTGCGAAAGCCGGACCGCGGTGGATGCGGACAATGTGGTGGTCGGGCAAACGATTTCCGTGGCTTTTTTGGCCGCTAATTCGTGCGGTGTTACGGGCAAGGGGGTCAACTCAAGCTAGCATCGAAACGTGGATCCTTCGCATTTTACCGTGGCTTGGCGAGCCAGATCAAAAACTCTTGGCCATTCATGAGATTAGAGGCGTTTGTGCGCAAGCACTGGCGGAAGGTTTAAGGCAAGGCTGGAAAGCAAATCTGAGAGAGGCGATGACTGACTTCCAGCCGTGGGGCTTCAAGGTCGAAAGGATTCCTTTCAAGAAAATCTTCATGTGGCATGGTGAACAAGATCGTATCATGCCGGCCGCTCCGGCCCGCCTGCTGGCGCAAGCTTTACCGCACTGCATCGCGACATTCTATCCGGACGAGGGTCATATTTCTGTCATGGCAAACCATGCGCGAGACATTTTGAACACCATGAGGGCTGAATTCGATTAACGGGATAATCGAGATAATAATGTCGCGGCTCTCAAGTTTACCTAGTCGTGTCTGGATTTGGCATTAGCGGACACGCCAACTCGTGCGTCGGATGTCTGTTCCGGGGTGATTATCCGACATACAGCGAACGTGCTGATGGCAGCTTTATCGGTACGGCCTAATTATAATTAAATCGACACTACCGGCCCTCAACGGCCAGGGTTTGGCATTAGAAGCTTTAGTCCCCAATTGTTTTTTTTTGCGATCATTGCCGCTTCTGACCATGACCAGATTTTGCAGCCGGTTGCCGGCGCGCATCAGCGTGCTTTCCCGTCGCTCGATCCCGCAAAATCTGATCTTTATTCTCCTGAGCTAGAAGCTCCGTCAACACGCGTGATGGACATGGTGTATGAGTAAATAGGGCTATTTCCATGGCGCGGCGCAGGTAATAGACAGCGCGGCGCAGGTAATAGACAGCGCGGCGCAGGTAATAAGTGGGGTTCTTTCGCTGCTTCATTCCGGAACTGACCGTAATAACCATTATTGGGGAAGGCTGTCAGCAGGTCACATGGAATAGCCCGATCTTCTTTCCATGTGCTTCGTTAAAGGCGCGAATCGCCTGCGGTGTCGGCTGAATCACGACCTGGCAGTTCTTCTTGGCGAAGAAGGCTTGAGCCTCCGGGGAGAGCCGCACATTGCCTTCTTGGCCTGAACCAAGGATGAGCTGCCTGCACCCATTTTCAAACACGAATTTCGCCTCCTCCTCCGACACGACGTGCGAGGTACCGTAAAGCTGCTTGGAGAGCTTCTTCTTGCGCTTCAAGATTTCGCCCGAGATCCGAACGATCACGTCATGATCGTAGGTCTTACCGTCGATCGTGATCTCGCCAAACGCCGTGCGATCGATCCACATGAACTCATTACCTTCGCCAAACGGGTGCAGTCGGCTGCGTGATGACCGCCGTCAGCGCAAGCGCCGCCTGTTCGAACGCCTCCGCCGTGCTCCTGCCGAAACCGCGCCCCCCGACATCGGCGGCGTGCGGGAAGTACTCCCAACGCGCCTCGCCGGTAGTCAGGGCGACCGACGGGCTCATGTTCGCAACATGTCTGTTCCACCAAATATGGTGGCAGATTCCCATAAAGCCCGGCTGCTGCGGTTGATCTAGATCAGGGAGTTTGTGGTTTAGGCTCAGATATTTAGTTCAGGGGTCGTCTGAATCATGGATGAATTTGCGAACGAAGTCTCCCGGCACATATGGCAGACCAAATACCGGTTTGCTAACGATGGCGTGAGCGAGCGCAGCGTCGCCGACACATGGCGCCGCGTTGCGCGCGCGTTGGCGGCGGTTGAGCCAAAAGATGCCGCGCTCTGGGAAGAGCGCTTCATTGGCGTGCTGCAGGATTTCAAGTTCCTGCCCGGCGGACGCATCCAGGCCGGCGCCGGCACCGCGCGTCACGTCACGCTGTTCAATTGTTTTGTCATGGGGACGCTCGAGGACTCGATCCCCGGCATCTTCCGCGCGCTCGAAGAGGGCGCGGTGACCATGCAGCAGGGCGGCGGCATCGGCATCGATTTTTCCACGCTGCGGCCGCGCGGTACGCAAGCAAAGGCCGCCGGCGGCGTCTCCTCCGGGCCCGTCTCCTTCATGCAGATCTGGGACGCGATGTGTGGCACCATCCTGTCCACCGGCGCCCGCCGCGGCGCCATGATGGCGACGCTGCGTTGCGACCATCCCGACATCGAGGAATTCGTCACCGCCAAGCAGCAGGCCGGCCAGTTGCGGCGCTTCAATATGTCGGTGCAGGTGACCGACGCCTTCATGACAGCAGTACGTGCCGACAGCGACTGGCCGCTTGTGTTCCCGGCTGCGACGTTCGAAGGCGACGGAGAGACGGTTGTGCGCGAATGGCCTGGCACGGTCGAGCCGGTTCCCTGCCGCGTCGTGCGCCACATGCGCGCGCGGGCGATGTGGGAACTCGTCCTGCGCGCCACCTACGACCATGCCGAGCCCGGCGTGCTGTTCATCGACCGCATCAACCGCCTCAATAATCTCTGGTACCGCGAGCACATTAGTGCGACGAATCCGTGCGGTGAAATACCGTTGCCGTCCTACGGCGCCTGCGACCTCGGCTCGCTCAATCTGACCTGCTTCGTAGCCTCGCCCTTCACCCCGCAAGCGCGCGTTGACCACGAGCGCTTGGCGGACGCGGCAGGCATCGCCGTGCGGTTGCTCGACAACGTGATCGATGCCTCGCAATTCCCGTTGCCGCAGCAGACCGAAAACGCGCGCGGCTCGCGCCGCATCGGTCTCGGCATCACCGGGCTCGCCGACGCCTTGGTGATGCTGGGACTCCGCTACGGCAGCGAGCAATCCCTCGCCGTTGCCACCGACATCATGCGCGTGATTTGCCACGCGGCCTATCGCGCCTCCATCGTTCTTGCGAAAGAAAAAGGCAGCTTTCCGTATTTCGAGCGCGACAAATATCAGCAAGGTCCTTTCATCCGTAGCTTGCCTGAGGACATTCAACGCGGCATCACCGAGCATGGCATCCACAACAGCCACCTGCTTGCGATCGCGCCGACTCGCACGATCAGCTTGCTTGCCGGCAACGTATCGAGCGGGCTGGAGCCGATCTTTGCCGCGTCTTACCGGCGCAAGGTGCTCACCGAGGACGGCAGCCAAAAGGATTTTTTGTTGACCGACCATGCGCTCGAACTTTGGCGCGCGACGGCTGGCGCGGGGAACTCCGGCCGCTTTTGTCACCACCGCCGATTTGCCCGTCACCGCTCATCTCGCCATCCAGGCCGCATTGCAGCCCTTTGTCGACAATTCGATCTCCAAGACCGTGAACGTTCCGCAAAGCTGCCTGTTCGACGATTTCAAGCGCATCTACGACCTGGCCTATGACCAGGGCTTGAAGGGCTGCACGACGTTCCGTCCCAATCCCGAGACCGGCGCGGTCTTGAGCGAAGAAGCAGCCGGCGCCGACGCGCCGCATTGCTGCGTGCTCGAGCGCGAGGCGGATTGACCCGCCATGAGCGTCGTACGGCTCTTTTTGTGCGGCGACGTGATGACGGGGCGCGGCGTCGACCAGGTGCTGCCGCATCCATGCGATCCGACCCTGCATGAGGGATATGTTCAGTCGGCGCTCGGCTATGTGCAGCTCGCCGAAGCGCTCAACGGCCCGATCCCGCACCCGGCCGATCCGTCTTACATTTGGGGCGCGGCGCTCGATGCGTTGCGTCGTAGCCAGCCGGATGTGCGCATCATCAATCTCGAAACCAGCATCACGCGCAGCGGGCACTACCTCGACAAAGGCATCAATTACCGGATGAGCCCGGAAAATGCCGAATGTCTCGCCGCCGCGGCCATAGACTGCTGCGGGCTTGCGAACAACCACGTGCTCGATTGGGGGCAGGACGGGCTCGCCGACACGCTGGCGGCTTTGCAGCGCCTCAACATCAAGACCGCCGGCGCCGGACGCAATTCAGCGGAAGCAGCCGCACCCGCCGTCTTGCCGATCGCTAACAAGAGCCGTGTGCTGGTCTTTTCGTTCGCTTTGACCAGCAGCGGCACGCCGCGCAAATGGGCCGCGAAGGCCGACGCAGGGGGCGTCAACTTGCTCCCCGATCTGTCCGGTGCGAGCGCTGAGCGCGTCTGCGCCCAGATCGCGGAAACGCGGCAGCCGGGCGACGTCGTGGTCGTTTCGCTGCATTGGGGTCCCAACTGGGGCTACGACATCTCCGATGAGCAAACGCGCTTTACCCATGCGCTGATCGACCGCGGCGGGGTTTCGGTCATCCACGGCCATTCGTCGCATCATGCCAAAGCGATCGAGGTCCACCGCAGTCGGCTGGTGCTTTACGGCTGCGGCGATTTCCTCAACGACTACGAAGGCATTGAAGGCTACGAAGAGTATCGCGGCGATCTGCCATTGATGTATTTTGCGGACGTCGATGCTGTCAGCGGTGCGCTCGTGGCGGCGGAGATCATTCCGCTGCAGATCAAGCGGTTTCAACTGGTTTCCCCATCGGCTGACGACGCCGCCTGGATAGCGCAGCGGTTGGATCGGGAAAGCAGCCGATTTGGAACCCGCGTCACCGAGGCATCGTCCGGCCGGCTGGCTTTGTCGTGGCCGGCCTAACGCACGGAATCGCCGCCGAGCCGCAAAGATGCAAGCACGCGATAGCCGACTTCGCCGAGTGGCGGCGATTGCATCAGCTCGACTGTTTCGACCTGCTGTATGAATGGGAGCGCGCGATCGATCGGCTGCTTGCGGGCGACCGCCGCACCATTGCCGCGGATGCGCGCCACCGTGACGTGCGGACGGAACGGTCGATCATCGCTCTGCCCGAACACGAGCAGCAGCGCAGCGTGCAAGGCTGCAAGCTCTTCGCTGGCTGTGCACTCCGCCCACAATAGCCGGGGGCGCCGCGGTTGGGGGCCGTAGTTTAGATGCACGAATGCGAGACTGAACGGCGCGGCCTTGCCGGCGACGCCGCGCAGCTTCTCGATCGCCGCCGGAATCGAGGCTTCATTCCAGGGCGGCACGAGCGTGAGATGAATGTCATCCGGAGCGATGAGGCGGACCGGAAACCGCTCCAGCTCAGCCAGTTGCACCAATTCGCGGGTGATCTCCGGTACGATCTTCAAGGCTACGAAAACGCGCGCCGCGGGCTGGACGACTGCGATGCTCGTGATGTCGCTTTTGTTCAGCAGGTTTTCTGAGGCCAAAGCACCCCCTCAAAGCTGGTTAAGTCTGACCTGGCCGTTGAACGGGTGTTTGATGAAGATCAACGCGTGGTGGCGCATATTTTGCTGATCTCCCCGCGCCACGACTGAAAGATCAGTTGAGCGTAAATTCTTGGAGGCGTTCATGTCGAACTCCCCGTCCACGGCGAACCCTGCAAAGGCAACACGCGACGATATCAAAGCCATTCTCGGCAATATCGATACCGACAAAATGCTGACGATTGTCGAACTGCGGCCGACCATCGCGGAGGTCGAGGCGGCGGCGTCGTGGCTTGCGGGCGACGCTGACGTTTTCGGCCCCGGCGAGCCCTTGAAAGGGGCCGTCGCCGATATCGTCGCGATCCTCGCCGAGGGTGAGGATGAGAACAACCACGCCCGGTAGCGACTGTCCAGCGCGGGCTAGCCGACGCGGAATTCAGCGCGCGCGGCTGCGAGCACAGGAAATGGTCGCAAGCTGGGACCGCTCGGGGTGGCCGACCTTGCACCTGCCGGCGATGGCCGCTATTGGCGCGAAGCGGACATGCCGACCGCCGCAAGGAAGGAGGTTGGCGTGCCGGCTGAAACCCCGTAATCAATATGCCATACTGTGGCAGCTCGGCGATCAGCTCAACTATACGTTCGCTATGAGGATTCCAACCGCGATCGGTCGCTTGCAATGATCGAAACCGTCTTGAGTAAGCTGGAGCAGCGGCTGGGAGGACGCGTATATGCGAGGCAGCGTCTGGGAATCGAGACGGACCACGAGGCTCAGATCTTCGGCCAGGGACTCACTTTCTTCCACATCGAGAACTGGTATTCCATACACTCCGTCATCCGCACCTTATTCAAGGTGACCGGATTGTATTGGCGAGGCCAGGCCAATGCTGCGCGCGTGCAGGTCAGGCACAATGATGTCCACCTCAAGAGGCTGCCGGCCGCATTCGACGGCTTTACGGTGGTTCACTTGAGCGACTTTCACGCCGACATGAATGACGGCGCGATGCGGCGGTTGGAAGAGATTCTTCCTAGCTTGAACTACGACCTGTGTGTTCTCACCGGCGACTATCGCGGCGCTACGTTCGGGCCGTTCGACGCGGCCCTTGCGCGCATGCGACCGGTGCTGGCGCTTATCAAGCGGCCGGTCTACGGCGTGCTCGGCAACCACGACACTATCCGCATGGTCCCCGATCTCGAAGCGATGGGGATTCGCATGCTGCTCAACGAATGTGAGCCGATTACGCGCGCGGGCGCGAACATCTATCTGGCCGGCATCGATGACGCCCATTATTTCCGGGTCGATAACATCGAGAAGGCCGCGTCCGCCATTCCGCATCAAGCATTTTCGATCCTGTTGTCGCATACGCCGGAAATTTATCGGCAAGCGGCGCATGCTGGCTTCGATCTGCTGCTGAGCGGCCATACCCACGGCGGCCAAATCTGTCTACCGGGATCAATTCCGCTGACACTCAACTCGGTTTTGCCCCGCAAGTTCGGCGCGGGCGCGTGGAGATATCACGAGATGGCGGGCTATACTTCGACAGGCGTCGGGTCGTCGATTGTGACAGTGCGCATCAATTGCCTTCCGGAAATTACGCTGCATCGCCTGTGGTGTGCGGAGGCGGCGGTCACTCAATAGGGACGGTCGCGCAGGCGCAGCCGGAAGAACAGATACGAGAGCAGCAGTTCGCCGACGAAAAAGATCGCGCAGCCAGCCGCGATATCGATCGCCGTTAACGAAAGCACGGAACGGCAGGCGAGCAGCGGGAATAGCGATTCCGGGATCTGATCAAGCCCGGTCGCCTTGCTGCTGGCCGCGAGACCGAGCCGCCGCTTCAAGAAACTCGATAGCAGGTCGCCAGCCATGGCGGCGGCCGCTACCAGCAGCCCAATCCAAATTGGAAGGCCGAGCAGTGGCGCCCCTAATGCCGTCACCAGCAGCGAAACCACAACGCCGCGAATGGTCTTGGACCGCCCAAACAGCGGCCATCCATCAACGAACTGGACGTTGCCGTCGAGCGGCCTTGTAAAGGTCTCGCCTAAGATCCGTTTGGCAAAAACGGGAGAGCCGTTCGCCAACGACAGCAGGATCAACATTTGCGCAAGCGCCACATAGTGCATGGGCAGAATGTAGCTAAAAACAGTCGGCGGCGGGGATTCAAGTGGCTGCGAATGCCCAGCAATGTCCGCTTCTCTAATCGGCCGGTTGGGGTCAAGCGCTTTCAGGCTATCCACCGCTGCAGTGTCGATGTCGCTCACGGGCTCGCGCTTCTCTTCGGAATCGGCGCCAAGGCCCTTCCATCATGGGATCCGAGGACGAGGTGGAACAATCTTTTGGACGGCCTTGCCGTCAGTTGAACGGCAGGTCCAAGCAGACATGCGAACTCACCTCATCCATCGTCCCGCGAGGGACATCATTCCACCGCTCGGTGGAGCTCGAGTGTCCTTCTGTCGGATCTATCGGATCTGATCTTGCACGATTGTCATGCTGCTGCCGTGGCTTGCTCCCGCGCCCAGCGGAACTCGGTGCCGTCAACCCAGATGTGGTGCATGATCACGGCCAGCCGACGCGCCAAGGCGACGATCGCCTTCTTCATCCCACGACGCCTGGCGATCTGCATCGCCCAGGCCTTGAGCCAGGACCATTTCTTGGAACGCATCATACTTTGAGCCGCCTCGTAGAGCATGACCCGCATCATCTCGTCGCCGCAGCGCGATATTCTGCCGCTCCAATCGATCTCGCCCGATTGATACTTGGCGCACGTCAGACCAAATACCGCGCCGACTGACTTGGACTTCCTGAAGCGAGCGGGGACGTCGACGGTGGCGCGATAGGTCAGCGCCACCACGGGCCCGACACCCGGAGTCGTCATCAAGCGCCGGCACACCACGTCGTCCCGCACGATAGCGAGCAAGCGGCGATGCAGGACGCAGAACTGCTCGCGAAGCGTCCGTCGGACAATGAGCAGTGGTTCAACTATAGCGGCCAGATCGGGCAAGTTTTCGACCAGCTCCCTAATCGGCCGCTATCCCCCTTGCCAGATTTTCCACCCCTGAAATGGCGCGGCCCTTCGGCTAGCCTTGTCGCGTTAATAGGCGAGGGCGCCTACGGCCTGAAAAGGCAGAGAGGGAAGGATAAACCGTGATCGGTCCGTAGAAGCCGCTGTCGCATCGGCCCAACAAGGGTGGGGTCCAACGCGGGCATTTGATTGAAATCAATGCCGACAAGCCTCCATTGATTTTCGATTGAACGTTTCCAACGAGGACACGGAAATGCCGAACGACAATTATGTCCGCTGGTTTTCCGACGTCCGACTGAGCGATGTTCCGCTGGTCGGCGGTAAGAATGCCTCGTTGGGCGAGTTGTATTCTGTGTTGTCTCAAGTGGGCGTTTGCGTCCCCAACGGCTTTGCCCTGACCGCCGAGGCGTATCGCGATGCGCTCACCGTCGCAAAGGCGTGGCAGCCGCTGCACCGACTGCTCGACGGCTTGGACAAACGGCATGTCGACGTGCTTGCCAAGCGCGCCGCCGAAGCGCGCGATATCGTCTACCGGGCGACTGACACCTCGCCATTACGCGAGCAGATTAGCCGCGCCTATCGGCAGCTCGAAAAGGAATATGGCGCGAACGTCGCCGTTGCCGTCCGAAGTTCGGCCACCGCCGAAGACTTGCCGTCGGCGAGCTTCGCCGGACAGCACGAGAGCTTCCTGAATGTCAGTGGCGTCGATGACTTGTTCGAAGCCTGCCGCCGATGCTTTGCGTCTATTTTTACCGACCGCGCCATCTCCTATCGCGTCGATAACGGATTCGACCATTTCAAAGTCGCGCTCTCGGTCGGTGTGATGAAAATGGTGCGCGCGGACCGCGCCGCAAGCGGCGTCATATTTACCTTAGATACCGAATCTGGATTTCGTGACGTCGTGTTCGTCACCGGCGTCTATGGACTCGGCGAGAACATCGTCCAGGGCACAGTCGACCCTGACGAGTTCTATGTCCACAAGCCGACCTTCCGCCAAGGTCGCCGCGTTGTCCTGAGCCGGTCGCTCGGCAGCAAGCGGCTGCGCATGGTTTATGACGATGGCGGCGGCATAAAGAACGTGCCGGTACCGCAGGCCGACCGCGACCGCTTCTGCATTGCCGATACCGACGTGCTCAAGCTGGCCGGCGACGCGATCAAGATTGAAGAGCATTATTCAAAAAACGCTGGCCATCCGATGCCCATGGATATCGAATGGGCCAAGGATACGGACGACGGCCAACTCTACATCATCCAGGCACGGCCCGAGACCGTCGTATCGCAACGGGCGCCGACCGGGTTTGAGACCTACGCGCTCGGTGCGTCCGGCGCCGTGCTGGCGAAGGGCCGCGCGGTCGGCGAGAAGATCGCGGCCGGTCCGGTGCGGGTCATCGCCGACGCCAGCCACCTCGCTGACTTCAAAGCGGGCGACGTTCTGGTGGCGCAGTCGACCACGCCGGATTGGGAACCGGTGATGAAGGTCGCCGCCGGCATCGTCACCGAGCGCGGCGGGCGAACGTGCCATGCCGCGATAGTCGCGCGTGAACTCGGCATCCCGGCGGTGGTCGGGGCGGAAGGCGCCAAAACTGTTCTGATAAATGGCGCGCAGGTTACGGTCTGCTGCGCCGAGGGCGAAATCGGTCTGGTGTACGAGGGCGCGCTGCCGATCAAGATCAGTCATGTCGAACTGAGCGAGGTCAAGCGGCCGCACACGGAAATCATGCTGAATCTGGGAAATCCGCAGCTGGCTTTCCGTACGGCGATGCTGCCGAATGACGGCGTCGGCCTGGCGCGGATGGAGTTCATCATCAGCGAACACATCAAGGTTCATCCGATGGCGCTGGTCAACCCGGAGAAGGTTGTCTCGGCGCAGGCGCAAATGGAAATCCGCGCGCTGGTGCGCAATTATCGTAAGCCCGCGGATTACTTCATCGAAAAATTGTCGGAAGGCGTCGGCATGATCGGAGCGGCCTTCTATCCGAAACCCGTCATCGTCCGCTTGTCTGACTTCAAGACCAATGAATATGCGCGGCTCTTGGGCGGCGAGGGGTTCGAGCCGAAGGAAGAAAACCCGATGCTCGGCTTCCGCGGCGCGGCGCGTTATGCGCATCCTGCCTATGCCGCGGGCTTTGCGCTCGAATGCGCGGCGCTAAAACGCGTGCGTAACGATATGGGCCTGACGAATGTGCGCGTGATGGTGCCGTTCTGCCGCCGCGTGGAAGAAGCACGGCGCGTCATCGATGCCATGGCCAGTAACGGCCTCAAGCGCGGCGAGAACGGGCTCGAGATCTATGTGATGTGCGAGATTCCGAACAATGTTATTCAGATCGACGCATTCGCGCGGCTTTTTGACGGGTTCTCGATCGGCTCTAACGACCTGACCCAGCTCACGCTCGGCGTCGATCGCGATTCCGAAATCGTCGCGTTTGATTTCGACGAGCGCGATCCCGGTATGTTGGAGATGTTTAGGTTGGCTGTGCTCGGCGCCAAACGCAGCGGCCGTCATATCGGCATCTGCGGCGAAGCGCCAGCCAATTATCCCGAAGTGGCGGGCTTCCTGACTAAGCTCGGCATTGATTCAATCAGCGTCAATCCATCAAGCATTTTGCACACGATGCAGGTCGTGAGCGATGCCGAAAAAGCCGCAGAAGTCACGGGCACACCTGCCCAGGCTGCAGAGTGAGGTGGTGTGGCCGTGCGCGAAATCGTCACGGCCGAATTAGTTTACGACTTGGCGGATCCAGCATGGCTGCCGTTCTCATCCCCATCCCCGAGCACGACTTTGACCCGACCGAAACAGATGTCCCTTGGCGCACTCTGCGCCAGAGAGGCCATCGAGTGGTGTTCGCCACGCCCAATGGCAAGGTCGGTCGCGTCGACCAGCGAATGATTACCGGCGAGGGGCTTGGTATTTTTGCCACGCTGATGAGAGCAGACAACAATGGCCGATTGGCATACGAGGAGATGAGCGAATGTGAAGAGTTTCGGCAGCCAATTGCCTATCGTGATATCCGTCCGCTGGACCTCGATGGCATTCTTCTGCCCGGCGGGCATGCCCAAGGCATGCGGGAGTATCTCGAATCCAATCAACTCCAATCCATCGTGGCCGGCTTCTTCGCACGAAACCAACCGGCAGGCGCGATTTGCCACGGGGTGCTGCTGGCCGCGCGATCCCGTCGAATGGACGGCAGGTCCGTTCTTTATGGAAAGCCTCACATGGTTCGTCGCAAAGAGCCGAAATGCGAATGTGTTGACCGAAGTCCCGATTAGGTACTTGACTCCACAAGCTACTTAGGCTAGTATTTCCTCATCAAATTGAGGATTTCAGCCATGTCTAACGCCTTCGACGCCCCCCACTTTCAGACCCCAGAAAACGCCCGGGAATGGCTGGAAAAGACTCGATGGCCAGAAGGCCCGATTTGCTCGCACTGCGGGACATTCAACCACGCCTACAAGACCAAAAAGCCCGGCTGGTATCGCTGCGCCGAGAAGGAATGCCGGAAGGATTTCACGGTCACGACCGGCACGGTCATGGAGCGCAGCCATATCCCGCTCAACAAGTGGCTGATGGGCTTCTACCTCATGGCCTCCAGCAAAAAGGGCATGAGCGCCCACCAGCTCCATCGCTCGCTTGGCGTCGAATACAAGTCGGCTTGGTTCATGTGCCATCGTATCCGCGAGGCGATGCGTGACGACAACGATCCCGGCTTCGATCCGCTCGGCGGCAAGGGCCGGATTGTCGAGGCCGACGAAACCTATTTCGGTCAAGTCGAAGAACGCAAGCCGTCGAAGGCGCGCGGTAAGCGGCCCTTTACGAAGGGTGGTCGCTCGGGGCCGGGCGGCAAGCGCGCGGTCGTGTCTCTGGTAGAGCGCGGGGGTCGTGTCCGCTCATTCCATCCCGCCGTGGCGGATGGCGAGAGCGTGACCGCCATCGTACTCGACAATATCCGCCGCGAGTCGCGGCTGCACACCGATGAAAGTCGCCTCTACATTTTCCCCGGTGCGGAGTTCAAAGCGCACGAGACGGTCACGCACTCACATAAAGAGTACGTGCGCGGCGATGTGCATACCAATTCGGTCGAAGGTTTCTTTTCGATCTTCAAGCGCGGAATGAAGGGCACCTACCAGCATTGCAAGGAAAAGCACCTTCACCGTTATCTGGCCGAATTTGATTTCCGCTACAACAATCGCGTGGCGCTGGGTATTGGTGATATTGAACGCACGATCAATGCGGTGAAGGGTTCGGAAGGCAAGCGCCTGATGTACCGGCAACCTCACTAGTCCAGTTTTCAAATACAAGGCCGGGCGTTTCTTGCGCTGGCGCAAGAAGCATCCGCTCCGGCACAATCCCAAGCAGCTTTGGCTTCCGTTTTGAGTGGCGGGGACGGGCTATGCTGCCCATCCCCGCCGCCGCTATCCTAGTAGCTGCCAAGCAAACTAGGAGCGAAGCCATGGAACAGGGAACGCTAGATATTAAGCCCACAGATGACGGCTACATACTGTCTCGAACAACATCGGATGGCGTTCAATCTATGCCGTTGTCGAACATGGAGGTGATGACACTGGCGCAGTCTGCGGTAAGTCTCCAAGCTGGCGTGCTGGCAAGACTTCAACCAAGCGGCACGGGAGCAACAGCAGTGATAACGGCAACTCTGGAAAAGTTTCGCGTGACGACCGATTCTCTGGAAGAAAGCGTCCTGCTTGAGATGCGTACGCCAAACGGAGGCCAAGTGATTTACACAATTGTTCCAACGATTGCGCAGATGCTGGCTCAGGAATTGGTAAGCACGGTAAGTGGAATGGGGCAAAATCGTTTGCCATCGTGACAAGCGCCTCCGTTGCGCGTATAAGGATTCGCGCGGGAGGCGTCTCGCAATCTGTCACCGGCCCCGGCTGCAACCGAGGGCCGTTTCTATTTTAGCACTGAGATTACGGCGTAGTGCAAGTAAACTTTGAAGCCTGTGGACTCATTGCTCTGGCCCGCTCCTGCAACGAAGCACCGCACATAACAACGTCGCCGGTCCATCGGTCGAGTCGGTAGATGCCACCTTGGTCCGATGCCGATATTTGCCAGCGGAAAACGAAAAGGATTGCGAGAGCGATTAGTGCGCCTGCCGCTATGACATACCAATCCCGCCTCATGCGGCTTTGCTGGCTTTTTTGCGCCGTTTCCTCGATTGCGATGGCATCCCCTTATGCCCCATACTCTTGAGGGTTTTTGGGGGCGTATTCAGGGCACGTTGAACTAGGTCTTTGAAGCGCCGTTGCGTCTCGCGCTCGCTGTATTGCTCGTCGTCGCGTTCGGAGTGGCGTGCCATGGCGAAACGTTCCTCGACGTGGGATAGAAGTTTACGTCCATTCCGATCTCATATAATAGCCCAAGGCGAAGTTCTGTACGCCTATAATTTATTGCATGACAAGTTTTTCAGCGTACTTTTGGCTGGGCTTTCCTTAGAGAATCCCGACCAATACTTGAAACCAGAGTTTTACTCCTACGCGCTCGCGATCTGGAATATCTCGCCTAACGATAGGCTTCAGCGCGAGCTCGCTTTAACCACTATTTCCAACATGCCGACCAGTCTCCAGATTGCGAAAGGCATTGAGTGTTTAGCGTGGGCTAAAGACAAGACCAATCGCTTAGTCGAATACAGGAATTTAATTGCTCATACGCCGTTTAATTTTGTCCCCGTTGTAGTCAAAGGCTATGTAGTATTGATGGCCCCCAAACTCGGCGGGATGGGGACGAAGACCAAACATCACATGCGTCTCATGCGGATAAAAGATTTGCGCTTCTGGAAATCACTACGCAATGACTTCCTGAATCTTAGTGATTACGTCGAAGCCGCGAGCCGGCAGATTTGGCGCTTGGAGTATGAGCGCGTGAATGGGGCTGTCGTCGGCGCGCATCGTGCATGGCCCGGTAGACCCCGGCTAAGATGTCTCCGCTTAATCGAGAAAGTAGAGCAGGAGCCGACCACGGCAGCATCCGTTCCACGGCATCGCGCCCGGCGGCGACCATCACCGCCGAGACCCTGATCCGTTCGGGCGCGCCAAGCCTATGGTCCTTGGTAGGCATGGCGAAAACCTACATTTTGGGCCTTGTGGAGTCAAGGACATAATTGGGACCGAAGTCCTTAAACATCTCGCGGTGGCTGCTATCGTAATCGCTGCGAGCCTCGCTACGGGCACATTTATCAGGGCGATTATGCCGCACTTGACAGAAGGAGAATAACGCCGTCCTCTTAGTGATCACCTGCAATTGCGCGATGTGATCTAAATCAATTATCGTGCAGTGGTTGCAGGGTAGGTCTGTGGGGGCCGAGTTTTGTTCTGGAGGATCGTCAGAGCCATCTGGATTGGTGCGGTGGCGCTGATCGCCGTCGTTTCCGGACTCGTGATAATCGCAAATGAAGGCCCAGAGGCCTATGATAAGTGGTTGAAGCGATTCAAGAAAATAGACTTTCACCACTTCGTTACGCAACTAAGCGATATTTCCGAGAACGCCCCTTGGGGCGACATAGTTCTCTGGTTAGTTGCGGTCTGCCTTGTTTCGCTCCTAATTTGGCTGCTTTACACTAAGCCGAAAGAGGGGTGGGATCGGGGTTATTTCGACCACCTCGAGGCGCGCCGCCCCGGCGCGCGCGAACGGAGAAAAGGACGGAAAGGGCGGAAAAGATGAATACCGCATCTCTCCTATTCTATGCAGTGGCAATTATCGCCGCTTACGCTTTCATCGCCAATCGTATGCTTGCGGTCGGCGCTCACTTTCGCATGCGCGCTCTTGATCTGGGGACTCAACTCTTGGAAGACCCAAAAGTCCCGGCGCACCTAAAGCCAGGTATTGAAAATTGGTTGTGTGACATCCCAAACCGCTTGTCCGCGTGGGCAATCGTGCTCGTTACAACTCCCGCCCTTATCGTAGTCGTTGTCCGTCGCTGGCGCGGCGTTCCGGCCGTGAAAGAAGGCATGCCTTCTACAAGCGCGCCCTATTGGAAAACTTGGGATGACTTCGTCACCTATTCTCTAATCGCCACCTTGTGCAACAGCCCGCTCGCGTTCGTACTTGGCATTTTGCAATTACTTTTCGGAGTATCTTTTGTCCGAAGCAATTATGCGGTTTGGGTCACCGTAAATCGCATGTTGCACCGTGACAAAGACGGCATGCTGCACCAGCTCGCGCACTAGCATCCGGCGATTGCCGTTCCAAAAATATCGCTGTTAAACCTATTGTTGTAGCGGAACTGAAATTCCGCGACGTAGAGCGGCAGATATTTTTTGCTGACCTTGTGATAGCTGCCCATGATGCCGCGCTTGAAGATCGACCAGAAGCCTTCAATCGTGTTCGTATGTACGGCTCCGACAACGTACTGACCCAGCTTGTGATCGATTGCAGCGTGCGGAAATTCTTTTCCGAGTTCGTTGTAGGCTCGGTTGGCATCTGTGCAAAGCAAGCTAACTTTGGTGGACACGACGGAGCGAACGAAGCCTTCAAGTGCGGGAGAGCCGACATTGGCGATGACGCGGGCAATAACATTGCCCTTCCGTTTGACGGCCCCAGCGACCGGGATTTTGCCAGAGCCGGTGCCGCCGGGTTTGCTGCCTCGCATACGCACGCTGAGATGCTTGTTCTTGAATTTCCCGCCGACGAAAGTTTCGTCCACCTCAACAATGCCGCCGAGTTTGGTTTCCGGCTCGATCAGGGCGGCGCGGATTTTGTGGCACATACCCCACGCCGTTTTGTAACTGCCAAAGCCCATAAAGCGCATGATTTGAAGGGCGCTCACGCCCTTTTTGCTGGTCAGCATCAAATGCGTGACCTTGAACCAATCCCGGAGCGGCTTGTTCGTATTCTCGAAGATCGTCCCGGCAATCCCGGAGAACCGATAGCCGTCCTTGGCGCATGCCTCGCATTGCCAGTGGAAGCCCGTAGCAAGGGCATAGACCTTGGCATTGCCGCAGCGGGGGCAGCGAACGCCATCAGGCCACCTACGGGCCACCAGATAGGCCCGGCAATGGGCCTCATCGGGGAACATGGCCTCGAATTGGGCGCTGGTGAGTTGGTGGACTGGGGCGGGTCGGGTCATGGCGATACCTCGTTTGTAGGAGGGTATTGCCATGTCTGATGGCTTCTGTCAAGTAAGGGATAATCGCCTTTATCAGCGCTTATGTTCACTAGGTGAGGCGCAATCCTTCCCTTTCACCCCGGCCTCCTAAGGCCGGGGTTTTTTCAGTTCAACTTCGGAATTGAGTGTGGCGTTTGCCTGTCATCGGCGCATGATTGATGATGCGTCGTTTTTCGACGACAATGCTTGTCGGCATCGCTCAAGTTGGTGCGCTCATTCCCGGCGTATTCCGCTCAGCGCTGTTGGTTGCTTCCTTCGGTCGAATGAATGTTGGTCGTACGTTTGTGATCGAACACTGGTATCTGCCAATGTTCGCGCTAGAACACATTGACATTTATCAACCGGGTTTGACGTGGATCAAAATATCTATGGAACATTGAGGCATTAAATGCGCGTGTTGCCGTGCGGCCGCGGGCGATGGGGAATGGCCTTATTTTCATATCAAAGGAGCAACGAAGATGCGCCGAAGCCTCGTCCTTTGCGCCGCCGTCGGTTTTATTGCCGCCGGTTTTTTCGCGACCAGTCCTGCCCAAGCCTCTTACCGGGTGATCAAATGGAACGGCACCAACATCTGCCAAATCTGGGACTATGGCCTGCCGACCCGTCCGTTCCCCTCGAACTATCGCGTGATGACGCGGCCGCTGCCGAGCTTCGGCGCAGCCCTGATCGCGAAAGATCGCTTGTGGCATCAGGGGCGGTGTCTGATCTGATGAAGTAGGCGAGTGCTGTCTGAGTGAGAGGCCGCATGGCAGCTGTGGCGGTGCAGGGGGCTGTCCCGTCCAGTGTCCTAATTTTGCGCGAGGGTGAAACCATGACCGGTCGTGCCGTCGAGATAACTGGAAATGCCACCGTGATGGCGTGCCCAACGTGCAGGGGCATCCTTTATGAGGTCCAAGGCGGCAACGATACTCGGTTTCGCTGCACCAACGGACACAGCCATACACCGGAAGAGATCTGTCCCGGTTTTGAAGATAGCTTAGGTGCTCTGTTAGGCGACGCCATCGGCGCGCTTTCGGGCATAAAGCCGACGTGAAGCTAATGATCTTGCAAAAAATCAGTGTGTAATTTTCAGCCGCGCGCTAGTGCGCCGGCTTTCGGATTGCTGCTGGTGCACTTTTAGGTAGGCGCTGGAAGGGGACAAGGCCTGCCTCTTGCTGCGCCGCTACATTCGGTTCGTATTTCGCAAGCACCGCCGGATCCAAGGTCGCAATCTCTTCGTCGGGCTGCCGGTGCCAGATTTCGTCCATTCCGAGCAGCGGGATGCCGAGATAGCCACGCACCGTGAGGGTCTGGCCATCCGGGCTCAGCGTCATCTTGGCGTCGTAGATTTTGCCATCGCGTGGATCGAGGATATTGCCGTCTTCGTAAGTCAGTCCTTGCCGTTTCATGCCGCGGATCAAGGAAATACCGAGGACGGGCGCGTTTCGACGATCGTCGGCACATTTGCTACAGATCGGATTTGGCGGATCCTGGGGTCGTGGAATCGCTCTTGCGATTGCGCCTTCGTAGACCCCGTCGTGCTCGACAAAGAGGAACCACACGACCGGGCGCCCCGAATCATTCGTTTTCGCCCAGAGGCCGACGACCGTTGGTTCCCCGGGTCGGGCCTGCGAAGCCGAGGGGAGCGGCTGCGCGTGTGAGGCCAGCGGCGAGATCGCGGCAAGGGTCGTAACTATAAGCGCCGCCATTCGCGTTTTCATGTCGTCTGCCATCCTAATTCGGCGATCGACCGTGCATTCTCTCTGAGAATATGGCCGTTTCACGAACGCTTGGTGTTTCTCTCTCCATAATGCCACAAGTGGAACTCCGGCGACGACGGATGTAACATTAATACTTGCGAGCAAATAGACCCAGCGAGCGCGGTTGACAGGTATGTCTCAGGCCAGTCTTGCCATAAGCAATCTGCGCGGCGTCATAATCGTCATTGTCCTCGCCTTCCATTCCTCGCTTGCCTATCTCGCCTCGGTCCCGGCGCAAAGTGCTCGTTTCGATCAAGCCCCATATACGTGGCAGGCCTTTCCGATCGTTGATACACATCGCTGGATCGGCTTCGATCTGTTCTGCGCCTGGCAGGATGTCAGCCTGATGTCGTTGATGTTTTTCCTGGCCGGACTGTTCGTCGCGCCGGGTCTGTTGCGCAAAGGATACCGGACCTATGTAACCGACCGTATTTCACGGATTGGTCTTCCCTTCGTGCTGGTGGTTCTATTGCTGAGTCCGCTCGCACTCTACCCAGCCTATAGTGTCCGGACAGTCGATCCGAGCTTCGTCGGATTCTGGAAGCAATGGACCTCCTTGCCGTTCTGGCCGACTGGCCCGGAGTGGTTTTTGTGCCTGCTCCTGATCATGAACATGATGGCGGCTAGTCTCTACGTCGTGGCGCCCGGATACATTAAGCGGCTCGGCCAATTGGCGGCATGGGCTTGCGAGCGTCCGATCGTATTCTTCGTAATATTGGTTGCGATTTCGCTCGTGGCCTATGTTCCGCTCGCGCTTATTTATTCGCCATGGAGTTGGAGTTCGGTTGGGCCATTTTCGCTTCAGCTCAGCCGGCCGGCGCATTACCTGACTTATTTCTTCGCCGGATTGGCGGTCGGGCAGGTGGGTCTTAATCGCGGCCTTCTTACCGGGGACGGCCTGCTTGCCCGGCACTGGTTGATGTGGCTTAGCTCGGCGGTCGTGAGCTTCGGTGCCTGGGCCGGTCTTACCTCTCTCACGATGCCGGACTGGGCCAAGGCTCACCTCACCGCTCAGATTGCCGCCACCGTTGCCTATCCTGTCGCCTGCGCGTCCGGATGCCTGTTCCTGCTCGCCATCTGCTTGCGGTTCAGCCGCAACCATACAAAGGTTCTCGACAGCCTTTCGGCAAACGCCTACGCAATGTACTTGGTGCATTACGTTTTCGTGGTGTGGCTGCAATACGCCCTTCTCGGCAGCAATCTCTTTCCGATCGCCAAGGTCGCCATCGTGCTCAGCTCTACCCTTATATTAAGTTGGGCGAGCAGCGCCGCGTTCAATCGCTTTGTGCTTGGCGCCTACGCTGTGCCTGCCGAGCGAACGATTGGGTCGGTGCGACATTGACCGACTTGTGGGAAGAGTAGGCGCCTCATGCCGCTGAATTTGACGCTTGCCTCGCGCAACCTCTTTCACGACCGGCTTCGTTTCGTCGCCACCACGATTGGAATCGTATTCTCCGTCGTGCTCGTAATGGTGCAGATGGGTCTTTATCTCGGCTTTGGGCGGATGGTGACGACCATGATTGATCACACGTCCGCCGATTTGTGGGTCATGCGCCACGGAACGAAATGTTTCGAGGATCCGTCGCTGCTGAGCGACAGCAAGCAAACTCGCGCCGCTGCGACCGCCGGTGTTGCCGAGATCATTCCGCTAGTCATTGGGTTTACTGGCTGGATCTTGCCCAGCGGGGAGATAACGCCGGTATTCGTGGTCGGCTCGGATTTACAGACCTTAAAGCCGTGGAACATCACAGAAGGTACGGTTCAAGCGCTCTCGACGTCCGGTGCGGTTGCCGTTGACCGCTCCTATTTCGAGCGGCTCGGCGTGTCGGGAATAGGCTCGAAGGCCAATATTCGCGGCCTGCCCGTCAGCGTCGCGGCCGTCACCGATGGCATTCGATCATTCACGACGACCCCATACGTCTTCAGCGACCTCAGCCATGCGCGCGCCTATATCGGCATTCCATCGACGATGGTGAGCTACTTGCTTGTCAAGCTGCGCCCGGGCGCGGACCTCGAGCATGTCCGCCGCGATCTCCAGGCTAGCCTGTCCGACTCCGAGGTTCTCACGCCCGCCGAGTTTCACGAGCGCAGCCGCTTATACTGGCTCTTTGGGACCGGGGCGGGTGCCGCGCTTTTCGCAGGCGCAATTCTCGGGATCATCGTCGGCTTGGTGATTGTCGCCCAGACACTCTATTCCAGTACCAAGGACCATCTCGACGAATTTGCTACGCTGCGCGCGATGGGCTCCTCGAACGGTTATATCTACAGTGTGATCATCTACCAGGCGCTGCTCAGCGCCGTCATCGGCTTTGCTTTTGCCACCCTCATCGGATTTTCCGTAGTGGAATTCACGAGGTCCGGCGCGTTGCCCGTCTTGATCACACCTATGCTTGTCCTCGCAATGTTAGCCCTGACCGTGGTCATGTGTATTGCCGCGGCGCTCGGCGCCATCTTTCGTGTCGTTCGCATCGATCCTGTCATGGTCTTCACGCGATGAGCGAATTCATTGTCGAAGCTAAAGGCGTCACAAAGGTCCTGGGCCGTGGCGCCGCGCAGGTGCAGGCGCTGAAGGACATCAACCTGTCGCTGCGCGGCGGCGAGTTGACCGTGCTGATGGGCCCGTCAGGGAGCGGCAAGACCACGCTGCTCTCGGTTCTTGGATGCATGCTGACACCTACCTCGGGGATGGTACGAGTCTGTGGCCACGCGACCGAAGGGGCGGACGCCCAGGTACTAGCGATGCTCCGGCGGGATCATGTCGGCTTCATTTTCCAGTCGTATCATCTGTTTCCGACGCTAACGGCCGCCGAGAATATTCGGTTGGCCCTCGATATACGCGGCACGCATGGTGAAGACGCACGGGCGAAGTCGCGCGACGCATTGGAAAAAGTAGGGCTCGCGCACAAGAGTGCAAGCTATCCGCGTGAGTTGAGCGGGGGCGAGCAGCAACGGGTCGCGATCGCGCGCGCGATTGTTTGCAACCCATCAGTGATCCTCGCCGATGAGCCGACGGCGGTCTTGGATACCAGTAACGGTCAGGCCATCATGAGCATCCTTGCCGCAATCGCCAAAGACCCGGCGCACGGCGTTCTGGTGGTGACGCACGATTCGCGGATGACGTCGTTCGCCGACCGCGTCATACACATTGAGGACGGTCGTCTCGTTCGCGACGAGCGCCACAGCGCCGACGCATCAATGATGCCGACCACAGCTCGCGCTGGACGTTATGCGTGACGCGCGACGGCCGTATCAGTCTGCGCGCCAAATTTGTGTGTCTCGGCCTGTCCTGGTTCGTTAAGCGCCGCGCTCGCCACGAAACGCTGGAACAGTCGCGGCGGCGGTTTCTCGTCATGGAGGCGCTGATACCGTATCCGCCGCGGGACACTGAGACCATCACCATCAATGTCGGCGGTGTCAGCGCCGATCGCATCATCACACCTGCGTCGCGCCCCAACCGCCACGTCCTCTATCTTCATGGTGGCGCCTACAGGTTGGGTGCCCCGTCGACCTATAGGCATTTCACGTGGCGCATCGCTTCGGCGGCACAGGCGCAAGTCCTGGTGATCGACTACCGCCTCGCGCCGGAGAATCCGTTTCCCGCCGCGCTTGAGGATGCTGTTTCATACTATTGCTGGCTGCTGGCGGAGGGTGCCGATCCACGGCAGATCGTCGTCATCGGCGATTCTGCTGGCGGCGGGCTTGCACTGGCCCTGTTGCTGAAATTGCGCGACAGTGAATTGCCGCTTCCGGCCGCAGCCGTGGTGCTGTCGCCCTGGACCGATCTCGCCTTGACTGGTGCGTCGCTCGCGTCGAATGCAAAGTTCGATGCCATGGTGGATGCGGAGGACGTTCCGATTTTTGCGTCCGATTATCTGGCCGGTGCCGATCCGCACCATCCTTATGCGTCGCCCCTCTACGGCGATCCAACTGGATTGCCGCCGACGCTGATTCAGGTGGGCAGCGAGGAAGTTCTGCGCGACGATGCCGTTCGCATGGCGGAAAAGATGCAGCGTGCACACTGCGAGGTTGAGCTGCAGATATGGCCGCGAATGCCGCACGTTTGGCATTTGCTGGCGCCGATTGTGCCCGAGGCGCGAAAGGCTATTGCCGAAATCGGCAAATTTGTGCGGCGGACGGTGGCTGCGGAATAGAACCGGAACATGCTATCGAGGCTTGGCGCGCTGGTGGAACCGTCTTGCCATCAGCGTATATTAGTGATGGCCGGAAGGACGAACATGAAAACATGCACCGTCGTTCTAATGAGCACGCTGATTGCTGCAATGTCTGCGGCGGTCGTCAACGCGCAGACGCGGCCAAACCCGCAGCCGACCGGTGAGGCTAACTCGCAGATGCAACAAGAACAACAAGCCTGTCAAGGCGATGTCTATGCGCTATGCGGTGAAGCTATTCCTGATGTCGAGCGCATAACGGTTTGCTTGAGATTGCATTGGAAGGACGTCAGCTACGAATGCCGTGCGGTGATGGCGAGCTATGGTCGCAATCACAATGGCCGCCGCGATCAACCGGATTCTGCCCAATAAGTGAAAGGGCAAGGTGCCTGTTTTCCGGTCAGTGACGAGTTTTTTGAGCCTTGTGCGGGCAGGTCATATGCATGCGTCGGCGTTAAAGAAAGCCTCGACGATCGCTGCACGCACCCGATGACGGCAGTGCGTGGACCGAAAAGAGTTGCACTAAGCATGTGATCCGCGGCGGTTCTTGGAACAATTTGCCGGTTCTTATACGCTCGGCCAGCCGAAGTTTTAGCACCAGCGATGGCGGCGACTACGATTATTCGAGCCTTACCGGTTTTCGCGTCGCCAGGAACCTGCCGTAGCTGCGGCCCGAATGTTGTCGTTACCTTAGAGCGTCGCGGGTGTTGAGGCTGAGTATCAGGTTCATAGAACTTGCATAGTGCCCAGGTGGCAACGTTAGAGGCGACGACAAAAGCGCAGCATCGCGGGCGCTCGCGGCGATATCGTCATAGACCGGGTCAATACCGAGAGCGGGATTGTTCACGATTTCCGCTTTGGTGATTAGACCGGCGCTTGTGATCGCCACCCGGATCAGCACGGAAATATTTCTGCCACGCAAGATTGCGAGATCCGGGCTCCAATGATGCTCAATTTGATCGCGGAGAAAGTCCCTTATTGCGGCGTCCGAGCTTAGTGCAGCCTCTTGCTTCATTGCCGAAGCGCGCGAAAGTCCTTCGCCTTTGTCAGTTAAACGGGCGTCCACGATCGGTTGACGAAGCTGCGCAAGATTGCGCAGCTTGATTTCAAGAGCATCGGGCAGAGGATGCTCGCTTGCTGGCGAGATTTCGACCGGCTTTGCAGCCGGAGACGACGGCGACGCGGTCTGTTGTTGCGGCACATCCGCCTTAGTTGGCTCTACTGGACCGGCGGTCTCATCGGCGAGCTGCACGATATCTACGGGAACAACGAGGGAAATATCGTTTGGAACAGCGGCCAGCCCTAGAACAAGGATAAGTGCCGACAGTGCAAACGTGTGCAACGCGACCGAGAAGACAAGCCCCGCGCTTAGCTTGCGACGCTCGTCAGCCGCGTCCTGTCATTCGTATTGTCCGAAGGCTCTGAATGCATGCCATGAACATTCAAAAAAGTTCGGTCTTCCAGACCGTGCGCTCGCCGATAAGCGACGCTCAGATTATTGACGATGTCGTTTGGCGTTCAAAGCACTCAAAGTACCTCCGGCGCTCAGACAGCGTATCTAACGCTACAGCCTGGGCATTTTTTATGGCTATTTTACGCAGGGATTTATTCCAGTAGTCCGTTCAATTCGCAAAGGCGCGATCGATAGCGAGGACGCCGCTATGCCAAAACTGCTTATTCTCGCACTACTAATTGCCGTCCTTGTCTATCCAGTGGGCGGCAGTTTATTTGCCAGCAAGGAAGTTCACGGCAATCGCCGTGGCGGCGACCACAAGCGTAAGCATGAAACGGCGCTTTAGTAGGCGGCTTTCTTAAGTTTCCATACGACCTCATATGCACAGGCCTGCGATTACATTGCTCTTTGCTTTGGCTCTATTGACCGCCGCGCGAGCGGCTGGTCCCGCAGCGCGGCCAGAGCCGTTTGCTCCGACCGCTACCATTACAATTGTGCGTGTACAAAATCAGCTTTATGCCGCATTACTGGCTGATGTTGGCGTCAATGGTGCGCATGTCGCAACATTGAGCTTGGGCCAAACCTTCACCGGAACAATCCCAATAGGGCCCATAGTCATTACTGTCTCAGGCCAACCAGTACCTGGATGGTCTCGTCTACAGTTCAACGCTGAGCCCGGCGTTCCATATCGGTTTATGGTTTCGCCAAGAAGGGGGGCTGGAGAATCAATTCCATCTAGTGTGTTTGCGCAACGACTTGGCGAAGACCGTGGCGCATTCGTAATTATACCAGTAGACGTAGATTAGCGTGCTAGCGGATGTGTGGTGCTGCGTGGGTGATAGTGCCTCAGTTTGAAATCATAGCAGCTAGGAGAATTGGCGCCTTAGGCCCAAACTTTGAACGTGGGAAAAATCCGCAATAAGTGGGACTGGAACTTTCGGACGGCTGCCGAAGATGTCCTTCTATTTGCCGGCATAATAATCATATCGCTAGTCGTTTTCTGGCTCATGGGTCTGTTCAGCCCGATCGCCCTCAATGCCCTTGATATCGCAAAGTGAAGCGCATTTTATGTCCGTGCGGCGGACATTGAACGGCTGCTGGCGAATGTTTGCGTTTGCCAAAGCGGATAAAGATTAAGAATTGCAGTCATGTGGCGGGCGCTCCGCAAAGGCATTCCAACCAATAAGAATTAGCACTACTTTGGCAGATTCATTCATGCAGTGGTTCCGCGCCGATCCATCTTCGGCAGCGCGGGCATCGCTGAGGTGGCAGTCGAATGATGAGCCCGGCGATGGCGTGGCGCACGGCTGGCAGGCTTGGTTGAGGTGGTGGCCCGTTGATTCTTTTTTTCCCGCCTCGCTTTTGCGAGGCGGCGATGCTGGAGGAAGGCGTACGCGATCATTGTCATGAGCGCATGACGATGAAGGCCTTGCCAGGATCGTCCCTCGAAGTGGTCGAGGCCGAGCTCTTCTTTCAGTTGCTGATGGGCCTGCTCGCAGATCCATCGTGCTTTGATGGTGGCGGCCAAGGTACGCAGGTCCGTCCGTGCGGGTAGGTTGGCGAGATAGTATTTCTTCTCTCCCGACATCCGCTGTTCGCCGATGAGCCAAGCCACCTCGCGAGCGGCCCATGTGCTGATCTCTGTTCTCCGCGATGCAGGCTCCATGTTGGTGAACGCGCACGACCGACGTATCGATCATCTGGACGGCCGCTTCATGAGGGGCGGCTAACGCCTCCATGATCCGGTCCCAGACGCCAGCCCGCCGCCAGCGGACGAACCGATTGTAGCAAGTCGTGCGGGGTCCGTAGATTGCCGGCAGATCCCGCCACGGCGCGCCCGACCGCAAGACCCAGAAGATGCCATTGAGGACTCGCCGGTCGTCCACGCGGGGATTTGAGCCATCTGTTTGCCCACTTTGGCTCTGGGAAGAAGCAATCCTTATCGCCCGGAGCTTAAAGACGTTACTTTGGAGCCCGAGCGCAAAGCCGCAGCACCAGCTTTGAAGTTGATGACGGCATTGGTTGGGCCGAGAGCTTCGCTCGCGGCGGCTCGCTGCATTACAAGCTTCTTGCATGGCTTTGTTCTTATGGAAATTACTGGCAATTTTCGACTAGGTGAATCGGTAGACGCGGCGTTTGATTTTTCAATTGAGGTCATATTGAACGGGTTAATGAAAAGCTGAAGTACAACGGGAGACCAGAACTTCGCGAGGAAAATTCGCCAGCGCGGCGGAGCCCGCTCCGAGACAACGTTCGCTGCGCCGGTGATCGGCGAGTCGCCAGTCACCATCACCGTTCGGGCGCTCATATCGCGCAGCGTGGCAATAAGCTTCGCCGAGTCTTCGCGGGGCGGATCGCACCATGACGGTCATTGGGGTCGATCCGCTCAACTTTCGATCTCGGGATTTTCATGCAGAACCATGTTTAACAAGGAACGGTGGACCTCAATTCGGCCGTTGTAATCAATCAGGCCCAATCGCCGAAATTTGTTCATGAAAAAGTTGATGCGTGCTCGCGTCGTACCGATCATCTCCGCCAGTGTCTCTTGGCTGATCTTCGCCAGCAGCGGTTCTGGCTCGCCTTCTTCGCCAAAATTCGCAAGAAGAAGGAGCGTCCGGGCCAACCGTTTCTCGCTCGAGTTGAACAACTGATCGACCAAATCCGCCTGAATATGACTGTTGCGAACCAAGAGGTGCGAGATAAAAAACTCGGCAAACATCGGCTCGTCGTGAATCAGTTTGCCAATCTCTGCTTTCGTTATCCGCGTGATCGTGCATTCTGTCAGAGCAGTTGCTGTTGACAAACGCAGGGTCGCTCGGTCCGCCAAAGCCTCTCCGAAAAAATCGTCGGCTTTCAGAATAGCGACAATCGCTTCCTTGCCCTGCTCGGAGGTCACGGCGAGCTTCACCTTGCCTGCCTGAATATAAAAGGCCGAATCCGCAGGATCGCCCTGCGTATAAATGACTTGATTTATCGCGTACTTAGCTACGGTTCGTCTGCCGTTCGCTTTCGAGAGAACCACTTTAGGGTCGAATGGGAGTTCTTTCTTTTGATTCATGGGAAGTACACCGCCGTTGCCGTATGGGTAAAGCCTCGCTCTTCGCAAAGCGCGACGAATTAGCGAACCTGATGCTCTAACAGTTGCCGCTCCGCGCACCGCCACGTGCACGTCATACTTTCAGCACGATGGTGCGAGTAAGCCAGCGGAAGGGCCAGCGCAAAAAGTCCGACGATGGATAAAGAGTTACCCGCCGACGGGTAGAAATGTTGCCCATTTCAGCCTGCGAAGATTTCGGCCTGTCTCGCTATTAGTGCAACTATTTAAAATAAATACAACCTTACCGTTCAAAGCGCAATATGCCTTCTGCTGCGCGGGACAACCGCGTTTTGTTGTGCATGCCAATCGACTTTTTTATTTGATTGCTAACCAAAGAATTGATCGCCGAACGCCGGCATGTCGCGCCTGCCCTCAACCGCTTGCTCGAGCAGCGCGCGTGCATCGCAGCGCTCGAAATGAAACGGCATCTGGCCTCCCTCGAGCTTCTTCAGATCGAGGAGATCGTTGACAATACGATGCGCGCAGAAGGGGTCGCCGCAAGATGCGAGCGAGGAACGAAAAGGGTACATTTGTATCAACTCAGCACCCCGCCAGTGTATCAACGGGCAGGAAGGGTGACGGCTAACTTCTTGAAGATATTGGAGCGGGTGAAGGAAATCGAACCCTCGTCATCAGCTTGGAAGGCTATAGGGAAAGTTAGGCTTATCAAAGCAAGTTGATACTTTTTGAGTGCCAAAAACCGTCCCAAACTACTACCCGTTTGTTGACACTCGCAGCTAGAGCGCCCAAATGGGCGAGCCCATCGGTCCTCACACTGTCGATCCGCGAGTCAACGGAACGTCAGGCGACGGCCTCCGCCCGCGGGGTTTGCTCACCGAGTATCCGCTCGACATCCGCGGCCGATCGGGGTGGGCTGAAGAGAAAGCCCTGGACTTCATCGCAGCCCTCCGATGTCAGGCGCGCGAATTGCTCTTTCGTTTCCACACCCTCGGCGGTCGTCGTGATATGCAGACTGCTGCTCAATCCGACCACCGCGCGAATGATCGCGACGCTGTCTTCCTTCGTTGCCAAATCGTGGATGAAGGATTGGTCGATCTTGATCTTGTCGAATGGGAAACTGCGAAGATAGCCGAGCGACGAATAGCCAGTGCCAAAATCATCCATCGCGATTCTGATCCCGAGATCGCGGAGTTGATGAAGAATGGCGAAAGCTCCCTCATTTTCCTGCAAGAGCACCAGCTCGGTGATCTCCAGCTCCAGCCGGCCAGCTGAAAGACCGGATGTCGCCAGCGCGTTGATGACGGTCGGCACCAGATTCTTGCTCTTGAACTGGGCCGGGGAGAGGTTCACCGCAATGGTCACATGCTTTGGCCAGCGCACTGCTTCGGCACAGGCTTGCCGCAACACCCATTCTCCCAACGGCACGATGAGGCCGGTTTCTTCCGCAACCGGAATGAAGCCGAGAGGCTGAACCATTCCGCGTTCGGGGTGATGCCAGCGCACGAGAGCCTCGCAGCTGGTGATTTGTCCGGTTCTGACGTCGATGATAGGCTGATAGTAAAGTTCGAACTCGCCGTTCACGATTGCCTTGCGCAGATCGAACTCGAGGGCGCGGCGCGCCTGCATGCGGGCATCCATAGCGACTTCGAAAAAACGGTAGGAACCCCCGCCGTCGGCTTTGGCGCGATACAGCGCAAGGTCCGCGTTCTTCATGAGCACATCCGGCTCGTTGCCGTCGCCGGGCGTGATGGCGATGCCGATACTCACTCCCACGATCACCTGATGGCCGTCGATATCATAGGGCGCCCCCACGACCTCAATCAGACGCAAAGCAAGCGCGATTTTGTCCGGCGGCTGCTCGGACGGAACCTGCACGATGGCAAACTCGTCTCCGCCCAACCGAGCCACGATGTCTTCGCCACGCACACAGCTCCGCATGCGCTCGGCCGCCGCTCGCAGCAACTGGTCTCCGATCGGATGTCCGAGCATATCGTTGACGCTCTTGAAATGGTCGAGATCGAGACTTAAGACCGCAATGGATTCGGAGCGTCGCAAGTGGCTCAGGACCGTTCCCATCCGCTCATAGAACGCCATGCGGTTCGGCAGGTCGGTGAGCGCATCATAGTGCGCCAAATGCCTGATCCTCTCCTCGGCGCAAAGTCGTTCGGTGATGTCCTCGACGGTTACGACGAAGCCGCCGCCCGGCAGCGGCCGATGCAAAATCGAGATGCTGCGGCCATCGGTCAAACGCTCGATTACCGATCCAGCCTTGCCCTCACGAATAAAATTATTCTGCAAAGCGAGCGTGCCCTCGGGGTCCACATCCGCGACTTTGGTGCAGGTAGATATCAACGTCATCAACTCATGAGTTGTCATGCCTGGTTCGATCTTATCCGGCGGCAGGCCGTAAATCTCCGCAAAGCGCGGATTGAATATGACGAGCTTCTCGTCGGAATCGAACATGCAAAGGCCCTGCGACATGTTGTTCAGGGCGGCATCGCCCTTCGCGTTTGCGCGCTCCAGCTCGTGCGATGTTCTGACAGACGCTGCCTCAGATTCGATGAGACGATGGATTCTGTTGTTCAGCATTTTGAGAAGAAATATCGAGCAGATCAGTGCGAGCAGTGTGCCGACACCGATGAAGATCGTATGATTGCGCCAGCTCGCGAGTGCCGCCACTTCCGAAACGCCGACATTGATAACCAGAGGGTAATTGCGCAGTAGACGCACAGCGACCAGGCGGGGTTCGCTATCAAAATAGCCCGGCGATCGATAGCTCCCTCCACCCTGCGAAACTACCTGGTACCAAGTAGACTCTGCCGGCATCTGCGCGCCGCCACGAACATTGCTGTCAGGAAAGCGCAGGATGACGGTGCCATCCTTGCGAAGAAACAGAAGCGACAGATTGTCCAGCGGTGTAATGGAATCGTAGATTTGTTGAAAATAGTTTAGACTGACACCGATCACAATCACCCCGAGGAATTCGTTATTGGAGTCATTGAGGCGTTTACTGAACATCACAGTTTGAACGCCTTTGAGGCGATCGGCGACTGGATCGCTGATGTGGATACTTTGATCGTCATGATTTTTAAAATGTTGAAAATATTCGCGATCGGAAAGATCGGTGGGCGGAAACGGCCATTGGTTGGTCGTGTTGATGAGCCGTCCATTATTGTCGACCAGCGCAATTAGCCTGAGGTTCGACAGGCGCGACATGCGCTCCAGTAGCATTGCGTGAGTGTCCTCGCCTTGCAGAAGCCGGCGAAAAGCCTCTGGCGTCGTAGCGCGAAGACTTTGTGTTCGTTCTTGAACCTCATTCAGCATGAGATCGATTGATTGAATCGATCGGTTGGTTTGCTCAGCGAGCACTGTGGCCAGATTGCCAGTATCCACGGATGCATCGCGGATCGCATCTGCGCGCAGCCACCAAATGGTCAAACCGATGAAGAGCACTGCCGCTCCGAGAAGGCCGGCAGCGACGACAACCAAAAGCTGAAAACTCGATCGGTCGGTACGAATTAACATGCGCCTGACCAAAATTGCTTATATTAAGTAGCCTAAGCAATATCAGGCTAAGCAATACGTTTCAGTTGCGTATCGAGTGACCCTCAATTTCTTGGTAGCGTAAGTGCAAATTTAATATGGGGCAGACAATTGCGTTTGCCGCATATAACCGAGATTCCATTAGCTTTAGATACAATAGATACAATGTCGATGTTTTGCTGATGGTGACTTTCAAATATCGCGATTTAAATCGAACGGTGATTATTAATGACGGCGAAGACCGCTATCGGATCTATCAACCGGCGCGGTGGGCGACGATTAAACCGTTGAAAAGATTGGAGCGGGTGAAGGGAATCGAACCCTCGTCATCAGCTTGGAAGATTGTAGGAAAACTCAATGAATTCAATGACCATTGCATCAAATAGCGTTCCAAAACTGTCCTAAACCCCCCTATTTTTACAACGGAGAATGAGACGGCCAGGTCCGCCACCGATCAATCGACGTTAGCGTCGTATCAGTTCAGAAATGATTTGAAAGTGGACATCGGAGCGCCTAGTCCGAATTGACGCGAAGGCCAAGAAGGATCTCGGCTAAAATGGCATCTTGCCACGTCCCTGCCGGTTTATGGGTCTGTCCCGACAGCAACGAAAGGCGAGATGACGCACTCCTAACTCTTGCCAAGCGCGGTGTTGTGCTGCTCGGCGAGACGCACGATCAGGCGGAGCATCATCGCTGGCAGCTTCATACGATCAGGGGACTGTTCGGGCACAGACCTGACATGGTTCTCGGCTTCGAGATATTTCCGCGACACGTTCAGCCTGTGCTCGACCGATGGTCCAAGGGCGAACTGGACGTAACCACCTTCATGCGCGAGGTCGATTGGGCGCATGTCTGGGGCTTCACCGAAGAACTCTACCTGCCGCTGTTCCATTTTGCCCGCATGCACCGCTTGCCAATGCTCGCACTCAATATCGATCGGGCGACTAACCGGCGTGTTGCGGCACAGGGATTAGCATCCGTGCCGATCACCGAACGGGAGGGCGTCGGCGATCCCGCACCGGCCTCTTCATTTTATCGCGAGCGGCTGTCCGAGTGGTTCAAGAAACATCCAGCCGCTGGCCAGGACGCCCAAGCAGCCACGGAGCGGTTTGAACGTTTTGTTTGTGCACAGCAGTTCTGGGACCGCGCAATGGCCGAGGCGATCGCAAACGCGCGGCGCGATGCGCGGCAGCCGCTTGTCGTCGGCATCATGGGCAGTGGCCATATTGAATATGAAGATGGCGTCCCGTATCAACTCGCAGCACTCGGGATTGACGATGTGGCATCGGCGTTGCCCTGGCCTGCAGATACCGATTACCCAATTCACGAGCCGCCAATTGCGGATTTTCTTTTCGGTGTGGCGCCAGCTCCGTGACTACCGATGAGCACGGAAACCAAAGCAGTTCTGACGGGTTACCCGCATTAAGTGAGCCAGCCTAAAACTACCCCCGCTCGCTATCCAGGTGCGCCATTTGAGCTTCTGCGTATCTGGAACCCGCCGCAGTCCCCTTAGGTAGGGCTTTATCAATCGCGAGCAGATCTTCAGGCGAAAGAGCCACATCCAGCGCAGCAAGAGATTCGGCAAGACTTTGCCGGCGACGCGCACCGATAATTGGCACGATGTCTTTGCCACGCGACATCACCCAGGCGATTGCGATCTGTGCCAACGTCGCGCCTTTAGCCTCAGCGATCACTCGAATAGGTTCAAGAAGTTTTATGTTTCTTTCCAAATTCTCGCCTATGAAATCGCGGGCTGTAACTGCGGAAATCGCCCGGCATTATCTTTTCTTTTGACCAGCGATCGCTGATAAGCCCACGCGACAGCACGCCATATGCCGTGATGCCAATGCCAAGCGTGCGGCAGGTCGGAAGGATTGATGCCTCGATGCCGCGCGAGAAAAGCGAATATTCGATCTGCAGATCGCAAATAGGGTGAACCGAAGCGGCCCGTCGAATCGTTTCGCTTCCAACTTCTGATAAGCCAATATGACGGACGTAGCCGGCCTTCACCATTTCTGCGATGGCTCCGACCGTATCTTCGATAGGAACGTGAGGATCAAGTCGCGCAGGGCGATAGATATCGATGTGGTCGGTACCTAGCCGTTTCAGCGTGTAGGCCAACGCCGTTTTCACGGCAGCAGGCCGCGCATCAAACCCTACCCATTTCCCTCCGGGATCGCGCTGGGCACCGAATTTTACGCTCAATACGATCTGATCACGCGATCTACCCTGAATAGCCTCTGCGATAAGCATCTCATTATGGCCCATGCCATAAAAATCACCTGTGTCGAGCAACGTGACATTTGCATCGAGTGCCGCGCGGATAGTGGCTACGCTCTTGGCACGATCCGAAGGGCCATAGAAGTCAGACATCCCCATGCAGCCCAAGCCGATGGCTGAGCACGTTGGACCAGTCGCTCCAAGTGACCGGGTGAACATCAGATACTCCCTTTTTATGTAGCCCCTGCTTTGCTGGATCACTAACTACATTGTTGGCCCATTCAAGGGTGAGCTAGGACAGCAGGCTGGTAACTGGCTTCACGAAACTCAGGAATTAGTCCGCGCCGAGCGTCCAAAAAGGCACTTTGGTGATACCGCCTTTCGTCTTACCGGCCGGCCGCTTGCGGTTTGCGTTCGATGCCTCCATCTACTCGCTCCTACACACACGTCCAATTCGAGGAAGCTCGCAACTTCCCAGGAGCACATTCATGTCACTGCTGTTTTCAAAGACCACGCTGGGCTCTCTGCCGCTGCAGAACCATCTGGTCATGTGTCCGCTGACGCGCAGCCGCGCCCTCGGCAATGTCCCGAACGATCTGATGGTGGAGTACTATTCCCAGCGCGCGTCCGCTGGCCTGATCATTACCGAGGGCACGTCACCATCTCCAAACGGACTGGGTTACCCGCGCATTCCCGGTATTTTTAGCGATGCCCAAGTTGCCGCCTGGAAAAAAGTCAGCGACGCGGTTCACGCACGTGGCGCCAAGATATTCATGCAATTTATGCACACTGGCCGCATCGGCCACCCGCTCAATCTGCCCGCAGGTGCCAAAGTACTGGGGCCGTCAGCGGTCGCTGCCGCGGGTCAGATGTTCACTGACGCCGAAGGCTTGAAGCCGCATCCCACACCAGTGGCGATGACGGAGGCTGACATCAAAACCACGATTGCGGAATTCGCCAAAGCTGCAAAGAACGCCGTAGCGCAGGCCGTGTTAAAAGTCAGGGGCTCCGGTTATCCGGAGCCTCTTTTGCTTGGCTTAAGCGAGGCTCGCGCAGAGGGTAGTGGCGCCGATGAGGTTGATCGCACGAATGAGATTGTAGGCGAGCACGCTGAGTGCTGCTTCCCCACCGACTTTCTTGAGGCCTCGAGTGAGGAATCGGCCACCGGCTGTCATTCGCTTGATGGTTCCAAAAGGATGTTCGCTGGCACACCGGCGCCGTCGCAGCAGAGACGGATCAGCCTGGAAACGTGCATTCATTCGTTCGAGCGCATGCTCATGCAGATGGCGACTGACAAAGCGACGCTCTGCGGTCGTGCAGCGCGACTTGAGTGAACAGCCGGCGCAATCGCGCGCCGCATAAACGATAAGATGGTCGCGACGTTTTGCCTGCTTGCGGGCGAGAACATGACCCGCCGGACACATATAGGTGTCTGCCTCCGGCTGATAGACGAAGGCCGAGCGACCAAACATTGTACCGTCGCCCTGGCTATGTATTGACCGATTGGTCGGCACGCAGGCCGTGATACCGTCAGCCTCGCAGGCTGCGGCTACCGTTCCGCTCGAGTAGCCGGCATCGGCCACTACCGTCAGGCTGGCAACGCCGAGCATGTCCTTTGTCGCCTTGGCCATTGGATAAAGCTGGCGAGTGTCATTGGGTTCGCCGGTTACCTCGTGATGGATGATCAGGCCAGTCTCTGCATCGACGGCCGTTTGTACGTTATAGGACGGCGGCTTTGGCCCTTTGCCGATCCCCATGGGTCGGGCATCGGGCTCGCCTTCCACCAGAGTATTGCGATCTTCGTCATCAAGCTTGGCAGCTAGGCGATCAAGCTCGGCGCGCCGCATCTTGAGGACCTCAAGTGCCGCTGTCGTCGCACTTGGCACTTCATCGGGTTCGCTGGTGTCGCTCTCATCCAAATCGGCCAGATACTCGGCGATCCGGCGGTCCAGACGGCTAGCCTCGTTCGCAATCTCTCGCCGACCCATTACCCGCTTGCCGCAGCTCGGAACTTCGAACCATCGAGCGCCACCAGCCGCGCCGCGAATAGGCCCTGATCCCGACAGAACAGCACAAAGGCTCGGCAGGCCCCCACAATCGCTCCGCCATTGTCGCGGCGAAAGTCCGCAATCGTCTTGAAGTCGGGAGCGAGGCGGCGCAGAAGCCACATCACTTCCACATTGCGAAAACACTCGCGCTCCAGCCGGCGCGACGAGCGCACCTCGTTCAAGTAGCCATAAAGGTAAAGCTTCAGCAGGTCTCGCGGGTCGTAGGGAGGCCGCCCCATCGCTGCCGGCACCGACCGGCCGAACCTCAGCCCCCTCACGTCAAGACCATCCACAAATGCGTCGATCACCAGAACCGGCGCATCCGCCGCCACATAGTCCTCGATCACCGCCGGCAGCAGCGCTGCCTGACCACGATCCTCGCCCGGAATATAGCTCATGAGAAAAGGCCGCATCGTTGTTGATGCGGCCTTTCTTATCTGACTCGCTTAGTTCTCACACAGCCTGCGCGCGGCGGTCTTTCCGAAATCCGCTCAAGGACACGTGTGCTCATATCCATCGTAGCCTAAATAGGTTCCGGTGCTTGGATTGTAGGATTCAAAGCGCGCGATGCAGTAACTGACTGAATCTCCGTAGTCACCGGCATCGGAGTAATATGGTCTGGAATAGTAGTCCGTGTAACCGCCGTAATATCTTGGGCCGTGGCCATAATAGCCGCTGTAGTAGCGTGGCCTGTAATAGCCGTAACGGTAGCCGCCGTAGTAAGGCCGATAGCCGTAGCGATAACCGCCACCGTAGTAGCCGTATCGGCCGCCGTAATAGCCGCCACGATAGCCGCCATAGTAGCCGTATCGGCCGCCGTAATAGCCGCCACGATAGCCGCCACGATAGCCGCCACGATAGCCGCCATAGTAGCCGTATCGGCCGCCGTAATAGCCGCCACGATGGCCGCCATAGTAGTGGCTATGGCCGCCGTAGTAGTGGCCGCGGTAATACTGCGCCTGAGCGGAAGTGGAAAATGCGGCCGCCGCGATGAACAGCACCGCACAGACAGTGCCCAGAATTTTTGAGCTAACTTGGCGCCGCTTAGTTCCAGCGAGCAAAGCAGTCGACCAAATGTTTTTCATGTTACGCCCCAACAAATATGGGTTTCTACCTTCCTTTACAGAAATTAACCATTTAGATCTTTGATCCACATCAATAATTTCTCCGGCCAGACCCAAACTGCGGCACAGGGCATTCCTCGTCTCAAGGTCGAACAGGGTTGTCGTGAGGTATCGACCGGGATGTATAGTCGCAGCGAAATACGAGTCTATCAGTTATCGGCAGAGCTATGTTGTTTGCGTGGCAAAAGATCGAAAGCGTAGAATGGCAAGGCCAAAAAACAGACCACCAACAAGCGCGACAAAAACAAATTGCGGCCAGACCACATCGATGCCGGCACCGCGATAGAGAATTGCCTGCGCAAACGAAACAAAATGTGTTGAAGGAGATGCCTGCATCAGGGTCGCCAGCCAGTGCGGCATGCTTTCAAGCGGAGTATTGCTGCCCGAAAGCATGTTCATTGGCATATAGACCAACATGTAGAGTAGCCCGAGCTGCGGCATAGACCGCGCCACAGTTCCGAGAAAAATTCCAATGGCGGTCGCAAAGAACAAGTAGACTACCACTCCGACCATAAAAAGCGGTATCGAACCGGTAATAGGAATTCCAAGAATCGTGCGCACAACAATGTAAAGGGAAAGGCCAACCGCTAGCGTGATTACGAAACCGTTCGCCCAAACCTTAGCCATTGCAATTTCGAAGGGCGTCAGCGGCATGACTAGGAGATGATCCATAGTGCCGTGCTCACGTTCCCGAATGATCGCCGCCCCCGCAAGAATAATGGCCAGCATAGAGACGTTGCCAATAATTCCCATCACGCTCGTGAACCAAGCGGTCGTGACGTTTGGGTTGAACGCAATTCGCACGTCGAGATTAACCGGCGACAGTGGCACACCCTCGGAATGGGAAAGGAAGCCGGCTATTTCTGCTGCAATGATCTGCTGGGCATATCCTGACCCCAAACCTGCATGAACCATTGCAGTCGCGTCGACGTTCACCTGGATTATCGGTCGGCGCCCACCCAGAACGTCTCGCTGAAAGTTTGGAGGAATGTCGATCACGAAAGTGTATCTTCTGTTGTTCATTAAAGGCACGATGTCTCGCTCGGCGATGGGCTGCGGCGGCTGAAAGTAAGGTGGCAGGAAAGCGTGCGTAATTCTGCGCGAAAGCTCAGAGTGGTCCTCGTCAACCATAGCGATTGAGGCGTTATGCAGCTCCTGCGAGTAGCTCTGCGCGTGACTGATAATGGCCAAAGAGAACGCATAAATCACCAACCCCAAGAGAACGAAATCGCGCAAGAAACTGCGTAATTCCTTGATGCCGAGCCACAAGATATTTGAAGCCTTACGCATCGACCCGACTGTCCTAGCGTTCTTGCTTGCGCAGAAGCAGAAGACTCAACAGCGTCAGGACGGGAATGAAAACAGCCAGAGCTGCTAGGTTTGTGTCGAGGTCTTGAAAGCCGAGACCCTTAGTAAAGGTGCCGACACTGATAGGCACGAAGTAGGTCATTGGGAAGGCGCGGCCCATGATCTGAGCGATCCCGGACAACGACGAAACCGGGGTCATCATGCCGGCAAACTGCGATGCCGGCAGGACTGTCAAAATGGCGGTGCCGAAAAGCGCAGCAATCTGCGTCCGGGTGAATGCTGAGATTACCATGCCATAGGCAGTCGTCGTGGTCACATAAATCAACACCCCTAGCAGCAGCGTGGGGAAGCTTCCCTTAAGGGGAACGTTGAAAACGAAAAGTGCCATTAGGAACATCAATGCAAAATTGGCCATGGCGACCGCGACGTAGGGAAGCTGCTTGCCAATGAGAAATTCGAGCCGGGTTACGGGCGTCACATAAAGATTTGTAATCGAACCGAGTTCCTTTTCCCGCACGACCGCAATCGACATCAGAATCGCCGGAAACAGCGCGAGCAGCATGGAAATACTCGAAGGTACCATCGCATAGATGCTATCGAAATCCTGATTGTACTTGAATCTGACTTCAATGTCGGCAGGTGGCGCTGCACCGGGAATCGTGGTTTTTACGGCAGGATCCATCAGGTACAATTGATGCATACCTTGCAAATAGCCGCGGATAGTTTCCGCTCGGAATGGCATTGCACCATCCACCCACGCGCTAACCCAGGCCGGGCGCCCACGCTTGATGTCGCGACCGAAGCCGGGGGGAATTTCAATGGCGGCTTTGATGTCCCCACCCTGCAACCGCTTGTCGAGTTCGGCATAATTCGCGAGCGGTGATTTCTCTACGAAATAAGTCGAGCCTCTCATCTCCTCGAGATAGGCTCGGCTTTCATGACTCTGGTCTCGATCGAGTACGGCGAAAGATAGATTGTTGACATCGGTCGAGATTCCGAATCCGAATACCAGCATCAGCAAAGTCGTGCCGAACAAGCTGAACCCGAGCCGGATCGGGTCACGCAGAAGCTCAAGAAGTCTCGCGTATCGTATAGGCAAACAGGCGCTGCAAGCTGAACAAGGAATGCTTAAAGGTTGGCAGTCGCACCACCTTATTGGTTTCGCCCGCTGCGACGAGCTCCTCGGAACCGGAAGGGCGTGATCCGGCGACTTCCTCAAGATAACTGATAAAGGCGTCCGCAAGCGTAGCAACGCCGCGGGCCTTTATAAGGTTCTCTGGCGCATCGGTCGCGAGCACGCGCCCCGAATCCATGAGCGATATCCGATCGCAGCGCTCGGCCTCGTTCATGAAATGGGTCGAAACGAAAATAGTCACGCCTTCATTGCGCGAAAGATCGATCAGTAATTCCCAAAACCGGTCACGTGCCAAGGGATCGACGCCCGAAGTCGGCTCGTCGAGAATTAGCATCTCGGGGTCGTGGACGATCGCGACGGCCAGTGAAAGCCGCTGGCGAATCCCTAGGGGCAGATTCGTCGTGCGTTGATCGAGATAATCCTCAATGCCGAACCGTCGGATCAACTCGGCGATACGCGCCTTTGCTTTCTCTGCCGACAGATGGAACAGGCGTGCATGAAGTTCAAGGTTTTGCCGAACTGTGAGTTCAGTAAAAAGTGAAAACGACTGTGACATGTATCCGACGCGGTTGCGCGCACTCATGTCGCGCGCATTGAGGGGCTGTCCAAACAACAGCGCTTCGCCTTCGCTTGGCGGCAGCAATCCGGTCAGCATTTTCATAGTCGTGGTCTTGCCGCAGCCGTTCGAGCCGACGAAGCCGAAGATCTCACCCCGCTCGATTGTAAAGCTCACCCGGTCGACTGCCGTAAAATCGCCGAAACGACAGGTGAGATCATGCGCACTAATGACGGGCTCGGCGTGAATGATTCGATGGGGCGGAATATGCAGCTTCTTGTGACCGGCGCGCTGCTGTTCCGGAAGTAGCGCAATAAATGCGTCCTCTAGCGTCGCCGCGCCGGTACGGGCCTTGAGGTCGGCCGGAGATCCGGTCGCCAGCACAGTCCCGGCATTCATTGCCGCTAACCAGTCGAACCGCTCCGCTTCTTCCATATATGCTGTCGCTACCACCACGCTCATTCCCTGGTGGCGTGAACGCATCCGGTCGATCAGCTCCCAGAATTGGCGGCGCGAGAGCGGGTCGATGCCAGTGGTCGGCTCGTCAAGGATCAGAAGATCTGGATCATGGACAAGGGCGCAACAAAGCCCAAGCTTCTGCCGCATACCGCCCGACAATTTTTTGACCGGTCGGTCGGAAAAGGGCGCGAGCCCGGTGCTGCGGAGGAGTTCAGAGATTCTCCACTGGCGTTCGGAACGAGACTGTCCGAACAGGCGGCCAAAGAACTCGATATTCTCGCGGACGCTGAGGTCCGCATATAGGTTCCTGCCCAGTCCTTGCGGCATATAGGCGATGCGGGGACAGATCGCCGCCCGATGCGTCGAATCCCGCATGTCGCCACCGAGTACGAAAGCATTTCCTGTTTGGATCTTCCGTGCACCAGCGATTATGCTCAGTAGTGACGACTTTCCAACTCCGTCTGGCCCGATGAACCCGACCATACAACCGGCCGCAAGATCTATGGTGACGCCGTCAAGGGCGATTACGGTGCCGTAGCGTTGCGTGACATTCTCAATGCGTGCGACCGAGCGCTCGGGCACGATCATCACTCTGCACTTCCCTGTAGCTGCGGTGGCCAAGCGACCGCTGGATCAAGTCGCACATAAGCAACACCCGGCAGACCACTTCTCACCCTCTCGGCGCGCGCGCGCAATCGTTCGGGATCGATCTTGACCCTGATGCGGAACATCAGCTTGTCACGCTCGCTCTTGG
Organism: uncultured Pseudomonadota bacterium; assembly: GCA_963710705.1. GTDB lineage: Bacteria > Pseudomonadota > Alphaproteobacteria > Rhizobiales > Xanthobacteraceae > Pseudolabrys. The sequence continues at coordinate 364,949 of CAVQBI010000001.1, forward strand.
TCTCTACGGCCTTGGGTGTGAACTGCGCCTGTGTCGCGATAAACGAGACTTTCGCCGGGATCGCAACGGTCGGATAGGCATCGAGCACGATGCGAGCATCGGCGCCAATTTTTACCTTGCCTGCTTCTTGCGTCGGCAGATAAATGTCCATGTATACGTATGAGATATCGAGCATGCTGAAGACCTTGCCGCCCGCAGGAAGCACCTCGCCGATATTAGCGATACGGTATTGGATACGGCCTTCTCGCGGCGCGACGAGCGTGTTGTCGGCGATGTTGACCTTATAGAGCTCAACGTCGTGCGTGCTCGCTTCGAGCGCGTGCTGAGCTATGATCAGCCTGGCCTGTGCGGCCTTCAAGGCCGCGTTGGCGCCGTCTAGTTGCTGCTGACGCTCGTCTAATACTTCCTTGGTTTGATAGCCCTCCGTGACAAGGTAGCTAGCACGATCCATTTGCTGTTTTGCTAGCAACACCTGACTTTCCTGCTGGACGACATTGGCGTCGGCTTCCTCGACGGCCTTTTGCGCCAACAGTACCTGGGCTTCGGCTTTCTTCAGCGACGCCTCAAGGTCCTGCGTGTCCATGCGTGCGACGATTTGGCCGGCTTTGACCATATCGCCTTCGTCGATGCGCAATTCGGCTATGCGCCCCGCGAATTTGGTGTCGATGTCGATCTCATCCGCTTCGATCCGGCCATTGCTCCAAGCGATGCCAGCCGGCAATTGAGATTGAGAGTGCTTCCACCAATAGACCGACGCGCCGGCCCCGCCGACGACAACCGCGAGAATGAGCGCGAGGCGACGCCATCGCCTGCCGACCGATATTACTATTGATGTCGGCCGTGGCGTCGCCAATGCGTTGGGTCCCGGTGCGGGTACGAGGTCATGCGTCTCCCGCGCTGGCGGCTCGATGCGTTCAGCCGCAGTCGGCGACGCCGCTGGACGGGTTGTTTTGCCCTCTTTGTCCATCTCGTCTCCGTTTGAATATTGCGGCTGTCGCACGCCAATCACATCGATGGGGCTTGCACTAAGTGGCAAGCTCTCCACTCGCCCTTCGTTCTGCATAGTCGTTCATTTCAAAGCGGTCTGGGTTACCTTGGAACAAACAACTGATCACTAAAGGGTAACGTTGTGGGGACACGAATTTCAATGAACCCAAATCCGGCCGCCTTATGACAGCTGTTGCACGCGTCTGTAAGATTTTTGAAGCCCCGCGTAACTCCGGTATGATCTTTTGCTTTTATGGAATCATCGATCTCTTGCAACGCTGGTTCGCTAATATCGGCGATGAGCTTCGCCAATTGAACATGCTGGAATACGGGGTAAAGTTTTGCTGCGATAGCAAAACTCTTTCGCATTTCACCAACTTCATAGTTGGCAAGCTCCCAGTTCTTCAAATCACCGGCCCAAGCCAGCTTAAGGTGCCGTAATTGCATGGTAGCCATCAGGTCGCCCAGATCGGGCAGGTAAGAAGAGCCTGATGGTTGTGCTTGTAGCTGTGGCTTGCTCAGAAACGCTTGCCCGGCGAGTGTCAGCACGGCGGCAAGCGCGATGATCACAATACGAATGCTGCGTCTCACCGATGCCTCCTCTGCCTAGGTCTCAGCACGGCTAATAACCGCTACGACTATTCTTGGCATCGGAGCTTGATGCAGATCAACTTTTGGGACTGGCTTGTCGGTGCGGTGGGCGCCTCCGCTCCGGTTGCTCGCTCATTCGCCTCTTCTTCTTCGATTAGTTTCACAATCCGCTGACATTCTGTTTTGTCAGTCGTGCGCGCCAAAAGTTCGCGAAGATGCTTCGGGTTCTCTTGGCGAATGAAGCGCTCCATAGGAGCCTCCTCCGCAGGATGCAACAAGCCCCCCGTTTGCAGGCTGCGCCTCGGCCGGCGCCTCGTCGAGTAAATATTCAGTATCCTACATAGCAGGCAATCTTATTCAAAAGAGGCCACTAAGGGTCAAATTAGCAATGAGCCCCCCGCTTATGCAGTTTGCCTGACTAGAATTATGCCGACGAAAATAAGGACAAGGCCGGCAATTCGAAGCGGCGGCGCCGAGAGGCACCAGGATGAAAACGAGAGCAAACAACGGCTCCACTACGCTAAGTTCGAGGTGCCGCAAGGAAATAACATAAAGTAATCCACCACAAACTGCAGCGATGACCGCTGCCCAGACCTACGGATCGAGCGCCAACGATACAATATACGAAAACCAAGCAGACCCGCCCTCGCCTAGAGCCGTGATGCGGACCTTAAGCGCAACATTCGCGAACGCCACCAGCACAACGGCAATGAGGATTGGCCACATGCTTTTTGCTGCGCCATACATTGTCATTTCCAATTTACTCATTGAGTGAAATTTCGAAGATTTGATTATTGCCTAATTCATTACCAGAAGCCAATGTCTCTTAGTATTCTTCGATTCCGAAAGACTTTGGAATAAAGCGGACGCTGAATTTGCAGGCTTTGACAGCCAGATCGACAATGAGCTTGAAACTAACCTTTTTAGGCGGCGTCGGCACAGTGACCGGCTCGAAATATTTAATAGAGGCGCCCAATGGGCGTATCCTGATTGATTGCGGACTATTCGAAGGATTCAAGCAATTGCGTCTGCGCAACTGGTCACGCATTCCGGTTGAGCCTGCGAACATCGACGCCGTCATACTAACGCACGCGCATCTCGATCATTCTGGGTACCTGCCTCTACTCGTTAAAAATGGCTTTACGGGTCCGGTGATCTGCACGAACGCGACGCGCGACCTTTGCGCAATCCTTTTGCCTGATAGCGGCCACTTGCAGGAGAAGGACGCAGAGTTTGCCAATCGTCACGGATTCTCCAAGCATCACCCTGCACTGCCCCTATACACGCTGAAAGACGCCGAGGCTTCACTTCGACAGTTTGCACCGATTGCGTTCAATGAGGACAAGCAACTGTTCGATGACCTGCGCTGCCGTTTTCTGCCGGCGGGTCATATTCTTGGCGCCGCCATAGTCGAATTGACTTGTGAAAACACGAAAGTCGTGTTCTCCGGTGATCTCGGTCGTCCCAATAGCGCGACAATGGTCGATCCTGCTCCGATCCAATATGCGGACTATCTGCTGATCGAATCGACTTACGGCGATCGCCGCCATGAGGCGCGCGATCCAGAAGACGCCTTGGCTGCTATCATCAACCGCACGGCCGGCCGCGGTGGCACGGTTTTGATACCTTCCTTTGCTGTTGGGCGCGCGCAGACCTTGATGTATCACCTGCATCGCCTCAAACAGGCACATCGAATTCCGGAGATTCCGATTTTTCTCGATAGCCCAATGGCAATTGATGCCAGCGAACTTTTTTACAAACACAATCGCGACCAAAAACTAAGCAGGCAAGAGGCGCGCGCAACTTGCGCTGTAGTGCAGTATGTCAATCGCGTCGAAGCGTCAAAAGCGCTTGATCAAAACCCTACGCCCAAGATCATCATTTCCGCGAGCGGCATGGCAACAGGAGGCCGCATATTACATCATCTCAAACTTTTAGCTCCGGATAGGCGGAATACGATCTTATTTGCCGGCTTCCAGGCCGGCGGAACGCGCGGCGACGCAATGACAAAGGGTGCGAAGACCGTCAAAATTCATGGCGAGTATATCCCAATTCGCGCCGAAGTCGAAACCCTGCACATGTTGTCCGCACACGCCGACGCTGACGAGATCATGGCCTGGCTGGGTAATTTTAAAAGCCCGCCAAAAATGACCTACATCACCCATGGCGAGCCGCATGCTGCAGATGCCTTGCGCCATCGCATTGAAGAGGAGCTCGGCTGGGCTTGCGCGGTGCCTGAGTATTGCGAAACAGTAGCGCTGCTATGAACGCTAACCCGCGCAACTCGCCCGCGGACACCATTGATCGATTCATCGCCCGTGAATAACCAATACGGGTTTTGCGGCAAGCCGAATGTCAAACATAGCCACCGCGATTGAGATCAATATAGCTGTCATCGCCGCAACCGGACTTCGTATTAGAGTCTTCCACATTGTCATTCTCCTGAACATCGCACCGATTGATGGGTCATTTTGTTGACCTTGGTAGGGAATGGCTAGGTCTTTGTACGCCTTTATCCAAAGGCGGAAAACTTCCGCCGCAGTTGCGTCGTCAGCTAAGTGCCAATAGTGACGCGCTCCGAATGCGGGATCAGGCCCCTTCTTCTGCTGCGTTCGAGCGAGAGTATCAGCAAGGCTCGCCACCTGATTGACAGCCGTCATTAAAAGTTCATGATTTGCCAACCGAGGCGCTGATCATGGAAATCGCTCTCATTCTAGCGCTTGTTGCCGTCGTTATCTTGCTCTCGGTAAGACAACGAACGGTAAAAACGGCGACAAAAAAGGCGCTGCTCGATGAAGCGTGGCGCATCGTTCTCAACGATCCGAATTATCACCACAGGCGGAACTATGAAGAACGCATGCGCAAGGATGAGGCGCAGATCAGAAAATCGGAGGGTCTATAAAATGAAGCTGGCACATTGGTTCCTCTTGATTTGCGCTGTCGTAGGGATCAGCGGCCGCACCCGGGCGCAGAATATCGATGTTGGCAAAGTTGAGTTTGAATCTAGTTGCGCATCTTGCCACGGCATTGATGGCAAAGGAGATGGCCCGGTCGCTGGGAGCTTAAAAGCCAAGCCAGCCGATCTTACGGTGTTAGCCAAAAAAAATGGCGGCGTATTTCCCTTCGACTCGATTTTCAAGATTATCGATGGGCGCGAAGCGGTCGCCAGCCACGGCACTCGTGAAATGCCAATATGGGGATATCGCTTTATGCCGCGACCCAAGATCACGACAGACTATATGCTGGCACCTGCGGTTTCACCGGAAGCCATTGTGCAAACCCGCATTTTAGCGGTGATCGATTATCTGAATCGCATTCAGGCAAAATAATAGTGGATCAAAACCAGCCGTTTGCGCAGGACGCTTTGATTGTCGCGATGGTGACCAAGTATCGCTCAGTTTGCCAATGCCTGCATTGAGGCGCGCGTTCAGCCATTCGCGAACTAATTCACCAAGGCCGATGCCTGGCTTGTCTGCTAATGGGATGGTCCGGCCGTGCTCCTGCCCCGCCAGCGTTTCATGCTGGCAAGGGGCACCAAAGACAAGGAGCACGGCCGGACCATCCCATTAGACATTCAACCGGCTCCTCAAGCAGCAGGTGCCCCGGGTCAAAGAAAACCAGGGCTCCATCACGGATTGGCCGAAATGGCTAACCTAATTTTTGTTTTGCATCCAGTGTCACTATTCCCCGCAACAACCGTCCCAAAAGATCCGCTCCGGTGATGATGCGTTTTTCATCTCCCCAGACCAAGATTAAATCGTTGTCAATGACATCATCTTCGGGGCGTTCCGGCTTCACCTTCATGCGGCCGATCACGTCGCCCAATGGGGTACGCATGTCCGTTACGATAATGGGACGATGCCAGTAGAACTCCAGGCCAGCCGACATGGTATCGAAGAGCAGGTCGCGCAGAAAATGGTGCACGTCCAACACAAATGATGGCCGGCCATAAAGATCGACAATAATAACCCACTTCTTTCCGGAGGCATTCAATTGCCGCAAGAACGGGTCATCGACTGAGCGTTCAAACTTCGGCAGCAACGGCCTATTTTTCTCGATGGGAAGAGCGATGATGCTGCGAGGATCGACCTTCTCGCCCTCATCTGCCACAAGCACATCATCAAGATCGAGGAAGTTCAGCGCACCGATCGCCTCCAGTTGCCCGACGTCCGCGCCGGCTGCTCCGACGTGCTTGGTGATAAGCGCTCGAAAATCGCGCTCGTGCAAAAATCGAATACCTTCGAGCCCAAGCCACCAATTGAGAAGGACCGCTGTCGGCTTTGTCACCGGAAACAGCACCATCCGATACACTTTCAGCAACGGCGTGAGCCGCGCCGCCATGCGCAGCGCATGGCGCGAAAAATAAGCCTGCGGAATAATTTCACCGAACAAAGTGATTACGACGGTCGAAAAAACAAATGCTCCGACCCCGGCGAGAACGGAATCCGACAACAGCGTGAGCAGCACATTGATTGTCACATTGCCCCAAAGGACCGTGGCCAAGGTAAGGTTGGAATCCTTGCGCAATTCGAGCAACCCGATTGCGTCGCGATTGCCGCCTGCCGCCGCGACCTCCAGACGCAATTTGCTAATGCTGAACAGCGCCAGATTGAGACCGGAAAAAAACGCAGATTGAGTGACGCAAAAAACGATGCCGAACCAAACCAGGACATTCGACAGCAATGTGTGGTTCATGGCGCAGCGATCATTCAGGCCAATCCGAATCTGCGCGCGCACCAGGTCTTCACAAGATGCGTCAAGACGGCATAGCTCAGCAGAATCAGAACGAGGTAGAACCAATACGTCGGCGGTAGCGGCACGAAGCCCAACGCACCACCAAGCCATGAAAACGGAAGCGCGATCCCGACCGCGGCAATGATCAGGCTCGTCGCAATCACCGGCGTGCTGGCCCTGCTTTCAAGGAACGGAATCTTGCCCGTTCGGATGATATGGATGATCAATGTCTGGGTGAGCAGGCTTTCCACAAACCAGCCGGTCTGGAACAGCGCCGGTTTGTCCCATGCGTGGAAGATGCCCAGCATCACGTAGAATGTCACGTAATCGAAGATCGAGCTGATAGGTCCGATCAACAGCACAAATTTTGACATGTTGCCGACGTCCCAGCGCCGCGGCACTGCCAGGTACTCAGCATCGACGTTGTCGGTCGGGATCGTGGTCTGCGAAAAGTCATAAAGCAGGTTGTTGGTGAGCACTTGGATCGGCGCCATCGGCAGAAACGGCAGGAAGACGCTGGCCCCGATTACGCTGAACATATTTCCGAAGCCCGAGCTTGCGCCCATCTTGATGTATTTGGTGATGTTGCCGAACACTTTACGGCCCTCGATCACGCCGTCGCCGAGCACCGCCAGACTTTTTTCCAGCAAGATGATGTCGGCTGTTTCCTTGGCGATGTCGACAGCGCTCTCTACCGAAATGCCGACGTCGGCGGCTTTGAGCGCGGGTCCGTCGTTGATGCCGTCACCCAGATAGCCGACGACATGCCCCTTGCGGTGCAGGGCATCAATGATCGACGCCTTCTGGGCTGGCGAGACTTTAGCGAACACGGTTGCGGTCTCGGCCAAGTCCGCCAGTTTTTCGGGCGACAGCGACGCGATCTCATCGCCAAGAACGATATGATCCACAGGCAAGCCGACGTCATGACAGATCTTGCGCGTGACGATGTCGTTGTCGCCGGTCAGGATCTTTACCTGCACGCCACTGGCTTTCAGCGAGGCAATGGCCGGACCGGCGGTCTCCTTCGGCGGATCAAGGAAGGCGATATAGCCGAGTAATGTAAGATCCGCTTCGTCTGCGATGGAATAGGCGGTTTGAGCTGGCGGCATTTCCTTGAATGCGACCGCGATCACCCGAAATCCGTCCGAATTGAGCTTGGCTGTCGTCTCTTTGGCCTGGGCGAAGTGGCTTTGGTCGAGCGCGCCGTCCTCGTTTTTGGTGACGTAGCGCGTGCAGACCGTGAATACCTCCTCGACGGCTCCCTTGCATATGAGAATGTGGGCGTCATTGCCGCGCTTGAGCACAACCGACATCCGGCGTCGCTCAAAGTCGAATGGAATCTCGTCGATCTTTCTGAACCGTTCGTCGGCCTTCAGCTTCTCATCAAGTTCGACATGCTTGAGGACTGCGACATCGAGTAGGTTCTTGAGGCCGGATTGATAGAGGCTGTTCAAGTAGGCGTATTCGAGAACGCGGTCGGAATCGTCGCCATTCAGATCGAGGTGGCGCTTGAGCGCGACCAGGTCCTGCGTCAACGTGCCAGTCTTGTCCGTACACAACACATCCATCGCCCCGAAGTTCTGGATGGCATTGAGGCGCTTGACGATGACTTTCTTCTTCGACATTGCCATTGCGCCCTTGGCCAGATTGACCGTCACGATCATCGGCAACATCTCGGGCGTGAGCCCGACCGCCACGGCGACCGCGAACAGCAGCGCCTCGAACCAATTGCCCTTGCTCAAACCGTTGATCACGAACACGAGCGGCGCCATGATTGAAATGAGGGCGATCATCATCCAGGTGATCCGCGTGATGCCCTTGTCAAAATCCGTCAGCACGCGTCGCTCGGCGATCGCACGCGCCACTTGTCCGAAAGCGGTACGCGGACCGGTGAGCGCGACCACGCCGGAGCCGACGCCGCTGACGACAACGCTGCCCATGAAGCAGATGTTCGGGAGATCGAATGGTGTCTCCGCGGCGCCCGCATGGGCTTGCGCGCTTTTTTCCAGCGGCATTGCCTCTCCAGTCAGTGTCGACTGGTTGACGAAAAGGTCCTTCGCCGAGATCAACCTCACATCCGCGGGGATCATGTCGCCGGCCGACAACAGCACGATGTCGCCGGGCACGAGCTGTTCGATCGGGACTTCGTCATGCTCTTTCGCTGCGCCAGGCACCTGCCGGCGGACGGTCGCGGTAATCAGCACCATCCTTCGCAGCGCGTCGGCAGCCTTGTTCGAGCGATGCTCCTGGATGAAGCCCAGTGAGATGCTCAGAGCAACCATGACAGCGATCACGATGGCAACCCGCTGATCGCCCGAGAGGTATGACGCAACCGCAAGCGTCAGCAGAAGCAGGTTCAACGGGTTGATGGACCGGCTGAACAGCTCGCCGATGATCGTATGGCGCACATGTTGCGTGACTTGATTGGGACCGACCGAGCGCAGCCGTGCCTTCACCTGCTCGGGAGTGAGACCTTCGGCGGTTCCAAGCAGGTGCTGCAGCGCATCGTCTGGCGGGAGACGAGCAATTTCACCGAGGCTAACTCCGCTCGCGGCCCGCCCTTCGGGCACGATCGGCGATCGATGCCAGACCCGAGCCAGAACGGATGTGAAGGCAATCCAGTGGTGCTTATCCAAGCACTCATCTCCATTGCGGGCACCTCATCGATCGGCAGCAGAGGCCATGGCCGCTTGCAGGGCGCTAGCCGCGCTGGAGAGCGATAAGTTTTTGTCTGAGGCTTTCGAGCACCGAATAGACTCCAGGCGGAAACAATCCGTCATAGCGTGCTTCGAGCTGTGCGATTTCAGACCGCAGCCGGTCGGCGCGAATTTCGCTGTCCGTCGAAGCTTTCACAGCCGTCTTGCCCGCTCCGGAAACCGCGTGCTGGCGATCATTTACCACCGAAACTCATGATGTATTCGTTACAATCATGCTTATATGGCCATGTGTGGGCCACAAAGCCAGCTTTATCTTCCCGCTTTCAATTAGCTTCGCGAAATCTCCGAACTCAAAAGCCGATCCGCGACAGGTCCCTGCGGGCATCACCGGCGGAATATGCCGGTCGTCATCGACAGCGAGGCGCATTTGCGCAGGCGGTTTTCAAGATTCCTACCAAGGATGTCATCGGCTCCGCCGTGGGCCCACGAAGAGGCAATCCGCGAAGAGCTTTTCAGCGTCGAGCGTCTCGAACAGCACGCCGAGAGTCTGGCTGCGGCGCAGCCTGTCAGTTCGCAGTCGGAGCGAGGGCGGCCTCTCGCGCAACGGGTTCGCGACGACGATGAAGCATTGCTCGAAGCCTATCGCGTCGTCGCGGCCGCCATCAAGGAAAAGCGACCCATTACTCCGGCGGCCGAATGGCTGATTGATAATTTCCATCTCGCAGAAGATCAAATCCGTGAAATCCACAACGATCTTCCGCCCAATTATTACCGTCAACTGCCCAAGCTCGCGGAAGGTCCGTTCAAGGGATATCCGCGTATCTTCGAAGTGGCCTGGGCCTTTGTCGCGCACACGGACAGCCGCTTTGAAGCGGAGATGTTGCGACGCTTTGTATTGGCCTATCAGCGCGTTCAGCCGCTGACGATCGGTGAACTCTGGGCGCTCGCTATTACAATTCGCGTCGTGCTCGTGGAGAATTTGCGGCGCTTGGCCGATCTGATCGTGGGTAGTCAGGCATCGCGCGACGCCGCTGACGCGTTGGCCGAGCGTTTGCTTGGTGCGGGGATTACGCCTCCTGAACCGGCTGCCACGACGCTAAAACCATATGCCGAGTTGCCGCTGACGAGATCATTCGCGGTTCAACTCGTACAGCGATTCCGCGATGAAGATCCGGCCACGACGCCTGCGCTTCAGTGGTTGGACGCGCGCCTGAGTTCGCAGGGCACGAACGCCGATGAAATTGTGCGTGAAGAGCACCGCAGGCAGGGCGCGGCGAACGTCACCGTCCGCAACATCGTCACCAGCATGCGCGTCATATCCGAGTTGGATTGGGCGGAGTTTTTCGAAAGTGTCAGTCTGGTCGACAAGGCGCTGCGAGAGGGCAGTGACTTTGTCGGCATGGATTTCCCGACCCGGAACAGGTATCGCCGCGCTATCGAAGAGCTCGCGCGCGGTTCCGGCCGCTCGGAAATCGATGTCGCCAAAGACGCCATCGTCCTGGCGAAACGCCCTGACGCCGACCGGCAAAGTGGAACGGCTGAGCCGGATCCGCGCCGGCGGGATCCCGGTTATTACTTGATCGGACACGGACGCCTGGCTTTCGAGAAGCAACTTGGTTTTCGCGCTCCGCTGAAGGATTTGCTGGTCCGCGCGAACGCGGCGGTGGGGGTTGCAGGTTATCTCGCGGCAGTCGCGTTCACCGCCGGGCTTGTTCTCGTGCTGGCACTGCTCGCGGTGAGTTTGGCCGGTCACGCTGGATGGGGCCTGCTGCCGCTGGCGGTCCTGGGTCTCTTTGTTGCCGTTGATGCCGCGATAGCGCTGGTGAACCGGGTTGCCACGGATCGGTTAGGCCCCGCTGCGCTGCCCGGACTCGAGCTTCGCAATGGCGTTTCAACCGATCTACGCACCATTGTCGTCATGCCGACGCTGCTCACGAATAGCGCAGCCATCGACGAACTCATCGAGCGGCTCGAAATTCATTATCTCGCGAGCCCGGACGACAATATCCGGTTTGCACTCCTGTCGGATTGGGCGGACTCGGTCGCCGAGAGCGCGGCCGGTGATGAGGAGCTTTTAGGGACGGCGATCGAGGGAATCGATCGCCTGAATGCCCGGTACGGACCGGCATCGGACGGGCCTCGTTTTTTCCTGCTCCATCGCCGCCGGGTTTGGAACGAGAGCCAGGGCCAATGGATCGGATGGGAACGCAAGCGCGGGAAATTGCATGAGCTCAACCGGCTGCTGCGCGGCGCCGGCGACACCACCTTTTTGACAGTTGGCGGGCGCCCGCCGCTCGTACCCTTAGGCGTCCGTTACGTCCTCACCTTGGATACGGACACGCGGCTTCCCATTGGAGCCGCAAAGCGCCTAATCGGGAAAATGGCGCACCCGCTCAATCGGCCGAAACTTGATCCCGTTTCGCGCCGTGTGGTCGAGGGCTACGGCGTGCTGCAGCCGCGGGTGACGCCATCACTTCCCACTGTGCGGGATGGCACGGTTTATCAGCGCGTTTTCTCGAGCCCGACCGGCATCGACCCCTACGCGGCTGCCGTTTCTGACGTTTATCAGGACCTGTTCGAGGAGGGCTCCTACAGCGGCAAGGGCATTTACGATGTGGATGCCTTCGAGGCGGCGCTCGCAGGCCGTATCGCGGAAAGTTCGGTTCTCAGCCACGATCTGTTGGAGGGTATTTTTGCACGCGCGGGACTAGTCTCCGACGTCGAGGTCTTCGAGGATTTTCCATCGCGTTACGACATTGCCGCATCCCGCCAACATCGATGGGCGCGCGGCGACTGGCAATTGCTTCCTTGGTTCCTTGCCAGGGCATCGGGGACTGACGGCAGCGCTGGACGGGTGGACGTTCCGCTCCTTGGCCGCTGGAAACTCGCAGATAACCTGCGCCGCACGCTGTCAGCCCCGGCAGATTTCTTGGCCCTCCTGGCCGGATGGGTCCTGCTGCGGCCGATGGCAGGTCTGCTTTGGTGCGGCTTCGTTCTGTTTCCTTTGCTATTGACTGCGTTCCTGCCGCTCGCAGCTCGCCTAATCCCGCCTCGCTCCGGGGTCTCGACCGGCAGCCACTTCCGCGCATTTCGTGTGGATCTCAGAGTTGCCCTGTTGCAATTCGGCATTCAGGTGGCGCTGCTCGCACATCAAGCATGGCTGATGGTCGACGCAATCGTCCGGACGCTGTTCAGATTGTATCGGCATCGAGATTTGCTGGAATGGGTAACCGCCGCGGCGGCGGCTTCCGGCCGGGAACTCGATCTCATCGGCTTCTATCGGCGAATGGCCGGCGCCGTCGCGTTGGCCAGCTGCGGGGCCTTGATCGTTGCTTACGCCGATCAGGGGGCATGGATTACCGCCACTCCATTGATCGTCGCTTGGATGCTGTCTCCGGCAATCGCATGGTGGGTCAGCCGGGCGCCGCGTCCCGAGCAGAGCTCGCTGTCGGAGGCGGGGTCGGAAAGCCTGCGTCTCACCGCGCGGCGCACCTGGCACTTTTTTGAAACATTCGTAACGGCGGAAGATCGCATGCTTCCTCCGGACAATTTTCAGGAAGACCCCCGGCCGGTCGTAGCGCACCGAACCTCGCCGACAAATCTCGGCCTTTACCTTCTCTCGGTGCTTGCCGCGCGAGATTTCGGCTGGATCGGCATCACGGCGGCCGTCGGCCGGCTCGAAGAAGTACTTGCTACAATGGATCGGTTGGAGCGTTTCCGCGGTCATTTCTTCAATTGGTATGACACGCGCGACCTTCGCCCGCTTGAGCCCAAATACATATCGTCTGTCGATAGCGGCAATCTGGCCGGGCACCTGATTGTACTTCGCAGTGCTTGCCGGGAGATGATTTCTGCCCCTGTGGTCAGTCAGGAAGCGTTCGCCGGAATCGCGGACGCGGTGAAACTTGCTCGCAGCTCTCTGGATGCTCTTAGCAGCGAGCCCCGCATATCGGAACCCGGACGCAAGCAGCTTCAAGTCGCGCTGGATTCTCTTGGTGCGTCATTAGTATCGCCTGCGCGATCACCGGCTGATTTTGTCGCCCGATTGGCAGACTTGAAACCAGCCTGCGAAACACTTCCTGATTTCGCGCGAGCGCTTTTCGAGGAAGGCTATGAGAAACATTATAGCGGCGTTGCCGGAATTTCGGACGTAGTGATTTGGACAGAGGTTATTGCCGCTTCCGTCAAGGGTCATCAGCGCGATGTCGATGGCTTGCTATCTTGGATCAGTTTCACTACCGGCGAGGCTTCGCCCGATGTGCTGACTTTAGGCGATCTGCCGGACCACTGTCAGTCATTGATTGAAAAGTTGTCGCGGCAAAAAGTCGATCCCGCCGCAGGCAACGCAAGCGATGATGTCAATAAGAATAGTCTCACTTCGGCGCTGCAACATTCGGCGGCCGTCGCCGACGCTCTCGTGCAGCGAATTGAACGCCTCGACCAGCTTGCGGCGAAAATGTTTGATGACATGCAGTTCGGGTTCCTTTTGGATCCGGCGAGGCAGTTGCTCTCTATCGGTTATCAGTTCGCCGAGGATGCGATGGATCCGAGCTGTTACGATCTGCTTGCATCCGAGGCGCGCTTGGCGAGCTTCATCGCCATCGCCAAAGGCGACATCGGACCGAAACATTGGTTCAAACTGGGCCGTGCGGTCACTCCAATCGACCGTGGCTCGGCGTTGATTTCATGGTCGGGATCGATGTTCGAATATCTGATGCCGGAGCTTGTAATGCGCGACCCAGATGGCAGCCTGTTGCATCAAACGGCCCGGTTGGTCGTGAGCCGGCAGATTGAATATGGCGCCCAGCTTGGAGTTCCCTGGGGAATTTCCGAATCCGCGTACAATTTTCGCGATCTCGAACTAACATATCAGTATTCCAATTTCGGCGTTCCCGGGCTGGGGCTCAAACGAGGGCTTAGCGAGAATATCGTCGTCGCGCCCTATGCGACGGCGCTTGCATCCATGGTCGATCCGGTCGCTGCGGTTCGGAACTTCACCGGTCTGGCGGAAGCTGGCGGACGTGGCCGTTATGGCTGGTATGAAGCTCTTGATTACACGCCGGGACGCCTCCCGGAGGGCAAGAGCGTCGCCGTCGTGCGCGCCTATATGGCGCACCATCAGGGGATGAGCTTGGTCGCCATCGCGAATACGCTTCGCGGCAGGGCGATGCAGTCGCGCTTTCACGCCAATCCGATCGTGCAGGCTACTGAACTCTTGCTGCAGGAAAGGCCGCCGCGCGATGTCTCAGTCAAATGGGTGCGCGCCGAAGAAGTGAGCCAGACGACCCAGGTGCGAGAGCTCGTGCCGCCCATGCTGCGCCGGTTCCGCTCGCCGCACGATCGCATTCCGCGCAGCCACCTTCTTTCGAACGGCAGCTATGCCGTCATGATCACCGCCGCCGGATCGGGCTTCAGCCGGTGGCAAAATCTCGCGGTATCGCGCTGGCGCGAAGATGTCACGTGCGATCCCTGGGGTTCGTACATTTATTTGCGGGATGTCGAAAAGGGAAATGTGTGGTCCGCGGGTTATCAGCCGAGCGGCGCCAAACCGGATAGTTATGAGGTCGCGTTTTCGGAGGATCGCGCCGAAATTGCGAGACGCGACGGAACGCTGACAACGACGCTCGATATCGTCGTATCGCCGGAGGATGATGGAGAGGTCAGGCGTGTGTCGATCTCAAATCTCGGGGTGCGCACGCGCGAGATCGAGTTGACCTCTTATTCCGAAGTCGTCTTGGCGCCCACAAGCGATGATGCAGCGCATCCAGCATTTTCAAAGCTTTTTGTCCAAACCGAGTTTGTGCCTGAACTCGGCGCACTTCTGGCCACCCGCCGTAGGCGATCACCGGATGAACCGGAGGTTTGGGCCGCTCATCTCGCCGTATTGGAAGGTGAGGCTACCAACGAGCTGCAATTCGAGACCGACCGGGCGCGATTCCTTGGACGCGGAAACGGCGTCCGCTCGCCGATTTCCGTCAGTGCAGGGCAGCCTCTATCGAACACTGTCGGGACGGTGCTCGATCCGATCTTCAGCATCCGCCGACGCGTCCTTATTCCGCCAGGGGCAACCGTCCGCCTCTCGTTTTGGACCCTTCTCGCCCGTTCGCGCGACGAGGTTATAAGCTTGGCCGATAAGCACCACGATGTCGCGGCGTTCGAACGTGCAACCACTTTGGCCTGGACTCAGGCTCAGGTTCAGCTCCATCACCTCGGAATAACGCCTGACGAAGCGCACCTATTCCAGCGTCTCGCCAATCGCGTCATGTACTCGGATCCGTCACTGCGCCCGTCACCGGAAATATTGAAACAGAACAATCTCGGACCATCGGGTCTTTGGCCGCACGGTATTTCTGGCGACTTGCCGATCGTACTGTGCCGGATCGATGCGGCGGAATACCTGGAGACCGTACGCCAATTGATCCGCGCGCATAACTATTGGCGGATGAAGCAGCTCGCTGTTGACCTGGTGATCGTCAACGAGAGAAGCACTTCTTATGTGCAGGACCTGGAATCCTCTTTGGAGTCGATCATCCGGGCAAATCCCTCGCGATCATTAGCGGAGAAAGTTGGCACCCCGGGAGCCGTGTTTCTGTTGCGCGCCGACTTGCTACCTGTCGAGGTGCGAAACCTCCTGCAGACGGTAGCGCGGGTGGTCATCGTAAGTCGGCGCGGAAGTCTAGCCGATCAGGTCAAACGCCTCCTGGAGATCGTGCCCGCCGCTGAACCGCCGCATCCAGCGCCGCGGAGCGCCAGCCCTGTTGAGTTCGGCGCGCCGCCGCCGCTTGAGTTTTTCAATGGAATCGGCGGATTCGATAAGGACGGGCGGGAGTACGTCACCGTTCTGGATGGAGATCAGATGACGCCGGCGCCATGGGTGAATGTCGTCGCCAATCCTTCGTTTGGCTTCCAGGTCTCTGCCGAAGGCAGCGGTTCCACGTGGTCGGTCAACAGCCGCGAGAACCAACTGACGCCGCGGTCGAACGACCCCATCAGTGACGCACCTGGTGAAGTTATTTACCTGCGCGATGAGAACAGTGGAGAGGTTTGGACTGCGACGGCTCAACCCATCCGCAACGACGCTTCCCGGTACATTGCCAGACATGGCCAGGGGTACAGTCGTTTCGAGCATGTGTCGCATGGCATCGCGCTCGATCTCTTGCAATTTGTACCACTCGACTATTCAGTGAAGATCTCCCGCCTCAAAATCAAGAACGTCTCAAGCCGCCGGCGCAATCTATCAATAACGGCCTATGTGGAGTGGGTGCTCGGCCCATCGCGCGCCACTTGCGCACCCTATGTCGTCACCGAGATCGATCCAAAAACCGGCGTTATGCTCGCACGCAATCCTTGGCGCATGGAATTCGGCTCCCGCGTGGCCTTTGCCGATCTGGCTGGCCGGCAACGTTCGTGCACTGGCGACCGCACGGAGTTCATAGGCCGGAACGGCACATTTGCTTTGCCGGCCGCGCTTGCAAGCCGGAATCCGCTGTCCAATCGCGTCGGTGCGGGCCTCGATCCTTGCGGCGTTCTGCAAACCGTTGTGGGAATTCCGCCAAACCGCGAGGTCGAAGTTACCTTTTTGCTGGGCGAGGCGGAGACGAGGGTGGAAGCCCTGTCGATGGTCGAGCGATTTCGCGCAGCCGATCTCGACGAGGTCTTCGGCGACGTAAGCAAGTTCTGGGATGAGACGCTAAGCGCGGTCCAGGTGCGGACGCCTGATCGCGCCATGGACATCATGCTGAACCACTGGCTTCTGTACCAAACGATTGTCTGCCGGTTGTGGGCCCGCTCGGGCTTTTACCAAGCAAGCGGCGCTTATGGCTTCCGTGATCAACTGCAAGACGGGATGGCGCTTTGTCTGTCGAAGCCGGAGTTGGCGCGGGAGCACCTGCTGCGCGCAGCCGCACGACAGTTTACTGAGGGTGACGTTCAGCACTGGTGGCTGCCGTCCTCGGGCAAGGGAATTCGCACGCGTGTCTCCGATGACCTGCTCTGGTTGCCTTACGCGGCGGCGCAATACGTAACGGCGACCGGCGATTCTGCCGTCCTCGACGAGCAGATAGCATTTCTCGACGGAATGGCTCTGGCGCCTAATGAGCAAGATGCGTTTTTTCAGCCTTTGCCCTCGGATGAGAGAGCGACCCTATTCGAACACTGTGCTCGGGCTGTTGATCGGAGCCTTGCGGTCGGGCCGCACGGCCTGCCGCTGATCGGCGGCGGTGACTGGAACGATGGAATGAACCGGGTCGGTGCGGGCGGGCAGGGCGAAAGCATATGGCTGGGTTGGTTTCTCTACGCCACCATCAGTAGTTTCGTCGCGTTCGCGGAGCAACGGGGTCAGAACGACCGTGCCACGCGTTGGCGGGCCCATGCGACCGCGCTGCGCGACGCCCTTGAGCGCGACGGTTGGGATGGCGACTGGTATCGCCGCGGCTATTTTGACGATGGCACGCCGCTTGGGTCGGCATCGAGCAGCGAGTGCCGCATCGACTCCATCGCCCAATCATGGGCGGTGATTTCAGGCGCGGCCGATCCGGCACGCGCCGTGCGCGCCATGGCGGCGGCCGATGAAAATCTTATCAAGCGCGATGATCGACTAGCACTGCTATTCACGCCACCGTTCGATAAGACGCCACTGGAGCCCGGCTACATCAAAGGCTACCCGCCGGGGATCCGCGAGAATGGCGGCCAATACACCCATGCGGCGATTTGGTCGGTCCAGGCGCTCGCCAAGCTTGGCGATGGGGACAAGGCAGCCGAGCTGTTATCGCTACTCAACCCCATCAACTACGCTCGCACACGAGCCACGGCACAACGCTACACGGTCGAACCCTATGTGGCGTGCGCGGATGTGTATTCCGTTCCGCCGCACGTCGGACGGGGTGGCTGGACTTGGTACACGGGCTCGGCCGGATGGATGTACCGGGCGGGCCTCGAGTCGATTTTGGGGTTTATTGTCGAGGGCAACACATTGCGGATTGACCCCTGCGTACCCCATGCGTGGCGAGAGTTCGAAATTGCGTTTCGCCACCACAAAACGCGGTATGAGGTTTCGGTTGAAAATCATGCCGACGTTTGCCGCGGCGTTGCCCGCTTGGAGCTAGATGGTCAGGTGCTCCCTCACGGATCAACCTGCGTCACTCTTGTGGACGACGGCGTCATACATCGTGTCCGAGTGGTACTCGGATGATCCAACGTGATTACCCATAACAACCGTCATGGAGGTTGCGGCGCGGCTAGGCCGCCTTGGGGTCCGGCGTACGGCGCACGTTGTGGTTATGGCTAATGGTGCATGACTGCTCACGGCCACACTTTATGCAAATGAATATCTCGCTATCCAAATCAAGGGTGCGATTGGCTGACTCAATCTGCTTAAGTCGTAATTCGCCCCCACAGAGGTCGCAGCGCGACGAGGGCGGCGGCTCGACAAGAGTACGCATAAGATATCCTTTCGCCCGATATGTTTCGGAACGAGTAAAGGGACGCTCGAAGGGGTCCCGATCGAAAAAGGTTCGAATAAAAGCTCGAACGTCTTGCGCTGACGTCTCGATGATTCAAGCTGCGCTTTTAACAAAGGCGTGTCCAATCACAATTTTGGAGGGCAAAGGACGAAAAGGATCGAAAGGCCGCTTCAGCTTGCGGCCCCAGCTAATTTTATTCCCGAATGCAATCATTAGACGGATGTCTGCTTGATGTTGCGAACCTAATAGCCACAAGAGCGATGACGAATAATGGTCGGACTTTGGAGCCATCGGATGATTAGGGGAAAATTCGGTTATCCGATTTTGCGCCTAAACACGACTGCAAAAATGGTTCGACTTTCTAATAGTCTCGTTTTGATATCTATTTTTCCTCAGGCAATTGAGCGAAGATTTGGCGATCAAGCAAAAGTGGTTCGACTTTCCAATCATTTTGCCTGGATACGAAAATGATTCGAAAGTTTGACCATAACCAGGCTTATGTATTGAAAGTTGAACCACTTTGAGGGTGGGCATAAATACCTGTGGATAACGCCGTCAGCGCTTTTTAGGCGGGAAGCCGCGGAATGGGGCCGGCTGCCTGGCGTGTGCGCGCATCAGCTCGACATCGACGCGACTAGCCCACGGCCGGTCATCCATCCGCTCGCCGAATTCCGACAGTTCGTTGGCGATGCGCTCGCGAACCGCCGAAACCAGCATCATCTCGACATAATTCGACAGCGCGCGGTGATCGCGTTCGGCGAGGAATTCCAGTGCCGATCTCAGGTCGTCGTGAACGCGTATCGAAATACGCCCGGTTTTCCAGCGCTTTTCGCTATGCGGTTTTTTTACCATCTATCGAATCCTTGGTTGCAACTTTGTCCGACAGCGGGTTACCGTCGCCGACCGTCTCAGGCGACGGCAGGCCATTGGAAGCGAGTCGGAAAGCCATGTCTACCGAGGCGTTTTTGATCCCGATCGAGACCGACGAGCATCAGTCGCCGCTTGCGCTGGCCGACGCCGCCATCCTTGAGCGCTGGGAATTTTCGGAAGCCGGCGATCCTGCCCCGAAGCCACTCTGCGGCGGCACTATCCGCGGCCACCCCGTCGTAAAAGACGGAACCGGTTTCGTAGATGAGGTCATAGCCGTCGCCAAGGATCGCACCTGGGTACGGACCAGCAGGGAACTATTCAAGCTGGGGACGGCGAAGAGGTGGTGGCCGCTGTCGCAGGTCGTAACCGCGTTCGACTGGACCGTCGGGCTTTTGAACCTGCTCGACGAGGAAGGGTGGCCGGCCGACGCCAGGGGCGCCGCGTTGGGGCTCGACGCATCGTCGGACGACTGGCCCAAGCGCAGGGAAGCGGCATATGCGATCCGCAATAGGCTGCACCACCACAATAGACATGACTTGGCCGACGCCTTCCGCGTGCTGGAGGCCGACGTCGGAGACAGGGTCGACTGCACCGTCGTCGTCGGGCTGCTCGAACAGGCGATCGGCAGGCGGAAGATTCATCCGCTCGACGACGCGCTGAAGGGATGGCGACTGCTGTCCGAAGGCTGCAGGGTGGAAAGCGAAGATCCGGTGATCGCCGCCAAGCGGGCCGTCGGATCGGAAATCGAGCGGCGCATCATCGGCAGGCTGACGGCCGACCCTTCATCGAAGGCCATGGTCCGCGAGGAAGATTACGCCGACGAGTGCCAGCGGGGCATCGTGGTGATCGCCAAGTTCGGCGGTGTCCGCGGCTCGACGGCGAAGGAGGCGCTGGAGGAATTCAAGGAGTTCATCGGCTGCAGGACGCCGGCATATCCGGTCGGCGACCTCGCCGAGGCGCGCGCCGAGCTGTGCCGGGAATTCCCGCACGCCGAATCCTTGATCGACATCATGCTATCCGACCTTCCCGGCCGCGAGATCGTCCGTCTCAGGCCGACGCTCGTCGTCGGGCCACCGGGCTGCGGCAAGAGCCGCCTTGCGCGTAGGCTGGGCGAGGCGCTCGGCGTTCACGTCGGCAGCTTCGACGGCGCCGGCGCCGGCGACGCGGCGTTCGGCGGCACCGGCCGGCGATGGTCGTCGGGCGAGCCGTGCTATCCGCTCATGATGATCAAGGCATGCGGCCACGCCAACCCGATCGTGATGGTCGACGAAATCGATAAGGCGGGAACGAGTCGCCACAACGGATCGCTGTACAATTCGATTCTGACGCTGCTCGAAAACGAGACGAGCTCCAGGTTCGCCGACCCCTATATACAGGCGCCGGTCGACGTCAGTCACGTCAGCTACGTGCTGACCGCGAACGACGACACCGTGCTGCCGGCGACGCTCAAGGACCGCTGCAGGATCCTGCGGATGCCGGCGATCAAGCCCGAGCACGTCCCGGCGATCGCGCGCGGCCTAGTTGCCGACATCGCGCAGGAACGCGGACTAGACATGAGGTGGGTGTCGCCACTCAACGGTGACGAGCTGGAGATAGCTCAGCGGATGTTGGGAGATGGTTCCATCAGGCGACTGCGCGCCGTGGTGGAGAGGCTGCTGATCGCGCGTGAAACGTCGGCGCCGAGGAACTGATGCCAGATATTTCGATGTGTGCCTCGAAAACCTGTCCGGTCGCCGAACGTTGCTATCGCAATGCGGCCAGCGGAACAAAGCCTGAGGAGTTTTTGCAGTCATACATGTGGTTCGAGCTGGAGGGCGAGGCGTGTAGCGGATTCTGGCCGATCAGCACCGGGCAATACGAGCACGCGATCTTCAAAATGGATCTCGGCAAGGGCGCGCTACTGTGCAATCGTTGTCGCAAGGTGATCGCCGAGGGCAACGGGCCATATAAAGACCGGGCCCACTACTGCGAGATGTGCCGACGCGAAATGGACGGGTTGAGACGGCAGGCGCTCGACATGCTGCTCGACGGCCGGATGGCCGACGCCGCGGTCTCACGCGATTGGAAGCTGCTCCACGAAATCGCAAGGCTGGCGAAGGAAGGCCCGCCGGCGGAGGCCGAGCCGCGGCTGGCCGCGGCGTGGCGCGCGGCGATCGAGAGCTACCGGGCAAGGGGCTGGGAGCACATGACGCCGGAGCGCGTGCGCGAAGTTGCGCCGCCCGGCGCGCTCTAGCGGAATCGCGAATGCAAAAAGTAGACGGCATGGTACTCGCCATCGTCAACGCGCCATACAAGACGGAGATCGACGGCGTGACGTTGGCTAGATGCATCTCGACAGCCGACTTCGGCGACTGGACGACTCACGTCGCCAATTTCTTCAGCGATGTGCCACCGGAACTCATCTACAAGTTCACCGAGCGGCACGGCATCTCGCCTGCCGCATTGTCGGCGGCCTACCATGCTGCCAAGGCAAAAACCGGCGAGATCAATATCGCGCTGGAGCTGGCTGGTGCCGAACTGCTGACGCACCATGAAAGGCTGTGGGCGGCGTGCCGGCAACTCGAATGGGACTACGAACCATACGGCCGCAAGGAACGCGACGGTCCCGACTGCTCGGGCGGTTGCAAGCATTTCGAGAAGCTGGAAGGTGAGGCCGGACTGGATTGGGGCGTCTGCGTGAACCGATGCTCGCATCGCTGCGGCCTGCTCACGTTTGAGCATCAGGGCTGCGGATATTTCGAGGCTTAGGCGAACTCATCGACGCGCAGCTCGGCCAACCTGTCGTCCTCTTCCGGGTGAGATTCCTCGATGTGGCGAGCCAGCCTGGCGAACGCCTTGGTTGGATTGCTTCCGTGGCCCCACTTGCGCGTCGTCCAGTCGCACCACCGGCACCGGATGTAGTTCGGCGTCGTCATAGGCGTTCGCTGGTGAGGTACTTGCCGGCCGGAATGTCGGGCATGTCGACGGTCTGGCCGCGCAGCGCGCCGTCGTCGCCGGCGTCGAGGTCATCATGCCTGACGACATCGTCGACTATGAGATCGATCGCGTTCCGGGAGAGACGGACGAAGAATTCGAGGCGGCGAGGCGGACCTACGACAGGCTATCCCGTGCGGCCGCGGGACAGCCAAGCCAAATACGACGCGCGCATACGTTCCTGTTCGTCGAGCGGAAACGCCCTTAGGAATGAGACTTCGTCGCCGCCGCTGTTGAGCCATGCCCTTCTGACCGCGTCGACCCATACGTCGCCGGGACGCACCAACGGACGAGACGCGATCGCCGGCCGCGAAGCGACGGCCAGAGCGGCTAGCAGCGCAATCATGAATTCCCGGCGGTCGGGGATCATCGCTTTGCCTTTCAATGCCGGTTGACTCCATATTCGGCTGCCTCAAGCGCCCGTCGCGAACCGGCCAACCGATAGCCACCGTGCGGCCCGATCACCCATCGCATTTGCGGGTCGATCAGATATATCTCCTCGACGACGAAGCGGGTCCCTTCGTGGAAATCATGGCGGCCCATGATGACGGGCAAGCCGCGATCACCGGACGAGATCGTCCATGTCCGCAGGAGCGGGCAGTCCTCGAAGTCGGTTTCGGCGAAGATCGTCACTCGACGTAGAACTCCGGGCGCTCGACAGGCTCACAGCCGCCTTCGCAATAATGCTCGGTGTCGGCGTGCTCAAATCCGGTCGCTATGATGACGCCGCAGCGGTTGCAGAGCAGGGCGCCGCGACCGCCGTTCCACTTGACGATTGCCTGTCGGTATTTCGGGATCATCTGCTGACGGCCTTGCCGCGCGCTTGGTCGAACAGCGAAAGCGCCGCCGCCCTCACGATCGAGTCCGCAAAAGCTTGGCGCTGCGGCGGCGTGAAGGATTCGTCGGCCCACAGAATCCACATCTTGTCATGCCACGTCATCAGTCGCCAGGCCCGCAGCATCGCGAACGCAGACCTGGCGCCGGAGTATGCCCGGTAGATGCGATTCATCGTCTGTTCCTCTTCGCCCACGCCTCGTCGCCGTAACGAATGCGGTAGACCTGCTCGGCGACCGCTTCCTTGTCCGTCAGCGTCGGATCGGCCGCGATCGCCTCGGCGGAGCGCGCCTCCAGCCAGCCGTTCCACGCCGCCATCATCGTGCGCTTCTTCACGATCTGCGGATCTGTGTTGTAGTGCTGCGCCGTGACGTCGCCGGGTGAAAATCCTTCCATGTGGTCGAGGATCAGTTTTGCGTCGTGCTGTCCCCATCCGAGATCCTGCGGGCCGTAGGTCGCGAGAGCAGCGCGGTAGCCGTGCGACGAGAACGTAATGCCTGGCATGTGCTCCAACCTCTCACTCAGGGCGCGCGGCGACATATAGGGGGTCTTTGGTTGCCGGCCAGCGTGACGAGATCGTGTCACCGGCAACGGCCAGTCGCCGTCGGCACCAAGCAGATCGCGCACCGCCTGCGCCGCCATGCCGACCAGCGGCACCAGGTGCGCCGAGCGCGAGCGCTTCTTGCGCGCGGTCTTGCGGAAGTACGGCGACATCGACCACAGGATCTCGTCGCCGAAGGCAGCGAAGTCTGGTTTGAAGGCCGAGATCACCGGCCGGCGCCGCTGCGCGGATCCCGCCATCAGCAACAGCGCCGACGATAGCCGCGGATGGAATACGCCGAGTCTGGCGATCGCGATGGAGCGGCCGATCTCGATGCGATCCGGAGGGGCGTCGTCGGCCGCGGCCGGAGCATCAGGATCGCCGATCTCGCGCCGGGTGCGTTCCGGTGCGCGGACGTGGGCTATCGCGTTCGGCACCACCCCCGTCGCCTGCCGGTTGACCGGTTCTGCCAAGTGAGACCACATGGAAGCCAGCACGCGCTGAACGTGCTCGGCATGGGCCTCGGAACGCTTCGAGACGTCGGCGAGCACGCCGGCGACGTCGGTGTCGGTGATGAGCGCCACAGATCGGCCGGCGAAGCGTTCCATCTCCGGCGTTCTCAGGACGCCGCGGTAGTCGTCATAGGTCGCCGGCCGACGCTTCGCGAAGATGTGATCGAGGAACAGCTTTTTGGCGGTGTCCCAAGGAATCGACCTAGGGCCGTTCTTTTCCGCCAGCTCGGCCTGCTTGTAGATCCGAACGCCCGTCATCCACTCGATCACCTGCCGCTGCGGGTCCATGCCATGCTTGCAGCACGACTTGAGGTGCCACGCCCGGCGGCGGGCCTCGTCCGGCAGCACGGTGTGGTCGCCGATGGTCCAGCGCTTGTAGGTGTCGCCGAACATCCTGCCGCCGCTGAGCCTCAGCGACAGCCCCTTGCATTGGCCGTCCTTGATCTCGCCGATCTCGCCGGCGCGTGCGCGCGCCAAGGCGTTTTCGACCGACTTTGCGGTCAGGGAGGGTCTCGGGGTGATTTTCGACACGGCGCTGCTCTAGGGTGGTCCCTGGGTGAATCCTGCAAGGATTCGCGCCGAAAATGGGATACGAGTCAACGGTCGCACCGTGTCATCGTTAACGGACCATGGTTCGACAAATAGCTGTGGAAAACAAGGGCAGTAAATCGACAATCGCTGCCACTTTAAGGGCAGCAGAGCAGGGTGAGCGGGTTAGACCCACGGAATCATAATCCGGAGGTCGGAGGTTCGAGTTCCTCCCCCGCTACCAATTTCAGCCTAATCCTTGGACGTCAGGTTGCTGCTTTGCTCATGCCAATGCCGGATGCCGTCCCAAATTTCCTGGGCGGTCTCGGCGAACCAGAATAAATCGCGATCCTCCGGGTCGATTACGCCTTCCTCGACCATATAGTCGATGGCAACGGCCCGCCGCCAATAATCCTCGCCGACCAGCACGACCGGAATCGGTCTGATCTTGCGCGTCTGGATCAGGGTCAAAACCTCGAACAATTCGTCAAACGTGCCGTAGCCGCCCGGAAAGGCGACCAGCGCGCGCGTGCGCTCGAGCAGATGCAGCTTGCGCAAGGCGAAGTAATGAAAGCGGAAGCAGAGGTCGGGCGTGATGTAGGGGTTGGGATATTGTTCGTGCGGCAGATCGATGTTGAGGCCGACGGATTTGGCGCCAACGTCGAAGGCTCCGCGGTTGGCGGCCTCCATGATGCCGGGCCCGCCGCCGGTCATGATCACCGTATGCGATCCCGGATCGTTGTTGGCCACGCTGACCAGCCGGCCGAACTCGCGTGCGACGTCGTAGTAGCGGCTCTTCGCCAGAATTCGCTCCGCCGTCGCGAGCTGCCGTTCGAGCCTCTTGTCGCCGGCTTCGGCGGCCAACCTGCCGCGCAGCTGCTCGACCCTCCGGCGCGCAGCCGCGGGCTCGCAGATGCGCGTGCTGCCGTAGACGACGATGGTGTTGCGGATTCCCTGTTCCTCGAGCAGCAATTCCGGCTTGTGATATTCGAGCGACAGGCGCTCGCCGCGAAGTTCGTCGCGCGCGAGGAAGTCGGCATCTTCTTCCGCCAGGCGATAGCTCGCGCTGTTCAAAATCGCCTCAACCCTTTTGAACGCTCGCGGGTCTTCCTCGGCCGCTTTGGCAACTTGCCACGGCAAAGGCTCGTGCCGCCGGTGCGGGTGAGCGGGTTGAGGTATCCTGCCTTTGTTCTTCGTCATGCGATCCCCAGTCGTGTTCCCGATTCCGGCAAAACCGCCGCTCGCCTTGTGTTAGCGCGACGCTCCGTCGCTCAGCAAATCAACTGACGCGGCAATAATCGCGCCCGACAAAACTTCGATCGTAATGCTGCCACGAGGTCGGATGGTCGAACGCCATGATGCCGGCGAGCGTGACGGCATAGACCGCGCATTTCATGTCGCGCTCGGCGCCGCTGAGATTCTCCGGCAGCGCGCCGCAATTATAGCCGGGATGATGGAACCAGCGGGCGCTTAGGTTCTCCGCAGCTGCGAGCGCGAGCTTCGCCGTCATCACATGGTCGGGGTGGTCGTTGGGATTGATGGCGGGATCGAGCTCGGGCACGTGCAAACCGATTTCAGCCGCCTGTCCGCACTCGGCGTCGATGAGGCCGCGCAGCGTCGCCACCAAGTCTTGCCAGCCATGATACGTCGTCGAATCGTCAATCGACGTGAGGGTGCCGAGCTCTTCTTCCTTCAGCCGTTCGAGCGACTGATCGCCGGTCTCGGCATAACCTTGGCCGTCGGTGCCGCCGTCAGGCAGGCGCAGGAAATAAGCGGCCGTATTGCGATAGCCTACGCGGCGGAGCGGGTGGCCGTTGATCGTTACGATTTCTGTGGTCGCTTCGGCTGGCGGACCCTCGACAGCGTCCGCCATGAAGCGGATCGCGCTTTCCGCGCCGTTTTCGCGCGCGAGATAATAAGGATGCTTGCGTCCGCCGTTTGTGGTGCCGAGGCCGGCGTCGCCCGCGGTCACGTGCACGAACACGGTCTTGCCGCCGCCGAGCACGTCATGAAACGCCGACGGATTCATGAACAGCTGCCAGTCGTCCTCGTGCGCCGAAAAGTAGAACGACACGCGTTGCACGGTCATCACCTTCAGAGGCAGGGCCGGATATAAGGCTTGTTGATTTCCCACAGTTCATCGAGGAGTTTCACCGCGGCGCTCGCGGAATTCACCACCGGATCGATTAATAGCGCCTGCAAGGCGATTTCCTTGGAGGCGCGCACGGCGGCCTCGATCGCGAGCTGCTGCACCTGCACCTGGATGGTCAGCAGCCTGGCGATCGCATCCGGCAGGGGCCCGAGCGAGATCGGATGAATACCGGCGGCATCCGCCATTACCGGCACTTCCACCGCCGCGTCGGCCGGCAGATTGGGGATGACGCTTCGATTGTAAATGATGCCGGATTCGAGCACGCGCTTCTTGTCGTGCATGATGCCGCCGATGGCGGCGGCGCCGCGCTCGCCCGAGGGCGTGAGCCAATCGGGCGGAATGGTTGCACCCGCCAGCACGCGATCAAGCCGCGCCGCGAATTCCACGCGTCCGCGCTCGTCGGCGGCGAAATCGTAGCCGTGCTCGCCGGCTTCCCAGCCGTAGGCGAGATATTCGCCGAAGTGGTCGTCGCTGCAGGTCATCCAGTAACCGAAGGCGCGGAACATGCGCCGTGTCAGCGGCAAGAACGATGCGTCGTAGCTTTTTTCCTTCTCGCGCAGCAGCGGATAAAGGTCCGCGCCCGTCTTGCGGTCGCGGATCTGCAGCAAACATTGCGAGTGATTGAGGCCGGCGCCCCAGACTTCGACCTGCTCGTAGGGCAAGCCCATGATATTGGCGACGGCGCCTTGCCCCATGAAGATGCCGTGGCAGAGGCCGAGCGCGCGGATTTTGCTGTATTTGCCGAGCGCGTGGACGATGCGGTTTTCCGGATTGGAGAAATTGAGGAATAGCGCCTGCGGGCAGAGTTCCTGCATGTCGCGCACGATATCGAAGACCAGCGGCAGCGTGCGCAGCGTAAACATCAGGCCGCCGGGGCCGCCGTTTTCGCCGAGCGTGTGGCGGATGCCGTATTTGCGCGGCACCTCCCAGTCGAGCTTCCACAGCCGGTTGCGGTCGATCGCCGTCGAATTGACCACGAAGCTCGCGCCGTCGAGCGCGGCGCGGCGGTCGGTGGTCTGCTCGATGGTAAAGCCGGCGCCGGTTTTCGTGTTCAGCAGCTTGGCGAGCGCGCTCATTTTCGACAGCGCCGCTGCGTCGAGCCCGACCAGCGTGAGCGTGCAGCCGCGCAATTCATCGTTGCTGAAAATGTCGCGCAGCATGCTCAGCCCGAACGACATGCTGGTGGCGCCGATGAAGGCGATCTTGCCGGGATTGGCCATTCTCATCTCCCTAGCTCACGGCGGCGGCGGTGGCGTGAATGGCGTCGGCCTCGGCGTTCACCGCCGTCATCGCGCGGGTCAGTTCTTCGTAAACGTCATCTTTGATCGTCACGGTGCCGAAATTGGAATTTTCGCCGTCGAAGCGGCCTTCGGCCGGCTGATCGGCATGCTCGAACCAGTGGTAGCCGACGACGGTCGGCTTGCGCAGTGCCGACGTGACGTAGTGCCGGAAGCTGGCCGCGCGCTGATGCTGCGTCGCCACCTGGGGGCCGGCGCCGTTGGTGTTGGGCAGGCCGGAGTCGATGGCGCGGAAGGAAAACTCGCCGATCAGGCAAGGCTTGGCGGCGGCGGCATAGGCTTTGATCGCTTTGCTCGCATCGACCTCGTAACAGTTGAACGAGATGACGTCGGCATGCCGCCCGGCGGCCACGACGATGGCGGGCGACGGCACGAGCGCGAAGCGGCAGCCGAGCACGAGATGGTTCGGGTCGGCCGCCTTGATGGCGGCAGCGGTCAAAGCGAAATAGCGCTCGGCGACCGATGCAATGAAGCCGTCGCGATCGGCGGCGGCCGCAGCGCGGTGGCCCGGACTGGTGGACGGGTATTTGAGAAAGAGCGCGTGCAAATCCTCAGGGCCACGCCAATCCGGCCCCCAGCGCAACTCGTTGTCGGTGAGCCAGCCGATGATGTTCTGCTCGTCGCGCCGCGCCGCGCACAGCTTGCGCGCGCGGTCGCGGACATGCGCCTCGAAGTCCGCATCGAACACGTCGGGAAAATGCTGTTTGCGTTTCCATGCAAATGACATACCGAGGTCGAGGTTGGACGTGACGGCGAGCGGCGCCGGTCCCGCGTTCGCGACCGCCTCGTCTGACCAAGAACCGAGCGTGTTAAAGTCCCAGCCCGCCAGCCGTGCGTTCACCGCGCGGCGCCAGGCATCGATGCCGCCATATTTGTGCTGACAGTTTTCGGCGTAAGGAATGCGCTCGCTGTTTTGAATTTTGTCCTGCTCGAAGCGCACGGTGTTGACGCCCTTCGACAGGAAACGGCCGCCGTCGGGGTCGGCCAGCCAGAACACGCCGCCGCTTCGGCCGACGCGAAAAAAGCCGTCCGGCCGGAATTGGCCGTCGGCAATGCCCCCCCATCGGGTTTTTGGCGCTTGAGCTGTCATGAGCATAGGCTAAACAATTGCCGCATCGGCGGCGCAATATCTTGATATGTCTCAATTAAGCGCGGCGCGACGGAACTAATTTAGCATCATCAACGCAGGGGAAAAGCTCGTGGTTGCAAACGCTGCCGATTTTCCGCCGATTGCGGCGTTACGGCGCGATTTTCTCTGGGGTGTCTCGACCTCGAGCTTCCAGATCGAGGGCGCCACGCGCGAAGACGGGCGGGGCCAAAGCGTCTGGGACACCTATTGCCTGCGGGGCGAGATCGCCAATAATGACACCGGCGACGTCGCCTGCGACCACTATCACCGCTATCCCGAAGACATCGCGCTGATGCAGAAGCTCGGCGTGCAGGCCTACCGCTTTTCGGTGGCCTGGCCGCGCGTGCTGCCGACCGGGCGCGGAACGCCGAACGAACCCGGCTTGGCATTCTACGACCGGCTGATCGATGCCTTGCTCGAAGCGCGCATCGAGCCGTGGCTCTGCCTCTATCACTGGGACCTGCCGCAGGCGCTCGACGATCTGGGCGGCTGGACCACGCGCGACATCGTGCAATGGTTTGCGGACTATGCGGCGCTGGTCGCAGATCGTTACGGCGATCGCGTCAAACGCTTCGCGACGTTCAATGAGCCGTCGATCTTCACGCTGTTCGGCTCCGGCATGGGCGGGGGAAAACGCGACCGCTCCGGCATCGATACGTTTCACCAAGCCATCCATCACGTGAATCTCGCCCATGGCGCGGCGGTCGATATTCTGCGCGCGAGCGTGCCGGGCGCGTTGATCGGCTGCATCCACAATGTGCAGCCGGCGCTGCCGTCGTCGCCGGCCGACGCGCAGGCAGCGAGTAAATGCGACGCCTATTGGAACAAGGCTTATCCCGATCCGCAGTGCCTCGGCGTCTATCCGCAAGCGATGCAAGCTTTGATCGAGCCGCACATGCAAGCGGGCGATCTCGCGCGCATCAAGCGGCCGCTCGATTGGTTCGGCCTCAATCACTACAGCCCAGTGTACATCAAGGCCGATGCCAATGCGCGGCTTGGCTTCACCTTCGGCGACAAGCCGGCGGGCATTCCGGTGACGGCGATCGATTGGCCGATCGTGCCGGAGGCGTTTCGCGAAACGCTTTTGACCGTCGCCCGCCGCTATAAGCTGCCGGTTTATGTGCTCGAAAACGGCCTCGGCAATCACGACAAGCCGGGCCCCGACGGCGCGATTGTCGACAATGACCGTATCGACTTTTTGCGCGCCTATGTCGGCGCAATGAACGAGGCGGCCGCGGCCGGCGCCGATATTCGCGGCTACTTCTTGTGGTCGCTGCTCGACAATTTCGAATGGGACCAGGGCTACAGCGTGCGCTTCGGCCTCACTTTCATCGACTATCCCACGCAGGCGCGATTTCCGAAAGCTTCGTTCGATTGGTATCGCGGGCTGATCAAAGTCGCGGGCGGTCGGTCATGAGCGAGCGCGTTCTTCTCGCCGATGTCGGCGGCACCAATGTGCGCTTCGCCGTGCTGGCGGACGGGGCGATCGGTCCGATCGAGCATTTTGCGGTTGCCGATTATGCGCGCTTCGACGAGGCGCTGGCCGCGCATCTCGCGCGGCAGCCCGATCATGTCGCAATCCGCAGCGCGGTGTTCGCCGTAGCAGGGGTGGTGGAAGGCGAGCGCTGCCCGCTCACCAATAATGCCTGGATCGTCGATGCACCCGAGCTGCGCGCCCGCTTTGGCTTCACCAGCATCCGGCTTATCAACGATTTCGAGGCGGTCGCCTGGGCGTTGCCGCATCTCACGCAGCAGGATCTGCGCAAAATCGGTGGCGGTGCGCCAAAATTGGAATCGCCCATGCTGACGATCGGCCCCGGCACGGGCTTAGGTGTCGCGGCCTATGTGCCGGGCGGTGAAGGCGGCCGCGTGCTGCACAGCGAAGGCGGCCACACCTCGCTGCCGAGCGGCTCGCCGCGCGAGGACGCCATCGTCGCGCTGCTACGCGACCGTTTCGGCCACGTCTCCGCCGAACGCGTCGTGTCGGGCCCCGGACTGATCAATCTCTATCGCACGATCGCGGCGCTCGACGGCGTGGCGGTGCCGGAACGTCGCGCCTCCGAAATTTCGCGCGCCGCGATTGCTGGAAGCTGCGCGGTGAGCCGCGCCGCGCTCGACATTTTCTGCGCCGTCCTCGGCGACGTTGCCGGCAATTTCGCGCTTGTTTTGGGCGCGCAGGGCGGCGTGTTCCTCGGCGGCGGCATCGTGCCCCATATGCGCGATTATCTGCCGGCTTCGCAGTTCCGCGCGCGCTTCGACGCCAAGGGACGCATGAGCGTCTACGTGCAGGCGATACCCGTGTATCTGATCCTGCACGACGACCCGGCTTTCATCGGCCTGCGGTCGCTCGCCATGCGCTAGCGCTGCGGCGCGCTCGCCGCCAGCTCCTTCGCCTCGAGCTCGTCGAGCGCCAGCAGCAAGGTCGCGACCCGGTGCGCCGAGGAGCGCCAATCGGCCACCCGCTGATAATTGTCGACCAGCCAGTTGAAGGCGCCTTGCACGACCACGAAGGCGGCCGCAGCTTGCGTCAATTCGCCCAATGACATCGCGCCGGCGAGATATTTGGGCGCGCAGAGAAACCACGCGACCACCGGCGAAAACAGAAAATTGCCGTGTGAGACCAGCGTGGTGCGCACGAGCTGCCAGCAGAACTCGCGCCACCACAGCAACACCGCGCGCAGTTTGAGCTGCACGGTCTGGCGCTTGTCGGCGTCGCTGATTTTTGCTTCCTGTTCGCCCCCGACGCGGAAGGCGTCGGCGGCGGCGCGGAATTCCGCTTCGCTTTGGTTCATGCGCTCGATGATGCTGGTGAGGTGGTGGCCGAAAAACATCATCAACGCCGTGACCGCACCGGAATAAATAATGACCCCGAATACGAGGTAGCCCGGAATACTGACGGACATTCCAAACAGTGGAAACTCGATGCCGCCGCCGATGCTCCACAGCACGCCAAAGAACGTGATCGACGTGGCGATGGAGGAAAAAAACGCCAGCGTCAGATCGATTGGCGCATCGGTCGCGATCCGGATGTCGACCACGATGCGGTATTCGGGGTTTTCGGAGCCCTTCACCATGTGATGGTTGAGGTGCTGGAAGCGGTCGTGCTCGATCCATCTGTCCAGCACCTGGCGGGTCATCGCTTCCCGCCACTTGCGTTGTGCGGTCATGCGGCCCCAGACCGAAGTGGCGGCCAGCAATATGCTGGCGGCGGCCAGCGGGACGAAGAGTTGCGCCTGTAGCCAAAGGGCTTGGCCGTCCTTGCGCTCGAGCGCGTCGAAGAAATTGCGGTTCCACACGTTCAGCAGCACCTGCACCAGCAATTGCAGCAGGACCACCACGACCAGGAATACCGCAAGCGACGCAAACAATGCGCGCTTGGCGCGCCATACCTCCTCGGCGGAGCGCAAGAATCGCGCGAAGAGGTGGTGGTCGCGCAGGAAAGCGAGTTGAGGGAACAGGCGCATGCTCAAATGTTCATGTGATCGCTGGTGCCGCGATACTATGCGTGCATCCGACCGATACAAGGGTGGGTTCGAAACCAGCGATAGCCGCTGCACCGGGTCTAGGGAACGACCATAACGACGCAGGGGGCGAGACTCGTCACTTTCTGCGACACGCTGCCGAGCAGCAGCCTCGACAGGGGCCCGCGGCCGCGGCGGCCGATAACCAGAATGTCGCCGCGGCGGACGGTCTCGATGATCGTTTCGGCGGGGTCGCCCCAGCCGGTTTGCAGTTTGACGGCGGCAACGCCCAAGCGCTGCGCGCGGTTGCGCGCCTGGCTCAGCACCTGGTTTGCCGCCTTTTCCAGCGTCTTGCTGAGGTCGCCATAGCTGCTGGCGAGCCGCCGCAGTTCGGCGCCGGTGATGCTTCCGCCGATCGTCAAGATAACCAGCTCGCAATGTTTCTCTTTCGCCAGCCGCGCAGCGGCATCGACCGCGCGATTGGCGCCGGGGGAACCGTCGGTGGCGACGATGATGCGCATTGGACGCGCAAATGCCGGTTAGGGTGTTACAGTACCGCGCCGCTTGCCGGATCGATGATGTGCATATGGTCCATATTGGCCTGCAGCCGCATGGTAGCGCCTGCGTCGCCGGCGGCTTTGGGCTCGACCCGGGCGCAAATCTCGGTGCCATCGATCGTGAAGAACACCATGGTTTCCATGCCCATCGGCTCGACCACGTCGAGGTTGACCGAGAATTGGCGCGGCGCGCCGGCCCCGTTGTGGCGCGGTTCGGTGATGTGCTCGGGCCGTAAGCCCAGGATCATCGGCTTGCCGATCACCGCCTTGTAGGCGGGCGTGGGCGCGGGCACAGGCAGGACGATGGTGTCGGACACGCGCACGCGCATGTCGGCACCGCTCTGCTCGAGCCGGCACGGAATGAAGTTCATCGCCGGCGAGCCGATGAAGCCGGCGACGAAGCGCGTGGCCGGCTTGTGATAAAGGTCCTGCGGCGTGCCGATCTGCTCGATGCGGCCGGCGTTCATCACCACCACGCGGTCGGCGAGCGTCATCGCCTCCACCTGGTCGTGGGTGACGTAAACGGTCGTCGTCTTCACCTTTTGATGCACGCGCTTGATCTCGGTGCGCATCTGCACGCGCAGCTTGGCGTCGAGATTCGACAGCGGCTCGTCGAACAAGAAGACCTTGGGATTGCGCACGATGGCGCGGCCCATGGCGACGCGCTGGCGCTGGCCACCCGACAGGGCTTTTGGGCGGCGTTTGAGCAATTCGGTGATGTCCAAGATGCGGGCCGCGTGCTCGACCCGTTTGCGGATCTCGTCCTTGGGGAATTTGCGCAGCTTCAATCCGAACGACATGTTCTCGAATGCCGTCATGTGCGGATAAAGCGCGTAATTCTGGAACACCATCGCGATATCGCGGTCCTTCGGCGGCAGGTCGTTGACCACCTCGCCGCCGATTAGGATGTTGCCGGAAGTGATTTCTTCGAGTCCCGCAATCATGCGCAACGTGGTGCTCTTGCCGCAGCCGGACGGGCCGACCAGCACCACAAATTCGTTGTTCGGAATATTCAGATCGATCGCGCGCACGGCTTCGACCTCGCCGTATTTCTTGACGACTTGACGCAACGCGACTTCGGCCATGATGCTCAGCCCTTGGTGGCGCCGGCGGTAAGACCGGCGATGTAATAGTCCATGAGGAAGGCGTAGATTACCAGCGGCGGCGCCGCGGCAATCAAGGCGCCCGCCATCAGCATGCCCCACTTATAGACGTCGCCGCGGATCAGGCTAGTCACCGTGCCGACCGTGAGCACCTGCTGGTCCGACGAATAGAGAAACGCCATCGGGTAAACGAAGGCAGCCCACGACACGGTGAAAGCGAAGATCATTGCGGCGATGATGCCGGGCAGTGCCACCGGGATGAAGATCTTGAACAGCATCTGCATGTGGCCGGCGCCGTCGATGAGCGCGGCCTCATCGAGTTCCTTGGGGATCGATTGGAAGTAGCCGATCATGATCCAGGTGCAGAACGGCACCGTCAACGTCGGATAGACCAGCACCATGCCCCAGTACGAATTAAGCAGGCCGATCGATTTGACGATCTGGAACATCGGAATGAACAGCAGCGTATCCGGCACCAGGTAAGTGAGGAAAATGCCGGTGGCCAGCACGCTGGATCCCCAGAATTTCATGCGGCCGAGCGAGAACGCCGCCAGCACGCTCACAACCATGGTGATCGCTACCACGCAGACCGTCACGATCACGGTGTTCTTGAAGAAGATCAGGAAGTCGGTCTGCGTGAGCAGGATCCTGAACTGATCGAGCGTGACCCCGTCGAAGATGAACCATGGATTGGTCGCCAGGCGCGCCATCTCGGCGTCGCTCTTGAGCGCCGTCACGACCATGTAATAGGGCGGCAGCAGGAAGAAGATCGCGAACATAGTCAGGAACACGTACGACGCGATCAACGCCCAACGGCGACTGCGGTGCAGGCTGGTGCGGGAGCCGGCGCGCCTGACGGCGGGGACGGTGGCGGCAAGGGTGCTCATCCGATCTCCCTGCCGCGCTTGCGGACGCCCCGCAGAATGAAGACCGCGGCGATCGCCAATATCGGGAACATGAACAACGAAGTCGCTGCGCCAAGTGGCAGATCGCCAGAGCGGATGCCGAGGAGGAACGAGTAGGTCGCGAACATGTGCGTCATGTTGCGCGGGCCACCCGCGGTCATGATCTGGACGATGTCGAAATTGGCGAAGGTGACGATCAATGAGAACAGCACGGTGATGGCGATAATGTTGCGCATCATCGGCAGGGTGATGTGGATGAATTTCTGCCAGGCGGTGGCGCCGTCGATGGCAGCGGCCTCGTAGAGTTGCTCGGGTACCGATTTGAGCGCCGCCAAGTACATGATCAGAAAAAATGGCGCGCCGTACCAAACGTTCACCAGGATCACCGAGAAGCGCGCCCAGTAGGGATCGCTCAACCACGGAATCCAGTTAAAGCCCATGCTTTTGAGGGTGTAATTGAACGCCGAATTGGTGGGGTCGAACATCCACCACCAGCCGAGGGTGGAGAGGGCGAGCGGGATCACCCACGGCACCAGCAGCATGCCGCGCCATTTACGCTGGCCCTTGACCGGCAGGTTGTTGACGAGATGCGCGGTGATCAGGCCGATCAGCGCTTTAAAAAACACGGCGGACAGCGCGAAGATCGTCGATTGCTCGACCACCATCCAGAAGGTGTCGCGCGACATCAGGAAGGTGAAATTCGACAGGCCAATGAAGCGCGTCTGCGCCTTGTTCAGCATCGACAGATAGATCGAATAGAACGCCGGATAAATGATGAGGCAGGCGACGATGAGGATCAATGGCGTGCACATCAGCAACGCAATTGACGAACGCCGCCGCACGAAGCGATGCAGGCCACCGCGCCTGATGGGCGCGGCGTCAGCCGTGCTATCGACGGCGGCACCCCACGAGTGGACGGTATCTGCCATGCCGCGATGCCGGCGTCTGGCCGGCCCCTGTTACGGTTTCGAAGACCGAGCATGCCGGCCAAGCAGGGCCGGCATGCATTTCTTTCTGTAGCCTTGAAGAACGCTCAAGCGCGCAACGTGCCTTCGAGCTCCTTCTCGGCCCACTTGATGACGTCGTCGAGCTTCTCTTTGCCCTGCGTGAACTTCGAGATCATCACAGTGTTGATCGCCTGGTTGTACATCTGAGCGCCGACTTCCGAACGCGCAGGCGCGCCGAACATCGACGTCTGCTCGTCGCCGCGCGGCGGATAGCCGTAGACGGTGCCGACGGGCGGCTCGACTTTCTTCCAGGTATCGAGGTCATACATGGTCTTGAACGACGGCAGATCGTAGCCCACCGAGGCCTCGACGAGTTGGGCGACCGACTCCTTCTGCGAGATATAGAGCAGCAAGTCTTTCGCCGCGGCCTTGTTCTTGGAGAACTTCCACAGGCCGTAGAACTGCGGCAGTTGCCCCACGAAGCGGCCCTTCGGCCCCTTCGGCACCGGATGCGTCCAGCAATTCTGTGCGACGGTCGGGTTGTCGCGTTTGGCGACCGCCCAGGCGCTCGGCGGATTCATGATGCTCGAGCCCTTGCCGGAGATGAGCCAGCGGTTGTTGCCGGCGTCGTCCCACGCGTAGACCTCCGGCGGATTGACCTCCATGATCTTGCGAGCCATTTCCATGGCCTGCCGCGTCTGGTCGGAATTGACCTTGATGTTGTCCTTGCCGTCGATGAACACCGCGCCGTAGGCGTTGAACAAGCCGCCGACCCAGTCCACCGCATCCGAGGTCTGACCCATCGGCAGACCGACAGGGAATCCCGCCTTGTGCAGCTTCTGCGCCGAGTTGAGATAGAGATCCCAGGTCCACTTGTCGGTCTCGGCCTTATTCCATTTCGATTCGTCGGGCGGGAACATGGCCTGCAAATCGAGACCGGCGTGCTGCTTGTAGAGATCGAAGCGCGAGCAGCACGGCTTCACCTGGCTGCCGACCGCGGTCGGAACGCCGAGCCACACGCCCTTGCTCTTGGCGAGATATTCGGCGACCGGGCTGATCGGACCATATTTCTTGATGAGCGCGGCGATGACGTCGTCGAGCGGCTCAAGCACCGCTTGGTGAATGCGGATGTTCCAGTCGCGATGCGACATGATGTCGTGGCCGGTGCCGGCCTGCGCCTCGGCGGCGGCCGTCAACTTGTCCTTCTCGCCTTGCGAGGTGATGTAGTCGATGTGAACGTCGACTTTGTTTTTCGCGCCCCACTCGTTGCAAAGTTTTGTGAGTGCGTTGTTGGCGCCGGGCACCCAGTGGTCCCAGCAGCCGAGGGTCAAAGTGCCGGCGGCATAAACGCCGCTGACGTAAGGTGCGGTGATGACCGCTGCGGAACCAAGCGCCGCGATCTTTAGAACTTCACGACGTGAAGGACGTTGGTATGCCATTGGTCTCCTCCCATAGCGCCATTGTTTCTGGCGTTTAACAAACGATACTCTCGTCCCAATAAGGCGGCTAGTCAGTAAAGCGACGAACGCCATTAAATTACGGACAGGACCGGGGCTAACGTCCGGTTCTATGTCGCGCCGCAGCAAGACGTGGCCGTTGCGCCATCAAGGAGACCTTGAAGTGCCCACACCGCGCGTCATCCGCCTGTCCCCGGACGACAATGTTGTTGTTGCCGTTGATCAAATTCCGCCGGGCGGCAGCGTTGCCGGGGCGACCGTCCGCGAGCGCATTCCGCGCGGCCACAAGATGGCGATCGTTCCAATCGAAACGAATGAACCGATCCGCAAATACGGGCAGATCATCGGCTTTGCCTCGAAATCGATCGCGCCCGGCGACTGGGTGCATGAGCATAACGTCGCGCTGCACGATTTCACGCGCGACTATCGCTACGCGGAAGCCGCCAAGAACGACGAATTGCTGGCGCCCGAGCTGCGCGCGACCTTCCAGGGCTATGTGCGTCCGAACGGCAAGACCGGCACGCGCAACTATATCGCCGTGCTCACCTCGGTGAACTGCTCGGCCAGCGTCGCCAAATTCATCGCCGAAGAGGTAAGCCGGTCCGGTTTGCTCGACGACTTTCCGGAAATCGACGGCGTGGTGCCCTTCGTGCACGGCACCGGCTGCGGCATGGCCGCTCGTGGCGAAGGCTGGGATGTTTTGGAGCGGACGCAATGGGGCTATGCCACCCATCCCAACTTAGGCGCCGCGCTCATGGTTGGGCTGGGCTGCGAGGTGTTCCAGATCGACCGCA
Organism: uncultured Pseudomonadota bacterium; assembly: GCA_963710705.1. Classification (GTDB taxonomy): domain Bacteria; phylum Pseudomonadota; class Alphaproteobacteria; order Rhizobiales; family Xanthobacteraceae; genus Pseudolabrys. The sequence goes on from CAVQBI010000001.1 coordinate 403,440, forward strand.
TGAAGGATGAGTACGCGCTGGTCGAAGGCGACCACTTCCAGACCATGACCATCCAGGCGACCGGCGGCACCAAGAAGACGGTCGCTGAAGGCGTCGAGCGCATCAAGGCGATGTTGCCGATCGCCGCGCGCGCCAAGCGCGAGATGCGGCCGGCGAGCGAGATCGTGCTGGCGCTGCAATGCGGAGGCTCCGACGGCTATTCCGGCATCACCGCCAATCCGGCGCTCGGCGCTGCGGTCGACGTGTTGGTGAAGCACGGCGGCACCGGAGTGCTTGCCGAAACGCCGGAGATTTACGGCGCCGAGCATCTGCTTACCCGCCGTGCAGTGAACAAAAGTGTCGGTGAGAAACTGGTCGAGCGTATTCGCTGGTGGGAGGATTACACCGCGCGCAATCGTGGTGAGATGAACAACAATCCGTCGCCGGGCAACAAGGCGGGCGGCCTCACCACTATTCTGGAGAAATCGCTCGGCGCCGCCGCCAAAGGCGGCTCCACGACCATGCGCGCGGTCTATGAATATGCCGAGCCCGTGACCGAGAAGGGTTTCGTGTTCATGGACACGCCCGGCTACGACCCGGTCGGCGCCACCGGGCAGGTGGCCGGCGGCTGCAACGTGATGTGCTTCACCACCGGCCGCGGCTCGGCGTTTGGCTGCAAGCCGACGCCGTCGATCAAGCTTGCCACCAACAAATACGTCTATGAGAGCATGATCGGCGATATGGACATCAACTGCGGCGACATCCTCGACGGCGTCAGCGTTGCGCAGAAGGGCGAGGAGATTTTCAAGAAGGTCGTCGCCGTTGCATCCGGCGAGCACACCAAGTCGGAACAGTTGGGTTATGGCGATCTGGAATTCGTGCCGTGGCAAATCGGTGCGACGATGTAAGGAGTTGAAATGAGCCGGGACAAGTCCGATGCGAAGCGCCGGCTGCGCTCGCAATTGTGGTTCGACAATCCGGAAAATCCGGGCATGACCGCGCTCTATCTCGAGCGCTATCTCAATTACGGGCTGACGCGCGAGGAACTCACCTCGGGCAAGCCGATCATCGGCATCGCGCAGACCGGTTCCGACCTGTCGCCGTGCAACCGGCACCACCTGCAGCTCGCCGAGCGCGTGCGCGCCGGCATCGAAGCATCGGGTGGCGTCGCCTTCGAGTTTCCCTGTCATCCGATCCAGGAAACCGGCAAGCGGCCGACCGCCGCGCTCGATCGCAACCTCGCTTATCTCAGTCTGGTCGAAGTTCTGTTCGGCTATCCGCTCGACGGCGTGGTGCTCACCACCGGCTGCGACAAGACCACGCCGGCCTGTCTGATGGCGGCGGCGAGCGTCAACACCCCGGCCATCGTGCTGTCCGGCGGGCCGATGCTGAACGGCTGGTGGAAGGGCGAGCGCGCCGGCTCCGGCACCGTCGTTTGGAAGGCGCGAGAGGAGCACGCTGCCGGCAAAATCGATTATGCCGAATTCATGGATATCGTGACCTCGTCGGCGCCGTCGATCGGCCATTGCAACACCATGGGCACGGCCTCGACCATGAACGCGCTGGCCGAGGCGCTCGGCATGTCGCTGCCGGGGTGCGCGGCGATCCCGGCGCCGTATCGTGAGCGCGCGCAGATCGCCTATGACACCGGCGTGCGTGCGGTCGAGATCGTGCGCGAAGACCTGAAGCCGTCCGACATTCTCACGCGCAAGGCGTTCGAGAACGCGATCGTTGCCTGCTCGGCGATCGGCGGCTCGACCAATGCGCCGATCCACATTAACGCGATTGCGCGCCACGTCGGTGTGAAGCTCACGATCGAAGATTGGGAAAAGATCGGCTACGACATTCCGCTTCTGGTCAACATGCAACCGGCCGGGAAATATCTCGGTGAAGAATATTTCCGCGCCGGCGGCCTGCCGGCGGTGATGCGGCAACTGTTCAAGGCCGGCAAAGGCCATGCCGACGCGCTCACCATCAACGGCAAGAGCTTCGGCGACAATGTGCGCAAGGCCGAAGTCAAAGATGAAGATGTGATCCGGCCCTACAAGCAGCCGATGAAAAAGCAGGCGGGTTTCAGGTTTCTCAGCGGCAATCTGTTCGATTCCGCGATTATGAAGACCAGCGTGATCTCGGACGACTTCCGTCAGCGCTATCTATCCAACCCGAAAGACCCGGAAGCCTTCGAAGGCCGTGCCATCGTGTTCGAAGGGCCGGAGGATTATCACAAGCGCATCGACGATCCGAAGCTGAAGATCGACGAGCAGACGATCCTGTTCATCCGCGGCGTCGGTCCGATCGGCTATCCCGGCTCGGCCGAGGTGGTGAACATGCAGCCGCCGGCGGCGTTGATCAAAAGAGGTATCACCTCGCTGCCGTGCGTCGGCGACGGGCGGCAGTCTGGCACCTCGGGCTCGCCGTCGATCCTGAATGCCTCGCCGGAAGCGGCGGCTGGCGGTGGGCTGGCACTCCTAGTCACCGGCGACCGCGTGCGCATCGATCTGCGCAAGGGCACCGCGAATATCCTGATCTCGCGCGCCGAGCTCGCCAGGCGCCGCGCCAAGCTGGAGAAGCAGGGCGGCTTTCCCTATCCGAAGAGCCAGACGCCGTGGCAGGAAATCCAGCGCGGCATGGTCGATCAGCTCGCCGACGGCATGGTGCTCAAGCCAGCGGTGAAATACCAGGACATCGCGCACAAGAGCGTGCCGCGCGACAATCACTAGCGGCCGCTCGGTTCACGCCGTCAGCGGTTTCGCCTGCATTGCGGGCTTCGACGGCTCGTTGGCGGCCGGTGTAATGGTTCCGTCGGCAGCGCTGACGCCGTAGCGGAGATAATCGAGCTTCGAGCACTCGACGTGCGCATGCGCCATCTTGTCGAGCTCGGTCTTCAGGCGGTCCAGAATTCCGAGTGCCTCTTCGTTGTCGGTGTTTCGGCTCTCCAGGTTCAGCAGCGAACTGATAATCTGCAATTGGTTGCCGACGCGATGGTTGATCTCGCGAATGAGCTGATCTTTTTCGCTGCTGCGCTCGGAGACGAGCTTTTCCAGCGCGACGCGCTGCTGCGCGGGCGAAGGCAGCAGCTTGATCTGCGGCAGGATGAAGGCGAATGCGAAGGCCGTGCCCACCGATGTCACCGCGCAGAATAGATTCATTGCGGCCTGCAGCCGCAAATATTCGACGCCCGTGGCCGCGGACAGAACGTGTGCCGTGTGCGTGAGCCCGCAGGCGACGATAAACAAAACGAAAAGGGTCCAGAGCCACGGATAAGGGATATCTTCTCCGCGTTCGCGTAGAACGACGGCCATCGTGACCGGGATGGCAAAATAGGCGATTGCAATCGATAAATCGCTGGCGACGACCAGCCAAAACAGGTTGGTCGTCGAGGTGCAAAACTGGATCAGGGGATCGAGCATGAGAATCTCTCAAGTTCCAAGACCGCGCCGTGCATAACATCCGGAAAAAGGATAAAGAAGCACTGACGAAAAGGCTGTAAATGTCGCGCTTTGATTGGCGTCGGCGATATGTCCGCCGGCCAACTCGCGCCTAGAATTCGTGCAGGTGATCCCATGGCGAATCGATTGCAAGGCAAAGTCGCGTTCGTGACGGCGGTGGGGCAGGGCATCGGACGCGCGATCGCGGAAGCCTTCATCGCCGAAGGCGCGACGGTGATCGCCACTGATCTCGACGCCAAGAAGCTCAAGGATTTGAAAGGCGCGAAGGCTTATCCACTCGACGTGCGTGCGACCAAGAAGGTCGACGCGCTCGCCAAGAAAGTCATCAAGGAATTTAGCGCACCGGACATTCTCGCCAACTGCGCCGGCTACGTGCACCAGGGCAGCGTGCTCGACTGCTCGGAGAAGGATTGGGATTTTTCCTTCGACCTCAACGTGAAATCGATGCATCGCGTGCTGCGCGCCTTCCTGCCGGCCATGCTCGAACACGGCGGCGGCTCGATCGTGAATATCTCCTCGGCGGTGTCGTCGATCCGTGGCGTGCCGAACCGCTACGCTTATGGCGCGACCAAAGCGGCGATCATCGGTCTGACCAAGGCGGTGGCGGCCGATTTCATCCGCGACGGCATCCGCGCCAACGCCATCTGCCCCGGCACCATCCAGTCGCCCTCGTTGAACGAGCGCATCGAGGCGAACGCCAAGAAGACCGGAAAGTCGCTGGCCGCGGTGCGCGCCGATTTTATCGAGCGCCAGCCGATCGGGCGCCTCGGCACGACGCGGGAAGTCGCCAATCTGGCGGTGTTCCTGGCGTCGGATGAATCGAGCTACATCACCGGCCAGACGCATCTGGTCGACGGCGGCATGGCGCTTTAGGCGTTGATGGAAACGAGCGCGCCGGCGCGCGCGTCCTGCAAGATCATGTCGGCGCCTTTTTCCGCGATCATCACGACGGCGGCGTTGGTGTTGCCGGAAACGACCGTCGGCATCACAGAGGCATCGATGACACGCAAGGCACCGATGCCGCTCACGCGCAGCCGCTCATCGACGACGGCGTTGGCGTCCGAGCCCATGCGGCAGGTGCTGGTCGGGTGATACACGGTGGTGCCGGTTGCGCGCGCGAAGGCCAGCAGATCGCCGTCGCTCGTGCACGCTTCGCCCGGTGCGCGCTCCTCGGCGATGTAGCGGCGCATCGCCGGCTTTTCCATGATGCCGCGCAGCAGCTTCATGCCGGCGACCACGGTGTCGCAGTCGAAGCGGCTGGAGAGATAGTGCGGCTGAATCGCCGGCGCGGCGGCCGGATCGCGCGACTTGATGCGCACGAAGCCGCGACTTTCCGGACGCAATTGGCAGATTGAAGTCATAAAGCCGGGAAACTTGTGTAGGCCGGCGCCGGCGGTGTCGGCACTGAAAATGAGGAAATGGATTTGCACGTCGGGTGTTGCGAATTCGGGCCGCGTGCGCAGGAACGCGCCCGCGTAGCCCGCGCCGATGGTGAGCAGCCCCTTGCGCGACATGATGTAACGGAGGCCCGCGCCCATGCGCTGGCGCCAGTTGTTGATCACGTCGTTCATGGTGATCGGCTCGGTGCAGCGGTAGAGCATGCGGATCTGCAGGTGGTCCTGCAGGTCGGCACCGATGCCAGGCATGTCAGCAATGACAGCGATGCCATGCGAACGCAGCAAATCGGCGGGCCCTAGGCCGGAGAGTTGCAAGAGCTGCGGTGAATTAAACGCGCCGCCAGCAACGATCACCTCGGCATTGGCGTGGGCGGTTTTCGTTTGGTCGGCTTGACGATATTCGACGCCCATCGCGCGCTTTCCTGAAAAAAGCACGCGCGTCGCCAGCGTGTCGGTGGCGATCTTGAGGTTGGGCCGCTGCCTCGCGGGTTTGAGATAGCCGACCGCGGTCGACCAGCGCCGCCCGTTCTTGGCGGTAAGCTGGAAATAGCCGGCGCCCTCCTGGGCCTTCCCGTTGAAATCGTCGTTGCGCGGGTGGCCCGCCTGCTGCGCGGCCTCGATGAAAGCCTCGCACAGCGGATGCGGCTCGCTCACATTGGAAACCGCAAGCGGCCCGTTCGCACCGTGCCATTCGTCGCTGCCGCGCTCCTGATCCTCGGCGCGCCGGAAATAAGGCAGCACGTCCTCAAAACCCCAGCCTTGGTTGCCGAGCTGGCGCCAGTGGTCGTAGTCCTCGTGCTGGCCGCGCACGTAAAGCAAACCGTTGATCGAGCTCGAGCCACCCAGCACCTTGCCGCGCGGCTGGATAATCTGGCGGTTGTCGAGCTCGGGCTCCGGCTCGGTCTGATACAGCCAATTGACCTTCGGATTGTGGAACAGCTTGCCGTAGCCTAGCGGAATATGAATCCAGATGCTGCTGTCGCGGCCGCCCGCCTCCAGCAGCAGCACGCGGTGGCGGCCTGACGCGGTGAGGCGGTTGGCGAGCACGCAGCCGGCGGAGCCGGCGCCAACGATGATGTAGTCGAAGGTCTCGCTCATTTTTTCTTGCGGTGCGCGGCGAGGCCGAGAATGTCGACCGTGGTCTCGCCCGCTTGCAGCCGCTTGATGATGCCCGCTTCCTTTTCGGCGCGCTGGCGCGCGGCGGCGAGCGTTCGCTGAACTTGCGCCTGCGGAATGCAGGTGACGCCGTCGGCATCCGCCACGACCAGATCGCCCGGCGCGACCGTCACGCCGCCGATGACGACCGGTTCGCCGACCGAAGGTGCGTGCGCCTTCACGCAGGCACGCATGCCGACGCCGCGCGCGAACACCGGAAACTGGCGCTTCTCGATCGCCGTCACATCGCGCACGCCGCCGTCGATCACCAAGCCGGTGACGCCGCGCGCCTGCGCCGCGACGGTGAGGATCTCACCCCAATAGCCGGCGATGTAGCCCATGGCGTCGACCACCAGCACGTGACCGCGGGGCACTTGGTCTACCGCCAGATGAATCGCCAGATTGTCGCCGGCCGCGCAGCGCAAAGGGAAGGCCGGGCCCGTCACCGCGGCGCCCGGCCAGATGGGGCGGATATTATGGTCGAGCGCGCAAGGCAGGCCGGACGATTCGCACAGAATTCGACGTCCCGAGCTGCAGCAGCTCCTCGGTCAGATCGTCATAGGCCGGCATTGGCTTGTTTTTCTTGAGCGTCCTTGGGCGGAACGCATTTAGCCCTATGTCACGCCGCAATCACAAGCCTGTCACCGGGAACGAAGCAGGCTGTTTTGAGTTGCCCCGTCCGAAGGGCGATGGAACAATTGCATCCATAATTCGTATTTCTCCGTAAATCGACTTGCATGACCTTCTTCTAACGGCAGGAGTTCTCCATGGCGCGCACCGCAGCTCTCCCACGGGAAGGCGCCACAGGGGGCGGCCAAGCTGCGAAAATGGCGTTGGATGAGTGCCGGGTTGCCTGGCGCGAGGCATTTCGCCGCGTGCGCGGCGAGACCGAGGCGCGCGCGGCGCATTTATCGGCGGAAGACCAGATCGTGCAGTCGATGGCGGATGCCTCGCCGGCCAAATGGCACCGCGCGCATGTCACCTGGTTTTTCGAGACCTTCCTGCTTAAGCCACACGATCCGAACTACAAGATTTTCGACGAGCGCTTTCCCTTTTTGTTCAACTCTTATTATGTCGCCGCCGGCCCGCGCCATGCGCGCCCGCAGCGCGGCCTGATCACGCGGCCGAACGGCGAGGACGTCGCCGGCTATCGCGCCCATGTCGACAAGGCGGTCGAGCGGCTGATCGAGACCGTGTCGGCAGCCGACGCGCCGCGTCTGTTTGATATCCTCGAAATCGGCCTGCATCACGAGCAGCAGCACCAGGAATTGCTGCTCACCGACATTTTGCACGCTTTCGCGCAGAATCCGACCGATCCCGCCTACGACGCGAAGTGGAAGCCTCCCGGCGCCGCGCCCGGTCCGCGCGGGCTCTACGCCGATATGCCGTCGGGCATTCACAAAATCGGTTACGGGGAGGGCGGCTTCTGCTTCGACAACGAGACGCCGCGCCACGACGAGCTGATCGCCGAGGTGCGCATCGCGCGGCACCTCGTCACCAATGCCGAGTGGCTCGAATTCATCGTGGCCGGCGGCTACACGACGCCGTCGCTCTGGTTATCCGACGGCTGGGCCATCGTGCAGGCGGAAGGCTGGCAGGCGCCCGGTTATTGGCGGCAACAGGACGGCGCAAATGACGGTCATTGGCATTCGATGACGCTGGCGGGCCTGAAAGCCGTCGATCCTTCCGCGCCGGTCCTGCACATCAGCTATTACGAAGCCGACGCCTTCGCGCGTTTTGCCGGCAAGCATCTGCCGAGCGAATTCGAATGGGAAGTGGCGGCGCGCGAAAACGTGATCGCGGACGCCTTCGGCATCGCTTGGCAATGGACCCGCAGCGCCTATCTGCCCTATCCGGGATACCGGGCGGCCGAAGGCGCGCTCGGCGAATACAACGGCAAGTTCATGGTCAATCAAATGGTGCTGCGCGGCTCATCGCTCGCGACGCCGGACGGCCATGCGCGGCCGAGCTACCGCAATTTCTTCTATCCGCCCGCGCGCTGGCAGTTCAGCGGACTGCGGCTCGCCGAATTCAAGTAGGGGGCCCGATATGGTCGCGTTGGCACGTACTCGTCTGCCGCAAAGCGCGGAAGAGCATTTCGCGGTCGACGCCCTCGCCGGTCTGACGTCCACACCCAAGCGCCTGCCGCCCAAATATTTTTACGACGCCGAAGGCTCCCAGCTGTTCGAGCAAATCACCGAGCTAACGGAATATTACCCGACCCGCTGCGAAATGCAGATCTTGCGCGACCATGCACCTGACATCGCGCAACTGATCCCGCAAGGTGCAGCCCTCATCGAGTTCGGCAGCGGCTCGAGCAAGAAGGCACGCATCGTGCTGGGCGCGGCGGCTTCCAAGCTCGCCGCCTATGTGCCGGTCGATATCTGTCGCGAAATGATCGAACAGGAAGCAGCCGAGCTGCGGCCCGATTTCCCGCAAGTGAAAGTGCTGCCGGTTTGCGCCGACATCACGCAGATGTTCCCGCTGCCGGCGGAGGCGAAATCGGCGCCGGTGCGTGTCGGCTTTTTCCCGGGCTCGACCATCGGCAATTTTGAGCCGCACGAGGCGGCGGCTTTTTTGCGCCATGCCGGGAAAATTTTAGGGCCAAACGCGCGGCTGGTTGTCGGCGCCGACCTCATCAAGCACGCCGACGTGCTCAACGCCGCCTATAACGATGCGCAGGGCGTCACCGCCAAGTTCAATCTCAATCTGCTCGCGCGCATCAACCGCGAGCTCGGCGGCAGCTTCAAGCTCGCCTCATTCGAGCATCACGCCTTCTACAACCGCGAACGCAACCGCATCGAAATGCACCTCGCCAGCCTCAAGCGGCAGAAGGCGAAGGTGGCCGGCGAGACGATCGACTTCCGCGCCGGCGAAACCATCCACACCGAGAACAGCTACAAATACAGCGTGGAGTCGCTGGGCGCGCTGGCGCGCGGCGCCGGCTGGCGTCCGCTCGAGGCCTGGACCGACGCGCGCAACTATTTCTGCATTCAGATTTTCGAACTGGTCGAAGAACACCCGCTGCGCGCGGCAGAGTAGCTTCCCGAACGCGTTCGGCTGCGCTAAACGATGCCGCCCGGCCGTCCGGCCGGGCGTGTGCATTTGCGGGGTTGCGTGATGAAGATCGTCGGGTTTGAAGCAAACGGTTTGCGCATGGGCGTGGTCGAGGGCGACAGCGTCATCGATCTGCAAGCGGTCGACGCGAATGCGCCCAATGAGCTCGGCGAGGCCCTGCGCCGCGGCAACGGCGATCTCAAACCGCTCGCCGATCTCGCCAAGAAGGCGCCGGCGTCCGCGCGCCGCCCGCTTGCGAGTGTGAAATTTGCGCTGCCGGTTGCGCGCCCCGGCAAGATCATCTGCCTGGGGCTGAACTATCTCGACCACGTCAAGGAAGGCCCGCAGAAGGACAATATCCCGAAATTCCAGTCGATCTTCTTCCGCATGCTGACGTCGCTGACGCCGCATTTGACGCCATTGATGCGCCCGAAAAAATCAATCCAGCTCGACTATGAAGGCGAATTGGTCGTGATCATCGGCAAGCGCGCCAAGCATCTCACGCTCGCGAACGCCACCGACTGCGTCGCCGGCTACGCCTGCGGCATGGAAGGCTCGATCCGCGAGTACCAGCGCCACACCACGCAATGGGGCATGGGCAAGAACTTCGACCGCACCGGCAGCGTCGGCCCGTGGATGGTCACCGCCGACGACTTGCCGCGCGGCGGCAAGGGTCTCAAGATCGAGACTCGGCTCAACGGTAAGACCATGCAGTCGTCAAACACCGACCACTTCATGTTCCCGGTCGCGGAATCGCTCGTCTATCTCACCGAGGGCATGACGCTCGAGCCGGGCGACATTCTGTTCACCGGCACGCCGTCCGGCGTCGGCCACGCGCGCAAGCCGGAGCCGGTATGGATGAAAGCCGGCGATAGCGTCGAGGTCGAGATCCAGGACGTCGGCGTGCTGCGGAATCCGATCGAAGACGAGAAGTAAATTGAACCCGCGCGTACCGCGCGCGTTATTGCCGATTTATTGGAGAGTGATATGGCTGACTTGAACGTGCTCGTGATTTGCGGCTCGCTGCGCAAAAACTCCTACAACGCCGCGCTGACACGCGCGCTGCCGGCGCTGGCGCCGCCGGAAATGAAACTCAAGACCGCGCCGCCGCTTGACGCCTTCCCGCTTTATAACGCCGACATTCAGGAAGCCTCCGGCTTCCCGCCGGCGGCGGAGGACCTTGCCGCCGCCATCCGCTCGGCTGACGCGGTGCTTTTCGTGACGCCGGAATATAATTGGTCGATGCCGGGCGTGCTCAAGAACGCGATCGACTGGGTCTCGCGCATGAAGGATCAGCCGTTCAACGGCAAGCCGGTGGCGATTCAGTCATGCTCGCAAGGCCCGCTCGGCGGCGCGCGCATGCAATATCACTGGCGCATGTCGATGACGTTCCTCAACGCCTTCATTTTTGGCACGCCGGAAATCTTCGTCGGCCAGGCGCAGAACAAGTTCGACAAGGACACGCTTGAGCTGAAGGATCAGCCGACCAAGGACATCGTCAAGACGCAGCTCGCGGCCTTCGCGAAGTTCATCAAGCGCATCAAGACGGGCGCCTAGCTCCGCTAACGTTCCCCGGACGCGGTGCAGCCCGTCAGCGGTGCACCGCAGATCCGGGGTCCAGCTTTCTAAAGTGATAGAAACCGGGGTCCCGGGTCTGCAGCGCACCACTACGTGCTGCACTGCGCCCGGGACACGTGGGCCTCACCCCGCCGCCTGCGCCCGCTTCGGGAACAGCTGCGGCCGCAGCTTGGGATGGCTGGCCATCATCTTGGGTGGATAGGCGGTCTCGGCGCCGAGCTCCTCGGCGGCGTGCCAGGCCCAGCGCGGATCCCACAGCGCGGCGCGGCCGATGCAGATGAGATCGGCCTTGCCGGAAGCGACAATGTCCTCCGCTTGCTGGAAGCCGGCGATCAGGCCGACCGTCATGGTGACAATGCCCGCCTCCTTCTTCACTTTCTCGGCGAAGGGCACCTGGTAGCCCGCGGACAGCGGAATCTTCTGCGCCGGCGATAGGCCGCCGCTCGACACGTCCATGTAATCGAGGCCGCGCTTCTTTAGCTCCTTCGCCAGCAGCACGGTTTCTTCCGGCGTCCAGCCGCCGTCGACCCAGTCGGTGGCCGAGACGCGGATGCCGATCGGCTTCTGCTCCGGCCATGCCTTGCGCACCGCCTCGTACATCTCGATGGCGAAGCGCATGCGGTTTTCGGTCGAGCCGCCGTATTCGTCGGTGCGCCGGTTGGACAGCGGCGACAGGAATTGATGCGTGAGATAGCCGTGCGCGCCGTGCAGCTCGATCACGTCGTAGCCGATGCGGTCGACGCGTTTGGCGGCGGCGGCAAATTCGCCGATCACGCGCTTGATGTCGTCCTTGGTCATCGCCTTCGGCACCGGCCAGCCGGTGTCGTAGGGCAGCGCCGAGGGCGCCTCCGGCGTCCAGGCGTCCGGGCCTTCCAGGATCGGCTTGCCGCCGGCGGCCGGCGGCATCTGCGGACCTTTGCGGCCGGCATGCGCCAGCTGCACGCCGAGCTTGGCGACGCCGTATTGCCGGCAGAAATCGTGCACGCGCTTGAGCGCCTTCTCGTTGTCGTCGGAATACATGCCGGCGCAGCGCGGCGAGATGCGTCCCTGCGGGCAGACGTCCGTCATTTCCGTCATCACCAGGCCGGCGGCGCCGAGCGCCATGTTGCCGAGGTGCATCAGGTGCCAATCGTTGGCCGAGCCGTTGTCGGAATTGTACTGACACATCGGAGACACAACGACCCGATTGGGCAGCGTGAGACCGCGCAGCGTGATCGGGGAGAACAGGACGCTAGCCATTTTATGATTTTCCTTTCAGGACCGGAACTCTAGAGAGCCGCGTAATAGGCATGCATCGCTACCACCAAACAGCAGATCGCCCAGAACACGCAATATTCGATGCCGCCGATCACCCAGATCCAGCAATTCTTGACCTTGTAGGTGGCGGCCGCGGCGACCAACAGGTGGATGAAGCCGATGAAGCCTGCATATTCCGTGTAGATGCCCAAGATCAAGCACACCGCGAGCACGGTCTCGATCGCGCCGGCGATATACATCCAGGTGGCCGGCGGCTTGAAGCCGGCGGCGATGAAGAATTGCAGCGTCGCCGGCACGGTGATCTTGCCGACGATGTGCGGTATGAAGAAGGCGCCGCAGATGATGCGCAGGATGTTGAATTCATTCAGCAGGTTGAACTTGTAGGCCCACGACATCGCGCGTCCCCCCCGGTTTTTATTGGCCGGGAAAATCGCACTAATCGGGCGGGCCGCCAAGCCCCTGAACGCCGAGCGCTATTGATCGAGGTGAATATTGTTGGCGCGAATCACCTCACGGCATGCGCGACCTTGTTGGTGGCGATGAGCGTGCCGCCGCCGGTGACGTTCTCGACGATGAAGGTTTGCTTGAATTTCGCCGACAGCGCATTGGCGACTTCGCGCGCGGTCGTGTCGGTCGGGCCGCCGGCCGGGAAGGGCACGACGATGGTGACGGTTCGGTTCGGGTAGCTCTGAGCAGACGCGGCGGTGATGGCGGCGAACAGAATGGCAATAGTAACGCCGAGCAAGCGTTTCATGGTCATGCTCCCCTGGGAATTGTTTTTTGGGAGGAAGCTTGGGCTCCGGTTGTATTCGGCAACAAGAGGGGTTGCTGCGCGCTAGAGTTTCTTGCCCTTCAGCCAGTTGGCGCCTTTGGCGTAGAGTGCATCGAGATCAGGACCGTCATGGCCGGGCAGGTCCATCTTGATCGGGTAGCCGATCTTGCTCTGCAAATAGGCGAGGTGGCGGTAGCCGACCGGGAATTTCGCCAGATGCACGCGGTCGAGCATGAGCTTGGCTGCGGGATCGACGGGGTCGATGCGGTCTTTCTCGTAAGCGAGCCGGCGCAGCACCAGGCCCCATTTGCCTTTGCGCTTCTCGAGGAAATCGTAGAAGCGCCCAGTGCAGACCACGTCGCATTCGACGCCTTCGACCTTGGCGCGTTGCGAGATGGTCATCTTGGTCTGTGCGATTGCGCGCTTGCCCTTGAGGTCGATGCTCATGCCGCCGAGCATATGCATGATGCGCACGCCGCGGTTGAAACCGTCCTGGCTGACCTTGATGAAGTCCTCATACGAGCCCTGAAACCAGGTCGCCCACATCTGCCCGTCCTTGTGCCAGAGCGTGCGGAAGCGATCCCACATGCGCGCGTCGCGCCAGATCACCCAGTTTTCGATGATCTCGCGAATGGCGAGACGGTCGGCGGTGTCGCGCGGCATGTTTTTCCCCCTAGGCGTCGTCATGCCCGCGCTTGTCGCGGGCATCGACGTCTTGCATGATCAAAACAATAGAGGTGGGGACGTAGATGGCAAGGCTCGCAGACAAGGTCGCGCTCGTCACCGGCGGCGCCAAGGGCATCGGCCGGCATTATTCGCAGGCGCTCGCCGGCGAAGGCGCGCGTGTGGTGATCGCCGACATTGAAGACGGCAGCGCGCTCGCCTCCGAGCTTGCTCAAGTGCACGGCGCCAATGCGGTGGCGAGCGCCACGTTCGACGTCAGCGACGAAAAATCCGTGCAACAGCTGGTGGCGCAAACGCTCGCGCGCTTCGGGCAGATCGACATCCTCGTTAACAACGCCGCGTTCTACGCCAAGCTCACTCCGCGCAATTTCGACGAATGGGATGTGGCGACCTTCGACAAGGTGTTGGCGGTCAACATCCGCGGCCCCTGGCTGATGGTGAAGCACGTCGCGCCGCATATGAAAGAGCGCCGCTCTGGCAAGATCATCAACATCGCCTCCGGCGCGGCTTACAAGGGCGTGCCGCGCATGCTGCCTTACGTCAGCTCCAAGGGTGCCATGCTCGCCTTCTCGCGCGCGCTGTCGCGCGAACTCGGCGATTACGGCATTGCGGTCAATTCGCTGTCGCCCGGATATATCCTCAGCGATACCGGCCTCGAAAATGCCACGCATGTGGAAGAGGAGCGTGTGCCGGTACGCAACAGCCGCGCTTTCAAGCGCGACGGCTACCCTGAAGATTTGCTCGGAACATTGATCTTTCTGGCCTCCAGCGACAGCGATTTCGTCACCGGCCAGTCGATCGTGGTGGATGGCGGCTCGGTCAATAATTAGGCGCGGAACCCGAAGCCGGTTCCGGCCGCCTGCGGCCAATTAACCTTAAGGATTAAATAGCATTTTAACGATCTTCGCAATTTGTTAACCTTGCTTAAGAGAGGCGCGGAGGGCCTCAGGCAGGCGAAGATTGCGAGACATGGCCGTCACTTGTGGCCCTGGCCTGCCGATTGCCGAGCGGCGCGGCCGCTGGTGCGCTTGTAAATTAACGGCACTCTCGTTTTGCTTCGTCGGCTGCTAACGGCCCGCGAAAATGCGCGCCGGTAGAGGAGCGATTTTATGGCGGCAGGCACTTTGGTTGGACAGGCGCGCGGCGACGGCGTCGCGCTTTCGGCGTCCGGCTCGTGGACGGCCGAATATGCACGCACGCTTGAGCCGCTCGTAGAGGCTGCGGTCGCGGCCAAGACTGCGGCGCGCAGCATTGCCATCGACGTCGCGCAGATCGAACGCATCGACACCTACGGCGCCTGGCTGATCGAACGCACGCTGCGCGCCTGGAGCAGCCAGGGCGTCGAGACCCGGCTGGTCGGTTTGCCCGACCGCCACCGCGGCCTGTTCGCGAAGGTGCAGGCCGGCACCCAGAAATTGTCGCCGTTGCCTCGCCGCGAGAACGGCGTCATCGCGACCCTGGAAAGCGTCGGCCGCACCATGACCTTGGTCGGCGCCGACGTGCTGCTGCTGTTCCAGATGGGCGGCGCGGTGGTCCTCGCGTTCCTGCACGTGCTCGCGCGTCCGCAGACGTTCCGCTTCACCTCCATGATCAAGCATCTCGAGCGTGTGGCCTGGAACGCCGTGCCGATCATTCTGATGATCACGTTGCTCATCGGCGCGGTCATCGCGCAGCAGGGCATCTTCCATTTCCGCAGCTTCGGCGCCGACATCTACGTCGTCGACATGGTCGGCGTGCTGGTGCTGCGCGAACTCGGCGTGGTGATCGTCTGCATCATGGTGGCCGGCCGTTCCGGCAGCGCCTATACCGCCGAGCTCGGCTCCATGAAGATGCGCGAAGAAGTCGATGCGCTGCGCACCATGGGCTTCGATCCCATCGAGGTGCTGATCCTGCCGCGCATCCTCGCGCTCATGATCGCGGTGCCGTTGTTGACCTTCCTCGGCTCGATGGCGGCGCTCTACGGCGGCGGCTTGGTGGCCTGGCTCTACGGCGGCATCAACCCGACGGTGTTCATCTCGCGTCTGCGCGACGCAATTACGCTGCAGACGTTCGAGGTCGGCATCATCAAGGCGCCGTTTATGGCGCTGGTGATCGGGCTGGTGGCCTGCGTCGAGGGCCTGCAAGTGCAAGGCAGCGCGGAATCGCTCGGCACCAAGACCACCGACTCGGTGGTCAAGTCGATCTTCCTGGTTATCGTGGTGGACAGCGCCTTCGCCGTTTTCTTCGCCTCGATTGGGATCTAGACGATGGCGAACGGACAAAACGACCACGTCATCAAGGTGCGCGACCTGGTTGTCGATTTCCAGTCGCATCGCGTGCTCAATGGCGTCAATGTCGAGCTCAATCGCGGCGAGGTGCTTGGCTTTGTCGGCGCCTCAGGCGCAGGCAAATCGACCTTGGCGCGCACGATCATCGGTCTGTTGCCGAAGCGCGCGGGCACGATCGAAATCCTCGGCACCGATATCGACAAGGCCGACGACGAGCAGAAGCGCGCGATCGACCGCCGCTGGGGGGTTCTGTTCCAGCAG
The DNA here is from genome assembly GCA_963710705.1 of uncultured Pseudomonadota bacterium. Classification (GTDB taxonomy): domain Bacteria; phylum Pseudomonadota; class Alphaproteobacteria; order Rhizobiales; family Xanthobacteraceae; genus Pseudolabrys. The sequence continues at coordinate 419,296 of CAVQBI010000001.1, forward strand.
GGCGCGCTGTTTTCCTCGCTGACCGTGGGCAAGAATGTCGAGTTTCCGATCCGCGAATATCTGCGGCTGTCCGACAAGCTGACGACCGAGATCGCCATCGCCAAATTGGAAATGGTGGGTTTGAGCCCCGACGTTTACCGCGAATATCCGTCCGAGCTTTCCGGCGGCATGGTCAAACGTGTGGGCCTGGCGCGCGCGCTGGCGCTCGATCCGGAAATCCTGTTCCTCGACGAGCCCACTTCCGGCCTCGATCCGATCAGCGCCGGCGACTTCGACCAGCTCATTCTGACGTTGCAGGAGACGCTCGGCATCTCGGTGTTCATGGTCACGCACGACCTCGACAGTCTGCACCGGGTCTGCGACCGCATCGCGGTGCTGGGCGAAGGCAAGATCATCGAAGCGGGCACCATGGAAAAGATGTTGGCGTCGCAGCACCCGTGGCTGACGTCGTATTTCCACGGCGCCCGTGCCCACGCGGACTGGCATGTAAGAGTCAAAGGTTAAGGAGTAGCGTCGATGGAGGACAGGGCGAAATACGTTCTGATCGGCTTGTTCACGTTCGCCGTGATCGCCGGCGCGTTCGGCTTCGTCTATTGGCTGCACGCGACGTCGGGCAGCAAAGACACCACGGCCTACCGCGTGATCTTCTCGGGCGCTGTGACCGGACTGCGCCCGGGCGCCCCGGTCCTGTTCAACGGCATCCGCGTTGGCGAGGTTTCCGAACTCAAGCTCACCGACAACCCCGCCGAAGTGGCGGCGATTCTGGCGGTCGGCCCGAAGACACCGATCCGCTCCGACACGATGGTGTCGCTGGACTATGCCGGTCTGACCGGCATCGCGTCGGTGTCGTTGAAAGGCAATTTGGGCTCGGCGCCGCCGCTCAAGCCGGTCGGCGACGAGTTGCCGACCTTGCGGGCGCAAACGGCCTCGGGCGACATGTCGACGGCTGCGCGCGAAACGCTTGCCAAAGTCGACGCCATCCTGACGGAAAATCAGGAATCGCTGCACAAGTCGATCAAGAACATCGAGACCTTCACTGATGCGCTTGCGCGCAACAGCGACAATATCGACTCGATTTTGAAGAACGGCGCCGCGACAGTGACTTCGGTCAAGCAATTGTCAGACAATCTCGACAAGCGCACCGCCGACATCACCGCGGGCGTTCTGCAGGTGACGGATTCGGCGAACAAGCAGATCAACATCGTCGGCGCCGACGCGCACCGGGCGATCCAGCACATCGACACTGCGGTGTCTGATCTCGCCAAGCACCCGTCGCGCATTCTGTTCGGCGGAGGCCAGTAGCGGCTTCTTGCGGGCCCGCCGGTTTTGGTGAAAACTGCCGCAAAACACCAAGACCGGGAGAAACCGCCATGGATATCGTCCCCGTAGGGCCGGGCTTTGCAGCGGAGCTGCGCGGCGTCACGCTTTCAGACGTCGTCAACGATGACGCCGCCTACGCGACGGCGCGCGCGGCATTCGAGGAGCATTCGGTCCTCGTCTTTCGTAACCAGCAGGTGACCGACGATCTGCAGATCGATTTCTCGAAGCGTTTCGGCCCGCTCGAGATCACCAAGGTCGGTGCCATCGGCACCGGCACTCACCTGATCATCCTCACCACCATTGGCCCGGATGGCAAAGTAGTGGCGCCGGAACTCGCGGCTCGCGTTGCGCAACAAGGCGAACCAGCTCTGGCACACCAACTCGACCTTTAAGCAGATTCCCGCGCTGTCGTCGGTGCTGTCGGCGCGTATCATCCCTGCGCGCGGCGGCGAGACCGAATATGTTTCGATGCGGCTCGCCTGGGAGAAACTCGACAAGGCGACGCAGGCGCGGCTGGAAAATTGCTTCGTCTGGCACGACTACGCGCATTCGCGCGGCAAGATCGCGCCCGGCCTCGCCAGCCCGGAAGAACGCGCGGCGCTGCCGCCCGCCTGCTGGCGCATGGCGTGGAAGAATCCGGTCAACGGCCGCCGCGCGCTTTATCTCGCGTCGCACGCCTATGCGATCGAGGGCATGGAGGAAGAAGCGGCGCAGAAGCTGATCACCGAACTGATGGGTGCCGCCACTGCGCCGGGACTGAGCTACATGCACCAGTGGAAGAGCGGCGACGTCGTAATGTGGGACAACCGCGCCACAATGCATCGTGGCAGGCCGTGGCCGGCGCTCGAGCCGCGGCTAATGGTGCGTACGACAATTCAGGCGACTGAGGCCGACGGCCTCGCCAGCGTCCGCCCGCCCTCGCGCCAAGCCGCGGAGTAACGGCTCCAAACTGGCATTTCCACCCGCCGGATAAACCGGCTATAATGGTTACAAATTCAACCATTCGCCTTGCGGAGGAAATCTCATGTCGGTCGCAACTCATCCCGGCGACAGCAAGCACAACATCCAGGCCGCGCGCCGCGCCTATTACGACAAGGCCGCCAAATTCCACATGGCGCCGCTGTGGGAGGTGCTCAAATCGCTGGTGACGCCGGAGCCGAAGACCAATTGCGTGCCGGCGCTGTGGAAGTTCTCCGACGTCAAGAAGCTGATGCTGGAGGCCGGTGACGTAATTACTGCCGAGGAGGCCGAGCGCCGCGTGCTCGTCCTGGAAAATCCCGGCGAGACCGGCAAGTCGCGCATCACCAACTCATTGTTCGCCGGCATCCAGTTGATCCTGCCGGGCGAGATCGCCGACGTGCACCAGCACGTCGCCTCCGCCATCCGTTTCGTGCTGGAAGGCGAGGGCGCTTACACCGCGGTCGAGGGCGAGAAGACCATGATGAAGCACGGCGACTTCATCATCACCGCCAATTGGGCGCCGCACGATCACGGCAATCCCGGCAAGCAGCCGGTGATGTGGCTCGACGTGCTCGATCTGCCGACCGTCAATCACTTCGAAACCTCGTTCGCCCGGCATCCCGACGAGCGCATGCAGAAGACCAATCACGACGACGGCGATTCGTTCGAGCGCTACGCCTCCGGCGTACTGCCGGACGGCGCACCGGCGCACATGAACCGCTCGCCGGTGATCAATTATCCTTACGCCAAGATGCGGCCGATCCTGCAACGGCTGAAGGACACCGGCGACATCGACAAGCGGCACGGCGCGCGCGTGCGCTACGCCAATCCGATCAACGGCGGGCCGGTGCTGCCGACCATGGGCGCCAATCTGGCGTTGCTGCCGAAAGGCTTCAAAGGCGAGCCCTACCAGTCGACCGACGGCACGGTGTTTGCTGTGGCGGAAGGCAAGGCCACCACGCTGATCGACGGCAAGCCGTTCGAATGGGGCGTCAACGACGTGTTCGTGGTGCCGCCGTGGAAGAAATATCAGCACAATATCGGCGGCGAAGACGCCGTGCTGTTCTCGATCTCCGACCGCCCGGCGCAGGAAGCGCTCGGCATCTGGCGGGAAGGGAACTGAGCGATTAGCTTGCGGGTTATCGCGGCTGCGCCCCGCGGCGCAGCCGTTTCTTTTGCGAGAGTTTTCCAATGCAGCTGCAACAATTGAGTGCCGGTCGCGGCGTGCTCACCGCGGTGCGGGCAGGTCAAGGCCGTGATCTGGTGATCCTGCATTCGCTGCTCGCCGACCGCACCGCCTTCGATCCAGTGCTGGAGCGCCTCACCGCCAAGCACCGCGTCACGCTCATAAACCTCCCGGGCTTTCATGGCTCGCAGCCCACGCCGCTCGCGCTGATGGACGCCTATATCGCGGCGGTCGAGGACGGCTTCGAGGAATTCGGCATCGGCAATGACGGCGTGCTGATCGGCAACGGTTTCGGTGGCACGGTCGCGCTCGCCTTTGCGCTTGCGCATCCGGAACGCATCTCTAAGCTGGTCCTGAGCGACGCCGCCGCCTGCTTTCCGCCGCAGGGGCGCGAGGCCTTCGCGGTGATGGCGCAGAAAGTGGCGGAAGCTGGCCTGGGGGCCGTCGCCGAGATCGCCGCCAAGCGCGTGCATTCGCCCGCTTACCTGCAAGCGCATCCGGAGGCGATCGAGACGCGCAAGCAGGTCCTTCTGGGGATCAACCCCGAAGCCTTCCAGGCCGCCTGCAAGATCCTTCAGGAAACCGATCTTGTGCCGCTCTTGCATCACCTGCGTGTGCCGACGCTGGTGGTGTGCGGCGAGCTCGACCAGGCGACGCCGCCTGCGCTCAACAAGCAGATCGTCGAGAAGGTCGCCGGCGCAAAATATGTCGAATTGCCCGGCTGCGGCCACTGCCCGCCGCTCGAGCAGCCGCAGCAGTTTCTGGCCGCGATCGGAGATTTTGTGGGGTTGTAACTAACCCCGCCACCGGCCTCCTGCTAGCTTTGAACGATCGCAGATTGCGGCGCCGCAAACGTGGCGATTGACCTGGATCAAAGCACGGGAACTTCAATGTATTAAAAAATATTTTGAGGAGGGAGAACGCCATGCTCGCCCCGAGCTCGCTCAAGCGCTATTCGGTCGTCGACGCGATGATTGCGGCCTTGTGCGATTGGGCGCGCGACCGCCGGCTGAATCGACACGTTGAGGAATGCGACAGCTATGAAATCGTGCGTATGGCGCGCGACGCCGGGCTTTCTTCAAGCGAGCTGCGTCGGATGTCGAAACTTAAGCCTGACGCTGCGAAGCTGTTGCTGGAACGCATGGCCGCCCTGCATCTAAATCCCGAAACGCTTGCCAAGACCGATCCGAGTACGATGCACGATTTGCAACGGCTGTGCTCGAACTGCGCCAGCAAGAGACGATGCCAGCGCGACTTCATTCGCCACCTCGACGCTCCAGTGTGGCGGCAGTACTGCCCGAATGCGGGCACGCTCGATGCCCTGCAATTCGAGGCCATAAGCGCTCGCTGTGGCAACCGACGGTGATGGGTTTAGAGATGTTTACGCTCGATCAATTCTGGAAAGTTCTCGCGGCAATCGGTCGTTTTGTGGCACCGCAGCCATTGCCGCGCTTCAATTGCGGCGATTGTGAACGGAATGCACAATGCGGACTGCCGCCGCATGACGATTGCATCCACAGAATTATGCAAATCGCGCGCGATGGCGAGTTCCCACGCCGGCCGAATCATCTTTATCCGGCGATCTGGCCACGCTGAGTGCATTCGCTGGCAGCGTGCTTATGACCCATTTGGTGTGGTTGCACTTGGCGCGATGCCATCATCGCGTTACTTCGGGTCGTTTGATTTAAATCAAAGCCATCGCTTGAAATCAGGCTTCTGCTGTTTGTGCACGGTGGAAAAGTCTCTGAGTCGAGTAGCGTAGCGTAGAGACTTTTTCGCCGCGCGCTGACGCTTGCGGGTGGCCTCCCATCCAGCTGCTGCGGGCGCCTGTCGGCTAAGAGGCAGGAATCCCCCCGGGTCCTCTCACGCCTTTTAGCTTTAAACTGGACGGCGTAGACCCCAATTACGCCGCCCTTTTTTGCGCGTCGGATATCCCTGCGCTTTGGGCACTTAGGACATTCCGCGACCGGGGGTCGATTGGCGCAAGGGGACGTCGAGCTATTGTTCGTCGCGATTCTTACGAGTATGTGCGCTCATCCAGCGCCTTCATCACCGCGCCCCCGATAGTAGCCGTGCCGTCTTTGCCGCCGTATTCCATCGGCTTGATCCCTGCCGCGTAGGCGTTGTCCACCGCGCGCTCGATGCGAAGCGCTGCCTCCGCCGCCGGCGGATGATCGTGACGGTCGGCCAGCCAATCGAGCATCATCGCCGCGGACAAGATCATTGCGGTCGGATTGGCTTTGCCCTGCCCCATGATGTCGGGCGCGGTGCCGTGGCAGGGCTGGAACACCGCGTGCTTGTCGCCGATATCGGCCGACGGCGCGATGCCGAGGCCGCCGATCAGCCCCGCCGCCAGGTCGGACAGAATGTCGCCGAACATGTTCTCCATCACCATGACGTCGAAGTCCCACGGCTTCTTCACCATCATGGCGGCACAGGCGTCGACATAGAGCAGGTCGGTTTTCACGCCGGGGAATTTCGCCTTGCGCGCGGCGAATATGTCGCGCTGCCAGTTGAAGGCCTTGAACACATTGGCCTTGTCCACCAGCGCGAGGCGGCCGGGACGGCCGCGCGTCTTGCGCCGCTCTGTCAGCCGCAGCGAGAAGTCGAACAGCCGCTCGGTCTTGTCGCGCGTCACCACGAGCGTCTCGCGCGCTTCGTCCTGCGTCACCACGCCCTTGCCCATGGAGGCGAACAGGCCTTCGGTCGACTCGCGGATCAACACGAAATCGATGCCGTGCTCCTGCGCGCCGACGATCGGGCTCGGCACGCCGGGAATGAGCCGCGCCGGGCGCACTCCGGCGTAAAGGTCGAATATGAAGCGCAGCTCGACCTGCGGCATGATCTCGGTGTTGTCCGGATAGCGCACGCTTGGGAGTCCGCAGGCAGCGAGCAGGATGGCGTCCGCCGTCTCGCACAGCTTGATGGTCGAGTCCGGCATCGACTTGCCGGTTTCTTTGTAGTGGCCGGCCCCCGCGGCGCCCTCGGTGAAGCGGAATTTGAGGCTTGGCGTCATCTCTTCGATGCGGCGCAAAATGCCGAGCGCCGGCGCCATTACCTCCGGCCCGATGCCGTCGCCTGGCAGCACGGCAATGTGGAAGGCGGCGTTGGCGGACATGGAATGTTCCAGGGATAGCGTTGAGGACGGCGGGCCGCTAATGAATACGCCCGCGCCCTTTCGCGCAAGTGAGGAAGGCATGCCGCGCTTTGCCGCCAATCTCGGCTATCTGTTCACCGACCGCGCATTGTTGGAGCGCATTGATGCAGCGGCCGCCGCCGGCTTCAAGGCCATCGAGCTGCAATTTCCCTATGACGTGCCGGCGGCGCAGGTGAAAGCCACGATCGCGCGCAACAAGCTTGTTGTACTCGGCATCAACACGCCGCCGGGCGAACGGGAGGGTGAATTCGGCTTGGCGGCGGTGCCGGGCCGCGAGAAGGATTTCGCCGTGCTGTTTTCCCGCGCGCTCGATTACATCACCGCGATCGGCGGCACCGCGATCCATTGCCTCGCCGGCAAGGTGCCGCCCGAACAGCGCCCGGCGGCGGAACGCGTATTCCTCGACAATCTCAAGCGCGCCGCCGACCTCGCGGCGGCGAAGAACATCACCGTGCTGATCGAGCCGATCAACGCGCGCGACCGGCCCCATTATTTCTTGAACCACGTCGAGCACGCCGCCGACATCATCGCCAAGGCAGGCAAGCCGAACATCAAGATGCAATTCGATTTCTATCACGTGCAGATCGTCGGCGGCGATTTGCTCTATCGGCTCGAAAAGTTCATGCCGGTCATCGGCCATCTGCAATGCGCCGCGGTACCCTCGCGGCACGAGCCGGACGAGGGCGAAATCAATTATCGCGCCGTATTCGAAGCGGTCGATCAACTCGGCTACCGGGGCTGGATCGGCGCCGAATATCGTCCGCGCGGCCGCACCGAGGATGGATTAGGTTGGGCGCAGCCCTACGGCGTCGTCCCGCGACAATAGGAACTGGTCATGCGTCTGCAAAAAACTGTGGCAATCGTGACCGGCGGCGGCTCCGGCATGGGGGAGGCCATTGCCGAGACCTATGCGCGCGAGGGCGCGCATGTCGCCGTCGTCGATGTCGACGGCGACGCCGCCAAGAAGGTCGCGCGCAAAATCGGCAACACGGCGATCGCGATCACCTGCGACGTCACCAAGCGCGGCGATATCGACGCCACGGTCGCCGAGACCGCCTCCGCCTTCGGCGGGCTCAACGTGCTGGTCAACAATGCCGGTGTCGCCCACGTCAACAAACCAGTGCTGGAGATCGGCGAGAAGGAATTCGACCATGTCTTCGCGGTCAACGTGAAAGGCTTGTTCATGTTCACGCAAGCCGTGGTGCCGCTGCTGCGCGGCAAGGGTGGGGTCATCATCAATATCGGCTCGACGGCCGGCTTGCGGCCGCGGCCCGGTCTGTCGGCCTACAACGCCACCAAGGGCGCGGTGCATAATCTGACCAAGACGCTCGCCGTTGAGCTCGCGCCCGACAAGATCCGCGTCTGCGCCATCGCGCCGGTCGCGACCGACACGCCGCTGCTGCCGACCTTTCTCGGACCGACGCCCGGCATGCGTGAAAAATTCATCGCCACCGTGCCGCTCGGCCGCCTCGCCACCGCGCAGGACATCGCCGACGCGGCGCTATTCCTTGCCTCGGACGAAGCAAAGTTCCTCACCGGCAACATCATGGAAGTCGATGGCGGGCGCTGCGTTTAGCCGAGATAAAGACGATTTTAACCATCGATCACACTGAAAAACCACGATTTTTCGCTTTTCGCCGGCGCGGCGGATTGCTAGATTTGCGGCCATGTGGGGACGTCGAAAGAAGGCCGAGCCGGACAAGCCCGAGCCGCCAAATGCGCTGAAGGACGCCGTGCGCGAGGCGCGCATCGAGGCGGCCGAGCGCTCGGGCGTGGTGGTCGATCTGCGCGACGCCGAAGCGGCCCGGCTCGAACTGCTCGAAGAGGCGCTCGAGCCGTTGTTCAAGGACATCCCCGCCAATGTCGAGCTGTTCGACACCGGCATCAGCCAGGGCGACGTGCCGCGGCTGTGGATCGACGTCATCGCGCATGTCGAGATGGGCCGCGACAAGCGGCAATACCGTTTCGTGCAGGACACGCGCTACGGCCGCGCGGTGCTCGCGGAATCCTACGAGGTGGCGGACATCGTGACCGCGGTGACGCGCTACGTCGCGCGGCGCCTCGTCGAACGTGAGCGCGCGCTTGCCGATGACGCGGCCTCCGGCCTGGCGACGGCGCAGAAGATGGTGGAGCAGGAGCAATACCGCGGCCGCATGCGCGCCATCCGCACGTTCTTTTACGGTCTCGTGATCGGCGCCGCCGCGCTGGTCGCGCTGGCGGTGCTCTACAAGCCGCATCCTTAAACCAACTTCAGCCTTCGTTGTTCGGCCACCGCGCCGGCATCATTGATGCCGCGCGAGGTCAGTTCGCACGTCCACGTGCCGGGCGCGCCGTCAATACGATAAAGATTGTAAGCCGCGTCGTTGTGGCTCGTGCCGGGAGCGGCGGACGCCGATGGCACGCCGACCGCCGGAACACGCGCGCCGTCCGGTCCAGTAAGCCAATTGAGCATGTGTATGTGATCGTGGCCGTGCAGCAGCAGGTCGGCGCCGTGCGCGGCGATGATGCGTTTGAGCGCATCGGCATCGCGCAACCGTTTATGCGGCTTCGCTTGCGTCACCGGCGGATGATGGATCAGCACGACGCGGAACAAGCGCTCGCCCTTGATCGCGTCGAGCAGTTCCGCAAGCCGCGCAAGCTGTTCGGCGCCGAGCCGGCCGGTTGCCATGAACGGCGCGGTCGGCACCGCGGTGGACAGTCCGATCAGCGCCAGCGGCGGGCGCCGCCGCAAGTAGGGGAAATCGGCGGCCTCGTGGTCGCCGCACATATAGTCGCCCCATTGGCGGATGGCGTAGCCCATGCCCGCGCGCACGTAAGCGTCGTGATTGCCGGGTACGAAGCTCACTTGTTGCGGCGGGCCTAAATTTTGCAGCCATGCGCGCCCGCGCACGAATTCTTGCGCCAGCGCGATATTGGCAAGGTCGCCGGTGACCGCGATGTGGCCGGGCTTATGCGCCTTCAGGTCGGCGACGATTTTTGCAAGCACCGCGCGATCGTGCACAAACTGGCGCGTGCGTTGCCAGTTGAGATAGCCGGTAATGCGCTTGTTGAAGAGCTCGCTCCAATGCGGCGGCGGCAACGGCGCCAGATGCGGATCGGAGAGATGGCCGAGGGTGAACATTGTTTCTCGTCATGCCCGGCCTTGTGCCGGGCATCCACGCCTTAACTGAATTACATCATCAAGGCCATGGATGGCCGAGACAAGCCCGGCCATGACGAATTGATGCGGTATACTACGAACTCCCGATCAATATCCCCGCCAGAAACACCAGCACGCCGCCGACCACCACCTGGAACGCCGCCTGCAGGAACGGCGTATCCATATAGTGCGTGCGGATCCAGGCGATCGCGGTCAGTTCGGTGGCGACCACGACCATCGATACGCTCGTGGCCAAGAGGAAGTGCGGAATGAGGTAAGGCAGCGTATGGCCGAGCCCGCCGATCGCGGTCATGCCGCCGGTCACCAGGCCGCGGATGATGGGCGAACCGCGGCCGGTAAGCGAGCCGTCATCCGATAAAGCTTCGGCAAAGGCCATGGAAATGCCGGCGCCCACCGAGGCCGCCATGCCGACCAGGAACGTCGCCCAGGTGTTATGCGTGGCGAAGGCCGCGGCAAACAGCGGCGCCAGCGTCGACACCGAGCCGTCCATCAGCCCCGCCAGGCCCGGCTGCACGTATTGCAGCACAAACATGCGCCGCGCCGTCTCTTCTTCGGCCGCGCGCGCGCCGGTGGTGAGGATTTCCTTGGAGAGCTTGTGCGCCAGATTCTCGTGCCCGGCTTCCGCTTCGGCGAGCTCGATCAGCAATTGCCGCACCGACGCGTCGCGCGCGCCGGCCGCCGCCTTGCGGTAATAGCGCTCCGCCTCGAATTCCATGTTCTCGGCGAACTTGCGCACGTCCTCCAGCCCGAGCGGCCGTGTCAGCCACAGCGGCTGCTTGGGATGCAGGAAGCCCTTGACGTCCTGGCGGCGGATCAGCGGCAGGTATTCGCCGAATTTCTGCCGGTAGAGGTCGTAAAGCATGGTGCGGTGGTGCACCTCCTCCTCGGCCATTTCGTCGAACACCTTGGCGGAGGAGGGGAACTGGTCGCGCAAGCCTTCGGCGAAGCCGCGATAGATGCGGCTGTCCTCTTCCTCATTGGTGATGGCGAGCGCGAGAATTTCCTGCTCGGACAGGTCGGAAAAGTTTTTCACGCGACGTCCTTTCAAGCACGGGCGGGCGGGCGGGCGGCAATCCCCTATATTAGACGGGCTCAGGGCTGGAAAGGGCCGCCGTGGGCCCAGGCCGTCGCACCGACCGATAACCCATTGCTTACGCTTGAAATGTCGGAGACAAAGCCGGGATGGAACCGACGTCCGGGAAGATTCAGCGCTTGCGCCGCGCGCTCGAGCCGTTGATCCGGCCGGTGGTCCATTTCTATTGGCGCTTCTCGCGGCCGGCGACGCTCGGCGTGCGCGCCATGGTGCTCGACGGGCAGGGCCGCGTCTTCCTGGTCAAGCACTCATACATCGACGGCTGGCATTTCCCCGGCGGCGGCGTGGAAACCGGCGAGACGCTGCTCGAGGCGCTGGCGCGCGAGCTCGCGGAGGAAGGCAATATCGTGATGTCGGCGGTGCCGCGGTTGCATGGCGTGTTCTTCAACAAGCGCATTTCGCGGCGCGATCACGTGGCGCTCTACATCGTGCGCGAATTCCGCCAGGACGCACTGCCGCGGCCCGATCGTGAGATCGTGGCGCACGGCTTTTTCCCGCTCACTGCTTTGCCGGAGGATACCGGCCGCGCCACCCGCGCCCGCATCGCCGAAGTGTTCGAGCAGGCCGCCGTCAGCGAGTTGTGGTGAGCTATACTGCGCCTGGGGAGGTCCGCCCATGCCGGTGAAGGATTGGCTGCCTGCCGTCGCGCGCGCAAAGGCGGTCGACCGCAAGCTGAGGGCGGGCGAGCCGCTGTTTTATCTCGGCGACAAGACCAGCGGACTCTATGAGGTGATCGCCGGAAGCGTGCGTATGACGCGCGTCGATCGCTCCGGCCACGAAACCGTGCTCTACGTGTCCGGCGCCGGCGAAACTTTCGCGGAAGCTTCGCTGTTTTCATCCGCATACCACTGCGACGCCATTGCCAGCACCGACGCCGTGGTGCGCGTTTATCCGAAATCCGCGGTGCTCGACGTCTTCGCCAAGGATCCAAAGGCGGCGCAGGCGTTCACCGCGACGCTCGCGCGCCAACTCATGGGTCTGCGCACGCGGCTCGAGCAACGAAACATCCGCTCCGCGCGCGAGCGCCTGCGGCATTTTCTCGCGCTCAATACCGGCGCCAACGGCCGCACCGTCGAATTGCGCGGCACCGTAAAGGATCTCGCCACCGAGCTCGGCCTTACGCATGAGGCGCTTTACCGCACGCTGGCCGCGCTCGAACGCGCCGGCGAAATCAGGCGGACGCCAGGAAAAATCACGCTGTTGCGCCGGCGCGGGGCATGACCGAGATCGCAGTTATATACTTGACAAAAGAAGGACTTAAGTCCCAGATGCCCAAGACAGGGCAGCAAGTATGAATGTGCGATCAGTCCTCAAACGACCGGAGGACTTGTTTCACAACCCGCAAGGGCAATGCGTTTCACAAGCGAAAGTGGCGGTCGCCATGATTGTGAAACGATATGCTTCCCATGGTTTTGGGGAGTCCGCAGGCGAGACCGCATGATAGGCTTCGCCCGGGGTTATCACCCGGCAGGCAAATATTTGAGCGGGCTAACTTTCTTGAAACGAACGTAGGAAAGCTAGGCCCGAATTTTAAAAAGCGCTTTCCTAAAACACATCCGCTCTTAGGAAAGCAGTTCAATGCAAGGAAAGACAATGCCAAAAAGGGAAAATCTCGACAGCACGAAGAAACTGATGAGCGCGCTGCTGCGCCAGCCGCCGAAACCACACGAAAAAATGAAACTGGGAAGAAAGACCAAGGGTAAGCAAGTTAAACTAAAGCGAAATATTCAGCGGGATTAGGGTATCCCAAGAAGTGCCTTTATTTTCGCTAAAACTTCCACGGTGATTATTTTGTCCCCGGAGCAAATGAATTGCCATTTGCGTGCTTGCCAATCAAAACTCTTGATGTGATCGGAAAGTATTACGCCGCTCACGGGAAATCCTTGAGGAAGTGGCACTTCAAAAGGATAGCCCTTCCCTTGATTGGTGGTTGGGCAAACCACGCAGAGGCCAGTTTTCAAATTATATGCGAGCGGAGACAGGACGATGGCACACCGCCGACCGTCCTGCTCTTTTCCTTTTTGCGGGAAAAACTCTAGCCAGATGAAATCGCCGACATCCGGACAAGCTGGAGCCCTACGAGGGGAAGTACTCGTTCCCGATGGGGTCGCCAGTGTCAGTTTCGCCATGCAAGTTCTCTGGCGTTATAGCCGCAATTAGTTTGTTGATGTCGTACTTTGGTACGGCCCCAACCGGCGTAACTACAAGCGCTCCATCCCTAACTTGGAGAGAAGCCTTACTACGTTCAGAAACGTTTAATTCCTTCGCTAATCCATTCGGGATGCGGAGTGCGATGCTATTACCCCACTTAGAAAAGTGAGCGTTCATGGCGACCTCCAACCCAAACCCCGTATATCCAACATAGATACATAGGGAAGGCTCGGCTGCAATATAGAAATTGTAAAATCATTAAGACTATTTAAACCCATGATTCGAAATAAGAATTTAGGACCGAAGCGGGCCTAAATGGGATAGTTCGCGAAAAATGGACCAATGCCCCTATCTTATTCGCCGGCTTTACTTTTTTTGTGCTGCCATTTCAGGAATCGTTTGGCTGTTGCTTTCTTCCAGCCAACATAGGCTAGCCGCAGCCTACCGGTACGTCAGGCGCTTGCCTTCGATGCCCTTCATCGCAAGCGCCGTCCGTTCTCCATCGCTAATGCCGACGCCGGACCTGTTGTTATACCTAAACGCAAACTCATTGAGATAACGCTGTAGGTGTTGCTCGCCGCAGAACCGATATGTGCCGCGCATCCCGCGCTTGAACGTGCCGAAAAAGTTTTCGACGTTATTCGTGGTGAAGCCATCCTTGTTCACATATTCCTTGATGGTATGGAAAACCTTCTGGCGCTTTTTGATGCCAGACTTGAGGTAGAGAGGGCTTTCATCCGTGACTAGGATGGTGTCGCGGTGGACGTGCTTCTGGATAATTTCGCGAACGGTTTTGCTGGTCGCTTTGCGAACGGCGAACGCGCGGGCCTCGCCCGTCTTAGGATTGACGAGCGCGACAACGCCAGACTTATGCGAATGACCTTTGCGATAGTGCTTCGCGCGCTTGCTGGTGTTTCCGTAGTACGTTTCGTCGGCCTGCACCGAATGACCCTTGCCGCCCATAGGCTCGCTGCCGTTCTGCAAATCATCCATCGCTTCACGCAAGCGATGCATCATAAACCAAGCGGTCTTGTACGTGACCTTAAGCGAGCGATGAATTTCGTGCGCCGAGCAACCGTTCTTGCCCTGATTGAACAGGTGCGCGGCCATCCACCACTTAGTCAGGGGAATTTTGCTGCGCTCGAAAACGGTGCCGACCGTGACGGTGAATTGTCCCTTGCACTCATTGCAGTAGTAGAGGCCGGGGCGATGCGACTGCTTCTTGCCCTCTACCTTGGCGATCTTCTTGCCGTCGGCGTTGCCGCAGTGAGGGCACACAGGACCGTTAGGCCAGCGCACTGCCTCTAGGGCTTCGCGGGCGTTGGTTTCATCCTGAAAAATGGGGTTCTGGAATACGGCGGTCATGGGTAACTCCTATGACCGTAAACCTAGCCTAAGTGGCTACTTTTGTCAAGTATATAAATGCGACCGAGATCATATGGCGGTCGCCGGCGCCCGGCTATCACGGCAGCCGGGGGCACGCGCGGCAGCTGCGGGATTGACCTCGATCAATATGGAGCGCGGCGTGCTGCGTTAGTCAATCGAACGCGCTGGGGGGTGGAAGCGCCGAACAAAGGAGCTTTGCCATGCGCAAAATTCTCGTGGTTGCAGCGGGGGCGGTGGTCATCGCCATCGTTATTGCGGTCGGCATGCGCTCGCTCGCGCAGCCTTACGGTTACGGGCCCGGCTGGATGATGGGTCCCGGCAATGGTCCTGGTTACGGCATGATGGGCGGCTATGGCCCCGGCTGGGGCGGCGGCCAGGGTTACGGTCAAGGTTACGGTCAAGGTTACGGTCCTGGCATGATGGGCTGGGGCGGTGGCGGTTACGGCCCGGGCTGGATGATGCGCGGTTATGGCGGTGGCTATGGGCCAGGCATGATGTACGGCTACGGCCCCGGCCAAGCCAATCAGACCGACCTCAATCTGACCGCCGATCAAGTTAAGCAATATCTCGGGCAGATGATCCGCAATCCGAATCTGCAAGTCGGCGACGTCAAGGAAAAGGACGCCGATACCATCGTTGCCGAGATCGTCACCAAGCAAGGCAGTTCGCTGGTGCAGAAGCTCGACTTCAATCGCCACAACGGCTTTGTGCAACCGGAGCAATGACCATGGGCTACGGATATGGACCCGGATGGGGAATGATGAACGGTTGGGGCTATGGCTATGGGTATGGACCAATTCACATGATTATCTGGATCGTCATCGCAATCGCCGTCGTCGCATTCTGCATGTGGATGATGCGTTCTGCCTGCATGCCCGGCATGCATCGTCACGCGATGTCGCGGCGCTCGGCCGGCCTCGACGTGCTCGAGGAGCGCTACGCGCGCGGCGAGATCAACCGCGACGAATATCTGCAGAAGAAAAAAGACATCGAGGGCTGATTAGCCCAGCCTCGCCCGATCGTGCGGCGCGGAGAAATCGAGCTGCGGCCCGACCGGCACGATGCCGGTCGGGTTTACTTGTTTCTGGCTGTGATAATAGTGCCGCTTGATCTGCGCGAGGCTGACCGTTTCGGCGACGCCCGGCTGCTGGTACAGATCGCGCACATAGTTTGAAAGATTCGGGTATTCGTAGATGTGCCGCCAATTGCACTTGAAGTGCGAATAATAGACGGCGTCGAATCGGATCAGCGTCGGAAAAAATCGCCAGTCGGCTTCAGTGATCTGCGCGCCGGTGAGATAACGCTTCTGCGACAGGATTTGCTCGGTCTCGTCGAGCGCGTCGAACAGATTGCGGAAGGCCTGCTCGTAAGCAGCCTGCGATGTCGCAAAGCCGGCGCGGTAGACGCCGTTGTTGATGTTCGAATAAACGAGGTCGTTGAGCCGGTCGATCTCACCGCGGAGCGGTTCCGGGTAATAATCCGTGCGCACATTGGTGAAGGCGTCGAACGCGGAATTCAACATGCGGATGATTTCCGGCAACTCGTTGCTCACGATGGTCTTGCGCTTCTTGTCCCACAGCACCGGCACGCTGACGCGGCCAGAATATTTCGGGTCGGCGAGCAGATAGACTTCCGACAGTTTGCTCTTGCCGTTGACTTCGTCGCCGCTCGAGCCCTCGTCCTTGTTGAAGGTCCAGCCGTCCTGCAGCATGTCGGGCGACACGACCGACATCGAGATCGCGTTTTCCAGCGCCTTGAGCTTGCGATAGATGACGGTGCGGTGCGCCCACGGGCAGGCGAGCGAGACGTAGAGGTGATAGCGCCCGCTCGAGGCCTCAAAGCCGCCCTCGCCGGAGGGGCCGGGACCGCCGTCCGGGGTCACCCAGTTGCGGTAGCGCGGCGTCGGCCGGATGAAATGGCCGTCTTTGGTGCGCTGACCCTCCTGCTGCCAGACGCCGTCGACCAGAAGTCCCATCGTGCAACTCCGATTTGCCGCTCCACCAACGAATTGGGGGATAAAGATGCTGAAATCAACAGGCATTCACTACATCGTCATGGCCGGGCTTGTCCCGGCCATCCACGTCTTTTATGCCGTGAGCGCGTAAAGTCGTGGATGCCCGGCACGAGGCCGGGCATGACGGGGGCCGATGAGCGAGCTTTCACTGACCATCCTGCCGGAGAAGGCCGACGACGCGCTTGCGATCGAGCGGTTGCACGAGCGTACGTTCGGGCCCGGCCGCTATGCGCGCACCGCCTTCCGTATTCGCGAGGGCCGGGGGCACCTGCTCGAACTGTCGTTCACCGCGCGCATCGGGACGCTGCTCGTCGGCTCGGTGCGGCTGACGCCGATCTGCATCGGCGAAACGCCGGCGCTGCTGCTCGGCCCGCTGACCGTCGAGCCGCCGTTCCGCGCGCACGGCGTCGGCACCGCGCTGGTCAAGCGCGCGCTCAAGGAGGCCGAAGCGAAGGGCCACAAGCTCGTGGTGCTGGTTGGCGACGAGCCGATCTACGCCAAGTCTGGCTTCAAGCGCATTCCCAAGGGGCAGGTGAAGATGCCCGGTCCGGTCGATCCGGCGCGACTTTTGGTGGCGGAATTGGCCAAAGGCGCCTTCGACGGCGTCAAAGGCCTGATCCGGCCGGATTGGGAAGAAGCAAAATAATCCGCTCGCCCCCGCGAAAGCGGGACCCAGGGATGAATTTGCTGGCCTCGCGATTTAGAGTTGGATTCCCGCTTACGAGGGAATGAGCGGCGGAGAGTTACCGGCCTTCGCGCGCCCAGGTCGCCGCGAGCGAACCGACCAGCAGCAGCAAGCCGATCAACCCGGCGAAAATCGGCAGCACGCCGATGCCGCGCACCACCGACACCTCGCGCATCTTCAGGCCGATCCAATTGTCGCCCTTGAAGCTGGTCGCGGTGCGCACCGGTACCACGCGCGGCACGTCGATGCCGTTGCCGTTCTCCAGGCGCCGCACGCTGCCGCCGGTGGCGTCGGCAAGCTTGCTCAGCACGTCGGTGGTCGAAGTCACCTCCGCGAATTCGCGCGGGTTGGCCGGCCCGACATTGGCGAGCGCGGTAAGCTTGCCGTCGGTCGCGCGCCAAAGCCCGAGTTCCTTCACCGTCATGTCGGCTTGCCACAGGCCGGGCTCGGTCGGCCGCAAAGTCACGGTCGATTGCGCGCCGGTCGGCGAGGTCAGCGTCACGTCGCTGACGCTGTCGGCCATGGTCTGGCGTTCGACGGTCACATCGTGCCCGTGCACGACAAGGCGCAGCGCTTCTTCTTCCAGTTCGGGCTGCTTCATCAGCCAGTGCGACAGCCGGCGCAGCAGATCGAGATGCGGACCGCCGCCTTCATAGCCGCGCGCCCACAGCCAGATGTGGTCGGACAGCAGCATGGCGACGCGACCCTTGTCCTCGCGCGCCAGCACCAGGAGCGGCTTGCCGTCGGGGCCTTCCATCACGCTGGTACCGGTGGTCTTGGTTGTATTGACCAGGCGGAACCACTGGCTCCAGTGCGGCGGATTGCTGTCGGCGCCTTGCAGGCCGCGCGTCACCGGATGGCGCTCGCCGGCTTGCGTCAGCCGCGCCCAGAAGGGCTGCTCGGTGACGTCGCCGGACGGCTCCGCCGGCAACACGACGTCGAGCGGCGTGTGCCAGAGGCTGGTCGGGCTCGCATAGTCGGGCCCGGCTGCGATCAGCACGGCGCCGCCGTCGTGCACATATTTGGCGATGTTGTCGAAATAGATCATCGGCAGCACGCCCTGACGCGCGTAGCGGTCGAAGATGATGAGCTGGAATTCCGAAATCTTCTGTTGGAACAGCTCGCGCGTCGGGAAGGCGATCAGCGACAATTCGTTGATCGGCGTGCCGTCCTGTTTCTCGGGCGGTCGCAGAATGGTGAAATGCACGAGATCGACGGAAGCGTCCGACTTGAGCAGATTGCGCCAGGTGCGCTCGCCGGCATGCGGCTCGCCCGATACCAGCAGGACGCGCAATTTGTCGCGCACGCCGTCGATCGACAGCACCGCGCGATTGTTGACCTGCGTGAGTTCGCCGTCGAGCGGCGAGGCTTCGACCTCGACGATGTTGGGGCCGGCATGCGGGATCGGCACTTTCACCTCGACGTCGGTGCCGGTCGCGACCACGCGCTTCTCCAACACGTCGCCGTCGCGCCGAACGATCACTTCGGCGGAGCCCGCCTGCGCGCCCTGGTCCTCGACGCGGAAGCCGATGGTCTGCGACTGGTTGACGATGCCGAAGCGCGGCGTCTTGGTCAGCACCACGCGGCGGTCGATCTCGTTGGCGTGGCCGGTGATCAATGCATGCACCGGCGCGGCGAAACCCAGCGCGGAGGCTTCCGCCGGCACGTCGTGCACGCGGCCGTCGGTGATCATGATGGCGCCGGCGATGCGGTCGGGCGGGACGTCGGCAAGCGTCGAGGTGAGCGCCGAGAACAGCCGCGTGCCGTCATTGTTGCCGTCGGCTTGGCCGGCGTCGGCCACGCGCACTTCCAGGCCCGGAATGCGCTTGAGACGCGCGAGCAGCGCCTCGCGCGCCTGCTCGGTCTGCTGTGTGCGATCGCCGAATTGCTGGCTCGGGCTCTTGTCGACGATGACGGCGGCGACGGACGGGATGGGGTCGCGGTCTTCGCGCGTCAAAGACGGATTGGCGAGCGCCAGCACCATCAAGCCGAGTGCGGTCGCGCGCATCAGCGCGCCGCGGCTGCGCGCGACCAGCAGCACGATCGAAATCAGCAGCGCAACGCCGGCGGACGCCCAGACCACGGTGTCGGGCACCAGCGGAGCAAATGATACGCCGAGGTTCACGAGCTCACTCCTATTGCCCCAGCCGCTCGAGCAGCGCCGGGATGTGCACCTGGTCCGCCTTGTAGTTGCCGGTCAGCGCATACATCACGATGTTGGTGCCGGCGCGGAAGGCGTATTCGCGCTGGCGCGGCTCGCCCGGCACCAGCGGCAGCATCGGCTGGCCGTCCGGCCGCATCGCCCAGGCGCCGGCAAGATCGTTCGAGGTGATCATGATCGAGGAGACGCCGTCGCCGGCGCGCGCCGGGCGGCTCTCGTCGTCATCGTCGCCTTCCGGCGGCAGCGCCTCGACCCAGAGCTGGCCGGAGGTGAAGCGGCCGGGGAAGTCGCGCAGCAAAAAGAAGGTCTTGGTCAGCACGTGGTCGCGCGGCACCGGCTCCAGTTCGGGAATGTCGAGCGAGGACAGGATCGCGCGCAGCGCCACCATGCCGGGCGTGCGGTTCTCGCCGCCGATACCGGTCGGCGCGTCAACCGCGTCTCTTGTGTCGAACAGCACGGTGCCGCCGCGCTTCATATAGGTGTCGATCTTCTCGAGCGCCGCCTGCGAGGGTTTCGGCGCGTTCGGCGAGATCGGCCAGTAGATCAGGGGAAAGAACGCCAGTTCGTCGCGCGCCGGATCGAGCCCCATCGGTTCGCCGGGTTCGAGCGCGGTGCGCTGCGCGAGAAACATCGTAAGGCCTTGCAGGCCGGCCTCGCTCACTTCGTCGACGTCGGAATCGCCGGTGATGATGTAGGCGAGATGGGTCCTCTCGGTCGCCTTCATGGCGAAGGCTTGCGCGTCGGCGGACAGCGGCGGCGCTGGCGCCGCCGGCTGCTGCGCCTGCGAGGGATCGAGCAGACCGAAGGCAGCAAACAGTCCTGCCGCAAGCAGCGTTGCCGCGACGCCGCGCCGCGACAGCATGCTGGCGATGCCGCCGGACAACATGATCACCAGGAGCGCGTCGAGCAGCAGCAAGCCGAGCGCGGCGAGGAAGACCGGGCCGCGCAAATCGAGCGGCTCGCCGTGGCGGTAGACGTCGAGGCGGGCATTGAGGCCGGAGAAATCGAGCGCGGCCGGCCGGTCGTTCGGCGCCAGCGTATTGACCGCGACCAGGCCTTCGGGCGGTCCGTAGAATCCGGGCGGATGATCGGCGCTGCCGCGCGCGTTGAAATTGGCCGCCACCCCGCGCGCGGTCGGCGGCGGGACCGTGAAGGCGCCGAAGCCGTCGAGCACGCGTGTCGGCGGCACGACCTGCCGGGCGTCGGCGGCGCTCGTCGTGGCGGCCTCGCCGCCGGCGCTGGCGTCGGCAAGCGCGACCATGCGGCGCAGCATGTCGACGAACGCGCCGGACAGCGGCAGGTCGGACCAGCGCGTGTCAGCGGTGATGTGGTACAACACCAGCAAGCCTTTGCCGCGGCGTTGCGCGGTGACCAGGGGCGTGCCGTCGCCGAGCGTCGCCCAAGTGCGTTCCTGCAGCAGCGCGTCGGGCTCGGCCAAAACCTGCCGCGTCACGGTGACATCGTTCGGCACCGTCATGCCGTAGAACGGGCTTTCGCGCGAAAAGCCGGCAAGCTTCTGCGGCTTGTCCCAGCTCATACTGCCGCCGAGGATGCGCCCGCCGCGGCGCAGCTTCACCGGCACCAGATCGTCGTCGGTCGCCGCCAGATGCGGTCCGGCGAAACGCACCAGCACGCCGCCGCTCTCGATCCATTTCACCAGCGGATCGCGCGCCTCCGCGACGTTGCCGACGTCGGCGAGGATGATCATCGGGATGTGCTGCTTGAGGAAACGGTCGACCGCTTCGCCCGGCGCCACGCCTTCGGCGAGGCGCACGTCGGCAAAGGGGTTGAGCGCGCGCTGAAGGTAGTAGGTGGCGCCGATCAGCGGCTGCGAGCGGTCGGCGGCCGAGCCGGAGACGATGCCGACGGTGCGCCTGCGCCAGCGCTTGTCGAGCAATTGCACCGCGCCGGCCGAGCGCTCGCCGGCGATTTCCAGCCTTGCCACGTCGTTGCGGATTTCAACCGGCAGCGTGATGGACGCATCGGCCTCGCGCGCGCCTGCCTCAAACGCGAACGGCGCCTCGCCCAGCGGCAGCCCCTTGAGATCGATGGCTTTCACCATGCCGGGCTCGGCGCCGGCGGCCTGCGGGCGCAGCACTTTGACGGTCAGCGCGCCGGCCGCGTTGTCGGCGGCGGCAAGCGCGCGCGGAATGGCGATGCCGCCGGACACGATGGTCAGCGGATGATTGCCGACGACCTTCTTGAGGCCGTCGATGAATTCGCCGCCCTTGCCGAGGCCGACGCCGTCCGACAGCCAGACGATTTCGACGTCTGGCGCTTGCGTGAGGAAGCGGCCGACCAGCGGCAGTGCCTCACTGCGCTCGATGCCGTAGGGCTGCGGCTGCAGCTGTCTGGCTTGCACGCGCGCGGCGCCCGCCACTTGCAGCGAGATGTCGCGGTCCGTTTGCGACAGCGGCAACAGGGCGACGCCGCGATTGTCGGCTTCCGCGCGCGCGATCAGTTCGTCCGCGGTGCGCATGCGCTCATCCCAGCTCGCTGCCGCCGCCCAGCCGTCGTCGATCATCAGCAGCAGCGGCGCGCCGCGGTTCGATGCGGCGATCGGCGGATTCCACAAGGGACCGGCGGCCGCGATGATAACAAGCGCGGCGAGCGTCAGCCGCAGCAGGATCAGCCACCACGGCGTGCGCGAGGGCGTCTCTTCTTTGGGCGCGATTTCGAACAGCAGCCGTGTCGGCGGGAAGTTGATCTGCTGCGGCCGCGGCGGCACGAGCCGCAACAGCCACCACAGCACCGGCAGGCTCAACAGGCCGAGCAGAACGAGAGGCTGGGCGAAGCCGAGCGGAAGGCCGATCATGTCGGCGTTTCCGCGCCGGTGCGCGCCGGCTGCCGGCTCTTAACGACGACATGCGCGCCGGCGCCCATGCGGGCGTGGATCGCAAACAGCAGCTCGGTCGGGCCGCGGTCGGTGCGATGCACGGTGAAGCTCCAGCCGAACTGCTCGCACTCCGCGCGCAGGGCGGCCCGGTGATTGGCGACCAGCGTCTGGTATTCGCTGCGCCACGTCTCGGCGCGGCCGGCGGTGATGCTGCCGAGCCCCTCCGGTTCGACGAATTCGACGCGGCCCATATAGGGGAAGCTTTCTTCCGCCGGATCGACCACTTGCACGACATGGCCGCGCGCGCCATTGGCCGCGAGCCGGCCGATGATGCGGCGGAATTCGGAGACTGGGCTCCAGAAATCGGACAGCAGCAGCACTTCCGAAAACGGCGCCGGCGCAAAGTTCGGCGGCAGGCTCGGACGTTCGGACGTGTCGTGCAGGATCGTTTGCGCCATTTTCTCGATGATGTTGCGGTTCGAGGTCGGCCGCATGATCTCTGGAATGCCGACGCGCTCGCCGCCTTGCACGAGCACTTCGGCAAGCGCGAAGGATACGACCAGCGCGCGGTCGAGCTTGCTCCACTCGGTCAGATGCGAATTGAAATCCATCGACGGCGAACGGTCGGCCCACAGCCAGATGGTATGCGAGGCTTCCCACTCGCGCTCGCGCACATAAAGATGATCGTCGCGCGCGGAGCGCCGCCAATCGACGGTGTTGGACGGCTCGCCGTTGGTGAAGCGCCGGTATTGCCAGAAATTCTCGCCGGGTCCGGCGCGGCGGCGGCCGTGCAGGCCGTGAATGATGGTCGAGGCAACGCGGCGCGCTTCCAAAATCAGCCGCGGCACGCGCCCGGCGAGCTTGCGACTCTTGCCGACGGCTGCCCGTACGGCGTCGCTTTCAGTCTCGCTGCGCGTGAGCTCGGCCATTCGTTACCCGATACGCGACTTGAGCTTCGCGATGACGTTGCCGATGGTCTCGCCTTCCGCGCGCGCCGAGAAGGTGAGCGCCATGCGATGCTTGAGCACCGGCTCGGCGAGGTCGAGCACGTCGTCGACCGACGGCGCAAAGCGCCCATCGAGCAGTGCGCGGGCGCGCACCGCCAGCATCAAGGCTTGGCTCGCGCGCGGGCCGGGTCCCCAGGAAATCAGGTTGCCGAGCTCGCCCGCTTCCGGCCCCGGGCGCGCCGAGCGCACCAGTTGCAGGATCGCTTCGACCACCGACTCGCCGACCGGCAACCGGCGAACCAGCCGCTGCGCGGCAATCAAGTCCTCGGCGGTCATGGCGGCCTTGGCGCGGGTTTCGTCGGCGCCGGTGGTGTCGAACAGGATTTTGCGTTCGGCCGCCTGGTCGGGGTAATCGACGTCCACTTCCATCAGGAAGCGGTCGAGCTGTGCTTCGGGCAGCGGATAGGTGCCTTCTTGCTCGAGTGGGTTCTGCGTCGCCAAGACGTGGAAGGGCTTGGGCAGATCGTGGCGGGCGCCGGCGACGGTCACGTGCTGCTCCTGCATCGCCTGCAGCAGCGCCGACTGAGTGCGCGGGCTGGCGCGGTTGATTTCGTCGGCCATCAGCAGCTGCGCGAACACCGGGCCCTGGATGAAACGGAACGAGCGCTTGCCGCCGGGGCTTTCCTCCAGCACTTCGGTGCCGAGAATGTCGGACGGCATCAGGTCGGGGGTAAATTGCACGCGGCGGGCGTCGAGCCCGAGCGCGATGCCCATGGTGTCGACGAGCTTGGTCTTGGCGAGGCCGGGAACACCGACGAGCAGCGCGTGACCACCCGACAATACGGTGATCAATGCCCTTTCTACGACGATGTCCTGCCCGAAAATAACGGCACAAATCGCATCTTTTGCCGCGCGCACGTGGGCGGCCGTGGATTCTGCCGCCCGCACAATCATATCCTCGAGCTTTTCCAGGCTTTCGCCGCTTGCCGACGCCATGTCTTTGATCCTTTCAATGGGGCTTGGCCGGGCCGCCGCCCAGGAAGCGCTTTGATCAGCCCATGCAACAAACACACCAGACGCTTTTTAGATGGGCCGCTGCCGCCGAATCTGCCTCATTCTCCGGCCAAGCTTACGCTATCTTCGGTAGAGCCAGCGGCTGAATCACGAAGATGCGAACAGCTGCGCAACCGCCTGATATCGAAGGTAAACAATGGCGAAGACAGGGCAGGGCGGACTGGACTCGATTGTGACAGCGCTACCCCGCGAAAAGGGCGGGGTGGCGCCGGTGGAACAGTGGGACCCGCCGTTTTGCGGCGATATCGACATGAAAATCGAGGCCGACGGTACCTGGCTCTACCAGAAAACGCCGATCGGCCGGCCGGCTTTGGTCAAGCTTTTCAGCGGCATACTCAAGCGCGAGGGCGACAAGTACTTCCTGGTCACGCCTGTGGAGAAGGTCGGGTTAATGGTCGTAGATTCCCCGTTCCTCGCCGTCGAACTCAAGGTCGAGCATGCCGACGATCCTATTCTCGCCTTCCGCACCAATGTCGACGACTGGGTCGAGGCCGGCCCCGGCCACGCGCTCACATTCGTGCCCGAGCCTGAGACCGGCGGCTTGAAGCCCTACCTGCACGTGCGCCGCGACCTGTGGGCCAAAGTGACGCGGGCCCTGTTCTATGACCTGGTCGCGCTCGGCGAGGAACGCGAGGTCGGCGGCAAACAAATGTTCGGCGTCGCCTCCAAGGGCGAGTTCTTTGCCATGGCGGAAGCCAGCGCGCTGCGGGAGTTCGCCTGATGCATCAGGTCATGGCGCTTTCGGGCGCGGAATTCTTCGAGCGCGCGCGCGCCCGGCTGACCCTCGACGTGCCGCCGGGCCTGACCGATCCGAACATTACTCCCAAGCGCGGCGATCACGACGCCGATCCGGTGATGCGCAAGATCGCCGAGGTGCGGCCGATCCGGCCGGCGGCGGTGCTGGTGCCGGTGATCGATCATGCCGAGCCGACCGTGTTGCTGACGCAGCGCGCGCAGCATCTGCCAAATCATCCGGGGCAGATCTCGTTTCCCGGCGGCAAGATCGAGAAAGACGACGCCAATCCGCTGGCGGCAGCCTTGCGCGAGACCGATGAAGAAATCGGCCTTGACCGCACGGCTGTCACGCCGATCGGCTATCTCGATCTCTATATGACTACGCTCGGCTACCGCATCGTGCCGGTGACCGCGCGCGTGAAACCCGGCTTCTCGCTCACGCTCAACACCAGTGAAGTGGACGCCACCTTCGAGGTGCCGCTCGCTTATCTCATGGATCAGACCAACGTGCAGCGCCATTCGCGCGACTGGCAGGGTATGACGCGGCACTACTACGCCATCACCTTCGGCGAGCGTTACATCTGGGGCGTGACCGCGGGGATTTTGCGGAATCTGCACGACAGGATTTATCGATGATCCGCACCGGCGCGACCGAGATCGTCCTGTTCCTGCTGCCGTTCGTGCTTTACGCGGTGTTCCTGCTGGCGACGCGCGCAAACGTCGTTCATCCCGACTCCTGGCCGCTGCGTCACCTTGCCTGGCTGTTTGCTGCCGCGCTGCTGATGGTGATCGGCAGCTTCATCTATTTTGCCAATTACGGCGGCGCGCCGGTCGGCTCGACCTATGTGCCGGCGCACATCGAGGACGGCAAGTTTGTGCCGGGCCAGGTGCGCTGATGACCGCGCGACAAGATTTTCCCCTCTCCCCACGCGCGCTCGCGCGTGGTGGGGAGGGGTTAGGGGTGGGGGGCTTTTACTTACGCAGCATTCCCCCCACCCCCGACCCCTCCCCGCCGCTCCGCTTTGCTACGCGGTGGGAGGGGAGAACAAGGCTTTCGTCATGACGGGGCACGAGAACGGACGCACCGAGCGCAAGCTCACCGACGCGCCCTGGCTGAGCGCGGGTCCGCTCAAGCATCTGCTCGGCGTGCTCGATCGCGACGGCGAGGAAGCGCGCGTGGTCGGCGGCGCGGTGCGCAACGCGCTGCTCGGCATGACGGCGGAGGAAGTCGACGTCGCCACCACGGCGGTGCCGGAAGAGGTAGTGCGCCGCGTCGAGGCGGCCGGGTTCAAGGCGGTGCCGACCGGCATCGAGCACGGCACCATCACGGTCGTCACCGACGGCCACCCGTTCGAAGTCACCACGCTGCGCCAGGACGTCGAAACCTATGGCCGCCACGCCAAGGTCGCCTTCGGCCGCGACTGGCGCGCCGACGCCGAACGGCGCGATTTCACCGTCAATGCATTTTCCGCGCGCGCCGACGGCACCGTGTACGATTATGTCGGCGGGCTTGCCGATCTCGCCGCGCGCCGCGTGCGTTTCATCGGCAATCCCAAGCAGCGCATCGAGGAAGATTACTTGCGCATTTTGCGCTTCTTCCGTTTCCACGCCGCCTATGGCACCAGCGATCATCCCGACCGCGCCGGGCTTGCCGCCTGCATCGTTGGCCGCGATGGGCTCGCCCAGCTTTCACGCGAGCGCGTGCGCATGGAGCTGATGAAGCTGGTGGTGGCGCCGCACGCGGTGCCGACGCTCATTGCCATGACCGATGCGAGCTTGACGCTGCGCGTGCTCGGCGGCGTGTCGTATCTCGCTTCGTTCGAGATGATGGCCAAGGTCGAGGCGGCGGCAGGCAGCAGCGCCGATCCGGTGCGGCGGCTGGGCGCGCTTGGCGTTTGGGTGGCCGAGGACGCCGAGCGGCTGTGGCAGCGGCTGCGGCTGACCAATGCCGAGCACCAGCGGCTTGCCTCGATGGGCGAAGGCTGGCGGCGGATTTCACCGGCCTATGGCGAGCAGGCGGCGCGCGCGCTGCTCTACCGGCTCGGGCCGCAGCACTTTAGCGACCATGTGCTGTTGGCCTGGGCGCGTTCGAGCGCCGGAGCAATCGACGAGGCCTGGCGCGCGCTCGCCACGCTGCCGGCGCGCTGGACCGCGCCGCCATTTCCGCTCAAGGCCGCCGATTTCATGGCGCGCGGCGTCGGCAAGGGCCCGATGCTGGGCGTCGTCATGCGCGAGGCGGAGGATGCCTGGATCGCGGCCGGGTTTCCCGTCGACGCAAATACACTCGATGCAATCGCCAGCGAAACGATCAAGAGATCATAGGCTGTCGGCCTGTTTGGCGGCTGGCTCGGGCGAATAGTGAATCAGCCAGAGCTCAAGCAACGCCAAATAGACGACAATGATGCCTACGCTGATACTGACATGCATTGCTCGCGTGTGAAGGAATCCCAACACCCAAGGCGCAAGGATTAGCCAAACGCCGAGCATTAAATTAAGCCACTCTTCCCATTCTGAAAACGCGGCAATAGCCGCAATCGATGTGACGGTTATCACCAACCCACTAATCCAGGCGTCGAGCCTGCTCGTGCTTCCGGCGTAAGAAAACAGCCACGGGGACGAGAACAAGAACAGGCCGAATGCCAGCTTGTAGGCGTCGAGCGTCATCCCTTGGCGTCTCCATCGTGAGGTCTTGTCATCGCGGGTCGTCATCCGAACGCTCACCTCCTCATCGTCCTACCGGCAAAGGGGCGCGGCAGTTCCATTATTTTTTGTTCATGTCGCCGGAATGCGCGTACCGGCAACGGCACGAATAATGCCGCCATCAATATGGTCAGCCGGTTGCCGGGACGGGCAGGGTAGCCAAGGCGTCTTGAGCGCCGGGCGCGCAGCACCGCGCGCCCGGCCAAGCTCGGTCACTGGCCGTGGGGCGGGCGGCGTTTTACATTACAGCCATGAGTAGCGAGTACCGCCGACCGGCCGATCTGGCGCGCAAAATGGCGGCACGGCACGCCGCGCAGAAGCAGCGCGCGCCGTCGTTCCGCCGCGAGACCTTCGCGCTGCCGCGCGAGGCCGCGCGCGCCAAGGCGCGCGAATTCTTCACGCGTTATCCGAAAGCCGCCTACATGACCGAGATCGAAAGCTGGCGCGAACTGCCCGGCGGCGAGATCGAGTTCACCATGCGGCGGCTGCCGAGCGCGGATTAGCCGGTCGCCTCCGCGGCTTCAGCCGTGTGAATCGACGCGCACTTCTTGCTGTAAGCGTCGACGATTTGCCGCACGACCGGCGTTTGGCAGTACCAGACTGTGGGTCGAAATTTGACGTAAATCTTTTCGATGCGCCGCGCTCCGAGCGTTATGAAACTGTCGAGGCGAACCGCCTTCTGGTCGAAGCTGTCGAGGATCTTGTCGAGGTCGCGCACGAATTTGTCTCTCGCGGCGGGAGCGACCGGGCTGTTTGCCGCCCATGCGCGGGCGGTGGCGATCTTCGCGTTGTTGTTGTCGAAGCAATAATAGAGCGTCAGCAACTGGTGCTTGGCGCTGTACCAATCGACGCCAAGCGGCTTGGCGTCGGGGTTTTCCCGCCGGATATCGTCGGCGACCGGCAGCGCGAAACTCGAGTGGCCTGGCTTGAAGTTCGGCATGTCATTGTCGCAATCGAAATTGTAGGCGCCGAGCGCGATCCGGCTCATCGGATCGGCGCCGATCTGTTCGGCGTGCGCGGCATCGCGCTCGGTATTGCTCGCCCAATCGAGATCGAGCTCCACTCGGCGGGCGAGCAGATCGATGTGCTCACGCAAGTCGGTGCGCATGTCGTCGTAGTCCTTGTAGAGCGCGCGCGCGTTTTTGGTTTCGAGCGCGCGGTCGTCGCCGTCGCTGTTCGCTATGACCGCGTCGCGATAGTTGAAGAACAGAAGCTGCTGCAACGTGATCGCCTTGGAAAGCGTCGTCGAAACGCCGGAGAAGGTGTCTTCCGCGGCCTTGATCTGCTGCGTGCCGACCTCTTTGACCTTATCTTCGTAGGCCGAAAGATATTGGAAGTGCGCCGCCAAGAATGTGCCGACGAGGCCAACGATTGGCAGGCCGACAATGTAGGTGAACTTCTCGTTGAGGACCTCGACCAGCCGGCCGCAGCGTTCCCAAAAATCCGCTCTTCTTGGACGGCGGCTGCCCGTTGCCGTTCTCGCGCGCCATGGCTTCCCCCCCGTGGCACCGGAGCGGGAAGCCTAACGCAATCATAGGTTGAAATCTACGGCCACTTCACCACGGGTGGCATGGAGGACAGGATCGACTCCACATTGCCGCCGGTGCGCAGGCCGAAGATGGTGCCGCGGTCGTAGAGCAGATTGAACTCGACATAGCGGCCGCGGCGGATGAGCTGCTCCTCGCGCTCGGCCTCGCTCCAGGGCGTCGCGAAGTTGGCGCGCACCAGCTCGGGATAGACGCGCAGGAAGGCGCGGCCGACGTCTTGCGTGAAGGCGAAGGTCTCGTCCCAGCCGGTTTCCAGATAGTCGTAGAAGATGCCGCCGATGCCGCGCATCTCGTTGCGGTGCTTGAGAAAGAAGTACTCATCGCACCATTTTTTGTATTTGTCGTAGGGTGCGACCGTGGCGTGCGCGTCGCAGGCGGATTTCATGGCGGCGTGGAAAGCGACCGTGTCGGGGTCGCTTTGCGTGCGGCGCTTGTCCAGCACGGGCGTGAGGTCGGCGCCACCGCCGAACCAGGCTTTGCTGGTGACGACGAAGCGCGTGTTCATGTGCACGGCCGGCACGTGCGGGTTCTGCGGATGCGCGATCAGCGAAATGCCCGAGGCCCAGAAGCGCGGGTCGTCGGCGGCGCCGGGGATTTCCTTGCGGAATTCAGGCGCGAACTCGCCGTGCACGGTCGAGCAATGCACGCCGACCTTCTCGAACACGCGGCCGCGCATCAATGACATGACCCCGCCGCCGCAATCCGGATCGGCTTTAGCCGATCCGGCACTTAATTTGCCGATCTCGGGTAAACCCGAGATCGGTTGTTTTCCGCTGTGGTCGGTGCGCTCCCAGGGCGTGCGCACGTAGCGGCCGGCGGGCACGTGCGCGAGCGGCGCATTTTTCGGCAGCGCGTCTTCGAGCGTCTCGAAGGCCGCGCAGATATTGTCGCGCAGGCGCTCGAACCAGGTCCGGGCGCGCGCTTTGCGCTCGTCGAGAATGGCGGTGGCGGGCAGGGCGCTCATCGGGGCGAAAGCTTAGCCAATTCGCAAGCCTCCCGTCTGCCGCAGCGCTTCGCCTGCCACCATGGCGACCGCCATCGCCACGTTGAGCGAGCGCAGGCCTTCCCGCATCGGGACGCGCAGGCGCGCATCGGCCGCCTTGTGCACGGCCTGCGGGACGCCGGCGCTTTCGCGGCCGAACAGCAGCGCCTGGTCGTCGCTGAAGGCGTGGTCGAGATAGCCGCGCTCCGCCGCGGTGGTGAATAAGACGAGCTTAAGGCCTCGCTCTCGCCGCCAGTCGTCGAACTCCGCGAATGAGCTGTGGCGGGTGAGGTCCACCTGGTCGAGGTAGTCCATGCCGGCCCGGCGGAAGGCGCGGTCGGTGACCGGGAACCCGGCCGGCTCGACGATATCCACCGGGATGCCGAGGCAGGCGGCGAGCCGCAGGATCGTGCCGGTGTTCTGAGGGATGTCCGGCTCGTAAAGGGCGATGCGCATGGGGGCGGGGCCGCCGGTGTTGCCCAAAACCGCTTATCCAAACGAATAATGTGCGGGACGGGCGCTGCGGCGATAGCGGGCTTGCACTCCTACCGCAAGGGTGCCAATAGAACCTCACCGTTGCGCCGTCCTGCCTTTACCGGGACTGCCGCGCCGGTCCGCCCCGCCGCCCTTGGGACGCAAGTCCCGGGCTCCAGCCGCGGGCGGCGAAATGGCCAGCCGGAGGAGAGGGCTTAGGACGTGACGACCGTGTCTTCGGCGGAGCAGCACTCGCGCCGCGACTTTCTCTATATCGCCACCGGCGCCGTTGCCGCGGTGGGCGGAGCGGCCGCCCTGGTGCCGCTGATCGCGCAAATGAACCCGGACGCCTCCACGATCGCCGCGGGCGCGCCGGTCGACATCGATCTCGCGCCCATCGCCGATGGGCAGATCGTCAAGGTGTTCTGGCGCTCCAAGCCGATCTTCATCTTCCACCGCACCACCAAAGAAATCGACGAGGCCAAGAACGTCGACGTCGCCAGCCTGCCGGACCCGGAACCCGATTCAGAACGCGTGAAGCCCGGCCACGAGCAGTGGCTGGTGGTCATCGGCATCTGCACGCATCTCGGCTGCATCCCGCTCGCGCATCAGGGCGAATATGACGGCTGGTTCTGCCCCTGCCACGGCTCGCAATACGACACCGCGGGCCGCATCCGCAAAGGGCCGGCGCCGAAGAATCTCTACCTGCCGCCCTACACGTTCCTCTCCGCCACCAAGATCCGGATCGGCGAAGAATCCGCCGCCAAGCCGGCTTGATTAAGAGTTTTCCGAAGGTTCGATCATGAGCGGACACTCGACGTACCAGCCGCAGAACAAATTTCTGCAATGGTTCGAGAAACGGCTGCCGATTGGCGGCCTGATCTATTCCTCCTTCGTCGCCTACCCGACGCCGCGCAATCTGAACTACTGGTGGACCTTCGGCGGCATCCTGTCCTTCATGCTGGGCGTGCAGATCATCACCGGCATCGTGCTGGCGATGCATTACACGCCGCAGGTCGACATGGCCTTCAACTCGGTCGAAGGCATCATGCGCGACGTCAATTACGGCTGGCTGTTGCGCTACGTGCACGCCAACGGCGCCTCGATGTTCTTCCTGGCGGCCTACATCCACATGTTCCGCGGCATGTATTACGGCTCCTACAAGGAGCCGCGCGAGGTGCTGTGGATCCTCGGCGTCATTCTCTACCTGTTGATGATGGCGACCGGCTTCATGGGCTACGTGCTGGTCTGGGGCCAGATGAGCTTCTGGGCGGCGACCGTCATCACCAATCTGTTCTCGGCCATTCCCGGCATCGGCGACGCCATCGTGACCTGGCTGTGGGGCGGCTATGCGGTCGGCAATCCGACCCTCAACCGCTTCTACTCGCTGCACTACCTGCTGCCCTTCCTGATCGCGGGCGTGGTGGTGCTGCACGTCTGGGCGCTGCACGTGGTCGGCCAAAACAACCCGGCCGGCATCGAGCCGAAGTCCGACAAGGACACCGTGCCGTTCACGCCTTATGCGACGATCAAGGACGGCTTCTTCATGGCCGTGTTCTGCATCCTGTTCGCCTGGCTCGTGTTCTATGTGCCGAACTATCTCGGCCACGCCGACAACTACATTCCCGCCAATCCGGCGGTGACGCCGGCGGAGATCGTGCCGGAGTGGTACTACCTGCCGTTCTACGCGATCCTGCGCTCGATCCCGAACAAGCTGCTCGGGGTCTGCGCGCTGTTCGGCTCGATCGGCATTCTCGCTTTTCTGCCCTGGCTCGACACCTCGAAGGTGCGCTCGGCGCGCTTTCGTCCGCTCTACCGCCAGTTCTTCTGGCTGTTCGTGATCGCGGCGGTGGGCTTGGGCTATCTCGGCTCCAAGCCGCCGGAAGGCATCTACGTCGTCCTGTCGCGCGTGTTCACCGCCTACTACTTCGCCTACTTCCTGATCGTGCTGCCGCTGCTCGGCATCTTCGAGAAGACCAAGCCGCTGCCGAATTCGATTTCGGAATCGGTGCTAGGCGCCAAGGCGTGAGCGGGGACAGGGCCATGAAGAAACAGTCCATCATCCTCGCCGCAGCCTTTGTCGGCGCGCTCGCCGCGCCCGCTTTGGCGCAGACCGAGCAGGTGCCGCCGCCGGCGCTGAAGTGGTCGTTTGCCGGACCGTTCGGCAAATACGACGAGGCGCAGCTGCAGCGCGGCTTCAAGATCTACCGCGAGGTCTGCTCGAACTGCCATTCGCTCAACCTGCTGTCGTTCCGCAATCTGGCGGACCCGGGCGGGCCGGATTTCACCGACGCGCAGGTCGCCCAGATCGCCTCGGAATACAAGATCAACGACCTCGACGATACCGGCCAGCCCACGCAGCGTCCGGGCCGGCCGGCCGATCATTTCCCGGCCCCGTTCCCCAACGAGCTGGCGGCCAAGGCCGCCAACGGCGGCACCGCGCCGCCCGACATGTCAACGCTCGCCAAGGCGCGCAGCTACAGCCGCGGCTTCCCGTGGTTCATCGTCGACCTGTTTACGCAATATCAGGAGGAAGGGCCTGACTACATCGCGGCCATCCTGAAGGGCTACAAGGATCCGCCGCCGCCGGGCGCCAATATTCCTCCGGGCGGCCACTACAACGAATATTTCCCGGGCCACAACATCGCCATGCCGCCGCCGCTGGTGACCGACGGGCAGGTGAAATACGACGACGGCTCGCCGGAGACCCGCGAGCAATATTCCAAGGATATCGCTGCGTTCCTGATGTGGGCGGCCGAGCCGCACATGGTGGCGCGCAAGCGCATCGGCTTCCAGGTGATCATCTTCCTGCTCGTCCTGTCGGGGCTGCTCTACTTCACCAAGAAGAAGGTGTGGTCGTCGGTGCATTGAGCCGCGTAAAATCGCTTGACGCGAGGGCCCCGTTTGGGGCCCTTCGTTTTTTGGACGCAAAGAGGGCGGGGCAATGACCAAATCCGTGCTCGGCATTATCGGCGGCTCCGGCATTTACGATCTGCCGGGCTTACAGAAGGTGCGCGAGGAGCGCATCAAAAGCCCGTGGGGCGAGCCGTCCGCCGCGCTGCGCATCGGCGAAATTGCAGGTCTCCCGGTGGTGTTCCTGTCGCGCCACGACAAGGGCCACCGGCTGTCGCCGTCCGACATCAACTACCGCGCCAATATCGACGTCTTGAAGCGCGTCGGCGTCACCGATCTCGTCTCGCTGTCGGCTTGCGGCTCGTTCCGCGAGGACCTGCCGCCGGGCACCTTCGTGCTGGTCGATCAATTCGTCGACCGCACGCACAAGCGCGAGAGCTCGTTCTTCGGCAAGGGCATGGTGGCGCATGTCTCCATGGCGCATCCGGTGTCGCCGCGGCTGCGCGCGCGCATCGCCGAAGCGGCGCTGCTCGAAGGCATCAAGCCGCATATCGGCGGCACCTACGTGTGCATGGAAGGCCCGCAGTTTTCCACCTACGCCGAGAGCATGACCTACAGGTCGCTCGGCTATTCGGTGATCGGCATGACCAACATGCCGGAGGCCAAGCTCGCGCGCGAAGCGGAGATTTGCTACGCCACCGTCGCCATGGTGACCGACTTCGATTGCTGGCATCCCGACCACGACGCCGTCACTGTGCAGGACATCATCAAGGCGCTGCTGCAAAACGCCGAACGCGCCAAGAATCTGGTGGCGCGGCTGGCGCGCGACTTTCCCTCCGAGCATGAGCCGTGTCCGATCGGCTCCGACCGCGCGCTCGACAGCGCGCTGATCACCGCGCCGGAAGCGCGCGACCCTGAATTGCTCAAGAAGCTCGACGCGGTGGCGGGCAGGGTGCTGGGGCGGACTTAGCCCAGCAGGCCGCCGTTCATGAGCGTGCCGGCGGTTGCCACGAGCGCGATGCAGATGATGATTGCGCTGATGATGGTGGCGAGCCAGCGCCAGCGGTGGCTGCCCGGCGCGTCTTCCGGTCCGCGCACGCCAAGCGTGCCGTCTTTCTGAATGGACATTGTTCGCACTCCTATATTCAGTGCGACAAGCAGGCACGGCAAAAATGGTACGCCAACCCCGCGCGCGGCGCGCGTGTCAGCGGGCGAAGTCAGCGTTCAGTGTCCTAGCCGTGTCCGAAAACCACCAGCGCTTCGCAGGCCGTGCAATGAATCTGGTTCTGCACGTCGGTGCGGAACCCATCTGCGAGATACTTCAGGATCGACACGTGGCCGCCGCCTGCGACACGCTCGCTCTCTTCCCACTTGGCGGATCCCGCCCGCTTGCACTTCGGACACCTAAATCGCGTGATGTAATTGTGAGGACGCCGCATGGTGCGCCTCCATCTTGGCCATTGCCCAATTCAAAACGTCGAACTTTGCGTGCAGGCCGGGGGCGGCTAAGTGGGGCCTTGCCTGACTGATGCGGCCCGCGAAAGCCGCTCCCGGCAAACCGTTCGTATGATGCCGCTCGTGTTGCCGCCCGAACGGGTTATGCAACAGTCATTGCGGCTTTCTGACCCGGTGGAAGCATGAAGACCTCCGCGCCAAGGGTTACAGCGAAATTCTGGCCCACAAATTCGGATTGTCAAGCAGGCAGCCCCGCGGCGGTTGCCAGATGCCGCCGCTGTAGATATTCGCGCCGTTCGCCGCTATGCAATTGCCAGGCTGTCACAAACGAGACACCCATGGCCGACTTCGAAAGCGACCTGACGCAAAGCATCCGCTCCATCCCGGATTATCCCAAGCCGGGCATCATCTTCCGCGACATCACGACGTTGCTCGGCAATGCCCGTGCCTTCCGCCGCGCGGTGGACGAGCTGGTGCAGCCCTGGGCCGGCATGAAGATCGACAAGGTCGCCGGCATCGAGGCCCGCGGCTTCATCCTGGGCGGCGCGGTGGCGCATCAGGTCTCGGCCGGCTTCGTGCCGATCCGCAAGAAGGGCAAGCTTCCCCATAAAAGAGTGAGCGTCGCCTACGCGCTGGAATACGGCGAGGACGTCATCGAGATGCATGCCGACGCGCTGGTCGAGGGCGAGCGCGTGGTGCTGGTGGACGATTTGATCGCCACCGGGGGCACGGCGGAGGCGGCGGTGAAGCTGCTGCGGCAGCTTGGGGCCAATGTGCTGGCGGCCTGTTTCGTCATCGACTTGCCCGATCTCGGCGGCGCCGAGCGGTTACGCAAGCTCGACGTGCCGGTGCGGACGCTGATTTCGTTTGCGGGGCACTAGGAGCGGTGCGGGCCCCACGGGCCGGCCGCGCCCGGCGGAGCAGGGCGGGGCTCGGGGCCCCACGGGCCTTCTTGCGGCGCGTCGCCCCACGGGCCCTCTTGGCCCGGCTGATCGGCAACCTGCCTCTGTTGCTCAGGCCCTTCGATCGCCAACGGTCCTGGATCGTGGCCGCCGGCATATTCGATCAAGGCCTTCACGCGCGCATCGACCGACGGATGGGTGTCGAAAATATTCGAGAAGCCCTCGCGCGGATTGTCGATGCACATTTCCATCACCGCGGAGGTGGCTTGATGAAGTTCGCCGCGGTTCTCGATTTTGCGCAGCGCCGAGATCATGGCGTCCGGGTTTTTTGTGAGTTCGACCGAGCCGGCATCGGCCAAATATTCGCGCTGGCGCGACAGCGCAAATCGGATCACCACCGACAGCAGCCAGGCCACCACGATCAGTGCGATGGCGATGATAATGGCGAGACCCGCGCCGCCCTTGCCTTCGCTGTCGCCGCCGCCCCCGCGGCGGCGGCCGCCAAAGCCGCCGTAGAAACTCGCCTGGAAGAACAGCCGGAAGATCAACTCGCCGAAGAACGAAATGACGCCGGCGATCACCACCGCGATCACCATCATGCGCACGTCGCCGTTGCGGATATGCGTGAGCTCGTGGCCGAGCACGGCTTCGAGCTCTGCGTCGTTGAGCGCGTTCATCAGCCCGCGCGTCACCGTGATGGAATATTGCTTCTGGTTTAGGCCCGTGGCGAAGGCGTTGAGCGCGTCGTCGTCGGCGACGCGAAGCGTCGGCATCGGAATGCCGCGCGAGATGCAGAGATTTTCGAGAATGTTATAAAGCCGCGGCTCTTCCTTGCGCGTCACCGGCTGCGCGCCGGTCACCGCGTCGATCATCGACTGGTGGAACTGGTAGGCGATGAAGATCCACAGAATGGCGCCGCCGGTCGCCCAGGGCAGGGCTTTGAGGAAATCGTATTCGGCCGCCTGCACGAGGTAGTCGAGCGGCGCCTCGACCGTGAGCGCCTCCGCGAGCAGCGCGCCGGCGAACACCAGCACATAGACCAGCACGAACAGCCCGATCAGCAGCGCGACCGAACGCCGCTTGTTCGACTGGATATGCGTATAGAGACCGTAGGCGGCCATGGCTTCTTCTGCGTTTCCCGGGCGCAGCGCAGCACGAAGTGGTGCGCTGCGGACCCGGGATCGTCGAATATTTGGCGGTCCCGGATCTGCGGTGCACCGCTAGCGCGCTGCACCGCGTCCGGGACACGGGGTGTGTCAGAACTTAACGCTCGGAGCCTGCTCGAGTTGGGCGCGGGTTTCGCCGAGATCGAAGAAGCCGTGCTGCTGGAAGCCGAACATGCCGGCAAAGATCGACGCCGGGAACTGCTGGATGCCGGTGTTGTATTCCTGCACCGTGTTGTTGAAGAAGCGGCGGGAGGCGGCGAGCTTGTTCTCGATGTCGGACAGATCGCTCTGCAATTGCTGGAAGTTCGCGTTGGCCTTCAGGTTCGGATAATTCTCCGACAGCGCGAACAATTGCCGCAGCGCGCCGGACAGCATGTTTTCGGCCTGCACCTTCTGCTCGACATTGGGCGCGGCGATGGCGGCATTGCGCGCCTTAACGACGGCTTCGAGCGTTCCGCTCTCGTGGGCGGCATAGCCCTTTACCGTCTCGACCAGATTGGGGATGAGGTCGTGGCGCTGTTTCAATTGCACGTCGATGTCGGCGAAAGACTGGTTGACCCGCTGCCGCATGGCGACGAGGCCGTTGTAGACCGAGATCGCCCAGATCACGACGACGACAATGACGCCAATGACGATCCAGGCGGTGGTGGACATTTCCGGCTCCTTGGGGAAGGGAACTTCGAACAGCCTATCCTGAGATGCGGGCACCGCCGCGTGGCAACAAGGGGCGCCGGCGCGGTCCCCGGCTTTTTGCGTAAGTCCTTGATCGAGCAAAAAAAGACCCCAAGCAGTGCTTGGGGTCTTTTCGCCAGACGGCTATTCGGGGGGTAAGGGGGGAGCCGCCCGACTGAAACGTACGGGCGGACAACGTGGCTCGGGAGCTTTGGTTCCTGCGCGTTTCGAAAAAATTCGCGCGTTGCGGCGGCAGGCCGCACCGGGTCCGTTAGCCGGCGGGTGGGATCAGCCCGCCTCGCGGAACCGCACCGCGGCTTCCAGATCGACCGAGACCAGTTGCGAGACCCCGCGCTCGGCCATGGTGACGCCGAACAGGCGGTTCATGCGCGCCATGGTGATCGGGTTATGGGTGATGATGACGAAGCGCGTGTCGGTCGAGTTGATCATCTCGTCGAGCAGGTCGCAGAACCGCTCCACGTTGTGATCGTCGAGCGGCGCGTCCACTTCGTCGAGCACGCAGATCGGCGCCGGATTAGTGAGGAACACCGCGAAGATCAGCGCCAGCGCGGTGAGCGCCTGCTCGCCGCCCGAGAGCAGCGACAGCGTCGACGGCTTCTTGCCCGGCGGCTTGGCCAGGATTTCGAGGCCGGCTTCCAGCGGGTCCTCGCTCTCGATGAGTTGAAGTTCGGCAGTGCCGCCGCCGAACAATTGCGTGAACAGATGCTGGAAGTGCTTGTTCACCAGTTCGA
Organism: uncultured Pseudomonadota bacterium; assembly: GCA_963710705.1. GTDB lineage: Bacteria > Pseudomonadota > Alphaproteobacteria > Rhizobiales > Xanthobacteraceae > Pseudolabrys. The sequence continues at coordinate 457,664 of CAVQBI010000001.1, forward strand.
ACGACGACAGCAGCCGTTCGCGCGCTTCGCGGTTGAGGCTCTGGATGCCCTGGCGCAGCTTGCCGATCGCCGCCACCAGGTCGTCGCGCTCGGTGGTGAGCGAGATGTGCTGGGCCTCGACCTCGCGCAATTCCTCTTCGGCGCGCAGATTGACGGCGCCGAGGCGCTCGCGCTCGCGGCGCAGGCGTTCGAGCTTTTCTTCGATCTCCGGCAGCTCCGGCAGCGTTTCACCCGGCGCGATCTCGGCGAGTTCGGCGACCGCCGACGGCTCGATCTCCAGCATGTCGTGGATCTCGCGGCCAATGTCGGAGAGCCGGCGCTTGGCGCCCTCGAAGCGCTCCTCGGCGCGCGCCAATTCCTCGCGCGCAAGGCTGGCCGCTTCGAGCGCGGCGCGGGCGTCACGGTCGGCTTCGGCCAGCGCGTTCTCCGCCTCCTGCAGGCGGTCGGCGCAGGCGCGGCGCGCGGCTTCCGCCGACTGCACTTCGCTGAGCAAGGCCGAGCGCTTCTCGGCGAAAAGCTGCGGGGCGTTTTCGAGCTCGGTGCGGTCGCGCTTGGCTTCGCTGATGCGCTGTTCGAGCGTGGCGATCTGGTTTTTCGCGCCTTCCCGGCGTTCGACCCAGCCGGCCTTGTCGGTGGCGAGCGTCGCCAGACGCCGGTCGGCCATTTCGGCCTCGCGCACGATCGCCTGCTGCTCGGCGCGCACCTCGGCGAGCTTGGCGCGCTTGCCGTTGATGTCGTCGCGCACGCCCGAAAGCTTGGTTTCGAGAGCGACCGCAGGGGCGAGTTCCGCCAGCGAACGCTCGGCCTGTGCCTTGGCGGCGCTCGCCTCATCGCGGCTCGTCGTCAAGCGCGCGCGGGCTTCGGCCAGAGCCGAGAGGCGGGCGGCCTGGCGGTTGAGATCGCGCTCGCGCGAGCGGGTTTCGGTTTCGGTAAGACCGGCGGCTTCGAAGGACGACTGCGCGGCGGCCAATGCCTTGCGCTTTTCGTCGACCTCGGCGCGGGCGCTCGTGAGCTCGGCATCGATCTCGGCAAAGCGGCTGCGCTGCGCGAGGCGGCGCGCGGCGCCGGTCGGCGCGTGCGCAGCGGCCACGAAGCCGTCCCAGCGCCAGAGATCGCCTTCGCGTGAAACCAGCCGCTGGCCGGTCTTCAGCGCGGCGGCAAGCTGCTCGCCGGTGGCTTTCTCGACCACGCCGATCTGCGCCAGCCGGCGCGCAAGCTGGGCCGGCGCCTGCACATAGCGCGCCAGCGGCTCGACGCCCCCGGGCAGCGCCGGATCGCCGGCAACTCCGATCGTGTTCCAGTGCATAGGCGAGGAGGGATCGACCGGCGCGTCGAGGTCGTCGCCAAGCGCGGCGCCCAGTGCCTTCTCGTAACCTTTCTCGACCGAGATATTGTCGATCACCGGCGGCCACAGGCTGCGGGTCTCGAGCGAAAGCATTTTGGACAGCGTCTTTGCCTCGGTTTCCAGCCGCTGCACACGCTTTTCGGATTCAGCGGCGGCGTCGCGCGCGGCCTCGAACTCGGCGCGCGCAACATTGTGCGCGGCCTCGGCGGCGACGGCGGCGGCTTCTGCTTCGGTGAGCGCGACCTGCGTGCCGGCGACTGCGGCGCTGGCGTCGCCATGCAACGTCGCGAGTTCGCGCTCGATGGCCGCGATTTCGCCGGTGATCTTGCCGACGCGTTCGGCCTGCTCGCGCGCCGCATTGTCGAAGGCATTGCGCTGGGCGGTCAGGTCGGCGAGCGCGGTGGTAAGCTCGGAGAAGACCTTCTCGGCTGCGTTGAGCGCGGCATCCGCGTCGGCAACGCGCGCATCGACGCCGCTGCGGCGGCCGGCGCTTTCGCGCGCTTCGGCGCGGATGGTTTCCTCTTCGGCGGCAAGCCGCGCCAGCGCCTGTTCGGCATCGGCCGCCATGCGCTGCTCCCGCTCGATGTCGGCGGCAAATTGGACGAGCCGCAGATCGAGCTCGGCGATACGGTCCTTGGCGCGCGCTTCCTCACGGTCGAGGTCTTGCAGCGCGACGTTCAGACGATGGAGCGCCGCGCCGGCGCGCGCTTCCGCCTCGCGCAATTCGGGCAGCCCGGCGGCGACCAGCGCCTGACGCTTGGAGGCTTCCGCCTGCGCTTGGGTGCGGGCGGCAACCTCGCGCAACGACGCGTCCTTGACGTGCTCGGCCTCGCTCACGTCGTTGGTCGCGGCGGTCCAGCGCAGGTGATAGAGGGTCGCCTCCATCTTGCGCACCTGCGACGACACGGTGCGGTAGCGGATCGCCTGCTTGGCTTGTTTTTTCAGCCCGTCGACCTGGGCCGCGAGCTGGCCGATGACGTCCTCGACGCGCAGCAGATTGGTTTCGGCGGCCTTCAGCCGCAGCTCGGCCTCGTGACGGCGGGCATGCAGGCCGGAAATGCCGGCGGCTTCCTCCAGCACGCGGCGGCGCTGCTCGGGCTTGGCCTGGATGATCTCGCCGATGCGGCCCTGATGCACCAGGGCCGGCGAGCGGGCGCCGGTGGAGGCGTCGGCGAACAGGATCTGCACGTCGCGCGCGCGCACTTCCTTGCCGTTGATGCGGTAGCTGGAGCCGGCCTCGCGCTCGATGCGCCGCGCGATGTCGATGGAATCCTGGTCGTTGAACGCGGATGGCGCCGAGCGGTCGCTGTTGTCGACCAGCATCGCCACTTCGGCATTATTGCGGGCCGGGCGGCTGGTGGAGCCGTTGAAAATCACGTCGTCCATGGACGCCGCGCGCATGGATTTGTGCGAGGATTCGCCCATCACCCAGCGCAGCGCTTCGACCAGGTTCGACTTGCCGCAGCCGTTCGGTCCGACCACGCCGGTCAGGCCCGGCTCGATCAGGAAATCCGTCGGTTCGACGAACGACTTGAAGCCGATCAGACGCAGCCGCGTAAGCTTCATGCTTCAGGCCTCATTGATCCCGAACGCCACAGTCCAGACGACATGTACATTGAGGTTGGGTGTCCGTTCCGGGGCTTGGCCCGGTCAGGGTCCGTCGCACGTGCCGCATTGGTCGGCACAATGAATCGGAGCGCCTGCTTGAGCAACTGCCGCGCGGTCGCGTTGACCGGTTTTCCAGACCTTTCAGCCGTGGGAAACGGCGAAATTACGGCGGCGCCAGCTTGACGAACCGAAAAACCCCTTATCCGCCCTTGAGTTGCGGGTCGATCAGCTTGGCCATCTGCTCGATGGTCAAGGCCCCCGCGTACTTGTCACCGTTGATGAAAAAGGTCGGCGTCGACTGCACCTTGAACACGTCGATGGCGGTCTGACGCTCTTTTTGGATGCCGTCGAGCAGCGTCTGATTCGCCAGGCAGGTGTCGAAGCTCTGTTCGGTGAAGCCGGCCTGCTTGGCGATGGCGAGCAGCGGCGGCACTGGCTTGGCGGTGACCCACTGCGGCTGCTGCTTAAACAGCGTTTCGACCATGGCGAAATATTTGCTCTGGTCCTTCTCGCCGGCGCAGCGCGCCAGCATGAAAGCGGCGCTCGCCAGCGTATCGAGCGGGAATTCGCGGAAGATGTAGCGAACCTTGCCGGTGTCGATGTAGCGCTTCTTCAGTTCCGGAAACGTCGTCTCCTGGAAATGGGCGCAGTGCGGGCAGGTCATCGAGGCATATTCGACGATGGTGACCGGCGCCTTGTCGTTGCCCATGACCATGTCGGGCAGGGCCTGCGGTTTCATCAATTCGACGGGCGGGACGTTGCCCTCGGGGCTGTCGGCCCAGGCCGGCAGGACGGACGTACCCAAGGCTGCGGCCAGTGCCACGGTGGCGGCGCCCTGGCAAAGCTCGCGGCGATTGATCAACAATTGAAACTCCTCGGCTTTAGGCCCCCGGAACCGGCGTTTCCGTAGCTGGATAGCACGATTGTGGCAATGCCGGGCCGGGTCTGCCAGCCATGCCGCCCGCTCACTTTCGCTTGACTGCGGCGCCCAGCCGGGCGAGCGCGGCTTTGAGGTCCGCATCTTCGATCTCGGGCAGGGCGGCGGCGATGCGCGCCTCCTCAGCCGGGTCGGGCGGGGCGGGTGGCTTAGGCGGCACCTGCCGGCGCAGCGGCGCCTGGCGCAGCGCGATGCGGCCGATCGCCTGCCAGCCGAAGAAGCGGTTGACCCGTTCCAGGATGACCGCCGAGAGGTGCTGGATCTCGATCGCCGCCGGGCCCTCGACCCGCAGCATGAGCGTTGCGGGTTCCGGCGCCTCGTCCCCGCCGCCGACCTGGCGCGGCCAGTTGATCTTCATCGGCTCGCTGTGGGCGGCGATCTCGGGACCGGCGATCTCGGCCCAGCGCGCAATGATCTCGGTGGAGGCAAAGCCCTGGCTGCGCAGCGCGTCGCTCAAGGCCGCGCCGGTGAGCTCGGCAAGCGGCCGGGGAAAACTGCGTTCGGGCTTGCTCATGATGGGACGCCCTGTGCCAAGCTTCGGGCATGAGCGTAGCAGTCCGAGTGACCGCGCGGAAGAAAGCCGCGCCCGACTCCGCCGATTTGTTGGCCTGGTACGACCGCCACGCCCGCGTGCTGCCGTGGCGCGCGCGCAAGGGCGAAGTGTGCGGCCCGTATCGCGTTTGGCTTTCGGAGATCATGCTGCAGCAGACGACGGTGAAGACGGTAGCGCCTTATTACACGCGCTTTCTGGGGCGCTGGCCGACGGTGGAGGCTTTGGCGACGGCGAGCCTCGACGACGTGCTCAAAGCCTGGGCCGGGCTCGGCTATTACGCGCGGGCACGCAATCTACATGCCTGCGCGCGCGCGGTGGTCGACAGGCACGCGGGAATTTTCCCGGACGATCTTGTGGCCCTGCGCGATTTGCCGGGCATCGGCGATTACACGGCGGCCGCCGTTGCCGCGATCGCCTTCGACGCGCCCGCGGTGCCGGTGGACGGCAATGTCGAGCGGGTGGTGGCGCGGCTGTTCGCGGTCGAAGAACAGTTGCCGGCGGCCAAGCCGCGCATCAAGGAACTGGCGCTGTCGTTGCTGCCGCCGCGCCGTTCGGGCGATTTCGCGCAGGCGCTGATGGATCTGGGCGCGACGCTGTGCTCGCCGAAACGTCCGGCCTGCGCATTGTGCCCGTGGAACGAGTCATGTGCCGCCTATGCGCGCGGCGATCAGGAGACATTTCCGCGCAAGGCGCCCAAGCGTGAAGGCAAATTGCGGAGCGGCGCGGCGTTCGTGGCCATACGTGCCGACGGCCGCATCCTGCTGCGCAAACGTCCGGATAAAGGCCTGCTCGCGTCGATGACCGAAGTGCCGGGCAGCGACTGGACGCACGGTTTCGACGAGCGCCGCGCGCTGCGCTCGGCGCCGCGCTTGAAAGACGCCAAATGGCGGCGCGTGCCGGGCAGCGTGCGCCACGTTTTCACGCATTTTCCACTCACGCTTGCGATTTTCGTCACGTCGGTTGCGCGCACCGTTGCCGCGCCGAAAGGAATGCGCTGGCAAAAACTCGACGGCGTTTTCGACGAAGCCTTGCCCAATGTCATGCGCAAGGTCATCCTCCATGCGCGCGAAAGTCGTCATGGGGAAAATCATGCACCTGAGCGCGCAAGGGGAAAAAGCAGAAAGAAGCGGCTGGGCGCCGACGCTGCGCTATCCCGATCCGCTCGTTAAGTCGATCGATCCGCGCTTCGACCAATACAAATTGGGCAACGCCAGCGTCGAGCGGCTGTTCACCGGCGCGCGTTGGGGCGAGGGGCCGGTCTGGTTCGGCGACGGCCGCTTTTTCGTCTGGAGCGACATCTCGGCAAACATCATGCGGCGCTGGGACGAAGAGACCGGCAGCGTCAGCGTCTTCCGCAATCCGTCAAACAATAGCAACGGCAATACGCGCGACCGCGAAGGCCGGCTCGTCACCTGCGAACATCTCACGCGCCGTGTCACGCGCACCGAGCACGACGGCAACATCACCGTCATCTGCGACAGCTTCCAGGGCAAGCGGCTGAACTCGCCCAACGATGTGATCGTCAAGTCGGACGGCTCGATCTGGTTTTCCGATCCGGCGTTCGGCATCCTCGGCAATTACGAAGGCGACAAAGCCGAGCCGGAGCTGCCGACCAACCTCTACCGCGTCGACGGCAAGAGCGGCGCGGTCACGGTGGCGACCGGCGAGCTCAATGTGCCGAACGGCCTCGCCTTCTCACCCGGCGAGAAGAAGCTCTACGTCGTGGAGACGGCGAGCCATTCGCGCATCCACGTCTTTGACGTCTCTGCCGACGGCAGCAAAATCGGCAACGGCAAGGTCTTCGTCGATGCCGGCACGGACGCGCCGGACGGCATCCGCTGCGACATCGATGGCAACCTGTGGTGCGCCTGGGGCACCGGCGAGGGGCTCGACGGCGTGCGCGTCTATGCGTCGGACGGCGATCTCATCGGCCACATTTCGTTGCCGGAGCGCTGCGCCAACATTTGTTTCGGCGGGCGCAAGCGCAACCGGCTGTTCATGCTCGCCAGCCATTCGCTCTATTCGCTCTTTGTCGGCACGCAGGGCCTTGCTGGCGGCTAGCCGAGCGCGGGAATTCCCGCCGCGCGCCATTCATGCAATATGACGTCGGAGCGTCGCTGCTCGCCGAAAATCGGCGGGACCGGGATAACAGTTATTGCATGGAGAGACACGCCATGAGCATCGAACGCAAGGAAGTCGGCCCGCGCATGAGCCAGATCGTCGTCCATGGCGACACGGTCTATCTCGCCGGCGTGGTCGCGCAGGGCGCCAAGGGCAAGAGCGTCAGCGAGCAAACCAAGGACGTGCTTGCGACCATCGACAAATATCTGGCGCAGGCCGGCACCGATAAAAAGAAGCTTTTGTCGGCCACCATCTACCTCACCGACATGGGCAAGTTCGCCGAGATGAATGCGGTGTGGGACGGCTGGGTGCCGGCGGGCAATACGCCGGCGCGGGCGACCGTCGAGGCCAAGCTCGCCGCGCCCGACTACAATGTCGAGATCATGGTAGTGGCGGCGAAATGAGCGAGCAATGAGCGACTTTGGAATTCTCGCGATCTTCAACGACTGCCGCCCCGGCCGCGAGGCCGAGTTCGAGGCGTGGTTCCAGGGCGAGCATCTGCAAGAGCGGCTGGCGGTGCCGGGCTTCTTGTTTGGGCGGCGGCATCAGGCGATTTCGGGGAACTGCGGCTACTTCAATTTCTACATGGTCGAATCCCCAGCCGTGCTGACGTCGAAGCCGTATTTGGAGCGGCTCGACAATCCGACGCCGCTGACCAAGACGGTCATGTCGGAGATTTTCATCAACATGAACCGCACGGTGTGCCGCCGCACCGTGCGCAAGGGCGGCTTCCGCGGCGCCTACGCGGTGACGGTACGTTTCAACGCGGCGCCGGACGAGGGCGCATTGAAGGCAACGCTCGACGCGCTGGTGAAAGACACCGCGGTGGCCGGCGGCGAAATCTGGATCGCGCTCGATCCCAAAGGCATGCCGGTGTCGCAGGAGGAAAAACTGCGCGGCGGCGACAAGAAGATCGCCGGCAGCCTGATGATCGACACGCTGCGGCAGGAGAGCGCCGAAAAGATCGGAGCCGATCTCGGCAAGAAATTTGCCGGCACCGAAGTCGGCGTCTTCCGCGTACTATGCCAGCTCGGCCGGGGGGACATATGAAGTCGCCGCTGCCGTTGGCGGAAAAGATCGCCGCGCGTCTGATCGCGCGCAAAGAAACGATCGCAATTGCCGAATCCTCGACCGGCGGGCTCATTGCCGCGGCTTTGCTGGCGGTGCCCGGCGCGTCCGCTTATTTCCTCGGCGGCGCGGTGGTCTATACGAAGTCGTCGCGCCTGGCGCTGCTCGGCATTGGCGATGCCGAGATGCAAGGCCTGCGGCCGTCGACCGAAGCCTATTCGTCGATGATCGCGCGCCGTATCCGCGAGCGGCACGGCGCGACCTGGGGCCTCGGCGAAACCGGGGCGGCAGGCCCGAGCGGCAATCACTACGGCGACCCGCCCGGCCACACCTGCATTGCGGTAGCCGGCCCGACTGAGCGCGCGATCACGCTCGAAACCGGCAGCGCCGACCGTGCGGCGAACATGGAAGCTTTTGCGCAGCGCGCGCTGGAGCTACTGGACGAAGCGATAGCGGCCGCAGCCTAGACGAGGAGGCACAAAGCGGCGGCAGATTTTTCCTCTCGGAAATAACACCCCCGTCGATCCGAGGACGCATTTCAAATTCATTATAAAAATCATCGGTGTAATTTGGCCTGCTTCTTGCTCGGTCGTATTTGTCCGAACGCCGCCTAGCGTGTTTCGTCACGCGGATTGAGGATGTTGGAAGGAGATCGCAATGAAAATCCATATGCGGCCGCCGCTCCCGCCCATGCCGCCTGCGCCGCCGCCTAAACCACTACCGACTATGTTCTCGTTGGAAATGCAGGCTGAGGAGTTGACCAGGACCGCACAGCAGCAGCAAACCCGCCTGAAAAAGTTGTTCGGCGCGCGTAAAAACCGCCGAGACCTAGATGAAGACACTGATTCAGAAAAACACGAAAGTGACCGCCGTCAGAACCGGAACCTCGACTTCCTCGCTTGAGATCGCGGCGGCGTGCAAGGTTTAAGACGCACAAAATCTTATGTGACCAGGAAACTGATGGCCGGACAGAATGCCCCAATGGAGAAATTAGCAGAGGGAATTGCGACTCTGCCCGAGGTTTGGCTCCAAAACGAATTGCTCGAGCAGACCAGAAACTATCTAACACGCGGCCGGCGTTTTGAGAGGCTGAGAATTAATCAGCTGAACGAAGAATGGGCGAAAGCATTTCGGCAGTTCGTGAGATTGCAGATTGGACCTCACGTTCGCGACATGGATGACGCGGGAGCGGAAATTCGTCTTCGCGGCGAGGGCTTCCCCGCTCACCTGGTTACATCCGAAGTGGAGCAACTGAGGACCGTTATTCAGCGCACCGGTCCCGTTTCCCCATCGGCGGAATTCAATCGAAAGTTCGATGAGTTTATCAGGGATTTGAACAGACCAAAGCACTAGCCCGGCTGGTGCCGGAATTGGCGCTTAGCGGGGCCTACTCCGCCGCGTTCGCCATCTCGGCACGGACTTGCGCGCGGAATTCATCGATCAGCCGCAGGCCCTTCGGCGTCTCGAGGTGCCAGAAGGTCCAGCCGTTGCAGGCCTCTAACCCTTGCGCCAGCGCGCCCATCTTGTGGATCGAGCCGACCTGGCCCTCGAGCGACACCGCGCCGTCGGCGCGCACCAGCGCCACCGCGCCATCGGCGCGAACAAGAGCAATGTGGCGCTTCTTGGCGTCGACCAATTTCACGCCCGGCGTCACCAGCCCGCGCTCGATCAGCGCGGCGAACGGCACGCGCGGGGCCTCGCGCGCCGTCATGAACGGCGCCAGCGTCGGCGCTTCCAGCGGCTTGACCGCGGCGATGCGTTTCTCGGCGGCCTTGGCGTAAGCCGGATCGCGCTCGATGCCGATATATCGGCGGCCGAGGTGCCTGGCGACGGCGCCGGTGGTGCCGGTGCCGTTGAACGGATCGAGCACCAGGTCGTCGGGCCGCGAGCTCGACAGGATCACGCGCGCCAGCAGCGCCTCCGGCTTTTGCGTCGGATGCAGCTTCTTGCCGTCGCGGCCTTTCAGCCGCTCCTCGCCGGTGCAGAGCGGCAGCGTCCAGTCGGAACGCACCTGGATGTCTTCGTTGCCGGCCTTCAGCGTTTCGTAGTTGAACGTGTAGCCTTTCGCGGCCGGATCGCGCGACGCCCAGATCAGCGTCTCATGCGCGTTGGTGAAACGGCGGCCGCGGAAATTCGGCATTGGGTTCGACTTGCGCCAGATCACGTCGTTGAGGATCCAGAAGCCGAGATCCTGCATGATCGTGCCGACGCGAAAGATGTTGTGATAGGAGCCGATCACCCAGATCGTGGCGGCGGGCTTCATGACGCGCTTGCACGCGGCGAGCCATTCGCGCGTGAACTTATCGTAAGCCTCGAAGCTCGCGAACTTGTCCCAATCGTCGTCGACGGCGTCGACGCGCGAATCGTCCGGGCGCTTCAAGTCGCTGGCGAGCTGCAAATTGTAGGGCGGGTCGGCGAAGACGAGGTCCACGGAAGACGCCGGCAGCTTCGCCATCTCGGCGGCACAGTCGCCGACCAGAATGCGCGCCTGCGGGGACTCAGAAACTCCACGGGGCGCCCGTGAGGGCGCCCCGCGACGCGACACAACCATGACTCAGAACTCTGACTCAGGCGACGCGGTCGGCGACGCGGGACCTACAACCGACAGGCCTGCATCATGCTGCCGCAAGGTGAAAAAACGGTTTATGGAAGTGTCCCAGAACTAGGCAATTTCTGCCTACGCCGCCAAGGTTTAGCGGTATTGTGGGCCGCTAAGACGGCGCGGTTTCGCAACTGTTAACGGATGACATAGGATCGCTTCATGCCCGGCATCGACGAAAGCAGACAATTCGTGCCGCTGAAAATCGCGGTGCTTACCGTGTCCGACACGCGGGAGATCGCCGACGACAAATCCGGCGCCACGCTGATCGAGCGCATCCGCGCCGCCGGTCACATTCTGGCCGAGCGCGCGATCGTCAAGGACGACGTCAAGGCGATCCGGCAGCGCGTCAAGGCCTGGATTGCCGACAAGTTCATCGACGTGGTGATCACCACCGGCGGCACCGGCTTCACCGGCCGCGACGTGACGCCGGAAGCGGTCGAGCCGCTGTTCGAAAAAAAGATGGACGGCTTTGCGACCATGTTCCTGCTGGTGAGCGAAAAGAAGATCGGCACCTCGGCGATCCAGACCCGCGCCACCGCCGGCGTCGCCAACGCGACTTACGTGTTCTGCGTGCCCGGCTCGCCCGGCGCCTGCAAGGACGCCTGGGACGAGATTCTGGCGCACCAGCTCGATTACCGCTACCGGCCCTGCAATTTCGTGGAGATTCTGCCGCGGCTGGACGAGCATTTGCGGCGGCCGAAGGCGAAAGGAGCTACCGCGTAGCGCCCCGGCAAGGTAGGGTTGCGGATAATAAAAGCGGTCCTCGGGGGAGGCATGTCGCTGCAAGAAAAACCGCTGCCGGCCGACGACTCGACCGCCTCGCTCAAGGCGGCGCTCGCGCAGCGCACGCGCGAGCTTGAGGAAGCGCACGAGCGCGAAGCCGCAACAGCCGAAATCCTGCATATCATCCGAAGCTCGCCCGGCGACCTGCAGCCGGTGTTCGATGCGATCGCGCAAAGCGCGTTGCGCCTGTTCAGCGGCCAGTCGGCGACGGTCACGCGCGTCGTCGGCGACGAGATTCATTTGGCGGCGCTCACCGCTGGAAGCGACGAGGGCGTCAAGGCGGTGCAGGGCTCGTTTCCCTCGCCGCTGTCGTCTCCCGGAATTCACAGCCGGGTCGCGCGCAGCGGGCAGCCTGCGTTCCGTTTCGATATCGAAAACGAGCCCGACGTCGCGCCCGGCGTCAAGGAACTGGCGCGTGCCAGAGGTTATCGCAGCATCCTCGTCGTGCCGATGCTGCGCGACGGCGTTGCCATCGGCACGATCGGCGTCACGCGGCCCGAGCCGACGCGATTCACCGACGATCAAATCGACCTGCTCAAGACCTTCGCCGACCAGGCGGTGATCGCGATCGAGAACGCACGGCTGTTTGAAGCCGAGCAACAGCGCACGCGCGAGCTCAGTGAGTTGCTGGAGCAGCAGACCGCGACCTCGGAGGTGCTTGGTGTCATCTCGAAATCGCCGGGAGACCTGGAGTTGGTCTTCAACACGATTTTGCTCAATGCGATGCGCCTGTGCGAAGGCAGCTTCGGCTTGATGCATCTTCGCGAGGGTGCGGGTTTTCGCGTTGCCGCAATCCATAATATTCCGCCTGCGCTTGCCGCATGGCGGGGCGAGTCGTTCGTGCCGATACCGGAAGATCCGTTAGGCCGGATGCTCGCGACAAATCAAAAGATTCACATCGCCGATGTTCGCACCGAGCCGGCTTACAAGATGGGCTTTCCTCCATTCGTTGCGCTGGTCGATGGCGGCGCGGCTCGGACCCTGTTGTTGGTGCCACTCCTCAAGGACGGGGAACTGATCGGTGCCATTGCCGTCTATCGGCAAGAGGTCCGCGAATTCAGCGACAAGCACATCGCGCTGGTGGAGAGCTTCGCGGCGCAAGCGGTGATCGCCATCGAGAACACGCGGCTGCTCTCCGAGCTGCGCGAGTCGCTCTCGCAGCAGACCGCCACCGCCGACGTGCTCAAGGTCATCAGCCGCTCGACCTTCGATCTGCAAAATGTGCTCGACACGCTCGTCGAGTTCGGCAGCAACGCTTTGCGAGGCCCAGGATTCCGTCATTTTCTTGCGCCAGGGCGACCAGCTCATTGTTAGCGCCCATCATGGCACTATCCCGATGGACTTCGGCCGTTATCCAATCGGCCGCGGCTGGGTGACCGCTCGCGCTCTGATCGACCGCGTGCCGGTGCATGTGCACGATCTGCAGTCCGCGACCGAGGAATTTCCGGACGGCAGCGAAATGGCGCTGCGCCTGGGCCACCGCACGATCTTAGCCGTGCCCTTGCTCAGAGAAAACGAAGCCATTGGCGCAATCGGTATCCGCCGCACCGAGGTAAAGCCGTTCAGCGTGAAGCAGATCGAACTGGTGACGACTTTCGCCGACCAGGCGGTGATCGCCATCGAGAACGTGCGGCTGTTCGACGAGGTGCAGACGCGTACCGCCGAGCTCACCGAATCGCTGGAGCAACAGACCGCGACTTCGGAAGTGCTCAAGGTCATTGCCCGTTCGCCGGGTGACTTGGAGCCGGTTTTTGAAACGATACTATCGAACGCAGTGCGCATCTGTGACGCCAAGCTCGGCACACTGTTTTTGTCCGAGGGCGAGGATATATACCGCACTGCTGCACTTTACGGGGCTCCTTCGGCATTTGCGGAGGCGCGCCGCCGCGATCCCGTCCTCAAGGCTGCACCTGGCACGGGGCTTGGCCGCGTGGCCGCGACCAAACAAGCTGCACAGATCTTGGACGCCCGCGAGGAGCCGGCTTACGCGAACGACCCAACGCGGTCTTCGTTTATCAATCTCGCCGGGGCTCGCACGGTAATTAATGTGCCGATGCTCAAGGATAGCGAGCTTGTCGGCCAGATTGGTATCTACCGGCAGGAAGTCCGCCCGTTTACCGAAAAGCAGATCGAGTTGCTCGCGAACTTCGCCGCGCAAGCGGTCATCGCCATCGAGAACACGCGGTTGCTCAGCGAGCTGCGTGAAACGCTCGAGCGTCAGACCGCGACGTCGGAGGTGCTCAAGGTCATCAGCCGCTCGCCCGGCGAACTGGAGCCGGTGTTCCAGGCGATGCTGCAAAATGCCACGCGCATCTGCGCCGCCAAGATCGGGATTTTGTGGGGCTTCGACGACGGCGCTTACAGGGCCGTATCGCTGCTCGGCATCACGGCCGAATACGCTGAATATCTCAATCGCGGGCCGATCCATGTCGGTCCGGCGACCGGCTTGGGTCGTCTCGCCAGCACGAAGCAGACCGTCCACATCGTGGATACGCTTGATGAGGCAGCCTATACCGACCGCGATCCCTTCCGCATCGCAACCGCCGAGCTTGGGGGCGCGCGGACTCTTCTCAACGTGCCGATGCTCAAGGAAGGAAAGCTGATTGGCGCCATCGGCGTCTACCGGCAAGAAGTGCAGCCATTCACCGACAAGCAGATCGAGCTGGTTACGAACTTCGCCGCACAAGCCGTCATCGCCATCGAGAACACGCGGCTGCTCAACGAGCTGCGCGAATCGCTGGAGCAGCAGACGGCGACCTCGGAGGTGCTGCGCGTCATTTCGAGCTCGCCGGGCGATCTGGAGCCGGTGTTTGAGGCCATCCTGAAGAACGCGACGGATATCTGCGACGCCAAATTTGCCACGCTGTTCCGCTTTAATGGGGGAACCTTCTTCCCGGCATCCCATATTGGTGCTCCAGCCGCGCTTGTCGAAGCTCACAATAAGCGCGGTGAGTTCAAGGCGGTTGAGGGCACGACACTTTACAAAGTCTGGCAGACAAAAAACGTCATTCAGACTGAAGACGACACGAAGGCTCCAAAGCCCGGTCATCACGTGGTTTTCGGTGGCGCGCGCTCGACCGTTGGCGTGCCGATGCTCAAGGACGGCCAACTGATCGGCATCATCGTCATTTACCGGCAAGAGGTGCGGCCGTTTACCGAAAAGCAGATCGAACTGGTCCAAAACTTCGCGGCGCAGGCGGTCATCGCCATCGAGAACACGCGGCTGCTCAGCGAGCTGCGCGAGACCTTGGAACGGCAGACCGCGACCTCGGAAGTGCTCAAGGTCATCAGCTCCTCGCCGGGCGAACTGCAGCCGGTGTTCGACGCGATGCTAGAAAACGCAACCCGCATCTGCGGCGCTAAATTCGGCAACCTGTTCCTGCGCGAGCCTGACGGCTATCGCGCGGTGGCGGTGCACGGCGAACCGCAATATGTCGAAGATTATCGGCGGGAGCCGTTCGTGCCCTTGGCCGGGAATGCCGATACGCCGCTCGGCCTCCTCACAGCAAGCAGAGACGTGGTTCATATACCTGATCTCACGACAATGCGCGGCTTTGCGGATGGCAACACCCGCCTTGTCGCTCTGGTCGAAGTCGCGGGCGCGCGAACCTTAATGCTCGTGCCAATGACCAAGGATGAGGAGATCGTCGGCGCAATCGCCATCTACCGACAGGAAGTGCGCCCGTTCAACGATGAGCAGATCGAGCTCGTGCAGAATTTCGCCGCGCAGGCGGTTATCGCCATCGAGAACACGCGGCTGCTTAGTGAGCTGCGTGAATCGCTCGATCAGCAGACGGCCACCTCGAACGTACTCGAGACGATCAGCTCATCGCCCGGCGATCTCGCCCCCGTCTTCACCGCGATGCTCGACAATGCCGCGCGGGTCTGCGACGCCCAAATGGGAATGCTGGTGCTCGCCGAGGGCGACGGCAAATTCCGCGTCGCTGCGATGCATGGCGCGCCGCCGCAACTGATGGAAAAGCGGACCCGTGAGCCGGTGTTCACACCGGGGCCGCTCAACAACATTTCCATCGTCGCCAAAACGAAGAAGGTTCAGCACGTTCCCGATCTCAGGCGGGACCCGAGCTACATCGAGCGCGAGCCCGCGGCTATGGTGCTCGCCGACATGGCCGGCGCGCGCACGCTCGCCGTCGTTCCAATGCTCAAGGACAACGAGGTCGTCGGTGTCTTCGGCATGTACCGGCAGGAGGTCAAGCCGTTCAGTGACAAGCAGATCGAGCTGCTGACGAACTTTGCCGCACAAGCCGTCATCGCGATCGAAAATACGCGGCTGCTCAAGGAGCTGCGCGAGTCGCTCGACCAGCAGACGGCGACCTCGGACGTGCTCAAGGTCATTGCCAGCTCGACCGGCGAGTTGCAGCCGGTGTTCGAGGCCATATTGGACAATGCGACGCGGCTGTGCGCGGCGAAATTCGGCAATCTTTATCTTTGCGAGGGCGACGCATTTCGGACGACGGCCATGCATAACGTGCCGTCGGCGTTCGCCGAGGTGCGGCAGCGCGACCCCCTGGTGCGCCCCGCTCCGGGCAGCCTGCTTATGCGTCTTCGTAACTCGAAGAGTGTGGTTCACCTTTCAGACGTCACCGCAGACCAAGGCTATATCGAACGTCAGCCAATGTTCGTCACGGCGGTCGAGCTTGGCGGCTTCCGTTCGATGCTTGCGGTGCCGATGCTCAAGGACGGAACCCTCGTGGGGGCGATCATTATTTACCGGCAGGAAGTCGGCGCCTTCTCCGACACGCAGATTGAGCTGGTGCAGAACTTCGCCGCGCAAGCGGTCATCGCCATCGAGAACGCGCGGCTGCTCAACGAATTGCGCGAGTCGCTCGACCAGCAGACGGCGACCTCGGACGTGCTACAGGTCATCAGCTCTTCGCCCGGCGAACTCGAACCGGTCTTCGAGACGCTGCTCGCGAATGCGACCAAGCTTTGCGAGGCAACCTATGGCGCGCTGTGGCTGCGCGATGGCGAAGTGGTGCGCAACGTTGCCTTCCATGGCGTGTTGCCCGAGGCGTTCCATGACCTCTGGCATGCCGGCTCGGTGATCCCCGCCGACGCCCAAGCGCCGGTTGCCCGCAGCATCCGCTCTGGCGAGCCGGTCTACGTCGAGGATCTCAAGCAAGACCAGTCCTACCGCGATGGCAATCCGCTGGCGCTTGGCGCCGTCGATCTCGCCAGCATCCGCACGCTGGTTGCGGTGCCGTTGCTCAAGGAGGGCGGTAACATCGGCGGCATTACGATCTATCGCCGCGAGGTTCGGCCATTCAGCGACAAGCAGATTGAGCTGGTGCAGAACTTCGCCGCGCAGGCCGTTATCGCCATCGAGAATGCCCGCCTGCTCAACGAATTGCGCCAGCGCACCGACGACCTCACCGAGTCGCTGGAGCAGCAGACGGCAACCTCGGACGTGCTGCAGGTCATCTCAAGTTCGCCCGGCGAATTGGAGCCGGTGTTCGAGGCAATGCTGGCGAATGCCACGCGATTGTGCAGCGCCGATTTCGGCATCCTGTTCCGGGTCAAAGACGGTATCGCCCTGCCGGTCGCGACGCGCGGCGTCCCGGAGCCGATCATGGCGCTCGTTCGGCGCGGTGAACTGCGGCCAAGCGGAAGCGCTCCGATCATGCGAGCCGCCACAACGAAGCAGATCGTTCATGTGGTCGATTTGAGCAAGGAGCAGGCCTACCAAGAGCGCGACCCGATGGTCGTCGTCGGCGTGGAAATTGTCGGTATCCGCACGCTTCTCGTCGTCCCGATGGTCAAGGACGGAGAGTTTATCGGCTCCATCACCATCTTCCGGCAAGAGGTGCGCCCGTTCTCGGACAAGCAGATCGACCTGGTCGCCAATTTTGCCAAGCAGGCCGTCATCGCCATCGAGAACACGCGCCTGCTCAACGAGCTGCGGCAGCGCACCGACGACCTTTCGGAGTCGCTGGAGCAGCAGACGGCGACCGCCGACGTGCTCAAGGTGATCAGCCGCTCGACGTTCGATTTACCGGCCGTGCTCAATACGCTGCTCGAATCGGCGGCCCGGCTGTGCCGCGCCGATCGCGCATCCGTGAGGCTCGCACGCGAGGGTGTGTACCATAGCGTCGCGAGCGTTGGTTATCCGCCCGAGCATATCGAATACATGAAGACTCATCCGATCGCTGCGGATCGGACGTCGGTTGCCGGTCGTGTCGCACTCGAAGGCAAACCGATCCATATCGTTGATGTCGCGACCGATCCGGAACTTACGCTGCTGCAAGCGCGGGGCCTGGCGCAAGTGGGCACCATTCTCGGAGTCCCGCTGCTGCGCGAAGGCACTCCTATCGGAATGCTGTTAATGACCCGCGCGGATGCGGAGGCATTTACCGACAAGCAGATCGACCTGGTCACCACTTTCGCCGACCAGGCGGTGATCGCCATCGAGAACGTGCGCCTGTTCGACGAGGTGCAGACGCGCACCGAGGACCTTTCGGAATCCCTGCAGCAGCAGATCGCCACCGCCGACGTGCTCAAGCTCATCAGCCGCTCGACCTTCGATTTGCAGCCAGTGCTCGATACGCTGGTCGAATCGGCGACGCGGCTGTGCACCGCCGACAAGGGCACGATTTTCCTGCGTGACGGCGATGTTTTCCGGTTGCGTGCGAACCAGGGCTTCTCGGGCGAAGCGGAGGAATATGCGCGCGAACATCCCATGCTGGCGAACCGTGGCAGTGCGACCGGGCGGGTCGTGTTGGACAACAAAGCGGTCCACATCCCGGATGTGCTCGCCGACCCGGAATACACGGTGAGCGGCTACCAGAAAACGTTTGGCTACCGCACCATCCTCAGCGTGCCTCTGCTGCGCGAAGGCATGGCGATCGGCGTCTTCTCGCTCACCCGAGATGAGGTCAGTCCGTTTACCGACAAGCAGATCGATCTGGTCACCACCTTCGCCGACCAGGCGGTGATCGCCATCGAGAACGTGCGCCTGTTCGACGAAATCCAGGACAAGAGCCGTCAGCTCGAGGAAGCGAGCAAGCACAAGTCGCAGTTCCTCGCCAATATGAGTCACGAGCTGCGCACGCCGCTCAACGCCATCCTCGGCTACACCGAGCTGATCGCCGACGGCGTCTACGGCGACACGCCCGAGAAAGTGCAGGCGACGCTCAAGCGCGTCATGACCAACGGCCGCCATCTGCTTGGCCTCATCAACGACGTGCTCGACCTCTCCAAGATCGAGGCCGGTCAGTTGTCGCTCTCGCTCACCGATTATTCGATGAAAGACGTGGTATACAACGTCTACGGCGCGGTCGAGCCGCTGGCGGCGGAGAAGAAGCTCAATTTCAAGGCCGAGATCATGCCGGACATGGCTGGCGGCCACGGCGACGAACGGCGGCTCACGCAGGTGCTGCTCAATCTGGTCGGCAACGCCATCAAGTTCACCGACGAAGGCGATGTCGTCATCAAGGCGTCGCAGAAAGATGGCGCGTTTTCCGTCGCGGTGTGCGACACCGGGCCGGGAATTTCGGACGACGACCAGAAGAAGCTGTTCCAGGAATTCCAGCAGGCCGACAGCTCGACCACCAAGAAAAAGGGCGGCACGGGATTGGGTCTGGCGATCTCGAAAAAGATCATTGAAATGCACGGCGGACGCATCTGGCTCGAGTCGCAAGTCGGCAAGGGCTCGGTCTTCGCCTTCACCGTTCCCACGCGCGCCGAGCAGGCCAAGAGGCAAGCATGAGCAAGAGCATCCTTGTGGTGGAGGATCAGGAAGACAATCGGCAAATCCTCCGCGATTTGCTCGGCGCCAACGGTTTCGAAATGCGCGAGGCTGGGGACGGCGAGGCGGCGCTTGCTGAGGTCGCCAGGCAGCGCCCCGACCTGATCCTGATGGATATCCAGCTCCCGGTCCTCGACGGTTACGAGGCGACGCGGCGGCTCAAAGCCAATCCGGATACCAAGGGCATCCCGATCATCGTGGTGACGTCCTACGCGCTGTCCGGCGACGAAAGCAAGGCGCGCGCCTCCGGCTGCGACGCCTATGTGACGAAGCCCTATAGTCCGCGCGCTCTGCTGGCCAAGATCAAAGAATTCCTGCCCACGCCCTGATCATGCATTCGCCGCCGCGCATCCTCATCGTCGACGACAACGAGACCAACCGCGACATTTTGCATACGCGGCTGTCGTTGCACGGCTACGATCTTAAGCAGGCATGCGACGGCGAGGAAGCGCTCGCCGCCGCCAAGGAGTATCTGCCCGATCTGATCCTGCTCGATATCATGATGCCGAAGATTGACGGCATCGAGGTGTGCCGGCGCCTGAAGAACGACACGATGCTGCCGTTCATGCCGATCATTCTCACCACCGCCAAGGCCGACAGCAAGGACATCGTCACCGGGCTGGAAGCCGGCGCCGACGAATATCTCACCAAGCCGATCGATCAGGTGGCGCTGGTGGCGCGGGTGAAATCGGTGCTGCGGTTAAAGGCGTTGCACGACCAGGTGCACGAGCTCAACCGCGGTCTCGAGCAGCGCGTTACCGACCAGCTCGGCGAGATCGAGCGCATGGGCCGCTTGCGCCGTTTCCTGCCGCCGCAGGTCGCCGACCTCATCGTCGCCTCCGGCAACGAGCGCCAGCTCGAAAGCCATCGCCGTGAGATCACCGCGCTGTTCTGCGATCTGCGCGGCTTTACCGGCTTCTCCGAAAGCTCCGATCCGGAAGACGTGATGGCGCTGCTCAGCCAGTATCACGCCGCGATCGGCGGCATCATTCACAAGCACAGCGGCACGCTCGAGCGCTATGCCGGCGACGGCGTAATGGTGATTTTCAACGATCCCGTGCCGGTCGAAAATCCCGCCTTGAAGGCGGTGCAGATGGCGCTGGAAATGCGCGCGGCGCTGCAGGCGCTGATCGATAAATGGCGCCGGCTCGGCCACGATCTCGGCTTCGGCATCGGAATCTCGCATGGCTACGCCACGCTCGGCACCATCGGCTTCGAAGGCCGCTTCGATTATGCCGCGATCGGCACGGTCTCCAACGTGGCCTCGCGGCTGTGCGACGAGGCGCAACCGGGGCAGATCCTCATCAGCCCGCGTGTGCTGCTAGCGGTGGAAGAGGCCGTGAGTGTCGAGCTGGCGGGCGAATTCGAGCTCAAGGGTATTCGCCGGCCGATGGCCGTGCACAATGTCGTCGGACTGACCGAGCCGAAAAGCTGACGGCTATAAGTCCAAATCCCAATACTCGGCCACCACGTCCTTGCCCCAGCTGTGCTTCTTTTCGCTGGAGGTGAGCATGAAGCCGGCATTCTCGTAGATGTGGCGCGCGGCGGTCAGGATGCTGTGCGTCCACAGCGTGATTTTCCTGTAGCCGGCCTTGCGCGCGAACTTGACGCATTCGTCGACCAGCCGCTGGCCGAGGCCGAGCCCGCGCGCTTTCGGATCGACCAGCAGCAGGCGGATGCGCGCGACCTTCGGCTGCTTGTCCTTCACCAGCATCACGCAGCCGACATTTTCGCCGTTCATCTCGGCGATCCAGCAGCGCTCCAGCTTTGGATCGAAATTGTTGTGGAAGTCGGCGACGATCTGCGCGCACAGGCCTTCGAACGGCTCGGTCCAGCCGTATTCCTGCGCGTAGAGCTGGGCGTGACGGGTGACGATCCAGCCGAGATCACCCGAGCGCGGCGCGCGCAAGGTGTACTCGCGCTTCGGCTCGGGCGCGCCAACGAGCAGGCTCTCGATTGTCGTCATCGCCGTCACCAGCCGCGCCTGCTCGTCGCCCGACAGCTTGCGCAGCATGCCGCCGGCCTGCTCTTGCGACTGCTTCTCGAACGGCGCGAACAGCTTTTCGCCGCGTGCGGTCAGCGCGAGGTGGCTTTGGCGCGCGTCCTCGGCGGAGGTCCTGCGGCTGATCAGCCCGTGCTTCTCGAAGTTGCGCAGCACGCGGCTCAAATATCCGGCGTCGAGATCGAGTGCGCGGCCGATGTCGCTCGCGGTGCGCGCGCCACCGTGCGCAAGCTCATAGAGCACGCGCATCTCGCCGAGCGAGTAGGGGCTGTCGAGATAGTTCCGGCGCAGCACGCCGATCTGCCGCGTGTAGAACCGGTTAAAGCGGCGCACCGCCGCGACGCGCTGGCTTGTCGCATCCATGCCGGCGAGCGTCGAACAATTAGTTGACTAAGTCAAGTATTGGCTCCAGCCGCAAGCATGACGATGCGGCGCCGTCCGATCTGGCGCAGCAGCGCGCTCTCAGCTTCGGCGTCGCCGGCGTGCCCGCCGAGTGTCTCGTAGAAGCGCCGGGCGATCAGCAGGCCCTGCTCGGGGCGCGGCGCGCCACCAAGCGCGATCCGGACCATGGTAAGAATCTCGGCAATCCCCGGCCGCATTAAATCGGTGACGCCCGGCGGGCGGAATACAGCCGCGCGCGGCCGCTCGGCCATGTCGGCCGCCTGGATGAATCGCTCGACCGCCGTGATCCACCCCGCCTCCGGCACCGTGCCGGCGCGCAGGAACATCAGCCAGGGCGAGCGCGTCTGCGCCGCCGCGGATTTCAAACGCTGGCCCAGCGGTTCGGTCGAGACGACAAAGCGGCAGCCGGCGAGTTCGGCCACCTCGGCGGTGGCGTCGCGCGAGCCGGCATCCGCGACGACCACCTCGCGCAGCAGGCCGGTCGCCACTGCCGGTACCAGGGCAGACAGCGTTGGCACCAGAGCGCGCTCCGATTCGTGCGTGGCAATGATCGCGCTCAACATGGGAACCGTGGCGGTGTGAACAGGTTGCCACCATATCATGTGGGATTCGGATGTGACGCCACGAGATCCTGCTGAAATCACAAGCCTTTCAGAATGTTCTTGTTTCGTTCGCATTGTACGATTAGGGTGCCGCCATGGCTCGTTCGAACACAGCCCAGAAGCACCCGCCGGCGAGGGAGCTGCCCTCCGCGCCGGCGGGTGGCTCCGTTGGTCCTTACGAGGACCTCAGCGAGCTGCTCGGCGTCGTCGTCGACCATGAGCGCCGGCGCGGGCGCGGCGCGCAGAGCAATGCCTCGGGCCGCTACGAGCCGTTGGCGCGCATTGCCTTCGACGACGGCTGGCGTTCCCTCGACGAATTGCCGCCGTTCAAGACGCAGGTGTCGATCGACTCGACGCGCAAGATCATCACGCGCAACGACTCACCCGACATCGGCTTCGACCGCTCGATCAATCCCTATCGCGGCTGCGAGCACGGCTGCGTCTACTGCTTCGCGCGCCCGACGCACGCCTATCTCGGCCTGTCGCCCGGGCTCGATTTCGAATCCAAGCTGTTCGTGAAGCCGGAAGCGGCAGAGCTGTTGGAAAAAGAACTGTCGGCGCCGGGCTACGAGCCGAAGGTCATCGCCATCGGCACCAATACCGATCCCTATCAGCCGATCGAGCGGCGCTACAAGGTGATGCGCCGCATTTTGGAAGTGCTCGACCGCGCTGGTCACCCCGTCGGCATCGTTACCAAATCGGCGCTGGTGCTGCGCGACCTCGATATCCTCGCGCGCATGGCCGAGCGCAAGCTGGCCAAGGTCGCGCTGTCGGTAACCACGCTCGATGCCGAGCTTGCGCGCAAGATGGAGCCGCGCGCCGCCACGCCGATGCGGCGGCTGGAGGCCTTGCGGCGTTTATCGCAAGCGGGTGTGCCGACTAGCGTGATGGTGGCGCCGGTGATCCCGGCGCTCACCGACATGGAGATGGAGCGCATCCTCGATGCGGCGCATGCCGGCGGCGTGCGCGAGGCGGGCTACGTGCTGCTGCGGCTGCCGCTCGAATTGCGCGACCTGTTCCGCGAATGGCTGAAAGAGAATTATCCCGAGCGCGAGAAGCACGTGTTCAAGCTGATCCGCGACATGCGCGGCGGCAAGGACTACGATTCCAAGTGGTTCACGCGGCAGAAGGGCACCGGCCCTTACGCCTGGATGATCGGCCGCCGTTTCGAGGTGGCTTGCGAGAAGCTCGGCATGAACGTGACGCGCTCCTTGCTCACCACCGAACACTTTCGCAAGCCCAAGCCGGCGACCGAGCAGCTGAGCCTCTTTTAAACGAACGCTTCTTTTTCCGAAGAATTATTTGATTTGCATCAAGGCGTTTTGTTGGATTTCGCTGTTTTAAGCGAAAGAGCCAAGAAAGGGGGCTACCATGACCGTCCGGCAATTACTGGTAATCAGCCCGTTCGCACTCTCTCTTTTGGCGCTGCCTTGCCAAGCGGGGCCGTGTTCGAAGGACATCGAGCGCATTCAAGTGCTCATCGATACCAAGCTGAATGCGGTGGCCGCCGCCGGGCCGACCGCTAATCAGAGCGGCGAAGCCCAGATGCATCGCCAGCCGACCCCCCGTTCGATGGCCGAGGCCGAGAGCAAGCTTGGGGAGCTCTCACCGAGCAAAATTGCGAAGGTCAAAGAGGCGATGATACGGGCTCACAATGCGGATCTCGCCGGCGATCAGGACGGCTGTAACCGGGCTCTTGCCGACGTCCAAAGCCAGATCGGTCCGTAGAGTTTGCGAGCTATCCACACTTGTTTCGATGCCGCATTGACGTTCGCGCATTGACTGCGCACTCATTGCGCATGGCCGCCAAATCCAAGAACAAGCGCAAGCCCGCTGCCAAGGGCAAGGCGCCGGCAACGCCGGCGGTCAAACGCGCGGCCGCGCCGCGCCTGCCGCTCAACGAACCGGAACTCAAGCCCAATTTCCGGCGCGAGCGCCGCGCGCTCGGCAAAGGCATATGGCCTGTCGCCGGCTGCGACGAGGCGGGCAGGGGACCGCTCGCCGGCCCGGTGGTGGCGGCGGCCGTGGTGCTCGACCCCGAACGCATCCCGCGCGGCTTGAATGACTCCAAAAAGCTCGACGCTGAGCAGCGCGAGAAGCTCTACGACAAGATCATGGCCAGCGCGCAGGTCGCGGTCGCCTTCGGCTCGATCGCGCGCATCGACCGCGACAATATCCTGCGCGCCTCGCTCTGGGCGTTGGCCCGCGCGGTCAAGGCGCTGCCGCTGACGCCTCAGCTCGTGTTCGTCGACGGCAACATCAAGATCGATTGCGGCTGCGAGTGCCAGGCGGTAGTGTCGGGCGACGCGTTGGTATCTTCGGTCGCGGCCGCCTCGATCGTCGCCAAGGTCACGCGTGACCGGCTGATGACGCGGCTTGGCCTTGCCCACCCCGGCTACGGCTTCGAGCGCCATATGGGTTACAGCGTGCCGGAGCATTTCGAGGCTTTGGCCCGGCTCGGCCCCACCATCCACCACCGCAAGTCCTTCGCCCCGGTGGCGGCCAAGCTGGCGGCGCTGGGCGGCGGCGTCTCCGACGAGATCATCGCCGACTTGTTGCCTCTTTAGCCCGCCTTCTCTATTGCTGCCCGGGTCCACGCCACGCCGTCCGGGCCAATGCATTACGTCTCGCTGATCATCGAATTCCTGCGCGGACGCCCTGGGGTGGTGTTCTGGACCGCCGCGCTCACGCAAGCCTTCCTGTGGACGGTGATCCCGGCGCTGTTCTACAGCGCGCCGCCTGGCGGCGTGCCGATGCTGCTCGCCATCGGCCACGAATTCGTGCTCGGCAGTTATCTGGGGCCGCCGCTGGCTTTCTGGCTGGGGGAAGCCGCCTTCCGGCTGCTCGGCTCGTTTGGGCTTTACGCGCTGGCTCAAGGATGCATCGTTGTCACCTATTGGGGCGTCTTCGCGCTCGGCCGCTCCATCGTTGGCACCCGCCATGCGGTGCTGGCGGTGCTGCTGACGGTCGGCATCACCGCCTTCACGGTACCGAGCCCGGATTTCGGACCGGCGGTGATGGCGGCACCGCTCTGGTCGCTGGCGCTGCTGCACTACTGGCGCGCGCTGGGCGAAGGCCGGCGCGGCACCTGGTTTCTGCTGGCGCTCGATCTCGGTCTGCTGCTGCTGGCGAGCTACGCCGGCTTCATTCTCATTGCGTTGATGGCCGTCTTCACGTTCGCTGCCGAACGCGGGCGCGAAGCGCTCAAGCATCCCGAGCCGTGGATCGCGCTGCTGCCGCTCATCATCGTGGCCTTTCCGCATTTTGCGTGGCTGTGGAGTGGGCGCGATCTCGTGGCCGAGGGCTTCAACGACGGTTTGGGCGTCAGCCGGTTGCCCGCTTGGTTCATGCTCTGCCTGGCGCTGCTGTCCACCCATGCCGGGCTTATGCTGCTGGTGGCGCTCGGCACCGGTTGGCCGCGCAAACCGCGCGAGCGCGCGCCCGAAATCGACCGCAATCCGACCGAGCGGCTGGCGCGCATCTACGTCTATGTGTTCGCGCTGGCGCCGGCGGCGATTGCAATCGCGTTCGCGATCCTCACCGGCGGCCTTGGGCCTTTCGACCGCGTGGCGCCCTTGGTGGTGCTCTCGGGGCTCGCGATCGTGATGCTGGCCGGCGACCAGGTGCTGCTCTATCGCGAGCGCCTCGTCTCGTCGGCCTGGCTTGGCCTGCTATGCGCGCCGCCGGCGATCGTCGTGCTCGGCCTCGTGCTGATGCCCTGGATCGCTGGCAAGGACCTCACCATCGCGCAACCCGCCAATGCCGAGGGCCGCTTCTTCGCCGACAGCTACCAGCGCCGCACCGGCCAGCCGCTGGAATACGTCACCGGCGACGCACGCATCGCGCCATTGATCGCGCTTGCCGCGCCCAGCCGCCCGCACGTTTATTTCGATTGGGCGCCGCAGCGCAGCCCATGGGCGGACGTCACCCTCATGCGCGAGCACGGCGGCCTCTTGGTCTGGCCGACGCCGGAAAACACCACGCAGCCACCGGCGACGCTGCGCGCGCAATTTTCCGATCTGGTGGCGGAAGTCCCGCGCTCCTTCGCCCGCGCGGTGCAGGGCTTCCTGCCGCTCATCCGCATCGGCTGGGCGGTGGTGCGACCGGAAGGTCCGGAGCCGACAGCGCCGGTGACGCCGCCAGCTCAGTGATAGCTCTCGCCCTCGCGCACTTTGCCGCGGAATAGCCAGTACACGAACGCGATATAGCCGAGGATCATCGGCAGCAGAAACACGGTGCCGAGCAGCATGAAGATTTGGCTCGCCGGCGCCGCCGCGGTGTCCCACACGGACAGCGATGGCGGCACCAAGTACGGGAAGTTGGAAATCACCAGCCCGAGATAGCCGAGCAAAAATAGTCCGATCGCCGCGAGGAACGGCGGCACATCGCGGCCGGTCTCGAGCGCGCGCCAGCAGGCGAATGCCGTCAGCCCGGTTATCGTCGGCACCGGCCACAGGAAGTAGAAGTTCGGCAGCGAGAACCAGCGCTGTGCAATGCGCGGTTCGGCAATCGGCGTCCACAGACTGACCGCGCCCATTAAGATGAGCACGGTAAGCAGCAGGATTTTCGCCTGACCGCGCGCCCGCACGGCGACCGGCCCTTCGGTCTTCATCGTCAGCCATGTGGCGCCGAGCAGGCCGTAGCCCGCGATCATCGAAAGACCGCAGAGAAACGCGAAGGGCGTCGCCCAATCGAGCGGGCCGCCGGCATAGGCGCCGTTCTCGACCTTCACACCCTGGATCAGCCCGCCAAGGATCACGCCTTGCGCGAATGCGGCGACCGCCGAGCCGATCGTAAAGGCGACGTTGAGCCAGGTCTTGCTGCGCGAAACGGTGCGGAATTCGAACGCCACGCCGCGGAACACCAGCGCCAGCAGCATCACGATCACCGGGATGTAGAGCGCCGGCATGATCACAGAATAAGCGCGCGGGAAGGCCACGAGCATTCCACCGCCGCCGAGGATCAGCCAGGTCTCATTGCCGTCCCAGAACGGCGCGACCGACGCCATCATCTGATCGCGCTGGCGCTCGTCGGCGGCGAAGGGAAACAGAATGCCGACGCCAAGGTCGAAGCCGTCGAGGACCACGTACATGGCCACGGCGGTGCCGATCAGCGCAGCCCAGATGATGGGGAGATACCATTCCATGGTCAGCCTCCCTGCACGGCCGCGCGGCCGGCTTCATGTGCGGCGGAAATTGTAGCGCCGGTAAATCCTCCGCTGTCTTCGGCCCCCGGCGTCGGTCCGCGGTTGATCAGGCGGTTGATGTAGTAGATGCCGAAGGAGAACACGACGCCATAGGCGAGCACGAACAGCACCAGCGTCACCGCGATGCTTTCGCCGATCACCGGCGATGTGGCGTCGGCGGTGCGCAAAATGTGTTCGACGATCCAGGGCTGCCGTCCGCTCTCGGTCGTGATCCAGCCTGCCATCACCGCGATAAAACCGACCCACCAGGTCTGCGCCACGATGCGCAGATACCAGCGCGTGTCGAACAGCGTGCCGCGCCACCATAAAAATGCGCCATAGAGCGCTGCAGCGATCATGAAGACGCCGCACGCCAGCATGACGCGGAAGGCGAAGAACACGATTGGCACCGGCGGCCGTTCGTCCGCCGGCACGCTATTCAAGCCCGGAAACAGTCCATTCGGATCGTGGGTGAGGATCAACGACGAGCCGCGCGGGATCGAAATCTCGAAGCGGTTGGTCTGCGCCTTTTCATCCGGCCAGGCAAAAATCGCGAAATCGCCCGGCTTGCTGCCGTCCCAATGCCCCTCCATCGCCGCGACCTTCACCGGCTGATACTGCAGCGTATTGAGCCCGTGCTGGTCGCCGATGATCAGCTGCAAGGGCGCGAGCACGGCAGTCAGCCCGATCGCCATGCGCAGCATGGTGCGGCCTTCCTCGATGTGCCGGCCGGCGAGCAGAAAGCGCGCGCCTACCGCCAGCACCACGAACGCGGTGGTGAGATAAGCGGCGTTGAGCATGTGGGCGAAGCGATAGGGGAAGCTCGGATTGAAGATGACGGCGAGCCAATCGGTCGGATAGGCGATGCCGTCCTTCAGCTCGTAGCCGGCCGGTGTCTGCATCCAGCTATTGGCCGAGAGAATCCAGAATGCCGACATGGCGGTGCCAAAGGCCACGATCGCACCCGACAGCACGTAGAGCCAGGGCGGCACTTTGTTGAAGCCGAACAGCAGCACGCCGAGGAACGTCGCTTCCAGGAAGAACGCCATCAGCACTTCGTAGCCGATCAGCGGTCCGATCACGTTGCCGACCGCCAGCGAGAAGCGGCTCCAATTGGTGCCGAACTCGTAGGACAGCACCAGCCCGGACACCACGCCCATCGCAAACGATACGGCGAATATCTTGGTCCAGAACCGCATCAGCTGGTGATAGCGCTCCTCGCCCGTGCGCACCCACATCACGCCGAGCGTGGCGATGTAGGCCGACAGCCCGATCGTGAAGCTCGGGAAGATGATGTGGAATGTGACGGTGAAGGCGAATTGCAAACGGGCAAGCAGGATAGGATCGAAATGCATCGGTGACCTCCGGCCAGGCGCTCCCGGCGGACATTATACGCCAATAAGTCAATTCGAATGACGCAGTTCCATGCTGCGCCAAATCGAGGCGGCTGCGGAGGTATCCGGGCGGTATCCACATCATCCACAGCGCGCCTGCCGCATCGCAGACAGTCGCGTTAGGCTGGCCGCGCAGGAACAAACGGGGGACGTAAATGGCCAAGCGAGCCAAGCAAGCAGGTGCCGGCGCGGTCGAATCCCAGGCGCCGATCGTGCCCTGGCTTTACCGGTATTTCAGGCTGAAGGAGCAGGGCAGCGACATCCGCACCGAATTCATTGCCGGCCTGACCACCTTCCTCACCATGGTCTACATCGTGTTCGTCAACCCGGCGATCCTCGGCAAGACCGGCATGGACACCGGCGCGGTGTTCGTCGCCACCTGCGTCGCCGCCGCGGTCAGCACCATGGTGATGGCGCTCTATGCCAATTATCCGATCGCGCTCGCGCCGGGCATGGGCATCAACGCCTTCTTCGCCTTCACCGTGGTGCTGACGTACAAATATACCTGGCAGCAGGCGCTGGCCGCGGTGTTCTGCTCGGGCGTGCTGTTCTTTTTGATTTCGGTCTTCCGCATCCGCCAATACGTGATCAACTCGATCCCGCACAATCTGAAGCTCGCAACCTCGGCCGGCGTCGGCCTGTTCCTCGGCATCATCGCGCTGGAAGAGTCGAAGGTGGTGGTGGCGCAGCCGGCGACATTGGTCACGCTCGGCGACCTGAAGAACCCGGTGGCCTATCTCATGCTTCTGGGCTTCGTGCTGATCGCGGCGCTCAACTACCGGCGCATCATCGGCGGCACGCTAATCGGCATCCTGGTGGTCACCGCCATCGGATTGCCGTTTGGCCTCGCGCATTTCAACGGCGTCATCTCGCTGCCGCCTTCGCTTGCGCCGACGCTGTTGCAGCTCGACTTCTCGCGCGTTTGGGAAGGCACTTTCCTGATCGTGGTGCTCTCGATTTTGTTCATCGACGTGTTCGACAATGCCGGCACGCTGATCGGCGTCACCCACCGCACCGGGCTGATGAAGAACGGCAAGCTCGCGCGCATGAAACAGGCGCTGATCTCCGACTCGTTCGCGGCCATGTTCGGCGCGGTGATCGGCACCTCGACCACCACCAGCTACATCGAAAGCGCGGCGGGCGTCGCCGCCGGCGGCCGCACCGGCCTGACCGCGGCTTTCGTGTCGCTGTTCTTCCTGGCGGCGCTGCTGTTCGCGCCGCTTGCCGGCATGATCCCGGCTTACGCCACCTCGGCCGCGTTGCTTTATGTCGCCTGCGTGATGGCGCGCGGTCTGGCGGAGATCGATTGGGACGACATTACCGAATACGCGCCCGCGGTGGTCGCCGCCATTACCATGCCGTTGACTTATTCGATCGCCACCGGCATCGGCCTTGGCTTCATTACCTATACGGTGGCGAAAATCCTGGCCGGCAAATGGAACGAGGCCTCGCCCGCGGTGATGGTGCTGGCGGTGCTGTTCGCGATCAAATTCGCGGTGACGGGCTAGCGGATCGGCGTCGTCAGGCGCAGCCCGAAATAGCTTGGCTGCAACGCGGGCTCGGTCGGCGCCTTGTTGATGACCGCCTGTTCGTTGTCTTCGACGCCCTGCGGCAGTGACTTCTTGCGGCTGGCGTCGATGTGCAGCGTGTTACCGCCAAACTGAAATTCGTCGGGACGTTTCGTGTCGGGTTCATCGCCCGTATTCAGCGCCGGCTTATCGGGTTCCATGCCCAACGCTGACTGCGACAGCTCACGGGACTGCACGCGCGGCGATTTCTTCGGCGCCGCACCCGTCGAATCCGCGGCCATGACGGCGCCGGTCGACAATACGGCGGCTGTCACAATTGCGAACAGGGTTCGCATCGCGCTTGAGATCGGTTGGCGAGAAGGCATATCCAAAGAATAACAAATATCGGGCTGAATCGCTAGCCGCGACCATTCAGCCGGCGAGCGCCTTTTTTATGGCGAGGAAGTCGCGCCAGGCAAAGCGCTTTTGTAGTGGGCTGCGCAATAAAAAGGCCGGGTGGAACGTCGCCAGTGCGCGGATTTGTCGCCTGCCGGTATTGAAATCGAACCAGCGTCCGCGCGTCTTGGTAATGCCGTCCTTGATGCCGAGCAGCGCCTGCGCCGATGGCCCGCCGAGGCAGACCAGAATGTCGGGATCGGCAAGCTCGATTTGGCGCTGGATGAAGGGCAGGCAAATCTGCTGCTCCTGCGGCGTCGGCGTGCGGTTGCCGGGTGGCCGCCAGGGCACGATATTGGCGATGTAGACTTTCGTCCGGTCGAGGCCGATGGCGGCCAGCATCAGGTCGAGCAGTTTGCCGGAGCGCCCGACGAACGGCAGGCCCTCGATGTCTTCGTCGCGGCCGGGCGCTTCACCGACGAACATCAACTTTGCCTGCGGGTTGCCGTCGGCGAAGACGAGCTGCGTGGCGGTCGCCTTCAACGCGCAGCCGTCGAAGCGTTCGAGCATGGCGCGCAGTTCGTCCAGGCTTTTGGCGCCTTTGGCCGCCTCGCGCGCCGCCATGGCGGCTTCCTCCGGCGCGGGCGGAGCCGACGGCGCCGTCACCGGCGCGGCGCGGCCTTTGGTCTCCAGATCGGGCAGCAGCAAAATCGGCTGCGGTGCGCGGACCGGCGCCGGCGTCTCGGCGGCGGCAAACCGGGCAACCGGCTGCTCGCCCAAAAGCGCGTCGACGCCGGCGTCCCGATAAAAATCGAGGAGGTCGCTCAGCCGTTTGTCAGGCATCATCTTTGCATCCTACCATGCGGCTAACGCGGTTGCCCGAGCTGTGCAAAACTAGGGCGAGGAGATTCTCATGGCCGAGCTACCCGCCCGCGAGTCGATGGAATTCGATGTTGTTGTCGTCGGTGCCGGCGCCGCCGGCCTCGCCGCCGCCATCCGGCTCAAGCAGATCAATCCCGACATCGCCGTGGTGGTCGTGGAGAAGGGGTCCGAGGTCGGCGCGCACATCCTCTCCGGCGCGGTGATCGATCCGGTCGGCCTCGACAAACTGCTGCCGGACTGGCGCTCCGAGGATACGCCGATCAAGACCGCGGTCATCGACGACCACTTCTACTATCTGTCGGAAGGTGGCTCGCTGCGATTGCCGAATTTCATGATGCCGCCGCTGATGAGCAATCACGGTAATTTCATCGTCTCGCTCGGCAACGTCTGCCGTTGGCTGGCCACCAAAGCCGAAGGGCTCGGCGTCGAAATCTATCCGGGCTTTGCCGCAGCCGAAGTTCTCTATGACGGCAATGGTGCGGTGTCGGGCGTCGCCACCGGCGACATGGGCGTCGGCAAATCCGGTGAAACCAAAGACAGCTTCACCCGCGGCATGGAGCTGCGCGCCAAATACACGCTGTTCGCCGAAGGCGCGCGCGGCAACCTCGGCAAGCAATTGATCGCGAAGTTCGCGCTTGCCGACGGCCGCGATCCGCAGAAATTCGGGATCGGGTTGAAGGAGCTCTGGCAGGTTGCGCCCGACAAACACTGTAAAGGGCTCGCGCAGCACTCGTTCGGCTGGCCGCTCGACGATTCCACCGGCGGCGGCTCGTTCCTCTATCATCTCGACGACAAATCTGGTGTCGGTCGGTTTCGTGGTGCACCTCAATTACGCCAACCCTTTTCTGTCGCCGTTCGAGGAATTCCAGCGCTTCAAGACGCATCCGCTGGTGCGCGACACTTTTGCCGGCGGCAAGCGGCTCGCCTATGGCGCGCGCGCCTTGACCGAAGGCGGCTATCAGTCGGTGCCGAAGCTCACATTCCCCGGCGGCGCGCTGATCGGCTGCGATGCCGGCTTCATGAACGTGCCGCGCATCAAAGGCAGCCATAACGCCATGCTCTCCGGCATGATGGCGGCGGAGGCGGCGGCCGCCGCGCTGGCGGCCGGCCGCGCGCATGACTTGCTTTCAGATTACGAGGCGAGCTGGCGCGCCTCCGCGATCGGCAAGGACCTCTGGCGCGTGCGCAACGCCAAGCCGCTGTGGTCGAAATTCGGCACCACGCTCGGCATCGCGCTCGGCGGTCTTGACATGTGGACGAACACGCTCGGCTTTTCGCTGTTCGGCACCGTCAAGCACGGCAAGCCGGACTACGCCACGCTCAGGCCGGCGTCCGAATGCGCGCCGATCTCTTATCCGAAACCCGACGGCAAGCTCACTTTCGACCGGCTGTCCTCGGTGTTCCTGTCGAACACCAATCACGAGGAAGACCAGCCGCCGCATCTGAAGGTGAAAGACATGAGTTTGCAAAAATCGTCCGAGCACGACGTCTTCGCCGGCCCCTCGGCGCGTTATTGTCCGGCCGGCGTCTACGAATGGGTCGAGGAGGGTGGCGCGCCGAAGTTCGTCATCAACGCGCAGAACTGCGTCCACTGCAAAACTTGCGATATCAAAGACCCGAATCAAAACATCACTTGGTTTCCGCCCGAAGGCGGCGACGGGCCGAATTATCCGAATATGTAATGGTTCGCGGCAGGTTCCGGCCACGATGCTGCCCATATCGGGGCATTCAAGCTTGAATGACAAGTTACAGGACTTGGCCGGATCGCGTTCTTGCGGGGGCGGCGCAAAAAGGCCATTCTGGCTCAACCCCGGCGGCAAACAGTGCGACCAGCGGTCTGTCGCCTCATTGGAGCATCGCCCGTGACATTCTCGAGCTTCGCCCGGTATCTGGCCGGCAGCGCGCTGGCCGTCATTCTCGCCGCGGCGCCGCTTGAAGTGACTGCCCAGCCTCCGTCGCAAGACGACCTCGCCGGCCTGACCGCCTCGGGAAGTTATCTGGCGGCCCGCCACGCCGGGCAAATGCGCGACGCGCAAGCTGCCGCCAGCTATTACGGCGCCGCGCTCAAGCTCGATCCGAGCAATGTCGAACTGCGCGACCGCGCCTTCCTCTCGCTGCTGGTCGGCGGTGACATCGAGCAATCCGTGCCGTTCGCCGAACGCATCGCGCACAGCGATAAAGGCGACCGCGTCGCCCGCTTGGTGCTCGGCGTGCACGCGCTCAAGCAGAAACGCTACGCCGCCGCCCGCCAGGACCTCGCACAGTCGGTGCGCGGCCCGATTACCGATCTCGCCGCCACACTGCTGGTGGCGTGGGGCCAATATGGCGCCGGCGACGCCAAAGGCGCCGTTGCCACCATCGACAAGCTCAGCGGTCCGGATTGGTATCAGATCTTCAAGGATCTCCACGCCGGCATGATCTACGATCTCGCCGGCAACAAGGCCGAAGCCGGCAAGCGGCTGGAGAACGCCTACAAGCTCGACTCCTCTGCGCTCAGGGTCGTCGAGGCTTATGGCAGCTGGCTGTCGCGCAATAAAACGACCAAGGATGCGCAAGACGTGTTCGAGGCCTTCGACAAGGTGCTGCCGAACCATCCGCTGATCGTAGAGTCGATGGACAAGCTGAAAGCCGGCGAGAAATTGCCGCAGCTCGTCAATTCCCCGCAATCAGGCGCGGCCGAAGCGCTCTACGGGCTCGGCGCCTCGCTCGGCCGCCGCGGCGGCGAGGATCTCGGCCTCGTTTACTTGCAGCTTTCGCTCTATCTCTCGCCCAATCATCCGCTGGCGCTGCTGTCGCTCGCCGATCTCTACGAGTCGCTCAAAAAGCCGGATCTGGCGATCGAGATCTACAAGCGCGTGCCGGCGAATTCGCCGCTCCACCGCAACGCTGCCATCCAGATGGCCGCCAATCTCGACACGCTCGATCGGGGCGACGAGGCGGAAAAGCAGCTCGATGCGCTCATTAAAGAGCGTCCGAAGGATCTCGAAGCGATCGTGGCGCTCGGCAATGTGCAGCGCGGGCACAAGAAGTTCGCCGAATGCGCCGACACCTACGGTAAAGGCATCGCCACGCTTGAGCATCCGGACAAGAGCAACTGGGTAATCTATTACTTCCGCGGCATCTGCTACGAGCGCTCGCATCAGTGGCCGAAGGCGGAGGCCGATCTGCAGGAGGCGCTCAAGCTCTTCCCCGAGCAGCCGCAAGTGCTGAATTATCTCGGCTATTCCTGGATCGACCAGGGCGTGAAGCTCGACGAAGGCATGGACATGATCAAGCGCGCCGTCCAGCAGCGCCCGGACGACGGCTACATCGTCAACTCGCTCGGCTGGGCCTATTTCCGGCTCGGCAATTATGAGGAAGCGGTCAAGCAGCTCGAGCGCGCGATCGAGCTCAAG
Source organism: uncultured Pseudomonadota bacterium (assembly GCA_963710705.1). Classification (GTDB taxonomy): domain Bacteria; phylum Pseudomonadota; class Alphaproteobacteria; order Rhizobiales; family Xanthobacteraceae; genus Pseudolabrys. The sequence continues at coordinate 492,212 of CAVQBI010000001.1, forward strand.
CCGGAAGACCCGACCATCAACGACCATCTCGGCGACGCCTATTGGCGCGTCGGGCGCGTGCTCGAGGCCCGCTTCCAGTGGGCGCATGCGCGCGACCTGAAGCCCGATCCGGAAGACCTGCCGAAGATCGAAGAGAAACTGAAGAACGGCTTGCCCGACGAGACCTCCTCGCAAGCCAAGGCGGTCGACAAGCCGGAGAAAAAGGGCGGCAACGGCGGCTGAGCTTGCTCTTTGCCCTCCCCCCGCGAAGCGGTGGGGAGGGGCGGATCGTGTCGCCTGAGCGACGCGATCCTGGGTGGGGGGCGTTTTCGTTCGCCTGCCTCGTCTATATTCCCGCCACCCCCAACCCCTCCCCACCACTCGCAAGGGCTCGTGGGGGGAGGGGAGAGAATTTCTCGTGAGCGAACCGCTAATCGAAAAGGCGCCCGCCAAGATCAATCTCACCTTGCGCGTGCTCGGCCGCCGCGAGGACGGCTACCACGAGCTGGAGAGCCTGGTGGCGTTCGCCAATATCGCCGACAAGCTCGACCTCGAGCCGGGCGAGGGCGCAACCCTTCAGGTCGCGGGCCCCTTCGCCGCCGCCTGCGGCGCGACTGCCGATAATCTGGTGCTGAAAGCGTTTGCGGAATTGCGCGCACGCGTTCCCGGCCTGAAGGGCGGGCGCTTCCTGCTCGACAAGAACCTGCCGGTTGCGGCCGGCATTGGCGGCGGCTCCTCCGACGCGGCCGCCGCCCTGCGCCTGCTCGCCCGCGCCAACGGTCTGGCGCGCGACGACGAACGCGTTGCGAGCGCGGCGCTCGCCGCCGGCGCCGACGTGCCGGTCTGTCTCGATGCAACAGCGCGCATCATGCGCGGCGTCGGCGAGCATTTGTCCGCGCCAATTCCGCTGCCGCAGCTAGCAGCCGTCCTGGTCAATCCGCGCGTGCCCTTGCCGACCCGAGCGGTGTTTACGGCTTTCGCCGGCACGCAGGGCAGCAAGGAGCCGCTCAAAAACGTGCCGCGCACGCGCGACGGCATGATCGAGTTCCTGACGCGTCACGGCAACGATCTCACCCAGGCGGCAGTCGCCTGCGCGCCGGTCATCTCGGAAGTGCTGATAACGTTGCGCGCGCTGCCGGGCATGCAGCTCGTGCGCATGTCCGGCTCGGGGCCGACCTGCTTTGCCCTGTTCCGTTCGCCGGGCGAAGCCCTGGCGGCTGCGCGCCGGCTCGCGGCCGAGCGCAAGGATTGGTGGGTGCAGGCGACGGTCTTGAGCTGACGCCCCTTGAATTTGCCGTCATTACCCGGAAATGTCCGGATCCAGGAGACGAAAATGAAATTCACGTGGTTCGCAATTGCGCTCGCGGCCGTTTCGGCCGCAACGACCGAGTCCGCCTCGGCGCGCGCCAAGCATCGCCCGCCGCATCGCGCGCAATGCGTCGATCAGCCTTATCAATTCTCCTGGGGTTTTCTGCTGCCCGGGCAGTCGGCGCCGCAACCGAACGGGTGTTCGCCGCCGGTCTATCAGTACAACAGATATATCGGCCAGGATCCCGACCAGAATATCCGCTTCCAGCTTCAGCGCGATCCCGCGACCGGCTACGGGCCGCTCTGAACTCGGGCTAGTGCGCGCGGCCGATGCAGAAGGCGACCGCCTCTTCCAGCGCCGTCTTGACGTCCGAAGGCGGCACCAGCGCCAGCGCGTCGTTGGCGATGGCGCCATAGTGGCGCGCGCGGCCGACGGTATCCTCGATTGCGTGGTGCTTGGCCATCAGCGCGATGGCGGTGTCGAGATCGCCGTCGCGCACTTCGCCTTGGCCGAGCGTGCGGTTCCAGAATTCACGCTCGCTCGCGCTGCCGCGGCGGAATGACAGCACCACCGGCAGTGTGATCTTGCCTTCGCGGAAATCGTCGCCGACGTTCTTGCCGAGCTTGGCCGACTTGCCGCCGTAGTCGAGTGCGTCGTCGATGAGCTGGAAGGCGACCCCGAGATTCATGCCGAAGGAGCGGCAGGCGGCCTGCTCGGCCTTTTCGCGCACGGCCAGCGCCGGTCCCACCTCGCAGGCGGCGGCGAACAGCTCGGCGGTCTTGGCGCGGATCACCGCCAGGTATTCGTCTTCGTTGGTGGCGGTGTTCTTGGCGGCGCCGAGCTGCATGACTTCGCCTTCGGCGATCACCGCCGCGGCGGACGATAAAATATCGAGCGCGTGCAGATTGCCGACCTCGACCATCATCTTGAAGGCCTGGCCGAGCAGAAAATCGCCGACCAGCACGCTTGCCTCGTTACCCCACAGCATGCGGGCGGCGAGCTTGCCGCGGCGCATGTCGCTTTCGTCCACCACGTCGTCGTGCAACAAGGTTGCGGTGTGCATGAACTCGACCGCGGCGGCGAGCTTGATGTGACCGTCGCCGCCGTAGCCCGACAGTCTGGCCATCGCCAAAGTGAGCATGGGCCGCAGCCGCTTGCCGCCCGAGGAAATCAGGTGGTTGGCGACCTCCGGGATCATGGCGACGTCCGAGCCGGTGCGCGCCAGGATGGCCGCGTTGACTCGCTCCATGTCCGGTGCCACCAGTTCGGCAAGGCGGTCGAGCGATTGAGGGTGGGGACTTTCAAAAGGAAGGACGACGGCCAAGACGCTGCTCCGCGCTTACAATGACGGCGCGAGCATAGAAACGCTGCGTTAAGGCGGCAAGTGCATTAGATTGCGGCATCACCGCAAATTGACGGAATAGGCCTCCGATTGGCGAAAAAGTCTTCCAGACCGGCTGCCCGCGCGCCCGCCCGCTTCGATCGCACCAAGATCGCGGTGCTGGTGCCGTGCTACAACGAACAAGCGGCAATCGCGAAGGTTGTGCGCGACTTCCGCGCCGCGCTGCGGGACGCCGCGATCTACGTCTATGACAACAATTCGACCGACAACACCGCCGCCGTTGCGCGCGCTGCCGGTGCCGAGGTGTTCGAGGAAAAGCACCAGGGCAAGGGCTTCGTGGTGCGGCGCATGTTCACTGACATTGAGGCCGACATCTATGTCCTGGTAGACGGCGACGCCACCTACGACGCGCCGAGCGCGCGGGCCATGATCGCGCGGCTGCTCACCGAGCGGCTCGACATGGTGGTGGCGAGCCGCGTGCATCGCGAACAAGCGGCCTACCGCGCCGGCCACATCGCCGGCAACAAGCTGCTTACCGGCTTCGTCGCCTCTGTGTTCGGCCCCACCTTCAACGACATGCTATCGGGTTATCGCGTGTTCTCGCGCCGTTTCGTGAAGTCGTTCCCGTTGCTGTCGTCCGGCTTCGAGATCGAGACCGAGCTCACCGTGCACGCGCTCGAACTGGGGCTGGCGGTCGCCGAGATCGACACGCCCTATTACGCGCGGCTCGAAGGTTCGTCGTCAAAGCTCAATACCTGGCGCGACGGCTTCCGCATTCTCGGAACGATCATCAAGCTTTACCGCGCCGAGCGGCCGCTGTCGTTCTTCGGCGCGATCGGCATCGCGCTCGGCTTAGCCTCACTGGGCTTTGCCATTCCGGTCTTCGTCACTTACTTCGAGACCGGCCTGGTGCCGCGCCTGCCGACCGCCGTGCTGTCGACCGGGCTGATGGTGCTGGCCTTTCTTTCGATTGCCGTCGGCCTGGTGCTCGATACCGTGACGCGGGGCCGCCGCGAGGCGAAATTGTTCGCCTACCTTTCGCATCGCGCGCCGGGTGAGGAGCGCGGGCGAGGGTAAACTTGTGAAAGAACTCGTGCGCACCAACGACATGGTTCTGGTTTCGGCCATCGGCGCGCTGCTCGACGGCGCCAAGATTCCACACATGGTGCTCGACCAGAACATGAGCGTGCTGGAAGGCTCACTCGGCATTCTACCGCGCCGCGTCCTGGTGGCGGAAGATTATCTCGCCGCTGCCCGCCGGCTGCTCAGCGATGCCGGGCTCGGCCATGAGCTGCGCCCCGATGCCCGCTGAGCGCGACATGCTCGAGACCAGCGAAGACGCCGTGCTCGGCGGCCGCCTGACACTGCGTCAACCCTTGAGCGGTCATCGCATCGGCCACGACGCCATCCTGCTTGCGGCTGCGTGCGGCGGCCGCGCGGGCGAACTGGCGGTCGACCTTGGCGCCGGTGTCGGCGGCGCGGGTCTTGCGCTCGCTGCGCGCGTTGCAGGGCTCAAGGTGGCGCTGGTCGAGATCGACGCCGCGCTCAGCCGGCTCGCTGGCGAAAACGCGCAGGCTAACGGCTTGGCCGGCCGCGTGCGCGCCATCGCTTGCGACGCAGAAGACACGAGTGCGCTGGCCGCGGCCGGACTGGCGGCCGGCAGCGCCGATCGCGTGCTGATGAACCCGCCGTTCCACGATGCGCGCCGGCACAATGTCTCGCCCGACGCGCGCCGCCGCCTCGCGCACGCCGGCGATCTTGGCTTGCTGGCGCGCTGGATCGCTGCGGCGGCTTTTCTGCTCAAGCCGCGTGGCGCGCTGACGCTGATTTGGCGCGCGGATGAAGTGGAGGATGTGCTCGGCGCGCTGGCGGGCGAATTCGGCGCGGTCGCGATGCTGCCCGTGCTTCCGCGCGCAGGGGCGCCGGCCATTCGCGTGCTGGTGCGCGCTGTGAAAGGCGGCGGCGGCGCACCGGCCTATCGGCCCGCCCTTGTTCTCAATGATGCGCAAGGTGGGCCGAGCGCGGCCACGGAGGCCGTGCTGCGCGGCGGGCAGAAGTTAACGCTTGCTGAAGACGGGCCGTGAAGTGATTCGCCGCCTAAATTTTGCGCGATATGCGCACGAAATTGCGCCAACGGGGATTAACCAGTTGGCGTCGCATTCGCATAAGATTCTCGTCGGTTAAGTGCGAAAGCACAACAACCGCGCCAATAAGCATGAACAATATGGTCAGCTTCGGATCCATTGCTTCTTTCCGTGTCGTAGCCGGCCCTAGGTGCAATGCAAAAACTATTCCAAGGCTAAACAATGATCGGTTAATGACCATTCCGGGACGTGAGTAACGTGTTCGGGAAGGGTGGCAGGGCTGGCGTAACAGACGCATAAACATCGAGGCGAATAACACAAATGGCGAATATTTTTGCACAAACACTCGGCGCCCTGCGCAGCCTGCTGCCGGCGCGTTTCCGCCCCGACATACCTGTCGTGCCGGTGGTGCGGCTGTCCGGCGTCATCGGGGTGTCGACGCCGCTGCGGCCTGGCCTGATGATGTCGACCGCAGCCAAAACGCTCGAGCGCGCCTTTTCGGTGCGCAACGCGCGCGCGGTCGCGCTCCTCATCAATTCGCCCGGCGGCTCGCCGTCGCAGTCGCACCTGATCTATCGACGCATCCGTGACCTGTCGGCGGAGAAGAAACTCCCGGTCATCGCCTTCGTCGAGGATATCGGCGCCTCCGGCGGCTACATGCTGTCCTGCGCGGCCGACGAAATCATCTGCGATCAATTTTCCATCGTCGGTTCGATCGGCGTGGTCGGCGGCTCGTTCGGCTTCACCAAATTGATGGACAAGCTCGGCGTCGAACGCAGGCTCTATACCTCCGGCGAACATAAGGCGATGCTCGATCCGTTTCTGCCGGAGGATGCCGGCGACGTGAAGCGTCTCAAGGCGATTCAGAAGGACATCCACGAGCGCTTCATCGCGCTGGTCAAGGAGCGGCGCGCGGGCAAGCTCAACGGTCCGGACAAGACCCTGTTCTCCGGCGAATTCTGGACCGCTCCGAAAGCCATCGAGTTCGGCCTTGCCGACAGCATCGGCGACTTGCGCAGCGTATTGCGCGCGCGTTACGGCGAGAAAGTGCGCACGCCGCTCATTTCGGCCGAGCGCAGCATGTTCGGCCGGCGTCTGCAGGGCGTCGGCTTGGCGCAGGCGCTCACCAATCAGCCCGCGCTTGCCGATGAGCTGATCTCGGCGCTTGAAGCGCGGGCGCTATGGGCGCGCTACGGGCTATAGCCGCTACTGCACCGGCTTGTCGCCGAATAATTTTGCCACCGCCGCCACCTGCGCCCGCTGCTGCTCGATCGAAGCGGCGAATTCCTTAGGGTTGCCCGGGCTGATGATCTGTCCCGTCGCGGTCATCTTCTGCACGATCGCCGGATCGCTGGCGATCGCGCGGACGTCGTCGGCAATCTTCTTGCGCACCGCGTCGGGAATCCCAGGCGGGCCGAAGATGCCGACGAGGCCGTCGAACTCGAGCGAGGGATAGCCGGCTTCCGCCGCGGTCGGGATGTCGGGGATCGCCGGCGCGCGCTCGTGATTGGTCACCGCCAGCACCTTTACTTTGCCGGCCTCCACCTGCGGCCGCACGATGGCGTAGGCGGGCATGAAAACCTGGATCGTTCCCACCGCCAGATCGTTGACGGCCGACACCGGATTTTTATACGGCACCTTTGCCATTTTCAGGCCGACCGTGTGCAGATATCCCGCGAACACGAAATCGGTGAAGCCGGTGGCGGTCGTCCAATTCAATTCGCCGGGCTTGGCGCGCGCCAGCGCTTCCAGTTCCTTCAGCGAGTTGACGTTGAGGGAGGCCGGAACACTGACCACGACCACCGTCTTTGACAGGCGCGCGACCGGAATCAAGTCTTTCGGGTCATACGGCAGCTTGTCGTGAAAATAGGAATGCGCGGTGAAGGAGCTGACCGGCGAGACCAGCAGGACACGATCGTCGTGCGCGGCCAGGTAGGTCGTGATGGCGAGCATGCCGTCGCCGCCCGGCCTGTTCTCGACCACAACGGGTTGGCCCCAACGCTGCGATAATTTGTCGGCGAACAGCCGCGCGCCGATATCGACGCCGCTGCCGGGTCCGAGTGTGACGATCAAGCGCACCGGCCGGGTCGGCCAGGCGTCGGCTGCGCTGCTTGGCGAAGCGTGCAGCGGCCACAGCAATAAGGCGGCGAGCGCGGACAGCGCCCAGCGGGCTTTGACGGTTTTCCTCATGAATCCTCCCAGGCCGGCCGGCAGTTGTCGTCGCCGTTGCGGCATCGACTAATTCTAGTTCATTGCGCGTGGGCTTTGCCAGCGGCCACGAAACGCGTGCGCTGTGGGCACGTTATGGGCTATGATGGCGTTTGGTGCCGGGCCGCGAAATTGCCTTGATTGCTTGGGAAATTGCGCCTGCAGACGACAAGGAGCCGATCATGCCACCGTTTCTGCTCTCGCCACTCGTGAAATGGTCTCTCATCGCCGCGGGCGGCGCGATGGTCGTGCATTGGGTGGTGAAGGAAACGCGCCGGATCAACGAAGAGCTTGAGCGCGCCAAGCGCGCGGCGCGGATTTCGGATCGCGAGGCTATGCCGACCTTGCGGCGCGATCCCTCGACCGGCGAATACCGGCCCTGATTAGCGGCTGATGCTCTCTTTGTTGGTGATGAGCGCGCCGAAAAACAGCGCGAACAACGCCATTCCCACCAGTTCGAACGCCAGCATGTTAAACCCTCCGCGACGTTGCTTTTGCTTTGATCGGTCGCGGGTATAGCGGTTTCGGTTCAAAATCCCGTAAAAACTGCCCGGCTTGACCCCCCATAGGGCCGCCGATACGGTCGCCTTCGATTCCCGTGCTTAAGAATCCGTATCCAAACGATGGCCGAGGCCGTTCGTTTTGCCGGCGACCGCATGACTCAAGACAATTTGGACCCCGCGCGCTCGTTTCAGGGCCTCATTCTCGCGCTGCAGCAGTACTGGGCGAACTGGGGCTGCGTAATCTTGCAGCCTTACGACATGGAAGTGGGCGCTGGAACATTTCATCCGGCCACCACGCTGCGCGCGCTCGGGCCGAAACCGTGGAAAGCGGCTTACGTGCAGCCCTCGCGCCGGCCGAAGGACGGCCGCTACGGCGAAAATCCGAACCGGCTGCAGCACTATTACCAGTTCCAGGTCACGCTAAAGCCGTCGCCGCCCGACATTCAGGAGCTCTATCTTAACTCGCTGAAAACCATAGGCATCGATCCGGGCGTTCACGACATCCGCTTCGTCGAAGACGACTGGGAAAGCCCGACGCTGGGTGCCTGGGGCCTCGGCTGGGAATGCTGGTGCGACGGCATGGAGGTGACGCAGTTCACCTATTTCCAGCAGGTTGCCGGCTACGAATGTGCGCCGGTCACCGGCGAGATCACCTACGGGCTCGAGCGCCTCGCCATGTATGTGCAGTGCGTGGAGAACGTCTTCGACCTCAACTTCAATGGGCTGAGCGGCGACAAGAAAGTGACCTATGGCGACGTGTTCCTGCAGGCCGAGCAGGAATATTCGCGGCACAATTTCGAGTTCGCCGACACCGTGATGCTATTCGAGCAGTTCAAGATGGCGGAGGCGGCTTGCAAGAAATATCTGGCCGACGGCTGGAGCGCCGACCATAAAAAGCATTTGATGGCGTTGCCGGCTTACGACCAGTGCATTAAGGCGTCACACGTGTTCAATCTGCTCGACGCGCGCGGCGTGATCTCGGTCACCGAGCGGCAAAGCTATATTCTGCGCGTGCGCGAATTGGCGAAAGGCTGCGGCGAGGCCTGGCTGGCAACGGCAGGAGGAGGGGCGACATGAGCGAACCGGAAATCGGCGGACGCGCGCCGATCAGAATGGATGTCGAAGTCGGCAAGAGCTACTGGTGGTGCGCTTGCGGGCTTTCCAAGACGCAGCCGTTTTGCGACAGCTCGCACAAAACGACGAGCTTCACGCCGATCGAATACAAGCCGGAGGTTTCCGGCAATCTCGCGTTTTGCACCTGCAAACGCTCGGGCAAGAAGCCGCTCTGCGACGGCAGCCACAAGAAGCTTTAGGCCGCGCTCGCGCGTTTGCGCAGCATGCCGCGGATCTCGGACGGCGGCATCGCCCTGCCGAACAGATAGCCCCGGCCTTCCAGGCAGCCGTCGGCTTTCAGATCGGCCAGCTGGCTGGCGGTCTCGATGCCTTCCGCGGTGGTCGCCAGCCCCAGGCCTTTGGCCAGACCGATGATCGCGCGCACGATCACCTCGCTGCCGCCGTCGGCGCCGAGCTTTTCGACGAAGCTGCGGTCGATCTTGCTCTTGTCGAAACGGAACGACAGCAGTTGCGACATGGTGGCGTAGCCGGTGCCGAAATCGTCGAGCGCGACGCGCACGCCGGCGACGCGCAATTCGTCGATCATCTGCCGCGCCACCGGGCCGTCGCCGACGATCGCGCTTTCGGTGACCTCCAGCTCGAGCTGCGACGGCGCAAGCCCCGTTTCGCCGAGGATTCCGAGAATGCGCAGGGCAAGCGTCGCGTCGCGCATTTGCACCGGCGAGATGTTGAAGGCCAGCGTAAATGCGCCACCGCGTAGTAAATCACAAACAGCGTGAAAAGATCGATGCCGTCGCGGACCGCGGCGCGGTGCCAGTCGGTCGACTGCACATAATCGGCGGCCTTGCGGACGAGGGGGATTTTCCGAACTTGGACACGGACACGCTCCCGGTATTTCGTTGCACAAACGCGCGGACGCTTCTTTTGCCGCTGTTGTGACGCCGGCAGCGTTTTCAAATGTCTAATTTTTCCTGTAGTTAGCTTAGGGATATGTGCGTAGTGCGCCCCGTGCATGGGTTGGGGTGACAACGTATCTATCCCCTGCTACCTCCAAACCGCGCCAGCCGCCTGCACGAGCCCCGCAAATGCCCGATCTTCTGCTCGAATTTCTTTCGGAAGAAATCCCCGCGCGCATGCAAGCGCGCGCCGCCGACGATTTGCGGAAAATTGTCACCGACCGGCTGGTGGCGGCGGGGCTGACCTACGAGGGCGCCCAGGCCTTCGCCACGCCGCGAAGGCTTGCACTGTCGGTGCACGGCGTGCCGGCGCGTTCGCCGGACGTGAAAGATGAGCGCAAGGGACCGAAGGTTGGCGCACCGGAGCAGGCGATCGCCGGCTTCGTGAAGGCGGCCGGCCTCAAGTCGATCAGCGACGCGAAGATTCAGCAGGACAAGAAGGGCGATTTCTACGTCGCGGTGATCGACAAGCCGGGCCGGCCGGCGCTTGAGGTGATCGGCGACATGCTGCCCGATGTGGTGCGCACGTTCCCGTGGCCGAAGTCGATGCACTGGGGCAGCGGCAAGCTCACCTGGGTGCGGCCGCTGCATTCGATCGTTGCGACCTTCGGCCCGGAAACGGAAGAGCCCGACATCGTGCCATTCGCGGTCGATGGTCTGGCCAGCGGTAACGAGACGCGCGGCCATCGCTTCATGGCGCCCAAGCCGTTCAAGGTGCGCCGCCTCGACGACTACATCGCCAACCTGCAAAAAGCCAAGGTGATGCTCGATCCGGCGCGGCGCGCGCAGACGATCCTCACCGACGCCAAGAACCTCGCCTTCGCGCAAGGCTTCGAATTAGTGGAAGACGAGGGCCTGCTGGACGAAGTGTCCGGCCTGGTGGAATGGCCTGTGGTGCTGATGGGTGCGTTCGACCAGGCGTTCCTGGCGATCCCGGACGAGGTGATCCGCGCCACCATCCGCAACAACCAGAAATGCTTCGTGCTGCGCGATCCACAGACGGCGAAGCTGGTCAACAAATTCATCCTGGTCGCGAACGAGGAGACCACGGATGGCGGCAAGGCGATTATCGCCGGCAACGAGCGCGTGATCCGCGCGCGGCTGTCCGACGCCAAGTTCTTCTATGAGACCGATCTCAAGACGCGGCTGGAAGATCGCCTGCCCAAGTTCGAGCACATCGTGTTCCACGAGAAGCTCGGGACGCAGGCCGAGCGCATCGCGCGCATTGTCGCGCTGGCGGGTGAGCTGAGTTATGTCGTCGGCGCCGACAGCGCCAAAGCCGAGCGGGCGGCGCTGCTTTGCAAGGCGGATTTGTTGACGGAGGTCGTCGGCGAATTTCCCGAATTGCAGGGCCTCATGGGCCGCTACTACGCCGAGGCGCAGGACGAGGACGAGGCCGTCGCCCACGCCATCGAAGACCACTACAGCCCGAAGGGCCCGGACGATCTGGTGCCGGCCGATCCGGTCTCGGTCGCCGTCGCGCTGGCCGACAAGATCGACACGCTGGTCGGCTTTTGGGCAATCGATGAGAAGCCGACCGGATCGAAGGATCCTTATGCGCTGCGGAGAGCGGCGCTAGGGGTGATTAGGCTTGTACTCGACAACACGATTAGAGCGGACCTCGTTTCAAGAATTCGATGCACATGCAAATGTGATCGACAAATCGTTCAAGAAAGGCGGTTTAGCGCACAGCAGTAGAGAGGGCGGCTTTCAAATGGTCGCTATCGGTCATGTTGCTACCGCTTGGGGCGGCCGTCAGGTTCGCAAAAATAGCGTCGATCTCCTAACTTTCTTCGCCGACCGCTTGAAAGCGCAACTGCGCGAGCAGGGCGCGCGGCACGATCTGGTCGATGCCGTGTTTGCGCTCGAAGGCCAGGACGACCTCCTGCTCATCGTCCGCCGCGTCGAGGCGCTCGGCAAATTCCTTGACACCGACGATGGCAAGAACTTGCTCGCCGGCGTCAAGCGCGCCTCCAACATCCTCCGCATCGAAGAGAAGAAGGACAACAAGAGCTACACCGGCGCGCCCGATCCCGCGCGCTATCAGCTTGCGGAAGAAAAAGCCCTCGCTGAGGCGATCAATATCGCGAAGAAGGATGCTTCCACCGCCGTCGCCAAGGAAGACTTTGCCGCCGCCATGACCGCTATGGCCAAGCTGCGCCCCAAGGTCGACGCCTTCTTCGACAAGGTCACTGTCAATGTCGATGACACAAAACTGCGCGAAAATAGGTTGCTGCTACTCAACGAAATTCGTCAGGCCACCCGCGCGGTCGCTGATTTCTCCAAGATCGAGGGGTAGGCGTGGCGGCGCCGCTTGCACGCTTCCCCTCTCCCCTTGTGGGAGAGGGTGCCCGAGCGAAGCGAGGGCGGGTGAGGGGTCGGTGGTTCAGTTGCTATGCTGACCCCTCACCCGGCTCGCAGCTTCGCTGCTCGCCACCCTCTCCCACAGGGCCCACAGGGGGAGAGGGTAAGAAGAAAACGGAACCCTTCCGTACCGTCGCCGTTCTCACCACCGCCAGAACCACACAGGGGACACACAATGGTCATCGGCATCGCCCACTTGCAGCCCATCGTCGCGCTCGTTGCCGGCATCCTCATCCTGATCATCCCGCGCCTGCTCAACATCATCGTCGCGGTCTATCTGATCCTGATCGGCGTGCTCGGCCTCGGCCTCATTCGCTGAGGCAAAAAGCGGGCTTGCGCTGCCGGGGCCGGGGGTGTTGTTAAGGGCCCTCGGCTTAACCCAAATTCATTTGCATCCATGGCCAAACGAAAATCCTCGCGCGTCAGCGCCAAACTGAAAAAACAAGCGGTGCGAAGGGGTTCGATGAAGAAGCCCAAGGCGCGCGCGGCCGCCAAAAAGGCCGCCAAAGGCGCGCGCGCCGGCAAACGGGTCTATGCCTTCGGCGACGGCCGCGCCGAGGGTAAAGCCGGCATGCGCAATCTGCTGGGCGGCAAGGGCGCAGGCCTTGCCGAAATGGCCAATCTCGGGCTGCCGGTGCCGCCGGGCTTCACCATCACCACCGAGGTCTGCACCTATTACACCGCGCACGACAAGCAATATCCGAAGGACCTCAAGGCGCAGGTGGACAAGGCGTTGAGCGTCGTCGGCAAGATCGCCGGCAAAGCCTTCGGCGACAAAGTGAACCCGCTGCTGGTGTCGGTGCGCTCCGGCGCGCGCGCCTCCATGCCCGGCATGATGGACACCGTGCTCAATCTCGGCCTCAATGACGAGACCGTCGAGGGCCTGGCGAAGAAATCCGGCGACCGGCGTTTCGCCTATGACAGCTACCGGCGCTTCATCACCATGTATTCCGACGTCGTGCTCGGCGTCGGCCACGAGCATTTCGAGGAGCTGCTCGACCACCACAAGGAGCGTCAGGGCTACAGCCTCGACACCGAGCTGACCGCCGACGATTGGGCCGAGCTGGTCGTGCTCTACAAGAAGCGCGTCAAGGACGAGCTCGGCAAGGACTTCCCGCAGGATCCGCACGAGCAATTATGGGGTGCCATCGGCGCCGTGTTCGGCTCCTGGATGAACCACCGCGCCATCACCTATCGCAAACTGCACAACATTCCGGAAGAGTGGGGCACCGCGGTCAACGTGCAGGCCATGGTGTTCGGCAACATGGGCGAGACGTCGGCGACCGGCGTCGCTTTCACGCGCAATCCGTCCACCGGCGAGAAGAAGCTCTACGGTGAATTCCTCATCAACGCGCAGGGCGAGGACGTGGTGGCCGGCATCCGCACGCCGCAGGAGATCAGCGAGGCAGCGCGCGTCGAGGCCGGCTCCGACAAGCCGTCGATGGAAAAAACGCTGCCCAAGCCCTATGGCGAGCTCACGCGCATCTACAACACACTCGAGCGCCACTATCGCGACATGCAGGACCTCGAATTCACGGTCGAGCAGGGCAAGCTGTGGATGCTGCAGACCCGCAGCGGCAAGCGCACCGCCAAGGCCGCGTTGCGCATCGCCGTCGAGTTGGCGCATGAGGGCCTGATCACGAAAGAAGAGGCGGTGCTGCGCGTCGAGCCTTTAACGCTCGATCAGTTGCTGCATCCGACCATCGACCCGCGCGCCCACCGCAAGGTGATCGCCACCGGCCTGCCGGCGTCGCCCGGCGCCGCCTCCGGCGAGATCGTGTTCTCGTCCGATGAGGCCGCGCAGCTCAAGAGCGACGGCCACAAGGTCATCCTGGTGCGGGTGGAAACCTCGCCGGAAGACATCCACGGCATGCACGCCGCCGAAGGCATTCTCACCACGCGCGGCGGCATGACCTCGCACGCTGCCGTCGTCGCGCGCGGCATGGGCAAGCCCTGCGTCTCCGGCGCCGGCGCGATCCGCGTCGATTACAACGCGCAGTCCATGACCGCCGGCAGCCAGGTGTTCAAAAAGGGCGACCACATCACCGTCGACGGCTCGAGCGGCCAGGTGTTGGCCGGCAAAGTCGACATGGTGCAGCCGCAGCTCTCCGGCGAGTTCGCCACGCTCATCGGCTGGGCCGACAAGGTGCGCAAGCTCGGTGTGCGCGCCAATGCCGACACCCCGGCGGACGCCAAGGCCGCCGTGCGTTTCGGCGCCGAAGGCATCGGCCTTTGCCGTACCGAGCACATGTTCTTCGACGAGGGCCGCATCACCGCGGTGCGCGAGATGATCCTCGCCGACGATGAGAAGTCGCGGCGCGCTGCGCTTGCCAAATTGCTGCCGATGCAGCGCGGCGATTTTCTCGAGTTGTTCGAGATCATGGGCGAGCGGCCAGTCACCATCCGCCTGCTCGATCCGCCGCTGCATGAGTTCCTGCCGCACGGCGAGGAGGAGATCGCCGAAGTGGCGCAGGCTATGGGCGCCGACCCGAAGAAATTGACCGAACGCGCCAACGAGCTCGCCGAGTTCAATCCGATGCTCGGCTTCCGCGGCTGCCGCATCGCCATTGCCTACCCGGAAATCGCCGAGATGCAGGCGCGCGCTATTTTCGAGGCCGCGGTCGAAGCCGGCAAACGCAGCGGCAAACCGGTGCGGCCCGAGATCATGGTGCCGCTGATCGCCACCAAGGTGGAGCTCGATCTGGTGAAGGCACGCATCGATGCCATGGCCAAGGCGGTCGAGAAGGAGACCGGCGCCAAGCTCGCTTACCACGTCGGCACCATGATCGAATTGCCGCGCGCAGCATTGCTCGCCGGCGAGATCGCGCAGACGGCGGAATTCTTCTCTTTCGGCACCAACGATCTGACGCAAACCACCTTCGGCATTTCGCGCGACGATGCCGCCAGTTTCTTGTCGATCTACACGGCGCGCGGCATCCTCAAGGCCGATCCCTTCGTGTCGATCGATCAGCAGGGCGTCGGCGAATTGGTGCACATCGGGGTCGAGCGCGGGCGCAAGGTGCGGCCGAAGCTGAAAGTGGGCATTTGCGGCGAGCATGGCGGCGATCCGGCTTCGGTCGCCTTCTGCCATGAAGCCAAGCTCGATTATGTCTCGTGCTCGCCGTTCCGCGTGCCGATCGCGCGGCTGGCCGCGGCGCAAGCCGCGCTCGGCAAGACCGCCGCGAGCCAGGCGTGAGCATCGATCGGGTATTCATCGTCTTCGCGATCGCTGTCGGCGCTGCCGTCGGCGGCATCGTCGTGCTGGTGCCGCAAAGCCGCACGATTGGGCTCGCGCCCTATTTCTGGGTGCTGATCGCGTTCGCGCTGTTTGAGGGCATCGTCTATGCCCGCCGCGGCAGCGCAGATGGACCGCCGATCACCATGCCGACGCGCATCGTCGGCTTCGTCATCGCGCTCGCGCTGATGTTCCTCATCCCGATGTGGGCGGGTATTCCGTTGCGGCTTTTCTAAACAGCGGCAATCGACGGGCTACACCGCCACCTTGGCGAGGAAGTCTTCGACCTCGAGCCGCAGATTGGCGACCGCGCTTTCCATCGTCTCGGAAGCTTCGCGCACCACCTGGGCGGAGCCGCGCGTTTCGGTCGCGGCGTCGGTAACTTCGCCGAGCACCTCGACCACGTGGCCGGTGCCCTGCGCCGCGCTTGCCACATTTTGCGAGATCTGGCTGGTCGCCGAATTCTGCTCTTCGACCGCGGCCGCCACCGCGGTGGTGTACTGATTGATCTCCTGCATGCGCGTGGTGATGTGGCGGATCGCCTCGACCGCGCCGGTGGTCGACTCCTGCACGCCGAGAATGTGGTTGGCGATCTCCTCGGTCGCCTTGGCGGTCTGCACCGCCAGCGATTTGACCTCCTGCGCCACCACGGCAAAACCGCGGCCGGTCTCGCCCGCGCGCGCGGCCTCGATGGTGGCGTTGAGCGCGAGCAGATTGGTCTGCCCCGCGATGTTGCGGATCAACATCACCACGTCGCCAATCTTCTGCGCGCCAGCGGCAAGGCCGGCGATCTCATTGTCGGTCGCGCGCGCTTCGCCGGTCGCCGCGCCGACGATGTTGCCGGTGTGGTTGAGCTGGCGGCTGATCTCGTCGATCGAGCGCGACAATTCCTCGGCCGCCACCGCGGCGCTCTCGACATTGGCAGAGGTTTCGTTGAAGGCCTGCACCGCGCTTTCCGCCCGCTTGCTGGTCTCGTCGGACGAACCGAACAGCGCATTGGCGGTCGTGCGCATGGCGGTGGCGCATTCGCTCACGCTGCCGAGCAGCCGCTCGGCAAGCGGGCGGAATGAGGCGATGGCACCGTCGATAACGCGCCGCCGTTTCTCTTGATCGTGAATGGTGGCGCGCTCTTCCTCGGCGCGGCGCTGTTCGGTGACGTCCTCGTGGGTGGAAATCCAGCCGCCGCCCGGCATCGGATGGTTCTTGGCGAGCACGACGCGGCCGTCGCTGGCCTGCACATAAAGTCCGGCGTGTTTGCCCGCGCGCATGTTCGCGATGATGACTTTGCAATAGTCATCTACCTCGCCGGTGAAAAGGCCGGTGTCCTTGCGGTGTTGAATCAAGTCATGCAGCGGAACGCCCGGCTTCACCACCTCGGGTGACAGCGCGTACATGTCGATATAGCGCGAGTTGACCACGACGATGCGGGTTTGCGCGTCGAACATGCACAGACCCTGCGACATGTTGTCGATCGCGCTGAACAGCCGAGCCCTTTCGCTGTCGCGCCGGCGATAGGCGATCAAAGCGGCGGCGAGTGCGGCCATGCATAATGCGGCAACGAGGTCCGTATTATTCATGGTGATGGGCGACGAGGCCGAAGGGTCATGCTTGCTCGAAAATGAGGCTCCGTGCCCATCATCGTCCCACGCGATTGCGATATGGTTAACAATCCTTTCCAATTCGTTACCGTGGGGCCGCTCGCATCGGGCAGCCGGCGCATCGCCGTGCCTGCAAGGTTAATCGGACGATAAGAAAACCTGTCGCATTGTCGCTGCTCAGGCGACGTCGGTGCGGATGGGTTTGTGCGTGTGAGTGCGGGCGTTCGAGTATCGCGGCGGAGATTTGCGCGCATTTGCGCGCTTGCGTTCGCTATCGCGCTGCTGCCGAGCACGATTGGTCTCCAGGATCTCGGCGCGCTGCTCGCGAGCCAGCCCGGTGTCGCCGCCCGCGCCCGCGCTTATCTGATCGCTTCGCCCTTCGGCACCATCCACGCCGCTACCTTCTCGATGCCGCAGCCGCTCGGCACCGCCATTCCGCACGCGCCGATCTACGCGCTGGCGAATTTCGATCCGACCGATATTGCCGCACCGATCGGACGCCAGCTGCTCGGCGATCCGAACGGGCCGTTGCAATTCCCGACCGTCAACCGCAAGGACAAGCGCGACTCGCTGATCTCGCGCGCGCGCGAACCGATGCCGCCGCTGCCGCCTTCGCTCTCGATCACGCCGCTGCCGCAAGCGCAGGAAGACGCGCCGCTCAAGGAAGACAAAGTCGAAGGCCGCTTCGATCCGTACGCCGAATACCAATTCGGCGCCGTTGAAGAACCGCCGCCTGCGCCGGCCAAGCCCGCCGCCGCGCCCGCCCTGCCTGACGCGGCTCCGCACAAAGAGAGCGCGCGGCTTTTCTTCGGCGCGAATCCAATGGAGGGCGGTGAGCAGCAAATCAAACCGTGGCAGTCGGGCGAGGCGCCGGTTGTCACCGCGCCGGCCTCGGGCGACCCCGATCTCAAGATGGCCGCGCTCACGCCGACCGAACAAGCCGACGATGGCAAAGGCGGCGAAAGCATCGCCAACAAGGGCGTGGTCACCGGCGAAGATCAGCGCCCGAAATCACCGGCCGAGCGGCTGGCGCTGACCGGCGATGCCTTCGAGAAGGCGGCGCGGTGTCTCGCCGAGGCCGTCTACTTCGAGGCGCGCGGCGAGCCGGTGCGCGGCCAGATCGCGGTGGCGCAAGTCATCATGAACCGCGTGTTCTCGCCGTTCTATCCGAACGACGTCTGCGGCGTGGTCCACCAAAGCAACAGCCGCGGCTGTCAGTTCAGCTACAACTGCGACGGCATCCCCAACGTCGTCACCGAACCGGACGCCATGGCGCGCGCCACGCACATCGCGCGTGACATGCTCAACGGCAAGCTCTGGATGCCGGAAGTCGCCAAGGCCACCCATTACCATGCCTATTATGTGCATCCCGACTGGATCAACGAGATGCACACGATTTCGCAGATGGGCGTGCATACCTTCTATCGCCCGCGCCTGTGGGGCGACGGTTCCGACGAGCCGACCTGGGGCGACGCGAAGCTGACGCAGCAGGAAGTCGTGGACGACGAGAAACGCTGGCCCGTCAGCTACAGCAGGGAATGGTTGCGCTCGCCGGAAGGGCAAGCCTGGGCGCGCGAACACGGCAAATAACGCCGTTCTGCGGCAGCTATACGCTGCGCAAATGAATTCGATCACGAGAATTCGTTGTCGCTTGGTCGCCGGGGCCTCTATATGCTCGCCAATCCGCGCCCCTTGGGCGTGATTTGAGCCGGGACTTTCGATGACGGTGCAAACGGCGAGCAGTTCATCGGCCGCGCCGTGGCGCACGCCCATCGTGCTGGTGATGTGCGGCTGTGCGATCGCCATGATCAGCTTCGGCCCGCGCTCGGCCATTGGCTTTTTCCTCACGCCGATGTCGCAGGCCAATCATTGGGGTCGCGACGTCTTCGCCTTTGCGCTGGCGATCCAGAATTTGTTGTGGGGCGTCGGCCAGCCGGTCGCCGGCGCCATTGCCGACCGCTTCGGCGCGCCGCGCGTGCTGGCGGCCGGTGCCGTGCTGTATGGGCTCGGCCTCTATCTGATGGCCACGTCGACCACGCCGCTGATGCTCACGTTGTCGGCCGGCGTTCTGATCGGCTTCGGCCTATCCGGCTGCGCTTTCACGATTGTCGTGGGCGCGCTCGGCAAGCTGGTGCCGCCGGAATGGCGCTCGACTGCCTTCGGCTTCGGCACCGCCGCCGGCTCGTTTGGCCAGTTCTTATTTTCGCCGCTCGCAGTCGCGCTGATGGGCTCGTTCGGCTGGCAATCCACGTTGTGGATCTTCGCCGCCTTGATGGCGTTCATCCTGCCGCTGTCGCTCGTGCTGTCGACGCCGCGCGCGAGCGCACCATCGGAGCGGGCCGCGCCCGAGCAGTCGTTCCGGCACGCGCTCAGAGAAGCCTTCGCGCATCGCAGCTACGTCCTCTTGGTGCTCGGGTTCTTCACCTGCGGCTTTCAGCTCGGCTTCACCACGGTGCATTTGCCGGCCTATCTGCTCGACCGCGGCCTTTCCGCCGACATCGGCGGCTGGACGCTCGCCATCATCGGCCTGTTCAACATCATCGGCTCGGTCAGCTCGGGCTATCTCGGCAACCTGATGCCCAAGCGCTACATCCTCTCGACGATCTACTTCGCGCGCGCGCTGTCGATCGCCGCCTTCGTCCTGTTGCCGGCAAACCCGGTCACGACGTTGATCTACGGCGCCGTCACCGGATTGCTCTGGCTCTCCACCGTGCCGCCGACTTCCGGGCTGGTGGTGGTGATGTTCGGCACACGCTGGCTCGCCATGCTGTTCGGCTTTGCCTTCCTGAGCCACCAGGTCGGCAGCTTCATCGGTGTCTGGCTCGGCGGCGTGCTGTTCGACAGGTTCGGCACCTACAATCCGGTATGGTGGATCTCGGTGGCGCTCGGTATCGCCTCGGCCATCATCAACCTGCCCATCGTCGAAGAGCCGGTCGAGCGCCCCGCGGAAGCGGCCGTCTGAGCCTTGGTGCGCGCACGTTGGATCGCGGGGCTGATGCCCCGATCAGGCGAGCTAACCGCTTCATGCCGATTGGAACCCGCTTGCCTGGCAACGGTCTTGCTAGGCATTGCGCGGAATCCGTCGTAATTTCAGCGCGGGGCGTGTGGCGTGCGCGAGGCTTTCGTGCGCGGGTGTTTGGGGGCTTCGCGAGATGGCTGACGTGGCCGTGGCCGAAGTGGCGCTGAACGGCGCGCGCGTGCGTGGCGCCTTGCGCGACGTATTCGCTGGCTCGATTTGCAGCATCCTGACGGTCGCCTATTGCCTGTCCTACTCGGCGCTCATTTTCTCCGGCCCGCTGTCGCGCTGGCTGTCCTACGGCATCGCCATAACCTTCCTGACGGCAGCGGTGACCGGCGCCATCGTCGCCTGGCGCAGCTCGCTGCCATTCGCGATCGCCGGACCGGATTCGTCCACATCGGCGGTGACCGCCGCACTGGTCGCCGCTCTGGCGCAGCGCTTGGTCGCCGCCGGAGACACGAACCTGCTGACCCCGACGCTGATCGTGATGGCGCTGGCGACCGGCGTCACCGGGCTCTTGCTTTGCGGCCTCGGCTTAGCCCGCGCAGGACGCGCCATCCGTTTCATTCCTTACCCGGTGATCGGCGGCTTTATGGCTGCGACCGGCTGGGTGATGGTCATGGGCGCCGTCGCCGTGATTGCTGGCAACAAGCCGGCTTTCGATAATCTCGAGGCTTTCGCCAGCGCAGGTGTCGTCGCCGAACTTGCCGCGGGCTTAGCGGTTGCGGCCGTGTTGCAGCTCCTGTTGTTGCGCTGGCAAAGCCCCTTCATCCTGCCGGGCGTGCTGCTGGCGGGCACCGTGGCGGGGCATCTGGGGCTGGCTTTCGCCGACATGTCGGTTGCCCAGGGACAGGCCGCCGGCTGGATGTTTCAGCCACCGCCGCCGGCACCGTTGATTTCTCCCTGGCACGCCGACGCGCTGGCCAATTTCCCCTGGCGCTCGCTTCCCTTGCTCGTCGGCGACCTGCTGGCGGTGATCTTCGTGACCATCATCAGCCTGCTGCTCAACGCCACCGGGATCGAGATCGCCACCCGCCGCGAGGCCGACATCGAAGGCGAGCTAAAGGCGCTCGGCCTCGCCAGCCTCGCCACTGCGGCGGTCGGCGGCTATGTCAGCGGTCTCTCGCTCAGCCGCACCACGCTCGCCTATTCGCTTGGTGGGCGTAGCCGGCTGTCGGGACTGACGGTTGCGGCGATTTCGGCGCTCGTCTTTATCGTCAATCCGGGATTTCTCGGCTTCATTCCGAAATTCGCTCTCGGCGGCCTGTTGTTCTTCGCCGGCGCGCGCCTTGTGTACCGCTGGATCGTGCAATCGGCGCGGCAGCTAAGCCTGCTCGAATACGGCTCATTGCTCGCGGTCGCGCTGATCATCGTGCAATGGGGGTTCATCGCCGGCGTGCTGATCGGCATTGTGATCGGCTGCGCGACCTTTGCGGTGAGCGCGAGCCGCGTCAACGCCATCAAGTTCTCCTTCGACGGCTCGGAATATCGCAGCCGGCTCGATCGTAGCGCCGAGGAGCTCGCCATCCTGGCGCGTCACGGCCGCGAGCTGCAGGGCATGTCGCTGCAGAGCTATCTGTTCTTCGGCTCCGCTAACCGGCTCTATCAGCACGTCAAGGCGCTGCTGCGCGAGCGGCCGGAATGCCGCTTTCTGGTATTCGACTTTCGCCTGGTCACGGGCGTCGACTCGTCGGCCACCCACAGCTTCTCGCAGATCAAGCAGGTCGCCGACGAAACCGGCACCCGGCTGGTGTTGGTCAACCTGAAGCCGGACTCACAGCGCGCCTTCCAGGCCATTCGCTTCTTGTCGGCGGACGTCATCGTGGCCGCCGATCTCGACCGCGCGCTCGAATCCTGTGAGGACGCGATCATTGCGGCGCATCAAGGCGAGCGCACGGAGCTCGATTCGCTGCGCGGCTGGCTCGGCAAGGCGCTGGGTGGCGACGACCATGCCGATGCGCTCGCCGCGCATTGCCGCCGCTTCGAGGTCGGGCCGGGCGAGATCGTGGCGCGGCAGGGCGAGCCGTCCAACTCCATGCATTTCATCCTCGACGGCCGCGTCGGCATCGTCGTCGATATGGGCGACGGCCACGCCGTGCGCGTGCGCAGCCTCGGCCGTCACACCACCATCGGCGAGATGGGCCTGATCTCCGGCCGCCCGCGCAGCGCCACCATTCAGGCGGAGGCGCCCAGCGTGCTCTATGAGTTAAGCCTCGAGCGTTTCAATGCGCTCAAGCGCGAGCAGCCCGCGCTCGGTCAGGCGCTGTTGAGCTATGTGATCGCCGTGATGGCCGAACGCCTGAGTTTCGCCAGCCGCGTGATCGGTGTGTTGCAGCGGTAAGCTGTCGGCGTCGGCACTGGGTTGCCCACGCGAGCGTTGCGGGTCCGGTCGATGCCTTTATCGTGATCGCAATATCCTCGACTTATCGCGAATACGGGCGCACAGTGCCATTGGGGCCTAGCTTAGCCGCCGCCCGGCGTTTTTGCGCCAGCTTAATGAAAATTCGCGCTGCCTGGCCTACGCTCGAAAGCGGGGCGAAAGGTTCACATGTTAACTTCGACGCTGTCGGAGGAATCGCCGTTCGTCGATATCCAGGACGGCATCACGCTTGCGCAGGCTGTCGTCGATACCGTCCGCGATCCGCTTATCGTGCTCGACCACGATCTGCGCGTCGTCGCCGCCAGCCGCTCCTTTTACAAGACCTTCCGGCTCGTGCGTGAAGATGTCCGCCGCCATCTGCTTTACGAGATCGACGGCGGTCAATGGGACATCCCAGAGCTGCGCGAGCTTTTAGGAACGATCTCAAACGGCCAAGCAGCCGTCGAAGGCTATGAGGTTGACCGCGAGTTTCCCGCGATCGGCCACCGCGTCATGCTGCTCAATGCCCGCAAGGTTTTCTATGAGAGGGGTGCCCACAGCACCGTCCTGCTGGCATTCGAGGACGTCACCGACCGGCGCGCGGTTGAACGACAAGTGCAGGAGTTGTTGCTGGAAAAGGATATGCTGTTGGAGGAGATACAACACCGCGTCGCCAACAGTCTACAGATCATCGCCAGCATCCTCCTCCTCAAGGCGCGCTCCGTTCAGTCGGAAGAGACGCGGCTGCAATTGGAGGACGCGCATCAGCGGGTTATGTCGATTGCTGCCGTTCAGCAGCATCTGCATGTGTCCGGTGGCGGCAAGCCGATCGAAGTTGCCAATTATCTGACCAAATTGTGTGAAACATTGGCCCAATCGATGATCGGCGACAGCCGACCGATCTCGCTTCGGGTCGAGGCCGACGCCGGCACCGCGATCTCACGCGACGCGGTGAGCATCGGACTGATCGTCACCGAATTGGTGATGAATGCGCTGAAACATGCATTCCCCGGCGCGAAGCCGGGCGCGACGATCGTCGTTTCCTACAAGGTCGCAGGACCGGACTGGAAGCTGACGGTTTCCGATAATGGGATCGGCAAGCCCGATATGAGCGCCAGCGATACCAAACCTGGGCTTGGCACAAGTCTTGTTAAAGCGCTGACGCGGCAGCTTGACGCCGTCGTGGATATCGTGAGCGGCCCGCGCGGCACGGCCGTGTCGGTCACGCACGCGACGTTCAAGCCGAATCCATCTTAGGCGAATGAATTGCTCGGTCAGGCACCGTGATCCGGCACGATGCGCCAGGCCACGAGCCGGTGCCAGATGAACAGAATACCGATTGCGCCGACGGTCGTGCCAACAACTCCGGCGGCTTGATGGAAGCGATACAAGCCGACGAAGTCACCGACATAAGTGGCAAGGAGTACTCCGGCGATACCGAGTGCGGTGGTGAGGATAAAGCCGGTCGGCGTGTTTGGACCCGGCATGAGCAAACGCGCAATAGTGCCGCCAATAAACCCGATGAGTATGATCAAGAAGAGCAAGGGCATTGCCGTCATCCTTTGTGCGAAAAGGCGCACTGAATTGCCGTGCGCTCCCCACTAGCTGCCGTTAGCGGAGGGCGATGACCCGCACGGTCCGCGCCTTCCTGCCGGGCTCTCTGAGGTCGAACTGGCACTTCGGCTCGAAATCCGGCCAACCGTGCACTGAGCATGCGGCGCCTTTGATCGGGACGCGAAGGCGATCGGCTTTTGCGAAGGTCGACGGCTGCTTGGCGTCCTGGGCTTGCGTGGGTGCGAAGTCGTTGGCCGCCGGTGCGGCGGTTATGGCGAAGGCGATAGCGCCCGCGACCAGCGCGGCGGCGGCCATCCTGACGATCGGTTTGAACATTTTGTCCCCTATTCATCCTATGGACGAACACGCGGACAACGCGCGGATGGGTTGAACGTTCCGGCCCTGTAAAAGTATTACGAAATAATTCCAACGTAGGTTCTGATTGTCACTAGTATTCGCTGCATTAAATATAAGTATCTATCTGAGGAACTTTAATGAATTCGAGCCGTTGACTGGGCAGATCAAAGGATTTTCATCATGAAACGCCGGTCGAATCTCCTGAAAACCTGTGTTTTTCTTGCAGCCGGCGCTTTGTGGGCCGGCGCGGCCGCAGCAGCGCCGTTGCCAACCCCAGCGGCGTTCACCGGCACCGCCGTCGCGCCATTGGCTGACGAGACCGAGCCGTTCGCGCTTGCGCCCAATCTGCGCCGTCAGCTGGTCGCCTATCCGGTCAATGTCGCGCCCGGCACCGTCATCATCGATACTGCGAACACCTACCTCCATTACGTGCTCGGCGACGGCAGAGCGATCCGCTACGGCATCGGGGTCGGCCGCCAAGGTTTCACCTGGTCCGGCGTGGAACGCGTCACGCGCAAAGCCGAGTGGCCCGATTGGTACCCGCCGGCGGAGATGATCGCGCGTCAGCCCTATCTCGCCCGCTTCACTGCCGGCGGCGAAGGCAACCCGCTCGGCGCGCGGGCCATCTATCTCGGCAATACCGAGTACCGAATTCACGGCACCAACAGTCCCGAGACGATCGGCACCAACGTATCGAGCGGCTGCATCCGCCTGCTGAATGCGGACGTGGTCGATCTGTACAGCCGCGTCAACGTCGGCACCAAGATCATCGTGCTGCCCAGTCACGGCGCTGTTGCAACTATCGCGGCGCCTGGGCGCGTGTCTTCGCCGCTGGCCTACACGATGCGCTCGACCGAAATTTACTAAGCCGTACTTAAGTCGATAACTTAACCAAGGAGTTTTCTCATGCGCTCGATCCTCAAAACTGGAATGCTGGTTGCGATGCTGACGGCAATGCCGATCGCAGCCCAAGCCGGAACACTGGAAGGCGTCGCCATCGGTGCGGGCACCGGTGCCGTCGTTGCCGGACCCATCGGCGCGGTCGCCGGCGGTGTGATCGGCGGCGTGGTCGGCGGTCCGGACATCGTGGACCACCATCGCCATCGCCACTGCTGGACCGGTCACAATGGTTACCGTCATTGCGACTGGCGCTGAACGTCCGGTTGACGCTCGCGCTGTCGCGACCCGGAGCGGCCGTTCGCCGCTCCGGCGTTGCTCATCATCTCTAGCAAGTGAGATAATTCATGTCGCTCGGACTCATACTCGTCATCATCCTGGTCATCTTTCTGTTCGGTGGCTTCAGTGGCCGCTTCGGCGGCTATGGCTACGGTTACGGCCACGGCGGCGTCGGCATTATCGGCACCATCTTGATCATCGTGGTCGTTCTCATGTTGCTCGGGCGCATCTAACCGCACGCAACAAATATCGCTCCCGCTTGCGCAGCCGCTTCCGCCGCGCCATGAATGGCCTCCTGTGAACAGTGAGGCTTGAGCGTGGCGACATTCAAAGCGATCGTGATCGAGAAGGCCGACGGCGGCACCAAAGCCGCGCTCGCCGATTTCGACGAGGCCAATCTGATGGACGGCGACGTCACCGTCCGCGTCGAATACTCCACGCTCAACTACAAGGACGGGCTGGCGCTCACCGGCAAGGCGCCGGTGGTGCGCCGCTTCCCGATGATCGCCGGCATCGATTTCGCCGGCACCGTGGAAGCCTCCAGCCGTCCCGCCTGGAAGGCGGGCGACAAGGTCATCCTCAACGGCTGGGGCTGCGGCGAAACCCATCTCGGCGCCTACGCCGGGAAGGCGCGCGTCAAAGGCGACTGGCTGGTGCCGCTGCCGGCCAGCATGAGCACGCGCGAGGCCATGGCCATCGGCACCGCCGGCTACACCGCCATGCTCTGCGTCATGGCGCTCGAGCGCCACGGCCTTAAGCCGGAGCAGGGGCCCGTCGCCGTTACCGGCGCCGCCGGCGGCGTTGGCAGCGTTGCCATCGCGCTCCTCGCCAAGCGCGGCTTCACCGTGCACGCCGTCACCGGCCGCCCGGCCGAAGCCGATTACCTCAAGGGCCTGGGCGCCGCCGAGATCGTGCCGCGCCAGGAACTCGCCGGGCCACCCAAGCCGCTCGCCAAGGAGCGCTGGGCGGGCGGCGTGGACGCGGTCGGCTCGACTACACTCGCCAACCTGCTGTCGATGACCCGCTACGGCGGGGCGGTAGCCGCCTGCGGTCTGGCTGGCGGCATGGACCTGCCGGCCTCGGTCGCCCCCTTCATTCTGCGCGGGGTGTGTCTTTACGGCATCGACTCGGTGATGTGCCCGCTTCCCCGCCGCAAAGAGGCGTGGAAAGCTCTGGAAAACGGCCTGGACCGTCAAAAACTGGCCGCAATGACCCGGGAAATCGGACTATCGGAAGTGATAGGCGCCGCCCCCGATATCCTGGCCGGCCAGGTGCGCGGGCGGGTCGTGGTCAAGATCGGGTAAACGCGTTTATGATTTATCGACGAACGGCCCCCATAATGGCCCGGATTGGCTAAAAGGCCGGTAGTAAGGCGTCAGTCGGAGTTGGGGTGATGTTGCGGGTGTGCGGTGTGCTGGCTGGCCTCTTGGCCACTCTGCCGGCTTTCGCTGGCGAAATGACGGTGGCGGAAGCGCGCCACTTCATCGTCGGCAAGATGTTCTACTACACTTGCTTCGAAGGCACGCGCGGCCAGGGCCGCGTCTATCCCGACGGCTCGATCGCCGGCTCCATCCAGATTCGCGGCGAAGGCCCGACGCGCTACGCCGTGCTGCCGGCCGGCACGATCAAGGTGAACGGCGAAGCGGTCTGCGCCTCGGTGCGCGGCGTGCCGATCCAGCCGTGTTTCAACCTGCAGCAGACCGGCGGCGAAAGCTTCCGCGGCTCGATCTCGGGGCTCGGCTTCGCCTATTGCGATTTCACCCGCCGTCAGGAGCGCGCGCACATTCTGCGTCGCGCCGAACATCGCGAAGGCCCGGCCGAGCATCGTGCGAGCCCGTTGACGCTGCGTCCGTCGCTCGCCGCCGACCGCGGCGAATAATCTTTTACCCCTTCGCCGGAAATATCATGCACGTCGTCGAGGCGTGCGCGTAAAGCTTGCCGGCGCTGTCCTTCAATTCGCCAAGTGAGGTCGCGACCGTGCGGCCGCGATGCAGGATGCGGCCTTCCGTACGCACCGCCCCGGTGTCCTTGGTTATCGGCCGGACGAAATTCAGTTTCAGCTCGAGCGTGGTCCAGGCGTCGCCCTTGGCCAACGTTGAGAAGATCGCGCAGCCGAGCGCGCTGTCGAGCAGCGTCGCGGCAAAGCCGCCATGCACGGTGCCGATCGGATTGTAGTGGCGATAGTCCGGCAAGCCTTCGAACACCGCGCGGCCTTCTTCGACTTCGACCAGGTGAAAACCGAGCAACTCGCTGATCGGCGGCTGCGGCTGCGTGCCGCAGATGATGCCCGTGAGGAAGTCGAGCCCGCTAAGTGACTTGAGCACTTCAGCTTTCACCACGCCATATCTCGTGTCGGTCATCGCGCGCCCCGCCGATCAAGATTTGTCCAAAGTCTCGCCTTCAATTCGCACCAGCCCCTTTCTACTAGCGCAGCCTCTTATCGGGGACCAATCACGGGACGGGGACATGGTGGCAGGGTTGCGTGCCGCGATCTGCGGCGCTTTGGCGATTTTTGCTTGTTCTTCCGGCGCCCAGGCTGGCAGCGTTATGAATTTCTATTCATACGCCGGCGAAATCATCGCGCGGGGAAACCGCGCCTACTACAGCGCCTATATCGCCGCGACTCCGCCGGCGGCGTTCGGCTTCACCACCTGGGATGCCAGCCCCGGTCCGACGCTCGTCGGCACGGCGTCGACGTACAATCCCTTCAAGCCCGGCTACCGCGAGGGCGGTATCCAGACCGCCTCCGGCGAACTGTACGATCCGATTGGCTGGACCGCTGCGATCCAGACCGATCTGCGCGAGAATTTCGGCGGCGTTCACTACGGCAGCGAATATGAGCCGGCCTTCGCGCTCATCGAGGCCGACGGAAAACGCGCGATCGTGAAGATCAACGATGTCGGTCCACTCAAACGCGGCCGCGTCATCGACTTCAACGAACAGACGATGCGCTATTTCGATCCGACGCTGCAGCGCGGGCTCGTCACCAGCGTCAAGATTACGCCGCTTTACGGCCGCGGCTGGACGGCGGGACCGCTCGGCGGCTGGCAGGGCTGACGGCGCGGCGCCTGCAGCAGGCGGCTCGCTTGCTCACGCAATCTCCAGCCGGAACGGATCGCCTTCCATGGCGCCGATGCCGGGGCCGATGGTCTCGATCGCGCGCACCATGCGGCCCTCGCGCTTGAGCAGGCGGTCGGCGATCGAAACGATGCGCGCGTTCGGTTGCGCGGTGCGTGAGGCGCGGCGGATGTCCCAGGCAATTTGTTGCTCGTCGCGCTCGGGGTTGAGCGCACAGGCGGCGACGTAAGCGCCGGCGGTCGAGCGGCTGATGCCGGCAAAGCAGTGCACCACCATGGGCGCCGAGCGGTCCCACTTGCCGACGAAATCGATCAGGCGCGAAACGTGCTCGTCGCCCGGGCAGGTGTAGCCATCCATGGGGAAAGAAATGTCGTCGACGCTGAGGACGAGATGGTTGTCGGCCACGATATGCGCCGGCCGCTCGACCCGGTCGGTCAGTCGCAGCAGCGTGACGATGTGGCGCGCGCCGGTTTCATCGACGGTGGCGTGGAGGCGGGCAAGCGAGCAAACGTGAATCATGATCGGGCTATCGCTGAATCTTGCGTCATATCTATGACGCGCGCATGAGTTTTTCCAGCCGCTCGCGGAAGCGCGCCTCGGCGGTGCCGGCGGGCCACGGCGTCAGATAGTCGCGCTCGATGGCGGATGAGAATTTCGGCGGTTGGCCGAAGAATTTGCGTGCCTCCTCGTCTTGGAACCCGGCAAGGCGCGTGGCCTCGAGATAGGCAGCAGCGCGGTCGGCGGCCTTGATCAGCTCGGTCAGCCGCTCCGGCAGCTTGGGCGGCAGGCCGAAGCGCAGGTGAATGGCGGCGAGCAGGCGCTTCTCCACCGCCTTGTAGCTATCGCCGATCACGGCCTTGAACGGCGAGATCATGTCGCCGATCACATATTCCGGCGCGTCGTGCAGCAGCACCGCGCGCCGGGCCGCGGCATCGAGACGTGGCGTCTTTGTGCGCGCCAGCGCCTCGACCAGCAGGGCGTGCTGGGCGACCGAAAAGATATGCGCGCCCTTGGTTTGCCCGTTCCAGCGCGCCACGCGTGCCAGGCCATGCGCGATATCTTCGATTTCAACGTCAAGCGGGGAGGGGTCGAGCAGATCGAGCCTGCGCCCCGACAGCATGCGCTGCCAAGCTCGTGGCGCTTTCGGGCTGCGCGTCTTTTTCATCTGCGCAAAGCTGTTCTTGATTTGCCGAGCTTGGCGCAGGCCGCGTGGCGATGGCAGCTCACCAGATGGTCGTTGACCATGCCAACTGCCTGCATGAAGGCGTAGACAATGGTGGGCCCGACGAACTTGAAGCCGCGGCCGGCGAGCTCCTTCGACATCTTGCGCGAGATGTCGGTCTCCGCCGGCACCTGGCCTCTGCGTTTGAACGCGTTCTGCTTCGGTTTGCCGTCGAGAAAGTCCCACAGAAAATTCGAAAACCCCGGCCCCTTCTCCATGATCTCCAGATAGCCGCGCGCGGAGGCCACGGCGCCTTCGATCTTGGCGCGGTTGCGTACGATGCCGGCGTCCTGCATCAGGCTTTCGATCTTGCGCTTGGAATAGTGCGCGATCTTTTCCGGCTCGAATTCGTCGAAAGCTTTGCGGAAATTCTCGCGCTTGCGCAGGATGGTGATCCACGACAGTCCGGCCTGGAAGCCGTCGAGCACCAGCTTCTCGTACAACGCGCGGTCGTCGTATTCCGGCACGCCCCATTCCTCGTCGTGATAGGCGATGTAAAGCGGGTCCTGCTTCGGCCAAGGGCAACGCACCAGACCGTCGCTGTGCACGATGCGCGCGCTCATGACGCGGCCGGCCACGCAAACTTCGCCCAATCCGGCTTGAGCACACGGATCGGGATGTTGCCGCAGGTGATCGGTGCGTGCGCCGCCTGCGCGTCCGCCAAGCGATCGAGCCGGATCATCGCCAGTCCACGACCGCTGATCGCCGACATCAGCGTGCCGATTTCCTTCTCGCCCGCCATCACCGGCAGCCCAGGCGTCGGCGCGTATTCGTAAGTGACCGGCACGATGCGGCTGCGCGCGCTCGAGCGATGCTCGACACGCGACACCACTTCCTGTCCGACGTAGCAGCCTTTGTCGAAATCGACGCCCGCAAGCTGGTCCATATCGGCCTCGTGCGGAAAGGCGTCGCCATAGATGAAATCCGCGCCGCCGCGTGGAACGCCGAGCGCGATGCGGTGCGCCTCGTAGGCGGCCGCATCGACCAGCGTGGCGCCGAGATCGGCGGCGGCCTCGGCAGCCAAGTGCGGCGGCAGCATCACCCGCATGCCGAGCGCCGGCAGCCGCGGATCGGCGTAGCAAAGCCCGTATTCGGTATCGGCAATAACGCGACTTTGGCTGTCCCATACCGCCATCACGCCGAGCACCGCCGAAAGGTCTTCCGCCAGCACCTTGGCGCGCAACTTGTAAAAATTGAGCTTGTCCACAAGCGCGGCCGCCAGCGCGCGCGGGCAATCGAGGAAGAAGCCGCCGCCGTCCGCGGCCGGCGCTTCCGCCACGATGAAATCCACGATGATCTTGCCCTGCGGCGTCAGCAGCGCGGCGAAACGCGCCTCCTGCGGGCTGACCTTGCCGATATCATTGGTGGCGAGCCCGTTGAGGAAGCCCCGGGCGTCGTCGCCGGCGACCTTGACCACGCCGCGGTCGGGAAGAAGCGCTGCCTGCATTGAATTTCCAAGCCTTCTTGTCGCTAGTCTCTTGCCAGAACTCGCGCCGAAACGTAAGCGCTGTGGCGCGAGCCTCAAGCCCGTTTTGAACCGCTGAAATATGGCCGAAACCTACGACCTGATTCTCAAGGGCGGCACCGTGGTCAACCACGACGGTGGGGCGTTGCGCGAT
Organism: uncultured Pseudomonadota bacterium; assembly: GCA_963710705.1. Classification (GTDB taxonomy): domain Bacteria; phylum Pseudomonadota; class Alphaproteobacteria; order Rhizobiales; family Xanthobacteraceae; genus Pseudolabrys. Next base: position 523,248 of record CAVQBI010000001.1, read on the forward strand.
CTCGGCCTTCGCGGCGGCCGCTTTGCGGCCATCGGCGACCTGTCGCGCGCTTCGGCCGGCGAGGTGATCAACTGCCGCGGTCTGCATCTGCTGCCGGGCGTGATCGACAGCCACGTGCATTTCCGCGAGCCCGGCCTCACCCACAAAGAGGACCTCGAATCGGGCTCACGCGGCGCCGTGCTCGGCGGCGTCACCGCCGTATTCGACATGCCGAACACCGACCCGACGACCACCACGGCCGAGGCGATCGCCGACAAGGTCAAGCGCGCGCATCACCGCATGCACTGCGACTTCGCCTTCTATGTCGGCGCCACCCGCGAGAATACCAAGCAGCTCGGCGAGCTGGAAATGCTGCCGGGCGTCGCTGGCGTCAAAGTGTTCATGGGCTCATCCACCGGCTCGCTGTTGATCGAGGACGATGCGGGTGTGCGGGCCGTGCTGAAAAGCATCCGCCGCCGCGCCGCCTTCCATTCCGAGGACGAATATCGCTTACGCGAGCGCATGAACCTGCGCGTGCAGGGCGACCCGCGCTCGCACCCGGTCTGGCGCGACGCGCAAGCCGCGCTGATGTGCACGCAGCGTCTGATCACGCTCGCGCGCGAGACCGGAAAACGCGTGCATGTGCTGCACGTGACAAGCAAGGACGAGGCCGTTTTCCTCGGCCACCACAAGGACGTCGCCACCGCCGAGTGCACGCCCGCCCACCTCACGCTGGCGGCGCCCGGCTGCTACGAGACGCTCGGCACCTCCGCCCAGATCAACCCGCCCATCCGCGATGCCGCCCATCGCGAGGGCCTCTGGCATGGCATCGCGCAGGGCGTCATCGACTCGATCGGCTCGGACCATTCCCCGCATACGCGCGAGGAGAAATCGCAGCCTTATCCGAAGACCCATTCCGGCATGACCGGCGTGCAGACGCTGGTCCCCATCATGCTCGACCACGTCAATGCCGGCCGTCTTTCACTCTTGCGATTCGTCGATCTCACCAGTGCGGGGCCGGCGCGGCTGTTCGGCATGGCCGCCAAGGGGCGGATCGCTGTCGGCTATGATGGCGATATAACGATTGTTGATATGAAACGCCGGGAAACCATCACCGACAAATGGATCGCCTCGCGCGTCGGCTGGACGCCCTATAACGGCGTCAGCGTCACCGGCTGGCCGGTGGGCACTATCGTGCGCGGGAATAAAGTGATGTGGGACGGCGTTCTCACCAAGCCGGCACACGGCGAGCGCGTAAGATTTGTGGAAACTTTGGCGGCGTAGTCTCGCCCGATGAGACGCATCGCCGATGCATTGCAACGCCAGCGTGAGTTTTCCCCAAAGATTTCGAACAAAATAAAGCTGTTGAATTGCAAACTCCTGACGACACGCTATTGAACGGTAACGCGCCACCCCCAATTTGGCCGTGGCAATGCCGCGACGCGAAGGCTTGGGCCTATGAGCGGTGATCTGGTTTCGCTCCGCGTGCTTGTCGCTACCGCCGTGCCGTCGCAGCAAGAGCTGTGGCAGCAGGGCGCCGCGATGGCGTCGCTTCCCATCGATTGTGCCGCCGCCGATGCCGCGGCCTCGACCGCCCTGCTCAGCCAGGACGCCATGGATATCTGCATCGTCGACCACGACTTGCCCAACGCCGAAAAGACGGCGGTGATCGCTGCCGCACGTGCCGCGCAGCCGGCGCCGCTGGTCTTCATGTCGCTGCCGCGCGGCAGCCATCGCATCGGCACGGTCGACGGCGTGCTGGCGAAGCCGGCCAATCCCGAAAGCGCGCGGAAACTGATCGAGCTTTGCGCGCGTGCGAAAATTCCGACCCGCGTGCTGATCGTGGACGATTCCAGCACCATGCGCAGCATCGTGCGCAAGATTCTCGCGGCCAGCCGCTTTGCCTTCGACGTGCATGAGGCCGCCGAAGGCATCGCCGCGCTCGAACAGCTCAGCTCCGGCAAATTCGGCCTGGTTTTTCTCGATTACAACATGCCCGGCTTCAACGGCATCGAGACGTTGTCGGAGATCAAGCGCATCGCGCCGCAGGTTTCGGTCGTGATGATGACCTCCACCGCCACCGACGCGATCATCGAGCGGGCGCAATCTTCGGGCGCGCTGGCTTTCCTGAAGAAGCCGTTCTATCCCGCCGATATCGATGCGGTGATCGAGCGCCATTACGGCCTGCACGTGGCCGGCGGCTGAGCGTCTTCGAAAATTAAGACTATTGCCGCGGCTGCGCGAGCGTGAATTCGCCGTTACGGATGCGGGTGGAGAGACCCTCGGCGAAGGTCGCGGCGGCGTCCTCGCCATAGGTGGTGACGAATTCGGCGATGGCGGCGAACAAGCAGGCCTGCGCCAGGCAGTCGCCGTCGATGCCCTCGAGCCGCGCTTCCGCCCAGGCTTCCTGCAGATAGCCGAGCGCCACGCGTTTCTGCTCGTGGTCGGCCGCCGGATCGCGCGCGACAGTTGGACGCCCGCTGGTGTTCGCTGTCACTTTTGCCGTCCCCTTGGCGCCTTACCGACGCCGTCCCCAGTTGTCCGCGGACGTTAGCACGCAGGTTCCGGCGGGCGAGGCGGACCTCGGAGAAAGGTTAATAGCGGCGGCGCTAATTGGCGTAACGTGCGGTGATTTCGCGCGAAATCTTGGCGCCTTCTTCGAGATAGCGCCGGATGGCAAGGTCGGCGGCCGGGGTGCAGGAGCGGTAAGTCTGCTCGAATCCGCGGTAACCACGATTGAAGCTGGCGATAATCTTGCGCCGCCGCTCGCCGTCCGGCGTCTCGGTGTCGATCAAGGCCTGCATCTGGTCGCGCCATTTCTGCCCCTCATTGGCGCCGCAGACCGCGCGCAAATAATGCAGCGCGCCGAGGATCTCGGCCAGCCGCTGCAAATCGTTGTCGAATGGCGCCGGCGTGTCGTCGGCGCGCACGGGCACGGCAAGGCAAAGCAGGATCGATGCGATAATTGCGAGCTTCTTCACGGCGGCCCTCGATACGGGCAAGATATGCCCTCGCATCTGGGCAACTGCAAGGCGGCCGTTAGGCTTGCAGCCGGTCGAAGGCGCTGGCGACGATTTCGGCCAATCCGTCGGTGGTTTTCAGCCCGGCAAGCTCGGCGGGCTTGAGCCAGCGCGCGTCGTCGAGCTCTTCGTTGAGCTTGGGTTCGCCAGCAAGCCAGCGCGCCGCAAAGCATAGAATGACGAAATGGCGCTCGATGCATCCTTGCTTGTCGCGCACGATCACGTCGCGGGTGCCGGCGAGCGCGACCGGCTCGATCGTCAGCTGCGTCTCCTCGCGCACCTCGCGCATCACCGCTTGGTGCAGCGTCTCGCCCAGTTCCACCGCGCCGCCCGGCAGCGTGTAGAGATTGAGCGCCGGCTTGCGCGCGCGCCGCACCACCAGCACCTTGCCGTCGCGGATGATGGCGGCGCTGACCGCAAGAAATGGACGCTCCGGATAGGCGCGGATGTCGCTCAAAGCGAAGCCTGCCTCATCAAGCCATCGACGACGGCCTGCGGCGGCATCGGCTCGCCGTCTTCCGTCTCACCGTTGATTACGGTGCCGGCGCGCGCCACCAGCGGCTTCAGGCAGGCGACCGCGCGCGCGGCAATGGTGCCGGCGGCGTCCGGCTCCATCTCGGCGCGCAGCGCGCCGCGGGTCGTCAGCAGCACGGCGGTCATGGTGCCGGAAAGCACATCGATCGCTGCACGCAGCGCGGGGTCGGCGCCCTCGTAAGCCGCAATCGCCAGCTCGCGGCCCTTGAAACGCGAGTGGGCGAAATGCTCGCGATAGCTCATCGGCCGCCAGGCGAGGAAATCCTCGATGCAATCCGGGCAGGCGGCGAGCATTTCGAGCAGCATAATCGCCTCGTTGAAATGGTTGAGGTAGTCGGTGGCAAGCCCGGTGCGCGGATTGATATTGGCATCGGCCAGGCGCGCGCCGCCAGCGGCCGTCTCGGCCGGCGCTTGCGCCGGCGCGATGCAATCCTGATATTTCATGGCAATCCCACCGTACCCCGGCGGCAGTGTCGTCGGGCGCGGTTAAAGTGCAATTAAGCGGATAAGAGGCTAGAAGTTTCAATCATGTGCGGCCGCTACACGATCACCTCGGCGCCCGAAGCGATCCGGGCGCTGTTCCGCTATCAGGAACAGCCCAACTTCCCACCGCGCTACAACGTGGCGCCCACCCAGCCGATTCCCATCGTGCGCCTTGCCGACGGCAAGCGGCAATTTGCGCTGGTGCGCTGGGGCCTGCTGCCGTCCTGGGTGAAGGACCCGAAGACGTTCACGCTGTTGATCAACGCGCGCGGCGAATCGGTGATCGACAAGCCGGCCTTGCGCGCCGCCATGAAGCGCCGCCGCTGTCTGATCCCGGCCGACGGCTTCTACGAATGGAAAGCGATGGGCGCCCGCAAGCAGCCCTATTTCGTGCGCCTCAAGTCGGGCGCGCCGATGGCCTTCGCCGGACTGTGGGAGTGCTGGACCGGCCCGAACGGCGAGGAACTGGAGACCGCGGCGATCGTCACCACCGGCGCCAACCGCACCTTGGCTCCGATCCATGAGCGCATGCCGGTGATCGTGCCGCCGGAGGCCTTCGATCTCTGGCTCAATTGCGCGGAGGTCGATGCGCAGACGGCGGCGGCGCTGATTACGCCGGCGCCGGACAACTTGCTGGAGGCTTATCCGGTTTCCACCAACGTCAACCGCGTCGCCAACGACAATGCGCAGCTTGTGGAGCCGCTTGCCGCGACGGCAGAGCACGCGCCGCCGCCTGCGCCAAAACCGCCCGCTCGCGCCCCCAAGCGCGTCAAAAAGAGCGAAGACCAGACCTCGCTGTTCTAAAGGGCGCCTGAATTAAGCGACCGCCTCCATGATTTCTTTCGGCCGCCGCTTGATCGCTAGCAGATAGGCCATGGCCGGCGCGTCGGGCGCGCGCCGGCCCTGTTCCCAATTCTTGAGCGTGGGGAGCGGAATCCGATAGGCGGCGGCAAAACGATGCTGCGACATACGCAACGACCGACGGATCGCTTTCACGTCGGGAATCTCCACTTTGGTGACGCGCACGCCCTTAATCCGGCGGCCTTCGGCATGCGTTGCCGCCTGTTGCAGGCTTTCAATCAGTTCCCGTCCGAATTTTCCCATCGTCACCGCTCCATTTCAGCTCTTCAACGTGGCCGTCAATTTGCGTACGGCCCGCTTCTCCTCAGGCGTCAAATCCTCGCGTCGTGCCTTGGCATAAACCATCAACAGGTCAAGCGGTCGATTTACGGAATGATAGAAATAAATCACTCGCGTTCCGCCACGCTTACCGGTTCCGGCGCGGCTCCAGCGCACTTTTCGCAGCCTCCTGTTTCCGGAATAACATCGCCGACCGTCGGATTGGCCGCGATGAAGTTCACGAATGCTTCGCGCTCCACTTCGGTCCAAGCCGCCTCAGCCTGGCGCACGAACGGCGGAGTTTCGCCAACGGTCACAAAAGTCCGCGGCACTCAGACTATGTACGCCATTGGCGTATAGCGCGCAAGGGACGTCGTCGACGCCTACAGCACCTTGCCGGGATTGAGAATCCCGTTGGGGTCGAGTGCGCGCTTGAGCGTGTGCATCAATTCGAGCGCAACCGGGTCCTTGTAGTTCGGCAATAGGTCGCGCTTCATCACGCCGACGCCGTGCTCGGCCGAAATCGAGCCGCCGAATTTCTTCACCACTGCGAACACCACCGTGTTGACCTCGTCCCAGCGCGCCAGGAACTTGGCTTTGTCGGCGCCTTCCGGCTGCGTCACGTTGTAATGGATGTTGCCGTCGCCGACATGGCCGAAGGGCAGGGGCCGCGCCCCGGGTATGAGCTTCACCACTGCCGCATTGGCCTCCGCGATGAAGGCCGGCACGGCGGCGACCGGCACCGAGACGTCGTGCTTGATCGAAGCGCCGATGTGGCGCTGCACCTCGCCGAACATTTCACGGATGCGCCAGAAGCTTTTCGCCTGCTGCACGCTGTCGGCGATTGTGGCATCGAGCACCAGGCCTTTGGCGTGGCCGTCGGCCAGAATCTCCTCCAGCACCGCGCGCAAGCCCGAGCGCGCCTGCGAGGACAATTCGATCAGCACGAACCAGGGATGTTGCCCGTCGAGCGGCATGCGGCTCGCCGAATCGAACTTCACTACCGCTTCCACGCCCGAGCGCAGCATCATCTCGAACGACGTGACGCCGCCGGCGGTGCGCTCTTCCGCCAGCCCCAGCAGTTCGACCGCCGCTTGTGGCGAGGGCACCGCGGCCCATCCGGTCTCCACCGAGCGCGGCCGCGGCACCAGCCGCAGCACCGCCGCGGTGATGATGCCGAGCGTGCCTTCGGCGCCGATGAACAGGTTCTTCAGGTCGTAGCCGGTGTTGTTCTTCTTGAGCTTGTTGAGATCGTGCAGCACGCGGCCGTCGGCCAGCACGACTTCGAGCCCGAGCGCATGCGAGCGCGCAATGCCGTGCGCGATCGCCGCGACGCCGCCGGCATTGGTGGAGAGATTGCCGCCGATGGTGCAGGTGCCTTCCGAGGGCAGCAGTTGCGGATAGAGCCGGTCGGCTTTCTCCGCCGCCTCGCGCGCCCGTTGCAAGGTGACGCCGGCCTCCACCGTCATGCTGTTGGAGACCGGATCGACCTCGCGGATCTTGTCGAGCCGCGTCAGTGACAACACGACTTCGCCATGATGCGGAATTTGCCCACCGACCAGCCCGGTATTGCCGCCCTGCGGCACGATGGCCGTTCGGGTCTCGTTGGCGAGCTTGAGGATGGCGGCAACTTCTTCGACCGTGCCCGGTCGCAGCACCAGCGGCGTGTGGCCGTGGTAGAGGTCGCGCATCTCGACCAGGAACGGCTCCTGCGCCTGCTTGTCGGTGACCGCGTATTTCGCGCCGACGATGGCCGCAAAGCGGTTCAGCAGTTCGGGGTCGAGGCGGGGTTGGTCGAGCATGTCGCTACTCTAATGCAATTTCCGGCAATCGTCATCGCGCGCGGTCCTTAGGATCAATGCGCTTTCAGGAAGGCGATATAATCCTTTTCCGCATGGTCGAGCGCCGCCTTGTCGGCTCCGGTCATGACCACGTCAAGCACGAACTCGTTGCCGTCCTTGTCGGTATCGATGCCGAACGCGCCAAGCTCGTAGGCCTGTTGCTTCTTGCTCGGATTTTCAAAAGCGAAGCGGAGGAAACCGGGCTTGCCATTCGCGCGCGCGACCGCGGGGAGTTCAGTCACTTTGGCGTCTGTCACGTTGGCGCGCCAGCGTGAATTGCTGACCTCGGCAAAATTGGCGAGCGATTGCTGTTTGTCGCGATGATAGAACACCTGCACATAAATCAGCGCCGGCGCATTGCCGAAAGTCTTGCCCTTGGGAACCATGATCTGAACTTTGTTCTTCTTGGTCGCGTCCTGGTCGACGACCCAGCCCTCCGGCGGCGTCAGCACGAGTTGATAGTACGGACACAGTTTTCCGTCGCAGCTGTTCATGAATTTCTGCACTTCCGCCTGCGCGGGCGCACCGCCCATAAAGAGCGCGGCCGCAAGCGCCATCCCGATCGGACGAAGCTGTTTCATGACGCCTCCTTCAGCGCGGCGCCGCCGCGCGCGAAAGGCGGTCGTTGATCGCTTCACCCAGGCCCTCGCGCGGCACTGTCATGACCGCGATCGCGGTCGCGCCGGACGCATCCAGGGCGCGCAAATGCGAAAACAGATTGGCCGCCGCCTCGATCAGGTCGCCGCGCGCCGACAGATTGAGCGCGCTTGGCGGCGCCCCCGGCCCGAAGGCAAGCAGGGTTTCGCCCGCGCGCGGCGCATCGGCGTCGAGCCGCAGCTTCGCCTTCGGCGCATAATGCGAGCTCAGCATGCCGGGCGCGAGCGGGGCGTCTTCGGCAACGGTCGCCACCGTCAGCGCATGCCCGAGCACGCGCTCGATGTCCTCGCGCGCCACCCCGCCCGGCCGCAGCAAAGTCGGCTCGCCAAAAGAAGTGCCAAGACACGCCACGATAGTCGACTCGACGCCGACCGTGCACGGCCCGCCGTCGATCACCAGGTCGATGCGCCCGCGCAGATCGGCGAGCACATGCGCGGCGCTGGTCGGCGACACATGGCCGGAGCGGTTGGCGGACGGCGCCACCACCGGCCCGCCGAACTCTTTCAGCAGCGTCTGCGCCAGCGGATGCGCCGGCACGCGCACCGCCACGCTGTCGAGCCCGGCGAGCGCCAAGTCCGCGACCGGACAGTCCGGCAATTTCGGCAGCACCAGCGTCAGCGGCCCCGGCCAGAACGCCGCCGCCAGCTTCTCGGCATCCGCATCAAAGCGCGCGAGCTGGCGCGCGGCCGCGAGGCTTGCGACATGCGCGATCAGCGGGTTGAACGCCGGGCGGCCCTTGGCGGCATAGAGCCGCGCCACCGCCTCGCCATTGCCGGCATCGGCGCCGAGGCCATAGACGGTCTCGGTGGGGAAGGCCACCAGCCCGCCGCTGTGCAGGCAGCGCGCCGCCGCCGCAATCGCATCGCGGTCGGCGCGCAAAACCCGCGTTCCCGGCTCGGCACTCATGAGGGTTCCTAAGCTTGCGTTTAAGTGAGCCGCGGTTATAAGACCGGCCTTCAGTCGGAGTGTAGCGCAGTCTGGTAGCGCACCTCGTTCGGGACGAGGGGGTCGCAGGTTCAAATCCTGCCACTCCGACCATTAAATCGGATATTTCGCGCCGATTTCCAAGGCCGGACCGCCATTCCCGGAACCGGCCCGCCGGTCTTGTGCGGGCCAAGCCGTCCCCGTAACGTCGGGAGCAACGATGCCGGCGTCAAAAAGCCGGCCGGGGAGGATGTCTGCCATGAAATTCTTCGCTATCGCATGCCGTGCCGTTCTCGCGCTCGCCCTAATCGCGCTGCTGCCCGTGGGCCGTGCCGGCGCGGCCGGCTATCCCGACCATCCGGTGCGCATCATCGTCGGCTACCCACCCGGCGGCTCGACCGATATCTCGGCGCGTCTGTTCGGGCAGTGGCTGAGCGAAAAGCTGCACCAGCAATTCATCGTCGAGAACAAGCCGGGCGCCGGCAATAACATCGGCACCGAATACGCCATCAAGGCCGCGCCCGATGGCTACACGCTCTTTTTGGCCAACCCGGCCAACACCATCAACGCCACGCTGTACAAGAATCTGCGCTTCAACTTCCTCAACGACACCACCCCGGTCGGCGGCTTCATCCGCGTGCCGAATGTGATGGAGGTCAATCCATCGGTGCCGGCCAAGACCGTCGCGGAATTCATCGCTTACGTCAAAGCCAATCCCGACAAGGTCAACATGGCGTCCTCGGGCAGCGGCACCTCGATCCATCTCTCCGGCGAATTGTTCAAGATGATGACCGGCGTGAAGATGACGCACGTTCCCTACAAGGGTTCGGCGCCGATGCTCACCGATCTGCTCGCCGGCCAGGTGCAGGTGACCTTCGACAATCTGCCGTCGTCGATCGGCCACATCAAAGCCGGCAAGCTGCGCGCGCTGGCGGTGACCACGGCGCAGCGTTCGCCCGAACTGCCCGACGTGCCGACCGTGGCCGAGACCGTGCCCGGTTATGAGGCGAGCGCCTTCTTCGGCCTAGTGGCGCCGAAAGGCACGCCGCCGGATATCGTCAACACGCTCAACAAGGAAATCAACGCGGCGCTCAACGATCCCGGCATGCAAGCCAAGCTGAAGCAACTCGGCGGCACGCCGATCCCCGGCTCGACCGCCGATTTCGGCAAGCTGCTCGCCGACGAAACCGCCAAGTGGGAGAAGGTGGTGCACGCCGCCAATCTCTCGATCGACTGAGCGGCACGCGTAACGAATGACCGGACGCAAGCGTCCCACCGATCTGCGCAGTTACCGCTGGCTGGGGCCGGACGACATGCGCTCGTTCGGCCACCGCTCGCGGCTGCGCGGCATCGGCTATGACTCAACCGATTGGAGCGGCAAGCCGGTCATCGGCATCATCAACACCTGGAGCGAGATCAATCCCTGCCACGCGCATCTACGGTCGCGCGCGGAAAACGTGAAGCGCGGCGTCTTGCAGGCCGGCGGATTTCCCATCGAGCTGCCGGCGATCTCGCTCGCCGAAACCTTCGTCAAGCCGACCACCATGCTCTATCGCAACATGCTGGCGATGGAGACCGAGGAGCTGCTGCGCAGCCATCCGATCGACGGCGCCGTGCTCATGGGCGGCTGCGACAAGACCACGCCCGGCCTGATCATGGGCGCGATCAGCATGGGCATCCCTGCGATCTACGTGCCGGCCGGTCCGATGCTGCGCGGCAATTGGAAGGGCGAATATCTCGGCTCCGGCTCGGACGTGTGGAAATACTGGACCGAGAAGCGCGCCGGCAACATCAGCGACGAGGAGTGGAACGAAATCGAGGGCGGCATCGCCCGCTCGTTCGGTACCTGCATGGTGATGGGCACGGCGGCGACCATGATGGCAATCGCCGAAGCGCTCGGTCTGTCGCTGCCCGGCGCGTCGTCGATCCCCGCCGCCGATTCCAATCATCCGCGCATGTGCGGCGTCGCCGGACGGCGCATCGTCGACATGGTGTGGGAGGATTTGACGCCACAGAAAATCCTCACCGCCGCTGCCTTCGACAACGCCATCAAGGTGCACATGGCCATGGGCGGCTCGACCAACGCCATCATCCACGTGGTGGCGATGGCGCGCCGCGCTGGCCTGCCCATGGACATGGATACGTTCGACAAACTGTCACGCCAGGTGCCGGTGCTCGCCAATGTCCGGCCGTCGGGCAAATATCTGATGGAGGATTTCTTCTACGCCGGGGGCATACGCGCGCTGATGCAAAATTTGCGCGAGAAGCTCGATCTGTCGTGCCTGACCGTCACCGGCAAGAGCGTCGGCGAGAACATCGAGGGCGCCAAGGTGCATCTGCCCGACGTCATCCACTCGCTCAACGATCCGATTTATGAGGAAGGCGCGACCGCCGTGCTCAAGGGCAACCTCGCGCCCAATGGCTGCGTCATCAAGCCGGCCGCCGCCGATCCGCGCTTCTTGAAGCACCGCGGCAAGGCCATCGCCTTCGAGGACTACAACCACATGATGCGCGAGATCGAGCGCGACGATCTCGACGTCACGCCCGACCACATCCTGGTGCTGAAGAACGCAGGACCCAAAGGCGGCCCCGGCATGCCGGAATGGGGCATGCTGCCGATTCCGAAACGGCTGCTCGGGCAGGGCGTGCGCGACATGATCCGCATTTCCGACGGCCGCATGAGCGGCACCAGCTACGGCGCCTGCATCCTGCACGTCGCGCCCGAGAGCTTTGTCGGCGGCCCGCTGGCGCTGGTGCAGACCGGCGACGAGATCGAGATCGACGTCGACAAGCGATCGATCCATCTGCACGTCTCGAACGAGGAGCTCGCGCGGCGCCGCGCCGCCTGGAAAAAGCCGCCGCCGAAATACCCGCGCGGCTACGGCGCGTTGTTTTCCGAGCACATCGGCCAGGCCGACGAAGGCTGTGATTTCGATTTTCTCGCCGCCGGCGGCGCGATCCCAGAGCCGGAAATCCATTGAAATCGGCACGTTGCCGCGGATATGCGAGTTAGAAAGATTCTCAACTGCGTTTTTCAGATTAGAAACGTTCCGGAATAGAATATTCTAATGTTTGCTGCGCGCATTGACACGCGCATGGAAAGTTCTTGAAAGTGATTTTGCCCGCGCGTCGTGCGCGGCCGCCTGATTGCCGGACCTTTCATCCGGCGTATGAGGAAAAAGGTAAATGCGTATCGTTCGTATTGCGCGCGTGCTGATTGTCACCGCGCCGTTTTTCGTCGCCACCGTCGCTCATGCACAGACGCCGGCAACGAATTCCACCGCCGTTGCCGATGTTTTCTATGAAGCCGAATCGAAATACATGTTCGGCTTTATCGACGGCGCCGATATCGGCAATGAAGGCGAGAAGGCGTTCGAGTACGAAATCGACCGGCTCATTCCAGAAGCGCGGCGGACGTTATGCGGCGATCGAACACGAATTCGAGTTCGAGCACGTGCCGACGCAGAATTTCGCCTACGAACTGAGCGCGCACGCACTGTCGCATTCGATCCACGGCGTCGAGGATCTCGACGACCGCAACACCACGCAGTTCAGCGGCGCCTCGGCCAAGCTGCGCTACCTCATCCTCGGCCGTGGCCCCGAATCGCCGATCGGCCTCACCGTGTCCGCCGAGCCGGAATGGTCGCGCGTCGACGACGTGGACGGCACACACACGCTCGCCTACAGCTCCGAATTCCGCATCGTCGCCGACACCGAGCTTATCCCGAACCGGCTCTACGCCGCGCTCAATCTCATCTACGAGCCTGAAGCCGCAAAGCCGACCGACACCGGCATATGGGAACGCACCTCGGGCGCGGGCGTTGCGCTCGGATTGGCCTATCGCATAACGCCGACCTTTGCGCTGGGCGCCGGCGCCGAGTATGACCGCGCCTATGACGGACTTGCGTTCCAGACCTTCGACGGCCAGGCGCTGTTCGTCGGGCCTACGATGCAGATCAATTTCACGCCGAAGATCCTGCTCGCCGCGGCCTTTTCCGCCCAGGTCGCCGGCCATGCGGTTAACGATCCGCGCGCGCTCGATCTCACGAACTTCGAACGCTATCGCGGCAATCTGAAACTTGAGTTCGAATTCTAGGCCAGCCGAAAGGAGCCGTTATGACGATTAAAGCATGCGTGCTTGCCTTCGCGGTGCTTGCTTTCGCCGGCATCGCGCCGATAGCCCGGGCCGAGGATTCGGCGACCGTGACCATCACCCTCAAGGACAATCGCTTTCAGCCGGCCGAGCCGCATGCGCCCGCCGGCAAGCCGATCACCATCGTGCTCAAAAATCTCAACCGCGCGCCCGCGGAATTCGAAAGCAACATGCTGCGCGTGGAGAAAGTCGTGACCGCGGGCGGCACGATCACCATGCAAATCCGCCCGCTGGGACCGGGCCGCTACCGTTTCTTCAACGATTTCCACCCTGACACGGTCGGCTATCTGGTCGTCCAGTAGCGGCCGATCTGCGCAGCCGCGACACGCGCAACCGCCATCACCTGCTACGGGCTCTTGCTCCAGAAATTCATCGCCGCCGAAGAGGCCGCGCCGCCGACCACGCAGGGAATGCCGAATTCGATCTGGCCCAAGGCCGCCGCGGCGATGCAGCCGCCGGCGATCGCGCTTTGGCCGATGAAGCTCCACCACGACACCGTGCGCTTGTAGGCCGGGCCCTTGGCGCGCACCTCGTCGATCGCCGCCAGCGCGTCCTTGCGGATGCGCGCGGTGTCGACCGTCTCGGCGGCGTCGATCACGTCGTCGAGCTCGGCGACGACCTCCTTCGGCTGGCCGCGCGCCTTGCGCGACATCTTCAGCATGGCGAGCAGATCCGGATCGCTCATGGCGTTGGCGGCGAGGCTGTATTTGGCCATGCTGCCGACCGTGAGGCGGTCGGCATCGTTATGATCGCGCGCCAGCGGCAGCAGGTCGACGATGTGCATCACCGGGCCGTAATTGCCGGTGGCGAAGTAATAGCCCCACAACAGGTCGAGCAATTCCGCGCTCGGCTCCATCGTGACCTTGGCCGGGCCGTCGTTGAACATTTTGTCGAGATGCAGGCGCTTGCTGACGCGGCCCCAGCCCGTCGGCTCCGGCGGCACCTCGAACTCGGCGAGCGTCGCCATCTTGCCGCTGATGTAGCGGTCGCTCAGCACGTCGTAGCGCGGCAGGCGGCAGGCAAAGCGCCGCAGCAGCACTTGCCAATTGGGCAGGCCGGAATAGGCGATGCCGCGCATCACCACCCAGCGGTCGCGTTCCTGCATCGTCAGCGCGCGCGCGGCGATCTCCTCGGCCCGTGCCGGATTTTCGGTCAGCACGCCGGCGAGGAAGCCGACATAGACGCCGGAGCGTTCCGGGTTCTCGAAGGCGCCGAAGCGGCTGGCGGCCTGCAGGATTTCCGGCACGCTGACCGAGTCGGGATGCTCGCGATAGCGGCTGATCCAGTGCAGCACCGCGTCGGCCGACATGAGGTCGGTCGAGCGCAACGGCGCGGCCTCCGCCGGCCCCAAAACGAGCAACGCAAAAATTCCCGCAAGCAAGCTGCGCATGTCCGGCGTCCTCCCCCAAGGCGGCCTAAGTCGATCAATGGCGCACGGTTTTTTCGTGGGCGGTCTTTGGCAAAGTCGTGGCGCGGTTTGTCTCAAAATGGGAAAGCCATTGACGGACGCGGCCGCAATAGGCATCTGCTCGCGGCCATGAGCGAGGACATTCCCTTCGACAAGACCCTCGACCTCGCCCCGGACACCGTGGACGAGGTCGTGCCCGGCGTGCGCCGCGTGATGGCCAACAATCCCGGCCCGTTCACCTTCAAGGGCACGCTCAGTTACATCGTCGGCAAGGGCAACGTAGCCATTATCGATCCCGGCCCCGACGATCCGGCGCATATCGGCGCGCTGCTCGACGCCGTGCGCGGCGAAACCGTGACGCACATCTTCGTCACCCATACCCATCGCGATCATTCGCCGGCGGCGCCGGCGATCAAGCGTGAGACCGGCGCGACCGTCTACGCCGAAGGCCCGCACCGTGCCGCGCGGCCGCTGCATATCGGCGAGCACAATCCGCTCGACGCCAGCGCCGACCGCGATTTCGTGCCCGACGTCGCGCTGAAAGACGGCCAAGTGGTCGACGGCGATGGCTGGGCGATCGAAGCCATCGCCACGCCCGGCCACACCGCCAACCACATGTGTTACGCGCTCAAAGACAAGAACATCCTCTTCGCCGGCGACCACGTGATGGCCTGGGCAACGTCGATTGTCGCGCCGCCCGACGGCGCCATGAGCGACTACATGGCCTCGCTCGCCAAGCTCGCCAAGCGCAGCGAGACGATTTACCTGCCCGGCCACGGCCCGGCGATCAAAGACGCGCCGCGCTTCGTCAGCTATTACATTTTGCACCGCAAGGCGCGCGAAGCCTCGATCGTCCACCGGCTCGGCAAAGGCGAAACCGACATCCCGTCGATCGTGCGCGCGATCTATATCGGCATCGACCCGCGGCTGACCGGCGCCGCTGGCCTCTCGGTGCTCGCGCATCTGGAGGATCTGGTGGCGCGCGGCCTGGTCGAGACCGATGGCCAGCCGGCGATCGACGGCGTTTACCGGCTGGCACGCTAACGCATCCCAACCGCTCGTCCCCGCGAAAGCGGGGACCCAGGGAAACAATTGCAGGCTTGAAAAAGTAAAACTGGATTCCCGCTTACTCGGGAATGAACGGAGAAAGATCAGCGCTTCTTCTTCGGCGCGGGCCGCTTCTTCGGCGGCTCTTTTTCTTCCTTCGGCTCGGCCGCCGCCGGCTTCGACATCGCGTCGTCCATCGCGTCATCGATGTCGCTGAGCAGCGAGACCACGCGCCGCGCGTTGGTGCCGAAATCGTGCGTGCCGTAGCGCGAGGCCGAGCGCACGTCGACGCGCGCGCCGGTGCCGGCTTGGCTCACGCGCACCACCACGTCGTCGCGAAAGCCCATGATCAGCGTGCGCGCCACCGCCTCGATCTCGCCCGGCCGTCCCGGTGCGGGGGTTCGCGTGTCGAGGATATTCCACTTGCGCTTGGTGACGACGTCGAGCGCCACCTTATAAGCGAGCGCGGCCGGCACGTCGTCATATTGCAGCGGCTCGATGTCCGGATAGGCCTGCTGCTGCAGCACGGCCACGCGCGCGCCGGGATACTCGCTGGTGCCGCGCGGCCGCAGGCGCGCGAGCTGGCCGAAGCGCGGCGGGTTTGCCGTGTCGGTGGTGATGTCGTTGATCGCCGGCAGCTTGTGCGCGCGGTAGCCGAGATAGGAAGGATAGGCGAGCAGCAGTATGCCGAGCAGCATGCCGCCGATCGCGCGCCCGAGCCCGCGCGTGCCCTGCCGCCAGATCGCCACGAAGGCGGCGAAGGCGAGCAGGATCGCCATGCCGGAGAACATCAGCGCCGCGGCGAACGTGCCGAGCGCCGGCGCGATCTCCAGAAAGCCGGTGCGCACGATGATGACCGACAACAGCGCCACGACGAAGGCAAACCAGCCCAGCCGCCACGACCAGGTCGCGGCCTGCGACACCGGGGCCTCGTAGATCGGACCTCGCGAAAAGCCTCTCATTTACGCCGCACTCGAATTCGACGCCGCCGTTTGCGCCTCATGGATAATGGCAAGCGCGCAAGGGGGCAATCGGGGCCGCAAGCCGGATCGGCGCGCCGGCCGCCGCTCAAGCCCGCTCGCCGCCGTTCTCGACGCTTTTTTCGGTCTTATGCCCGCAGGCCGCGCATTCGTAGGTCCAGATCTCGGCCTTGCCGCGCGCGAAGGCGTCGGGCGACATGCGGATCAGCGGCGCGCGACCGCCGCATTTCGGGCAGGCGATGGGCGCGGCTCGCGAAAGCTGCGGCGGCGCGCGGAATGTCGGCATCACGTTCCCCCGAACGCACGGTAGGCCAGTGTGGGGCAGCCTCCCGCGCCTGTCCATCGATTTTGCCAGTCGGGCGTGGATAAAACGGCACGGCGGTCCGGCGGACCGAGCGGCTTATTTGCGGTTTCCTGAAGAACTGGGGAACGAAGCCTGCAAGCCGCCGTTGGCGGAGTGTCGCAGTGCCGACGTGCGTGCGGGGCCTCCGTGAACGACAAGCGCGACCAGTTAAAAAAAGACACAGCGGGGCGCGACGAAATCATGTCCTTGCTGGCCGGCGCCGGCGAAATCCCCGGCTACGACAACGCCGCATTCGTGAAAAAAGCCGGCGAGGTGATCGCGCGCGCGGCGTCCGAACGCAGGCCGCCGGTGAAGCCGCCGCGCAAACGCTGTTGAGGCGCGTGCTTACTCCGCCGCTTGCACCGTCGGCAGCCGGTAATCCCTGAACTGCTGACGCAGCGCCATCTTCTGGATCTTGCCGGTTGCGGTGTGCGGGATCTCGTCGACGAAGGCGACGTCATCCGGCATCCACCATTTGGCGATCTTGCCCTGCATGAAGCCGAGGATGTCTTCCTTGGTGGCCGTCTCGCCCTTCTTCAGCACGATCACCAATAGCGGCCGCTCGTCCCATTTCGGATGCGCGATGCCGATGGCGGCGGCCTCCGCCACCTTCGGATGACCGACCGCCAAATTCTCCAGGTCGATGGTGGAAATCCACTCGCCGCCCGACTTGATCACGTCCTTGGCGCGGTCGGTGATCTGCATGTAGCCGTATTTGTCGATTGTAGCGACATCGCCGGTGTCGAACCAGCCGTCCTTCTCGAACACTTCGCCGCCTTCGCCCTTGTAATAGGCGCGCGCGACCGCCGGCCCGCGTACCTTCAGGCGGCCGAAGGTCTTGCCGTCCCACGGTAGCTCTTTGCCGTTGTCGTCGGTGATCTTCATCTCGACGCCGAAGGGCGGATGGCCCGCCTTCTGCTGCACGTCGAGCCGCGCCTCGCCGGTCAGCTCGGCATATTCCGGTTTCATGGTGCAGAGCGAGCCGAGCGGGCTCATCTCGGTCATGCCCCAGGCATGCACCACCTCGACGCCGTATTTGTCCTGGAAGGTCTTGGTCATGGCGCGCGGACAGGCGGAGCCGCCGATGACCACGCGCTTGAGGTAAGGCAACTTGCCGCCGGTCTTTTCCAGATCCTGCAGCAGCATCAGCCACACCGTCGGCACCGCCGCGGTGAAGCTGACTTTGTATTTAGTGAGCAGCTCATAGAGTGAGGCGCCGTCGAGCTTGGCGCCCGGCAGCACCAGCGTCGCGCCGACCATCGGCGTCGAGAACGCGAGCGACCAGCCATTGGCGTGGAACATCGGCACCACCGGCATGCAGACGTCGCGCGACGAAAGATTTTTCGCATCCGGCATCGCCGCCATCATGGCGTGCAGCACGTTGGAGCGGTGCGAATAGACGACGCCTTTGGGATTCCCGGTGGTGCCGGAGGTATAGCACATGCCGGCGGCGGTGTTCTCGTCGAACTTGCGCCATTCGAAATTGCCGTCTTCGCCCGCGATCCAATCCTCGTAGGCGACCGCATTCTTCAGCGTCGTCTTCGGCATGTGCGCGGCGTCGGTGAGGATGACGTACTTCTCGATCAGCGGCAGCTTGTCGGCGATCTTCTCCAGGATCGGCACGAATGTGAGGTCGGTGATCATCATGCGGTCTTCCGCATGATTGACGATCCAGGCGATCTGCTCGGGAAACAGCCGCGGGTTGACCGTGTGATAGACCGCGCCCAATCCCAGGATGCCGTACCAGGCTTCCAGATGCCGCCAGGTGTTCCAGGCGAGCGTCGCCACCCGGTCGCCGGCCTTGATGCCATCCTTCTCCAACCGCTGCGCCACCTGCTTCGCGCGCTGCCGGATCTGGGCGTAGTTGGTCTCGACGATCGGCCCTTCCACCGAGCGCGTGATCACCTTGCGCTCGCCGTGATATTTGGCGGCATGGTCGATGATGCGATGGCACAGCAGCGGCCAGTCCTGCATCAAGCCGAGCATGGCATTCCCCTCCCACTGATCGTTTTTGGACCGGCGCCCCTCGCCAGCCGGGTATAAGGTTAGCCGCCATGGCGCCCCGCGCAAGCGCTGCGCAGAAATGCCGTAATCCTGCGCCGGTTGGTGCAGCCATGCGGCTTTTGATCGCGCTCCTCGCATTGTCTGCTCTCGGTTGCGGCCTCGCCGCCGCGGAGCAAATTCCGCTGCCGCGGCCGCGTCCGCCGATCTGGATCGAGCCGCAGACATTCGAGGAAGCGATCGCCGGGCTGAACTTCGACCCGGCTGCGGTCACCGACCAGCCGACCGACTGCGACGGACGGCTCGCCGGTCTGGCGCAAGCCGAGCCGACGCCGCGGCTGATCGGGCCGGAGACCTGTGGCGGCGAGGACATGGTCGAGCTCGAGGCCGTGCTGTTGCCCGACAATAGCCGCGTCGCCGTCAATCCGCCGGCGACGCTGAATTGCAGCATGGCGGAATCCTTGGCCTCCTGGCTGCGCGATGAGGCGGCGCCGCGCGTCGCCAAGCTCGGCTCGCCGCTCACGGCCATCGAGAACTACGATTCGTACGAATGCCGCCCGCGCAACCGTATCCCCGGCGCCAAGCTCAGCGAGCACGCCCATGGCGACGCGCTCGACGTGCGCGCCTTCCATCTCGCCGACGGCCGCCGCCTGGAATTAACCGACGTCACCGTCGACAAGCCGCTGCGCGAGGCTTTGCGCGACACCGCCTGCCACCGCTTCACCACCGTGCTCGGCCCCGGCGATCCCTATCACGAGGGTCATATCCATCTCGACGTGATCCAGCGCAATCGCGGCTACCGCATCTGCCAATGGGAGGTGCGGGAACCGCCGCCGCCAGTTCCGCTGCCGCGCCCGCGCCCGCCCGAGGCGGACATCGTTAAGCATTCGACTAATCTCTGAGGCGCCCGCCATTTTCCATACATAGTTCCGAGGCTAGTGATTTTCGCCATGACGATGCGCAAAGCCAGCGACAGCCTGCCGCAAACGCCCGGCCTTTCCCGGCGCGGCCTGCTCAAGGCCGGCCTTGGCTTGACCGGCTTTTCCGGCCTGATGATGCCGAGCACGGCGGCCTACGCCGCGGCGGAAGCGGCCAACGATCTCGTCGTCACCAATTACAAGCTGTCGGCGCCCAACTGGCGCAAGGGCCAGCGCCTGTCCATCACCGTCATCGCCGACATCCACGCCGGCGGCCCCAACATGGGCATCGCGCGCGTGCGCGAGGTGGTCGACGCCGCGCAGGCGCTCAAGTCCGATCTGATCGTGGTGCTCGGCGACTATTTTGCAACCCACCGCTTCATCACCGAGCACGTGCCGCCGGCCGCCTGGTCGGCCGAGCTCGCCCGCCTGCGCGCCCCGCTCGGCGTCTACGGCATCCTCGGCAATCACGACTGGTGGTTCGGCGTCGGCCCGGTACGCCAGGCCTTCGCTAATATCCGCGTGCCGCTGATGGAAAACGACGCGGTGCACCTCGGCAAGGAAGGCGAGCGCTTCTGGCTCGCCGGCCTCGGCGATCAGCTCGCGCATTGGCTCGGCCCCGACCGTTTCCGGGGCGCCGACGATCTGCCCGGCACACTGGCGAAGGTCACGACCGACGATCCGGTGATCTTGCTGGTGCACGAGCCCGATATCTTCACGCAAGTGCCGCCGCGCGTCGCGCTGACGCTTGCCGGCCATACCCATGGCGGCCAGATCCGCCTGCCGTTCATCCCGCCGGTCTGGGCGCCATCGGAATACGGCGCGCGCTTCGCCTATGGCCACATCGTGGAAGGCGGCCGCCATCTGATCGTGTCGGGCGGGCTCGGCTGCTCCAAGGTGCCGCTGCGCCTCGGCGTGCCGCCGGAAGTCGTCCGCATCGAACTCGCTTAAAATAAAAACGGCGCCGCAAGGGCGCCGTTTTCGAATTCGATGCGCGTTGCGCTCAGTGCACGCTCAAGCGAACGGGCGAGGTTGAAGCAAGCCGCGGGTTGAACGGCAAGTCGCCTTGTCCCGGCGCCAGCACGACCACGACGGTGCCGGTCTTCACCCGCTTGTACAGGTCGATGACGTCCTCGTTGGTCATGCGGATGCAGCCCGAGGAAATCGCCTGCCCGATATATTCCGGCTGGTTGGTGCCGTGAATGCGGTAGAGCGTGTCCTTGTTGCCGTCGAACAGATACATCGCGCGCGCGCCCATCGGGTTTTGCGGGCCCGGGCTGACGAAAGCCGGCACGTCCATGCGCTCGCGCTCGCCGGGCGTCGGCGTCCACGACGGCCACTCGGTCATGCGGCCGATCTTGGCCACGCCCGACCAGGCCATCGCTTCCTCGCCGACGGTGACGCCGTAGCGGATCGCCTGGCCGCCGGGCAGCACGTAATAGAGGTAGCGCGCATCGGAATCGATCACGATCGTGCCGGGCTCTTCCTTGCGGTGATAGCTGACGATGTGGCGCTGATACGGATCCGGGATCGCCGCTTTCTCGTACGGCGCCGCCGCCAGCAATTTCTTGTCGCGCGGTGTGAGATTCGCTTCCGACGCCGGTTCGAGCGTCTGCTGCATGCAGCCCCCGAGCAGCACCGCGCCAAACAGCACAACCAACAATCCCCGTACGGCCATTTTTGCCTCTTCCAACCGTTTCCGCCGTCTTTCGGACGGCGGCCGCCCTTACCAGTCCCTGTGCGGCTATTAACCGATAAAACCGTGTCATGGCCACGATTTCCGGCCTGTTCGCAGGCCCTTCTTGTGGACCTGTTGCAAGAATGCCGCACTGCGGAAGCCCGGCCAGGCAGGATGGCCGGGATGCCATGATTTTCGAGCTTGCCGGGAGAACGTTAAGGCGGGGTTTACCTTAACCGCCGGTATATCGCCGGGAATGGACGCGCTCCGCGGGCGCGCCCAAATGCCACGATAGGACACGATTGCCTGCGCATTTCCGCCCCAGTCGGCGACCAAATGTAGGCCTCGAGGAAACGCTGCCAAGCAAGGGAAGAGTGAGATTATGGAATCGATCAAAGCAACGGAGCAGAGCCAAGACTCGAGGCGCAGTTACGGCAAGCTCGACGACCGCTACGGCAAGATCGGAATCTCGGCGGTGGCCGCCGCCATCCGCCATCAAGGCGAGCTGCGCAACGTGCGCAACGTGCGCGACGAAGGCTCTTACGACGCCGACTGAACGGCGCGTTTCCGTTTCATCATCTGTGCAAATATCGTGCGCCGTGTCTGCGACGCCGCGCCGATTTATTGTCTTGATTTATTGTCTTGCGCAATCCGCCGTGATCGGGTCATGAGAGAGACCTAATCGCGGGTTGGGGTTCATCCTTTCGGTTTACGTTCCGCAGGGCGCATCGCTGCAGCGCGTGCCGTGCGCCGCCGGCGCGCCGCCGCCGGAGGCCGCGGTCTGGATCGATCCGGTCACGCCCACCATTCAACCGGTCACGCCCACCATTCAAGAGGACAAGCTGGTCGAAGGCCTGCTCGGCATCGCGGTGCCGACGCGCGAGGAGATGCAGGAGATCGAGGTCAGTAGCCGGCTCTATGTCGAGAACGGCGCGCGCTACATGACCGCGACGCTGATGTGCCACTCCGACACCATGACGCCAAAGACCACGCCGGTGACCTTCATCCTCTCCGGCCACCGCCTGCTCACTGTGCGCTACGACGACCCGCGGCCCTTCGCCATCGTCGAGCACAAGCTCGCGCGCAATTGCCCGGCCAAGATCACGGGCGAAGGCGTGATGATCGACCTAATCGACGCCGTCATCGACCGCGCCGCCGATATTGTCGAGCGCGTCGGCGCCGAGGTCGATCAGATTTCGCACAGCATTTTCGAGCCCGACGAAGATAGCGTGCAGCCCGCCTACAAGGACGTGCTCAAGGCGCTCGGCCGCAAGGGCGACCTGACCTCGAAGGTGCGCGAGAGCCTGGTGTCGCTTGGCCGCATGCTGCTGTTCATCGCCAACGAGGCCGAGACCATGAAATGGGCGAAGGACGCGCGCGCCCATCTGCAATCGATCCGGCGCGACGCCGCTTCGCTCTCCGACCACGCCACCTATCTCGCCGGCAAGGTCACCTTCCTGCTCGAAGCCATGCTGGGCGTGGTCAATCTCGAGCAGAACGCGATCATCAAGATCTTCTCCATCGCGGCGGTTATTTTCATGCCGCCGACGCTGATCGCCTCGGTCTACGGCATGAATTTCCACCACAATATGATCGAGCTCGACTGGGAGTACGGCTGTCCGATCGCGCTATGCATGATCGTGATCGCCGCCGTGCTGCCGATTCTGTTCTTCAAGTGGAAGAAGTGGTTGTAGGCGGTTTTCGCGACCAACTGAGTTCATTCGTTAGCCTAGCGGGATGCCGGCTTGGGAGCCGAGCGAAGTCTATACACCGCTGCTTGTGGTCGATAAGCCGGAATTCTCGACGCCCCTGCAATATCCATTTTAGCGCTGTCACGCCGCGCGCGGCTTGATTGCCTTCAGCTTCTCGCCGATTTGGCGCCGCCGCGCCATCAAGTCGTGGTCGGCCTGCAGGCGCAGGAAAAATCCTTCGCTCAAGCCGAAATAGCGTGTCATGCGCAAGTCGGTGTCCGCGGTGACGGCGCGCTTACCCAGCACGATTTCATTGATACGGCGCGGCGGCACGGCAATCGCGCGCGCCAATGCCGTCTGCGACAAGCCCATCGGCTTGAGGAATTCCTCGAGCAGGATTTCGCCGGGATGCGGATTTGGCAGCAGTTCAGTGGTAGTCGACGATCGCGACATTTTCGGCTCCTCCTTCGCTCCAGCGGAATACGATGCGCCACTGGTCGTTGATGCGGATGCTCCATTGCCCGGCGCGATTGCCTTTCAGCTGTTCAAGCCGGCTGCCGGGCGGTACACGCAGATCGTCGACTTTCCGAGCGGCATTGATAAGACGCAGCTTGCGCAGGGCGACAGCTTGAATATCGGAGGGAAGGCGGCGGCTGCGCTCGCCGTTCCAGATTCTTTCAGTCTCGCCGTCGCCGAAACCGACGATCATGTAACTTTATACCATATAACGTTATACGGGTCAACGCGTGCACTCCTTAAGCTCTTGACTTTAATCCTACTACTGAATATATTCCGCTTATCCCATTCCGTACCGAAGGGGTGTCTGATCAGCATCTTCTGACATGAAACGGGGGGCGGTGGCCGGGGAATGACGTGGCAGCGGAAATGCGCTTGTCACGGCCCGGCGGTCCAAGCCGCTTCGTCCCGGCCCGCCAGCCACGGGTCACCGGCCACGTTCGGCCACAGCGGTGGATAGGCGCTCCACCCCCGTAAGGGGCTGCGCCTGAAAGGTCAGTCCACTGGGGGCGATGCGGAGCAAACCTAGAAACACCGCGCGCGGGACGCCACCGGACTTGGCGGACTTGGCGGACTTGGCGGACTTGCGGCTTGCCGCGCCGAAGCTCGAAAGAGCGAAGGCGGGCATACGGACTTCGGTAAGCCTCGGTACCGCGAGGCGCCGAGGTCCGCGGGTCCGAGCACCTTGTTTGCGCAAACTGGGTAGACTTGTGTGCGCCCAGGACCCTTGGCGTCCCGCGCGCCCTCGGCATTGCGAGGGCCCGGGGAATTTAGACGACGGCCTACCCGGGGCCGCTCAAAGAATACGGGCGATGGCGCTTGCCTGACGCGTTCTGCCGCCTGCGCTGGCGCTATCGGACTGGTTACCGACTGGTTGCTGGGATGGCCGAATTTCCGTGACGCCGTGGGACTTGCGTAAAGGAGCTCTTGCTACGGTCGATTGCACAGGGCATTCGCACATGCAGACCGAAAGCGAGCTATCTTTTTTGCTGGCCAATTGTATGGCCTTTATCGTTGCGGCCATGCTTCCCGGCATGCCCAACAGCGTATTGATGACGTTTGGCATGATGATCCTGGCCACCGGCAGCTGGATGATGGCGATCTTCGTGGCCTTCGGCTACTACCTGCTGCAATTCGTGATCGGCGGCCCCACCGCCTACGACTGATCCACCTCACACGTGCTGGCCGCCGTTGATGTGGATCTCGGCGCCGTTCACGTAGCTGCTCGTATCCGTGCACAGCACGTAGATGATCTTGGCCACTTCGTCGGGTGTGCCGAGCCGGTGCAGCGGAATTTGTTCGACGATCTTCTCGGTGCCCGGCGACAAAATGGCCGTGTCGATCTCGCCCGGCGCGATCGAATTGACGCGGATGCCGAGCCGGCCGAAATCGCTCGCCATCTCGCGCGTGAGCGACGCGAGCGCCGCCTTCGATGTCGCATAGGCCGCGCCCGCGAACGGATGCACGCGCGAACCGGCAATCGAGGTGACGTTGACCACCGAGCCCTTCACCGCCTGGAGCTCGTCGACCAGCCCGCGCGCCAGCATGATCGGCGCGAAGAAGTTTACCTGGAACACGTGGTGCCAGACATCGTTGGCGGTATCGAGCGAGCCGAGCCGCTTGCCGCCCTCGGCCTTGGGCGAGATCGCGGCGTTGTTGACGAGCGCGTGCAACTCTTTCGGCTCCAGCCGCCGCTTGATCTCCGCGATTGCCGCATTGGTGTTTGCCTCATCGGCGAGATCGACCTGGATGTGGTCTTCGGGGCCGGCGTCCCATGGGCAATTTTCCGGAAACGGATGGCGCGAGCAGGTGATCACGCGCCAGCCGGCGGCGGAGAAGCGCTTCACGGTGGCGTGGCCGATGCCGCGGCTGGCTCCGGTGAGGAGCAGGGTGCGGCGTGGCTGATTGGTTTGCGAGTTCGGCATGATGTTACGGATATAGTCTCGTTTTGCTCCACGCGCCGCTCCGGCCCGCGCGGCGGAATTCGACGCGGTCGTGCAGGCGGAACGGGCGCTCCTGCCAGAATTCCATTTGCAGCGGCACGATGCGGTAGCCGGACCAATGCGGCGGCCGCGGCACCTCGCCGAGCGCGTATTTGGCGGCGTAAAGCGCGACCGCCTTCTCGAAGGCGAGCCGGCTTTCCAGCGGCGCGGACTGCTTGCTCGCCCAGGCGCCGATCTGCGCCTGCTTCGGGCGGGTGGCGAAATAGGTATCGGCTTCCTGCGCCGTCACCCTCTCGACCGGTCCGCGCACGCGCACCTGCCGGTTGGAGCTTTTCCAGTGGAACACCAACGCCGCGACCGGATGACCGTCGAGCTCGCGGCCCTTGGCGCTTTCGGTGTTCGTATAAAAGACAAAGCCGCGCTCATCGGCGCCCTTGAGCAACACCATGCGCGCGTTCGGCGCCCCGTCGGCGTCGACGGTCGCCAGCGTCATGGCGGTCGGATCGCGCGGTTCCGCGTCGGTGGCGTCCTTCAGCCAGGCCGCGAAAAGCCGCAAAGGCTCGTCCGCGGCGGTGAAATCACCACTCGTTAACCAGCTTGGGTGTTCTATTGGCGCCGTATCGGACATTGGTGGAGCGATTTTCGTGGCCGGTGCAGTGGGGTGCTGTTGCCGCCTTTATAGTGGATGTGTGCCGTCACGCCTATGGCGCGGCGCGGCCGCAGCCGCGGCGCTTTTGCTGGCGCTCGGCACCGGCGGCTGCAGCCTGTCCGGTCAGCTCGATTCCTACTTCGGCGGCGACAAACCCGAGACCACCGGCTCGATCGCGGCGGCGCCCGCGGCCAGGCAGACGGCCGATCTGCCGGACGGCGATCTCGCCTACGCCCGCGCTGCCGCCAGCGAAGTGCTCAAGCGCAACGAGAAGGACGCGAGCCTGCCGTGGGCAAATCCGAAGAGCGGCGCGCGCGGCACCGTCACCCCGATCGAGTCGGCCTATAGCCAGGACGGCCAGACCTGCCGGAATTTCCTGGCCAGCTACGTCAGCGGCAGCGTCGAGGCCTGGCTGCAAGGCGAAGCCTGCAAAGAGGCCAAAGGCGCCTGGGCCGTGCGCAGCCTCAAGCCGGCGAAGGGCTCCTAAGCTCCCGCAATCACGTTGCATCCGCGCCTTTGGAACCCCACATTCGGGGTTCGAGTCGCCGGCAATTTCGCCGGCCGTTCCACGGAGATCCTACTGAAATGCGCGACCCCTACGAGATCCTGGGGGTGTCGAAGGATGCAGGCGAGGCCGAGATCAAAGCCGCCTTTCGCAAGCTCGCCAAGAAGCTGCACCCCGACGCCAACAAGCACGATCCGAAGGCGGCCTCGCGTTTCGCCGAGCTCAACGCCGCCTATGAGATCGTGGGCGACGATGAGAAGCGCAAGGCTTTCGACCGCGGCGAAATCGACGCCGAGGGCAAGCCGCGTTTCCAGGGCTTCGAAGGCTATGGCGCGCAGCCCGGCGGCGGCTTCCGCCAGGGGCCCGGTGGCGCGCATTTCGAAAGCTTCAGCTTCGGTCCCGACGGCTTCCAGCGCCGGGGCGGGGCAGGCGGCCGCGGCGGCGCGGGCGCCGGCGGCTTCGAAGACATCCTGCGCAACATGTTCGGCGGCGCTGCCCGCGGTGGCGCGCAATTCGAGCCGGAGGATTTCGGCCAGCCGACCACGGGCCAAGATCTGCACGCCTCCCTCACCATCAATTTGCCCGAGGCGGCCAAGGGCACCAAAGCGCGCGTGCATCTGCCGACCGGCAAGGACGTCGAAGTCAAGATTCCCGCCGGCCTGCTCAGCGGCCAGACGATCAGGCTCAAGGGCCAAGGCTGGCCGAGCGCGACCGGCAAGGCGGGCGACGCGCTGATCACGGTCAACGTCGCGCCGCATCCGCTGTTCACGCCGGACGGCTCGGACCTGCGGCTCGACCTGCCGATCGCGCTTTATGAAGCCGCGCTCGGCGGCAAGGTGCGGGTGCCGACGCTCGATGGCGCCGTCGAATTGGCGATCCCCGCCGGCACCTCTTCGGGCCGCACCTTCCGCCTCAAGGGCAAGGGCCTCAAAACCAAAACCGGCACCGGCGACCTGATGGCCACCGTGCGCATCGTGCTGCCCGAACGCTCCGATGAGGAGTTCAAGGCGCTGATGAAGACCTGGCGCGACAAGAAGCCTTACGATCCGCGTAGCGATATGGAGTGAACGCGCGTTACGACTTGCGCGCGCCGCTCTTGTCCACCTGCTCGTAGACCGTCTTGGTGACCTGCTCGAGCCGGTCGCGGTCGGCAGGTCCGCTCACCACGTAAGCAACCTTGCCGTCGACCCAATAGAACGCCGCCGAACGGTCATCGGTCTTGTAGCGCAGCGCGCTTTCCGGCGCGGTGGCCTTGGCGCAGTATATCGTGAAGCGCTCGCCCGAGGCGTTCTCATACATATAGAACGCCGCCGCCTCGCCGGTCGGTCCCGGCAACAGCCGGCCGCCGACCAGCTTGAGGCCGATCGAACTCCAGGTCAGGCACCTGCAGCGCGGCGCCGAACCGTTTCGATAGCCATTGCGTCATGTGCGCCCGCTCGCTGCCCGGCACTTCGACCGGGTGGCGGACCTCGACCACGTAGAGCTTGTAGGCATCGAGCGCGTCGGCGGTGATGGCGGCAAAGCTGCTCGGTGGCGCAGCTGATGCGCCGCGCGCGAACCAGCCGACGCCGCCGCCGACCACGAAGGCAACGACGGCCGCGGCCGCAGCCAGCGCGGCCAGCGAACGCCGGCCGGCGCCGCCTTGCCGCATGATCTGCTCGAGCTTCAGCCGCGCCGGCACTGGCTCCGCGGCCACGGCGCCATAGCGCGCGCGGATCGCTTCCGCCTGCGCCCGCCAGGCGGCGACGGTCGCGGCCTCGCCGGGATGCGCGGCGAGCCAGGTGGCGACGGCTTCCTTGCGGTCGGCGGGCAGTTCGCCGTCCACGAAGGCGTGCAACTCGTCTTCCGTTACAGGTGAATTGAAATCAGTCATGGCCTCTATCCTTCATTTCACGCGGCGCAGCGCCGGGCGCTCGCCGTCGAGATAGGTTTTGATCTGCGCACGCGCACGCGCCAGACGCGACATCACGGTTCCGATCGGCACGCCTTGCACATCGGCGACCTCGCGGTAACTCAAGCCCTCCAACACCACCAACAGCAAGGCGGTGCGCTGCTCCTCCACCAGCATGGCGAGCGCGCGCTCGATGTCGCGGCCGCCCGCTTCCGGACCTGCCAGGTCCGGCGCGTCGTTATCCTCGATCGGCGACAGCACCGGCCGGCGCGAAAGCGAGCGCAGCCGGTTGCGGTTGAGATTGGTCAGGATGGTGTAGAGCCAGCTCCTGATCTCATCGCCTTGAAACAGATGCTCCGAGCGCAACGCCCGCACCAGCGTGTCCTGCACCAAGTCGTCGGCAATATCCGCGTCGCGCGTCAGCGAGCGCGCGTAACGGCGCAACGCAGGAATTGCCGCTTCGACCTTTTGCCCGAACGTCGCCAAGCCGGGTCCCCGTGTTTTCATCCAAAAAAACCCCGCCAATCGGATCATATTCCCCAAATGGAATGGAATTAACAGCGCTTTGGTGGCTTGCTTGATGGTCTTAGGACCCTATGCCATAGGGAGGCAGCCGCGTTCGACGGCGTGAGCGGAGAGGTTAATGCCCGACAGTCCAGGTCTGATGCGCGGCAAACGCGGCCTGATCATGGGCGTGGCCAACAACCGCTCGATCGCCTGGGGCGTCGCCAAGGCCTGCCGCGAGCAGGGCGCCGAGCTTGCCTTCACCTATCAGGGCGACGCGCTCAAGAAGCGGGTCGAGCCGCTGGCCCAGGAGGTCGGCGGCCTGGTGGCCGGCCATTGCGACGTCACCGACCCGGCCACGATCGACGCGGTGTTTGCCAACGTGCAGAAGGCCTGGGGCTCGCTCGATTTCCTGCTGCACGCCATCGCCTTCTCCGACAAGGACCAGCTCGACGGCCGCTACGTCGACACCACGGCGGACAACTTCAGCAAGACCATGCTGATCAGCTGCTATTCGTTCACGGCGGTCGCGCAGCGCGCGGAAAAGCTGATGACCAACGGCGGCTCGATGCTCACGCTCACGTACTACGGCGCCGAGAAATGGATGCCGCATTACAACGTGATGGGGCTCGCCAAGGCGGCGCTCGAGTGTTCGGTGCGCTACATGGCGGCCGATCTCGGCGTGAAGAATATCCGCGTCAACGCCGTCTCGTCCGGCCCGATCAAGACGCTGGCGGCTTCCGGCATCGGCGACTTCCGCTATATCCTGCGCTGGAACGAGTACAACACGCCGCTGCGCCGCAACGTGACGCTGGAAGACGTCGGCAAGACCGGCGTCTATTTCCTTTCCGACATGTCGAGCGGTGTCACCGGCGAGATCCACCACGTCGATGCCGGCTATCACATCGTCGGCATGAAGCACCCCGACGCCCCCGACATCACGGTCGGCAAGGACGAGTAGCGGCGCGCTCATGGCGCCACCGATCATTTATTACATGCGCCACGGCGAGACCGACTGGAACGTGGCAGGACGCCTGCAGGGCCACCAGGACATTCCGCTCAACGCGCGCGGCCGCGAACAGGCCGCTCATTGCGGCGACGTGCTGCGCGATCTGTTCGCCAAGCAAGGCATTGATGCTGCCGCGCTGGAATACGTATCAAGCCCGCTTGGCCGCGCCCGGCAAACCATGGAATTGACGCGGCCGGCGCTCGGCCTGCCGCCGGACGGCTACGCGATCGAGCCGCGTTTGACGGAAATCTGCTTCGGCCAATGGGAAGGCTTCACCATCCGCCAATTGCGCGAGCGCGATCCGCAGCGCATCGCCCAGCGCGAGCACGACAAATGGCATTTCATCGCGCCAGGCGGCGGCGAAAGCTACGAGGCCGTTTCGGAACGCATGCGTGCTTGGTACGAGGGTCTGCGGCGCGACACCGTGGTGACCGCACATGGCGGCACCGCGCGCGGGCTGATGGCCGCGCTCGGCATCGCCAAGCCGGCGGCCGCGCCGCTCATCGATATCGCGCAGGGCGTGGTCTATGTGTTCGAAGGCGAAAAGCTGACGCGCTACGCCTGAATCCCTGCTCCGTTAGGCACTTTCGGGCGCTTTATTTGACCGCCGCAGACGCGCGCGGTACGAAACCGCCATGTCGTTCAACACCTTCGGCCATATGTTCCGCTTCACCAGCTTCGGCGAAAGCCACGGGGCGGCGATCGGCTGCGTGGTCGACGGCTGCCCGCCGCGCATCCCGCTCAGCGTAGAGGACATCCAGGTTTATCTCGACAAGCGCCGCCCGGGCCAGTCGCGCTTCACCACGCAGCGGCAGGAGCCGGACGCGGTGAAGATCATGTCCGGCGTGTTCACCGACGAGGCGACCGGCCAGCAGGTCACCACCGGCACGCCGATCATGCTCATGATCGAGAACGTCGACCAGCGCTCGAAGGATTACTCCGAGATCAAGGACAAATACCGCCCCGGCCACGCCGGCTACACCTACGACGTCAAATACGGCATCCACGATTATCGCGGCGGCGGCCGAGCCTCGGCGCGTGAGACGGCGGCGCGGGTCGCTGCCGGCGCGGTGGCGCGCAAGATCGTGCCTGGCCTCACCGTGCGCGGTGCGCTGGTGCAAATGGGCCCGCACAAGATCGACCGCGCGCATTGGGATTGGAACGAAGTGTCCAAGAACCCGTTCTTCTGCCCGGACGCGCAGCAGGCCAAGTTCTACGAGGACTATCTCGACCGCGTGCGCAAGGAAGGCTCATCCGTCGGTGCAGTGATCGAGGTGGTGGCGGAAGGCGTGCCTGCCGGTCTCGGCGCGCCGGTCTATGCCAAGCTCGACGGCGATCTCGCCTCGGCGCTGATGGGCATCAACGCCGTGAAAGGCGTCGAGATCGGCGACGGCTTTGCCACCGCCGCGATGACCGGCATCGACAATGCCGACGAGATGCGCATGGGGAATGACGGCAAGCCACGGTTCCTGTCCAACCACGCCGGCGGCATTCTCGGCGGCATCTCGACCGGGCAGCAAATCGTCGCGCGTTTCGCCGTCAAGCCGACCTCGTCGATCCTGACGCCGCGCAAAACGGTCGATCGTTATGGCCGCGATACCGAGGTCGTCACCAAAGGCCGCCACGATCCGTGTGTCGGCATCCGCGCGGTGCCGATCGGCGAGGCGATGGTGGCATGTGTGCTGGCCGACCACTATCTCATGCATCGCGGTCAGGTGGGCGAGGGGACGGCGTGGCCGTTCAAGCCCCGCGCCTGATGCCGAGGTAAAGAAGTGCCCAACACCCACAGTCGCGTCGAAGCCGCGATCAAAGCCTTCGCCAGAGGCGAGCTCATCGCCGTCACCGACGACGACGACCGCGAGAACGAGGGCGACCTGTTCGTCGCGGCCTCGCTCTGCACGCCCGAGAAGATGGCGTTCATGATCCGCAATACCTCCGGCATCGTCTGCGCGCCGCTTGGCGCCGACCATGCGCGCAAGTTGCGGCTCGATCCGATGGTGGCGGAGAACGACGCGCCGCTCGGCACCGCTTTCACCGTTTCGGTCGACGTCAAGCACGGCCTCACCACCGGCATCTCGGCCGACGAGCGCTGCAACACCGTGCGCGCGCTCGCCAACGACAACAGCGCCGCCGCCGATTTCGTGCGGCCCGGCCACGTGTTTCCGCTGGTCGCGCGCGAGGGCGGCGTGCTGATGCGCTCGGGGCACACGGAAGCTTGCGTCGATCTTTGCCGGCTGGCCGGGCTGCCGCCGGTCGGCGTGCTGGCGGAACTGATGAATGACAAGGGCGCGGTGATGCGCGGCCCGGAGGTCGCGGCCTTCGCCAAGCAACATAAACTCGCGCGGGTCTCGATCGCCGAACTGATCGCCTACCGGCAGAACCGCGACAAACTGGTGGAGCGCGTCGGCGATTTTCACGTCGCGTCCGAGATCGGCACGCTCAATGGCTATGCCTACGTGACGCCCTTCGACCGCGTGCATCACATGGCCTTCGTTTACGGCGAGATCGGCGACGGCAAGGGCGTGCTGGCGCGGCTGCACCGCGCCGACGTGATCGGCGACATATTCGGCGGCGCCAAGTCGATCCACGCCGCGCTTGCGCGCTTCAAAGCAGCCGGCCGCGGCGTTCTCGTCTTCCTGCGCGACGGCACCGCCGGCGTGCCGGTGGCGGAAATTCCGCACGAGAGCGACACCGGCACCGAGGCCACGCGCTCGCGGCAATGGCGCGAGATCGGCCTCGGCGCGCAGATATTGAAAGACCTCGGCATTTCCTCGATCCGCCTGCTCGCCTCCAGCAAGCGCACCTATGTCGGCCTCGCCGGTTTCGGCATCGAAATCGTGGACACGGAAACTCTGGAAAGCTGACGCCTTTTTTTCGCCCCGCCTGCGTGGCAGCATCGCAAAATGGGGCGATATAAAAACTACGTAACAATCGCCAGTTTGATTCTCGCGGGAGCCTTTGCGCTCGCTGCCTACGCTGCGCCGCAGCCGCATTTCGCCGACACCAGCGCCACCGCCATGCCGGTCGATGTCGAGCTCGTGCTCGCGGTCGACGTTTCCTATTCGATGGATCCCGACGAGCAGGCGCTGCAACGCGAGGGCTACGTTCAAGCGCTGACTTCGAAGGAGTTCATGCAGGCGCTGCGCGAGGGCACCCATGCCAAAGTCGCCATCACCTATATCGAGTGGGCCGGCCAGTTCGACCAGAAGGTCATCATGCCGTGGCGGCTGATCGAAGGACCCGAGTTCGGCCGACGCCGTCGCGGCCGAGCTTGCCGCCGCGCCCTATCGGCGCGCCTCGCGTACCTCGATCTCCGGCGGCCTGCGCTTCGCCAAGACTTTGTTCGACAATAGCGGCTATCGCGGCCTGCGCCGCGTGATCGACGTCTCCGGCGACGGCGCCAACAATTCGGGGCCGCCGGTCGTGGAAGAACGTGACGATGTGCTGGCGTCGCACATCACCATCAACGGCCTGCCGATCATGCTCAAACGGCCCAATCCCGGCACCATGGATATCGAAAATCTCGACGTCTATTACGAAGATTGCGTCATCGGCGGACCTGGCTCCTTCGTCATTCCGATCCATGAGCGCTCGCAATTTATCGAGGCGACGCGCACCAAATTGATCCAGGAAATCGCCGGCCGCGCGCCAAAGCCGCGCGTCGTGCCCGCGTCGGCCGACAGCCCGCGCATTTCCTGCACCGTCGGCGAGAAGATGTGGCAGGACCGCTGGGGCGGCTTCGATTTCAAGTAAGAGCTAGCGCGTGAACTTCGCCACGATCTCCACGTGGGACGAGTAGCGAAACTGATCGACCGGCGTGACGGTGGCAAGCTTGTAGTCGCCGCCGACCAGAATTTTTGCGTCGCGCGCGAACGTATTCGCTTCGCACGACACCGCGACCACGATCGGCACGGCGCTTTTGGCGAGTTCGCGCGCTTGCGCCTCCGCGCCCTGGCGCGGCGGATCGAACACCACGGCGTCGAAGGCTTTGAGCTCGCTCGCCACATAAGGCCGGCGGAACAGGTCGCGGGTGATCGTCGCGATGGGCTTGAGGCCGCTGGTATTTGCCGCCGCGCGCTTGAGCGCCTCGACCGTGCCGGTATCGCTGTCGGCGGCGGTGACGCGCGCTTGCTCGGCCAGCCGCAGCGCGAACGGGCCGACACCGCAGAACAGATCGGCGACCGTCTTGGCTTTGCCGGCATGCGCGAGCACCAGCCGCGCCAGCGTCGCCTCGCCCTCGGCGGTCGCCTGCAGGAAGCTGCCGGGCGGCAGCGGCACCTGGGCGCGGCCGACCATGAGCGTCGGCTGCGAGGCTTGCGCGACCAGATCGCCATGGCGGGTGAGGCGGGCGAGCTTGTGCTGCTCAGCGAGGCGCGCCAGCACGCCGATTTGCTTGGAACTGAGTGCGCCGGAGCCGCGCACGTCGATATCGAGCCCGCTGTCGGTCGCGGTCACCTGGATGTCGAGCGGCTTGTCGGCCGGCTTGAGCGCCTCGGCGATCGCCCAGGCGGCTTCGATCGCGCCATTAAGGCCCGGCGCCAGCACCGGGCAGTCGTCGATGGCGATGATGTGGTGCGCGCGCGGCGCCGCGAAGCCGACCTCGAGCACGTCGTGCTCGCCGCGCCGCGCATGCAGCACCGCACGGCGGCGGCCTTGTCCGTGCGCGTCGATCAGCGGCTCGACCGGCGCGACCAGCCCGGCAGCGCTGAGCGCTTCCACCACCAGCTCGCGCTTCCACAAATGATATTCGGCAAGCGACCAGTGCTGCAGCGCGCAGCCGCCGCAGTGACCGAAATGCTTGCAGATCGGCTGGGCGCGCTCGTGGCTCGGCTTGTCGACATGCACGAGGTGCCGCCGGTCGGGATGACCCGCCACAGGTTCGACCGTCGCGATTTCACCCGGCAGCACGTAAGGCACATAAACCGGGCCCGCAGGCGTCTCGGCGACGCCGTCGCCGCGATGGGCGAGGCGAACGATTGTGAGCTGCTCAGTCACGCACGGCCCCAAGGAAGAACTCGGCATTGCCTTCGCCGCCTTCGATCGGCGAGGGGATAATCCCAATCACGCGCCAGCCGAGCGAGGATACGAAATTCTCGATGTCTTCGCACACTGCGTGGCGCACGGCCTCATTGCGCACGATGCCTTTCTTGACGGCGGCGGGCCCAGCTTCGAATTGCGGCTTGATCAGCGCCACGAGCTGGGTGTGGTGCGCGACCAGCTTGAGCGCCGCGGGCAGCACCAGCTTGAGCGAAATGAAGCTGACGTCGACGGTGACCAGATCCGGCGTCTCGCGCAAGCGGGCAGGCGAGAATGTGCGAATGTCGGCTTCTTCATGCGACACCACTTCCGGCCGCGCGCGCAGGCTCTCGTGCAGCTGCCCGCGTCCGACGTCGACCGCATAAACGCGGCGTGCGCCGCGCTCGAGCAGGACTTGCGTAAAGCCGCCCGTTGACGCGCCGACGTCGAGACAGACGCGCCCGCGCGGGTTAAAGCCGAAATGGTCGAGCGCCGCCGCAAGCTTCACGCCGCCGCGCGAGACGTAAGGATGCACCGCGCTCGCTTGCAGGCGCGCATCGACCGGAATCTCATCGGAAGGCTTGCGCACTGCCGCGTCATTGGCCGTGACAAGGCCGGCCTCGATCGCGGCCTGCGCCTTGGCGCGGCTTTCGAACAAGCCGCGCGCGACCAGCAGACGGTCAGCGCGTTGACGCTCGCGAGCCAACTTATGCCCGCTTCACCGTCGCCGCAGCGGCGTCCCTGCCGAGCGCCTCGAACACCTTGGCGACAATGCCACGCGCGTCGAGGCCAGCCGTCGCGTACATCGCGTTCGGCGCGTCCTGATCCAGGAAGACATCCGGCAGCACCATGCTGCGCACCTTCATGCCGCGATCGAGCAGGCCTTGCTCGGCCAGCGTCTGCAGCACGAAGGAGCCAAAGCCGCCGATCGAGCCTTCCTCGATCGTAATGAGGACTTCGTGCTCGCGCGCAAGTCGCAGCAGCAGGTCGGTATCGAGCGGCTTGGCGAAGCGCGCATCGGCGACGGTGGTGGAGAGGCCGAGGGCGGCGAGCTCATCGGCCGCTTTGAGGCATTCACCCAGGCGCGCGCCGAAGGAGAAGATCGCCACCTTGTGACCCTCGCGCATGATGCGGCCCTTGCCGATCTCGAGCGGCACGCCTTCCTTCGGCATGGCCACGCCCAAGCCCTCGCCGCGCGGATAGCGCAACGCCGAAGGCCGGTCGTCGATGGCCACTTGCGTCGCCACCATGTGCACCAGCTCGGCCTCGTCGGCCGCCCCCATCAACACGAAGCCGGGCAGGCAACCGAGATAGGCAACGTCGAAGGCGCCGGCATGGGTTGGTCCGTCGGCGCCGACCAAGCCCGCGCGGTCGAGCGCGAAGCGCACCGGCAGCCGCTGGATGGCGATGTCGTGCACCACCTGATCGTAAGCCCGCTGCAGGAAGGTCGAATAGATCGTGGCGAAGGGCTTGAAGCCCTCGGTCGCCAGGCCTCCGGCAAATGTCACGGCGTGCTGTTCGGCGATGCCGACGTCGAAGAAGCGCTTGGGGAATTCCTTCTCGAACAGATCGAGGCCGGTGCCCGACGGCATCGCGGCGGTGATGGCGACGATCTTGTCGTCCTTGCGCGCCTCGGCGATCAGGCTCTGGGCGAACACCTTGGTGTATTGCGGGATCGTCGATTTCGATTTCGCCTGCGCGCCGGTGGCGACGTCGAACTTGACCACGCCGTGATATTTGTCGGCGGAAATTTCCGCCGGCGCATAGCCTTTGCCCTTCTGCGTCACCACGTGAACGAGCACAGGTCCGGCATCGAGGTCGCGCGCGTTGCGCAGCACCGGCAGCAGATGGTCGATATTGTGGCCGTCGATCGGGCCCACGTAGTAGAAGCCGAGCTCCTCGAACAACGTGCCACCGGTCCAGAACCCGCGCGCAAATTCCTCGGCGCGTTCGGCCTTCTGCTCGAAGAATTTCGGCAGGTGACGGGCGAGCTGTTTGCCGATGTCGCGCAGCGTCGTGTAGGTCTTGCCGGAGATCAGCCGCGCCAGATAAGCCGACATGGCGCCGACCGGCGGCGCGATCGACATATCGTTGTCATTGAGAATGACGATCAGCCGCTCGTTGCGTGCGCCGGCATTGTTCATTGCCTCGTAGGACATGCCGGCCGACATGGCGCCGTCGCCGATCACGGCGATGACGTTGTTCTTCTTGCCTTCCAGGTCGCGCGCCACCGCCATGCCGAGGCCGGCGGAAATCGAAGTCGAGGAATGCGCGGCGCCGAACGGGTCGTAGTCGCTCTCGGCGCGTTTGGTGAAGCCGGAGAGGCCGCCGCCCTGGCGGATGGTGCGGATGCGGTCACGCCGGCCGGTCAGGATCTTGTGCGGATAGGCCTGATGGCCGACGTCCCAGATCAGCCGGTCGCGCGGAGTGTCGAAGACGTGATGCAGCGCGACCGTGAGCTCGACCACGCCCAGGCCGGCGCCGAGATGGCCGCCGGTCTTGGCCACCGCGTCGATGGTCTCGTGGCGTAGCTCGTCGGCGAGTTGCTTGAGCTGCTCGGGTGAAAAGTTCTTCAGGTCGCTCGGAAAATGGACACGGTCGAGCAGCGGGGTTTTTGATACTTCGGACAAAACTTACTCCGGAATCGGTTGGCTGCCCCAGCGTGTGGTGAGGCTTACACCAGTTCCGCGCCCCTAGGCAATTCGGGGGCTCACAGGGGACGAATTGGGGGCCATGGCCGCAATGGCGTCCGCGGGGTGAGTTGCCCGGGTCACCAGGTCGAAAGGGCCGCAGCAGATCAAATAATAGTCATAGGCGGCTCCCAGACGCTCATTGGCGAGCAAAAACTGGAAATGGGCCCGGAAAAAGCGCCAACGGCGGCGGGTAAAATCGCCTGGTTTCCATAGGTCGCGGAAGCTGACGGTCACTACCAGGGGGTTCCGCCGCTCCGGCCCAAGCACGATGTCATGAGCGGCAATGGGGTCGAACGGCCAGAAATTCATGATGTCATGGCGCGACTGGTAATCGACCCATGCGATGTCGGGTGCAACCGCCAGTCGCCGCAACCGGTCGCGAAACCATTGCGCTTGGGGGTGGAAGCCGACGATCGGCAGATTGGCTCCGACCGTCAGCAGCGCCACTTTCGGCCCGTGCCGGCCCAAGGCCGGATCGCGGGTGAGTGCACGATCGAGCACGTCAACGGCGAGGAATGACCCCGAGCTGTGCCCGATGATCACCACCTCGTCGGCGTCGCTTTGGCGCACCGCGTCGACCACATAACCGGCGAAGGTCTCCATGCGCTTTTCCCAGTCCGGCCGCTGACGATTGGCGAACTGAAAGGTCGAGGCGCTGTCGTCGCAGAGATAAAGCAAATAAGTCAGCCGCTCGGTCAGCCACAGCAGCGAGCCGAAGCTGCCGATGCCCGTTACGATCGCGACAAACCTCGCGACCACGAGCGGCGCGCCGAGCCCAAGCAAGACCTTCATCGCCAGCGCGCCGGCGAAGACACCGAGGAAAACCAAGAGCGTCATCAGAACGAACGGATAGAGCGTAAACAGACCGAATCGCCAATGTGCCTTGACGATGCGCGGGATGACGCCGTTGAGCAGCGACGCCATGTAGCTGCGGTACATG
This sequence comes from uncultured Pseudomonadota bacterium, assembly GCA_963710705.1. Taxonomy (GTDB): domain Bacteria; phylum Pseudomonadota; class Alphaproteobacteria; order Rhizobiales; family Xanthobacteraceae; genus Pseudolabrys. Next base: position 561,689 of record CAVQBI010000001.1, read on the forward strand.
TTGACGATCTTCCACCAGGCCGGGCGCGCGAAATCCTTGCGAATGATGTCTTCCCAGCGCAGGAACATGTAGCGCGTGGCGACCTGCCAGCCGTCACCGCTGGTGGCAACGTCCCACGTCGTGATGAAGCGTTCGGCGTCGTTTTCGGCGCGGGAGACCTGCCCGCTCAGCCCATAGAGCTCGCAGGTCTTGCGGTGCTCGCGGCGGAACATGCGGTAATATTCCGCGAGCCCGCGCGGGTCATAGCCTTGCACATAGATGACGAGCCGGCGTTTGACGGTCACGCTCAATCCACGTCGAGCGGTTCGCTGCCGGTCGGCTTGCCGTCGGCATTGAGCGTGATTTTCTCCACGCGCGCTTCGGCTTGACGCAGCAGTTCCTCGCAGCGGCGCTTGAGCGCCTCGCCGCGCTCGTAGATCGCGACCGACTCCTCGAGCGGCACCTTGCCTTCTTCCAGCCGCTTGACGATCGTTTCAAGCTCGTCGATCGCCCGCTCGAAGGGCATTTTCTTGACGTCGGCGTTGTTGGTCTCGGCCATATTCGATCCCGGCGAAATCACTCAATTGGTATTCTATGCCGTCAGCGGCAAGCGAGGATAGCTTGATTATCCACCGGCGCGATGCGCCCGTTGCCAGCGATTCTCCGCCAGCGCGAGCATGAGGCCGCGCGGTAAAAGCCGCGGCAGCAACGTCATGATCCGGTTGGGCTTGCCCGGCACCACCACGCGGTGGCCGGCCATGAAGCCCTCATAGCCTTCGCGCGCCACGCGCTCGGCCGAGCGGGCAAAGGAAGACGGGAAATAGTCGTCCGGGATGCCGGCTTGGCCGAAAAATTCAGTTTCGACCGGGCCCGGGCACAGTGCGCAAACGCGCACGCCGGACGGCGCCAGTTCCGCATGCAGCGCCTCGGTGAAGGAGAGCACGTAGGCTTTGGTCGCGTGGTAGACCGCCATGCCCGGGCCGGGCAGGAAGCCGGCGATCGAGCTGACATTGAGAATGCCGCCCCGCTGACGCTTGATCGGCTCCAGCCAACGCAGCGACAGGTCGGTGAGCGCGCGCACGTTGAGATCGATCATGGCGAGCTGGCGGGCGGCGTCGAGCTCGGCGACGTCGCCCATCAGTCCGAAGCCCGCATTGTTGACCACGACCGCCGGTTCGAGCTCGCGCGCGGCGAGCGCCTCGGCCAGTTCGGCGAGGCCGCCGGCCGTCGCTAGATCGGATGCGATCGCCACCGGCCGCGCATGCCCGGCCGCGGCGATCTCGACGGCGAGCGCGTTGAGCTCCGCCTCGCGCCGCGCGGTGAGCACCAGCGCGTGGCCGGCTTTGGCGAATTCGCGCGCCAGCGCCGCGCCGATGCCGGCGGAAGCGCCGGTGATCAGGCATATGGGCTTATCGGGTGACATCGGACGATGAATGCTTGAGAATACGGGATAATGCAATGACGGGGGCGCCTTTGGCGGATTTGAAGAACAAGAGCGTGCTGGTAACGGGCGCTTCCGGCGCAATTGGAAGCGCTATCGTTGCGACCATCAAGAACGCGGGCGGCAAGGCGATCGCCAGCGATCTTAAAGGCGGACCGGGCATCGACATTGCGCTCGACGTGACATCTGAGGCCGATTGGCAGCGCGCTGTGGCCGGTGTCGAGAAGCTCGATGGCTTGGTGAATGCCGCCGGCATCGCGGCCGTCGCCAATATCGAGAAGACCGATTTCGCCACCTGGCGGAGTGTTCTCGCCGTCAATCTCGACGGCACTTTTCTCGGCTGCAAGTACGCGTTCCCTCTATTGCGCAAGCAGGGCGGCTCGATCGTCAATTTGTCGTCGGTGCTGGGGCTCATTGGCGGGCCGAACCTGACCGCGTACACCGCGTCGAAGGGCGGCGTGTCGCTGCTGACCAAATCGGTGGCGCTGTACGGCGCGCGCTTCAAGCCGCCGGTGCGCTGCAATGCCGTGTGTCCTGCATTTGTCGAAGGCCCGATGGTCGACGAGATTGCATCGGGCACGCGCGATCCAAGCACGGTGAAGAACAAGCTTGCGCTCGATATTCCGCTCGGCCGGCTGGGCGAGCCGGAGGAAGTGGCCGCGCTCTGTGTGTATTTGCTGTCGGATGAGGCAAGTTTCATTACGGGCGCGGACGTACCCATCGATGGCGGGCTGACCGCGCGCTAGCCGTTCATCAGCGCCGTGACATGCGCGGCGACCGAGCGCGACAGTCCTTGCAAGTCGTAGCCGCCTTCCAGCATCGAGACGATGCGGCTCTTGGCGCTTGAGTCCGCGATCTCCATCAGTTTTTTCGTCACCCAGGAAAAATCCGCCTCGACCAAATTGAGATTGGCGAGCGGATCGCGCGTATGCGCGTCGAAGCCGGCCGAGATCACCACGAGGTCCGGCTTGAACTCGCGCAGGCGCGGGAAGATCACGGTCTCCATCGCCTGCTTGAATTGTTCGCCGCCGTCGCCGGCACGCAAGGGCGCGTTGACGACCGTGTTGAATTCGCCGCGCTCGGTGACGGCGCCGGTGCCCGGATAAAGCGGCATCTCGTGCGTCGAGCAGTACATCACGGTCTTGTCGGACCAGAAGATGTCCTGCAAGCCGTTGCCGTGGTGCACGTCGAAATCGACGATGGCCACGCGCTCGGCGTCGTAGCGGTCTTGCGCATATCTGGCTGCAATTGCCGCGCTGTTGAACAGGCAGAAGCCCATCGGGCGGGCGACCTCGGCGTGGTGGCCGGGCGGGCGCACGGCGACGAAGGCGTTGTTGATTGCGCCGATCATCACCTCGTCGACCGCTTTGACGCCGCCGCCGACCGCGCGCAGCGCCGCCTCGAAGCTGCCCGGCGACATTGAGGTGTCGGCGTCGAGCCGCACCATGCCTTCCTCGGGCGAGGCGTCGCGGATCGCCTCGATGTAATCCATCGGATGGCAGAGCGCGATAATCTCGGCCGGCGCCACCGGCGCTTGTTCGCGCACCAGCATCTGGAACTTCTCGTCCTCGAGCGCCTGCTCGATGGCGCGCAGGCGGTCCGGTCGCTCGGGATGGCCGAGCGGCGTGAGATGTTCGAGGCAGGCGGGATGCGACAGGAGCAGGGTGGACATTGCGGATACTTAGACGCTGATTGCCGTGCGCGAAAGGGGTTAAAGTGCCTTCAGGCTCACGCCCTTGGGCGGCGGCATGGAGTTGGGCACGAAGAAATCGACCTGCAGCGGCTGGCTCGCATCGACGCGGTAGCGGTCGAAATCGGTGACGCCCTCTTGGGCGAGGAAGGTGTCGTCGATCAGGAAATTGCCGCTGAAGCTCTTCGGCTTCTGGAAGATGCGCCAGGCCGCCTCGGCGATGATCTCCGGCGTGCGCGAGCGTGCCATCATGGCGTCGCCGCCGAGCAGGTTCTTGATCGCGGCGGTGGCAATCGTCGTGCGCGGCCATAGCGCATTGACCGCGACGCGCCCGCGCAATTCGCCAGCGAGTCCGAGCACGACCAGGCTCATGCCGAACTTCGCCATCGAGTAGGCCGTGTGCGGCGCGAACCATTTCTCCGCCATGTCGAGCGGCGGCGACAGCATCAAAATGTGCGGGTTGGCGGATTTCTCCAGATAGGGCAGGGCGTATTTCGACACCATGAAGGTGCCGCGCGTGTTGATCTGATGCATCAGGTCGAAGCGGCGCATGTCGGTCTGCTTAACGGGCGTGAGCTGGATAGCACTGGCATTGTTGACGACAATGTCGACGCCGCCGAATTTTGCGGCGGTTTCGTCGAGCGCGGCCTTCACCGCCGCTTCGTCGCGCACATCCACAGCAAGGGGAAGCGCGCCGCCGCCCTCCTTGGCGATCAGTGCCGCCGCGGTGTGGATGGTGCCTTCGAGCTTGGGATGCGGCTCGACGGTCTTCGCGGCGATGGCGATATTGGCGCCGTCGGCCGCCGCCTTGAGCGCGATCGCCAGCCCGATGCCGCGCGAGCCGCCGGTGATGAACAGGGTTTTGCCTGCAAGCGACATTATTCGGCGAGCGCGGCTTGCGCATTGAGAATGGAGTCCGAGCCCTCGGTGACGCTGCGCTCGAGGCCGGACGCCTGCACTGCGATGTTCTCGGCGAAAAACCGCGCGAGCGCGCTGCGCGCGGCGCCTTCGCCTGCGCGCAGCGCAGCGAGCGCTTGTTCGGCCAGCAGGCAGCCGCCGGCGGCATTGCCGAACAGGCGCAGATAAGGCGTGGCGCCGGCAAGCGCGGCGTCGGAGCCGTTTTGCGCCAGCAGCCATTTGGTCGCGCGTTCCAAGCTGTCGATCGTCTCGCGCAGACGCGCGGCGGTTTCGCCAAAGTCGGGCGCATTGCTGGCCGCGACCTGTTTCACGGTGCCGCGCAGCTCGTCGAGATAGCGCGCGACGGTCTTGCCGCCTTCGAGCGGCACTTTGCGCGCCACCAGATCGAGCGCCTGGATGCCATTGGTGCCTTCGTAGATGGCGGCGATGCGCGCGTCGCGGAAATGCTGGGCGGCACCAGTCTCCTCGACGAAGCCCATGCCGCCATGCACCTGGACGCCGAGGGAAGCGACTTCGATGCCGATATCGGTGGAGAAGGCCTTGGCGACCGGCGTGAGCAGCGAGGCGCGTTCGTGCCAGGCCTTGCGCGCGCTTTCGCTTTTCTCGCGCAGCGAGCGGTCGATGGCGACGCCGGTGGCGTAGCAGATGGCGCGCGCCGCGCCCGTGAGCGTGCGCATGGTGAGCAGCATGCGCTTGACGTCGGGATAATGAATGATCGTGCCGCCGGCGCCCTGCTTGCGCTCGCGCGCATAACTCGTCGCCTGCTGAAGCGCGCGCTCGGCGATGCCGACGCCTTGCAAGCCGACGGCGAGGCGCGCGCGATTCATCATGGTGAACATCGCGGCCATGCCCTTGTGCTCCTCGCCGATGAGGTAGCCGACCGCGCCGCCCTTATCGCCGTAGACCATGGTGCAGGTGGGCGAGGCATGGATGCCGAGCTTGTGCTCGACCGAATGCGCGCGCGCGTCGTTGCGCGTGCCGTCCGGCAGGAATTTCGGAATCAAAAACAGCGAAATGCCCTTGGTGCCGGCCGGCGCATCGGGCAGGCGCGCCAGCACGAAGTGGATGATGTTGTCGGTCAGCTCATGCTCGCCATAGGTGATGAAGATCTTCGAGCCGGTGATGCGGTAGCTGCCGTCGGCAGCGCGCTCGGCCTTGGTGCGCAGGCTGCCTACGTCGGAGCCGGCCTGCGGCTCGGTGAGCTGCATGGTGCCCATCCATTCGCCGCTCACCAGCTTGCCGAGATAACGCTGCTTGAGTTCGTCCGAGCCGTAAGCGTGCAGCGCGTCGATCGCGGCCATGGTCAGCACCGGGCCGATGCCGAAAGCCATGGAGGCCGAATTCCACATTTCCACACAGGCGGCGTTGACCGCGTGCGGCAATTCCTGGCCGCCCCACTGCGCGGGCGCGGCGAGCCCGTTCCAGCCGGCGGCGGCCCAGGCGATATAGGCGCCCTTCCAGCCGGGCGGCATGTGCACCTTGCCGTCCTTGAACGGCGTGCCGTATTTGTCGCCGATGCTGTTGAGCGGGGCGATCACGTCGCCGGCGAATTTGCCGGCCTCTTCCAGCACGGCGTCGACGGTCGCTGCGTCGAGCTCGCCATAGAGCCCGTCATTCAGCGCGGCGGAGAAGCCGGAGGCGTGCTTCAGCGCGAAAGCGATGTCGGCAACCGGCGCGCGGTAGGTCATTTGCGTGTCCTTGCGGCTAATCTAGCCGCGTCCGGGGGGCGGTCAACGCAAAGCCGGGACAGTCGCCGCGCCGCCGTTGATCGGCCCCGGCAGCGCATATATGGTCCCGCGCAACTGGCAGCCGGCAGCGTCCGGCGCGGACCTTCCTGTGCAGGTGTTGGGGCGTAGCCAAGTGGTAAGGCAGCGGATTTTGATTCCGCCATTCCCAGGTTCGAATCCTGGCGCCCCAGCCAGCAATTACGACCGCTTCTTTTTTTCAAAACGGAACTTGAGCCAAATCACTACACAAAACAGGGCAAGCGCTGCCGCAAAAACCATCAGAAAAGTGGCGGTGTCGAGCGCCATCGGGTGACCTTTTTCAATGCCGCACTATGCGCCCATTCAACCCGTTCGCCTATAGCCAAGCGGGACAAATTCCAACATTCGGCAACTTTGTGACCACTGTCACAGCCGTGACCGATTGCGTTGGTATTTTTCAGCTCGGCCCCGGATAAGGAAATTCGGGGCGACAAGTGCAACCATGAGGAACCCATGCGCAAATTATCGTTCACCCTCGCTGCAATGATCGCAATCTTGCTGGCCGGCTCAGCATGGAAAGCCGAGGCGCAGACCTCTCGCGGAGCTGCGTCGATGCATGCGCAAGTGCAAAATTTTACGCCGATCGAAAAGGCCGCTTGCGGACCGCACGTGGGCCGCTATTGCGGATGGTTTCATCACCGGGTGTGCCGGAATGGCCACTGCTGGTGTGCGCCCTGCTGAGCCTGCTTCATGTAAATAATTTGAGGCCGCCAACTGCTGGCGGCCTCATTTGTTTTTGCGGCGGCAGCCTCAGCGAGCCTAGTCGCAGCGCACCGACATGCCGCCGTCGACCACCAGCTCGCTGCCGGTGACGAAGCGCGCCTCGTCGGAGGCAAGGAACAGCGCGGCATTGGCGGTGTCGCGGCCGTCGCCGGCAAAGCCGATCGGGATGCGCTCGAGCCGTTGCGCCAGCAGCGTCGCCACATCGCCACCGGCGCGCTGGCGCGCCAGCCGCGCCTCCACCATCGGCGTGTGCAATTGTCCGGGCACCACGGTGTTCACGCGGATACCCCTGGCGGCGTATTGCACGGCGACCACGCGCGAGAGCTGGATGACGCCGGCCTTGGTCGCGGCATAGCCGACCTGGAAGGCGCCGGTGAAGCGGATGCCGGAGGTCGAGGCGACGTTGACGATCGAACCTTTGTTATGTTTCTCCATCACCGGCAGCACGTGCTTGCAGGTGAGGAAGACAGACGTGAGGTTCATGTCGATCTGCGTTTCCCAGACCTCTTCGCTCATTTCCACCGGGCCGCCGGGGGCGGAGCCGCCGACATTGTTGACGAGGACATCGATGCGGCCGAAGCGATCGATGCAGGCCTTGACCATGGCGGCGACGGAATTGCTGTCGGTCACGTCGCATTGATGCACGACGATCTCGCCGCCGACGGCTTTGACTTTTTCGACGGTTTCGGCAGCCGAGTCGGGATTGCGATCAACGGCGAAGATCTTCGCGCCTTCCTCGGCGAAACGCACGCAGGTGGCGCGCCCGTTGCCCCAGCCGGGCCCGACCGAGCCTGCGCCGGTGATGACGGCGATCCTGTCCTGTAAACGCTTGCTCATGCGGCCGGCTTACTTCGTCGTCTGCACGCCGGCGTCCTTGATGACCTTCGCCCATTTCGCGGTTTCGCTGGCGATATAGGCACGGAACTCGTCGGGCGTGTCACCGACCAGCGTCGCGCCCTGGCTCGCCAGCTTGTCGACGACAGCCGGGTCCTTCATCGCCGCGACCGCGGCCTTGTTGAGCGCGGCGACGACTTGCGGCGGCGTTTTTGCCGGAGCGATCATGCCGTACCAGTTTTCCGTGATCAGGTCGGGCATGCCGACTTCGGCGGTGGTCGGCACATCCGGCGCGCTCGGCACGCGCTTGGGCGCGCCAACGGCGATCGGCGTGATCTTGCCGGCCTTGATCTGCGGCAAGAGCACCGGCAGATCGAGGAACACCATCTGCACCTGCTGGCCGAGCAGATCGTTCACCACCGGCGCCGCGCCGCGATAGGGCACATGCACGATGTCGATCTTGGCGGTCAGCTTGAACAGTTCGCCGGCAAGATGCGGCATGCTGCCGGGGCCGGTGGAGGCGAAGTTGAGCTTGCCGGGCTGCGCCTTGGCGAGCGCCACCAGGTCTTTCATGTTCTTGGCGGGCACGCTGGTGGCGGTGATCAGCATCTCCGGCACCTTGGCGACCAAGGTGATCGGCGCCAGATCCTTCAGCGTGTCGTAGGCGACCTTCTCCATGCTGACGCTGATGGCCAGCGCGCCGGCGCTGACGATGCCGATGGTGTAGCCGTCGGGCAGTGACTTGGCGACGTAATCGGTGCCGGTGACGCCGCCTTGGCCGGACTTGTTTTCGATCACGATCGTCTGCTTGAGGATGTCCTGCATCTTCTGCGCGACGACGCGCGCGATGATGTCGTTCGGCCCGCCGGGCGGGAAGGGCACGATCAGGTGGATGGGGCGGTTGGGAAAGTCCTGCGCCAGCGCCAAAGCCGGGCACAACACGGCGAATGCGAGCAGCAACGCTCTTGCTATTTTCACGGTCGTCCTCCCCGAAAGATTTTTGCGCTGCGCCGTTTTGAACGCGGTCTGCTTTTTGTTGCGAACAGGCTAGACCACGGCGAAAGCCGGTGCAAAGTTAAAAGCGATGGCAACCGACACGATCAAACTCCTGGTGCTGGAAGGCGACGGCATCGGCCCGGAGATCACCGCCGCCACGCTGGCCGTGCTGGCTGCTGCCGAGCGCGCCTGCGGGCTCAAATTTGTCTTAGAAACCGCGGCGGTCGGCTGGGTGGCGCACAAGCGGGAGGGCACGACGTTTCCGCTTTCGGTATTGGAAAAAGCCAAGGCGGCCGACGGCGTGCTGCTCGGGCCGGTGTCGCATAACGAGTATCCGCCGGTGGCCGAAGGCGGCGTCAACCCGTCCGGCGAATTGCGCAAGCGGCTTGACCTTTACGCCAATATCCGGCCGGCGCGCTCGCGCGCAGGCTTTCCGTCGCGCTGCGGATCGGCGGTCGATCTCGTGATCGTGCGCGAGAACACCGAAGGCTTCTATGCCGACCGCAATATGTACCAAGGGTCCGGCGAATTCATGCCGACGCCGGACCTCGCGCTCGCCGTGCGCAAGATCACGCGCAACGGCTCGACGCGCATCGCCGAAAGCGCATTCAAGCTGGCGATGCAGCGGCGCAAGAAGGTGACGGCGGTGCATAAGGCCAACGTGCTGCGCGTCTCGGACGGGCTTTATCTCGAATGCGTGCGCGCGGTGGCGAAGAGCTATCCGCCCGTGCAATACGAGGAGCGCATCATCGACGCCATGGCGGCGCTCTTGGTGCGCGACGCCAGCCAATTCGACGTCGTCGTCACCACCAATATGTACGGCGATATTCTCTCCGATGAGGCGAGCGAGATTGCCGGCAGCCTGGGCTTGGCCGCCTCTTTGAACGCCGGCAGCGAACACGCGGTGGCGCAGGCGCAGCACGGCTCGGCGCCTGACATCGCCGGCAAGAACGTTGCCAATCCCTCGTCGCTGATCGGCTCCGCGGCGATGCTGCTGGCCTGGCTGGGCGAGCGGCGCAAGGCCGACACGCTCGTGCGCGCGGCGGCCGCGATCGAAGCCGCACTCGACCGCGTGATTGCCGTTCCCAAGACGCGCCCGCCGGATATGGGCGGCACGCTCGGGACGGATGCGTTCGGCGCGAAGGTCGCTGAGGCCGTTCAGGCGAAGTCGTAAAGCTTCGCTGGGTTCGTCACCAGCACGCGCGCGATCAACGCGTCGTCTTCGAGCCAGCGCGGCAGCAGATCGAGCAATCCACGCGTGTCGATGTTTTGGAACGGCGATTCCTGGTCGAGCGGCTTCTGGATCGTGTGCGGCGGCGTGTGCGGCCAGTCCGAGCCCCAGACGATGCGCTCGGGATTGGCCCTGCACAGTGCGCGGGCGAGCAGATCGATCAGCAGGTTGTTCGGATCGTCGCTGATGCGGTAAGCGCCGGAGATCTTCACCCAGGTCTTGCCGCTTTCGAGCAGGCTTTGCAGGGCGCGCAAGGCGCCGTCGGTGGTGCCCGGTGCGAGCAGGCCGAAATGATCGAACATGTTGCCGACCGGCAGCGCGTGCAGCAGCGGTGCCAGCGGCTCGATCGCCGTTGCGTTGACGAACATCTGCACGTGCCAGCCGTGCCGCTCGCACAATTTGGCCGCGGCGGTGATCTTGGCCTTGATGCTGTCGGCCGATTCCTCGCCCATGGTCGCGATGTTGATGCGCAGGCCGCGGATGCCTTGCTTGTGCAAGCTATCGAGCTCGGCAGCAGAAACATGCGACGGCAGCACCGCGATGCCGCGCGCGTTGCTGACCTGCGCGACGCCGTCGAGCGTGCAGGCGTTGTCGGTGCCGTAGAAGCTCGGCTGTATGATCACCACGCGCGTCATGCCGAGCCGCTTGAGCATAGCCGCAAGTTCGGCGGCGGTCGCATCGGATGGCGTATAGCGGCGGTTCGCGGGCAGCGGAAAGCGCGGCTTGGGGCCGATCACATGGACATGGCAATCGCAGGAATTCGGCGGTGGAAACATCTAGCGTCCGGTGAAATTGGGAAGGCGCCGCTCCGACACGGCTTTGACACCTTCCTTGAAGTCGTCGGTCTTGCGCAGGCGGGTCTGTTCTTGCAACTCGTGCTCGGTCGCTTTCAGCACGCGGTCGGCGAGCGTGCCGCGCATGGAGTTGCGCGTGGCAACGAGGCCGAGCGGCGAGTTCTCGGCGATCTCGGCGGCGAGCTTGAGCGAGGCTTCGCGCACTTGCTCCTGTGGCACCAGCACGTCGGCAAGGCCCCAGGCATAGGCTTCGTCGCCTGGCACGCGGCGCGAGGTGTAGAACATCAGCGCCGCTTTGGTTTCGCCGATGACGGCCGGCAGCGTGACGGTCAGTCCGAAACCGGGATGGAAGCCGAGCCGGGTGAAGTTGGCGGAAAAGCGCGCCTCCGGGCAGGTGACGCGGAAGTCGGCCACCATCGCGAGACCGAGCCCGCCGCCGACCGCAGCGCCATGGATCGCGGCGACGATCGGCTTCTTGGTGCGGAACAGACGGTTGCCTTCGATATAGAGCGACTGCACGCCAGGCATTGGCTCGCCGGGTCGGCGGCCTTCTTTGTCGAGCGTCGCGCCATCGCCAAAATTGGCGCCGGCGCAGAAGGCCTTGCCCTGCGCGGCGAGCACGACGGCGCGGACGCCGATGTCCTGGTCGAACGCCTCGAAGGCGGCGGCGATCTCCTTGATCAGCGGAATGTCGAAGAAATTATTGGGCGGCCGCCTGATCTCGACCAAAGCGACGTGGCCGTTTTTCTCGATGCCGATATCGCTCATTGTCTTTATCCTTCACTCGGCCGCGGTGCGGCGCTCGGCAGGCCGCGCCCGCTTGACGATCAGGGCATCGACCACCGAGACGCCTTCGCCTGTATTGTGCACGATCACCGGGTTGAGATCGATCTCGGCGATGTCGTCGGCATGATCGGCGGCGAATTGCGACAGCTTCACCATGGTGTCGGCCAGCGCCTCGGTGTCGGCTTCCGGCATGCCGCGATAAACGCCGAATACGGCCGCGCCCTTGAGGCGGCCGAGCAGCGCCAAAGCCGCATCGCGGTCGAGCGGCACCGGCGCGAGCGCGACATCGCCCATCGCCTCGACCAGCACGCCGCCGAGGCCGACCATCAGCAGCGGGCCCCAGCGTTCATCGCGGTTGACGCCGAGGATGACTTCGCGGCCGGGCTTCGCCATCCGCTGCACCAGCACGCCTTCGATCTGCGCGTCCGCCGCAAAGCGCTTGGCGCTGGCGAGCACGCGCTCGTAGGCGTCGCGTGCGGTTTCAGCGGAGATATTGAGCGCGACCGCGCTAGCTTCGGTCTTGTGCGGAATCTCGGGCGACTGCACTTTCAGCGCGACCGCGCCGCCGATGGTGCGCGCGATGGCTTCCGCGACGGCGGCCGATTGCGCCAGGTGCTCGTGATTGCCTTCGCCGATGCCATAGGCGGCGAGCAGCGGCCGCGCCTGCCATTCGCACAGCACGTCGCCGCTGGAGGCGAGGCTCGCGCGCACTTTGTCGCGTGCAGGATGAGCGGCAGGCGCGCTTTGCGGCGTGTTGCGCACGCGCTCGCGCAGGGCGCGGTAGTCGGCCATCGCGCGCATGGTGCGGGCGCAGCCGAGCGCGCCGGTAAACAGCGGATAGCCGGCCTCGTTGAGGATCTCGATGCTGCGGTCGGATGGCAGCGTGTAGGTCCACATGAAAACGGGCTTGGCAGAATCCGTCTTGAGCTCCTTGAGCTTTGGCAGATCGCCTTCGAGGAACGCCGAGCGGCGCGCGGTCACCACGACGACAACGCCGTCGATCAAAGGAGAATTCGCCACCAGGCGCGCGAACGTCGCGTAACCCATCTTGTGCACGCCTTGCGCTGTCGAATCGACCGGGTTCTGCGAGGTGCCGTAAGAGGGGATGTGCACGTCGATTGCCTTGCGCGTGTCGTCGTCGAGGATCGGCATTTCCAATCCCGCCACCGCGCAGGCATCCGCCATCCACACCCCGGCGCCGCCGGACGAGGTGCAAATGCCGACGCGCTTGCCCATCGGCAGCTTGTCGCCGCAGGCGAGGAAGCCGACGGCCAGATCGAGCATCTCGTCGAGATCGCGCGCCTCGATGAGGCCGTAGCGTTCGAACATGGCGTGATATGCGGCCTGCAAGCCGGCGAGCGCCGCGGTGTGCGAAGCGACGGCGCGGACGCCCGCCTCCGATTGCCCGATCTTGCCGACAATGAGCGGCTTGCCGAGGCGCAACGCCTTCTCAGCGACGCGCTTGAATTTCTCCGGCGACTTCACGTCTTCCAACAGCAGTAGGAAGACGTCGGTGCCGCCCTCGTCGAGCATGTAATCGACGAAGTCGAACACTTCGAGCGCGGCTTCGTTGCCGGTGGTGACGATGTGGCGGAACGCGAGATTGCGCGGGCGGGCGCGGTCGAAAAAGGCAAAACCGAGGCCGCCGCTCTGCGAGACGACGGACACTTGGCCGCTGCCGAGCGCGCGCTTCGGCGTGATCGGGCCGACGTTCTTGTCGAGCGCCGGCGAAAAGGTCGGGCACAGGCCGACGGCGATATTGGCGAAGCCTTCGGTATTGGGTCCGGCGACCGCCATGTCGTAGCGGCGCGCGATTGCCGCGATGTCCGCCTGCATGGCCGCGCCTTCGCCGCCTTCCTCGGCGAAGCCGGAGGATAGGATGACGGCGGCCTTGATGCCGGCTTTGCCGCAGCGCTCCAATTCGGCCGGGATATATTGCGCCGGGATGATGAGGATCGCGAGATCGGCCGGCTCGGGCAGGGCATCGACCGAAGGATAGGCCTTGAGCCCTTGCACTTCGCTGGCGCTGCGGCTCACCGGATAGACCTTGCCGGCGTAGGGATGGCTCAAGATGATTTCCAGAATGCGCCCGCGCAGGCCGTGAATGTCGGCGGAGGCGCCGACCACGGCCACCGATTTCGGCCACAGCAATCTGTCGATGTCGCGCATTTATCGCAGGCCCAGTCCGCGCGCGATGATGCCGCGCAGGATTTCGGTGGTGCCGCCCTGGATGGTGAGCTTGGGGGCAACGGTGGTGGCGAAGGCGAGCTGTTCCTCCAGCGTCGCGCGATTGCCGATCTCGGGCGCGAGGAAGGCGGTGAGCTCGCGCACGCGATGCGGCAGCTTCTGTTCCCAGATGGTGCCGAGGTCTTTGACGATCGAGCCTTCCACCACCGGCTCCTTGCCGGCCTGCAGCATGCCGGCGACCGATACCGACATTCTTCGCAGCGTGTGCAGCTGTGCGGTGAGGCGGCCGAGGCCTTCGGCGCTGCGCAGATCGGGTTCGGGGCCGAGCGCGCGAATCAGCTCGAGCATCACGTAGAAGGTTTCGAGGAAACGCTCCGGCCCGCTGCGCTCATAGGCGAGTTCGCTGGTCGCCTGCTTCCAGGCGCCGTCGATCTCACCCATGACGTAATCGTCGGGAACGAAGGCGTCTTCGAATACGACTTCGTTGAAGTCGTGTTGCCCGGTCATTTGATAGATCGGGTTGACCGTGACGCCCGGCGTCTTCATGTCGATGAGGAATTGCGTGAGGCCGTGGCGGCGGTTTTCCTTCGTCGGCGGTGAGGTGCGGAACAGGCCGAGCATGTAATCGGCAACGTGCGCGTTGCTGGTCCAGATCTTGGAGCCGTTGATTGTCCAGCCTTTGTCGACCTTGGTCGCCTTGGCCTTGGCGGCGAACAAATCGGAGCCGGAATTAGGCTCGCTCATGCCGATGACGAAGCACAATTCACCGCGGCAGATGCGCGGCAGAATGTCGGCCTTGACGTGCTCGGGCGCGTATTTGAGCAAAACCGGCCCACTCTGCCGGTCGGCAACGAAATGCAGGCGTACCGGCGCGTTGGCGACGCGGAATTCTTCGGTGACGACAAAGCGCTCGAGGAAGCTGCGCTCGTGGCCGCCGTATTTCTTCGGCCAGGTCATGCCGATCCAGCCTTTGGCGCCGACGCGCTTGGAGAAAGCGCGGTCATGCGAGTCGCCGTGGCCGGGGCGGTAGGGATCGAAGGTGCCCTTGGCGATCTCGTCGGCGAGAAACGCGCGCACCTCCTTGCGCAAGCGTTTGCATTCGCCCGGCAAACGAATTTGATCGAACTGAAGGTCGGTGCTCATCGCGCCGCCACCATCGGCCAGAATTCGTCGGCGCCGTGCTTGGCGACGTGCTTGCCGAGCTCGGCCGCCCAGAAGCTTTCGTTGCCAAAGTCATCGCGCCAGGCGAGGATGCGCGTGGTGAAGCGATGGAGAATGTGCTCCTTGGTGAAGCCGATGGCGCCGAACACCTGGTGCGCGATGGCCGCACCGTCGGTCGCGGCCTCGGCGCAGCGGATTTTGGCCGAGGCGGCCTCGAGGAACAGCGCGTCGTCGTCGTCCTGTGCGACGGTATCGGCGGCCGAGCCTGAGACCGCGATCGCCGCGGCCACTTCGCCTGCGAGGCGGGCGAGATTCTGCTGCACCGCCTGGAATTTTCCGATCGGCCGCTCGAAGGCGACGCGCTCGTTGGCGTAGGCGACGCTCATCGCCAGGACCGCTTCGAGCGCGCCGGCCGTCTGCACACTGCGCACGGCCGACCCCATCAGCATCAAGGCAGTGCGATCGACAGACGCGCGCGCGCTGCGCAGCGGCTTGACGCGTTCGAAACTCACGGCGTTCGATGCGTCACCGGCGGGCGTCCTGCCGTCATCCAGCCGGCAATCTTTTGTCGCCACCAGCGCGACGGTGTCGTCGGCCAGCACGGCGATATGTTGCGTGTCGGCCGCGACGGGAACGCCAATGGCGCGGCCGCTGAGCGTGCCGTCTTTGCCGATGGTGATGCGATCGAGCGGCCGGGCCGGGGCGACTGTCATCGTGCCGGACGGCGACGCCAAGCCGGCGCGCGACAACAGCCAGCCGGCGAGCAGCGTTTCGGCGAGCGGCACGGCGAGCGCGAAGCGGCCGGCGGTTCCCAGGACCGCGAAACCGTCGGCAAGGCTTGCGCCCGAGCCGCCCAAGTCTTCGGGAACCCAGGCAAGCGGCAGCCCGGCCGCGGCGAGTGCCCGCCATAGCGGCTCTTTCCAAGTACCGTCCTTTGCGCCGTCCCTGGCCCGGTTGATGGTCTGAGGATCGGCGAGGTCCGCAAAAATCCGCGCCGCCGTTTCGGCGACAATATGGTCGCTCTCGCCTGCCACGCTACCCGGTTCCATCACATACGATGCGGCATGGTGGGGCCAAGCAGGGGTCGATGGCAAGCGAGGCGGGAAAGTCGTTGCTGCGCTGCGGCCACCGGTTGATCGGGCAAAACACTCCGGCTAGCGTGATCGGCAAACAACGATAAGCACCGGCGGCCAAAAAGGCCGACCGCGCGACACAAGGGGGAGACATCCATGACAGCGAAGCTCACCGCTTTGGCGGCGGCCGCTCTGGCCATTGCCGCGTTCAGCAATGCACAGGCCGCCGAACCCAAGCACGGCGGCATTCTGCACATCTATCATCGCGAGACGCCGCCCTCGCTTTCGATCCACGAAGAGGCGACGTTCTCGGTCAACGCGCCGGCGATGGGTCTCTACAACAACCTAGTGCTCTACGATCAGCACATAGAACAGAACAGCATGGCCACGATCGTACCGGAACTGGCGATGAGCTGGTCCTGGGACCAGTCGAACACCGCGTTGACCTTCAAGCTGCGCGAGGGCGTGAAATGGCATGACGGCATGCCGTTCACGGCGAAGGACGTGAAATGCACCTTCGATCTGTTGCAGGGCAAGGCGCAGGACAAATTCCGCAAGAACCCGCGCAAGGACCTGTTCAGCAACATCGCCGACGTCACCACCAACGGCGACTTCGAGGTGACGCTGCATCTCAAGCGGCCGCAGCCGTCGCTGCTGGCCATGCTCGCGTCCGGCTATACGCCGATGTACTCCTGCCATGTGCCGGCGGCGCAGATGCGCACGCATCCGATCGGCACCGGCCCGTTCAAGTTCGTCGAATTCAAGCAGAATGAATTGATCAAGCTGACGCGAAACGAGAATTACTGGAAGAAGGGCCTGCCGTATCTTGACGGCATCGAATACACGATCATCTCCAACCGCGCGACGGCGGTGCTCGCCTTCGTCGCCGGCAAGGTCGACATGACCTTCCCGACCGAGATGACCGCGGCCTTGGTTGCCGACGTCAAGAAGCAGGATCCGACCGCGATCTGCGAGATCAAGCCGATCAACGTGTCCACCAATCTCATCGTCAATCGCGAGAATCCGCCCTTCAATAATCTCGAGCTGCGCAAGGCGATGGCGCTGGCCATCGATCGCAAGTCGCTCATCGACATCATCTTCCAGGGCCAGGCCGACGCCGGCGGCACGCTGCTGCCGCCGCCGGAAGGCGTCTGGGGCATGCCGCCCGACATGCTCAAGACGATTCCCGGCTATGGCGACGTCGCCAAGGACCGCGAAGAGGCGCGCGCGATCATGACCAAGCTCGGCTATAGCGCGAGCAATCCGCTCAAGATCAAGGTGTCGACGCGCAACCTCGCCACCTATCGCGATCCGGCGGTGGTGCTAATCGACCAGCTCAAGACGATCTACATCGACGCCGAGCTCGATCCGGTCGAATCGAGCCAGTGGTTCGCCAAGGTCGCGCGCAACGATTATTCGGTCGGCCTCAATCTGACCGGCAACGGCATCGACGATCCGGACCAGGCCTTCTACGAGAACTACGCCTGCGGCTCCGAGCGCAACTACACGCACTACTGCAACAAGGAGCTGGAAGCGCTGTTCGACAAGCAGTCTGTCGAAACCGACATCCAGAAGCGCAAGCAGATGGTGTGGGACATCGACAAGAAGCTGCAGGAAGACGTGGCGCGCCCGATCCTGATGCACGCGCGCTCGGGCACCTGCTGGAAGCCCTACGTCAAGAACATGACGATCATGAACAACAGCGCCTATAACGGCTATCGTTACGAGGACGTCTGGCTCGACAAATAACGTTCGAAAATGTGCGGCGCGCGGCTCGCGTGGGGGCAGGCGCGCGCCGTTCCCCTTTAACGACGGGAGGCGAGACTGGGGACCTATCTGATCAGGCGCTTCTTCTTGATGCTCCTGACGCTGTTCGGCATCTCGGTGCTGGTGTTCGTGATGCTGCGGCTGGTGCCCGGCAACATCGCGGACATCGTGTTCAACGCCGCCGGCATGATCGACGTCGCCGAGAAGGCGAAGCTCGAAAAAGAGCTCGGCCTCGATCAGCCGATCGCCGTGCAATACGTGCAGTGGGTCAATGGGCTGGCGCACGGCGATCTCGGCTATTCCTACGTGTCGGAAAAGCCGGCAATCGAGGAGATCGCGCCGCGCATTCCGATCACCGCCAAGCTTGCCGGGCTGGCGCTGTCGTTCGCCATCATCTTCGGCGTGCCTTTGGGCGTGATCAGTGCGGTCAAGCAGAACACGCCGGTCGATTACGTACTGCGGGTGTTGAGCCTAAGCGGCCTGTCGATACCGGCCTTCTGGCTCGGCCTCCTGGTGCTGATGGCCTTCGTGCACTATTTCGGCACCATCCCGATCTACACCGATCCGCCAAAAGGCTTCTGGAATACGCTCTACTTGTTCAGCATCCCGGCGGCGGCGGTCGGCTTTCGTAGTTCGGCGCTGGTGATGCGGCTGACGCGGTCGTCGATGCTGGAGGTGCTGCGCCAGGACTACATCCGCACCGCGCGCGCCAAGGGCGCGTCCGACCAGACTGTCAATTATCACCACGCGCTGCGCAACGCCGTGCTTCCGGTCGTGACCGTGATCGGCCTCGAAGCGGCCTTTCTGATGGGCGGGCTGATCGTGACCGAAACCGTGTTCAATATTCCGGGCGTCGCACGCTTTCTGGTCGAAGCGATCCGCTGGCGCGACTACCCGATCGTGCAGAACCTGGTGATGTTCATCGCGGTGGTCGCGGTGTCGATCAATTTCCTGATCGATCTACTCTATGCTGTGCTCGATCCCCGCATCCGCTACGCGAGCTAACGCCATGTCGATCGTCGACTTTCCGGTGACTGCGGAGAAGACCGAACGCCCCGAAAGCGTCTGGTCGAAAGTCGCCTATCATTTGGCCGCGCATCCGCTCGGGCTGGTCGGCGCCGCGATTATGGCGGTGTTCGTGTTCTGCGCGGTGTTTGCCGACGTCATCACCGCCTACAGCCCGACGGCGACCGATTCGGCGCTTCGGCTGCTGCACCCGGGCACGGGGCACGCGCTCGGCACCGATCAGATGGGCCGCGATATCTTCAGCCGCATCATCTATGGCGCGCGTATCTCGCTGGCGGTCGGTCTCGGCTCGACCTTCCTCGGCTCCGCATTCGGCGTCGCGCTCGGGCTGACGTCGGGCTATCTCGGCGGCTGGGTCGATCTGGTGATCCAGCGCATCGTCGACGTGTTGCAGTCGGTGCCGCTTCTGGTGCTGGCGCTGGTGATGGCGGCGGCGCTCGGCCCGGCGCTCGACAACACCATTGTCGCCATCGCCATTCCGCTCATTCCTTATACGTCGCGCGTGATCCGCTCCAACACGTTGGCGCTGCGCGAGCAGCCGTTCGTGGAGGCGGCGCGCGCCGTCGGCATGAGCGAGTTCCGTATCGCCGTGCGCCATGTGCTGCCGAACACCATCGCGCCGTTGATCGTGATCGCGACCGCGCAGCTCGGCGCGGCGATTCTGACCGAAGCCTCGCTCTCGTTCCTGGGCTTAGGCGTGCCGGAGCCGCATCCGTCCTGGGGCCGCATGCTGTCGGAATCGGCCGCCGAATACGTGCGCACCGCGCCCTGGCTGGTGATCTTCCCGGGCGTCGCCATCAGCCTGGCGGTGTTCGGCACCAACCTGTTCGGCGACGCGCTGCGCGACATCCTCGATCCGCGGCTGCGCGATTAGCGCATGACGATGACCGCCGAAAAGTCTGAAATGCAAAACGGCGCGACCGTGCCGCTGCTTGCCGTCGAGGACCTGCGCACCTATTTCGATCTGCGTCACGGCACGGTGAAAGCCGTCGACGGCGTCGGCTTTGCGCTTGCCGCGCGTGAGACGCTGGCGATCGTCGGCGAGTTCGGGCTGCGGCAAGAGCATCACCGCGCTCTCCCTGATGCGGCTGGTGCCCGATCCACCCGGCCGCATCGTCGCAGGTTCGGTGAAGCTTGCCGGCCGGGATCTGCTCGCGCTCGACGACGAGGCGATGCGCGCGGTGCGCGGCAAGGACATCGCCATGATCTTCCAGGAGCCGATGACCTCGCTCAATCCGGTGCTCACCATCGGCAGCCAGATCGCGGAAGCGGTGCTGCTGCACGAGCAGGTCAACAAGCGGCAGGCGTGGCAGAAGGCGGTCGACATGCTGCGGCTGACGCGCATTCCAGAGCCGGAGCAACGCGCGCGCGAATATCCGCACCAATTGTCCGGCGGCATGCGCCAGCGCGCCATGATCGCCATGGCGCTCGCCTGCAATCCGAAAGTGCTGATCGCCGACGAGCCGACCACCGCGCTCGACGTCACCATCCAGGCGCAAATCCTCGACATCATCGTCGATCTGCAAAACAAGCTCGGCACCGCGGTCATCCTGATCACGCACGATCTCGGCGTGGTGGCGGAGACCGCGCAGCGCGTGATCGTGATGTATGCGGGGCGCAAGGTGGAGGAGGCGCCGGTCGAGGAATTGTTCGCGCGGCCGCAGCATCCTTACACGCACGGGCTGATGGGCTCGATCCCGCGGCTGCCGTCGCTGCGCGGCGAAGTTCCGAACGCCGTGGAGCGATTGCAGGAAATTCCCGGCACGGTGCCGGCGCTCACCAATCTGCCGCCCGGCTGCGTGTTCGCGCCGCGCTGCGCGCACGCCGAAGACCGCTGCCGTGCGCAATATCCTCCCTACGAAGAAAAGCGCCCGGGGCATTGGGCAGCCTGCTGGCGCTCGCGCGAGCTCTATGGGGACGGCAATGCCTGAGCAGAACGCCGTGCTCGAGGTGCGCGACCTCAAGAAACATTTCCCGGTCCGCAAAGGCCTGCTGCAGCGCGCCGGCGGCACCGTGTTCGCGGTCGACGGCGTGAGTTTCTCGATCGGGCAGGGCGAGACACTGGGGCTGGTCGGCGAATCCGGCTGCGGCAAATCCACGGTCGGACGTACGGTATTGCGGCTGATCGAACCGACGGCCGGCAGCATCCGTATTTCCGGCAGCGACATCACGACTTTGGGCAAGACCGAGCTGCGGCCTTATCGCCGGCAGATGCAGATTATTTTCCAGGATCCGTTCTCATCGCTCGATCCGCGCATGTCGGCGGGCGACATCGTGGTCGAACCGCTGCGCGTGCACGGTGTGGCGAGCGGGAAGGCGGTGCGCGAGAAAGTCGCCGCGCTGTTCGAGCGCGTAGGCCTACGGCGCGCGCAGATGGACAACTACCCGCACCAGTTCTCCGGCGGCCAGCGCCAGCGCATCGGCATTGCCCGCGCGCTCGCCTTGCAGCCGAAATTGATCGTGGGCGATGAGCCGGTGTCGGCGCTCGACGTTTCGATCCAAGCGCAGGTCTTGAACCTGATGATGGATCTGCAGAAAGAGCTCGGGCTCGCCTATCTGTTCATCTCGCACAATCTCGCGGTGGTCGAGCATATCAGCCATCATATCGCTGTCATGTATCTCGGCCGCATCGTCGAATACACCGACAAACGCACGCTGTTCACACGCCCGCTGCATCCCTATACCGAGCAGCTCTTGCTGGCGGTGCCGGTGCCCGATCCGCGCGTCAAACGGCCGAAACGTGTGCTGCAAGGCGACGTGCCGAGCCCGATCAATCCGCCGCCCGGCTGCCACTTCCACACGCGCTGTCCTTATGCCGTCGAACGCTGCCGCGTGGAGGTGCCGGCATTGCGCGACGTGAAGCCGGGACAGTTGGTTGCCTGCCACTTGCGTTAGTCCGGCTTGGCACCTTTAAAAGTCCGGAATTTGGCATAGATTTCGTTCCGTGACCGACACCAAACCGCTGTTCGAATCCTTGCGCAATTCGGCCGACCCGCCGATCGTCGCTGCGATCGAAAGCCTGATCGCCGACGGCAGCGACCGCGAATTGTGCCGCGTCAATGTGGTGTCGTTCGCCGCCAAGCGCGGGCTCGACGAGGAAAAAGCGATCGGCGGCTTTTTGCATGCCGCGCGGCTTGGCCTGTTCGATTTGACCTGGAACGTGTTGTGCCCCGGTTGCGGCGGCGTGCTCGACGTCACCAGCACGCTTAAATCGGTGCACAAGGAGGCTTACGATTGCGCGCTCTGCGCTTCCGGCTATGAGCCGACGCTCGATGAGATGGTTGAGGTCGCCTTCACGGTGAACCCGCGCGTCCGCCGCATCGCCGCGCACGACCCGCAGTCGCTTCCGGTGTGGGAGTATTACCGGCAAATCTTCTGGGGCTCCGGCGTCGATCTGCCGGAGGAGGGATTTGAAGACGTGATGGAGGAGATCTCGCTCGATTCGATCGAATTGCCGGGCGGCGAAAAGGCGCAGATGTCGCTGCATATGCCGGCGCAGTTCCTGATCGTGTTCGAGCCGGTGACGCACGCCGCGCATTTCATCGACGTGAAAGGCGAGCCGACCAAGGAGCGGCAGAACCTCGCGCTGGTCTTCAACAAGGTGCAGGCGAAAACCATCACCACCGAAATGCAGCCCGGTCCCTTAAGGCTTTCGGTGGAAAACCGCACCGATCTGCGCACGCTGCCGTCGATCTGGATCGCCGGCGACACGCTGCATCATCTGCTTGGCAAGCGAAAGCCGTTCCTCACCGCCAAGCGGCTGCTGACCAACCAGATCTTCCGTGACATCTACCGCACCGACACGCTCGACGTCGATCAGGGTCTCAAGCTCACCAGCCTGACGTTTCTGTTCACCGACCTGAAGGGCTCGACCGAGCTTTACGACCGCGTCGGCGATTTGGTTGCCTATGACCTGGTGCGGGCGCATTTTCGCGTTCTCAACGAAATCGTCGCCGCGGAAGCGGGCGCGGTGGTGAAAACCATAGGCGACGCGGTGATGGCGACATTTCCGAGCCCGGACCGCGCGCTGGCCGCCGCGCTGCGCATGCGCCACTCGGTGCAGAGCATCAAGAACGATCTGTTGATCAAGATCGGCATTCACGAAGGTCCCTGCCTTGCGGTCACGCTCAACGACCGGCTCGACTATTTCGGGCAGACCGTCAATATCGCGGCGCGCGTGCAGAGCCTTGCCGATTCGCAGGCGATCCTGGTGACCAAGTCGGTGGTGGACAATCCGCAGGTTTCCAAGATGCTGGAGGTATCGAAGCTGGCGCCGGCGGCGCAGGACGCGCAATTGCGCGGCGTTGCCGACAAGGTGACGATCTATCAAATTCCCTATCAATTGGCTTAGTTGAGGATGAATAGGCCTTTATGTTGCGCGGCTTTTTGCGGGGCCGTACAATGAATTTCGCCATGAAGTGGCGCGCCACACATTGGCACAAGGGGCTGCAATGCCGGTTCTGCTCTGGATCATCTTCATCGGATTTGTCGCCGGCACCATTGCGCGCCTGATCTCGCCGGGTCCGAACAAGCCGCATGGGTTTGTTCTCACCATTGTGCTCGGCGTCGCCGGAGCGTTCCTTGCGACCTATATCGGTCATTGGCTGGGACTGTACATGCCCCACCAAGGCGCCGGCTTTATCGGCGCGACCGTCGGCGCGATCGTGCTCCTGTTCATCTGGAACAGGCTCGTGGCCTGGCAGATCATTCCCGACCACGGACTCTGAATTACGCAGGCTTGCCGGTATTCGCCGCGGTCGCCGCCGCCAGCTTCAGCTTGTAGTCCTCGATGGTCCCCTCCAGGCGCGCGATGTTTTGCAGCAGGCGGTCGCTCGACAGGCGCAGAAAGAAATAGCCGAAGTCCGGGTACTCGAAATAGACCTCGAGCAGGCGGTCGTAGGTGATGGTCATCACCGCGCCGTCTTCGATGCATTCGACGGTCTGCGTGCGCTTGTTGTTGGGCGTGACAAAGCCGAGCTCGCCCATCAAGCGTCCCGGCAAAAGCTCGACGCCGATTTCCGTCACCAGAAATTTTCCGGTGGTGATGAGAAACATCTCGTCGGCCCTTTGGCCTTTGCGGAACAGCACGTCGCCTTTCTTGTAGGCGCGCGTGTCCATGAACGGCTTGAGCCAGTCGATCGACAGGTCGCCCTGCGCCGCGATGCGCGCTTTCTTGACCAGCTTGACGATCTGGAAAAGCCGGAAGCTGTTGATCGGCAGCAAGAGCAGATACATCAGGAAGGTGGGGATGGCGGTCGCGAGCAGGCCGTAGGCCATGAAGAACACGGCGCTGAGGATGCCGAACACGCGCAAGCGCACCATCGTCGGCATGAGAAACGTGCCGGCGTAGAACGCCGCGCCGATCAGCGCGCAGAAATTCGCAATGGTGATATTGGCGAGCGTGACTTCGAGCAAGCGCTGGTAGATCACGTCGAAGGTAATGTTGTTGGGATCGAGATGGAGCTGGAGCAGCAGCTTGCTGATCGTGAGATTTTGCGCTGCGCGTTCCGCAATGCGGTCCAGTATGTCGACGATATCGAAAATTGCGCTGTACATTACCCCCTCCGGGCAATCGGTCGGCTCGACACGTGCCCGTCATGTTAGCTTATGAGGTGCGTGAAAGCGATTAGTTGGCCTGCTCGAACCAGCGCAGGAAGCGGCCACCGGCGAGCCCGCGCGTGAGCGCGAGGTTATATTCCAGGAAGACTTCTTTCGTGTGCCAGCCGCCGGCCGGCCAATTGAGAACCGCTTTCTCGAGCCGCAGCAGGTCGATGATTCGGCAGACCAAAGGCGACTCGGAAAGTTCGGCGACCTGGCGGGCGATCTCGCCGCGCTGACTGTCGAGCTTCTCGTGCCAGTCTGCCGCCTGCAGGCCGCTCAGGCGATTGGTCAGCACGGCCTCGGGCAGCAGGCCCCACATGGCGCGGCGGATGAGCGAGCGATCGATGCCTTCGGCGAGATATTGCTCGGGCGGCACGCCGAAGCAGTAGGAGACCACGTCGATGTCGGCGGTGGGGTCGCGCACTTCGACGCCGGTGACCGCCTTCTCGGCCGCGTGCCAGTCGCCGGCATAATCGATTTGCGCGAGCCCGCGCGTGCGTTCGTCCGGGCGCAGGCGGTAGAGAAAATCGTGGCCGGCTTTTTTGGCGCGGGCGTCGACGCCGATGGCGGCGGCGAAGTCGGGGCGAATCGGAGCGTGATCCTGCCAGGGCGCAACGCGGTTTGGATGGCGGCGGCGCTCCGCCCAATGTCCCAGCCGCTCCGGCAGCAGCGGCTCGATCAAAAGCTTGCGCATCGCCACCCAGCGCGAGTGCGGCGTGCGGCGATAATAGAGTTGCGATTGGCGGGCGGCGGTGAGCAGCCGGCCGCGCTTGAGATGGCCGGCCGCTTGCGACCAGCCGTTCCAGCTGATGGTTTTGTTGCCATAAAGCCCGCCGAGCAGAACGCGGCGGCCTTGCGCGCGCGCGCGCCGCAGCACGCCCAGCACCCAGCCAAGATTGCTCGGATTGCGCACAGGGCCTTCCAGCGCCACGAAGAAGCGCTCGAGTTCGCCGAAGTCGTCGCATTCGTCGTTGTGGACATAATTCACGTCGATATTCGGAACCGCCTTTTGAATCGCGTCCGCAAGCGGCGTTTCGTCGGCGTAAGCGCCGCTTGGCACGACGCCATCGAAACCGCGGCGCGGCACGCCGGTGAAGGCGGCAAGCCGCTGGTTCTTTTCAGCCAGCGCGCGCGCGGCGAGCACGGAGACCGACGATGAATCGAGCCCGCCGCTCAGCAGAGACCCGATCGGGTGCGCGCTGCGCATCTGCCGGCGCACCGCGCGGTCGAGACTGTCGCGCACGCCGTCGGCATAGGCGTCGTCGGACGCCAGCCGCACCGGCTTGATGTCGGCCGGCGACCAGTAGCGGCGCTGCCCGACCGAACCGTCGGGCGCGACGCTCAAAATGTGCGCCGGTGGAACGCGAAAGACGCGACGGTAGATGGTGGTTTCGTGTTCGGCGTGATTGAGCACGAGGAAATCGGCGAATTTCTCTTCGCTCAACTGGCGCGGCACGTCGGCGAGCGCGAACAGCCCGTTCGGCATGGTGGCGAAAGCGAAAAAGTTGTGGCTGCGGTGCCACATCACCACGTTGAGCCCGAGCTGGTCGCGCGCCAGCGTCAAGGTGCGGCGGCGCGGATCGAAGATCGCGGCGGCGAAGGGGCCGTGCAGCAGCGGCCAGATGCCGTCGCCGAGCTTTTCCCAGCCGGCCAGCAGCACGCGCGCATCCGGCCATTCCGCCGCGTCCTTCGGCGCGATGCCGATGCGCGCGAGCAGATCGTCGCGGTTGTCGAGGCGCAGATCCGCGGTGATGAGCGCGCCGCTCGCGCCGCGCAGCGGTTGGCGGTCGAAGCGGTCCTCGGGTGTCATGCGCATCAGCACATGCACGAGGCCGATGCTGCCGCTTGCCATGACGTCGGAACGGTCGGGGCCGTATTGTTGCAGGGCATTCGCCGCGCGTTCGAGCGCGTGCCGCGTCACCGGCCGGCCGTCGAAGCGCAACAGTCCGGCAATTCCACTCATCGGAATCTCATGACGTCTGGCCGAACGCGGCTAGGCGCGTGGAGCGCCCGGCCTCGGCGGCGCCGGCGATTGTGTCGTTGCCGACCTCGACCCAGGCATGGGTTGCGAGTTCGCCGTTTTCGCGCGCAGCGCCGAGGCAAAGCCGGCTGGCGATGCCACGCCGGCGCAGCATGGCATGCGCGGCCAGCGCACGCGGCAGTTCCGGCGCGCTCAGGTTCGCGGCGAGCTCGTCGATCGCCCATGCAACCCAGCTTACTTCGTCGGTTGCGAAGCGGCGGATGCGGCGGGGCGCGCGGTCGGCCCAGGCGAAAAGCCGCCCGTGTGGCACAAAGCGCACAGCGAGCCGCGCCGCCACCAGCATGACGGCGGCCTCACGCAAATAGACGCGCCGCATCGTTGCAGCCTTCATCGCACGCCACCCGGGAGTCGATCGGTAAGAAGCGATTTGGCGGCTTTAATCAAAGCGGGCGGAGAGGGGGAACGCCATCTCAAAGGCAAAGCCAAGCTTGTTCTCGGGCGCGGCGGGCGGCTGCGGTTGCGCCGAATTTCCGGCAGCAGCCGATTTTGTTTCCGCGCGAACGGTCACGGCGCCGATCTTCGGAGATTTCCAGGGGCGCCGCGTCGCAGGACCGGCACCGCGTGATCCATTTGGTTGCATCGTCCGCCTCCGGAAATCGAAAAATCGCCTCCATCATGGCACGGCCAAATCCGAGCCACAACGCAACGCCGCCGTGTCCGCCAGCGGCCTCCCGCCGCGCCGCAAAAAATTGTGACGGCGGGCCCGCCGCTTGGCAGCGCCATACCCCCATGTTAGGCTTTTGCCGCCTTAAATAGCTCACGCGGATCGAGCCGGCGCTTCGTTTTCGCGGCGCGATCGAGCGGGTGAGCCCATCCGGGGACGAGAAAGGATCCGCTATGGCCACGAAATCGACCGCGTCTGCTGAAACCGCCGGGAGTGAGATGACTCCCGAGGAACGCAAGGCATTTGCCGATCGGCTCGTCGACCGCTTCGCGATTTGGTCAGGCGTCGCCGGCTTCATCCCGATGCCGATTATCGATGTCTTCGCGGTCGGCGGCCTTCAGATCCAGATGCTGCGTCGCCTGTCGCAAGTCTACGGCGTGCCCTTCTCGGAAAACAGCGGCAAGGCCCTGATCGCGAGCTTGGCGGGGACGATGATCCCGACCACCAGCGGCATCGGCGCCGCCAGCACGATGAAGTTCGTGCCGGTGCTCGGCACGATCACTGCGGGATTTGTGATGCCGGCGCTTTCGGCCGGCGCGACTTATGCGATCGGCCGGGCCTTCGTCCAACATTTTGAAACGGGCGGCACGCTGCTCGATTTCAATGTGCCGGACTATCGCGAGTTCGTCAGGAAACAGAAAGAAATGTGGGACTCGCGCTCGTCGTCGGGCGGGGGGACTGCCGCGGCCAATTCCTGATCTCAACGGCATTTGCCGGCCGGTCGGAGAGCGGCTCCCCGGGCGGCACGACAGCACCAGAGCGACGAAACGAGCCCATGCTCGAATCCATCGTCTATCTCGTATTCTGCGTTCTCACCGGACTCTGCGGCATCGAACGCCGAATGGGTTTCTTCGGCACATTTCTGCTGGCCGTTGCCACCACGCCTTTGGTGGTTCTGCCCCTGCTGTTGCTCACCGGTCCCTCCCGCCGCATGGAATGGCATCGCCGAACCTAGAACGGTTGTTCTATCGGGCGTGGCCAGCGTATCCTCGGCTTAAGCCGGCGGCGGCGCCGTATGGGTCAGTAGTGGGGCGGCGTTACACCAATGTCCTTCATCCAGCTCGTTACCCGGGACATGCACACCTCCCTGCGGAAGGTGGTGTTCATGTCGGCGCTGGGTGGCATCAGCAACGCCGCCATCCTCGCCGCCATCAACACGGGCGCGGCGGAGGCCGACCAAGGCTATAAGACGAACCTGTGGGCGGTGACGCTGTTCGTGCTTGCGCTTTTTCTTTTCATAAAAACGCAAGTTTACGTCACCACCACGATCACCGCCGAGATCGAAGCCATCATCCACCGGATTCGTGTGCGCCTGCTCGACCACGTGCGGCGCTCGGAGCTGCTTTCGGTCGAACGGATCGGGCGGGCGCGGATCGTGTCCGCCATCACCAGCGACGCCGCCATCCTGACGCAGGCGAGCAATATGCTCAGCTTTTCGATTCAGGCGCCGGTGCTGATATTTTTCGTGGCGCTTTACGTGGCGTACTTGTCCTTCGCCGCGTTCGCGCTGAGCGTGATCATCGTCGGATTTACCGGGACGATATTTCATTTTCGCAGCCGCCGCTTGACCGAGGAGCGCACCAAGGCGGCCGAGCAGGAGCGCCGGCTGTTCGATCGCGTCGGCGACTTTCTCGACGGGTTCAAGGAGGTCAGGCTCAACGCCCAGCGCAGCAAAGATCTATACGACGACGCCTTTGACGTGTCGCGCACCGCCGCCAATATCAAAATCCATGCGCAAGCCGAGACCTTCAAGCAGATCGTCTCGGCGCAGAGCTACATGTATATCCTGCTCGGCGCCGTCGTGTTCGTCGCGCCGCAATTCAGCGACACGCTGGGCGGCGGCGCCTCGATCACCAAGGTCACCACGGCGCTTTTGTATGTGGTCGGCGCCTGTTTCGGCCTGGTGCAATCGATCCCCATTTTGATGAACGCCAATGCCGCGGCGGACCGCATGGATCAGCTGGATGCGGCGTTGCAGGGCATGGTGTCGACCGAAGAAAAAGAAGCGGTTACGGTGCCGAAGCGTTTCGACCACATTGAAATGCACGACATCAGGTTCCGGTACACCGATAAATTTTCCGCGACCACGTTCCAGATCGGACCGATCGACTTCGATTTGCGTGCGGGCGAGCTCGTTTTCATCACCGGCGGCAACGGTTCGGGAAAATCGACGTTCCTGCGGGTGCTCTCCGGACTCTATCCGCCCGATTCCGGCGAGATCACGCTCGACGGCATGCGCATCAACGACCACACCCGCGACGCCTATCGCGGGCTGATATCGGGAATCTTCTTCGACTATCACCTGTTCCAGCGGCTCTACGGCATCTCCGATCCGGACGCGGCCGAGGTCAATCGCCTGCTCACCCAATTCCGCCTGGAAGACAAGACCGGCGTCTCGCAGGGCCAGTTCCGCACGCTCGATTTGTCGGGCGGCCAGCGCCGACGGCTGGCGCTGATCGTCAGCCTGCTCGAGAAGCGGCCGATCCTGCTGCTGGACGAATGGACGGCGGAGCAAGACCCCGAATTCCGGCGCAAATTCTACGACGAACTGTTGCCGGACCTGATGCGCGCCGGCACCACCGTCGTGGTGATTACCCACGATGACCGCTATCTCGACGAGCTACACTTGCCCGCGCGCCGTATTAAGATGGACGAAGGCCGCATTGTAGAGCAGCGTACGATGAGTTGAGGCGGACGGCGGCGTCCGGTTGGAGTAGGGAATGGCTACGTACTCAGAGTTCCTCGATAAAGCGCCGCCGCCGCGCAAGAGCGGCTATTGGCGTTTTATCGGACGCCATTTGCCGAGCTTCTCCGTCGCCCTGCTGGTGTCGATGCTCGCGGCCACCATTTTGTTTCCCTATGTCGTGATCACGGTTCCGAGCGGCCAGGTCGGCGTGCTGTGGAAGCGGTTCAACGGCTACGATCTTTACTGCTGGTGCTTTGTCGGCCGCGGCACGATCCTCGATCCGCGTGAGCTGCGCGAGGAAGGCCTGCACATCATCTGGCCGTGGGACAAGCTGTATCTCTACGACCTGCGCCTGCAATCCACGACCCAGTCATACAACGCGATCTCAAAAGACGGCGTGAACGTCACCGTTCAGGTCAGCATCCGCTATCAGCTGTTGCACAATTCCATCGGCGTGCTGCACAAATTCATCGGCCCGGATTATTTGACCACGGTCGTTGGCCCCGAGATCGGCAGCCAGACGCGCGAGGTCATT
Organism: uncultured Pseudomonadota bacterium; assembly: GCA_963710705.1. GTDB lineage: Bacteria > Pseudomonadota > Alphaproteobacteria > Rhizobiales > Xanthobacteraceae > Pseudolabrys. The sequence goes on from CAVQBI010000001.1 coordinate 591,588, forward strand.
TCCCAATACACCGCCCAACAAGTGTACACCTCGCGCGAGGCCATTCAGAATAAAATTCGGGCCAATTCGCAGGACAGCCTGGGCGGACATCTCAACACACTGGTGCAGCCGTCGGCGATGGAGCAGCCGGATCCGAAGCACTACAACGACTTCCTGCAGAACTCGATCCAGATTCTCGACACGCCCGTGCTCAGCATCGAATTGCCGCCGGCGATTGTTGCCGCCATCAATCGCCAGACGGAGCAGTACTACCAGATCCAGGAATTCAAATACCGCGTGGAGCGCGAGGTCGAAGAGGCCAAACGCAAACAGGTCGAGGCCAACGGCATCGCGGCGTTCCAGAAGACGGTGAGTCAGGGGATTTCGGATTCGTATTTGCGCTGGCGCGGCATCGAGGCGACGTTGGCGCTCGCGCAATCGCCGAATTCGAAAATCGTAGTCATCGGCAGCGGCAAGGATGGCCTGCCGATCATCCTCGGCAACGTGGATAATGCCGCGACGCCTGCTGCACGTCCGCCCGGCGGGGGACCGGCGGCCGGCAATGTGCAGGGCAGCACGTCGGCGGCGCCGGCCGCGCAGACCTCGGGTGCGTCGTCGTCCAATCAGCTGAATCCGAACGTCGCGGCGCCGGACGAGGCGGCATCGGACGGCGATGCCATCATCAAGCGCATAAAACAGGGGCTGTACCCGACCAGGTCTGCGACAGATTCTGGGACCGCACCGCAACCGAAACAGTGATGCCGGCGCCATGACGCGATTTCGGGAAGGAATCCCAACGTGACCGACACGACGCAATCAGATCGCCCGAGTCAGCCGCAATCGGGGCTGTCCGGCTGGTTGAGGGCGCGCGGACGCCGGATTTTGACACTTCTCGTGATGCTCGCCGCCATCGTCGGCGCCTATGTCCTCGGTCTGGAGTTGGTGTACCGCGACCTCGCCGACTCCAAGCAACTGGTTCAGCAACTCCAGTCCGAAAGCCAGAAGTTGAGGGATCAGATCGTCGACCAGAGCACCAAGCTGATCGCGCTGCAAAGCGCGGCGGCAAAGCTTCAAGCGACGCTGGATGCGCTCATGCCGACCAAGGACACGTATCAAATCTCCGCCAATCAATCGCTGATCGTCGCGAACGGCCGCTTGACCGTCGGACTGGTCGGCGCGCCCACCAATCTCGGCATCGTCGTCAACGTCAATGGCAAGCAGCAGATGGCCGTCAGCGGCGACGTCATCGAGGTGAAACCCGACCCGTCGACCACCTGTCACGTGAGAATCCAGGCCTTCGATATGTTCAAGGCCCTGATCACGGCGACTTGCCCGTAGCGCCTATTCCCAGATCAGCACGTTGGGAAGCGCGGGATCGATTCGGCGCAGCGCGGTATAGCCGACACCGGCGAGGCCACGGAACAAGCCGACATTGAACTGCCGCTTTCCGCTGTTCCAGCGATAATCGCCCGTCGCCGCCGCGCTTTGCAGCACCGCCGCCAATTGCCGCGCTGCAAGTTCGGCAAGATCGCCGCGATCGAGCGCGCCGGCGGCCTCGCAGAGAAATTCGACGCTGCCGAGCGTGCCGCAGCAGAGCGTATCGACGACGCCCGGCCAGCCGCGTGTCACACCGTCGACCGCGTTGCGGATGTCCGCCGCCAGCAAGGCGGGGTCCATCTTTGCGCGTTTGCGCGTGGCAAGGCGCGCAAGGCCGATGCCGGGCGCGCCGTGACACCACTGGCACGGCCAGCTCGGCTCGGTGCCGCGCAAGTCCGGCCAGTTCTTGTGGCCGGCGTCGTAGCTCGCATCCTCGAACGCGATGCATTCCGCGGCGGCTTGCGCGAACTCGCCGCGTCCGCTGGCGGCTGCCAGGGCGGCGAGCGCGTAGGTAAAGCCGGCCGCACCGTGCGACATGCCGTTGAGCGGCTTGTCTCCGAGCCCTTGCCCGACCCAGCTCCGGCGGCCCTCCGGCCCCAGCCGGCTATGGGCGAGCAGGTGTTCTCCGCATTTGACCGCGCGCTTGAGTACCTCGGCCGATTGGCTGTCACGATAGAGCCGCAGCAGACCGACGATTGCGCCGGCGCTGCCGCCGATGACGTCCAGTTGCTTGTCCGCCGTAATCAGCTCGTCGGTGAACAATGCCGCCGCGGCCTGCGCGTCGGCCAGCAGGCCGTCGTCGTGCAGGATCTTCGACATCGCGGTCAGCGCATAGACGATCGAGCCCAATCCGGTCGCGCCGCCGATGCCGATCACCCGCGCCATGCGCGCCGCGGTCCGGCTTTTCAGGCTCTTGCGCAGACGCGCAACGCCGGCGCGCGCCAGCTCGTCAGAACGTTTTGTCCCGGTCACCGCCGCATGCGCGGCAAGAAAGAGCGAAATGCCGGCATTGCCGTTGTAGAGATCGGGACCAAGACATACGAGCTGGTATTGCCCGGCGTCGCCCAGCCAGTCGAGGCCGATCCAGGCGGCCGCCGGTCCGCGCCGGATGGCTTCGCGGGCAAGCTCGGCCGCAATGCGGTCGGCTTCTGCGCGGAAAATCTCTTTGCCCGGCGCAACCATGTCTGCAGGCGCGGGCAGTTTCTCCGCGCGCGTTGCCGGCGTGGCGACGCCCATATTTTCCCGGATGACCTCGATCTGCCAGGCGATCTCCTGTTCGTCGAGTTGCGCAACGCGCGCGCGGGCGCGCTGCAAACCCGGCGTCGCTTTCGTTTGGATCGAAAAACCGGCCGCATCGCGGATCGCGTTTCCATCGCTCGGCGATACGAAGTGCGGCACGTTGAGCGCGAGCAGCGCGGCGCGTTCGGCGCGCTGCGCAGGCCACAGCCGATCGCAGTCTTTGTCCCAGTCCGCCAGCCGCGCGATAAAGTCGGCCTGCGCGGACCATGTGACGCCATCGTCCCAGGTCGGATAGTTGCGCAGGCGCATGAGCAGCATCGAATAAAAGCGTGTGGGCCGGATCACGCGCCGCACCGGTGTGCCGGCAAAGCCGTCGAACAGCGCGCTCCTCTGTGAGAGCAGGAACTTCGCGTAGTCTGCAAAGCCGGCAATGAAACTTTCGATGTGCTCGCTGAATTTGGCGTAACGGCCGTCGACATGCGGCAGGTTCGGATTGGCTTTGTTCGTGACCGTTGTTTTCGCCGGCCGCATCGTGTCGGAATTGATGTTGTCCCAGGTGATTTTTATTTTTGAATTCCAGTCCGCGGTCATGCCGCCGATCGCAAACACCTTGTTGTCGGGCGAACGTCCGTAGGCCGGCAGCAGGCCGACCATCATCACCGAGCCGGCGAGGATGTCGGCGGCGGCATCAAAGGCCTGGTCTTCGGGAGCGGCAACGCCGTGCTCCTCGGCCGGAGCCTGCAGCAGTGTTTCCAGATCGATCGGCACTGGATGATCGCCGGTGGCAATCATGTTCTCCTGATGCATGTCGCTCGCGGCGAAGCAATGAAACAGCGCAAGCCAGGCACCGGCTCGCCGGAAAAAGCGCTCGCAGCCCGGTTGATCGGTGGTTTTATGCGCGATGAATTCGGTCCATCCGTAGCCATCGCGCGCGAGCGCGCGCACCGCCTTGAGTTCAAGCGGTGCGCCGGCGCGGTTCAACCGCTCGATGAGGTCCCGCCAGGCGATATCGAGCCGCAAATCCTTCGGCTTGTAGACGATGCACGCGCCGTCCTCGAAAGCGACGACACGGACGGAGCGGCCGTTGTTGTGCGGATCGGAAAGATCGCCTTCGATCCCGGCGACGCGACTTTCCGTGCCGGAATGCAGAATATCGCGCCGGATCGTCGGCAGATCGGCGTCGAGGCGGAGCAGGAATTCGCGCGACGTGTCGATCCACTGCCGGGTGATTGTCGCCATCAGGCGCAACAGCACCGGCTTGTCTTCGAACAATCGCAGCACGCCGCCGGCCTGCATGCCGGCGATGAATTGATCGTAGTGCGCTGCCGCCGTTTTGCGTGCCGCGGCGAAGCGCTCGTAAATAGCCGGCGCAGAAAGCTCCGACAGTTGCCGAAGAAGGCCGTGGCGCAAGCCGGTGCGCGCGGACGGCGTAAAATTTGCGGTGGTCCGCGCGTCGATACCCTGCCACAGCAGCCTGTCGGCCTGCTCGGCCACCGGCAGCAAGAGCCGTTCGAACGCGCAGGGCTCGCTCTCGTTGCGCGAATTGGCCGACGTTTGCAGCGCCTGCGCGATCCAGATGGCGTCGCCGATCCATGCGGGCGGAGCCGCCGACGGCTTGCGGCGGACGCCCGCAAATCTGGCCGTCACCCGGTCGACCGTCCATCCGTCCCGGCCCAGGCGGCGGGCAAACAGCGAGCGGTCGCCGCCAGCCGATGCCCGGCGCCACGCGGAAAGCCGGCGCTCGATCAAATCTGTATTGTGTGGTTCGCCGGCCACAGTTTCGAAATCGTCGGACAGAAGTTCGTCTATGGTTGCGGCGCCAACGATCAAGCGCTCGAAGTATGCATCCATCCGACGTTTCTCCGCCCCGAGTGCTTATTATTTGCGCGGGTCTGCGGCCATTTTATTCCCGAGCGTCCAATGTCATCCACCGACGCGTCACAGAGGCGTCTTGCGCGCAATGTATCAATAGGGGACAGGATTCGGCCGCGTCAAAGACAATTTGCGGCGGGAAATGAAGGAGATAGGCCTGCACAGGCGATAGGCAGACTTATTGACTTTAACCTGTACGCATCGGATGATGCTTTATGGCGCTGGGAGGGGGGCGTTATTCCGGATTTCTTCTCCTGAAGCCTGCTGACTGCTAGCGCCGTTGGCCAACGAAAGGGATCAATGCCATGAAGACCATGATCGAGCAGATTGAGGAAGAGATCCTCGCCTTCGACGTTTCCGACGAAGCGCTGGAAGTCGCGGCGGGCGGTAAAGAAAAGGCTGGCAACTTCACGCTCGGTGCTTGCACCGGCCTGTCGGTTTGCCCGGGCTAATCGATTTCGTCAGACGGGTCGGGCTATAAATTCCTGACCTGCTGATAAGCCTACAACGAGGCGCCGGTAACCACCGGCGCCTCGTTTATTTCATTTGGCGCTTGTTCCATTCCCGAACCAGCCGCGTAGCGTGCGGTGGTCGAAAAAATTCATAATACCACTTCCGGTCTTCTTCTTTATGCGCGTATGCGCGATCGCGAATGCTGCACCGCGAGCGCGCGACGAATTTCACTTCCGTCAAAAGTGGAAAAAGTAATAGGCTCAATACCGATTGAACGGTCGCGCGCCAGCGTGACACTGTTCATGCGAGTAGGGGGCCTATTAATTTGCCGCGGTGCGTGCCGGCACACCGCGGTCAATAATTACAACTATCAATGCCGGTCTCGATCATCCCTCTTCACGGGTTACGACTTCATTGGAACGTCAGATGAATCGCCGATCGTTGTTGACATCCGCCGCGGTTCTTTTGGCCGCGCGCAAGATCGCGCTGCCGGGCTGGATCGATCCCGCGGAAGCGCAAAGCGCGAGCCCGGCCTGGCGGCACGGCGTCTCGAAATTCGGCGATTTGAAATATCCGGCCGGCTTCAAGCAATTCGATTACGTCAACCCGAAAGCGCCAAAGGGCGGGTCGGCGTCGCAGATCGCGCTCGGCACCTTCGACAACCTCAACATGGTGGTCACCGGCGTCAAAGGCGCGCTCGCGCAAGGCGTCGATCTGCTCTACGACACATTGTTCGTATCCTCGCTCGACGAAGTATCGAGCGTGTACGGGCTGATCGCCGAGTCCGTGAGCTACCCGGACGACTTCTCCTCGGCGACCTACAAATTGCGCGCCGAAGCGAAATGGCACGACGGCAAGCCGGTTACGCCCGAGGACGTCATCTTCTCCTTCGAGGCCTTCAAGAAATTCAGCCCGCAGGCCGGCGCCAGCTACAAGCAGGTCCTCAAGGCGGAAAAGACCGGCGACCGCGAAGTGAAATTCACGTTCGAAGGCACCGGCAACCGCGAACTGCCGCAGATCGTCGGACAGCTCACCGTCCTGCCGAAGGACTGGTGGGAAGGCACCAACAGCGACGGCAAGAAGCGCAGCGTCGGCGAAACCACGCTCGAGCCGCCGCTCGGCAGCGGTCCCTACCGCGTCAAGGATTTGTCGCCCGGCCACAACATCATCTACGAGCGCGTCAAGGACTATTGGGGCAAGGACCTCAACGTCAATCTCGGCCGCGATAATTTCGATGAGTTGCGCTTCGAGTATTTCCGCGATGCGACGGTCGCCATCGAGGCGTTCAAGGCGAACACCGTGGACTGGCGCACCGAGAACAGCGCCAAGAACTGGGCGACCGCCTACGATTTCCCGGCGGTTGCCGACAAGCGTGTCATCCTCGAGGAATTCCCGATCGCCAACATCGGAATCATGCAGGCTTTCGCCTTCAACATCCGGCGCGACAAGTTCAAGGACCCGCGCGTACGGCTCGCCTTCAACTACGCCTTCGATTTCCAGGAGTTGAACAAGCAGCTGTTCTACGGGCAATACAAACGCATCAGCAGCTATTTCGAAGGCACCGATCTTGCCGCCACCGGCCTGCCGAAGAAGCGCGAGCTCGAATTGCTGGAAACCGTGCGCGACAAGGTCCCCGACGAGGTCTTCCACAAAGTTTACACCAATCCCACCGGCGATCCGCGGGCCAACCAGCGCGAGGCGATACGGCTGTTCCGGGCCGCCGGCTACGAGGTGCAGAACCAGCAGCTCGTCAACGCCAAGACCAGCGAGCCGTTCGCGGTCGAATTGCTCGCCAACGCCCCGCTGTTCGAACGCATCTTCCTTTACTACAAGCCGGCGCTCGAACGGCTCGGCATCACCGTATCGGTGCGCACGGTCGACGAGGCGCAGTACGAAAACCGCCTGCGCGGCTGGGACTTCGACATCGTCGTCTACGCCTGGGGTGAATCGCTACTGCCCGGCAACGAGTTGCGCGGGTTCTTCGGCTCGCAGGCGGCCGATCAGCCCGGCGCCGAGAATGTCATCGGCATCAAGAACCCGGCGGTCGACGCGATGATTGAGAAAGTCGTCTTCGCCAAGAGCGAAGAGGAACTCGTCGCGTCCGCCCGCGCGCTCGACCGCATCCTTTTGTGGAACCATTACGTCGTGCCGCAATGGGCCTACGGAAAAATTCGCACCGCCCGCTGGGATCGCTTCGGGCGGCCGCAGAAGTTGCCGAAATACGGCATGGCCGCGTTTCCGACGCTGTGGTGGTGGGACGAGGCGAGGGCGGCGAAGACCGGAGCGCGGCAGTAATCGTCGGTCAGGCGGCTTGCGTGGCGGCGCGTTTACCGGTCTTGCCGGTCTCGACCTTGAGGAATTCGTGATAATCCGGCGGATCGAAATCGAGCAGCGTGCCGCCCGAGGCGAAGTGCTGGATGAACGCCATGCCGATGGCGTAAGTGGCGCCAACCGATAACGTCGGCATGGTCAGCGCGCTGATGATGGTGCCGACGCCCGGTATGCCCTTGATCAGGCTGGACGCTCCGATCCCGCTGCTGGCCGGGATCATCGATCCGACAAAGCCGGCGATCAGCGCCTTGCCGCGATTTTCCGAAAAGGGCACGCCGTAGATTTTTGAAATCCGGCGCAGCATTTCGATTTGCACGCCGCCGACCGCCGCGAGATCGACGAAGGGCACCGGAATAAGCCCGGCGGCTCCCGACCACAGACACAGGCGCTTGACGACCTCGGCCGCGCGCGCGCGGCGTTCCTTCGCCTCGGCTGTCTCCGGCGAAGGGGCTTGCTTTGTCATAATCGGCGCAGCCTTGCGCGGTTCCGCAGGGCTCGCCTTGGCCGCCGGAGTTTCAGGCGCCGCCGGGGTGACCGGCGCCTCCTGGACCGCCGCCGGCCGGATGGCCTTGGGGAGATTTTTCTTGTTCATGGTCAGGCAGCTTGCCTGATCCCGACGAGATCGTCCACTTCATCGGCGATGGCGGCGATCTCGCGTGCCGCGGCTCCCGATTTCTCCATCAAGCTTGGCGTTGCGCCCCAGAGGCCGGCCTCGGCATAGGCGACGCGGTTGGTCATCTCGTTCTCGAGCACGGGAAAGCCGCTTTCGATCAGCTCGGTGCGGATGTGCTTGGCGATCACCGAATCCCGCGTCGTCTGCGTCAGGACGCAGCGGAAGAAACGCCGCTGGCCCTCGTCGCCCTCGAGCAGCGAATTGAGCGTGTCGAGCATGCGGTCGATGTCGAGCGGGGAAGCCTTGACCGGGACGAGCAGGAAGTCGGCCGCCGCGATGCAGGCGAGCGTCGCCAGCGAGCGGAAGCCGGGGGTGTCGATGATGATGGGGCCGGTCGAGGCGAGGTTGCGCGCCGTCTTCCAGGCGTTTTCCGTCGCGTCCTCCACCACCGTCACGCCGCCGAGGCCCTTCTCACGCGCGGCAAGGCGCGCGATTGAGCGCTGCGGATCGGCGTCGATGATGGTCGAGGGCCGGCCGCACAAATGCCAGTGCACCGCGAGGCAGCTGGCCAACGTGCTCTTGCCGCTGCCGCCTTTCATGGTCGCAACCGTGATGATCTGACGCATCATCCACCTGCCTTTCCGTTGTCGGTGGGGGCGAATCGCTTGCGCCCAATCTAACGGATTCGCGGGCCGGATTCTTCAGGAGAAGAGGCCGATTTTCGCTAGGTTTAGCGGGTCGGGGAGGCGCCGCCTATTTGCGGCCAGTGAATTTTGGCGCCCGTTTTTCCATGAAGGCGCGCACGCCCTCGGCATAATCGGGTGTTGAGCCCGCCTCGCGCTGCAGGTCGCGTTCGAGGTCGAGCTGCTGGTCGAACGTGTTCGTTTCGGCGGCATTGAGCGCGCGCTTGATCAGCGACAGCCCGTGCGTCGGCGCGCCGGCGAAATGCGCGCAGAGCTTCTCCGCTTCCGGCATGAGCGCGGCATCGTCCACCGCTTTCCAGATCAAACCCCACTCTTCGGCTTTTTCGGCCGGCAAGGGCTCGGCCAGCAGCGCCAAACCGCGTGCCCGCGCGGCGCCGACGAGCCGCGGCAACAGCCACGTGCCGCCCGAATCCGGCAGCAGGCCGACTTTTGCGAAGATCTGCACAAAGCTCGCCGAGCGCGCCGCCAGCACGATGTCGCAGTTGAGCGCAATGTTGGCGCCGGCCCCGGCCGCGACGCCATTGACTGCCGCGACTACCGGAAAGGGCAAAGCGCGCAGCTTGCGCACTAGCGGATTGTAGAAGGCGCCGAGCGAGCCGCCGAGATCGGGCTTGAAGTCCGCCTTCGCCAACCGGTCGGTGAGATCCTGGCCGGTGCAAAAGCCGCGGCCGGCGCCGGTCAGCAGCAGCGCGCGGCACGCGCTGTCGGCTTCCGCCTCGTCGAGCGCGCTCATGAGCGCGCGGTGCATCGCTTCGTTGAAGGCATTGAGCCGCTGCGGCCGATTGAGCGTGATGATGCGGTAACCGGCGCGCTGGTCGACGAGAATGGGCGTCTCGTCCATGCTTCAACCCGACGCGCGATCGCGCGTTTTTTCCTCGGGCGCGGGCGCGATCTGACCGTGAGCCGGCTTGGTGCGGCGCGATGCTTCCGCCGCCACCGCGCGGGCAAGTTCCGGGTGATGCGCCGTCAGCGTGTGGAAGTCGGCGACTTCCAGCGCCAGCAGCGTGGTCGGCTGCGTCGTTACCACATTGGCGGTGCGCGCAGCGCCGGTGAGCAAAGCCATCTCGCCGAAAAATGCGCCGGCGGCGAGCCGCACCGGATGCGGTTCGACCTTCACCTCCACTTCGCCGGAGGCGATGAAATACATGCAGTCGCCCGGCCGCCCGCGCCGTACCACGACGGTCCTTTCGGCGAGATCGAGCCGGCGCAACAAGCGCGTGAGCTCGATGACGGCCGGTGGATCGAGATTTTTGAGAAACGGCACCTGCGTGACGAGATCCCAGTTGCGAATGAAGTCGCGCCGGCGATGCTCGGCGGCAAAGCCGGTGGCAAGAATGCCGGTCCACAATCCGAATACGCCGAGGCCGCTGACCATCACCATGCCGGCGATCAGGCGGCCGAGGAAGCTCGCCGGCACGGCGTCGCCATAGCCGGTGCTGCTCAGCGTGGTGACCGCCCACCACAGCGACAGCGGCAGGCTGCCGAATTGCAGCGGCTGCGCCGGGCCTTCGAGCACATGCAGGGCCACGCTCGACAGCACGAGGATGGTCAAGAAAATAACGATGACGCTCGCCAGCGCGCGCGCTTCGAGCGCGATCACGCGGCCGAGCATGGCGAGGCCCGGCACCAGCGTCGCGAGCTTGAGAATCCAGAGCGATGCCAGCAGCCAGGCGGAATTTGCCGGAACGCCGGCCAGCAACGCGACCGGAATCGGCAAGACGGCCATAATGTCGATGATGCCGGCCGAGGAACGAAGGTACTTTGCCTCGGACCCCACCTGTTGCCGCAATTTGATCAGCAGCTCACAGGCATAGAGGCCAAGACAGCACCAGAGCGCGACGAAGCATGCCAGGCGTGCGCTCTCGCCAAGGTCGGGCATGGTCGCAGCCGTCATCGCCGACAAGCCGACCGCCAGCACCAATAGCTCGAGGGACGTCAGCGTTCTGCTTTTCAGCAGCCCAAACGGCACAATTCTCATTCGAAAAATCCAAGCTGGTTCTGCCCCATGAGGACCAGCCTCTCCCCACGCGATTTTGTGACAGCCTATTACATCGCTGGCTGCCCAGCCACCCGATGCGGAAAATGGTTAGCGGCTAGAGCGCGACGCTAAAGCCGGGGATGTTCCAGGATTCGGCAGATGCATCGTCCGGCGTCGGGGCGTCGCGCGGGCCCGGCGTGGCCGGCATGGCCGCGACGGCGGGCGAGGGGTCGGCGCTGTCGAGCACGGCGAGCGGCGCATAATCGGCAGTATCGCCGTCAGCCACCAGCCGCATGGTGCGATTGTCCAGAATGACCCAGCGGCCCTCGACGTGCGCGGCGGCGACCATGTGGTCCTCATGCGCCGGACGGTTATAGACGACGACCAGCCGCAGGTCGTCCGCCGCCATGCCGGCTTCACGCAGCGCCACGTATTTGGCGATGGCATAGTCCTCGCAGTCGCCGGCGCCGGAGCCGAACGTCATCAATGGCGAGGCCCAAATGTCGGGAACGTGGTACTGGGCAAGATCGCTCATCGGCCGGATGGCCAGATTGACCGCGCGGTTGACCTCGCCGACCTGGGCGAGGCCGCTGCGCCCGCGGGCGGCATCGACAACGGCGCCGAATTTGACCGCCGCGGCTGGACAGATCGCTGGGTTCGACCGGCAAAGGGCAAGGATTTGCCGCTCCATCGCGATCAGCGGCTGCAGGAGCCGCCAGCGCGCGGCGAAACTGCCGGTACTCGTCACGGCCAAGCCAAAAGGTCCCTGGTTTACCGGGGCGGCCGGTTTGGTGGCGGGCAAGGCGACGGGTTCGAGCGCTGCGAGTTGCAAGGGCGGGATGGGCAGCCCAGCAGCCGGCACGACCGGCTGCAAAGCTTCCAGCTGAACTTGTGACGGAGCCCGCGCCAGAGTTGCACTGGCGCAAAAGACCACCGCGACGGCAACAGCCGTCATGCGCGCCGCAGCGCGCACACTCGATTGGGCCGACATTCCGACGCTCCCCGCTCACGGGGCACGCCGGCCTTAAGCAGCCGATCTCACCCCTCCGCGTGGGCAACAGGTACATCGGAGGCCTTTTCGGACCGGTTAAATGACGCGAAAAATCTAATCTTTTCAAAGCGTAAGGTGAAGCAAGCGGTGCGGAATTGCGTAAAATTTGAAGGAAGTGTGGGACCAAACCGTGCCTAAGTAACTGCGGAGGTTGTATAATACTTTCTTGCCCCTTTGAAAGCTGGATTTCGCGCCATAAAGGTTGCGGAAATTCACCATAAAAATGAGGGATACAGCGCAAAAAAACCCGGTTTCCGAGTGAACTGGCTCACACTACCGCATAGCGGGATGCTATTAATCTAACCCTGCAGGGAATACCAGCTGCCGTCTCGACGGCAGACGAACTGAAGCGGTTGAGAGTCGCGTCATTTAAACGCAGCCCGATTGCCGAAGTTCGCGTCGAAGTTAGGGGGAGCATTTGCTTCGGACTCCGTCGGATCCGCATTTTGGCGGACTCGACTCGCAAGTCGCGCTGGAGGCTACGGCCCACGGCGCGACTGACATGATTACGATTCCGGATGCCCACCTGCTATTTTCCGGCGACTTCAAGCGCGCCGGCCACGATCTGATTCTCTCGGACGACAAACATAAGTTCGTCGTCCACGACTACTTCAAATTCGACAAGCACCCGACCCTGCTGTCGCCGGAAGGCGCGGCGTTAACGGCCGATATTGTTGCCGCGCTCGCCGGCCCGCTGATGCCGGGCCACTACGCGCAGGCCACGACGCCGCAAGGCCAGGCTGAAGCGATCGGCCGCGTTGCGACCGTGACCGGCAACGCGACGGTCATCCGCAACGGTGTCTCGATCGCGCTCAACGTCGGCGACGCCATTCTTAAGGGCGACGTCGTCCAGACGGCCAGCAACTCCGCGCTCGGCATCAGCTTCACCGACGGCACGACGTTCAAGCTCGACGCCAGTGCGCGGATGGTGATCAACGATTACGTCTATGCCGAAAACGGCGCGAACAATTCCGCGGCCATCAGCCTGGTGCAGGGCTCGATCCAATTCCTCGCTGGCGCAGTTGCGCACAGCGGCGACATGCGCGTCACGACGCCGGTCGCGACCATGGGTATTCGCGGCACCGCGGTCAACGTTCAAATCGATGCCAACAATGGCACGACGAACTTCTCAGTCATGCTCGAGGCAACTGGCAGGACGGGCTCATACAATCTCTACGACAACACGACCGGCGCGCTGATCGGCACAGTGTCAAACTCCGCCGTCGGTTGGGTCGTGAGCCCGGCCGGTCCGCTGCAGGTCGTGGCGCAGCAAGTCGAGAAGCCGCTTGCCCAAATTCAGCAGGAATTGGCGATCGTCCAGCAGGTGCTCAGCATCCAGGCGATCGGCCAGCAAATCATTCAGCAGGCCCAGCAGCAGGATAACACGAAGTCGACTGGCGAACACGGTTCGTCGATCCAGATCCAACTTAACAACCAAAATGATACTCAAAAGACGATTACCGGTACTGTCACGACGACGATCCAAACTAGTTCGGACACCGGTTCAACAACCGGCAATACAAATACCGGCACGACTGTCACTTATTTCGAGGTCAGTAATACTACTACTACTACTAAGCCGCCTCCTTCTTTCATTGAGACGCCAACAATCACGCATGTCGAACTCGCCAATCTGAACGCTATTGGACCAGTCGTAAGCGCCAACGGAGATGTTGTTGCCTTTCTTGGTACGAGCCAGTTGCCCAGCAACAATAGCGATAATGGCTCCCAATCAGTTTTCATTTACGACCGTCTAACGAATACCGTCAAATCGATATCGGACCCCAGCGTCATCGTCGGGACGCAACTCCATTCTGGTGAGACATTTAATGCTCTTCCCTCGGTAAGCGGCGACGGCCACTACGTCGTTTTTGTCGGCCAATACCAGCAGACGGTAACGCTGACTGATCCGAGTAACACGAGTAATACGTTTACAGAGACAAATAGCGCCCACGAAACTTTCATCTACGACACGCAGACCGGCATCACGACGCTGCTGAGTGGCAATGGTGACAACCCAGCCATCAGTGCTGACGGGCATTATGTTGCGGTGACGTCCACTGTTTATGTCTGGACTAATTCCGGTCCTAATACCCAATCATTCCCTATCGAGGAAAACGTCATCAACGTTATCGATCGTTCGACCGGCAATACGGTCGATCAGATTGCAATCGGTGCACCGACGCCATCTGCAAACCTTGCCGCTTCGTCTAGCTCTGAGGTCGTCACATTCACAGCCAACTCTGGAGTCTTTGGTAGTGCCGACGTGGGCTCCGTGCTTCGTGTGGATGGTGGGATCGCCGACATTACGAGCTATATCTCGCCTACGCAGCTTGTCGGCACTTGGATACAGAACCCCAATGTGATTTTGCCGAATGATCCGAACAATACCCCGGTCCCGGCGGCGTCGGGAAACTGGACACTGGCTGCGTCGAATGTCTCGTGGGACTCCGGCGTTAATGATCCGGCTCTAAGCGCGGATGGGCAGTTTCTTACTTTTTGGAGCACGGCGGCATATTCGCTTGATGTCACTATAGGAACCACGCAAGAGCATTTTGCTATTAATAATCCAAATGGCAATGCTCAGGTTTATGTCCTCGACCTGAATCCGAACGATCCAATTACTGCCAACACGTTGCAATTGGTGTCTGCTGCTGCCAACGGCGCGGCGGGTACCGGCAATAGTGGCGAGTTGTTTGTATCGAATAATAATGGTCCGTCGGTCACAACACCCGAGAACACGCCTTACACGTTCACGACGTCTGACCTTCAGTTTTATGACCAAAGCGGCAATCCGATAACTGCGGACGTTCAGATTACGTCTTTAAATCTGCCAACCGGCGCCTCATTGACTCTCAACGGGCAGATCGTCCACGCCGACGACACGATCACGCAGGCTCAAATATCGGCCGGCGAATTAGTATTCACGCCTGCCGCCGGCGCGAATGTGGATGCGGCGGATTATGCCGCGTTCACTTTCCAGGCTACGGGCCTCAGTAGCAATAATACCTATACGTCCACGATGACCGTGAACATCGGACACGACGACAATTGGGCGTCGTCGATCAGCGCGGACGGGCAATTTGTAGTGTTTGAGAGCAATGCCACGAATTTGCCCGGCGATAGCAATGGGCATTCCAATATTTATCTTTACGATACGATCAACCACACCATCACGCGCGTATCGGAAGATGATCAGACAACCGATCCGACTCAATTCGGCGATAGTGGGCGAGCAGAGATCAGCGCCGACGGTCGCTACATTACTTACGTAAGCTATGCGACCGATCTCGTCGCAGGTGGCACCGGCAATAGCAACGGTGCCGCGGAAACATATCTCTACGACCGTCTGACCGGCGAGACTACGCTAATCTCCAGCGCCAACGGTGTTACGGCAGCCAACGGCGACAGCGAATGGGGCACGACTGTCAGCGCCGGTGGCATCTTTGACGCCTTTGGCAGCACGGCGACCAATATCGGTGGTCCGTCTTTGG
The DNA here is from genome assembly GCA_963710705.1 of uncultured Pseudomonadota bacterium. GTDB lineage: Bacteria > Pseudomonadota > Alphaproteobacteria > Rhizobiales > Xanthobacteraceae > Pseudolabrys. The sequence continues at coordinate 606,679 of CAVQBI010000001.1, forward strand.
TGTTCACCAATGCGCAAGCCAAAGCCTCGGGCAGCGCGACGACGTTGTCGGGTCTGTCGATATCCGACGTTAATGCTGCGGCCAATCTGACATTCACGATACAGGCCGCGGATGGCTCTTTGTCGCCCGTGCTCGTCGGACAACCCCCAAGCCTGCCTGCGGGGTTGACGATCGATACCGATAACAACGGTCACTTGGAGGACGGTAGCACAGGTAACCTGACGGTCACCGGATCGCTCGCTGCGATCAACGCCGCTTTGCAGGCCGGCGTCATCTACACGCCGTCCCCCAATAATGCCAGCGGCAGCGATACGCTAACGATGACGGTGTCTGATCCTCTCGGCGAGGTTGTATCGCAAAGTCAGATTACCAGCCCCGGTGTGGTGCAATTCCCAACGGCCGGAGCGGCCGACATTTTGATTTCCGATACCTCGGCCGGCACAGAAGGGCTGGTGCTGGACGATCAGGTCCCATCGGTGCTCACAACCTCGGGCACAATGCCGTTTACCGATTCCGGTACCCACACGGTAAAAGCTGTCGCGCTGGCCGGTGACTGGGGAACCCTGACACCGGTTGTTTCGACGGACACGACAAGTTCCAGCTTGGGCGAAGTTAGCTGGACCTACCAGGTCAATGAAGCGCTGGCTGCAACGCTGGCAGCTGGATCAACCCATCAAGACACCTTTACGGTGCAACTCACCGGTGCGGGCGGCACGGCGAGCGAAGTTGTAACCGTGACGGTCGTTGGTACAGCTGAGAGCCCCACCGTTGCTTGGGGTGCTGCGCCAACAGTTCCCACAGTTACAGTTCTCACGGCCCAAGGGTTCACTTTGAACCAAGGTGTGCTCAACGACCTCAGCGCCGACATTGTGAATAGCGTCCAGACGTCGAACACGATCGATTTCGTCAACAAAAGTGCTGGTTACCAGTTCCAACTCATCGGAAGCGACTTTAGCTACAATGCAAATGGAGCTTTGAACGGCGGTACCGTCACCGGAATTTATGTTCTGGATCTCTCCAACAACCAGCTCCTTACAGAGACGGGATTTAATATTTCCGCGACGGATTTCGTTAATGCGGTGAACTCGCACGATACGAGTTTGCTGGACACGATCTTTAATTTGAGTAACCCGATCAACAGCCTCGTACATAGCGTCCAGACACCGGGCACGATCAACTTTGTAAACACAAGCGCTGGGCTGCAGTTTCAACTCATCGGAAGCGGCTTCAGCTACGACACAAATGGAAATTTGGTCGGCGGCAATGTAACCGGAATTGATGTTCTGGATCTTTCCAACGATCAGCTTGTTACAGGGACAGTTATAGGGACAGGAATTGTTTCTGCAGCCGCTTTTGTTAATGCAGTGAACTCGCAAGATGCGAGTTTGCTGAATACGATCTTTAATTTCAGCAATCCCATCAATGAAGCCGGGTCTACCGGTCCCGATGTCATTACCGGCAGCAATGCGAACGGCATACTGATTGGTGGCGGCGGTGGTGATACATTAATCGCTGGCACTGGCAACGACATTCTGGTCAGTGGGCCAGGAGGCGATGGGCTTCCGCTTACAAACCACGACATCACCGTCACAGTTACTGCAACGCCGGTGGTTCCTGCGCCGACCGACCCCGCAACACCGAGCGGTGTCGTCAACACGCCGATTGCACTGACAATCGATCCTTCGTTGATCGCGGCTATTGAGTCCGATGCCAGTCTGTCGCTGACGATTTATGATATCCCGACCGACACCATTTTGAGCAACAGCCAAGGAATTCTAACGCCGGTCGACGGAAGAATTACTTTTTCACAAGCGCAGCTTGCGAACGGAGTGCTCGCCGGACTCGCAATTACGGCCCCAGTAAGCGAACAAATTACGCTTAGTGCGGTTGGCACCACCAATGAAGGTGGTGTGCTCATCGGCGGCACAATCGGATCTGGCGCTGACACTTTCATATTGGGTGGCCATGACGGCGCCGAGACCATCACCAATTTCTCCGGCGTCGGTGGCAATGGCGATGTGATCAACCTTGCCGACGTTCCAGTCGTCAGCGAGCTTGGTGTCGTCGGCTCTACAAACCCAAGCGATCTTCTTCATTACGCTACGCAAGTCGGTTCGGACACGGTCATCGATTTCAGCGGCGTGGACGGCCTCAGCACCAAGGTTACACTGCAGGATGTTAACATAGGTGATCTTACTGCCGCCGACTTCGTGTTTGCGCAGTCGGTGCCGGCGGACCAAATCTCGACAATCGTTACTAACTCGCCGATCGGCACGACGTTCATCGAGTCCGGCGCGATTTTGTTGTCCAATGCAAGTAACGATCTGTCATTTGGGTCGTCTCCCGGAGCGTATGGCACACTAACTCAAGATCTGTCGGGGGGTACAACCGCACTCGCTTTGAATGAGGCTGCCTACCCTTACACCGTTATGAGTGCGTCCGATGGGACAGTCACCACTTTCACCAGCGTAGCTAACGCGACGTTCGACGTTGCTGCTGGCACTTTTACGGTGACCAACGGCACGGGCTTGGGCGGTGCGAACTTCGGAACGCTTGAGGTCGATAGCCCGGCCACGCTGACGCTGAACGGGACAATCAACAGTCCCGGCACAATTAACGTGACCGGTAACGCGACGACCGGTGGCACGCTTAGTCTTAGCGGAGCTACCTTGACTGCCGCCACGCTGTCATTCAGCGGTGGGAACGCCCAAGCGATTCCTGGTGGCGTGGTTTTATCGGGCGCTTCGATTATTGATTCAGTCGCCAATGATGGCAGTGAACTAACGCTGACGATCACAGCGAGTAGCGGGACGCTTCAGGCGTTTTCGAATCAGGCGTTTTCGAATGCTGGCGTAACGATTGTGCCGGGCTTTGACGGAACCGCCGGCACCCTTGAAGTAACGGGTCTGCTCGCGGCCATCAACGCCGCCTTGGCTAACGGCCTCATTTATAACCCTGGCGGCAATGGCCAGAATACGCTGACCTTTAGCGTGAGTGGGCAAAGCGGCGCTGCCTTTGAAACGCTAAGCATCGATACCACCCAAAACTCGCCCGTTGTGGAAATCGTTGACGCGAGCGGTTTGGGCGGGATAATCAGCAACGCGGGCGTTATCGATATTGCCAACTCGACGCTTACCGGCGGACTTGGCCCGATAACATTTATCAATTCTGGCACCATAAATACGAGTGGCGCGGATGCGATCCACGACGTCAGCCTAACCAATACCGGTATCCTGCATGTCGACGCCCCCGGCACATTGACCATTGATGCCGGCACCACAATCACCGGCGGCACGGTAAATATTGATAACGGTGACACGCTCGTACTCAACGACGCTACTCTCACCGGTGGCTCAGGCACGATAGCGATCAACAATTCCGGAACGATTGACGTTACTGGAAACAGTTCGATCAACGCAGCCAATGTAATTCAAACTAATACTGGCCAGTTGACGGTCGACGCCAATCAGACGCTGACGCTGAGCAACGACACGGCGACGAATACCGGCACGATCGACAACTCTGGCACGCTGGTGCTGAGCGCCGGCTCGCTCGACAACTCCGGCACCATCAACGTCGACGGCACCGCCACGCTGCACAACGAGAGCGGCCCCAACACCGGCACCATCGAGGTCATGGCGGGCGGCGCGCTGACGCTGGATCAGGCCAGCGACATCACCGGCGCCGGCGCCATCACGGTCGACGCTGCCGCGTCCCCGCTGGCCGCTGGTCATCTCACGCTCAACACCGCGACGCTTGACGGCGCCGTCATTACCGATAGCGGCCTGGTCGATCTGACCGGCACCGATCTGATCGAGAACGGCTCGCTCAGCGTCAGCGGGGCGCTCAACGTCAGCGGCAGCGACACCTTCACCAGCGAGGACGTCACCAACACCGGCACCGTCACCGTCACTGCCGGCAAATCGCTCACCACCAATGCCGGCTCGCTCGACAACTCCGGCACCATCAACGTCGACGGCACCGCCACGCTGCACAACGAGAGCGGCCCCAACACCGGCACCATCGAGGTCATGGCGGGCGGCGCGCTGACGCTGGATCAGGCCAGCGACATCACCGGCGCCGGCGCCATCACGGTCGACGCTGCCGCGTCCCCGCTGGCCGCTGGTCATCTCACGCTCAACACCGCGACGCTTGACGGCGCCGTCATTACCGATAGCGGCCTGGTCGATCTGACCGGCACCGATCTGATCGAGAACGGCTCGCTCAGCGTCAGCGGGGCGCTCAACGTCAGCGGCAGCGACACCTTCACCAGCGAGGACGTCACCAACACCGGCACCGTCACCGTCACTGCCGGCAAATCGCTCACCACCAATGCCGGCTCGCTCGACAACTCCGGCACCATCAACGTCGACGGCACCGCCACGCTGCACAACGAGAGCGGCCCCAACACCGGCACCATCGAGGTCATGGCGGGCGGCGCGCTGACGCTGGATCAGGCCAGCGACATCACCGGCGCCGGCGCCATCACGGTCGACGCTGCCGCGTCCCCGCTGGCCGCTGGTCATCTCACGCTCAACACCGCGACGCTTGACGGCGCCGTCATTACCGATAGCGGCCTGGTCGATCTGACCGGCACCGATCTGATCGAGAACGGCTCGCTCAGCGTCAGCGGGGCGCTCAACGTCAGCGGCAGCGACACCTTCACCAGCGAGGACGTCACCAACACCGGCACCGTCACCGTCACTGCCGGCAAATCGCTCACCACCAATGCCGGCTCGCTCGACAACTCCGGCACCATCAACGTCGACGGCACCGCCACGCTGCACAACGAGAGCGGCCCCAACACCGGCACCATCGAGGTCATGGCGGGCGGCGCGCTGACGCTGGATCAGGCCAGCGACATCACCGGCGCCGGCGCCATCACGGTCGACGCTGCCGCGTCCCCGCTGGCCGCTGGTCATCTCACGCTCAACACCGCGACGCTTGACGGCGCCGTCATTACCGATAGCGGCCTGGTCGATCTGACCGGCACCGATCTGATCGAGAACGGCTCGCTCAGCGTCAGCGGGGCGCTCAACGTCAGCGGCAGCGACACCTTCACCAGCGAGGACGTCACCAACACCGGCACCGTCACCGTCACTGCCGGCAAATCGCTCACCACCAATGCCGGCTCGCTCGACAACTCCGGCACCATCAACGTCGACGGCACCGCCACGCTGCACAACGAGAGCGGCCCCAACACCGGCACCATCGAGGTCATGGCGGGCGGCGCGCTGACGCTGGATCAGGCCAGCGACATCACCGGCGCCGGCGCCATCACGGTCGACGCTGCCGCGTCCCCGCTGGCCGCTGGTCATCTCACGCTCAACACCGCGACGCTTGACGGCGCCGTCATTACCGATAGCGGCCTGGTCGATCTGACCGGCACCGATCTGATCGAGAACGGCTCGCTCAGCGTCAGCGGGGCGCTCAACGTCAGCGGCAGCGACACCTTCACCAGCGAGGACGTCACCAACACCGGCACCGTCACCGTCACTGCCGGCAAATCGCTCACCACCAATGCCGGCTCGCTCGACAACTCCGGCACCATCAACGTCGACGGCACCGCCACGCTGCACAACGAGAGCGGCCCCAACACCGGCACCATCGAGGTCATGGCGGGCGGCGCGCTGACGCTGGATCAGGCCAGCGACATCACCGGCGCCGGCGCCATCACGGTCGACGCTGCCGCGTCCCCGCTGGCCGCTGGTCATCTCACGCTCAACACCGCGACGCTTGACGGCGCCGTCATTACCGATAGCGGCCTGGTCGATCTGACCGGCACCGATCTGATCGAGAACGGCTCGCTCAGCGTCAGCGGGGCGCTCAACGTCAGCGGCAGCGACACCTTCACCAGCGAGGACGTCACCAACACCGGCACCGTCACCGTCACTGCCGGCAAATCGCTCACCACCAATGCCGGCTCGCTCGACAACTCCGGCACCATCAACGTCGACGGCACCGCCACGCTGCACAACGAGAGCGGCCCCAACACCGGCACCATCGAGGTCATGGCGGGCGGCGCGCTGACGCTGGATCAGGCCAGCGACATCACCGGCGCCGGCGCCATCACGGTCGACGCTGCCGCGTCCCCGCTGGCCGCTGGTCATCTCACGCTCAACACCGCGACGCTTGACGGCGCCGTCATTACCGATAGCGGCCTGGTCGATCTGACCGGCACCGATCTGATCGAGAACGGCTCGCTCAGCGTCAGCGGGGCGCTCAACGTCAGCGGCAGCGACACCTTCACCAGCGAGGACGTCACCAACACCGGCACCGTCACCGTCACTGCCGGCAAATCGCTCACCACCAATGCCGGCTCGCTCGACAACTCCGGCACCATCAACGTCGACGGCACCGCCACGCTGCACAACGAGAGCGGCCCCAACACCGGCACCATCGAGGTCATGGCGGGCGGCGCGCTGACGCTGGATCAGGCCAGCGACATCACCGGCGCCGGCGCCATCACGGTCGACGCTGCCGCGTCCCCGCTGGCCGCTGGTCATCTCACGCTCAACACCGCGACGCTTGACGGCGCCGTCATTACCGATAGCGGCCTGGTCGATCTGACCGGCACCGATCTGATCGAGAACGGCTCGCTCAGCGTCAGCGGGGCGCTCAACGTCAGCGGCAGCGACACCTTCACCAGCGAGGACGTCACCAACACCGGCACCGTCACTGCCGGCAAATCGCTCACCACCAATGCCGGCTCGCTCGACAACTCCGGCACCATCAACGTCGACGGCACCGCCACGCTGCACAACGAGAGCGGCCCCAACACCGGCACCATCGAGGTCATGGCGGGCGGCGCGCTGACGCTGGATCAGGCCAGCGACATCACCGGCGCCGGCGCCATCACGGTCGACGCTGCCGCGTCCCCGCTGGCCGCTGGTCATCTCACGCTCAACACCGCGACGCTTGACGGCGCCGTCATTACCGATAGCGGCCTGGTCGATCTGACCGGCACCGATCTGATCGAGAACGGCTCGCTCAGCGTCAGCGGGGCGCTCAACGTCAGCGGCAGCGACACCTTCACCAGCGAGGACGTCACCAACACCGGCACCGTCACCGTCACTGCCGGCAAATCGCTCACCACCAATGCCGGCTCGCTCGACAACTCCGGCACCATCAACGTCGACGGCACCGCCACGCTGCACAACGAGAGCGGCCCCAACACCGGCACCATCGAGGTCATGGCGGGCGGCGCGCTGACGCTGGATCAGGCCAGCGACATCACCGGCGCCGGCGCCATCACGGTCGACGACGGCGCGCAGCTGACGCTGAGCGGCACCGCGATCAGCGGCGGCACCATCAACGATGGCACGGCCGCTGGCACCATCGTCGGCGACAACACGGTTTTCGGCAGCATCGATGTCACTGGATCGAGCACGATCGACGGCAACGCCAGCCTCAACAACGGCGCCGTGACGGTTGAGAGCGGGGTCATGCTGACGCTCGATGACGTCACGGTGACCGGCACGACGATCAACGGCACCGACGGCACTAGCATCATTCAGGTTGACGGGGCCAACGACACGACTGGCGCTCCCGCGCAGACGCTGACGCTGTCGGGCACCACCATCGACGGCGGCACGATCAACGGCACCGACGCCACCACAGGCGGCATTATTGCCAGTGACATCGACGTCACCGGCGACAGCACGATCGAGAATGCCAGCCTCAACAATGGCGCCGTGACGGTCGAGAACGGCTTCACACTGACGCTCTCCGGCGACACCGTCACCGGCAGCACGATCACGGACATCAAGACCCCCCAGAGCGTTGACGGCACGCTGATCCTGTCCGGGACCACCATCGACGGCGGCACCATCAATGACGGCACGCAGACGAGCGGCGGCCTGATCGACGTCACCGGCGACAGCACGATCGACGGCAACGCCAGCCTCAACAATGGCGCCGTGACGGTTGCGACCGGCACGACGCTGACGCTGGACGACGTCACGGTCACCGGCACGACGATCAACGGCACCGACGGCACTAGCATCATTCAGATCGACGGCAACCAGACGCTGACGCTGTCGGGCACCACCATCGACGGCGGCACGATCAACGGCACCGACGCCACCACAGGCGGCATTATTGCCAGTGACATCGACGTCACCGGCGACAGCACGATCGAGAATGCCAGCCTCAACAATGGCGCCGTGACGGTCGAGAACGGCTTCACACTGACGCTCTCCGGCGACACCGTCACCGGCAGCACGATCACGGACATCAAGACCCCCCAGAGCGTTGACGGCACGCTGATCCTGTCCGGGACCACCATCGACGGCGGCACCATCAATGACGGCACGCAGACGAGCGGCGGCCTGATCGACGTCACCGGCGACAGCACGATCGACGGCAACGCCAGCCTCAACAATGGCGCCGTGACGGTTGCGACCGGCACGACGCTGACGCTGGACGACGTCACGGTCACCGGCAGCACGATCACCGAGCGCAGCGCGGCGGCCTCGGGTGCGGCGATCAATATCGGCAGCAACAAGACGCTGACACTCGCCGGCGCCGACACGATTACCGGTGGCCAGTTCGCAGTCGGCCTTGGTCCCGTGCAGGCGGCGGGCGCCTCTGTGTGGTGGCAGGTGGCGTTGATCACTGATCTCGACCCCGCCGACAACCCGACGGTGACGCTTACGATTCAGGCGAGCAGCGGTTCGTTTGCCGCGATCTCGGGTTCGCACCTGAACGTTGTTCAGAGTGGCGACGAGGTCACCATCTCCGGCCACCTGGCCGACATCAATGACGCGCTCAGTGGCGGCCTTACCTATACCCCGGGCGCAGGCGTCACCACCAATACGCTGACGCTGAGCGTCACTGATGGGTCGGATGCCGGCTTCAGGACGATCAGCCTCGACACGAGCGTGCCCGGATCGCCGACGACCTCGAACATCGGTGCGAGCGGGGAGATCAACAATTCCGGCATCATCGACGTCACCGAGACGACGACGCTCGATAGCGATGCAGTGTTCAACGGCGCGTCGGCGACCGTGCAGGTGGAGAGTGGCGCGCATCTGACGCTCGACGACAGCAGGACCTACGGCGGGACGATCACCGACAACGGCACGGTAGAGGTTGCGAACTACAGTGTGATCGTCAACGGCCACGTGACCGGCAATCTGCTGACGATCGATGCGGGTGGCACGCTGAACCTGAACGGCGCGACCATCAGCGTTGCCACGGTCACGAATAACGGCCTGATCGATGTGCTGGGCTCGAGCACGATCAACAATGGTGCGCAGCTTAGCGGCGGCCAGCTGAAGATTGAGGCCGGGCAGACGCTGACGCTGGACGGCACGACGGTGACGGGCAGCACGATCAACGGCACCGATGCCGCCAGCACCATTCAGATCGACGGCAACCAGACGCTGACGCTGTCGGGCACCACCATCGACGGCGGCACGATCAACGGCACCGACGCCACCACAGGCGGCATTATTGCCAGCGACATCGACGTCACCGGCGACAGCACGATCGAGAATGCCAACCTCAACAATGGTGAGGTGACAGTTGAAAGCGGGGCGACGCTGACGCTGAACAATGATTCGCTCAACGGCGGCACGATCGACGTTTTGCCCGGTGGCTCACTTGAGTTGGTCGGTACGATTCATAATCACGGCCATATTGACATTCAAGGTTCGAGCGGTGCGGCTGATCTCGTGATCTCCGGTTCTGTCACGCTCGATGACTCCGGCACGGTCACTTTGGATGCCAGCGATGCTCAAATCGATGCGGTTGCCGCCGGCGGGACATTGATCAATGTCAACAACCTTATTTCCGGCAGCGGCACCATTGGTCAGGGCGACGGCACGCCACTGACGCTTATCAACGAAGCGGCAGGTGTTATCGAATCGACCGGCAATCTCGTTCTCCAGACCGGCACGAGAAGCGGTGCGACAACAACGAGCAATGCCGGAACGATTGAGGCGGTCGGCATCGACCGTGTACTCATTATACAGGATACCAATGTTGACAATTCCGGCGGCACGATCGCTGCGTACAACGACATCAATGATCCCAATGTGAACAGCAGCAATGCCTCTCACGTGGATCTCAATGGCGTAACGATTACCGGTGGCACACTGCAAACTTCGTACTTCGGCGTGATCGAGGACCAGAGCAGCAGCGTATTCGACGGCGTCACGAATCAAGGCGTCGTGGATGTCGATGCCAATACCTATCTCGACCTGCGCCACAGCCTGGATAACAGCAACAACATCTTTCTCTTTGGCCAAGCCGCGCAGCTTGAGATCGATGGCGCGCCTTTCCATCTTACCGGCAGCGGCCAGATTTTGATGGAGTCGGCGCAAAGCAGCATTGTCGCCATCGGGCCGGGCGTCACGCTCGACAATGAATCCAACACCATCTCGGGCAATGGCACGATCGGCGCAGGCGACGGTCAGCTGACGCTCGATAACGACGGTGCCGGCACGATCGATGCCAACATCAGCGGTGAAACGCTGACCCTCGATACCGACAATTCCATCACTAACGCCGGACTTCTGGAAGCCACCCAGGGCGGCACGCTCACCATCGACGACAGTGTCGATAATAGCGGCACGATCGAGGCTGGCGACCCCAGCACGGTAAATATCGACGGCTCCGTCACGAATGCGATCGGCGGCATCATCGAAGCGACGAACGGCGGCGATCTGACAATTTCCGGCGCCGTCGGTAATTCCGGGACGATCACGGCCGGAGCGAACTCGGAGGTTTTGCTGTCGAATGCGACGATCGATGGCGGCACGATCGCCGACAACGGCACGATCGACGTCACCGGCGACAGCACGGTTCAGGGCGTCGTCAATGGAGACGTCGTCACCAACGCCCAGCTCAACAATGGCGGTGTGACGGTCGAAAGTGGCGCGACGCTGACGCTGGACAACGTCACGGTGACCGGCACCGTATTCAATGACACCGCGGTGACCTATAACAGCGCGCCGACGACGCTGGTGTCGTTCAATGATGCCAATGGCAATTACCCGTATGGCGGTTTGATCGCCGACGCCGCCGGCGACCTGTTCGGCACCACGGTGCGCGGCGGTGCGAACGGCGATGGCACGGTGTTCGAGATCGTCAAGACCGCCGCCGGCTATGCCAGTACGCCGACCATACTGGCCAGTTTTGACGGCACCGACGGCCTAACCCCCGACAGCCCTCTGCTTGTTGACGCCGCCGGGGACCTGTTTGGCACGACACAATTTGGCGGGGCGAACGGCGATGGCACGGTGTTCGAGATCGCCAAGACCGTCGGTGGCTACGCCGCTCCGGTGACGCTGGCCAGCTTCGACGGCGCCAACGGGGTAAATCCGGGTGAAGGTTTGATCGCCGACGCGGCCGGTGACCTGTTTGGCACGACACAGCAAGGCGGGCCGGGCGGCGATGGCACGGTGTTCGAGCTCGTGAACAACGGCGGCGGCAACTACACGCCGATCACGCTGGCCAGCTTCAACGGCAGCAATGGGACGTACGCGAACGGCGCTCTCCTCGCCGATGCCGCCGGCGACCTGTTCGGCACCACGGCTTACGGCGGGACGTACAACGGCGGCACGGTGTTCGAGCTCGTGAACAACGGCGGCGGCAACTACACGCCGACCACGCTGGTCAACTTCAACGTCGCCGACGGCGAAGGCCTTTCGAACACTCTGATTGCCGACGCCGCCGGCGACCTGTTCGGCACGACAGCCTACGGTGGGGCTTACGGCGGGGGTTCCGGTGAGGCGGAAGGCGATGGCACGGTGTTCGAGATCGTCAAGACCGTCGGCGGCTACGCCAGCACGCCGATCACGCTGGTGAGCTTCGACGGCGCCGACGGGCAAGACCTGGTTGGCGCTCTGTTTGCCGATGCCGCCGGGGACCTGTTCGGCATGACGTACTTGGGCGGCGCGAACAACCTCGGCACGGTATTCGAGATCGTCAAGACCGCCGGCGGCTACGCCAGCACCCCGATCACACTGTTCAGCTTCAACGGCACCGACGGGGCATACGCCACGCCAGGCGCTCTGATCGACGTCGGCGGAGACCTGTTCGGCACGGCCCCCGAGGGTGACGCGAACGGCGACGGCACGGTGTTCGAAATCGCTGCCACTGGCGCGGTTCTGTCGGTTGATGCGGGCAACACGCTGACGCTCGATGGCGTCACGATCAACGGTGGAACGATCACCGATAACGGACTGATCGACGTCACGGGCAACAGCAACAGCACGATCAACGGCGCCAACTTGAGTGGCGGTGCCGTGACGGTCGAAAATAGCGCGTCGCTGACGCTCGATGATGTGACGGTGACCAACAGCGCCATCACGGACTTGATGGATGTCACGCAAAGCTTCGGTACGCTGATCCTTCGGGATGGCACCACGATCAGCGGCGGAACGATTACGGACAACGGGCTAATCGACGTCACGGGCAACAGCACGATCAACGACGGTGCCAGCTTGAGTGGCGTTACGACCGACTCTAATCAGTTCATAAGCGGCAGCGTGACGGTCGAGAGCGGCGTCACGCTGACCCTTGATGATGCCACGGTCACTGGCACCACGATCACCAACACCGATGGCACCAGCGTCATTCAGATCGACGGCAACCAGACGCTGACGCTGTCGGGCGCCACCATCGACGGCGGCACAATCAACGGCACCGCCGCTTCGGGCAGCGTTGTCGCCAGCGACATCGATGTCACCGGTTCGAGCAGTATCAGCGGCAGCGCCAGCGCCAACGTCAGCATCGCCGGTGGTCAGCTCACAGTCGAAAGCGGCATGACGCTGATCCTCGACGATGTCACCATCAACAATGTTGCAATCAGCCTCGGCAGCAACGACACAATTGAAGTCGATAGCGGCCAGATGCTGACCATCGCCAGCGGCAATTCATTTAGCAGCAGCGGTACCGTCACGTGGGATAATAATGGTCACATTATTATTTCCGGCGTTAATACCACAACTGTTACATCAGTCATCTACGAAGGGTCAGGCACCCGCACGCTCGCCGGCGGCGCCCTGCAAGCCGGCTCAACCATTGTCACCACGACGAATGAAGGCAATACGTTCGACGGCTACGGCCAACTGGGCGGCGGCACCGCCACATCGACGTTTATCAACAACGCCGGCGCCTTTGATGCCGACGTTAGCGGCCAGACATATGCGTTTGATACTGGCGATGGCGTGACCAACGCAGGCACGTTCGAGGCCACCAACGGTGGCACCTTGCTCATCGAGAGCACGGTCATGGGTGATCGCACCGTTATTAACGACACCGGCGGTACCGGCAATGTTCAAGCCGGGGCGGGCTCGGAAGTTGAGCTGTCATACGCGACGATAAATGGCGGTACCGGTACCGTCTCGACCGCGGCCGCGGTCGGCCAGCTTGCGGGTGGCCTGATCCTTGGCGTCGGTGCCAGCAAAATCGAGAACGCTACCATCAACAATGCCGGCACGCTCGAGACCGGCGGTACGTTCACGCTCGATAACGATACCATCAATGGCGGCGTGCTCACCGGAACGGGAACCAACAGCACCTACAGTCTCGACAGCGGTGATACTCTGACGCTCAACGGCGTTACGTTCAACGGCGGCGCCAACAGCGGTGGTACCGGCGTGTTCACCAATGCCGGCATCATTACGCTTGAGAATTCGCTGACGGTGACCGGCTCAAGCTTTACCCTTGAATTCAGCGGTGCCGGAACGGTCGCACTCAATGGCGCGACAGTCGAAGCCAGCGCGCCCGATCTGACGTTCGAGAATAATGGCAACATGATTTCCGGCGCCGGCCAGATCGGCAATGGCAACAGCGATCTGACGCTCGACAACAATGCCGGGACGATCAAGGCGGTCGACGGCACATTGACCATCGACACCGACAACATCATCACAAATGCAGCCGGCGCCATACTGGAAGCGGCGAGTGGTGCCAACCTGTTGATCGACGACAGTACCGTCGCCAATGCGGGCAACATCCAAGACGACGGCACGCTGCTCCTTGGTGCCTCGTCCCTGACGCTCACCGGAAACGGTACGCTGTCGATCAGCGGCGGAATGCTGCGCGGGTACGGCAGTATCTCGAATCTGACATTGAACAACGACGGCAACACGATCTCCGGAACGGGCCAGATCGGCATCGGCGGCATCATTTTGAACAACTATTCCGGAGTCATCGAGGCCGTCGGCGGTACGCTGACGGTCGACGCCGGCACCATAACCAATGACGGCACGATGGCGGCGGAAAATGGCGCCACGCTGATCGTTGAAAGCGCCACTCCTCACACACTCTTCAACAACGGCACGATCCTGGCGAACGGCGGAACGGTGAATGTCACCGATGCCGTCACCGGCGGTGGTTCGGCCACCATCAAGAGCGGCGGCACATTAGAGCTCGGTTCTACCGACGCGCAGACCGTCAATTTCTCCGGTGTTGGCACACTGAAGCTCGATTCTACCTCGAACTTCACCGGCAACTTCACCGGTCTCGCCTTGGGCGACACCATCGATTATGCGGGCAACGCTTCAATCACCGGCGCCGTCATCGACGGATCGACGCTGACGGTGACCGAGAGCGGTAGCACCCAGCTGACCTATCAGATCAGCGGCAATATCGCCGGCGATCACTTCGCCGTTGAAAGGGACGGCAATGGCGGCACCGACCTGGTGTTGACGCCCGATCTGTGGGGTACCTTCGCCTACCCGTCCGCGGTGACGGCCGGAGTGCACCTGTTCGCTCCCATCCTCTGGAGCAACGCGAGTCCTGTATTAGGCGCGATGCTTTTTGGCGAAACGACCGACTATCAGACGAGCGGAACAAACGCGGTTACTGAGAGCCTGCTGACGATCGATCCGTTCTTGTTGCCCTTCGGAAGTAACACGCCGGTCCCGCTACCCTCATCGCCGTTCTCGCTTGAGGTGCCGGTCAAATACAGCGTCATGGTGCCGGCCAACACCCCAAATGAAGTGATCGTCACCTACGTCACCGAAGGCACAACCGACACCATCAATCAGATCTTTATCACCGGAGGCTCGACCGGGCTCAACAATCCGCTGACGGGCGGAACGCCGACGGCGATCGAGAGCAATCTGAGCGGAACGATTGAGAACCTCTTTGTAAACCCGTGGACTCCAAACAGTGAGCTGTCGGCCTACGATGTCGCCTGGGATCAGTACGATAGCGTCGACCAAACCTATCAGGCGTACTTTCAGATTTTCAACGCGTCTGGGACGGCGTTGCAATCGCCGGTGACGATATTCAACCTGACCGAAGTTACCGCTCTGACATCGGCGCCGGCATGGGCCATTGGCGGCTCCGCGCCCCTCTCAAGCGACGGGGTGTCCGTTCCATTTTTGCTGGCGAGCGCACAATCCAACGGCGCGGTGCAATTCCAGGGATATTACAGCGACGGCACCGAGGCTGCGTCGGTCAATTGGTCGATTGTCCCGGATCTGTTAGCCTACGAAGCCGGTGCAACCAGCCAGATCACCCAGGAGGTGAGCGCGACGACCGGCGCCGTGGGCGGTACGGCGCTGACGTTCACGCAGATAGGTGGTGGCCGGTATGCGACGGCCTGGAACGATACCGTCACTGACGGCAACGGCACGCACGACCAGGTCGAATTCGCGATCTTCGCTCCGAACACGCTCAGCGCGAGCGACGCCGTTATGCCGGGCACGACTGTGTCGCAGTCGACCTTCCAGATCGCCGACGGTAATGCGCAAAATATACGCGTCGGTTCGTTCTCATTCGGCGGCTCGGCCTTCGAATACTTGGCCTATGGCGATAGCACCGCCACGCATATTGTCGAGTTCGACTCCAGCGGCAACGAGATCGCTTCATTTATCGACCCGACCACCGTGCAGTTCAGCACGGTGCAAAACTTCCAGGATGGTCTCATTGGGATCGCTTATGACGAGCCGGATGGGTCTAACGAGACCACCCAATACGTCATGAATATCTATGATCTGCGCAGCTCCGGCCTCAATATCAACGACTCCACGGGTACCTACACGTCGGACCAGTACATTGCCGGTACGCAATATACCGACACGGTGACCGGCGCCAACAACGTCAACAACGTCTATTATTTCGTCGGCGACAATACGACCAGTGGCTCGGGTCCGACCGATAGCTTTACCGGCGGCAGCAACGGCTGGAACATCGCCATTTTCTCTGATGCGCGCTCCGACTACATGATCTCGACGCAGGTCGAGAATAACGGGCCGAATATCACGACGATCGCCAGCAATGGCGACGATCCGGCGCATACCGGCTCGCTCGAAGTGGCGAATGTCGAATTCCTGGCCTTCGGGCCGGCTGTCGATCCGGTGCCGGTCGACAACATCATCGACGTCAGCGCCGGCACCTTCGTCATTCTCGGCGGCAATAGTGCGATTACCATCGAGGCTGGCGCGACCGCCGAGCTCGACAGCGCGGCATCGGGTTCCTCAACGTATTCAGGCTCGGTCACGTTCGAGGCAAATAGCGGCACGCTGACGATCGATCCACAGCCGGGTGTGACTCCCACCACCCTGGTCAACTTGACCGGTCAGATCAACGGACTCGCCGTCGGCGACATCATCGATCTGGCGAATACCACGGTCACCAGCGCGTCGATCACCGGCTCAACGCTGACGGTAACAGAGAGCAACGGTTCGACACTGACCTACCAGGTCGCGGGCGCGCTCACCGGAAACAGTTTCGCTATCCAAAGCGACGACAACGGCGGCGACGAGCTTGTGCTGGAGCCGACCGTGCTCACCGTCGGCGTGTCGACCACCGACAACAACACGGCCATTCAGGTCGGCCAGTTGCTGGTGGCGCAGGCGACGCTCAACACCGACAATGCCACCGTCAATTATCAGTGGCAGATTTCGAGCGATAGCGGCGCATCCTGGACCAATGTGGCGGCAACCACGACCGGCGATTACGGCACCAGCGGCACGCTGGCGTCCTTCCTTCAGCTCAGCGCAGCGGACGAGGGCGATCTGGTCCGCGCCGTGGCATCCTTCACCAACGCGGGTCAATTGATCACGGCGACCGCCGCCGCGGCGACGGCGGTGACTGACGTCACGCCGGAGATCACGGCGCCGTTTAGGTACGCGGTGGACGATCTTTCGATCTCGAAGGTTGTGAGCGGCACGGTCACTCAGATCTACAACGACACATTCACTGCGCCGCCGCCGACGTCGCCCGCGTCAAACGGCACCCCCGTCGAGTTCGCCACCCAGGGCAGCATTTGGAGCGAAGGCACCGGCCGCAGCGGTCAAGCGGCGGCGATCCTGTCGTCGACCGGAGTTGCGCCCAGCGGCGCAGGCACTGCTGTCAGCGCATTCCTGAACACCAATACCAGCCCGACCAGCACTAGCGGCCTCAAGCTCGGGGGCACATTCACGGTCGGCGCAATCTTCGACCTGCCGACCGGTGTCGTGCATGGCAACTACGGCCTCCAGCTCAATGACGGAACATCCGGCCAGGTCTCGGACCAGATCGTGAGCCTGGTTGTCGCCAACACCGGCAGCGGCGGCGTGCAGATCGAGCTGCTGCAGCAGAACAACAGCAGCAGCACCGCGAATACGTCTGAACCAGCCAACACGACGACGGTCCTGGCGTCTCAGACGCTGACCTCGGCGCAGCTCGCGAGCGACGACCAGATCGCATTTTCGCTGGCGCACACCGCCGGCTCGACGGCGATCACCGGTTCATTCCAGCTTCTGGACAACGGCGTCGTCGACACCACCAATGCCAATTCCTCGACGACCTTCACGCCGACAGGCACCATATTCACCGGCAGCGTAGACTGGACGCGTGCCGACATTTTTGCCAGCATTACACCCGGCCCGAGCATCAACATTGCCGCTGGATCCTCGCCGCATGATGGCCAGACGCTCACCGCGAGCGCCACCACCAACGATCCCGACGCCAGCGTCATCAACTACCAGTGGGAAGAATCGGCCACTTCGTCGTTCACGTCCTTCACCGACATCGGTGCCAACAGCCCGTCCTATACGGTGCAGGGATCCGACATCGGCGACTTCATCCGCGTTGTCGCTACCACCAACGATAGCGGCAATCCGGGCACGGCGACAAGTTCGGTGACCGGCGCCGTGCTGCCGGCGCCGCCGTCGCTGACGGTGCCGGGGGCGCAGACGCTCGTGGTCGATCAGGCAACGGCGGTCTCCGGCGTTAGCCTCGCGGAGACCGGCGCCACCTCTGGCGAAACCTTCACGGTGACGCTGACCGACACGAATGGCGATCTGTCGGCGACCGGAAGTGGGGTGTCCGGCTCCGGAACGACGAGCCTGACCATCACCGGCTCGCTGAGCCAGGTGAACGGCGACCTCGCCATGCTCAGCGACATGGATGGCACGGCTGGGTCCAACACCATCACGCTGCACGCGACCGACAGCTTCGGCGACAGTGCCGCACAGCAGACGATCGCGGTGACGGCCGATCCGGCAACCCCCATATTAAATACTTTGGCGTCGTTCGATGGCGTCGATGGCGCTAACCCGCAAGCCGGCCTGTTCAGCAACGCGGCGGGCGATCTGTTCGGGACAACGATCAATGGTGGTACCTCTAACGACGGCACGGTGTTCGAAATCGCCAATACCGGTGCAGTCAACAGCCCAGTCTACGGCGCGCCCACGCCGCTGGTATCCTTCAATGGCAGTGATGGCTATTATCCAACAGGCGGCCTGATCAGCAACGCGGCGGGAGATCTCTTTGGTACGACGGACGAGCCCAGTGGCTACGGCACGGTGTTCGAAATCGTCAATACTGGTTCAGTCAACATCCCAGTCTATGGCGCGCCCACGACGCTGGTGTCGTTCGCGTCGTTCAGTGGCGCTGATGGTACCAGCCCGCAAGCTACCCTGATCGCCAACGCGGCGGGCGATCTCTTCGAGACGACTTTCCAAGGCGGTCAGTATAACGACGGCACGGTGTTGGAGCTCGCCAATATCGGGACAGTCAGCATTCCGCACTACAGCAGTACGCCCACGGTGCTGGTGTCGTTCGATGGCACTGATGGCCAATTCCCGGTTGGCGCCCTGATTAGCGACGCGGCGGGAGATCTCTTTGGAACGACAGTCCTTGGCGGTCAGTATGGTGACGGCGCGGTGTTCGAAGTCGCCAATACCGGTTCAGTCGCTAGCCCAATCTACAGTAGCACGCCCACGACGCTGGTGTCGTTTGATGGCGGCAATGGCCTAAACCCGACTGACACTTTGATCAGCGATGCGGCGGGCGATCTCTTCGGAACGACGCAGAGTGGTGGCGCGCATGGCGACGGCACGGTGTTCGAAATCTCCAACGGCACGCTTACGACGCTGGCGAACTTCAATGGCACCGGTAACGGCGCCAATCCAAGTGCCGGCTTGATCATCGACGCGGCGGGCGATCTCTTCGGAACGACGGGAGCGGGTGGTGCGGGTGGCGACGGCACGGTGTTCGAAATCGCCAATACCGGTTCAGTCAATAACCCAGTCTACGGCGCGCTCACGACGCTGGTATCGTTCAACGGCACCGATGGCGCTCTCCCGGTGACCGGTCTGATCAGCAACGCTGCGGGCGATCTGTTCGGGACGACGGACGGCTCCCCGAGCAGCGACGGCACGGTGTTCGAAGTTACCGGCACCGGATTTGTCGTTGCTGATCCGTCGGCAACGGCGGTCACGATCAACGCCGGTGCGACCTTCGAGATCAACTCAGCTTCCACGCAGACGGTGACGTTCGCCGGTGCTGCCGGCACTCTCGTTCTCGACCACGCTGCGACCTTCACCGGTGAAATTGCCGGAATTTCGGGAACCGGCGATGTTTTGGATTTCAAGGGATTCGACTGGAGTGATACTTCGGCCACGACTGGCACCGGCAGTTACAATAGTGCCACCAATACCACGGCGCTGACGGTTACAGATTCTTCGGATAATCAGTCAGTTGAACTCACATTGGCTGGGAATTATTCGGGGTCGACCTGGACGGTCACGACCGACAACAACGGCGGCGCTAATATTGTTGATCCGCCGGCCACAGGGTCCGCCGCAGCGAATACTGCAGGATCAGCGGGAACGACTGTCGTCAGCAGCATGCCGAACCAGACCATGACCGGCTCAGGCAGCAACGATACATTCGTCTTTGCCCCTGGATTTGGTAACGCCACGATCACGAACTTCCAGCCCACGACTGACGTAATACAGATGGATCACTCGGTCTTTGCAAATGTTCAGGCCATTCTGGCCGCTGCGCAGGACGATGGGCACGGCAATGTTGTAATCACTGCCGATGCACAAGATACGATCGTTGTGCAACATGTGACTTTGGCTCAGTTGCAGGCGCATCAGAGCGATTTTCATATCGTCTGATCAAGGGCACGCTCAGCAACGCGCTATTTCGGTGGTTTGAGCCAACTCGAACACTCAGAGAGAAAAGAAAGTATGAATGGCTGATCGCATTTTGACGGCGTCGAACCGGCCAGCAAGGTAACTGCCGTTATATCGGTTGCCATCGCGTGCCGCCGCTGTGTGCGGGCGGCTCTGAGAAACGCGAAAATCGACATCAGTCCGGGACTATCCGGCGAATTTCAGCTTAAGGGACAGACGCAAATGTGGAAAAATAAAAAGGTAAAAGCTAAGGCCAGTGAGGCAAAGGAGGGCGGCTTACTCAATCAGTCGGCATCTCCTGCTATAGACACTCCAGTCCATGCTTGCAGCAGTAAAGAAGCGGCGACTCCGTCTGGTGCAATGCCTCCGCCCGCTCTGCCGAACGAGGCGGAGAAGACCCCCGCATCTTCGGACGCTCAAGTCCCATCACAACAGCGGACCACAATACGCCAGGTCGATTTGACGCTCGGTCAAATCGTCACGGTCCTGATGCGCTCGCCTCAGCACAAACAGCATCCTCTGGCCGATCTTGAGTGGCTTGTTTTGCCCGCCGTGCTCAGCGGGCAATGCCGCGTCGTGCAAGCGCAGCAATCGGGCATTCCAGTACCCGTTGGGGTAGCCCTTTGGGCGAGCGTTTCGACCGCTGTCGATCAGCGGCTTTCGGATTTGTCTGCTCCATGGCGCTTACAACCCGGCGAATGGCGCTCAGGCGATATCCCTTGGCTCGTGGAGCTCGTCGCCGATGCTCCGACCCAGCAGGTGCTCTTAAAGCACCTCGGCGAAACAGTGTTCAAGGGACGGGCGATCAAGATGCGGCTACGCGGCGCGGACGGCAAGATGCAGGTCGGGACCTTAAAGGGGGCAGCCTAGTGGATCGAATCTAACACTTGGTACCCGCGTCTGACGGCCCGGATGATTTTGTCTGGATCGGCAGTCCATGTGAAGGGCTTTGGTTCGACGTTGTGTTCGAGGACGAAGCGATTGATTGCTGCTTGCAAGTCAACGACGGATAGGAAGACGCCGCGCTTTAATCGCCGCCGCGCGAGCTTGGCGAAGAAGCCTTCGACGGCGTTGAGCCAGGACGCCGAGGTGGGTGTGAAGTGGAATGTCCAGCGGGGATGCCTGGCCAGCCATTTTTGCACCCTGGGATGTTTGTGGGTCGCGTAGTTGTCGACGATGGCGTGGATCGCCTTTCGTGCCGGCACCTGGGCCTCGACGGTGTTGAGGAAGCGGATGAACTCCTGGTGCCGGTGGCGCTGCATGTTGCGGCCGATGACGGTGCCGTCGAGAACGTTGAGGGCGGCTGACCTGCTACTGAGTTTTTCCTCCACGGGGAGTTAGAGTCCGGCCTCAATAAGGGGACGGACGATGAAGCGGATCAGGTTCACGGAAGAGCAGATCATCGCGGTTCTGCGCGAGCACGAGGCCGGAGCGAAGACGGCCGACCTAGAGCACGATAGCATTGGATTGAATCAATTGGGGATTCCCAAATCGGCGCGTTTCTGAATTCAAGATGCTGGCTGGAATGGAGGCCAGCATCTGATGGCCCGAGCCTATTCCTTGGATCTGCGCGAACGCGTGGTTGCGGCGGTGGCGGCTGGCGAGAGCTGCCGGGCGGTTGCGGCCACTTTCAAGGTCAGTGTCGCCAGCGTGGTGAAGTGGTCGCAACGGTTCCGCGCGACCGGCAGTGCGGCGGCACGACGGATGGGCGGGACGCGGGCCTATGCGCTTGCCGGGGAGCGCGACTGGCTGCTGGGACGTCTCGCGGAGAAGCCGGATGTGACCTTGCGAGCACTGCTGGCCGAGTTGGCAGAGCGCGGGATCGAGGTGAGCTACTACGCGGTCTGGCACTTGTTCGAGCGCGAGGGCATCAGCTTCAAAAAAAAGCCTGCACGCCAGCGAGCAGGATCGCCCCGACGTGGCCAGGCGGCGGGCACAATGGAAACGGTATCAAGGCAGGCTTGACCCGGCCCGCCTCGTCTTCATCGATGAGACCTGGGCCAAGACTAACATGACACGCAGCCATGGCCGCGCGCGGCGAGGCCAACGGCTGGTGGCCAAGGTCCCGCACGGCCGCTGGCAGACGCTCACCTTCCTGGCCGCGCTGCGCAGCGATCGGATCGATGCCCCTTGCGTTATCGACGGGCCGATCAACGGCCAAAGCTTCCTGGCCTATGTCGAGCAAATCCTCGTGCCGACACTCAAGCCTGGCGATATCGTGATCATCGACAATCTTGGCAGCCACAAAGGAAAGGCTGTGCGCCGGGCCATTCGCGCCACCGGCGCCAAGCTGTTCTTCCTGCCGCCCTACAGTCCCGATCTCAACCCGATCGAGCAGGTCTTCGCCAAGCTTAAGACACTACTGCGCAAAGCCGCCGAGAGAACCGTCGAGGCCACATGGAAGCGCATCGGCGCCCTGCTCGAATGCTTCACGCCACAGGAATGTGCCAGTTACTTCGCCAACGCCGGATACGCTTCAGCGTGAGACAATCATGCTCTAGCGCGCAAGCACGGCATTTCGGAAGCCACGCTGTACAACTGGAAGGCCAAGTACGGCGGCATGGACGTATCGGACGCCAAGCGTCTGCGGTTGCTGGAAGACGAGAACCGCAAACTGAAGAAGCTCCTTGCGGAGTCGATGCTGGATCAGGCAGCGCTGAAGGAGCTACTGACAAAAAAATGGTAGGGCCCGCCGCCAAGCGTGAGGCTGTCGCTCATTTACGCAATGTCCTGCAAATGAGCGAGCGTCGGGCCTGCACCCTCGTTGCCGCCGATCGCAAGATGATCCGCTATCGCTCACGGCGACCACCCGATCTCGAGCTGCGCGCCCGTCTGCGCGATCTCGCCAATCAGAGACGCCGGTTTGGTTACCGACGGCTGTTCATCCTGCTGCGGGAACAGGGCGAGCCGTCAGGCATCAACCGCATCTATCGGCTCTACCGCGAGGAAGGGCTGACGGTCCGCAAGCGCAAGGCACGGCGCAGAGCCGTCGGCACACGCACACCGATCCTGGTGGAGGCCAAGGTCAACGCGCGCTGGTCCCTCGACTTCGTCCACGACCAGTTCGCCCGGGGCCGCCGCTTCCGCATCCTCAACATTGTGGATGACGTAACGCGCGAATGTCTGGCGGCGATCCCTGACACCTCGATCTCGGGTAAACGTGTTGCACGCGAGCTTACGGCGCTCATCGATGCGCGTGGAAAGCCGAAGATGATCGTTTCCGACAACGGCACCGAGTTTACCTCGAATGCGATCCTGAACTGGGCAAAGGAGCATCGGGTGGAATGGCATTACATCGCGCCAGGCAGGCCGATGCAGAACGGCTACATCGAGTCTTTCAATGGCCGGATGCGCGACGAGCTTCTCAATGAAGGCCTGTTCATCGATCTCGATCAGACCCGCCAGCTCATCGGTGCCTGGGTCGCCGACTACAACACCGCGAGGCCGCACTCCTCGCTCGGCTACAAAACGCCGGCGGCTTATGCCGGTACACTCACCGCGCCGAAGGGCGTAACATTGGCTGAGGCTCTAACCGCCGCTGGATGAAAGTTCAGTGGCAGGTCACGGCGAACAGCGTGGTCGTACCGTGGCGCTTGTAGTCGTGGGTCATGGTCCCGGCGCGGCCCCTCTTCATCGGCAGACCGGGCTGAGTGCGGTCGAGCGCCTGGATTTGGCTCTTCTCATCGACCGAGAGAACGACCGCATGGGCTGGTGGATCGACATAGAGGCCGACGATATCGCGCAGTTTGTCGACAAATTGTGGATCGGTGGAGAGCTTGAAGTGTTTCACCCGGTGCGGTTGAAGGCCATGCGCACGCCAGATGCGTTGGACGGAACTCGCGCTGATATCGACGACCTTCGCCATCATGGTGGAGGTCCAATGGGTCGCCTCTACTGGCGGCTCGGTCTGGGTGAGCGTCACGACGCGTTCGGTGATGTTCGACCCCAGCGGCTGGATGCGCGAGGGGCGTGTCTTATCGTACAAGAGACCGTCATAACCGGCCTGCATGAAGCGTTCCTGCCAGCGCCAGACACAGGTCTTCGATTTGCCGGTCCGGCGCATGATCTCATTGGTGCCAACACCGTCCGCGCTCAGCAGGACGATCTCAGCCCGCCAGACATGCTTGTGTGGAGCGTTGCGATCCCGCGCAAGCACCTTCAGACGGCGGCGATCAGCGGGCTTGAGAGCGATGGAAATTCCGGTGCGCATGCGCCAGACTCGCATGTATCCGGTCCGCTGGGAATCCCTTCCGGGATTCAAATGTCAGACGCAATCCACTAGATGAGGCATGCCGGATGCTGTGTTATTTCGAACAGCGAAAAAATTGTCTGTTTATCGATTTGGCTCGTCTGATCCTAGTTTGACAACTTTGATTTCTTCATAGTCACAGCGATGGCACTTGAACGTGTGCTTGGCGTGTTCGGGTTCCTCGTGCGGTTCGACGAGAGCCACCCACATGGTCCATCCGCAACTGGAGCAGATCGGCCGTTCGGCAGGCTCAGGCGGGTCGAAATCGTCAGATTGCGACATACCACCACTTCCTGTTTTGCAGGAGCACGCAGGAACGCGATCAACAGGCTGACATCAGAGCCTATGCAAAGTCGAATAAATTTGTGCCTATTGCCACCAAGAATAAAATCCGTAACAAAATTGCGAGTTGGATCAGTGGCTTGCACCGAAATGCCGGGGAGCTGCGTGACCCAGTCCGGTGATACGCAGGTATGCACTATAGCACGCGGGGAATTCCGAGGCGGTCGACCTCTGCCAGCACGGCATCAACATTCTGATGACCGGCACCGAAGTGGCTTTGCGGATCGGGCAGCGCGACCGTGTGGGTGCCAACTAGCCGGTAATACTTGTCGTGGACCAGGCAGCGGCTGCGGATCAGCGGCCATAGCATGAGGCCGAGCATGCGCTGATCGTGCCCGTATTTCGCTGTAGGACCGAATTTAAAATAGCGACGCATCAATTCGACGATATCGATATTACAGTCGGTTCGTCCGGCCCACAGACAGCCGATCATGAGTTCATTGTGCAATACGTGGTCGCGCACCACGTGGAAAGGGTAGCCGCTCTCGATCCATTGTTGGACGAGGCCAGCTTCCGTGGCGGAGAGCCGCGCGTCGCAATCCCGCACGAGAAATCGTCCAACGGTTCGATCGTTCATCACGAGGAAACGCTGAAACAGACCGACGCCGGGATATTCATCTTCGATATTCCGTATATCGGCGCCATTGTCGCGCAAGAATGTAATGCACGTCCGCGGTACGGTCGCGTCGACATAGAAACGACAGGTCCAGCCTGGGTAGATCGTTCGGCTGAGCACGAGATTGATCATGGCGCCATAACTGTAGAACGGCGCCGTACCCCACAGTGAAAATGAGATGACGTTGCGACCTGACGGCGGGTTACTCGGCTCTGTGATGGAGAGGGCTGGCGGATTCCGGCAGGCCTCGGCGTCCCGCAACTCGATTGCGCGCTGACCGTAGCGTACTGCTTCGTTGGTCTTTCCCGTATAAAAATGTGCGACCTTAAGCGCGTCAAGGATCGTCAAGTCTTCGCCATGCCGCTCGATATATTGAGCGGCCTGTACGATTGTCTCGTCGTAGCGCTTCATGTTCGAAAGCGTCGCAATTAGCGCTTTCTCCAGGCGGGCGACGTCGGGTTGACGGCGGACCAGTTCCTCGGCGAGGGCAACCGCTGGTAGCCAATCACGTTTTTGAAAAAACGCATCAAATAGCAATTCCTTGGCGAATAGATCGTCCGGCCGGGTGACGATGATTGCGCACAAGTTAACAATCGCTTCGTCATTTTTGCCTGCCCGCAGAAGCGCGCGAATGGCATCGTAGTGTTGCGATGGGGATTGCAGAGGTTTGCCGCTTAATGTCGTCATCGAATCCAATGTGATCCTTAATTCAAGGAACCATCTTTAAAAAAGTGACACATCGCGCGTTTGCCCCTCATAGAAAACACTACCTGCGGTAGAATAAACCCTGTTAAGCTTTTTGACAGAACACACCAAGATTTCCTCTATGATTTCAATAGGTTTTGAGCCGAATGGCGGGCGCGAAACTCGGTCACTCCTTGGCCGGTAAGGTATATGATGTAGTTGGTTTGACACTTGCGCTCTAACGCAGTTGGCGCATCACATTCGGACCGTAATGGCGATTATCCCCCTCTTGACGGATAGATCGGGACATGCTAGGCTTCCTTCATAGTTGGATGGAGCCGAAAATGACTAAGAAAACCAATCAGTTGACCGCAGGCGGTTTTGACAAGCTTTTCCCGAACGAGGAGGCTTGCGACAACTACCTTGTGGCTAACCGCTGGCCGAAGGGCGTTCATTGCCCGCGCTGCGGCTCTACGAAGGTCTATCCGCTCCAGACCATGAAATTTAAGTGGGAGTGCCCGGATTGCCGCGAGGGCGGCGCGTATCGTTTCTCGCACCTTGTCGGCACCATTTTCGAGAACACCAAGGTCGATCTCCGCGACTGGTTCAAGGTCATTCACCTGATGCTCGGCGCGAAGAAAGG
Organism: uncultured Pseudomonadota bacterium; assembly: GCA_963710705.1. Classification (GTDB taxonomy): domain Bacteria; phylum Pseudomonadota; class Alphaproteobacteria; order Rhizobiales; family Xanthobacteraceae; genus Pseudolabrys. Next base: position 633,588 of record CAVQBI010000001.1, read on the forward strand.
CATCAGCGCCATGCAGATCCAGCGCCACATGGGATTCGGCTCTTACAAGACGGCTTGGTACGTCTGCCATCGCATCCGCACGGCTTTGCAGGACAAAGAATTTCGCAAGCTGATGGGTATTGTCGAGGTGGATGAAACGTTCATCGGCGGTAAGGGCTACAACAAGCACAAGTCCAAGCGCGGGCACGACCATAAGCACGGCTCGCACCTCAAGAGCGCGATCATCGGCGCGGTCGAGCGCAAGGGCAGCGTCGTGACGCGAGTGCTCGGCAGATTGTCGGCGGTGGATATGCAGCGTTTCGTCCGCGAAACCGTTTCGACAAAAGTTAGCTTGCTCGCAACTGACGAACACGTTGCCTACAAAGGCTTGGGCGAATATCCGCACGAAACTGTCATGCACGGCGCGAAGCAATACGTTGTCGGCGCGGTGCATACGCAAACGATTGAAGGCTTCTGGTCGATCTTCAAGCGGTCGATTGTCGGCAGCTATCACAAGGTCAGCGAAAAATATCTGCCGCTCTACATCGCGGAATGTCAGTTCAAATACAACAATCGCGACAACGCCAATATCTTTGGAGTTGCGATAGCAGGATGCTGAGGCGCAAGAACTGGCGACCGTCTCAGGCTCCTTGGGGGGTCGCCAGAAAACGAGAGGTGCAATTGGCATTTTCATTTGAAGATAAGTCTCAAAATAATAACGAGACTTAAAAACACAAATGCAAGCACAAGAGCGATGATTAACCGACTGGCATCTCGTCGCGCCAAGGCGCGATTATTGCGTGCTGTCTTAGGCCAAAAGATAAAAGACCCAAATAAGGCGCTAAAAAAATTTGAACGAATATCTGCCGATGCAACACTTTGGATATTCTTCGGCATTGTTCTTGAAATCGGTACGCTAATTTGGTTCTGGAGAACCAAAAGCGGATGGGAGACGTTAGCCTCTATCGCGGCAAATGCCTTAATCGGATACGGGCTTATTCGTGAATATGTCGTGATATTGCGCGCAAGAATTGCAAGCGGCGCAATAAAGCGAGAAGCGGATAGGAAAGTTGCGGAAGCAAATTCCAGCGCAGCGCAAGCAAACGAGCGCGCTGCCAATGCGGAGCAAGACACCGAAAAACTACGTGCTGCAACCGCTTGGCGCAGATTGACCAAAAAAGAGCATGAATCCTTGGCGCTATCGCTGAGGGCCGGCGGTTCCGGTGCTTCTGTTAGATTTTGCGTACTTATGAATGACCAGGAATCATTAGCTTTCGCCCACTGGATTGCTATTCCATTCCGGGCGGCCGGATGGAAAGTGGGATACCGATTTGAATCGTATACCCACAACATCATGACCGGACTGATGTTGCCGGAACCGAGGGACAACTGGCTTGAAGAAATGAAAATCGTGAATGATCGTGTTCGTGACGCGCTTATCTCAGCCGAGATTGATTTTGTGAACGGATGGCCGCTAGAGCCATATATGTACACGGACGATAATACGCCCCTAAGCGTTCCCATAGCTTGGGTATACGTTGGCCCAAAGCCCATGCCACTGCTAGGGTAAGGCCGACGATAGGCGAAAGCCGCCGGAGTGACCAGAAATAGGATCAAAATCCCACAAATCAATCCGTAAAGAAGGGGATAATCGCCACCGTAATCGTAGGATTTCTAACCCCCGGGAAGCAAACGGCATCTCGCAACCAAAACGTGGACTAGTGGATCGAATTTAACACTTGGTACCCGCGTCTGACGGCCCGGATGATTTTGTCTGGATCGGCAGTCCATGTGAAGGGCTTTGGTTCGACGTTGTGTTCGAGGACGAAGCGATTGATTGCTGCTTGCAAGTCAACGACGGATAGGAAGACGCCGCGCTTTAATCGCCGCCGCGCGAGCTTGGCGAAGAAGCCTTCGACGGCGTTGAGCCAGGACGCCGAGGTGGGTGTGAAGTGGAATGTCCAGCGGGGATGCCTGGCCAGCCATTTTTGCACCCTGGGATGTTTGTGGGTCGCGTAGTTGTCGACGATGGCGTGGATCGCCTTTCGTGCCGGCACCTGGGCCTCGACGGTGTTGAGGAAGCGGATGAACTCCTGGTGCCGGTGGCGCTGCATGTTGCGGCCGATGACGGTGCCGTCGAGAACGTTGAGGGCGGCGAACAGCGTGGTCGTACCGTGGCGCTTGTAGTCGTGGGTCATGGTCCCGGCGCGGCCCCTCTTCATCGGCAGACCGGGCTGAGTGCGGTCGAGCGCCTGGATTTGGCTCTTCTCATCGACCGAGAGAACGACCGCATGGGCTGGTGGATCGACATAGAGGCCGACGATATCGCGCAGTTTGTCGACAAATTGTGGATCGGTGGAGAGCTTGAAGTGTTTCACCCGGTGCGGTTGAAGGCCATGCGCACGCCAGATGCGTTGGACGGAACTCGCGCTGATATCGACGACCTTCGCCATCATGGTGGAGGTCCAATGGGTCGCCTCTACTGGCGGCTCGGTCTGGGTGAGCGTCACGACGCGTTCGGTGATGTTCGACCCCAGCGGCTGGATGCGCGAGGGGCGTGTCTTATCGTACAAGAGACCGTCATAACCGGCCTGCATGAAGCGTTCCTGCCAGCGCCAGACACAGGTCTTCGATTTGCCGGTCCGGCGCATGATCTCATTGGTGCCAACACCGTCCGCGCTCAGCAGGACGATCTCAGCCCGCCAGACATGCTTGTGTGGAGCGTTGCGATCCCGCGCAAGCACCTTCAGACGGCGGCGATCAGCGGGCTTGAGAGCGATGGAAATTCCGGTGCGCATGCGCCAGACTCGCATGTATCCGGTCCGCTGGGAATCCCTTCCGGGATTCAAATGTCAGACGCAATCCACTAGAAGCTTTCGATGATGTCGACGCCATCACGCACACACCCTGGCCCTACGGCCTACAAGCCTTCCGAGCTTGCCACCGCGCTCGCCGCCTGCCGCGGCGCCTTCCTCGGCACCGCCGCGATCAGCGGCATGAGCAATGTCCTCCAGCTCACCGGCTCGCTGTTCATGCTGGAAGTCTACGACCGCGTACTGCCGAGCCGCAGCGTGCCGACGCTAATTGGCCTGATCGTGCTGGTCGCATTCCTCTACGCGGCACTCGGCCTGATTGACGCCATACGCAGCCGCATCCTGGCGCGTGTCGGCGCCGCGCTCGACGAGCAGCTTAGTGGCCGGGTCTACGATACGTTGGTGCAATTGCCGCTGCGCGTCGGCGGCCGCAGCGAGGGCAACCAGCCGCTTCGCGATCTCGACGCCATCCGGGCCTATCTTTCCAGCCTCGGCCCGGTCGCGCTGTTCGATCTGCCGTGGATACCGCTCTATCTCGCGATCTGCTTCATCTTCCATCCGCTCATCGGCATCACGGCGCTCGCCGGCGCCATCATCCTAATCGCGCTCACTTTGGTGACCGAGGTGATGCTGCGCGCGCCCAACAAGGCCGCGAACGAGGCGGCGATCGCGCGCAACAACCTCGCCGAATCGAGCCGGCGCAATGCCGAAGTGCTCACCGCCTTGGGCATGACCGGCCGCATGGCCAAGCGCTGGGGCGACGCCAACCGGCAATACATGACCAACCAGGGGCGTGCGGCCGATGTGGCCGGCGGGTTGGGCTCGATCTCCAAGGTGCTGCGCATGATGCTGCAGTCGACCGTGCTCGCGGTCGGCGCCTATCTGGTGATCCACCAGGAAGCGAGCGCGGGCATCATCATCGCCAGTTCGATCCTCTCCGCGCGTGCGCTGGCGCCGGTCGATCTCGCCATCGCCAATTGGCGCGGCCTCACCGCCGCCCGTTCGGCCTGGGGCCGCCTGAACAAGCTGCTGACGGCACTGCCGGCACGCGCGGCGCCCATGGCACTGCAGCCGCCCACCCACCGTCTCGCGGTCGAGGGCATCAGCGGCGCGCCGCCCGGCATTCAGAAGGTCGTAGTGCAAGACATCGCCTTCAAGCTCGAGGCCGGCCAGGGTCTCGGTATCATCGGGCCGAGCGGCTCCGGCAAGTCGTCGCTGGCGCGGTTGCTGGTCGGGGTCTGGCAGCCGCTGCGCGGCAGCGTGCGCCTCGACGGCGCGGCGCTCGATCAATGGTCGCCCGACGCGCTCGGCGCCTATATCGGCTATCTACCGCAGGACGTCGAGCTCTTGACCGGCACCGTGGCACAGAACATCGCCCGCTTCGAACCGGAGCCGGACAATGAAGCCGTCATCGCTGCCGCCAAGGCGGTCGGCGTGCATGACATGGTCGTCCGCCTGCCGGCCGGCTACGAGACGACGGTCGGTGAGTATGGCTCCGCGCTGTCCGCCGGCCAGGCGCAGCGCGTCGCGCTCGCGCGCGCGGTCTACCGCAATCCTTTCCTGGTGGTGCTCGACGAGCCCAATTCGCACCTCGATTCCGAGGGCGACGAGGCGCTCACCCGCGCGATCCTGGGTGTGCGCGAGCGCAAGGGTATCGTCGTCGTCATCGCGCACCGGCCCAGCGCCATCGCTGGCGTCGACCAGATCATGGTCATGAATCAGGGCAAGGCGCAGGCCATCGGCCCGAAGGACGAAATTCTCTCCAAAGTTCTGCAGCGGCCGTCGGCGTCGCCGCAGCCGCTCAAGGTCGTACCGAGCGGAGGTACCGGCGCATGATGAAATATGTGACGCGCCTCCAGGAGATCACCGCGCACATCGTCGCCCGCATCGTAGACAAGATCGAGGAATGGGCGCCGGCTGGCCCGACGGGCAGCGCGCGCGAATCCATCCGCAAACACCTGATCGCCGGCGGTATCATCGTGCTGGTGCTTGCCTTCGGCGTCGGCGGCTGGGCCTCGACCACGCAGATCGCCGGCGCGCTCATCGCGCAAGGCTCGATCGTCGTCGATTCCAACATCAAGAAGGTACAGCATCCGACCGGCGGGGTGGTCGGCAAGGTCTTTGTGCAGGACGGCGATCGCGTCAAGGCCGGCCAAATCCTGGTGCAGCTCGACGACACGGTCACCCGCGCCAATCTTGCCATCGTCACCAAGGAACTCGACGAGCTGGCGGCGCGCAAGGCGCGCCTGGAAGCCGAGCGCGACGGCGCCGAAACCATCACCTTTCCACCCGATCTGCTAGCGCGCCAGAGCGACCCAACGGTCGCCAATGCGATCGACAACGAGCGCAAGCTGTTCGATCTGCGCCGCTCGGCGCGCTCCGGCCAGAAGGCGCAGTTGCAGCAGCGCATCGGTCAGCTCAAGGACGAAATCACCGGTCTGACCGCGCAACTGACCGCGAAAGCGGAAGAAACCAAGTTGATCAACCAGGAGCTCGTAGGCGTACGCGACCTTTATTCGAAAAATCTTGTGCCGCTCACGCGCGTCAATTCGCTCGAGCGCGACGCCGCCCGGCTCGAAGGCGAGCGCGGGCAATTGCTCGCCTCGGTCGCCCAGGCCAAGGGCAAGACGAGCGAGACCGAGCTGCAGATCATCCAGATCGATCAGGATCTGAGCAGCGAGGTCGCCAAGGACATGCGCGAGGTCGACGCCAAATACGGCGAATTCGTCGAGCGCAAAGTCACCGCCGAAGACCAGCTTAAGCGCATCGAGATTCGCTCGCCGCAGGACGGTATCGTGCTCGAGTCGAAGGTCCACACCGTCGGCGGCGTGGTCACGGCCGGCGACACGATCATGGAAATCGTACCGGAAAGCGACAAGCTGCAGGTCGAGGCCAAGATCAATCCGCACGACATCGATCAGGTGCAGATCGGGCAGGAGGCCGTGTTGCGCTTCTCGGCCTTTAATCTGCGTACGACGCCGGAGATCAACGGCACCGTCGTGCGCGTGTCGGCCGACACCACAGCCGACCAACGTACGGGGCAAAGCTATTACACGACGCGCATCGCCATGACGCAGGCCGAGATTGCGCGGCTTGGCGACGTGAAGCTGATCCCCGGCATGCCGGTTGAGGCTTTCGTGCAGACCGGCGACCGGACCGTTTTGTCCTATCTTATCAAGCCCTTAAAAGACCAATTCATGCGGGCGTTCCGGGAAAAATAATGGGGCGTCTGTCGGGGGGCGAGGGGTCATGAAGTGGCTTTCGCGCTTGGCGCGACGCTTCGGCTTGGCGCGCAGCCTGGCGCTTGCTCTGCTCATTGCGCTCGCCGCGTTGCGCATCGCCGACCCGCCGCTGATCGAGGAACTGCGCGTTCGCGTGTTCGACTACTATCAGGTTCTGCGACCGCGCGAGGTGACACAGCATCCGGTCGTCATCGCCGACATCGACGAGGCGAGCCTCAAGCGCTTCGGCCAGTGGCCGTGGCCGCGCACGGTGATTGCCGATCTCGTTTCACGCCTGACCCAAATGGGAGCGTTGGCGATCGGGTTCGACGTCTTCTTCCCGGAACCCGACCGCACGTCGCCTGCCATCGCGGCCGATGCATTTCGCAATCTCGATGAAGAAACGCGCGCCAAATTGCGCGCGCTGCCCAGCAACGATCAAGTCTTTGCCGATACGATACGCCAATCGCATGTTGTGCTCGGTGAATCGGGTATGCCCGAGCTTCGTCCACAACCCGGAAACGCGCCGCCGGGAATTGGCATCGCCATGCTCGGTGCTAATCCGCGGCCTTTCATGATCGATTTCCCGGGTCTTCTGCGCGACCTGCCGGTACTCGAGCAATCCGCTAGCGGACGCGGCCTGGCGACGATTTGGACCGAGCGCGATGGCATCGTGCGCCGCGTGCCGATGATGATGCTGGCGCAGGGCGTCGTCATGCCCTCGCTGTCGCTGGAAATGTTGCGGGTCGCAACGGGCGCGACGACATTACTCATCCGCACCAATAGCGCCGGCATTCAAAGCGTTACCATTCCTCCCTATGTGATCCCGACCGACAGCCACGCTCAAGTCTGGGTGCATTTTGCACCGCACGATTATTCGGCGCGCTTCGTCTCTATCGCCGACATTTTCGACGGCAAGGTCCCGGCGGATCGCTTTCGTCAACGGCTGGTGCTGGTCGGTACGTCTTCTGCCGGCCTGCTCGATGCCAAGACGACGCCGATCGATCCCGTCATGCCCGGTGTCGAAGTGCACGCGCAGGTGCTCGAAAGCATTCTCGCCAAATCGGTGCTGTCGGCGCCGAATTGGTCTGTTGCGGCCGAGCTGCTGTCGGCGATCGTCGTCGGCCTCATCATCGTGTGGCTGGCGCCGATCCTCAATCCGATTTGGCTGTTGGTCTTCGGCGCGGCGATCGTTGCACTGAGCGTCGGTGCCTCATGGTATCTTTACGTGCACGACCAGCTGTTGATCGACTTCACTTATCCGCTGCTGTCGAGTGCCTTGGTCTATGTCACACTGATGTTCGCCAACTACATGAGCGAACAGGCGCAGCGCCGCCAAATCCGTTCCGCCTTCGGGCAATATTTGTCACCCGCGCTGGTCGAGCAGCTCGCGCAGTCACCGGAGAAACTCGTGCTCGGCGGCGAAGAGCGCAACATGACGATCTTGTTCAGTGACGTGCGCGGCTTCACCACCATTTCCGAGCTCTTCAAGCATGACCCGCAGGGCCTGACGAAGTTGATGAACAGCTTTCTCACGCCGCTGACCAACGCCATCCTCGACCGTAAGGGCACCATCGACAAATACATCGGCGACGCGATCATGGCGTTCTGGAACGCGCCGCTCGACGATCCGCAGCACGAAATCAACGCCTGCGAGGCCGCCCTCGACATGCAGGAGCGCGTCAAGGTGCTCAACAAAGCACGCGAGGAGGAAGCCAAGGCGAACGGCACGCGTTTCATCGAGCTCAAGGTCGGGTTAGGCCTTAACAGTGGTCCTTGCGTTGTCGGCAATATGGGCTCCGATCAGCGCTTCGACTATTCCGTGCTCGGCGACACCGTCAATCTCGCCGCACGGCTGGAAAGCCAGACCAAATCCTACGCGGTGCCGATCCTGATTGGCGCCCGCACTGCGGAGGCCGTGAAGGACAAATTCGCGCTGCTCGAGGTCGATTTCGTCATGGTGAAAGGCAAGACCGAGCCCGAGGTCATCTACACAGTTCTTGGACGCCAAGACGTTGTCGCCTCGGGCGAATACCGGAAGTTGTATGAGACCAGCGTTAAAATGTTGGCAAGTTACCGAATGCGGGAATGGGATTCTGTGATGGCCATCATAGAAGCGAGCCGCGCGGCAGCCGATCATTTCGGTCTCAATGGGGTCCTGGACTTATATTGCGAACGGATTCGCGAATTCCGGCTCACGCCGCCGCCGGACGACTGGAATGGAGCTTACGCTTTACTGACCAAATAGAGGCCGGCGGATTGGAATAATGGCAATACGCTTGTGTTGAATTTTGAGCGGGGCGTAACTCAGGGGTGTCATGGCGTCTTCAATGCGGATTCACTTTTGGGGTGTACGCGGCAGCATTCCTTGTCCTGGGCCGGACACGGTTCGCTATGGCGGCAATACGCCTTGCGTGGAAGTCCGCTGCGGCGATCATGTACTGATCTTTGACGCTGGTACCGGGATTCGTGCGCTTGGCCGCACGCTCATCGATGCCGGCATGGCAGCGGATACCGATATTTTTTTTAGCCATTGCCACCTCGATCATGTGATCGGGTTGCCGTTTTACGCACCGTTATTTAAGCCGAGTTGCCGCGTCAATCTGTGGGCAGGCCATTTTGATCTGGAGCCAGGTGTAGAGGAAGCGGTTCGTAAGGTGATGAGCTTCCCCTTGTTTCCGATTGAGGTTGAAACATTCCGCGCGCATCTGGAATTTCATGATTTCCGCGCCGGTGACGAACTCAAACCGCGCCCCGGTATCGTGGTTCGAACCCAGCAGCTTAGCCATCCGGGTGGCGCGACGGGATATCGTGTCGAATACGCTGGCCATTCGACTGCCTACATCACGGATATCGAATTGGGTGAAGGTCCATTCGAGGAAAATGCCATGGCGCTTGCTAAGGGTGCCGATGTCTTGATCGTTGACTCAACCTACACAGACAAAGAAATGCCTGCGCATCTCGGTTGGGGCCATTCGAGTTGGCAGCAGGTCGTGCGTTTTGCCAATGAGGCCGTAGCGGGCAAACTTTACCTTTTTCACCACGACCCGGAACACGATGATGCTTTCATGGATGCCATCGCGACAGCGGCCGACGAAGTGCGCCCTGGAACAATTGTGGCGCGCGAAGGTCTCGTCGTCGAATTGTAAAGAGCAGCATTTTAGGCGCAGGCGGGGCGCAATTCCTGAGAGGTCTGCAACGCCACTCCGGGTTCATTTGGCACCCGGCATTCGGGAATGATCACAAAAGTAGTCATATGTGGAAGGTGCGCCTTTCCGGTCCGCGGCTTCAATGGATCAGCAAAGTCAGTCATTCAGTGCCAAGGTTGGACCGCGAGTGTGCGTTCACCATGAAAATGAGCCATCGGCCGAAGAAAACGGCTCCCAAGTGAACTAAGTCACACGACGGCGCGACTAAATAGTGCTAATAGGTAGTTACCGGGGCGAGGACTGCCGACTGATGGCAAATGCGGTCGCTTATCGGGCACCGCAGTTTGCTTCGACCATCGGAGTATCAAGTGCGCCACGTCTTGCCGGCTCCAAATTTTGGCGAATCACTCGTTGGACTTGAGGCCATCGCCCACGGTTCAACTGACGCGATTACGATTCCCGACGCCCATTTGCTGTTTTCTGGCGATTTCAAACGCGCTGGCACCGACCTCATTCTGTCGGATCACTACCACAAATTCGTCGTCCACGATTATTTTCGCGGCGACAACCGGCCGACCTTGCGTTCGCCGGACGGCGCGCAAGTAACGGGCGACACTGTGGAAGCGCTCACTGGCCACGGCGATTATGCGCAGGCCGGACCATCGCAGAGCACAGCCGAAGTGGTTGGCCGCGTGGCTGCGGTGCACGGCAACGTCACCATCCTGCGCAACGGTGTCGCCATCGGTGTGACGGTCGGTAGCGCCATCCTCAAAGGCGACGTGCTGCAAACCGGTAGCGGCACGCTGGGCGCGACCTTTAACGACGGCAGCACCCTCAATTTGACAGCGGGTTCTCGTCTTGTGGTCAATGACTTCGTTTTCGACCCGCACGGAACAGCAAATTCAGAGCTTCTCAATCTGGTCCAGGGCTCGCTCACATTCGTCTCGGGTGAAGTCGCACACAGCGGCGGCATGAAGATCACCACGCCGGTTGCCACCATGGGCATTCGCGGCACGGTTGGCGGCGTGACCGACGCCAACGATGGAACAGTGCAATTTTACGTGGTCGAGAGCGCGGTCGGTGCCGAAATTATCGGCCCGGACGGCACGGTGGTTGCCAATGTCACAGCGAACGGCGGGATAGTCCAAGTCACGCCGGCGGGCCCGTTGCAGGTCTTGGCGCAGGAATTGCAAAAGTCGCCGGCGGAAGTGGCCGCGGAACTCGCCGCGCTCCAGCAAATCGTCAGCGTTCAGTCGGTTGGTCAGCAAATCATCCAGCAGTTCATCCAGAATCCGAACCAACCAAATCCGCAATCGACAGACTCCCATCATACGCAGATCGAAATTATTCTCCCGAACAACCTTGCCGGTTCGAACACCAACGGAACGGCGTCCGTCTATGTCACGACCACCACTGGGAATCCCTCCCAGACTGGCGGCAACAATCAGAACACCAATAATCAGAACACCAACAACCAGACCACGACAACTTACGAGGAGGTGGTGCCGCTGGTGCCGGTCCCGGCCACCGAAACGGGGCCGCTGGTAATTAACGTGCCCCAGATCGGTTTCTTCTTTGCGCCGGACGCTGTGACGTTAGGTGCATTGGAACCGAACTTCTACAACTACTACAACTTTAATTTCAATCAGTTCTTCTTTAATCAGTTCTTCTTCCCCGACGGTCTGGTGAATGCCAAGAAAATCGGGACATTCAGCGGGACTGGCGGCAATTCCGGCGATACCTATAGTTTCAACATCACCGTTCCGAATGGCTCTGACTTGCGCACGAGCTTTAGCCCGGGCACAGATTTAGAATCACTCTTCACCGGAAGCCATGATCTCATTGGAAGTTCCGGGGGGAAGTATGCACTGTCAGTGCAGGTCACCGACAACACCACGCACCAAACCGCCACACTACCGTTCGACGTGGTCGTCGATAATCAGAATAACGACACGGTAACCCTCGTCGGGGGCCTTGATATCACGCCATCGACGCCGACCATTGTTTATGGATTGGCCGGCAACGACACCATCGACGCGACTGGCATGACCGGACCTGTTTGGTTTGTTGGCGGCGCCGGAAGCGACACGATGACCGGCGGCAGCGGTCAATACCTACTCATTGGCTCGGTATGCGGTGCGCAGAACTTGAGCGGAAAGCCAACTCCAGCGCAAGCGGCACCGACACGATCACCAACTTCCATACGACGGCGATATTATCTCTTTCGCCGCGATATCCGGGATTACCAAAATCCAGGGTGGATTACTCCGACTCCGACCCTCATCAACGCGGACAGCATCGCATGGATAGTGAATGGCTCCGACGTTATTGTTTATGCGAATATCGGCACGAATTCGCACGATTACGACGGCGGATCAGGCGATGAGTTGGAAATCATTCTGTCTACTTATAGTCCTCAAGATGCAGCAACGCTCGCCTTAAATCTTTCCGCTGCCAATTTCATCCTCGCGCCGACGATCATGATCGGCACCATTGGAACCAACAACATCATCAGCGCCACCGACGCGTCGAACGGCTTCACTATCAGCGGCACGGCGTTCGAGAACGGCGCGGATACTACGGCGGTGAATGGGCAGACCGTCACGGTCGTTATCGACAACAGCTCGGGCACGCCCGTTGAAACCTACACCACGACGGTGCAGTCGAACGGCGACTGGTCGGTCAATGTCAGCTCGACCGAAGCCACGGCGCTTACGGACGGCAGCTACACGGTGACGGCGAATGTGTCGGATGTGGCTGGCAACGCGGCGACGCCAGCGACCCAGACGGTGACGGTAGACGAGCATGCGCCGACGATCACGATGGCCAAAATCGACGGCAACAACATCATCAACAAGACGGATGCGTCGCAAGGCGTCACCATCAATGGCACGGCCTCCGACCCCGACGGCAGCTTCGCCACGGTCAGTGGGCAGACCGTCACGGTCGTTATCGACACCAGCTCGGGCACGGCCGTCGACACCTACACCACGACGGTGCATTCGAATGGCGACTGGTCGGTCAATGTCAACTCGACCGATGCCAAGGCTCTTACGGACGGCAGCTACACGGTGACGGCGAATGTGTCGGATGTGGCCGGCAACGCGGCGACGCCAGCAACCCAGCCGGTGACGGTAGACGAAACACCACCGACATTGACGATCAGCGGGATCAACCCGGATACTGGGTCAAGCAGCACCGATGGGATCACCGACACCGCAAAAGTGACGGTGAGCGGCACCATCGATGCGGCCGATCATAACCTGACGGTGAAGGACGGTTCGAAGGTGGTTGGCACCACGACCGCCGACAACAACGGCAACTGGAGCCTCGCGAACGTTACCCTGAACACTGGCACCAACGACCTGACGGCGACGGCGATCGACGTTGCTGGCAATACCGGCACCTCGAACACGTTCGTGGCGACGCTCGACACGACGCCGCCGAAGGTGGCGGAAACATCGTACGCCTCCAACACGCACACATTGAGTGGCACAAATTCCGACGTCGGCTCCGGCGTAGCCACGGTCTACGTCTCCGACACGACCCACTCCAACAGCGGCTACGCTACGCTGAATGGCGGAAGTTGGACGTATCAAAATATCGCGATAAGCGCCGGCGACCACCTAACGATCGTCGCAACGGACGTCGCGGGCAACCAGACGACGATAAACGCGACCGCTCAGACCAGATTCGGTCCAGGTGGCATCGCCGGCTCTGCCATCAATCTGGCCATGACCGACCCGTCCGGCGCGAACGCGCCGACGACCGTCACGATCAGCGGAATGCCCGATGGTTGGAGCCTCAGCAATGGCGCCAATCTCGGCAACGGCATCTGGTCAGTGGAGACGGACGATCTGAGCGCGTTGACGGTCCTGACCGCCGCCACTTATACCGGAGCAATGCTGCTCAGCGTGGCCGAGACCTGGACCAACGCCGACGGTACCACCGGGACTGCCGTCGTGTCGGATAACGTCGAGGCCTATGCGCCGGGTTCGCCGATCTTCGCTTGGTCCGGCAACGACACGCTGACCGGCACGGGCGGTAACGATCTTTTTGTGTTCGCGCAGCCGATCGGCAACGACGCGATCTACAATTTCAATGTGGCGACCGACCAGATCGACCTGACCGGATTCGCCGGCATTACCGGCTTCGGCGACCTTGCCGGCCATATCGCCGATGACGGCAACGGCGATGCGGTGATCACGCTCGGCACCGGCGAAACGATCACCTTGCATGGCGTCGACGCGGCATCTCTCACCGCAAACGACTTCGTGTTCAATCAGGCGCCCGTCGTGGAGAACCCCGAGACCATGACGGTGAGCGACGGCGCCATGCTGCCGCTCAGCGGCACGATCGATAATACCGGTACGATCGCACTGAACTCGACGGGAGATGAAACCGACCTTCAGATTATCGGCAATGGCGTCACGCTTCAGGGTGGTGGCCAAGTCATTCTGTCGGACAGCTACGAAAACGTGATTTATGGCACGACTGCGACCACGACGCTGACCAACGTCGACAACATCATCTCCGGCGCCGGCCAGATTGGCATCGGCGACGGCAATCTGACACTGGTCAACGAGGCCCATGGTACGATCGAAGCGAATTATGCTGACGGCACGCTCACCCTCAATACCGGCAACGCCGTCACCAACGACGGCATCCTTGAAGCAACGAACGGCGGCACGCTGCAGATCGAAGATCCCGTGAGCGGCACCGGAAGTGCAATCATCGCAGGCGGAACGTTGATATTCGATGCGCAATCGAACATGAACGTCACTTTCGATAACGGCACCGGCGCGCCGGTATACGGCGAGCTCGTGCTCGGAGTGGCGGCGGATTTCTCGGGCCAAATCTCCGGATTTACCGGAACCGCACCCGATACGACTCACTCCGATGCGATCGATCTGCAGAATATTTCCTTTGGGTCGGATATCACCTTCGCTTTCCAGGACAATGCCGGTACTGACACGGGCGGCACGCTCTCCATCTTCGATACGGTCAACGGTATTACCATGCTGGCCGATAGCGTTGCTTTCGCGAACGGTGATTACACGACTGCGAGCTTCATAGTCTCGTCCGATGGCTCTGGCGGTACGCTAATCACCGACCCACCCACATCGGCTGGTGTCACCGATCACCTTGGTACTTCGGATTCCTTTGTGTTCAATGGTAGTGCAAACGCCGATACGCACATCAGCGGCTCACATAACCAAACATTCATGGGCAATGGCGGTGATACGGTCACGGGCGGCCACAGCGATACCTTCATCTTTAAGGCTATCACGGATTCGCGGCCGGGCGGCGGCCACTTCGACTCCATCACCGACTTCGCAGCTGGCTTGGACCACATCGACCTCTCGGCAATCATTGGGTCGACCAGCAATAGTCCAGCGGTGCATTTTCAATCGCTGACGTCGTTACCTGAAACAGGAGCGGCTCACAATGGTCATGCGGAGATGGAAATTCACTTGAATAATGCGATGCATTTGCATTCGAACCATTTCGTCCTTTAACGTTTGACCGATCGCACCGGCTGGTAAGATTAATGATCGCATTATCTAAGTGCCAAAGCTGTTTCGCAGCGCTCGGATTTTTGATTGCGGGCTTGATAATTCTTCTGGTGCCCGCGGAAGCGCAGACAACAATTCCAGCGACGCCGGCTCAGGCCAAATGTGACGCATGCGTGCAGCAGCAAGCACGAATTTGCTATACCAACCTTGGCGCATGCAATAATAAATGCGGGCAAATAACCGCTAGCGATCCTCGTATCCAAGAGCAATGCCAGAACTATTGCCTAAGCACGTCCATAGGTTGCTACAATAACAGCCGCAATTTCTGCCGGCAGAATGGTGAATGCTCCTAGTCGCTGAAGATATTATAGGAAGCGTCGAGGCGTCAGCCTGTGTGCGCGACCTGCTCCAGGGCATCTCTTTTGACGATAATGATCGTGTTGTCATCGATCCGAATGATGCCTTTACGCTGCCATTCGCGCAGACATTTGTTCACGCTTTCGCGCGTCATGCCGACGATGTTGCCGAGCTCGCGCTGGGTGAGCCGGATGCGCGCGCCGGCCCGCGCGCCGGCAAGACCCGCGGCCATGTCCGCCATGCGCAGCAGCGCTTTCGCAAGCCGCACCGGCAATTGGAGGAATGCCATCTCGGCGATCTGCCGGTCGCTGTGGCGCAGCCGCGCGCATAATAGGTCAACCAGCCGTGGCCAGCCGGTCGGATTGCTTTCGAGGAAGGCCATGACGTCGCGCCGCTCGAGCACCGCCAGCGTGCAATCGGTCATCGCGGTTGCCTCGGCGGTACGTTCCTTGCCGTCGAGCACGGCGATCTCGCCGAACACTTCGCCCGGCTGAATGATTGCCAGCACGATTTCCTTGCCCTCCGGCGAGGGCACGCTGATGCGCACATTGCCGTCGAGCACCGCCATCATGCTGTCGCCGGACGCTCCCATGAGGAAGATCGTGTCGCCGGCGCGAAAATCGCGCATGCGGGCGCGCGCGACTAACTCGGTGCGTTCTTTTGGCTTCAGTCCGCGAAACAGCACACACTCGCCGAGCATGCGTCGGGCTTTGTCGAGCTTGTTGCGGTCGGCGGTTGGCATTGCGGTGACCCGTACTGGGCGATAATGCGTTGGCGCGGCAGCATTCACAACGGCAATCAGCCGCCCCTAAACGCTGTACGTCAACCGGCGGCTTGAAAACCTCATGTCCTGAAAAAGCGGCCGCCGCTAATGGGCACGCCGTCGAGGGCGCCCTAAAGCAGACCTCACACTGTGCGGCCCCGCCGGGGGCGACTCAGCAATAGTCTTTTCGTCAACACTCACGCGCGGGGTTTCTGCTCCGGCCACCGGATGGCGCATCACCGCCGAGCCGACCACATGCTATGCGGACGTCGTTAGATTGTAGTTTTACAGGTTACTCGCTAAGAGTGTATTTTTGTGGAACGAAATTGTCAGGGATGCTGTTTCAAACCCAAATTCTCCAAATATTTCAGAGGTGAATAGAGCGGTCGGCCATGGCAGGCTGCCGATATAAGTGGAGAGCAATTTCTGGCTGCGACGCCTCCCATGGTAGTGAGACGCCGTGCGAGCGCTGAAAACGATCACCTTCATCTATGAACAGCGAGAAGACCGCGTCGCGGCTGCTATCAATGCTGGCCGCCCTAATGCCTGGTCATGTTGGTTGACGAGACGGCTTTCGCTCGCGTTGCTGAATCGTGCGCCGGATTACCTCATCAAGACCTCCGATTTGGCGCAACGAGCGTCTGTAGAACATCGTCCGGAGATCGCCGCTTTCGAACACGATGCTGCAATTGCCGAGACTGCGCGCGCGATATCGCAAACGCCGCCCGAAATTCTCAAATCCAGCGCGAGTAGTGCGGAACTTGCCGAACGACTAACGATTTCCCCTGCGGGAAACCGCGTTCGATTTGAGTTGCAAGGACAGAGCGGTGAAACGGCGGTCGGCGTGCTTACGCCCGCAGAACTTCAGCGCATCGTGCAGATGTTACAGGACGTTGTCGCAAAAGCCGGTTGGATCGTCGCTGTGACCGAATCTCTCCCCTCGCGACAGTCAGCTGCAACCGGCTCGAAGCCGGTGCGTCACTGACCAATATCCGTGTAGTCCGCGATTTCCGGCTTTGAAAATTAAAGCCAGGTCCTGAGCAGGAGGAGTATTGACGATGGTGAGATTTTATCATGTCGCGACGATTGCTTCAGCGGCGATCGTATTGATCGTATCGTTGACCATCAGCGCAACCGCACAGACCGTAACACTCGAACAATACAAACATCCGAAGACAGAAAAGGATCTGAATTTCAACAGAACATATATGATCGGTATCAAGGATGGGCTTATCGCCTACAATATGTCTTCACAGGACAAATTATTTTGTATGCCCGGAGTTCTTCCCGCGCTTACTTTTGAGCAAGCCAATGACATTGTAATGCGTTGGGCGCGCAAGACGAGTGGCGATGCGGACTTGCCGCTCGGGCGTGCGCTGTTCTTTGCGCTAAGAGATGCCTTTCCCTGCGGGAAGTAGTTGCTGAGAAACGAAGCCGATTGGCCGAGGGACCAACCGAGCAGTGGTGTATGGCCACTTAAAAATTCCGGCCAGGTTTGCGGCAGTCAACCTTCAAGGGGCGTCAAAAAGATTCGTAACCGCGCAGCACCGGCATTACGCGCTCGCCAAACAGGGTGATCGAGCGCATGACGTCGTCGGCCGGCAGGTCGGAAAAATTGAATTCGCCGAGGAACACGTTGAACAAGCCCTTCTCTGCGGCGGCGCGGAGCTTTTCCGCCACAGTGTCGGGCGAGCCGATGAACACCAGCTCGTGCGTCATCAGGTAATCGGCGTCGAACAGATTGGCCATGATTTCGGACGCGCCCGGCTCGCCGCGGCCGATGAATTTCTTGGCGTGTTCGCGCACGCGCACGTCGAAACTTTCGCCCAGTTTGGGCGGCGGCAGGAATCCTTCATAGGCACGCGCGGCGCGTGCCAGTGCCACGTCGAGCGCCTTGCTGTCGCTCTCGTCGACATAGACCAGGGTGCAATAGGCGATATCCGGCTTGCGCGCATGGCCGGCTTTCCTCCAGTTTTCCAGGAACACATGATAGCGCGGCGCAGCATCTTCACGCGGATAGATCAAAAAATAGCCGGGATTGATTCCATTTGCCGCGCAGAATTCGAGCGTGCGCGGATCGCGGCTCATCATCCATAACGGCGGATGCGGCTTTTGTAGCGGCTGCACGGCGAGCCGAGTCGGTTCGACGGTGTGAAAATTTTCGCCGCGAAACTCGAACGGCTGCGTTTCCCCATAGGCTGCGCGCATGTAGGCGACAAATTCGAGCGTCGGCGTCTTGCGCAGATCATAGTCGAGGCCGAAGGGCCGGAAATAATCGGCATTGATGCCGGGCACCAGGCCGCACTCCATGCGCCCGCCTAGCATCTGATCGACGATGGCGATTTCCTCGGCCAGCCGCAGCGGGTGATAGAGCGGAACGATGTAGCCCATCGGCCCGATGCGCAGCCGCTTGGTGCGCGCGCCCGCGCCCACCGTGAAAAGACTGGGCGAGGAGATCCAGCTTTCATCGGGTCGAAAATGATGCTCGACGCAAAAAGCGTAGTCGTAGCCGAGCGCGTCGCACAACTGCAGCTCGCGCCACAGCTCCTCATAGCGCGCGTGCGGCGTCATGCCGGGCTTACCCCAGACATGCGTGAAATGGGCGAATTTCATTTGTCCTGTCCCGGCCTCGAACGGCCATGCCACGATGCCATTGCCAGCCGCGGCGAAGCAAGGCATTGATCCAGCCACGATGGACTTCTCGCAACCCTTCGACGTGGTGGTGATTGGCGGCGGCAATGCCGCGCTCTGCGCCGCGATCACGGCGGCGCGCGCCGGCTGCCGCGTGATCGTGCTGGAAGGCGCGCCGCAATTCTATCGCGGCGGCAATACCCGCCATACGCGCAATTTGCGGCTGGCGCATGACGGCACCGCGCCAACCATGACGGGACCTTACGCGCCGGCGGAATTTCTCGACGATCTTTATCGCGTCACCGGTGGCGAGACCGACAAGGTTCTGGCCGAGCTCACGGTCGCGCGTTCGCGCGAATTGCTCGGCTGGATGGACGAGCAGGGCGTACGCTTCCAGCCGCCGCTCGGCGGCACGCTCAGTCTGGGCAAGACCAACGCCTTTTTTCTCGGCGGCGGGCGCGGCGCGCTCAACGCGCTCTACCGCCGCGCCGAGGCGCTCGGCGTCACTTGCCTTTACGATACGCCGGTCACCGGGCTCACCGTCGACAACGGCTACTTCATGTCGGCGACGATCAAGCACGAGGGCCGCACACAAAGCGTGCGCGGGCGTGCGCTGGTCGCTGCTGCCGGCGGCTTTGAGGCAAATATCGACTGGCTCAAGCAATATTGGGGCGCCGCCGCCGACAATTTCCTCATCCGCGGAACGCCCTATAACCGTGGCGACGTCTTGAAGATGCTGCTCGATGCCGGCGTCGCCCCCGTCGGCGACCCGACGCAATGCCACGCGGTGGCCATCGACGCGCGCGCGCCCAAATTCGACGGCGGCATCGCGACGCGCCTCGACAGCGTCGTGTTCGGCATCATGGTCAACCGCGACGCGCAACGTTTTTACGACGAAGGCGAGGAGACCTGGCCCAAGCGCTATGCGATCTGGGGCCGGCTGGTGGCGCAGCAGCCGGGACAGATCGCCTATTCGATCATCGATTCAAAATCGATCCGCTTGTTCATGCCGTCAATTTTCCCGGCAGTCGAGGCGCCGACCATCGGCGAACTGGCAAGCAAGCTGTCGCTCGATCCTTCCGCGCTCACTAAAACCGTCGACGCGTTCAACGCCGCCGTTCGCCCCGGCACGTTCGATCAGACCGTGCTCGACGATTGCCGCACGGAAGGCCTGGCCGTTCCGAAAAGCCACTGGGCGCGCAAGCTCGACTCGCCGCCGTTCTACGCTTATCCGCTGCGGCCCGGCATCACCTTCACCTATCTCGGCACGCGCGTGAACCAGGAGTCGCGCATGCTGATGAAAGACGGCAAAGGCGCGGGCAATATGTTCGCGGCCGGTGAGATCATGGCCGGCAACGTGCTGGGCAAGGGCTATCTTGCCGGCATCGGCATGACCATCGGCGCGGTGTTCGGCCGCATCGCGGGCGAAGGGGCGGCGGCGCATGCTCGCAACTGACAACCTTCGCGAAGCCGACCGGCTGATGACGATCTGCAATGCCTGCCGCTATTGCGAAGGGTTATGCGCGGTGTTTCCGGCGATGGAGATGCGCCGTAGTTTTGCGACCGGCGATCTCAATTACCTTGCCAATCTCTGTCACCAGTGCGGCGCCTGCTTCCCCGATTGCCAGTATTCGCCGCCGCACGAGTTCAACGTGAATATCCCAGCGACGCTCGCCAAGCTGCGCAACGACAGTTACGGATCTTACGTCTGGCCGCGCGCGCTTGCGGGCGCATTCGCGCGCAACGGCTTACTCATTGCGCTGCTGTGCGCGGCGAGCGTTGCGGCCTTCATCGTCGGCTTTGCCGCCTTTGCCGATCCCGCTGCGTTGTGGTCGCGCAACGCCGGCGATTTCTACAAAGTGATGCCGCACCGGGCGATGGTGCTGCTATTCGGCGCCGCATTCCTTTATGCGATCGCCGCTTTCGTTTTCAGCCTGCGGGCGTTCTGGCGCAACATCAACGCCGATGCGCCGGCCGTTGGTTTTGCCGCATTTGGCCAAGCCGTCACCGACACGTTCACGCTGCGCTATCTCGGCGGCGGGGGAGGTGGCTGCACATCCGAGACTGAGGAGCCGTCATCGCTGCGCCGCGTCTATCACCACGCCACCTTCTACGGCTTCCTGTTTTGCTTCGCCGCAACCTGCGTCGCCACCGTCTATCACTATGCCTTCGGTTGGCATGCGCCTTACCCGGTCTACAGTCTGCCCGTGCTGCTCGGCATGATTGGCGGTCTCGGCCTGCTTGTCGGACCCGCCGGGCTATTCCTGTTGGCGCGAGGGCGCGATCCGAAGCTCACCGACGCCGGGCGCCGCGGCATGGATACGGCCTTCATCGCGATGTTGTACCTGACAAGCCTCACCGGTTTTCTGCTGCTGATCTTGCGCGACACCGGGGCGATGGGGCTCTTGCTCGCCATCCATCTCGGCGTGGTGCTGGCGTTGTTCCTGAGCCTGCCCTACGGCAAGTTCGTGCACGGCCTTTATCGCTTCCTGGCGCTGGTCAAATACGCCGGCGAGCGCAGAAGCGGGACGTTCGTCGATTAAAGCGCCGCCACCGCCGAGACTTCGATCAGCAGCGGTTCCTGCACCAGCCGGTCGATCATCAGCAGCGTGTTGGGCGGATAGGCGCCGTTGGCGAACATCTTGGGGAATGCGCCCAGCCGGTACTTCATGAATTTCGGGATGTCCTGCGAGTGCACGAGATAAGTCCTGAACTCGACGACATTGCCCCAGCCCGCGCCTTGGCTTTTCAGCGCCGCCTCAAGGTTGGCGAAGGTCTGCGCGCATTGCGCCTCGAAATCCTCGCCGGCGAGTTTCTCGTCCTTGAAGACGCCGACCTGCCCGGCGATGAACAGAAATTCCGACGCCTTCACCCGCGTCATCTGCGAATATTGCCCGAGCGGCTTGCCGAGCGTATTGGGGTTGATGATCTTGATCTCCGCCATGGCGCGCCTCCTTAACCGACTTCGACGACTTCTTCCGGAAACTGATGCAGCCGGTCGCCCGGACCGTTGCCGCCGATCAAGTAGTTGTCGCACAGCCAGTTGAGATAGCCGGCGTGGATATAGGTCGGGTGCACGACGATGTTCATGTCCTTCTCGATGGCCATCGGCTCGTCGTTGCGTACCAGCGGTCGCTCGACCAGATCGTAGCCTTGGCCGTGACAATAAAGCCGCGCCTCGTCGGGCCGCCCATTCTTGCGCATGAAATCGTTGAAGGCGTCCCAGATGTCCTTGCAGGGCGTGCCGGGCTTGAGCAGGTCGAGCGTGAATTTGCGCGACGCTTTGCAGAATTCGAGTTCGTCCTTCATCGCCTGCGGCACTTTCGCGCCGACGACGCAGGAACGCCCCAACTCGGTGTACATGGCACCCGGCCCGTTATCCTCGACCAGCAGCGCGACCTGATCGCCTTTCTGGATGACGCGGTTCTGCAAGTGCTTGTTGGCGAATTTCGACGGCTTGCCGAGCGGCATGGAGGCGCAGAGATAGATGCCGTTCTCGCTGCCATGCGACACGCTGTATTGCTGCGCGACCGCCGCCACTTCCGTGTCGCGCATGCCGGGCTTCACGGCGGCAAAAGCGGCGCGCATGGCGCCGTCCTGCATTGCCGCCGCGCGTTTCACCAGCTCCATCTCCTCCGCGCTCTTGATGACCTTGATCTTGTCGACCATGTCGGAGGCATCGACGAAGCGCGCGTTCGGAAACGTGCGTTTGATGGTGTCGAGCAGCGCAAACGACATCTGATAGGTGCCGACATAGCCGATGGTGCCGTTGGCGAACGGCTTGAGCGCCTTGGCCGCCAGCTCCGGATCGTACTCTTTGGTGTAGTGTGCCGAGGCGTAGCTCGGCGTCGTGTAGATCTGCTTCACGCCGCGCCAGTTGACGTCGCCTTGCGCGGTCGTCTCGCCGCCGCCGAACGGGCCCTGGCATACCACCGTCATTTCGTCGTCGCGCGGGAACACCACGGTGTTGGGGTAGCCGTTGGTCGCCGGCATGTCGGTGAAATAGCGCACATAGCCGCCCATGTGGTCGTTGTTGTTCTGCATCAGCAGCACGTCGATCTTCTCGCGCGCCATCGCCGTGCGCACCGCCTTCCAGCGGCGTTCGAGCTCGGCGGTGGAGATCGGTGTGTTCAGCCGTTCCGACAAGGCCATTTCAGTCTCCCCAGGACGCGGGCTTGCGCACGATGTTGATCATAGACTTCGGATCGCCGGCCAGAAACTTCGCCATGTTGCCGGCGATGGTCGGCATGGCGCGGTCTTCGTAGCCGAGCGAGTAGCCGCCGAGATGCGAGAACAGCAGGATGTTCTTGGCCTTCCAGAGCGGGCTCTCCGGCGGCAGCGGCTCTTGCGCGAACACGTCGAGCGCAGCGCCGGCGATTTTGCCTCTGTCCAGCGCCTTGATCAACGCCGTCTCGTCGATGAGGCCGCCGCGCGCGACGTTGATCAGAAAAGCGCCCGGCTTCATGGCGGCGAAAACCTTTTCTCCGATGATGCCGCGCGTCTGCGGCGTCGGCGGCGCCAGCGTCACCAGAAAATCGAGATCGCCGGCGGTTTTCACCAGGTCGTCGCGTCTGACCATGCGGTCGAAGCCGGGCGCCGGCCGCGGCGTGCCCGAAAAGCCGATGACCGTCATGCCGAGCGCCTTCATCACCGGCGCCATGTATTCCGCGATCAGGCCGACGCCGAAAATGCCGACGGTGTTGCCAGAGAGAAGTTGCGCCGGCCAGCGCTCCCATTGGTGTTTTTCTTGAACGCGGGTCGCGTGCGGCAGATTGCGCGCAAGCGACAGCATATAGGCGAGCGTCGCTTCCGTGACCGGCGCGCCATGGATGCCGCGCACGTTGGTGACCAGCACCTCTTTGCCGAGCGAGGGCAGGTCGACGATGTTGTCGACGCCTGAGCCGAGCGCCTGGATCCATTTCAGCTTCTTGGCGTCGCGCACCACGTGGTCGGCCATGGGCGGCGAAAAGCACAGCAGGACCTCGGTGTCGGCGATATAGGGGCCGACATCGTTGTGATGCATGACCACGTTGACGGTCAGCTGCGGAAAGCGCTCCAGCAGCATGGCCTTGTAACGGGCCCGCATCCCTTCCTGGACTTCGGTGAGAATGAGGACTTGCGGCATGGGGGCCGAGGTATAAAGGGAAAGTGACCGCCGGGAAACATCCGCGGGTGGCCCGCCTCGCGCGCTTGGGCTAAAATGCGTTTTATTGCCGAGGGTGAAAACGATGCCGGATATTCCGATCGATTGGCTCAACGTGGACTGGCTTTATGTGGCCGTTCTCGCCGTGTTCGTGTTCCTGGCGAGCATCATCGGCAACCTGATATCGCTCAACCGCCGCCTCATGGGCGCGGTGCTGTCGGCGGTGCTGTTCGCGGTCGCCTTCGTATTCTGGACCTATTATCCGCACAATCTGCCGCTGCCGACCCGGCTCGCCGGTGACAAGCCGGCGGCCGCTCCGGCGCCGGCTGTGCCTGCGGCTCCGGTCAAGCCGCGCAACCCGGTCACCGACATCACGCCGCGGAAAAACCCGGTGACCGACATAACGCCGCCTGCGGCCAATCCGCCGCCGCGCTAGGCTTGCAAGCGACGGCCCTTATGATGTTTCCTAGGACCGCCCGGGGCCGGCGCCGGCGCCGGTGCGGGTGAGACGTCATGTCAGCAATGCAGGAAACCGAGGAAAAGCCGCTGTGGCGGCCGAGCCCGGAGCGCGTGGCCAAGGCACAAGTCATGGCCGTCATCGCCGAGGCCAATAAGCGGCATGGCCTCACGCTCAAGGACTACCGTGACCTGCACGCCTGGTCGGTGGCGCAGGGCGCCGAGTTCTGGGACCTGATCTGGGATTATTGCGGCGTCATCGGCGACAAGGGCAAGCGGCGTCTGATCGACGGCGACAAAATGCCGGGCGCGCAATTCTTTCCCGACGCCAAGCTCAATTTCGCCGAGAACCTGCTGCGCGGGCAGGGCGGGGGCGACGCGCTCATTTTCCGCGGCGAAGACAAGGTCGCCTATCGGCTCACCTGGGACGAATTGCGCGCGCTGGTGTCGCGGCTGCAGCAGTCCTTGCGCGCTGCGGGTGTCGGCAAGGGCGACCGCGTCGCGGCGATGATGCCGAACTTGCCGGAAACCATCGCGCTGATGCTGGCGGTCACCTCGATCGGCGCGATCTTCTCGTCCTGCTCGCCCGATTTCGGCGAGCGCGGCGTGCTCGACCGTTTCGGCCAGATCGAACCGAAGGTTTTCGTCACGGTCGACGGCTACTGGTACAACGGCAAGCCGATCGCCATCGCCGACAAGCTCACGGCCGTCGCCAAGCAGCTCACCACCGCGGCGCCCGTCGTGATCGTGCCCTACCTCGGCGATGCCGCTAAAGTCGTGGGCCAAGTGCCGCGCGCGATAACGCTCGAGGATTTCCTGAAACCCTACACGGCGAAGCCGGTCACTTTCGAGCGGCTGCCGTTCAATCATCCGATCTACATTCTCTATTCGTCGGGCACCACCGGCGTGCCGAAATGCATCGTGCACGGCGCCGGCGGCACGCTGCTGCAGCACATGAAAGAGCATCGCCTGCAATGCGACCTGCACGCGGGCGAGCGCCTGTTCTATTTCACCACCTGCGGCTGGATGATGTGGAATTGGCTCGCCTCCGGCATCGCCTCGGGCGCGACGCTCTGCCTGTTCGACGGCTCGCCCTTCGCGCCGCAGGCCGTGCTATGGGACTTCGCGCAGGCCGAGCGCATCAACGTGTTCGGCACCTCGGCCAAATACATCGACGCCTGCAAGAAGGCGGGGCTGTCGCCCGCGAAGACGCACGATCTGTCCTCGGTGCGCTTGATCACTTCGACCGGCTCGCCGCTGGCGCCCGAGAGCTTCGACTACATCTATTCCGACGTGAAAGCCGACGTGCATCTCGCTTCGATCTCCGGCGGCACCGACATCGTCTCGTGCTTTGTGCTCGGCGATCCGACCTCGCCGGTCTGGCGCGGCGAGATCCAGGCGCCGGGCCTCGGCATGGCGGTCGATGTCTGGTCGGAGGAGGGCAAGCCCGTGCGCCAGGAAAAAGGCGAGCTGGTTTGCACCAAGCCGTTTCCGTCGATGCCGATCATGTTCTGGAACGATGCCGGGGGCAAAAAATATCACGCCGCTTACTTCGAGCGCTTCCCGAATGTGTGGTGCCATGGCGACTTCGCCGAATGGACCGTGCATGGCGGCATCGTCATCCACGGCCGCTCCGACGCGACCCTCAACCCGGGCGGTGTGCGCATCGGCACCGCGGAAATCTACGCGCAGGTCGAGCAGATTCCGGAAGTGCTGGAAGCCATCTGCATCGGTCAGGACTGGGATAACGACGTGCGCGTGGTGCTGTTCGTGCGGTTGAAGGAAGGCACGGCCTTCGATGAACCTTTGCGCGACAAGATCCGCGCGAAGATCCGCGCCGGCGCCAGCCCACGCCACGTGCCGGCCAAAATCGTGCCGATCGCCGATATCCCGCGCACCAAATCCGGCAAGATCACGGAACTCGCCGTGCGCGATGTGGTGCATGGGCGCCCTGTGAAAAACACCGAGGCGCTGGCCAATCCGGAAGCGCTTGATCTTTATCGCGATCTGCCCGATTTGCGCGGCTGATGCCTTGCGGAACAAATTTTGACGCTTAGCTTTTAACTGGCATGGGCGCCAAACCCGACTTCCACGCTGAAATGGACCGGCTGCAGGACCGCCTGCCGGGCTGGCTACGCTGGCTGATGCGCAGCGCGCGCAAGCCCGACGCGGTATGGCTGCGCGTGCCGCTCGCCGTCGTGCTGATTGGCGGCGGCATCGTTGGTACCGTACTGCCGATCCTCGGATTCTGGATGATCCCGCTGGGGTTGGTGCTGGTGGCGGTCGATCTGCCATTCTTGCACGGTCCCTTTGCGCGCTTGCTGGCTTTCATCAATCGAAAGCTGGCCGCGCAGGCGGGTTGACCCGCGCGCCCGCGAGCCGTTACAGCATCGGTCCCAAAGGGGGAAACCGATGCTTTCCGACGCCGACCGCAAGAAAGCCGCCGATATCCTGATTCAGGCGGCCAAAGACCGCAAACAGGCGACGCCGTTCTCGCAGACTTTCCCGAACATCACGATTGAGGATTCCTACGCGATCTCTGCCGATGTCGCGCAGCGCAAGATCAAGGCCGGCGCCAAGTTGATCGGCCACAAAGTCGGCCTCACCTCCAAGGCGATGCAGCGCTCCTCGATGATCGACGAGCCCGATTACGGTTACATCCTCGACGACCAGATGATCGGCGACGGCGCCAAAGTGCCGCATGCCAGCTACTGCAAGCCGCGCGTCGAGGTCGAGCTCGCCTTTATCATGGGCAAGCGCCTGCAGGGCCCGGGCGTCGGCCTCGCCGATGTGCTGCGCGCCACCGAGTACGTGATCCCGGCGATCGAAATTGTGGACGCGCGCTTGGCCGATCCGCGCAAAATCGTCGACACCGTCGCCGACAACGGCGCCGCCGCCGGCATCGCGCTCGGCGGCCGACCGGTCGGCCCGATGGATGTCGATCTGCGCTGGGTCGGCGGCATCATGTACAAGAATTCCGAGATCGAGGAGACCGGCCTCGCCGCCGGCGTGCTCGGCCATCCCGCGCTCGGCGTCGCCTGGCTCGCCAACAAGATCTGCCAGCTCGGCCACGCGATGGAGCCCGGCCACATCGTGCTCGCCGGCTCCTTCACGCGCGTGGTGTTTGCGCAGAAGGGCGACACCATCCACGCCGATTACGGGCCGCTCGGCGGCATTGCCATTCAGTTTGTGTGAGCATCATGGGTACCGAATTCCAGCGCAACGCCTTCAAGCATGCCATCGCTGCCGGCAAATTGCAGATCGGCCTGTGGTCCAGCCTGTGCAGCAATATCGCCGCCGAGATCATTTCGGACTCCGGCTTCGATTGGATCCTGCTCGACACCGAGCATTCGCCCAATGAAATTCCCGATTTGGTCTCGCAGTTGCAAGCGGTGCAGCGCGGCACGGCGACGCCGATCATCCGGCCGGCCTGGAACGACGCCGTGCTCGCCAAGCGCTGCCTCGATATTGGCGCGCAGACGCTGCTCTTTCCATACGTGCAGAACGCCGAAGAGGCGAAACGCGCGGTCGCCTCCACGCGTTATCCGCCGCAAGGCATCCGCGGCGTCTCAGTCGCCGCCCGCGCCAGCCGCTATGGCCGCACGCCCGGCTATTTGACGAAGGCCAATGATGAAATCTGCGTGCTGGTACAAGTCGAGACTCGCACCGCGCTCGACCAGCTTGAAGCCATCGCCAAGGTCGAGGGCGTGGATGGGGTGTTCATCGGCCCATCCGATTTAGCCGCCTCGCTCGGCCACCTCGGCAATCCACAAGCCGCCGAGGTGCAAAGCGCCATGCAGGATGCGGCGAAACGTCTCAAGGCGCTGGGTAAGCCAGCCGGCATCCTCACCGGCAACGAGGAAGAGGCCCGCCGCTATATCGACTGGGGCTTCCTGTTCGTAGCGCTGGGCGCCGATGTCGGCCTGCTCGCCCGCAACGCCGACGCGCTGGCGAAGAAATTCAAATCATAGTCTGTCATTCCGGGGCACGGCCGAAGGCCGTGAGCCCGAAATCCATAACCCCGGCGCTGCGGACTATGGATTCTGGGCCCGCCGCTGCGCGGCGTCCCGGAATGACGAGTGAAATTTTGCGCTAGATCAAAACCGCCTCCCGCGCCCGCGCGATAGTTGCGTAGGGAACCAGCGGAGATGACCATGGCGGTGCAGGCAGAGCCTATTCACGACATTGCGCATCTCGGCAGCGTGGAATTATTCACGCCGGTGCCGGACAAGAGCCTCTGGTATTTTCGCGACCTGCTCGGCATGGAGCCGGTCCATGAAACGGAAGAATCCGTCTACCTGCGCGGCTATGGTGATTACGCCACCTCGACGCTCAAGCTCACCGCGTCGGGCGATCCGGGCGTCGGCTGCATCTCCTGGCGCGCGGCGAGCCCACAGGCGCTGGAGCGCCGCGCCAAGGCGCTCGCGGACGCCGGCCTTGGTCTTGGCTGGACCAACGGCGATTACGGCCGCGGCCGCTCGTTCCGCTTTCGCGATCCGGACGGCCACGTCATGGAAATCTATTACGAGGAGCAGAAATTCGTCGCGCCCGCCAACCTGCACTCGAACCTGAAGAACCTGCCGCAGAAATACACCGGCCGCGGCGTCTGCGTGCGCCGCGTCGATCATCTGGCGCTGCTTGCCAAGGACGTCGAAGCCAACCGCAAATTCGCGCAGGAGCTGCTCGGCTTCCAACTGCGCGAACAGGTGCGTTACGACAAGGGCAAGACTGAGATCGGCTCCTGGATGAGCCCGACCGCCATTCATCACCAGCTCGCCTATGTGGTGGACGTGAAGGGCGCGCACGGACGCCTGCATCACTTCTCGCTCTGGGTCGACAACCGCGACGACGTGCTGCGCGCCGCCGATATCCTCACCGAGAACGGCATTTTCATCGAGGCCGGCCCGTCCAAGCACAACAATTCGCAAGGCTTCTATCTCTACACCTACGAGCCCGGCGGCAATCGCGTTGAAATCTACACCGGCAGCTTCCTGGTGACGGCGCCCGACTGGGAGCCGGTGACCTGGGACGAAGAGGAGCGCGGCACCGGCACCTATTGGGGCGCCACGTTGCCCGACAGCTTCATTCAATACGCCACACCCAATGTAGAAGGCGAGGGCGCCGGCAAGGCGCCCGAATTCCCCGTGTTCTTCTAAAAAGGTTCACACATGGCATTGCCTCCAAGGATCGACACCAAAGCGGTGCGCGAGCGCATCGGCGCTTACGCCGACAAAAAAACTTCGATCGACGAGCGCAATGCGATTTACGCCGAGCTGATCGGCTTCGTGCCGCCGCGCATCGAGGCGCGCATGGCGGTGACCGGCGCGCTCGATCCCACGTTGCTCGATATGCAGGAGAAGATGCGCGAGCACGCGATGTATCCCAAATGCTTCGACACCAAGACCGCGCAGCTGATGCTGTTCGGCATGCTGCTGATGGACATGAGCGACGCCGCGCAATTGCATGCCATCGCCGCCCGCCGAGCCGGCGCTTCCTGGGAGGAGATGCAGGCGGTGATCAGCCTCTGCTTCCTGTTCCGCGGCCTGCCGGCGGCCAATCGCGGCGCCGAGATCCTCGCCAATCTCGCCAAGCGCGAGGCGGAGATCGATAAAGGCGGCGATTAGGCCAATTTCCGGCCCCCAGCTACCCCCTTTAAATCATTTGCAAATCAGCTTAGACGGCGGGAGTTATCCACAGTCCTTGCGTCAGCGTGACCTAAGCGTTTTTCGCAATGGACCTTCGATGTACCACGTCCCCGGCGGGCCCCGCCTCGATCTGATCGCCGGCAAATGGCACGCGCTCGCCCAACGCCGGTTGCTCTACTATAGCGAGCTGTATCGCAGCGGCCGCTGGACGCATTATTATGCCTCGCGCGAGCTGTTCGCGCGCCACATGCTCGATGTGATCAAGACGGCCAAGACCTGGGCCAAGCTCGCCGGCGAGCAGCCGACCGGCAAGGACGACGGCGACGATTTCCTGTTCGCGGCATGAAGACATCGGTAGCAGTTCTAGCGGCCACCTGTTTGTTGGCGGTGGCGTGGCCCGCCTGCGCAGCTGGCGATCTCAAACGCGGCGAGCAACTGCTGCAGCGCGACTGCGGCACCTGCCATGCCGTCGGCAAGACCGGCGATAGCCCGCACAAGGATGCGCCGGCGTTCCGCACGCTGTCGCAGCGCTATCCGGTCGAGCAGCTGGAAGAGGCGCTGGGCGAGGGCATCCTGTCCGGCCATCCCGACATGCCGGAATTCTCCTTTGACGCCGACGACGTCGGTGCCATCATCGATTACCTGAATTCCATCCAGCAGGCTCCTCCCAAAAAATGAGTGGCGTTCCATGAGTGCTTTGTTCCAGCCCTACAAGCTTGCCGGCCTCGAGCTGGCCAACCAACTCGTCGTCTCGCCGATGTGCCAATATTCCGGCGACGACGGTTGCGCCAACGATTGGCATTTGATGCACCTCGGCATGCTGGCCAATTCCGGCGCCGCGCTGGTGGTGGTGGAGGCAACGCATGTCGAGCGCCACGGCCGCATCACCCACGGCTGCCTCGGCCTCTACAACGACGACAACGAGGCCGCGCTCGCGCGCGTGATGCTGTCGGCGCGGCGCGCCGGCTCTGCCAAATTCGGCATCCAGATCGCGCATGCCGGCCGCAAGGCCTCGGCGCAGAAGCCGTGGGAAGGAGCGGGTCCGCTGCCGGCCAACGCCGACCCGTGGCCGACAATTGCCGCTTCGCCGCTTCCCTGGGGCGAGAAATGGCACACGCCGCGCGAAGTGACCGAAGACGACATGGAGCGGGTGCGGCAGGCGTTCGTCACGTCCGCCAAGCGCGCGCTGCGCATCGGATTCGATGCCATCGAGCTGCACATGGCGCACGGCTATCTGGCGCACGGCTTCATGTCGCCGGTGTCCAACAAGCGCACCGATCAATATGGTGGCTCGCTGGAAAATCGCCTGCGCTTTCCGTTGTCGATTGCGCGCGCGGTGCGGCCGGTCGTGCCGAAGGAGGTCCCGCTCGGCGCGCGCATCACCGGCAGCGACTGGCGGCCGGACGGGCTGACGGCCGACGATGCCGTCGCCATCGCCAGAGCGCTGAAAGATGAGGGCCTCGATTTCATCTGCATCTCGTCCGGCGGCGTCACCGCCGACACGCGCAATCCGACCGAGCCCGGCTACAACGTGCCGATCGCCGCGCGCGTGAAGAAAGAGGTCAGCATTCCGACGCGCACCGTCGGCCTCATTCTCACGCCGCAGCAGGCCGAGGACATCCTGGTGCAGGGCAAGGCCGATCAGGTTTCGCTCGCGCGCGGCTTCCTCGACGATCCGCATTGGGGCTGGCACGCGGCAAAAGCGCTCGGCGCCGACGTCAAGCGCCCGGTGCAATACGAGCGCGCCGGGCCCAAGCTGTGGGCGCCGGCCGCGGCCAAGGCGTGAGTTGCTGCGGCTATAGCGCCAGCGCGGGTAATTCGCGCTCCATGCGCGCCAGGTCGCTTTCGCTGTCGACGTCCCACAGCGGGTTGAGTTCGATCGCTTTCAAGCCGAGCGTTGAAATCCGCTTGCGCGTCTCGGCCAAAACCGTGTCCGTGCCCCACGTCATGCCGGTGAATAATTCCGCATAGTCTGCGCGCGCGCCGATCAGCACATAACCACCATCCTCGACCGGGATCAGCACCACGTCGGCATTATTCAGCGCGTCCGCAGCAGCACGTAAATGCTGCGGGGTGAGGGCGGGGCAGTCGCTGCCGATCACCAGCGTCGGCGTCCCCTCGAGAGCCGCCAGCATGCGAACGCCGAGATCCCCCTCCGGCTGGCGCGCAAGTATGACCGGAAAGCGCGCGGCGAGGTCGCGGAACGAACCATGTGTGACATCGGGCGCGCACCATAGCGTCACCGGTCCAAGATCAGCGGTAACCGCCGTTGCGACCGTCTGCTCCGTCAGGCGCTCCTGCAGCACGGCCGCCGCATGCGCGCCGATCGCCGGAATGAGCCGCGTCTTGGCGAGGCCGGGGATCGGCGCCTTCGCCAATATCGCGATGCTAGCTGTCATAACCATAGGCACGGGCGAGCCGCGCCGGATCGGCGCCGAGGAAATAGCGCAGGCGCAATTGCCACATCAGCAGGATCGTGCGCAGGAAGCCACGCTGCCGCCAGCGGCGCCCCGAGGTGGTGACGCGCGCAGAAAGGCAGCGTGGCCGGCCGAGCTTCTTGAGCCGCGCCGAAAGCGCCACATCTTCCATCAGCGCGATGTCCGCAAAGCCGCCGGCCGCGTCGAATGCCGCGCGCGTCATGAACATCGCCTGATCGCCGGTGGCGATGCCGGTCAGACGCGAGCGCATGTTCATCATCATCGCCACCCACCGCAGCCAGCCGCCGCGATCGAAGCAGACATCGAAGCGGCCCCACGGGCGGCGCGACAAGGCGTCGCGAATAAGCCCGTCGGCATTTTCGGGGAGCCGCGTATCGGCGTGCAGAAACAGCAGCGCGTCGCCCGTCGCCGCCGCCGCGCCCGCATTCATCTGCATGGCCCTTCCGCGTGGGGCATTCAACACACCGTCGGCAAACGCGCGCGCCAGCTCCGCCGTGCCATCGCCGCTGCCGCCATCGACCACGATCACCTCCACGCCGCGCGCGCGCATGGGCGCAAGCGCCCGTAGCGCCGTTTCGATGCCGGCCGCCTCGTCCAGCACTGGCATGATGATCGACAGCGTCATCGCGGCGCCGCCTGCGCGAGCGTATAATCCGGTCCATCCGCGATACGCGCGTAATACGATTCGTGCGCCGGTGAGCCCTGCGGCCAGCGCTTGAGGAAGCGGTCGAGAAAAGCCGCGTGGTCGTAATCGACCGCGACGGCATCGATATGAACGCCGTCGCGCGCGATGCCGTAGAGCGACTGATGCGGCGAGGGCGTGGTGGCGATACGCGTGATCACGCCAAAACGCACGCCTTTGAAATTCGGCATACCGGCCGTGCCATTGTTGACGACGGTGAGCCGTCCCGTTGCCAGCGCGTAATCGCGCAATGCCGCCTGGCCGGTATGCGTGCAGGCGAACACGTCGATCTGCGAGGCTACCCGCGCGTTATCGAGCCACGGCCGGTTGTCGGCATCGTCGAGCGCCTCTTGCGCGAACTGCCAGCCGGCGAGCGATTGCGCATCGCCATGCACAACGCCGATGCGCAGCGGCCCAACCTGCGCCACCAGATGCATCGGCAGCGCACGCAACCGGGCGCGGGCATCGGGCGGTGTCCCGGCGCGCAATTGCAACAGCGTCTCATTGGAGCGGCGCACCACGTCCTCGCTCACCGTCGTGGGATAGTCGCAGCCGCAGCCGGCTCCGATATCCTCGATCCGCGAGATCTCGGTCTCGACATTGCCGCGCAGCGCGCGATGCGGCGACACCCCGCGCTCGATCTCGGCGAACCAGGCAGGCTCGGCATCGACCCAATGAAAATCGCCGTTGAACACCAGCGTCTGTTTTTCGCGCTCGCGCGCCGCCAAAGCTTCAACCGCTGTCAGCGCAGCCTGATTGCCGTAAAGCCCGCCGACCGCGTAGAGCGCGTCGCTAGAAAAATCCGGCGCGCGCGCCAGCACGGACGGCTGATAAACATAGTCGAGCGGGCAAACGCGCCCGGCACCTTTTTCTCCCTCCCCCGCTTGCGGGAGAGGGTTGGGGTGGGAGCCGTGCGCCAGCGCGCTCATTCCGCCGCCTCTTTTAGAGCGCCGCCGCAACTCGATCCTTGTCCGGCGGTGCAGCCGTAGCAGTGGCCCGCAACCCGCACAGGATTGCCGTTGATGTCGTCATCAAGCAAGTCGGCAAGGTGCAGGCGCGCGCGCTGCCCGCGCGTCATCGGCAGGCCTAGCATCTGGTTGAAGTCGCAGTCGTAGATGTAGCCTTGCCAGTCGACCGAAATGAGGCTGCGGCACATCACGCCATCGAGATTGGCGTCGAGATGCGCGTCTTGCAGCAGCCGCAAGTAGCCGTCGAACTCGCCTTTGCTCACCAGCGCCGAGCCGAAGCGCTGGATCGGCATGTTGGCGAGCACGAATAATTTATTGAATACGATGCCGTAGCGCTCGCCCAGTACGCGCTTGTAGTCGGCTTCCAGTTCCGCTTGCGCGGGCGGCAGCGCGGGTCCTTGCGGATTGTAAACGAGGTTGAGCGCCAGATCCGGATCGCGCCCATAGCCGAGCGCGTTGAGCATGCGTAGCCCCCGGATCGAGCCGTCGAACACGCCCTTGCCGCGCTGGCGCTCGACATTGTCCTGCAGATAGCACGGCATCGAGGCGACAACTTCGACGCGGTTGTCGGCGAGAAATTGCGCGAGATCGTTTTGGCCCGGCTGCTCCAGGATGGTGAGATTGCAGCGGTCCATCACGGTGACGCCGAGCTTGCGCGCCTCCGTCACCAGCCGCCGGAAATGCGGGTTGAGCTCGGGCGCGCCGCCGGTGATGTCGAGCTTGGCCACGCGCCGCCGCGCCAGAAACGCCAGCGCGCTGTCCGCGACCTCTCCCGACATTTCCTCGGTGCGGTTCGGCCCCGCGTTTACATGGCAATGGAAGCAGGCCTGGTTGCAGCGATAGCCGACATTGATCTGCAGCGTATCGAGCTTGCCCCGCCGCAGCGCGGGAAAGGCGATCGTCTCGAGCAGCGGCAGCATGTCGCGCATGGTTCCCTCGTGCCAGGCAAATTGCCACGCGCGGGCTGCGCCGTCACCCCGCTTGCGATGACAGTTTTACAAAATGCCGTGAGCTACTGCGCGTTCGCGGTCGCGACCGGCGCGGGCACGCCGATGCGGCCGTAGCCCGGCAGTTTCACGCCCGGATGGCGCAGGTCGAGGCCCGCGACCAGCCCGAGCAGGTTCACCTCGATGCCCTCGACCCAACCAATCTTCACGCCGGCATAGCCGTTGAGATTGAGCTCGACGCCGGTTCCGCTGTCGGTGAGGCCGGCGTAGAAGCCGGCGCGGTAATCGCGGCCGACTGCGTTGGGCGGCAGCGCCACGCCGAGTTCCGGCATCTCGCGCAGGACCGCGGCGGTGAAGCTGTTGCTGTTCGGTCCCGGCCAGATGCGATAGTCGCCCGCGCGCCCGTAGGCGTAGTCCTTCACCACCGCCTCGATGCGCGGGATCAGCTTTTCCGCCTCCGGCCCGGAGATATCCGCGACCGCCACCGGCATGTTGCCGTACCAGCGCCCGTCCGGCGGCCAGCCATTGGCGCGCACGGGATTGCCCCAGCCGACCACGTCGTAGCGCGTCCAACTCGTAGCGCCCTCGGGCTTGAACACCACCCAGCTGTGCACCGAAAAAATCCCCTTCCAGGCGCCGGTTAAGCCGGTGAAGACGATGACGCGCGCCGGCTTGTAATCGGCGGCGCGCGGCAGAAGGCGCGTGCTCGACCAGTCGGCGTCGCGCCAGGAGCGCGGGTCGCTGCTCATGGCGTAGAAGGCGGCGCGGGCGAGAAGAGGGACGAAGAACAGCGCGAAGACGATGAGCATGATGGTTTGGCGGCGGCTGAAGCGGCGGGACATTGCGCCACTGTATAGGACGCCATTCGGTCCGAAACGTGGCAGCTAGCGCGTGCGGTTATTGGCGATGGTCAGTTGCGGATAGCGCGCCGCGCCGTCCTGGGATAGGTCACCGGTCACGGCTTTGGCCCATTCCATGCCGACGATGGCGCCGCGCTTGGCGTCGGCGATGACGTTGCCGGAAATGGCGGCGTCGCCGGCGCCGGGCGCGACCGAGACCGCGATGCCGTAACCGGCGTTGCGCACCACGTTGCCCGTCACGCTGACGTTGCGCAGATAGGGCCCCCAGCCGGCGCGGATGCCGGCGAACAGCGTGTTCTCGACCACGTTGCCGGTGACGGCGGTGTCGGCTTCGATGCCGATGCCGACGCCCGCCCATTCCGGCGGCGTGCTCGGCCGCCGCATGGTGATGTTGCGCAGCAGATTGCCGCGCACGGTGCCGAGCCGGCCGCCTTTGTCGAAATTGGTCACGGCGATGCCGTTCTCCGCGCCGTCGATCACGTTGTCGCCGATCAGCGCGCCCTCAAAGTCGAATTCGGCATATATGGCGCATTCGCTGAGACTTGCGCAGTTGTTGCCGAGGATCTGGATGTCGTTGGCGCCGTTGCCGCGCACCGCCGAGAACGCCGCGCGCCGGATCACGTTGTTGCGCACGATGACATTGGCGGCGCGAAACACGTTGACGGCGTTGCCGTTCTGCCCGTCGCCGCCGGCGCGCGCATGCGTATCTTCGATGCGATTGTCGGCGACGATGGTGCCGTCGTAGCGCTTCTCGCTCTGCCAGACGCGGATGCCGCCATTGCCGGAACCGCGAATGGTATTGCCGGACAGGATGAGCCCGCGCGAGTCGGTAGCGAACAGCGCGTTGTCGGCGGTGTCGGTGACGGTGACGCCGGTGACGGCGCCGTCGCATTGCTCGAGCATGACGGCGTTGCCGCCGGCATTGC
Source organism: uncultured Pseudomonadota bacterium (assembly GCA_963710705.1). Classification (GTDB taxonomy): domain Bacteria; phylum Pseudomonadota; class Alphaproteobacteria; order Rhizobiales; family Xanthobacteraceae; genus Pseudolabrys. The sequence continues at coordinate 670,082 of CAVQBI010000001.1, forward strand.
GCACGTCGCAATCGTCGATACGCAGGGCGCGCGCGTCCGTGACATGCACGAGGCCGCGGCCTTGCGGCAGCGTTTGCCCGCCGCCATCGAGCACGAGACCCGACAGCGTGATGGTGTCGGCATGTTCGGCGGTGATTAGCGAGGCGGCGCGCGAAAGCGTCAGTTGCGTGGCCCCGCGCACACCGAGGATTTGCGCGCCCGCCGGGAACCGCAAATCGGAGGCGCGGTAGACGCCCGGCGCCAGCATCAGCGGCGCGCGCGTGCGCGTAGCCTGCTCGATTGCGTGTTGCAGTTTCACCGATTGATCGTCCGGCGCGCCTGGCCGTACGCCGAATTGCGCGGCGTCGAGGCCGAAATGCGACAGCGGCGCGGCGAGTGCGGGCGCAGCGAGGCCAGCCAACGATCCGGCGATGAAATAGCGCCTGTCCATGGCGCGCATATTGCGCGCAAGGAGGTTAACGCCGTGCTGCCGCGGCCACTTCGGCCAAGATACGCCCGCCGGCCCGTGTGAGATCGTCCAGCGTGAAACGCCGCTTTTTGCCGCGCCGCTGCGGTGTGCGATTGGTGTTCGGCACGTGCACGAAGGCGGCGATGCGCGGGCCCAATTTCGGTCCATTGCGCGCGGCAACCGCCGCCTGCCAGCACAGGTAATTGCACAGGTATCGCCCGGCGTCGCGCGACAGCGCGGCTGGCAGACGCGCGGCGCGGGCGGCGGCGAGCAGCCGGCGCGCGGGCGCAGGCATTGCGCGTGCGGCCGGCTCGCCCGCGGCGATGGCGCGGCCGCGCGGCTTTGCGCCGCCGATGTCGGGCAGCAGCACCAGCACGTTTCGCGCGCGCGTCTCGATTCGAATGAAGCGCGTCCGCGGCGCTAGGCCGAACATCAGCAGCGCGTCGGGCTTGTGGCGCGCGATCAATCGCGGCAGCTCGTGGTCGACCGCCGCGTAGCTGGTCGCAAATACATGCGGGACGATCGCGACGTCCGCCAGCGCCGGCCGCCGCAGGCGCACGAGCCGCTTGACCAAGTGTTCGGTCGGATTGAACGGCGCCCCGGGAAACGGCCCGAAGCCGGTGAGGAGGATGGTCGTCATGTGTTTCGAATTCTGTCGTCCCCGCGAAGGCGGGGACCCATACCCCGCAGCTTATCGAAAGGTCACGGAGTATGGGTCCCGGCCCTCGCTTCGCTCGGCCGGGACGACAGCGAATTACACCCCCAGCAGCTTGGCGATCTCTTCCACCGCCAGCGTCGGCGCCAGCTTGCCGGCGGCGACGGCGGCTTCCGCGGCCTTGAGCTTGGCGCGCACGGCGGCGTCGCCGCGCAGGCGTGCGGTCAGCCGCTCCTCCAGCATGGTCCACATCCATTTCACCTGCTGCTCGCGCCGCCGCGCCGTAATCTCGCCCGACGCCGTCATCTTGCCTTTGTGCTCCAAAACGCGCGCCCACAAGCCGGCAATGCCGTCGCCGGTCAGCGCCGAGTAGGTCACCACCGGCGGCGACCAGGTCGCCGACAGCGGCATGAGAATATTGAGCGCGGTGCGGTATTCCGCCGCCGCGACCTTGGCGCGCTCGATATTGTCGCCGTCGGCCTTGTTGACCGCGATCATGTCGGCGAGTTCGACGATGCCTTTCTTCAGGCCCTGCAATTCGTCGCCGGCGCCTGCCACCATCAGCACCAGGAAGAAGTCGGTCATATCGGCAACCGTGGTTTCCGATTGGCCGACGCCGACCGTCTCCACCATCACCACGTCGTAGCCGGCCGCCTCGCACAGCAGCATGGTCTCGCGCGTCTTCGCCGCGACGCCGCCGAGCGTGCCGGAGGAGGGCGACGGGCGAATGAAAGCGTGCGGATCGCTCGCCAGCTTCGGCATGCGCGTTTTGTCGCCGAGGATCGAGCCGCCGGTGCGCGTCGACGACGGATCGACCGCCAGCACCGCCACTTTGTGGCCCTTCGCCGTCAGATAGCTGCCGAGCGCGTCGATGGTAGTGGATTTGCCGGCGCCCGGTGCGCCGGTGATGCCGAGCCGCACCGCTTTGCCGGTCAGCGGCAACAACTCCTGCACCAGTTGATGCGCCTGGTTGCGGTGGTCGGCGCGCTTGCTCTCGATCAGCGTGATGGCGCGCGCCAGCACGGCGCGGTCGCCGGCGCGGATGCCGGGGGCGAGCGGGGACGGGTCACGGGGGCGTTCGGTCATCGCTGCACGCCGTGGCGTCACGGCCTGCGCTGCGGCGGCTTACGGCGCGCCGGAGCGTGCGCGGCGGGTTGTTTCTTCTCGCCGCCATCCGGCAGTTGCACCACCAGGCCGCCGTCCTGCTTGTTGCGCGCGGCGGTCGCACGCGCGAAGGCGAACAATTGCTCGCGCGTCTCGATGCGGCAGGGCGATGGATCTTTCGCGGTGCCTTTGCCGCAGTAGGCCGCGCGCGTCTGTTCGTCGGCGTCCATCTCGTCGATCGGCCACACCATGTAGACGCCGTCGGCCAGCTTATGCAGCAGCGCGTATTCGGAAATGCGCGGGCGCTTCGCCGGCACTTCCTGGATGATGTAATCGCCCGCCTCGAACGGATGCACCGTGAAGGCCGACACCTCGCGCATGGCGCCGCCGCTGTGCGAATAGAGCGCGCCGTTCCAGGTGAACTGGGCCTGCGCCGGCTCCCGCCCGCGGCCCTCGCGCAGGGTGAAGAATTGCAGCTTGAGCTTCGGCCCGAACGCATCCTGCGAGTTGGCGAGGATGGGACCCGCTGAATCGATGCAGCCGGAAAGCGCCATGGCGCAAAGCGCGGCCGATCCCAAGCGGACGAGCAGCTGGCTCACTCCGCCGCCTCTTGGTGCCCCAGGCGCTTGTTCAGCGTCTTGAGCAACTTCTCGGCGGCGTCGGCGATCACCGTGCCGGGCGGGAAGATCGCCTCGCAGCCCGCCTTCATCAGCGCGTCGTAATCCTGCGGCGGCACCACGCCGCCGACCACGATCATGATGTCGTCGCGGCCCTGTTTGGCGAGCTCGGCCTTCAATTCCGGCACCAGCGTCAGATGCGCGGCGGCGAGCGAGGACACGCCGAGGATATGCACGTCGTTCTCCACCGCCTGGCGCGCGGCTTCCTGAGGCGTCGCAAACAGCGGCCCGATATCGACGTCGAAGCCGAGGTCTGCAAACGCAGACGCGATCACCTTCTGCCCGCGGTCGTGGCCGTCCTGGCCGATCTTGGCGACCAAGAGCCGTGGCCGGCGCCCCTCCGCGGTCTCGAAGGCCTCGACGCGTTCACGCACCCTCTCGACCGCGCCGGTCATGCCGACCTCCCGCTTGTAGACGCCGGTGATCGCCTTGATCGAGGCGACGTGGCGTCCGAACACCTGCTCCATCGCGGCGGAAATCTCGCCGACGGTAGCCTTGGCGCGGGCGGCGTCAATGGCCAGCGCCAGCAGATTGGCGTTGCCGCGCAAATTCTGGTCCTTGGCGGCGCGGGTGAGCGCATCGAGCGCCTCTTTCAGCGCCGCCGGATCGCGCTCGGCTTTCAGCCGCTTGAGCTTGTCGATCTGCATCGCGCGCACCGCCGAATTGTCGATCTTGAGCACGTCGACGGCTTCGTCGTCGGTCGGCGCATATTTATTGACGCCGATCACCGACTGATGGCCGCTATCGATGCGCGCCTGCGTCTTGGCGGCGGCCTCCTCGATGCGCAGCTTCGGGATACCCGCCTCGATCGCCTTGGCCATGCCGCCGAGCGCTTCTACTTCCTCAATGTGCCCCCAGGCCTTGCGCGCGAGCTCGTAGGTCAGCCGCTCGACGTAATAAGAACCGCCCCAGGGGTCGACGATGCGGGTGGCGCCCGCTTCCTGTTGCAGCAGGATCTGCGTGTTGCGCGCGATGCGGGCGGAGAAGTCGGTCGGCAAGGCGAGGGCCTCGTCGAGCGCGTTGGTATGCAGCGACTGCGTTTGCCCCTGCGTCGCCGCCATCGCCTCGATCATGGTGCGCGCGACATTGTTGAATACGTCCTGCGCCGCCAGCGACCAGCCCGAGGTCTGGCTGTGCGTGCGCAGCGACAGCGAGCGCTCGTCAGCCGGCGCGAACGGTTTCATCAGCTTCGCCCACAGCATGCGGGCAGCGCGCAGCTTGGCGATCTCCATGAAGTAGTTCATGCCGATCGCCCAGAAGAACGAGATGCGCGGCGCAAAGCGGTCGACCGTCAGTCCCGCCTTGATGCCGGCGCGTACATATTCGACGCCGTCGGCCAGCGTATAGGCGAGCTCGAGATCCTGCGTCGCGCCCGCCTCCTGCATGTGATAGCCGGAGACCGAAATCGAATTGAATTTCGGCATGTGCTCGGCGGTGTAGGAGAAGATATCGGAGATGATCCGCAGCGAGGGCGCCGGCGGGTAGATGTAGGTGTTGCGCACCATGAATTCTTTGAGGATGTCGTTCTGGATCGTGCCCGATAATTTCGCCTGCGCCACGCCCTGTTCCTCGGCGGCGACGATATAGAGCGCCAGCACCGGCAGCACCGCGCCGTTCATGGTCATCGACACGCTCATCTGGTCGAGCGGGATGCCGGAGAACAGCGTGCGCATGTCGTAGATCGAATCGATGGCGACGCCCGCCATGCCGACGTCGCCCGCCACCCGCGGATGGTCGCTGTCGTAGCCGCGGTGGGTGGCGAGGTCGAAGGCGATGGACAAGCCCTTCTGCCCGGCGGCGAGATTGCGCCGGTAGAAGGCGTTGGAATCTTCCGCCGTGGAGAAGCCGGCATATTGCCGGATGGTCCAGGGCTGCGCCGCGTACATCGCAGGATAAGGCCCGCGCAGATACGGCGGCTTGCCGGGGAAGGTGTTGAGGAAGTCGAGCCCGGCGACGTCGCTCTCGCCATAGACCGGCTTCACCGCAATGCCTTCCGGCGTCTGCCACGGTGTGCCCGCGTCCTTGGCTGCGGGCGCGGCAGTGTCGGCGAAATCGACGCTGGCGAAATTGGGAATCTGGCTCATTTCACGCCCAAGATACCATGCGTCTCGCGCAAGGTCGAAAGCGCGTCGCAGCCCATGAACACGAAGGTTTTCACGCCGGCCTGCCGCCAAGCGGCCTCGTGGTCGCCGCCGCGCCCGGCGAGCTGGACGATGGCGCCGGCGGCGGTCAGCGCCTTGGCCGCGTCGGCCGCCTGGGCTTCATAGACTTTGTCGGACGAGCACAGGCAGGCGAGCTTGGCGCCCGATGTCTTGAACGCGGCGATCATGTCGGCTTGGCTCTTGAAGCCATCGTTGCTCACCGCCTCGATGCCGCCGGCCTCGTAGAAATTCTTGGCGAAGGTCGCGCGCGCGGTGAAATCGGACGGCGTGCCGAGATTGACCAGCAACACCTTCGGCCGCGCGCCGGTCTTTTTGAGGAAGCGGTCGGAGGCATCGCGCAACGCTTCGTAGGGCTCGGCGACCCGAATGCTCGGCAGCGGCTCGACGGTGGCAGTGGCGCCGGCCTCTTTCGGCCTGGCGACCGGCTTAACATCGAGCACGCGCGCCGCCTCTTCCTGCAGGTTCGGATAATCGCTGGTGCCGGTGATTGCGTCCTTGCGGCGCGCGGCGGCCGCCTGCCGCTTCTCGCGCACGGCCGCGACTTCGCGCTGGATGAGGCCCTGTTCGAGCGCGGCCCATGCGCCGCCGGCCTTCTCGATGGCCTGAAACTGCGCCCAGGCCGTGGCGCAGAGCTTGGCGGTCAAATCCTCGATAGCGCCGGAGCCGGCGGCCGGATCGGTGACTTTCGCCAGATTGGATTCCTCCAGCAGCACAAGCTGCGCGTTGCGCGCGACACGGCGCGCGAAAGCGTCGGGCAGGCCGTTTGCCGCCGTATGCGGCAGCGCCGCGATATTGTCGGCGCCGCCGAGCCCCGCCGCCGCGACCGCAATCGTCGTGCGCAGCATGTTCACGTAGGGATCGCGCCTGGTCATCATCCGCCACGCGGTCTCGGCGGCGACAATCGCGGGCTTCGGCGTCAAGCCGCAGGCCTCTTCGACGCGCGTCCAGAGTTTGCGGATGGCCCGGAATTTCGCGATGGTGAGGAATTCGTCGGCGTCGGCGGCAAGCCGGAAGTAGATCATCGAGCGCGCCGTTTCGAGCGGCACGCCGCCCGCTTCCAGCGCGCGCAGGCAATCGACCGCGGCGGCAAGCGCGAAGGCAAGCTCCTGCGCTTCCGAGCCGCCAGCATTGTGAATGATGCGCCCGTCGGCGACCGCGAACGGCCCGCGATAGTCTTGCGCGGCGAGCTCGCGGATCATTGCCGCCAGGCGCTTCGATAGCTCGCTCCACGGTGCAGGTGAGGCGCCCGACGCGGCGAAGCCGCCGATCGGATTGATACTGGCGCGCAGGTCGATTGAAGCCGGCGACAGCTTACGGCTCTTCACCAGATCGGCGAATAGCTGCACGGCGTTGCGCGTCGGCGGGCTCAGATTGAAGTCGATGGTGATGCCGGCATCGAGTTGCACCGCATCGAGCGCGGCGGCTAGCGCTTCGGGCGTTGCCGGCAATCCATAACCATTGGCGTTGAGCGAGCCGGCGAACACCAGCGTCAGCCCGGTCGCGCCGTTTTCCAGATCCTCCAGCGCCTGCTTGTTCGCCATCGCCGGGTCGGGATGGTCGATGCGCTGCATCACCGTCCAGGCGGCTCCGGGCTTGCGGCCGGCGACCGGCGTGGCACCTGCCGCGCGCGCATAAAGTGGCTCGACGCGCAGACCGTCATAGGTCGCGCTCACCAGCCGCTTGTCGAAGGACGCGCCCTTTAGCGCCGCCTCCACCAGCTTGCGCCAGTCCGCCTCCGTGGCCGGGGGAAATTCGCCAGCGAGGGTAAGGTCTTCGGTCATCGGCGGAAAATGCCACAGGCGACGGGGCGCCGCCATTGCAGTTCAAGCAATTTACGTGCCCGGCCTCGGCTCCAGCCGCTCGATTCCAGCGGTATCGAGGCCGGTCAGCGCCTCGCTGATCTTGCGCCCGCCGATGACGCGGCCGGGCGCAATCTCATTGAGCGGCACCAGCACGAAGGGCCGCTCGAACAGGCGTGGATGCGGCAATGTCAGGTTCGGCGTATCCAGCGTCACGTCGTCGTAGGCGAGGATGTCGATATCGGCGGTGCGCGGGCCGTTGCGCTTCTCGTGCGCGCGGTCGCGGCCGAGCCGCAGCTCGATGTCCTGCGCGCGCGCCAGCAGGTCGCGCGGCTCGAGCGTAGTCTCCACCGCGATGCACAAATTGATGAAGGCCGGCTGGTATTTGAAGCCCCAGGGCGGCGTGCGGTAGTCGGCGGAGCGGGCGGTCAGCCGCACCGCCTTGCCGTCGCAGAGCAAGGTAATGGCGCGATCGAGAATGGCCCGGCTATCGCCGACATTGCCGCCAAGGGCGAGGTAGGCTTGCGCGAGCAGCGCTTCCGTCATCGGCGGCTTCGCACCAAGGTGACGCCGACGTCGCTGAAGGTGGCGGCGATCGGCGCGTGCGGCTTGTGGATCGTCACCGTGATGGTCTGCACGCGCGGGAAAGCCGCGAGCACGGCGTCGGCCACTTTGCCGGCGGCGGCCTCGATCAGCCGGAACTTCTGCGCGCCGAAGGCCGCGGTCGCGCATTCCACCACTTTGTCGTAGGACACCGTGTCGGCCACTTTGTCCGAGCGCGCGGCAGCGGACAGATCGATATCGAGCGTCAGATCGATGGTGAAGGTCTGCCCGACTTTGCCCTCGTAGGGCATGACGCCGTGATAGGCGTGCAGCGACAGCCCGGTGATGAAGATGCGGTCGTTCATCGCGCCGCCTCGATGGCCGCGGCGACGCGCAGCGCCTGTACCGTCTCCGCCACGTCGTGCACGCGCACGATGGCCGCCCCGTTCCTCATCGCCGTCAGATGCGCCGAGATCGAGCCGCCGAGCCGCTCGTCCGGCGGCGCGGGGGTGACCGCGTTGATGAAGCGCTTGCGTGAGGCGCCGACCAGGATGGGCAGGCCGAAACGTTTGAATTCGCCGAGCCGCGCGATGCAGGCGATGCTCTGCTCCGGCGTCTTGCCGAAGCCGATGCCGGGGTCGAGCACGATCTTGTCGCGCGCGATGCCGGCGCGCGCCGCGATCTCCAGCGAGCGCTCGAAGAACGTCATCACGTCGGCGATGATCTCGATCCGAGCATCGGCTTGTTCGCGGTTATGCATGACGATGACGGGGACGCCCCGCGCGGCAATTAATGGCGCCATTGCGGGGTCTTTCTGCAAACCCCACACGTCGTTGACCATCGCCGCGCCCTGGTCGATCGCCCAGGCCGCGGTCGCGGCTTTGAGCGTGTCGATCGACACCGGCAGGCCAAGCTTGATCGCCGCCGGCAGCACCGGTACGAGCCGCGCCTTCTCATCATCGACCCCGACCGGCTGCATGCCGCCATAGGGGCGCGTCGATTCCGCGCCGATGTCGAGAATGTCGGCGCCCTGTTCGACCATGGCGCGGGCGTGGGCGAGCGCCGTCGCGGGATCGAGGAATTTGCCGCCGTCGGAAAAGGAATCCGGCGTCACATTGAGGATGCCCATGACCAGCGGCCGCCCGCGCGCGAGCAGTCCGGCCAGCGCCGTAGGCCCCGGATTTTGCTTGGGTTTCGGCGGGTCTTTGATGGTATTTGCCAGCGCCATAGGCTGGCTTTGCGCGGTTTGCCGCACGCCGTCAAGCGCGGCTTAACGCAGAAATTCTTCCCACAACAGGTAGGCGCCGAACACAGCCGCCGCGCCGCTGCCGGCGACGTATCTGACGGTAATCGCCGGCGAATACAGCAGTTGAAGAATGAGTGTCAGAACGCCGCCCACGACCATGGCGATGTATACGCCAAAGACGAGGAGCCGCCCCATCGTCAGTATGTGATCTTGAGCGGCAGCTTCCTGGCGTGGTCGATCCAGCGCGCCACCACCTTCTCCGAAGGCAGCATGCGCACCAGTTTGTTCTTCTTGTTGGCCTCTGCCATAGCCTGCGCGAGGTTGGCCGGGTTGCGGTATTTGAGTTCCTTCACGGTATCGACACCGGCCGCTTGCAACAGTTGCGAATAGTCGCGGTTGACGCCCTTGATGCGCATGCGGTCGGCGACGTTGGCCCAGCACAGAAGCTGTTTTTCGTCGAAGCCGGTATCGCCGGCGAGCTCCCGGCGGCCGCGCACCGTGCGCGCGCGCTCGAGCAGCTTTTCCGTCGATCTTATGCCCGCGGTTTTGAGACGCGCCGCAGCTTCGTCGTCGATCCCGTCGATATCGGTGATCGGATAGGACATCTATGCCTCCTCAAAGCCATCCGCGCCGTTTGCCGCCACATACGGTTCAGATGAACTGACTCAATCCTGGTATCGCTCCAACAATCTCCCCGATGACGTCGTCGCCGGCTTGCTCGCGGGCATAGGCGATCACTTCGCGCGTGACGCCTTGCACCTGACCCATGCTCAAGCCGGCCGCCATCATCTTGGTGCCCGCGCCCATGAGGCCGCCCATGGCAAAGCCGCCGCCGCCGCTGGCGTCAATGCCTTCCTGGGATTCCATGAGCTCTTCCGCCCCGGGCAGGCGGTCCATGAGGGCCTGCACCTTGTCCGGCGGGCCCTCCTTGCGCAGAAATTCGAATATAACGCCGACGGCTTTTTCCGCGGCGTCACGATCGATGCCGATGTTGGCGACGAGCCGCGCAATCAACTCGTCCATGATCCCCTCGCGCCCCGCACTGACGGCGGATTGCCATCATATTGAGCGCAAGTGGCTGGGGATGACAAGCAGGGTGAGGCATCATGCGTCGAAAATGTTTTTTGCGCGCGCGCACCGTCGCCGTCGGCTGTCAAGTCAAATGTCAAGCTACCGGTCGCGGCGCGCGCCGGTGCGGGCGCAACGATCCGCCCAGCGATACCGTCGCGCGCTTCCGGAATTTTGATGCAGACGATGCAAAACCGGCGGCGGTCGCCCGCCGGCGGACTTTGAGATCGCGTTTCGATGCGCTTTTCAGCCTGCTCATGCGTTGCTACGCTGGATACTTGCCGCAAGGAGCCCGACCATGAGCACACTCGACGCGGTCTTGAGCCGCATCGACCAGGATCTCGACCAGAGCCTCGATCGGCTGTTTGCGCTCTTGCGCATCGCCTCGGTCTCCACCGACCCGGCCTACAAGCCGCAATGCCGCGCCGCGGCCGAGCACGTCGCCGCCGATCTCCGATCGATCGGCTTCGACACCAGCGTGCGCCCGACCGAAGGCCACCCGGTCGTGGTCGGCAAATCGAACGGCGCTAAAGGCCCGCGCGTGCTGTTCTACGGCCATTACGACGTGCAGCCGGTCGATCCGCTCGATCTGTGGAAGACGCCGCCGTTCGAGCCGCGCATCGAAACGCTGCCGGGCGGGCGCAAGATCATCGTGGCGCGCGGGGCCTGCGACGACAAAGGCCAGGCCATGACCTTTATCGAGGCCTGCCGCGCCTTCAAGGCGGTCACCGGCAAGCTGCCGCTCAACATCACCACCATGATCGAGGGCGAGGAGGAGTGCGGCTCGCAGCATCTGTTCGGCTTCGTGCGCGACAATGCCGGCGAGTTCAAGCTCGACCTGGCGCTGGTCTGCGACACCGCCATGTGGAACGCCGACACGCCGTCGGTCACCACCTCATTGCGCGGGCTGGTTTATGAGGAGATGAAGGTCATGTGCGCCGACAGGGACCTGCATTCCGGTCTGTTCGGCGGCGCGGCGCAGAATCCGCTGCGGCTCTTGGCCAAGATCCTCGGCGCCATGTGGGACGACAACGGCAAGGTCACTATTCCCGGCTTCTACGACGGCGTGAAAGAATTGCCGGCCGACATCAAGGCCGACCTCACGGCGCTCAATCTCACCGCCGACGAGTTCCTCGGCCAGGTCGGCCTCAAACTGCCGTCGGGCGAGAAAGGCCGTCTGGTGCTGGAGCAGACCACCACGCGGCCGACCGCCGAGATCAACGGCATCGTCGGCGGCTACACGGGCGAGGGCGCCAAGACCGTTATTCCCGGACAAGCCACCGCCAAGGTCTCTTTCCGCCTGGTCGGCGAGCAGGACCCGCAGAAAATCTGCGACAATTTCCGCGCTTTTGTGCGCGCGCGTATGCCGGCCGACTGCAAGGTCGAGTTCGCCAATTTCGGTCTCGCGCCGCCGCTGCAACTGTCTTTCGACAATCCGGCGCTCAACAAGGCGCGTACGGTGCTGGCCGAGGAGTGGGGCCACAAGGCGGTGGCGGTGGGGGCGGGCGGCTCGATCCCGATCGTCGCCGACTTCAAGCAGGTGCTGGGCATGGACTCGTTGCTGGTCGGCTTCGCGCTCGATGACGACCGGGTGCATTCGCCCAACGAGAAATTCGACCTCAAATGCTTCCACAAGGGCATCCGCTCGTGGGCGCGCATTCTGCACGCTTTGTCGCAAGCTTAGCCCGCTTTTGACCCCAAACGGCCATGGCAGCCGCGCTGGCGGGCCGGGCCGGCCGGTTAACGATTTACTTACCGGTAATTAACCGCAACAAAATGCTTACGAGAATAGAGTGCAGGGGGTGGGCCGCTGGGGCCTTCGGAAACTTTCTGCAAATGCTCTATTCTCTCACGCTGAAGCGTGCGTCGTGGCTCGCCGCACTCGCCGGTTTCATAGTTTTTTCCGGGTGCCTCGCGGCGCTGACTATATTTGCTCCTAACTGGGCTCCAGCAGTCATCCGGACCATTTCAAAAACGATGCTTACGGTAGCGCTGGCCGCTGTCGTCGGCCAGTTTGCGATGAGCTTGGCCGGCGCGGCAATCACCTGGCAACAAGCTCGAGAAAATACGCAGGTTCGGACGACCATCAATAGTATGGCGCAAGGCTTATGCATGTTCGATGCATCGGAGCGCCTCGTCGTCTGCAACTCGCAATATTATGACATGTATGAGTTGACGTCGGCCGACATCAAGCCGGGGTCCACACTTTCTGAAGTGCTTGCGAAGCGGGTCGAAAAGGGTACGTTCTCCCGCGATCCACAGGAGTACAGAAAAGAATTTCTCAGTGCGATCGCGCAGGGGCGCACCATCGTACACGAAGTCAAATCCAAAGACGGGCGGTTGCTGCTGATCACAAATCACCCGATGAAGGGTGGCGGATGGATTGGCACGCACGAAGACATCACCGAGCGTAGACAGACGGAGCTGCAGCGCGACACGATGCAGCGGCAGGAGGGGCGTCGAGCCCTCATCGAGGAAGCGATCTCCGTTTTTCGCAAGCGTGCGGAAAATTTGCTGCAAACGGTCGCGGAAAGCGCCAGTGTAATGCGCTCGACAGCGGCCAGCATGTTCAATACCTCCGGTCATACGTCGCAGCGCACTAAAAGTGCGGTGCAGACATCAAATGAGGCCTCGATCAACGTCGGGACCGCGGCGGTCGCCGCCGACGAATTATCGACTTCAATCGCGGAAATTGAGCGACGCCTCAACCAGACCGCTGAAGTCGTGCGAATCGCGGTCGGTGAAACGCGGCATACAAGTCAGGATATCGGCGCACTGGCGGCGGGAGCACAGAAGATCGGTGACGTCACGAGCCTTATCCGAAATATTGCCGCCCAGACCAACCTGCTGGCGCTCAACGCCACGATTGAAGCTGCGCGCGCTGGCGAGGCAGGTCGCGGCTTCGCGATAGTCGCCTCCGAGGTGAAGTCGCTCGCCGTGCAAACCGCCAAGGCGACTGAAGATATTTCGCGCCAAATTTTGGCGGTGCAGAATTCGACCGGCGAGGCGGTCGCGGCGATAGCGCGGATCGCAAATCGAATGGGTGAGATCGAAGATCTCACGTCCGAAGTCGCCGCCGCAGTGCAGGAGCAGAGCGTAGCGACGGGTGAGATTTCGCAAAATGTCGCGAGCGCCGCCGATGGCGCCAAATTGATTGTCGCGGTTTTGGACGAAGTGGCCGGAGCGACGACGGAAACCCAACAGTCGGCACAAACCGTGCTCGCCGCAGCCGGATCGGTCGAAGAGGCGGCGACAAATCTACACAGCGCGGTGGAAGCGTTTCTTTCAAAGGTGGCTGTGTAGTCAGATTTCCCGATGAATTGAGTGGCGCGGCCTGGTGCCCGGTTATGGCACTTGGCGGATATTGCCAAGCGGCCAATCGATAGCCGCTTTTGACCCAACGGCGCCACGCGACACGCATTGTCTTGCGGCGCGCCTTGATGCAGGGTGTTATTTGGGAGCTGTTCGCGGAGTTTTTCTGAACCGGAAATTATCGGTGGGGGTGAAAATGCTTATCCGTTTATTAGCGGCGTTGCTGCTTTCGCTGCTTGTCTCGGCACCGAGCCATGCATTTCTCGCTCGTCGCGTCATAGAGCATCGGGTGATGTCCAATGCCTTCAGCACCGCTTCCTGCAAGGCCGACGCGGCACGCCTATGTCCGGGAGTTGCCGACGACGGGCTGCCCGAATGTCTTATGCGGCACAAGAATTTGCTCAGTCTTGGCTGCGCAAAGGAAATGAACAAGCTCGAAAGAAAGATGGGCCAATGAATTCGCCTATAAGGACCATTTCGGAGTTGGGGTGAAGCACGCGACCGGCGTCATCCGTCAATTTGAACCCCAATGTCTTGCACCACCATGAGCGCGCTCTTGCCGCCTTGTTGTCTTGCCGGATCGCACCTGCTAGGGCGCGGCGGTAAGTCACACGACAAGTCAGACGACATGGCGACATGGCTCCTCCGCTTCTGCAACTTAAAGACATCGCACTGACCTTCGGCGGCACGCCGCTGCTGACCGGCGCGGAATTGTCGGTCTCGGCCGGCGAGCGCGTGTCGCTGGTCGGCCGCAATGGCTCGGGCAAATCGACTTTGCTTAAGATCGCGGCCGGCCTGGTCGAGCCGGATCGCGGCTCGGTGTTCGTGCAGCCGGGCGCTCTGGTGCGCTACCTGCCGCAGGAGCCGGATTTCTCAGGTTTCGCCACCACACTCGCTTATGTCGAAGCCGGCCTGACGCCCACCGACGACAGCCACGCGGCGCAATCGCTGCTCGACCAGTTCGGTCTGACCGGGCGCGAAGACCCGGCGCATCTGTCCGGCGGCGAGGCCCGCCGCGCATCGCTGGCGCGCGCGCTGGCGCCGCAGCCGGATATTTTGCTGCTCGACGAGCCGACCAACCATCTCGACCTCACCACCATCGAATGGCTGGAACGCGAGCTCGAGAGCCGGCGTGCGGCGCTCGTCATCATCAGCCACGACCGCCGCTTCCTCTCGACGCTGTCGCGCGTCACGGTCTGGCTCGACCGCGGCGAGACCCGCCGCATCGACCGCGGCTTTGCCCATTTCGAGGAATGGCGCGACGCGCTGCTCGCCGAAGAGGAGCGCGAGCAGCACAAGCTCGCCCGCAAGATCGCCGCCGAAGAGCACTGGTTGCGTTACGGCGTCACCGCCCGCCGAAAGCGCAACATGCGCCGCCTCGGCGAGTTGCAGGCGTTGCGCGAGCGGCGCCGCAGCCATCGCGCCGCCGCCGGCCACGCCGCCATCACGGCGAGCAGCGCGCTGCCCTCCGGCATGCTGGTGATCGAGGCCGACGGCATCGGCAAAAGCTATGGCGAGCGCCCGATCGTGACCAACTTCTCGATCCGCATGCAGCGCGGCGACCGCATCGGCATCGTCGGCCCCAACGGCAGCGGCAAGACCACGCTGATCAACATGCTCACCGGCGTGCTCGCGCCCGACAGCGGCGCGGTGCGGCTCGGCACCAATTTGGAGATCGCGGCGCTCGATCAGCACCGCGACAGCCTCGACCCCAACATCACGGTCGCGGAGGCGCTGACCGGCGGCGCCGGCCAAACCGTGATGGTCAACGGCGCGCCGCGGCACGTCATTGGCTACATGAAGGATTTCCTGTTCACCAGCGAGCAGGCGCGCACGCCGCTCGGCAAGCTCTCGGGCGGCGAACGCGGCCGCCTGATGCTGGCGCAGGTGCTCGCCAAGCCATCCAACCTGCTGGTGCTCGACGAGCCGACCAACGATCTCGACATGGAAACGCTGGACGTGCTCGAGGACATGCTCGCCGACTATCCCGGCACCGTTTTGCTCATCAGCCACGACCGCGATTTCCTCGACCGGCTGGTGGCCGGCGTGGTCGCGCCGGAAGGCAACGGCCGCTGGACCGAATATGCCGGCGGCTACAGCGATATGCTGGCGCAACGCGGCGCCGATCTCGGCCAGGCCGCGCGCAAGCCGGAGAGCCGCAAGGCCGAAAAGCCGCCGTCGCCGCCTGCTGCGCGGCCCGCCAAGCAGCGCCTGAGCTTCAAGGACAAGCACGCGCTCGAAACCTTGCCGCAGACCATCGTCGCGCTGCAGGCCGAGGCCGCGGCGCTGCAGGCCCAGCTCGGCGATCCCGATCTCTATGCGCGCGACCGCGCCACCTTCGAAAAGGTCAGCGCCGCGCTCGGCGCCGTCCAGCACAAGATCGCCGCGGCCGAGGAGAAGTGGCTGGAGCTCGAGATCCTGCGGGAAGAGATTGCCGGCAATTGATCACTTGAGCTGATCGGCCACCTTGTCGATGCCGGCTTGCGCGCAGACCTCGTCCTTGCCGGGCGAGCCGGAGACGCCGACCGCGCCGATGACCTCGTTGCCGGTCTTGATCGGCAGCCCGCCGCTGAGCGCGATGACGCGATGGTACTCCTTGAAGCCGGCGACGGCGGGCTCGTCCAGGATGCGCTTGACGATCGCGGCCGAAGGCTGGCTGAAGGCGCGCGCGGTATAGGCCTTGCGGTCGCTGCTTTCGGCGGTGTGCAGGCCGGAATTTTCGTCGCGCAGCGTCACCAAGGTCAGCCCGCCGCGGTCGAGCACCGAGACCGACACTTGGTAGCCCATGCTGTGGCATTTCTCGAGCGCGGCATTGGCCATGGTCTGCGCCAGCGCCAGCGAAATATTCTTCTGCGTGATCACGCCTTGGGCGTGACCGGACGATGACAACGCGACAGCGGTGGCAAGAGCGAGCAATGTGACGATGCGCGACATGTGCGAACCTCCTGAATGGATGGGGCGCTCAAAGCTTACACCGGGCGGGCAGGATTATTTCTTCAGCTTGTAGCCGGTCTTGAAAATCCACCAGACGATGACGAGGGACAGGGTCAGAAACACGATCACCATGCCCAGGCTGACGCCGACATTGACGTCCGCGATCTCGAAGAAACTCCAGCGGAAGCCGCTGATCAAATAAACCACCGGGTTGGCGAGGGCGATTTTCTGCCACAGCGGCGGCAGCACGCTGGTCGAATAGAAGGTGCCGCCGAGGAAGGTCAGCGGCGTGATGATCAGCAGCGGCACGATCTGCAGCTTCTCGAAGCCGTCGGCCCAGATGCCGATGATGAAACCGAGGAGGCTGAAGGTGACCGAGGTCAGCACCATGAAGGTGATCATCCAGAACGGGTGCGCGATGTGCAGCGGCACGAACAGAAAAGACGTCGCAAGGATGACCAGCCCGAGGATGATCGACTTCGACGCCGCCGCGCCGACGAAGCCGAGCGTGATTTCGAAAAAGGAGACCGGCGCCGACAACAGCTCGTAGATGGTGCCGATGAAACGCGGGAAATAGATGCCGAATGAGGCGTTCATCACGCTTTGGGTCAGCAGCGTCAGCATGATCAGCCCCGGCACAATGAACGAGCCGTAGTTCACGCCCTCGATCTGCGAGATGCGCGAGCCGATCGCCGCGCCGAACACCACGAAATAGAGCGCGGTCGAGATCACCGGCGACACGATGCTTTGCGCCAGCGTGCGGCCGGTCCGCATCATCTCGGTCTTGTAGATCGCGGCGACGGCGCGAAGGTTCATGGCGCGCTCCGCGGTTCGTTGACGAGGCCGACGAAAATCTCCTCGAGCGAGGACTGGTCGGTGTGCAGGTCGCGAATGCGCACGCCGGTCTTGCTCAACTCGCCGAGCAGCGTGGCGACGCCGGTGCGCTCGGCCCGCGTGTCGTAGTCGTAGATGAGCTCATGGCCGTCACCGCCGATCGTGAGATTGAAGGCGGAAAGCGCAGGAGGAACGGCGCCGAGCCGATCGGTGACGTGCAAGACAAGGCGCTTCTTGCCGAGCTTGCGCATCAGCTCGGCCTTCTTCTCGACCAGGATCATCTCGCCTTTGTTGATGACGCCGACGCGGTCGGCCATCTCCTCGGCTTCCTCGATGTAGTGCGTGGTGAGGATGATGGTAACGCCCGCGGCGCGCAGTGTCCGCACCACCTCCCACATGTCCTTGCGCAGTTCGACGTCGACACCCGCCGTTGGCTCGTCGAGGAACAGGATCGTTGGCTCGTGGCTCAGCGCCTTGGCGATCAGAACGCGCCGCTTCATGCCACCGGACAGTTCCACGATCTTGGCGTGGCGCTTGTCCCACAGCGACAAGTCCTTAAGCACCTTTTCGAGATAGGCCGGGTTCTTCGGCTTGTTGAACAGTCCGCGCGACATGGTGATCGCGGCCCAGACGGTCTCGAACGGCGCCATCATAATCTCCTGCGGCACCAGCCCGATCATCGCGCGCGCCGCGCGGTAGTCGCGGATGATGTCGTGGCCGTCGACCGTGACCGCGCCTGCGCTCGGATTGACGATGCCGCAGACGATGCCGATCAGCGTGGTCTTGCCGGCGCCGTTGGGTCCGAGCAGCGCGAAGATTTCACCGCGCTCGATGTCGAGGTTGATGTTCTTGAGCGCCTGGAACCCGGTGTCGTAGGTCTTCGAAAGATTATTGATGGAAATGATCGATGGCATGAATGAATCAGGGCTTCGCTGCGGTGCAGGCGGCATATAGACGCCGCGCCCCGCCTACGCCAGCCCCGCGAGCGCGGTAAGATCGCCGGGAAGCACCTGCTTCGGCGGAAAATCGCGGTACTCGTCGGGCATCTTGCTGCGATTGATCCAATACGAAATAAAGCCCACCGAAGTTCCCGCCATCACGTCCCAGCGGTTGGATGACACGAACGCGACATCCGCGGGTTTGCATTTGTAGTGCTGCGTCACCAAGCCATAGACCTCCGGCCGCGGCTTGAACATTTTCACGCTGTCGACCGATAGCACGGCGTCGAGATCGCCGCCGATGCCCGCCGCATCGACCGCGCCTTTCAGCATCTTGGGCGAGCCGTTCGACAAAATGCCGGTGCGATGCCCCTTGGCCTTGAGCGCCGTGAGCGCCGCCCGCGCATCGGGAAAGGCGTCGAGCTCGAAATAGGCCTCCAGCAGCTTGCCCTTCAGCGACTTATCCACCGCCGGCACGCGCGCCAGCGCGTAATCGAGCGCCCGCTCGGTCAGCGCCCAGAAATCCGCGTAGTGCCCGGCGAGCGTCAACGTCCAGGTGTATTCGAGCTGCTTGGTGCGCCAGATGTCCGACATGCGCTCGGCGTCGGGTCCTGCCTGTCCGCAACGAAGAATCGCCGCGTGCACGTTGAACAGCGTGCCATAGGCGTCGAAGACGAATATCCCCGGCATGGTATCCTCCCGTGTCAGGCCGCTATGGTGCAAAGCACGGCGGACCGGGCAAAGGAAGTACCCCCGGAGATGGCGATGGCGGAACGGCTGGTCCACGACCTGGACCTATTTCGACGGCGCATGGCGCGAAGGCAACGTCCCGCTGTGGGGCGCGCGCACGCATGCCATCTGGCTCGGCTCCTCGGTGTTCGATGGCGCGCGGGTGTTCGAGGGCGTCGCGCCGGACCTCGATTTGCATTGCGCGCGCGTCAATGCCTCGGCCAAGACCATGTTCCTCAAGCCGGGCGTTTCGGTGGATGAATGGATGGGGCTCGCGCGCGAGGGCATTGCCAAGTTTCCCGCCGACACCACGCTTTACGTGCGCCCGATGTATTGGGCCGAGCGCGCCGGCCCCATGGCGCTGCCGCCCGACCCGGAGTCGACGCGCTTTGCGCTCACGCTCTACGATTCACCGATGCGCAAGCCCGACGGCTTTTCCGTCACGCTGTCGCCGTTCCGGCGGCCGACGCTCGACACCGCCCCGGTCGACGCCAAGGCCGGCTGCCTCTACCCGAACAACGCGCGCGCCATGTTCGAGGCGAAATCGCGCGGCTTCGACAATTGCCTGGTGCGCGACACGATTGGCAACATCGCCGAGCTGGCCAATTCCAACGTGTTCATGGGCAAAGATGGCGTCGTGTTCACGCCGGTCCCCAACGGCACCTTCCTCGCCGGCATCACGCGCAAGCGCGTCATCGGCCTGTTGCGCGTTGCCGGCATTAACGTGATCGAGACGGTGTTGCGTTACGAAGATTTCGAGACCGCCGACGAGATTTTCTCCACCGGCAATGCCTCCAAAGTGCTGCCGATTACCCGCATCGGCGAGCGCTCATTGCAGCCGGGTCCGCTCTATCGCAAGGCGCGCGCGCTCTATTGGGAGTTCGCGCACTCCTGAAAGGCCACAATGATGTTCCGCCAGCCCGCCGGTCGCTTCATCTGCAAGGCTCTCTTGGCCTGCATGGGCGCCGTTGCGGGCGCGGGCGCGCTCAAGGCCGAAACGCCGGTCCGGTTCACCGCCCACTACGTCATCACCATGACGCATGTCACGGTCGGTGAGTTGACCTGGTCGAGCAATTTTTCCGACGCGTCATATCTTGCCTCCGCGACCGGCAAAGCCAGCGGCGTGTTGAGCGTGATCGTCAAGGGCGAAGGCTCGCTCACCACGCGCGGCGCCTTTGCGAACGCGCAACTCACGCCGGCGTCGGCGCGTTTCGATGTCAGCGACGACGACGGCGTCTACGAAACCGAAATGACCTTCGAGAACGGCGTTTTCAAGCGGGTGCGCGACCACGGCGCGCCGCCGCCCGCCGATCTCATCCCGGTCACCGCGAAAATGCTGAGCGGCGTGATCGATCCGCTGAGCGCGTTCCTGATTCCGGTCGAAGGCGCCGACATGGCGCCGGAGAATTGCGCCAAGGTCGTGAAGATATTCGACGGCCGCCGGCGCTACGACCTCGAGCTGAGCTTCAAGCGGGTGGACGCAGTCAAACTGGCGCGCGGCTATTCCGGCCCGGCGCTGGTCTGCGGCGTCGTGCTGCGTCCGATCGCGGGCTACCGTCCGGGCAGCCTGGTGGTGCGTTACCTGGCCGGAAAGAAGGATCTCGAATTATGGCTGGCGCCGGTTACCGGCGTTGCCGTCATGGCGCCGGTGCGC
This sequence comes from uncultured Pseudomonadota bacterium, assembly GCA_963710705.1. Taxonomy (GTDB): domain Bacteria; phylum Pseudomonadota; class Alphaproteobacteria; order Rhizobiales; family Xanthobacteraceae; genus Pseudolabrys. Next base: position 690,185 of record CAVQBI010000001.1, read on the forward strand.
GCGCTGATGCCGACGCTGGTCGGCACCATGGACATCAGCGCCGACGAATTCGTGGAACGCAAATTGGACATGGCTCCGGCGGCGGCCGTAAAGCCGGTGGAGGCAGCCGCTCCGGTCGCGCCCACGAAACCGGTCGAAATCGCGCCGCTGGAGCCGGCGAAACCTTAGCTCGTAGCTCCGGATGGAGCGAAGCGAAATCCGAGGCAGCCTATTGATCGTTCCAAGGTTACGCTTCGCTTCATCCGGGCAACGGCTGTCGTCATGTCAAGTAACGCTTGACATGTGTAAAGTGGTGGCATACATTTGGTCATGATCCGCTCGTTCCGGAGCAAAGGCTTGCGTCGGTTCGCGGAGCGGGGCGACGCATCGAAGCTTAGCGTTCAGAACCCGGATCGCATCCGGCGCATTCTGCTCGCGCTTGATGCGGCAAAATCGCCGCAGCACATGAATGTGCCGGGCTTGCGCTTTCATGGTTTGAAGGGCGCGGACAAGGGCCGCTATGCGGTCGACGCCAGCGGCAACTGGCGGGTCACATTCGCCTGGGACGGCGAGGACGCAATCGACGTGGATTTGGAGGATTATCACCGATGAGCAAGAACCGGCTCCTTCGTGGCTTGAAGCCCATGCATCCGGGAGAATTGCTGCGCGAGGACATCTTGCCGTCGCTCGGCAAGCCCAAGGCCGAGATTGCGCGCTTGCTCGGCATCTCTCGGCAGGCGCTCTACGACATCATCGACGAGCGTCAGCCGGTGACGCCCGGCATGGCGCTGCGTCTCGGCAAGCTCTGCGGCAACGGTCCCGAGCTTTGGATCAATTTGCAGCGGAGTTACGATCTTGCGGCTGCCGAAAAGGATCTTGCGGCGGAGATCAAAAAAATTCCGACTCTGAGCGCGGCATAAATCGTTCACACCGCCACCGGCCGCTTCTGTTCCATCGAGCGAATGATGGCCTCGAACGCGCCGACCACGTCGAGCATGTCGGCCGTCGTCACCGGAAACGGCTTGCCGGTCTCGATCGTCTCGGCGAAGGCATCGATCAGCGTGCCGAGCGAGTCCACCTGCGGATAGGTCGTGGTTTTCGGCTGCTCGCCGATCTTGGCGACGGTAAGCATGGTCTCCTCGCGCTTCCGCCGAGCCTTTGGTGCCAAACACATGGATGCGCCAGAACATCGGCGCGGCGCGCACGGTCGCCAGCACGCCGGTGGCGCCGCTTTTGAACTCGATCAGCGCCGCCGCCGCGTCGCGCGGATCGGGCGGCGGCTTCTGTGCAAATACCCGCGCGTCGACTTTGGCGATCGGCCCGGCCAAATTCACGAAGGCGTCGATCACGTGCAGGCCGGCGCCGGTCATGCCGCCGCCGGGCGACTCGCGCGGATCGTCGCGCCAGCCGCCTTTCACGCGCGTCGAATGTTCGTTGCTGAAGTTGCCTTCGATGTGGAAGATATCGCCGAGCGTGCCGTCGGCGACCACGCGCTTGAGCTCGCGCATCGAGGAAAAGCAGCGCTTGTTGTTGCCGAGCGCGAACGGCACTTTGGCTTTGGTAACGGCGGCAATCGCGCGCTCGGCTTCCGCGCGCGTGAGCGCCAGCGGCTTTTCGCTCCACACCGGCAAGCCGCGCGCCGCCACCGCTTCGATCTGGCGGATATGCAGCGAATGCGGCGTCGCCAGGAACACCGCCTGCACGCGCGGATCGGCGATCGCCTCCTCGAAATCGATCGACAGTTCGAAGCCCTTGGCGGCGGCGAAATCGCGCACGAGCTCCGGCTCCTTGCTGACGCCGCGGATGATGCGCAGGCGGTGGCTCTTGCCCTGCACGCTCTCGACGATGCCCTTGCCCCAGCGGCCGAAGCCGATCACGGCGGCGTCAATCATATGGCATCCTAGCGTCACGGCGGCGGCAGCGTCAGCAGCTTCGGTGTCGGGCCGCCGCGCAATTCATAGACGGTGGCGAACACGACGCCGTCGCGCCTCACTTCGGCGATGATCGGCGCCTGCAATTGCCGGCAGTAAAACGTGCCGAGCGACATGGCGAAATCGGCCTTCTTCTCGTCGAAGGTAGTTTCGAATTGTGGGCCGAGCTCGATTTCCGCCGATGACTGTGGACCGCAAATCGCCACCACCCAACGCCGGCCATTCGGCGGCTGTTCGGCGCCGGCGGCGAGATGCGCACGCAAGCCGTCGGCGGCCTGTTTGAAGGCGAGGCCCCAATAATCGAGCATGTAGCGCCCCTCGGCGCCGCGCACGCCGCCGGCGAACGCGTTGAAGTAGACGTATTCGTAGGGGTGCAGCTCGACCATGCCGTAGAGCGGAATGGAGAGGCCGGCAATGAAGATGGCCGCCGCCGCGGCGAGCGCCGCGCGGCCATGCGCTGCCGCGCGCTGCATCAGCGCACCGGCCGCGAGCCCGCCCAGCACGGCAAGCGGCGGCACGATGAACAGGAACTGGCGGATGCCGTTATAGAGTGCCGGCCGCGTCACCACCGCGATGGCCACCGGCAATATCGCGCTCAGCGCAACGGTGAGCAGCCCGGCGCGGCGCGTTAGAGCCACGCCGCGCCACGTGGCGGCGACGAAAGCGCCGAGCAGCCCGGCGCCGCCGAGCGCCAGCAGGATTTCCGGCAGCTTCAGCACAATGAGATGCGGCAGATAGGTCCACGGCATGTCCGGCACCGGGATGAGCACGCCTTCGTACAGCTCCTTCCACGGCTTCTCGAAGAAGGTGTCGAAATACAACGCCGCGTAAATGGGATTGTACGGCCTGATCACCGACCACGGCCAAAGCACCGCCATGATCACATAGGCGAGCAGCAGCGCGGGGATCATGCGGCGCACGAACTGCCAAACCCGCGCGCCGGCATAACGCCAATCCTTGGCACGCGCCTCCTCGATGGCGATGAGCAGCAGCACGGCCGCTGCCGGCGGCGCTGCCAGCACCGCCAGCACGCGCGAGCCGAACGCCGCGCCGAGCGCCACGCCGACCAGCGCCACCGTGCGCCAGCTTGGCGCCGGGAATTCCTCGAAGGCGCGCGTGAGCCCGAGCAGCAGCACGATCATGGCGGCGGCAAAGGGCGCGTCCTTCGCGTTCATGAACATGTGGCCGTAATAAAGCGGGCAGGCGGCGAGCAGCGCGAGCGCGCTCAATCCCGCGAACGGCCCGCCCAGGCGGCGGCCGAGCCGCCACGCCGCCGCCAGCCCGATGATGCCGACGATCGCGCCCACCAGCCGCCGCGTCTCGAACAGGCCGAACGGCGAGATTTTCGCCGCCAGCGCCGAGGCCATGTCGAAGCCGCCACCGTAGAAATAGAGATTGACGAAAGACAGCGCGCGTTTGTCCGCAAAGCCCGAGCCGTACAGCTTGAGCAGCAGGTCGCCATATTGCGAATGGGTATGGTCGTCCCAGCCGAGACCGTAGTCGCGGAACGTAAAGGCGGCGGTGATCGCCACCGCCGCCAATATTACGAGCGCAACACGGTCGGCCAGAATTGGCCGCGCGGTCATGGCCCAATGTTACTTGGTCGCCGCGGAGAACATCTCCTCGACGTAGTCCCAGTTCACCAGGCTATCGAGGAACGCCTTGAGATAGTCGGGCCGGCGGTTGCGATAGTCGATGTAGTAGGAGTGCTCCCATACGTCGCAGCCGAGGATCGGCGTGCCGCCGTGCACCAGCGGGTTCTCGCCGTTCGCCGTCTTGGTGATGGCGAGCTTGCCGTTCTGCACGGCGATCCAGCACCAGCCGGAGCCGAACTGGGTCGCGCCGGCCGCGGCGAAATCCGTCTTCATCTTTTCGACGCCGCCGAGATCCTGGTCGATTGCGGCCTTGAGCTTGCCCGGGATCTTGTCGCCGCCGCCCTTCGGCTTCATCCATTTCCAGAAATGGATGTGGTTGTAGTGCTGGCCGGCATTGTTGAAGAGCCCGGCGTTCTTGCCGAAGGAGCCCTTCACCACGTCCTCCAGCGACTTGCCCTCCAGCCCCGAGCCTTCCAGCAGCTTGTTGCCGTTGTCGACATAGGCCTTGTGGTGCTTGTCGTGATGGAATTCGAGCGTTTCGCGCGACATGTAGGGCGCCAGCGCGTCGTAGGCATAAGGCAAGTCGGGCAGCTTGAATGACATATCGTCCTCCTCGATCCACAAACGATGATTGCGGAATAAACCGGTCCCCTGGGGCAACCGGCACGTCCCGGGCGAGTTCCTTAATCGGGTCTAATTAGGCGCGGCCGCGCCCGCTTGGCAACGCTCGAATGGCGGAAGGGAGCCGGCGAAGCGCTTGGCGATGACCGGGGTGGCAATCGGCGGTCGAAATCGATTAACGTTAATCAAGTTTGAGGCATTTCGATCTATTTTGCCTAGCCTGTTGCCCTATCCGCCGGGAAACGACAGAATTTGGTTGTTTTTGAAGCGGTTGGCTAATACCCATCCCCCAAAAGGGGAAGGCCAGACGAAGGGGATAAGCGTCAATGTCGATGGTGATGTTCATTATCGGCTGCATTGCCGTGATGGTTGGCGTCGTGATGGTCGCCTTCGGCATCCCGGTCAACGAATTCAGCTTCGGAAACACCCTGATCGTGTCCGGCACCACGCTGGCGACCGGCGGTCTGATCGTGGTCACCCTGAGCGCCGTCATCACTCAGTTGCAGCGCATCGGCGAAGGGCTGGCGGGCCGTGCGCCGGTTCAGCCCGCCCGTCCCGCCGAGGCCTTTGAGGCGGCCGCCGAGCAGCGCGCCGCGCCCGCCCGCGTTCCTTTCCCGGCCAAACCCGGCATGCGCGGGGCGCCGGTGCCGCCGGTCCCCGCCGATCTGGGGGCGGAAGAGCATCCCGCCCAAAGCTTCGCGCCGGCGCTGCGCAATCCGGAAACGCCGCCGGTGACGGTCGAAGACGAGGTTTCACTGTCGCCCGCGCCTGAAATCGGCGAGCCGGAACAGGCCGCGCGGCCGTCGCTGAACGGCTCCGGCGGCGCCGGGCGGCATGAGTCGTCGCTCGATGCGGGCTGGCATTCGCCGCCGCTTTCTGCCCCGCCGCGCGAAGCGCCGAGCAGCTATTTCGACAGCATGTGGCCGGCCAAGCCGCGGACGGCGCCCACTGGCGAGCGGCCCGCCGAAGCCAAGCCGGACATGGCGCGGGAGCGCGAATCCGTCGCGCGCGCGTCAGCGCAGGCTGCAGAGCTGCGCGCAACACAGTCGAAGGCGGCGATCCTCAAATCCGGTGTGGTCGACGGCATGGCCTACACGCTCTACGTCGACGGCTCGATCGAAGCCGAGCTGCCGCAAGGCACGCTGCGCTTTGCCTCGATCGACGAACTGCGCAGCCACCTGGAAAAGAACGGCTGATCCTTGCCAACGGCTGCCCGCGCTGCCGCCGCGCGCCGCCGGCATTTGCGCCGAATACGCCTTTTCCCTAGTGAATTAGAAACGGTCCAAGTCTAGTCGCGAGCTTTTTCTTGCGGCGAATGAATTTGGCTAGTAAAGTTCACAATAAAGCATTGGTTATTATTGGTCATAGCCGGGACAACCTCAATGACCGACACGCCGGGCGACAAAAACTTCATCGAACTGACCGCGGAAATCGTGTCCGCCTATGTGAGCAACAATACGGTTGCCGCCGGCGACATCCCCGGCCTGATCAACCAGGTGCATTCCGCGCTCAGCCGTGTCTCAGGCAAATCCGCCGACGGGTCGTCCGAGCCGCTGAAGCCCGCCGTGTCGCTGAAGAAGTCGATCACGCCCGAGTACATCGTCTGTCTCGAGGACGGCAAGAAGTTCAAGTCGCTCAAGCGCCACCTGCGCACGCAGTACAACATGACGCCCGAGCAGTACCGCGAGAAATGGGGCCTTAACGCTGACTATCCGATGGTGGCGCCCAATTACGCGGCGGCGCGCTCGCAATTGGCCAAGCAGATGGGGCTCGGCCAGCAGCGGCGCCGGCGCGCGCGCTAATTTGCCGGTGGAAAAATTCCTACTAGCTGTGGATAATTTTCCTATTGCGTATTTGACACCACAGGGATTATGGTCCTATTCTATGTCCGACAGGGTGGGGATAAATCGCGATGCAACCCCACCCCCGGCGCTTCGCGCCGGACCCTCCCCTTTCAGGGGAGGGATAAGAAAGAGCGCAGGCTGTTTGAAATTTGAATTGTTACGCGGGCGCGAGGGCGGCTTTGGCTTCGGCGCGGATGCGCTCGACCATCGCGCGCAAGCCGTTCGATCGCTGCGGCGTCAGGTTTTCGCGCAAGCCGAGGCGCGTAAACACCGCCTCCGGATCGATATCGAGAATGTCCTTCGCGCATTTGCCGGAATAAAGCGCAAACAGAATGGCGACCAGCCCGCGCACGATATGCGCGTCGCTATCGCCTTCGAAAGTCAGGATTGGGCCGGTGCCGCCATCCGGCTTCACATGCGTGATGAGCCAGACCTGGCTGGCGCAGCCGCGCACTTTATTCGCCTCGATGTGCGCCGCTTCCGCGAGCGGTGGCAACGTGCGGCCGAGCTCGATCACGTAACGATAGCGGTCGTCCCAATGATCGAGCAGCTCAAAATTCTCGATGATCTCGTCGATTTCGCTCATGCCGTCCTCGCGGCCTCTATATAGGCCGCGCGGCGAGGCGGCAAACCCCGCGCCAAAATACCGATAAGACAGGCGCTTAGAGGCTGGCGCGGACGTCGCGGCGGACCGGCGGCAGGGGCACGCGGCCGTGCCAGGCGGGGCTGAGATCCGACTGATTCAGTGTGCCGTGATCGACATTGGACACCGGCACGACCTTGGCCTCGCCGGTCTTGCCCGCAGCGGTCTTCTGCTCGGACACCGGCGAGGACTTTTCGTTCAGCTTGGTGGTGACGAATTCATAGAGCGTGCGCGCGCCGGCTTCCGCCTTGTGGCCGAGGGCGACCGCGACCTTGCCGCCGACCTTGCAGGCGTCGGGCTGGCGCTCGCAGAAGCCGCGCGCATCGGAAACTGCGGCGGTCGCCAGCGTCACGGCCTGCGTCGCGTCGATCTGCGAATCGGGCGACGCCGATTTGTGGCCGCCCGGGAGCAGCACACAAACGACGCCAATCCAAAACGCCATCCGCAGCAAGAAGAACATGACACCCACCCAACTTTCCCCGGCGGACTTTTCGCCGCCTTTGAATGAAATCTAGCAGACGGCCTTGAAGCTGTCGTTCGCAATGAAGCGAGGGTTTTGGCCAAAATCGACGCGAATGCGACGCGAACTTTCATCAAATTTGACAGGATCGAATTTGCCTAAAATTTTAAACGCTGACGGTTGCGCAACTGCCGCCGCACTTTCGTGGCCTGTGACATGGTTACCGGCGCGGTAACATTTTAAGCCGGCGCGGCTTGGCGGGCTCATTCGGCAAGGGAAATTTCACCATGGCGGCCGAAACGCGGGCCGTTCGCTGTGTGCGCGTGTGCGATCGGGCGCGCAACCCGTCCGCCTTAGCGTTCGCTTAAGCCGCGCTGTTTAGAGATTTTCCCACGAAAAGGGGGCGCGTCTGCTCGTAAAGACGTGAAACAGGGACCGTGCGTTTCCTCACGCCAGTGTGGAGCTATGTCGACGCGTTGGTGCATCCGGCGGCGCGCTGTGACGCGCTGACCGCGGCGCGCCACCGCGCTTTCATTGCGCCGCGTCTGCTCGGCAGTCTGGCCGCGCTCGCGAGCTTCCCGGTCTATCTCGCCTTCCGCGGGCCGCCGAGTGTGCTCGAGGTCGGCGTCTTCGCCTGGCTGGTGGCGCCCATCCTCATCGCCTATTTCCTCTCGCGCACTGGCCGCTATGAAAGCGCGCATGTGCTTTCCTCGCTGGCGCTCACCGGCTTGGTGACGGTGGTGGCGTGGCGCACCGGCGGCATCGGCTCGTTCGCGGCGATCTGGCTGGTGGTGGTGCCGCTGGAAGCGGCGCTCTCGGCCTCGCGCCGCGTGGTGGCGCTCGCCTCGACCATCGCGCTGGCCGCCGCCGGCCTGCTGCTGACGGTGAGCGCGATCGGCATGCTTCCGCCGGCGGTGACGGCCGCCACCGAGCACGGCGCGCTGGCCGCGCTCGGCATCATCTCGGCGGCGCTCTATGCCATCGGCCTCGCGCTCGGCGCCGAACAGCTCGCGCGCACCAGTCACTGGCTGCTCTATGCCGAAGAAGATCGCTACCGCCTGCTGGCGCTCAACATGACCGATGTCATCACGCGGCATGGCCGCAACGGCGCTGTGCTGTTTGTCTCGCCGGCGGCCGAGCCGCTGTTCGGCGTCGGCGCGCATGCGCTGTCGGGCCACGGCCTGTTCGAGCGGGTGCATGTGGCGGACCGCCCGGCCTATCTGACCGCGCTGGCAGACAGCGCCTCGCTCGGCGAAGACCGGTCGCTCGAATTCCGCATCCGCCGCGGCGGCGAGCAGGCGCAAGGCGGACAATTCGTCTGGGTCGAAATGCGTTGCCGCCCGCTCGACCGCGCGGACGCACAAGGCGAGCGCGAAGTGGTCGCGGTGCTGCGCGACGTCAGCGAACGCAAAACGCAGGAGCGCGCGCTGGAGATCGCGCGCGCCGAGTTCGCAACGCGCCAATGCCGCCAAAAGCCGCTTCCTCGCCACCATGAGCCACGAGCTGCGCACGCCGCTCAATGCCATCATCGGCTTCTCCGAAATGCTCACCAATGAATCCCTGACGGTCGATCCCGCGCGCAAGCTTGAATACGCCAAGCTCATCAACGATTCCGGCCGTCATCTGTTGTCGGTGGTCAACGGTATCCTCGACATGTCGAAGATGGAGACCGGCAATTTCGAGATCGCGCCGGAACCGTTTGCGGCGGCGCCTGCAATCTCGAGCTGCTGCGATATTCTGGCGCTCAAGGCACAAGAGGCAGGTGTCGAGCTCAAGACCCGCATCGCTCAGGGCCTGCCTGAGCTCGTCGCGGATCGCCGCGCCTTCAACCAGATACTGATCAACCTCGTCTCCAACGCCGTCAAATTCACGCCGCGCGGCGGTGAGGTCGCCATCGGTGCGCGCTGCGAGGGCACCATGCTGGCGGTGACGGTCGAGGATACCGGCGTCGGCATCGGCGAAGACGATCTGCCGCGCCTGGGCGAGGCTTTCTTCCAGGCGCGCGCGTCTTACGATCGCCGGCACGACGGCACGGGCCTCGGGCTGTCGATCGTGAAGGGCCTTGTGCACCTGCACGACGGCGACATGAACATCGCGAGCCGGCTGGGCGAGGGCACGCGCGTCACCGTGCGGCTACCGTTCGAGGGCGGTGGCCGCCGCCCCGCCGATCCAGTCAAGCTGGTCACCGATCGCGCCGGCGAACTGGCCGCTGCCGCAAGCCGCGAGGTGAAGAAAATTGCCTAGGCGCCGCAAACCGCAAGCCGATGTCGAGCGCGGCCTGCTGGCCGCCACGATCGCGCGTCATCCGCGCGAATTCGTTGGCCTTATCATGGCGTGTGCGGCGACGCTCGCGATACTGGTGAACGCGCTGTTTTTGCAGCACGGCCCGCATCCGGCACCGATTTTCGCCACGCGCCCGCTGGCTGTGCCTGAGCCGGAAGCGCTGAAGGAAGATAGACGCAGCGTAGCACCCGCGGTCGTTATGCCGAAGACAAAGCCGAACGCGGCGGCTGCGCCGCCCCGTCAAGATCCGATTGCCGAATTGATCGCGCCGCCAACTCCATCGAAGCCTCGCATGCTGGCCATCCAGCATGCGCTCGCGGATTTCGGCTATGGCCAGATCAAGCCGACCGGCGTTTATGACAACGAGACCCGCGCGGCGATCGAGAAATTCGAGCGCGAACGCAACCTGCCGGTCGACGGTCAGATTTCTGACCGCTTTGTGCGCGAACTTGCCGTCATGACCGGCCGGTCGCTCGACTAATAGCCGCCCACATAACCCGCGTGTTACCAGAAGCGATGCGGTTGAAATCCGGCATCTGGGTCGCGGCCTATATGCGCCACGCCCAAATCGAGGGCGCCTTCGCGGCGGTGCGGAGGCGCGGCGCGGAGGAGGCGGGCGCCGTGTTCATCATCGTCAACCGTCTCGACGGCACCGCAGCATTATATGGGCCGGCGCCGCAGACGGCCTTCGACGAGGCGCAGCCCGCCGACCGTTTTTTCACCGCCGTTTTGGGCGGCACGACGCCGGTGCCGGAGGCTGAGGTGGAAGCGCGTCTCGCGCGTGAAATGCGTTTCGACCCCGATATCTGGATCGTCGAGATCGAAGACCGCGGCGGGCGGCATTTTCTCGATAACGTGGTTGCTTAGCGCTCGTTCGACCTGACGCGCGACGGCAACGGTTCGCGGCTGCGCGCGATACGGTGGCCGGCATGCGTCGCCTGCGAGCGCGCGCTGCGGTGCACGTCATCCCAATGCAGCGGCTCGTGGCGCGGCTTGTTTTGACCGCCGCTCTTCCGCCAAATCGCCAGCATGCCCTCGGCCGCAGCCGGGGTGAGTTCGTCGTAGAGACGGGCAAGGTCGTAGACGCGCTCGACCGATTGCCCGATCTGCGGATTGAGAAACAGCAAAATGCGCTGGAGCACGGCGGCCTTTATGCCAACCGCCTTGGCGGCGACCACGATCGGCTCTCCGGTTTGATCACGCGTAATGCGCTCCGCCAGCGCGCCGCTGATGCCGAAGGCGCGTTCGAGCGTGCGGCCGAATTCGGAGGCGTTGTGTTGCAGGGCGGCACTTTCGAGCCGGGCGACCACATCGCTCGCAATGGGCGGCCGCGGCTGTGCCGTCACAGCGACCACTTCGAGATTGGTCAGGATCAGGCGGCGTTCATCGCTACTGGCGGCAAAGAACAGTTCGGCGAGGTCGGCCTCGGGCTTCGCCTCGTTTGGCTGCGCCGGCTCGGCCGCGGGCGCGGCCCCGCCCAACCGGCCCAAAATGGCCGCCGGCGCCGCCGGATAGTTCGCCAGCCGGCCTGCCACCGCCGCCCGCGTCGGCTCATCGACGGCGTCGATCAGCCCGAGCGCGAGCTCGGCATATTGCACCTCTTCGTCCGCGCTATGGGTTGGCTTCTGTACGTAAAGGTCGGTCAAAACACGCAGCAACGTCGGCCGAATATCGACGCCGTCCCGGCAGGCCAGGTCAACTAAGCTGTCGATGGTGGGGGACGCGAAAGATTTACGCATACACGCGGCGCTTTTACCGGTTTCAATTGGGTCACATTAGTACGGCCGCGTTAGCGGACCGTTAACCCTGTGCGCCCTTTAATTATGGGGAGCACCGATCCGGCAGGCTTTGCGCCGGGGCGGAAGGGGGTCTCGCAATGGGCGAAGTTATCCAGTTTCCCGATGAAGCGGGTGTACGCGGCGGCAAATATGTCGACGCCAACACCGAACCGGCGACCGTCATCATCCTGCCGGTGATCCGCATCGAACGTGGTCCGGACGGTTCGAACGGGCTTGAGCCTAATTCGGGCAATCAATCCGGCCGCCGCCGCCGCCGCCGCGTCGGGCGCTGAAAATCTCAACCGACTAAAAACCGATGACCATTCCGCCGCCGCCGCAGGCATTCCATTGGCGCCGGCGCCTGTTTGCCTTTGCGGCATTGTCGCTCCTCGCCGGATGCTCTGCCAACGGTGATTTCAAGGAAATCCGCCCCAGCCTCGTACACGACGACGTGCATGATTGGCTGGATTACGATGCAACCGCCGGAACGAACACGTTGCCGTCCGGGTTCACGTTGACCGACGACGAACGGCAACTTCGCGACCTTGCTTATCCGCTGATCGAGCAACCCTACGACCGGCACAAATGGTATTCGATCGCTGGCGAATATGGCGTGATTGGCGCCGATCACCGGGTTGGCTTCGACCGCACGGCCTATGCCACGCATCTGTTCGGCTCGCGCTATCGCTCGCCTTCGGCGCGCTATGCGCGGCTCACTGAGGATATTCGTAACGATACGACCCGGCTGCCGGCGTTCTTCGAGACCGCGGGGCGGGTGCTCGACATGGATCAAAAACGGGGCAAGAGCCTTGCCTATGTTTCCGAGCTCTCCGCGCACGAGCGCAACGAGGCGCTGCGCCGCGTCGATACGAACCGTACGATTGTCGCGATGGTGCGCACCAGTCTCGAACACCGCGTGGTGAGCTATCGTTTCGCGCTCGAGCGGCTGGTGATCATGACGCCGTCACCACAAGCGGTCGACGTCGAGCGTTCGCTCAACCACTTGCAAGCCGGTGTCGAGTATTACCGCACCCACTTGGCGCCGACATGGGTGCATGAGCAGAGCCTGTCCGAGCAACCCTATTGATCGGAATCCCTGGCCACATCGGTGTGCTGGCAGCGCGCCGCATCCACCGCGCGTTTCACCATCGGCATCAAGCCGGGATCCGGCGCCAGCGCGCGGATCGCAATCAGGCCGGTGAGGGTGGGTGATTCGACGATCAGGCGGTCGGCAGCCGTGATGTCTTCATCTTCCGGCATTTCGTTATGTTGCGCTTCCGTCATCAGGTCGAGCTCGATGGCGCGGCGGCCGGCCGAGCGGTCGTTGATGGCGTAATAGGCAATGTCGCGGTCGGTATAAAACGATACCGAAGTATAGGCGAGGCTGATCGGCACCGTCAGCTTCATCGGCCCCTGCGAAAGATCGTAACGGCAAATCGCGCTGGCGAAGGCCGGATCCATCATCGGCATGATCGCCTTTTCGGGCGTCGGTGCGGGGAGCGGTGTCACCGAATTGACCTGTGCGATCGGCGTCAGCCGCGAATAGGCGTCCTGTGTGGCCGTTCGGGGCAGAATAATAATGGTGGCGAGATGCACGATGCCACCGAGCAGCGCGCCGCCTAACAGCAAAAGCAGCCATCGGATCATGGACAGCTCCTGGTCTTCACCGCGGGCATCGGAATCTCGCGGCCTTCCTTGGTCGCAACGCCCACCGCCGTATCGTAAAAGCGCAGCGCGAGCGTGTAGCGGTCGATGCCGCCGGTCGGCAACCAGTTGCCCGGCGCGGCGCGCGGCGCGACCACGATTTCGAAACTGCCGTCGCCGCGGCGGACGACTTCCTGGCTGGTGAAATCGTAGCGGTTGATCGAGTTGGGGACCAACGCGCCTTCGGGATTATAGAGCGTGAGCGTCCAGAAACGCGCTGCCGGCGTGACGCCGGTGATCGCGACTTCGCAGCGCCCATCGAGCCGTTTGCCGTTGTCGTCGGCCTTCGCGACGAACATTACCCCGTCACCGAGCGCGACGGGCAACCGGCCGGTGCGCGCAATCTCCGCGCGCGCGTAGGGGTCGGCGTCGAGCGTGCCGGTCTTGGGCCATGCAGTCCAAGCCCCGACCCGCAATGCGCCGAAGGCAGCGCCCCGCGTCAGGGCAAAATAAGTTGCGCCGAGCCCGACCGCTGCCGCAACGACAAGAGCAAATAATGTTCCGAGAAGAAGGCGCACGACCGATCCAGTAGCGGGAAGGCAATGTTAAATCGAGAGAAGATTATATCGGGCGAGAGACCGATCAGTTGGACCCGAACGCTCGTCCCTCCAGCTCCGCAGCGAGGGCGTCGCTTTTCTTGCCGGCCTGCGCTTGTCGCTCCGTGTTGGCGGAAACGGTCGGCGGCAGAGGTCCCAGGGCGCGATTGGCGTCGTCCATCATATGCTCGAGCCGTACCAGGATATCGACACCCCGTTTGGTCAGCATGACTGGCCGTGGCGGGGGCGGCGGCTCATCGCTCTTGGTCTTGAAGGCAACCGCCTGTTCCTGGCGCTCATGCGGCACTGGAATCCCGGGCAGTTGTTTGACCTCGATGCCCTCATGCGCATAGGCCATGATGTTGTGCCAAGTCATCGCCGGCAGCGACCCACCGGTCATGCGATTGGTCGAGGTGTAGTCGTCATTGCCGAACCAGAGGCCGCAAACGAAGTTGGCGGTATAGCCCATGAACCAGGCGTCGCGATAAGCGTTGGTGGTTCCGGTTTTTCCGGCTGCCGTGATGCCGTCAAGGCGCGCGCGCCGGCCAGTACCGTTCTCCACGACGCTGTTCATCATGGTGATCATGTCTTGCGCCACATGGGCGGGCAGAACGCGGTATGGCTTAGGGCCGTCACGGTCGAAGCGCCAGATCAATTTGCCGCCACCGGTGCGCACTTCGAGAATCGCGTGCGGCATCACCTTCATGCCGAGATTGGGGAAGGTCGCATAAGCGCCGGTGTGATCGAGCAGTTCGACGCCGTCGGCGCCGATCGGCAGCGACGGCGTGTCAGGCAGCGGCGTGCGGATGCCCATTTCGTGCGCCGTCTTGATGATGCGGGCGCGGCCGAGCTTGGCATTGCCATCGCCGATGATGATCGACAGCCGGATGGCGACCGTGTTGATCGAGTGGGTCAGCGCCGTAATCAAGGGCATCGCGCCGCGGTAACCGCCGCCGTAATTGTGCGGACACCAGTTGCCGATGCAGATCGGAGCATCGATCACGGTCGAGCTCGGCTTCATGCCGTGTTCGAGTGCGGTGGCATAGACGTAAGGTTTGAACGAGGAGCCCGGCTGGCGCAGCGAGTCGGTTGCGCGGTTGAACTGGCTGGCGCCGTAGTCGCGGCCGCCCACCATGGCGCGCACGGCGCCGTCCACGTCCATCAAAACGGCTGCAGCCTGGTTGGCGTGATATTCCTGGCCGTACTGGCGCAGCGAATTCTCAACCGCCAAATCCGCCGCCCGTTGCATACCGGGATCGAGTGCGGTGCGCACCACGAAGACCCGTTCGGTCATCGACTTCGGGAAGCTGTCGACGAGCTTCTTCATGTCGTCGAAGGCCCAGTCGAGATAATAGTTCGGCGCTCTATCGTCGCGGCGGTCGACCGGGGTTGCCGGGTGGCGGCGTGCGCCGAAGACCTGGCCTTCGGTCATGAATCCGAACTCGACGAGACGGTCGAGCACGACATTGGCGCGCGCACGCGCGGCCGGCAGGTTGACGTTCGGCGAAAACTTGGTCGGCGCCTTGAACAGGCCGGCGAGCATCGCGGCTTCCGGCAGATCGACGTCGCGCGCCGACTTGTTGAAGTAGTACTGCGCGGCAGCATCGACACCGAAGGCGCCGCCGCCCATATAGGCGCGGTCGAGATAGAGCTTGAGGATCTCGTTCTTGGTCAGCCGCGCTTCCAGCCACATCGCCAAGAACGCTTCCTTGATCTTGCGTTCGAGCGTTCGCTCGTTATTCAAGAACAGGTTCTTGGCGAGCTGCTGCGTGATGGAGGAGCCGCCCTGCACGACGCCGCCGGCGCGCGCGTTGGTGACGAAGGCGCGCGCGGTGCCCGCGATATCGATGCCGAAATGGTCGTAGAAGCGCCGATCCTCGGTGGCGATCACCGCCTTGATCAGATGATCGGGGAACTGGTCGAGCGGCACCGAGTCGTTGTGCCTTATGCCGCGGGTGCCGATCTCGTTGCCGTAGCGATCGAGGAAGGTGACGGCCAATTCCGACTTCTTCAGCCAGTCGTCGTCGCTCGTCTCGTGAAACGCCGGCAGCGCCAGCGCCAGCATGAGGATCGCGCCGGCGGTGCCGAGCGTCGCGCCTTCCGACACGATCTCGTTGAGCACGCGCCGCCAGCCGGCGACGTGGAACTTGTCCATGGCGGTGGAGAAGCGCTCGTAAGTTTCGCGCAGGCCGGTGGCGCTGCGGAACAGCGAGAAGTCGATCCAGGCGTCGGCGCCCAGAAACAGCTTCTTGAGCTTCGGCTTCCAGTCGCGGTGAAAAAGGTCGCGCAAGGGCTTCCTGTCTCGTGAAGGCGGGGATACCGCCGCTGCGTTTTACCCGATCGGGACCCGCCCGGCCAATGCCGGCAAGGGTCCGAAGGCGGTTAATACCGGCCAAGGTGAATGGAAAATGCGGTGAAATGTGGCCGGTTCCGCCGCTTTCCGGCGGAGGGGGTGCCGGAATCGCAGCCCGGGGGCTACAAGGGGCCGCGAAGGACACCGCATGCCCGACCCCGACAGCCCGTTCTGGCGCCGCAAGGCGCTCTCCGAGATGAGCAAAACAGAGTGGGAGAGCCTGTGCGACGGCTGCGGCCGCTGCTGCCTGAACAAGTTGATCGACGAGGACACCAACGAGACCGTGTTCACCGACGTCGGCTGCAAGCTGCTCGACGCCAAGGCCTGCCGCTGCACCGACTACGCCAACCGCCAGCGCAAGGTGACGGACTGCGTGCGGCTGACCCCGCGCAATGTGCGCAGGCTCTCCTGGCTGCCGCCGACCTGCGCCTACCGGCTGGTGGCGAACGGGCAGGATCTGCCCTGGTGGCACCATCTCAAGTCGGGCTCGCGCGAGACGGTGCACGAGGCCGGCATTTCGGTGCGCGGCCGCGTCAGCGCGAGCGAAGAGGATGTGCCGGATGAGCGGCTGGAGGAGTTTATTGTCGCGTGGCCGGGGAAGTGGCCCAAAGGCGCGCGGCGGAAGCCGGGCGCCGTTAAGGGGAGATGAGGGCAAGCAGTGACCTTGCCCACGGATTCCTGCACCGGTAGCGTCCGAATCGGAGGACACGCCGGATGGCCGACAAAAGCCTTTTTGACCGCTATCTTCTGGCGCTCCGCAAGACGCCGATCGACGAAAAGACCGAGCATACCGACCGCTCAGCGCTCCAGATGCTTCTACAGGCGCTTGCGGATGAAAGTGGAAGCGGCGTTGCCGTCCAGCACGAACCGAAGCGCGTCGCCGACAAGGGCGCGCCGGATTTCAAGGTTACCAAGGGCGGTCTCATTCTGGTTACGTCGAGAACAAGGGCATCGATGAGAACCTGAACAAGGTTCTTAAGTCCGATCAAATTGCCAAATACAAGAGCCTATCGAGCAACATTATTGTCACGGACTATCTCGATTTCATTTGGATCAACAAATACGGGCTGCCGCAGCGTGAGCGGCTGTGCCATGCGACCGATCTAGAAAATCGCAAATTCCGCCTGCGCGATGATCGCGTTGAGGCGGTCGTCAAGAGCCCCACTATGCGCGAGCAAGCCATGAACAGGCTCGGGCACCTCGCGCTTGACTGTGTGGAATTCTGCCAGGCGCAGATCGCGGCGCTGCTTCTGTCCTAGCGCCCCTCGATCGGAAAATCGTAACTGCGCAGCGGCGCGCCGTTGTACTCGTAGTGCCACCATTCGCGGAAGTAATTGCGGAAGCCGTGCGCGCTCATGGCGGCGCGCAAGGTCTCGCGCGCGCGGCGCTGCTCCGGCGTGACGGCGGGCGAGCGCGTGTAGCTTTTCACGTCCAGGCAATCGAAGCCGGTGCCCATATCGAGCGAATTGTCGGGCGCGCGCTCGGCCGCCGGTGCGGTGCAGGGGGCGTTTTGATTTTCCGTTCGTCCCCGCGCAAGCGGGGACCCAGGAGCCGTTGGCAAAACCTCAGTTTGTTGCCCTGGATTCCCGCTTTCGCGGGAACGAACGGTCGGTGATGCGCCGAGCGGGATGAGCGTGATGTCCACCGCGGTGCCGGTGGAATGGCGCGAATGCGCGGCGATGTAGCCGAGCGAGAACAGCCGCAGCTTGTCTTCATTGGGATAGAAGCGCTTGTCGCCGTCGCGCGCGCCGTCATGCGACCAGCGCCAGAAGGCGCGCACGGCGCGTTCGGGCCGGTAGCAGTCGTAGGTTTTCAGGCGCAAGTGCTGGCGTTCGAGATCGGCCTCGACGCGCGCCAGCGCCTCCGCAGCCTCCCGCCGCAACACGCATTCGGGCGCGTCATAGCCGGGCAGGGCTGCGGCGGTGAAATTGTTGGGCGTGGCGTAGCGGATCTCCTGCGCGATGCCGGGGGCAATGTCGCGCAAGTAAACGAATCCGGCCGGCAGCTTCTCCCGCGCGGCGGCGGGCAGCGCGATCAGGAGGAGGGCGAAGATTAACGAATGCCGCATAGTCTGGGTTTCCCGGCCCACTTTGGCCCGGCCGGAACGCTCATACCACCCCCGCGTTTGTCCCCATTGCAAGGCGCCGCGCCAAACGGCATTTAACGGCCACATATATTATGAGCGCCAAATCCTCCGCCAAGCCTAAAGCGCCCGCCGCCCCGCGGCCGCTTTCGCATTCCGAAATCCGCGCCATCGTGCTCGGCATCATGCTGGCGATGTTTCTGGGCGCGCTTGACCAGACGATCGTCGCCACCGCGCTGCCCACCATCGGCCGGCATTTCGGCGACCTCGGCGACCTGTCCTGGGTGGTGACCGCCTATCTGCTCACCGGCACCGCGGTGACGCCGCTCTACGGCAAGCTGTCCGACATCCACGGCCGGCGCGGCTGGCTGCTCACGGCGATCGTGATCTTCGTCGCCGGCTCGCTTGCCTGCGCCTTGGCGCCGAGCATGACGGCGCTGGTGTTTGCGCGCGCGCTGCAAGGCATGGGCGGCGGCGGGCTGATGGCGCTGGCGCAGACCATCATCGCTGACATCGTCAGCCCGCGCGAACGCGGCCGCTATCAGGGCTACATCGCCGCGGTGTTCGCGACCTCCTCGATCGGCGGGCCGGTGCTCGGCGGCCTCCTCACCGAGCATGTCGACTGGTCGCTGATCTTCTGGATCAATCTGCCGCTTGGCGCGGCCGCGCTGGTGATGACATCGAACGCGCTCAAGAACGTGCCGTTCCATACGCGCAAGCACCGGCTCGACATCATCGGCGCGCTGCTGATGATGGCGGCGGCGGTGGTGCTGCTGCTGGCGCTGTCCTGGGGTGGGCGGCGCTTCGACTGGATCTCGGCCGAGACCGGCGGGCTGCTGCTGACGTCGGCGATTTTGTGGGGGCTGTTCGGCTGGCGGCTCATGGTCACGCCGGAGCCGTTCCTGCCGATCACCGTACTCGCCAATCCGGTGGTGCGCTGCGCGGCGCTGGCCGGCGCCTGCGCCATGGCGACGCTGGTCGGCATGACCATTTTCGTGCCGCTTTATTTCGAGGTGGTGCTGCATCTGTCAGCGGGCCAATCCGGCATGGCGTTGATCCCGCTGATGGGCGCGACGGTCTTGTTCTCAACCGTCACCGGCCGGCTGATGGTGCACATGCAGCGCTACAAGCGCGTGCCGCTCATCGGGCTGAGCATCGGCATTGTGGCGTTGGCGGCGCTGGCTATTTGGCCGGTGATGCCGACCGCTATGGTGCTGCTGCTCTTGGCCGTGGTCGGCTCCGGGCTCGGCACCGTCTTCCCGGTGTCCACCGTCTGCATGCAGAACGCGGTGACGGCGCATCAGATGGGCGTCGCCACGGGCGCTGCCAATTTCTTCCGCGCGCTGTTTTCGTCGCTCGTGGTGGCAGTGCTGGGCGCGATCGTGCTCGGCGGCCTCGGCGGCGTCACCGGCATGTCGGTGGAAATGCTGGCGCGCGCGGCCTCCGCGCACGAGCTCTCCTTCGCCTTCCGTTTCGTGTTCCTCGCTTGCGCGCTGGTGCTGAGCTTCGGCATGGCCTTCCTGATCTCGCTCGAGGAACGTCCCTTGCGCGGGCCGGCGCTGCATTCGCCGGAGGCCGGCGCGCCATCAGGGCCGGCGACGCCGATTCCCGCCGAGTAAGACAGCCGCGGCGCTATTGACTCCCGGCGACCGTGCAGCAAAGTCACGGTCATAATCGCGCGGCTTAAGCGCGAAACGTTGACGGGAGGATTCTTATGCGTGCGCAATGGACGCCGTTCGCAGCCGGTCGCTATCGGAACGCGCTGCTTCTTTGCCTTTTCGCATCGCTTTTATTGGCCGGCGCGGCGCGGGCGGACGATTATCCAAATCATGCGGTCAAGATCATCGTGCCGTTCCCCGCCGGCGGCACTGCCGACGCCGTGCCGCGGATCGTGGCGGACTGGCTGTCGCGCAAATGGGGGCAGCCGGTCGTCATCGAGAACCGCACCGGCGCGGCCGGCAATATCGGCGCCGAATTCGTTTATCGCTCGGCGCCCGACGGTTACACGCTGCTTTCTTCACCGCCACCGCCGCTGGTGGTGAACCAGAATCTTTACCCGAACCTCGCATTCGATCCGACCAAGTTCGAACCGATCATCGTCATGGCGCAGGTGGCGAGCGGCCTGTTCGTCAATCCGAACAAGATTCATGCGTCGAGCGTGCCCGAACTGATCGACTATCTGAAAAAGAATCCCGACAAAGTCACGTCCGCCACGCAAGGCAACGGCACCACCTCGCATCTCACCTCGCAGCTGTTTCAACTGCTGGCAAAGGTGAAGATGCGCGATATCCCCTATCGCGGGTCGGCGCCGGCTTTGCAGGGGCTGCTCGCCGGTGATGTCGATCTGATGTTCGATAATCTCGGCGTGTCGCTGCCGCTTGCGCAAGCGGGCAAGCTCAAGTTGCTCGCGGTCGCCTCGTCCAAGCGCCTGCCGTCATTGCCGGATACGCCGGCGATGGCGGAAACGCTGCCCGGCTTCGAGTCGGTCGCTTGGTTCGGCATCGTGGCGCCGCCCAAGACGCCGAAGAGCATCGTCGACGAGATCAACGCCGACGTGAACGAAGCGCTGAAGCAGCCCGACGTGCAAGCCCGCCTGAAGCCGCTGTCCGCCGAGATTTTCGGAGGTTCGGTCGCGGCGACGTCGAAATATATGCATGAAGAGGTCGATCGATGGGGCAAGGTGATCAAGGCGGCGAATATCAAGCTGCAGTGATGGCAGGGATGCGCTGATGGTGGAGCAGCGGCCCAGCGTCATCATCGTTGGCGGCGGGATAGGCGGCCTGTTCGCGGCCAACGCGCTCATTGCGCATGGCCTCAAGGTGTCGGTCTGTGAGCAAGCGCCGGCGCTCGGCGAAGTCGGCGCCGGCGTGTTTTTGACGCCGAACAGCGTGCGCCATTTGCAGCGCGTCGGCTTGGGGCCGGAGGTGGAGCGGTGGGGCGCCCGCGTCGGTCTCGGCTCTCATTACTTCCGGCACGACGGCGCGCCGATCGCGCCGGTGCAAGTGACCAACTCATCGGGCTGGAATGCGACCTTCGGCATGCATCGCGCCGACTTCGTCGAGTTCCTGGCCAAGGCGCTGCCGGCGGGCGTGGTGCACACCGGACACCGCTGCACCGGCTTTGCGCAAGACGGCGACAAGGCCCGCGTTTCGTTTGCCAACGGCAACGTTGCCGAAGCCGACGTCGTCATTGGCGCCGACGGCATTCACTCTGAGCTGCGCCCCTTCGTGTTTCCGCCGTCAAAGCCGGTGTTCCACGGCTCGGTCGCCTATCGCGGTATTGTCGCGCACGAGCGCGTTCCGCAGTGGCCGACCGACCGTTGGCTAATGTGGCTGGGCAAGGGCAAGCACTTCCTTGCTTTTCCGGTGCGCGCGGGAAAGCTCATCAACTATGTCGGCTTCGTGCCGGCGGACCAGGAGATGAAGGAATCCTGGTCGGCGCCGGGCGACCCGGACGTGCTGCGCGCCGAATTCGCCGGCTGGGACCCGCGCATCGAGGGACTGTTGCGCCAAGTCGAGAAGACGTTTCGCTGGGCGCTGTATGACCGCGAGCCGCTGCCGAGCTGGACGCGCGGCCGGCTGACACTGCTGGGCGATGCGGCGCATCCGATGCTGCCGCATCTCGGGCAGGGCGCCAATCAGAGCATTGAAGATGGCATGGCGCTGGCGACGATCTTGTCGCGCGCGAATGCGACGACCGCGCCGGCCGCACTGCTCGCCTACGAGCGCCTGCGCCGCGAGCGCGTGGCGCAGGTGCAGCGCGGCGCGCGTGAGAACGGCATGCGCTACAATTCTGCGTACTCCGACCTCGGCGTGCGCGATGCCGAAATCACCGCCCATGCCGCATTCCGCAAGCGGCTCTACGACCACGACGTCGTGCCGGAAGCGCAAGCCGCCGCGGCACGCCTGGCATAAGCCTGCGGTGGCGCAGTAGCGCCGCCAGGCAAGAGCCGCTAGCATGGCTCGGTGCAAGAACAATTGTTCCCGCCGGGGCGCAATCCAGCTGCAGAGGAGGTCGCGCAAGCAGCGCCGCGTTCGCGCGTGTGGGACACGTTGCGCCTGATCGCTTCGTCGGGCGGGCCGGGGCGCTGCGAGTTCGCGCTCAACAATGCCTGCAACGCCAATTGCGGCTTCTGTAATTTCGCGCGCGACAAGCTGCCGAAAGAGCGCTGGGAATACGTCGAGCGGCAAGGCGCCTTCGACGCCATCGACATTTTGTTCCGCCAGGGCATCCGCTATCTGGTGCTCACCGGCGGCGAGCCGACGCTGCATCCCGATCTGACCGACATCATCGCGCGCGCCGCCGGCAAGGGCATGAAAGTGATGATGGTGAGCAATGCCGGACTGTTCAAACCGCGCCGCATTCAGGAATATTCCGAAGCCGGGCTGTCGAGCTTCGTGATCTCGATCGACGCCGCGACCGCCGAGGCGCACGAGGAAAACCGCGGGTTGCCCGGCGTCTGCGACAAGATCCGCGAGGCCAACAAGGAAATCGCAAGCTTGGGCATGATCGCGACCGCCTCGGTGACGCTCAGCCGGCTGCTCGACATCGACGCGCTGCCGCCGTTCCTCGCCGATCTTGGCTTTGAGTGCGTGACGTTTTCCTATCCGCTGACCAACCTCAATTCGAGCTTTCTCGGCTATCGCGATTCCGGCCTCGTCGACTTTACGCCGGACGAGTTGATCGCGCTGTTCGACAAAGTGAAGGCGCTCAAGTCGCGTACGCGCCTGCACGTGGTCAATCCGACGCGTTCGCTGGAAGAGATGCAGCGCTTCGTGCGCAGCGAGCCGCAGAAATTCCCCTGCCTCGGTGGCTATCGCTATTTCTATCTCGACTGGAAGCTCAAGCTCTGGCGCTGTCACTTCTGGGAAAAGCCGCTGTGCTCGATCTACGATTTCGACGACAGGAAGCTCGTGCGCGACGGCTGCACGCGCTGCATGATCGACTGTTACCGCGACGCCTCGACCATGCAGCATATCGCCGTGTCGGCGCACGACGCGGCCAAGTCGCTGCGCGCGGGCGACCTTGCTGGCGCCGCCAAGGCGCTCGGGCGCAAAGGCAATGCCGGATCGATCCACGCGGTGGTCGAGGAACTGCCCTGGCTGATGCGCTTCTGAGCGCGCTGTCAGGATTTGCGCGGCTTGCGGCGGATGAGAGCTTTCGCCTCGTGTGCGTGCCAGGCGAACAGAAACGGCGGCCCGAGCGCGAACTCGGGAACGCGTTTCACCAGCGACAGCGCGAGCGCCGCCGGCGCCGGAATGCCGAACACCGCGCAGACCGCGATGAAACCCGCCTCCTGCACGCCGAGCGCGCCGGGAATGAGAAATCCGGCGGCGCGCACCGCTTGGCCGAGGCTCTCGATCACCACCGCGTCGAGATAGGACACCGGATAACCCATCAAGTTGAGGGCGACGAGCACTTCGAGCGCGCCGAAGAACCAAACGGTGATATGCACCAGCATGGCCAGCAGGAAGCGCGGCACGTCGGCATAGATGCGCACGAGGTTGTCGTGCAGGCTCGCCAGATTGGCAAGCGCGGACCAGCCGGATTTTTCCGCGGCCTTCATCAGCGCGCGGTCGAGCAGCTTGGCGCCGCCGAAGCGCTGCGCGACAAAAAATCCGGCGAGGGCGACGCCCATGATCGAGATGCCGGCCATCATCGAGCCGACCAGCGCGTCATTGGCGCCGTAGGTCGCAAGGATGCCGACGCCGGCCAGGACGAACACGAACAGCGAAACCACCTGCATCAGCATGTCGACCAGCACGGTCGCGCCGGCGACCCCGGCGGAGATTCCGAACAAGGTCATGATGCGGGCGCCGGCGATCTCGCCGCCGACCTGCGCGACCGGCAGCAGCGAATTGATCGCTTCGCGGATGAGGCGCACCCACATGCAGACGTAGACCGGGTGATTGCGCGAATGGGGCGGAAACACGATCCACCAGCCGAGGCCGGCGCCGGCAAGCTCGATCGCGCGCAACACGACGACGGTGGCGATGCCGTAGCCCACCGCCGCGAAGGCCTGCGTCACCGCGCCGAAGCCTTGGTAGGCGATGATCGCTACCGTGAGGGCCAGCCCCAGTCCCGCCGCGACGATAAGCAGACGCTTCATGCGCCATCTTATACACGGACCCGGCGGGCATAGAAAAACCCCGGCCGTGCGGCCGGGGTTTTTGGCTTTTTCCGATCGTTATCGCGAGCTTCAGCGCGCGGTGCGAGCTGGCACGTGGTGCGACCTTTGCACGCGGGCGGGGGCGTAGGCGTAGGCCGACGATGCTGTCGGCGCTTCCGAATAGGCGCGCCGCACGGCATGTGCACGACGCTTAAGGACAGGGTCAACGACGAGCTGTTTGCGTTCGTCGAAGCCAAGGGGGCGCGCAGCGCGGCCTAGCACTGCGCAAAACATCGGCGCGCGCCGCTTACGCGGCGCGCGCTGGCATTGACATCAAGACTTGATGAAGGTGCCGCTGCGCAGCTCGCTGACGGCCTGCTGCAATTCCTTTTGCGTGTTCATGACGATCGGGCCGTACCAGGCGACCGGCTCCTTGATCGGCTTGCCGGACACCAGCAGGAAGCGGATGCCCTGGTCGCCGGCCTGCACGGTGACTTCGTCGCCTCGGTCGAACAGCACCAGCGAGCGGTCGCCGACCGGCTCGCGCAGCAGGATTTCTTCGCCGTCGACCTGTTTCTCGGTGAGCACGCCGAAGGGCTGCGAGGAGGCGCGGAAGCTTCCGTTGCCTTCGAATACGTAAGCGAAGGCGTGACGCTCGACCTCGACCTTGAGCGTCTTGCGTTTTCCCGCCGGCACGAACACGTCGAGATAGCGCGGATCGGCGGCGACGCCGTCGACCGGGCCCTTCTTGCCCCAGAACTCGCCGCACACGACGCGCACGCGCGTGCCGTCGTCATCGACGATCTCGGGGATCTCGGCGGCCTTCACATCTTGATAGCGCGGCGCGGTCATCTTCAGCGACGACGGCAGATTGGCCCAGAGCTGGAAGCCGTGCATGCGGCCCTGCGCGTCGCCCTGTGGCATTTCCTGATGCATGATGCCGCGGCCGGCGGTCATCCATTGCACGTCGCCGGAGCCGAGCGAGCCGCTGTTGCCGAGGCTGTCGCGATGCTCCACATCACCGGCAAGCACGTATGTGATCGTTTCGATGCCGCGGTGCGGATGCCAGGGGAAGCCGGCGAGGTAGTCCTGCGGGCGGTCGTTGCGGAAATCGTCGAGCAGCAAAAACGGATCGGTCTCTTCGGTGTCGCCGAAGCCGAAGGCGCGGCGCAGCTTGACGCCGGCGCCCTCGATGGTGGGCTGCGACTGCACGATGCGTTTGATGGGGCGGATGGACATGAGGATGTCTCTCGTTACTTGCCGGCGATCTTGCCAGCGATCTTGCCGGCGAAATCCGCGAACTGATCGACGAAGGCCTGCAGGAACTTGCGCACGGTCTCGTCGGTGACGGCGTTCTGCCCGTCGATGAGGTCGGGCTTGAACTGTATATAGGTCTCCCCGCCCATAATATGCATGGCCGCGCCGCTGTTGAGAACCGCGCGCAAATGGGTCTGCGCGACGGCGGTGGAAATGACCCCGCCGGAGGTCCCGGTCACCGCGGCCGGTTTGCCGCGCCAGGAATTCTTGCCGTAGGGACGGGCGCCCCAATCGATGGCGTTCTTGAGCACGGCGGGGATCGAGCGGTTGTGCTCGGGCGTCACGAACAGCAGGGCGTCGGACGCCTCGATCTCGGATTTCAAGCGCGCCACCGGGGCCGGGGAGGGCTGCTCGTTGTCCTGGTTATAGATGGGCAGATCGTCGACCTGCAGGATCTTGGCCTCGAAGGTGCCCGCGCCGAGCTTGGCCAGCGCTTGCGCCAGCTTGCGGTTGATCGACTCGCGCCGGTTGGAGCCGACGACGATGCCGAGCTTGAGTTTGGCCATGGCTGCCTCTATCTGTGGTTACGAATAGTTACCGAGGCTAGATAGATGACCAAACGGCCGGCGCAAGGAGGCACATCGGTGTTACCGCGTAACCTGCATGAGCCTGAGGATTGCCGGGCGGTGAGCGAGGTGCTCGCGCGGGTCGGCGGCAAATGGACCGTGCTGGTGGTCACGACGCTGGGCGACGGCCCCAAGCGCTTCAACGAATTGCGCAAGGCGCTCGGCTCGATCTCCCAGCGCATGCTGACGCTGACGCTGCGCGCGCTCGAGCG
This sequence comes from uncultured Pseudomonadota bacterium, assembly GCA_963710705.1. Lineage (GTDB taxonomy): Bacteria > Pseudomonadota > Alphaproteobacteria > Rhizobiales > Xanthobacteraceae > Pseudolabrys. The sequence continues at coordinate 716,199 of CAVQBI010000001.1, forward strand.
CGACGGCCTGGTGACGCGCACCGTGTTCCCGACCATTCCGCCGCGGGTGGACTACGAGCTCACCAAGCTCGGCCGCTCGCTGCTCGATCCGGTCAGCGGGCTGGGCTCATGGGCACGCAAGAACCGCAGCGCCATTGAGGACGCGCGGCGGCGCTTCGATGCGGACGGCAAGCGGCTGGCGCGCTGACATCATCCTGTTGCGCGGCTGTCACAATGGCGGCGTTGAGTACGGCGCTACCGTCTCTCGCCAGCGTTCAAGCCCGTGCCGCGTTATTACTTTCATTTTTCCGACGGCAAGCGCCAATTCACCGATGCGGCCGGGCATGACCTGCTCGGAATCGCGGCGGCGCGCGCTTATGCGCGCCAGCAGGTGCGCGAGATCAAGGCAGCGATGTGCCATCCGCAGATTCAGGACCTGTCGGCCTGGACGCTGACGGCGGTGGATGCCGACGGCCGCCTTGTGTGCGAGATCGGCTTCGATTTGCGGCCGGTGCGGGTGAGCGAAGACTTGTAGGCCGGTTGCGCCGGGCGCCCGCTCACAATTCCGGCCGGCCCAGTCGCGGCGCAAGCGGCGATGCGGTATGATCTGCCCATGCATCGGCGATGGACCGCGATCGTTGCCCTCGTGCTGCTGGCCGTGAGCGCCGCCGGCTGCACCAAGTGCGGCCCGTTCTGGGAGGACTGGCAGCCCCACGCCTGCCATGCCGAGGCGCCGCGCTAAGGCTTTGGCGGGCATCGGCTTTTCCCGATGCGCAACAGTGGAGTGAAAAGCTCGCGGCCGACTTCCCATCGCTCGCGCATCCGCACCAAAGGCCGCCGGAATGCGCCAACAGCGGCGAGGACTGGACGACCTGGCTGCTGATGGGCGGGCGCGGCGCCGGCAAGACGCGCGCCGGCGCCGAATGGGTGCGCGCATCGGCGCAGAGCAATGGAAACGTGCGCATCGCGCTGATCGGCGAAACCGAGCACGAAGCGCGCGAAGTGATGGTGGAGGGCGTCTCCGGCGTGCTGGCGGTGCACCGCCACGACGAGCGCCCCGAATGGATTCCGACGCGGCGCCTGCTGCAGTGGAAAAACGGCGCGGTGGCGCAGGTGTTTTCCGCCGAAGATCCCGAGAGTTTGCGCGGGCCGCAGTTCACGGCCGCCTGGCTCGACGAACTCGCCAAGTGGCGTCATGCCGACGACGATGCCCCCATCAATGCCTGGCGCTCCCCGCGCGAGCTACTCGATAGCTTTGCAAGCTTCGAAGGGTTCGAGAGCTAGCGGGTTCCCCCTGCGTTCAGGCAGCGTTCACCGGCACGCCCTTAGACTTCCCTCCATGCCGGTACTCCGCAGACTATCCTTCGCCCTCCTATTTGGCCTTGCGGCCTTTTCGGCGCGAGCCGCCGATGCGCCGCAACATGCCTGTCTGACCAAGGCCGAACAGCGGGCTGCGGTTGCCTCGCATAGCGCCATTCCATTGGCCAAAGCGCTAAAAGCGCCACGCGCGCACGGCCGGCATGCCGAAGTGGTCCGCGCCAGGCTTTGCCACAATGGCGACAAGCTCGTGTACATGCTGACTCTTCTCGGCCGCAGTGGCAAAGTGTTCACTGCGATCGTTGACGCCGCCAGTGGCGAGCCCGTCAGCGCCCGCTGAGCGGAGAAGACATCCTTGCGCCTCCTCGTCGTCGAGGACGATCCCGACCTCAACCGCCAGCTCGCCACCGCGCTGACCGACGCCGGCTATGTCGTCGACCGCGCCTACGACGGTGAGGAGGGCCATTATCTCGGCGAGTCGGAGCCCTACGACGCCGTCATCCTCGACATCGGGCTGCCCAAAATGGACGGCATCTCGGTGCTGGAGGCTTGGCGGCGCACCGGGCGCGCCATGCCGGTGCTCATGCTCACTGCGCGCGATCGCTGGAGCGACAAGGTGCAGGGCTTCGATGCCGGTGCCGACGATTATGTCGCCAAGCCGTTTCATCTCGAAGAGGTATTGGCGCGCGTGCGCGCGCTGCTGCGGCGCTCGACGGGTCACGCCAAGAGCGAATTCAATTGCGGCCCAGTCCGTCTCGATACCCGCACCGGCCGCGTCGCGGTCAACGGCAATCCCGTCAAGTTCACCAGTCACGAATACCGGCTGCTCGCCTATCTGATGCATCACACCGGGCGGGTGGTGTCGCGCACCGAGCTGGTCGAACACCTGTACGACCAAGACTTCGACCGCGATTCCAATACGATTGAAGTCTTCGTCGGCCGCATCCGCAAGAAGCTCGGCGTCGACATCATCCAAACGGTGCGCGGCCTCGGTTACCTGCTGTCTCCGCCTGACGCGCGCTGACCAAGATGCGCGCCAACTCCCTCGCGCTGCGCCTGTTCCTCTCGGCCACCGCCTGGGCGGTGGCGATTTTGTTGATCACCGGCGTCGTGCTGTCATCGCTTTATCGCGACGCGGTGGAACGCTCGTTCGACCGCCGGCTCGGCGTCTATCTGCGCACGCTGGTGGCCGACCTTGCCGCGCCAGAAGACACCGGGGGTAAATTTCCGCAGTCGCTGGGCGAACCGCTGTTCGAACTGCCGCTATCGGGCTGGTACTGGCAGGTGACGCGGCTCGATCCCGACAAGCATGACGTGCGCTCTTCGCGCTCGCTTTGGGACGGCGGCCTGCCGCATTTGGAGGACCTCGGCATCAAGCCTGGCCCCGACGGCTCGCGCTCGGGCTACGTCACGGCGCCGGAGGATCAGCGCCTGCGGCAAGTCGAACGCACGGTCGATCTCGGCGACGAGGGACATTATCTGGTCGCCGTCGCGGGCGACGCTGCTGAAATTACTCAGGAGACCCGCTCGTTCGATCAGGCGCTGGCGATTACGTTTTCAATTCTCGCAGCGGTGCTGCTGCTCACCACGATGTTTCAGGTCCAGTTCGGGCTTGCCCCGCTCAAGCGCATCACCGACAGTCTGGCCGCGATCCGCTCCGGCAACGCCGAGCGGCTTGCCGGTGAATTCCCCGAAGAAATCGCGCCGCTCGCGCGCGAGACCAACGCGCTGATCGAGACCAACAAAGAGATCGTCGAACGCGCCCGCACCCATGTCGGCAATCTCGCGCACGCGCTGAAAACCCCGCTGTCGGTGATGGTGAACGAGGCTTCGGCGCGGCCGCGCGATCCATTGGCCGAGAAAGTGTTGGAGCAAGCCGACATCATGCGTGACCAGGTCGCGCGCCATCTTGAGCGCGCGCGCCTGGCGGCGCGCCTGACGGTGGTCGGCTCGCTGACCGAAGTCGAGCCGGTGATCACGGCGCTCGCGCGCACCATGGAGAAAATTCATCGCGAGCGCAGCATCGCCATCGAAGTACGGGCCGACGAAAAGGCGCGCTTCCGCGGCGAAAAACCGGACCTCGAAGAAATGATCGGCAACTTGGTCGACAATGCCTGCAAATGGGCGACATCGCGCGTCGCAATCGAAGTGGTGCGCGAGCGGCGCGATGACGCGCACGTCGTGCGCATCGTCGTTGACGACGATGGCCGCGGCTTGTCGCCGTCCGAGCGCGAGCAAGTCGCTCAGCGCGGCAGCCGGCTGGACGAGACCAAACCCGGATCGGGCCTCGGTCTTTCGATCGTGGTGGAGTTGGCCGAGCTCTATGGCGGCAAACTCAATCTCGGCACGGCGCCGCTCGGCGGCCTGCGGGCGGAGCTCGTTCTGCCGGCGGCATAGCATCAAACGCGCTCCGGACCGGCGTTTTGCGCTTCGCCGGACTTTTGCCTAATTTCTCCCCTCTCGGTAGATTCATTATTGCAGTTGTCGCTTGGGTTCCGGGGGGTTGAAATGTCCGTCGCGAAGTTCGCCGTCATTGCTGTCGTTGGATGCACGCTTGCCGCGTGCGCCGGCGATCCGGAGTCCGGGCGCGGGCCGAAAGAAAATACCGGCACGCTGCTTGGCGCGCTCGGCGGGGCGGCCATCGGCTCGGCGTTCGGCGGCGGCACCGGCGGGCATGTCGCGGGCGCGCTCATTGGCGCCGGCGTTGGTGCATTGATCGGCAATCGTATCGGGGCAGCCCTCGACGACGAGGATAAGAAGCGCGCCTACGAGGCCGAGATGAACGCGCTCGAGAGCGGTCCCTCCGGCGCGCCGGTCGGCTGGCGCAACCCCGACAGCGGCCGCTACGGCTCCGTGGTACCTGGTCCTGCTTACGATCAAAGTGGCCGCAAGTGCCGGGCCTATACCGAGACGATCTATATCGACGGCCGGCCGCAGACCGCGCGCGGCACCGCGTGCCGCAATCCCGACGGCACGTGGACACCGCTCAGCTGACGACGCCGGCCAAACATTCTTAACGGAGTGTTAACGGCCGCCGGCTATACCGCGCGATCGCAATGCGGATCGAACGGCGATGGCGGGCGTCGAGACCATCGAGCGGTTGCGTAACTACCTGCGCGAACTTTCGCCGCAGGCGCGCGTGCTGTTGATCGGCGAATTCGAGCGCAGCCTGTTGCGCGGTGACGAAGCTTCCGGCGTCGATCTTGTACTGCAGGAATTGCGCCGGATCGCGCGCGATCAGCGCGAAGGCGCCCCGCGTGTCGGACATTGCGCACGTTTATTCTTCAAGCCGCTCGAGCCATACCTCGTCGAAGATCGCGCCGATCACACCCATCCCGGCCGCATCGCGCGCCGTTCGCTCGACATGTTGTGGACCTGGGTGCGCCGCGACCTGCTGCCCGAGGAGGCCAAAGCGCTCACGGATGATGTGGGCAAAGCCTTGCTCGCCGGCGATGAGGAGAAGGCAAAGCACCTTGTCCGTGCATTTCAGGATAGGGCCGCCGCCGTGATCGCGTCGACCCTCGCGGAGAGCGGGAGTGACGACAAGATGCGCCGCCGCGTGCTGGCGCAAATCGGCACGCCGCGTGCAATGGAAGATGCCGCGGCGTTGAAATGCGTGCTCGGGGGACGCGATACGCTGCAAAAGCTTGCGGCGCATTTGCCGCTGCGAATTTCCAATCTCGCCAATGACGCACTCGACGAATACAAGGCGCTGATCGAAAAAACGTCCGCTCGCGATGGCGACCTTTTCCTCTTCGCCCTACTCACGGTGATGGGGCGGCTGTCGGCGCCGTGGCAGGTGATCCGCTTCGGCGTCAAGGCAGCCGGCAGCGACACCGCCGCGCGCGTTGCCGAGACGCATTACGGCGTGGCGGTGACCATCGTGCTGGCCGAACTGGAGCGCCTGGTAGCCGAGTTGCGCGAGGATCTGCGCGGCGGCGGAGGCGTCGCCGTCGGCGCGCTGCTCAAGACGATCCACGATGCCGCGCGTGGCTTGCGTACGGAGCTCGACATGCCGGTGGACAGCACCTGGAGCCGAACGCTTGCCGCCCAGCGCGCGCAGATCGCTGAGTTGGTGCGCTCCGAAATCGAGTCGGCGCCCAGCCGCATGCGCCGGCTGTTACGCGCGCGCGCCTCGACTGAAATCCCCGTGAATTCCATGCTCGACCCAGGCGATGTGGCTGAGACCGAGGCGCTCATCGGCTTCGTCGGCAACTGCCGCTATTTCGCCAGTGAGCTCGCCATCAACGAGATGACGCAGCGAACGTTTTCCGAGATTCGGCAATATCTCGATAGCAGCACGCGCGCGCTGCTCGACGGCCTGCGCCATGCAGGCGAGGTTGACCGGAACTTTCGACAGTCGCAGGTCGACGCTGCCGTGCGTTTCTGCGCCAAAGCGTTCGGAAGCGACTATGCGGCGCTGCTGACAAAGGCGGCGGCAGTTGCAGGTTCGGCCGACCGCAAGGCCGCGCGGGCCGGCTAGCCTCAGGCTGCGACGCTGATAGAGCCGTCGCGGTTGTCCACCATGACCGGCGATTCGAAGTATTCGACAGACGGCGGGGCGCCATATTTCGCCTCGACCGTCTTGCGCCATTCGCCGTTGTAAACCCTCTCCGCATCGGCGCGCGTTTCCCAAAGATAGACGCCGCCAGCGCGGGTGCCGTCCTCGCTCAGCAAGTAGTTCTTGCGCACCAGGCCGGCGAGCCCCTGATATTTCGGCGCGGTGTTCTGAAATATCGCAGTCGCCTCGGCGAGCGTTGCGGGCTTGGGCAGGCGGAACGTGACGACGGCGATGATCATGGGCGGATCCCTGAAAACGGTCGGAACGGGGGTAAATCTAGCATCTGTTGCCCGGCCAGGCCATGGTAGCCGGACTTGATCTTGCTCATTGCCGCCACGATTGGGCGTGATGTATGCCCTAGCCCGCGCCGCCTGTGGGGCGGCCAAAGCAGATAGTATGGTTCCATGATCCTGTGGCTTGTTTTCACGCTGATGACGGCGGTGGCGATTTTCGCCGTGCTGTGGCCGTTGGCGCGCAGGCACGCCGCGCAGGGCGGCAATGAACTCACGGTTTATCGCGATCAATTGGACGAAATCGCGCGCGACCGAACCGCCGGCCTGATCGGCGAAGCGGAGGCGGAAGCCGCCCGCGTCGAAGTCTCGCGGCGGCTGATCGCGGCGGCAGATGCCGCCGAAATGGCAATGCCGGCAAGCGGCGGGTCGGCGCTTTGGCGGCGGCGTTTGACGGCAATCGCCGGGCTCGTACTGGTGCCAGTCGGCGCCGTCGCGCTTTATCTTCTTCTCGGCTCGCCGCAATTGCCGGGCGAGCCATTGGAAGCGCGGCTGCACGCCATTCATAACGACCGCTCGATCGCCAGCCTGGTGGCGCAGGTGGAGCAGCATCTTGTGCAAGATCCGAATGACGCGCGCGGCTACGCCGTGCTGGCTCCGGTCTATCTGCAGCTCGGACGTTTCGAAGACGCCGTGACCGCCTTCCGCCAAGTGCTGGCGCTTGGCGGCGAAACGGCTGCCCGCCAGGCCGATCTCGGTGAAGCGCTCACCGCCGCGGCTAACGGGATCGTTACCGCCGAGGCCAAGACTGCGTTCGAGCGCGCGGCCGCGCTCGACGCCAAAGAACCGAAGGCGCGCTACTACATCGGGGTCGCCGCCGAGCAGGATGGCGATCGCGCCAAAGCGGCGGCGATCTGGCAGGACATGCTAAAGTCCGCGGCGGCCGATGCGCCCTGGATCGCGACCGTGCAGCGAGCGCTCGCGGAAATCGGCGTGGCGTCGACAACGCCGCCCGCGGTGGCGGCTGTGGCGCCATCTGACGGCGCGCCGGGTCCGAGCGCTGGCGATGTCTCCGCCGCCGCGCAGATGAGCGAGCAGGACCGCACCGCGATGATTCATACCATGGTGGCGCGGCTCGCGGACCGGCTCAAGCAAAACGGCGACGATATCGACGGCTGGCAGCGTCTGTTGCGCGCCTATATGGTGCTCAACGAGCGCGACAAGGCGCAGGCTGCCGCGGGCGATGCGCGGCGCGCGCTCGCCAGCGATCCGGACAAACTGCACCAGATCGAAGACACCATCAAAAGCCTGGGGTTGGAAAGTTGACCCGCAAGCAGCGACGCCTGATCTTGATCGGCTGCAGCCTCGGCGTGCTGGCGATTGCCGTTGGGCTGGTGCTCAGCGCCATGCGCGGATCGATCGTGTTCTTCCAGTCGCCCACCGATGTGGTGGAGCACCAGCTCGCTCCCGGCACCCGCATTCGTATTGGCGGTCTTGTGAAACCGGGCAGCATTGAGCGCGGCGACAATTTGCATATCCGCTTTGATGTCACCGACGGCAAGCACGATATTCCGGTACAGTATCAGGGCATCGTGCCCGATCTGTTCCGCGAAGGGCAGGGTGTGGTGGCGGAGGGCAAGCTCGAGCCGGGCGGCACGTTCGCTGCCGATACCGTCCTGGCCAAGCACGATGAGCGTTATATGCCGAAGGAAGTGGTCGACGCGCTGAAGAAATCCGGCCGCTGGCAGGAAGGCGCAACGGAAGGAGCGGCGAAATGATCCCCGAGCTCGGACATTATGCCCTGGTGCTGGCGCTGGCGCTCGGCCTTATGCAGTCGATCATGCCGGTGATCGGTGCGCAGCGGCGCGACCCGGCGCTGATGGGACTCGCCAATTCGACCGCGCTCGGCCAATTCGCCTTTGTTGCGCTGTCGTTTGCCGCACTAACGGCCTGCTACGTCACGTCCGACTTCTCGGTGCGAACTGTTTTCGAGAATTCCAATTCGCTGATGCCGCTGATCTACAAGATGACCAGCGTGTGGGGAAACCACGAGGGCTCGATGCTGTTGTGGGTTCTCATTTTATCGCTGTTCGGTGCACTCGTTGCGCTTTTTGGCGGCAATCTGCCGGCGAGTTTGAAGGCGAACGCGCTGGCCGTGCAGTCGTGGATTGCCTGCGCATTTTATCTGTTCATCCTGCTCACCTCGAACCCGTTCTTGCGCTTGCAGCCGGCGCCGTTCGAGGGCCAGTCGCTCAACCCGATCTTGCAGGATCCCGGGCTGGCCGTTCATCCGCCGATGCTTTATCTCGGCTATGTCGGCTTCTCGATGGCTTTCTCTTTTGCCATTGCCGCGCTAATCGAAGGCCGTATCGACGCCGCCTGGGCGCGCTGGGTGCGCCCGTGGACGCTGATGGCCTGGATATGCCTGACGCTAGGCATCGCCGGCGGCTCGTACTGGGCCTATTACACCCTCGGCTGGGGCGGCTTCTGGTTCTGGGACCCGGTCGAGAATGCCTCGCTGATGCCATGGCTCGCGGGCACCGCGCTGCTGCATTCGGCGGTGGTGATGGAAAAGCGCAACGCGCTGAAGATATGGACCATCCTGCTCGCCATTCTCACCTTCTCTTTGTCGCTGATCGGAACCTTCCTCGTCCGCTCCGGCGTGCTCACCTCGGTGCACTCCTTCGCCAACGATCCGCGCCGCGGCGTCTTCATCCTCGCCATTCTGGTGCTGTTCATCGGCGGCGGCTTGACGCTGTTCGCCTGGCGCGCGCCGCTGTTGAAGCAGGGCGGGCTGTTCGCGCCGATCTCGCGCGAGGGCGCGCTGGTGATCAACAATCTGTTTTTGACCACGGCCTGCCTGACCGTGCTGGTCGGCACGCTTTATCCTTTGGCGCTGGAATCGCTCACCGGCGAGAAGATCACGGTGGGCGGGCCGTTCTTCAATCTGACCTTTGGCCCACTGTTTCTTGCGCTGATGTTCGTTATGCCGTTTGGACCGCTGCTCGCCTGGAAACGCGGTGATCTCCTGGGCGCGACGCAACGGCTGATGGCGGCATTCGGCGTGGCGCTTGTCGCGATCGGCCTTGCCTTCGCCATCGAAGGCGGCACTTCGGTGCTGGCGCCGTTCGGCGCAGGCCTCGCCTTCTTCGTGATGGCCGGCGCGGTGGTCGATCTCGCCGAGCGCACCGGTCTGTTCCGCGCGCCGCTTGCGAGCGTGCGCGCGCGCGCCGCCGGCTTGCCGCGCTCGACCTGGGGCACAGCGGTTGCGCATTTCGGCATCGCGGTTTCGCTGCTCGGCATCGTCGGCGCTGCAGCCTGGGGTTCCGAGCGTATTATGGAGATCAAGCCGTCGCAGACCGTGTCGCTATCGGGCTACGAATTGCGCTACGAGGGCCTCAAGCAGATGCCCGGCCCCAACTATACCGAGGAGGTGGGGACCTTCACGGTTAGCAAAGGCGGCGACTCGATCGGCGTGATGCACCCGTCGAAACGCACCTTTGCCTCGCGCGGCATGACGACCAACGAGGCGGCGCTGATGGCGCGCGGCCCCGGCCAGCTCTACCTTTCGCTGGGGGACAGCAAGAGCGATGGAAGCATTGCCATACGGCTCTATTACAAGCCGATGGTTTTGCTGATCTGGCTTGGCGCGGTGATCATGATGCTGGGCGGCGCGCTGTCGCTGTCCGACCGCCGCCTGCGCGTCGGCGCGCCCAAGCCGGCGGCGAAGCCGATGCTGCAACCGGCGCAATAGAAGCATGCGACGCGCCGCGCTCATCGCATTGTTGTTGACGCTGCTGTCGCCGGCGCTGGCGGTGACGCCGGATGAGATGTTGAAAGATCCGGCGCTGGAAGCGCGCGCGCGGCATCTGTCGCAAGAGCTGCGCTGCATGGTGTGTCAGAACCAGTCGATCGACGATTCGGAAGCGCCCTTGGCGCATGACCTGCGCGTGCTGGTGCGCGATCGGTTGAAAGCCGGCGACAGCGATCGGCAAGTGCTCGATTTCCTGGTCGCGCGTTATGGCGAATTCGTTTTGCTCAAGCCGCGCTTCGAGACGCGCACGTTGCTGCTCTGGGGCCTGCCGCCGGTTGCGCTGGTCGCCGGTTTCATCGGACTGGTCGTGGCATTGCGCCGCCGTAAAGCCGTCAACACGGAGCCGGAAGCGCTGAGCGCGGCCGAGCGGCGCCGACTGGCGACTTTGGTCGAGCCCGGCGCCGAGTAAACGCTGCATAAATTATTGAATTCCAAAATAAATCTCTTATCCCCACCTTACAAAAGTTTAATCCCGCCGACAGGACACTGTAAGGCGCACCTCTCCATCTTCCGCGTTGAAACAGCGCGCATCCGCGCCCAACGAATTGAGATGGAGACTTGCTATGCCCCCGAGCGTCAGTCCCGCTCCTGAAACTTCCAAAAAGCGACACGTGCTGTCCGCCCGCCGCGTCATCCTCCTCGCCACCACCGTCGCGGGTCTCGGCGTCGCCGCGCTCGTTATCGCGCCCGACCTCAATCTGTCGATCCGCTATCCGGGTGCGTGGGCGCAGAACCTGACCGAGCAAGCCCAGAAAATGCCAGCGCCGGTTGGCTTCGCCGACATCGTCGAGAACGTAAAACCGGCCGTGATCTCTGTCCGCGTCAAGATCGACGGCGGCTCGCAGACCACCGGAACCGGCGATCTCGAAAACTTGCCGCCGGGCCTGCGCGAATTCTTCCGCCGCTTCGGCATGCCGGACATGCCGAATGGCGGTCCGCAAGGTATGCCGCACGGTCATAACGTGATCACCGGCCAGGGCTCGGGCTTCTTCATTTCCGACGACGGTTACGCGGTCACCAACAATCACGTGGTCGAGAAAGCCGAGAACGTTGAGGTCACCACCGACGACGGCAAAACCCATTCGGCCAAGGTGATCGGCACCGATCCGCGTACCGATCTCGCGCTGATCAAGGTCGACGGCGGCCCATACCCCTATGTCAAGCTTGCGGAAAAGACGCCGCGCATCGGTGATTGGGTGCTCGCGGTCGGCAATCCGTTCGGTCTCGGCGGCACGGTGACCGCCGGCATTGTCTCGGCGCGCGGTCGGGACATAGGTGCTAGTCCCTATGACGACTTCATCCAGATCGACGCGCCGGTCAACAAAGGCAATTCCGGCGGCCCGAGCTTCGACACCGAAGGCCACGTGATCGGCGTCAACACCGCCATCTTCTCACCCTCGGGCGGTTCGGTCGGCATCGCGTTCGATATCCCCGCCGATACCGTCAAAAGCGTGGTCGCCCAGCTCAAGGACCACGGCTCGGTCACGCGCGGCTGGATCGGCGTGCAAATCCAGCCGGTGACCAAGGACATCGCCGACAGCCTCGGCCTACAGAAGGCGGAAGGCGCGCTGGTCGCAGAGCCGCAGGCGAATAGCCCAGCCGCCAAGGCCGGCATCGAAGCCGGCGACGTGATCACCGCGGTTGACGGCAAGGACGTCAAGGATGCGCGCGACCTCGCCAAGCGCATTGGAGGCATGGCCCCGAAGACCTCGGTCAAGCTTTCGCTCTTGCACAAGGGCGCGGAAAAAACGGTCACGCTCACGCTCGGCGAACTGCCGAAGCAGCAGGAGGCCAATAACGCCAGCTCGAACGAGCAGAAGGGCGAAAGCGGCACCAATCTCGCCAAGCTCGGCCTGACGCTGGCGCCGGCCGCCGGCGTCGCGGGCGCCGGTAGCGAGGGCGTCGTCGTCACCGGCATTGATTCCTCCGGCGTCGCCGCCGACCACGGCTTATCGACCGGCGACGTCATTCTGGAAGTCGCCGGCAAATCGGTTTCAACGCCTGCCGACGTGCGCAAGGAGATCGGCGACGCACGTTCGGGTGGCAAACGTACCGTACTGATCCGGGTGAAGAAGGGTGACAACACCCGCTTCGTCGCCCTGCCAGTCGGCAACGGCTGAACGAGCTCGGGGCGTGCTGTCAGCATCCGTCGCCCCCGTTGGCAGTACACCTCAACGGGACGGGCCTTGTGCCCGTCCCGGCACTTTCCGGAGAGCGGTCGGGCGCAACAGCGCCTGGCCGCCTTCGCACTGAACTCCAACCCTGGCATCCGTCGCCCCCGCTGGGGTGGGGTCGTTGAGGGGGTGGCGGGCCAAATCCGCCACCCCCTCGCGTACGAAAGGGCCGGAAAGCGGGGCAAAAAGAGCGTGGGAGACAAGGGCGGTAATTGACCCGCCGCCGAATCAACTGGAATTGGTGTGACCGATGCCCACTTATGCGGATACTCAAGGGCTTCGTGCCGCCGGCCGATCGGCCGACGCGCAACCGGATCGGGTCACCATGCGCCTGCTGATCATCGAGGACGACCGCGACGCCGCCGACTATCTGGTCAAGGCGTTCCGCGAGGTCGGCCATGTTGCCGATGCCGCTCATGACGGCGAAGACGGATTGGCAATGGCGCTTGATGGCGAGTATGACGTGTTGATCGTCGATCGCATGCTGCCCAAGCGCGACGGATTGTCCGTGATCGGGACGCTGCGCGAAAAGGGCATCGAGACCCCCGCGCTCATTCTGTCGGCGCTCGGCCAGGTCGACGACCGGGTCAAAGGTCTGCGCGCCGGCGGCGACGACTATCTGCCGAAGCCATATTCATTCTCCGAATTGCTCGCCCGCGTCGAGGTGCTGTCGCGCCGCCGCGGCTCACGCAACGAAGAAACCGTATTGCGCGTCGGCAATCTCGAGCTTGACCGGCTGTCGCACCAGGTGCGGCGCGGCGAGGAGGAGATTTCCCTGCAGCCGCGCGAATTCCGCCTGCTCGAATACCTTATGCAGCATGCCGGCCAGGTCGTGACCCGCACCATGCTGCTGGAAAACGTGTGGGACTATCATTTTGACCCGCAAACCAACGTGATTGACGTGCATATCTCGCGTTTACGCTCGAAAATCGATAAAGGTTTCTCCCAGCCGCTTCTGCATACGGTCCGCGGCGCGGGATACATGATACGTGACGGCGCTCGGTAAACTTTTTCGTACCACCACGTTCAAGCTGACGCTGGTCTATTTGACCGTGTTCGCGCTGTTCGCGGCGTTCCTGCTTGGCTATTTCGCGCTCAACACGCGCCGTCTCATCACCGAACAGATCACCGAGACGGTAGATGCCGAGATCACCGGGCTATCTGAGCAATATCGTCTAGGCGGCATCAGGCGCTTAGTGCTCGTGGTCGATGCGCGCGCCCGCAGGCCGGGCTCCAGCCTCTATCTCGTCACCACTTTCAACGGCGACGCGCTCGCCGGCAATGTCACCGCGCTGGCGCCCGGCATTCTCGACAGTGCGGGTTGGACGGAGACCGTTTATCGCCGGCTCGACGAAACCGAAACGGCCAATCGGCCCGAGCACGAGGCGCTGGTGCGCGTGTTCCAGTTGCCGGGCGGCTTCCGGCTGCTGGTCGGGCGCGATCTCGAAGAACGCGAGCGGCTCTATCACATCGTGCTCGCGGCCGGCCGCTGGTCGGTGGCCATCGTCATCGTGCTCGGTCTTGCCGGCGGGCTGTTCGTTTCCCGCCGCGTGCTGCGGCGCGTCGATGCGATGACCGAGACGACCAAGACGATCATGGAAGGCGATCTGAGCGAGCGGCTGCCGGTTGCCGGCACCGGCGACGAGATCGACCGGCTCGCGCAGAATCTCAACGCCATGCTCGAGCGCATCGAGGGGCTGATGCAGGGCCTCAAGGAAGTGTCCGACAATATCGCGCACGATCTCAAGACGCCGCTGACAAGGCTGCGCAATCGCGCCGAGCAGGCGCTGCGCGCCGCGCACAACGAAGCTGAATATCGCGCCGCGCTGGACGCCACCATTGAGGAATCGGACGGGCTGATCCGCACCTTCGACGCGTTGTTGATGATCGCACGGGCCGAATCCGGTCAGGCGCGCGAGGATATGAAGGATTTCGATGCCGCCGAAATCGCCCACGATATCGGCGAGCTCTACGAGCCGTTGGCCGAAGAAAAAGGCATCGCGCTGAAAGTGGAAGCCGACACTCCGGCGCCGGTCAAAGGCAATCGCGAGCTGGTGAGCCAGGCGCTCGCCAATCTGGTCGACAATGCCATCAAATATGCCGAGCCGCGGGGTGAGCGCGTCAATGGTGCTTCGGACGCCGCGCCGGAAATCGTGGTGCGGGCGATGCAAACCGGCGATCGCATCGTGCTCAGCGTTGCCGATAGCGGGCCGGGGATTCCGGAAGCGGATCGGGCGCGCGCCGTCGAGCGTTTCGTGCGGCTCGAGCAGAGCCGCTCGCAGCCGGGATCCGGGCTGGGCTTGAGCCTCGCCTCGGCGGTGGCGCGACTGCATGGCGGCGAGTTGACGCTGGAAGACAATCATCCCGGCTTGAAAAGCGTCATTGCGTTACCGCGCGGAGGACCGCTACAGAGTGCGGGATGAGGGCGCCGGCAAAGAAGAGCGCGCGCAAGCGCGCAGCTAAGACGCGCGGAGCACAAGCGCGCGGCGCGGCGTTGGCCGAACGTATCGTCACCGCGCCGCAGCTCAACGCGGCGAAGGCGGCGCGCGCGCGCGTCGCCGAATGGCGCGCCGAGTTACCCGCAGACGCCGCGAAGCAACTGAAAGCGCTTCTGACACAATATCCAATCCTCAACACGCTGCTCGAAAGCCTGAGCGAAAGTTCACCCTATTTGTGGGAGCTGGCCAGCCGCGAACCTGAGCGGCTGCTGCGGCTGCTCAACGCCGATCCTGACAAGCATCTGGCAGGACTGCTCGCCGGCCATGGCCGCGCGGCGGCAAACGCGGCGGACGAGGGCGAGGCGATGCGGCAGCTGCGGCGGATGAAGGCGGAGGGCGCGCTGCTGATTGCGCTCGCCGATATCGGCGGTGCCTGGCCGGTGATGCGGGCAGCACGTGCGCTCACCGACTTGGCCGACAGTGCGGTCGATGCGGCGGCGCGCTTCGTACTCGCAGAAGCGGCGCGCGCCGGGCGGCTCGTGCCGAAGGACAAGGCACAGCCGCAAATGGGCAGCGGCTTCATCGTGATCGCGATGGGCAAGATGGGGGCGTTCGAGCTGAACTACTCGAGCGATATCGATCTCATCGTATTCTACGATCCGGCGGCGCCGGCGCTGCCGAAGGACGCCGAGCACGCGACACTCTACGTGCGGTTGACGCAGCGGCTGGTGAAGCTGCTGCAGGAGCGCACCGCCGACGGTTACGTGTTCCGCACCGACTTGCGGCTGCGGCCCGATCCGGCGTCCACCACCATCGCGATTTCGGCCCCGATGGCGCTCGGCTACTACGAAAGC
Organism: uncultured Pseudomonadota bacterium; assembly: GCA_963710705.1. GTDB lineage: Bacteria > Pseudomonadota > Alphaproteobacteria > Rhizobiales > Xanthobacteraceae > Pseudolabrys. Next base: position 731,566 of record CAVQBI010000001.1, read on the forward strand.
GCGGGACAGAATTGGGAGCGCGCCGCCATGATCAAGGCACGCGCTTGCGCCGGCGACATCAAGGCGGGCGAGATGATCCTCGGCGAGCTGTCGCCTTTCGTCTGGCGCAAATATCTCGACTTTGCCGCCGTCGCCGACGTGCACGCCATGAAGCGGCAAATCAACGCCTATCGCGGCCACGGCGAGATCGCGGTAGAGGGCCACAATATCAAGCTCGGCCGCGGCGGCATTCGCGAGATCGAGTTCTTCGCGCAGACCCAGCAGCTCATCGCCGGCGGCCGCAATCCGCATCTGCGCGACCGCGATACGCTGACCACGCTCGACAAGCTTTGCGAGGACCGCTGGATCGGCGCAGAAGCGCGCGACGATATGAAGGCGGCCTATTGCTTCTTGCGCACGGTCGAACATCGGCTGCAGATGATCAATGACGAGCAGACGCAGACGCTGCCGCAAGAGCGCGAAGGCGTCGAACGGTTTGCGCGCTTTCTCGGCTTTGCCGGCCGCGACGCCTTCGCAAAAGTGCTGGTCGGTCACCTGGAAAAGGTGCAGCGGCATTACGCGCGGCTGTTCGAAAAGACACCGGTCGGCCCAGAGCGGCCGCCCCTGCTATTTCCGCCCGGCGCCGACGACCACAAGACGCTCGACCGCCTGTCGGAGCTCGGCTACCGCAAGCCGCTCGAGGCCTCGACCTCGGTTCGCAATTGGCTGTTGGGCGGCTATCGCTCGCTGAAGGGCGAGGCGGCGCGTGGTCATTTGCAGGAACTGCTGCCTGCGCTGCTCGAACAATTGGCGCGCACCGACAATCCCGATGCCGCGCTGGTGTCGTTCGATCACTTTGTGGCCAATCTGCATGCCGCGGCGCGGCTGCTGTCGCTGCTGCGGCAAAACCCCGAATTAATTGCGCTCGTGGCGCTGGTGCTCGGCATCGCGCCGCGGCTTGCCGACACGGTTGCGCGTTATCCCCAGGTTATGGACGCGCTGATCGACCCGAGTTTCTTCGGCGCGCTGCCGGACGATGCGGAGCTCGGGCGGAGGCTGAACGCGGCGCTTGCGCAATCGCGCTACGACGAAGACCTGCTCGAACGCATCCGCACGTTCGGGCTCGAATACATGTTCCTGATCGGCGTGCGCATCTTGTCGGGCACGTTGACGGCGCGGCAGGCAGGCGAGGCTTTCGCGCGCCTCGCCGATGCGGTGACCCGCGCGGTGCACCGCTCGGTGGCGGATAATTTTGCCGCTGCCTACGGCCACATCCGCGGCGAAGAGAACGCGGTGGTCGCCATGGGCAAGCTCGGCGGCTATGAGATGACGGCGAGTTCCGATCTCGATTTGATTTTGATCTACGATTTCGACGAGGCGCATCCGGACTCCTCCGGCCCGCGTTCGCTTTACGGCGCGCAATATTTCGCGCGGCTCACGCAACGGCTGATCAACGCACTGACGGCGCAGACCAATTACGGCGCGCTCTACCAGGTAGACATGCGGCTGCGCCCGTCAGGGCGCGCCGGTCCGCTGGCGACGCAACTAGCGGGCTTTGCCAGCTATCAGGACAACGAGGCCTGGACCTGGGAGCATATGGCGCTGACCCGCGCGCGCGTGGTGTCGGCCTCATCCAGCTTCAAGGCTCGGGTGGAAAAGGTGATCCACGATATTCTACGACGCTCCCGCGATGCCGAGCTGATCGCCGGCGATGTGGTGGAAATGCGCGGCGCAATCGCCAAGGAGAAAGGCGACCGCGAACGCTGGGACCTCAAATACGTCGCCGGCGGGCTGATCGATATCGAGTTCATCACGCAATATCTGCAGCTGGTGCATGCCGAGCGGGTGCCGGAAATCCTCGATACCTCGACCGCGCGCGTGCTCGATAAGGCGTGGGCCTTACGCCTGCTGGCGGTCGAGGATGCCGAGGTGCTGCGGCCGGCGGTGCAGCTTTATCAGGACGTCACCCAAATCCTGCGGCTGTGCCTCACGGGTCCATTCGATCCCAAGACCGCGGGGGCCGGGCTGCTGCGGCTTTTGGCGCGCGCCGCCGACGTGCCGGATTTCGCCACGCTCGACGCCACGCTGATCGAGACGCAGGCCAAAGTGCGCGCAAGCTTTGTGCGGATCCTGGGGAAGGCGCCTTAAGCGGCTTCCGCTTCCTTCGGCAGCGGGCAGTGCGGCTCGAGCGGCAGACGCACCACCACCAGCGTGCCTTTGCCGAGCGTCGAGCGGATGCGCATGTTGCCGCCGTGCAAATCGACCAGCGATTTCGATATTGCCAAGCCGAGCCCCGAGCCCTGATGGCTTTTGGTGAGCTGGCTCTCGACCTGTTCGAACGGGCGGCCAAGTTTGCTGAGTGCATCCTTGGCAATGCCGATGCCGGTGTCGGCGATGGTAAGCACGATGCATTCCCCGGACAAACGCCCACGCACCGTGATGCGGCCACCCGCATGCGTGAACTTCACCGCGTTGGACAGCAGGTTGAGCATGACCTGTTTGATGGCGCGGCGGTCGGCGCGCAATTGAAGATCGGGCGAGATGCGGGAAGTGACCTTAAGCTGCTTTTCCTCCGCTCGGGCCGAGACGACACGCATGGCTTCGCCGAGCAGAGCGTCAAGAGTGAGATCTTCGAAGTCCAAACGGATGCGGCCGGCCTCGATCTTCGACATGTCGAGGATGTCGTTGATGACCTCCAGCAGATATTGCCCGCTGCTGCGGATATCGCTGCAGTATTCGTGATATTTTTCGGAGCCGAGCGGCCCGAACATGTTGGATTCCATGATTTCCGAGAAGCCGATGATGGCGTTGAGCGGCGTGCGCAGCTCGTGGCTCATATTGGCGAGGAATTTCGATTTCGCCTGATTGGCTTCCTCGGCGCGGGTCTTTTCGGCGGCGTATTTCTCGGTCAATTCCGCCGAGCGCTGCTGTGAGGCGCGCAGGTCCGAGACGGTGGCCATCAGCCGCTTCTCGCTGTCGACCAGCTTTTCCTCATGCATCTTGAGGGCGGTGATATCGGTGCCGACCGAGACGTAGCCGCCGTCCTTGGTGCGCCGCTCGCTAATGTGCAGCCAGCGGCCGTCTTCAAGCTGGGCTTCGAACGTGCGCGCGCCGGGAATGGCGGGACCGGCGGTGACAATCTTGTTGCGCACCACCGGTTTCTGGCCGGCGGCGACCACCAATTCATACGACGCGCCGACCGTGATGGCCTCGTCGGGCAGATCGTGCAGCTCCTGAAAGTTGGAATTGCAGAGCACCAGCCGGTTGTCGGCATCCCACAGCACGAAGGCTTCAGGGATCGTTTCGATGGCGTCGCGCAAGCGCAAATCGGCGGCAACGGTCTTTTCGACCAGGTTCTTCTGCTCGGTGATGTCGACTGCGATGCCGATGAGATGCGGCCCAGGCTCGCGCGGCTGGCTGACCAGCTCGCAACGCGCGCGTAGCCACACCCAGTGTCCGTCGGCGTGGCGCATGCGGAAGGCGTGGTCGATGAATGTCAACTTGGCGTCGACCAACTCGGTGGCGAGCTCATAAAGCTGCACATCGTCCGGATGAACCAGGCCGCTCACATCGCCGAAGGAGAGCAGATCGTCTTTACCCTCCAGCCCGAGGATCTCGAACATCGATTGCGACCAGAAGATGCGGCCGCGGGCGAGATCCCAGTCCCACAGGCCGCAGCGGCCACGGTTGAGCGCGGTGTCGATGCGGCTGCGGACGGTCTCGTAGATCAGGTCCGCTTCGCGTGCGCGCGTGGCCTGCCAGTGGAAGGCAAAGCCGAGGATCAACACCACGAAACCGGTCGTGGCGGACAGCGTGATGGTCAGCGTGGTGAGCGCGCGCCAGGAGGCGAGCGCCGCACTGCGCGACTGCACCACGGCGATCTGGCCGAACGGCGGCTTGAGCATACGCACGGTCGCCAGCGTGCGCGTGCCGTCGGGCAGGGTGATTTCCACGACGCCGGCGCCGAACGTGGTGAGCGGTTGCGTCGGACCGAGCAGATCGATCAGGCGGCGGCCGATGGTGTCGTCGGTGGCGGGCGTGGCAGCCGCCACCACGCCCTCCGTATCCGTCACGATAAAGCGCCGCCCGGCATTGGTCGCCCATGACGGAAGCGCACGCGAAAGAATTTCCTGCGGCCGTTCGATGGCGTCGGCGGGCGGATGCTGCAACCGTTCGACCGCAAGGTCGGCGACGGCGTCGAGTTCGATCATCGTGTCGTTGAGCGTCTGCCGGCGGTGATCGAGCGCTTGCACCAGCGCGCCGACGCAGATGGTGGCGAGGAAGGCGATGATCAACACCGGCACCGCCCGCCGCAGCAGGGGCTCGGCCGTCAGCAGCCGCCGATACGCCGGCTTGGCGATCGATTGCGCGAGGCCTTTGATGGAATCGCTACGCGGAGACGCACTCGCCACATCGGCGCGCGCCATAGACGGCCTCCGTTCGGAATTTCCCCTAACGCCCTGTCGGAAGGATGTGCCGCATCGCTGTCCGAATCACTTTCGATTGGAATCGATGAGCGACGATTTGTCGAGAGTCCCTGCCACAAATATTTAAAATTCCTTACCCGCAGATTCCACAGTGTGCTCAACGGGTAACAGGCGGTGGCAGAGTATTTTTCAGGGAGCGGCGAGGGCGCGCTCGACGATATCGGTGAGGTCACGGGAGAGATTTGGTGTGGCCTTGATGCGCTTGAGGGCGGCTTCCGCCTTGCCGCGGCGGCCCTCTTCCAGTGTGGGCCAGGTGCGGAAGATGGTGGCCAGCCGCGCCGCGAGCTGCGGATTTTTCGGATCGAGCGTCAGCACGGTATCGGCGATGAATTCGTAGCCGGCGCCGTCGGCACGGTTGAATTGGGTGGGATTGCCGGCCGAGAAGGCGCCGATCAGCGCACGCACGCGGTTTGGGTTGGCGTAGGAGAAGGCGGGATGGCTGGTGAGGCCCCGCACTTTTTCGAGCGTGTCCGCTTCCGGCACCATCGCCTGCAGCGAGAACCATTTGTCGATGATCAGGGCGTCGGCCGAATAGCGCTGATAGAAATCGGTGATCGCGCTAGCGCGCTCCGGCACATCGTGGAGCGCCAAAGTGGCGAGCGCCGCCATGCGGTCGGTCATGTTATCGGCGGCCTGGTATTGCCGCGCCGCGCGCGCGATCGCCTCGGGCTTGGCGGTCGCCGCCATGAGATCGAGCGCGACATTGCGCAACGCGCGGCGGCCGACGCCGGTGGCATCGGGCGAATAGCCGCCGTGCACGGTCATGCGCTCGTAAAGGGTCGAGAGCATGGGGGTGAGGCGTTCGCCGATCTCGCCGCGCAAAGTCTTACGCGCCTGGAAGATCGCGTCGGGATCGATGTCGCGGCCGATCTCGCGCGCAACGTCGCCTTCGCCCGGCGGCACCAGCGCGAGCGCGACGAAAGCCGGCTCGAGACTTGCGTCCTCCAGGATCGAGGCGAGTGCCAGCATCAGCTTATCGTCGCCGCACGTCGATTTTCCGGCGCGCAGACGCGCCACATTGTCGATCAGCAGACGCATGGAAATCGTCTGCAGCGCCTGCCAGCGGTTGAACGGGTCGCTATCGTGGGCGGCGAGAAATGCTAGGTCGTCGCCGGTCAAATCGGTGTCGAGCCGGATCGGCGCCGAAAAGCCGCGGTTGATCGACAGCGCCGGACGCTCGGCAATGCCGGTAAACGCGACGCTGGCTGACGGCATGTCGAGCACCAGCACGCCGTGCTCGACGCCCGCGCCCATGAGCGGCAGATCGCGGCCGTTCTTGCCGACCAGACCGAGGGCGAGCGGGATCACCATCGGCTCTTTCGTCGGCTGGCCAGGGGTCGGCGGCACGGTCTGCCCGCACTCCAGCGTGAAAGTCTTGGCGGCGGCATCGTAGCGGCCGCTGACCGTCACATGCGGCGTGCCGGCCTGGCTGTACCAGCGCATGAATTGCGTCATGTCGCGGCCGCTCGCGTCGGCGAAGCATTGGATAAACTGCTCGACCGTGGCGGCTTCGCCGTCATGGCGCGCGAAATAGAGGTCCATGCCGGCGCGGAATTTCTTCCGCCCGATCAGGGTGCGCACCATGCGCACCACTTCGGCGCCCTTCTCGTAGACGGTCGCCGTATAAAAATTGTTGATCTCTTTGTAGGTCTCCGGCCGCACCGGATGCGCGAGCGGTCCAGCATCCTCGACGAATTGCGCGGCGCGCAGGCCGCGCACATCGCTAATGCGCTTGACCGGGCGCGAGCGCATGTCGGAGGAAAATTCCTGATCACGGAAAACCGTGAGACCTTCCTTCAGGCAAAGCTGAAACCAGTCGCGGCAGGTGATGCGGTTGCCGGTCCAGTTGTGGAAATATTCGTGGGCGATCACCGCCTCGATGCCGGCGAAATCGCTGTCGGTCGCAGTCTCGGCGCTCGCCAGCACGTATTTGTCGTTGAAGACGTTAAGACCCTTGTTTTCCATCGCGCCCATGTTGAAGTCGGACACGGCGACGATCATGAAAATATCGAGGTCATACTCGCGGCCGAACGCCGTCTCGTCCCAGCGCATGGCGCGCTTGAGCGAATCCATGGCGTAATCACAGCGCGCCTCTTTGCCGTGCTCGACATAGATGCGCAGTGTGACGTCGCGGCCGGATATGGTGCGGAACTTGTCTTCGACGCAGGTCAGATCGCCGCCGACCAGCGCGAACAGATAAGACGGCTTGGGATGCGGGTCGTGCCAGACGGCGAAATGACGGCCGCCGGGCAGGTCGCCGATGCCGGTGAGGTTGCCGTTGGAGAGCAGCACCGGCGCTTCTTTTTTGTCGGCTTCGATGCGCGTCGAGTAGACGGCCATCACGTCGGGGCGGTCGGGAAAGTAAGTGATGCGACGGAAACCTTCCGCTTCGCACTGCGTGCAATAATTGCCGCTCGTTCGGTACAGACCGGATAGCTGGGTGTTGGCGGAGGGGTCGACGAGCGTCTCGATTTCGAGCCGGAAGGACTTATGCGGCGGCTGCGCGATGGTAAGCTGGTCGGGTGTGACGTGGTAGCTGTCGGACTTCAATTCAGCGCCGTCGAGCTTGAGCGAAATGAGCGACAGGCCGTCGCCGTCGAGCACCAACGGCGCGGCTGCAGCCTGCGGATTGGGCTTGAGCTCAAGCGTCGCGCGCACCTTGGTGTGCGTCGGGTGCAGTGAAAAATCGAGGGACACGGTTTCCACCAGCCAATCCGGCGGGCGGTAGTCCTTGAGGCGAATGGGCTGGGCTATATCGGTGCGCATGACGATTTGATCTAGGATGTCTGCTGGAAAATTGGAAGGACGAATGATGGTCGTCATGCGCGCCATGATTTTGGAAGCCCCGCGCACGCCGCTTGTGCCGCGCGAGCGCGCCACGCCGTTGCCGGGCGCCGGTGAAATCCTGATTGCGGTTTCGGCCTGCGGGGTCTGCCGCACCGACCTGCATGTCGTGGACGGCGAGCTGGAGCACCCGAAACTGCCACTGGTGCCGGGCCACGAGATCGTCGGGCGTGTGGCGGGGCTAGGGGCCGGCGTGAGCAGATTTGCAATGGGCGAGCGGGTGGGCGTGCCCTGGCTGGGCGCGACCTGCGGCGTCTGTCCTTATTGCCGCAGCGGCCGCGAGAACCTCTGTGACCGGCCGCTGTTCACCGGTTACACGCGCGACGGCGGCTACGCCACGCATACGATCGCCGACGCGCGCTTTTGTTTTCCGATGGGTGAGACGGGCGACGATGCCGAACTCGCACCGTGGCTGTGCGCCGGGCTGATCGGCTGGCGCAGCTATCGCATGGCGGGCGACGCGCAGGCGCTCGGTCTCTACGGCTTCGGCGCCGCGGCTCACATTCTGGCCCAAGTGGCGCGTTGGAAGGGCAGGCGCATTTACGCCTTCACGCGCAAGGGCGACGCGGCGGCACAGGACTTCGCGCGTTCGCTCGGTGCGGCATGGGCCGGCGGCTCGGAGGAAATGCCGCCGGAGCCACTCGATGCGGCGATCATCTTTGCGCCGGTCGGGGCGCTGGTGCCGGCGGCACTGAAGGCCGTGAAGAAAGGCGGCCGCGTGGTCTGCGGCGGCATCCACATGTCGGACATTCCGAGCTTTCCCTATGCGCTGCTGTGGGAGGAACGCCACGTGATGTCGGTCGCCAACTTGACGCGCGAAGATGCGCGCGAGTTCCTTGCAATCGCGCCCAGGGCCGGCATCAGAAGCGAGATCACGCGTTATCCGCTCGCGCGCGCCAACGACGCGCTGTCGGACTTGCGCGATGGCCGCCTGCAAGGCGCGGCGGTGCTCATCCCGTAGCCGGCTCGGCGTGACCGATCACGCGTTTGATCGAAGGCGAGCGCTCGCGCAGGGCACGCTCCAGCATATCGACCTTTTCGTGCACCGATTGCACGGTGAGCGAGGGATCGACGCGGCAGTGGAAATTGACGATCTCGCCGTCGTCGGTCTCCCGCACGCGCACGTTATGCACGTCGCGGATGGCGCGGCTATCGGCGGCGAACTCCGCCAATGCCATCGCGATCGCCTTGACGCGCTCTGGCGGCGCTTCGCGCCCGGCCGCGCGATGCGGCTGCAACGGCTCGATGTGGGTGTCGATTTCGACGTTGGCGCCGAGCTCATTGGCGATTGCTTTTTCCAGCCCATCGGCCTGTTCATGAGCGGTTTGCAGCGAGAGCTTCCCGTCGACTTCCAGATCAAGCGAGATCGCAAGGCGATTCTGGATCTCATGCACCGTGACGTGATGCACGGCCAGTGCGCGATTGCGCGCAATCACCATCACGCGGTCCATGACGGTCTCGCTGCTAAGCGCCACCGGATCGGTAGTGACGGTCGGCTCGGCTTCGGAAATCTGCTTGCGGATGGCAATGGCGACTGCGTCCTTGATGGCGCTCACGCGGTCGAGCGGCAGCGTCCGGCTGACGCAGGCGATCAAATCCACGAAGGTTTTTTCGCCCGCGGCGCGCGCGCGTACCTGTTCGACGCGGACTACGCCCGGGACCGTCCTCGCGATGGCCGCGATCCTTTCAGTGATGCCCTTGGGTGCGACGTCGGTGAGCGTATCGATGGTGCGGCGGCCGAGCCGCCAGCCGGCGATGCAGACGAGAACCGCGACGACTAGCGCGGCGGCCGAATTGGCCCACGCAAATCCAATTCGGACGCCGATAAGTCCGATCAGAACCGCAAACGAGGACGCGAGGTCGGATGAAAAATGCAGGGCGTCGGCTTCGAGCGCCTGACTCTTCGTTTTCTTTGCGGTGTGCGAAAGCGCGCGCGAGCGAACCAAATCGACCACCATCGAGACAATGACAACGGCGAATGCCCAAACGGTCGCTTCGACGAGCGGTCCTTCATGGTCCAACAGGCGCTTGATCGCTTCCCAAATCACCACGCCTGACAGCAGAAACAGCAGCGCGGTCTCGGCAAGCGCGGAGACCGCTTCGAATTTGTGGTGACCGTATTGATGCTCCGCGTCGGCCGGTTTACCGGAAACCCGCACGGCGGCGTAGGTCATGACGGTGGCGCCAAGATCGATCAGGGAGTGACCGGCCTCCGACAGAATGGCGAGCGAGCCGGTCAGGAAACCGACAATGGCCTTGGCGATCGTCAGCCCGGCGGAGGCTGCAATCGAGGAGAGGGCGACCTGTTCTTTCTCGGTCTGCATGCGGCGCTCTCGTTACAGCATGATCGGCTTGGCGTCGGCGGCGGCCGAACGGGTGAGCGCATCGAGAATGCGGATATTGCCCATCAGCTCGTCGGTAGAAAAGCGGTATGGCGCGCGGCCTTCGATCGCGTCGGCCCAGGCCTCGAAATTCATGCGCACTGTGTTGACGGGATCGAAGCTGCGCGCTTCGCGGCTGCCGTCCAGCTTGCAGTGAACGAAGCTCGACGGGATGCCCTGGTCGACATTGCCGCCTTCCTGTACCTCGACCCAGCCCTGATCGCATAGCAGCGTGAAGCGGGCATAGAACGGCGGGGTGGACAGACACGTGATGCGTCCGCGCGCGCCACTTTCGAAATCGATCTCCGCCGAAACGTAATCTTCCGAGGGTGGCGGGAAAATTTGTGACGCCGTGCGCGCCGTCACGCGCGTGGGTTTGCCTGCCAATGACACGAACAGATCGCCGAGATGGATGCCGAGCGCGGTCCAGGCGCCGGCCGGCGCGTGCTTGGGGTCGCGCCGCCAGTTCGAGGGATCCATCTTGCGGAAATTATTGTGGCTGACGTTGGCGTCCATATGCAGGATGCGGCCGAGCGCGCCACTCTTGTATAGCCTGCGCATTTCTTCCAGCGCCGGCTCATAGCGTCGCTCATGCCCGATGCCGAGCACGCCGCCGGCCTTCTTACACGCTGCCAAAATTTGCTCGGCGCTGGCGGCGGTGAGCGCGAGCGGCTTCTCGCAAAACACCTGCTTGCCGGCAGCAAAGGCGGCGACCGCCATCTCCTCATGCAGCGCGTGCGGCGTGACCACCGCAATCGCATCGACCTGCGGATGCTTGAGCAGTGCGCGATAGTCGTCGACGAGATCGAAAGCATGGGCGGCCGCGAAAGGCTCTGCCATGGCGGTGTCGATGTCGCACCCGGCCACGACCTTGAAGCGCGGGCTGCCGGCAAGGCAGGTGACGATCTGCTTGCCCCACCAGCCGAGTCCGATAATGCCGATGCGGATCATGACGCGCTGTTCCCGGTGCAATTTCGTCCGGACAATGCGGGGCTTGCCGGCCAGGCGCAATGCCTGCGGAATGCTCAGACTGGCACGAAGCGCGGCGGCCGGGGTGTCGCAGCCGGCACGAAAGGCTGGTTAACGGCGCTGATAGGCCGCAGCGAGGCCGGATTTTCTGAGGCCTGAGTTGGAATGGGTCTTGCATGAACAAGACCCAGAAAAGGCTGAACCAATCGGGATGATGGTCGCAAAGGCATCGGATTTGTCCGAAGCGCGTAAAGGGTCCGAACCAACCAGCCAAGGCGCCGCGTCGCCCGGGGGGCAACGGAATTCGACGCTGAAGATTGCCATCGTGGATGAGAGCCCGATCCGCGCCGCTATCCTCGAGGATGGGCTGCGCGAGGCCGGCTTCACCCAGGTCGAGCGCATCGCGGAAACGCACAATCTGTTGGCGCGCGTGTACGCGCTCGATCCCGATGTCATCCTGATCGATCTGGAAAGCCCGAGCCGCGACATGCTGGAGCAAATGTTCCAGATGAGCCGCGCCGTGAAGCGGCCGATCGCGATGTTCGTCGATCAGAGCGACAGCGCCTCGATCCAGGCCGCCGTCGATGCCGGCGTCTCCGCTTACATCGTCGGCGGTCTGCGCAAGGAGCGCGTCACCAGCATCCTCGATCTGTGCATTTCGCGCTTCAATGCCTTCGCGCGGCTTCAGGCTGAGCTCGACAGCGCCAAGGGCGCGCTGGAGGATCGCAAGGTGATCGACCGCGCCAAGGGCGTTTTGATGAAGGCGAAGAAACTCACCGAGGAAGAGGCGTACGCCCTGCTGCGCAAAGCCGCGATGAACGAAAACAAGAAAATCGTCGAGATCGCGCAGTCAGTGCTGACGGCCGCGGAGCTGCTCAAATGAAGAAGACATTGCGCATCGGCTATATCCCGCTCGTGGATGCTGCGGCCTTGCTGGTCGCGGCGGATTGCGGATTTACCGCGGCCGAAGGCCTCAATGTCGAGCTGGTGCGCGAAGTGTCATGGTCGAATGTGCGCGACAAGCTCAATATCGGACTGTTCGACGCCGCGCATTTGCTGTCACCGGTGGCAATCGCGTCCAGCCTCGGCATCGGTCACGTGCGCGTGCCGATCATCGCGCCGTTCAACTTGGGGCTGAACGGCAATGCCATCACGGTATCGCCACGCCTGCATGCGGATCTCGCTGCGTTGTCCGACGGTAACCTGTCCGACCCCAAAGTTTCCGCGCGTGCGCTTGCACGCGCGGTGGCGGAGCGGAAGGCGCGCGGCACCGATCCACTGACGTTCGGGATGACCTTTCCGTTCTCGCACCACAATTACCAGTTGCGCTTCTGGATGGCGGCGGGCGGTATCGACCCGGACGAGGATGTACGGCTGGTGGTGTTGCCCCCGCCTTACATGGTGGAAAGCCTGGCGAGCGGGCACGTCGACGGCTTCTGCGTCGGCGCGCCGTGGAATTCAGTCGCGGTCGACCTGGGCATTGGCCACATCTTGCACTTCGGTTGCGAAATCCAAGCGCGCGTTATCGAAAAAGTCTTTGCCGTCCGCGAGCAGTGGGCGGTCGAGCATCCGGAGACGCTGGCCACACTCGTTCGGGCGCTGGCGGCTGCGGCAAATTTCATTGAGAGGCCGGATAATCTCGCAACGGTTTCGGAGACGATCGCACGCCGCGTTGGCGTCGAGCCGGAACTGGTCGCACGCGCACTCAAAGGCAATCTGAAGGTTGCGCCGGATGGCGCTGTTCGCGCCGATAGCAGCTACATGATGATCGGCCGCGCCGGCGCCGGCGCCGGCCGGCCCGATCCCGTGCAGGCGGCGTGGATCTACGCGCAGATTGTGCGTTGGGGCCAAGCGCCGATATCGGACGAGTTGCTCGCCATCGCGCAATCCGTTTTCCGCGCCGACCTTTACGACGCCGCGCTTGGTGGTGCGCCGGCGCCGTTCAATAATGGGACGCGCGATGGTATCGGCGCGTTCGTTGGACCCGACTTCGTAGCTGCGGATATCGCCGGCTACTTGGCGGCATGGCGCATTAAACGTCCCGGACGCCCGCGGCTGTCGCTGGTGCGTTAAATCTTGCACTGCACAGTTATTCCGCAGCTTGCGCCTGTGGTGTGCAGACGCCTCTGCCGTCGCGCAGACTGATTCGCCCAATTATTTCCCTAAACCACTGATTTGATGTCGCTTTTATGTTATCGGGCCGGGTTGGCACGACACTTGAATTGAATATGCCGATCGGCGCCGCGCGGGCGGCGCCATTGGTCTAACGACGGGCCGACAAGCAACGCCGCTGTCCTGGGATGCGCATCCGCGCGCTGCAGGGCTGCGGCTTTTTTGTTGGCGCGAGAGAAAAAGCAGGACGCGAGGCAAACGACCAGGCGGCGCATCGACCGGGGCAACACCAACGGAGTCGACGAAAGGGAATCTGCGATGAGCAAGCACACGAGCTGGATTTCGGACTGGAACCCAGAGGATACGAAGTTCTGGGAGTCCAAGGGCAAATTCGTTGCCCGGCGCAATCTCATCTGGTCGATCGTCGCCGAGCATACCGGCTTTTCGGTCTGGCTGATCTGGAGCATCGTCGCGACCAAGCTGCCGGCGGCCGGCTTTCACTACACGACCGAACAACTGTTTCAGCTCGTGGCGCTGCCCGGACTGATCGGTTCGCTCATGCGCTTTCCCTATACGTTCCTGGTCACGACCTTCGGCGGCCGCAACTGGACGATCTTCAGCGCGTCGGTGCTGTTCATTCCGACGATCGCGCTCGCTTATTTCGTCGGCCATCCCGAGACGCCGTTCTGGCTGATGATGTTGGTGGCTTCAACGGCCGGTCTCGGCGGCGGCAACTTTGCCTCCAGCATGACTAACATCTCCTTCTTCTTCCCCGACCGCATGAAGGGCTGGGCGCTCGGCTTGAACGCGGCCGGCGGCAATATCGGCGTCAGCAGCGTGCAGTTGTTGACCCCAATTTTGATGGGCCTCGGCATCATCAATCTTTACCAGGCAACGCCGGTCGGCGGCGTCTATCTGCAAAACGCGGGCCTGATGTGGCTGCTCCCGCTCGCCGTCGCAGTGTTCGGCGCGTTGTTCTTCATGAACAACCTCACCTCGGCGCGATCGCGCTTCAAGGAAGCGGTTGCGGTGGTCCGGCGCAAACACACCTGGATCATGTCTTTCATCTACATCGGGACCTTCGGCTCCTTCATCGGATACTCGGCCGCATTCCCGCTGCTGATCAAGACGCAGTTCCCGACGATCACGGTGGCCATCGCGTTCCTGGGCCCGCTGGTGGGTTCGCTGTCGCGCCCGCTCGGCGGCTTGCTGGCCGACAAAGTCGGCGGCGCCATCGTGACGTTCTGGAATTTTATCGCGATGGGCGCCGCGACCATCGGCGTCATGTACTTCGTCGAGGTCAAGGAATTCGCCGGTTTCCTCGCGATGTTCCTCGTTCTCTTCGTCACGACCGGCATCGGCAATGGCTCGACCTACCGGATGATCCCGTCGATCTTCCGCGAGCAGAAACTGCGTGAAGCAAAGGGATCAAGCGAAGCCGACCGGGCGGCCGCCGTGAATGCGGCGAGGATCGAAAGCGGCGTGGCGCTCGGATTCATCGGCGCCATCGGCGCCTGCGGCGGCTACTTCATCCCCCGCGGCTTCGGCGCGTCGATTGCCATGACCGGCGGTCCGCTGTTCGCGCTCGGAATCTACCTGGCGTTCTACGCGACCTGCCTAGCACTCACGTGGTGGTTCTACCTGCACAAGGGCTTCCGTTCGCCGCGTCCGGCGAGCCTGGCCCACGCGCGGGTATGAGGCGGACGGCCGCCCGCAGCGTGGACAAACATCGCGATGAGCAAAGACCGCGGCGGCGCAGATCGGCGAAATCCGATCGGCGCCGCCGGAATGGCCTTTCGGGGCATGAATCCGATGGATGTGATGACGGCATGAGCAAGCGAAACTTTCAGGGAGCTTGGCTATGAAGCGTAAGCTCGTTGTCGTCGGTGCCGGAATGGCTTCTGGCCGCTTGCTCGAACAATTGCTGAATGCACCGGAGGATTCTTACGACGTCACGCTGTTCGGCGCGGAACCGCGCGGGAACTACAACCGCATCATGCTCTCTCCGGTCCTCGCCGGTGAAACGACTTACGGGGAGATTGTTACTCACGATTCGGATTGGTACGTGGCGCATGGCGTCGCCTGCCGGTTCGGCGAGACAGTGACGAATATCAATCGCGCAAAGAAAACGGTGCATTCGCGCAACGGCGAGACCCCGTACGATAAGCTTGTGCTCGCCACCGGCTCGGCGCCATTCATCATCCCGATCGCCGGCAAAGAATTGCACGGCGTACTCTCCTTCCGTGATCTCGATGACGTCAACGCCATGCTTGCGGTGGCTGAAAAACCCGGAGCGCAAGCAGTGGTGCTCGGCGGCGGCCTCCTGGGGCTCGAGGCGGCGGCCGGGTTGAAGGCGCGCGGAATGCAGGTGGTGGTGCTGCACCTGATGGGCCACCTGATGGAGCGTCAACTCGATCCGGCCGCGGGACTGTTGCTGCAAAAAGAACTGGAGGAGCGCGGCATCGCAATCCATTGCCGCGCGCAGACGGCGGCCATTCTCGGTCACAAGCACGCCGAGGCCGTGCTGCTCGACGACGGCACGATCTATCCGGCCGATCTGGTCGTGATGGCGACCGGTATTCGGCCGGAGACGCGCCTCGCCACCGATGCGGGGCTCCAGGTGGAGCGCGGCATCGTTGTCGACGATCAGATGCGCACATCCAATCCCGATATCCTCGCGGTCGGCGAGTGCGTCGAGCATGCGGGCGTCTGCTATGGCTTGGTTGACCCGATCTACAATATGGCGGCTGTCGCGGCGAGAACCCTGCTCGGCGAACAGGCGTCGTTTCGTTCGGTCGAGATCGGGACGCATCTCAAAGTGACGGGGGTGAACGTTTTCTCGGCCGGCGACTTTCTCGGCGCGGCAGGGACAGAATCCGTGACCCTCAGCGATCGCGGTCTGAAGACTTACAAGAAACTCGTCATCAAGGACGGCCGCCTGGTCGGCGCTGTGCTGTTCGGCGATACCGGCGACAGCCTTTGGTACCAGGAGTTGATCCGTTCCGGCGCGCCGGTCGAGGCGATGCGCGACGATATCATCTTCGGCCGCGCGCTGGCCGAGCGCTCCATGACCAAGAAACTGGCGGCGTGAGGGCGGCAATGTCGAGCGACTTCAGCCCGGACCAGAAACGCTACCTCGAAGGCTTCGCCTCGGGCATTGCTGCGGCGCGCGCCGCGCGCGGCAAGCCGGCTGGGGCGGGGAGCGCCGAGCCGACCGGGCCCGACGCCGTTCATATCAAGGCGCAGGATCGGGTGGTGGCGGAAGGCGGCACGCTCGCCGATCAGGAGAAATTCAAGCGTGAATTGCATCCCTTCGATGGTTACGAGCGCCTGAAGCAGCAAGCAAGAACGAACGATGCGCCGAAGCCGGCCGATAATTTCCGCTGGCGCTACTACGGCTTGTTTTACGTTGCCCCAGCGCAGACCTCGTATATGTGCCGCCTGCGCATTCCCAATGGCATTCTGAAGCACTGGCAGCTCACCGGGCTTGCCGATCTCGCCGAACGCTACGGCGGCGGCTATTCGCACATCACCACCCGCGCCAATCTGCAGATCCGCGAGATCGAGCCGAAGAACGCGGTCAATATGGTCGAGGCGATCACCGACCTCGGCCTATGCTCGCGCGGCTCCGGCGCCGACAACATCCGCAACGTCACCGGCACGCCGACGGCGGGCATCGATCCGCAGGAGCTGATCGACACGCGGCCGTACGCGCGGGAATGGCACTTCCACATCTTGAACGAGCGCGCGCTCTACGGCCTGCCGCGCAAATTCAACGTCGGCTTCGACGGCGCCGGGCTGATCCCGGTGCTCGAGGACACCAACGACATCAGCTTCCAGGCGGTCGAGGTGAAAGACGGCTTCGGCGTCGCTCCCGGCGTCTGGTTCCGGCTCGCGCTCGGCGGCATCACCGGCCACATGGATTTTGCCAAAGACACCGGCGTCATCGTCAAGCCGGACGAGGCGACGCAGGTCGCCGACGCCGTCGTGCGCGTCTACATCGAGCATGGCAATCGCACCGACCGCGCCAAGGCGCGGCTCAAATATGTGCTCGACGCCTGGGGCATGGAGAAATTCGTCGCCCATGTCGAGGAGAAGCTTGGCCGCGCGCTGACGAAAGTGCCGGCTGAGGCGATTGCGCCGCGTCCGCTCTTCGACCGCTTTGCCCATATTGGCGTGCACAAACAGAAGCAAGCGGGGCTCAATTGGATCGGCGTGGTCTTTCCGGTCGGCAAGGCCACCGCCGAGCAGATGCGCGGCCTCGCCAAGATCTCACAAGAATTCGGCGACGGCGATATCCGTCTTACGGTGTGGCAGAATCTGCTAATCTCCGGCGTGCCGGACGATAAGGTCGCGGCGGCCGAAGCGGCTGTCGCCGCGCTCGGTCTCACCACCAAGGCGACCTCGATCCGCGCCGGGCTCGTGGCCTGCACAGGCAATGTCGGTTGCCGGTTCTCCGCTTCCGACACCAAACGGCACGCCGAAGACATCGCGCAATGGTGCGAAACGCGCGTGGCCATCGACACACCGGTCAACATCCATCTCACCGGCTGCCATCACTCCTGCGCGCAGCATTACATCGGCGACATCGGTCTGCTCGCCTGCAAGGTGGAAGCGGGCGAAGGCGACGACGCCGAGCAGATCGAGGGTTATCACATTTACGTTGGCGGCGGCTTCGGCCCCGACGCCGCGCTCGGGCGCGAAATCTATCGCGACATCAAGGCGCAAGACGCTCCGCGCGCGGTCGAGCGCATGCTCAAGGGCTATCTCGCGCATCGCGCCTCGACCGAGGAAACCTTCCTCGCGTTCTCACGGCGGCACGAGGTCGACGCGCTCAAGACAATGTTCGAGGCGGAGGCGGAATGACGCAGAACCTGCCGCCGCCGATCCCCTCGCTGGTGCCGGAGACCGCGCCATTCTCCGACGAGCAGCGTGCCTGGCTCAACGGCTTCTTCGCCGGTCTCGTTTCGCTCGACGGCTTCGGTGTCACGCCGATCTCCGGCGATCAAGCCGCCGCGCTGATCTCGGGTGCCGGTGCTGAAATTACAGCCGAGGGTGCCGACGGCGGCGCGCCCTGGCACGACCAGACTCTGCCGATCACCGAGCGCATGAAGCTCGCCGATGGCAAGCCGCTGCGCTGGAAGCTGATGGCGGCCATGGCGCAGCAGGACTGCGGCCAGTGCGGCTATGATTGCAATAAATATTCGGGCGCGATTTTCGAGGGCAAGGAGACGCGGCTGAATCTGTGCGTGCCGGGTGGTAGGGAAACCGCCCGAATGCTCAAGGCGCTGCACGGCGAACTCGGCAGCGTCCCGGCAAAGGCGGCGCCGGCTGCGCAGCCGGTGCAGCTCGCCCCGGCACAAGCCGCGCCCGGCTATTCGCGCGACAATCCGGTCGCGGCAACGCTGATCGAGCGCCGCTTGCTCAACAAAGCCGGCTCCCGGAAAGAGACGTGGCATTTCGAGTTCGATCTTTCGTCGTGCGGTCTCGAATACACAGTCGGCGATGCTTTCGGACTTTATCCGAGCAACGATCCGGCGCTGGTCGACGCCATTCTCAAGGCACTCGCCGCGCCGCCGGATTTTCCCATCGGCGGGCAACCGTTGCGCGACGTGTTGCTGCGCGGCGTTTCGCTGTCGCCCGCGCCGGACATGCTGTTCCAGCTTTACTCCTACATTGCCGGCGGCGAGCGGCGGAAGAAAGCGCGCGCGCTCTCGACCGGTGAAGATCCGGACGGCGACGCGCCGACGCTCGACGTGCTGGCGGCGATCGAGAAATTCCCCGGCGTGCGGCCCGATCCGGAAGCTTTCATCGAGTCGCTCGACCCGCTGCAGCCGCGGCTCTATTCGATCTCGTCGTCGCCGAAAGCCAATCCTGACCGCGTCGCGCTCACGGTCGATGCCGTTCGCTACGACATCGGCCCGCGCCGCAGGCTTGGTGTCTGCTCGACCTGCCTCGCCGAACGCGTGCCGCTCGGCAGTCTCATGAAGGTCTATGTGCAGAAGGCGCAAGCCTTTGGCCTGCCGGCCGAACCGAATGTGCCGATCATCATGATCGGCCCCGGAACGGGCGTCGCGCCGTTCCGCGCTTTCTTGCAGGAGCGCCAGGCAACCGGCGCGCGCGGGCGCAACTGGTTGTTCTTCGGTCATCAGCGCAGCGACTACGATTTCTTCTACGAAGACGAATTCAAGGCGATGCGGGCAGCCGGTCATCTCACGCACTTGTCGCTCGCCTGGTCGCGTGACGGCGATCAGAAGATTTACGTGCAAGACCGCATGCGCGATATGGGACGCGATGTGTGGGCATGGCTCGCCGACGGCGCGCATGTCTACGTCTGTGGCGACGCCACCCGCATGGCCAAAGATGTGGAGACCGCGCTGGTCGATATCGTCGCCCAGCACGGCGCGCGCAGCGTCGATGAGGCGGTGGCCTTCGTGGCGGCGCTGAAGAAACAGGGCCGCTATCAGCAGGACGTTTATTGATGACGGCCATGCGCTTAGTGAGTTTGATGACTCCGCCGGCGAAAGCGCGGGACCAGCGTTCTGCTGTGCGTGCTAAGGAATGGCATCTTTCCTACAAACCCGGTCGCGCGAAGCAGATTTCTTCTTATTTTCGCGGGTTTATTGCGGCCAAACAGAATGCGCTTCTATTTAGGGGGTCCTGGTCAGGAACAGAGGCCTCCGCGCATGCCCTATTCGATCACAGCCGCTTCCGTCGTACTGGCCGCCGCGGCCGGAGGCAAGCGATGAGCAGCGGTCTCGCCACCATTCCGAAAACGGCGCCGTTCACCGAAGCGGACATCGAACTGCTCAATCGCGTCGTCGGCCCCGCGAGCAACACGCAGCGTGCCTGGCTCGCCGGTTACCTGGCTGGCTTGGAAGCCTCATCCGCTGCGCCGCAGCCGGCGGCGCCTGCGCGTCCGGCCGAGCCGATCACGATCGTGTTCGCCAGCGAGTCCGGCAACAGCGAACGTCTCGCCGGCGATCTGGCGAAGGTCGCACGCAAGAACGGCCTCAAGCCGACCATCATCGACATGGCCGACCTCGATGTCGCAAGCCTGGCTTCGGTGAAGTCGCTCGTGGTGATCGCAGCGACTTGGGGCGAGGGCGACCCGCCGGCGCGCGCCGTGCGTGCTTACGGCGAATTGATGGGCGAACAAGCGCCGCGGCTCGAGGGCGTCGAATTTGGCGTGATCGCGCTCGGCGACACCGCCTATGTCGATTTCTGCGCGATCGGCAAGGCGATCGACGAGCGGCTTGAGGCCCTCGGCGGCAAGCGCGTTGTCGAGCGCGTCGATTGCGATCTCGATTTCGCCGAGCCGGCGAGCCAGTGGATCGATGAGGCCGTGAAGGTCTTTGCGCCGGAGGGCGTCGAGCCGGGGCGGGTGATCGAAGTCGATTTCGGAAAGTCCGCGACACCGAACACCGATATCGTCGAGGCGGAGGTCACCGAGCATATCAATCTCAATTCGTCGCGCTCGGCCAAGGAGACCATTCATCTCGAGCTGGCTTTCGACGGTGCCGCGCCGGGCTATGAACCCGGTGACTCACTCGATCTTTATCCTGAAAACGATCCCCTCTATGTCGATGATCTGCTCAAGGCCGCAGGTCTTGTCTCCGATCAGGCCTTACGCGGCGACCTGTTGACATCACGCGATGTCACCACGCTGTCGCTCAAGACATTGGACAACTTTGTCGGCGTCACCGGCCACCAATCGGTCAAGGCGCTGATCGCGGACGGACAGGCGCGCGAATGGATCGCGGGCCGCCAGCTCATCGATCTCATCGAGACTTTCCCGGCCGCGCTGAGCGCCGACCAATTGCGGGCGGTCACGCGGCCACTGGCGCCGCGCGCCTATTCGATCGCGTCCTCGCGCCGCGAGGTGCAAGACGAGGCGCATCTTCTGATTTCCGCGGTGCGCTATCAATGCCACGGCCGCGACCGCAAGGGTGTTGCGTCGAACTTCGCCGCCGAGCGGCTTAAGCGCGGCTCCCGCGTGCGGGTTAAGCTGCGGCCGAACAGACATTTCGCGCTGCCCAAGCCCGACCGTGACATCATCATGGTGGGGCCGGGAACGGGCGTTGCGCCGTTCCGCGCCTTCGTGCAGGAGCGGCGGGCAACCGGCGCGAGCGGCCGCAGCTGGCTGTTCTTCGGCGACCGCACCTTCACGCACGACTTCCTTTACCAGACCGACTGGCAGGAGGCGCTCAAGGACGGCGCGCTCACGCGCATGGACGTCGCCTTTTCCCGTGACCGGCCGGAAAAAATCTACGTGCAGCATCGCATCTGGGAACGCCGCCGCGAGCTGATCGAGTGGCTCGATGACGGCGCCCATTTCTACGTTTGCGGCGACGCAAAAGCGATGGCCAAGGACGTGCGCGCGACACTAACGCGCGCCTATGGCGAGGTGAAATCGCTGACGGTGGAGGCCGCCGAACAAGCCGTTGCCACGCTGGAGCGTGAGCGCCGCTATCTACAGGACACGTATTGAGGCCATGAGCGAACTTTCGCGCAACGAACACATCAAGGAAGCGAGCGACTACCTGCGCGGCACACTGGCGGAGGGTCTGCGCGAGGAAGTCACCGGCGCGATCGTCGAAGACGACGCCCAGCTGGTGAAGTTCCACGGCATGTATCTGCAGGACGACCGCGATCTGCGTCCCGAGCGTACGCGCAAGAAGATGGAGAAGGCTTTCGCCTTCATGATCCGCATGCGCATTCCGGGCGGCGTGCTGATGCCGGCGCAGTGGCTGGCCATCGACCATGTCGCGCGCCTCTACGGCAACGGCACGATGCGGCTGACGACCCGCCAGTCGGTCCAGCTCCACGGCATCATCAAGTTCAATCTCAAGGAAACGCTGAAGGAAATCGACGCGCAGTTGCTTAGCACAATCGCCGCCTGCGGCGACGTCAATCGCAACGTGATGTGCAATCCCAATCCCGACCTGTCGGGTACGCATGCGGCGGCGCTCGACCTCGCACGCGCCATCGCCGATCATCTGACGCCGCACACGCCCGCGTACCGCGAGATCTGGCTCGACGGCGAGCGCATCGTCGGCGGCGAGGAGGAAGTCGTCGAACCGATCTACGGCAAGACGTATCTGCCGCGCAAATTCAAGACCGTGGTGGCGGTGCCGCCGAGCAACGACGTCGACGTGTTCGCGCACGATCTGGGCTTCATCGCCATTATCGACGCTAAGGGCGAGGTGGCCGGCTGGAACGTCACGGTGGGCGGCGGCATGGGCATGACGCACGGCGAGCCGGCGACCTATCCGCGCACCGCCGATGTCCTGGGCTTCTGTGCGACCAAAGATGCGCTCGCCATCGCGGAAGCCGTGGTCACCGTGCAGCGCGACTGGGGCGACCGCAGCGACCGCAAGCACGCGCGCCTCAAATACACGATCGAGGATCGCGGGCTCGATGCGTTCCGTGCCGAGGTCGAGCGCCGTGCCGGCGTCACCTTGCAGCCGGCAAAGCCGTTCGCATTTACCTCGACCGGCGACCGTTACGGCTGGAGCCAGGGCAGCGACGGCCGCGCCCATCTCACATTGTATGTCGTGAACGGCCGTCTGCGCGATGACGCCCAAGCCAGGCAGCTATCCGCGCTGCGCCAGATCGCCCAGATCCATGAGGGCGACTTCCGCATCACGCCGAACCAGAATCTGATCGTCGCTAACGTGACGACCGCGCTCCAATCCCAAATCGAGACCATCGCGCGCGAGGCCGGGCTGCTGCCGCCCTGGTCGGGGTTGCGCCGCAACGCGATGGCCTGCGTCGCGCTGCCGACCTGCGGCTTGGCGTTGGCCGAAAGCGAGCGTTATCTGCCCGACCTGTTGACCGCACTCGACGAGCGCCTCGGTGCGTATGGGCTTTCCGGCGACGACATCGTCATCCGCATGACGGGATGCCCGAACGGCTGCGCCCGGCCGTATCTGGCGGAGATCGGTTTGGTCGGCAAGGGACCCGGCCGCTACAATCTTTATCTCGGCGCGGCGTTCGACGGCTCACGGCTATCCAAGCTCTATGCCGAGGATCTCGACCACGCGGGCATCATTGCGGCGCTCGATCCGCTGTTTGCCGCCTACGCCAAGGATCGCGCGAGCGGCGAACGCTTTGGCGATTATACGATCCGCGCGGGCTTCGTTGCCGCAACCGGCAACGGCCGCGACTTCCACGCTAATACCGGCAAGGGCCGCGCCGCATGAACGCGCCCGCGCACCATCCGCCGGCGGTGCGCACGACTTGCCCTTATTGCGGCGTTGGCTGTGGTGTGTTGGCGAAACCGGATGGGCGAGGCGGTGCGGTGATTGCCGGCGACCCCGATCATCCGGCGAATTTCGGCCGGCTCTGCTCGAAAGGCTCCGCACTGGGCGAGACGCTCAGGCTCGAAACGCGGCTGCTGCATCCGATGCGGCGGCAAGGCGACGGGAGCCTGGCGCGCATTTCGTGGGACGATGCACTCGATAAAGTCGCTGACGGATTTGCTCGCACAGTCGCGCGACACGGCCCGGAATCGATCGCTTTCTATCTCTCCGGCCAACTGCTCACGGAGGACTATTACGTCGCCAACAAGCTGATGAAGGGCTTCCTCGGCTCGGCCAATGTCGACACCAATTCGCGCCTGTGCATGGCGTCGTCGGTCGCCGGTCACCGCCGCGCCTTCGGCGCCGATACCGTGCCGGGCAGCTACCGCGATTTCGACGAAGCCGATCTCATTATTCTCGTCGGCTCCAACGCGGCCTGGTGCCACCCTGTGCTCTACCAGCGCATGATGGCCAACAAGCGCGCGCGCGGCGCCAAGATCGTTGTCATTGATCCGCGCCGCACGGCGACCGCCGAAGACGCCGATCTTTTCCTGTCGATTGCGCCGGGCATGGATGCCGCCTTGTTCTGCGGGCTGCTGGTGCATCTCGCCGACAGCCATGCGCTCGACTACGCCTACGTCGACGCGCATACCTCGGGCATCAGCGACGCGCTTGCCCGCGCGCGCGAAATCGCGCCCGATGTCATGGCAACCGCCGCTGCGACGGGGCTCGCTCCTGCCGAAGTGGCACGATTTTTCGCGCTGTTCCGCACGACGGAAAAAGTCGTCACCTGCTTCTCGCAAGGCGTCAACCAGTCGACCCAGGGCACCGACAAGGTCAATGCCATCGTCAACTGCCATCTGGTGACTGGCCGCATCGGCAAGCCGGGCTGCGGCCCGTTCTCGCTCACCGGCCAGCCCAATGCTATGGGTGGACGTGAGGTCGGCGGGCTTGCAAATCAGCTTGCCGCCCATATGGGCTTTGGCGGCGCAGAGATCGACCGGGTCGCGCGCTTCTGGAACGCGCCGAATATCGCCGCGCGCGAGGGCTTGAAAGCCGTGCAGATGTTCGAGGCGATCGAGCGCGGCGAGATCAAGGCGCTGTGGGTGATGGCGACCAATCCGGCGGTGTCGCTGCCGCGCGCAGGCAGCGTGCGTGCGGCATTGGGCAAGGTCGATCTGTTCGTCGTGTCGGAGAACGTGCTGTCCAACGATACGGTGAACGCCGGCGCGAATCTGCTTTTGCCGGCCGCCGCCTGGGGCGAGAAAGACGGCACGGTGACGAATTCCGAGCGGCGGATTTCGCGGCAGCGGCCTTTCCTGCCGTCGCCGGGCGAGGCGATGCCGGATTGGTGGATGGTCACGCAAGTTGCACAGCGCCTGGGCTTCGGCGATGCGTTCAATTACGACACCGCCGCCGACATCTTTCGCGAGCATGCCGCGCTGTCAGCTTTCGAGAATGATGGCGCCCGCGATTTCGATATCGGTACGCTTGCAGAGCTGAGCGACGAGGAATTCAACGCGCTCGATCCGGTGCAATGGCCGGCCCCGCGCGGTGCGCCGCGGGGTGATACGCGCTTTTTCGCGGACGGCCGCTTTTTCACGCCGGACCGCAAGGCGCGTCTGATCGCGCCGGAGCAACCGGCGCCGCAGGGCGCCATTTCCGGGCGCTTTCCGCTGCGTCTCAACACGGGCCGCGTGCGCGATCAGTGGCACACCATGACGCGCAGCGGTTTAAGCGCGCGGCTTGCCAATCACGCGCCGGAACCGTTCGTCGAAGTGCATCCAGACGACGGCGTTGCGGCGAATTTGAAGGATGGCGGCTTCGCGCGCGTCACGACGGCCTATGGCACTTGCGTGCTGAAAGTCGTCTTCACCGAGGCCCAACGGCGCAACTCATTATTTGTGCCGATCCACTGGAGCGGCGAGACTGCGTCATCGGCGCGCATCGGCGAGCTGGTGATGTCAGCCACCGATCCGTTCTCCGGCCAGCCCGAGGCGAAGTCCACGCCGGCGGCGATAGAACCGGTCGGGTTCAAGTTTCGCGGCTTTGCCTTGACGCGCAGTCCGATCGCGCTGCCGCGCGAAACCTGGTGGGCGCGCGTCACCGTGAAGAACGGCTCCGGTTATTTGCTCGCGAGCAACGATGCGCCTGCAACATGGCGGGAGCGCGCGCAACTTATGTTTGGCGCGGTCGAGGTTGCTGAATTCGTCGATGCGCCCCGTGGCATTTATCGGATTGCGGCTTTCAGTGAGGGGAGGCTGGTTGGGTGCTTGTTCATCAGCCCCGCGGCCTTGGCGCCGCAATGGGACGCAGTGAAGGCGCTGTTCGAGGCGGAGATTGTGGGTGAATCGGCGCGCCGTGCGGTGCTGTCGGGCAAGTCGGCTGATGGTCTTGCCGATTGCGGGCCGCTGGTCTGCGCCTGCTTCGGCGTCGGTCTCAATACCATTCGCCAGGCGTTGACCAGCGGCGGCGCGGTCAACGTCGAGGACATCGGCGCGACACTGCGCGCCGGCACCAATTGCGGCTCCTGCCTGCCGGAACTGAGAAGGATTGTGCACAATGGACGGCTTACGCAAACCGCTTGAAATGGAGCCGGCGCGGCTCGGCCCGCTCGCGCGGCTGCCGGTATTTTTTGCGCTTGCCGGGAAGTGCGCGGTTATCGCCGGAGGCAGCGCCGCCGCTGCGTGGAAGGCAGAGCTCCTGTCGGCGGCCGGCGCGCGCGTCGCGGTTTTCAGCGAGGACTTGTCCGTGGAGATGCAGCAGACGGCGGCTGATGCTCCGGACGGCGAGATCGTGCTTCATCGCCGCGCCTGGACTGAGCTCGATTTCAGGGATGCAGCCATCGCGGTCGGCGCTTTCGAGGACGACGCCGGCGCCGCCACCTTTGTGGCGGCTGCGCGCACCGCCGGCGTGCCGGTCAATGTGATCGACAAGCCGGCATTCTGCGATTTTTCTTTTGGTGCCATCGTCAATCGCTCGCCGCTGGTGATTGGTATTTCGACTGATGGCGCGGCGCCGATCTTCGCGCAAGCGATCCGCGCCAAGCTGGAAGGGCTGTTGCCGAAGGGCTTTGCTGCGTGGGCCTCAGCGGCTGGACGCTGGCGTGAAGCGGTGAAGGCGGCGGGATTGCCGTTCGCCGGCCGACGCAAGTTCTGGCAACTGTTCACCGCGCATGCGGTGAAGCACCCCGAAAGCGAGCCGAAACAAACCGATTTTGCAAAGTTCATCGCCGAGGTGAAAGGCCTCGGCGGCGCTGTAGAGCAGGGCTCCGTCACGCTGGTCGGCGCGGGGCCCGGCGACCCCGAACTGCTCACTTTGCGTGCCGTGCGCGCGCTGCAATCCGCC
Source organism: uncultured Pseudomonadota bacterium (assembly GCA_963710705.1). Classification (GTDB taxonomy): domain Bacteria; phylum Pseudomonadota; class Alphaproteobacteria; order Rhizobiales; family Xanthobacteraceae; genus Pseudolabrys. The sequence continues at coordinate 757,990 of CAVQBI010000001.1, forward strand.
GACATTATTCTGTTCGACGATCTCGTCTCACGCGACGTGCTCGATTTCGCCCGCCGCGAGGCGCGCAAGATGCTGGTCGGCAAGACCGGTTATGGGCCGTCTTGTAAGCAGGAAGAGATCAACGCGCTGATGGTGAGCCTCGCCAAGCAAGGCAAACGGGTGGTGCGTCTCAAGGGCGGCGACCCGTTGATTTTCGGGCGCGCGGGGGAGGAGATCGAGGCGTGCCGGGCCGCGAACATTGCAGTTGAAGTTGTGCCCGGCATCACGGCCGCGCAAGGCGCTGCGAGCAGTCTCGCATTGCCGCTAACGAGCCGTAACCATGCACGCAGGCTGCAATTCATCACGGCGCATGCCAAGGACGGCGATCTGCCCGATGATCTCGATTGGCGCAGTCTTGCCGACCCGGCCACGACGACAGCGGTTTACATGCCCGTGAAGACGCTTGCAGCGTTGGTCGAGAAAGCCATCGCAAACGGTCTCGATCCAGCCACGCCTGCGATTGCCATCGCGCGCGCCACGCGCCCCGATCAAGCAGTTGTCTCGGCTCCGATCGGTCAATTGGCCAGCTCGATCGAAAAGGCCGGTCCGGGCGGGCCGATGCTGGTCATGCTCGGACGCAGCTGTTCCGTGGCTAATGACCTGTCGAATGAAGCAATGGCCGCCGCCGCAAATCAGGATCGCTAGCGACCTCCGGCCGTGGCTGCTTCGAGACGCAACGTCGCTTTGCGACGGCCGCGCGCAGCCGCGGTTAGCGATGAAGATTGGGCACCCAGATTTCGAGCTTTAGCGCGACAAGGGCGGCGATGACGATCATCATCAGCACGGTGGCTTGTAGCGTCCTGAAGCGTTCGCTGAGCTTTTGAATATTCGTTTTGGTCATCATCGTTGTGCTCCTTTACGGGCGCGCCGATGCGGTGCGCGAAAGACCGACAATCGAGCCGATCAGTACAGCCAGCAGGATCAGTTTGAAGTTTTCGACCAGCACGACAGTCATCGACGTTCGCCTTATCTAAGACGCTGTGTTTGCGTGCCCGCTACGTGGGCGGCACGCCGTAGGAATTCAATTGGAAGTTCTGCGGCGCGGTATAAGGGCGGCATAAAAGCCGCGGCTAGGGGCCGGCCAGATCGAGCAATCGGACGCGAAACATGCGGTCAGCGAATTGCAGCTTGAGACGCGCCATTTCGATTTCGGCGCTATTTGCGTAAGGCCAAACCTTTCTCAAATTTTCATTTTGCGGCTTTTAGTCCGGCGTCTCCTTGGCGGTCTAACCTTTCACCAGGACTGGTTCGCGCGCAGCGGTGCACAAGCGCGAGATTTTTGCCGCCAAATAGTCGGGATAGGCGTCGCATATTCTAGCTACGATCGCGGCAATTTCGGCCCGTGTTTCGGCGCTCGCTTCAACCAGCGGCAAGCGAACCGTCGGCGACATCAGGCGCAAGAGGCTAAGTGCATATTTCAGTGGAGACGGGCTCGTTTCGCGAAACAGGGCGGCGGTCAATTGCCCGACGAGATCCGCCAATCGCTGGGCCTGGGCCATCTGTCCCTGCCTGTGCGCCAGGAACATGCTTCGGCAAAGTCCGGGCGCAAGATTGGATGTCACCGAGATGCAGCCATGACCGCCCTGCGCCATAAAACCCAACACGGTGGCGTCGTCGCCGGAGAGCAGCCTAAATTCATGCCCCAACAGCCGCTTTAGCCTTGCGGGCCGTGAAATGTCGGCCGTTGCATCTTTGAGCCCGATGATATTTGGAGTTTCCGCAAGGCGCGCCACGGTGTCGTCGGCAAGCGCGCAGGCGGTTCGCGAAGGCACGTCATAGAGAATGATCGGCAATCCGGTTGATTCGGCGATGGCGCGAAAGTGCGCGTACAAGCCGTTTTGAACCGGCTGGTTGTAGTACGGCACGACCGACAAAACGGAGTCCGCGCCGCCCGCTTCGGCGTCTTTGGTGAGTTCGATGGCGTGAGCGGTGGCGTTGCAGCCGGCGCCCGCTATCACCGGCACGCGGCCGCGTGCGACGTCGACTGCGATCCGCACCAGGACGTGGTGCTCCGCGGGACGCAGCGTGGGCGCCTCGCCAGTCGTGCCACAGACCACGAGAGCGGTCGCGCCCATCTGCACTTGGCGATCGCATAGCCGTTCAAAAGCGGCGGCATCGATGGCGCCGTCGGCGTCGAACGGCGTCGGCAGGGCGGGAGCGTAGCCGGATAGCTTCGAAACGTGCCGGCCGATGGCGGACATCGTCGTGACCTTATGGTTGCGCGGGAATCCGAACCAATTAAGCCATCTGCAATTTGGGCCGCGCGCCGTTCGTGGATGGCTGTGAATGCGCGGCAGACGGATGGCCGCTCGTATTGAGCTCAAGTACGCCGGGGACCATCACGACGGCTTGCGGGTTGTTGCCGTTTTCAAACAGCGCGAAGCGAAGTGCTTTGATACGATCGATGAACAGTCCGCCGCAAGTTCCATACTGGTCTTGCGCGACCCAATTGCCGCGGCTGTTCTTGCCGATCATGAACATCGATGACCTCGCACACGAGGGAGGTTCGCCTTTTTGCATGATACCTACTCCTTTGATGAGTGGTTCGATCTATCTAATGGCGAAGGTTCGGTAACCAGACCGCCACGCGCAATGCGATAATTCCGGCCACGACGATGCCGAAGATAACGAAGGCAACGATGGTGGGCCGAGCGCGTTTGATGCGGGCGACGATCGTTTGATCGCTCGCCGTTGGCGCTAGCCTCGGCCTTTCCGCGCGGCGGACGATCGGCAAGTCGTCGTCGTTTTTGTTCGAGTGCTTGTATAAGCCACGGTAGAGATCGACCTCCATCGCCGCACGCAGCATGCGATCCTCGATGTAAGCGCGCGACATGTGCGCGGCGAGACTGCGGATTTTTGACACGAAACTCTTTATCGCTCGCATGACTGGACGGAGTTTGGCGGTAAAATGATTGCCGCGGTTTTCGATGGCGAGATCGTGGGGTTCAGGCAGGATCATCGTCGCGCAGGGCGTCGGTGCGCTTTGCCGCTGGGCAAAACGCATGGCCGAGCGTTGGCTCAGGAAGATGCCGCCGATGCGGAGGTCGGCTTCGCACGCGATCCAGAACCCGTCGTTGTCGCGGCTGATAAAAAACAGCGGGATGGATTTGCTGAGAACGCTTGGATGGGGCCGCGCGGGCCATGGTGCGGCCGCGGCGGCTTTCAGCGGCACAACAGAGCCAACTGCGTTCGCGTCAGGCGTTCTCGTCGGCCGGCGTACCTGTGTATCTGTGAGACGGAGAAGCATCGGTTGTGCCTCGAATAATCCGCTTGCCTGCCGCGAATGTGCTTACTGCCGCATATGAATTCGAGACTGACGGCCACACGACGATATAGCCGCGGCATATACGCGGCTCAGATCGTCCACATCGCGAGGCACGCAATAGCGGCGTATCCCGCCGCTTCGTCGAAATGCGTAAGCGTGGGGCCAAGCAGGGCTTCGCGGCGCAATGTGGCGGCCACCAGGCAGTAGAAGGTTGCTAAGGAGAGCAAACCCTCAAGTGTTCTTCCGAACCCTTGCCTGCTGGCCAATGCGAACAGGCCCAGAATGACGATGCGCATAAAAAAGCGCATCAAAACTTGGACCGATGCGGCCAATTCACGCAGTCCGTCCGGACTAGGAGCGTTGGACGGATTAGACATGCGGTACGCTCCGCCTGAACCGCCGCTTTAGGCGAAATTATCGCAGCAAAGCACGTGCTCGGTGACCGGGCCGATTTGCGGCACGCGAAATGGTGTTATTTCTGCTTTCTTAGCCTGCACCTCGACCAGCGCGCCGAGAATCGCCAGTGGCAAAGCCGGGTGATGAGTATCCACGGTGTCGTCGATCTCCAGCGGTAGATTCGGCTGCTGCGAGAGCGTGCAGATCCATTCGCCATCCTCGTAGACAAGCCGCCGTATCGTCCAGGCCGGCAGCTCAAGCGCGATCAGAGCGAAAGCCGCATCGGTCCAGGCACCGTTCGCCAGCATTTGGCCGAGGCGCACCGCTTTCTCGGCGGTTTTCAAGACGGCGACGCGGTCGCAGGCCTCGATAACGGCGGAAAAAATCTCGGGATCGGCTGACGGCGTTTGCCGCAGCCGATCCGCGAGAAGTTCAAACGGGGTAAAATTCCGGGACATAGTAGCCTCGCCGAACAGGAGATCGGCGGGCATAAGATGGGCCCAACTCCCATAAAGAATCGAGACGGCCGCGGCCGCCGCGATATATGAATTTCATAAGCGTATGGAGCCCGCTTCATAAGAAGCTGAGGGGCGGACGCCTATGCCATGCTTGCCGACAAGGCGAGATAGAGCGCGAAAAGAAACCCGGCGACGATCGGCAGCACGGTCTGCGAGCCGCCATCATGGATCGCCTCGGGAATCATGGCGTGCGACACCAGCGCGAGAACGGCGCCGCCGGCGATTGCCTGCGCAAAGATCGCCGCGAGTGAATCCGAGCCACCGATAAACGCCTTGCCGGCGGCGGCGGCGACGATGCCGACGATCACGACCGTCGACCACATGCCGAAAATCGTGTTCGGCCGGTAACCGGCACGCGTGAGCATGGCGCCGCTGGCGGCGGCTTCGGGAATGCCGCCGATGAACATCCCCAGCATGAGCGTGAGCGACAGGCTTTCGAGCCCGTTGAATTTGGATCCGATCACCAGGCAGCCCGGGATGGTATCCAGGATATTGCCGAACACGATCGCCAAGCCGGCGCCTTTTCCAGCTTCGTGCAACAATTTATTTGCTTCGCTGCGGCTGAGATGGGCGAGGCTTTCGCTCGCCACATTGGCCCACGTCGATGGGTTCGGACCGCCGGCGCTGAGGTTAGTGATCGCCCGGTCGTGGCTCAGCCGGCGAACGGCATGGGCGAGTTGGGGGTCATGAGCAATGAGATGCTCAAAATCCTCCTTAGCGATCTCGATCAATTCTGTCGCGCCAGCCGCGCGAATGCTGGCTGTGCGCGCACCGCCGCTGAGCAAGGCCATCTCTCCAAAGGCATGGCCCTCGCCCAGCCGCGCAATCGATTGCGCGGTTGCGCTCGAATCCGCAAGCACCTCGACCTGGCCTTTGGCGACGATGTAAAGCGCGTCGCCCGGGTCGCCGGCATGAAAGAGGATATCGCCGTCCTTGAGATGGCGCGTGCGGATATAAGGGAGAATGCTTTCGATGCCTTCGGGCGGCAGGTGCCGCAGCAGATCGCATTTCGACAGCAGTTCGATCAGGCCGCGCGTTTCTTCCTGCTTGCGCTCGAGCGCATACTCGTTAAAGCGCGTCTGATAGCGGACTGCGGCGCCCTTTCTTTCGAGATAGAGCGTCGCCGCATAGTAGAGCGTTGCGCCGAGCGCGAAGCCGCCGCCGATAAATCCCCAAGCGGAACTCGCGGGAAAGCCGTGATGGTGCAGGTCCTGCGCGCCCTCGTAGGCAAGCTCGATGGCGAGTGCGCTGATCAGCGAGCCGGCGGCAAAGGCAAGAATGCCGGCGAGCGCTCGCTTGGAGATGGGCAGGTAGAGGCCGAACAACGCGCCGAGAAACGACGAGGATGTCGTTGCCAAGCCGAGCGCCGCCGCGGCCAGAATGCCTTGCCAAGCGGTCATTGCGGCCCCCTTCGCTGCCACTTGCTGACGCAGCATATCCGGCGGCGGCATAGGAAAACGATTGGGGACCTACGCCGAAGTTATAGGAATTACATAAAGCTTCAGGCCGGGACCGCAGCGTCGAAACCGCTCAATTCCGCAAATGCGAAAACGACTTAGCTCGCTTTTGACAGGCGCAAGCGCGTGTTTTCGGAGCTGCTGGTGCTTATGGCCGGGCCGGCGCCAGTGCACCGCATCTATATGGGATTCCTATAACGTCGCTGCCCGCTCCGTCTCGAAAACATATGCCGTAAGTGGCACCTCAACCGCGCGACGGCGGGCCGGAAAGTTTTCGGACAATTTGACGCATGTCAACTCCGCGTCGCGAAAGGCGTATCGACTGCGCGCCGCGGTGGTTCTCGCAAGGAGCAAACCAATGTTGGACCTGATCTTGGTGGCCGGGGCGCTTGCCGCTTTCGCGGTGACGATCGGCTACGCCTATGCCTGCGACCAGCTCTGAGGAGACTGCAATGTATTTCGACTATTCGCTCGCCGGCGTCGTGACCGCTGGACTCATGATCTACCTCATTTTCGCTCTGCTGAAGCCAGAGCGTTTCTGACGCGTACGCGCAAACAACAAGGCTTACGACCATGACCGTCATCGGCTGGACTTAAATTCTGCTTTATTGCGCGATTATCGTGGCGATTGCGCCGGTGCTCGGCGGCTACATGACGCGCGTGTTCAACGGCGAGCGCAATTTCCTATCGCCAATTCTACGCCCGGTCGAGGCGGCGATCTATTGGGCGGGCGGCGTCGATGAGAAGCGCGAGCAGCATTGGCTCACCTACACCGTTGCCATGCTGCTGTTCCACGTCGGCGGCTTCCTCATCATCTATTTGGTCCTGCGACTGCAGGACGTGCTGCCGTTCCAGGCGCAGCTCAATCCGGCCGGCCAATCGGCGGTGGCGCCCGATCTCACCTTCAATACGGCCATCAGTTTCATCACCAACACCAACTGGCAGAACTACGGCGGCGAAGGCACGTTGTCGTACCTTTCGCAAATGCTTGCACTGGCGCACCAGAACTTCCTGTCGGCTGCCACCGGCATCGTCCTGGCGATGGCGCTGATTCGCGGCTTTGCCCGCGCGTCGGCCAAGACGGTCGGTAATTTCTGGGTCGATATCACCCGCTGCACGCTCTACATCCTCATTCCGATCTGCGTGCCGTACTGCCTCTTCCTGGTTTGGCAGGGCATGCCGCAGACCCTCGGCCCGTATGTCGATGCTACCACGCTGGAAGGCGCCAAGCAGACCATCGCCGTCGGCCCAGTGGCCTCGCAGATCCCGATCAAGATGCTCGGCACCAATGGCGGCGGCTTCTTCAACGCCAACGCTGCGCATCCGTTCGAGAACCCGACGGCGTTCTCGAACTACATCCAGATGATTTCGATCTTCGCGCTCGGCGCGTCGCTCACCAATGTTTTCGGCCGGATGGTCGGCAACCAGCGCCAGGGCTGGGCGATCCTCGCTGTGATGGGCGTGTTGTTCATCTCCGGCGTGACCCTTTGCTACTGGGCGGAAGCGCACGGAAACGACATTCTCAACGCGCTAGGGCTCACTGGCGGCAACATGGAAGGTAAGGAGGTGCGCTTCGGCATCGTCGCTTCCGCGCTGTTCGCGGTGATCACCACGGCCGCCTCCTGCGGCGCCGTCAATGCCATGCACGATTCCTTCACCGCGCTTGGCGGCATGGTGCCGCTGATCAACATCGAACTCGGCGAGATCATCGTCGGCGGCGTCGGCGCCGGCATGTACGGCATGCTGCTGTTCGTCATCATCTCGATCTTCGTCGCCGGCCTAATGGTTGGCCGTACGCCGGAATATGTCGGCAAGAAGATCGAGGCCAAGGAAGTGAAGATGGCGATGCTCGCCATTCTGATCCTGCCGCTGATGTATCTCGGCTGGACGGCCGTCGCTGCCATCAACCCGCAGGCGGTTTCCCAAATCAACAATAACGGGCCGCACGGATTCTCCGAGATGCTCTATCTCTACACCTCGAGCACCGGCAATAACGGCTCGGCCTTCGCGGGCATCTCGGCCAACACGCTGTTCTACAACATCACCGGCGCGGTCGCGATGTTCGTCGGCCGCTTCTGGATGATCATCCCGGCCATGGCCATTGCCGGCTCGCTCGCCGCCAAGAAGACGGTTCCGGCCTCCGCCGGCACGTTCCCGACCACCGGCGGCCTGTTCGTCGGCCTGGTGGTGGGCGTGATCGCCATCGTCGGCGGCCTCACCTTCTTCCCGGCGCTCGCGCTCGGTCCGCTCGTCGAGCAACTGATGATGCGCGCCGGCACCGTGTTCTGATCGAATTCCCTTCGGAGTTATTCCTATGGAAACCTCGCATATCCGCAAACGCATGCCGGTATCGGCTCTGCTGGACCCCAAAATTGTGGTCCCGGCCATCGGCCAGGCGTTCGTGAAACTCGATCCGCGCACGCTGATCAAGAACCCGGTGATGTTCGTGCTCGAGGTCGTCACGGCCTTGACCACGGTGATTCTGATTCGCGATCTCATGACCGGCGGCGGTCAGATCCTGTTCGAATTTCAGATCATCGTGTGGCTGTGGTTCACCGTGCTGTTCGCCAATTTTGCGGAGGCCATCGCGGAAGGGCGCGGCAAGGCGCAGGCTGACGCCTTGCGGCGCACCCGTACCGAAACCAAGGCCAAACTGTTGAGCGGCAACGACCGCAAGAAGTTCAAGCTCATTCCGAGCACCACGCTCAAGGTCGGCGACATCGTCCTGGTCGAAGCCGGCGACCTGATCCCCTCGGACGGCGAAATCGTCGAAGGGGTCGCGTCGGTCAACGAGGCGGCGATCACGGGCGAATCGGCGCCGGTCATCCGCGAGTTGGGCGGCGACCGTTCCGCCGTCACCGGCGGCACGCAAGTGCTGTCCGACTGGATCCGCGTGCGCATCACCGCGGCGCCGGGCTCGACCTTCCTCGATCGCATGATCAGGCTGGTCGAAGGCGCCGAACGGCAGAAGACCCCGAACGAGATCGCGCTCAACATTCTGCTCGCCGGCCTCACCATCATCTTCGTGTTTGCGACGGTGACGATCCCGAGCTACGCCGCCTATGCCGGCGGCGCGATTTCGGTGGTGATCCTGGTCGCGCTGTTCGTGACGCTGATCCCGACCACCATCGGCGCGCTTCTGTCTGCGATCGGCATCGCCGGCATGGATCGCCTCGTGCGCTTCAACGTGCTCGCCATGTCGGGCCGTGCGGTGGAGGCGGCAGGCGACGTCGATACGCTGCTGCTCGACAAGACCGGCACCATCACGCTCGGCAACCGGCAGGCGACCGAGTTCAAGCCGGTGCGCGGCGTCACCGAGCAGGAATTGGCCGACGCGGCGCAACTCGCTTCGCTCGCCGACGAAACGCCGGAAGGCCGCTCGATTGTGGTGCTGGCCAAGGAGAAATATGGCATCCGCGGCCGCGAGGTTGCCGAGATCGGCGCTAAGTTCATTCCGTTTACGGCGCAAAGCCGTATGAGTGGCGTGGAAATCGGCAGCTCGTGGATTCGGAAAGGCGCGGTCGACGCGATCATCGGGTTCTTGAGCACGGGCAAATCCGGCGCCGCCAACGCAGAAAGCGCCCGCGAGCTCAATACCATCGCTGAGTCGATCGCCAAGACTGGCGGCACTCCGCTGGCCGTTGCCAAGGACGGCAAGTTGCTCGGCATCATTCACCTCAAGGACATCGTCAAGGGCGGCATCCGCGAGCGGTTTGCAGAGCTCCGGCGCATGGGCATTCGCACGATCATGATCACCGGCGACAACGCCGTGACCGCGGCCGCGATCGCTGCGGAGGCGGGGGTCGATGATTTCCTCGCGCAAGCCACCCCCGAGGACAAGCTGCGCCTGATCCGCGACGAGCAGGCCAAGGGCAAGCTGGTCGCCATGTGCGGCGACGGCACCAATGACGCGCCGGCTCTGGCGCAGGCGGATGTCGGCGTCGCCATGAACACCGGCACGCAGGCGGCGCGCGAGGCCGGCAACATGGTCGATCTCGATTCAAATCCGACCAAACTCATCGAGGTCGTCGAGATCGGCAAGCAGCTGCTGATGACGCGCGGCGCGCTCACCACGTTCTCGATCGCCAACGACGTGGCGAAGTATTTCGCCATCATCCCGGCGATGTTCGTCGCCTTCTACCCGCAATTGCAGGCCTTCAACATCATGGGCTTGTCGACGCCGACGAGCGCCATTCTGTCCGCGATCATCTTCAACGCGCTGATCATCATCGCGTTGATTCCGCTCGCCCTGAAGGGCGTGAAATATCGGCCGATCGGAGCCGGCCCGCTGCTGGTCCGCAATCTGTGGATCTACGGCGTCGGCGGCATCATCATTCCGTTCGTCGGCATCAAGGCCATCGACGTTATCGTCACGGCCCTGCACCTCGCTTGAGGAGAATGTCATGTTGAAAGAAATCCGCCCGGCTATCATTCTGGTCATTGCCCTGACCCTCATCACCGGCTTGGTCTATCCGTTGGCGATGACCGGCATTGCCGGAGCCATCTTCCCGTATCAGGCGCAGGGCAGCCTGGTTGAAAAGGACGGCAAGGTGGTCGGTTCGGCGCTGATCGGGCAAGTCTTTGCCACCGACAAGTACTTCCATGGCCGGCCGTCGGCGACCAATGCGCCCGACCCGAAGGATGCGACCAAGACCATCGACGCGCCTTACAACGCCGTCAATTCGATGGGTTCGAATTACGGCCCGACCAGCAAGGCGCTGATTGACCGCGTTAAAGGCGACCTCGAGAAGCTGAAGGCCGAAAACCCGTCCATGCCGGTGCCGCAAGACTTGGTTACGACCTCGGGCAGCGGCCTCGATCCGGACATTTCCCCGGAGGCGGCCCTGTTCCAGGTGCCCCGTGTCGCGAAGGCGCGTAATATGCCGCAAGAACGCGTGCGCCAGCTCGTGGACGAGCATACTGAGGGCCGATTCCTCGGGCTGCTCGGCGAGCCGCACGTCAATGTTCTGCTGCTCAATCTGGCCCTCGACCAAGTGGCGGCCAAATAAGGTGGCAGAACTCAGGATGGCCTGAGGCATCTGATCACTGATGGCAGACCAGCGGCGCGATCCTGACCAAAGGCCATCGCCGGAAGCCTTGTTGGAGGCCGCCCGGCGCGAGGAAAGCCGCATCGGCAAGTTGAGGATCTTTGTCGGCGCCGCTCCCGGCGTCGGCAAGACCTACACGATGCTTGAGACGGCGCGGGCGCGGAAAAAAGACGGCTACGATGTCGTCGTCGGCGTGGTCGAAACCCACGGCCGCAAGGAAACCGAGGCGCTGGTCGAGGGCCTCGAGATTATTCCGCGCAAAGCGGTGGAGTACAAAGGCCGCTCGCTCGAGGAAATGGATATCGACGCGATCATTGCGCGCCGCCCCCAAATTGCGCTCGTCGACGAGCTTGCCCACACCAACGCGGAAGGCAGCCGGCATCCCAAGCGCTATCTCGACGTCGAAGAGATCTTGCAGCACGGCATCGACGTTTACTCGACCGTCAATATTCAACACATCGAAAGCCTGAACGACGTCGTCGCGCAGATCACGCATGTCCGCGTGCGCGAGACGATACCGGACGCCGTGTTTGACCGCGCCGATGCGGTGGAGCTCGTCGATCTTACGCCCGACGATCTGATCCAGCGGCTCAAGGAGGGCAAAGTCTACGTTCCGATGCAGGCGGAACGCGCGCTGGCGCACTTTTTCTCGCCCGCCAACTTGATCGCGCTGCGCGAGCTCGCGCTACGCCGCACCGCCGAGCGGGTCGACGAGCAGCTGCTCACCGAAATGCAGGCGAGAGCCATCCAGGGACCTTGGGCGGCGGGGGAACGGGTTCTTGTCTGCATCAGCGAGGACCCGCGCGCGGCCGGGCTTGTGCGCGCCACCCGGCGCCTGGCCGACCGGATCCACGCGCCATGGACTGCGATCTACGTCGAGACCGGACGGAGCGCGCAACTCAGCAACGAGCAGCGTGATCGAATCGCCGATACCTTGCGCCTCGCCATGAATCTCGGCGGCGAAACGATCACGGTGCCTGGGGGTGCCCGGCGCGTTGCAGACGACATCATTGCATATGCGCGAGCCAACAACATCACGCAGATCGTTATCGGGAAATCGACCCGCTCGCGCTTGTTCGAGATTCTTCACGGCTCGGTCGTGCACGATCTTGTGCGACGGACCGGCACGATCAGCGTCCATGTTATCGCCGGTGAAGAAATTTCTGGCGATCGGATCGGGCCAAAAACGGTGCGCACGACTGAACCGCGCGAGTTCGATCCTCGCCCTTACGCCCTCTCGCTCGCTATCGTCGCGATTTCTCTCGCAGTCGGTGAGATTGTCGAACCCTGGTTCGGCTTGGAAAATGTGGATCTCGTCTTTATGACGGGCATCGTCGCAGTGGCCGCGCGTTTTGGATTGTGGCCGTCACTCCTCGCTAGCGTGGTGGCATCGCTCTGCTACAATTTTTTCTTTTTGCCGCCGATCTACACCTTTACAATTGCAGATCCGACCAACGTTCTGGCGTTTTTCTTCTTTATCGTCATGGCGATAATCGTATCTAACGTTGCGGCGCGCGTGCGCACGCAAGCTGTGACGGCCATGGCACGAGCGCGCACGACCGAATCTCTCTACGCCTTCAGCCGTAAGCTCGCCGGGGTCGGCACGCTCGACGATGTGCTTTGGGCGACCGCTTATCAAGCGGCGCTGATGCTGAAAGTGCGCGTCGTTCTGTTGCTGCCGCGTGACGGCACGATCGCCGTTGCCGCCGGCTATCCGCCCGAGGACATTCTGGACGAGGCCGATCTGGCGGCGGCGAAATGGGCCTGGCAGAACAACCGCCCGGCTGGACGAGGCGCGGATACGCTACCCGGCGCCAAGCGGCTGTTCTTGCCTATGCGAACGGGGCGCGGACCCATCGGTGTGATCGGCATCGATGGCGACAAGCCCGGGCCGCTACTCACCCCAGATGAACGCCGGCTGCTCGACGCATTGATCGACCAAAGCGCGCTCGCCATCGAGCGCGTTCACTTGGTCGAGGACATGGATCGGGTCAAACGCACCGTCGAGACTGAACGGCTACGATCTGCGCTGCTAACCTCGATCTCGCACGATCTTAAGACACCGCTCGCGGCTGTGCTCGGCGCGGCCGGGACGCTCCGCGGTCTGTCAGACAAGCTCAGCGATGCCGAAAAGGCCGATCTCCTTCAGACAATCGTCGATGAATCGGAGCGGCTGAACCGCTTCATCGCCAATCTGCTCGACATGACGAAGCTCGAAGTCCGGCGCGATCGCGCCGAATTCGGTACCTCACGATTTGCGTGAAATCGTTGGCAGTGCATTGCGACGCGCCGACAAGATTCTCGCCGGCCATCATGTGGAGTTGGCACTCGCTGCCGATCTGCCAATGCTTGCTTTGGACGCTGTGCTGTTCGAGCAGGCGCTTTTCAACGTATTGGACAACGCAGCCAAATACTCGCCCGCCGGATCGACTATCCGCATTGAGGCCTGGCGCGATCAGGACTCGGTTTCGTTGGCAATCATGGACGAAGGTGAGGGAATTCCGACGGATGAGCTGGAGCGCATCTTCGATAAGTTCTATCGGGTGCAGAAGGGCGACAAGGTGCGCGCGGGTACCGGCTTGGGGCTGGCCATTTCGCGCGGATTCATCGAAGCGATGAAAGGTACGATTGTTGCGGGCAATCGGACCGACCGCCGCGGCGCGGTGTTCACGATCCGGCTGCCGATTCCGGCGCAAGAAAAACAGATGGACACCGCCGCATGAGCGCCGCGCGTCTCAAAATCCTCGTCATCGACGATGAACCGCCGATCCGAAAGTTGCTGCGGATGGGCCTTAACACGCAAGGCTATGACGTGTTGGAAGCGCCGAGCGGAAAGACCGGTCTCGAACTTCTGGCTCAGAATCCGGACTTGATCATCCTCGATTTGGGACTTCCCGATATCGAAGGTTTGGAATTGCTGCGCACGATACGAGGCCGCAAGGAGGGGGTGCCGATTGTGGTGCTATCGAGCCGCGGCGACGAGGCCGGCAAAGTGCAAGCGCTCGATCTAGGCGCCGACGATTACGTGACCAAACCGTTCGGCATGGACGAGCTCCTGGCGCGCATGCGCGCTGCGCTGCGGCACCAGCTTCAAATTCATGGCGAGCGACCGATTTTTCGCGTCGGCGATCTATCGGTCGATCTCGTCAGACGCATCGTCAAGGTACGCGGCCAAGATATTAAACTCTCGCCCAAAGAATACGATTTATTGCGGGTCTTGGTTCAGCATGCTGGCAAGGTACTGACTCATAAGTTTTTGCTCGGCGAATTATGGGATGACCTTACCGACGCGCAGTATTTGCGCGTTTATGTGCGGCAACTCAGACAGAAGATCGAGGCGGATCCGGAACGTCCGCAATACGTGCTTACCGAGACGGGAATCGGTTATCGGATGCGTGCGCCCGACTGAAAAAACGCGGGGCATCGACTTAGGAGTCTTATGAAGATTTCAGAATTTCTCTCGCGGGACGAGACGCTGTTCAATGTTCGAATCTCGGACAAGGAAGAACTGCTGCAGGCATTGGCGCATAAGGCGTGTGCCAAGCTCAATTTATCCGAAGACGAAATCTTTTCCGAGCTCCGCAAACGCGAAAGGCTCGGATCGACGGGCATGGGGAACGGCGTCGCAATCCCGCACGCGCGGTTTCAGAAGCTCGAAAAGCCGTTTGGAGTTATCGCGAAGCTTAAGCATCCGATCGACTTCGAGGCTATTGATGGCCAGCCGGTCGATATTGTTTTCGCTCTTTTGTTGCCAACGGCTGCCGAAGGCGAACAACTTGGCGCACTTGCCTGCATCGCGCGCAAGCTGCGAGCGTCCGAAGATCTCGTGAATCTGCGGCGGGCTAAAAATGCTGGCGAATTGTACTCGGTAGTGATCGGCTGATCGCGCCGCTGCCTGCTGGGACGTAGAATTCTGCGACGTTAGCTTCGAGGGCATTCGGATAAATGAAAACAGCAATCGGACCGCGACAACCGGGTAGTCGGACGAACCGAAGGCAAAAAAATGTTCTCGTGCCCAGCAATTTATGTGACAGGCGCTTCGTCGGTTACAATCCGAGGTAGGCGCGCCGATCTCGGGCATTTCCGTCAGTTTGGCGGGTTCGCCTTCGGTGAACATTTTGCCCTCGGCGATGACATAAGCGTAGTCGCTGACCGCCAGCGCCAGGTGCACGTTCTGCTCGACCAGCAGAATGGTGAGGCCGGCTTCCTTCAGCGTCTTGAGCGTCGTGAACAGCTGATAGACCAGCACCGGCGCAAGGCCGAGTGACATCTCGTCGATGATCAAAATAATCGGATCGGACATCAGGCCGCGGGCGATCGCGACCATCTGTTGCTCGCCGCCCGAAAGTGTGCCGGCGATCTGCCGCTGTCGCTCGCCGAGACGCGGAAACAGGCTGAAAACCTGATCGAGACGAATGCTGTATTTGCGTGACGCGCGCGTTGAGTATGCGCCGAGCTCCAGGTTCTCAGCGACCGTCATCGCGCTGAAAAGCTGCCGCGCTTCCGGAACCAGCGCAAAGCCTCGCGCGGCCTTGATGTGGGCCGGCAGCCGCGTCACGTCTTCACCTTCGAACATGACGCGACCGCGCCAGGGGGCAATGGAGCCGGCGACTGCGCGCAGCGTCGTGGTCTTGCCGGCGCCATTGGCGCCGACGATGGCCGTAAGCTTGCCGCGCGCGGCCTTCAGCGAAATGCCCCACAGCACCTGCACCTCGCCGTAACCGGCCTCGAGGCTATCGACTTCAAGGAGCACCTCGGACACGAGTTCAAGCCCTCGCCTGCAATTCGGTGGCGAGCTTGGGATCGCCAAGATATGCCTCAATCACCTGCGGGTCTTGCGCCACGTGCGCCGGCGCGCCTTCAGCGACCTTTTGGCCGAAATTCAGCACCACGATGCGGTCCGACAGACTCATGATCGCCTGCATCAGATGCTCGATCATCAAGATGGTCACGCCGCGCTCACGAATGCGGCGGATGACGCCGATCATGTGCTCGACCTCGGTTGGGTTGAGGCCGGCCAGCACCTCATCGAGGAGCAGCAAGCGCGGCTGGGCGGCAAGCGCGCGCGCAAGCTCCAGCCGCTTCTTGCCGGCGATGGTCAGGTGCAGCGCCAGCATCGATGCCCTGTCGTTCAGGCCGACGATCTCGAGCGCCTCGCGGGCCACCGCGCTGGCGCGCGCAAGCGACAGGTTTTTGCGGCCGAAACAGGCGCCGACGATGCAGTTCTGCAGCACCGTCATATTGGTGAGCGGCTGCACGATCTGATGCGTGCGTGCGAGCCCTTGACGCGCCACGTGGTAGGGCTTCTCGCCGCCGATGTCCTTGCCTCCGAACATAATGCGGCCGGTATCCGGCATGTAGACGCCGTTGATCAGGTTGAACAACGTCGATTTGCCGGCGCCGTTCGGCCCGATCAGTCCGAGGATTTCGCCCTCGCGCACATCGAAGCTCACGTCGCGCACGGCGTGCAGGCCGCCGAAACGCTTGTTCACCTTCTCGAGCTGGAGCAGCGCCGTCATTCCAGCACCTTTTGTGTGCGCGGGAAGCGGCTGTAGACCCAGCCCATCAGGCCGCTCGGAAAAAACAGCACGATGAAGAGCAGCAGCACCCCGGCAACCACGAGCTGGAAGTGCGAGAAGGTTTCCGACGTCAGCAGATAACCGCGCAGCTCTTCGTAGAGGTACGCGCCGAGCGCGACGCCAGTCACGGTGCCTTGGCCACCCAGCATCGTAATGATGATGGCCTCGGTGGAGAGCGTGAGGTCGAAGGCATCGGACGGCTGAATGAAGGCACTCTTGAAAAAATAGAGACCGCCGGCGATGGCCGGCAAGAACGCCGAGGCGCTGTAGACCAGCGCCTTGTAGAGTGGCGCTGGCACGCCGAGGATTGAAGCAGCATCTTCGTTTTGGCCGATGGCGCGAAGGCCGAGGCCGAATTTCGAGGTCTTGATCGCATAGCTGAGATAGAGCGACAGCCCCATCACCGCGATCATCAGGAAATAGATGACCCAAAGCGCTTGCGACGGGCCGCCCAGCGGCTTGAAAATCACCGGCGACAGGTAAATGCCCGAGGATCCGCCCCATGGTGTAAAATTCTCGGCGAAGGCCTGCACGCCTTCATTGACGCCGATTGTTGCCAGCGCGAAAAATGCCCCGCGCAGCCGCAAAATGCCCAATCCGAAGATCAGCGCCAGCAGGCTCACGCCGATACCGGCCGCCAGCAAACTGGCGCCAAGCGGCCACGCATGCGCGTCCGCGAGCCAGACGCAGATGTAGCCGCCCAGGCCAAAGAAGACGATGCTGCCGAAATTGATGTAACCGGTATAGCCGAGCATCAGATTGAGATTGCTCGCCAGCGTGATGTAGAGCGCCGCGAGGATGAGACTCTCGCGCAGTTCCACATTGTTGCCGATGACCGGCGCGATCGCGAAGACGGCGATCGCGAGTGTGATGATCCAGAAGAACGGCTGACGCACGAGCCGCAGCATCACAGTGCTCCGCGCCTTGACGCGAAGATGCCGCCCGGAAACGCGATCAATACGACGACGAACAGTGCGAATTCGATCACCAGCGTCCAACTCACCGGCACGAAGGGCGCGACGAGGCCTTCGAGCAGGCCGAGCGCTACCCCGCCCATCAGCGCCCCGATCGGATTGCCAAGGCCGCCGAGCACCGTCACGACAAAGCCCTTGAGCTGATAGCCGTCGCCCGAAAGAACGGTGAACGGAAACAGGGTGCCGATCAGCGTCCCCGACACGCCGGCGAGCGCAACGCCGATGCCGACCGAGATGGCGAGCACGCGCGTGGTCGGAATGCCGACGAGCTCGGCCGCCTCACGATTGTTGGCCACCGCACGCACGGCTTTGCCGAGCCGCGTGTAGTGCAAAAACAGGTAGAGCAGGAAAGCAATCGCCGCCGCCAAGATCGCCGCGACGATGTGCGCGCCCGGGAAGGTGTAACGGCCTATGGTGATGCCGGGCACCGCCACCTCGACATTGAAAAGCGCGGTGCCCCAAACCGCGGTGCCAATGCCGATCAACACGAGGTTGACCGAAAAAGTTGACAACAAGCTCATCAGCGGCGGCCGGCCGACCATGCGATGCACGGCAATCCAATAGAGCAAGATGCCGACAAGGAAGCCGCCGATCATCACCGGCAGCAAAGCCAAGTAAGGCGAGATGCCGAGCGCACTCACCAGCAGATAGAGCGCGAACATGCCGGCGACAATCATGACGCCGTGCGTCAGGTTGATCACGTCCATGACGCCCCAAATGAGCGTCAGGCCCATGGCGGCGAGCCCATAGACGAGCCCAACGAGCACACCGTCAACGATCGAGGCGAGAATACCGAGCATACTGGCACGCGGCAGGAACCGGCGGCGTCGCCGCCGCCGGTCCAAGCCGGTTAGTGCATGGCTTCGGAAATCGGATAGACGAGCTCAGCAGACTTTGCCTGCGCAGGCCAGACGACCTGGCGGCCGAGTTTGCCGTTCACGTTCTGCCATTGCGCCAGCACCATCTGATGCGCCACCTGCAGGCCGTGATGGCCGGGGTCGGTGGCGAACTTGACGTGACCGAAGAACGTCGTGAAATCGGTCGCATTGAGCGCCGCGGTGACCTTCTGCGGATCGAGGGAGTCCGCTTTCTCGATGGCATGCTGGAGCACCACGCCGGCCGTGTAGCCCGAAGCCGCGTGATAGTCCGCCTTGTGGTGGAACTGGGCTTCGAACGCCTTGGCGAATTCCTCCGTCGTCGGACCGAAGTCCGGCTTATAGGAGACTTGCAGCTCCCACTGCGAGGGTACGGTCACGCCCGCAGCCGCCGGTCCCAGTTCGCCGAATTTGTCGTCGGCGGGCGCCACCAGGATCGATATCCACTTCATATTCGCTTTCTGATCGTGCATCTGGCGCGCCAGCGTCGCGCCGTCCGAATAATGGCCGCCGCCCATGAACGCATCGGCGTTGGACGAGATGACCTTGTTGACGATGGGGCCGAAGTCAGTGGTGGACGGTGCGTAGGATTCATCCATCACGACATCGAGTCCGGCCTTTTTCGCCTGCTCCTTGGCGGCGGACAGCACGGCTTTCGAGAACGGATCGTCGGAATAGACCATCGCGATCTTGGCGTGCGGGTCTTTCTGCTTCAGAGCCTCGACCGCGCCGGAGAGATAATGGGCGGCCGACGTGATCACCATGAACAAGCCCTTGTTGCCGAGCTCGAAAGGCTTCTCCTCGGCGCCGCCGCTGTCGACCATGATCTTGCCGTACTGCTCGGAAATCACGGCGGCCGCAGCAACGAGTCCGGAGGAGTAGGGGCCGAACAGAAATTGCGCTTTGTCTTGGTTGACGAGGCGCGTGTAGAGCTGCTGCACGCGGCCGCCGACGGACTGATCGTCGTAGCTGACGAACTTCACTTTATATTTCTTGCCGCCGACGCTGATGCCGCCCTTGGCGTTCACTTCGTCGCGCCAAAAGTCGTAGCCGCGCTCCTGACCCGTCGAGTCGACGTTGAGGGGCCCAGTCCGCGAAGCCGTGAAGCCAACGGTGATGGTGTCGTCCGCCGCAAAAGCAGCGGGTGCAGCCGCAAGCGCTGCCGCGGCCGCAAGCAAATAGACCGTCTTCATGAATTCCTCCCTGGTCGTCGCCCCACGCTAGACCACGTTCCAGATGCCCGGTCTTTTTGACCGCCGAGCTAACTGTCACCTGCATAAAGTACCATAATACTTACTTGACGGCCAAGCCAACACCCGAATTTGCTCGGCTGGCAATACCTGTCCGTGCTGGGGTGGCAGCAAAAGCAGTAAAATAAGTGGCCGATTTTGATTGGCGGTCGGCTATCGACATCGGCAAGCCGGTTTAGCGGATAATGGGGGCGTCTCCGGAACCCTTCAACAGGTGGACGATCGCGACGCCAAGATGCCGCGTATTGGGAAAGCCGTCGACAACTTCGGCCAATGCCATAAACAGCAGCCCGTAGAAATAGGCCGGCATTTGTTTTTCGTAGCCGAGCGTAGTGCGCGTTATGCTTGCACTCATTGCCATTCGGTTGACAGCGTAGCCGACGCCTGGCCGCCGAGCTAGCGCGCCGACACGTTGGTGCGGATAGCGGCGATTCTCGTGGTGGCCATCGGCCTTTTTGAGTTTGCATTTCCCAGCGAATTCACGAAAGTTTTCGATATCGCCAAGTTCTATATCGAGCGCGGCTCGATGGAGGCCGCGCCGGCCCAGCAATCGTCCAACCTTCTCATCAGCGGCATGCGCCCAGCCGGTTTGGGCGGCGGACGCAATCTTCTGCCGTTTCTCAGCGATCATTGCGTGTCTTCAATCTTCCTGGAGCCGGTCTCGGCCGGAAATTTCGGGACCATCGTCTTCCTGTGGGCGCTGGTGCGCTCGCGGCAAACGCGACGGTTCTATTGGGGCCTGTTTGCCGCGGCGGCCACGATGATCATCCTGTCCGACAGCCGGTTCGGCGCGTTCTTCTGCATAATCTGCACGGTCCTGACGCTACTGCCGGTGGCAATCGGATCGCTGGTCGCGGCGCTATTGCCAGCCGTCGGGCTGGTCATTCTCATTGTCCTGCCGGGCGCCTTGGGAGAGGGTGTGAGTAATGGCTTTGTTGGCCGCGTAGTCCTGTCCGGTCAATTGCTCGCGCGCATGACTTTCGAAAATTGGCTTGGCATCAAAAGCCCGGATTTCTTCGCGTTTGATTCCGGCTACACCTATATGCGCGGCGGCATCGGCATTCTCGGTGCAGTCGACTTCTGCCTGATGTTGTGGTCGGTGCCCGCACCAAGCTGGCAGTTCAAGGTCTTCCGCAATCTTGCCGGCGCCTATTACGCCGTGCTGCTCTGCATTAGCAATTCGCCTTTCACGATTAAAACCGCATCGCTGCTTTGGTTTCTTGTTGGCGTCCTGTCGCGGGATCGCGCGCAGTTGACCGAACGCGCGCTTGCAGGCAAATAATGACTTGAGCCCTGCACCGATTGACTTGATTGAAAATCACCAAAAGATGCGGAAGAGAAGATTCGCTATCGCCCTATGATGGAGTCCGTGTGAAACCGGCCGCGCGGAAACCGGCGAGAACAAAACCGAAATTGATTTAGATCAACTGCGCCTGCGATTTAGAACCAATCCAAAAGGGCTAGATCGAAGACGCTTGCCGGCGCGGCAGGATTTATCTGTGTGGCTTCGATAAAATAAAATCGTCGTCGGTCAAAATTCGCGCGTCACCATAATTACGCGAGCGTCACTTTTTCTCAGCCGACGAACAGTCCGCATAATCGCAGCTGTCATAAGGGAAAAGGGAATAATAGGGCGGACGCAGGCTCAATGCCTGATCAACGGAAAAACTTGTTCCTGCAGGTATCGCGGGCGCTTCAGCTGGAGTCGACGTCGCCGATTTTCCGCTCTCACCGCCCGATTTTTGCGAGCCTTTCGCGGCCGGCAACTTATGGCCGTTAGCCGCGAACGCCTTTCCGAATGCGGTGCGCTCACCGCCTCCAGCCGGGTTTACGTGACAGCGACCACACGCCAAATGAGTTTGTTGAGCATACGCCGGCAGCGCGCCCGCGGGTCGCGGAGAAGCAAGAATCAATAAGCCCATTGCCAAGCCCGCCGCACCGAGAGCGAGCGCATACGCGAGCGGGGAGATGGGCTGCAATTCGGATTGATGCCGGCGACTCGTCATGCGTATCCCGAAATCGGCAGCTTTGACAGAAGTTGACCTTTACGCCCGACGAGCGTGCAAGGGCCAAAGCCAAACGTCAAGACGTCAAACGCAAATTTTCGATGCCATCGCCGTACGTGATAAAGTTTTTTGGCTGTCACGTCGTGCACAGCCACGGCCGAGGTATCTCGAGCAAATAATTGACATAAATCAACACTTCGCCCGCGGCCTCATATTTGACTATGTGCGGAGGCAATCATGGCCGACCATCAAACTCCAGAAAGCTATGACGATCCGGGCTTGCAGTTCGTGTTTAAATCCGTAGCTCAGTGGATACGAAATTACCGGGAGGCTTTCAGCGCAGCCGGACAACTGGCAAAGTGTGATCCAGACGAGGTCGCGAGAATCGCGCGTGACCTTCAAATCGCACCGCGGGATTTGGTGCGCCTATCGCGCAAAGGGCAGGGCGCGGCCCATCCTTTGCTGCGGATGTTGGAGGCTTTGGGAGTTGATCCGACAAACCTAAGCATCGAAAAATCCGCCGTGATGCGTGATTTGCAGCGCCTTTGTGTTACCTGCGGCTACAAGCAATACTGTGAACGGGATCTCGTAAAGGGCGTAGCTGCCGTGAGGTATGGCGACTATTGTCCAAATGCATATACGCTTGATGCTCTGGTAGAAGAGGCGGGAAGAGATCGGCCCTTTTGGGAGGCCGAACGGACGCAATAGCAAACGAGTCGCGAAAACGGTATTTGGAGGATCTGCTCATGGTGCCGAAACTTTCCGCCGTCCTCGCTGTGACAGCGGCGATGTGCATTTTGCTTTCCGCTTGTTTCGGTGTGTCAAATTTTTCTGATTGGCTGCTGGACGCCGCACAGGCGTTTTTCATCGTTGCGATCCTCATGTTCGGTGGGTACGTTGTGTTAGGAGTGATCGGCGATGCGGGTACCGCCTAGCGCATGTTAGGCTGATCTCAGAGCTGATGAAGGCAAGTTGGGGAAACCATGAAGAATTCTAGGCTAACAGTCGCGTGTATTGTCGCCGCTGGCATCGCGGTCACGGGGGTGACGGCGCTTATGCCGGTGCGTCAGGCGTGCGCACAACAACAACACGAACACATGAGCTTTCAGGAAGACATCGTGCCTATTTTAAAAGGATGGTGTGTCTCCTGCCACATGCCGGGCGGCGAAGGATTCAAGGCTAGCGGGGTTGATCTGACGAGCTATGAGGGTTTGATGAAGGGCACGAAATTCGGCCCCGTAGTCATCCCCAAAGACCCGGATGGCAGCACTCTCATCGCCTTGATCTATGGGCGGGCATCGCCGCAGATCCGCATGCCTTATGGACACAAGCCGTTGCCCGACTGCCTTCGTACCAATTTTTGGGGATGGATTTTCGACGGCGCGAAGAACAATTGACGTAAATCGGGCCTAGCCCATGCTGTTCCGATTATTCGTTTATATTGAAATGCTTTAGCGCATCATTGAACTGCGTGAGCTTTGCCGGCTCATCGGCGAGTGCTCTACGTGCCGCCTCGATTGCCGCCGCCGCTTTTTCTTTTTCGCCAAGAGTAAGGTACGAGCGGGTCAGCATCAGCCAGCCTGCCGGATCCGAGCCGGATTTCTTGAGGCGCTCGGCAAGACGTTGGACCATCGCTTCGGCGGCAACGCCCCCGAGATGCTCCGATGGCGTGGCCGCCGGCGCCGTCTGCGCAAGCGAGGGCGCGGCCTCAGGCGCCTTGGCGTCCGCTGTATCGAGTTCCTTTAGCGAGGTGTTCAGTTTCGCCAATTTGTCAGGATCGCCCGCTAGCGCCTGCCGGGCGTCAGCCTCAGCCTTGGCGGCTTTAGCGGAATCATTGAGCACCTTATAAGCGCGTACGAGCTTTACCCAACCTTCGATGTCGGAACCGTCCTGTTTGAGCCGCGCGGCCAATCGATCGACCATGCTCTGAATCATTACGGAGGGTTCTGAACTCGGCGCCTTGGCCAAATCCTGAGCTTTTTGTTCAGGCGCGCTCGAGGCGCCCTTCTGCTCGAGGCGCGCGACTGATTCACGAACGTTGCTTATCCAATGTTCGCCTTCCGGGGCTGTTGCGATGAGCTCGCGCCAGATCTTTAGCGCTTCTTCCGGATGGCCGTGTTGTTGCGCCGAAAGACCCAAATAGTAACGCCCGCTAATTGATTTCGAATCGAGAGTCACCGCGCGAATAAAGGCTGTTTTCGCATCGGATGTTACAATTCCGTTTGCTTCCGCAACCATTGCTTCGGCAAGATTGGCCTCGCGCTCGGAGGTCTCACCGAGAATACGCACGGTGTTACTCCATGCATGCACGGCGTCAGCGTAGCGGCCGAGGCGCATGTAGACCGGCCCCAAAATCTGCCAAGCCTGCCCGTCATCCGGAGTTTTTTGTAGGTGAGCTTCAACTCGAGCAACCATCGCTTCGACAGACTGTTGCTCCGATTGCGATTCAACGCGAGAGGCAGAGGGTTCCGCCGCAAGACCGGGTGAACCGAGCTTCAGATAAAGGCCGCCAGATCCAAGGGGAAAAATAATGAAGAGCGCAACAATTGCGAATCGCTGACGCCAAAGCAAATTCGAAGGCGCGGCAGATCGCGATAACTTGGATTGTTCAAGATCCGCCGCGGCCAGCAGCCGCCGAGATACTTCAATACGCGCAGCTTCTGCTTCTTTGGCGCCGATCAGGCCTGCAGCCTTATCGGTATCGATTTCGACAAGCTGACTTCGGTAAACGTCGGCGTCGCTTCCCGACGCTAAAAATTTCCTCGGCCGGTAAAGTGGCCAACACACCGCTGTCGCGGCGATAACGGTCATAACTGAGGCGATCAGCCAAAATGTCATTGCCTGTGCACCGAACTCTCCAGCATGCAACGCAACTCGTCGAACATACCCATCGTGCTCCTGGGGTGCTTTGGCACCCCAGGTCGCTGGTTCAGGCCAAAATCTCTGTCGGTTATGGAGTCAGCTATTTCTTGGCGGGAAGCTTATGGCCGTTTGCCTGAAACGCTTTGCCAAACGCCGTGTTCGGTCCGCCACCCGCAGGATTCACATGGCAACGTCCGCATGGCAGTTTTGTCTGGGCGGCATAGTCGGGTGTTGCTTCAGCCTTTTGCGGCGCCACAACCAGACCCACTGCGAGAAGCGACACGCCAACGGCAACCGCGGCCGCAACTGCTGGAATACCCCATTTAATTCGATGATCTCCCACTGCATTTTGCAGTCTCATGATCCAGTATCCTCTTCTCGAGTGTTGCAGAAACGTCGCATAAAACAGCATTGCACTGCTGTCGCTGCTATTCAAGCCAACTTTTGACCTAAGGTTTTGATGTAGATCATGGAATCTCAGATTTGATGCAAGTCAACTTTGCCGTATAAGCAATTGCTAACAAGCGAATTAGTCTTGAGTCCTCAGCAAAATGGTACTCAAATAAAAATCTGGTAACTGGGGTGGGTGGGCTGAGTATGTACGGGCCGCATAGTGGTGGCAGGGGTTTTCGTGAGCATTTCGTTGCGGGCGTGCCGCGATGTTATGCGAAAAAGGTCGCCACCGTTCTTGCCGCTATCGTCCTTGGGCTGGTCACCTTTACATCGGCTGGCCGTGCAGAACAGATCGAAAAGAACTCTGTCAGTGGCCCTGAATATTCAGCGCTGCGCGACTACGTTCAACAAATCGGATCGAACCAGCCTCAAACGATAACTGCGGCACCGGAGAGCGGTGACGCCGTTTTCACCGCACCGCGCGCCTTTTCGCAACGGCTGGCAGACGATCCGGACAAATCTAAATCGCAAAATGAATTCAAGACGGCGGATGCCGACAACGCCTTTGATGCGCTGCGTGAGTTTCTTCAAAAGCAGCAAGGAGGGCAAACGACCCCTGCGCCTGCTGAGGCGCCAAAGACACCTGCCGCGGTGAAGCCCGAACAGCCCGCCATCGCCGCCAACTACGTTGGAACGAAGGTCTGCCTGGGCTGTCATACCAGCCAAGCCACCGAATTTAACCACACTCTCATGGGGCGATTGGCTCAGCAGGGCAAGCTGCAATGCGAATCCTGCCATGGGCCAGGCTCGGAGCACGCCAGACTCGGCGGCGGGCGCGGCGTCGGTGGCATTATTTCTTTCCGCAAGGACGACACCAGCCGGACAGCGGAACAGAACAATGCGATCTGCCTCGGCTGTCACGAGCGGGGCGATCGCGTCAATTGGCCCGGCAGCACCCACGAAACGCGCGGGTTGATGTGCACCAATTGCCACACGATCATGAAGGCTGTGTCGCGCAAGAATCAACTCAAGACAGCGTTTGAACCGGACACTTGCTTCCAGTGCCATAAGGACCGGCGCGCGCAGATGTTCCGCTCGTCGCACATGCCGATGCGCGAAGGCAAAGTGGTCTGCTCGGATTGCCATAATCCGCACGGCAGTTTCACCGAAGCGCTGTTGCGGGCGGATTCGATCAATGACACTTGCTACAAATGCCACGCCGAAAAGCGCGGACCGTTCCTGTTCGAGCACGAGCCGGTGCGCGAGAACTGCGACAACTGCCACGACCCGCACGGTTCGATCAACGACTACTCCCTGAAACTGCCGCGTCCACGGCTGTGCTTTGAGTGTCATAACTTAATGGCTGTGGGCACCGCAGGCGCTAACGATGTGCATGGCGGCGCCGGCCAATCGTGTCAAAATTGCCACGTCAATATTCATGGCAGCAACAGTCCTGGCGGGGGCTTGTTTGCGCGGTGAAATAACGGACCAAGACAAAAAAATACGATGTAAAGGAAGTTTGCTGAGGGGCGGGGTCCAATGAAACGGCGGGTCGGTCTGGTAAAGTTCGTGATTAGCACTGTGTTGAGCGGCGCGGTCATGGCTTCAACCGGCGCATTGGCTCAAACAGCAACGACGGCGACCGACGTGTCAGCTCAATCGGCAATGGCCGCCGCCGATCCCGTGCCCTATTTGGGGTGGTGGTTCCACGGCACCGTTGAGGTTGGCGGGCGCGCTTTTCTCAATAACCCACAAAACGGCAACCAAACGGCTACGGGTTCAATGAGTTGCGGTCCTACTGGTAAATCGCAGTGTCCCGGTGTCCATGGACAGAGCTTGGGCGCATATTACGAATATAGTGACGTCAAACCGGGTGCGTTTTCGAATACTGATATAGCCGGCGGAAGCAAGGATGGCCTCTACCAGTACAACCTCGGTGGCGCGAACATTGGCTACAATGATCAGAGCTACTATCTCGACCTCTCCAAGGCCGGCGAGCAATACTTCAACTTCGGTTGGGACCAAACTCCCCATATTTACAGCACGAGTGCGTTAACGCCTTTTGTGGTGAACGGGAACGCGCTGACGTTAGTTCCCGGGGCCGTAGGCCACGCCACCTCCAACACGCTCGCTCCTTTTGTTCAGCCGATGACTATCGGCATCGAGCGCGACACCGCATCCTTCCATTATCGTTGGACGCCAAATGATGCCTGGGACATCAACGCGGACTATTCCCACATGAGTTGCACAGGCACGCAGGTTGGCTCTATCGATGGCAACGCTGCAGCGTTTGGTGGAGTAAACCAGATACAGCTCCCAAAGCCGGTGGATGACACCACGCAAAATTACAGCGTGAATGGTGAATATGTCGGAACGTCCCCCTGGGGGAAGAGGTTCCTTTTCAAAGCGGGCTATGCCGGTTCGCAATATACCGACAACTATTCATCCTTTACCGTGCAAAGCCCAGGGTCTGGGGCGATTGGTGGCCAAGTTTCTTTATGGCCCAGCAATCAGGCCAATGGCGCGACTGGAACGCTGGCCGCCGACCTGCCGTGGCAGAGCCGGTATGCCGGCACGCTCACCTACACGATGATGACGCAGAATGCGGCATTCATCCCGGCGGGTGTTGGAATTGCATTTAATGCACCGCCGCAGTCCAGCCTGGACGGCGGCATCAATACCCTGTTGAACAATAACGTCGTGACCACGAAGATTACATCCGATCTCACGTCCAAACTGAGCTATCGCTACTACGACTTTAAAAACAATACGCCGGAGCTGTTTTTGACTAGTAAGATGGCTCCCTGCAACATTGGTGCTGTTGTTAATTGTTATCCCAACGGCGTCGATGCCATCGCGATGGGCTATATCAAGCAAAACGCTGGTGAAGAATTAAATTGGCGACCAACAAAGGAATGGAATTTCGGCGCTGGTTATGGGTACGAGCGATATGACTGGACGCGCGCCGACGTCAACGCCACCAACGAGAATTCCGGCAAAATATTTGCCGATTGGAAGCCGAGTAGCTGGCTCACCCTTCGCTCAAGTGGCTACTATGCTGTTCGGCGCTACGAAAATTACAATAACCTCCTTTACGTGGGGAATTTTCAATGGCCCAACAACACCGGCAGTATGCAATATGCCCAATCTTATCGGCAGTTGATGTACGACAACCGCAATACATGGAAAGCAAACTTTGCCGCGGATTTTGTTGCTGTTCATAACCTCACGATCACCCCGACCGTTAAATATCAGGATACAAATTACGGCGTGGACCCGAATAACCAACAGGGATTGCAAGACAGCAAAGGCTGGGCCACCGGCGTCGATGCCGTCTATGTGGTCAACCCCAGTACGTCGTTCATGGTTGGCTACATGTTCGAATACAATACGCAATTATTGTACGGTTGTGCAGGCCCTACGCAGGAAGGTGTTGCTAATCCCGCCTGCACTCCGGCTTCGATAACGAACGACAAGAGCACGGTGCATACGTTGACCGCCGCGTTGCGATATGCCGCCATTCCAGACAAGCTTGACACGGAGTTGCGTTACACCGCGTCGCACGGCCGCGATAACATGGAATTTGATATCCCGGGCTCAAATTTCCCCGTCGATTTGACTTGGTTCCAGCGCCTGGACGCGACTGGAACATACAAGTTCGATAAGGAGACCGTCGCTCAACTTGGCTGGAAGGGCGATGTCAAAGCCAAGCTTCATTACGCCTGGGAACGCAATTCGGACAACAACTTTGCAAACGATCCGTTGGCGCCGTTTAATGCACTGCAAGGGTCCGGTGTGCTCTGGATGGCGTGGAACAACCCGAACTACAATGTCCACATGATCATGGCCTCGCTCGCATTCAGCTGGTAGCGCGGGAGAGTCGAAGTTGACTTGATTTGGTTGGGGCTATGTAAACGAGAGATTATATGATTGAGCCCACATCTTCTCAAAAGAATATCTTTTTGCGTATCTGGACAGTGCTATGGCGTCCTAGCGCGCGCTTTTCTCTCGCGACGTTAGTTATTTTTGGCGTCATCGGCGGAATTCTGTTTTGGGGCGGGTTCAATTGGGCAATGGAATCCACAAACACGCTGGGGTTCTGCACTTCCTGCCACGAAATGCGAGACACCGTTTATCAAGAGTACAAGCAGTCGATTTATTATAAAAACCAATTTGGGGTGCGTGCGATCTGTTCGGACTGTCACGTCCCGCATCAGTGGCTCTTTAAAATTCGAAGAAAGATCCAGGCGAGCAACGAGTTATTGCATAAGGTTCTCGGTACCGTCGGCACACCAGAAAAATTCGAACAACACCGCCAAGAACTTGCCGAGCATGTTTGGGCGACGATGAAGGCCAGCAATTCGCGCGAATGCCGCAATTGTCATTCCCAGGATGCGATGGACATTCATAAGCAATCCGAAGCTGCACAAAAAGTGATGGCGCCCGGTTTGAAAGCGGGCCTAACGTGCATCGATTGTCATCAGGGGATTGCGCATCATCTTCCGAAGACGGCTGAAGATTCGGAGGAAGAGCCCAAGAAGCAATAGTTGCGCGCTGTGGTCCCGTCGGCTGTCCGGTGCGTGGTGGGCGAGAGCTGAAACACTCCGCGCGTGGTTTCGATATATTCTATCATGCGCCCCCGCTGATTGTGATTTCGACGGCGGCGACCGGTCCTTGGGCCGTCGAAAAGTGCGTTTTGGCGGCCGAGAATTTGATGCTGACAGTGCGCGCCTCGGCTTGGGCACGTGCTGGATCGGATTTTCACAAAGTTGGCTTGGAACGGAAGAAGGCAAAGCCGCGCTGAACCTTTCGCGGACCTCCTCCGGTTGCTCCGATTATCGTCGGGCACCCCAAATTCGCGCCACGGGCGGTTTCCAGAAAAGAGCCGCAGATCGCTGGATTTGCGCGTGAATATTCGAAGTTTTGAGCCGATACGTCTCCTATAAGGTGATTGTGCACTGCAGGGTCGGCTTTTTGTTTGATTGCTACGTGCGGATATTCCCGGACGTGTGACAGCTTAATCAACCCGCAAAATTGTTCGGGTTTTGAGCCAAATCAACACGGCCTCGTTTTAGCGCTCGATAATATTATTCCGCACGTGTAGCGGCCGCAATCATTCGATCGAAGAAGGGGACAGTCATGAACAGCCTCTGGATCGTCATCCTCAGCGTGTTGACCACTTATTTGGCATACAATTTTTACGCCAAGCGCATCGACCGGGATGTTATCCAGCCCGATGCGAAACGGGCGACGCCCGCCCGCATGTACATGGACGGCGTCGACTTCATGCCGACCAGCCGCAACGTCCTCTTCGGCTATCACTTCAAGGCGATCGCGGCCGCCGGGCCGATCGTCGGGCCAATTACCGCCGCAAACCTGTGGGGCTGGGCGCCCTCGCTGGCCTGGCTGATCCTCGGTGTCAGCTTCATCGGCTGGGCGAGCGACTACTCCGCCATCATGGTTGCCGTGCGCAACGACGGAAACAGTCTGTCGGCCATCGCGTACCGGCTCATCGCTCCACGCACGCGCACGATCTTGTTCGTGTTCATCTTTTTCTATCTGATGCTGCTGGCCGGCGCCTTCATCGGAATTCTGGCGGCGACCCTGTCCGCGCGTCCGGACGTGCCGTTCGGCATCGTCATGCTCGGCCTGATGGGCCTTCTCGCCGGCCAGATGATGTACCGCTGGAAGATGGGCATTACCGGCGTCACCGCTCTCGTGGTCGCCATCACGATTGGCGCGATGGCGCTTGGTCCGTGGGGTCAGCACCAGGGTGCGGCTGGTGCGCTGGTGCAAGGTCCGGTCGCCTCTGCGGTGACCTGGGTTAATAACCAGATCGACAGTATTACCGGCAACCAAGCGCTCATCGCGGTCCAGGATCCAACGATGGCGGATCCGAGGATTCCGGCTCCGGGTGCGGATGGCAAGCGCCCGACCACGGCTGCTTATGACGCGGCCACCGGTCTGCTCAAGACGCTGCCGAATTACCTGTTCTGGATGGTGTTCCTGTTCGCCTTCAGTTACCTCGGTGCGAATCTTCCAATCTGGCGGTTTGCCCAGCCGGTGAACTACATTGGCTTCTGGATCACATTCATAACCGTCCTTCTCAGTGCGGCGGGAATGATCGCCGCGCCGCTGCTCGGCACGAAGGATATGGCGGGCAATCTGATCGGCGCCTTTGCCTTGCCCGCATTCAAGGATCTCGGCTTCGGAATCGCGGCGGGCCAAGCATGGCAACCGCTGTGGCCAATGCTCTTCGTGACCATCGCGTGCGGCGCCATCTCCGGCTGGCATGCTCTGGTTGGCTCGGTAGGCACCGCGCGGCAGCTTGAATACGAGACCGACGGCCTGCCGGTCGGTGCCGGCGGGATGTTCGGCGAGAACGCGCTGGCACTGCTGTCGCTCACCGCGGTCTCCATTGCGGGTGTCGGCGGCGGCGGCGGCCGCTTCGCCTTGGGTGTCGGTAAGCTCATCTACGCCGGCACCTTCGGGGTAGTCCCTGAGGCCTTCGGCACCGCCCTCGGCTTCGGCACCTTCGTCATCATCGTGCTCACCGTGACCATCCTGGTCTTCCGCGTAATGCGCGTGACGCTCACCGAGTGGGTCGGCGACGTCATGCCGGCCGTGCGCAACATGCACGTGTCGAGCACGATCTCGATGGTGCTTACGGCGGCGCTCGTGCTCAGCGGCACCTGGGTCTACCTGTGGCAGATGTTCGGCGCATCCAACCAGCTGATGGCGGCGTTGAGCCTGCTGGTCGTCTCGGTCTGGCTGAAGTCGGAGAAGCGTAACCCGTCCTTTGCGCTGATACCGATGATCTTCATGTACGTGACCACGCTGGCGGCCACGGCTGTCACCGCGCGGAATCTCTACGTGACGATCGCGGGCAACCCGAAGATCTCCGGGCTGCCGGTCTACGGCGCATGGGCCATGATCGCCGTCTCCGTGCTCTTGTTCGTAGCGGCCGTTCTCATCGGATGGGATGGGTACAAGGCCTACCGCCGCTATCACGCGACCCCCGGCCCGCGCGCACGCGCGGTTCCCGCGGAATAGGTGGGCCCGACCATGTCAGTCCAGCGCGCGCTTGGCGATCCCTTGCACGGCTTCGAAGAAGTCGCGCGCTGGCTGCCGCTGATCGGGGAAGGAAATGTGAATCTGGAAATGGGGCTCGGTGCGGCGCACGGACAGGCGCTTAACAACCAGTCCGACGCGCCGGGCCTCCGTCAGCAGCGTATCTGCCTGACTGAGGGCCTGCGCGCCGCTGTAATGCACGACAATGTCACGAGCAGTCATGGCTTCGTGGACCAACCATTCGGTTGGCACGCGGCCGAGTGCTTCGCGGCCGGACCAGCTTGCGGCATCGAGCGCTTCCAGCTCGACCTCGGGCAGCTGGCGCAACACGCCACGGATAATGAGCGTGTCACGGCGGCCGCGGGCGCGGCCGAGCGCCCACATCCAGGGCGTATCGCGCGGTTCAAGAAAGACGACCAAAGTCACGCTGGCGAACGGCAGCTTGCCATCGCGGATCACCATTTCGACCGCGCTCGATCCCAGCCAACGCACGGTGGTTCGCTCGCCGAGCACCGGCAGACCGCCCTGCATCCAGTGCATCAGCAGGCGGCCCCGACGGATATTCCAGATCGTGCCGGCGGCAAACCAGGCGACAATCGCAACCGCGGTAACAGCGATGATTCCGGTCATGGTGGGCGCGACAATAGCACATCTGGAGCCGGCGGGTGGCTGCGGGTGCTGCGCGAATTCGTATACGGCATGACCACCTATGAGTTCGTGCAGCAGGCGCAGGAAATGCGCCACTCGATGGAGTGGCTGTTCTTGGTCAGCGTGTTCGGCGACATGCTCGGCCTGCCGGTTCTGCCAGCCTACTATGGGCTGCGGCTGTTGCCCTGGGTGGTGCCGGAAATCGAGGCGTGGAAGCGCGAGGCCGCCCGCGAGCACGAGTTGGGAGACAGCCACGAGCATCACCTGCACGGACTTTAATGGAGATGACCATGACCAAGCCAGAGAAGGCAGCGGCCAAAAAAAGCTGGTTACAGGCGATCAGAGAAACCATCTACGGCATGGCGGCCCACGATATGAGCCGTGCGGCGCTGCGCACGCGCGCGTCGATGGAACACCTCTTCATCCTGATCACGATGGGTGACTTGCTGGGCATCCCCATCCTGCCGCCCTATTACAGCCTGCGCCTCCTGCCTTACGTGGTGCCGCAGATCGCCACATGGAAGCGGCGCATGCTGCGCGAGAAGGACGTCGCGGACGCGATGTTCTAGGGGGAACAGATGAATCTCAAGGACGAACTGCTGCAGCACCCCGAGCGCCGCTACATCATGTTCGGCGGTGGCGGCGGCGTTGGCAAGACGACCTTCTCCGCAGCAACGGCGTATTGGCTCGCAAGTCAGGGCAAGAAGGTGCTCGTGTTCTCCGTGGATCCGCAGGCCTCGCTCACCGACATTTTCAAGCGCGACATCTTCGGCAAGGGGCCCGTGAAAATCATGGACAACCTCTGGGCCCAGGAGATCGATGCGGACAGCCACATCCGAACGTACCAGCAGGAGGTCCGGCAGAAGATCCTGGACATGTACGGACTGCCCGCCGTGCCCGAGGAGATCGAGAATTACATCCAAGCGGCGAGTGCAGAGCCTGCGATGGAGGAGAGCGCGATTTTCGACGCTGTGGTCGATGTCGTCATGAAGGGTGACTACGACTATTATATCTACGATCTCGTCCCCCTCGGCCACGCGCTCTACTACCTGTCGATGGCCAAGGTCTACGACGAGTGGATCAACAAGATCACCAAGCTGCGCGAGGAAATGCGCGAATACGAAGAAATGGTGAGCCGGCTTCGGCACGAGAAGGAAAGCGAGCAAGACCAAATCCTTAACGAGCTGCTCTACATCAAGAACCGCATTAATACGTCGGCCGGGATACTCACCGACAAAACGAAGACAGGCTTCTTCTTCGTGGTGATCCCGGAAGCTATGGTCATCAACGACACGCAGAAGGCGGCGCAGTTGTTTGCGCAGTTCAACGTGCCGATCGCCGGCTACATAGTGAACCGGGTCATCCCGCGCGAATTGCTGGATCAGAACATCCCGGAGTACCTGCGCCGCCGTATCGCCATGCAGGATCAGCACATGGGCGACCTGCGGAAGGCCTTCGGCGACAAAGTATTGGCGCTCGTGCCGGAGATGGAGCGCGACGTCACCGGGCTGGCGATGATCGAAAAGCTCGCCACCATTATGTTCGGGTAGGAGATCACCATGGCAGAAATCACGATGCCGATGGGCCGCTATCTCCGCGAGCGCCCGCAGCTGAAGTATTTTTTCTTCGGCGGCAAAGGCGGGGTGGGCAAGACGGTATTTGCTGCGGCTGCCGCCATCGGGCTTGCGCGGCAGGGACGCCGGACCATCCTCGTATCGACCAATCCAGTGCACAGCCTGACGGGTTTGTTCGGCCGTGACATGCTCGGCAAACACGTCCCTGTCGAGGGCGTGCCGAATCTCTGGGCCTACGAGATCGACACGCGCCAGAGTATCGAGCGCAGCAAGGTTGAAATCCGAGAAAAAATCCGGTGGTTCCTCAAGTTCGCCGACATCACCACCAAGGCCGACGACTTCGTCGAGTCGGCAACGATGAATCCCGCCTTCGAAGAATCGGCGATGTTCGAGAACATGATCGACCTCATGTTCAAGAATGAATACGACGTCTACGTCTTCGACACGGCGCCCACCGCCAATGCCCGGCGCTTGCTCGGCATGTCGAAGGTCTATTCATTGTGGGTCAACAAGATGCTCAAGAGCCGCGAAGAGGCGCGCACCCTGCGCGAATTGCTCTCCTTCACGAAGAAGAAGGAGGCCGACCCGCTGATGGAATACCTCGTCTCGTTCCGCGACCGGATGGAGCACGCGCGCGTGCTCCTGACCGACCCCGCACTCACCTCGTTTTTCTTCGTGACGCTGGCGGAGGCGCTGCCGATCGCGGTGGTCACCCGCTTCATCCAATGGTTCAAGGACTTCGGAATCCCGGTGGGCGGCGTGCTCGTCAACATGGTCATCGACCCTAAGGCGGTCGGGACCGATGCTGCCGATTTCGTAAAGAATCGCGTGGCCATGCAGCAGGAACATATGCAGACGATCTGGCGGGAATTCGACGGCAGCGTGCGTGCCATTGTGCCGCTGTTCGAAACCGAGGTTCGCGGCGTGCCGATGCTTAAGCGCCTGTGCGACGCCATCTTTGCGGCGGACGGCGCAAAGCCTGCGCCCGCTGGCCGGCAGCAGGAAGTCGGAGCGCGGCCATGAGCGTTGTGGACACAGCGACCAAAGCTCGCGGCCTGGAACGAATCCGAAAACGTCCTGAAGACTGTGCCGGAGCCAATCTTGCTGACTATGACGCGTATGTTCGGACGTTTTCCTGGACGCAGGCGCGGGCGCTGCTTGATGGCCTCCCCGGCGGCGGCCTCAACATCGCTTACGAGGCGGTTGACCGGCATGTGAAAGCCGGCCGCGGCGACAAGCTTGCTTTGCGGTGGATCGCTCGTGACGACAGCATTCGCGATTTCACCTATGCAGCGCTCGGCGCGGCGGTGAATCGTTTTGCCAATGTGCTGGCAAAACGCGGGATAAAAAAGGGCGACCGGGTTTCCTCGCTGCTTGGCCGCGTGCCCGAACTTTATATCGGGGCGCTCGGCACGTTGAAGAATGGCAGTGTCTTCTCGCCGATGTTCTCGGCGTTCGGGCCGGAGCCAATCAAAGCCCGCATGACGATCGGCAATTCCAGCGCGCTGATCACCACCGAGGCCTTCTACCGCCGCAAGGTCGAGCCCTGGCGCAAAGAGCTCGCGAGCCTGCAGCATGTCTTCTTGACCGAATGCTCGGCCAATCCGCCGCCGGACACGATCGATCTTGCGGCGGCCTTGGCGCAGGCGTCCAATTCGTTCGAAACCGTGCGGACGATGTCCGAAGACATGGCGCTGCTTCACTTCACCAGTGGCACGACTGGGAAGCCGAAAGGCGCCGTGCACGTGCACGAGGCCGTCGTCGCCCATAACGTCACCGGCAAGCTCGCGCTCGACTTCCATCCCGACGATATCTTTTGGTGCACCGCCGATCCCGGGTGGATCACCGGCACCTCTTACGGAATCATATCGCCGTTGACGAACGGCGTAACGATGGTCATCGACCAGGCCGAGTTCGACGCCGAACGGTGGTATCGCATCCTGCAGGATCAGAGGGTTAACGTCTGGTACACGGCGCCCACTGCCATCCGGATGCTGATGAAAGCCGGTGCCGATTATGCCAAGCGCTTTGACCTGTCAAAATTGCGCTTGATGGCAAGCGTCGGTGAGCCGCTCAATCCCGAAGCAGTGGTGTGGGGCGTCGAGGCTTTCGGCAAGCCGTTCCACGACAACTGGTGGCAGACCGAGACCGGCGGCATCATGATAACGAATTTTCTGTCGATGGACGTGAAGCCCGGGTCGATGGGCCGTCCGCTGCCGGGCATTGGTGGCGGCATCGTTGAGCACATCGAAGGCGGCGGCGTGCGCGAGATCACCAAGCCGATGGCCATGGGCGAACTCGCTTTGCGGCCGGGCTGGCCATCGATGATGCGCGCCTACCTCAATGAAGAGGCGCGTTACAAAAAGTGTTTCGTGGGCGGCTGGTATCTCACCGGCGACCTCGCGATGCGCGACAGCGAAGGTTACTATTGGTTCGTTGGCCGGGCCGACGACGTTATCAAGAGCTCCGGACATTTGATCGGTCCATTCGAGGTAGAAAGCGCGCTGATGGAGCACAAGGCCGTCGCGGAGGCGGGCGTGATCGGCATCCCTGACCCAACCGCTGGTGAAGTGGTCAAGGCTTACGTAGCGCTCAAGAGCGGCTACGAGCCAAGCGAGGCGTTGCGCAAGGAATTGCTCGGCCATTCGCGGCAACGGCTCGGCCCAGCGGTCGCGCCGAAGGACATCGCGTTCCGTCAGAATTTGCCGAAAACACGCAGCGGCAAGATCATGCGCCGCCTGCTCAAGGCGCGCGAGCTCGGTTTGCCCGAAGGAGACATTTCCACGCTGGAAAGCGAGGAGCGATGACCGCAGCAGCCGACAAGCCGCATTTATCGCGCGAGCACATGCTGGATCTCTTGAAACAGATGATCCGCATTCGGCGCTTTGAGGAAAAATGCGCCGAACTTTATACGCAGGAGAAAATCCGCGGCTTTATGCACCTTTACGATGGCGAGGAGGCGATCGCAGTCGGCATCATTCCGGTCCTGGAAAAACGCGACCGGCTTGTCACGACCTATCGCGAACATGGACATGCGCTGATGCGTGGCGTGCCGATGACCACGGTCATGGCCGAAATGTACGGCAAGCAAGAGGGCTGCAGCCGCGGGCGAGGCGGCTCCATGCACTTGTTCAACCGTGCCACCAATTTTTACGGCGGCAACGCCATTGTCGGTGGAGGCCTGCCGCTGGGGGTTGGTTTGGCACTTGCCGACAAAATGCGAGGCAATGATATCGTGACCGCCTGTTTCTTTGGCGACGGCGCTGTTGCCGAAGGTGAATTTCACGAGAGCTTGAATTTGGGAGCGCTTTGGGAGCTGCCGGTGCTGTTCGTATGCGAAAATAATCTCTACGCCATGGGAACGGCATTGGCGCTCGCGCAATCGGAGACTGACATTCAGAAAAAAGCGGCGTGTTATCGCGTCACCGCCGAGGCCGTCGACGGTATGGATGTCATTGCCGTCGAGGCGGCAGCCCGCCGGGCGATTCACGCGGTGAGAGAAACGCGCAAGCCGTATTTTCTGGAATGCCGGACCTATCGGCTGCGCGCGCATTCAATGTTCGACGCCCAGCTCTATCGTGACAGGGCCGAAGTCGACGCTTGGCGTCACAAGGAGCCAATCGTACGCTTCCAAGGCTGGCTCGAGGCCAATCATATGCTTCATCCGGACGATGTGCCGCGCATAGAATCGGAGATCGATGCCGAGATCGCCGAGGCGGTGACCTTCGCCGAAGCGGGCACCTGGGAGCCGGTCGAGCAACTCACCCGTTTCACCTATGCGGAAGGCGCTGTCCCAGCCGGTCAGTGAGGCGCGATGGAGCAGGACGCCATGCAGCAACAGACCGTCCAGGCGGGAACAATTGAGACGACCTACCGCGAAGCGGTGCGCGAAGCTATTCGCGACGCCGTCAAGCGCGACGAGCGCGTCTTTTTGATGGGCGAGGACGTCGGCCGCTACGGCGGCTCCTACGCGGTGACCAAAGGGCTGCTTGCCGAACTTGGCCCCGAGAAGATTCGCGACACGCCGCTTTCGGAGTCGGGTTTCACCGGCGCGGGCATCGGCGCGGCAATGGCCGGCATGCGCCCGATTGTCGAAGTGATGACGGTCAATTTCAGCCTGCTGGCGCTCGACCAAATTCTCAACACGGCGGCGACCGTGCGCCACATGTCGGGAAATCAGTTTGGCGTGCCGCTGGTGATCCGGATGGCGACCGGCGCCGGCCGCCAGCTTGCCGCGCAGCATTCGCACAGCCTTGAGGGCTGGTACGCGCATATCCCCGGCATCAAGGTATTGGCGCCGGCGACGCTCGAGGACGCCCGCGGCATGCTCTGGACGGCGTTGCAGGATCCCGATCCGGTACTCATTTTCGAAAACGTCATGCTCTACAATATGACGGGCAAGCTCGCCGCCGATGCTGGGCCGGTCAATATCGACAAGGCAGCCGTTCGCCGCGTCGGCCGCGACATTTCGCTCATCACCTATGGCGGCTCGCTCTGGAAAACGCTTGAAGCAGCAACAATGCTTGCTGCCGATGGCATCGAGGCCGAGGTGATCGATTTGCGCAGCTTGCGGCCGCTCGACGACGCCACGATCATGACATCGGTCGCCAAGACCCGTCACGCCGTGATTATCGATGAAGGCTGGCGCACCGGCAGCCTGGCGGCGGAAGTCGGCATGCGCATCGTCGAACAGGCGTTCTGGTCGCTCGATACGCCGGTCGGCCGCGTCTGCAGCGAGGAAGTGCCGATACCTTATCCTCGCCATCTCGAAAACGCGGCAATCCCGCAAGCGCCGAAAATCGTCGCGGCCGCCAAAGCTGCACTGGGTCGGGCCTGAGGCAAAGCCGTGGTCGAATTTCGCATGCCCTCGCTGGGAGCCGATATGGAGGCGGGGACGCTGGTGGAATGGCTCGTCAAACCAGGCGATCGCGTCAAGCGCGGCGACATCGTTGCGGTGGTCGAGACGCAAAAAGGCGCCATCGAAATCGAGACTTACCAGCCCGGCCAAATCGAAAAGATCCTGGTCGAGCTTCACAGCAAGGTGCCGGTCGGCACGCCGCTCGCCCTTATCCGCGTCGAGGGTGAAGCAAAGCCTGCGGCGGCCGCCCCGCCGCCAGCGCCACCCGTCGCAGCCGCAGCA
Organism: uncultured Pseudomonadota bacterium; assembly: GCA_963710705.1. GTDB lineage: Bacteria > Pseudomonadota > Alphaproteobacteria > Rhizobiales > Xanthobacteraceae > Pseudolabrys. The sequence goes on from CAVQBI010000001.1 coordinate 797,085, forward strand.
CCGCCGCCAGTCGCGCCTGCGGCACCGCCACCACGGGCGCCTGTTGTTGCCCCAGCGCCTCCGGTCGTTCCTGCCGCGGCGGCTCGCGCGGCATCGCCCGCAGCCCGCAAACTCGCGGAAGAACGTGGGATTGATCTTTCAGCCGTCACCGGCAGCGGGCCGGGCGGGGCCATCACCTATGCCGACGTCGAGCGTCAGGTCGGAGAGGCTGCCGCCGCTCCGCCGGTAAAGAAGCGCGCGATCGGTCTCGACCTGCCGGCTATGCGTATAGCCATCGCGGCCGCGATGGCGCGATCGAAGCGGGAAATCCCGCACTACTATCTGGAGCATCAGGTCGACGTCACGGGTTGCGAACATTGGCTGGCAGATAAAAATGCCGCACTACCGCCCGACAACCGCGTATTGATGGGCGCCCTTGCCGTCAAAGCGGTCGCACTGGCCGCGCGCGGCTTTCCCGGCTTCAATGGCTTCTATCGGGACGGCAAGTTCGAGCCGGTGCCGGCGGTGCATGTCGGCGTTGCGATTGCCATCCGCGGCGGCGGGCTTGCGTCGCCGGCCCTGCATGATGCCGATCAACTATCGCTCGACGAGTTGATGAGCCGCATGCGCGACCTCGTGCAGCGCACGCGCGCCGGACACATTCGCAGTTCTGAGTTGTCCGATTCGACCATCACGGTTTCCAGCCTTGGCGAGCGCGGGGTCGAAGCGCTTTATGGAATTATCTATCCGCCTCAGGTTGCCATCATCGGGTTCGGCAAGGTGGTGCCGCGGCCGTGGGTCGTCGATGGGGCCATCGGGCCACGCTCGGTGGTCACCATCACGCTCTCCGGCGATCACCGGGTGACAGATGGCCATGCCGGCGCGTTGTTTTTGGCCGAGATCGGCAACCTTATGCAGGAGCCCGAGAAACTATGACTGACATCGACATTCGCAAAGCAGTGCAGGAAGAGCTCAACAACATCGCGCCGGAAGCCGATCTGACGAGCGTCGATCCGGCCGCAGATCTGCGTGAAGCCATCGACATCAACTCGATGGATTTCCTGACCTTCATCACCGCTATTCATCATCGGCTCGGCATCGATATTCCAGAGATCGATTATCCGAAGCTTGTCACGCTTGACGGGGCGGTCAAGTACATCACCGCCCATCTCAAAACGTGAGGGTTCATCGCTCGTTGACGCCGACAAGGATCAACTCGGCAAGGAGCGGGCGGCTTTCGATGTGTTGGCCTGAAATTATTGGGTACCGGTCCGGCTTCCGCGCAGGGCGAGCTATTTGGATTACCTAGCAGGCCCTGGCCTGACCAGTTCGGAAAGATCGGGTTCGCCGCAGCGGGCGAGGATTGCGGCACGCACCTCGTCGCGCAGCCGAACGACTGAGGCCAAATCAGTCCCCGACGGTAGGATCGGCGCGCCAACGGCAAGGCGGACCGCCGAGCGTCGCGGAAACCATTGATCGCTGCGTAACATCGATCGCGTGCCGCGCAAGGCTCCCGGCACGACTGGAAGATTGACTTCTGCCGCTACTTTAAAGGCTCCGAGGTAGAATTCGGAAAGTCCGGCGCGGCGCGTGAACGTACCCTCGGGGAACGACACCAGGACGCGGCCCTTACGCGCAACCTCGGTGATCGCGGCGGTGTCGGCTTGGCCGCCTGCGAGGTCCAGCCGGTCGACAAACATTGCACCTAAACGACGCAACAACGGACCGGCGACGAACTGGTTCGCTAATTCTCTCTTTGCGATATAGCGCGGCTCGCCGGGCAGTAGTGCCGCCAGCACGAGCACGTCGGCATAGCTAGCGTGATTGAACATCAGCAGGGCGCGCGCGCGCGGGATTTGCTCGATGTTCTCGACAGTGACCGGCGTGCCGGTTGCCGCTAGTACGGCTCGCGCCATGCCACGCACGGCCGTCCAACGCAGTTTAAGCGTCGGCAGTACCATGACGGCGAGTCCGCCGAGCAGCAAGCCGTAGCCGAGCGCAAGCCACCACCAGCCAGCAAAGAAAAACTCGCCTACGAGCCGCCGTAAGCGGAGCAACCGCGGCCCCAAGCTCGCGATCCATAGCCGCATGATCTGAGAGCGGAGTGGCCGGCGGCCCGCGACCAACTGTCCCGCGAGATAAAGCGAGCGAGCGGCGGCGCGGCGGACCTTGCCGCTCGAAGTCTTCGGCACCGTCCCGGTTGGCGCCAGGATAATTTCATCCACCGGCGTGCCAATGATGGCGGTTGCGGTTTCTTGAGCCTGCTGTTGCAATCTATCGCGTGCTGCCAGAGTCGAGTTCGTCGGATTCGGCGAGGACGACCACGCGCTCGGTCTGAAAGGTCCGGTCCTCGACGCCGAAGACCGCAACGCCGCCCCTTCGAAAACCCTCAATGGCGCCGACTGCGTCCTCGATCTCCTGCGGATAGATATGCTGGCCAGCGCGGATGATGATGTCTTTCGCGCGGCCGGTAATGAAAACATCGCCTCCGGCCATGTAGGCGCGGTCGCCCAAATCAAGCCAGCCGTCGTCGAAAAGTTCGTGCGTTTTGGTCTCGTTGCGAAAATAACCCGACGTCGTCGAGGGGCCGCGGAATTCGAGCCGGCCTTCGCGCCGATCGCCTAGTTCACGCCCGAGTTCGTCGATAATGCGCACCTCATGGCCTGCGATCGGCTGTCCACATGCCACGATATCGATCGCGTTGGCATCGTTTGCGCGTGCAGGCTGGGCCCGGCCGTCGCGGGTGAGCGCTTCGCGATCGACGCGGTCGATGACGGGGCCTCGTCCAGCAGGCGGCAGCGTGAGCGAAACGGCGCTCTCGGCGAGGCCATAAACGGGCGCCATGGCTTCGCGGCGGAATCCGTAACGGCCGAATTTTTCGCAAAACCGTTGCAACGTTTGAACGCTGACCGGCTCCGCGCCGTTGGCGAGGAACCGTAGCGAGCTCAAGTCAAGTCCTGCGAGCTCCGCGTCATCGATCTTGTCGATGCAGCGTTCGAACGCGAAATTGGGAGCCGCCGAAATTGTAGCGCGAAAGCGGTGCATTGCCCACAGCCAACTCTGCGGGCGCGCAAGAAAGCTCAACGGCGACATGACGTAGAATGGCGCGCCAAAATATAGGCTGCCAAGCCAGGCGCCGATCAGTCCCATGTCGTGGTAGAGCGGCAGCCAGCTGACAAGAACGTCGCCCGAGGACGCGTTGATTGTGCTCCCGATGGCGCGAATATTGGCGAGCAGATTGGCGTGGCTGAGCACGACGCCCTTCGGATCGCCCGTGCTGCCCGATGTATATTGAATGACCGCAGTGGCGGATGCATCGCGCAAAGTCGAGACGTGTTGCGGGGTCTTGCCGGTCGAAAGCGTGGCGACACTTTCCACACGCGTGATGTCCGAAACGAGGCCGCGCAACACGGAACCAAGCCGCAGCCCCTCTGGCGGCGTGATAAGCATGCAAGCCGCCGCGTTGCGAAGAATGCCGGCTTGGCGGCGAACGTATTCCTCGATCTGCGAGAGCTGCATCGGTGGATAGATCGGCACCGGGGTGGCGCCCGCGTAGAGAATTCCGAAGAAGGCAGCGAAGAATTCAGTGCTGGTGGGCAGCATTATTGCGACCCGGTCGCCGGCCGTCACGTCGTGCTCGATCAGGCCCGCCGCAACACGTTGCGCAGCGTCCGCAAGCTCACGGTAAGTGAGCTTTGCGAGCACGACACTGTCGTCCTGGAGCAGCGTCAGATGATGCCGGTCCGGATGCCGGGCGAGATGCCACTCAAGTGCGTCGATCAACGTATCCGCGGTGGTCGCGGCCTCGGCGGCGGGCAGGGGCGGTTGCGCTGTGGGCGACGCCACATGGGTCGCGGCAACGGCTTGCGCTTGTTCGAGCGCCGCGAGAATGTCCTGCACCGTATCCGCCTCGCCCATGACGCTGACCGGCAGCCGGCGCTGGAAGACGCGTTCGATGCGCAGAATCAGCTCCATACGGCCCAGGCTATCAATTCCAAGATCCTGCTGTAGCCGGCTGGATTGCGTGATATCGATAACTCTAGCGCGCTGGGGATAGAGCTCTTCTACCAGCGCCCGCACGACGGCAATAAGACCTTGCGCCTGCGCTCCGGGCGTTTGTTGTGGTGCAACCGTGCCATGCGGAATAGACATTTTTCCATGCCGGGAAACGAATTGCCTCAGGAAACAGCTGGCTTCGCAAGATAACGCGTGAACCAGCGCGCGGCATGCTCGATCACGGCTTCGAGCGCGCCTGGTTCGGGGAAAAGATGGCTGGCGGCGGGGACGATTTCCAACGCCTTCGGCCCGCGCAATTGACCCAGCGCCGCCTCGTTGAGTTCGATGACGCCGTAATCGGCGCCGCCGACGATCAGCAGTGTCGGCGTCCGGATTTTTGACAGCGCCCCGCCGGCAAGATCGGGCCGTCCGCCGCGCGAAACCACGGCGCCGATCCGTTCGCCACTTTCGGCGGCGGCCACCAGCGCGGCGGCGGCGCCGGTGCTCGCGCCGAACAGGCCGAGCGGAACGCCACGCGCGAAAGGATCGCGGTCGAGCCAGCGGATGGCATCGATCAGCCGTGAGGCGAGCAGCGGAATATCGAAGACATTGGCGCGATCGGCGTCCTCGTCTTCGGTGAGCAGATCGAACAGCAGCGTCGCAAAGCCTTGCGCGTTGAGCGCCTCGGCGACGGCGCGGTTGCGCGGGCTGAAGCGGCTGGAGCCGCTACCGTGTACGAACACAATAATGGCGTGCGCCGCGGCCGGAATATGCAACGTGCCGGCAAGCCCGAGCGGCGGGATCGTAACTTCGCGTGTTTCGGCTTTAGCCACCATTGCCGTCATCCCTTCACGCAGATGAGCGGCGCAAGCCGCGCCACGCGCCGCGCCAGGCCAGCGTGCTCGGCTGCCAGCACGACGGCGCCGACATCCTTGTAGGCGAGCGGCGCCTCTTCGGCGATGCCGCGCGTCGACGGACTGCGGATGAAAATGCCCTGCGCCGCCAAATCGTCCTGAATCTTGCGCCCGCTCCACTGCTTGAGCGCGGCGTGGCGCGACATGGCGCGGCCGGCGCCGTGGCAGGCGGACGAGAACGCCTTCTGCTCGCCCGTGGCTTCGCCGACCAGAATGTATGAGCCGGTGCCCATGCTGCCGCCGATCAGCACCGGCTGGCCAACCGCGCGTAGCGCCGCCGGCAGGCTTTCGTGGCCGGGTCCAAAGGCGCGCGTCGCGCCCTTGCGGTGCACGAATAGTTCGCGGCGCTTGCCGTCGACAACGTGCGGCTCGACCTTGCAGGTGTTGTGCGAGACGTCGAACAGCAGGTCTAATTGATGATTGGGAAAATAGTGTTCGAACACGCGCCGTGAAAAATGCCCGAGGATCTCGCGATTGGCGAGCGCGCAATTGATCGCCGCGCGCATGGCGCCGAGATAGCGCTCGCCGACGTCCGATTTGATCGGCGCACAGGCGAGCTCGCGGTCGGGCAGCTTTATGCCGGAGGCATCGGCCGCCACCACCATGTCTTTGAGGAATTCGGTGCCGATCTGATGGCCGAGTCCGCGCGAGCCGCAATGGATGGTGACGACGACGTCGTCCTGCTTCAGCCCGTAGACTTCGGCAGTATTGCCATCGAAGATTTCCGCGATCGCCTGCACTTCCAGATAATGATTGCCCGAGCCGAGCGTGCCCATCTCGCGGCGCTGCCGCTTCTTGGCGCGGTCGGAGACCTGCGCCGGCTCGGCGCCGGCCATGCGGCCACCTTCCTCGATGCGCTCGAGATCGCGCGCCTCGCCGAAGCCGCGCTCGACCGCCCAATGCGCGCCGTCCGACAGCATGGCCTCCATCTCGATTGCGTCGAGCGTGATGGCGCCGGTTGAGCCGACGCCCGCCGGGATCTGGCGGGACAGCGAATCGGCAAGCTGCTTCTGCACCGGCCGGATGTCTTCGACCTTCAACCCGGTGAGCATGGTGCGCACGCCGCAGGAAATGTCGAAGCCAACGCCGCCGGCTGACACCACGCCGCCCTTGTCGGCATCGAAGGCCGCGACGCCACCGATCGGAAAGCCGTAGCCCCAATGCGCGTCCGGCATGGCGTAAGAGGCCTGCACGATGCCCGGCAGCATCGCGACGTTCACCGCCTGCTCGTAGACCTTGTCGTCCATGTCGCGGATGAGATTTTCGTCGGCGTAGATGATCGCCGGCACGCTCATGCCGCCGTGCGGCTCGATGCGCCAAGCCGTCTCATCGATGCGGGTGAAGCGCCCTGGATCCATCGTCACACATCCACGATGCAGGCCGCAGACCAGAGGCCATTTTCCGCCGCAACTTTCAGCGCGGTATAGGTCGCACCCTTCGGCTCGCAGGCCGGCTGATGGCGCGCGACATCGACCGGCTCGCCCCACAGCGTGCCGGCAAGACGCATGCCGTCGATGCGCACCGCGAAACGGGAGAACAGCATGTTGCGAACCGCCATTTCATAAATAATCGCGTTCAGCCACTCGACGAACAGCAATTCGAGGTCGGGCGCCTCGCAGCTCACCTCGACCTGCACTTTCGGTGCGACCTCGACGTGAGTGACAACGGCGGTGAGGGCGAGCGCCGCTTGTTCGAACGCTTGTGCCGCCGTCTTGCCGAATCCGCGCAACCCGACATCGGCGGCGTGCGGGAAGTGCTCCCAGCGTGCCGTGCTCATTGCCGGGGCGGCGGTCATACTTTCAGACTGTGCTTGCCCATCAGCTTCACCGTGCTTGCCTGCGGACCCTTTTCGCCCACTTCCTCGGCGAAGGTCACGCGCGACCCCACGTCCAGATGTGGGAAGTCGTCGTTGAGCACGCTGTTGCGATGGAAATAAATTTCGCGGCCGTTATTCGTTTCGATCAAGCCGAATTCGCCGAGCGGATCGAACTCCGACACCGTCCCGATCGGTGGACCGTCGTGCTGCTTCACTTGGCCTTGCATCTTGCGCACTTCGTCCTGCAATTGCCGGCGCGTGCGCTTGAAGGCGTCATTAAGTGCGAAGTCGATGTCCGAATAGCGCTCATCGTTCTGCGGCGTGCGGCCGATATTGACCTCGCGGCCGTCCGGCAGCGACAGGTGAACGCTGATTTCGAAGAGCCCGCCGGTGTGGTGGTGACCGCTTGGCGCTTTGACGACCACCCGGCCGGCGGTCACGCGGCCGAAGCGTTCCTCGAGCTGGGCCACATGTTTGATGATGGAGGCCCGGAAATGCTCCTTTGCTTCCATGCCCTGAAAATCGATTTGCAGCGGAGTTTCCATAGTTCGGCTCCGATTATGATGACTTATGCACCAAACTCGCGCGGCGGGCTCCGGGTTTCCTTGATATGGCTCAAACGGCCCGCAAGGCGCGCCGCTTGTGGGGGCCATCGAGGGTTACGCCAATCCGCATCCACCGCCTAAGTCACCTTCGTTTTTTAATGACCACGCGGTGTTAGTATCTCAATCAGACTACGGAGGTCGAAGATGCTACGCATTTTGTGTACGGCGGCTGTTGTGGTTGCTGCCATCGCGATCGATCATCACCCCGCGCAGGCCAATGAGGCTCCTTGGTGTGCGGTGCGCAACGTTGCCGAAGATGCGGTGTTCTGGGACTGCCAATATCGCTCGTTCGAGGATTGCTATGCGCACCTGTTTGAGGGCAATCGTGGGTTTTGCAATCAGAACCCAGCCTATAAAGACGAGCCGCGCCGCCAACCCGCGCCTCGGCACCGCGTTCCGCGGGATTAAGGACGATCGATAGCGACAACGAGCGGCGCTATGTCCTGCTTTCGGGCAGCAATATTTTGCTTGAAAGCATGCTGCAATCGCTGGCGACCATGGTGTGGCCCGTTGCGATTAGATAATAGCGGGATGGGCTAGCGGTCGAATGTTATCGACGCTAAATGAATTAAGCTCGGACAGGTCGCAATATGACGACAGTTTTTAGGCGCTTCAGTATCGCCCCCATCCGATGGAGAGCGTGAGTTGACGGCGAAACGCATTGCATTCTAATTAGTTAGCCAGCCTCGTTTGCGCATATGTCGTACCGGACGTCGTACTGCCTTGGGCAGCTGTTCGATGTCCGTTTTGAGGAGCCGGCTCAACCGGTCAGAGCGGACATCAATATATCCGGCCTTCACGTCCGTTTTAGCCAAAAAAGACATTCCGAGCAAATAGTACGAAATGCGACGGACCGGTCTGTAAACACCTGCTGCCAATTCGCTTGTTTAAGTCTTTTGCTCTACCCGTCGATTAGCGAATTCGGCTTGGCAAAGCTCTCCAGCGCGGGTGAGTCCTCGATAATGATTGCGCGCCCGGAACTGGTCACGCCGTGTTTTGCCAGCAGCGTCAGATTCCGCGACAGATTTTCCGGCGTCATCCCCAGGCGTGAGGCAAGGGTCCGCTTGTCGAGCGTCAGCTCGATGTGCTGATGATCGCCTTGCTGGCGATTGGCCTGCAGAATCCAGTTGGCCAATCGCTGAGCGCTGGTGCGCAACTTCTCGTTCTTCAGCGAACGCACGACCTCGCGGTAGCGCTCTGCGAGTTCATTGACGATGGCGCGCGCGAAGGCGGCGTCGCGCCCAAACACGTCGCGAACGGTCTGTGCCGGAATCATGAGTATCTGCGCGGGCGTAAGCGTGCGGGCCGACTTAAGATAGACCGCGTCACGTATGACAGCCGCCAGAATGAACGTTGTCACCGGCCGCATGATGTCGATTGTGGTTTCGTGCCCGTTATGAGTGCAGAACATTTCGACCGAGCCTTCGACCACGATATGCAAAAAGTCCGGCAAATCGCCTTCGTTGATCAGGGCCGTGTGCTGCGGAAAGCGCTGGAGAAATGCAGCACGCACCAGCTGTTCGAAATTCGCTTCGCTCATATCGCAAAACAGCGGCAGCGCACGAATGAGCTTCCAATCGGATTGGCGCACAGTCTTCTCCCCCGGTTCAGGGCATTCGCGACGAATATAACAAGTTTATGCCGAAGACGCCTTATGCCGACTTGATAATTGTCAAACTAAAGTTGTGCTTAGGTCAAATCGTGAAGTGATATAAGTAAAGCAAAATCGTTGCGGACAAAACCGAAGTATTATTGATCGACGTCAAAGCATTCGTGGCGCGTCCCGGCTTTTGTTTGGTGCTGGCAATTAGCAGCAACCAACTGGGTGACACGACATGAGCGCAACATCCGAAGCAAGTATTGGAGCAGCCCCCTATCGGCTATTGGGAACTCCGACCGCCGGTCTTGTAATGGGGACGTGGGGGTTCTTCATCGGTTTTGCGGCCGTCTCGCTTTACGGTCCAGCGTCCAAATATTTCCAAGATCAAATGCACCTCAGTGGGCTCGCGCTTGGACTCCTTGTCGCAGCGCCGCAGCTGACTGGTTCGCTCCTGCGCATCCCGTTCGGCGCCTGGGTCGATCGTGTTGGTGGCCGTCTGCCCATGATCACTTTGTTTTGTCTGTCTTTGGTCGGCATGTGGGGTCTGGTGTTCATTCTGCTGACCGCCAAGACCTTCACGGTCGCTGCCTATCCGATCATTGTGATGTTCGGCTTCTTGAGCGGATGCGGGGTAGCTTCATTCTCGGTTGGAATTCCCCAGGTCTCCTATTGGTATCCGCAGTCGCGTCAGGGCACGGTGCTTGGTGCCTATGGTGGCATCGGCAACTTGGCGCCGGGCATCTTCACGCTATTCTTGCCGTATGCCATTGCCGCGTGGGGTCTTGCCGGCTCCTATTTTGCCTGGTTCACGTTTCTTCTTGTCGGCACTGCGATTTATGCGTGGCTCGCGCGCGACGCCTATTTCTTCCAGCTCCGCCAGCAGGGGTTCGATGCGGATGTCAGCCGTAAGATCGCCCAGGAGAAGGGCCAGGAGCTGTTCCCCAAAGAACAAGTCTGGCAAGCGGTCATTACCGCCGCCGAAGATCCGCGCACCTGGGGTCTTGTCGCCCTCTACTTCGTCTCCTTCGGCGGTTTCCTGGCGCTGACGGCTTGGTTTCCAACCTATTGGATCAACCTCCACCATATGGATGTGAAATCTGCTGCGATGCTTGGCGGGCTCGGCTTTTCACTGCTCGCCGCGGTCATTCGCGTGTTCGGCGGCATCCTCTCCGAACGCATTGGCGGCGAGCGGACGGCGATGCTTTCGTTTGTGGGCGTCCTTATTGGGGCGGTCATCCTCACGCTCACTGAGGACTTCTATCAAGCTCTTGCCGGCGAATTGCTGATCGCTCTCGGCATGGGAGTTGGCAATGCAGCCGTGTTCAAGATGGTGCCGAAATACGTACCGAGGGCCGTCGGCGGAGCGGCAGGCCTGGTCGGCGGACTGGGTGCGCTCGGCGGCTTCATTATTCCGCCGTTCCTCGGCGCCGTCGTCGATGCGCTCGGAACTTCGGGCTATGCCGGCGGCTTCTTCGCCTATGTCGTGCTCGCGGTAATGGCGATCGGCGTCTCTGTGTACTTCTGGCATCTCGATCGCGGCGCCAAACCAAAGGCGAGCGGATCCACTGTCCTTCAGGCGCGGTAGAGGTCACACGTCATGAGCCATTTTCTCGATCGTCTGACTTTCTTCAACCGCGCCGGCGAGACATTCTCCGACGGCCACGGCATCACCACCAACGAAGACCGCCGCTGGGAGGATGGCTATCGCAAGCGCTGGCAGCACGACAAGATCGTGCGCTCGACGCACGGCGTGAACTGCACCGGCTCGTGCTCGTGGAAGATCTATGTCAAGGGCGGCATCGTCACCTGGGAAACGCAGCAGACCGACTATCCGCGCACGCGGCCCGATCTGCCGAACCACGAGCCGCGCGGCTGTTCGCGCGGCGCCAGCTACTCCTGGTACATCTACTCCGGCAACCGTGTGAAATATCCGCTGGTGCGCTCACGGCTGCTCAAGCTGTGGCGCGAGGCGCGCGTGTTGATGACGCCGGTCGCCGCCTGGAAATCGATCGTCGAAAACCCGCAAAAACGCGCCGCCTATGTGCAGAAGCGCGGGCTCGGCGGTTTTGTCCGCACGACCTGGAACGAGATCAATGAGCTCATCGCTGCGGCCAATGCCTATACGGTGAGAACCTACGGGCCCGATCGCGTGTTCGGCTTCTCGCCGATCCCGGCGATGTCGATGGTGAGTTACGCCGCCGGCTCGCGCTATCTGTCGCTGCTCGGTGGCGTCAGCATGTCGTTCTACGACTGGTATTGTGATCTGCCGCCGGCGAGCCCGCAGACCTGGGGCGAGCAGACCGACGTGCCGGAATCGGCCGATTGGTTCAATTCCGGATTCCTGATTCTGTGGGGTTCGAACGTGCCGCAAACTCGCACGCCCGATGCGCACTTCTATACGGAAGCGCGCTATCGCGGCGCCAAGAGCGTGGTCATCAGCCCTGATTATTCGGAAGCCTCGAAATTCGCCGATCTCTGGATATCGCCGAAACAGGGTACCGATGCCGCGCTTGGCATGGCGATGGGCCACGTCATCCTGCGCGAATTCCATATCGACCGGCAGGCGCAGTATTTCCAGGATTACGCCCGGCAATACACCGACATGCCGATGCTGGTGCGTCTGGTGAAGCAGGGCGCGCACTATGTGCCGGAACGTTTCATCCGCGCCTCGGATGTCATGAAATCCTGCGGCGAGGCCAACAATCCCGAATGGAAGACGCTCGCGTATGACGAATTGACCGGCACGGTCGTGGTGCCGAAAGGCTCGGTCGGATTCCGCTGGGGCGAGAAAGGCAAGTGGAACCTCGAGGAAAAAACCTCGGGCGGTCAGGATACCAAGCTGCGGCTGTCGCTGGCCGCCGTCAAAGACGATGTCGCGGCGGTCGGCTTTCCCTATTTCGGCAATCGCGAGCACGATCATTTTCTCGGCACCGATCATCCCGACGTGCTCGTTCGCAATGTGCCGGTGAAGAAACTGCAACTGGTTGAAGGCGAGGCGCTGGTCGCCTCGGTCTACGATCTGTTCGTTGCCAATTACGGTGTCGATTGTGGGCTTGGCGGCGAGCACCTAGGCAAGGGCTACGACGACCTTGAGCCCTACACGCCGGCCTGGGCGGAAAAAATCACCGGTGTGCCGCGCGATCAGATCGTTGCCACGGCGCGCGAGTTCGCGCTCAACGCCGAGAAGACCAAAGGACGGTCGATGGTGATTGTCGGCGCCGGTCTCAATCACTGGTACCACATGGACATGAACTACCGCGGCATTATCAATATGCTGGTGATGTGCGGATGCGTCGGCCAATCCGGTGGCGGCTGGTCGCATTATGTGGGTCAGGAAAAGCTGCGGCCGCAAACCGGCTGGCTGCCGTTGGCCTTCGCTCTCGACTGGGGCCGACCGCCGCGGCAGATGAATTCGACGTCGGCGTTTTACGCGCACACTGATCAGTGGCGCTACGAGACGCTCAGTGTGTCCGAGATTCTGTCGCCGACGGCGCCGGCGGGACCATGGGACGGTGCATTGATCGACTACAATGTGCGTGCCGAGCGCATGGGCTGGCTGCCCTCAGCGCCGCAACTGCAAGCCAACCCGCTTGAGGTTTCCAAGCAGGCAGCGGCATCGGGCCTGGACGCGAAGGACTATGTCGCCAAGTCGCTGAAATCGGGCGCGCTCAAGCTGTCCTGCGACGACCCGGACAATCCGGCCAACTGGCCACGCAATATGTTCATCTGGCGCTCCAACCTGCTGGGCGCGTCGGGCAAGGGCCACGAGTATTTCCTCAAGCACCTGCTCGGGACCAAGCACGGTGTCATGGGCAAGGACCTTGGGCAGGACGGCAAGAAAAAGCCGATGGAAGTCGCGTGGCACGATCAGGCGCCAGAAGGAAAGCTCGATTTGCTGGTCACGCTCGATTTCCGCATGTCGACCACCTGCATGTATTCCGACATCGTGCTGCCGACGGCGACCTGGTACGAGAAGAATGATCTCAACACCTCCGACATGCACCCGTTCATTCACCCCCTGACATCGGCGGTCGATCCGGTGTGGGAGGCGCGCAACGATTGGGACATCTACAAAGGCATCGCCAAGGCGTTTTCGGACGTCGCGCCGGAAGTGCTTGGCGTCGAAAAGGATGTGGTACTGACGCCCATCATGCATGACACGCCGGCCGAAATTGCGCAGGCCTTCGACGTCAAGGATTGGAAGAAAGGCGAAGTCGATCCGATTCCCGGCAAGACCATGCCGTCGGTGACGGTAATCGAGCGCGACTATCCCAATCTCTACAAGCGCTTCACCTCGCTCGGACCGTTGATGGCCAAGCTCGGCAATGGCGGCAAGGGCATGGCCTGGAACACCGAGCACGAGGTCGATTTTCTCAAGAAACTCAACGGCGCCGTCACCGAGGTGGGGGCGACCAAGGGCCTCGCGCGGATCGAAAGCGATATCGATGCCTGCGAAGTCATCTTGAGCCTGGCGCCGGAAACCAATGGCGAGGTTGCAGTGAAAGCCTGGGCCTCGCTCGGCGGTTTCACCGGCCGCGACCATGGCCATCTCGCGATTCCGAAAGAAGACGAGAAAATCCGCTTCCGCGATGTCGTCGCGCAGCCGCGCAAGATCATCTCGTCGCCGATCTGGTCGGGGCTGGAATCCGACAAAGTCTGCTATAACGCCGGCTATACCAATGTGCACGAACTGATCCCGTGGCGCACGCTCACCGGCCGCCAGCAGCTCTATCAAGATCACCTCTGGATGCGGGCCTTCGGCGAAGGCTTATGCGTCTATCGCCCGCCGATCGACACCAAGTCGGTCAATCCGATCATCGACCGCAAGCCGAACGGCAATGACGCGGTCGTGCTCAACTTCATCACGCCGCATCAGAAGTGGGGCATCCACTCCACATACACCGATAACCTGCTGATGCTGACGCTGTCGCGCGGCGGACCGATCGTGTGGATCAGCGAGATCGACGCCAAGAAGGCCGGCATCGTCGATAACGACTGGATCGAAGCGTTCAACACCAACGGCGCGCTGGTCGCGCGCGCGGTCGTGTCCCAGCGCGTCAAGCAGGGCATGTGCCTGATGTACCACGCGCAGGAGAAGATCGTGAACGTGCCGGGCTCGGAGATGACCGGCCAGCGCGGCGGCATCCACAATTCGGTCACCCGCACGGTGCTGAAGCCGACCCATATGATCGGCGGCTACGCCCAGCAATCTTACGGCTTTAACTATTACGGTACGGTCGGATCCAATCGTGACGAATTCGTCGTCGTACGAAAAATGTCAAAGGTCGATTGGCTCGACAAACCGACTGCCGATCAACCCGAACCACTGCCCATCGCGCCCAAACTGGAGGCCGCAGAATGAAAATCCGCGCTCAAATCGCGATGGTGCTCAACCTCGACAAGTGCATCGGGTGTCACACCTGCTCGGTGACCTGCAAGAACGTTTGGACCAACCGCGAAGGCATGGAATACGCCTGGTTCAACAACGTCGAGACCAAGCCCGGCATCGGCTATCCGAAAGACTGGGAAAACCAGAAACGCTGGAACGGCGGCTGGCGCCGCAAGAAGAACGGAAAGATCGAGCCCCGGATCGGTTCGAAGTGGCGGGTGCTGGCGAATATTTTCGCCAATCCGGACCTCCCTGAGATCGACGACTACTACGAGCCATTCACTTTCGACTACGAGCACCTGCAGAAAGCGCCGGAAATGTCGGCGATGCCGACCGCGCGCCCACGTTCGTTGATTTCCGGCGAGCGCATGGAAAAGATCGAATGGGGTCCGAACTGGGAGGAAATTCTCGGCGGCGAATTCGCCAAGCGCTCGCAGGACTACAATTTCGAAGGCGTACAGAAGGATATCTACGGCCAGTTCGAAAACACCTTCATGATGTATCTGCCGCGGCTGTGCGAGCACTGCCTCAATCCGGCCTGCGTCGCCGCCTGCCCCTCCGGCGCCATCTACAAGCGTGAGGAAGACGGCATCGTTCTGATCGATCAGGACAAGTGCCGTGGCTGGCGCATGTGCGTCTCGGGCTGTCCCTACAAGAAGATCTATTACAACTGGTCGAGCGGGAAATCCGAAAAGTGCATCTTTTGCTATCCGCGTATCGAGGCGGGCCAGCCGACGGTGTGCTCGGAGACCTGCGTCGGCCGCATCCGCTATCTCGGCGTGGTGCTCTATGACGCGGACCGCATCGAGGAAGCGGCGAGCGTTCCAAATGAGCAGGACCTCTATGAGGCGCAGCTGTCGGTTTTCCTCGATCCGAACGACCAAAAGGTGATCGAGCAGGCGCACGCCGACGGCATCGCCGAGAACTGGCTTGAAGGCGCGCGGCGATCGCCGATCTGGAAGATGGCGATGGAATGGAAGGTCGCATTCCCGCTGCATCCCGAATATCGCACGCTGCCGATGGTTTGGTATGTGCCGCCGCTGTCGCCGATTCAGTCGGCCGCCGCGGCCGGCAAAATCGGTCACGACGGTGAGATGCCGGACGTGCGCAGCCTGCGCATCCCGCTCAAATATCTCGCGAACCTGCTCACCGCCGGCAAGGAAGAGCCGGTAGCGCTGGCGCTCGAGCGCATGCTGGCGATGCGCGCCTATATGCGGGCCAAGACCGTCGACGGCGTAATCGACGAGGGCATCGCCAAACGGGTGGGCCTGACGGCGCTCGATATCGAAAGCATGTACCAGACGATGGCGATCGCCAATTACGAGGATCGCTTCGTGATCCCGACCGCGCATCGTGAGGTCAACGAAGACGCCTTCGACCTGCGCGGCTCGTGCGGTTTTTCGTTCGGCAATGGCTGCTCGAACGGTGCGACTGAAACCAATCTTTTTGGAACGCCAAAACGCGCCAAGACGCCGATGGAGGTCGTGTGATGAACAGGACGTTCAAAGCGCTATCGGCGCTGCTCACTTACCCGACCGCCGAACTGCAGCAGGCGTGCGGCGAAATCAGCGAAGCGGTCGAGAAGCAGGCGGCACTGCCCTCCGCCGTGCGCAATCAATTGCGCAAGCTGGTGAGCGAACTCGGCAGCGACGATCTCTACGATCTGCAGGAGCGCTACGTGTTGCTGTTCGATCGCACGCGCACCTTGTCGCTGCATATGTTCGAGCACGTGCACGGCGAGAGCCGCGATCGCGGGCAGGCCATGATCGACCTCAAGGCTCAATACGAGAGCCACGGCCTGTTCATGAGCGCGGCCGAATTGCCGGATTTCGTGCCGCTGTTTCTGGAATATCTCTCGGTGCTGCCGGCCCGGGACGCTTGCGTTACGCTCGGTCAGCCGGCGCACATCTTTGCTGCCATGGCGGAGCGGCTGCGCAAGCGCCAATCCTCTTATGAAGCGGTGTTCCGCGCTTTGGTCGCGCTGGCGGCAGCGAAGCCGAAGGACGACGAAGTCTCGGCATTGCTCACGCTGCCCGATCCGGACGCGACTGATCTTGCGGCCCTTGATGCGGCCTGGGAGGCCGAGGCCGTCACTTTCGGTCCCGGCGCTACCGACGGCTGCAAAGACGGACTGATAGCCCGTGTCCGCGGGGGAATGCGCCCGGCGCCGGACATGGCGGCTGTAACCCGCACGCCGCCACGCAATTGAGGAAACGTCATGCGCGAACTGATCACCTACATCGTCTTCGGCTGGTATCCCTATTTGTGCCTGACGGTATTCCTGCTCGGCAGTTGGGTCCGCTTTGACCGCGAGCAGTACACCTGGCGCAGCGGATCGAGTCAGCTTCTGCGCCGGCGGCAGTTGACGTGGGGCTCCAACCTGTTTCACGTCGGCATTCTCGTCATCTTCATGGGTCATTTTGTCGGCCTGCTGACGCCGATCTGGGTATTCGACGCACTCGGCATCTCGCACACGTTCAAGCAATGGATGGCGATTTCGGTCGGCGGCGTTGCCGGCGTGTTCTGCTTTATCGGCACCACGCTGCTGGTCCACCGCCGGTTGTTCGATGCGCGCATCCGCACGACCTCGTCGTTCGGCGATATTGCGATCCTGCTGTTGCTCTATGCCCAGCTCACATTGGGTCTCTTGACCATTGGCGTCTCGCTCAATCATCTCGACGGTCATGAGATGGTGAAATTCATGACCTGGGCGCAGGGCATTGTTACGCTGCAGCCCGGCGTGTCGGCGCTCATTGCCGATGTGCATCCGATCTTCAAGCTGCACCTGTTTCTCGGCATGACGATCTTCCTGCTGCTTCCGTTCACCCGCCTCGTGCACATCTGGAGCGCCCCGATCTGGTATCTCGGCCGACGCGGCTATCAGGTGGTGCGTACACGGCGCGCGCGCGGGCTAGAGCCGGCGGAGTAGCGGCGATGACCACCTGCTCAGCTCACGCGCAAATGCCAGTAGGGAAGCCGGCTCCGGTCAGCGTCAACGGCGTTTCAATTGCCCGCGACGCGATTGCGCGCGAAATGCAGCATCATCCGGCGGGAAAGCCGATCGTCGCCTGGCAGCAGGCCGCACGCGCACTGGTCATTCGTGAATTGCTGCTGCAACGGGCGCGCGCGATTGATTTGAAACCCGAACCGATCGGCGACGAGGCTGGACGGCGCGAGACGGACGACGAGGCGATCATGCGCGCGGTGGTCGAGCGCGAGGTCACCGTCCCCGAGCCCGACGAGAAGACCTGCCGGCGCTACTACGAGAACAACAAGGCGCGCTTCCGCTCGCCCGATATCTACGAGGCCTCGCATATCCTGTTCGCAGCATTGCGGTCGAACCCCGAGGCTTACGCGCAGGCGCAGGCCGAGGCCGCCGGGGTGCTGACGGCCTTGCGCGGGGCGTCTCAATCCTTTGCCGATCTGGCGCAGGCCTGTTCGCGCTGTCCTTCGGCGGCGCAGGGCGGCAATCTCGGGCAGATCACCGAGGGACAAACCACGCCGGAATTCGAGCAAGCGCTGACGGCCCTTTCGCCCGGCGAGCTATGCGTGGAGCCGGTGGCGACGCGTTACGGTTTTCACGTCATCCGGCTCGATCGCAGGCATGACGGCCGGCTGTTGCCCTATGAAGTTGTTGCCGGTCGTATCGCCGACTATCTGCGCGAGAGTGTCCGGCGGCGTGCTGCCGCGCAATACATCGCTCGGTTGGTGACGGCGGCAAAGATCGAAGGCATAGACCTGGCCGATGCCGATGCGCTGCGTGTGCATTGAGGATAGGCCAGCATCATGCTCGGTGATCTATTGGCCAATCTGACCGACGAGACCACGGCGCTCGAAACCATTCTTGGCGCCGGCGATCTGAACATGCTGACCGCGATGCAGGTGCAAGCACAGGCCGATGGCGTCGAGCTCGGGCCTTATGTTGCCCAAACGGTGCGGCGCTATGCCAACGAGGCCTCGGACGAGGAATGGATCACGCTGATGGGTCTGCTCAATCGCTCGCAGGACCCCGGCCGCACCTGCCTCACGCGCGCCTTTGAACATGCACTGCGGCATTAAAACCGGCACCGGACAAGGGCGGGACGTGAGATGAATGCCATTCCGCGTCTCAAACGCTATGGCAGCCCGGCTTTGCTGTCCTACGGATTCCGGGCGTTTTTCCTGTTCGGCGCCATTTATGCTGGGCTCGCCGTGCTCGCTTGGCTGCCGATGTTTACCGGCGAACTAGAATTGTCGACTGCTTTTTCGCCGGTTGACTGGCACGTGCACGAAATGACCTACGGCTATTTGCCGGCGGTGGTGACCGGCTTTCTGCTCACGGCGATCCCGAACTGGACCGGACGGTTGCCGATCCAGGGCATGCCTTTACTCGCGTTGGTCGCGGTGTGGGTCGCGGGCCGCGTGTGCGTCACCTATTCCGCCGAGACCGGCTGGCTGGTGGCCGCGATCGTTGACGTCAGCTTTCCGGCCCTGGTCGTGGCGGCCACCGCGCGCGAGATTATCGCAGGCGAGAGAATTGGCGAAATCCCCGCGTCGTGGGTCTGGTCACGTTGCTCCTCGCTGGCAACATTGCGTTTCATATCGAGGCCCATATCAAAGGCACCGCTGAATACGGCGCCCGCATTGGTATCGCCGCCATCGTCTTGCTCATCGTGCTCATCGGCGGCCGTATCGTTCCGAGCTTCACGCGCAACTGGCTGGCGCGCGAGAATCCCGGCCGACTGCCGGTACCCATCGGTCGCTTTGACGTCGTGACGATTGATGATGGGACGGACTTAAGATTAGGCAGCGACTTGCAGGGCAGGGCGCTCAAACTCGCGAGGCTCGTCGTACCGCCGTCGTACTTAGTCGTCCGTTAAGAAGCCAATTTGAGTTCGGGATGGGCTGCAAGCGCGTTCCGTAGCGCCGCCATGATCAGGCACAAAAGAATCCTCAACCAGGCGAGGACGAGTCGGAGGTTGTGGCCGACGGCGGTGAGGATGGCGTTGGCGGCATCGCCGGCGGTTCCCTTGAGATAGCAGCGGCCGAGGTGCCCCTCGGCCTTCATGTGTCCGATCACGGGCTCGATGGCGGAGCGACGGCGCAGTTCACGCTTGATGGCGCCGAACACTCCGCGCTTCTGCCCGGAGATGAAGACGCGATGCGGGTTCGGCGCATCGTGGCCGCGGTATCCTTTGTCGACATAGGCACGCTCGATCTCTCGGCCGGTGAGCCGCTCGGTGTCCTCGATCGCGGACCGCAGCGTATGCCCATCATACGGATTGCCCGGCAGCGCTCTGGCGTGCAGCACAAACTGGCCTCCGGGCGCACGGGCATTGGTGGTGGCGATCGAGACCTTCACCCCGAACTCATAGGGCGCGCTGGCCTTGCCTTTGCCGATGCATTCGACCTCGGGAGCATGGAAGGAATACAGCTTCCAGCCGCGCTGGCGCTGCTGCTGGGAACGGATCTGGTTGGCACGCGCAAGCGGCCATTGGAATGCCCCCTGCAAGGCCGGCTGGCCGGCGATCTTGCGACCGATGTCGCGGATGATGCGGCCCAGCCGCGTGCGCAGAATGCGCAACTGCCGGCGATGGCGATTGAACTGCTTGGCGTGGGCGTAGCGGCCCGCCATCATCGCCGCATGCTTGGCGATGCGCAGGTAGGACTGCCGCAACCGCACACCATGCGTCCTGGCCATGCGGTTGAGCCCCCTGATCGCCGCGTGCAGCAGCTTGGCATCGGTCGGGAAGGTGATGGCCTTGGGCTGCACCGTGGTGTCGACCGTGACCCGGGCCAGATCGCGGGTCCGCAATGCGCCACTCGCATGCGCCACCCGTAGGCTCTCGGCCAGCAGCAGCTCCAGTTTGTCGCCCAGCCGCTTGCGCCAGTGGCTCAGATCCGAGCGTTCGTGCGGAAACTCATGCTGGAAGAACTCTTCCCCGGTGAAGTGCTGGAAATACGGGTCATGCACCCAGCGCTCGCACACGCCCTCGTCGGACAGCCCATAGATGTGCTTGAGCAGCAGAAGTCCGATCACGAAGCGGGTCTCGACCCCGGGCCGGCCCTGGTCGCTGTAGAGCGGTGCAATCTCGGCGTCGATCCACGTCCAGTCGAGCTTGCCGGCAAGCTGCACCAGCTCGTGCTTCATGTTGATGATCTGATCGAGCCTGGCCCGGAACAGATCGCCTGATCCCGTCGTCGATCGTTGCTTCGGCCGCATCGTACCCTCCGATGCCCCAAGGAATCATGGTTCGCGCAGAAAGAAAACGAAAAACGAAATTGCAAAGTTCGTGGGTATCAAGCGGCAAAACCCTGCAGACTCAAGCCTGCCTGTTCGCCAAAAACAGATTCTCTATCAATGGCCTGACCGTTGTTCACGGACGACTACTTAGGTCAAACCGCATAACTGGTTGCGTTCGCGGACGGCGGCGGCACGGCGCCGGTCGATATACGACGCGAGATCGCCGACATGCACCCCACGCCAAGATTTCTGGCTTTTTTCCATCCGAACTACAGGAAGATCGATTTCTCCCGCTAAAATCTTGCTTACAAATTTTGGCATGGTCAGGTGCGCAAAAAAATCTTGCCGGACGCGCTCAAGCGGGACGACCGCCAGCCCGTTGTATTGAGCCAAGAGCAAAAACAAAGTGTTTGCGCCGCTGCCACTGGTTTCTGACATGCGGTTCTTAAATCGCACATGACTCTTGCTTTCACGCCAGCCCCCAGGAGGCCGGTCCTGTGGATAACACAATTCAGACACAATCTGAGCCGCGCGGGCCTTTCCCTGGGGTCATCGTGTGCCAGCTCCACTCTCAGCGCGCACGTAACTGAGGTGATTGCAAACTGGAAGCTGGCGCGACGTGGCCTAAAGCGGGCGGGCCACGCTGCCATCATTCATCGCGGGAATAACCATTCTCTGGCTGAACGCCGGCGGGAGCTTCGTTGATCCTTGCAGCCCTGGGGAGTTAAATCGGCTCGCCGAGCCGTGGAGTAACGGAATTTTAGGTGACCTATGCCCGAACGGACCGAACGAGATCCCAAAACGAACGCACAATATGCCCAGCGAGGCCAGCGATTACTCGCGCGCTCACGACGCAAGTTTGGTGAGACGGGAGATACGGTCGACGCTTTTATCAGATTGTGTGCTGATCCGCACTGGCAACTTCGGCCCGCGACGACCCGGCTTTATTTGGCGGCCATCATCTACACGCTGGAAATCGAAGTAGAACAAAACCAGCTCGACCGGCAGCGGGCGCTCGATGGCATCGAGCAAATTTCGCGCCTTTTAATCGAACGGCGAGGACGGCCTGAGCCGCGTACGTCCCGAAAAAAGACCCTTTACTGCACAGAAAAGCAGCGCGACGCCGTTTGCTTGGAACTGGTAAAGCGCGTGCGCAAGGGCGATCAGCTGTCAGCTGTTCTACGGCTCATCCTTCAAATAAGTCCGATCGCTGGGGTTCGTCCTTCCGAATGGCCTACCAGCCAGCTTGTCGGCCGTAAGCTGCACGTAAAAAACGGGAAACATTCCGGTGGGCGGGCGCCAGGACCCTCTCGGCCCATCAACCTCGAAGGTGTCCGAGACGATCTCGTTAGGATCGCGAGTAGTCTGCCGAAGATCCTCAGACAGCTCGTCAAGAAATTTGGTTCGATGGAACGTCTCTTCCAAATCCTGGCAGAGCGCCTCGCGCGGATTTGCAAGAAACTAAAATTGCCACGTATTTCGCTTTATACACTGCGACATGTCGCGATCGCGACGTGGAAGCGGGCCGAGCTCAGCGCCGAAGAAATTGCGGCATTAGCGGGTCACGTCTCCACTCGAACGGCCTGGTCACACTATGCTCCCGGCAAACGTGGATGGAATCCAGATAACGTTGGCGTCTCCGCGGACCAGGAAACGATCGAGTATATCCGGAGCTATATGGAATCAGAAAATAAGCCCCGCCTATGGCCGGCCTGGACGGCGTCAGATGATTGGGGATGCTCGGCCGAGGAGCGGGCGCTTACGATGTAGGCACAAGGTGACCGATCTCGTGTGCTGCTCAAGCCGTTGTCCAGCCGCAAAACTCGCAGCCTCCGATAATTGTCACTATCGGAGAGGCCCTGTATCCGCCTCCGGTGGAGGTAATTGATCCATCTCAATGCGGAAATCGCTCATTATAGTTCCATTTGCGACTGCTCAGTCTTGTCAGTCTGTTAACTTGCAATTCCAAGCTAGGAAACCGTCATGTTTCAGGTGCGCTTTCATGGCCGTGGTGGTCAGGGCGTGGTGACCGCGGCGGAGGTTCTCTCGGTTGCCGCATTTCTAGAACAGCGACACGCGCAGGCCTTTCCAAGCTTCGGCTCCGAGCGCACTGGCGCGCCGGTGGTGTCGTTCTGCCGCATCGATGATAAAGAAATCAGGCTCCGGGAACCGATCCTCGAACCCGATGCCCTGATCGTGCAGGACCCCACGCTGTTCAAAGTTGCCGACGTCTGCCAGGGCCTCAAGCCCGACGGCTACCTGCTGGTTAACAGCAACCGGACTTTGAGCGAGCTACATCTCGACGGGGTCGCGGCGCAGCTGTCGGCCGCGCGCGTGCTGACTGTGCCGGCCTCCGAGCTCGCGCTCAAGTACATCGGCCGGCCGCTGCCGAATGCGGCGCTGCTCGGCGCCTTTGCCGCGCTCACCGGTATCGTTCAACTCAACTCGGTCGCCGCCGCGATCCGTGATGCGTTTCCCTCGGAAAAAATCGCTGCCGCCAATATAGCCGCCGCTACAGCCGCGCACGATGCGGTCGGCGCACAAGCTGCCGCTTGAAGGGCTCACCACATGCTCAAACAGGTTGAAGGCTCACGGGCGATGGCAGAGGCGATCGCGCTGTGCCGGCCCGAAGTGATCTGTGCCTATCCGATCACGCCGCAGACCCACATCGTCGAAGGCCTCGGCGAGATGGTCAAGACCGGCGAGCTCAAGAATTGCGAATTCATCAACGTCGAATCCGAATTTGCCGCGCTGTCGGTCGCGATCGGCGCCTCCGCCGCCGGCGCGCGCGCCTATACGGCGACCGCCAGCCAGGGCCTGCTCTATATGGCCGAGGCGGTCTACAACGCCTCCGGTCTAGGCCTGCCGATCGTGATGACGGTCGGTAACCGCGCCATCGGCGCGCCGATCAACATCTGGAACGATCACTCCGACGCGATGTCGATGAGCGATGCCGGCTGGATGCAGCTGTTCGCGGAGACCAACCAGGAAGCCGCCGACCTGCACATCCAGGCCTTCCGTCTGGCGGAGGAGCTGTCGATGCCGGTGATGGTTTGCGTCGACGGATTCATCCTCACGCACGCGGTCGAGCGCGTCGATCTGCCCGAGCAGGCTGCGGTCGATGCCTATCTGCCTTCGTATGATCCGGTGCAAGTGCTCGATCCGGCCGATCCGATCTCGATCGGCGCCATGGTCGGCCCCGACGCCTTCACCGAGGTGCGCTTCCTGCAGCACTACAAGCAGACGCTGGCGTTGCGGCTGATCACAGAGCTCGCCGGCGACTTCAATACCCAGTTCGGCCGCGATTCCGGTGGCCTCCTGCGTACCTACAAGGCCGATGACGCCGAGCTCTTGGTGGTCGCCATGGGTTCGGTCAACGGCACCATCAAGGACGTAATCGACGAGATGCGCGCGGATGGCATCCGTATCGGCTTGGTGACGCTGGTGGCGTTCCGGCCGTTCCCGGTCGAGCAACTGCGCAAAGTGCTGGTCGGCCGAAAAAACGTCGTCGTATTGGAGAAGAGCCTCGCGATCGGGATGGGCGGCCAGTTGGCGCTGCACGTCGACCTAGCGCTGCGCAATGTCGCTGGCGCGCCGCAGGTCCATGCCGCAGTCGCCGGCCTCGGCGGACGGCCGATCACGCGGGTGGCGCTGCACAAGTTGTTCCGACGCGCGCTGGTGCAGCGGTGGGAAGGCACGCATTTCCTTGACCTCAACGAAGAAGTGATAGCCAAGGAACTGCACTACGTCCGCAAGGTCCGCCGCTCCGGACCGACCGCCGAAAATATCCTGCGCCGTCTGAGCGGTGCGACGCCCGTGCATAACCCGGCGGCGGAATAGGGGAGCGCACGATGGACGACAGAACCACCACCGCAGCGACCCAGAAGCTGCGCTTCTATCAGAAAGGCACCTTCACGGTCGGCAACCGGCTGGTGTCGGAAGGCGATCGTTCGGTGCAGGCCTCGATCGACCGTTCCAATGCGTTGACCTGCGGCCATCGCGCCTGCCAGGGCTGTGGCGAGGCGCTCGGCGCGCGCTACGCGCTCGACACCGCCCTGCGCGCCGCTGGCGGCAATGTCATCGCGGTCAACGCCACGGGCTGCCTGGAAGTGTTCACCACACCTTATCCGGAGACATCCTGGCAAATACCGTGGATCCATTCGTTGTTTGGCAATGCAGCCGCGGTCGCGACCGGGGTCGCCGCCGCCATGCGTGCCAAAGGGCGTCCGGAAGTGCGCGCCATAGCGCAAGGCGGCGATGGTGGCACCACCGACATCGGCTTCGGCTGTCTGTCCGGCATGTTCGAGCGTAACGATGACGTGCTCTATATTTGTTACGATAACGAAGGTTACATGAACACCGGCGTGCAGCGCTCCTCGGCGACGCCGCCGGCCGCGCGCACCGCCACTACGCCGGCAATCGGGGCGGAGCCAGGCAACGTGTTCGGCACCGGCAAGAGCGTGCCGAAGATCGCGGTAGCCCACGGCATCCCTTACGTCGCCACCGCCACGGTCGCCGATCTGCACGACCTCGAGCGCAAGGTGGTGAAGGCAATGGGCATCCACGGCGCGCGCTATCTGCACATCCATGTGCCATGCCCGCTCGGCTGGGGCGCGGCATCGCACGACACCATCCGGCTGGCGCGGCTCGCGGTCGAATGCGGGCTCTTCCCCGTATTCGAAGCCGACTACGGCGTCGTCACCGGCAGCCGCAAGATCCGCCGTCGCGTGCCGGTCGAGGATTATCTGAAACCGCAGCGCCGCTTCGCGCACCTGTTCACGTCAGAGGAGGGGCGTCAGCGCATCGCGCGGCTTCAGGCGCTGGCCGACCACAACATCGCCGAATATCGGCTGCTCAACGGCGAGGGAGATGCCTGATGGACCACCCGTTCGGCATCAGCCTCGACGTCGGCTCTAGCCTAGCCAACCTCACTGGCTCGTGGCGAACCGAGCGGCCGGTTTATCTCGATCGCCTGCCGCCCTGCAACAATGCCTGTCCGGCCGGTGAGAACATCCAGAACTGGCTGTATCACGCCGAAATCCGCCGACTACGAAGCCGCTTGGCGCTCATTGACCGAAAACAACCCGCTGCCGGCGATCATGGGGCGGGTCTGCTATCACCCGTGCGAAGGGGCTTGTAATCGCGCGCAGATCGACGAAGCGGTCGGCATCAATTCGGTCGAGCGCTTTCTTGGTGACACCGCAATCCGCAACGGCTGGCAATTTGCCCCGCCGCAGGCCGATACCGGCAAGCGCGTGCTGGTGGTCGGCGCCGGCCCCTCGGGACTTTCAGCCGCCTACCATCTGCGGCGCTTGGGCCACGCCGTCGAGATCCATGAGGCTGGGCCGTTTGCCGGCGGCATGATGCGCTTCGGCATTCCGAAGTATCGGCTACCGCGCGATGTTCTGGATGCCGAGATCAAACGGATTCTGGATCTTGGCGTCATGCTCAAGCTCAACAGCAAGGTCGATCGTATTGTCAACGCCATGAAAACCGGACGATTTGACGCTGCCTTCCTCGCGGTTGGCGCCCATATCGGCAAGCGCGCCTACATTCCCGCCGGCTCGGCGGCCAAGGTGCTCGACGCAGTCTCGCTGCTGCGGTCGATGGAAGGCGAGGATAAACCGCTGCTCGGCCGCCGCGTGGTCGTTTATGGCGGTGGCAACACCGCCGTCGATGCCGCCCGCACCGCCAGACGCCTGGGCGCGACCGAAGCGATCATCGTCTATCGCCGCACGCGCGACCGCATGCCGGCGCACGACTTCGAGGTCAAGGAGGCGCTGCAGGAAGGCATCATGATCAAGTGGCTCTCGACCATCAAACGGATGGACGAGGGTACCCTCACCGTCGAGAAGATGAAGCTCGATGAGAAGGGCTTCCCGCAGCCGACCGGCGAATTCGAGACGCTGGAAGCCAACTCGCTGGTGCTTGCGCTCGGCCAGGACGTCGATCTGTCGCTGCTCGACGGCGTGCCTGGCCTAGAGATCAAGGGCGGCGTAGTGCAGGTCGCCCCCAACATGATGACTGGCTGTGCCGGCATCTTCGCCGGCGGCGACATGGTGCCGTCCGAGCGCACGGTCACGGTCGCGGTCGGCCACGGCAAGAAGGCGGCGCGCCATATTGATGCTTGGTTGCGTGGCCAAGCCTATGCAGGGCCGGAGAAGCACGAGCTCGCCTCGATCGACAAGCTCAATGCCTGGTACTACGCCGACGCGCCCAAGACGGTCCGACCGAAATTGGAAGCCGCGCGGCGTCTTAACACGTTCGAAGAAATTCAGGGCGGACTGGACGAGACCAACGCTCAGTACGAGGCGCGCCGCTGCCTGTCCTGCGGCAACTGCTTCGAGTGCGACAACTGCTACGGGGTCTGCCCGGACAATGCAGTGATCAAGCTCGGGCCCGGTAAGCGTTTCCAATTCAATTACGACTACTGCAAGGGCTGCGGCGTGTGCGCGCAGGAATGCCCATGCGGCGCTATTGCCATGGTGCCAGAGGAGATTTAGCGGAAGGCGTCTATTTTTTTGTGGTGCTTGATTCAGGTCAATGCGCGAATGAATAGTGTTCAGCGTAATTTGCACTCAAGAACGCAGGAGGGTTTGATGCAAATCGGGAATCCTCGTCCAACTGCAAAACCCATCGTACCTGATGAACACGACGATCTGCTCGACTGCCGAATGGCTATGCTGGGTCTTGATCTCGACGCGATCAAAAGTGGCAAGGGCGACACGTTCGACGAAATCAGACGAGTTTGCACCAATTGTGGGTATCGGGAAGCCTGCGCGGTTGATTTAAAGCGCGACCCCAACAATCCGGTATGGGAAACTTATTGTCCAAATTCGGACGCGCTCATTGCGCTCGCCCAGGTGAGGTGGCTAACTCAATAACCCCGGGCAGTACGCCGTCCGTGAGGCTTGCGAGCTTACTTCTTAGCTGTTGCGCCCCTTAACAAGGGAGCGCTCGCTCATTAGCGTACGTGATAAATCGGAAACATCTTCCGCCCAACTATTCTTAAAGGACGTTCGTTCTTCGCCGGTTTTCGATTTTCGAAACCGGGCTGCAACGCCTTACCCGCAGATCTACCCATGCTCGCCGACGTCTTCTATCGTTAAGTTGGCAGGTGGCGGGGAAGGGGGCTCGTTGGAGCCGATAAGCGTGATTATCGGCGTACTTCGGCAAAAACGAGCGAATTGGAGTAGCTAACTCTTAATCAGCGGGTCCCAGGTTCGAGCCCTGGTGCGCCCACCACTTATCTTCCCGACATCGCTAAAGATTTTCATTTCGAGCCCTCCGCTTTGGCGTCGAGGTTTGACACTTTTTCGGCAAGGTTTGACACTTTTGTTCGCCGCCTGTTCACTTCGCGCTCGAATTTTTTCGCGACCCCGCGCATCTTGGCGGTGAGGTCGGCACCCTTGGCATAGTGCCTCGCCATCTCGATGGTGCGCTGGCCGAGCGCGTCGGCAATGGTGCGCTCGTCGAACCCACACTCGCGCAAAATTACCGCGACGGTGTGCCGCAAGCCGTACAGCGTCAGCGCCGGGCCGATGGCGCCCGAGTTCTGCAACTTCGCGCGGTAGGTGCGCCAGGACGCGCGGAACCCGCTTTCGGTCCACGGCTTCCCTTCCGAGTTGGCGCACAGCGTGATTGCGTCATGCTTGGGCGCGGCCTCCAGGATCGTCCGCAACGGTGCCGGTGCCGGCCAGTACACCGGCTCGCCAGTCTTGGCGCGCGCGGTGGCAATGGCGCCGTCCTTGTAGAAGGTGCGTGGCAGCTTGAGCACGTCCCCGGGGCCAAGGCCAGTGAACATCATCACCGCCAATGCCGGCCGCATCTGCGGTGGGGCCTCATCGAGGACGACGTGGCGCTCGGCATCGGTCCATGGCCGGTTGGCATCCGGGGTTCCCCGCGCTCTGCGGACATTCTTCACGCCCTTGGCCGGGTTGCTGGCGAGCAGGCCGCGCTCGACGCCCCAGCTAAAGGTCAAGCTCAATACCGCCTTGACCAGATTGGCGAAACGACGGCCGCGCTTCGCGGCCTCGTCGCGAATGTCGACGACGAGAGGCGGATTGAAGCGGCTCAGCGGCGTGTCCGCGATCGGCCTCAGGTATTGGAAAACGCCCTGGTATCCGCGCTGCGTATTGGGCGCGAGATCAGTGAAGGCCGTGTGACCTTTATATTTTGCGATAAGGAAGCCAAGGGTGCCGGCTTTTGCCGGCGTTACTAGTTTTATGAGCTCGCCTATCCGCGCACATTCGCTCACAAAACCCAGCGATCCGATTGGATACTTATCTAGGTCAATGGCTAGCCGTGTTTTGCGATGATAGCAGCGCCATTTTCCATGGCGATCGCGAAAAATTTTGAAACCCTTGACGCGAACGACGGTCATTTTTGTGCGAGCCTCTTGATAATGGCCGCGGAATCTTCGTTCTTGCTCTTTAGCGCATCGAGCCAGCCGTCGAGGTCGCGCACATCGAAACGTAAGTCGCCGTTTGGGAATCGGATCGGGATCACCGGACACTCGGCCTCGAAGCGTTTCACCGACCGGCCGCAGTGTTCCGCGGCCTCGCGTTTAGACAACATTCGCTTTGAAATCACCGTGAGATTCACCAGCGCCGTCGACATCTAGAGATCTCACACCTGCTATAAAATCAAAAAGGCGCCGATCTTCCGACCGGCGCCGTCGCCTAGCACTCTGCCTGCGATCGCTCCCATTCCAGTTCCATCTGCCGCTCAAGCCGGGCGTCTTCCCGGAGCCTCGCGATCGCGGTTTGCACCGCCTTGAACAACGCGCGATTACCACCCTTGCCGTCACGCATCACGCTCTTGAACTCGTCTTCCATCGCGTTCGCGTCGTAGCCTGCCGCCTTCATCAGTCGCCATAAGCTCACAAAATCCGGCGGAGGACACAGTGTTGCACAAATACAACACTTCTGTGGTATCATGGTCATTGGGAGTGTTCCTTCCTGTCAGCGAGACGATTGGACATTCCCGGCCTGGGGGGACTTTTTGCTTGTTCCCTCAGGTCTTTGCTCTGTTCTCCGTTTGCTGCACCATGAAACTCATATTACAGTCAGCTACGATTGGCAACAATTAGTAGCGATACAATACCATAAGTTATAAATGGTCAATGACGTTCACCTGTTTAACACAACCACGATTGGCTATTATCGGCGTGAGCTAGCCGGCAACTCGAAGCGGCCAAAGCAGTTACGAACTGTATTCAAGACGTTGATCGCCAAAAGGAAAACGGATGCTCGCAAAAGCGTCGGCCTTCGAAACACTCGATCAGGCTGTATTGGCGCCGGGCTCTAAAGAGTTGCGGCGTTTACGGCACCGATCGAAGGCATTCGTCGAGCGCAAGCTGAATATTATTAGGGCGCGCGAAAATGATGCCGCTCGAGTAGCGGGTTGGATAGAAACCGACGAAGTGCTGCAAGCGATCGGTGGCAATCCGGGCGAGGACAAAGCCGCGCAAGTACGCAGTTGGATTTCAAATTCGCGTGGCGCCTTTTTCCTGACCGTCGATACTCATCCTGTGGCCTTCATGACCGTTGAGCCGTTGCTTGACGGAAACACGAGAACTGATCACCTAGAACTCGGCCGAGTAATAGTTGCGCCGGAAGCACGAATGAAGGGCCACGGTGCAACCCTTCTGCTCCACGTCATCCACCGAGCGCATGCGTGGCTGAAAGGGAAACCGCTTGCGCCAGAGTCGGCGCTTTTTTTGAGAGTGAACAAAAACAACCCCGCAGGAACAAAGTTTATACAGCGGGTTCCCGTTCGTGAGGTTGGAGATCCTCGGTATGGCGGCTTTCGTCAAAGTCGCAGTAATTGGTTCGTATACCGCCCACGTGGCAGCTCGCTTGGTCCTATTGTAAAGAGCCGCCTGGCGATATCCGAGCGACGCTCGGAAAGCCTCGCGTTCTCTAGTAATTTAAGTGAGCAAATGATCCGTGCAATCGTTGGCGCCGATCGTTCGCCGAGTCCTGACGTATTCCGTGATATGGCCGCCGTTTTGTCGAACAACGATTTTGAATTCACCCAATTAATGTATGCTTATTTCGAAGAGCCAGTGCCACCGTTGCTGA
Organism: uncultured Pseudomonadota bacterium; assembly: GCA_963710705.1. Lineage (GTDB taxonomy): Bacteria > Pseudomonadota > Alphaproteobacteria > Rhizobiales > Xanthobacteraceae > Pseudolabrys. Next base: position 827,692 of record CAVQBI010000001.1, read on the forward strand.
AAGCGGTAGCTAGTACGCGTCCAATCCAAATAGCCCTAGCACAACAAGATACAAATATATGGTTGATTAGCGACGTCATAGCCGAACTTCGCTATGAGGGGGTTGATAAAGCTTCCGCCGACGCCGTCCGTCGCGGGTTTGGTCGGCGCTATTTTATTCCATCCGGCGACACAGAGACACTACGAAAAATAGAAGGCGTCTTTAAAGACCTTCCCGCCGCCATCAAACATAAACTTTTGCGGGTATATTTTGCTCCCCGTTACCTTTGTTATCTGCGTATTCTTCTTCTTAATCCGGAACCGCAAGGCGCGCACGAAGTATCGGTCGCGGGACCTGACGACACACGAATAGCAATCAATCAAGATGTGGCCAAAACGCTCACCGGCTACATATTCGAGACTGCGAGGGCTTTAGACCGCGAGCCTCTCGCATCTGTCGACGGATTTTCGTTGCAATATCCCACGCCGGAGATGACGCAGGAGTCTTAAATGTCAACGCAATCGGCGCCTCAATTAAAATATTACGATCTCTTCGTCGCGCTTTTCGTTGCCACACTTATTATGTCGAATGTACTCGCGCAAAAATTATTTACGTTTGGGCCAACGGTCTTTACTGCAGGCATCATTATTTTCCCCGTTTCGTATATTCTCGGAGACATTCTCACCGAAGTTTATGGTTACGCTAAGACGCGCCGGGTTATTTGGTTCGGCTTTGCCGCGAATGTACTCTTTGTCATTCTTACGTGGATCGCAATCGCCCTCCCGCCCGCACCTTTTTGGCCACTTCAAAAAGAGTTTGAACAGGTGCTCGCCCAAGTCCCTAGGCTGGTAACCGCATCGCTGATTGCTTATCTCGCCGGCGAGTTCACCAATTCCTACGTTCTCGCGAAGCTCAAGCTTTTTACCGATGGAAAATATTTGTGGACACGCACGGTTGGGTCGACCGTCGCAGGACAGGCGGTTGATACCTCGGTGTTCGTAGTCATCGCCTTCGCAGGCACTATCCCGCCAGATGCCCTCGTACAGGTGGTTATTTGGGCCTACCTGTTTAAGGTCGTGTATGAGGTCCTAGCGACGCCTATTACTTATATTGTGGTATTCGCGGTGAAACGAGCAGAGCATTTGAACATTTTCGACAGGCAAACTAATTTCACGCCATTCCGGATTAATCCGTCGGCTGACCTGGGGTCCAACGAGTCGATCCCATAAATTGTGGATTAGGTGAGCGAGGGGCGCGCGCCGGGTAGAAAGCGTCGCCCCTCATGCCTGACCATACATTGCCGCGTAAACTCGACGGCCTAAGCCGAGCTGTCTCCTGCCGCCCTACCAACGGCTTGCCGGGAGACCGAGAGCCCGCCATGGGCATTTTCGGTGGGTGTTTAGGCGAAGCTTAAGCTTCACGACAACCACCTCCCTCCTTGCGCTTCAGGAAGCGCCCAAGAATTATAAAGTCATCGATCGAAAGAAAAAAGCCCCGCCTAATGGGGGCTTGAGTTTTGAGCGTAGGCATTGCTGCCGAGCTCGGAAGTTCAAAGAGCTGTTATTTATCTTTGCGGCCGCCGCGATTGTTATCGCGTCGCGGGTTCTCTCGTGCCGGCGCAGGCGCTGGCTCTTCGTTCTGCGCCTTTGGCGGACGCAACACGAGTTTGCCGTTAATCGGCAACGCTTGCAGCAGGACGTTGTAGCCGTCGCCGTCCTGATGCATGAACGCAGCGCCAATGTTGAGCCAAAAATCGTCTTGGCCTTCACGTTTGACAACGGTGTAGGCTTGGAAGCTTGGTTGCTGAGTGTTCGACATTTACAGTCCTCCTTTCAAGCAGTTGCGAAGCTGCGGCGCGCGTGCTCGCTAACGAGCGCAAGCGCTGCATCGATGGTTGGGACTTGATCGCTGGCGAGTTCTTGTTCGACGAGCTCGAAGCATTCTGGCTCCGGTTCATCGACAGTCGTGGCGCGGACGGCCACGCAGAGCCTGCCGCCGCTCAGCGGCGACAGTTCGATACGCAGGAATTCGATCGGCGGAATTTTTGGCGTTGCCGCGGCGACGCGGTCGCTGTTTTCAAGCATCTTGACCTCCGGATTGCACGACCGGCGCCCGATGAATTCAGGCGGCGGCCAACAAGCCGGAGAGGGCCTGGAGTTATTATACTCCCGTACGCAAATGCAGGTGTGTGGATAACAATACGGCTGAGCCAATGTTGGATTACGGCAATTGTTGCGGGATCAGCAGGTTCGAATAGCCTCGAATTTCGAACCAGACCATTCACCAGACGGAATAGGCGTATGTGTTACCTTTCTCCGCTCCTTTTACCTTCGATCGCCGCAGCACTCGCTTCTTGCAAAAGCGTAACAATGCAACAGCGATGGCGGTGCTCGTTAGGTGATGGCCTCCTGTTGCAAGTTCTGTGCTGACCTCCGAAATAATCTTTGGCTTTTTGAAAAAACCATCGTCGATGAGTTGTTGTATGTATTGCTTCGGCCCGCGTTTACTCTTCCTACCGGTTCCACCCGCTTTCGAAGCACCTCTTTTGCTCTTCAGGCGGGTGGAAGCCTTAGCTTCGGGGTGTAGGGAGTCTAACAGGTCGTCCAAGATTTTCTGAAATGCAATCTGCTTGAGAGCTGGGTCCGAAACTGCAGCCACAGCCTTCTCAGCTTGATTAACGATATCTTTGTATTTGTCTGGGGACATCGCAGCCTCCCAAAGTTACGATTGAATTAGGCAGCCAAAGCAATTGTCCTGATCGTCGTTTCGGTGTTTTTCCAGCCCGTCAACGTTAATCGATATCCTGTTGCTGGATTTCCAAAGACCTGTTTCTCCTCAACCAATTCGCGGAGCTTATTGCCAAGCGATTTTTGATTGCGGCCGACGAGACTTGTCTTGATAGCTTTCAACTCCACGTAATTCGGATAGTGGCTATGTAGCAGTATTTTGATCTCATCCTCCAATGACACATCCGCGTGGACTAATCTTACGCCCTCTATCTCCTCCACGATTTCGCTCACGGGCGCCTGCACCTGTGCAATGAGCGCTCCCGCTTCGTGCATGGAGATGCCGCTCGCCTGGCGCAGAAATTCTGCTACGATCCAGCTAGTCGCGTGATGCAAGTACGCGAGGTCAAAAATGTTCGAATCAACTTTTCCTTTGTGAGCAATATTGCGGCGATTGCGCATCGTGTAAATTGATCGCGCTACACGCCCCGCACAGATACGAAGATCTTCCGGCACCTTTGTTTCGTTTTCCAATCGGGCATCGAGGTATTTGTCTACGTCCGGCTTCTCATCGTGCTTACCCGTTGCCAAATGCTGAAAACATTGCACTACCGTTTCGACGAGTTTACCGGGCGATGAGCGCTCCAATGTCTTCGTCGAGAAATCCTGACGAGTCTTTACGAAATCTTCGACAAGCTCCGCTGCAAGCTTTTGTGGCAGGATGGTCGAGAGTGCAGAAATAAGACGCTGGATGTCCATTCTAGACCTCCTGCCGCGCAAGCATTTCCTCAGCCGCACGGATTCCTACGACGGTGAGCTTGTATGTTTTCCTTGCCTGCTGTGACTTTCCTGACTTCGCCATCTGCATAACCAACGCGGGTTTTAAGGATTTAAGCGTTTCAAAGGCGACCGTAACGTTTGAAAGTGCGTCCCCAACATTTTTCAGTTCCGCATTCACGTCGGCCGCCACAAAGCTTTGGCCCCCTAGGCACACCTGAAACCAATATCCGCCGACCAATGCTTTATCTGCTCCCTTTTCGGGACGTGCCGCGGCATAAAGGTCGGCAAAAGATTGATATTTTTCATTATTAGTATCTTAAATCTGCCTTTGATTGCCCGCAGCCGAGCCTGAACTTCCCATCCGGGCGCCAGCGGTATGATTGCCAATTCCAGCGATTCCGAGTGCGCTGGCCAAGTACGAAAAAACGCGCTGTCGCCCTTCTGGTGACAGTTTTTCTAGCAATTTCAATGACTCGGCCATCACGTGAATCTCTTTTTTTGGATCGAGAGCTTCATGGTTGGCCGGCGCTTTTGACGTTGTTTCTGCGCCTGACAAGGTAACCTCCTAAATAATAGGCCTGATCGAAAGGTAGTGGTTCCCTATTCGTTCGTCAAGACTAAAGTAGCGAAGCAATTTCTGATACTAATCTACATGACTTAATTCTGGTTTACACAATAAACTATTGAAATCATTGTATAAACAATAAGTTACGCTGTGACTAAATATTGTCAGAGATAACGTTACATCATGGGTGATATTTTTTTATTTCTGGAGATATTAAGCTACCGTTATTCGTGCGCAACCGAGCCTGAACTTCCCATCCGGGCGCCAGCGGTATGATTGCCAATCCCAGCGATTCCGAGTCCGCCAGTCCGAGGTTGGAAGTCAGTGTTGGGGATAACCGGCGCCAAGTGGAGGGGCGCCGCGTTATCATCAGGCCATGACCGACAACCAGCCGCGACCGGTCGCGACACGTCCCGACAGCGACTTTTCCCTATCGATCGAAGAGGCTCTGGAGCGCTACACCCACGCCGGCCACCCGCGCACCCCGCGCAGTATTCAGCGCTATTGCGCTAAAGGCCATTTACAGTGCCGTTTGGTCGAGACCGGATTCGGCGAAAAATACGTAATCGCCCCCAACTCAGTAGACAAGCACATCGCTTACATAGAGGAAGTGACGCCCGTGACCGGTCGCGCCACTTCGCGACACGTCGCGACAAGTCGCACTATAGAGGACAACAACAATCAGCTGCCTAAAGAGCCACGACAAGACGCGACCAGCCCGGACCTGTCGCGCTATGTCGCGCGTGTCGAAGGCGAAAACGAATTTCTCCGGCAGCAAATCACCGTCAAAGACGACCAGATCAAGGACCTCACCGAGCGAGCGCGAGAGACAAACCACCTCATCGCCGGTTTACAAAAAATGCTTTCGCCGCTGCTCGGATCACCACCACCGGCGGAATAGGGGATAACGCCGTGGCGCCGTCCATAAGACCGTATAATGACTGTGATGGACTATCCACCAATCCGGCGCATCCGCCACATCGGAGAAATTCTCAGGGACAAAAATATTGTCCTGAAAGGCGCGGATGCCGCCACCGCACGCGGCTTTACCCAGGTCCCGAACTTCCTCCTCAAATCGAGCAAACTCAGCTCGGGCGACAAAATGACCTTTGCCATGCTGCTCAGCTATGCGTGGCAGAACGACTACTGTTTTCCGGGCCAGGAGCGGCTCGCCAAGGATATGGGACTGGACCAGCGCAGCGTCCGGCGTCACCTCAAATCCCTACAACTGGTCGGCCTGCTGGCCATCCAACGACGCGGGCAGGGCAAGACCAATATCTACGAATTAAACCTCAAGCCAAAGCGGCTTTGAGCCGGTCCAGAGCGGACAAAATTGTCCTACCTAGAGCGGACAAAAACTGCGCTTCTAAAGCGGACAGAAATGTCCGCTCCTCTATAATAATACTCAGTGAATTAAACTCAGACATAAATATGCAGCTCAGCTCATTCTTTGAAAAAGGAAAGCCGCCGAATTTTATGGGGTACATAAAGGGGTACGAACCCGTTTGTACCCTCGGCGACTTACTCCGCACCCGCAAATCCTTGCAGGTACTCAAAATATCCCCCCGCTTTTGTCGGGCTATCCGCCCGACCCCGTGCCCCCACTTCGCCTGCAATGCTAGACGCTTCAAGCGTCAGCATTGCCAAAGCTAGGCGAAGCCGGGGGCCCTCCGCTAACCGTCGCAAGCGACGGTGCGGAGTGCTGGGCGCACGGGGTCGGCCGGCAGAGCCGACGCCGTCGCATAGTCGCGGCGCGAAAGAGCGCCGCTCCTTGCTTTGGGCTGCCGACAAAAGCGGGGGTAGTCAGCGCTGGGACTCACATGTGGGTCGCTGGCGCTCCCCGGTACTCGCATAGGCGAGTGCTCAAGCTTATCCACGCCGCAATCCACACGAGATCGTGCCACATGCGATATATTGAAAAGGACAAGGGTTCGCGCTGCGCATTCCGGGACAGCCACCGCGTACCGCGTCGGCAACGCCCCACCATAGGCTGCCCGACGGGTCCTTCCGACAAGCTCCACATGACGGAACGACCGGCACCTCTGCGAGGTGCTCGCACCGGTGGCTGTCCCGGCCTATGGAGACCGAACCACCCATCATTGCGAAGACCGCAACCGGCGGCGGCGTCGCCTTCTCACGCGAGGAGCGCGAGCGACATGTCTATTTGGTTGGAAAGTCCGGCTCCGGCAAAAGCACGGCGCTGTTCAATCTGGCCATGCACGACATCTATGCGGGGGAGGGAGTTGCCGTCATCGACCCGCATGGTGATCTTGCCGAAGCCATCATCGACGCCATGCCGCCCGAGCGCACACACGAGGTGTGCTATCTCAACGTCGCCGACGCAGATTTTCCGGTCGGTTTTAATCCGCTGGCGGGCGTTCCAGTGGCACGCCACGCCCTGGCCGCTTCGGGCATCGTCTCCGCATTCAAGCACTTGTGGAGCGACAGTTGGGGACCGCGGCTGGAGCATTTCTTGTACAATGGCGTCGCGGCACTGCTCGCTAGTCCGCGGCCGACGTTGATTGACCTCCCGCGCCTGTATACCGACGCGCAATTTCGAGAACGCGTCGTCGCGTGCCTTACTGACCCAATCGTCGCTCGGTTTTGGCGCGATGAATATCCAAGCTACGATCAACGCTTCCAGGCCGAGGCCGCCTCTCCCATTCTCAACAAGGTTGGCCAGATCGCCGCCTCACCGATCCTGCGCAACATTCTCGGGCAAACATCTCCCAAATTCGACCTTGCCTTCGCGATGAACAACCGCCGTATCCTTATTGCCAATGTCGCACCGCCGGAAACCGGCAGGCGCCGCGTCCTCATCGCCAATCTGGCCAAGGGCGCGATAGGGGAGCAGGCGTCGAACTTGCTCGGTTCATTGTTGATTGCGCATTTGCAACTTATCACTATGGCACGTAGCGAATTGGTGCCCGAGAAACGGGCGCCATTCTTCGTCCATATTGACGAGTTTCAGAATTTTAGTACCGACGCCTTCGCCTCGTTGCTGTCAGAAGCGCGCAAATTCGGCACGCATTTCTGCCTCGCCAACCAATATCTTGAACAAGTGAGTCCCACCATCCGCGCCGCGGTGCTGGGCAACGCCGGCACACTGATGGCCTTTCGCCTGTCGGCCAACGACGCCGAGATTCTTGCGCCGGAATTTCATCCGTTGCCGCCACATGAGCTTGCGGACCAATCGCCGTTCAGAGCCTGGTTGCGGCGGGCGGACACGGATCACCGCACAGTCTTCCTGCATCCGCCGCTATATCCATCGCGCAAGCGTAGCAAGCACGTCGTTGCGCAAAGTAGGCGCCACTTCGGCCGCCCAAGGGCGGTCGTCGAGCGAACATTCAGGGGCGGAACGGCAGCGTAAAGCACAATCGCGAACCGCCGCTCAATGCGTCAGGTAAATTGTCTTCCTATTATTGTCAGAGTGGTCATCCGACCATTTTACGACAACCGGCTGCTTCGACGGCGTATCCATGCTGACTGCAGCGATCAGGTCAACCGACTGGTGCTGCTCCAGTATCTCCATTGGAAACTTGTTGCGGATCTCCGATTCCGGCACCATATTGTTTGCGTCGGGGAATTCGATCATGACATTCCGTGCCGGCGACTTTCCCTTATTGAATACTTTCACCTTGTAATTGTTGCTGCCATACCTCACCAGCGACGCGCCCACATCCGCCTTCCGCGCCTCCAGAGCCTCGCCTTCACCCTGCGCAAGCAACCTCTTGTTCAGTTTCTCCTGGGTTTCGATCAGAGAAAGCTGGCGCTTGTTGAACCGGGATGTGGTCCATATGGCGTAGCCGGACGACAAAAGCGCGAGAATTGCGATAACATCGCTGAGCTTTACATCCATAAACCTGCCTATTTGAAAGTTATGTTCTTACTGCCGCGAAATGCATTCCTTAGTCTGTCACGCAGCTCTTTTGCTAAATCTTGCGTAATCTCTTTCCCCATTTCCTTGACGTGCTCGGAAATGTTTTCACCGTTCAGCTCGATCAGCTCATCTTTTGAGAGCTCACGGCCGCATGATGCGCATTTCATAGACTGAACGGCTTCGCCCTCTCCCTCGAATGCGAATTGACCCCCGCCGCAGGTGGGGCAAAGCATATTGATCGAGCGATTATACTTTTCCGCTTGCATGGCTTTTCTCTCTCAAGTTTGCCGCTAATCGCGGAGACTCATCAGAGTGCAAATCTTATATCACAGGTTCGCCGCGCGTGCCGGTTGCCGCATTTCAGGCTTCTCACGGCAGAATAGCCGATGTTGCCTATTGGCCCTTAGCGGATATGTCCCTCGTCGCCCGAAGTGTCCGCTCTCGAAGGTGGTCTCAATTGATCGACGCAACACTTTATCTTTGAGGGAAAAGATGGGGGTGTAGCGATGGATCAGAGGTTTCGGCGCGGGTTTACTGCGGCAGAGAAGACGGAGCTATGGGATCGCTGGCAGCGGGGCGAGTCTCTCAAAGCGATTGGGCGAGCGTTTGGTAAGCCATCATCGTCTATTTATTACCAAGTGGCTCCGCACGGCGGGATCCGCCCGCCACCCCGGCGTCGCTCACGATTGGCGCTGACGCTCGCCGAGCGCGAGGAAATCTCCAGAGGCATTGCGGCGCATCAATCAGCACGCTCGATGGCCCGCTTGCTGGGCCGCGCGGCCTCGACGGTGAGCCGCGAACTTAAGCGCAACGGCGGCTATGATGGCTACCGGGCTGCATTGGCTGATGAGACAGCCTGGGCCCAAGCTCGTCGCCCGAAGCGGTGTAAGCTGGCGAACAGTGCGCGGCTACGACAGGCGGTGGCGAGCAAGCTGAGATTGAACTGGTCGCCCGAGCAGATCGCCGGCTGGCTGAAGCGAGCCTATCCTGGCGATGAGAGTTATCACGTGTCCCACGAGACGATCTATCGCAGCCTGTTTGTTCAAGCCCGCGGGGTGCTTAAGAAGGAGCTGCTCGGCTATCTTCGCTCGAGGCGGACCATCCGCCGATCGAAACAGGCGGGCAGCAATGGCGATGGACGGGGCCAGATCAAGGATATCGTCTCAATCCGTCAGCGGCCGGCAGCGGTTGAAGATCGGGCGGTGCCTGGTCATTGGGAAGGCGATCTCTTGTCTGGGTCGAAGAACAGCTACGTCGCGACCCTGGTCGAACGTCATACGCGCTACGTGATGCTGGCAAAGGTGGCCAACAAGGACACCCAGACGGTCATCTCCGCGCTCATCAAGCAGGCGAAAAAGCTCCCCAGTGAGCTGTATAAGTCGCTGACCTGGGACCGGGGCAAGGAGCTGACCGATCATCGGCGATTTACGCTAGCGACCAACATCGAAGTTTACTTCTGCGATCCACAAAGTCCGTGGCAGCGCGGGTCAAACGAGAACACCAATGGTCTGCTGCGACAGTACTTTCCGAAGGGAACGGAACTATCGGTGCACTCGCAAGCCCATCTCAACAAAGTGGCGCGTCAGCTCAATGAGCGACCGCGTGAGACCTTGCAATTTGAAACCCCAGCAGAGAGATTTAACGCCTGTGTTGCGTCGACCGGTTGAGCCGGCAAAGGTAAAGGGATATTGGCCAACCGACGCTTACCAATCTCAATTTATAAGCACACAGCCTAGCGCGCCGGCTTTGTGCGCGATCAAGGCAACCCTGCGGGCGGCCTACAGCCGTCCTTGACGCGCACGGTCGGCGCGCTGTTGCTGGCACGATCGGCTCCGGAGGAACGGCCCCTTCAATCTCACCAGAGGAACGACGGTGGCGTAGGGGCAGGGGTGTGCTATAATGACGCTATGGTCACAAAAGCACTGAAAGATATCTTAGATCGTATCGAGACTTGGCCGGAAACCGCTCAGGAAGAGGCGGCTGCAACCTTGCATGCCATTGAGGAAGAGATTTTGGCACCCTACGCATTGACGGATGACGATCGCCGCGCCCTGGAGCGTAGCGCCGAGGATGTGCGGCAACGTCGTTTTGCCACGGACGAGGCGGTACAAAAACTCTTCGGTCGCTTTCGCCGTGCATGAAGATTCGGTTTACCGAAACAGCCCTCGACGAAGTTGATGAGATTTTGTCGTACATTGCGCAGCACAATCCTTCAGCAGCTGTAAAGGTCGCCGACGCCATTAGACAAGCCGTCGCTCGGGCGGCTGCGCGACCAGAATCATCGCCCGTCGTCTATACGGGTGACGTTCGAGCAAAACTGGTTGGGCGATTTCAGTATCGTGTCTACTACGTCGTGCACAATGATGAATTGATTATCCGCAACGTTCGCAGCACCCGGCGCCGGAGGCCATGGGAGGAAAGTAGAGCGTGATTTTGGACCATGCCATGACAAAAAACAGAAGTCAGAAACCTGTGACCGAGGGGCGCCGCGCGGGGCCGGTTCATCTTGACGAAGAAACCCGGGCAGCCGTGCGAGAAGGCCAAGAGCAGGCGCGCCGCGGCGAGTTCGTCAGCGATGAAGATATGGCCGCGTTCTTTAGACACCATAATGTGTGGTGATAAAGAAAATCGCACAACACAAATCTGAAAAGGGAAGGGCACCTCGTTTCATGGCTCCGTTGAGCCATTTTCTATCGTCGCACAATATCTGTTTCGCGACACGCAAATAAGAGTTCGTCAATCTTTAGACCGACTCCACTTAAAACGTTCCTGGGCGGCTAAGGGCTTCATCCAGTATTTCACACCCATCTTTTCCGTCGTACATCGGGTCTGGAACGTAGCTCATAATTCCCTGGCCATTCTGGCCCATGAAAGCAGCCAACGCGACGAAACGCTTTGTCCGCGCTAGGTCCACGTCGTGGGTTGCGATTCGAAGAGCAACGCGGTGTCCTCGGAAATCAAAAAAGGCCAATGAAGCGCCTCTTTCATCACGTACAGCTGCCTCTTCGACCACGTTTGTTTTGAACACCAAGCATTTTTGACTCAACAGCGTTGACTTTCCAGTGCCATCCAAGAATTTTCCAAACAACAAAACATTTCGATCTTTGCCTCTACTAAGTTCGTTCGGGATGCAGCTGGCACAGTATCTACCCGCTTCCACTCGAAAGCATTTAATGGCATCCGTGAATCCGGCGCACATTGAAGGCTGCGGCGGCGGCGGAGTATATCCAAGCATCAGCGATTCAGGATGAATGCATAAACCATCGTCGAGCGAACCAGAAGCGCGTTCGCTAAGAGTAGTGGGCATCAGAAGAGTGCCCCGAAAACTCTGGTTAATGCGACGAGGCCATGGAACGCACTCAAATTTCGAAAACGCGGCAATCGTACCCATCAAGGTCTTTACAAAAGTTGGCTTGTAAACCAATTCTAACTGAACGTTCATCCAATCGGCGGACTCTTTTTCAAGACCGACTGAAAGAATCTTGGCTTCTATATCTGCGGTAGGGTATCCCCTCAGCACACGGTCGAATATTTCGCCACGCGCGCGAGCCTGAAGTTCCTCGGCTTTATTTTGCGCAAGACGGCGATTTACCTCCGTAAACAGACCTCCTCCTTCAACTTCACCACTGGGGCCAGACGGTATTCCGATGAAATTCTCAATGCGAGAACTTGACACCGTAATGTCTGCTTTCACCGAGACGGCATTAGTGCCTTGTTGAATATTGCGGATATTAATCGACTCTATATATCCGTTCATCGTACTCATAACTTTGTCGCGTAGAATGGTGTTTCCACTTATAGCGCGGTCGACAACGATGAGTTGCTTCATAGTGACTTGAAGAGCCTGCCTCACAGCATCCGTCTTAGCTTCGTCAATTGAAGGACCGGACCCGTTCACCGAAACGGTGATGTTGTGGCTCTGTGCATTCGCCAAACTCAGACCTGCACCTGCAAAAAAAACCGCCGTCGCGGTAAACATCCGCACGAACAGTCGCATGGCAAATCTCCAGAAACTCTAGTCTCAAGTCCGTCGTACGGCTTTTACCAACCTTTTTGGTTGGAACGCCGGACTTCGCTTGGCTGTGTTCTTAATCCATCGGGCCCGCTAGTATTCGCCGAGCTCGGGTCACTAATCATTTTCCCAACTCCCCGCGCGGCTTTGAGAGTCTTATCACTAATGCCAACCACCACCCACGCCTCTTCGTTCTTTTGGTCATAACCTTTTTCGAGCACTATCACTCCCCGCAGGCTTCCAGCCGCAAAGGACGCAGTAATCTCGGTAAGAGCTTCTATCAGTGTTCGCTCGTCAGTTTTTCTAACCGCCGCCGCCGTTCCAGACGCTCGCGTTTGAGTTGCTTTATTTACATCCGATTGAACTTCGGCCACTACCCGAGTTGAAGCAACACTCTGTTGCATAAATCTAATGATTCCAGCTTTAGCTTTTTCCTCAGCAATGATTTGTGCTTTCGCTATCCCGCGCCGATCCGCAAACTCTACCGGCGTGCTGTATCTAGAATAAATACGTTTTACAGACCCGTTCGGATTCCATTCGATCTCGACGCCATCAACACCAGCTTGCCAAGTCACGGACCCGTCGTCTTTCAAATTTGCCTCACCAGCAATAACGCTCGATGCCGAGACACCAAGTACAATCACGACGAGACCGAGCGCCTTAAAGTTGATGTTCATTCTAAGCCCCCCTCGCTTTAGCTGCTCAATGCCGCGATCCACAACAATTCCGCACGTTTATTGTTCTAACGGGATTCTGCCAAACGCGGCTCCACAATCCCCAAGTCATCAATGCCAATCTTAAGTGGTATCTTATTTGGTATGCTATCATTCATTAGCATGGAGGCAATGAATGTTCGTTATTCTTTGGGAAATAGCACAACCTTCCAAGTGAAGCTTTTCTTCTTTGTATTCATCACGGTAGCTATTATTGGGAGTTGGCAAACTCCTTATGCACATGCCTACTCGTACAGTTGCGTAGGCGTTGGCTGCAATATTGATTCAAATGGATGTTCGGCAAATCCGTATACAGGGCAATCCGGCTGCGGGTGTTCATACAACGGAGACGAGGTTGTGTGTACACAGCCAAATGCAAATGCAAACCAAGTAGCTCCGCAGCAGCAACAGTCGCAGCCAGCAAATAATGCGCCCGTCGCGATTCAAAACCCGCTAGGCGTCAGCAGCGTTTGCGGCCTTATAAAAGCGCTCCTCAGCGGCGCGCTCCAGATAGGCATTCCCATCGCCGTCCTCTTCATTGTCTACACGGGTTTTAAGTTTGTCCTGGCGCGGGGCAATTCGGAAAAACTCGTGGAAGCACAACAAAGTATGCTCTTGACTGTCATTGGCATCGGTATTTTTCTCGGCACGTGGCTCCTAGCACAGGTCATCGCCAATACAATCAATAGTCTCCAAAATGGGGGCAGCAACGCCAGCATTGCGTCTTGCCAATAGAAATCTTTTTTTGAGCAGATTAATTGGGGCAAACGTCAGTCGACGAGTTTGACCATCTCTCCCCTGCCGCTGGTCCACCACACATCGGTCGGCAGCCGCCCGTAAAACCGGGCTGCCTCTGCGAAAAGGAAGAAGTTTGATCCCCTACCGCCAGTGAGCTTGTACACGAGCTGCACCATACGATCGGCACGCTCAGCACTGTCCGTCACTGTCAGCACACGGACTTGCTTAATCCCGAAATGCTCAACGTGCCGGCCCTGCTTCCACGCTTCCCAGTAAACCGCGAGTTTGCGCTTAATGCTGGTCTGGTCAAACTGAGACCGCGCCAATGGCATAGAGCCACGGTCCATTTCAAGGAGGAAATACGCTGCGGTATCGTCCGGAAATACTAGACCAAACAAACCATCGGCGACGACCGAGGAAATGCCGAGCTTTTTATCCAGTCCCGGCACCGAGAGCCGCAGGGGCTCACGCGCGTTGCGTGTGTGCTCAGGCGCTCCGGCAACAATTTCCGATTCATGAAGAAGCTGAATATCATTCCGCTGGCGGCACGCGATTTCGAGGCCAACCATAAAGCCTGCGACTGCTAACGTGTGTTCGATAAACTTCGCACCGGCCCGTTTATTTCGCTCAGTCCAATCTGACCCTTCACTTGCATCCTGATGCCAGTCCCGCAGCGCCTGCGCTCCGCGGCGGCCAAGCCCATAGACCATTGGACGCGGGCCTACGACCGGTACGTGGGCGAGCTGCGCATAGGGGCGATCAAGATAGCCATTGTCGAAAAGTACGCGCAGACAGCGCAGCAGGTTCTGTTCGCTACCGCCATCAAGGGCGGCCAAGTGTTTCGAGGACAAGAACCGATGCCGCGCGATATGCGCGAGCAAGGAAAGATCGCGGTTGGTGAGCTGAAAGGCAGGCGGCGTCTTGCGGCGCTCGAAGCGTTTTGCGCGCGGCATACTGGCAACATCCATTCCCATATTGTACCGCACCCCTTTGCCCTATCGTCGTCCTTTGCCCCTCGGCGCCGCCACCCGGAAATCCTTCGGCGAATCCGCCTCTGCCGGCGTTTGGGCTAGCGCCGCCGCTTCTTTCAGTAACTGCTCTTCCTGCCATTCCATATGGACAGTCGCTTGCGCGGTTTCAGTTGCCGAGGGGCTCTTAGAAAAGACCGACGTGCGAATTCGAGCGAAGGTATCGTTTGCGACCGACACTTGCTTGACCAGCGGCACCCGAACGCGGGCGCTGTACATTCCGGCATGGCCGCCGAAAGACATAAACGCTTCACCGGCTGCCAGCGAGCGCAGCATTTGTGAGGCGACATACAAGACATTGTCGTAGCTGTGCACCGCGCTCGGCAGGTTTTGGTAAATAGGTTCCAATCCCTCCGATGCGCCGTGGCTTTTCAATGTGCCATGCGCAAAGCCTTTCGTGACCGTTTCGCTGGTCGTTGTGCTTACGGAGTGGCTAGTGCTCGCCCCGCTCGTGTGCGCTGAGCTGCGACCGCTGCTGCTCCCCGGCGTTCTGGTGCGACTGATACCAATGCTCGTCTGCGAAGGATTGTAGCTTGTTCCTTCATAGACCGACGTTCGGCTTGAGGCCGTCGCATTCGCGTTGCTCCACCCGGTGCTATCCCCTTCCGTATCGGAGCTGCTGTCGCCCTCGCTGTCCGTTATCGAATGTGCCACCGATTGAGAGTGCGATACGCTGTAGGTCTCGCTCTCGCCTTCGCTCCAGTTGGCGAACATCACGCGTTGATGCCCAACCACGGTAGGTTTAATCAGTGTTTTGACCGGGACTTCGAGGTCGAGCGGAATGATCGCCTCGGCAATTTCTTTGGCCTCCTTCGGATGTTTGATCCGGAACGCCACTTTGAGATTCGTGGCGTTGTGCACGGCCGCCAATGTTTCGTCGTCAGCTTTCCCTAATTGCGACTGCCATTGATGCGACAGCGTCACGCCCATGCGAAACTTGCGTGCCTCTGCTAGCAAGCTCGGAATATCGCCGGACAGATATCGCTGGCACTCGTCGAGAAAGAACCAGAAGGGCTTTTTAGTGGTGCGCCGCTTGACGTGGAAAAATAGAAAGCGCGTCAGCAGGCGGCCGAGCAATTCGGTATCGGCGTCGCTGGCGGCATCGCCGCCGGATAGATTGACCAGGATGATATGGCTCTCATCCAACGCCGCGCGCAGATCGATGACGGTCTGCCGCTGACCGATAATGCGGCGGATTGCCGGCGCACTGACGAATTCCGCCAGACGATTGATGGGGCCAATTATTTCATCGCGAAAGCGAAGACCGGTGCGGTCGGTCTGCGCCAATTGTTCGAGATCGAAGAGCACCGCCTTTGCATATCGGTCAGTTAGTTTACTCAGTACCAGGGCGCGAACGCCATGTCGGTCATGATGATCGAACAGCAGCTCGGCTTCCGACAGCGTTAGCCGTAACTCCGCCAACGCGGCGAACGTCGCCTTTAGGATACGGCGGATGGTGGGCTTGCCATGGGTGTCTTCCCCACCCCAGACCCGCTCGAAGGCTTCCAGCGCCGTGCCGGCGACGACCGAGACGCTGGTTTGCGCGTTCGGCAGCGCCAGTGGGTTGAAACCCGTGGTGTGCGTACTGGCGTTTGGATCGATGAGGTGAACGGTGCGGTTCTTGGCATATCCCCTTCCGACGAGCCAGGTGATGAGCGAGCGATAGAGACTATCAGGGTGGCTGCCATGCGGGTCGATGACGCAAACGCCGTCGCCGTTCTTGATGTCTTGGCGGATCAGATGCTCCAGTAAGTTCGTCTTACCACCGCCGGTCGTGCCGATAACGTGGGCGTGTTCAAAGCGCGGCCTCGCCGGCATGGTGACCGGGCACCCTGTTTCCGACAGGCCGAAGACAACCATTCGCGGGTCGCAAGGCGGCGGAGCCGGAGGCGCTTTGAGCAAGGGAAAGCGCTCCGGCAATTCCGCGCGGATGGTATCTAGCGCAACGAGATTGTGCGAAACTCTTAGACTCATACGCCCACCTTCACTGTGCGCCTATGCCGGCCATGGCGTTGTCGATATCGGCCGTGTCGCGCCCGAGCGCTTCAAGCTCGACTTTCGCCTTGACCAGCGCATTGAGCGCCGATTGTTCCTTGACCGCGATTTTCTTGCGCTGCTTGGCGCGCAGTTCGGTGATTTCGTCGCGCGTCGCGTCAAGCCCGTAGCGCGCTTCTGCCGCCTCGCGCTGAACAACCGCAAGGTCGCGGTCCCGCAGTGCCTGTCGCACTTGGGCATCGTGCTCCAGAATGACCGGGAGTTCGCGTAACTCAGAGACGGCGCGTGCCGTTGCGAGAAAACTTCGGGCTAGGTCGGCACGCGCATTGACGAAGTCAGTCTGTGCGCGGGTCGATTCCGACAGCGCGCGATAGGTCTTGACCTCGCGTTCTGCCTGCCAACGCATCAGGGTGGCGTTGATCGGGCCGCCAATCCGAACCATCGGCATGGTCGCCGGGGTGGAGACGGCGATCTCAGTTCGGCCGGCAGCCGCAGCCAATTCGCGCGAGGGTACGATGTTGAGCGATCGTGTAGTCATGCGACTTCCTTTCTCGGTTGCTGTTGCTGGGCCCGTGCGCGCTCACGGCGGATTGTTGCTCGGGCGGCTTCAGCATCCGCGTCGAGTTTGTCTTTGAGCGCGCGCAGGAGTTTCGTTTGCTTGCGGTAGTCCGCCGCAGAAAATTCGGATTGAACGAGGTCGCGCAGATCGAGCGTCAGCGAAGCCGCGACCGCCTCCGTTTGCAGGTCATGGCCGGCCGCGCCTGCCGGCTGCTCCTGCGGGGAGACCTCGAACACGCTGTCGATGAACCGCAGGATACGCCGCGTGTTTGCGAGGACCACGAAGGCCGCCGCGACGTAGAAGGTGTAACGGATGGCGTCCCACAGGGCGTCTAGGAACGCACCGAGCCAGCTTTCCGAGCTATCGGGGGCGGCCGACGGCGTATAGCTGGCGCGGGCCGCCTTGGGCTTATTGCTCGTTTCGGCGGGCGCTGGCTTGATCGGCACCATGACCGGCGCCATAGAGGGCGTGGCTCGTTCTGCGCGTTCTGGTACGGCCGCTGGCCGATACGGTGGTGGTGCGGACGGCGCGACTCGCCGCTCTATTTCGGCCGCCGACATAGGTACCCACTGGCCGTTCCGCCATTCAAGCATCATGTCCGCGGCGTGCA
This sequence comes from uncultured Pseudomonadota bacterium, assembly GCA_963710705.1. Lineage (GTDB taxonomy): Bacteria > Pseudomonadota > Alphaproteobacteria > Rhizobiales > Xanthobacteraceae > Pseudolabrys. Next base: position 845,277 of record CAVQBI010000001.1, read on the forward strand.
CGGGGTTGCCGGTGTTGATGCCGGCGACGAATAAAATCGCTATCGGAAGGTTTGACAAAAACCGGCTAACCCATTGACCGTTGGTGGCCGGTTTGACACTTTTAACTTGGCTAAGTGATTGGCTGGACTCAGAGACCCCCTGACTCTTAATCAGCGGGTCCCAGGTTCGAGCCCTGGTGCGCCCACCATTCATCTCGCTGAAAATTAGACGAAATTTGAAGCAGCGCTGGGAAGCTGCGATGGCCGGTGGTGCGAATTGGGAAGCTTTTGGGAACGGCTGTGGAAGATTGAGAGAGTGTCGCGTCTTCAGCGACTTCGGTAGTCATAATGACCCTTATGGCTACCGGCATAACGTGTGCCGATCCAATCGCTGCGATACTCATGCACTAATCCTCCTTTCTGAGAGATCGATAGGACTACCGGCAATATGCTAACGCGGGCCTAATCTTGGTGGGTAGTACGCCCCCGGCCAGGGCCGCCTTGACGAGGTGGTGCTGAAGAGGAAGCGATAGGACTATTCCTAGGGATAGTCCTATGACCAAGACGCAGGTTGAAGTGATCACGTCGGTCGAGCGGCGCCGGCGCTGGTCGCGGGCGGAGAAGGAGCGGCTTGTCGCTGCGGCACTGGAACCTGGTGCCATTGCTTCTGAGGTAGCACGAGCTGCCGGCATTCATACCAGTCAGCTCTTTCGCTGGCGTCGGCAGCTCTGCTTGCGGGCACCAACGCCACCGGTTTTCAATTCGGTGACGGTCGTGCCTGAGCCGGAAGCAACCTCTCGGGCATCGGCGGAAAGCGCCGGCATGATCGAGGTGGAGTTTGCCGGCGGCGGACGGCTGCGGATGACCGGACCGGTCGATGCGGCTACGGTCAATGCAGTACTGGCGGCGCTGAGCAAGGCCAGACGAGGTCGGCGATGATACCGGTACCGAGCGGTGCGCGGGTCTGGCTGGCAGCCGGCCATACTGACATGCGCAAAGGCTTTGATGGCTTGGCGCTTCTGGTGCAGGAGACGCTGCGACGCGACCCGCACAGCGGGCATTTGTTCGTGTTCCGGGGCCGGCGCGGCTGCCTGATCAAGATCCTGTGGCATGACGGTCAGGGCATGTGCCTGTTCGCCAAGCGGCTGGAGCGAGGCCGCTTTCTTTGGCCGTCGCCGGCGGATGAAACGGTGACGATCACGCCGGCGCAGCTCGCCTACCTGCTGGAAGGGATCGACTGGCGGATGCCACAATACACATGGCGCCCGCAAGCAGCGGGCTGATCGCGAAGTTTTAAATCGACGACACGCGTGCCGACGCGACAGGCACGCCGCGTTATGATTCCCTTCTCGGCGATGAGCACTGCTGATTCTCTCCCCAACGATATCGAGACGTTGAAGGCGATGCTGCTTTGCGAGCGCGCGGCGCGCCTGGCCGCGGAAGCCGATGCACGAGCGCGCATGCTGTTGATCGAGAAGCTCAAGCTTACGATCAGGAAGCTGCGCCACGAACGCTTCGGCCAGTCGGCGGAACGCGGCAGCCTGCTGGATCAGCTTGAACTGCAACTCGCCGATCTGCAAGAGGACGCGGCGCAAGCCGAGGCGACTGCCGGGGCGCCCGAGATGGTGACGGTGCCTTCGTTTGAGCGGCGCAAGCCGGCGCGCCGCCCGTTGCCCGCCCATCTGCCGCGCGAACGCATCGTCTATCCGGCACCGTCGGCCTGCCCGTGCTGCGGCGGAACGGTGCGCAAGATCGGCGAGGACATCACCGAGACGCTGGAGCTCATCCCCCGGCAGTGGAAGGTCATCCAGCACGTGCGCGAGAAGTTCTCCTGCCGGGCCTGCGAGACGATCACGCAGCCGCCGGCGCCGTCGCATGCCATTGCGCGCGGGCGCGCCGGGCCGAAGCTGCTCGCCCATATTCTGTTTGCCAAGTACAACCTGCATCTGCCGCTCAATAGACAGAGCACCGTCTATGCGCGCGAGGGCATCGATCTCGATGTATCGACGCTTGCCGACTGGGTCGGCGCGGCGGCGGCCACGCTGATGCCGCTCAACGAAGCGATCCGGGCCCACGTCTTCGCCGCCGAACGCATCCATGTCGACGATACGACCGTGCCGGTGCTGGCCAAGGAGAAGACCCGCACCGGCCGCTTATGGACCTATGTGCGCGACGATCGCCCCTTCGGCGGTCCCGACCCGCCGGCGGCGGTATTCTTCTATTCGCCCGATCGAAGAGGTGAGCATCCCGAGCAGCACCTTGCCGGCTATGCTGGATTGATGCAGGCCGACGCCTATGCCGGGTTCAACCAACTCTACGAGGGCAGTCGCAAGCCGGGGCCGATCGTGGAGGCTGCCTGCTGGGCGCACGCGCGGCGCAAGTTCTTCGATCTGGCGCGCCTCAACAAGGCGCCGATTGCAGTCGAGGCGGTGGCGCGCATCGATGTGCTGTTTGCCATCGAGCGCGACATCAACGGCATGACGCCCCAGCAGCGCGTCACTGCCCGCGACGAACGCAGCCGGTCGCCCATCGTCGACCTGGAGCGCTGGCTGCGCGAGCAGCGTGCGCGCGTCTCCAAGAACGGCGATATCGGCAAGGCGATCGACTACAGTCTCAAGCGCTGGGATGCGCTCACCCGCTTCCTCGACGACGGGCGCCTGTGCCTGTCGAATAATGCCGCCGAGCGCGAGTTGCGCGCCGTCGCGGTCGGGCGCCGCAACTGGACCTTCGCCGGCTCTGATGAGGGCGGCCGGCGCGCTGCCGCCATCTACACCCTGATCGCCACCGCCAAGCTCAACGGCATCGATCCTCAGGCCTGGCTCGCCGACGTGCTCGCCCGCCTGCCGGATCATCCGATGCGGCGGCTCGACGAGCTGTTACCTTGGCAATGGTGTGGATCGCAGCGACAAGCCGCCTGACCGTGCCTTCGCCGCATGCGATGATGCGGCGCAGCGTCCTGGAGGCCGCCATGTTCGCCCACAAGCTCGCCGATGAGATGCCCGTCGACCGCGTCGATCTGGAGACGCTCGACGATTTCCTGATGTCCGAGCGTGCGCCGTCGGAGAGCATGATGTTGTCCGATCTTGACGGCTTTCTCACCGGCATTGCCGTCGGGCCGGAACTCATCCTGCCGAGCGAATGGCTGCCGCTGATCTGGGGCGGCGAGGCGCCCGAGTTCGTCGACGAAGCCGAAGCCAAGGCGATCCTCGGCACCATTATGGGCCGCTACAACGAGATTCTCCGGCAGGTCCAGAACGATGCCCTCGATCCCGTCTTCTGGGCCGATCGCGATGGCGCACTCATCGCAATGGATTGGGCCGAAGGATTCCTGCAAGCCATCATGCTGCGCGCGGATGCATGGAAACGGCTGTTCAAGTCCAAGCGCGACGGTCAGTTGCTCTTCCCAATCCTGGCCCTGTGTGGCGACGAGAACGGCGACTCTCTGCTCGGTCTGACGCCGGGTGAAGAAGACACCGTGATGGAGGAGGCCGCCGAGTTCATTCCCGACTGCGTCATTGCCATCGCCGCCTACTGGCGCGAAAAGGGGCCAAGGCAAATCTCGATGCCGCTCACCGCCGGTCCGCCGCCTCAGCCGGAACGCGCTTCAACGAAGGTTGGCCGCAACGATCCTTGTCCTTGCGGCTCCGGCATAAAGTTCAAGAAATGCTGCGGTAAGGTCGCATGAGCCTGCGGCCTTCACCGGATGCATACGGTGGGTATCCCAATTTAGTTTTGCAACTATCGGAATTAGTAAAGCACCGAATATAAATTCTGTTTGCCAGAGCGCACTTGTTTGCTCATCGCATTTAGCGGACCGACCAAACGCGACCACCATTGTCAGCTATTGGTCAGCTATCGGATTAACGACGGGACAAAGAACGGCGCGTAAAGACGCGAATGCCGCTGACGTTCAGCGAGCGTTCTTTTTTCAAAGTAATTTGTTTGATTATTGGGAGATCGCAGGATCTAATTACGCGACCGCCGTTCCTGCTCACCCTACGGGATCACTGCCCAGTGATCCCACCCATGAACGTCGGTAGCCCCACCTAGGTCACCCACTCTGGCGGGATTTTTCTATAGCTGCCGCAGAATTGCTAGTTTGATCTAAATCATCTCCGCAAAACTAATTTAGCGCAGTTAGATAATGGATGGCGAAGCAACCGAAGCCCCAGTGATGCCGATCATTAGGGATAGTTAGGCCGCCGCCCCGACGGGTTCTTCACTTTAATCCACTTTTGGCGGTGGTCTCAATTGATCGACGCAACACTTTATCTTTGAGGAAAAAGATGGGGTGTAGCGATGGATCAGAGGTTTCGGCGCGGGTTCACTGCGACAGAGAAGGCGGAGTTGTGGGATCGCTGGCAGCGGGGAGAGTCTCTCAAAGCGATTGGGCGAGCGTTTGGTAAGCCGTCCTCATCGATTTATAATCAGGTGGCGCCGCACGGTGGGATTTGCCCTCCTGTCCTTTCCGAAAATTCCATCCGGTGAGGATTAGCGTCGTGAGGCAGAATCATCGCATCATTCGGATCAATGTTTGCGATCCTGCATGCGCTCGTAATTTTCGTTGCCGACATGTTCAAGTCGCGGCGCAGGCTCGAAGCTGAGAACCTATTTCTCCGTCACCAGCTCAACATTGCCTTGAGGCGAGCACCGCCTCGTCTCCGGCTGCGCGGCAGTGACCGGGCGTTGTTGGTATGGATGACGCGGATTTGGCCCAATTTGCGCGATTTGGCCCAGGTGGTGAAGCCGGCGACCATCCTGCGGTGGCATCGCTTCGGCTTCAAAGCTTTCTGGCGTTGGAAATCCCGAAATAGGGTAGGGCGGCCGAAGATTAATCGTGGCCTACGCGACCTGATCCAACGGATGAGTAAGGAAAACCCGCTGTGGGGCGCGTCCCGAATCCATGGCGAGCTTCTGATGCTTGGCTTTGAGGTCGCCCAATCGACAGTTTCTAAATACATGGTGCGACCTTCAAAGCCGCCGTCGCAAACCTGGAAGACATTTCTGCGAAATCACGCTGAGGCGATAGCTGCCATCGATATTTGCGTTGTGCCGACGCTTACCTTTGATCTCTTGTTTGCGTTCCTGGTTCTAGGGCACGGCCGGCGACAGCTGTTGTGGTTCGAGGTGACACGGCATCCGACCGCCGAGTGGCTGGCCCGGCAGATCACCGAGGCGTTCCCCCGGACCTCAGCGCCAGCCTACCTGGTGCGCAACAATGACCATGCCTACGGACATATCTTCACGTCCCGGGTGACGGCGATGGGTATCCGCGATCGACCGATCTCTCCTCAATCGCCGTGGCAGAATGGTTATGCTGAACGTCTAATTGGCACATTGCGCCGCGAGTGCCTGGATCAAATGGTCATCTTCGGCGAGACGCACCTGCGGCGAATTCTTTCCGGCTATGCGGCATATTACAATCAAGCGCGCACGCACTTGGCATTACACAAAGATGCGCCCTTGCACCGAGCCGTCCAACGCTCCGGTGTCATTATAGCTATTCCCATCTTGGCCGGACTGCATCATCAATACGTCCGGATATGATTTTCGGAAAGGACAGGTGGCCTATCATGAAAATTGTTGAAAGCCGCTAATGCCATCCAACGGCGCAACCATCGTCATGGAGGCTCTTCCGGCACAACAAAAATCAAGTGCTGAAATTAGGACCGAATCCGACCGCGTTTTTAAGTTAGATGAAATTGCGAGACTGAACCGCTCGCTTTAGCCGATGACAAAGCGACAGATAGATATTTTTCGTGAGTCCGGGGGTAGCTTTTCCATTGCTAACCCCGAAGACGGGACCGCGATCAAAGAAATGTTCACCTATGCGGACTTCCTTTTGATTGTCACCGAAAGATGCACTTACAAGATTCAAATGGCTGATCAAATTGACCCGAAGCGGGAAAATCCAAATCTGCCAAAAGTGACCCAACAAAAATTATTCGACTACGGCACCAACTCTGAGATTGTTGGCCGTACGCTTCTGACTGCGAAAGTCATGCTTCGAAAAGAATTCCTTCCGAGTTCTATTGATCTTGAACGCGGAATGAAACTCAGCTTCGAAGCGCTAAGAGAAATAGTGGCTATGAATACCGCTGCAATCGAATTTCATGAATTGGAAACGCAGGCGGTATCTGGCGCCGAACAAAGTCGGCGCAAAGACGGATCGCTTGTGCTTCCAGCGATAGGACATGTCGAAACAAGATGTAAGACGTTCGCCCAAAAAGCAGACCATGCTGGAACCAAACTTTACGAGATTACCAAACTGTTTTTCGCGACCGAAGATCGTGGAACCGGATGGAGCGATTTTGAAAACTTTGTCGGAAAGAAATATGGAGAGGACGACAATTTCTCGAAGGTAATGAAGATAATTACTCCATTTCTTCTGTTAGTTCGTAACATGCGCGATTGCCTAGAGCATGGTAACATTCGCAATGGTGTGACCATGAACGATTTTTCGCTGCGTTCGGATGGAATAATCGTGCCTCCAAGTATCGCAATTGATTTTCGTGGAACTGTCCAGCCGCCGGTTTCGATTTCTCATTTCATGAATGAAACCGCAAAAATGTTTCTCGACACATTCGAAATATTATTGACGCATCTTTGCGCGAAGCACGTGCAGGCTTTCGCAGGAATGCCGGTCTATATCGAACTCAACCCGGAAGATCGTCGGCAGAACAAGCACGTTCGCTTCGCATACGGCATGGATTATCAGGACCACGGTTTTATGCCCATCGGTTGAAAGCTTACGAGACGTTAAAATATGGCCCCGCAATGAGCTTGGTGTGATCGGCAACTAGATGCTCGATACTTTCACAAAAGTTTTCGCTCTCTTTGGATTTGGTGCGTTCGGCGTCGGCGGCATTGGGGTGGTTTCATATTGGCTTTTCAAACTCTTCAGTGAAAAATGGCTGAACGCGAAATTCGAAGAACGGCTTGCATCATATAAACATGAGCAGCAGAAGGAACTAGAACAGCTTCGCTTCAAGATAAATGCTTTGATGGATCGAACTACAAAGCTGCACCAGCGAGAGTTTGAAGTTCTTCCGGAAGTTTGGTCAAAACTTGTTGATGCGAATGCGCATGTCTATTCGACAGTCGCTTCCTTACAACAATATCCAGATGTCGATACAATGAATGGGCAGCAACTCGAAGAACTACTGAAAAACTCAACGTTTGCAGACTGGCAGAAAGATGAACTGAGAAAGGCGACTAAGAAAACCGACTACTACATTCGCGCGCTTACATTTAAAAGGATTTACGAAGCGCAAAGGGTTTTCTTCGATTTCCAAACTTACCTTTTTAAGAGCGGCATCTTTATCCGCAAAGAGTTGAAAACAAAAATCTACGCGCTGAAGGATATCATCCACACCGCTCTGATCGAACACGAAATTAGCCATCGTGAAAAGATTACAATGTTGGACGGTGTTAAAAAGCTTACCGGTGAAGGTCGGCAACTTTTGAAGGCATTAGAAGAAGACGTTCAAAAAAGATTGTGGGATTCGCAAGAATAGGTAACTGAAAAGCCATGCGGTGCGTCAACTTCGCAGTGCTATTTCGCTCCCGCTAAAATTGCAAACAATCGTTCTTGGAAATATTTGTTCACTTCCTCAACAGCATCACGAATGGGCCAACCGAAATGATCGTCTAGTTCCGCGCCCGTGATGCTGAACGGTTTGGGGATCGAACATTTGCCGTAATAAAAAATGATGTGGCTGAATGCACTATTTAAGTCATACTCACGTTGTTTGCCATATGATTTAAGCAGCACTTGAACGCACAAGGTATCGCGTAACATTGAACGCCGCTTGCCGGAATCATGAAGGCCAGCGCCTCGCTTTATTTCGTAGGCTTTCAATGTGCCTTCCCGAACATCGTTGAATTGCCCGTACCGCCGAACGGCTTCGGCGCGAAACTAGATTTGATCCACGAATTCCACCGCGAACGCGGCCTAGATATCCGCCGGGGTAGTGGCCATCGTCGCAACGACCACGATTATGTGCGATGGTGCTTTCCCGGTCGCGCGGACGCTGAAGCTTTTAAGGCGATCTTTGGCGGGAGCCTCGTCATCTCAGAAATATAAATGCCGCTCCCAAAACAACGATCACGATAGCGATTCCAGACAGTACCCAAAAAAGAACCGTCGATGTTTTCTCGATTGCCAAAGATCCAAACGAAAGAGTTGAAATCATCAGCACCATTGAAATCACATACCACTTGTACCAATCGTCTCTGAGAGACGTAACTGCTTCACTAGAAAGTGGTTTGCCCAAAGCAGTCCAATCAGAAAAACAAAGGTAAAAGCCAGTTAGCGTAGCGATGACGCAAAGGCCACATAGAACTAACAGAATTGTTTGCGGTACCTTCTGGCATGCAAGGCAAATTCCAACGGCTACAAACGCTCCAATCGCAAGCGACGTTTTCTCTCCTAAATCTTGCCAACCCGGATAGACTAAATTCGTCTTACCGAAAAGATCGAGCCATCGCGAAACGAAAGCAACTGCGACGCCGGGCGTTGCAGCTGAGAGGGGCTTTAAGAGTCCCATTTGCGACTCGACGACTACCTAGCCGCGCCGGGAATATAGATAGGAAAGCCGATAGCGCCCACTGCGGCATTGTTTCTATCGAAGATCACATACGATGCGTATGCAAGCTGTGGGTTCTTTATTCCAGTGACTGGCACAAAAATTCCGCCCTCGGAATCAACTTTCAAACTAGGTCCAACTGCTTTTTCAAATGCTGGCAAAATCTGTTCAGCGCCACTACGAAATTGAGGGCGTAATGTTATATCTCTGATCGAGCCGTCGCTGCCCTCAACGCGACTGACTTTATAAGTCATGTAACTCGTATAATCATACGGACCACCTTTGACTCCAACGTCGCCCTCAATTTTTAACATCGTTTTCTGCGGATTTTTTACGTCGGACGGTACGTAGTTGACAAATCTCAGAGCGAAGTTTTCGATCGATTTTAGAATGGACGACTGTTGCTTAGGATTTGCGATTACCGCGCGACAGCCACGGTTTTGTTCATCTTGGACTCTAGGCATCTCCTCCTTCAACACATGGAATTTCGCAAAATAAGTATCGCCACGATTTCCATATGCTAGGCAGCCATCTTGAGACGCGGGAGAACTTTCGTCGGTGAATCGCACGATTGACGGCAGGGAGCCTCCTTTGGGAGGAACCCAACCATCGGGGCCCGGTATCAACCAATGGACGTAGAGAAAATTTGTCGGATCAGGATTTGTTACGCAGGTGAGGGTCCCGTATTTGAACTTCGATGACGGCGACAGGGATGCGTCGGGAAACTTGTTAGCAGCATCGAACAGGGAATCGGTCTCAAAATTATATTGGCTATATGGATTCGGGTGCGGCTGTTTAATTTGGCCACTGCAAGTTTTGGATTGGGCGAACGAATGAGTTGATGCACAAATCGGAAGCATCGAGACTAGAACTAAGATAACTGCCCTTCGCATTGGCGACCTTCCTCTAATACAATCTTACGAAACGGAAGGCTCGCGCGCAACATATCGTTGTAGTCACGAATTACACTACCGATCAGACTTAGTGCCGCTCTATTGCTTAGCCGAAGTCGGGGTCGGGCGCGCTCGCCGCGATCTTCTTAAGCGTTTTTCAGCGTCGCTGGGGCTGCGTCATCCCTCTGCACATCGACCAAAGTCGGTACCACCACAAACTCGAACGTAGTCATCTTTGGAAAGATGAGCCGGATACGCGAATTGAAGTTTTGACTGCCTGTTAACAATGTCCCTGGCGATGCATGCCGTACAATGGTGCCCGGAGCCGCTACATTCTGCGGGCATTTTTTGCGGACTGGCGAGATTTCGATCACTCAATGAAGCAAATCAAACTTGGGCTTTCCGCCACTCCAAAGCTTCGGCGGAGCCGGCATTGTCGAAGCGGATCCTGACTTATCAAGGCTACGACACGAAAAACCGATTAGTGTGCATGCCAATCCCATAATTAATCTAAGTTTTTTACGACAGGCCCAGTCAGTTTTGCGAGAACATCTTCCGGAATCCTCTGCCGTTGAAGCTTCCCCGTGTCCGGCGAACGCACACCCCAAAAACGAGAATCGTGTGCACGGACGAGAACCACCTCGCCACGTGTCAATTCGTGTTCAATCTCAAAATCCTTCTCGCCAATCTTGGCGAACTTGCTTTCAAGCTGGACATCGTCGTGCAATCGGCACGGTGCGACAAAATCGCACTCCAGACGTTTGAGAGGTACGCCCACAACCTGATACATCCGCTCCAATTCGGGAATGGGTGCGCCGTTTTCTTCGAAGAGAGCCCACATCGACTGATCGAACCAGCGAAAGTAGTTCGGATAATAAACGGCGCCGGATGGGGCGCAGTCACCCCATCCGACCACAAATCGCCGCTTCACCGATTTCGCCACATCAAGCCTCTTACTTGTTGCGCCCAACTTCATCGGCCGTCTTGCCAGTCGCCGCTGTCAAGAAGCTGTAGTCATAGTACGCCAGCACCTTGTTGCGATCTGGCATGCTCCCGATGAAGCCGAGCCGCTTCATCGAAGCCGCTGTCTTCATTGCGCTCTCGAAGTAAAGATTGGAATCCAGAATGATTCTCGGCGCTCCGATCTTGATGACTTCCGGCTTAAATTCCAGACGACTTGGGAAAGCAGTCTGCAGCTCGTCCTTATGTTCCGAGTAGTAGCCTGTCGCCTTCACAATCGCCTCGACCGCGTCCTTCACGAAAGCTGGATTGCGCTTGAGGAAGTCCTTGTTAACCGCCCAGGCGCTGTTGATGCCGTGGAACGAATTGTCCGCAAGATCGATACCGTTCGGGTAATAGCCATATCCGTTCGCCACGGCATTCGCAGCAAACGGCTCATAGACAGCGGTGCAGTCGATTGTCTTCTCCTTCAGCGCCTGCAAGAGAGGTGGTCCAGGCGCTGTAAACGATATCGACGGGATATCTTTCCGGCTTATCCCATGGGTCGCGAGCGCATCGTCGAAAAACAACTCAGCCGTGCCGCCGGTCAGCACACCGAACTTCTTGCCTTTCAAGTCGTTCCAGCCATTGACCTTGACGTCATTCCGGCACACGACATTAATCGCGCCACGTGAAAGGCCGCTCACGTAGATAAAGCCTGGGGAAGCATCGCGACCCGCGGCGATAATGCCATTAGTATATCCGGTCGTTGCGACGTCGAGGTCACCACGAGTTCAAGCCAAGTTCCGTGTCGTTGTAGCGCAGGAACCGAATCATCTTGATCTTGTATTTCGATGAAAGTTCCTTTTCCATCGCCATTACGGCTGCGTCGTGGATTTGATTGAGATAGCCAACCCTGATCGTATCTTCCGCCCTTGCCGCCGTGATGCCGAGGGACGCCAACAAGACCAAAGCGAAGGTCGATATATAGGTCTTTGGGCACCTGAAGTGTGACATATCGAAAGCTCCTTCTCTTTAGTAGGTGTGGTTCAGATATTTAAGTGCCTTACCACGGAGTACGTTGAATTCATCTGATGCGAGATCGCGCAGACGTGGAAGTTTGATTTCCAACACCTCCCGAATTTGTCCGGGCCGCGAGCTCATGATCGCGACGCGATCGCCGAGATAGATTGCTTCATCGATGCTGTGCGTGATGAATATGATCGACGAGTGCGTTTGCGACCATATTTCGACAAGCTGCTGCTGCATGCGTTGCCGAGTAATCGCATCAAGCGCGGCAAATGGCTCGTCCATGAGCAGCAGATCAGCGTTCATGATCACGACACGCGCGATTGCAACTAGCTGACGCATGCCGCCAGAAAGCTGCCGCGGATAACTTTTGGCGAAATTCTGAAGTCTGACGAGCGTTAGCGCCTGACTGACGCGCTCTTTACGCTCCGCTTTCGGGACATTTATCGATTCCAGACCAAATTCGACGTTTTGCTCAACCGTCATCCACGGAAAAAGCGCGTTCGTGTCCTGAAATACCACGCCACGCTTCGGCGATGGCGCCAAGATGTTCTGCCCTTCGAATTGGGCGATTCCGGAACTCTGCCGTTCGAAGCCCGCCAGAATGTTCAGTAGCGTGGTCTTTCCGCATCCAGAGGGGCCAAGTACGCACAAGAATTCCCCCGGAAGAATGTCCAAGCTCACGCTGTCAAGCGCGTGCACAATGGAGTTCGGCGTATCGTAGGTACGACTGAGTTCACGAACGCGCACAACCGGCGTCGGAGCACTTTCAAGTTCGTTGGGCTCGCGCAATGACATTTGCTATAGGTCTGCCTTTTCCCGCCAGCGGAGAAAATGCCCCGAGATGGCGAGTATGATGCGGTCGGACAGATAGCCCAACGTGCCGATCGTGAGCATCGCGGCGACGATCAAGTCCATGCGGCTGTAGTAGTAGGCGTTCCACAGCTCGTATCCGAGGCCCGATTTCACCGCGACCATCTCTGCCACGATCAGCAGCACCCAGGACAAGCCCATCGCCAAGCGCAACCCGACGAAGATCGAGGGCAGCGCGCTCGGCAAAACAACACGCAACAACGACCGCGCCGGGCTAGCGCCGAGCATTTGCGCGCCTCGCAGGTGCAAGTCCGAGACATGGCGCACGCCCGCGACGGTGTTCAGGACGACGGGAAAAAAAGCGCCGAGCGAAACGAGCGAGATCGCCGCCGCCGGTCCAATTCCAAAGAACACCATCGAGAAAGGAACCCAGGCGGATACCGGGATCGGCCGCAATATTTGCAGGATGGGATCGAACACGTCCGCGGCAATTGCCGATCTTGCAATCAACGTGCCCATTAAAACGCCAGCAATCGAGGCAACGAAGAAGCCGATCACAACGCGCTCGCCACTGGCGATCACGGCATCAACCCACGTGCCTGCGAAGCGGTCGTCCGCGCCGAGGCTGAACATCCAGATTCCAAGCGTCTTGACCACTTGCACCGGCGAGGGAACAAAGCCCGAACCGAAGTTGAAGAACTCGACCGTGAACTGCCACACCAAGACGATCACGGCAGGAGCGACCAGCCGCCTTGCGAGCGTCGCGAGCCTAGTCGATGTCCGACTGTTCATCCGCAGCGACTCAAGTTGAGGCCACAAATAATTTGCTAGGTAAATTATAACGTCATATCTTTCCGGCGTGCAACATCCAGGTTCGTGCTGGAAGCGAAGAAGCCTTTTGCTCTGCATTTTGGCTGGTTCGTAAAAATCCGGCTGTTGAATTTGCGGTGGAGCGATGTTGGTGAGAACACGTCATGGATGAACGGCTTTCCGATCTGTCGGGGCTCTCCAGGCGCCCGGGGGAAGCCTGGTGCCGCGCCGGCTGGTGGGGGCGCAAGCCACTCTGGGAGCGTGTCCGTGATGTCGCGCAACGCGATCCGGACAAGCCAGCAATCCTGGAATACGATCGCGTCATCACTTACTGCGAGCTGTGGACCGATGCCTGTCGCTACAGCGCGGCAATGATCAAAGCCGGTGCAGAGGGCCGCGACATCATCCTCGTTCAGCTTCCGAACTGGGCGGAGTTCGTTAAAATCGCGGTCGCCGCCGAGGCGGCGCGCGTGGTCTTTTCGTTTTGTCCGGTTCAGTGGGACAAACGAGAGACGCTACGTGCCCTTAGGCTCATTCGGCCGCGCATTTGGTTCACCACCGCGTCTCGGCACCCGGGCGAAGAGCGGTCCGGCGTATTGCGTGAAATTTTGGCCGAGCTCGGGCCGAAAGCGCCGCGGTTGGTGTTGATGCGCAGCGACGAAGCCGGCGACTCATTCAATGACGTTGCATGGCTGGCCGATGCCAACGCCTCGAATGCCAGAGAGGGCGGGCGGGGCCAGGAGCCACTCGAAATCGCGGTGACGTCAGGATCGACCGGCGATCCGAAAGGCGTGCTGCACGTGCATGATTCGGCGCTTGCCACCGTTGATTCCACAATCGAGCGGCAAGGCATTACCTCAAAAGACATCATTCACATCGCCCTACCGCTCGGTCACACGTTCGGGTATTTCTACGGCATGCGTTGCGCACTGCAGGCTGGCGCGACCATTCTGCTTCAGGACGGTTGGAACGTTGACGAGGCCGTAGAGATAATCAGCGGGAATCGGGCAACAGTTTCGCTAGGTCCATCCGCTTTTATCATCGACATGATCGGATTGCCGCCCGAGCAAATCCAAGAATTATCGAGCTTGTGGCTGTTCACGTTGTCTGGCGATTCGCTGCCGGCTCCAGTCGTGCGCAAGGCAGCGGCGATGCTTCCTTTCCGCATCTCGCGGGCACTCGGGATGACCGAGTTCGGGCACGCCTTATCGACCGACGCTCACATGTCCATCGATAACATCGCAGACACGCTAGGGACGCCGCAACCCGGGATGAAATTTCGGATTACCGATGAGGCGGGGCAGCCTTTATCTGCAAATCAGGTCGGGCAGATCGGCGTGAGCGGTCCGTTCCTATTTGCCGGCTATTTGACCGAGAACGCGCTCAAGCAAGATGTGCTCGACCGTGATGGCTATTTTCCGACTGGCGACCTTGGCGCGCTGGACGAGGCCGGCTTCCTGCGCATCACGGGTCGCATCAAAAACGTGATCCGCCGCGGGGCTGAGACGATCCCAGTGAGTCTTCTGGAAGATGTCATTGCCGGCCACCCTAACGTTTTGCACGCCGTCGTGGTGGGGGTGCCGGATGCCCGTCTTGGCGAATTGCCGATGGCCTGTGTGCAGGTCAAACCGGGAAAGTCGCTGGCACTTACGGACCTCGAACAGCTTTTCCTCGATCAACGCATCACGAAAAAATACTGGCCAACAGGCGTGCAGGTCGTCAATTCATGGCCGATGGGCGCCACCGGCAAGATCGACCGCAATCTTCTCGTACAAAGCCTGTTGAAGGCTGCTCGCACCGGCGAAGCCGGTCAATGATCGTTTGAAGGATGCATGACAAGCAATCTCATCTGCCAGGTCATCGACGGCGTTGGAGTGGCCGTTTTGAATCGGCCGAACGTGCTGAACGTGATCGATCTGGACCTTATCGACGCCCTCTATCGACAATTGAAGACTTGGGAGCGAGATCCCGCGGTACGCGCGGTCGTTGTCCGCGGCGCTGGCACGCGCGCCTTTTGTGCCGGCGGCGACGTCCGGGCGGTTTGGGAGCACTGCGGCGACGATGCGTTCATGGACGCAGTCTATCGGCGTGAATACGTCCTTGACGATTTTATCAATCGTTATCCGAAACCCTACATGGCTCTCATGTCGGGCATCGTGATGGGCGGGGGGTGTGGAATTTCCGTGCACGGCCGGCATCGCGTCGTGACCGAGAGTACGGTGCTGGCGATGCCCGAATGCGGAATCGGGCTGTTCCCTGACGTAGCCGGCTCCTATTTTTTGTCGCGCTGTCCCGATCATTTCGGCATGTACATGGGCCTGACAGGGTTGCGCGTTGGGGGCGCCGACGCCGTCCGCCTCGGATTTGCGGACCATTACGTACCCACACATCGCCTCGACGATCTGATCATGGAGATGCGCCGCAATCCGAGCGTTGACGCCGCTCTTATGGCATCGTCCGAAGTGCTCCCGGAGCCACGTCTGTCGGCGCCGCTTGCCGCCGTCAGCGCGATCTTTGGACGGGGTTCGCTGGCCGAGCTTGTTCTAGCTCTTGAAGTCGAGCCGGCACCGTGGGCGCAAGAAGCATTGAGAGCGATTTCCGAGGCGTCCCCGTTCAGTCTGGCGCTCACATTCCGCACAATCCGTGAAGCAAGAGCGAAGTCGGTTCGCGAATGCCTGCGAACGGATTTTCGCATTGCTCAGCGACTGATGGGCAAGGGCGATTACTTCGAAGGGGTACGCGCGCGCATCATCGACAAGGACAACAAGCCACGCTGGAATCCGGCACGCCTGCAGGACATCGCCACCGACGAGATCGAGGCCTGCTTTGCGCCCTTGGCGAATGAACTGAGTTTCCCTGACTGATAAGGGTTGCGGCCCGCCCGACGGTTCAATCGTAGGCCGAGCCGAGGTCAGCGTATCCGAAACCCCGCTCATTGGTCTTGTCCGGTACGATGATCTTGTTGTCGTGTCCAGGGAAGACGCGCATCGAATATTTCTCCACCAGACGCCGCACCTTGACCGCAGAATGCGCCCAGCGGCGGGGGTCTTGGTTGAGAATGCTCACGTTGAAAGGATCGCCATAGGTCGACGACAGGTAAATGTGATCGGAGGCGAGCAAAATCCACCCGGACTGCGGCAGCTTCACCGCAACCCCCATGGTGCCCCAGGTGTGTCCCGGTAGAGAGACTGTCCAGATGCCCCGGTAGATCTCCTGATCGCCAAATACTGTAACAGCCCAATTCGGCAAGAGACAAGCGAAGTCCTTGCGCGTGAAACCTTGTGGACTGTTGACGCCCCACAACGTGATGAGATCATCACGCAGCAGCCCACCTTTCTCAGTGATGCAGCCGCGCAATTCGTCCTCGTGTACGAGAATCCGCGTCTTTTTGCTGGCCGCAAAAAGCGGCACATTCCCGGCATGGTCGGTATGAAGATGCGTGATGACCAGATCGGAGAAGTCCGAGGGCGCAAGGTCCATTTGCTCGAGGCGCTGAGTAAACAGTCCATCCTCGCCCGGATCATAGGCCATTCGATCTTTGTAGAAGTTGTTCTTCCAATCTTTGTTGAAGCTGTCGCTCATCCCGGTGTCGACCATCATGCGACCGCTTTCATGCTCGATGATGTAGGCATAGACGGGGTGAGCGACCTTTCCGTCGACGCCAGGCCCGTGGCAGCACGGCAGAAGATGTCGGATCAACGCGGGGTCAGATACGCCAGTTGCGACAAGTTCGCGATCGAGCGTGGTGTGCCCGCAACTCAGGACGATAAGCTTCTTGGCCTTGGTGGTCACGGCGTTCCTCGGGAGCGTTACTTGTTCTTGAATTGAGGGTGAAGTTCGATCATGCCGATCAGGACGCCGCCCGTGCTCTTCGGATGGATAAAAGCATGGCGGCCGCGCGAATCTGAAAATTTCTCGCCGACGATGGTGCCGCCCGCAGCTTTGACCTGTTCGCAGGCATCGTCGAGGTTCTCGACCTGAAGGCAGATGTGATGCAGGCCGGGACCGCGCTCCTTAAGATATTTGTGCAAGTGCGAGTCTGGGCTGGCCGGCCTGATGATCTCGAAGCGCACGCCGCTTTGCGGCTCTTCGAAGTAGTTCGAGGTGACCGCCTGCGTGTGAATTTCTTCAAATCCGGTCGGTTTTATGCCGAAAAGACCGAGGACAGACGTCCCGGGTTCCAGGTCGCTGGACGCCCATGACACGTGCTCGAATCCTGTTATTTTGATCATCGCATCGCTCCACTAATACCCGCCATCCATTTAAGCAATAAATAGTTGATAGGGCAAATTATCGACGCGATAGCCGGGCTCAGTCACAGCCACGGTTCGTTCAGACGCAGTCACTGAAGGGCGACGATCGTCTGAATTTCAAATAGCAGGCCGGGTTTAAACAATGCAGAGACCCCGACCAGTGTCGCCGCCGGGAAATTGTCCGGAAAGTATTCCGAGCGCACTTTTGCGATTTCCTTGTATTGGCGGAGGTCAACGACATATTCGGTTTCCGAGAGGACGTCGGCGAACGTCGCGCCGGCTTCTTTCAGGATGTCGCCGAGATTTTCAAACGCAACTCGTGCCTGTTTGGCGGCGTCCTCGGCGTGCAGAATCGTCCCATTTCTATCCCAGCCGCAAACGCCCGACACGAATAGCAGCCCGGATCGCTGATGCACCACGGCCGGGCTATATTGATATTTGCGATCGACTGGCTTTTGCGTGTAAACGCTTCTTCGCTTCATCCTTCACTCCCCGATAGCGCCGAGCCCGCACCGTCTGAGTTGTATTGTACGGCTAATAATTTGCGCTGTCATATAGTTGCTTATATGCTGACACGTGGCGTTCGGTGAACGGCGCGCGATAGCAAACAAATTATGCGGCAAACGAATGCGTTCGGTGGTGCGGAAAGTTGGAAGCAGCGACCGGGCAGCGGTCAAGCCAGTCGACGGTAAGCTCGCGCTTTTGCCGGAACTCGATTACGACGTGCTCGCCGGCCTCGCGGGGTTTTGGATTAGAAGAGCGCAACTAGTCGTCATGAAATCCTTCGGACAGCACTTGACCGACCTCAATTTGAGGCCAGTCGAGGCGGCCGCCTTAGTCCTGATCGGAAAAAACAAGGATCTCAGCCAAAACATGCTGGCGGCGGGACTCGGCACTGACCAGGCGACGATGGTCGCGATCTGCACGCGACTCGAGGATCGCAACCTGATTTTGAGGAGGCGCCTGCCGGCCGATCGTCGTTACCATTCCTTGAGCCTGACCCCTGAGGGGAAGAAGATTTCGGCCATAGTGGATAAGCGACTGCGTATGCACAACGAGAATCTTTTGAAGAAGCTTTCCGTAGGAAACCGAAAACAGCTGATGGCTCATTTACAGGCTATTGTTCAGGGCTGACGTTCTAGAGGCAACGGCCTGCTGCTGATTGCGCTGCAAGTGTAGGTCGACGAAAGGCGCGCACTCGAGCACCGCTCGAACAATGGAGTCCAATAATGACGACAAGCGTCAAGCAATTAATCGAGGCGGCGAACGCGGTGGTGCCGAAGATCAATCCGGATCAGGCCCGGGAGATGATTGCAAAAGGCAACACACTGGTGATCGATGTGCGCGATGCGCCGGAGCTAGAGAAAACTGGCAAGATTGCCGGGGCTGTGCATCACTCGCGGGGCATGCTGGAATTTCGCGCTGACCCCGAGTCGCCTTATTTCGACAAAAATTTTGCACAGGATAAGACCGTCATTGTTTATTGTGCTTCGGGCGGCCGCTCTGCATTGGCTGGAAAGACGCTCAAAGATATCGGCTACAGAAATGTGTATAACCTCGGCGCATTCAAGGATTGGGCCGAGAACGGCGGCGCGATTGAAAAGCCGATAGACACGGGCATGTAACTGCATCTGCTGCGCGGATATGCGAGGTCAATCCGTGACTCCAGCTAACGCTCAAATGGACCCGAAGCGGACCAACTGAGGCCGGGTGCTGGATCGACGAGAGTAACCCCCGTGCAGATCGTCGATGAATTTTGCACTCGCCGAGTTGGGTTCGAGGCGTCACTCCTGAGGCCACTGGACGGCCGGGCGTATCATTCACCCCGTTCTGCTGACGCTCTACACTACGGCTGTCTCAATCGGGTCCAGTCGAGCCGCCGGCTCGAACGGGGAGCCGCAGACAAGATCGCCAAGCTGAAGGAAGAAATGCAGCGTTTGCTCAAGACGCAGATGTTCGGTTACGCCTAAATAGCAATCTCGCTCACCGATCCCGGTTCCCGGTTGATCGCAAGGGGCGGCCGAGGTCCGGTGTGTTGGCTGCTGAGATGGGACTGCACCTGCTGGCCTACAACATGGTTCAGGTTATGAGCATCATGGGCACCCGGGCTTCCTAGCAGCAATGAGGGCGTAACCCTCGGCAGCATGCCTGCGTCCATCCTTGGGCGCCTCACCTCCGACCGTTTTTGACACGGCCAAGACCCTTGGCCGCATCTCAGAAGTTCGCAGTTCAACGCCGCAGGTCAGGGCGCATACCTCATGGCGTCCTGGAATTGCGGCCCAGACGGAGCTCATGAGCGGCTTCTCATGGGCTTGGCAGAGTGAAAGCAGCCTGACGGCGCCCCGTGGGGCCGTTCCACACCCGGACGATAAAGAATCCGAATCGTCAAATCGCTCAAGGAGGCCGGATTTCGACAAAGGACGTCGCCCGGCTTGGACGGCGGGACTCTTCAGTTGCCACACTGCCGTGAATGCGCGGACGCGCGCATCCTGTAGCTTAGCGACAGAGTTCCTAATTTCACCATTCGCAAGGAAGCGTATTCAACCGGCCGCCGGAATTGTTGCGTTAATTTGTTTTGTAACTAAACTAAGTTGCAGTAGTATCTAGGCATGGCCATTCTGGATCAGAAATGACGCGGACCAGCTCTCGCCGAGGATCACCAGCGATGCAGGTATCCCGCCCAGGCATCACGAGTGCTTTTCAGGTCCGCAATTCCGAATTGCCGATGACCGTCAGCCGTCCCGAACTTCTCGTCGACGGATCGGATCGCGTTTATCGCCGGTTCGTGCATGCCCTTTTGGTATTGTCCGCGACGCACGAAGCGATACGTGACGGCATTGCAGCGTCGATTCATCTCGGCGGGGTGCAGCATACGATTCTACAGAGCGTCATTCATCTCGGCCAAATCGGCCCGGTCGGAGTGACCGAAGTCGCAAACCATCTCAGCTTCAGCGTCTCCTTCATCGCGATGGAAACGACGAAACTACAGGCGCTCGGGCTCATGGATAAGAAGCAGTCCTCCGGCGACCGCCGCAAAGTGATGCTCGAAGTCACCAAGAAGGGTATCAGTCTGTTCAAACAAGTCGCTCCGCTGCAGCGGACCATCGGCGACGTCCAATTTGGTAATCTGAGCGCAGAAGAATTTGCGGATCTCGTCCCTATGATCGATCGCTTGGTCGAAGGCAGCCGGGAGGCGCTGCTTTTTCTTCGATATCTGGAGGCTACGAACGACCCTCAGTCCGCATCCGTGGCTAAGCTCCGTGACAAGAAGAAGCGCAGCGGAGCCTTCAAATGACCGCGTTCGCGAACGGGAATCTCGCGAGATCGTGCGCCGCGTTGGTCGGTTGCTTGCGGCCCCTTCCGATGTGGATGAGGCCCGTCCGTGTGAGGTTGAGTTCGGGGATTTCGCTGCTGCGGCAGTGGCCGCTGATTTCTCCACGCGTGGGACTTTCGCTATGCCCCTCGTCAATTTTCCAGATGGCTTGGCAATGGGAGACGGGAAGGTGAGATCATTGGCGTGGCAGTATGAAGGCGGCGACCGGCGTGCGGTCAACGGCCACCAGAGAAAGCCCGAATGGAAGGCCTGAGAGGCGGACCGATGTTTACTTCTCAAATCTTTCGTCGGGCGCTAGCCTATTTCCCCACAGGGGTGTCGGTTGTCGCCGCGCGAACTGGGGACGGTGCACCGATTGGCGTAACCGTAAATTCGTTCTCGTCAGTGTCGTTGGAGCCGCCGCTGGTTTCGGTAAACCTCGCGAAGTCTTTGCGGAGCTTTCCGAATTTCGAGAATGCATCTCATTTTGCAATCAACGTTCTCGGCCAAGATCAGCACGAGATTTCATCTATTTTTGCACGTGCAGGGCACGATAAGTGGGCAAACATTGAACTGCATCGAGGCCCCGCAGGTTCGCCGATGATTCGACCCAACTTGGCGGCGTTCGAATGCGAAAGTTACGCGCGCTATGAAGCTGGTGACCATGTGATCTTTGTCGGTCGGGTAATCCATATTGAAGTCAACGACAAGACTGATCCGCTCGTATTTTTCCGTAGTACCTACCGCAGACTATCTGATGAAGTTCTCGCGGCACGTAGTGAAGTGGAAGGCCTCGGACTGACTCCGAGGTCGAAAACATAGGGAGGGAAAGTTATGAAGGTGAAATTAACGCGACGCGAACTCGTCGGCTCCGCCGCGGCGGCAGCCGTAGTGGCCACGACTGGAGGGCGGGCTCGAGCGCAAGAGATCACGCTCAGAGCTGTAAGTGCTTGGACCGCGGGAACAGCCTTCTCCAAGCCTTTCGAACGCTATATCCAGCATGTGAATGAAATCGGCAAAGGCGTCCTCACGATTAATTATCTTGGTGGGGGCTCGAAGATCATGAGTGTGTTCGATATGGGCAAGGCCTTGCGCACGGGCGTATTCGACATGCTCAATTCGACCTCAGGATACTACGGCGATCTTATGCCTGAAGCGAACGCGATGAAGCTCAAGCGCATATCATACGCCGAGTTTCGCGCGAATGGTGGCTATGAGTTTTTCGATAAGCTCATCCAGCAGAAGGTGAATGCTAAGTGGGTCGCGCGTGCTAAGGGAGACGTGCCTTTTAACGCATATCTCTCCGAGCATGCTCGGGTGGTGGATAAGCCTGACTTCGCAGGCTTGAAAATGCGAGTTTCACCAAATTACCGCGCTTTCTTTTCAACGTTGGGCGCAACTCTGGTCCAGACACAGCCGTCTGAGATCTATACAGCATTACAAAATAGCGTGGTCGATGGTTACGGCTGGCCAATACAAGGTATCGACGAGCTTGGTATTCTGGAGGTGACGAAGCGGCGAATTGAACCAAGTTTCTACGTTGCTCCCAATGAGGTGCTGATCAACCTCAATGTCTACAACAAGCTCAGCACAGCCCAGAAAAAGGTGCTTGATGATGCCGCGGCCTGGGTCGAAACTTGGCTTGATCAATATGAATTAGATGAGAACGAGAAAGCCAGAAAGCTCCAAGACAGCCATGGAGTCAAAGCGGTTAACTTCTCCCGCTCGGATAGCGAGAAATATCTAAAAATCGCGTATGATTCCGGCTGGGCCGAAATTGTGAAGATAGCGCCCGAACATGCGCCACGTCTTCGTCAGCTGATGTCCTGAATCAGCCGATTCAAACGGGGGCGCGCCGCTTCCGCGGCGCGCCAGGACGAAGAGATTCATGAACCTCATTCAAAAACTCATTGGGTGGTTCGACGCGCTTATGAACGCGTTTTGTTCTGCCTTTGCAATCATATTTGGCGTCCTGACCATGTTGGTGTGCGCCAATGTTGTACTTCGATATTTTGGCATTGCATCGATGCCATGGCTGGTCGAGATCATTGAGTATTCGATGTACGGCGGCACGTTCTTAGCGGCTCCTTGGGTATTGCGAAAAGGTGAGCACGTGCGCGTGGATCTTATTCTCACAACTCTCCCATACAAACTTACGATACGCTTGGAGCAGGCCATCGACGCGCTTGGATTCGGCGTGAGTATGGTGATGTGCCTCTATAGCATCGCGCTTCTAATCGATGCCTACGAGGCAAACTTTATTGAGTTCAAAATTCTCGCAGTACCTGAATGGCTACTGATTCTTCCGATGCCTATCGGGTGCGCCATGCTGTCTGTCGAGTTTTTGTTGCGGTTCTTTCGCGTTCGGAGCGGCGTCGAAAAAATGGCCGTGCCTGAACTCTCAGAAGTGTGAAGCCGAGGGGGGGCCGTCGTGGAGTGGTACTACTCGCTTTCGTTGCTGGTCGGCTCCGTCATTTTATTGATGACAATCGGAGTTCCCATTGCTTTTGCATTCTTTTTTGTCAATTTGGCAGGCGCCTTCATCTTTCTTGGAGGTCAGGCGGGGATCGCTGCGTTCCTTCGCGGCTCGATGTCTGCCCTAGCGAATTTCAGTCTTGCGCCGATTCCTTTTTTCCTTCTGATGGGTGAAGTACTGCTGCGTAGCGGGATTGTCTTCAAAGCGATCGACGCGATCGATAATGCGGTTCAGCGAGTGCCTGGCCGTCTAGCAGTTGTTGCGGTGACGGGGGGAACGGTATTTTCTGCGCTCTCGGGCTCAACACTCGCCACCACCGCGATGCTGGGCAAAGCTCTAGTGCCACACATGCTGCGGAGAGGTTATCACCCGACGATGGCGGTCGGGCCAATCATTGCTATCGGTGGGGTAGATATGTTGATGCCGCCGTCGAATCTAAAAATAATTTTCGCTACCATCGCGAGCAGCTTGAGCGTCACCAAGGTGTCTGTGGCAGACCTGATCGTCGCCGGCACGCTGCCCGCCCTCGTCATGAGCGCAGCCTTCATCGCGTATATCGTCATTCGATGCGCGATTAATCCGAAGTTGGCGCCCGCGGGCGGCACCCACGAAGATCACAAAATAGGCCGCTGGAAGCCACTGTTCATTCATATCCCGCCACTATTTCTCATCGTTGCTGCCTTGATGGGCAGTATGTATTTCGGTTGGGCGTCTCCGTCGGAATCCGCTGCTGTGGCATGCCTTGCGACCATATTGCTGGCGCTGGCGTACCGAGCATTGTCGTGGCGCCTTCTCTTTGATGCGTTGCGCGCGACTGTCAGTATCACAACGATGTTGTTCCTGATTATTTCCGCGTCGGCTACCTTCGCACAGATCATGGCGATGTCCGGCGCGGTTGACGGGGCACTCGCTGAATTTGCGAAATTCCAATTTTCTGCAGGAGTAACTGTGGTCGGTATGGTCGTGCTACTGATCATCCTCGGCTGCTTTATGGAGCAAATTGCAATGATGCTCTTGACGCTGCCCTTCTTCGTGCCGATCGCAAATTCACTTCATCTGGATATGCTTTGGCTTAGCATTGTGCTACTCATAGCACTGCAGGTCGGCCTCATACACCCGCCTTTCGGTTTGCTGCTTTGGGTTATGCGCGCGGTGGCGCCGCCTCAGATCACCTTGAAACACATATGGCTGTCGACGATCCCATTTGTGGTGATCGTGCTGGGTATTCTGGCGGTGACCATCGAAGTGCCATGGCTTGCGACCGGATTGGTTCGCTAGCGACAGAGGGGAGAAAATGACAATGAAGCGAGGCAATCCGTCAAATCTGGCGAATGTGCGAACCACGATCTACAACCATTACGTCCGAGTTGATAATCCTAAATCTCTAATTTTTTTATCCGGCCAACTGTCGCGCGATAGTGAAGGCAAACTGGTCGGTCGCGGTGATATGGCGGAGCAGACTCGACAGGCCATCCGCAACATGCGCACCGTTCTGGAATCCGCAGGCGGCACGCTCGATGACATTGTCTCTATTGTTGTCTACACAACCGATATGCGGGAATTTAAAAATATCGTTGCTGCGCGTATGGAGTTCTTCAAGGACAAGCTGCCGACAAGCACCATCGTCGAGGTCAACCATCTAGCCGACCCCGGCCTCCTAATCGAATTTCAAGCTATCGCCGCACTGGAGTGACAGTAATGAGGCGCGCAATCGTGAATATCGGATGCATCGTTTCCGGTGATTGGCGCAAGCCGATCATCGAGGGCGACTCGATCTTGATGGAAGGCGACAAGATATTAAAAGTCGGCTCAGTATACGATGCCGACCTGCAGGATTGCGACCTCGTCGTTGACGCAAACGGTGTGACGGCCGGGCCAGGCCTCATCAACTCGCACGTGCACATTGCATTCGGCGATTATTCGCCCCGTTTAACGGCCGTGAACTTCCTGCAGAATTATCTGCATGGCGGCACCACGACCGTGATCTCGGCGTGCGAGATTCACGTTCCAGGGTACCCGCACACGGTTCAGAGTGCCAAGGCGCTCGCGGTCGCCGCCAAGGAATGCTGGGACCACTACCGGCCCGGCGGCATGCGGGTGCTCGGAGGTAACCTCATTCTCGAGCCAGGAATGACCGATGCGGACTTCAAAGAGTTGGCCGACAAGGGAATTTGGCTTGCGAAGGCCGGCTTCGGAAACGTCAAAACGCCGTTCGATTATGCGCCGCTTATCGCGTCGGCGAAGAAGGCGGGCATGATCACCAACGTTCATACCGGCGGCGCGTCACTCAATCTTGCTAATTCGATTCTCGGCGAGCACCTTGTGGCAATGCAGCCGGACGTGTCGTTCCATGTCAATGGCGGCCCGATCGCCATGCCAGACCGAGATTTTGAGTTGGTCGTCGACCAGACGAAGGCGGCATTGCAAATTGTTCAGGCCGGAAACATCCGAACTGCGCTGCTCACGCTCAATCTTGTGCTGAAGAAGGATTGCTACGACCGTTTCCTGATCGGCACCGACACGCCGACCTCTACAGGCGTCATGCCACAAGGCATGATCAAGACCATTGCCGAGATGTCATGCCTGAGCGGTGTGGCCCCGGAACTCCTAATTGCAGCCGCAACCGGCAACAATGCCAGGGTTTATCGCCTTAACTCAGGCTTCATCGCGCCCGGAAAAGATGCCGACATTCTCCTATTCGATGCGGCGCTTGCATGCTCCAAAGCCACCGCCCTGGAGGCGCTGCAAAACGGCGACGTCACGTCGGCAGTCGGTTGCTTCACGGCTGGCGTGCCGCGCTACATTGGGCGAAGCCGGTGCACGCCGCCGCCGAGCCGCTATCCGAAGATCGTCAAGAACCAGATTGTGAACGATTTTGCGGTGCCGCCGATGCTTATTTGAGTAAGGCCGGCAGAATCGCAATCTAGCTTAGAGGAGAAAAGAAAGTGCGGACTGGATCAGATTATCTTCAATCGCTCAAGTCTAGAAAGAGCATTACGTTTATCGGCGGCGAACAAGTGAAGGATGTCGCGACACACCCCGCATTTGCGAACGCAGCAAAAACTGTAGCAAAGCTCTACGACCTTTCGTCCGATCCGGCAAATGCCGAGAGCCTTACGTTCAAGGCTGAAGGTGGCAAGCGCTACAACAACATGTGGCTGCTGCCCAAAAATCGGAACGATATCGATGCGCGCAATCGAGTCCACAAGGCGTGGTCCGAGGCAACGTGGGGCCTTTTCGGGCGCTCGCCTGACCATGTCGCCGGCTGGATTTCTGGCATGGCCTGCTGTCCGGAAATTCTCGATGTTCACAATGACGGCTTCGCGAAGAACGTGACCAGCTATTATGAGCACGCGCGCGAGAAAGATCTCTTCATCACCTACGCGATCGTTCCGCCAGCGAGCGTGAAGAGCGCCGACTCGGTGGTCGCGATGAAGCAAACTTCGTTGCCAACCTCGAAATGGGGCGAACAGGCCGGGCTTCAGGTCGTCGGCGAGAAGGACGCGGGCATCGTCGTGTCCGGCTTCAAGGTGCTAGCGACGGGCGCGATCCTCGCTGATGAGATCCTATTCGGAAACTTCCAGGCTCTCGCAGAAGGCAACGAACGTTTTGCCGCGACCTTCGCGTTGCCTGTCGATACGCCCGGACTTACGCTTCTCTCCCGTCGGCCCTATTCGCAGATGGCGAGCAGCGAGCTCGATGATCCGTTAGCCTTCCGGTACGACGAGACGGATGCCGTCGTTTACTGCGAGAACGTATTGGTTCCGTGGGAGCGCGTGTTCACTTATAACCGTGTTGATATGGCGCGTGCGGCTTTTGCCGATACTCCCGCCCACGTGCTCGGTAATGTGCAGGCGCACATCCGCTTGCTGACGAAGGTCCGCTTCCTCCTCGGCGTGATTAAGAAGGTTACCAACATTAATGGTATCATGTCGGTCCCGGCTGTGCGCGATACGCTTGCGGAACTTGCGATGTATTGTGCCATGATCGAAGGCCTTATTGAAGCCGAAAACGCTAACCTTGAGACTTGGCCCAACGGCTATGTCGCGCAAGACCGGCAGGCGATGTACGCCACCATGGCTTGGACGACGCGCACATTCCCGCGGCTGATAGAGATCGTGCGCAAGCTGTTGGGCAGCCACTCGTTCCAACAGCCGGCGGACATCTCAGTGTTCAACAACCCTGTGACGTCGGACCTCTATTCGCGATTTACGCTCGAGGATAAGGAAAAGGCGCTGGAACGATACAAGGTCATGCGCCTTGCATGGGATCTGGTCGGCACCGAATTCGCCAGCCGCCATACACAATATGAGATGTTCTACAATGGCGCACCCCATGTCGCGATGAATCGCGTCTGGCACTTCTTCCGATGGGAACATGTGGACAAAGAAGTGGAGCGCGCGCTCAAGAGCATTGGTTCGTATGACGATCTGGTCCTCAAGGACCGCGAGCCGAAATCAGCCCTCGTGGTCAACAGCTGAGTTTAGGTAGAGCTTTCATGAAGCTGGGCACGTTTACGAGACGCAAAGGGGCAGAGCCGCGTGTTGGCGTACTGGCTGACGGTGGCCTTGTGGATCTTACAGAAGCGATCGGCGTCACGGATCTACAATCGCTGCTGGGGGAGGGCCTAGCGGGGCTGGCCGAGCTCAAGGGTGTTATCAAAAAGATGTCGGAAAAGAGGATCCCGGAAAACGAGGTGACGCTGCTGCCGCCGATCCCAAATCCGAGCATGTTCTTTTGCGTCGGCAAAAACTATCGCGATCATCTCGAAGAGCTGGTTCTAACCGGCCTCATTAAGGAGATCCCCGACGAGCCGACGGGCTTTCTCAAGCTCAACTCGGTTCTGGTTGGTCAGGATGCCGAAGTACAGCGGCCGGAAGGCATCGTCCAATTCGACTATGAGCCCGAGCTTGCCTTCATCATCGGCAAGCCAGGTTACCGGATCACCAGAGAACGCGCCATGGAGCACGTTGTCGCGATTACCGCGTTTAACGATTTGACTGCACGAGAAATCCAAAAGAAGGAAGCGCAGACGGGCACAAAATTCTGGACCGCCAAGAACATGCCCGGCTTCGGCCCGGTCGGGCCCTATATTGTCACCTTGGACGAAGTTAAGAATCTTGATGACCTTTGGGTGAGCTGCTCGGTCAACGGTTCGCAGCGCACGCGTTTCAATACCAAGGGGCAGATTTACAATGCAGCGGCAATTATCGAGCATTTTTCTCGGTACATGCCTTTGCGAGCCGGCGATGTGTTTGCGACGGGTTCGGCCGGTGGCGTTGCGGTAGGGCAGCCGAACGCAGCCGAACTGTACCTGAAACCCGGCGACGAGGTCACAATGACTATAGAACCATTTTTGACATTACGAACTCGGATCGTCTGAATGATCAAGATAGTGAAGCGGCCTCGATGGATGTGCTCTGCTCGGTACGTACGAATACCCCGATGGGTGTGACCTCTAGGATGCGAGGAATCCCGATGTGGTCAGACGTTTTGTCGCGCCACCATCGTGTAGGGGCGTGAAGTATACGTTCCCGACGAATGATGCGAGCTTGCTATACAAGCTGTGCTTAGCGTGGACCAAAAGGTGTGTCTCCAGCGTTCCGTTGGTTAAGCGTCTCGCGGTCTCGGATGAGATGAGAACTAACTTCGCCGGCTATATGTCCAGCGCCGGCGTGCAACACACTATGGACGTTCTGAAGCGGCACACGGGTCTAAATCCATCCCTATTACTCGAGGTTGGGAATGCTCCCCTATGAAATCACTCATCCGAAGGTTGCCGATCCGACCAGATTCGGCAGTCCGACTGCGCTCGCGATGCGTGCTGGTGATTTCCTTTACATTTCTGGAACTATGCCGTGGGACGAGGAGCGTCGCGTCGTTGGCGTCGGCGATGTCACGGCGCAGACGCGTCAAGTGATCAAAAACATGCAGGCTATCCTCGAAAAGGAAGGTGGTACGCTTAAGAACATCGTCAAGATCACGTTCTTCCTGATGGACATACGTGACAAAGTGGCAGTCTGGGAGGTTCGTAAAGAGATGTTCAAGGATGCGCGTCCAGCATCGACGCTAGTCGAGGTGACCCACCTCGTCGATCCACATTGTCTCCTCGAGGTTGAGGCAGTCGCCTATTTTGGGAGCTAATGAGACTCGTAAAGTGCGGCGTGACTTCTGGCCGATTTCGTTGAACAAGTCCGTCAATAAGAGCGAAGTAGATCGAGCGGATCACGTCGTCTGGGCGAAGGCGCAGTCGTCCTCGTAAATTGCCGACCGTCATCGAGACGTTGCCTGGCCGAAATTTCTGAGGGCCTGGGGCGAAGTGCGTGGTTTAAAATCTCTGGGCCGCGATGATGATGGCCAATATGTCCTGTCGGACAATCATGTCGGCGGTTAGATAAGAGCAGCATCTTCTTGCGGTCAAAGTTATACCAACTCGATAATCTTCATTTCCCGGCGCGATGCTGCTTGCATCTTGCCAATTCAGCTCTCATTATTGATTGTGCGTGAAGCATTGCGACTCGGGCAAGAGTACGAGTTTCGGACGAAACATCGATGCGTCAAATTCAAAGGGCAAAATATACCTGTTTCTATGACGACTGCTTCGGTGGTGGGCTCGGAATTCCATTCGAAATCAAAATAGAGCGCTGGCCGGGAACCCACGCAAAATTTGTATCATTAGCCAAGATGCTTGGCCGATTGGCCTATTTCCCCCGTTTCAGGGGGGGAGTACTGGCAAACCTTCGAAGCTGATAAAGTTTTACGATGACTGATAATCGACCGGCTAATCTATTGGCTGGTTCGAGACGGCGACATCTCAACCATCGTTCTGAATAAGACGGCAACTCGAAGATCGTTTCGGGGAAGGGCTATCGTGATGGCGGGATCGTTACCGCCTGCGTCCCAGCCCATAGCCCGCAACCGCTTTATTGTGCCGCTCCCGGGAACGTCACGAACGCGATGACGGATCATCCTTTAGGGTCCACGGGAAAGGTTCTCGAGATCGAGTTGCCTATATCGCGGACGCCGATCTACAGCGCGAATTGCAGAAATTTGTGAGGTGCCGGCGAGAAGAACATCCAACAGGCCCGCTATTTGTAAATCGCTACGGCTCCCAGATGAGACCTCAATCTATTCGATCAAGATTACGGCGGTATGCCACTGAAGTAGGGCTCGCACGCCGTGTTACTCCGCATATGTTGAGGCACACTGCTGCGACGTTGCTAATAGAAACAGGGGTCGATATTCAATTTGTCCAGCGATTGCTCGGTCATTCAAGTATTGCGACCACGGAAATCTACACTCACGTATCCGATGAAGCACTTCGGTCTACACTCAAACGAGCCGATGTGCTCGGAACTCTTGCTCAGATTTGAGCGATCGGGCGTGCCTGAGAACTCTTAATTTCATTCGCAATCCAAATGCACATAATCTGAGGTTATCGCTAATTGGACGCCCCTGCGTCCTTGAGCTCCGGCAATGGCTCGCGCGGCACATAGGTCGGAAGGACTTTTGACGTCATCGTCTGCAGAACGCTCTTAATCTCATTAAGGGCCGCCGTCTCACCCGCGCGCAACCTCATTTGCTTCAATTTTCCGGGCTTGCGCATGATAGCGATACGATCGCGGCCTGAAAAAACGCCTTGTACCGCATGAAAGCCGAGCGCGCGATAAACCTCGAACTGTTCTTCCGTAAAAAACTGATCACCAGTGGTTTCATGCGGAAAGCTAGCATGGCGTCTTTTGTAGTCGGTCACGTAGCTGGACTCGTCACCAGTCATCGACGATTTAATGTAAAGGAGCCGCCCTTGCCCGCCTGGGTAGTAGATCTTTCCGATCGCACAATGTGGCCCGGTTTTGGAAATAAGATTGCCTGGATCCCCGCGCTTCTCGATTTCGTGACCGACCAGCAACGTCGCCGTGCGAATCTCTTGCCATGGCAGGTCAATTCGGATGCCGAGATCAATTCGAGCATACCTCTCCAGGCGGACGAGCGAATTAAAATGCATACCAGGATCGGCTTCGCCGTCGACAACGATGATGAGGCAGCATCGACGGCGCAAAAGTTCATAAACGCCAAGATTTTCGACGTGACCCCCGTCCGTTACATATACATATTTGCGGTTTTCATTTAGAAGTCCGAACATTTCACGAAGAAAATAAGGAATTGGAATTTCGTCAGGCCGTACGAGTGCGTGAACTAGGAGTTTCGGATTGCGCAGCCAGTAGCCTAGCCTAACGTTCAAAAGAGCCAGCGACGCCGTCCATGACCTAATGCTGCTGGTCCCCATGTTCGAAGCGGCTGCTGCGCCGGAAATCGCCATGGCTGTGGCCAAATCAACGCGTTTTGCGCGCGCCTCCATCAGGCTGGTTGAAACATAACCGGTCGTCTCACTGCCGATGAACTTTTTGCTGAAAAGAAAAAAGTCTGCGTTGCGTCCGCGGCGGTTGGCATTCTTCGATGCCTGAAGATTGAAAGCCGCGTTTATGAGATGATAGGGCGCTTTTCCGTCTTGCAAATCCGACAGCTTGAATGTGTCAATCGTCTCGATTTCTTCGTCGCGTCTCGCGAGTTTGTACTTTGGACGCACAAGGAACGCCTTGCTCAATCGATCGCGATAGAGCCGGTGCAAGGAATTCGCATTCTGGTTCAGAGTCAACGATGTGATAGCGAGCAGCAGTGCGAGCCACGCATAAAACGTTAACATCACCTGATATTTCGGAGCACCGCCGACCGGCTGCAATATCGGCACATCATATCCGAGCCATGCAAAGGCTGTGACCACAAGGCTGTAAAAGTGTTCTGCTGGCCATTGCAGCCACTGTGGCGCCTCATAGCCACCCGACCGATCGGCGATAACCCAAAAGCACAATTGGAGGTATGCAACCCGCAACAGCAGCGGCACGATGAGTGCGGCGAGGTAAATCGCAAGTTTGCTGGAAACGCTCTTAGCTTTTGTGGCGAAGTTCGACGATTCGGTTGTGCGCCGAATCAACCACAGAAGCTTGTTACCGATCGCCCCGATAATTGCGGCCACGGGTGCCAGGCCAATAATGAGATATCGTACCCAGTCGATCAGTAGAGCGGGCGCCGTGCCGTCGTTAGCGTGCCTGTCGGCTCGATGCTCGGCGGCCGTAAACATGGCATCGAGGACGTACGGTTGAAGCGAAAGCAAAAATACGGCGAGAACCGTGACAAAGAGCACCATGAAGAGATCAGGTATAAAGCCAGGAATTTCTGGCGCATGCGTCTTGGACCGAAGCGATCGCCAGATCGCCCAGACAACAAGTGCGGCGACGAAACCCACCGCGACCAAAACGGAAAATAGAAATGGTGCGGCCTCTAGCAATGTCGGAAAAGAACCGAAAAACCAAATCCAAATCGATTTAACGATCGTCGGCTCGAGAAGACGGTCCCTCGTTGGGCTAAAATAAAGGGTCAATGCCGCGGCAGCGAGCAGCCACGGAAGAATGAAGAGGAAATTTGCTGCAAGCCCACGAAAGTATATGACAACGTCGCGAATGGCATCGGGAAAGCCGTGGGGAATAAGATAATTAGAATAATCGCGAATATGTTGAAGCGTCGGACTTTCGTCCTTACGCATTTCGCTGGGAAATGGAATGCGACCGTCGTTCAAACTCATTCCGGCCGAGAGCGACGCGCCGATATAGCCTCCACCGGACACGGTAGACAGGTAATCGATGCGCTTAATCGCGTCAGCCACTTGCAACGCCTGAAGGGCGCCGAGGCTGAAAGCGGCGGAACGGACGCCACCGCCCGACAAGGCCAAGCCAACAGTGTCGAGAACCCGATCGTTTCCATGGCCGTTGCTGAGTGGCGGCCGTCCGAATTTGGTGAAAGGCTTGACTTTACGGGACTTGCGGCGGACATCGATGCATTTAATTTCGGCCTGGTGAACATCGTCGAACGTTGCCAAAGTCTCCTGTCGAAAAAATGACAGGTTACGTATCGCGGTATCAAATTCAGAAAAGCTCCTACGAAAAGTGCCCGAAAAACTTTCGTAGGTTTTTCTTATTCCGGACTTAGACGACTTGGACTTTGGTCTCGCCATTGCGGTTCACTCAGTCGAATTATCTGTACATGGACGAAAATTCTCTGGATCAAGTGACCTGACGCCAATATTCGAAATGCATGCCGTCGCGAATTCTGTCTGGACGGAAATAGCCACCCCTAGGCGAAGGCGTGGCGCGCGCTAGCATTTTGTTTGAACACCCTCTTTCGTAATACCGATTTCCACTTTTCCGGATCACGCTCTCGCGGCGCGGCCGCATGCGAAAAGGCAGCGTCGGTATTTTTTGGTGCATACAATGCCAAATTTCGGCGCCGCGTGCGCCTTGGCCGAATGGTACTTACGTATGATTTAAGCGCATACTTAAGTACCGCCTCCCGATGCCTTTGGAGGATTCTCAATTACCAACGTTGCTCAAGGACGCGCTAGGGTAAATCTGCCGAAAATTTTGATTGTAAACTGACCCGTAGCGTTCAGCCGCAATGCAGCTTGAATTAGCAAGCTTGCACAGCGAGCCTTTGATCGTGCACGTGCGGTACTCGTGCGGCCTGGACGGCCCGCAGCTTTTACTTGATAGGCGTGCAGACGGGGCTTGCCCATTCGCGTGTCAGCAGTTCAGCAAAACGCTCCGGTGACATCTCGACTTTGCATTTGCCGGATACCGGCTTCTCGCGGCCAAAAATATCGGCGAGGAATTCGAATTCGAGGACGTGCTTATTACCGAACCATTGCACGAAGGTCTTCCAATCGACGTAATTGTCTGACGCAGTGCATGGCGAGGCTGCTGAAGAACAGTCCTTCTGCCAAGGCTGAAAAAGAGTCTCGTGGCTTGCAGACGATCCGGCCGCCAAAGCAAATGGCTGAGCATAAAGTGTTTTTTTCACGTCCAACTCGGTACCATCTTTGCCGACCGCGTCACTTGTGACGAAGTAATACCAACGATATTCGAAAGTGTGTTGTCCATCGACGGTGATGCTGACCCGCTCGACACTGACCGTTGCATTGTAGCCGGCGCTGGCGGCATTCACATAGCTCATCCGCGTAATGAAATGCACGTAGGGGCCGCCACCGCGATTTGGATAATTCATTCTTGGGCTTGAGCCGATAGTGATCTGGTCGGGCGTAATCAGCCTGACTTGCGCGCCCTCGAAGTAGTTTATGATTTGCCACGACAGCGATGCAATGCTGATCAAAAAAGTGATCAGCGTGAGCAAGCTAGCTTCGTAGCTGATCTTAAAACGAAATTTCGCTGACGTCTGTTTTTTGGCCACGCAGCATTTCCGGGTCTGTTATCGCGGCGGCGGGGACGCCGGAAGGTCAGGCGGCGGTGCTTGCATTTTCCGGTCAGGCGGCGGCATGAGGTCAATGTGCGGCCTGGGGCCATCTGGCGGCGGCGCACCGCCGTTTGGCGGTCGCGGCGGCGAATCTGGCGGCGGCATCGTCACAACCGCCGGGCGATCGGGAGGTGGCGCTGAAGGCAACTGCGCAATCCGCACTTGCAGGTCGCTAGTGTTCGATCGACCCACGACAACTCGAGCAGGCGGGGCAGTGTCGCCCGTTTTTGGTTTCGGTGCTGGCACATCCGGTGGCGGCGCGCAGTTGGTCAGACCGCCAATAGCAAGCATCGCAAGCCATTTGACGCTGTCGGTTCGCATCGCGAAGCCCCACTCGCAACTGAAGGGTACCGCACAATTATAAGTTGGGCAACGCCTTCATTATCCGGCATTAGCGCCGACATTGCTTAGAAATAGGCGGCAGGTGGTTCTCTGAATAAAAAGTCGATATCTTTAGGGAGCTTGGGGGTCTCCGATGAAGTTCCTTGTGGTCGACGACCATGTTCTGATCCGTCAGGCGATGCATGGCGTGCTAAGGAAGCTGAAGCGCGATGCAGTTATCGTTGAAGCCCCAACGTGGGAAGCAGCCAGGGTAGCCCTTAATAACCATCCCGACATTAACCTCGTTATTCTCGATCTGACCTTGCCGGATCATGACGGCTTTGAAGCACTCGCGCAGCTGCGCAAAATCCATCCATCAATATCGGTAGTAGTTGTGTCTGCCGTGCAGGACCGTGCCAATGTTATGAAGGCTCTCGACATGGGTGCGCTTGGTTACATTCCGAAATCGGCGGATGCGGATGTCATGCTCGGTGCGCTGCGCCTTGTGCTTTCCGGCAGCATTTATATTCCGCCCGCTATCCTCGTCCGTGACGAAGCGTCGGCAACGCCAAACCTGCCCGCCAGTGACCGCATGCATGGCATCCAACTTACAGAGCGACAATTGGATGTTCTCGCCCTGGTAATGGAGGGTAAAAACAACAAGAAGATTTGCCGTGCGCTCAACATGTCAGAGCCTACTGTGAAGAAACATGTAACAAAAATTTTGAAGGCATTAAACGTTACCAACCGCACCGAAGCCGCGATTGCCGCCAATGAGTTGGGCCTAAAGCGCCTTGTTTTAGCAAAAGAGTGAACGAGTATTGGCTAGACAGCCATGTCAGTGATGTGATGCTTCTTGAAAGCATGTGCGAGTATAGCGCGTAGCGCCATTGGATCGACGGGTTTGTGCAATAGTGGATACCCATTTGTGCGCGCAATGGTGAGGGTGGCCGGGTTATTATCGGCTGTCATGAGGAATGCGGGGACAGCGACTGATAGGGTATCGCGCACTCGCGTAATTGCATCGATGCCTGACAAACCATCACTCAAATAATAGTCGGAAATGATGGCGTCGGGTTGCCGGTCCTGCTTCGCCAGTTCCGCCAGCACGGCGCGATCGGTACTGCCGGTGATGACCGTGCACCCCCAGCTTCGAAGCAGGCCGTTCATTCCATCGAGCACAAGGGGATCGTCGTCGATCACGACAACGAGCTTGCCGTGCGCAAGATTTATGTGGGTGGGGATCGACCGCAGAGGTATTCGCTGCTCCGCAGTGGCGGCCGCTAACGGAACCGTGATTGCGAAACACGAGCCCTTGCCCACGGCGGACGCAACCTCCAATGGATGGTCGAGCAGCCGGCAAAGTCGGTCCACGATGGCCAAGCCCAAGCCGAGACCGCCGCCGTCCTGCTTGGCAAAGCGAAAAAACTCTATGAAAATATTTTGTCGCTGATCTTCCGGAATTCCTATTCCAGTGTCCCAAACCTCTAATCGCAATCGGCCATTTCGTTTCCGGCAGCCAACCATTATTCGGCCTTTTGCCGTGTAGCGAACCGCGTTCGAGACAAGGTTTGAGAGTATGCGTTCCAATAAAATAGAGTCACTGCGCACCCAAGCAGTACTCGGCACAATTCGCAATGCGAACCCTTTTTCGCGCGCGGCACCGGAAAATGTAGTTTCTGTTATCTTGAGCAATTGTGAGACGGGGAAGTCTGAAACGCTAGGAGCGAGAGCCCCAGCGTCAAGTTTGGATACATCGAGGAGCGCACTGAATAGTTCGTTCATTGCGGATAGAGCCGCCTCTATACGCCCTAATATTTTTTTCCGCTCGTCCGCGCGGACCCTCCCTTTCAACTGACCAACAAATAAGCCTAACGCATGGAGTGGTTGACGCAGGTCGTGGCTTGCCGCGGCTAGGAACCTGGATTTCGAGAGGTTGGCAGCTTCGAGTTGACGGGTTCGTTCTTCGACCTTTCGCTCCAAAGTCGCGTACGATTCCTGGAGCCGGGTCGCCATGCTGTTAAACTGATCTCCCAGTGCTTCCAGTTCGTCGCCCGTCTTGATTGAAATGCGCTGGGTTAAATCACCCCCACCAATCCGTAATGCGCCGTCGTGCAGCGCACGAATAGGGATGACCATCCTACGCGTGACCAACAAGGCCGCAAAAAAAGTTAGGGCGAGCGCCGCTAAGAGAATGATGCCGGATCTTTTGATGGAATTGTAAAGGGGCGCGTAAGCCTCGTCACGCGGGACGTCAACGAAGACCAGCCAATTGAGCGGAGCGATTGACGCATTTGCACTGAGGACCGGCCGCCCATGGAGGTCGACCGCGCGCACGTTTTGCTCAGAAAGGTTGGCAGACGCCGGCACGTAGGCCGCTTGGACCTGAGGTAGGCGCGACATATCCGTTTTGCGAAGGACGAGACTGATATCCGGATGTGCGATCAGTCGCGCATTCTCGTCGATCAGGTAGGCCTGCCCACGCTTGCCCGCCTTGATTTGCGAGACGATGTCCCAAATGAACTTTAAGTTCACTTGGCCGACGACCACGCCATACTCGTGCCGGGTTCCCGCCATAGCAATCGTCATGAACGGTTCGGACCCTTCCACGAAATAAACCGGCCCGTAATAGACTTTATTGGCCGTCGCCTGGAGGAATGCGGGGTCGTGTGAGTGGTCGTCACGGCTGCCGATCACGTCACGCGCGTAGCGCGACATGCGGAATTGCTCATGCCCGGTCGCATCAAGTTGGGCCACTTCGGTCAAGGCGGGGGCTTGGCGCAGCAGGCGGGTCGCATCGACCCGCCATTCATCAGCCGTGCCCGAGCCCCACGGCAAAAGCGTCGCCCAGCCCATTTGGCTTTCGATTTCCTTTATGAATTGCGTGATGCTGGCGGCTGCGGCCTCAGCCTGCTCGCGTTGTACGCGGAT
The DNA here is from genome assembly GCA_963710705.1 of uncultured Pseudomonadota bacterium. Lineage (GTDB taxonomy): Bacteria > Pseudomonadota > Alphaproteobacteria > Rhizobiales > Xanthobacteraceae > Pseudolabrys. The sequence continues at coordinate 882,983 of CAVQBI010000001.1, forward strand.
GAGCAGTTCTTTTTGCTCTTGGTAGGAAAACCAAATGTCGAGGCCGCCGTTTATCGCCAAGGCGAAACATACAACCGCGGCAAAGATCGTGACGTACTTACGAAACAATGAGCGCCGGACGCGACGCTCGGGCATTCCGGCGCTGAAGGTTTCGGGATTGTTCATTGCGGTCCCGTCTCGCCGAGGCTACCCTTGACTACTCAATTATACCACCCCGCCTTGGCCAGGTGATACTTGGAAGGCTTGTCCACACCTTGGTGGGGGCCGGAGAAGCGACTGATGAAACACTTTTTGGAGCGCCGAGGTTTCCTTGCGTTCGCCGCCGGGGCGTTGCTCCAGCCCTTCAGGGCAAGAGCGGGACCGGCCGATGTGTGCACGGTCGGGGTCCTCATGGGGCTTGCGAACGACGCGGAAACACATGCCCGTTCCAAGGCATTCGAGCAGGGCCTTGAAGCGGACGGCTGGGTCCTCGGCAAAGACCTTCGCCTGATTTACCGGTTTGCGAAGGGCGATGCTGCGCGCATGGCAACATTTGCGGAAGAGCTCATCGGTCTGAAGCCGGATTGTATCGTAGGTCACAGCACTCCGGTGGTCACAGCCTTGAAGCAGGCCACGCAGACAATTCCGATAGTGTTCGTATCGGTGTCCGATCCGGTAGGCAGCGGTTTCGTCGTCAGCATGGCGCGGCCCGGCGGCAACATGACGGGGTTTACGTTGCTGCAACCGGCGATTCCAGGCAAATATTTATCAATGCTGACGGAGATCGCGCCCAATCTCAGTCACGTTGCGCTTATGTACAATCCCGCCTCAGTTCCGGGCGCTGGGGAATATTTCATGCCCGCGTTCCTTGAGTCCGCTGCGGAATATAAACTCAGGCCGATCGTGGCCAAAGTGAATACTCCCGATGATATTGAAGCCGCCATCAACGCGCTTGGCGCGGAGCCCGGCGGCGCGCTCATCACCGTGCCTGATAATTTCCTGACGGTGCATCGTGACTTGATTATCGCCTTAACGGCGAAGCTGCATATCCCTGCCGTCTACCCCTACCGTTATTTTGCCGAAGCGGGTGGCCTACTGTCTTATGGCGTCGATGCCGTCGATTTGTTTCGACGAGCGACCGACTATGTCAACCGCATCCTACGAGGCGCAAAGCCGGCAGACCTTCCGGTGCAAGGGCCGACAAAATTCGAGATGGTAGTCAACCTAAAGACCGCCCAGGCGCTTGGGTTAACGGTGCCGAGATTGCTGCTTGCCGGCGCGGACGCCGTGCTCGAATAGCCGAGGCAATTGCGGTTATATCTCGTGCGGCCTTGCCTGGATGAGCGCTGTGTCATGAGAATGTCCCACAGCCGCTTCAGATTTCCGATTTATCATGGCGACGCCGACCAGGATCGCGGCAAGGCCGGCCAGTACGCTCCACGTCACCGGCTCAGCCATAAACATCCATCCGACCAGTACGCCGAAACAGGGTTTTAAATAGCCAACGCTTGCAACGCCGGCACTCCCGAGAGTCCCAATGAGGTGAAAATAGATGACAAAGCCAAGTGCTGTTGCAAGGACGCCGTTCACTGCCAGCGCCATGAGAGACATGGCGGAAGGAGAGATGCTAAGCGGGGTCTCCACAAAGAAGCAAAGCGGTACGAGCATGATGGCCGCCGAAGTCAATGCTCCGGCCGCCGTAACTTCCGGCGCGGTTGCAGGAAAATTCCTGCCATAGATGGCGCCCACCGCAGACGAAAAAGTCCCGACACAGATGGCGAGTTGCCCGCCAACCATGTGCCCCAGGCCGAGCAGAGCGCTGGTGCCTGCGACGATCACGACGCCGCCTAATCCCAAGGCGACGCCGACCCATCGTTCGGCCGAGGGTGCATCTTGACGCAGCCAGACAACACCGATCAGACACACGAAAAGCGGAGTTGTTGAATTCAATACCGCGGCCAGCGCGCTGTCCACGGTTTGCTGGCCGAGTGCGATCAAGGTGTAGGGAATCGCGCAAGCGACCGCGCCTTGAAAGAAAAGCGGGCCAATGCATTGGCGCCAGTCATAGGCGACCTTTCGCCTGAAGAAGACAACAAGCCAGAGTACCAAAGCCGCTAAGGTTACGCGCGCGGCCACCATGGTGATTGGAGGTATGCTGCTGAGCGCGAGCTTGGTGAGCGCATAAGGAATTCCCCAGAGAATTCCGAGCAGCAGCAGCAGGCCTGCTTCGCGCCAAGTACCGAGGTCGTCATTCGACATTGCCCAACGCCTCCGCGTGTTATTGAGGTCGAACGCGGGCGCCGAGTACTGCGGCGCGGAGCGTTTCGGCGTTCACCGGCTTTTGCAGCAGCCGGTAACCTTCGGATGAACTCTCTACAAACGGGGAAATGGCGTCACTACTGATAAGTACGGCAGGGATCTCAAACGCATTGCGCAAGCTTTCGATTGCGTCGACCCCTGTCATGCCGTGTGCGAGGTGATAGTCACATACGATTAAATCGGGCCTTTCCCCAATCTCGGCAAGGCGTGTTACCGCTTCGCGGTACGTTTCTGCGACGATGACGCGGCAGCCCCAGGACCGGAGCAGGCCTCCTGTTGCTTCGAGGACGAGGCGATCATCATCCAACACGACTACAAGCTTGGCGGAGCGTCCTTGCCGATGCGATTTCATGTCTTGGCCATTGCAAACTACGGATCGATTATTCTCACCCGCTTGGGAAATAAAGCGGCCGGAAGTACCGCGCGGCCGATACTACGGTCGTAGTGCGCACATACTTAAGACCGTCCTGTAAGGGACTTTAGTTCGGTTGGTCTCCATTCTGAATTTTTCTAGCCTGCTTATGCGACTGGAAAATTCCCCAAAACAGGAGAGTTCCCATGAAGAAAGAGATGATCGCCCTGACGCCGATCAGCACCGGCGATAAAGTCGTGCGCGATGAAGCAACCCGGAACCAGGATACGGTCCGTCTCGGTGACGGCGCGCCGGTGTTTGGCCGTATCCGTGCCGGCGATAAAGTCGTGCGCGACGAAGCGACCCAGAACCAAAACACGGTCCGTCTCGGCGATGGCGCGCCGGTGTTCGGCCGTTAAGCGATGCAGAATGCGCCCGCGGGAAGCAAAATCCTTCCTGCGGGCCGCTTTTGAACAACAATTTGCGGGCTCAGTTCAAATGGACCGTCCACTCGTAGAGTTTTTTCAGTTAGTGCCTAATTCGCGCGTCCCCCGGCAAGCCGATCGCTCGGTCGGAGGAGTGATACCGGCGCGCGCACTACGCTACTGCGAGGCAATAACGAGCGCGTCTGCTTTCGGATGGTATGTCTTTCTACCCATCGCATTTAAAATTGTGTGGGATGGGCATGACATGCTCTGGACCTATCAGGGCGTGGACGAGTGGATGCCGCTTACGCGAGATGGGGTACAGTACCCGAACTTCAAAGAAGCCTTCGACCACGCGGCGCCTCCTGAAGTCCGCGAGTTTTCGCCACCATTCCTGACACCATCGATTCAACCGGGCGGATTGCAGGTTTGGACAGGTTGCATTGCACGAACAGCGCCAGGATGGAGCTTGCTGGTGCGCGGAGTGGCAAACCTTCCGCACAGTCTTTCCTACCAAATGTTCGAGGGCATTATCGAAACCGATAACTGGTTTGGGCCCCTGTTTGACAATGTCCGGATTTTGAAGACGGACACGCCGGTCGAATTCAGAGCCGACGTGCCTTTTCTGCAAGTTCAGCCGGTCCGCAGGGATGTTTATGCCGGCAAGCTCATGCAAAGCTTTGCCGTAAAGCAGCTTGATGAGCTGTTGCCTCAAGATTGGGAAGCGTTCCAGCGGACGGTTGTCGCCCCGAATACGGATACGGAACGCAAGAGAGGGCAATATGCGGTTTCAGTACGCAAAAAAAACGCGCGGGCCGCGCATCATAGCGCGGCCGTGGAGTAGCTGGAAATCTTTACTAGTCTTCGCCCGCGGCAGCAGCCAAGTTTTCTAAGAGTCCTGAGATTCTCTGGGGTACATGAGGACTTATTATCGTCGTGAACGCTTTGACCAGCGCGAGCGATTCGGCTGAATGGTACTTAGGTATGATTTAAGCGGATACCTTAGTACCCCCCCCGATGCCTATGGAGGATTTTCCAGTGTACGTCCTCGTGCCCTAATTGCACGTGGGGTGGAAGGGCATGAAAAAAACAAGACGATCGACGTACCGCGCACATCTGCGAAATGAGACCGAGCTCGCGAAAATGGCGCGAACCGACAAACAATCCACATTTGCCCCTCTCTTGGAAATGGCCGCACTCGAAGCCAACTCAGCACGCGAACCAAAGAATGAGCAGTCCTATTAGGAGCGGTTTAACCGTGGACACGCCTTACCTGCGCGAACAAGCACACCGTTGCGTTAGACTCGCTCGTGATTGTCCGCATGCGGAAACATCTCACCAACTCGAAGCTATTGGCGTCGCCCTAATGCTGAAAGCAGAGGAACTCGACGATTTGCTCGGTAGGTTGATGACTTCGTAGCGGACCTCGGCCGGGGGTAGCCGGGGGTTGTTTGTTGTGGGGGGCATCTATGTTTTCATGTCGCGTGAGAAGTGTGTCCGCAATTTTCGTTGCGGCCGGAATGTTGGTGGGTTGCGCGAGTAAGGGAGAGCTCGCGCAGCGCATTTCCGGACGATGGGGGCCGAACCCCGTTATTCAGCCTTCAGAAGTCAGCACGGCGGTACAAGATCAAAATGAAGTTCTACGATACTTGGCGTATGGCGCCGGCGTCGCTGTCGATGGCCCTACAACCAATAGCTACTCGATCAGAAACCCCGACGATTGGTTTAATGTAGCCGAATGGGGGTTCAATATTGGTAGACAAGATTGTGAGATCTATCTCGACAATCTTTTCCGAATGAACCGGGAGAAGCAACGAAACGACAGTATGCTCGTTGCGATGGGTACGGCTGCCGCGGCAATCGTAACGGGTACATCGCATTCGCAAAAAGCGCTTTCAGTTCTTGCTGCTGCTTTCGGATTGACTGCTGCGCTCAACGACGCGCTATTTCAAAGTTACCTATTTACGGAATCGCCCGGACTTATAGCGAACAAAGTTAAAGAGCTCCAGGATGCCTACAGAGACTCGGTAGAGAAAGCACCAGTAGGCGCCAAAGGTTACACGCATACGCCAATTACCACGCCGGAAGCAGCCTACAACGTCATCCAGAATTATTATCACATCTGCTTACCGCAGACGATTGATGGCACGTTGCTGCAGGCTGTTTCCGACACGTCGGCGACGAGTACCAAAGGCGTTAACTCGACGCCGAAGTTAGTTCCTACCACGGCAAAGAAATAATAAGCAGGCGGGAGGGCGATATGAGTGCAAATGCCGTGATCGATATCGCGATCGCGCTGATCCTTATGTATCTCGTCATAAGTCTCATGGTGACTGTGTTAAACGAACTCATCGCAACGTGGTTAGGACTGCGAGCCTCAAATTTGCAGGCCGCGATCAAGCAGCTCCTCGACAATCCAACGCTCCGCGCGGACTTTTATAATCACGGCCTTATCGACGGCGCGAACAAAGCGATCGGCGACAGCCACGTCTCCTATCTATCTGGGCAAACTTTCGCGATGGCGGTCGTTGGCAGTCTAGATCCCACAAAGCCTCTTCCAGCCTTTGGCGACGTCAAAAGCGCAGTCGAGCACATGCCAGACTGCAATGTCCGGGATGCGTTACTTACAAAGTTGAATGCAGCCAATGGCGATCTCGATAAATTTCGCAATGGCGTTGCGACTTGGTTTGATGCGGCCATGGACCGTGTCAGCGGCGCTTATAAACGAAGATTGCAAGCTACTTCTTTGATTGTTGGGTTCGGCCTTGTGCTGATCCTGAACGCGGACTCGATCGTCGTAGGAACCGCGTTATGGAAAGATTCTTCGATCAGGGCGCAGATGGTTCAAAACGCGACGGCATTAATAGCAACTGCGCCAAATGGGACTTCGGGTGGCGACCCCATCGAGAAACTGAAAACCCTTGACGATCAGATCAGACCGCTCCCGCTCGGTTGGGAGCGGCAACTGCGCGATTTTCAAGGCTTGCAACCGTTGTTTGGCGCCACTTTCGGGTCGTGGTCCGGATTCCTATCGCTCATCGCAAAACTTTTTGGACTGGGCCTCACCACACTTGCCGTGTCGCTCGGTGCACCGTTCTGGTTCGATCTACTTTCGACATTCGTGAATCTGCGCGGTGCGGGCGACAAACCGGCAAGTTCAACTGCTACCTAGCGGAGGCTGGGCCCACGCTAGGTGTCGGAGATTAGAACTGTGACCACGTTAGATCAGATAGACCACGTCGTTGTGCTTATGCTGGAGAACCGATCGTTCGACAGCATGCTGGGCAAACTCTACCCGGCCTCATTGGGTTTCGACGGGCTAGTCGGAAACGAATCAAATAATGACGCGAATGGAACGGCTGTCCCAATTTGGAATAGCGCGGGGACGGATTCAATCTCGATGAGCGTCCCCGACCCTGATCCTGGCGAATTATGGGTCGACATGAATATGCAGCTCTTCGGCACCGCGGCCGTGCCAGATCCCGCGCAGGTCCCGACTATGAGCGGCTTCGTCAGAAACTATTTGGCCCAGAATGCCGTCGTGCCCGGCACGTACGATCCTAAGAGCGTGATGCACTTCTACACGCCCGAGCAGGTGCCGGTTATAAGCAAATTGGCGCGTCAATTTGCTGTGTGCGACCGTTGGTTTGCATCAGCACCTTGCCAAACATGGCCAAATCGCTTTTTCGTCCACACTGCTTCCGCGAACGGGTGCGAGAATAACGATGCCACAGACCTCCCGTATCTGCTGCAATCAGTTTTTAACAGCTTTGAATTGGTGGGCAACGAAAACTGGAAGATTTACTTTCACGACATCGCGCAAGCAAAAACATTGGCTCAGCTTTGGCTGCTCTCCGACCACTTTCATTTCTATGGGCAGTTTCAAAGCGATGCCAAGAGTGGCAATCTTCCCGCATATTCATTCATTGAGCCACGTTACTTCAGCGATTGGTCAATGCCGAATGACCAGCATCCCCCACACGTCGTTACTCTTGGCGAACAGCTCATTGCAGATGTTTATAATTGCCTTCGTGGAGGACCACAGTGGACCAAAACACTGCTGATCATCACTTATGACGAACACGGCGGCTGTTATGATCACGTGCCACCGCCCCAAGCCACGCCGCCGAGCGCTACTATATGCCAGCCTTTTAATTTTGATCGCTATGGCGTCCGTGTTCCGGCGGTTATTGTATCGCCCTACATTCAGCAGGCGACTGTACTGCGTCCTCCAGGCGCCATCCCCTATGACCACACGTCGATCATTGCAACGCTTCGTAGGCGGTTTGCGCTGGGCCCGCCGTTAAGCGCACGAGACGCCGTCGCTCCGGACCTTGACAATGTTTTGACGCTGGCGAGCCCAAGTAATCTTGGTCCTGAGCGCATTGACGCGCTGCCATATGTAGCTAGCCCCATGGCGGTCGCCAATGCACAGAGCCAACCGCTAAACCATATGCAGAAAGGCCTCGTAAGGCTCGCCGCAAATCTTCCCACAGCTGCAAGCGCGGCCAATCCCACTGCGATCGCCAATCACATCACCAGCATTCAAGCGGCGGAAAAGGTACCGCCAGTCGATGCCACACAAAGCGTCGGAGATGCGGCCGCATACGTAAAGCAGGAATTGGGACGGTTTTTCAGCCCGGTTTAAAGCTTTTGGAGGGTGTAATGCTATTGCTTACAGCAACCAATGACATACGCGATAGGCAGTACGTCCGTGCGAACTTCGCACGGCTCGCAAGTATAACTTATTGGGCTGTGCCATTCGTATGCGCGATAGGTGCCGTAGCCGCGACCACCGATATAGCAAGCGCGCAAACGCAGTCGGCGGCACCTGGGCCTCCAGATAGCGGTAAGATTCTCATAACACTTCTGCTCTGCGGGCTTATGGGCCTTCTGGGCCAAGGTGTTCGGGCTGCCGTCGGCTTAAAGAACTCGATGGGACTCGGGCAAAGTGGCGCCACACAGCAAGCTTCATTTAATGCTGCCTATTTCGGGCTGAGCTTGATGATCGGCTTTATTGCGGGTGTCCTCGCGGGTCTGGCGATTGGATTGTCAAACCTTTTTAATATCGACGTCGGAAACTTGAAAATACTGCTGGGCATCGCTGCTGCAGGATATGCGGGTGCAGACTTTATTGAAAACACCTTTTCAATCATAATTCCTAACGCGAACGAGAATGCCCCGCAGGCCTCAAAAGTCGGCGTTCCGGCCGCTCCAGACATCTCAGGAGTTCAAGCTCTTCTTGTTCACGCACAAGCGCTGAACAATTCAGTAGCAGCTCTTACGAGCGTCGTCGGTGGTCTGCCTCCCGCATCGCTGCCGTCTTTTGGCGGCGCTCTTCATGGCGTCGCTCCCGGCGTCAATACTCAAGTCTGGGTGCCCGCCCTCACAACCGGCTTCACTCAATTTGGGATCTCGACCAACAAACGAGTTGCTGCCGCGATCGGACAATTCCTTGTCGAGGCTGGCGAGAACTTCAAAGAAGTTGTTGAGAATCTAACTTACACTCATGCGAGTTCGACTTGTGGAAATTTTTCCGAAAGAATTTCCAACGGAGGACGATGCCGAGCCATATGTGAATAATCCCGTGGCACTGGGCAACAAGGTTTACGCAAACAAGCTTGGAAATAGCGATGAGGCCTCAGGCGATGGTTACCGCTTCAGAGGCCGAGGACTTATTCAGCTTACTGGCCGCAGCGAATATTCCGAATTTGGTGCGACGGTCGGAATGACGGCCGAACAAGCGGCTACATATTGCGAGACACCGATCGGTGCTGCCATCTCGGGCTGCTGGTATCTATCATCCCGCGGATGCATTCCCTGTGCCGATGTATGGAACATCGACAGGATCACTCTACTGGTCAACGGGAAAGCGATGGTCGACCACGCTAAGCGTCTCGCATATTCAAATGAAATGTTGAGTGCGCTAGGCGGATAGCAAATATTACCGCGACAGAAAAACACGAGGAGGGTGGCAACATCGTCATCGTAGCGAAATGTCCCAACCACTTTGTTGCCGTTGATGGTGCAAAAATCCGTCGGGTCAACCGCAACTATTACGTTAGATAATTTTCCCTGGCGCCTCTGCAGGTGATTTCAATGGCTAACAAAAAGGAACCGCCTTCCAACGGAGTTGTAATCGCAATTTCTGTGGCAATTGTTACCGCTATGGTCGGCTATTTTATAAGTACGATGGAAGATCAGCGAAAGCGAGAAATTGATTTTGTAGACCAACAGATCGAAAGACTATACGGCCCACTCTTCGCGCTGAGTACCGCAACGTGGCCTGCACCCGGTTTGGATGACACCCGCCTAAGCTAATCCAGCCTGCCTCTCGAACTCCATAGGGCTGATATAGCCGATCGTCGAGTGCCGGCGTTTCGGATTGTAGAAGCGCTCGATGTAGTCGAACACGTCAGCCTTGGCCTCATCCCGTGATCGGTACATCTTGCGCGCCGTTCGTTCGGTCTTCAAGGACGAGAAGAAGCTCTCCATCGCCGCATTGTCCCAGACGTTGCCCGAGCGGCTCATGGAACAGACGACGCCGTGATCTGCCATTAGCCGCTGGAACTGTTCGCTGCTGTATTGGCTGCCGCGATCGGAGTGATGCAGCAGCGCATCAGGCTTGCCCCGCCGCCAGATCGCCATCACCAGAGCATCGGTGACGAGCTGCGCGGTCATGGCGGTGTTCATCGACCAGCCGACCACGCGCCGAGAGAATAGATCGACGACGGCCGCCACATAGAGCCAGCCTTCCGCCGTCCACACATAGGTGAAGTCGGCAATCCATTTGCGGTTGGGAGCGGGCGCTTGGAAGCTGCGATCGAGCACGTTGGGAGCGACGGCGGAAGCCTGCCGCTCACCCAGATCGGGCGGCAGGCGACGCCGTCGCGGACGCGCTCGCAGAGCCTGTAATCGCATCAATCGCTCGATCCGATGTAGTCCGCACGATACTCCGTCCGCCAGCAGGTCGTGCCACACGCGCCTGGCGCCGTAGGTCCGGTCGCTCGCGATGAAGCTGGCGCGAACCTTCGCGCCCAGTTCTTCATCGCTCCGGCTGCGATGGCTGCGTGGCCGTATCAGCCAGGCATAGAACCCGCCCCGCGAGACACCGAGCGCCCCGCACAACCAGTCCGCCGGCCAGATCCCCCGGTGCTTCGCAATGAAGGAGAACTTCACGTCAATTCCTTCGCGAAGTAGGCCGCGGCTTTTTTTAGGATGTCTCGTTCGGCCTTCAGCTTGGTCACCTCGCGCTTGAGACGCGCGATCTCAAGCTGCTCCGGCTTCATCTGGCCTTGCCCGGGGAACGCATGCTGCGGATCGTCCGCAAACGCCTTCACCCAGCTGCGCAGTTGCAACTCGTGAACGCTCAGGTCTTGCGACGCCTGCGCAAATGAGACGCCACGCTCCCTGACTAGCCGCACCGCCTCAAGCTTGAACTCTCGTGTAAACTTCCGCCTCTCCATGACGCACCTCCCGTTCCATTAAAACACCTAACTCGGTGTCTTCGGAACCGGGTGCAGGCCAACGAAGCGCGCTGCGGTGCAAGTTCTTTTTACGGTCCGACCAGGAAAGTCCAAATTCTTTGATGAGCATGATCCCCCGAGCCCTACTGAGATAGAGCAGTGGCGGCTATGGATAAGAACGGTATTTCAGCCAATGAACGAGCGAATGGAGGCCGCAATTGTCAACAATGCTCAACTGATTGAGGGCGGTCACATTTATCCTGTATTCGCCGACCTAATTCTGCACGTCGAGTCTTTCAAGGGAACTATCGCAAAATGGAAGGACACCGATGTTAAAGAGAATCCGCATTTCAGGGAGCGCTTGGGAAATACAGCAGTGAACGAGTTTCCGAGTGGCTTCGATGCCTGTGTAAACCAAAGATTTGAAGCTATGTTGGCGAAAAGAAAGTGCCTAAAGAGATCGTGGATTTATCCCTTTGAAACTTGTGAAGATCACCTCTTGTTTCCAGAAAACTGCCGTTAGCTGTGCACTAACATGCGAGAGCCGAAAACTCGCAAATTTAGTGCCGTCAATCGACGCATGGTTATAGCCGGCCGCTGTTGTCATCCCCAGGGCCAATTGGCCGCCTAAAACAGAGGTCGGGAGAACGTAGGACGCCGACAGAAACTAGATCGACGTTTAAGTTGACTTTCGGGGTCGAATTAAAACGACCAATCGAAATCTCTTTGGCCGCTGCGACATTGCCGCTTGCCTTCGCTGACGCAAAATAATTGATCGTAGCGAACTGCCATCCGGGTACTTGCGGAGCTGCGGCAAGGCTGCCGAACTGACCCGGCAGCCAGAAGCTCACACCGCCTTCATCGGCTAGCGCAGCGGAACTGCAAAGGGCCGCTAGGCAAATCCAAAACCGCGCAAGGTGTGACGCCAATTGTGATCTCCGCGCGCACGGGCACTTGTAAGGTGATGCTTTGCATCGTGTTGTTACCCCTCGCTTGATTTGGATCAACACTTAGAGGCTGTTGTCGACAGCCGGCGTGTCAGCAAAGCACTGAACTATCTGCATCTGCCGCATTTCATCTCGGAGGTAGCGGAGCGCAAAATACACATGAAAGCGATCATTTCGGCGAAAGGCGCACCGCGCATTTGACATACATCAAGCTATCCACAAGACGCGCGCGCTATTTGAAAACGTTTTCCCGTTTTGCGCCCTGAATGCTCGGCGCGACTGTGGTTGGGTTTTATCTGCCGGCCCATCTTAGGCAGTCGAAGTTGAGGAGAAAATGTCGTGAGTTTAATCAAGACTATCTGGGTCGGCCTGCTGGCCTCGTGCGCCGCTACCATCGTGGCTGTCACGCCAGCGGCCGCACAGGGCCAGCAAAAGCCTAACATCGTCATCTTCTGGGGCGACGACATCGGCCAGTCCGATATCAGCGCCTACTCGCGCGGTCTGATGGGCTTCAAAACACCCAATATCGACCGCATCGCCAACGAAGGCGTGATGTTCACCGACTACTACGCCGAACAGAGCTGCACCGCCGGCAGAGCCTCGTTCCTCACCGGCCAGTCCGGATTGCGCACTGGCATGACCAAGGTTGGCCTGCCGGGATCCCCGATTGGACTGCAGAAGGAAGACCCGACGGTAGCCGAACTGCTCAAGCCGCTCGGCTATGCGACCGGACAATTCGGCAAGAACCATCTGGGCGACCGCAACGAGTTCCTGCCCACCGTGCACGGCTTCGACGAATTCTACGGCAACCTTTACCACTTGAACGCAGAGGAAGAGCCGGAACAGGCGGACTACCCGAAAGACCCCGCTTTCCGTGCCAAGTTCGGACCGCGCGGCGTGATGGATTGCAAAGCGTCGGACAAAGACGATCCAACTGTCGATCCGCGATTCGGCAGGGTCGGCAAGCAGGTGTGCAAGGACACCGGCCCGTTGACCAAGGCGCGTATGGTGACGGTCGACGACGACATTACTAACCGTGCCGTGGACTTCATGCAGCGGCAGAAGAACGCGAACAAGCCGTTCTTTGTCTGGATCAATACGACCCACATGCACTTCCGCACCCATACCAAGCCGGAGAGCATCGGCCAGTCGGGGCGTTGGCAGAGCCAGTACCACGACACCATGATCGACCACGACAAGAACGTCGGCCAGGTTCTCAAGGCGCTGGACGATCTCGGCATCGCCAACAACACCTTCGTCATGTACTCGACCGACAACGGCCCGCACATGAACTCGTGGCCGGATGGAGCGATGACTCCGTTCCGCAGCGAGAAAAACTCGAACTGGGAAGGCGCCTACCGGGTGCCGGCCATGTTCCGCTGGCCGGGCCACATCAAGCCTGGCGAGGTATCCAACGACATCGTCGCTCACCTGGACATGCTGCCAACTATTCTGGCCATTGCCGGCGACACACAGGTGAAGGACAAGCTGCTCAAGGGCTACAAGGTCGGCGACATGACCTACAAGGTCCATCTCGACGGCGACAACCTGGTGCCCTACCTGACCGGGCAAGCTCCGAAGAGCCCGCGGGAATCGTTCATCTACATCAACGACGACCAGCAATTGACCGCCCTGCGCTACGACAATTGGAAGTTCGTGTTCATGGAGCAGCGCGCTCCGGGGACAATGCTCATTTGGGCAAACCCGTTCACGAGCTTGCGGGTTCCGAAGATATTCAACCTTCGAACCGACCCGTACGAGCGCGCGGATATCACGTCGAACACCTATTACGATTGGCTTCTCGATCATGCCTTCGTGATGGTACCGGCGCAGGATTATGTGGGACAATTCCTGGCAACGTTCAGGGAATATCCGCAGCGGCAGAAGGCAGCCAGCTTCAACCTGGATGAAGTGATGCAGAAGATGAAGGCGCCGTCAGGCGATTAAGCGCCGTCACCCCCAACACCAAACATCCGCGGCCGGCCGTCTCAAGCGGCCGGCCGCAGCATATGATGCCAACACAACGGACAAATAAAAGCACAGGCACAATAATGAAAGCCATACGCCGGCAAATGCTCATCGCCGCCGGGTTCATCATTGCGGTAGCTTTCTCCACATCCGTTTCGCGAGCAGCCGACCCGTTGCCTTCGTGGAACGACGGCCCGGCCAAACAATCCATCATCACCTTCGTCGAGAAGGTCACCAAACCCGGCTCGCCGGACTTCGTGCCCGTCCCTGAACGCATCGCGACATTCGACAACGACGGCACGCTTTGGAGCGAGCAACCGGTGCCGGTTCAATTTTACTTCGTGGCGGATCGCGTGAAGGCGCTCGCGCCACAGCATCCGGAGTGGAAAGACAAGGAGCCGTTTGCATCGCTTTTGAAGGGCGATCTGAAGGCGGCGCTGGAAGGCGGTGACCACGGCCTCATGGAAGTCTTCATGGCCACGCACACCGGCATGACCACGGACGAGTTTGCGCGGATGGTGACGGACTGGATCGCCACCGCGAAGAATCCGCAGACCGGTAAACGCTTCCTCGACATGACCTATCAGCCGATGCTCGAGGTGCTCGCCTATCTGCGCGCGAACGGCTTCAAGAATTTCATTGTCTCGGGCGGCGGCATTGAATTCATGCGCCCGTGGGCCGAAAAGGCGTATGGCATTCCGCCGGAACAGGTCATCGGCAGCAGCATGAAGACGAAGTTTGTATTGCGCGACGGCAAGGCTGTGCTCTTGCGTCTGCCCGCGCTGAACTTCAACGACGACAAGGCCGATAAGCCCGTCGGCATCAATCAGCATATCGGCCGCCGGCCCATTGCCGCGTTCGGCAACTCCGTCGGCGACCAACAGATGCTGGAATACGCGACGCAGGGCGGCAGCGGCGCGCGGTTCGGATTGCTTGTGCTGCACGACGACGTATCGCGCGAATTTGCCTACGGCCCCGCACGCGGATTACCGGACGTCAAATACGGTTACTTCACACCCGCGCTCGAAGAACTTGCAAAGAAGAACGGTTGGACCGTCGTCAGTATGAAAAACGACTGGAAACAGGTGTTCCCGGTCGTGCAGTCCCCGGTCACGGCCATTGATATCCTCCTTGAGCCGGACGCGACGATGCTCCGGCATTCCGTCGCTGACAATGCGAGCCTACTCAGGGCCTACCCGAAAGGTTTCGCCCTCGATGCGGACCACCGTCCGCACATCACGATGCTCCAGTGCTTCGTCCGCACCGCGGACCTCGGAAAGCTCTATGCTGCGGTCGGCAAAGTGCTCGCGGGCGCTAACGTGAACGACATGAAACTAGACGCCATCAAGCGCTACTACCTCCCGGCCGGGGAGCTCGGCATCGCGGGCATTGTCGCCAAGCCAACCGCCGCGTTGGTCAAGCTGCAGGCGGATATCATTGCCGCCGTGGCGCCATTTACTGAGGCAACCGGCCCGATCGGCGCGTTCACAGGCGGGCACGGGAATCCCGCCACCGACACGATGATGATCGACTACGTGTCGACGTTCGTGCAGAAGTCTGCAGGAGAAAAATTCAACCCGCACGTCTCTACAGGTACCGCCCCGAGTGCCGATCTGGACAAGCTGCTCGCCGAGCCGTTCACGCCGTTCTCGTTCTCGCCTGCGGGTGTGGCTGTCTACCAACTGGGCCCGTACGGCACGGCGGCGAAAAAACTCAAGGAATGGAATTGAAGCCTTGAGGTATGCACCTGCGACGGATCGAATTATTCAGGCGATTGACACCATCCTGAAGCAGGAGCGGCAACAGAAAAGCTGAGTCAGCCCGCCCGACCCGAGAGCCTAATTGCCTTTTTGCGCTGGCTTCTCCAGTTGTAAGTTAATCAATAAGTTGATTGGATCGATCGCCACTTGGCGGCAGCCCGCAAACAGGGTTTGCTATCGCGATGCGATCGACGATTGCGCGCGGGTCATCAGGCTACCGTGAACTATCTCCTTCATCGGTAGCGGCGGCGGCCGCCGCGGCCATCACCTTATTTTCCGGCGGTCTCGTGCCGCTCCCAGCCAGCGCTCAGGCTGACGTGACGGCGAAATATGTCGGAGTCGAGGTCTGCGCCGGCTGTCATCAAACGCAAGCCGAGCGTTGGAAGACGTCGCACCATGCGTTGGCAATGGAGAAGGCCACACCCGCGACGGTGCTCGGCGATTTTTCGGGCGTCTCGGTGGAAAACTTCGGCGTCGTGAGCACGTTTTCGCGCGCGGGCGACAAATTTATGGTGCGCACTGACGGTCCCGATGGGGCGCTGCATGACTACGAGATCCTCTACACATTCGGCGTCGATCCGCTGCAGCAATACCTGATCGCGTTTCCCGGCGGCCGCTACCAGATGCTTGGGCTCGCCTGGGATATGCGGCCAAAGGCCCAAGGGGGCCAACGCTGGTTCCACCTTTATCCCGGACAGAAACTCGAGCCTGGGTCACCGCTGCATTGGACCAGCCGCGACCAGACGTGGAACTACCAATGCGCCAATTGCCATACAACTGACCTGAAGAAGAACTACGATCTTTCAACAGACACGTACGCTACGACCTGGGCCAGCCTCGGCGTGACCTGTGAGGCCTGCCATGGGCCCGGCTCGCGCCACGTGGCTTGGGCCAAGACCGGCACGAACTCCACGCCAAGCGCCGACTCCGGTCTCTACGACAAAGCGCGCCTGGGCCTGGAGGCGTGGCTCAAGGCGACCGATCGGGGGCAGTGGGTCATGAACCCTGTCACCGGGACGGCCCACCGCACTGAGCCTTTGGCTTCAACACAACTCGATGCCTGTGCCCCTTGTCATTCTCGACGGAGGCTTCTCGCCACTGGCCTGGCGCCGGACGCTCCGTTCCTCGATGTGGCCTTGCCGGCTCTCCTGGAGCCAGGGCTTTATCATGCCGACGGGCAGATCGACGGTGAAGTTTTCGAGTACGATTCATTCCTGCAAAGCGCCATGCACAAGGCTGGCGTCGTTTGCTCCAATTGCCATGAGCCGCACGCCGCAAAGCTGCGCGCTAAAGGCAACGCTCTGTGCGCCCAATGCCACTCGCCACAGAAGTTCGACGTCACCGCGCATCACAAGCATCCGCCTGGCAGCACTGGCGCGCAGTGCGTCAACTGCCATATGCCGACGAAGACTTACATGGTGGTGCACGACCGGCGCGATCACAGCATCCGCGTCCCGCGCCCGGATCTCACAGTCTCGATCGGCACGCCCAATGCCTGCAATCAGTGTCACACCGACCGTTCGGCGGAATGGGCGGCGAAGGCGGTCGCAACGTGGTATCCAAATGGCCGGCAGACGATACCGCATTATGGCACCGCGCTCCATGCCGGCCGGACAGGCGCAGCCGATGCGGAACGACAGCTCGACCAACTCATCCTGGACAAAAACCAGCCCGCGATTGCGCGGGCGAGCGGCGAGCTCCTTTTGCCCCGCTACGCGACTGCGTCGTCCGAGCCTGCAATCAAGGCGGCGATTGCCGATTCCGACCCGCTGGTCCGTATGGCCGCGGCCCGTGGACTGCGCGCGTCCGCGCCGCGCGCGATTGTTGATGCGGCGCTTCCGCTGCTTGGCGACCCGGTGCGTGCAGTTCGCACTGAGGCAGCGCGGGCGTTTGCCGGACTGGACGGGCAGACGATGACACCGCAGCAACGCAGCACCTTCGCTACTGCCTATCAGGAGCTGATTGCCGGCGAGATGATCGACGCCGACCGGCCAGAAACGCATCTCAACCTTGGCCTCGTGAAGATGCGGCGCAATCAACTCGATGAAGCGGAAGCCGAGTACCGCACCGCGCTTCGGCTCGATCCCAAGTTCGTTCCTGCCATGGCAAACCTTGCCGACCTCGATCGGCAACGCGGCAACGACAAGGAAGGAGCGGAGCTTTTACGGGCAGCGATTGCCATCGAACCCGGCAATGCCGCGCTCAAACATTCGCTCGGCCTCCTGTTTGTTCGCCAGCGCAACTACTCGGAAGCATTGCCGCTATTTCGTGAGGCTGCCGCGCTTGAACCAGACAATGCGCGTTACGCCTACGTTTACGCCATTGCTCTCAACTCGGCCGGTTCTACCGCAGAGGCGGTGGCGCTCTTGTCGGGCACGCACAAGCAGCATCCGACCGACCGCAACGTTTTGGCGACGTTGATCAGCCTCGAACGCGACGGCGGCGATCTGACGGCGGCTCTGGCGCATGCTCAGGAACTGGCCACGCTCGAACCCGGAAATGCGCAAATTTCGGCGCTAGTTGACGATCTGCGTCGGCGCCTGGGGCAGCCTAGCCGCTGACGCCCGGACGTTGCGCGGATGTCTATTGGTCCATCACGTCATTGTGCGCATGTCTGCCGCGCAGGTCGTTATCGATAGCGATGGCCTTTGACTGCAGCAGCTTGCGATGGGTCAGTAGCATTCGCAGTTTCTGACTGCGTAGCGTCTTGACATGCACCGGACGGTAAAGCCCCGCCCGCATCATCTGCGCCATGCCGCGTGCGTCATTGCGGTCGGTCTTGTTGATCTGTGCCTTCAACACCGCCCGCATGTGCCGCGTCTCGACACAGATCACCGGCAAGCCCGCTTCAGCCAGAGCACTGAACAGCCATTGCGACAGCGGCCCGGCTTCCAATCCGATCCGCTTGAAGCGGTAGGCGGTGTTCCCCAGAACCTGCAGCAGAGCTTCCGGTTCGCTCGCTACCTTCACTTCCCGCACGATCCTACCGGTGTCATCCACAATGCAGACGCTGGTCTCCTTGACCGATACGTCCAATCCAGCAAAATGGTCCATGCTGCGCTTCTCCTTCTGATGCTTGAGGCCGTACACACACGGACCTCGTTTCACCATCAGCCTAAAGCGCAGCACCCAAAATCTTCAGCTATCCACAAGCTGGGCCGGCCGATTACCCCATCTTTTGGCGCTGATCGGACGAACGGGTACCGAAGCCTAACCTCCGATAACGGCATTTATCGGAACAACCTCGAAACGAGAATGATTGAGACTTTTCAGCCTATGACCCTGGGCAACATGCGCGCAAACGGCGTGCGAACGTTGGCGGGCGAGCGGTATTGAGACCGGCCGCGGTTCGCGTCAGGGCGTGTTGCCGCGCATTGAAGCAGGGTGGCCGGGAAGTTTGAGCGATCCCACCGGCACGAGCTTGTTGCCAGCGAGCCGCAACACGGTCATGTCCTGGTCGCTGGAATTGCCGACATAGAGGAACCGGCCATCGGGGCTAAAGGCTATGCCTTCGGCCAAGCCACCGACATCGGTTTCACTCACCTTGCGCACTTTCTTGCCTTCGATCTTGAGCAGCGCCGCCACTGCATGATCGTGGCGGAAAAATGCGTCCTTTGGCGCGCTGCCGCCGGAACCGTTCGTCAGGAGCGATACGGCGTAGCTGCCGGCCGGGCTTATCGCCAATCCCTCCGGAGAATCGCCAATCACCACCTGATCGACGACGCGCGGTGGGTTCAACTCCATGTCAATGACCGCGACCGTGTCCACCTGGCCATCAGCAATTCCACTACTATTGCCGGTATTGTTGACCAGACCGAGTCTGCCATCCGCCGTGATCTGGACGTTGTAGGGAAAGACACCGGTGATCATATCGTAGCCCTTGTAGGTCACCTTGGTGCCATCGATATCGAGAAGAGCCACGCTGTTCGCCAAGGCCTTGGCCACCAGCGCGCGCTTGCCGTCGGGCGTTATGGCGATGGCCGACACTTGCTGGCTGGGTGCACCAGCAGCCGCGAGTGTCACAGTACCGACGACCGTGACGGTCTTGCCTGAGATGGTTAGAACGCTGACCGTGTTGTCAGCACGGTTGGCAACCAGCGCCAAATTGCCGGTGTGGTTGATCGCCATGCCCGATGGCTGCTTGCCGGTCTGGATCGTCGATATGACAGCTGGCGGCGAGGTCGTCAGGTCGATAACGAAGAGCTTGCTGTCTGGCACGATTTTCAAAGTGTCGCCGTCCTTGACGACATCAATAGAATTGGCAACCAACGCCAACTTTCCGTCGGGGGTGATGGCGAGGTTGGTCGGCGGACCTACGATGGTGTTCTCAAGCGGTAGAGTGGCAACGATACGCGGTTTGGTACGGTCGCGGATGTCGATGATCGATAGCGTATCCTTGCCCGGCGGCTGCTGCGCGACTGGCTTGCCATCGACGAAAAATATCTTCTCGTCATTGCCGACGATCAGATATTGCGCCTGCGCCGCGGCCGAAAAGCAGCTAAAGCAGATGAAGCAAATACCCGCCACCAACACGGAAGCCGCAAACTTGCGGAATTCCCGCATGATCTCCTCCCGCCTGACTTTATGATTGGTACATGAGATCAGCTAAATCACTAAGCGCATTGACTTGGATCAATAACGTCCGGTGAATAGGCCGTCCTCGCCCTTCCAGCAATTCAGGATGCCGGCAATGGGGCCCCTTCGCAAATTTCTCAGAACACATTTCGAGTCCAGTAGTTCCTCAACAAAAAAGGCCGGGGAAGGAGTTCGAATTCAATAAGCCGGGTCCGTAATGCGGCGCGTTTATCGGATGTTATACGGCCCCGGCTATTCACTGCTTTTACTGAGACCGCCGCGTTCCTTGATGGTCAGCAACCAATTCCAACCCGCATATTTATCGCCGGTATGCCGAATGTGAGTATACCGTTTCAGACTCGTCCAACTTCGATGCCCGGAAACGGCCGCCGTTTGGGGGATTGTTCTCCCCATCTCGAATAGCCGCGAAACTCCCTCGTGACGAAGGTCGTGAAACCGCAAATCTTCGATCCCAAGGATCTTACAAGCGCGGGTAAATGCGGCGCTGATAGCATCGGTCGAATAGGGGAAGATCCGTTCGTCCTCGCGCGGCATTGAATTGATGATTGCAAGTGCCTCGGGAGGAAGCTCGCAATACACATTATTCCCTTTCTTATCGCCCGGATGCTTCATGTCTCGAACGAGAATTCGGTCGCCATCAAGATCGTCCCATCGCAATAATGTAATCTCTTCCTGGCGCCGCGTTGAGAAGATCGCGAATGCGACAATTTTCTGCATGGGTATGGACGAGGGCCGGTTTTCGCGAATGCGGCCGAAGTGCTCCATCAATCGATCGAGTTCGTCGAGGCTCGGCCGGCGAGTTCGTTCAGTCCCTTTTTTAATGAACCCGAGCTTTTTAATAACGACAAGGCCGTCGTCGAAGGCTTGGCGCGATAACGGGTAATTCCAGGCTGGCCGGGCGACCGTAAAGATATTCGAAAGATGCGAAAAGTAGTTGCCGCAGGTCTGCGGTTCTACGGTTTCAGTGAGATCGCGCGCAAATGAAACGAGGGTATGGCTAGTGATCTCGCTACATTTAGTCTCACCGAGATCGCTGTTCTTGATCGCCTTGAGCACTTGCGCCTTCGTGCCCAGCACGACGTTTTTCGATTCCGAGATATAGCGATCGATCACTGCAGAGAGGGTAGGGTCTTCTCTTCGGTCGAGCCCACCAGGAGCTTTGAGTTCGGCCTCGCGTTTAACGACCCAGGCGTTAGCGGCCTGCTTTCGGTCGAAGGTTTCCGCCTCGCGATGGAGGATTTTGCCGTCTTTTTTGATGACGACCTGGGCGGTGAAAGCCTTTGAGCCGTCCTTGCGAGTCCGCTCGATTATCGTGCCCATTGATATATCGGTGTCCCCATCGTCGTACCTTTCGTACCGTTTGCGGTCGCTGCCGGCGGTGCGTGACCGGCGCTCTCTTTTGTCGTACCTAGCTCGCGGTTTGGGGTTAGTTGGTCGTGGCAGTCGCCCCAACCGCCACCGCGGTACGACACGGATGTACCGAGTACGAAATTGTTGTACCATAGGTAGCAAAATAGGGCAAAATGAGCCAGAAATGGTACGACATGAGCCGTGGATAAAATCGTGCAGATGGTTGATAAATCAGAAAACACGCCTCTCAGTCGGTCCCGCCGATTCTGTGTCGCCCCTATGATGGAATGGACCGACCGGCATTGCCGGTCTTTCCATCGCCTGCTCACGCGCCGGGCGCTGATCTACACCGAAATGCTGACGACCGGCGCGGTGCTGCGCGGCGACCGCGCGCGGCTGCTTGGCTTCGATGCGTTGGAGCATCCCGTGGCGCTGCAACTGGGCGGCTGCGATCCGGGCGCGCTCGCGCAGACAGCGCGCATCGGCGAAGACTTTGGCTATGACGAGATCAACCTCAACGTCGGCTGTCCTTCGGACCGCGTGCAGGAGGGCCGCTTTGGCGCCTGCCTGATGGCGGAGCCGCCGCTGGTTGCCGCTTGCGTTGCCGCCATGAAGGCGGCGGTCAAGATTCCGGTCACGGTGAAATGCCGGATCGGCGTCGATGAGCAGGACCCAGACCGGGCGCTGTTTGATTTCACCGATGCGGTCAAAGCGGTCGGCACCGACGCGCTGATCGTGCACGCGCGCAAGGCCTGGCTGAAGGGTCTGTCGTCGCGCGAAAACCGCGAGGTGCCGCCGCTCGATTATGCGATCGTGCGTCGGCTGAAAGCCGCGCATCCCGATCTCGAAATTATTCTTAATGGCGGCATCGCCAGCGTCGAGCAAGCGATGATGGAATTAGAAGGCGTTGACGGCGTTATGATGGGCCGGGCGGCCTATCATGAGCCGTGGCAGCTGTTGCGGGTCGATCCGCTGCTGTATGGCGAGCCCGCGCCTTTCACTACGGCGAAAGCGGCGGCCTTTGCCCTCATCCCCTATATCGAGCGCGAACTGGCAAATGGCGCGCGCCTCAATTCGATCACCCGCCACATCCTGGGCCTGTTCCGCGCGGTGCCTGGCGCGCGCGCCTTCCGCCGCCATTTGGCGACCGAAGCGGTCAAGCCGGGCGCCGGCGCCTCGGTCATGGCTGATGCGCTGGCGCTGGTGCTGGACACAGACGCGGATTTGTCGAACATCGCAGCCTAACGCTGTCCTGCCTTCCAGCTTTTCCGGGAACACATGCTGCTGGGATATCCGATCGGCGAGATCGTCTGGCTCGCGTTCTGGATCGCGGCCGCCGGCATCATCGTCGGCATCCTCGCCGGCCTGTTCGGCATCGGCGGCGGCGCGGTTATCGTGCCGGTTCTGTATGAAGTCTTCCGCGCGCTCAACGTGCCCGAAGACATCCGCATGCAGATGTGCATCGGCACCTCGCTCGCCATCATCGTGCCGACCACGGTGCGCTCCTATCTCGGCCACAAGAAAAAGGGTGCGGTCATTCCGCAGGTGGTGCGCATCTGGGCATTGCCGGCGATCATAGGCGTCGCCATCGGCTCGGTGACGGCGGCTTATGCGCCAGCGGGCGTGTTCAAAACAGCTTTCGTGATTTTCGCGCTCTTCATATCCACGCGCATGTTCTTCGGTGGCGATCGCTGGAATCTCGGCAACGAGTTGCCGCGCAGCGGCATCCTTTGGGTTTTCGGGTTCATCACCGGACTGTTCTCATCGCTTGTCGGAGTCAGCGGCGGGGCGGTGTCGAACGCCGTGCTCACGCTGTACGGCCAGCCGATGCAGCGCGCAGTCGCAACATCGGCCGGCGTCGGCGTTCCGATCACGATTGCTGGCACCATCGGCTACATATTGGCCGGCCTGCGCCACACCGCCGAGCTGCCGCCATTGTCGATCGGCTTCGTGTCGCTCATCGGCTTCGTGCTGATGGCGCCGGTATCGAGTTATACGGCCACCTATGGCGTGCAGCTCGCGCATTGGATGCCGCGGCGTAATCTGGAGATTGCCTTCGGCATCCTGCTGCTGGCGGTCGCGCTGCGGTTTTTGGTCAGCCTGCTTTAAGGCTGTCCGCGCATGCGCAGCTTGTCGCCGCGCACTTCCCAGCTTTCCAGCCGGTTGAGGAAAGTCATGCCGAGCAGGCTGCTCTTAAGCTGGCCCTCTTGCACGACCAGCGCAGGCACCGCGCGTTCGGTCAGGCCGCCGACGGTGAGGCGGTCGAGCGTGATGGGCGCCGCGCGCGTGCGGCCGTTGGCGGTGTCGACGTTAACGGTGTATTCGAGCACTTCGAGCGGCAGGCCGGCGGCCTTCGCCGCTTCCTGCGTCAGCACCACGGAGCTTGCACCGCTGTCGAGCACCATCGCCACCTTTGCGCCATTGATATGCGCGGCCATCGCGAAATCGCCGCCGGGGCCGCGCACGACTTCGACGTCGCGCCCACGACCGGCCACGTGGCCCGGCACGAGTTCCGCGAGCACGCGATCGCCGGCGTCGCGCAGTTCGAAACGGTAGGTATAGCCGACCACCAGCAAGAGGCCGAGTACAGCCCAGAACAGCATCGCTTCTAGCGCCTGCGACAGCCGTTCGCGGAACAGCACCAGCACGAGCCCGCCGGCGAACACCACCACCGCAATCTTGAGCACCAGCGCGCCGACGTCATGATGCAGCAGATTGGCGATGGCGTCGTGGTCGCCGCTGGTCGCGATCAGCACCGCGAGCGACAGCGAAACCCCAGCGATGAATGACCAGGTCAGTCGGCGGCTCACGGCGCTATCCTGCTGCGCTTGTGGTTTCGGCACGGCGCGCCGGCAATTCGGCCATGATGCGCGCGCGTTTGGCCTCGCTCATGCCGGCCCAGCGCGCGATTTCGTCGATGGTGCGGCCGCAGCCCAGGCAGAGCCCCGAGCGCGCGTCGAGCGTGCAGATCTTGATGCAGGGACTTTCGATCATCGGCGGTTTCGGTCGAATTTGCTGCGAACATAGATATCGTGCGCGGGAACGCAATCATGCAATTGTCGCACAAAATCAGGTGCCGGCCCGGAACAGCGGGCGCCGGCTCAGGCGCTGCCTTTCCTCGGGCGTAAGTACCGGTTCGCCCGGCGTAATCGGTGGCGCCTGCATCTCCTTCATCGGCGCCATCGCCGCCACAACGCGTTCGGGCGGGAAGGTCACCACCACTTCGGTGCCGATGCGCAGCTTGGATTTCAATGTGAACGTGCCGCCGTGCAGGTCGACCAGGCTCTTGGCGATCGGCAGGCCGAGACCGGCGCCCTGTTCGGCGGATTTGATCGAATTGGAGCCCTGGCCGAAGGAGGCAAGCACGATCGGAATTTCCTCTTCGGGAATGCCGGGACCGGTGTCCTTCACGCTCATGTATTGTCCGCCGGACGCGGTCCAGCCGGCCTTCAGCCAGATCTCGCCGCCCTGCGGCGTGAATTTGATCGCGTTCGACAGCAGGTTCAGGCAAATCTGCCGGATCGCACGTTCGTCCGCCCACAGCCGTGGCAGGTCGGGCTCGAACATCTCATGGATGGTGATGCCGCGGTTCGACGCGCGGATCTTGAGCAGGTGGTGGCAATCCTCGACGATACCGACGAGCGAGACGGATTCTTCGTTGAGCTCGTAGCGTCCAGCCTCGATGCGGGAGAGGTCGAGAATTTCGTTGATCAGCCCGAGCAAGTGCACGCCCGAATTGTGAATGTCGGCGGAATACTCTTTGTAGGCCGGAATAGCATGCTCGCCGAACACTTCGCTCTTCATCACTTCGGAGAACCCGAGAATGGCGTTGAGCGGCGTGCGCAGCTCATGGCTCATCTGCGCCAGAAAGCGCGACTTGGAAATATTGGCGGCTTCGGCGCGCTTGCGCGCCTCGTCGGAGATCGCCTTGGCCTGTTCGAGCTCGCCGATCAGCGCGTCCTTTTCGGCGCGCGCGTGCAGCGTCGCCAGCGTGGTGGAATAGAGCCGAAAGGCAAGCGCGGCAAAATAGCCCTGCGCGCTCAACGCCATGACGGCGAGGATGTAATCGCGCAGCGTGCCCTCTAATGCGAAATGCAGGGCGATGGCGGCGGTGACCGGGAAGGTTGCGGCGAAGGCCGCCATCGGCAGGCTCGACGCCAGCATGCTCGACACCGCCACCACCAGCAGCATCACGAACAGCATGAACGTGCCCGAGCTTTCGTCGACGCCGACCGGATTGGTCAAAATGAACATCCAGGCAAGGCCGTAGAACAGGTCGAGCATGATGAAGCGCACGCGCCATTTGCGTGCGACAACTTCCGACATCGGCAGATCGAGGAATTGCCGGCACTTGGTGATCATCACGGCGTGGATCACCAGCACACACGCGGTCCAAACGCCCGCCGGCACTGCGCCGGTCCACAGGCTCGACAACAAGCCGACGGTCGCCACCAGCAGCAGGATTACCAGCGAGGCGGACAGCCGGTTTTGTGCGTATTGGCGCAGCAGCTCGTAATCGAAAGCGGGGCGGGTGCCGCTCGACGAAATCAGGCGGTCGCGCGCCTCGCGCACATATTGCGCGGCGAGCCGGCGCTTAACCGGCGAGCTTTCCGGGGGAAGCGCGGAGAGATCGGGCTGTTCGCCTGGAATCGGCATGAAAACGACGCATCTACGCTGAAAAACCGAGTGCACCGTCGCCCAAAATCCTTAAGACCGTGCTTAAGAGGCTGCTAAAGACACTGGTTAAGCGATTGTTACCGGCCCCTTTGACACGGCTTTTCACCCATGTTCGGCTGGAAACGGGACGGGAGACCTTGCAATGAAGCTCTATGACAGCGGGCGGGCGCCCAATCCGCGCCGCACGCGCATTTTCCTTGCCGAAAAGGGCATCAGCGTGCCGACCGAGCAGGTCGACATGATGGCGATGCAGCACAAGACGCCGGAATACACGGCCATCAACCCGTTGCAACGCATGCCGGCGCTGCTGCTCGACGACGGGACCACCATCACCGAGTCGATCGCCATTTGCCGCTATTTCGAGGCAGTCCAGCCGGAGCCGCCGCTGTTCGGGGTGGGAGCGAAGGAGATCGCGCTGGTGGAGATGTGGAACAGGCGGTGCGAACTTAACATGTTATTCACGGTCGCGCACGTGTTTCGCCATTCGCATCCGGCGATGAAGGAGTTGGAGGTGCCGCAAGTGGCGGCTTGGGCCGAGGCGAACAAGCCGCGGGTAGCGGATTTTCTCTCGATTCTCGATACTCAGCTAAAATCGAATTCATTCGTTGCCGGTGACCGCTTCTCCGTCGCCGATATCACTGCGCTCTGCGCCATTGATTTCATGAAGCCAGCAAAAATCCCTATGCCGGAAGGACTCAACAATTTGAAACGCTGGCACGCCGCAGTGTCGGCGCGGCCGAGCGCGCAGGCGTAAGCGCCCATGCGATTAACGATTGTCGGCTCGGGCGACGCCTTTGGCTCCGGCGGACGCAGCAATACCTGTTTCTGGCTGGAGACGACCAAGGGCACGTTGACGGTCGATTTCGGCGCTTCGGCCTTGCCGGCGCTGAAAGCGCTCAAGCTCGATCCGGGCAAGATCGACGGCATCGTGCTGTCGCATCTGCACGGCGATCACTTCGGCGGCTTGCCGCTGCTGCTGCTCGATTTCCAGTATTTGAACCGGCGCGAGCGGCCGCTCACCATCGCCGGGCCACCGGGCACGCGTGCGCGGCTGGAAACGGCGATGGAGACATTCTTCCCGAAGTCCACCGGCACGAAATGGCGGTTTCCGTGGAGTGTTGAGGAAATCGCCCTCGATGCCGAAACGAACGTGCTCGGTCACACGCTGCGCACCACCGAGGTGATCCATCAGTCCGGCGCGCCGTCGACGGCGCTGCGGTTGACGGACGGCGAGAAAGTCTTTGCCTATTCCGGCGACACCGAATGGACCGACGCGCTGCTGCCGATCGCGGCGAACGCCGACCTGTTCATCTGCGAATGTTATGCCTATGCCGGCAAGATGACCGGCCATCTGAGCTGGGAAATTTTGCAGCGAAAAATTCCCGCGTTGCGCGCCAAGCGCCTGATGGCCACGCACATGAATCCGACCGTACTCGCCAAGCTCGACGAGTTCAGAAGCGCCGGCGTGCTGATCGCCGAGGACGGGCTCGTTTTCGGGTTCTAACGATCGAGCAGGGCGATCAGGCTGGACGAATCCCAGCGCTTGCCACCCATTTTCTGCACTTCCGAATAGAATTGATCGACCAGCGCAGTCACCGGCAAATGCGCGCCGTTACGCCGTGCTTCGCCGAGACAGATCGACAGGTCCTTGCGGATCCAGTCCACCGCAAAGCCAAAATCGAATTTTCCGGCCGCCATCGTCTTGTAGCGATTTTCCATCTGCCAGGATTGCGCCGCGCCCCTGGAGATGGTTGCGATCAGCTTCTCGATATCGAGCCCGGATTTCTTCGCGAAGTGAATGCCCTCGGAGAGGCCCTGCAACAGGCCAGCAATGCAAATCTGGTTGACCATTTTGGAGAGCTGGCCGGAGCCAGGCGTGCCAAGCAGATTGCAAGCGCGCGCGTAGGCCGCGATGACTTTTTCGGCGCGTCCGAAGGGTTCCGCGTCGCCGCCACACATGACGGTGAGCACGCCGTTCTCGGCGCCGGCTTGGCCGCCTGACACCGGCGCATCGACGAAATCGAAGCCGCCCTTTTTCGCCGCGGCGTAGAGTTCGCGCGCAATTTCCGCGGACGCCGTAGTGTGGTCGACGAAAACCTTGCCCTTGCCCATGCCGGCGAAAGCGCCGTCTTTGCCCAAGGTGACCTCGCGCAGGTCATTGTCGTTGCCGACGCAGGCCATCACGAAATCCTGGCCCTCAGCGGCGGCCTTGGGGGTCGGCGCAGACTTGCCGCCGAATTGCTTGACCCATTTCTCGGCCTTGGCGGCGGTACGGTTATAGACGGTCACCTCGTGCCCGCCTTTGTTCTTGAGATGCCCGGCCATGGGGTAACCCATCACGCCCAAGCCCAAAAACGCCACCTTCGCCATCGTCTCCTCCCTGACTGCGTTTGTGCCATGCAATAGGTCATTGCGGGGGCGCTGGCGTCAACCCATGCGTCTACGCGCATTGACCGGCCCGCCGCCGCGGGGCAGAACGGGGCCATCATGGCGGCAACGAAGGAACAAGTTCTGGCGGCTTTGGCGAAGGTGCCGACGCCCGGCGGCGCCGCGCTCACTGATGCACGCGTGCTGTCCGACATCGTCGTCAGCGACGGCAAAGTATTCTTTTCCATCTCGGTCAATTCCGCCGCGGTCAAAGCCTGGGAACCGGTACGCAAGGCCGCGGTAGACGCGGTTCGCGCGGTGCCCGGCGTGCAATCGGCGCTGGTCGCGTTGACCGCGGAACGAGCGGCCGGGGGAACCGCGCGCGGGCCGCAACCGTCCCACGTCGCTACCCAGCCGCGTGCGGCTGGAGCACCCGCCGCGCACGCGCATGCCCATCCCGCCGACAAGGTGCAGCCCGGCATTCCCGGCGTCGATGCGGTGATTGCGGTTGCTTCCGGTAAAGGCGGCGTCGGCAAATCCACCACCGCGGTCAATCTCGCGCTCGGGCTGCGCGATCTGGGGCTCAAGGTCGGCATGCTCGACGCCGACATCTACGGCCCCTCGCTGCCCAAGCTCCTCGCCATCAAGGAAAAGCCGCAGACCATCGGCGGCAACCGGCTTAAGCCGATCGAACGCTACGGACTTACCGTCATGTCGATCGGTTTCTTGATCGATGAAGAAACGCCAATGATCTGGCGCGGCCCGATGGTGATGTCGGCGATCACGCAAATGCTACGCGAGGTCGAGTGGGGCAAGTTGGACATCATGGTGGTCGACATGCCGCCCGGCACCGGCGATGCGCAGCTCACGATGGCGCAACAAGTGCCGCTGAAGGGCGCGGTCATCGTCTCGACGCCACAGGATCTCGCGCTGATCGATGCGCGGCGCGGCGTCGCCATGTTCCGGCGCGTGAACGTGCCGGTGCTCGGCGTGGTCGAGAACATGAGCTATTTCTTGTGCCCGAACTGCGGCACGCGCTCGGACATTTTCGGCCATGGCGGGGCGCAGAAAGAAGCCGAGCGGCAAGGCGTGCCGTTCCTCGGCGAGGTGCCGCTGCACATGACCATCCGCGAGAAATCCGATGCCGGTCTCCCGGTCGTCGCCACCGAACCGGACGGCCCGCACGCCAAGATCTATCGCGAGATTGCAGCCCGCGTGCTTGCCCAGATCAAGGGTGGCGCAGAGGCCGGGCGCGCCGCGCCCAAGATCGTGATCGAGGCCTAGCTAGCCCGCTCCGCGGCAATTCCGCGACTTGCGCTTTTACGCGTCCGGACGCATGGTTAGCCGAAATTTTGAAGCGGCTCGACCCGCTTCACAGGGGGGGTATCAGAAACCCGTTTTCTTTAGGGAGTATCCGATGAAAAGACGGCAATTCATCACCGCATTGGGCGCCGGCGCCGCAGCCGCCGCTATTGCCAAACCGGCGATCGCGCAGTCGATGCCGGAACTCAGGTGGCGGCTGACCGCCAGCTGGCCGAAGTCCCTAGATACGCTCTTCGGGTCATGCACTTTGCTCTCGAAATATGTTTCGGAAGCAACCGACGGAAAATTTCAGATTCAAACATTTGCCGCCGGGGAAATTGTGCCGGGCTTGCAAGTGCTCGACGCGGTTCAAAACGGCACCGTCGAGGTCGGCCACAGCGCGCAATATTACTACATCGGCAAAGACCCGACCTGGGCACTATTCTGCGCGACACCATTTGGGTTGAATTCTCGCCAGCAAAACGCTTGGTTCTATCACGGTGATGGGCAGAATCTGATCGACGAATTCGGCGCTAAATACAATGTCAAGTGCTTGCTCGCCGGCAATACCGGCTGCCAGATGGGCGGCTGGTTCAACAAAGAGCTCAAGGAACCGGGCGACTTCAAGGGCATCAAGATGCGCATCGGCGGCTGGGCGGGCAAGACGCTTGGCAAGCTCGGCGTCATCGCGCAGCAACTTGCCGGCGGCGACATTTACCCGGCGCTTGAAAAAGGCACCATCGACGCGGCCGAATGGGTCGGGCCCTATGACGATGAAAAGCTCGGGTTCTACAAGATCGTGAAGTACTATTACTATCCCGGTTGGTGGGAAGGCGGCACCACCAACCATATGCTTGTCAATCTCGCCAAGTGGAACGAACTCCCGAAGAACTACCAGTCGATCTTCGAGGCGGCTGCCGCTGCCTGTAATACAAAGCAACAAGCCGACTACGATGCCAAGAATCCGCTGGCGCTCAAACGGTTGGTGGCAAACGGCACCCAGCTGCGCCCGTTCTCGCAGTCGATCATGGAAGCCTGCTTGAAGGCGTCCAATGAGGTGAACGCAGAAACCTCGGCGGTGAATCCTTTCTACAAAAAAACCTGGGATTCGATCGCGGCCTTCCGTAATGACGAATATCTGTGGTGGCAGGTGGCAGAATATACTTACAATTCCTTCATGATCCGCTCGCGCACACGCGGCTAGTCCCCCACACCGGTGGTCAAACTGTCGGGGCCGGCCCAAAAAGCCGGCCCCGATGCATTTCGGGCGACATTCTGGGCCGTCCCCCCCACTTACAACTTTCGTGGTACAGGTGCAGACTGGCGTGAGGCGGCAAGCTCCGCCATGGTTTCGGATAAGCCCCGATCAAGGGGCAAGAGCGGCGGGGGAGGGCTCCCGCCTCAAAAGGTCGTAACGACCAGAGGGAGGATACCGGGATGAAACGCCGTCAATTCTTGAAGGCTGCAGGTTTGGGCGTCGCCGCAAGTGCGGTTGCCGCCCCGGCCATAGCGCAATCAATGCCGGAACTGAAATGGCGCCTTACGGCGAGTTGGCCGAAATCGCTCGACACTTTGTTCGGCGGTGCTGACATCTTCGCCAAAGCGGTCGGCGAGGCAACCGACGGCAAATTCCAGATCCAGACTTTTGCCGCCGGCGAAATCGTGCCGCCGCTGCAGGCGCTCGACGCCGCTTCGAATGCGACAGTCGAAATCGCGCACACCGCGTCCTACTATTACTTCGGCAAGGACCCGACCTTTGCCTACGGCACCTCCGTTGCGTTTGGTCCGAACCAACGGCTGAACCAGGGTTGGTTCATCAATGGCGGCGGCAGCGACGTGCTCAACGAGTTCTACAAGAAATACAACGTCATGATGCTGCTCTGCGGCAACACCGGCTGTCAGATGGGCGGTTGGTTCCGCAAGGAGATCAACAGCGTCGACGACCTCAAGGGGCTCAAGTTCCGCATCGGCGGTTTCCCCGGCCGCGTCATCCAGAAACTCGGCGGCGTGCCGCAGCTGCTTGGCGCTCCGGACATCTATCCGGCGCTGGAAAAAGGCGTGATCGATGCCGCCGAATGGGTCGGCCCCTATGACGACGAGAAGCTCGGCTTCTACAAAGTGGCCCAGCATTACTATACGCCGGGCTGGTGGGAAGGCGGCTCGATGCTCGGCGCCTTCATCAACATCGAAAAATGGAATTCGCTGCCGAAGAACTACCAAGCAATCCTCCGGCAGGCGGCCGCTTACGCCAACAACTGGATGATCGCGAAATACGACGAGGTCAATCCGCCGGCGCTCAAGCGTCTCATCGCCAACGGCACCAAGTTGCACGCATTCTCGCCGGCGATTATGGAAGCCTGCTGGAAAGCGGCGCAAGAGCTGCACAGCGAGATCGCCAAGACCAATGAGAGCTTCAAGAAGGTCAAAGAGTTGATGGAAGCGTTCCAGGGCGCGGCCTATCCGTGGTTCCGGGTGGCGGAGCTCAATTACGACTCGTTCATGATCCGCAAGCTCAGCTAAACGCTGCAGAGGGATGCATTAAGCCCCGGAGCTCGGGCTCCGGGGCTTTTTTATTGCGCGAATGATCGCACTACTTAGACGGTTCGTTGAAGTCGATCGGCGGCGGCATTTCGATCTGCGGGAGCTCGATCTTGACCTTGTTTGGATCGACCGTCGACAGCGCACCCTTGTAATGCATCACCATGGCCGGGAAGAAGATGACCAGCAGCACCATGATGACTTGGATCACGACGAACGGCATCGCACCCCAATAGATTTGCCCAGTGGTCACCGGCTCCATGCGCTTGCCGTTGACGCGGTCGACATAGGTATCTTTCGGCGCGACCGAGCGGAGGTAGAACAGTGCAAAACCGAAGGGCGGGTGCATGAACGAGGTTTGCATGTTGACGCCGAGGATGACGCCGAACCAGATCAGGTCGATGCCAAGATGGTCGGCAGCGGGACCGAGCAGCGGGATGACGATGAAGGCGAGTTCGAAGAAATCGAGGAAGAAGGCGAGCACGAAGACGAAGGCGTTGACGAAGATCAGAAAGCCGATCTGGCCGCCCGGCAGCGAGGTCAGCATGTTTTCAACCCAGATGTGCCCGCTCACGCCGTAGAACGTCAGCGAGAACACGCGCGCGCCGACCAGAATGAACACGACGAAAGCCGACAGCTTGGCCGTGGATTCCGTCGCTTGGCGAACCAGATCCCAACTCAGCCGGCGTTTGGCCGCACCAAGCGCAAGCGCGCCGGTAGCGCCCATGGCGCCGCCCTCGGTTGGCGTGGCAACGCCGATGAAGATGGTGCCGAGCACCAGGAAAATCAGCGCCAGCGGCGGCACCATCACGAAGATCGTCTGCTCGGCGAGATTCGTAATGAGACGGAAACCGGTCGTGCGTTCGATGAGCGCCGCGACGAGCGCGTAAGCGCTGCCTGCACACAGTGTGATCGCAAGCAGCGCCCAGTTCTCATGGCCTGTGGATCCGAGATAGTACCAGCCGAGCGCCAGCAGTGCGGTGACAACAGCCGTCACGATAAAATTGCGTGTTCCAAAGTAGCGATTCAGCACAACGCAAACGAAGGCGGCCGAGATCGAAACGCCCATTGTCAAAACGACGAAGTCGGCACCTGCTTTCACGCTGGTTCCGGCCATCACGTAATAGCCGACAACTGCCGAGAATAGGACCAGCACCCCGAGCTGCCAGACGCCACGTTTGCCGCTTTCCTCGCGGAAGCCGACGGCTTCCGGAGGCAAGCCGGGTGCCGCCTTCGGGAAAACCAGCGTCATCATGAATACGAGGCCGGCATACATGGCGGCGAGCACGAGGCCCGGAATGAAGGCGCCTTCGTACATATCGCCGACCGATTTTCCAAGTTGGTCGGCCATGACGATGAGCACGAGCGAGGGCGGAATAATCTGCGCCAAAGTTCCGGACGCGGCGATCACGCCGCTGGCGAGTTTGCGGTCGTAGCCGTAGCGCAACATGATTGGCAGCGAGATCAGGCCCATCGAAATGACGGACGCCGCGACCACGCCCGTCGTTGCGGCAAGCAGCGCGCCGACGAAGACAACCGCGTAGGCAAGGCCGCCGCGCACTGTGCCGAACAATTGCCCGATCGTGTCGAGGAGATCCTCCGCCATGCCGGAGCGTTCGAGCACGAGGCCCATAAAGGTGAAGAATGGAATCGCAAGCAACGTATCATTGCTCATCACGCCGTAGATGCGGTCGGGTAGCGCTTGCAAAAAGTCCGGTTGAAATTGGCCGAGTTCGATACCGAGAAGGCCGTAGATCAATCCGATCGCGGCGAGCGAAAATGCCGCCGGATAGCCGAGCAGCAAAATGATCACCAGGGACCCGAACATAATCGGAGCCATGTTTGCGACTAAGAATGCTGCCATGCGAGTCCCCAATTCCCCGGTAAGGCGGGCTAATGTTTTTCCATCGCCTCGATAATTTCCTCGGCCTCGGTCTCAATCGAACTCTTCTGGCGCGCATGCGGGTCCGGGATGAGGTCTCGCATGACCGCGATACGCTTCACGAGCTCCGATAGGCCTTGAATGAGCAGCATGATGAAGCAAATCATAATCAGGCCCTTTGACGGCCATTGCGGCAAGCCGCCGGCGTTCAAAGACTGTTCGTTCTGAAAATACGAAACGGTGAAAAACGGAACCGCGGTAATGATCATCACGATCGTCAGCGGCAAGAGGAAAAATGCGTGGCCGACCACATCGATGATGTTGCGCACACGTGTCGGCAGCAGGTTGTTCACGATGTCGATGCGGATATGTTCGTTGGCGAGCAGTGTCCACGGCGAACACAGGAGGAATACGATGCTGAACAGCACCCATTGCAGTTCGAGAAATGAGTTCGATGAGGTATCGAAGACCTTACGGACGGTGGCGTTGACCGCGGACACCATGACGGCCGCGATGATGAGCCAGGACAGGCGCTTGCCGATCCAGACCGTCGTGGCGTCGACAATGCGGCTAATTGGCAGCAACGCCTTGAGCAATGCGTCGAGCGCGCCCACGTGAGTTCTCCCCCTCTGCCGCCTGGCCGGCATTATTTTTATTCTTTTCGCCCCACAACTTGGTGCCAGAACCAAGCCCGCAACCTTAATCCGATGCCGGGCTAAGGCGTCAATGGCGAATTTGATCGAAAATGGCTATAAATTGCCCCTCAGCAGGGCCTGTTCCGCCCACGGCGCGCTGAAACGCGTGGTTAATGAAATCTAAACCCTCGGTTAACCAGCTTGGGACTACAAAAGCCGCTTAGCCCGACTTTCGGGGGGCGGGCGCCGGTCGCGG
Source organism: uncultured Pseudomonadota bacterium (assembly GCA_963710705.1). GTDB lineage: Bacteria > Pseudomonadota > Alphaproteobacteria > Rhizobiales > Xanthobacteraceae > Pseudolabrys. Next base: position 917,802 of record CAVQBI010000001.1, read on the forward strand.
CGTTAGCGGTGTGGGCCGGCATTGCCTCCAAAGGCGCGAGGACGACCCATGCGGCAGTTCACAATCGCCGAACGGCTGATTGCGGCCGGCCTGCTGCCGCTGGCGGCGCTATTCGTGGTTCATTTCTCGATAGGCGTGCTGGCGCCATACCTCGGCTTGGACATTGGCGGCTACGCTGAAATTGCGGCGGGGGGCGTCGTGATTGCGCTGATAGCAGCCGCCCTTTGGGCGCTCGGTAAATCGATTGCCCGTCCACTCACGGATGCCGCCGACAGTCTAGATGCCATGGCCCGCGCCGAGCTTGGCTCCGCTCCGCCTCTCGAGACAAACCGGAACGAGGTTACGCATATCCTCGCCGCCACCGACCGTCTGGCCGAGGTGCTCGGAGAACGCCAGCGCCGCGAAATCGTGCATACCGATCTCGACCGCACTTGGCAGGCCTCGCGGCGCGTCAACCTGTCGGGCCTTGCCGGCCAGGTCGAGACCGCCACCGAGATCGGCATCCAGCCCATCGCCGATGGCGCAGCGACGCTGCAGTTGAAGGCCGAGGACATGGCGGCCTCGCTTAAAGTGGTGCGCGCGGTCTTCGAAGAGACCGCCATTGCCGCCGAGGGATCGAGCGCCATGACCGAAGCCGCGAGGTCAATGGCCGAGCAGGTGATCCGTGCGGTTGCCGAGATTTCCGAACAGATGCGGCGCGGGAGCGGGCTCGGGCGCGAGGCGGTGCAGCGCGCCAATGTCTCGCGCGCGACCATCGACGCGCTTGCGAGAGCCGCCGACCAGATCGGCGATATCGTCTCGGTTATTAATGAGATCGCGGAACAAACCAATCTGCTCGCGCTTAACGCCACCATCGAAGCGGCACGCGCGGGCGAGGCCGGATGTGGATTTTCGGTTGTCGCTTCCGAGGTGAAGATGCTGGCGACGCAAACCGGCAAATCGACGGAACAGATCGGCGCCAAAGTCACCGAAATTCAATCGACGACCCGTGAGGTTGTGGGCTCGCTGACCAGCGTAGCGGAGGCGATCGACCAGCTCTCGGGCGTGACGGAATCCGTTTCCGCCGCGATCGAGCAGCAGCGCGCCGCGAGCGAAGATTTCGCGACGAGCACGGGCAATACCAGCTTTGTGGTCGCGGATTTCGCGGGGCGCATGGCTGACATTGCCGAAATGTTGCACCGCGCGGTCGCCACGGCGGAAAACGTTACCGCGGTGGCGGCGGCGATGCAGTCAGCTTCTCAAACGCTGTGCCGTGAGATACCCGACATTGTCCGCAAAGCGGTCAAGGCCGATTTGCGAGAATTCCCGCGCTACGAAGTCAGTCTGGTCGCACGGCTGGAATTTGGCGATCGGGCTATCGATGCTTCGGTGCATGACGTCAGCCAAGGTGGGGCCCGCCTTGATGCCATGCGAGAACTTGCTGTTGGCGATCCGATTGCCCTGACATTCCCAGGCATGAACCCAATCGCGGGGCAAGTTGTGCGCGATGACGACGGGTACATTGGCGTTTGTTTTACGCCGGCCCGGCTGCGGCCGGAAGAACTGCGCGATTTGGTGACCAAGCCCGTGCGGGCGGCCTGATCAACCGCCGGTGACGCTCATGTGGCGCGCTAGCGCCGGGCGCTGATGACGGCGGTCGATCACAAAATCGTGCCCCTTGGGCTTATGGGTGATTGCCTCGTCGATCGCCGCATACACAAGATCGTTGCTTTCCGACGCCCGCAAGGGCGCGCGCAGATCGGTGGCGTCGTCGTGTCCGAGGCACATATAGAGCGTGCCAGTACAGGTGATACGCACCCGGTTGCATGACTCGCAGAAATTATGAGTAAGCGGTGTGATGAAGCCGAGGCGGCCGCCGGTCTCTTTGATGCGCACATATCGAGCCGGACCGCCCGACCGATAATCGGTGTCTTCAAGATTGTAGCGCTCGGCCAGCCGCGCGCGCACCATCGACAGCGGCATGTATTGATCGAGCCGGGCTTCACCGATGTCGCCGAGCGGCATGACTTCGATCACGGTGAGATCCATGCCGCGGCCGTGCGCCCACGCGACCAAGTCACCGATCTCGTCTTCGTTGACACCTTTGAGCGCCACAGCATTGATCTTCACCTGCAGGCCCGCAGTTTGCGCGGCATCGATACCGGCCAGCACCTTGTCGAGCTCGCCCCAGCGCGTGATATCGCGGAATTTATCGGGATCAAGCGTGTCGAGCGAGACGTTGATGCGCTCGATGCCGAGCGTCTTTAGCTCGGCGGCATATTTCGCCAATTGCGAGCCGTTGGTTGTGAGCGTGAGTTCCTTGAGGGCGCCGGACGCCAAATGGCGCGAGAGTGAACCGACCAACGTCATGATGCCGCGGCGGACCAGCGGCTCGCCGCCGGTCAAACGCAGTTTCGTAACGCCCTTGGCGATGAAGGCGCTGCATAGGCGATCGAGTTCCTCAAGGCTCAGCACGTCGGCCTTCGGCAGGAACGTCATGTTCTCCGCCATGCAATAGACGCAGCGAAAGTCGCAGCGGTCGGTCACCGAAACGCGCAAATAGGTGATGACGCGCTGATAAGGATCGATCAGCGGCCGCGGTCGGCCCGCCGCGCGATCCAGGTCAATCGGGAATGTGCCGGTGCTGCTTGCCATCATCCATCCCGGGGCGACGGATCTTAAGGTCCGCCCGCGTCATATAAGGATAGTGACGGATTATCGCCATAGCGTCCATCCGGCGGACGCGCGCAAATCCGGCGCATCGCTGCGCGTGCGAAGTCGATTCAGGCGGTTTAGCGAACCGGCGGCGCCGTGGTCGGCCAGGGCGCAGGCGCCTGCTGCTGTTGCGGCGACATCGGCGCAGGGGGCGCTGCGGCCGCAGGTTTAGCGGCCGCAGGTTTGGGCGCCGCCCGGGCGGCAGCTTTCTTCTTCTTTGGGACAACTTTCTTCTTGGCCGGTGGCGGCGGCATCGGCGTCAGCTCAACCAGCAGCGGGTTCGGGCGCAATTGGGACGTCCCATCGCCCAAAGCAACGAGCTCAAGCTGTTCGGAGTCGGACTGATAACCGGGCAGCGTGAAGGTAACGGTCGTTGCCGTATCGGGTAAAGAGAGCGCGCAAGGGGTGCGGCAGGATTGTCCGTTGGACGCTTTGGCTTCGGCGCCCGGGGGCTCGGATTCGACACGCACCAATTCCTGGACCGGTTCGAACTTGAAAGGGTTCGAGAAGTCGGGCGCCTTCATCCAGTCGGGTGTTTTCATCCAGTCGGGATTCGAATCACACGCGGCAAGCGCAAGGCTTGCGCATACGATCGCGATTACTCTGTACATCATCGCTATCCGTCCGTTCAGGCGACAGCTGCCGCCCGCCCATCGGGAAAGGATACGGGCCGCGTTACGATGGTGCAACTGGCGGCCCGCCCATAAGGTTAACGGCATTAACCATATTGCGCTTTGCCGCGGTCAATTTGCGGCGCGCAGTTCGGCCACCGCCGTCGGCAACTGTGCAAAGCGGCTGATTATGCGGTCCGGCCCAAGCTCGGATACTGGGCGGTCGGTGTAGCCAAAGTCGACCGCGATGACGGGTATCCCGGCCGCGCGGGCCGTGCGGATGTCGGTGAGGGAATCGCCGATCATGATGGCGTTTCGCAAGGTTCCGCCGGCTGCCGCGACCGTACGGCGCAGAACCTCCGGATCCGGTTTTTGCACGCCGAAAGTATCCTGACCGCAGACAACCGCGAAGCGGTGGGCGAGGCCAAGCTGCTTGAGCAGAAGCACCGAAAGGTACTCCAGCTTGTTGGTGCAGACAGCAAAGCGTGCGCCCTCCGCGGCAAGCGCATCGAGCGCATCGGCGAGCCCCGGAAAGGGACGTGAACGATCCGCGATGTGTTCGGAATAGTGGGCGAGGAAATCCTGAAACAACCGCTCAAGTCCAGCCGGCGCGACCGTGCGCCCTTCAGCTTCGATGCCGCGCGCGATCATCATGCGGGCGCCGCCGCCGATCAAATTGCGTGCCGTATCGTACGGCACCGGCGGCAATCCTTCGCGCGCGAACACGACATTGAGGGTATCGACCAAATCGGGCGCCGTATCGATCAGCGTCCCGTCGAGGTCGAAGACGAGTGTTGAGGCGGCCATGCAAACTCGTTAATGCCCGCCGCAAGCCGAAGCAAGGCCGCACATCCAGGGGCTATCCAGGCGGATAGATCGAGGCTAGATAGTCGTGGAAATCGCAAGCCTTTGGACAAGGCCGGACAACTCACGATGGATGCCGAAGCCCAAAAACGCGCAGTCGCCACGCGCGCCGTAGAGTTCGTGCGCTCCGGCATGCGGCTTGGTCTCGGCACCGGATCAACGGCGCGTCACTTCGTGGAGCTTGTCGGCGAACGCGTGCGCGGCGGTCTCGACATCGTCGCGGTGCCGACTTCGCAAGCGACCAAAGCGGACGCCGAGCGCTGCGGCATACCGCTGACCACACTCGACGACGCGCCGGAGCTCGATCTTACGGTCGATGGCGCCGACGAAATCGCTCCCGATTTGAGCCTGATCAAAGGCGGCGGCGGCGCCTTGCTGAGGGAGAAGATCGTCGCAGCCGCCTCCGCCCGGATGATTGTGATCGCCGATCAGAGCAAATTGGTCGCTACGCTCGGACGCTTTCCGCTGCCGATCGAGGTCGCCCCCTTCGGGCTGGCGGCTACCCAGCGGGCGATCGAGCGGGCGATTGCCGGGATCCAGCGGCCCGGCCGCCTGAACTTGCGGCGGGGCCGCGACGGCCATGCTTTCGTCACGGATGGCGGTCACTGGATTATCGATGCGGCCCTTGACCGGATTGACGATCCGCGCGTGATGGCGCATGCGCTTTCCGGCATTCCCGGCGTCATCGAACATGGGCTATTCATAGGCCTCGCGCAGATGGCCATTGTGGCAGGCCCGGACGGCGTCAAAATCGTCGAGCGGCCCTGAAGTCCCGAAACAGATGGAGCTATGAAATGAGCGTTTTCCAGGCCATTCAACGTGTCGCCCGCCCCGCTGCGGTCGCCGCCGCCCTGGTCTTTTTGGTCCCGGCCGCTCATGCCCAGCAGCCGTCGGCAGCGTCGATTGCAGTGGCCAAGCAGTTGATCGCCGCCACCGGCGCGACGACGGTTTTCAATCCGCTTATCGCCGGTGTGGTCGAGCAGGCCAAACTTCTTTTCCTGCAGCAGAATCCGGGCTTGGCCCCGGACCTTAACGAGATCGCGGCGAAGATGCGCACAGATTTGCAGCCGCGCTTCAGCGAGATTACCGACGCAGTCGCCAAAGCCTATGCGTCCAATTTCAGTGAGCAGGAACTGAAAGACATTCTGGCCTTCTACCAAACGCCGACCGGCAAGAAATTGCTCGAAGCCCAGCCTAAGGTCATCGAACTCGAGCATGTCGTTTGCGCAGGACTGGGCGAACAAGCTGTCCGACGAGGTGATTGCGAAAATGCGCGAAGAAATGAAAAAGAGAGGTCACGCGCTGTAATCGCGGCGCGGCGCCGAGCGGTAGCGGCTGATGGCGGACCAAGACGTCGATCTTTTTGTCATCGGAGCCGGCTCGGGCGGCGTGCGAGCGGCGCGCATTGCGGCTTCCTATGGCGCGCGTGTGATGATCGCCGAGGAGTACCGCGTCGGCGGCACCTGCGTCATCCGCGGCTGCGTGCCGAAGAAGCTTCTCGTATACGCTTCGCGTTTTGCCGATGAGTTCGAGGACGCCGCCGGCTTCGGCTGGACCGTGCCGGAGCCGACGTTCCACTGGCCCTCGCTGATTGCCAACAAAGATCGCGAAATCGCCCGGCTGGAAGCCGCCTACATCAACACGCTCGAACGCTTCGACGTTAGGCTGATCAAAAGCCGCGCCGTGATTGAAGATCCGCACACCGTGCGCCTGGCTTCGGACGGCACGCGTGTCCACGCCGAAACGATTCTGATCGCAACCGGCGCCTGGCCGCATATGGGACCGAATATACCCGGCCTCGATCATGTCATCTCCTCGAACGAAACCTTTCATCTCGCAGAATTTCCGAAGCGCATCGTCATCCAAGGCGGCGGCTATATCGCCGTCGAGTTTGCCTGCATCTTTGCCGGACTCGGCAGCGCCGTGACGCTGATTTATCGCGGCGAAAACATTTTGCGCGGCTTTGACGACGATGTGCGCGAGCATTTGCGCAATGAGATGCGCAAACGCGGCATCACAGTCACCTGCGGGCACACAGTGGCCGCGGTCGAAAAATCCGGCGATGAATTCGTTACGCGCTTGTCTGATCACAGCACGATCACCAGCGACAAAGTGATGTTCGCGATCGGCCGGCGCCCGAACGTCATGGGCCTCGGGCTGGAGTCGGTTCACGTCAAAATCCACGAGCACGGCGGCATCGACGTCGATCAGTTTTCGCGTACGTCGGTGCCGAACATCTATGCGGTTGGCGACGTCACCAACCGCGTCAATCTCACGCCCGTGGCGATCCGCGAAGGCCACGCCTTCGCCGACACCCTCTATGGCGGCAAGCCCACGCCGGTCGATCACGCCAACGTGCCGACCGCGGTCTTCTCGGAGCCGGAGGTCGGCGTCATTGGCCTCACCGAAGCGCAGGCGCGCGAGCGTTGCGCCAGGCTCGACGTCTACAAGACGTCCTTCCGTCCGATGAAGGCGACGCTGTCCGGCCGCGACACCCGCTCGTTTATGAAGCTTGTGGTCGACGGCGCTAGCGACCGCGTGGTCGGCTGCCACATCGTCGGGCCGGACGCCGGCGAACTGATCCAGATCGTCGGTGTGGCGGTGAAAATGGGGGCGACCAAGGCCGATTTCGACGCCACCATGGCTGTGCACCCGACCGCGGCCGAGGAACTCGTCACCATGCGCGAAAAGGCCATGAGCTATGGCCGCGCGGCGGCGGAATAGCCCGTAAACCTAGGCCTTTTGAAGTGCTGGTTTCGGCCCCGGGCTCTCGTGTATAAACCCGGCCAAGTTTTGGAGAATTTCGTAATGCCCGAGCGTTGGACGCCCGATAGCTGGCGCGCAAAGCCAATTCAGCAGGTCCCGGATTATCCGGACCGGCAGGCGTTGGACGACGTCGAAAAGCAGCTTGCCACCTTCCCGCCGCTCGTGTTCGCGGGCGAGGCGCGCAGCCTGAAGAAGCAGCTCGCGCGCGTCGCCAACCGCCAGGCGTTCCTGCTGCAAGGCGGCGACTGTGCGGAAAGCTTCGCCGAGCATGGACCGAACAATATCCGCGACTTCTTCCGCATGTTTCTGCAGATGGCGGTGGTGCTCACTTATGCCGCCGCCTTGCCGGTGGTGAAGGTCGGTCGCATCGCCGGCCAGTTCGCCAAGCCGCGCTCCTCGCCGACCGAAAAGCGCGATGGCAAGGAGCTGCCGAGCTATCGCGGCGACATCATCAACGACATCGCCTTCACCGAGGACTCACGCCGGCCGGATCCGCGCCGGCAGGTCGAGGCCTACCGGCAGTCAGCGGCCACGCTCAATTTGCTGCGCGCCTTCGCGCAGGGCGGCTACGCCAACTTGGCCAGCGTGCGGCAATGGATGCTCGGCTTCGTCAAGGACAGTCCGCAGTCGCGCCGCTACGTGGAATTGTCCGATCGCATCTCGGAAGCGCTCGGCTTCATGCAGGCCTGCGGCCTCGATCTCGAGAGCCATCCCGAGCTGCGCACCACCGAGTTCTACACCAGCCACGAGGCGCTGCTGCTCGGCTACGAGCAGGCCTTCACGCGCGTCGATTCGACCACCGGCGACTGGTACGCCACCTCGGGTCACATGCTGTGGATCGGCGACCGCACCCGCCAGTACGATCATGCGCATGTCGAATATGCGCGCGGGATCAAGAACCCGATCGGGTTGAAATGCGGGCCGTCGCTCAAGGCCGACGATCTGCTGCGGCTGATCGACGTTCTCAACCCGGACAATGAGGCCGGCCGCCTCACGCTGATCGGCCGCTTCGGCGCCGAGAAAGTCGGCGACCATCTGCCGGCGCTTATCCGCGCGGTGCAGCGCGAAGGCAAGATGGTGGTCTGGTCGTGCGATCCGATGCACGGCAATACCATCACCTCGGCCACGGGCTACAAGACGCGGCCGTTCGATCTCATCTTGAAGGAAGTGCGCGGTTTCTTCGAAGTGCATCAGGCCGAGGGCAGCTATGCCGGCGGCGTGCACCTGGAAATGACCGGGCAGAACGTCACCGAATGCACCGGCGGCGCCCGCGCCATCAGCGAGGCCGATCTCAACGACCGCTACCACACGGTCTGCGACCCGCGGCTCAATGCCGAGCAGGCGATCGATCTCGCCTTCCTGCTGGCCGAATTGCTGAAGAAAGAGCGCTCCGGACGCGCGACGCCGATGCCGGCGGTCGCCGGGCTTTAGCCCTTTCGGCATAGCCGTCATTCCGGCGCTTCACCGCCACGATTGCCGCGCACGGGAGCAGGCGTTAGACCTGTCGCATGAACCGCCCTGCCGATAGGCTCGCGATCACCGTCGCGCAGCTCAATTGCACCGTCGGCGACATCGCCGGCAACGCCGAGAAGGTACGGCGTGCGCGCGCCGAGGCGGCGTCGCAAGGCGCCGACCTGGTGGTTTTCCCCGAACTGTTCATTTCCGGCTATCCGCCGGAGGATTTGGTGCTCAAGCCGGCCTTCCAGGCGGCCTGCCGCGCCGCGGTCGAGCAATTGGCGCGCGAGACCGCCGAGCACGGTCCGGCGGTGGTGGTCGGCACGCCTTGGGCCGACGACGGCAAGCTCTACAATGCGGCGGCCTTGCTCGAGGGCGGGGCGATTTCCGCGCTGCGCTACAAAGTCGACCTGCCGAACTACGGCGTGTTCGATGAGAAGCGCGTCTTCGTCCCAGGGCCGCTGCCGGGTCCGGTGAACTTCCGCGGCGTGCGGCTCGGCCTGCCGGTCTGCGAAGACATCTGGGGCCCGGAGCCGGCCGAATGTATCGCAGAGACCGGCGGCGAGTTTCTGCTGGTGCTCAACGGTTCGCCTTACCGGCATGGCGTCGCCGACGAGCGGCTCAACGTGATCGTGCTGCGCGTCAAGGAAACGGGTCTGCCGCTGCTTTATGCCAACCAGGTGGGCGGGCAAGACGAACTGGTGTTCGACGGCGCTTCGCTCGGCTTGAATGGCGATTGCTCGCTGGCGTTCCAGTTGCCGTCTTACAAAGAAGCGATCGTGACCACGCATTGGCGGCGCGCGGGCGCGACCTGGCGCTGCGACGAAGGGCCGAAGGCGGCGGCGCTCGAAGGCGACCAAGCCGATTACGCGGCCTGCGTGCTGGGCTTGCGCGATTACGTGAACAAGAACGGTTTCCCGGGCGTCGTGCTCGGTCTGTCGGGCGGGATCAATTCTGCGCTCTGCGCGGCGATCGCGGTCGATGCGCTGGGCCCCGAGCGCGTACGCTGCGTGATGCTGCCTTACAAATTCACGGCGCAGGAATCGCTCGACGATGCCGCGGCCTGCGCCAAGGCACTCGGCGTGCGTTACGAAATCATGCCGATCGCGCCGGCGGTCGAGGGTTTTGAGCAAGTGCTCAAGCCCGCGTTTGCCGGCGCGCCGCGTGACGTGGCCGAGGAAAATCTGCAAGCGCGCGCGCGCGGCACCACGCTGATGGCGATTTCCAACAAGTTCAACCTCATGCTGGTGACGACCGGCAACAAGTCGGAAATGTCGGTCGGCTACGCCACGCTTTATGGCGACATGAACGGCGGCTTCAACCCGATCAAGGATCTCTACAAGATGGAAGTGTTCCGGCTGTCGCGCCTGCGCAATGGCTGGAAGCCGGAGGGGGCGATGGGCCCCGGCGGCCGCGTCATTCCGGAAAACATCCTCACGCGCCCGCCGACCGCGGAGCTGCGCAAGAACCAGAAAGACGAGGACTCCCTGCCGCCTTACGCCGTACTCGATGCGATCCTTGAGCGCCTGATCGAGCATGAACAGCCGATTTCGGCAGTCGTGGCGGCCGGCTTCGACCACGACACCGTCATGCGGGTCGATCGTATGGTCAACATCGCCGAATACAAAAGACGCCAGGCGGCGCCGGGCGTGAAGGTCACGTTGAAAAATTTCGGCCGCGACCGCCGCTATCCGATCACCAACCGCTTCCGGGATCCCGGCACACCGCTGCCGGCGCCCGACGCCTCGCTGGTCAAAGCGAAGCCCGCCAAGAGCGAAGCTTTCGATTTTTAATCGCCGCCTGCGCGCTTAATGCTGCGGCAGGAAAGTCGGGCCGACCGCGCGCACCTTGCGCTTGCCGGGATCGGGATCGCCTGGCGCGTCGACCATCTGCTCGGCCGGGTTTGTCGCCGCCGGCGCAACAGGACTGGCCGATTTGGTTCCGGCGGGCATTTGCGAAATCCGGTTGGCGTTCTGGTCGGTCACCACGACATCTCCGGGTGCCAGCGTGCTGTCACCCCCATTCACGCGCAGTGCGTCCGCCCAGCTTTCACCCGGCCGCCGGCAACTGCACGCCGGGCTGAGCGCCTTGCGGTATTGAAACGCGGCCGGCAGCTCGGTGTAGAGCCGCCCGTTGAGCGAGACCGCTTGCGTCATTTCCTCGCCCGGATTGTGATAGGTGTAGAGTTGCACTTCCGCCGCCGGGCACATGCGCTGGCACGCCTGCTCGTCGTCGCGGAAGTGATCGGGCGTGGTCTCGAACGAAATCGGGAAATAATAGCCGTCGCAGGTGCGCACGCAGACGGTGCGATAGGTGCCGCCCATCGGGCCATTGGGCTGCGGCGAGAAGATCGTGCCGCCGCCGAACAGCCGGTCGAAGAAGCCGCCTTGCTCGCCGGCGCGTGCGGCCGCGCGGTACTGCGAACCGCAATTATTGTCGGCAAGCGCGATCAACAGAGACTGGCGCTGCCCCGCGCGCTCCGCGGTGCCGCCTTGCGTCCGCTCGAGCTGATTTTGCAAGCGCTCGAGCACGTCGCGCTGCTCTTCGATGCGCTGGTTGAGCGATCCGCATTGTGCGGGCGGATTGCTGAAGATTGAGAAAAATCCGGTATTGCCGCAGCCCATGCGGCGCGCCTGCGCGACCAACTGGTCGACCTGGAATTGTTGGCGTTGCACCGCGTCCTGCGCGCCCCTGATCTGATCCGCGCGTGCCGGATCGTTATTGCCGCGGTCGAGCGCAGTAAGCTGGCCTTCCAGTCTCTGGCAGACCGGATTGGCCGAGGGCGCGGGGGCCTGCGCCCATGCGGCCGACGCCGCCGACAAAATAACGGCGGTGGTCGTGATTGATCGGCGGACGGCTCCCCTCATGGCGGGCACTCTAGCCTCTAAATTGTGGCGGCGCGAAGATACCTACCCGCGCTGTTTTGCAGCCTCCGCGCGCAGGTTCCAGAGCACGCCGGCCACGATGATCAGCGCCCCCAGCAGCACGAAGACGTCGAGCGATTCGCCGTAAAGCGCCCAGCCCACCACGGCGATGAGCGGGATGCGCATGAAATCGAGCGGCACCACCAGCGTCGCGTCACCGGAGCGGAAGGCATTGCTCAGACAATAATGCGACGTGGTTCCGGCGATAGCGACGCCGAGCACCGGAAGCATGTGGTTGAGCTGCAAATGCAGGAACACGTGCGGATCGCTGCCGATGAGCGAAAGCGGAAATTGCATGACCGCCATCCAGAAAATGATTCCGAATGTGGTCTCCGTCATGGTGAGCTTTTTGGTGGTGATCATGGTGATCGCGTAGCCAACCGCCGCGCCCAGCACGAGAAATGCCGCCGGGTTGAAGCTGGCGATGCCGGGCCGCAGGATCACCAGCACGCCGATCAATCCGAAAACCACCACGCCGATGCGGCTTGGCGACATGCGCTCGTGCAGCAGCCAAATCGCGAGCAGCGCGGTCCAGGCCGGCATGGTGAATTCGAGCGCGAACACCATGGCGAGCGGCAACATCGTGAGGCTGAGCGCCCAGGCATATTGCGAGGCGTAATGCACGGTGTTGCGCAATGCATTCAATCCCATGCGCCGCGGCAACGCGTGCACACGCAACTCCGGCCGCACGATCAGCAGCGTGAGCAAAATCACCAACGAACCACCGCTGCGGATCGCCAGGATTTCGAAAATATTGAAACCCGCGTGCGCCAGCTCGCGGATCGACACCGCCATGGCCGAGAAGGAGAGCAAGGTGCCGACCATCCAAAGGACGACACGAGGGATATTGCTTTTGGCCACGGGATGGATGCGGTGTTGCAACAGAGGCGGGGTGGGGCGGTCTAGCAGGCGCGCAGCTTGCCGTCACTCAGCATCGGGCTGGTTCTCGGGGCGCGCCTTGTCGAAGGCCGCGAGCTTGAGACAGGCCGCGTCCGCCGCGACGATTTTCGGGAAGGCGTCGAGCGGCACCTTGAACCGCCGCGCGTTGAACACCTGCGGCACCAGGCAAAGGTCGGCCAGCGTCACGTGCGTGCCGCAGGCGTACGGCGCCGGTGTGATCATCGCCTCGATCGCCTTGAAGCCCTCGATCACCCAGTGGTGATACCAGGCGTCAATCTCCGCCTGCTCATGTTTGAGCGCATTTTTAAGATACTGCAGCGCGATGAGATTGTTGAGCGGGTGGATGTCGCAAGCCACCATCTGTGCGATCGCACGTACTTTGGCACGTTGTAATGCATCGGCCGGCAAGAGCGGCGGTTCCGGCTGGATGTCCTCGAGATATTCGATGATGGCGAGCGATTGCGTCAGCACATCACCGCTCGACAGCACGAGCGCCGGCACCCGCATTTGCGGATTGATCGCGACGTAGTCAGGTTTGCGTTGCTGACCACCATCCTTGCTCAGGTGAACGGACACCAGCTCATAGGGCAGCCCTTTGAGATTGAGTGCGATGCGCACGCGGTAGGCGGCGGATGAGCGGAAAAAACTGTACAGTTTCACGACAGACGCCCCGGCTGAAATGACGTGATCGGTAAGCTAGCGCAGCGCAGGCGCGGTGGCGACACCAACGCTCAGTTGCGCGGAACGCTCGATGAGCTTGCTTAGTGCACGGTTGAGGGCGGCGCGGTCGGCCGGGTCGACCGAGTCGACGAGCTGGCGCACGAATTCGAGCGCCGCCGGCGCAAGCTCATTGTAGACGTCGCGGCCGGCGGGGGTTAGCGACAGGAAGGCTTCGCGCAGGTCGTCGCGGTTGGGCTTGCGCGACACCAGCTTACGGCGCTCGAGCAAGGCGACCGCGCGCGACACTTTGGTCTTGTGCATGTGGCTGTGCTGGCCGATCGCCTTGGCGGTCATCATGCCGAATTCGCCCAGTGTCACCAGCACGCGCCACTCCGGCACGCCGATCTTGTAGCGGGCGGCATAGATGCGTGAGAGCGCTTGGGTGACAAGCGCCGAGCATACGTTGAGCCGATAGGGCAGAAATTCGTCGAGCTTGAGCGCGGGCGCAGTGGCCGCCTGCTCGGGCGCTTTTAGCGCGCTGTCTTGGCTCATGTGTACCGGGCCCGCGTTTCAGGCGCGCATAACAGCCGTTACGCGCGTTGCGCGAACTCTGGCCGAAGTTGCGACCGCATGCAACGAAGTTTGTAACTATTATAAGCTACTGACAAGTAAGGCGTTTTCGCTGCGATGGCCACGTCCGCAAGGCGGCAAGCCGGCGTGACAAGGGGCCCGGACCATGGGTCACGATGACGAGGAGCGAGCCGAAAAAACTGATCAGCAGAATTTTCATTGGCGGCGCATTCCCCTTTACGCGCCGACAACGCCGGCTGCGCGAGCAGGTTCCGAATGGCGGATGGGCTACACTGGGCAGCGTGGTACGCTACCGATGCAAACGATTGGGAGCCCGTCATGGCAGAGCAACGTCTCTTAATCCCGGTCTTCGGCCCGCTTTACAGAACTTTCGCGCCAGTCACCGAGCCGCTGATCCGCCTGGTGGCCGGCGGCTCGCTCGCCATCCATGGCTATCCGATTCTGTTCGGGGATAAAGCCGTTGCCGCCAAATTCCTGGAGAGCGTCGGCTTCGACAACGGCTTGTTCTGGTCCTATATCGTCGGAACGGTCGAATTCGTTTGCGGGATTTGCCTGGCGCTTGGCTTTTTGACCCGCATTGTCGCGGGTCCGATCATCGGATTCCTGGTGATTGCCATTGTCACCTACCACTGGCAATTCGGTTTCGCCTGGGAAAACCGCGGCATCGAATACCCATTATTCTGGGCGATTGTCGTGCTGCATTTTCTTGTGCGCGGCGGCGGCGCCTGGTCGGTTGACCGGCTGATCGGCTGGGAGATGTGAGAATGCCGAAGGCTTTTGCCTCGACCGAGGACCTCGGCGACAAGAAAGTCTCCTTCGATCAGCTTGGTCCCGGCCTTTACGCCTATACCGCCGAAGGCGATCCTAACTCCGGCGTCATCGTTGGCGACGACAGCGTGATGGTGATCGATGCGCAGCCAACCCCGGCGATCGCCGGCGATCTGATCGCGCGCGTCGCCAAGGTCACCGACAAGCCGATCAAACACGTGCTGCTCACCCATTACCACGCCGTGCGCGTGCTCGGGGCCTCGGCCTTCAAGGGCGCCGAGCTCCTCGCCTCCGACGCCACGCGCGGATTGATCGCCGAACGTGGCCAGCAGGACACGGAATCCGAGATCGCCCGTTTCCCGCGTCTGTTTCGCGCCGCTGAAGGCATTGCAGGCCTGACCTGGCCGAGCATTACGTTTCCTGACGAAGTTTCAATTTGGCTCGGCCGGCGCGAGGTGCGCATCATGCATATCGGGCGCGGCCATACCGCCGGTGACGTGATTGCGGTGGTGCCGGACGCAGGCGTCGTGTTTGCCGGTGACCTCGTCGAGTACAAGGCAGCCTGCTATTGCGGTGATGCGCATTTCACCGACTGGCCGCAGACACTCGATAATCTCGCCGAATTGCAGGCCAACGCGCTGCTGCCCGGGCGGGGCGCGGCCCTCACCACGCCGGACGCGGTCAAGGAAGGCATCGAACTCACCGGCGATTTCATCGCGACGCTCTACGGCTCGGTCGCCGAAAGCGTCGCCAAGGGCCGCTCGCTCAAGGACGCCTTCGATTTCGCGCGTCTGGCGATGGATCCGAAGTTCAAGGACTTCACGATCTACGAGCACTGCCTGCCGTTCAACGTCTCGCGCGCCTACGATGAAGCGCGCGGCATAGACTGGCCGGTGATCTGGACCGCCGAACGCGACCGCGAGATGTGGGCGGCGCTACAAAATTGATGAAGCGCCTAGCGCGTGCAGACGATGGCGACGAGGTTGTCGCACTTCGAGCCGGTGCAGCCGCCGCCGGAGGGGATTGCACCGGTGATGTCGTCGCGGTCGACCTTGCGATACGACATGGCGGATGCGTATTCGTGCGACTTGCAATAGGCGTTGGCTGCGGCGGCGCCGCACTTGTCGCCGCCTTCCAGGCAGCGATCGACACCGTACCCGCCGGCGTCCGCTCCGATGATGAACATGCGCCGTTCGGCCGCCTGCGCCGAATTGGCGAGGCAGACGCATAGAACGGCCGCAAGACTGACCACGAGTGTCCGCATGGAAGTCGCCCGCTTTCTAAAGGAGGCGCCTGAGGCGCCGGTGCCTACAATGCGAGCAAAAGCGTTAAGGGCCGCTTAACCGTCGATTTCCCGGCATTTCGCGGCGTTCGCGCGCCCCTTGACGGGTCCCGCCCAACTCAAGCATTGTGCGGCCTTAGTGAACGGCCTTAACCATATCTGCGGCATTTGCCGCGAGATTATTCGCTAGCGCACAACGCTGGCTCCGGCCGTCTTTTCTCAAACTCTGAGATACCAGGACGCCCGGCCAGCGCGGCCGATAGGTGTCTGGTTATGGAGCTCAGGCTCTACGATACGCTGACGCGCGAGAAGCGGGTGTTCGTCCCGATCGATCCCGCGCGCGTGCGCATGTATGTGTGCGGGCCGACGGTCTACGACTTCGCCCATATCGGCAATGCGCGGCCGGTGATCGTGTTCGACGTGCTGTTCCGGCTGCTGCGCCATATCTACGGCGAGAGCCACGTCACTTACGTGCGCAACGTCACCGATGTCGATGACAAGATCAATGCGCGCGCGGCCGAGCGCGGCATTTCCATTCAGGAATTGACCAAGACCACCTACGACAATTTCAAGGCGGACGTGACGGCGCTCGGTTGTCTTGATCCGACCTATGAGCCGCGCGCGACCGACTACGTCAGCAAGCCGGCGGCCCCAATCGACATGATCCGCCTGATCGAGCGGCTGATCGCCAATGGCAACGCCTACGTGGCCGAAGGCCATGTGCTGTTCGCCGTGTCGACCATGCCCGATTACGGCAAGCTGTCGAAGCGCTCGCTCGATGAAATGGAAGCGGGCGCCCGCGTCGAGGTCGCGCCCTACAAACGCGACCCGATGGATTTCGTGCTGTGGAAGCCGTCGCCGCCCGAGCTGCCGGGCTGGGACAGCCCCTGGGGCCGTGGCCGGCCGGGCTGGCATATCGAATGTTCGGCGATGTCGGCGGCGCTGCTTGGCGAAACCTTCGACATTCACGGCGGCGGCATCGATCTGGTGTTCCCGCACCACGAGAACGAGATCGCGCAATCGCGCTGCGCCTTCCACACCAAGGTGATGGCGAATTACTGGATGCACAACGGCTTCTTGCAGGTCGAAGGCGAGAAGATGGCCAAGTCGGCCGGAAATTTTGTGACGATCCACGAGTTGCTGAATGGATGGAAAGGAAAGAAGTGGCCAGGGCAGATTGTTCGGCTAGCGATGTTGGGCACGCACTATCGACAGCCGATTGACTGGACGCTATCGGCGCTAGAAGAAGCAGAAAAAATTCACGCAGATTGGTCAGAATTCTGTACGAACGCTCCAATTAGTGCGCCAAGCCAATCCGTGATTGATGCTTTATCTGATGACCTAAATACACCGCGCGCAATTGCGGAGTTGCATGCGCTTAGGAAAGCTGGAGATACTTCTGCACTTCGTAGTTCGCTTTCATTTCTTGGCATCGGCCTTATTTTCAACGTTTCGATCGAAATGAAGGTTCGGGCCCGCCTAGAGGCTCACGCAGAGGTCGTCTCGGATAGCGACGTAAAAAATCAAATGAAGCGCATTGATGCGCTGGTTGCTCAAAGAATTGCCGCGCGCAAGGCCAAAGACTTCAAAGAATCCGACCGCATCCGTGACGAGCTCGCCGCCATGGGTGTCGTACTGAAAGATTCCAAAGACGGCACCACCTGGGAGATCGCGCGATGATGGCGACCGCGCATCCCAAGCTCGCGCTACGGCCGTTTTTGCCGGAGGATGCGCCGCTGCTCGCCGAAATCTTCCGCGCGGCCATCGCGGAATTGACTAGCGACGACTACAGCGAGGCGCAGCAGGAGGCCTGGGCCTCCGCCGCTGAGGACGTCGCCGAATTCGGCAAGGACTTGGCCTCCCAGCTCACGCTCATCGCCACCATGGAAGGTTCGCCGGTCGGCTTCGCCTCACTGGAAGGCAAAGACAAGATCGGCATGCTCTATGTGCATCCGGCGGCGGCGGGGCAGGGCGTCGGCGCCATGCTGGTCGACGCGCTGGAACGGCTCGCGGGCGGCCGCGGCGTCGCCAAGCTCAAAGTCGATGCCAGCGATTCCGCGCGCGGCTTCTTCGAGAAGCGCGGCTATGTCGCCCAGCAACGCAACACCGTGACGGTGGCGGGCGAATGGCTCGCCAACACCACGTTGCAAAAACAACTTGCCGCCAAGGAGGCGTCCCATGGATAAGCCCGACACTCCGTTCCCGCGCCACTGGCTCTATTACATCGTGCTGAAATACGCGGTGATCGCCGCCGCCGTCCTGCTCGCCTTCTACGTCGTCTATCGGCTGACCTGATGGAATTCCAGCGTCACCATATCGTGCTTGCCGTGATCGCTCTCCTGGTCGCGGTCGCGCTGGCTGCGAACTATTACCTGTGGTGAGGGCAATGGCGCGCGAACGACTTTATCTCTTCGACACCACGCTGCGCGACGGCGCGC
The DNA here is from genome assembly GCA_963710705.1 of uncultured Pseudomonadota bacterium. GTDB lineage: Bacteria > Pseudomonadota > Alphaproteobacteria > Rhizobiales > Xanthobacteraceae > Pseudolabrys. The sequence continues at coordinate 935,755 of CAVQBI010000001.1, forward strand.
AGACGAACGGCGTCGATTTCACGCTTGCCGACAAGCTGGCGATCGCCGGCATGCTCGACGAGCTTGGCATCGACTACGTCGAAGGCGGCTATCCGGGCGCCAATCAGACGGACAGCGAATTGTTCGCCACCGACCATGATCTGAAAACCACCTTCACCGCCTTCGGCATGACACGCCGGCCCGGCCGCTCGGCCTCGAACGATCCGGGCCTTGCCGCGCTGCTCGAGGCCAAGGCCGACGCCATCTGCTTTGTCGCCAAGGCCTGGGACTATCACGTCAAGGTCGCGCTGGAGACGACCAACGAAGAAAACCTCGCCTCCATCCGCGACAGCGTGAAGGCGGCGAAGGCGAAGGGCCGGGAGGTGCTGCTCGATTGCGAGCATTTCTTCGACGGCTACAAGGCCAATCCGAAATACGCGCTGGCCTGCGCCAAGGCCGCCTATGACGAGGGCGCGCGCTGGGTCGTGCTGTGTGACACCAATGGCGGCACGCTGCCGCATGAGGTGGAAAAGATCGTAGGCGAAGTCTGCAAGGTCATCCCCGGCGATCACATCGGCATCCACGCGCACAACGACACCGAGCAGGCGGTGGCCAATTCCTTCGCCGCAGTGCGCGCCGGCGCCCGCCAGATCCAGGGCACGCTCAACGGTCTGGGCGAGCGTTGCGGCAATGCCAATCTGGTTTCGCTCATTCCGACGCTCAAGCTGAAGCCGGAATTCGCCGATAAATTCGACATCAATGTTTCTGATGCGGCATTGCAGAAGCTCGCGCATGTCTCGCACGCGCTCGACGAGCGGCTCAACCGCGCGCCTGACCGCCACGCGCCCTACGTCGGCGAGAGCGCCTTCGCTACCAAAGCCGGCATCCATGCCTCCGCCATCATGAAGGATCCGGCGACCTACGAGCATGTCGCGCCGGACACCGTCGGCAACAAGCGCAAAGTGCTGGTGTCGGAGCAGGCCGGCAAATCGAATGTGCTGGCCGAGCTCGAGCGCATCGGGCTCAAGGTCGACAAGGACGATCCGCGCATCAGCCGGCTTTTGGAGATCGTCAAGGAACGTGAGGCCATCGGCTACGCTTATGAAGCGGCGGACGCCTCTTTTGAGCTGCTTGCGCGGCGCACGCTCGGTACGGTGCCGAATTATTTCGACGTCACCCAGTTCGACGTCAATGTCGAGCAACGCAACAACGCCAGGGGCGAACGCGTCACCGTCACCATGGCAGTGGTGAAGGTGCACGTCGGCAATGACAACATGATCTCGGCAGCGGAGGGCAACGGCCCGGTCAACGCGCTCGATCTCGCGCTGCGCAAGGACCTCGGCAAGTACCAGAAATACATCGACGGCCTGAAGCTGACCGACTATCGCGTGCGTATCCTCAATTCCGGCACGGAAGCCGTCACCCGCGTGCTGATCGAGAGCGAAGACGAGGCCGGCGAGCGCTGGACCACCATCGGCGTGTCGCCCAACATCATCGACGCTTCGTTCCAGGCGTTGATGGATTCGATCATCTACAAGCTGGTGAAATCAGGCGCCCCGGCGTGATCGACCACGTTTCCATTCCGGTCCGTGATCTTGCAGCGGCCACACGCTTCTATGAGGCCGTGCTCGCGCCACTCGGCATGACCCGTCTGGAAACGCGGCCGGCAACCGTCGGCTTCGGCAAGAGTTATCCGGAATTCTGGCTCAATTTGCGCAAGGACATGACGCCCGCTTCGGCAAACGACGGCGCGCATTTTTGCCTGCGCGCGCGCTCGACCGAAATTGTCGATGCTTTTCATGCCGCCGCGCTCGCCGCCGGCGGCGCAAGCGACGGCGCGCCGGGCCTCCGGCCGCACCACGGCGATGGCTATTACGCCGCTTTCATCCGCGACCCGGATGGCAACCGCATCGAAGCAGTGACGTTTATCAAATAGCTAGAGCCGCTCGGGCTCGGCTGCGGTCATCTTCTTCGCCGCTTCCGGCACTTCGGCCGCTGCCTTTTGCAGCATCGGCAGGATGTCCGCGACCTTGTCCGCCACCAGCAGATCGAAATTCAGATCGCCGCGGATGAATTCCAACGCCTTCATGTGATCGAGCAGCGCGCAGAGCGGCTGCCAGAAGCCCTCGATATTGGCGAGCAGGATCGGCTTCTTGTGGCGCCCGAGCTGCGCCCAGGTCATCTGCTCGACGATCTCCTCCAGCGTGCCGACGCCGCCCGGCAGCGCGACGAAGGCGTCCGCCATCTCGAACATCTTGCGCTTGCGCTCATGCATGTCGCGCGTGACGGTCAGCCCGTGCGGCGTCTTGAGCGCATGCTCTCGCTCCACCAGGAATTCCGGGATGATGCCATGCACCTCGCCGCCGTGCTTGAGCACCGCCTGGGCGATCTCGCCCATCATGCCGACGGAGCCGCCGCCGAAGACCAGGCCAACGCGGTTCTTGGCGAGGATCGCGCCGAACTCCCGGGCCGCCTCGACGAAAGCCGGATTTGTGCCCGGGCCGGAGCCGCAATAGACGCAGATTTTGCGGATTTTGTTCAGATTTTCGATTTTGTTCATGACGTGCATGTGCGCTGCGTCTGTGGCGGCGTCAAGATAACGGCCAAAATGTCCTGTGGTTGCGGCTTATTGTGCTGCTTTGCAGGGTGATTACGCCGCAGAATCCCCCTATATGAAGGCCCCATGACGGCCGCCCACCACCACCACCAAACATCGTCCGAAAAGCCCGCAGTCTCCGCCACCCGCGGCGCCTTGCTGTCGACCCTGGTCCATCTCTGGCCCTACATCTGGCCGGCCGACCGCCGCGACCTGAAGCTGCGCGTGCTTGGCGCCATGGTGCTGCTGCTGGCGGCCAAGCTCGCGACCATCGCGGTTCCCTTCACCTTCAAATGGGCAACCGATGCGCTTGCCGGCCACGGCACCGCGCCGGTTGCGGCATCGGAGTGGCTGCTCTGGGCGGTGAGCGCCCCTGTTGCGATGACGATTGCCTATGGCGGCATGCGCATCCTTATGGCTGCGCTGACGCAATTCCGCGACGGCATTTTCGCCAAGGTGGCGATGAATGCGGTGCGCCGGCTCGCCACGCTGACATTCATTCACATGCACGAGCTGTCCTTGCGCTTCCATCTCGAGCGCAAGACCGGCGGACTGACACGCGTGCTCGAACGCGGCCGCAACGGCATCGAAACCATCGTGCGCATGGTCATTTTGCAACTCGCGCCGACCATCATCGAACTCGCGTTGATCGTCGGCGTGCTGATGTGGCATTTCGATGTGCGCTACGTGATCGCGATCTTGATCACCGTCGCTGTCTACATGACCTACACTTACTACGCGACGGAATGGCGCATCGGCATCCGCCGCAAGATGAACGACAGCGACACCGACGCCAACGTCAAGGCGATCGACTCGTTGCTCAATTACGAGACGGTAAAATATTTCGGCGCCGAGGAACGCGAAGCACACCGCTACGACAAGTCGATGGCGCGCTACGAGGATGCTAGCATCAAGGCCTATACGTCGCTTGCCGTGCTCAACGCCGGCCAGGCGCTGGTGTTCACGTTGGGGCTCGCCGCGGTGATGGTGCTGTGCGCCTACGAGATCGCGGCCGGCACCAAGACGGTCGGCGATTTCGTGCTGATCAACGCCATGATGATCCAGCTCTACCAGCCGCTCAATTTCATGGGCATGGTCTATCGCGAGATCAAGCAGGCGCTGATCGATATCGAGACCATGTTCTCGATTCTCGCGCGCGCGCCGGAGATCGAGGACGCCGCGGGGGCTCGTTCGCTCAAGGTTGCAAGAGGCGATGTCCGTTTCGAAAACGTCGGCTTTTCCTACGAGCCAGGACGCCGCATTCTCAAAGGCATCAGCTTCGACGTGCCGGCCGGCAAGACCGTCGCCGTGGTCGGGCCCTCAGGCGCCGGCAAGTCGACGATTTCGCGGCTGCTGTATCGCTTCTACGATCTCTCCGGCGGCCGCATCACCATCGACGGTCAGGACATCTCGAAAGTGACGCAGAAATCGCTGCGGCACGCGATCGGCATGGTGCCGCAAGACACCGTGCTGTTTAACGACACCATTCGCTATAACATCCGCTACGGCCGCTGGGAGGCGAGCGATGCCGAGGTCGAGGAGGCGGCGGGCTTAGCGCAAATCGACGGCTTCATCCGGCTGGCGCCGAAAGGCTACGAGACCGAAGTCGGCGAGCGCGGGTTGAAGCTGTCCGGCGGCGAGAAGCAACGGGTCGCCATCGCGCGCACGATCCTGAAAGCGCCGCCGATTTTGTTGCTCGACGAGGCGACCTCGGCGCTCGACAGCCACACCGAGAAGGAAATTCAGGACGCGCTCGAGCGCGTATCCACGGGCCGCACCACGCTGGTGATCGCGCACCGGCTCTCGACCATCGTCGGAGCGGACGAGATCATCGTGCTCGATCAGGGCGAGATCGTCGAACGCGGCACGCACTATCAGTTGCTCGCCAAGAAGGGGCTCTACGAAAGCATGTGGAACCGGCAGCGCGAGGCGGAGGAGGCGCGCGAGAAGCTCGCGCGCGCCGCCGAGGACGAGACCGCGCCCAACCGCAATCCGCCGCCGGTGGAAGACGAACTCACGCCGGCCGCCGTGCCTGTCGATCTGCCTGCGGATGCGGCGGAGTAAACAATGTCGATCGTCAATTCCATCCGCGCGCAAATGGTGCCGATCACGCCGGAGGGCTATCCGTTCATCGGCGCCTTCGCGCTGGTGAGCCTGATCCTGTTCTGGCTGTGGACGCCGCTCGGCTGGATCGGCACGGTGCTGACCATCTGGTGCGCGCTGTTCTTCCGCGATCCGCCGCGCGTGACGCCGGTGCGCGACGGGCTGGTGGTAGCGCCGGCCGACGGACGCATCAGCCAGACTACAACCGCAGCGCCGCCCTACGAACTCGGCCTCGGTGCGGCGCCGCTGCCGCGCATCTCAATCTTCATGAGCGTGTTCGATTGCCACATCAACCGCAGCCCGGTTGCCGGCACTGTCGAAAAAATCGTTTACCAGCCCGGCAAGTTCTTCAATGCCGACCTCGACAAAGCGAGCCTCGATAACGAGCGCAATTCGCTGGTGATCGCGACCGGCGGCGCGCGGGTGGCCGTGGTGCAGATTGCCGGTCTCGTCGCCCGCCGCATCGTCTGCTTCGTGCGCGAGGGCCAGGCAGTCGGCGCGGGCGAGCGTTTCGGCATGATCCGCTTCGGCTCCCGCCTCGACGTTTATCTGCCCGAGGGCGTGGCGCCGCAGGTGGCGGTCGGGCAGACCGCGATTGCCGGCGAAACGGTGCTTGCGGATTTGCGCTTCCCCAATGCGGCCCAGGCGTTCCGCAGCGGCTGACGCATTCGTTAACGAGCCGCACGAATTTCGCCTCGCGCGGCGTGGCGCGGGGGCGGGCAAACGCTTATATTTGCGGCCATGGTATTTCCACCCTTCGACCCGACACCGCCGTCGTCGCAGCATCGCCGCCGTTTCCGGCCGATCCCGGTGCGCGTGCTGCTGCCAAATCTGATCACGCTGCTAGCCTTGTGCGCGGGGCTGACCGCCATGCGCATGGCGGTCGAGGGCAATATGCAGCTCGCGCTCGCGGCAATCGTGTTCGCGGCGCTGCTCGACGGCATCGACGGCCGCATCGCGCGCATGCTCAAGGGCACCTCGCGCTTCGGCGCCGAGCTCGACAGCCTCGCCGACTTCGTCAATTTCGGCGTGGCGCCGGCGCTGATTCTGTATTTCTGGGGCTTGCACGAGCTCAAGTCGGCGGGCTGGATCGCCGCGCTGGTCTTTGCGATCTGCGCGGCGCTGCGGCTTGCGCGCTTCAACGTCATGATCGATGAACCCAACCAGCCGATCTGGGCGGGCAATTTCTTCACCGGCATTCCGGCGCCGGCCGGGGCCATCACCGTGCTGCTGCCGATCTATCTCAACCTGCTGGGCGCGCCGACCGGGTTGGTGGTGGTGTGGCTGACCTTCCTCTACACGCTGGCGATCGCGCTGCTGATGGTGTCGCGGCTGCCGGTGTTCTCCGGCAAACGCGTCGGCAAACGCGTGCCGGCGGAAATGGTGCTGCCAGTCTTCGTCGTCGTTGTGTTGTTCTTCGCGCTGCTGATCAGCTATCCGTGGGAAGTGCTGACCCTCGGCACGCTCGCCTATCTCGCCTGCTTGCCGCTGGGCTGGCTGTCCTACCGCAATTACCAGCGCAAGGATGCCGAGGAGGCTGCGGCCGCCACCGGGGCCATGGCTGCCGCGCAAAGCGGCGAAGCGCCGCGGGCGCCGCGCCCGCCGGAAGTTGGCGGCGAGAGTGAACGCCCGGCCCGACTGAACTGATGCGCCGCGCGACAAAGGTTGTCGGCCTTGCCGAGCGCGGTGGCCGGCCGGTGATCGACACCGTACTTCTCGATTACGCCCAGCGCAGCGCCCGGACGGTGACCGTCACCGGCCTCAAGGGTGGCCGCTTCGAGATTGCGTTCGCGCAAGCCGCGCGGCTGCGCACCGACGATGCGCTCGTGCTGGAAGATGGTTCCTTAATCGAAGTGGTGGCGGCGCCTGAATCGCTGATCGAAGCGCGCGCGGGAGACGTCGCGGACATGGCGCGGCTCGCCTGGCATCTCGGCGACCGGCATATCCCGGTGCAGATGCTGTCGAACCGCATCCGCGTTCAGCGCGGGCCCGATGTCGAGTGCCTGCTCAAATCGCTTGGGGCGAAGGTGACACCGATTGAGGCGCCATTCGAGCCGGAAGGCGGCGCCTATGAGTCACACGCGCATGACCACGACCATGACCATGGCCATGCGCACGGCCATCATCACCACCACGATCACTGAATCACTGGTTGCGATAGCCCTGCGTGCCGAACGGGTAGCCGGGCATCAGATCGTAAGGATGCTTCCAGCCGGGAAAAGCCTGCATGCGCGTGAGCCAGGCGCCGATCGCCGGATAGTCCTTGGCGATATCGAAGCCGAATTCTTCGGCGGGGTAATACAAATAAGCCGTCATCGAAATGTCGGCGATGGTCGGCCGGTCGCTCACCAGAAACTGCCGGCCGGTGAGCCGCTTGTTGACGATGGCGAGACTGCTGTCGATGCGCGCCTTCATGAAGGACATTACCGCCGGATCGCCCGGCTTCGGCGCGAAGTTTTTCAAGAAGCGGAACGGCCCGAGAAAGCCGTTGACCTTCTGATTGTCGAAGATGATCCAGCGCAGCGCCTCCAGTTCCTCATCCTCGCCTTGCGGCTTGAACTTGCCGCTGTGGTTGGCGAGATACGTGAGGATCACGCCAGACTGGCTGAGCTTCTTCTTGCCCTGCACCAGCACGGGCGCTTCGCCCATCTCGTTGACGGTTTCGCGAAACTCCGGCGTGCGCTGCGGCGCCGTGCCGAAGAAGTCGTACCAGACCGGCTCCCAATCGGCGTCGATCAGATTGAGCATCAGCGCGGCGCGGTAGGCGTTGCCGGATTGGGCGAAACAGTAGAGTTGATATTCGGACATCGTTGTCCTTTCAGCGCGATAGCGTGACCGGAAGGCCGGCGGTGGATTGGCCAGTAAATTGCGTGCCGGATAGTTTGAGCTGCGCCAGCGGCTGGTTCTTGCCGTCGGCGATGGTGAGCGTGAGGGCGTCGAGCGTGAACGTCCAATTCCGGCTCGTGTAGAAATTACCGGGGCAGCCGCCGTCCGGATTGATCGTCCCCTGCGTTTGGCCGGGCGTACCCTCGAATTCCATGCCGCAGGCCGGCGCGTTGGGCGCCGACAGCATCCAGCGGCCGGTCATGTCGTTCTGCGGCAACGGCAACGGCAACGGCGGCGTCGGGCCCGCGTCGGCGCAAGCCGCAAGCATCAGTGCCATGGCAACGCCCCCGGCGATGCGCCGCGCGCCCATGAGGCGTCTACTTCATCGTCGGGATCACGAATTCGGCGCCCTGCTTGATGCCCGACGGCCAGCGCGAGGTCACCGTCTTGGTCTTGGTGTAGAAGCGGATCGAATCCGGCCCGTGCTGATTGAGGTCGCCGAAGCCGGAGCGCTTCCAGCCGCCGAACGTGTAGTAGGAGAGCGGCACCGGAATTGCGAAGTTCACGCCGACCATGCCGACGTTGACGCGTTGCGTAAAATCGCGCGCGGCGTCGCCGTCGCGGGTGAAGATCGCGACGCCGTTGCCGTATTCGTGCTCGGACGGCAGCCGCACCGCCTCCTCGTAGTCGTTGGCGCGCACGACCGACAGCACCGGGCCGAAAATCTCTTCCTTGTAGATTTTCATGTCCGGCTTGACCTCGTCGAACAGGCAGCCGCCGATGAAGTTGCCGTTCTCGTAGCCCTGCAATTTGAAGCCGCGCCCGTCCACCACGAGCTTGGCGCCTTCCTTGACGCCTTCGTCGATGTAGCCGCGCACTTTGTCGAGCAGTTGACGCGTGACCATCGGGCCGTAATCGGCCTTGTCGTCGGAGGAGGGACCGATCTTGAGACTCTCCACGCGCGGGATGAGCTTCTCGACCAGGAGATCGGCGGTCTTCTTGCCGACCGGCACCGCGACCGATACCGCCATGCAGCGCTCGCCAGCCGAGCCGTAGCCGGCGCCGATCAGCGCGTCAACCGCCTGATCCATGTCGGCGTCCGGCATCACGATCATGTGGTTCTTGGCGCCGCCGAAGCACTGCACGCGCTTGCCGTTAGCGCAGCCGGTCGAATAGATGTATTCCGCGATCGCCGACGATCCGACGAAACCGATCGCCTTCACGCGCGAATCGTTGAGCAGCGTGTCGACCGCTTCCTTGTCGCCGTTGACCACGTTGAGGATGCCCGGCGGCAGGCCGGCTTCCAGGAGCAGCTCGGCGATGCGCATCGGCACCGACGGATCGCGCTCCGACGGCTTGAGGATGAAGGCATTGCCGCAGGCGATTGCCGGCGCGCATTTCCACAGCGGGATCATGGCCGGAAAATTGAACGGCGTGATGCCGGCGACGACGCCGAGCGGCTGGCGCATGGAATAGAGGTCGATGCCGGGGCCGGCACCGTCGCTATATTCGCCCTTCAACAACTGCGGGATGCCGCAGGCGAATTCGACCACTTCGACGCCGCGCTGGATGTCGCCACGCGCGTCGGCGAGGACTTTGCCGTGCTCGGAGGACAGTAGCTTGGCGAGGTTGTCCATATCCTTGGCAACCAGGTCGAGGAACTTGAACATCACGCGCGCGCGGCGCTGCGGATTGGTGGCCGCCCAGCCCGGCTGCGCGGCCTCGGCATTGGCGATGGCGTGCTCGACTTCGGAATGCTTGGCGAGTGCGACTTTGGCCTGCACCTCGCCGGTGTTGGGATTGAACACGTCGCCGAAACGGCCGTAGGTCCCCTTGACGGTCTTGCCGCCGATGAAATGGCCGATCTCACGCATGGGTCGTTCCTCCGATTTTTAAGGGGTCGTTAACGGGAGCAGGCCGCTCCAGCCCAGTTTCGGCGATTTTTGCAGCTTTTCCTTGTCCGGTCACGCCTGTGCCGGCCGTTTTTCTTTCACCAAAGGTTAGGCTTTACCGCCCCTTAACGGGCCCCGTCTAGGGTCGGAACGCGCGATAGTTTCGCGCCGGTCGGTAAGCGTTCAGGGTGGGTCAAGTCATGGATATAGCGACCAGTCTAGGTCTGCTGTGCGGTGTCGCCGTCGTCAGCGTCGTGATCCTGATGGGCGGCGATTTGCACATGTTCGTCAGCGAACATGCGTTCATCGTCATCTTCGGCGGGTCGTTTGCCGCCACGCTGATCCGCTTTCCACTCACTTCGATCATGCACGGTCTGCCGCTCGGGGCGAAATTCGCCTTTTCGATGCGCCGCATGAACCAGCGCGACCTGGTGGACGAACTCGCCGGTCTCGCCGAAGTCGCCCGCAAGCAGGGGCCGGTCGGCTTGGAGAAGGTCGAGATCGAGGATCCATTCCTCGCCAAGGGCATTCGCTTCGTCGCCGACGGTTATGACGGCACGTTCATCCGCGACAATCTCGAGCGCGACCGCGACAACTTCCTCACCCATCTCGACGAAGGCCAGAAGATCTACCGCGCCGTCGGCGACTGCGCGCCGGCCTTTGGCATGATCGGCACGCTGATCGGCATGGTGCAGATGTTCGCCAACATGACCGATCCCTCCAAGCTCGGCCCTTACATGGCGGGCGCACTACTGGCGACATTCTACGGCGCGGCGCTGGCCAACATGTTCTGCCTGCCGATTGCCGACAAACTGCATCTCAAGCTGGTCGACGAGGAGATCAACCGCACGCTCATCATCGACGGCATCCTGATGATCCGCGAAGCCAAGAGCCCCACGTTGGTGCGCGAGATGTTGCTCGCCTATCTGCCTGAAAAGCATCGCCATACCGAACCGGAAGGCGAGGAAGCGGCGGAGCCGGCCGCCGCGTGAGCGTGAAAATAAGAGCGTACCATGGCGAGGCGTAAGGAAGCGGGACACGGCGGCGGTCACGGCTGGTTCGTCACCTTTGCGGACTTGATGGGGCTGCTGGTCAGCTTCTTCGTGATGCTGGTGGCGTTTTCCACGCAAGATCAACAGAAGCTGCAGGTTGTCGCCGGTTCGATGCGCGAGGCCTTCGGCGTGCAGGACCGCGTGCGCTATTCCGGCATCATCGAGGTCATGGGCCTGCCGACGCGGCCCAAGCTGAAGAACGCCGCGCATATCGATCCGAAGGATGCCTCCGCCACGCCGGCGCCCGACGAGCACGACAAGGAACGCTCCTACGGCGCCCGCTTCAAACAGGATCGCGACTTTGCGCTGGCTGCAGCCTCCTTGCGCCAAGCCTTGCAAGACATGCCGGAGATTGCCGAGGCCTCCAAGCACATCATGGTCGAGGAGACCAAGGAGGGCCTCAACATCGAGATCGTCGATCAGGACGGCCGTTCGATGTTCCCGGACGGCGAAAAGGAGCCCTACGAGCGGACCCGCAAGCTGATCGAGATGATGGCGCCATCGCTTAAAGCGATGCCCTACCGCATCTCGATTACCGGCCACACCGCCACGAGCAACGTGCCTGAAAAGCCCGGCTATGGCGCATGGGAGCTTTCCGCCGACCGCGCCAACGCCGTGCGGCAGATCCTCGCCGCCCAGGGCGTTCCCGCCGGCCATATCTTCATGGTCGCCGGCAAGGCCGATACCGACCCGCTATTTCCCGATAACCCCAACATGTCGCCGAACCGCCGGGTGACCATCACTCTGATGCGCGAGGCGCCACCGCTGCCGACCGACTTCACGCCATAGGCGGTGTAAAACCCGACCTTTTCCCGCCGGTGCGGTCGGTCACGGCGCGAGCCGGGGCCGGCCGATTTCCACATAACTTATTGACGCATATGATTTAATTTCATTTGTGGACTTGCGCTGACCGCATGGCTAGCGTAGCGGCTGTGCGCAAATGTCGCTGCTGAGGCGGATCATGCAGCGTTATATCCGCGTCTTCGTTTTGCACCGCAAGAATTTCCAGGCACTCCCTCATGTCCCCTAGCGCCATTGCCGAACCCGCGCCGCACGGCGCCGGTGAAGGTAAAGCTTCGACCGGCTTCTGGGCGCTGACCATCGGCAGCATCGGCGTCGTCTACGGCGACATCGGCACCAGCCCGCTCTATGCCCTGCGCGAATCCGTGCTGGCTGCGGTCGGCCCCAATGCGCCGGCGAGCGAACCGGTGGTGCTCGGCATTTTGTCGCTGATCATCTGGGCGCTGCTGCTGGTGGTTACGGCGAAATACGTGCTGATCCTGCTGCGCGCCGACAACAACGGGGAGGGCGGCACGCTGGCCTTAATGGCGCTCGCCTCGCGCGCACTGGCCGGCCGCGCCGGCATCATCATTTTTTTCGGCATCATCAGCGGCGCGCTGTTCTATGGCGACGCCATCATCACGCCGGCGCTCTCGGTGCTCTCGGCCATCGAAGGCTTGAAGGTTGCAACGCCGGCCTTCGACGAATTCGTGGTGCCGATCACTGTGCTGATCCTGATCATTCTGTTTTCGGTGCAGTCGCGCGGCACCGCCAAAGTGGCGGCATTCTTCGGTCCGGTGACGCTGATCTGGTTTGCGGCGATCGCCGCCGCCGGTCTGTGGCAGATCGGGCAGAACCCGACCGTTCTGTTCGCGTTCAATCCCTGGTACGGCGTGAGCTTTCTGCTGCACCACGGCATCATCGCACTGTTCACCCTTGGCGCCGTCTTCCTGGTGGTGACCGGCGCGGAAGCGCTTTATGCCGACCTCGGTCATTTCGGGCGCGGGCCGATCCGGTTCGCCTGGCTGACGGTGGTATTGCCGGCGCTCGTCGTCAATTATCTCGGGCAGGGCGCGCTGGTGTTGGGCGATCCGAAATCGATCGAGAACCCGTTCTTCCTGCTCTATCCGCACTGGGCGCTGCTGCCGATGGTCGTGCTGGCAACCGCCGCGACCGTGATCGCCAGCCAGGCGGTCATCACCGGCGCCTATTCGCTCACGCGTCAGGCGATCCAGCTCGGTCTGTTGCCGCGGCTGGAGATCGTGCACACCTCGGAATCGCTGTTCGGTCAAATCTATATGCCGCGCGTCAACACGCTGCTACTGATCGGCGTCTTGCTGCTGGTCGCGCTGTTCCGCTCGTCGAGCGCGCTGGCGTCGGCCTACGGCATTGCCGTCACCGGCACGATGGTGGTCACCGCGACGATGGCCTTTATCGTGATCTGGCGTGTCTGGCGCTGGTCGATGTGGGGCGCGGCGGCGCTGATCGTGCCGTTCCTGTTTATCGATCTCACCTTTTTGTCCGCCAATATGCTCAAGGTGGTCGAAGGCGGCTGGGTGCCGCTCCTGCTCGGTGGCTGCGTGATGACGGTGATGTACACGTGGCGGCGCGGCACGCGGCTGCTATTCGAGAAAACGCGCCGGCAGGAAATGCCGCTCAAATCGCTGGTTGCCAATCTCGAGAAGAAGCCGCCGCCGGTGGTGCCGGGCACGGCCGTGTTCCTCACCAGCGATCCCGAATTCGCGCCGACCGCGCTGCTGCACAGCCTCAAGCACTACAAGGTGCTGCACGAGAAAAACGTGATCCTCACCATCAGAACCGCCGACACGCCGCGCGTGCCGGAGGAGGAGCGCGTCGAGATCACGCCGATCTCATCGCGCTTCTCGCGCGTGGTCCTGCACTTCGGCTTCATGGAGACGCCGAACGTGCCGCGGGCCTTGGCGATCGCGCGCAAGCTGGGCTGGCAGTTTGACATCATGTCGACCTCGTTTTTCCTGTCGCGCCGTTCGCTCAAGCTGGCGGCCAAATCCGATATGCCGCCCTGGCAGGACCGCCTGTTCATCGGGCTTTCAAGGCTGGCCAACGATGCCACCGACTATTTCCAGATCCCGACTGGCCGCGTGGTGGAAGTGGGAACCCAGGTCGCGCTCTGACCTAGTGCGGCGCGCCAAATCCGGCTAAAAACAGCCATGGCCGATGACATGGCGCGCGCCGACGAAGTGGAAAATCTCACGCCCGAGCAGGTGGATGCCGGCTTGCGCGCCGGGCGCATGCTGCTGGTCGACGTGCGCGAGCCGAACGAGACGTCGGTCGAAAGCTATCCGGACGCAGTGATTGTGCCGCTGTCGGTTTTTGACCCCGCCGACATCCCCGACCCGCAAGGAAAGCGGGTGGTGTTTGCCTGCCGTTCAGGCCGGCGCTCGGTCACCGCCTCGCTCGTCGCGCAGGACCAAGGCTATCCTTACAAGTCGCACCTCGCCGGGGGTATCATCGCCTGGAAGGCGGCCGGCCTTCCGACCAAGAGCTGAAACACCGCACCGATCCCGAGGATTCCCATGTGCCGTGCAATTCTCATCGCCGCTGTGGCCGCGGCCGTCAGTACTATGGCCGCTGCGCAGGAGCGCGTCGTCAACGTCTATAACTGGTCGGACTATATCGATCCGCAGGTGCTCGAGCAGTTCACCAAGGAGACCGGCATCAAGGTGCGCTACGACACCTTCGACGCCAACGAGACGCTGGAGACTAAGCTGCTGGCCGGTAAATCGGGTTACGACGTGGTGGTGCCGACCGGCTATTTCCTGCAACGGCAGATTCAGGCGAAAATTTTCCAGAAGCTCGACAAGAGCAAGCTGCCCAATCTGGTTAATGTCTGGCCGGAAGTTGCCAAGCGGCTCGCCGCCTACGATCCCGGCAACCAATACGCCGTCAACTACATGTGGGGCACGACCGGCATTGGCTACAACGTGAAAGCGATGCACGACCGGCTGGGTGCCAACGCCACCATCGACAGCTGGGACGTGGTGTTCAAGCCCGAGCTGCTCGCCAAGTTCAAGGACTGCGGCATCCATATGCTGGATTCCGCCGACGATATTCTGCCGGCCGCGCTGCATTATCTTGGGCTCGACCCCAATTCGGCCAAGCCCGGCGATCTGGACAAGGCGGCCGCGCTGATGGCGAAGATCAGGCCGGACGTGCGCAAATTCCATTCGTCGGAATACCTCAACGCGCTGGCGAGCGGCGAAATCTGCTTCGTGGTGGGCTGGTCGGGCGACATCAAGCAGTCGCAGAAGCGCGCGGCCGAAGCGAAGAATGGCGTCGATATCGGCTACGCGATCCCGAAGGAAGGCGCGCAGATGTTCTTCGACAATCTCGCCATCCCGAGGGATGCGCCGCATCCGGCCGAAGCGCTCACTTTCATCAATTATCTGCTGCGGCCGGACGTGGCGGCCAAGAACAGCGACATGGTCTCCTACGCCAACGGCAATTTGGCGAGCCAGAAATTCATCGACAAGAAGGTGCTCGACGATCCCGGCATCTACCCGAACGCCGCGACCATGGCCAAGCTCTACACGGTCAACGCGCGCTCACCGGAAGCGCAGCGGCTGATCAACCGGATCTGGACCCGCGTGAAGACGGGGCACTAGCGCCAGCGCCGGTGCAGCCACAGCCACTGCTCGGGATATTCGCGCACCCAGCCTTCGATCACGCTGGTGACGATCTGCATGGTGCCGGCGATGTCGATCTTGCCGTCGGCATCGCGCGCCGGCTTGATCTCCCCGGTCAGCTCGGGCTTGAGGCGGTGGCCCGGCAGCCGGACGACTCGGGTACCGTAGATCGGGCAGTCGAAATGGCGCGCCAGCCGCGCCAGCAGCGGATTGGCATTGGTTTTGCGGCCGAAGAACGTCACCTCGATGCCGCGCACGTAATACTGATCGACCAGCATGCCGACATGGGCGCCGCGCTCGAGCGCCTGTGCGATTTTCACCGGCGCATCGAGGCTGGTGTTGATCATCGCTCCCATGGTGGCGGCGCGCGTCGCAGCAAGCCAGCGGTTGATGGCGGGATTGTTCGGGCGCCGGTAGAGCACCGCGCTGTCGAGCTTGTAGGTCGCCGCGCAGATTGCCGGCAGCTCCCAGTTGGCGAGATGTGCGGCAAAAACCAGCGCCGGCTTGCCATCATTGGCGAGCGTCATGTAGCGATCGATCTGCTCGCGCGTGATGACGATACGATTGATGCGCTCGGGGTAGGCGGGATCCCAATCCCAGATGCGGTCGAGCTGCGCAAATTCGGCGCCCAGGCGGCCGAGGTTATCCCAGACCCCACGTAGAATTTGCTCGATCTCGCCTGGCGATTTCTCCGGAAACGCGGCGATCAGATTAGCGCGGCCGATTTTGTTCTCGGGCAGCCATGGGCCGAGGCTGCGCAGGAGCCAGCCGGCAAAATCGGACAGCTTGTCGGGATCGAACAGGCGCAGGAACTTGAGCAGGCCGACCGCGAGCGCGCCCACGACCGCGTTGCCTGCACTCTTGAAGGCGCGCCGGGCGCGCATCAGAAGTTCACAATAACTTTGCCGAACACCTGCCGGCTTTCGAGCCGCGCGAGGCCGCGCTCGAAATCGGCGAGCGTCACCTCGGTATCGATGATCGGCGCTATGCCGGCGGCCATCTTGGACAGGCTGTCGCGGATGTTGCGCATCGAGCAGCCGAACGAGCCGAAAATCTTGTACTGCTGCTGGAACAGCTGCATCAAATTGATAGTCACCGTCGGGCCGGCGGTCGAACCGCAGGTCACCAGGCGTCCGCCGCGCTTGAGGCAGAGCAGCGAGGCGTTAAAGCCTTCGCCGCCGACGTGTTCGAACACGACATCGACGCCTTTCTTGCCCGTAAGTTTGCGCGTGACGCCCTCGAAGCGCTCGGTCTTGTAGTTGATGACGTGGTCGGCGCCGAGTGCTTTGGCTTTTGCGGCCTTGGCGTCATCACCGATGGTGGTGATGACTGTGCAGCCCATGGCTTTCGCCATCTTGATTGCCACCGAGCCGATGCCGGAACCGCCGGCATGCACCAATATTGTTTCACCGGGTTTGAGCTTGGCGTTGTCGAACAGCATGTGCTCGACCGTGCCGAAGGCGATGGGCGCGCAGGCGGCGTCGCGCAACGACACGCCGGCCGGCACCGGGATCACCAGCCGCGCCGGCAGATTGATAAGATCGCGCGCGAAGCCGTCGAGATGGAAGCCCATGATGCCGCCGACGTTTTCGCACAGATTGTCGCGGCCTTCGCGGCAGGCGGCGCATTGGCCACAGGTCCGCGCCCCGTACATCACGACCTTGTCGCCGGCCTTGAAGCCGGTGACGCCGGCGCTTGCGATTTCGCCGGAAGCCTCAACGCCCACCACCAGTGGCAGCGTACGCTTGGCAAACGCCATGCCGCGGAAGCCCCAGACGTCGAGATAGTTGAGCGCGACTGCCTTGATGCGAATTTGCACCTCGCCGCCACCCGGCGGCGACGGATCGGGCACCTCGGCCAGTTCGAGCTTGCGGTCGGCGATCAGTCGGAGCGCGCGCATGGCGGGGAGGGCGGCGGCGGATTACGCCGGCTCGCGGCCCATCACCAGCGAGACGTTTTGCCCGCCGAAACCGAAGGAATTGGAGATGACGTGGGTCACCTTGGCGTCGCGCGCCTTGTTGGGCACGACATCGAGCGGGATCGCCGGGTCAGGCACCACGTAATTGATGGTGGGTGGAATGCGCTGATGCTCGAGCGTGAGCAGGGAGAACACCGCTTCCACAGCGCCAGCCGCCGACAGCGTATGGCCGATCATCGACTTGTTGGATGAGATCGGAATGCCCTTCATGCGCTCACCGAACACCGCGGAGAGGCCAAGATGCTCCATCTTGTCGTTTTCGGGCGTGCTGGTGCCATGCGCATTGACGTAATCGATTTCGTCAGGCTGCAGGCCGGCGTCCTCGATCGCGTTGTGGATGCAGCCGATGATCGGCCTGCCATCCGGGCTCGAGCGCGTGCGGTGGAAGGCGTCCGCCATTTCGCCGCAGCCTTCCAGCACGCCGAGAATCTTGGCGCCGCGCGCTTTGGCCGCCTCGTAGCTTTCCAGCACGAGGGCGCCGGCGCCTTCCGCCATGACAAAGCCGTCGCGGTTCTTGGCGAAGGGCCGCACCGCGCCCTGCGGATTGTCGTTGCTGGTCGACAGCGCCGACAGCAGCGAGAAGCGGATGAGCGCTTCCGGATTGATCGAACCGTCGGCGCCGATGCAGAGCGCCGCATCGGTGTCGCCGCGGCGGATCGCCTCGACGCCGAGCTGGATCGCGCTCGCGCCCGAGGCGCAGGCGGTCGACAGCGAGATCGGCGAGCCTTTGGTGCCGTATTTTTCCGCCAGCGTGTCGGCGACCGAACCGAACAAAAAGCGCGGGTGGTAATCGCGAAACTGCGCGCTCACGCGCAGGATGTCGCTGTAAGTGACCTTGTCGTTCGCGCCGGATTTGGTCGCGAGCGCCACGCGCTGCGGCCATTCGATCTCGATCGGCGGCACCGCAAGGAACAGCGGGCCCGGAAAATCACCCTTTGAGCCGATGCCGGACTGGTTGATCGCCTCTTCGACGGCGAGATCGGCGAATTTTTCCGATAGCGCGGCGGACGAGGGCTGCTCGCCGAGGAAATCGATAGTGCCGGCGATGCGGGTCTTCAGGCCCTCGGTCGAAAAACGGGTGATGGCGCGAATGCCGGATTCGCCGGCGGTCAGCTTGGCCCAATTGTCGGTTTTGCCAGCGCCGAGCGAGGTGACGACGCCAAGCCCGGTCACCACGACGATCGGGCGGCCCAATTTGTCTTTCGTTGCCATCGCTTGCTCCGTTAGCCCACCTTTTCAACCAAAGCGAGGCCTTCGCCCCGCCAATGTCCGACGCTGGTCACCAGGACCTGGCTCAGTTGCCCGCTCATCGGCCGCTCCAAACCGGTCGAGTCACAGGGCGGAAACAGACTACCATGGGCAAGCGTGACCGCCGCCAGCGCCACATTCATGGGAAATTGCGGCTCCAACCCATGCCCGAGATATGAGCCGGTGGCGCGCACGGCAAGGCCGCTATGGGCTTCGAGGAAGGCCCGCTCTTCGTCCGTGGCAGGCTCGGCGCCGGTCGCGCCCGAGAGCACGGCCGCCTGGCCGCTCTTGATCGTGTTCTTGACCTTGTCCCACAGCCGGTTAAGCCCGGCCGTGACGCTGCCTTGCTGGCGTTTGGTGCGGTCGGACAGCACCGTGGTCAGCCGCGCCAGGGGCTTCGCCCCGCGCGCCTCGGCATGCGCCCGGTTTTCGAGCACCAGGAAAGCGCCGAGCGAGCCGAGCGCGAATCCGCCCGGCTTGCCGCGCTCCCACACCGGCGCATACTTTTCCTTAAGATTGAGTCCGCCGAATTCGTAGAGCATGAACAAATCCGGCCGCTCGCCATTATGCGCGCCGCCGACCAGCGCGATGTCGCTCTGCCCGGACGTGATGCGCGACAGCGCAACGCGCACCGCATCGACGCCAGCCGGCTCCTCGCCCATGAAGGTGCGCGACGAGCCGGTTACGCCATGCACGATCGAAATATTGCCGGCCAGCAGGTTGGAGAGCTGCGCGAGAAACAAAGTTGGCCGCAGCCCGCCCATCAATTGTTCGTTGAGAAAGGCAGCCGGATTCTGCGCGCGCGACATGCCGGACAGGATCGTGGAGTCGACGCCAAGGTCGCGTTCGCCGCCGCCGGCGGCGACGATCATGTCCATGTGCGAGAGGATCTCGGTTTTTCCTTTCACCCCCGCCGAGTTGAGTGCAAGGCCGGCGGCATAGGTGCCGATGCGCTGCCACGGCTCCATCTGGCGCTGATCGCCTTTCTTCGGGATCTGCGCGTCGAAATTAATGGCCGCCAGCGGATGCACGATGAACGGCGCGAACATCGTGGTGTCGGCGCTCGGATGCGCCTCCATCAGCTTCTGCCAATGGGCGTCCGGCCCTTCGCCGAGGCAGGAGACGATGCCGATACCGGTGATCCAAGCCTCGCGTGCGCTCTCAGCCATCGGCGGGCGCCCCGGTCGGGAAGTTGATCAAAGCGGCGGTCGCGCGCATGCGCTTTTCCATTTCCGGATTGGGGAAGGCCATGACGCTGAAGGTGAGCGTGGCGTCGCAGATCGCCTTGTCGTTGGCTTTGATTTGCGCCTCGGTCATGGCGTAGCCGGAGCCGTCATGCTTGAGCGTCGCGGTGACCGAGAGAACCTGGCCGGGCGTGACGAAGGTTCGCAGCTTGGCTTCCTTGACCGCCGCCAGGAACGGCATGCGTGTAAAATTATTGGTGGCGACCACCAGCCAGCCGGAGGTCTGCGCCATGGTTTCGATCAGCAGCACGCCGGGCATCAGCGGATAGCCGGGGAAATGCCCTTCGAAGATAGTGCTGGCGGTGGGAACCGTCGCCTCAGTCTTGATCGTACGGCCGGCAATATCGAGTTCGACGATCCGGTCGATCAGCTGAAAATACTCGAGCCGCATGGACGCCCGTGACGGTTAGGCTCCCTTGGCAGCGACGAGCTCGTCGATGCGGGCGCTGAGGTTCTTGAGCACGAAATATTGGTCGGTGGTGGCCTTGCCGTCGTTGACTTCCTGCGTCCACTGCTCGAGCGGCAGCTTGATGCCAAAGGCCTTGTCGATGGCGAAGGCGATATCGAGGAAATCCAGACTGTCGATGCCGAGATCGTTAATGGCGTGGCTTTCGGGCTTGATCGACTCGCGCGGAATGTCGCAGGTCTCGGCGATAATATTGGCGATGGTATCGAACGTCGAAGACATCGGTAACTCTCTGATTAAGTAGGAGTTCTGGCAATCAGCCCACCCGCGCTCGAGGCCTTCGCGGAAGGCCATGGGTCTGGCCTGCCACCGGGCATGCGGTTGGTTGCCCGTATAGCGAAGCAGGGGTCTAAGTTCAATGGCGGCGGGGATTTGAGGGGAAAACGGCTAACTCGGCCGGATCGGCTATGCGCCAAGGCTCAAAAGCGGCTTTTGTCGACCTCAATCGGCATGCAGTTGGTGCGTCCGGACAGCGCGCAATCCTGGTTCCGCCGCAGCTCGGCCAAACTGTCGGCGAGCCATAGGCCCACGCAACTCAGCGCGGCCACGAACAGGAAGGCCAGCGCATTGACGATCATACGGTGGCGATAATCGTCGGGCTCGTGTCCGCGCTCGTATTTGCCGAAATCGTTTGCCGGCAATGGTGGAGGACGGCGCGCGCCCGCCGGCCTGCGGCGGAACGTCAAGACCCGGTGTTCGCGATCCGACGAAGAAGGGTTGTCATCCATCATGACGGCAAGTCTAGCACGAAGGGGTAGCCCAGTGGACGCCTTTCGCCGGGCTGGCGTAGATTGCTGGCGATGAGTCACGCTATTTCGTCACGGCGGATCGTCGCGCTGATCGCGGCCTATGTCGTCGCGCTGCAGACGCTGCTATTGCCGCTCTCGGTTGTGGCCGGAGCGCCCGACGTCAGCCTGTGCGCGTCGGCTGCGTCGGCAAGCGCCCAGCATCCAGGCGGCGGCCATGCCACCGGCTGTCCCTGCGCCGCCGGCTGCGGCACGCAGTGCTGCGACACTGCGATTGCCGGCCCGCCGCAAACGGTCGCCATCCATGCCCCGGTCGGCGCCGCCAAGCTGGCGCCTGCGCCGGCGGCGGCATCGGACGCGCGGCCCGATCGGCATAGCCCGCAGCTTGCGCGCGCGCCGCCCGCCGCCTGATTTTCGCGAAAATCGCATCACCCATCAATCTGCAATGCCGGCCGCGTTTTAAAGCGGGCGCGGCAATCAGGAGCATCCGATGAACCGTATTCTATTTTTGACCGCCGTCCTCAGCCTCTTGGCTTTGCCGGCGCAGGCCGCCGACGTCACGGCCGGCCCGTTGAAAATTTCCGCCGTCTGGGCGCGCGCCACGCCCAACGGCGCCAGTGTCGGTGGCGGCTATATGACCATCACCAATACCGGCAGCGAGGCGGACCACCTTATCGGCGGCTCGACCGCCATCGCCAGCCGTTTCGAAGTGCACGAAATGAAGATGGACAACGGCATCATGAAAATGCGGCCGGTCGCCGGCGGCATCGAAATCAAGCCCGGGCAGACCGTCACGCTCGACCCGAGCGGCTATCATGTGATGCTGGTCGGGTTGAGGCAGCAGCTCAAGCAAGGCGAGCACTTCAAGGCGACGCTCGAGTTCGCCAAAGCCGGCAAGGTCGATGTCGACTTTACCGTCGAAGGACTTGGCGCCATGCATGGCGGTGGCAAACCCGGCATGGGCGCAGTGGCGCCCATGGGCGGCATGCAGATGAAGTAAGCCGCTACTTCTCGGAGAAAGCGAGCTTGGCGTCGGCTGGCGGCATCATGCGGAATACGTTGAGGGTCATCGAGATCAAGACGTAATAGCCGAGGATGCCGACCAGCTCGACGGTCGCCTTGTCGCCGATCAGCGACTGCACGCGCTTATAGGTGCGGTCGCTGACGCGACGCGTCTTGTAGAGCTCCTGCACGAAGGCATAGATCGCGCGCTCGTCCTTGGGCGCCGACTTCGGCTCGCGCCCGGCCTGCAAGTCCGCAATCGTCTTCGGTTTGACCCCGCCCTTCTCGGCCATTGGCGCGTGCGCAAACCACTCGTACTGTGCGCGCCAAAGCCGCGCCATGCACAAAATGGCGAATTCCGACAGGCGCGGCGGCAGCGCCGTATGATAGCGGCAATGGGCGCCGAGTTTCTGCGCCAGCTCGCCGAACTCGGGCGCGTGCATCCAGACCGCGAAAGGCCCGCGTGGCGTGATGGATTGGCCGCGCGGTCCGGCGCGCAGCGAGGCGAGCAGCGCGCGCTGCGCCTCGTTCATCTGGGCTTCATTGATCAAGGCAAGACGGGGCACCGGGCGCTTTTGGGGCATGGAGATGTCCTGGGAATAGCGAGAGGCGGGAGGAAGGGCGGACCAATATAGCCGAAATCGGCGATAGGCTACTGCGTGGTCGGCTCGCCCGATAACAGCGCGCGCAAGTGGATCGCGCGCACGTGCTCCACCGTCGCAACCACGCGCATGGTGCCGCGCTCGACCATGCCGATCGCCTTGGCCGCCGCCATCGACAGGTCGAGCACACGGCCTTCGGTGAAAGGACCGCGATCGGTCACCACCACGGTCACGGCCCGCCGGTTGCACGGATCGCTGACGCGCAGCAACGTGCCGAATGGCAGAGTAGGGTGCGCTGCGGTGAATTGCGCTGGATCGTATTGTTCGCTGTCGGCGGTCTTGCCGCTGTAGTCGTCGCTGTAAAACGAGGCGAGCCCGCTAAACGCGTTAATCTCTTTGGCGCGCGCTGCGCCGGTGAGGCTCATCGCCATGATCAGGCCGGCAATCGCGGCAATCCATGTTGTCACGGCACGGCTCGCCCGAAGGTGGAAAGGCCGAGCGTCCGCGCTGCACGGCGCGTCCCCCCGGGCCTGCATGTCGGATTTCGTCGAATTTGTTGCAATAACAACGCGACGGAACAATGGTTCCGCGCGCGCGAGATTTAAGTTTTGCGCCTTCCGGCCGAGCGGCGGCTCTGCGTCTTGGCGCGATGGGCGGCCGCCCGGTGGCCGGCGACGCCCGGTGTTTGGCCACGGCGCTCGAGGTGCGTGGCCGTCATTTTTGCGCGTTCGTGACACTCCGCGTGCAATTTCTGCAGCTCTTCGTCCGTGAGATCCTCGATAGACGCGAATTGGTTGTCGGCTTCCTTCATAGCGAGCACCAATTCCGACAATTTGAGCTGGATCGCCAGCGTGTCGCGGTTCTGCGTGTTCTGGATCAGGAACACCATCAGGAAGGTGACGATGGTGGTGCCGGTGTTAATGACGAGTTGCCAGGTGTCGCTGTAATCGAACATCGGCCCGGTCACGATCCAGACCAGCACGACGGTGACCGCGAGCAAAAACGCCAGCGGATGTCCCGTCCACAGTGCGGTGTTTTGTGCAAAGGCCGAGAACCGCGCGGCAAGCGTCGGCCTGTTACGCGACGCGGCGTGATTCAGCTGATGGATTTTGGTCGCCATGAAACACACTGCAAATGGATTGGAAATGCATCCGATAACGCGTCAAGCAGTTCCACTGTTCCGCGTGGCTAAATCGCAGTGAGAGGCCGGTCGCCTATTTAAATTTTGGCAGCGCCTGCCGGCTCCGGCCCATGCCCGCCCAGGGGTCACCAGCGAGCTTCGACAGCCGCTGCGAAATGTTTTTTACCGTGTATTGGTTGGCGGATTTGAGCCCGCTCAGCTCCGGCCAGGCTAGTGGCACCGCGACCGGTGCGCCCGGGCGCGCGCGGGTAGAGTAGGGAGCGATTGCGGTCGCCTCCCGGCTGTTGCGCAGGTAATCGATAAACACGCGGTTGTTCCGCCGCGCCTTGATTGGGTTGGCGGTGTAGCGAGCGGGCTCGTCCTTGGCCATGCTGGCGGCGACGATACGGGCGAAGGTCTTGGTGATGTTCCACACGGCCGGCCGGATCGGCACCACCACGTGTAGGCCCTTGCCGCCGGTGGTCTTGACGAAGCTTTTCAGGTGCACGCGCCGCAGCCGCCTGCGCACCTCGCGCGCGGCCTGTTTGACGTCATTGAAATCGGTGCCGGGTCCCTGATCGAGGTCGAACACCAGCCGGTTGGCGCGTTCGCGGTCGTCGACGGCGCTGCCGCGCACGTGCACCTCCAGCACGCCGCCCTGCACCAGCGCGATCAGGCCGTCGAGATTGTCGATCGAGATGATCTTCTCGCCCTTCTCCTGCACCAGATGAAGAAATTCGGTCGGGATGCCCAAGCGCGCGTGCTTCTGGAAGAAGCATTGCCCTTCGGCGCCCTCCGGGCAGCGCACCAGCGCCAATATGCGGCCGGCGACGTGCGGGCGCATCCGCTTCCAAATCTTCTTGTAGTATTTCGCAAGGTTTTCCTTGGTGACGCCGGCATCCTTCCAATAGATGCGGTCGGGATGGGTGAGGCGGACTTTGCCCATCATGGCGAGGCGCCGCTTGCCGCGCGCGATACGCCGCTTGGCCAGGGATTGCCGTTTGCCGATCATCAGTGTTTCACCTCGCGCACGACGTCTCTGGCCGCCTTGTCCTTGCGCACGCCCTGAAACGATGCTTGTCGCACGCGGTCGCCATGGGTCCAGCCGTGGAAATCGACCTCCACCACCATTTTCGGTTCGACCCAGATCGGCCTGCGCCGGCCGGTCTCCTCCTTCGGCGCCGGCTTGAACGGCGAGGTCTTGCGTTCGTGCGATTTGAGCGTGCGGTATAGCGTGCGCGCGGTGTCATGGGTGAAACCGGTACCGGTGCGCCCGGCATATTTCAGCTTGCCGCGCGCATATAACGAAAGCACCAAGGCCCCGACCGCATACGCGTCGGCCGATGACGGTGCAAAGCCCGCCACCACCAATTCCTGCCGGTCCGAGCATTTTGCCTTGACCCAATCGCGGCTGCGGCCGGAATGGTAGGGCGCGTCGGCGAGCTTCGACATGATCCCTTCCAGTCCCATTCGGCACGCCTGCTTGAACAACGCCGGCCCGCGTGCGTGCAGCGATTTGCTGAAGCGCAAGTGTGCGCGGTCGTGGCCGCGCCGGAGCAGTTTGGCCAGCGCCGCCTTGCGAACTTTCAGCGGAAGCCGTCTCAGGTCGGCCCCGTTCAGGTGCATCAGATCGAAGGTGTAGAGCCGCATGCGGCCATGGCGGCCCGCGGTCAGATCCTGCTGCAATAGCGAAAACCGCGAAATGCCCTTGGCGTCCTCCGACACAAGCTCACCGTCGATCAGCGCGGTCTTGGCGTGCAGCTTGCCGATAGCTTGGGCGACGCTCGGAAATTTCCTGGTCCAGTCGAGACCCTTGCGGGTCATCAGCTTCACTTTGCCGTGGTCGAGCCGCGCCTGGATGCGGTAGCCGTCGAACTTGATTTCGTGCACCCAGCGTTTGCTGTCCGGGGCCCTGTCCACGAGCGTGGCGAGGCAGGGCTCGACGAAGCGGGGCAGGGCGGCGGTACGTTCGGTTTTGCGCTTGACCTTGCGCTTTTTGGAATTGCGCGTCATCGGCGCTTGGCCCGCTTGACCCTGCGCTTCTTTCGCGTCGCCGTCTTCCGCTTAGGCTTGGTCTTGGCTTTGCGCTTGTGTTGCGCGATCTCTTCGAGCGTGCGGCCGGTCTTCACCGAGCGCGGCTTTTGCACCAGGATGTCGGTATCGCCCGCCGTACGCGCATCCTTGTCATGCTGCTTGATCAGCAGCCAATTGTCGCGTTTTTCGCTCGGCCGCCGGCGCATGCGCACCAGATGCCAGCCGCCATGCAGCTTCACGCCATCGAGGTGAAACGACAGATGGCCCTTAGCGAGGCCGCGATGGGGGTCGCCTTCCGGCTGCCAGCGGCCGCGGTCCCACACCATCACGGTGCCCCCGCCATATTCGCCTTTGGGAATCGTGCCCTCGAACTTGTTGTATTCGATCGGGTGGTCCTCGACTTGCACCGCCAGCCGCTTTTCGCCCGGCACCAGGCTGGGGCCGCGCGTCACCGCCCAGCTCTTCATCACGCCGTCGAGCTGGAGCCGCAAATCGTAATGCAGGCGTGTTGCGTCGTGCTTCTGGATGACGAAGGCGTTGCCGCGCTTTCCGATCTTGCCGCGCGGCTCGGCGGTGACGCCGAAACGCCGCTTGGCGTGATAACGGCTGAGCCCGGCCATTCCTCACCCGTTCAGCTTGCGCGCCGCACCTTGCGCTTGGGCGCCGCGCGTTTGCGGCCGTTGCTCTTGCGCGTCGGCGCAGCGCGCTAACTCTTGCCGCCGGCGCTGCGCCGCAGCGCGTCCATCAGATTGATCACATTGCTTGGCTTCGCTTCGATGACCGGCGGCTTCTTGCCGGTGCGCTTGGCCTCGATCAGCTTCATTAGCGCGTTTTCGTAGCGGTCCTCGAACTTGGAGGGGTCGAAATGGCCCTTCTTGCTCTCGAGGATCTGCACCGCCAGCTTGAGCATGTCGGGCGTCACTTTGACGTCCTTGATCTCATCGAAATAATTCTTCTCCGCGCGCACTTCGGTCTGGTAGCGCAGCGCGGTTGCCATCAGGCCCTTGCCGCGCGGCGCCAGCAGCAGCAGATGCTCGCGCCGGTAAATCACCACGCGGGCCAAGCCGACCAGATCGTCCTTTTTCATCGCCTCGCGAATGACAGCGAAGGCTTCCTGGCCGATCTCGTCCTGCGGCACGATGTAGAACAACTCGTCGAGATAGATGCGGTCCACTTCCGACATCGGCACGAATTGCTCGATGTCGATGGTGTGGGTGCTCGCGAGCGCGACGTTGTCGAATTCGTCTTCCTCGACCAGGACGTATTCGCCCTTCGCGAATTCATAGCCCTTGACGCGGTCTTCCTGCGGCACCGGATCGCCGGTCTCGGCATCGACAACCTCGTTGCGGATGCGGTTGCCGGTCTCGCGATTGATGATGTTGAAGCGGATGCGCTGGCTGGTCGTGGTGGCCGGATAGAGCGCCACCGGGCAGGAGACGAGCGACAGCTTGAGATATCCCTTCCAATTCGGCCGCGGTGCCATGGACGCATACTCCTGAAACGCTAAGAGTGAACGGCGCAACGATTAAACAGGTTCCCATGATAGCCGCTTTTGATCTCCCGCAAGCGGCTGAAATTGCGTTGTTTTTCAATACCTTTAACGGAACGCCGAAAACATATTGCATTTTTGCAATATGTGATCGAACCTTCCCGCAACCGCATAATGCAAGCGCGGCTTAATCAGCCGCGCAAAAGTGCGGCGCGATAAAACATATAGGGAGGTGCGTTATGGCGGGCAAAAGCCACCATCAGGTTCTCATCATCGGCGGCGGCAGCGCCGGCATTACCGTGGCGGCGATTTTGCGGCGGCGCGCCCGCGGCATCAACGTCACCATCGTCGAGCCGGCCGAAGAGCATTACTACCAGCCGGCTTTCACTTTGGTTGGCGCCGGCGTTTACCCGCTGGCGAAGACCCACAGGCCGGAAGCAAGCGTAATGCCCGCGGGCGTCGAGTGGATCCGCAGCGCCGCCAAGACCTTCGAGCCTGAGCACAACACCGTCGTCCTGCAAAACGGCGACGAGCTTAGCTACGACTACTTGGTGGTGTGCACTGGCGTGAAGCTCGATTGGGACCAGGTCACGGGCCTCGCCGAAACGCTCGGCAGCAATGGCGTGTGCAGCAATTATTCGCCAAAAAGCGTGAGCTACACTTGGGAATGCGTGCAGAAACTCAAGGCCGGCGACAAAATCATGTGCACGCAGCCGCCAATGCCGTTCAAATGCCCGGGTGCGCCGCAGAAGATCGCCTACTTGATCGCCGACCGTTTGCGCCGGCGCGGCATTCTCAAAGACTGCACAATCGGCTTCTTCACGCATGCCCCCGCCATCTTCGGCGTGCCCTATTTTTCCCGCGCGCTGGTCAAGGTCGCCGCCCGTTACGGAATCGCCGTGAACTACCAACAGCAGCTTGTGGCGGTGAACGGCAACGCCAAGACCGCGACCTTCGAATTCGTCGGCGACAACCGCAAGGGCGAGAAGGAAAGCGTGCCGTTCGACCTGTTGCACGTCACGCCGCCGCAGAGCCCGCACGAGGAAATCAAGAAATCCCCGCTCGCCAACGCCGCGGGCTGGGTCGAGGTCAACCAGAACACGCTGCAGCATGTCCGTTTTGCCAATATTTATTCGCTCGGCGATGTCTGCTCGACGCCGAATTCGAAGACGGCGGCGGCCGTGCGCAAGCAGGCGCCAGTGGTGGCGAATTCGATCATCACCGCGGTCGCCGGAAAATTGGTGCCCGGTTCGTATGACGGCTATGCCTCTTGCCCGCTGACTACAGCGATCGGCAAGACAATTCTGGCGGAATTCATCTACGGCGGCAAAGTCACGCCGACGTTGCCGCTGACACCGTCGAAGGAGCGCTGGTTTGGCTGGTGGATCAAGGTCACCGGGCTGCCGCTGATGTATTGGCACTACATGCTCAAGGGCTACGTCTGGTTTCCCAAGCACAACACCGTTTTCAAGGAAGAAAGCGCGGCCTGACCGCGCGCAAATCGCATCTTGCTTCGCGGCGGTGGCGGCGCGAATATGCCGGCGTTTCCGCGGGGAGAGCGGCATGCTGCGCCTGATCGTCAGTCTCGCTATCGTGCTGTGTTTTTCCGCTGCGGCCGGCGCGACCTCGATGAAAGCGAGCGCGCCCGACCAGATGATGCCGCAAGGCGGCGGCGCCGCCATGCGCGAATGCGACAAGCTCGCCGTTCAGCAGAACATCAAAATGGAAGATCGCGCCCGCTTCGTGAAGGAATGCGTGGCGAAAAAGATGAAATAGCCGTCAGCCAAGCGACGTGATCACCGAGAACAGATCGGACGGCGTCAGCACCAGTTCGAACAGCAGCCGGATGGCGATCGCGATGATCAGCAGCGCGAGCGCCGTGCGCAACTCCTCGGCCCGCAGCCGCGACCCGGCGCGCACGCCGAATTGCGCGCCCACCACGCCGCCGATCACAAGGATGAGGGCGAGCACGATATCGACGGTGTGATCGACCGCGCTGTGCAGCACGGTTGCCATGCAGGCGACGATGAACATCTGGAATTGCGAGGTGCCGATCGCGAGCGTGGTGCGCATGCGCAGCAAATAGACCTTGGCGGGGATGAGGATGAAGGCGCCGCCGGTTCCGAGGACGGCGGTCATGATGCCGACCAGGAAGCCGAGCACGATCACCGGGATAACGCTGATGTACAGCGCCGAGCGGTAGAAGCGCATCTTGAACGGCAGCCGATGGATCCAGGTGTGCTGGCCCGGCCGGCGTTCGATGCGTACGCCTTTGCGGGCGGCCCGGATGGCCTGCACGCTTTCGACCAGCATCAGCGCGCCGATCGTGCCGAGCAAAATCAGATAGCTGATCTTGATGGTGAAATCGATTTGGCCGACCTGCTGCAGCATGCGGAAGATCGTCACGCCGACCGCCGAGCCGAGCAGGCCGCCGAACAGTAGCCACAGCCCCATCTTGTAATCGACCGATTTCTTGCCGCCCTGCCTGATCGCGCCGACCAGCGAGGCGGCCGCAATCGGGCTTGCTTGGCTCGCCACCGCGATGCCCGAGGGGATGCCGTAAAAGATCAGCAGGGGCGTCGTGATGAAGCCGCCGCTCACGCCCAGCATGCCGGACAGGAATCCGACCGCCAGTCCGATGCCCAGCACCACGAAAGAGTTGACCGCAAGTTGCGCGACGGGAAGATAGATTTCCATGGATGTCCGACCGCGCAACGGATTCGCGCCGTTGCCGCACGTTTAATCGCTTGCCCCGGCCGGAGTCAGCACTAATCCGCAACACCACGCAAGCGTCAGTGACCGTTCAGCAGCCGCAGGCCGTCTACGAAATAGTATGGCATCAGCCATGAGGGTGGCGTCGTCATGTCCATGCCCTTGGCGACGGCGATCGAGAAGTCATTGCAGTTCTTGAACAGCAAGTCCCATTCGCGCTCGCTCTTCTTCAGCCCGCCCACGACGCGGACCAGCCGCGCGTATTGCGCGGCATCCAACCGCCGCCGATAGCTATTGCTGGGGCGTTCTTTGTAGTCGTCTTTGACGCCGCGAACCGAAGCCCGCACCGGAAGGACCGACCCAAGGATAAGGCCGGCTTGGCCGTCGATCGGGTATATGCCGGCAAGATGGGTGTTGACCGGCCGCCCGCGCTCATCGAGCCGGCCATAGACGATATAGCTGTGCCCGAACAGGTAGCCCGGCCGGCTGCGGAAATCGACGAAATAACCGGGTTGGCTGCGCGCGCGCGTCTGCGCGTAAGCCGGGCGTCTGGCGAGTCCCCAAACCGTCATCGCAAGCAGTACGCAGGCAATGACGCAAGCCGTGCGTCTGGCGTACGGCCTGCGGCGCGCGCTGTGAGTTACAGCCCAGCGCCCGGAGGAAAACACGCCGGGAAACATGGAGGCCAATTATCCCTCGGTGTGAATCGGGTTTTTGCCCTTGCCGGCGTGACCGGCAACACTCGGGGCGGTGAGGATCACAACGCCGAGAATCAAAGTTTTGCGCATTTTAGCATCCCCTACGCCGCATCAAGACGCTCCCGCGCTATGACGCGGCCAAAATGCTAGGGCGATGCGGGCGTGCTGCACAGGCAATTCAGAAATTAAGCTAACTTTTTAACCGCGCAGGCCGATTCGGCGGTCACGGGATTCAAGATTTCCGCGGCAGTCATCGGACAATTGGCAATGTCATTGGGCGCGCGGACAGAGCTTGGCTTTGGCTCCCGCCATCGGCAACGCGCGCAACGCGTTGCGCGCTATTGAGGTCGGCCAGCGCGCGTTCTTTCAAGACCGCGGCCTGATGCAGGTCCTCATCGAACGAGTGAAACAAAGGCGCCGGGTCCGGCGATACGGCAGTCGCCGATGCCCAAAACAACCAGGCAAGGAGCAGTGGCGTCGCGACTGCAAAGTAATTGAGATACTGCATCAAATGAGAACCCGAATACCGCAATGAGGTTCCGATTCTGGCGATGGACGCAAGTGGCCGCACTGTGCGATGCGGCGTCCTGGCGGAATGCAAAAATTTTAGCGAAACCTGATCTAAAGCTTCGGCAAAGCTTATGGGAACTCGAAATCTCGCCTTAGAGCCTGGGCGGTATCACTGTCCTGCCCGGGGAGATCATGCGGAGTTCGACATGCGCCAGTTCACTGCCTTTCTGACGGATGAGACGGCCGCCACCGCTATCGAATACGGCCTGATCGCGGCCGGTATCGCCGCTGCGATCATCGCCGTGGTCAACGGTCTCGGCAGCAATCTGAACACGACGTTCACAAGCGTTTCGACGCAACTGAAATAAACTTGCCTGCGTGTGGTATGCGACGAACTGGGCCGCCGAATCTCTCGGCGGCCTCTTTTTTTCGGACGAGTGGAGGCAGGGTCTATTCGCCGCTCGCCAGCACGGCGCGCGTCTGCTGGTCAGGGCCGAACTCGTCGGCGTTCTCGATGTCCATCAGCTCGGCCAGCCGCGTGCGCGCACGGTTGACGCGCGACTTGATGGTGCCGACCGCGCATTCGCAGATGTTGGCTGCCTCTTCGTAGGAGAAGCCGGAGGCGCCCACCAGCACCAGCGCCTCGCGCTGGTCGGACGGCAATTGCGCCAGCGCCTCGCGGAATTCGCGGAATTCGACCTGGCCGATCTGATCGGGCTGCGACTTCAGCGTCTCGGCATAATGGCCTTCGCCGTCCTCCACCTCGCGCCGCCGCTTGCGATATTCCGAGCGGAAATGGTTGCGCAAAATGGTGAATAGCCATGCCGACATATTGGTGCCGGGCTGGAATGAATCGATGTTGGCGAGCGCGCGCAAAAGCGTCTCCTGCACCAGGTCGTCCGCGCGGTCGACGTTACCGCACAACGAAATGGCGAATGCGCGGAGACTGGGCACCGCGGCGAGGACGGCTTTGCGCACGGATTCGTCCATGGGCTTACTGCTTGTCCTTGCTGCCGCCATTGATGCGGTTGACCAAGTCGTTGAAACGGTCGGGCACGCCCTCGCTCACCACCTCGTCGTACATGGCGCGCAATTGCTGGCCGAGCCGGGCCTGCACCTCGCGGCTGAGCTTCGCAGGTTTAGCTGCGCCCTTTTTGCTGCGATTGGTCGCCGCGCTTTCCATCGGTTTCTGCTGCCCCAAAGGCTTACGGTCGTTCATGGTCCCAAATCCTCGGCCGGGCTAATATCCCGGCGGGGCCCCTTATCTCGTGGTCATGAAACCCAAGCCGGGCCATATGGTTCCGCCGATTTGGAACTTTTTGCAATTACCGGCGTTCAGTGGGGTAAGGTTGAGCAAATCTTTCGGGGTCGGCGCCTGGTCAGCCAGGATTCGCATTGATTTGGGAGGGATTCTTGTCAACATCTCAAGCAGTTGCCCAGCATTTGCCCTATCTGCGCCGCTATGCCCGCGCGCTCGCCGGCAGCCAGCAGGCGGGCGATGCCTATGTGGCCGAGACCCTTGAAGCTGTGGTGCAGGATCCGACGGTTTTGGAAACCGGCGCCTCCACGCGCATCGCGCTCTATCGGCTGTTCACCAAAGTGTGGAATTCGGTGGCGCTCAACGGCAAGCCGGGCGGCGCGCCGGTCGAGCTTAAGCAGCCGGTCGAGCGGCATCTCGCACAGATCGCGCCGATGCCGCGCCAGGCATTCTTGCTTGTGGCGCTTGAAGGCCTGTCGGAGGACGACGCCGCCAAGGTGCTCGACGTCGACGTGCCCGAGTTGCGCGAACTGGTCGAAGATTCCGGCCGCGAACTCGCCGCCGAGATCGCGACCGACGTGTTGATCATCGAGGACGAGACCTTCATCGCGCTCGACCTTGAAAGCCTGGTCGAGAGCCTCGGCCACCGTGTCCTTGGCGTCGCGCGCACGCACACGGAGGCGATCGATCTCGCCAAGGCCAAGCGGCCCGGCATCATCCTTGCCGACATTCAGCTGGCCGATGGCTCGTCGGGGCTCGACGCGGTCAACGAGTTGCTCACGTCGTTCCAGGTGCCGGTCGTGTTCATCACGGCTTATCCCGAGCGCTTCCTGACCGGCGAGCGGCCGGAGCCGGCCTTCCTGATCGCCAAGCCGTTCCAGCCGACGACGGTGTCGGCGGTGCTCAGCCAAGCGCTGTTCTTCGAGCGCAACGCCAAGCGCAGGGAGCGGCGGGCGAGTTAACGGCTAATCGTCGTTGGAATAGCGATCGCGAGCCACCCTGTGCGGGGCGCGCTGCGAAAGCGCGTAGCGCTCGCGTTCGACGCGCAAGGCGCGCACCTCGCGCTCGAGCTCGCGCAAGCGGGCATCGTAGCGGCTCGCCATTTCGACGCGCGGCGGCGGCATACGCTCCCGATCTCTTTCGGAACGGCGCCGCTCGGTGTCGCTGTAGCGGACCGGCCGGTCGCGTTCGGCATGCGGAGGCGGGCGATAATCGCGTTCTGCTTGCAATCGCCGCATATCCTCGCGCGCGATCCGCTTGGGCGGACGCCGGTCGAGATCGCGCGGGGGCGGCTGCCGATAAACGTGTCTCGGCGGGGACGCATCCCGATGCGTTTCCCGAACCGTTCTGACCGGCGGCGGCTTGTGCGCGGCGACCGAGGGAGGCGCGGCACCGGCCGGCGGCGCAAAATTTTGCGGCGGCTGATCGAATGGGTTTGTGCTTAGGCTCGGACTATTCTTGCCTTGGGCGACGGGTCCGCAGACGATCGCGCCGTCGGCAGCCTGAACGCAAACATTTTCCGCGGCGGCCACGCCGATCGAACCGGTCAAAAGGCCCAGCGACAGCAGTACGGACGGGATGTGACGCATGACAAACTCCCAGCCAAAAGCGATGCTCGCTTGACGCAGTGGTTAACCATTTAAGGTTATGATTTTCCGAAATAATTGTCCATGCTTGGCGGCCGAAAACAAAAATGCGAAAGCGCGGGCACAAACGGTGCGATTGCCTACCAATTTAATTAAATTTGCCGAGTTGCGCGCGCTGGCGGCGCGGCAGCGCCAAGATCGGTCTCAGGCCAGCGACGTCTCGAATATTCCGCGTGTCTTCATGCGACCGTGCCAGAAGCCGAGCAGCCGCCGCGCGGTTGATAACGACAGGCGTTCGAAATCTTTGCAAAGCTCTTCCATCTGAGCGGCATGTCCCTTTGCGCTCGGTCCCGCCGACAGGACGGCATGCGTCACCGACCAATCCAGATTGGTGGCTTTGCACAAGATCATTCCACCGAAGCCGTTTTGATCGCAGACCAGACGGCCGATGAGATCCGTCTGGATTCCGCTCAACACCGACAATGCGGCAACGAGTTCAGTTACCCTGCCGCTGTCAGCAAACTCCAGAACGCGCATGCGGGTCAATTCCGTGTCCTGACCGAAGGCGTGCACGAAGCTTTGCGCCGCAGCCCAGTCTTTCGCCATCGCAGCCAGGCGGCCGGCACTGGCGGAGACCTGGGCCAGCACGAGGTTGACCGCTTCGAAGTCCGGGCGCGCGGCCAACAGCCGCTTGCGCGTTTGATCGGTCGCGTAGCTGAGCAACTGCGAGAAGATCAGCGACGGGATATCGGTCCGGCGTGAGATCGTCTCGATGAGTTCATCGTCGCCATCCGCCCGCATGGCCAATGCTGACATGCCGGTGTTCGAGAATCGCGCACCGGAATTGGCTGCGACCTTTTTAACGACGTCGTGGTCGCCGCGGTCGACGAGAACGTCGGTCACTGTCGGATTGAGTTCGCGGCGTTCGGCAATCTTGCTCAGGTGCGATTGGCTTTTGCTGGCGGCGATTTCGGCAAGCGCCTCGTCGGTCAGGCAATTGGAGCGGGCAAGCACAGGCCCCGCGACGGCGATTAAATCATTGGCGGCGAGCCGACGCATGATCTGCGGCGGGGCATAAGCGCTCGGCGACAGCCGTTCGCTCAATTCGGCAAGCGCACGCAATTCCAACCGTCCAATCAGGCGGGCAATCACGTCGTCGAAGAGCGACACCTGCTCCTCGGTGAGTTTCGTCGGCGCCGACAAGAACAAATCGGTGACCCGCCGCATGATATCCATGCGCGTTTGCGACGAGCCGCTGGCGACGACCCGCTCGAGATCCTCGATGACCAGGTGTTTGTTCTGTGCGTTGTTTGCCATGGTTTTTGCTCTTCTTTTTGCTGGTTGATCGCGTGGTTTTCAGGCCACCTTGCGCTGCTTCGTCTTTACGCCGCGCTGGCGGAGCAGGGCAGTGAAGTGCTCATCCGGCATCGGCTGGCCGAGCAGAAAGCCCTGGCCGTAATCGCAACCCATCGCCAACAGCGCCGAGGCGTCGCTCGCGTTTTCAATTCCGATTGCGACCGCGACCTTTCCGAAATTGTGCGCGAGATCGATCATCGTCTTGCACAAGGGCGCATTCACGGTGTCGGTTCCGCAGTTCGCGATGAAACCGCGGTCGAGCTTGATCTGCGCGAATGGCAGTTCCGTGAGCTTGGCGAGCGCAGAATAGCCTTTGCCGAAATTGTCGATCGCGATCTTGACGTTTACGCGCGCAAGCTTCTTGGCAAGTTCGATCGCCAAACCGAGATTGGCTATGATCTGGTCTTCCGCAATATCGATGATGATGCCGGGCCAGTTCGTCGCGTGCGAATATTGATCGAGGACCAGCCGGTCGATCGGCAGTTTTTCGAGCACTTCGATCGGAACGTTGATGTTGATCGGCAAATTGATGCCGAGCTTGGAATAAGTCGAACCGGCCTTGAGCGCGCTGGCAAAGGCCAGCTGCGAAAGTTTTTGAATGGAGGCGGGCGAGCCGCCCGCTATAAATCCGCCCGGCAAAATGATGCCGGCCTCGGGATGGCGGATACGAGCGTACATTTCAGCGCCGACCAGCCGCCGTTTGCGCAGATCGATGACCGGCTGATACCAAAACTCGATCCAATTCTTCGCAATGGCATCCTCGAGATTCGCACTGGCAGCCGCGGCAAGTGATAGCCCGAGTTTGAGCTCCTGTACGATCTTGGCGATGGCTTCACCGCCGAACGGCTTCTTGAGTGCCGGCAGCATGTTCAGCTTGTGCTGAACGCCGACTTTGTTCACGTGTTCGAGCACCGCTGCGCCGCGGCGGCTCATCAGCTGCACCGGCCCCTCGTAGTTGCAGCGGCTCAGGCGCAACAGCGACTCGATCGCGTCGACGGAATCGAGCGAGATGTTGTGGAAGATCAGATCGGGCGGACGCGGAGTGCGCACGGCGCGCAAGGCGGCGCCGTCTGTGAGCTCGACCGTGTCGATCCCCAGCCCGTGCAGGATCAATGAGATGAATTGGCGAATGCTGCTTTCCTCATCCACCACGAGGCATAGCGGCGCAGACGAATGGCGATCGCGCCGCGCTGCGGCAGGCGGCGAAGGTGCAATGTTGGAGAGTTGCGGTGCGGAATCAGTCATCGCTGCAGCCAGCCTCTAAGCGCACGGTCAACCACCGGGGCTTGGTTGAAAAATGCGCTTGGCCACCTTTTGGCGGCCTTGCCAGAAGCGCAGAACCCGCTGCGCCGACGGCGTCGTCAGCGCGGCATATTGGTCGCGCAGTTCGATGGAATGCGCCGCCGCTTTGCTTGCCATGATGACGACGTAGGCATCCTGCCAGTCCATGGCGAGCGACTTGCACAGCATCATCAAGCCGAAGCCGTTGACGGCATGAAGCAGACGATTGATCTCGTCGGCCGGCACACCGCTCAGGATCGCAAGTCCAACCGCGACCTCTGCGACTCTCTTTATGTTCGCAAACTCCAACATCTTTCGTTTGACGAGTTCGGTATCCTGCGCGAAGGGCCGCATGGCGCGTTCGGCCGCCGCGTAGTGATGCATGGCGCCCGCTTTTGGCGTCACTTGCGCCGAGATCTCGGCCATCAGCGTTTTGACCGTGTCCTGGCTGGCGGCCGGCGCCGAAGCAAGCAATTTGCTGCGCACGACATCGGAGGCTTGCGCGAGCAGCTGCCGGTAAACGTGCGGCGGGATATCGGTTCTGCTGCCGATCGATTCCGCCAGCCGATCATCGCCGTCCGCACGCATAACCAATTTTGCCATTCCGATCGTGGAAAATTGCGCGCCGGAATTGCCCGCGAGCGTATTGGCGACTTCGGCGTCGCCGTGGTCGACCAGCGCGTCGGTCACCGTCTCGTTCAGGCGTTCCCGGTTGGCGATTTTGTCGAGGTGCGCCTGGCTCTTGCTTCTGGCGATCGCGACCAGATCCTCGTCGCTCAGGCGATCTGATTTTTCAAGGATCGGGCCGGAGACCGCAATATCGTCATACCCGGCGAGGTGACGCACTGTTTGCGTTGGTGCATTGGCGATCGGAGCAAGCCGCTTGCTCAGCTCGACCGCGGCGCGGCTTTCGATGTGACTGACGAGCTGCCCCAGCACGCCGTCGAACAGCGCCGTTTGGTCGGCGCTGAAATGATCTGCTTCGCTGACAAAGAGATCGGTAACGCGGCGCAGCATATCCATGCGTTTATTGGACGAAGCGTCATGCAACGCCAACTCAACTTCACTGATAATCGCGACCGCCCGGGACATGGCTGGCCTTGCGTCCTGCAAGAAGGGTCATTCGCCTGTTGCGTTCTGCAAAAGGCGTCATCGGCAACTCACCGATCATTCGCGCGAGTGTGTCGAGTAAAGCAGCGACCGATTAATATTATATATGAAATAACCCACCCGTGGTTGTAGGGTACTTAAATACCCGGTTGTATTTTGGTTGTATTTTGTACTGC
The DNA here is from genome assembly GCA_963710705.1 of uncultured Pseudomonadota bacterium. Lineage (GTDB taxonomy): Bacteria > Pseudomonadota > Alphaproteobacteria > Rhizobiales > Xanthobacteraceae > Pseudolabrys. The sequence goes on from CAVQBI010000001.1 coordinate 973,264, forward strand.
ACGGCCGGCGTGGGTGCCTCTAACGCGCCCGCTCATCTTTTCGCGCCAGCGCATAACCGAGCATTACGGCCTCTAAAAGCATGACGAATTGCATCTCACGCGGCTTGCCGACCGCGGCCTTGGCGGCGATTTTCGCGGATTTCGCCCGCATGGCCCACATCGCAACGAATGCAATTGACGCGAGTGCTGCGTAAATTGCCCCGATGACCAGCCGGGCCTTGAGGTCGCCGAACTGACCCGCGAGTGCGAAATTTCCGGCGATGGTGAAATAGTAAAGCGCGACGATCGCGCATGTCCCCATCAGCACAACAACAAGCGCGCGACGCAGCAGCCGCCCAACCAGATGATCGGCGCCGGCGGCCACGATGTGACTGAGATGCATGGGGCTAGCGCCGGCTGGCGAGGCCCACGAGATAGCCGACGCCGGCCGCGACCGCGAGCATCATCAAGGGATGGTGCTCGATTTCATCGGTCAGCTTTTTGAACGCGTCGCCACCGATGCGGGTCGCTTCGTCGGCGACCGACGTGGTCACATCGGAGGCGCTTTCGCGCACGCGGCTCATGATGCGCTCGAGCGTCTCGCCCACGAAATCGCGCACGTCGCTCGATGCGCCCGATGCCTCGCTACGGGCAGTCCCAGACAACCGGCGCAGCCGTTTTTCGAGATCGCTCATCAAATCTTCGATAGCCGCGATTTCTTCGGCAGCGGCGGACTTGGCTGCACGCGTCGTCATTGCTGTCCCTCGTAGGTGTTTTTCGCGCTGGTGCTCCGTTGAAAACGTGGCCACACGATGAAAAGTTCCCGCAGCGGCGGCGGCGGTAACATGGTGAAACAGTTCGGCCGGGTCGACGTTTAAGCTCTTGCGTCGGCGGCGGATTTCGTTGACAGGACGCGCTTTGAACGTGTTCATTTCAAATTCCGACAAAGTTTGTCCATCGCTTGCGCGGCAAAGGCGGGCAGGGCGAGATCATTGAAGTTGCCGAGGCGAACGGTATGTCAGGGGTGGAGGACAGCAGGCTGGCCGATCTCCAAAATGAGCGCCAGCGGCTTGAACAGCAGATCGACGCGCAAGCACAGGAGCTGAGCCTGCTCCGCGCGCGCTTTGCGCGTTATGAAACGGCGCTGCGCGGCTCGCAGGTGACCGTCTACACGCAGGATCGCGAGCTGCGCTACGCCTCGATCAGCAATGGCATAGCGGGCCATTCAGTCGAGGAGATCCTCGGCCGCACCGATGAGGAGCTATTGTCGCCGGACTGCGGCGCTCCCATCATCGCGTTGAAACGCGAAGTCTTGGCCTCCGGCCAGTCGAAACGCGGAGAATTTGCGCTCACGGAGGGACCCGGCGCGCGCTGGCATGACGTGCATATCGAGCCATTGCGCGATGACGCGGGTAGCGTCGTCGGCCTCACATGCGCTTCGGTGGACGTCACCGAACGCAAGGAAGGCGAGGCGCATTTGCGTTTGTTGCTGCGCGAGTTGACGCATCGTTCCAAGAACCTGCTGGCGGTCATTCAAGCCATGGCGCGCCAAACCGCCCGACACACTGGTTCGATCGATGCCTTTCTCTCGCAATTCGCCGCCCGCCTGCAGGGCATGGCGTCGTCGCACGATTTGCTGGTGCGCGAGAGCTGGTACGGCGCCTCGCTCGGCGAACTCGTGCGCTCGCAGCTTGCCGCCTATGTAGAGCGCGGGCAGGAGCAGATCGTGTTCGAAGGTCCGGACGTCGCGCTCAAGCCCGAGGCGGCGCAAAATCTCGGGCTGGCGCTGCACGAGCTTGCCATCAATGCGAAAAAATTCGGCGCGCTTTCGGTGCCCGACGGCCGCGTCTCGATCAGCTGGGGCCGCGACGGCGGCGGCGACAAAAATGCTGTCGCGCTCAATTGGCTCGAGCAATTCGGTCCGAAAGTAAAGCCGCGGCGCAAGCGCGGCTTCGGCAGCCTGGTGATCGAACGCAATCTCGCGCGGTCGCTCGACGCCGAAGTCAATCTGGAATTCAAGCCGGACGGCGTGCGCTGCCGTATCGTCATACCGGCCAGCCAGGTGCTCGCCGCACGCTTAGCGTGACGGAACGTTTTCGGGCGCCCGCAGTTACGTCCTGCGGTTCTCAACATCGCTATCGCGGCTTTTCGGGTCATGGCGCGCTGGCGGCAGGACGATGACGATGCGTGCTTTCATGGATTATCTGCTGATCGGCGTGCTGGCGGTGCTCTCGATGGCGCTCGTCACGGTCGCCGGCCTTGGGCTGGCGGTGGGCGCGCGCCAGGTACCGGAGCCCGGCGAAATCATTCAACACGTCGACCGCACGCATAAAGGCGACCGTCTGGATCTGCCGGCCACGGTCGGCGTGCAGCGCGTGCCCAAGCAGCGGATCGTCTTGCCGGAGGGCTGCGAGCCTGCCTATAGCACGCTGGTATCCGCCGGTCAGCCCAGCATGCCCGGGCGCTGCGTCTCGTAGTTACAGTTTGACGCATCGCGGAACGGGGTGGAACTATTTCCGTCCGCCCACGTTTTACCGTCGGGATTCGATAGAAACGGAGTTTGCTATGCAAAAGCGTTTAATCGCATTCGCCGCCGTTGCGGCACTCACTTCGGCAATCGCGCTGCCGACGTCCTCGATGGCCCAGGGCCGCACCAAGGCCGGCACCTTGAGTTGCGACATTTCAGCCGGCATGGGCGTCATTATCGCGTCGAAGAAGCGCGTGACCTGCATGTTCACGCCGTCGGCGCCCGGGCCGCGTGAAGTCTACGTCGGCAACATCAGCAAATTTGGCCTCGATCTCGGCGCCACCTCCGGCGGTCGAATGGTCTGGGCGGTGTTCGCCCCAAGCAATCGCCGCTTCGGCGCGCTGGCCGGCCACTATGTCGGCGGCACGGCGGAAGCGACAGTCGGCGCCGGTCTTGGCGCCAATGCGCTGGTCGGTGGCTCCAACCGCACGGTCACGCTGCAGCCGCTCTCGGTGCAGGGCCAGACCGGCCTCAATGTTGCCGCCGGGGTTGCCGAGCTGACGTTGCGTCCCGCGCGCTAAAGCGAAGCTTTAGCTTTAGCTTTAGCTTCAAAATGATCGCGGCCGCCTTTTCGGGCGGCCGCTTTCATTTGTCGTTAGCGTGCCGTTCGCGCGGCCATTCGGATTTTCGGCGAATTATCCGAAAGTGAAGGCGTCGTGATAGGCGCCCTGCACCTGGCCGCCCGGCACTGGCCCGCCGCCCGGCACGTGCACCATGTTGCCGATCACTGCGCAGGTCGCACCATGCAGGCCGTGGCGCGGGATCGCCATCGGCGTACCGGCTTCCCAGCTATCGGTCTTCGGGTCGTAGATTTCGTTGGTGCCAAACACCTTGCCGGTGGCTTCGCCGCCGAACACCACGATCTTGCCGTTGATGTAGACGCAGGACGGGCCCGAGCGCGGCGTCGGCAGTGGCGCGCGAAAGGTCCAGGCGTCGGTCTTGGGATCGTAGACGGCATTCAAGCCGGTGTTGAAGTCGTAAGAATCCATGCGGCCGGCGATGGCATGGATTTTTCCATCGACCAGCGCAACGCCCATGTGATCGCGCTGGCCGACGAAGGGCTGCGTGCCGGTCGAGCCGCGCATGCTGGCGCGGTCGGAGTATTTGTCGGTCGCCGGATCGTAGACCTCGTGCCATTCCACCGAGCGCACGTCGCGCCCGCCGAGCAGATGGACCTTGCCGTCGAGCACGATTGCCGACACGGCGCCGCGCGGGCGCGAGATCGGCGCGATCGAGGCCCATTGGTCGGTGGTCGTGTTGTAGACAAAGCATTTGGAATGCGGGCAGCGGTTCTGCTCGACGAAGCCGCCGAAAGTGTAGATCTTGCTGCCGATCGACACGCCCGCCACGTGATTGCAGGGATGCGGGAAGGGTGCCTTCAGCGACCAGGTGCCGGCTTTCGGATCGAACACCTGGTGGAAATTCTGATCGACGCGGTGCCTGGCGTAACCGGCGACCGAGTGAATCTTGCCATGGCATTCGATCACGGCGTGTTCGCCGGTCGGGATCGGCATGCGCGGTTGCTCGATCCATTTGCCGGGATTGGCGGCTTTCGGCGCCACGCTGGTCATGTAGCGCTGCTTTTCGACAGTCTTGGGAATATCGGTGACGGTCTTGTCGTTCAGCCCGAGAAAAAGCGGAAGTTCTTCTGCCATGATTGATCCTCAACTAACATAACTTGGGACGGCGTCCCGCAACAATTTGCGCGTGAGTTCGACGCCTTCGCGCGCGACGTCGTAGGGCGAGCGCGCCCAAATTTCGGGGTTCGGCGCTTCATAGGAGAGATAGCCGGTATAGTTCTTCTCGAACAGCAAGCCGAGCATCTCGCGCCATTTCACGATGCCTTTGCCGGGCGCCAGGCGGTCGGTCGGCCGGCGCACGCCGGTGACCGGATTGGACGAAACGTCGCTGTACTGGAAACAGTAGATTTTTTCGGCCGGCACGTTTTCGAAGCCGCGCCCACCCGCGCCGCTGCGGGTGAAGTGGTAGGCGTCGATCAGGTAGCCGCAATTTGGCTTGTTCGCGCCCTCGATCAGGCTGGTGAGCGTGGCAAGGCTGTTAAGCACATCGTGTTGCGAATTGAATTCGATGGCGAGCTTGAGGCCGTATTCACCGGCGATATCGCCGGCGCGCTTGAGATAGTCGATGGCCTGCAGGATCGGCCCGTTCACCTGACCGGGCGCGCTCATCAGCATGGTGCAGCCGAGCGCCACCGCATTCTGGCAGCTCTCGTGGAAGACCTTGAACAGCCGCGCGCTCTCCTCGCCGGTGGCGAACAGCCAGCCATATTCGACGCCGAGCACGCCGACCGGGATGCCGCTGTTGCGGATGAGATCGAGCACTTTCTCGTTGCTCATCCCCGCGTCGAAGCAGCGCTTGAAATCGGTGCGCCGCAATTCGACGGCATCGAAGCCGCCTTGCTTCGCCGCATCGAGCGCGGTCGCCAGCGGGGTCGTGTCGACCGTCCACATGTGCAGGGCGAGCCGGCCGAACTTTTCCGTCATTGGCCCTCATACTGCAGGATATAAAGCCCCGCATTGGTGTCGGTCATATACATGACGCCGTTGGTATCGACATAGACGTCGCAGGACTGGATGACTTTGGCCGGGTTCGGGCGCTGATCGACAATCCGCTCCGGCGGCGGTGGCACGAAGTCGCCCACCTGCTTCGGCTGGTACGGATTACGCATGTCATAAATGCGCAAGCCGGCATTGTGATAGGTGGCGAACACCGTGTCTTCGGTCTGCAGCGAGCCGGGGCGGTTCTCGTGCAGATTATGCGGGCCGAATTTCGCGCCCTTCTTGCAGAAGTCTTCCTCGGCCGGCGTCGGCAGCGTCGCGATCGAAACAGGATTGGCCGGCTCGCGCACGTCGATCACCCAAGTGAAGGCAAGCCCGTTCGCGCAATTCGAAGACGTCGCCTCGTCGGCGAGAACGAACAGCTTGCGTCCGGGCAGCGGCAACGGCGTGTGCGCGCCACCGCCAAAGGGCGGTGAGTAATTGCGGTGAGTAAGCAATTTCGGCTTAGTCGGGTCGCTCAGGTCGTGGATGGTGAAGCCGCCGTCGCGCCACGCCGCATAACCGATATTTCCCGCCGTGATCATATGGTGCAGGGCGGTGCGCTTGCCGAAGGAAGCGGGCTTTTCTTCGCCGCCGGCGCGATGCATGCCGGGCAGCCACCAATGACCGGCGAGGGTGGGTTTCGCCGGGTCGGACACGTCGACGATCGCCAGCGTGTGGTCGATGTAGCCCTCGAAATGCACCGACACGTAAGCGTAGCGTCCGCCGACCCACCAGATGCGATGCGCGCCGAAACCCGGCGTGTGCAGAAAGCCGATCTCGCGCGGCTTGGCCGGCTGCGAAATATCGAACACGCGCACGCCGGCGCCGAATGGCTGCTCGGTCTGCACCGAATCCGCCAGCGATTTGGCATAGTAGTCGGCCTGGCTGGCATATTGTTGCATCGCCCAGATATTCGGGCCATTCACAGCGAGCAGGATATCGCCGTGGATTTGCAGGTGGTGCGAGCGCGTGGTTTTCGGCGCGGCGACGAAGGCCACCGTCTTTGGATGCAAAGCGTCGTGCACGTCGACGACGGAAAAACCGTCCGCGAACATATGGCCGATGAAGGCGTGGCCTTTGTGCACAATGACCTGTACGCCGTCCGGCCGTCCGCCCTGATCGCAGCGCGACAAGAAGCGAATGTTCCTGGAGTGCGTTGCCGCGGGCGCGCTTGCCTGCTCGGTCAATGCCATGCGTCAGAGCCCATGAAGTGGCGAGGCCCGGCCCGGCAACTGCCGAACCGGGCCTCGCATTCGTTTTCGTCGTTCTCAGCCGGTCGGCGGGGCGATCTCGTCGAGGCCCTTCTGCTTCGCTTCCGGGCCCAGTTGGGTGACGGAAGCGGCCGCGATCACCAGCGCAATGGCGAGACAGACGAACACCGTCGTCAGGCCATAGCCGTTCTGGATCCACAGAATGGTCGGGATGATGAAGGCGGTCGCCAGCCGGCCAACGCCCGCTGCCCAACCGAAGCCGGATGCCCGCGCGTTGGTGGGGAACACCTCGGACGCGAAGATCTGCATCGAGTTACCGGCGACCTGCACGAAGAAGATCATGATGAAACCGGCGACCATGAGCTGCGTCGCGGTGGCGGCATTGGCGAACACGATGGCCATTATGCCGGCGCCGACGAAAGCGCAGACCGACGTGATCTTGCGGCCGTATTTATCGAGCGCGTACATCATGAAGAGGCTCGCGCAAGGCACGGCGAAGTTCATCGCCAGGGTGTATTGCAGCGACTTGGTGATCGAGAAGCCCTTCGCATTCATGATGTTCGGCAGCCACGCGCCGAGGCCGATGGCGACGCCGAAAAACGCCGTGAAGCAAATCATGCCGGCGATCACGCGGGTCGGGAACATGCTGAACACGACGCCGAACGGATCGCTCTTGGTGTTGCTGGCGGCGTCGGTCGAGAGCTTCTCCTTCGGAGGCGCGATGCCGAGACGGCTGAGAATCTCGAGCGCCTTGTCGCCTTGGCCGTGCGTCGCCAGATAGCGTGGCGATTCCGGCAGGGTGAAGCGGAACACCCAGACAACCAGCGCGCCGATGCCGATGATCACCCAAACGGCCCGCCACGCGTACTCCGGCGAGCTTGCGGCGGAGCCCACGCCGAGTGCGAGCGCCGTACCGATCGGCCACACGCAGGCGCCGCCGATGAAGTGAACGATCGCCAGGATACGCCCGCGGATGCGCTTGGGCGAATATTCGCCCGCATAAGCGAAGGCCAGCGGCTGTTCGGCGCCGAGCCCGAGTCCGGCGATAAAGCGGCAGGCGATCAGCAGCGTGACGCTTGGAGCGAACGCGCCCAGGATCGTGAACACGCCGAAGAGCAGCAGATTGAACTGATAGATAAACCGGCGTCCGAAGCGGTCGCTGAATTCACCTTGCCCGGCAGTGCCGATGAACATTCCGAAGATGGCGGCGCTGCCAATGGCCGCGACTTCGGGTCCCGTCGCAAATTTGGATTGCAGAATGAACGGGACGAGCGAACCGAATATGGTGAAGTCGATGACGTCGAAGAAATATCCCGCGGCTATGAGCGCGACCACCCGACGATGCAGCGGCGTGATCTTTGCTTCGTCGAGCGCATTGCCGACGAAGGCTTCAATGGTTTGAGCCACGGCGTTTCTCCCTATCCCCGTGTGACGCGGGTGCTCATTTGTGATTTTCAGCGGCACCCATCCGCCTGCAAGGATGATCTACAAACGCAATCTTGGCTAGCCCATATGCGCGCCACCTGTTGAGTGCGGCGTGGGCGATTTCGATTTGTGAAAAACGGGGACGTTGGCTGGGGGACTAGGATTCGAACCTAGATAGCCAGAGTCAGAGTTTGGAGTCCTACCGTTGGACGATCCCCCAACAAGATCAGCTTGATCGCGGCTAAAAGCTCATCGCCGTTCGCCGGAGGCCCCTGACATGGGGCAAACCGGCTGATTTGACAAGTCCTTAGCGTTTAGCCCGGTTGCCGCGGCCGCGTCGCCACCGTCACGATCGCGATCAGGCTGCAGGCCGCGACGCCCAGGAAAACCAGCCGCGGGCTGCCATGGTCCATGATCGCGCCGAAAATCAGCGGCGCGATGATGCCGCCGATATTAAAGCCCGTGGTGACAAAGCCGAACACCTTGCCGAACGAACCGGGCGGGGTGATTTCGCGCACGATCATATCGCGCGAGGGCATGATGACGCCGGAGAAGAAGCCGGCCGCCGTCATGGTTGCGATCAGCATGAATGAGCCAAGATCGACCTCGCCGACCAATGCGGTGAACAGCGCGAGCGCGGCCAGGCCGAGGCTTGCCACCATGCCGTGCCGGCTGGTTCGCGTGACCAGCAAACCGCCGGCCAAGACGCCGATCGCCGACAGCACGAGAAATGCAGTCAGCGCGGCATTGGCGGTCGTGACGGGGGTCGCATAGAGCACCCCAAGCGCCGCCACGGAATAGTTGTAGATGCCGCCGCTGATGATCGCGAGCAGTACGAAGAACACGAGATTGAGCAGAATCGCCGGTGTCATCAGCAGCCGCCAGCCGCCCGCGTCGGTGCCCGATTTGGCGCGCGGCGCAGCCGCATGAGCGGGGGCGTGTTCGCGGATCGCCATCAGCACGGCCGCCACGGCAAATCCCAGGATGCTGGCGCCGATGAAAGCGCCACGCCAACCCCACAGGTTCTGCATCATCAGCAGCGTGGGTGGCGCCAGCGCCGACCCGGCCATGCCGGCAAAGGTGTGAAACGAGAAGGCGGGGCCAATACGTTCGGCCGGCACATGGTGGGACAGCAGCGAATAGTCGGCCGGGTGATAGACTGCGTTGCCGATGCCGGCGATGCCAAACATTGCGACTAGCACCCAGTACGAGTTGGTGAGGCCGACGACCGCGAAAGCTCCGGCACCGAGCAGCAACGCACAGACAAGCAAGATGCGCGCGCCGACGCGATCCACGAGGAATCCAGCGGGGGCTTGCAACGCGGCGGTGACGATGTTGAAGGTCGCGAGTGCCAGACCGATTTCAGTGTAGCTGACGCCATAGTCCGCGCGCACAAAGGGCAATAATGGCGCGAGCACGATGATGTAATAATGCGAGACGAGATGCGCCGCGCTCACCGCGCCGACCACGCGGATGTGCGAAGCGGGCTTGGCGCCGAGGATTTCGGTTGCCTGGCTCATGCCGGGTGCTTTGCCGGCTGCTTGGCTTTGGCGTCTTCGATGGCATGCCAGACGCGTGCGGGCGTCATCGGCATTTCAAGGTGGCGAATACCTAGTTCGGACAGCGCGTCGATCACCGCATTGGCAACCGACGGCAGCCCGCCGGACGTGCCGGCTTCGCCGCAGCCTTTTGCGCCAAGCGGATTGCTCTTGGTCGGCACCGGATGGCTGGCGACCGCGATCATCGGCGCGTCGTGCGCGCGCGGCATGGCGTAGTCCATGAAAGAGCCGGTCACCAATTGCCCGTCGCTGTCGTAGACCGCCTGTTCCAGCAATGCCTGGCCGAGGCCCTGCACCACGCCGCCCTGAATCTGGCCTTCCACGAGCAGCGGATTGACGATGGTGCCGAGATCGTTGACCGCCGAATAGCGCACCACCTGCACGTGGCCGGTCTGCCGATCGACCTCAACCTCGGCAATGTGGCAGCCGTTCGGGAAGGCCGATGGCACCGGTTCATTCACGACGTGATCGACGTCGAGCGTGTCCGGCGTTCCCTCCGGCAGTTTCAGGCCGGCATGTAGGCGTTGCGCCAACTCCATAATGCCGATCGAGCGGTCGGTGCCGGCAATGGTAAAGCGCCCGGCCTTGAATTCGATGTCGCTGGCAGACGCCTCAAGCACGTGCGATGCGACCTGCTTGCCGCGCTCGATCACCATTTTCGAGGTCTCGGTCAGCGCCGCGCCGACGAACATCACCGAGCGTGAGCCGCCCGAGCCGCCGCCGAAGGCCATGCGGTCGCTGTCGCCTTCCACCATGCGGATGCGGTCGAACGGAACGCCGAGCATGTCAGTGAGCATCTGCGCGTAAGTCGTGGCGTGACCCATGCCGAAATCCATGGTGCCTGTGATGATGGTCACCGTGCCGTCTTTCTCGAAATGGATGGCGCCGAGTTCCTTGCCGGGCGCGGCAGTGACTTCGAGGTAGCAGCCGATGCCGAAGCCGCGCAGCTTGCCGTTCTTCTTGCTCTCACGCTTGCGCTTCTTGAAGCCGTTGTAATCGGCGAGCTCCAGCGCCTGCTTGAGTACGCCAAGAAAGTCGCCGCAGTCGTAGGTCATGCCGGAGGCGGCTTTGAACGGCAGGTCGCTCTTGCGGATCATATTGCGTTTGCGCAGCTCGATGCGGTCGATGCCGAGCTCGCTTGCGGCAACATCGAGCGCGCGCTCGACATAGTAATTACCCTCCGGCCGTCCGGCGCCGCGGTAGGCGGATACATGCGAGGTGTTGGTGAACACGCATTTGGTCGCCACCTCGATCAGCGGCGTGCGGTAGACGGATGCGATGTTCTTGACCTGGTTGCCGGTCGGCAGCAGCGGCCCGAATTGGGCGAGGTAACCGCCCATATCGCCATAGCCGGAGAGGCGGATCGCCAGGATATGCGCGCCCTCATCGAAAGCGATCTCGACCACCATGTCCTGCGCGCGGCCGTGATGATCGGACACGAAACTGCCTGAGCGCTCGTCGGTCCACTTCACCGGGCGGCCGAGAAGTTTCGCGCCGTGCAGGAGGCAGACATATTCCGGATAGACCGAGGCCTTCATGCCGAACGAGCCGCCGACTTGGCCGGTGATCACGCGCACTTTGTCGGCCGGCGCACTCAAGATATCCATCAGCGATGTCTTCAAGCCGTGCACGCCCTGACTGCACGAATAGAGCGTCCACTTGCCCGACGCTGCATCGTATTCTCCGATCGCGGCGCGCGGCTCCATCGCGGCGACGACCATGCGCTGATTGGATGTTTCCAACCGCGTCACATGCTTGGCCGTGGCGAAGGCCTCGGCCACTTTCGCTGCGTCGCCATAATGAAAATCGAGCGCGAGATTGTTGGCCACTTGATCAAACACCAAAGGCGCGCCCGGCTTGATTGCTTCGGCGGGTTTCAGCACGGGCGTGAGCGGCTCGATATCGAGCGCCACCGCTTCGGCGGCGTCCTTGGCGTCGGCAACGGTGTCTGCAATCACGCAGGCAACCGGATCGCCGACGAAACGCACTTTGTCGCCGGCGAGCGCCGGCCGCGGCACGTAATAAATCGGCGAGCCGTCACGATTTTTCAGCGGTAAATTCGATTTGAGGCCGCTATAGCCCTTGAGGTCATCAGCCGTAAGCACCGCGAGCACACCCGGCATCGATTTGGCGGCGGCGGTATCGATCGAGCGGATGATGCCGTGCGCCTCGCGGCTGCGCACCATCACGGCATAGGCCTGGCCGGGGCGGGACACATCGTCGGCATAGCGGCCCTGGCCGCGCACCAGCGTGGGGTCTTCCGTACGGCGAACCGGCTGGCCGACACCGAATTTGGTCAGCGAAAGCGCGGTTTCGGCGGTTCTGTCGTCCATCTGCGGGCTGGGGGCTTTCGGCGTGGAATGCTGAGATAAAGCAGCGCCGTCGCTTCTACAAGAACGCTTTCGGCGGGCGAGGCTTGCGTGGGGCACAGGCGCTGTTAGACTTTTCCTGATCGTGAAACATTGCCGGGACCTGGGCGCTTACGAGCTGCCGGGCGCGGCAGGAAGGCATGTGAAATGAGCGGCGAGGCCGGGGATAACCCAGGCCTCGACCCCGTGTTTGATCGGGTCGCGCCCGCGCGGTCCGATTGGGGTCGGCGGTCGCCCGGACGGCTCGATGGCGCCCCCGGCGGCGATCGGGGCGGGGCGACCTATGCGGCACTCGATCTCGGCACCAATAATTGTCGCCTGTTAGTGGCGCGTCCGACTGGCGACAGCTTCCGTGTCGTTGACGCATTCTCCCGCATCATCCGGCTGGGCGAGGGCGTCTCGGCGTCGGGCCGCATCAGCGATGCGGCGATCGAGCGTGCTCTCGCGGCGCTCGCCATCTGCCGCAACAAAATGCGCAACAAGGGCGTCACCCGCGCCCGCCTGATCGCGACCGAAGCCTGCCGCGCCGCGGCCAACGGCGAAGAATTCCGCACGCTCGTCGCCGACGAATTGGGTATCGCGCTCGAAGTGATCGGCCGCGAAACGGAAGCGACGCTCGCTGCCACCGGCTGCACCCCGCTGATCGATCCGCAGGCCAACGGTGTCGTGCTGTTCGACATTGGCGGCGGCTCCTCCGAACTTGTGCGGCTCGAGCGCTCGCAGAAAACCGCCGGGGGTCCGCCGCTGCCGCAAATCGCCGGCTGGATCTCGCTCCCTCATGGCGTTGTGACTCTGGCCGAGCGCCACGGCGGCGTCGACGTCAGCCGCGAGATTTACCAGGCGATGGTCGATGAGGTCGCGGAAATGATCGCGCCCTTTGCACGCGCGTATGCCGGCATCAATGGCATCCACATGCTCGGCACGTCCGGCACCGTGACGACGATCGCCGGAGTGCATCTCAATCTCAAACGCTACGACCGCAACCGGGTCGACGGCTGCTGGATGAGCGAGCACGAGATCAACGCGGTGATCAAGCGTCTGCTCGGCATGAGCTACGAGGAGCGCGTCGCCTCACCCTGCATCGGCGCCGAGCGCGCCGACCTGGTGCTCGCCGGCTGCGCCATTCTGGAAGCGATCCGCCGCGCCTTCCCGTGCCCGCGCCTGCGCGTCGCCGACCGCGGCTTACGCGAAGGCATGCTGGTGCAGATGATGCGCGAGGACGGCGTGTGGAGCGGCGGCAGTCAGGTAGCGGCCTCGTGACCGGCAAAGGCAGCGGCTCGCGCGAATTGAAGGTGCGGGTCAAGGACAAAAGCAAATCGCACTCGTCGCGGCGCTGGCTCACCCGCCAGCTGAACGATCCGTACGTCGCGCGCGCCAGGCGCGAGGGCCTGCGCTCGCGCGCCGCGTTCAAGCTTTCGGAGATCGACGACAAGGCGCGTTTCTTAAAGAAAGGCGCGCGCGTGATCGATCTTGGCGCCGCGCCCGGCGGCTGGAGCCAGGTGGCGGCCAAGCGTGTGGGCGCCGAAGGGCGCGTGGTTGCTATCGACATACTGCCGATGACGCCGATTACGGATGTCGATTTCGTGCAACTCGATTTTCTCGATCCCTCAGCGCCCGGCAAACTTAAAGCGATGCTCGGCGGCGCGGCCGATGTCGTACTGTCCGACATGGCGGCGAACGCGACCGGCCACGCCCGCACCGATCACCTCAAGATTATGGCGCTGGTCGAAACCGCGGCGGATTTCGCGCGCGAAGTGCTGGCGCCGGGCGGCACTTTCCTCGCCAAGGTGCTGCAGGGCGGCACCGAGGCGTCGTTGCTGGCCGCGCTCAAACGCGATTTCAAGCAGGTCAAACACATCAAGCCGCCGGCGAGCCGGGCGGATTCGGCCGAGCTTTATCTCTTGGCGACCGGTTTCAGAAATTCCACCGGCTAGCGCCAGATGTCCTCGAAAGTGCCGGCACGGTGCGAACGTTCGGCATCGTCCCCGCGCAGGAGTCGCTTGATTTCGCGGACTTCGCGCGGGCTGAGCGGCCGCCCTTTGTCGTCGGTCCAGGACGAGTTGCTCCCGCGCGGCGCACGCCGCTGCCGCACGACCTCGTGCACCTTGTGCTCTTTTGATTGCGGCGCGGCGACCTGGTCCGGAGCGGATACTGCCGGCTTTTCAGTTGTTGGCGCGGACGCGACAACCGCGGCGGGCGGCTTTTCGGCAACCTCGGGCTTACCTTCAGGCTTCGGTTCTTGCGGCGCGGCGGCTTTTTTGTGGTTGTCGTCGCGCTTCGACACCGCCTCTGGCACCGGAGCGCTTGGCTGGGTCACTTTTTGATCCGCCTTGGCGGCCTTGTCGGGCGCCGGCGGTTTGTCGTCTTGTTTCGCGGTCTGCGGCTTCTCTTCCTTGGACGATGGCTTGGCTTGTTTGGTCTCGGCGGTGGCGCGCGCCAGCGCTTTGCGCGCGTCGCCGAATTTGGCGTTGCGCGCGAGCGCGGTCTTGTAATCCTCGATCGCCTTGCCGAAATCGCCGTCGTGCTCATGCGCAAGTCCGCGCTGGTAATAGCCCTGCGCGTCGCGTGGATTGATCTTGATGACGCTGTCGAGGTCGTCGATGGCCTTTGCGTAGCTCTTGGTCGCGATCAACACCTGCGCGCGCGCCCGCAGGCCGGCAACGTTGTTTGGATCGCGCGCAAGACCGTCGTTGAGGTCGATGAGCGCTTTCGCGGTATCGCCTTTGGCCTGGCGCAGCGCGGCGCGCTCGAAATAGAGATCGGCCGGGCGCGGATCGTGGCTGATCGCGGCATCGAGATCGCCGATCGCCTTGGCGGTGTCGCCCTTCTGCTTGTAGAGCATGGCGCGCGTGCGATAGGGCGCCGGGCTTATGGCGCCGAGCGAAATGGCGCGGCTCAAATCCGCAAGCGCGCGCGTGCTGTCGCCTTTTGCGAGGTAGACCTGCCCGCGCTCGCCGAACGCCAGCGCATCCTTGTCGTCAACGGCGATCGCCTTGTCGAGAGCCGCGAGCGCGCGGGCATAGTCCTTCTTGCGCCCATAAGCTGCCCCTTGCAGCGCCAGCGCGTCGGCGTTGTTCGGCTCGGCTTTGAGCATGGCATCGGTATCGTGCACGACGCCGGCCATATCGCCGTCATCGAGCCGCAGTTCGGCGCGCGTCTTTAGCAAGTCCGCGCTCCAGCTGAACTTGAGCGCGCGGCCGATGTCGGCCATGGCGAGCTTGCGTTGGCCCTTGGCGGCGTAGGCTTCCGCGCGCAATTTGTAGGTCGCGGCGCGCTTATCGTCGGCGGCAAGCGCGCGGTCATAGGCCGCGATCGCCTTGTCGAAGTCGCCCTTCTTGCGCCAGACGCCGGCCTCCGCCGTCAGCGCCGACACGCTTTTCGGGTCGAGCCGCGAGGCTTCGCGATAATCGGCAAGAGCCTGATCGAGATTGCCGACCTCTTCGCGCGCCTGCGCGCGCAGCATGTAGTTGCTCATGTTCGGCGCCAGCTGCAGCGCGCGGTCGAAGTCGGAAATGGCGCGGGCATAGTTCTTCTGGCGCAGGTAGAGTTCGCCGCGTCCGCTATAGGCGCCGGCGTGGCGCGGGTTGAGGCTGATTGCCTTGGCGAAATCCTCGAGCGCACCGTCGGTATTGCCGAGGTCGCGTCTGAGCGTGGCGCGATTCACATAGGGCGAGCCGGTGTTGGGATCGAGCCTGATGGTGGCGTCGTAGTCGGCCATGGCCTGGCCGTAGTTGCCGCGCGCGTACCAGGCATTGCCGCGGTTCTGGTAGGCGGGTGCGAAATCCGGCGCGAGCGTAATCGCTTGGTTGAGGTCGGCGATGGCGTGCGGAGCGTCGCCGCGATCGAGATAGGCGAGCCCGCGCAGCGCATAGGCGACGCCCTCGGGCTCGCCGTGCAGGCGGCCGGTCCGCAGCAGGTTGGTGCAGGCGGTGATGCGCTGGTCGGCGATATCTTCGGTTTGCGTGGCGCACATCTGCGCGTCGGCGCGCGGTGCGGCTAGCGCATGATGCGGACAGAGCGCCGGAATAACGCAAGCGCCCGCCAGAAAAGCGGTTCGGAGCAGCCAAGTTGGCCGTGTCTCACGCATACGCCACCGCTACGCGTTAACCATAATGTGTATCGAAATTATGCAGCCTCGCGGCCGCTTGTCTATTGCGCAAGGTCCTCACTTCTTAACGAAGCTTGCAACATGGTTAATATATAAAATTTTATCCAACGCGCTGGTCGGAAGCCTCAGCCGGAACGGGCGTCCGATCGGCCATTTCCGCTCCGGCCTCGGGTTCCAAGCGAACGAAGATCAGAGCCGAAAGCGCCGAAATCAGCGCTACCGCCAGGAAGGCCGGCGGGAACACGTCGGCGGTCAAGGTGGAGACGCCCTTGATCCGCAACGTGATGTCCACCGCCAATGCGCCGAACGCGACGCCGGCCGAGATGGCCAGTTGCTGCGCGACGCTGACTATCGATGTCGCCCGGCCGATGCGCGCCGGGTCCACCTCGGCATAGGCGAGCGTGTTGATGCTGGTGAACTGCAGCGAGCGGAAGAAGCCGCCGACGAACAGCAGCATCATCATCAAGGCCACCGGTGTCGCCGCGGTGAAGAAAGCGCAGACGGCGAGGAAGGCCGAGCTGATGACCGAGTTGATCAGCAAGATGCTGCGGAAGCCGAAGCGGCGCAGGATGGTCGCCGTCGCCCATTTCATGCCCATGGCGCCGAAGGCGGTGGCGAAGGTGATCAGGCCGGACTGAAACGGCGTCATGCCGAAGCCGAGCTGCAGCATCAGCGGCAGCAGGAACGGCAGTGCGCCGAGCCCGATCCGGAAGATGAAGCCGCCGACGACGCTGGCGAAGAAGGTCGGTAGCCGGAACAACGACAGATCGAGCGCGGGGATTTCGACCCGCCGCGAATGCGCGAGATAACCGAAGATAAAAATGATGCCGCCGGCGATGAGCGCCACCACGATCCACCAGGGCAGGAAATTCAGCCCCAAGATCGACAGCCCGAAGGCGACACCGGCAATGCCGAGGCCGATCAGCACCATGCCGACGATATCGAAACGCTGATGGTCTTCGGCGCGCACATCCTCGATGTAGCGGGTGGCGAGCACGATCCCGAGCAGCCCGATTGGCACGTTGATAATGAAGATCCAGTGCCAGGTGGCGTAAGTCGTAATGAAGCCGCCGACCGGCGGCCCCAGCACCGGACCGATCAGCGCCGGCGTCGTCACCCAGGCCATGGCGCCCACCAGCTCGCGCTTGGGGATGGTGCGCACCAGCACCATGCGGCCGACCGGCGTCATCATGGCGCCGCCAATGCCTTGCACGATGCGTGCGATGACGAAATCGCTGAGCGAACCTGACAGCGCGCAGCCGATCGAGCCGATGACGAAAACCCCGATCGCCGCGCGGAACACGGTGCGCGCGCCGAAACGGTCGGCGGTCCAGCCGCTCGCCGGGATGAAGATGGCAAGCGACAGCAGGTACGAGGTGACGGCGAGCTTGAGCGCCAGCGGGTTGGTGCCGATATCCGCCGCGATTGCCGGCAGCGAGGTGGCGATCACGGTTGCGTCCATGTTCTCCATGAACAAAGCGACCGCGATGATCAGCGGGACGATGCGGTCAGAGCGCATGGAAATGGTAACCCGGCGGCGACATCAACGTTTCAACGGCTCCATCAACCGCAAACCTGCGCTCGGCGGAAGGCGAGGCGTTCATAACAGCTATCCGGCTTTGCCCTAGGAATCGTTAGCAACCCGTGCTACTGACCCACGCCAACCCAAAAGCGGGCCGGAAACCGAGCGGGAAACCCCTCGCCGCGGGCGGTATTTAACCTCCGGCAGCCGGCTTATAAGCCTGGTTTGGGGCGATGGAGTTGGCGATGGCGCCTAAAAGCAACGGTAATCCGCGCGAAGCGCTCACCTTCGACGACGTGCTGATCAAGCCCGGCCTGTCGGAGGTCTTGCCCGCCGACGTTGATATCCGCTCGCGCATCACCCGCTCGATCGCGCTCAATATCCCGATCATCGCCTCGGCCATGGATACGGTGACCGAGTCGCAGATGGCCATCGCCATGGCGCAGGCCGGCGGCATCGGCGTCATCCACCGCAACCTCGATCCCGACCAGCAGGCCGCCCAGGTCCGCCAGGTCAAGAAGTTCGAATCCGGGATGGTGGTGAATCCGCTGACCATCGCACCGACGGCGATGCTGCAGGAGGCGCTCGACCTGATGAAGGAAAACCGGATTTCCGGGGTTCCCGTCGTCGAGGGCGGCGGCAACGGCAAGGCCGGCAAGCTCGTCGGCATTCTCACGAATCGCGACGTGCGCTTTGCCACCGACCCGCGCCAGAAGATCTCCGAGCTGATGACCAAAGAGAATCTGGTCACCGTGCGCGAGGGCGTGAGTCAGGACGAAGCCAAGCGTCTGCTGCACCAGCATCGCATCGAGAAGCTGCTGGTGGTGGACGACCAGTACCGTTGCGTCGGCTTGATCACCGTGAAGGACATCGAGAAGGCGGTCGCCAATCCCAATGCCTGCAAGGACGAGCAAGGCCGCCTGCGCGTCGCCGCCGCCACCACCGTCGGCGACAAGGGCTTCGCGCGCACCGAGGCGCTGATCGCGGCCGGCGTCGATCTCGTGGTCGTCGACACCGCGCACGGCCATTCGCGTTACGTGCTCGACGCGGTGAGACGCATCAAGAAATTGTCGAACGCGGTGCAGGTGGTCGCCGGCAATGTCGCGACAACCGAAGGCGCCAAGGCGCTGATCGATTGCGGCGCGGATAGTATCAAGGTCGGCATCGGTCCCGGCTCGATCTGCACGACGCGCATTGTCGCCGGCGTCGGCGTGCCGCAGCTGACCGCCATCATGGACAGCGTCGAGGTCGCCAAGGCCGCCGGCATCCCCGTGATCGCCGACGGCGGCATCAAATATTCCGGCGATCTCGCCAAGGCGCTTGCGGCCGGCGCCGATTGCGCCATGGTCGGCTCATTGCTCGCCGGCACCGACGAGACGCCGGGCGAGGTCTTTCTCTATCAGGGCCGCTCGTACAAGAGCTATCGCGGCATGGGCTCGGTTGCCGCCATGGCGCGCGGCTCGGCCGACCGCTACTTCCAGCAGGACATCAAGGACGCGCTCAAGCTGGTGCCGGAAGGCGTCGAGGGCCAGGTCGGCTACAAGGGCCCGGTCGCCAATGTGCTGCACCAGCTCTCAGGCGGCTTGCGCGCCGCCATGGGTTATGTCGGCGCCAAGGACTTGGACGAATTCCATAGCAAGGCGGAGTTCGTGCGCATTTCCGGTGCGGGCTTGCGCGAAAGCCACGTGCATGACGTGACCATCACGCGCGAAAGCCCGAATTATCCGAGCCGGGTGTAGCGCGTCATGCCAATCCCCGTCGTTCTGCTGCCGCTGTTCGTCCAGGTCGCGCTGACGCTTGGCCTCTTGGTCTGGCTGTTCCTGCTGCGCCGCCGCGATTTGGTTAGCCGCACCGTGCATCCGTCCAAGATCGCCTTGCGCGAGCCGAACTGGCCGCAACGCACCCAGCAGGTGGCCAACAGCTTCAGCAACCAGCTCGAATTGCCCGTGCTGTTCTACGTGCTGACCATCCTGGAGATCATCACCCATCACGCCGACATCGTCTTCATCGTGCTTGCCTGGATTTTCGTGATCGGGCGTCTGGGCCAGGCCTACGTCCACACGACCAGCAACCGGGTCATGCTGCGCGGAAGCTGGTACGGCATCAGCGCACTCGCCCTGATCGTCATGTGGATCGTCTTCGCCGTCCGCATCCTGCTCGGCCTGCCATGACGCCTTCCGCGCGGCTTGCCGCCGCCATCGAAGTCGTCGGGACAATCGAGAAGGAACGCCGCCCGGCCGCCGACGCGCTCAAGGCTTGGGGCCTGACGCACCGCTTCGCCGGCTCCGGAGATCGCGCGGCGATTGCCGGGCTCGTCTACGACGCACTGCGCCGGCGCGCGTCGAGTGCCTTCCTCATGGGCGCCGATACGTCGCGCGCGATCTTGCTCGGCATGCTCAAGCGCGAGCGCGGGCTCGACAGTGAGGCGATTGCCAAGCTGGCGAGCGGCGGGCAATACGCGCCGGAGGCGCTGAGCGATGACGAGCGCATGCGGCTCGATGCTGGCGACCTCTCGGGCGCGCCGCCGCACGTCGCGGGCGACTACCCGGAATGGCTCGATCCGCATTTCGCCCGTGCGTTTGCAGACGCGCGCGCCGAGGAGGGCGCGGCCTTGGCCTCGCGCGCGCCGCTCGATTTGCGCGTGAACACGCTGAAAGCCGACCGTGACAAGGTCGCCGGCATGCTCGCCGATCTCAAGCCGGAGGCGACGCGCTGGTCACCTTGGGGTTTGCGCGTTCGTCTGGCCGCCGACGCCAAAAGCCCGGCGATCCATGCCGAGCCGGCGTTCCTCAAAGGCATGATCGAGGTGCAGGACGAAGGCTCGCAACTCGCCGCCTTGTTTGCGGGCGCGCAGCCCGGCGAGCAGGTGCTCGATCTTTGCGCCGGCGCCGGCGGCAAGACGCTCGCGCTCGCCACCATGATGCAGAACAAAGGCCAGATTTATGCCACCGACGACGACAAGCGCCGTCTGGCTCCGATTCACGACCGCCTCAAGCGTTCGGGCGCGCGCAACGTGCAGGTGCGCACGCCGAAATCGGTCGGCGGTGAGCTGGATGACCTCAAGGGCCGCATCGGCCTCGTTTTGATCGACGCGCCCTGCACCGGCACCGGCGCCTGGCGGCGCAATCCGGACGCCAAATGGCGCATGCGTCCCGGCGCGCTCGAGCAGCGGCAGAAGGAGCAGGCCGAGGTGCTCGACCGCGCGGTTCCGCTGCTCAAGGCGGGCGGCCGCATCGCTTACGTTACCTGCTCCGTCCTGGAGGAAGAGAACGCCGATCAGGTGCGCGCCTTCATACGCCGTCACGCAGGCTTCACAATCCTTCCGCCGGCCGAAGTTTCGCAAGCATTGGGCGAGCCCGCCTTCATGTTCGCAAAAGCGGCGCGGCTGTCCGACGAAGGGATAACGATGACGCCGCGTTCGACCGGGACCGACGGCTTCTTCGTTTCGCTGCTGCGCCGCGCGTAAAGACCCTATTAAGACGAATTCCCCATTCGCGCCGCATTCCCGGCCCAATTCCTCCCCGAAGATTTCGTGACTGAGGGAACTTGACGAGTCTTCAGCCCGAGGTTCCACCCATGTTGGTCGCCAGGCGCGATCCTCCGCTGCATGCCGAGGCAACCGACGACCTGCGCGTCTACGGCCATCCGGTCCGTCATACGTCGCGGTTCATGACGGCGGTGCAGGTGATCGGCACGCTGGTCGGAATCCCGGTGGGCCTCGCCAGCGTCTATTCGATCTATCAATCCAATTTTACGGTTGAGGCGCGCTGCGCGACCTTGCGTGGCAACATCGTCTCGATGCTCGACAAGAGCGCCGACGCCTCGACCTTGCGCATGCTGGTGCGCCGCGACGTGGTGACGTTCGAGACAAATTGCGGCGCGGTCGATCCCGACGCGGTCAAGGCGTTCAGGGCGCTGCTGACGGCCAAGGTCGTGCTGCCGGCGCCCGCGGCCGCTCCGCCGCAGCAGGCCGCGCGCGAGCCGGTGCATCAGGCAGAACCGGTGAAGCAGGTCGCGGCGCCAAAGCCCGCGCCGGCGCCGGTCGCCGCCGAGGCGAAGCCCGTTGAAGCAAAGCCGTTCCAGCGCGATGCCGAGACGTCGGATGCCAAGTGGATTTCCTCGGTACGCGACGCGCTCGTGCATGCACCAGAGACGCGTGAAGAGGCGGTCGCAGCGCCCGCCGTGCCGGCCGTGCCGCAGGCTCCGCCGGCAGTGCAGCCGCCTATGCAGCAGCCGCCGGCTGCGCCGCAGCCGCGCGTGGTGCATGAAGCCCCGCCTCCTCCGGCCGTCCCCGCCGCCCCGCCAATGTCCTTGGCCGCGCCTGTGGCGCCTGCTTTGCCGCCACCGGTGCCGGTCGCCGCGGCTCCTGCACCACCGCCGGCCGCCGATCATCCGGTGCCACCAGCCTCGATCCCGGATCCACAGCCGGCCGCAAAGCCGGTTGCGGCAACGTCAGGTCATTCCTGGCTGGCAAAGATTCCGCTGGTGAACCGCGTTATTGGCGATTGACGCGTTTAAGTCTGCGCCGCGCCCGGCTGCCAGTCCGCCACCCGCGCCACGTCTGCCTCGATTTGCCAGCGTCCCGGCTGCCCCGGCGCGCGTTCGGCATCGCGCAGGCGCGTGAGAAATTCCGCGCGCGGAATTTCGCGGAAGCCCATGTCGTGACAGGTCGGCGTCATCAGCTTGCCGTCGTTGAAGGCAAAGCCCCAATGCGCGAGATGCCAATTGAGCACCATGAAGCCGATCTTCGAGGTGTTGGCCTCGCGCGAAAACTGCGACTCGGTGACGAAGCTCGCGCCGAGCGCCACGCCATAGCCGCCGCCGGCGAGTTCGCCGCGCTCGTTCCACACTTCGAATGAATGGGCGTGGCCGGCGTCGAACAGCTCGGTATAGGCGCGCATGATCTTCGGCGTGATCCAGGTGAGGTGCCAGCGCCCGGCGCGGTGGCCGGCGCAGCCGGCGATGACGCCCTCGAAGTCGCGGTCAAGGGTCACGGTGTACTGCTCGTGCCGCATCAGCCGCCGCAGCCTTTTCGCAATATGCAGCTCGTCGAAGAACACCACCGAGCGCGCAGGCGGCGACCACCACTTCAGCGGCCCGACATGGGCGAACGGGTAAAGCCCGCGCCGGTGCGCCGCGAGCAGTGTCGGCGCCGAGAAGTCATGCACGATGCCGGCAAGGCCGGGCGGTGAGCTCAGCGTGTGTTCGGGATCGGGCAGGGCATAATCGGGCGCCAAGAATTCGCGCGCATAAAGCCGCAGCAGGTTGGGCACGCCGGCAATGCGCGACGGCATCAGCGCCCAGGCAAGGCCGAGCGCCCAGCGCTCGATCATGTCCAGCGCGCTCTCGCGGAACAGCGCCGCGCGGCGCTCGCCGTTTCCGGAAGGCGCGACGGGAAAGCTCAGGCGCTGCGTTTCATAGGCCATGTTTCGCAAGGCGGCTCCGGCATTCCGGCTGTGTACAAGCCGGTTTTCCGGCCATTTTCTAAGCACGTTCGGGGCTAACATTGGGTTACTGGATAGGGCGCAACTCGCTTGACCTAAGGCCCGCATGCCCGCAAAAAGCCGTCCCGAACGGCATTTCGAGCCCATCCCTGTTCGGGCACAAGCGCCGTCGATGTCTGACAAGATTTTGCACGACAAGGTTTTGATCGTCGATTTCGGCTCCCAGGTCACCCAGCTCATCGCGCGCCGGGTACGGGAGGAGAGGGTCTATTGCGAGATCGTGCCCTACCAAAAGGCGGAGCAAGCCTTCTTCGAGATGCGCCCGAAGGCGGTGATCCTCTCCGGCGGCCCAGCCTCGGTGCATGAGAAGGGCGCGCCGCTCGCGCCCAAGGCGATCTACGAGGCCGGCGTGCCGGTGCTCGGCATCTGCTACGGCGAGCAGGCGATGGCCGAACAGCTCGGCGGCAAGGTCGAAGGCGGCCATCACCGCGAATTCGGCCGCGCCGAGGTGGAGGTCGCCGCCGATAGTCCGCTGTTCGAAGGCGTCTGGGTCAAGGGCCAGAAATATCCGGTCTGGATGAGCCACGGCGACCGCGTCACGCAATTGCCGCCCGGCTTCAAGGTGCTCGGCACCTCGCCGAATGCGCCGATCGCCATGATCGGCGACGACAAGCGCAAATTCTACGCCACGCAATTCCATCTCGAGGTCGTGCACACGCCGCACGGCGCGGCGTTGCTGCGCAATTTCGTGCGCAAGATCGCCGGCCTTTCCGGCGACTGGACCATGCGCGCCTTCAAGGACGAGGCGATCGAGAAGATCCGCGCGCAAGTCGGCTGCGGCAAAGTGATCTGCGGCTTGTCCGGCGGCGTCGATAGCGCGGTTGCCGCCGTGCTCATCCACGAGGCGATCGGCGATCAGCTCACGTGTGTGTTCGTCGATCACGGCCTGCTGCGGCTGGCCGAGGGGCAGAAAGTCGCGTCGCTGTTCCGCGACAGCTACAACATCCCGCTCGTGCATGTGAACGCCGAGGACATGTTCCTCAAGGCGCTCGAAGGCGTCGAAGACCCCGAGCAGAAGCGCAAGACCATCGGAAAATTGTTCATCGACGTGTTCGAGCACGAGGCCAAGACAATCGGCGGCGCGCAATTCCTCGCGCAAGGCACACTCTATCCCGACGTGATCGAGAGCGTGTCGTTCACCGGCGGCCCCTCGGTCACCATCAAGTCGCACCACAATGTCGGCGGTCTGCCCGAGCGCATGAACATGAAGCTGGTCGAGCCGTTGCGCGAATTGTTCAAGGACGAGGTGCGTGCGCTCGGCCGCGAGCTCGGCCTGCCGGAAGCCTTCGTCGGCCGCCATCCGTTCCCGGGACCGGGGCTGGCGATCCGCTGCCCGGGCGCGATCACAAAAGAGAAGCTCGACATTCTGCGGCTGGCCGACGAGATCTTCATCGAGGAAATCCGCCGCACCGGGCAGTACGACGACATCTGGCAGGCCTTCGCCGTGCTGCTGCCGGTGAAGACCGTCGGCGTCATGGGCGACTTCCGCACCTATGAATACGTGGTGGGCCTGCGCGCCGTGACCTCGACCGACGGCATGACGGCGGACTTCTATCAGTTCGACATGAATTTCTTGGGCATGGTCGCGACGCGGATCATCAACGAGGTCAAAGGCGTCAACCGTGTGGTCTATGACGTGACCAGCAAGCCGCCGGGCACGATTGAGTGGGAGTAGGCGCTCTAAAACCGGGCATAGAATGCCGGCGATTAGGGGCATGGTCTGTCTGCGGCACGAGCTTGGCTTAGCGGTGCCGATCTATTCGCTCGTGAAAACTAAAGGCCGAGCTTCCGATCACGTTCCTCGATCTGCTCGATCATTTTGGTGAGGTTCTGTGCGCGGTACCGCTCGTCGATCCTTTGGTCGTCCTGAAAGGCGCGTAGGACATCCAGCACCTCAACACCCAATTCTTGTTTCACTCGCCGTCCGAACTGGTCTGATCGTAAGTACTTGAAAACGTCTGACAGGCATACCTTTGCCTCGCTCCAATCTCCGACGTCGAGCGCGTCCGCGATGTACGCACGGACTATAGCAACTGCAGCATGAAGTTGCGCCCAAGCGAAAGGGTCTCGACGCATAAGCATTGGATGCATCATGTTTGCGATGCGACTTTTCAGACAAAGAACAGGATTGAGCTTAGAGCGGACGAGGTCCAGCCAGGAGATGTCGTTCTTTATTTTGACGGCGATCGACTTATGCATGGAGGAGAACTCAGAATTACCGTTGGCAGCATGGAAATCTATTCTAAATGGGGGCCAAATGAATTGTACGCACATCAGCTATGGGAAGTGCCGTGGAGCTACGGACAGACGGTGCGCTATTTTAAGAGGGGCGACCCCGAGGAATTGCTAGATCGTCTGTATGCGACAGAACCCAATAATCACATCATTCGCGAATAGGGTCCAAATGCCCATCACCATCTACGGCATCAAAAACTGCGACACCATGAAGAAAGCGCGGGCCTGGCTCGACCAGCACAAGGTCGACTACGCCTTCCACGACTACAAGAGCGCCGGTATCGAGCGCGCCAAGCTTGAAGGCTGGGCGAAGAAAGCCGGCTGGGAGACGTTGCTCAACCGCGCCGGCACGACGTTCAAGAAATTGCCCGACAAGGACAAAGACGGCATCACCGAAGCCAAGGCGATCAAGCTGATGCTGGCGCAGCCGTCGATGATCAAGCGGCCGGTACTCGAACTCGGCCGCGGTAAAGTCCTGGTCGGCTTCAAGCCGGCGGACTACGCGAAGGTCGTAAGGTAGGTCTTCTCCGCTCATTCCCGCGCAAGCGGGAATCCAGGGTTGCGCTGAAGGGCCGTCAATTTGGTCACTGGGTCCCCGCTTTCGCGGGGACGAGCGGGACATCGGCCGCCCCTTGATCCTTGGGCCTTTCCCTGCCACATGCGCCCTATGAACAGGCCGCTTGCCGCTTCCAATTCGATCCCGCAAACGCCGCTCGCCGCCGAAGTCGAGCGGCGGCGGACATTTGCGATCATTTCGCATCCGGACGCCGGCAAGACCACGCTGACCGAAAAGCTGCTGCTATTCGGCGGCGCCATCAACCTCGCCGGCCAGGTGAAGGCCAAGCGCGACCGCCGTTCGACCCGTTCCGACTGGATGGCGATCGAGCGCGAGCGCGGCATCTCGGTGGTCACCTCGGTGATGACCTTCGATTACGACGGCCGCGTGTTCAATTTGCTCGATACGCCCGGCCACGAGGACTTTTCGGAAGACACCTACCGCACGCTCACCGCGGTCAACTCGGCGGTGATGGTGATCGACGCCGCCAAGGGCATCGAGGCGCGCACCCGCAAGCTGTTCGAAGTGTGCCGGCTGCGCGATATTCCGATCATCACTTTCATCAACAAGATGGACCGCGAGAGCCGCGATCCGTTCGAGTTGCTGGATGAGATCGAGAAGACGCTGGCGCTCGACACCGCGCCGATGACTTGGCCGATCGGGCGGGGCCGCGACTTTGCCGGCACCTACGATATTGCCAGCGGCGAGATGCGTCTGCTCGGCGAGGACGGCAAGACGTCCGATCGCCAGCCGCTCGATCTCGCCGCGCTCGCCGCCAAAAATCCGATGCTCGACGCCAAGGCCATTGCCGAAGAGCTGGCCTTGGTGAAGGACGCCTGCCGCAAATTCGATTTCAAATCGTTCCGCGAGGGTCATCTCACGCCAGTGTTCTTCGGCTCGGCGTTGAAGAATTTCGGCGTCAAGGACTTGCTCAACTCGCTCGCCTTGTTCGCGCCGGCGCCGCGCGCGCAAAGCGCCAATGCACGCACCATCGACGCGCATGAAAATGCCATGACCGCCTTTGTCTTCAAGATCCAGGCCAACATGGATCCCAATCACCGCGACCGCATCGCCTTCGCGCGGCTGTGCTCGGGCAAGCTCAAGCGCGGCATGAAGGCCAAGCTCGCGCGCACCGGCAAGCCGATCACGTTGTCGGCGCCGCAATTCTTCTTCGCGCAGGACCGCGCGCTGGCCGACGAAGCCTACGCCGGCGATGTGGTCGGCATCCCCAACCACGGCACCCTGCGCATCGGCGACACGCTGACCGAGGGCGAAGATATCGCCTTCCTCGGCGTGCCGAATTTCGCTCCGGAAATCCTGCGCCGCGTCAAGCTCGGCGATCCGATGAAGGCAAAGAAGCTGAAAGAGGCACTGCAGCAGATGGCGGAGGAGGGCGTGGTGCAGGTGTTTCGCCCGCTCGATGGCGCGCCCGCGCTGGTCGGCGTGGTCGGCCCCTTGCAGCTCGACGTGTTGAAGGTGCGGCTCGCCGACGAATACGGCCTTGACATCGGCTTTGAGCAACCGGAATTTCAGCTCGCGCGCTGGATTGCGAGCGGCGATCAAAAGAAGTTCGACAACTTCGTGCAAGCCAATTATTCGAGCTGCGCCGAAGACCTCGACGGCGACAAAGTGTTCATGGCGCGCAACCAGTTCATCCTGGATT
Organism: uncultured Pseudomonadota bacterium; assembly: GCA_963710705.1. Classification (GTDB taxonomy): domain Bacteria; phylum Pseudomonadota; class Alphaproteobacteria; order Rhizobiales; family Xanthobacteraceae; genus Pseudolabrys. The sequence continues at coordinate 1,000,483 of CAVQBI010000001.1, forward strand.
ACACCGGCGAGCGCGCGCCGGGAATTACCTTCACCGACATCAAGGATGTGAAGGACAGGGCTGCGGCAGCGGTATAACCGCACTTGCGGAGCTCGGCGCCTTCGCCTCTACTGCGCCGCGTCGAAGCCGGGAGTTCAGTATGGGTCTGGCAATCCTCGTTCTCGGACTGATCGTCTTTCTGGGAACGCATGTTTTCGTGACATTCCGCGACACGCGCGCGGCGCTGATCGCGCGGCTTGGGGTTGGCTACCGCGTGCTGTTCGCACTGGTCGCCATCGTCGGCCTCGCCTTGATCATCTACGGTTATGGGCAATATCGCGCACATGAATGGGTCCAGCTTTGGACGCCGCCGGCATTCATGCGGCACATCACCGAAGGGCTGATGCTGTTTGCGGCGATCTTCATCGCGGCGCTCATCCCGAGCCACATCAAGGCCTGGATCAAGCATCCGATGGTGACGAGCGTGAAGACTTGGGCGCTCGCGCATCTGTTGTCGAACGGCGATCTTGGCTCGATCCTCCTGTTCGGCGCCTTCCTGCTCTGGGGCGGCTATGCGCGCGTCGCTGCCAAGCGGCGCGGCGGCCGCGGGTTTGCCAATCCGCCGGCCGGCTGGACCAACGACATCATCGTCGTCGTGCTCGGTGTCGTGTTCTTCCTCCTGCTCGGCTACTACTTCCACCCCTACGTCATCGGCGTGCCGGTGTTTGGACGTTAGCCATGTCGGCACAATCCGAAGTCCGGCGTCTCACCGCCCCCGATATCCGCGCGCGCAAAGGCGGCGAGCCGATCGTCTGCCTCACTTCCTATCACGCGCACACCGCGGCCATCGCCGACAAGCATTGCGACGTCATTCTGGTTGGCGACTCGCTCGGCATGGTGATGCATGGGCTGGAAACGACCGTCCCGGTCACGCTCGACATGATGATCCTGCAAGGACGCGCCGTGATGCGCGGTTCAAAGCGCGCGCTCGTGGTTGTCGATATGCCGTTCGGCACCTACGAAGCGTCCAAAGAGCAGGCCTTCATGAACTGCGCGCGCGTGCTGAAGGAAACCGGCTGTGGCGCGATCAAGGTCGAAGGCGGCACGCGCATGGCGGAGACGATAAGTTTTCTCTCCGAGCGCGGCGTGCCGGTGATGGGCCATGTTGGCCTCACGCCGCAGGCGATCAACGTGATCGGTTCGTTCCGCGCGCAGGGACGCGAGATGGCCGATTGGGACCGTTTCGAAGCGGACGCCAAGGCCGTCGCGCAAGCCGGCGCCTTCTCGCTGGTGATCGAGGCGGTGGCCGAGCCGCTGGCGCGCAAGCTCACCGCCGACGTGGCGATCCCGACCATCGGCATCGGCGGGAGCGCGGCCTGCGATGGCCAGGTGCTGGTGATGGAGGACATGCTCGGTCTGTCGCCGCGGGTGCCGAAATTCGTCAAGCGCTATGGCGATCTCGGTCCCGGCATCGACAAGGCGATTGCCGACTACGCCGCCGAGGTGCGCGCGCGCAGCTTCCCCGGGCCTGAGCATGTGTATCCGATGAAGGGCAAAAAGCCTTAGGATTCCTGAATCTTAACGATTGTCCCTCTAGCTTTGCCTTGCGTCTGCCACATCGTTAGGTTACCCCGCGCCTTGCCCCGGATGGGGCGTTTCGGGCGGGTGTGGAGCGCTTCTTGGCCGATATTTTTCACGAAGTTGATGAGGAAGTAAGGCGCGAACGGCTGCAAAAGCTGTGGGAGCGCTACAGCATTTACATCATCGGCCTCGCCGTGCTGATCGTCGCGGCCATTGCCGCCTGGCGCACCTACGAGTGGTGGGTCGCCAAGCAGGCCGCCGCCGCCGGCGCCCAGTTCGAGCAGGCGCTGACGCTGAACGAGCAGGGCAAGCACGCCGATGCCGAACAGGTCTTCGCCAAGATCGCCGCCGACGCGCCCGCCGGCTATCGCATGCTGGCGCGCTTCGCCGCCGCCGCCGCGCTCGCGCAGGATAAACCGGCCGACGCCGTGAAAGCCTACGACCAGACCGCCGCCGACGGCTCGCTCGGGCAGACTTTGCAGGATCTCGCCGCGCTGCGCGCCGGCATGTTGCTGGTCGATAATGCGCCGCTTGCCGAGATGGAAAAGCGGCTTGCGCCGCTCACCGAACCTGGCCGCATATTCCGCGCCAGCGCGCGCGAATTGCTGGCGCTATCGGCCTGGCACAATCACGATGCCGCCGCGGCGCGCAAATATCTCGACATGATCACGGCCGACGCCGAGACGCCGCCAGGCGCGCGCGCGCGCGCCGAAGTGCTCTCGGCGCTGATCGCCGCCGGCGGCAAGAGCTAGGCACATGCGCCGGATCACCTCCTTGGCTCTCGTGGCTGCGCTGCTTGCGTTCGCCCCACTTCTTGCGGGTTGCGAGGATATGGATAACTTCGACCTGGATAAGTTCGACGTCTTCGGCCTCAACAAGAAGAAGCCGTTGCCAGGCGAGCGTCATGACGTTTTCCCGGGCGGTGTCCCCGGTGTCACCCAGGGTATTCCACCGGAATACATGAAGGCGAACGTCGAGAAACAGCAGGCAGCCGATGCGGCCGCCGCGGCCGAGGCGCAAAAGGACGAGGCCGCCAAGGCCGCCGAAGACGAGCAGAAAAAGGCCGCGGCGGCCGAAGTGGCGGAAAAGCCGAAGCCCAAGCCGAAACCAAAGCGCAAAGTCGTGCGCGTGCCGTCCAAACCGCCGACGCAGGTCACCATTCAGCCGACGCGCGCTCAGCCCGCGCAACAGGCGCCGTGGCCGGGCACCAATCAGCAACCGCAACCGCAACAGCCGCAACAGCAGCAATCCGGGCAACAGCAACAGGGCCAACAAGATCCCGCTTGGAATGCGGCCCCACCGCCCGGGACCTTCTCGCGCTAGTGGCCAAGCCGCGCTAAGAGAGCCTCGCCCGCGTCACGCGGGCCGGATAGACTATACATGAGCTTCACCGTCGCCATCATCGGCCGGCCCAATGTCGGAAAGTCGACGCTGTTCAACCGGCTGGTCGGGCGGCGGCTGGCGCTGGTCGACGACCGGCCCGGCGTCACGCGCGACCGCCGCGAAGGCGAGGCGCGGCTCGGCGACCTCGCGTTCACCGTGGTCGATACCGCGGGCTTCGAAAAATCCGCGCCCGATAGTCTATCCGGCCGCATGCGCGCGCAGACGGAAACCGCGATCGCGCAAGCCGACGCAATCTTCTTCATGATTGACGCGCGGCAGGGCATGACATCGGTCGACCGTGCCTTTGCCGCCATCGTGCACAAGTCCGGCAAGCCGACCGTGCTCATCGCCAACAAGATGGAAGGCCTGGCCGGCGAAGAAGGCCGCATGGAAGCCTATGCGCTCGGTTTCGGCGAGCCGGTGCCGGTTTCGGCCGAACACAACGAGGGCATGGCCGATCTCTACGACGCGCTGCGCGCGGCGCTGCCCGGGGCCACCGCGCTGCCGGAAGAAGAAGAGGAAGCGCCCAGCGAGGCGCATCCGATCCGCGTCGCCATCGTCGGCCGGCCTAATGCCGGCAAGTCGACGTTGATCAACCGGTTGATCGGCGAGGAGCGTCTGCTCACCGGGCCGGAGGCTGGCCTCACGCGCGACGCCATCGCCGTCGACTTCGACTGGCAGGACCGGCAATTCCGCCTCTACGACACAGCCGGCCTGCGCCGCAAATCGCGCGTCGAAGAAAAGCTCGAGAAGCTGTCGGTCGCCGACGCGCTCAACGCCGTGCGCTTTGCCGAAGTGGTTGTGGTGCTGATCGACGCGGCGCAGCCTTTCGAAGAACAGGACCAGCGCATCGCCGATCTGGTCGAGCAGGAAGGCCGCGCGCTGGTGCTGGCGGTGAGCAAATGGGATTTGCAGGAAGCCAAAGCCGGCGCCATCACCAAGCTGCGCATCCAGGCCGACGAAAAACTCACGCAGGTGAAAGGCGTGCCGCTGGTCGCGGTGTCGGGCCTCACCGGCGAGGGGCTCGACCGCCTGATGCAGGCGATCGTCGATGCCTACGAGGTCTGGAACAGGCGCGTGCCGACCTCCGCGCTCAATCGCTGGTTCGAGAAAGCCGTCAGCGCGCATCCGCCACCGGCGGTGTCGGGGCGCCGGCTCAAGCTGAATTACATCACGCAGGCCAAGTCGCGGCCGCCGACCTTCGTGCTGTTCTGCACCCGCGCCGATGCGATCCCCAATTCCTACAAGCGCTATCTGCTCAACGCGCTACGTGAAACGTTCGAGCTGCCCGGCACACCGATCAGGCTCGTTCTGCGCGAGAAAGAAAATCCATTCCGCGGCCGCGCCAAGCGCAAGCACTAGGCCGGCGGCCGAAACTCCAGAAATTTGCCGGCGCGGTAATCGTAGAACTTGCTGTTTTCCGTGCAGCTCGGCAGGCACAACGGCACGATCGCTTTGGCAACTTCCTCGGCCGGCGGCAGCGTCTCGGGATCGATGCCGGGAAACGCGGTTGCCATCATGCGCGTGCGGGTCTGGCCGGGGCTGAACAGGTTGATGCGCAGCGCCGTGGTCGCGGATTCGGCCGCGTAGGTGCGAACGAGAGCTTCGAGCGCCGCCTTGGACGCGGCGTAGGCGGCGAAATAAGGCCGCGCCAGGTATGACAGGCCGGAGGTCATGAATACGGCGCGGCCGGCGTCGGACGCCTTGAGCAGCGCGTCGAACGCACAAATGAGATGCCAATTGGCGGTGACGTTGATCGCCAGCACGTCATCCCACGCCTTCGGCTCAATGTGACCAACCGGCGACGGCGTCGTGAGCAGCCCGGCATTGCCGATGAGCACGTCGAGCCGGCCGTAGCGTTGGTTGAGTGCCTGAGCAAGCCGCGCGATGCCTTCGCTGTCCTTCATATCGAGCGGTACCAGCGTCGCCGTACTGCCCGCCGCCTTGATCTTGTCGTCGAGCTCTTCCAGTCCGCCTACGGTGCGCGCGACCGCGACGATATGCGCGCCCGCGTCGGCCAGATGGAGCGCGAGAGCGGCGCCGATGCCGCGCGAAGCGCCGGTGACGAGCGCGATGCGGTTGGCGAGCGGTTTACTCATGACAAAACGCCAGCAGGAAAGGGATCAGCTTGCTTCCGAGAGCAGCGAAAGCTGCCGTGGGCTTGCCTCGCTGGCGCCGAGGTCGGTGAGCGGCGTCGGGTAGTCGCCGGTAAAGCAATGGTCGGTGAATTGCGGCCGCACGGCGTCGCGGCCCGGCAGGCCCATGGCGCGGTAGATGCCATTGACCGAGAGGAAGGCCAGCGAATCCGCGCCGATGAACTGGCGCATGCCTTCGAGATCGTGCGTGGCGGCGAGCAGCTTGTCGCGCTCGGGCGTATCGATGCCGTAATAATCCGGATGCGTGATCGGCGGCGAGGCGATGCGGAAATGCACTTCCTTGGCGCCGGCGTCGCGCATCATCTGCACGATCTTGCGCGAGGTGGTGCCGCGCACGATCAAGTCGTCCACCAGCACGATGCGCTTGCCTGCCACCACGGCGCGATTGGCGGAGTGTTTCAGTCGCACGCCTTGGTCGCGGATCGCCTGCGTCGGCTGGATGAAGGTGCGGCCGACATAGTGGTTGCGGATGATGCCAAGCTCATACGGCACGCCCAACTCTTGCGAAAACCCGAGCGCGGCCGGGACGCCCGAATCCGGCACCGGCACGATTACATCAACATTCGCCGGCGCCTCGCGCGCCAGCTCGGCGCCCATATTTTTGCGCACATCGTACACGTTGCGGCCACCGACCATCGAATCCGGCCGCGAGAAATAGATGTATTCGAAGATGCACGGCCGCGGCTGCATCGGCGGGAACGGCTTGTGCGATTGCGCGCCGTCTTCGTCGAAGATCACCACCTCGCCGTTCTCGACGTCGCGCACATATTGCGCGCCGATGATGTCGAGGGCGCAGGTCTCCGAGGCGAGGATCGGGCAGCCGTCGAGCTTGCCGATGACCAGCGGGCGGATGCCGAGCGGATCGCGCGCACCCACCAGCTTCTTGTTGGTGAGGCCGACGAAGGCATAGGCGCCCTCGAGCTGGCGCAGGCCCTCGATGAAACGGTCGACGAAGCGGTTGCGGCGCGCGCGCGCGACCAGGTGCAGGATCACCTCGGTGTCGGTGGTCGACTGCATCATGGCGCCTTCGTGCACCAGCTGGCGGCGCAGCGCGATGCCGTTGGTCAGATTGCCGTTGTGGCCGATGGCGAAGCCGCCGCCTTCCAATTCCGCGAACAGCGGCTGCACGTTGCGTAAAATCGTTTCGCCGGTGGTCGAATAGCGCACGTGCCCGATGGCCGAATTGCCGGGCAGCCGGTCGATCACGTCGCGCCGCGCGAAGGCGTCGCTCACTAGGCCAAGGCGTCGCTCGGAGTGAAACCGTTTGCCGTCGAAGGAGACGATGCCGGCCGCTTCCTGGCCGCGGTGTTGGAGCGCGTGCAGGCCGAGCGCCGTGATAGCGGCGGCGTCCGGGTGTCCGAACACGCCGAACACGCCGCATTCCTCGCGCAGGCGGTCGGCATCCGGATCGAATTCGGGCTCCGCCGTCGGCGCGAGGTCTAGCTCAAGCTGCATCGCTATTGTGTTCCGGTTGCCGGCGAAAGCTCAGAACGCTGGTCGGGTCCCGCATCGGGCTGATCCTGATCTTCCGGCTTTTTCTTTCTAAGTCGTTGCAAAATCGTCTTTTCCGGGTCGTCCGGCAACATAGAGATAAGCCATTGTCCCGTACTTTGTAGGACCACCCGCGACTTTGCGTCGCGCACCCATTCCGGCTGGCTGCGGTCGGGCACCAGCCAGGCGAAGAACAGGAAAGCGACAACCACGATGATCAGTCCGCGGCCGAGTCCAAACAGAAAGCCGAGCGTGCGGTCGAGCGCGCCGACGCGGCTGTCGAGGATCATGTCGGAGATGCGCACGGTGATGACCGAGACGACGAGCAGCGTGAGCAGGAAGGTGCCGCCGACGGTCACGCCGGCCGCCACCATGTCGCTGTTGAAGTACCCTTTCGCCACCGGCAGCAGCTTGGAATAGGCGTAGAGCGTTACCAGCGCCGCGACGATCCAGGCGCCGATCGACAGGATCTCGCGCATGAAGCCGCGGATCATGGCGAGCAGGCCGGAGACCAGCATGACCAGCAGCAGGATGATGTCGAGCAGCGTGATCGGCATCGGTTTTATGAGTTCCCGAATGGCGAATCCAAAGCCGCAACAGCGGCTCCGGATAAGGGCAGCGTGATCGCGTCTAAGTCGTTAATTTCAGGCCCGTTTCTGCTTCGGCGCCGGCCGGGCGCCGAGAGGGTTTTCGCGCCCCGTATATAGCGGGGCGTCATCGCCCCGTCACCCGTCTTGTCCCATCCTTTTGGCGGATTGGTTGCCGCCGTGGTTACGGCCGCGCGCTGCGATGTCGGCGACCAGATTGGCCAGGCTCGCCACGTCGCTGACTTTAAGGCCCGGTTCGGGCGCCTCGCTGCGCGCAGCCTCGGGCACGATGGCGCGGGTAAAGCCGAGTTTTGCGGCCTCCTTGAGACGCGCCGGCCCCTGCGCCACCGGCCGCACTGCGCCGGACAGTGATACCTCGCCGAAATAGACGGCATCGGCCGGCAGCGGCGCATTGGCGAGCGAGGACACCAGCGCGGCGGCCGCGGCGAGATCGGCTGCCGGTTCCTGGATGCGCAATCCGCCCGCCACGTTGAGATAGACGTCGTGGCCGCCGAGCTTGACGCCGCAATGCGCCTCCAGCACCGCCAGGACCATCGACAACCGGCTGGGGTCCCAGCCGACCACCGCGCGCCGCGGCGTGCCGAGCGATGTGGGCGCAACCAGCGCCTGGATCTCCACCAAGAGCGGCCGTGTGCCCTCGATGCCGGCGAACACTGCGGTGCCGGGCGTGCCGAGCTCGCGCTCGGACAGGAACAGTTCGGACGGGTTCGACACCTCGCGCAAGCCGGCACCGGTCATCTCGAACACGCCGATTTCGTCGGTCGGGCCGAAGCGGTTTTTGACCGCCCGCAAAATGCGGAATTGGTGCGAGCCTTCGCCCTCGAACGACAGCACGGCATCGACCATGTGCTCGACCACGCGCGGCCCCGCGATCTGGCCGTCCTTGGTGACGTGGCCGACCAGGATGATGGCGGCGCCCGAGCGCTTGGCGAAGCGGATGAGCGCCTGCGCCGAGCCGCGCACCTGCGTCACCGTGCCGGGCGCGCTCTCGACCACGTCGGTCCACATGGTCTGGATGGAATCGATGACGACAAGCCGCGGCGTGTTGCCTTCCGATAGCGTGGCGATGATGTCCTCGACGGCCGTTTCGGCCGCCAGCTCGACCGGCGCGTCGCGCAGGCCCAGCCGCTCGGCGCGCAGCCTTACTTGGGCGACCGCTTCCTCGCCGGAGATGTACACGGCGCGCTGGCCGGCGCGGGCGAGCGCGCCCGCCGCCTGGATCAGCAGCGTCGATTTGCCGATGCCGGGATCGCCGGCCATCAACAGCACCGAGCCGCGCACAAAACCGCCGCCGGTGACGCGGTCGATTTCGGCGATGCCGGAGGGCAGGCGCGGGGCGTCATGGGCGTCGCCAGCGAGCGGCTCGAGCGCAAACAGGCGGCCCTTGCGCGGCGCCCGTCCGGGGCCGGCGGCGCGCTCGGCGCCTTCCTCGACGAGCGTATTCCACTCGCCGCAGGCCTCGCACTTGCCCTGCCAGCGGTGTGCTGCCGCCCCGCAGTTCTGGCAGATGAAGGTCAGGCTGCGTTTGGACACGGGAATCGCCCCTGAAATGTTGCACCGGACGCTAAAGCCGCCATGAGAACATTACAAGAACATTCTTTAAGAAAGTGCGACACCGCCGAGTTTTGCGCAACCTTTTTAGGATCCGGTAAGGGCCGGCTGACTACCGTCATACCGTTCGGGTTTAGAGGCTGTCTGAGCCCGGGCAACAGGGAGGCCCCGGCCGGAAGGCCGGGGCTTCTTTCTCCCGCCGCCGAGCGATCAGCCCCGGTAAACCCGGTGGTAACGCTTACCCAGGCCGGTGAGCACCTCGTAGCCGATGGTGCCGGCCACGCTCGCCACGTCGTCTACGCTGATCTCGTGACCGATCAGAGTGGCCAAGTCGCCACGGCGGGCGGCGTTATCGGGCAGGTCGGTGATGTCGATCGCCATCAGGTCCATGGAAATGCGCCCGGCCACCGGGCAGCGACAGCCGGCGACGATTGCCGAAGCGCCCGGCGTTTCATCGGATGACCCCGCCGCGCGTATAAAACCATCGGCATAGCCGACGCCGACCACTGCGATGCGGCTCGCGCGCTTCGCCGTCCACATCGCGTCATAGCCGACGCTCTCGCCGCGCGGCACGCTGCGCACCTGCAGAATGCGCGCCTGCAATTCGACCACCGGCCGCATTGCGTTGCTCTTGCCCGGCGTCGGATTGACGCCGTAGAGCGCAACGCCCGGCCGCACCATGTCGCAATGCGCGGCGCTACCAAGAAAGATGCCGGAGGAATTGGCGAGCGAGGAGGGGATGCCGCGGTAGAGCATGCGCACCTCGCGGAACAACTTGATCTGGCGGTCGTTGAGCGGATGCTCCGGTAATTCCGAACAGGCGAGATGGCTCATCAGCAGCGTGATGCCGTGGTTCTCGCTGCGGATGCGCGGCGCCAACGCCGCCGCTTCATTGGCGGAGATGCCGAGCCGGTTCATGCCGGTGTCGACATGCAACGCCGCGCCGCCGCGCCAGTCGTTGGCCGAGCAGAAGGCGTCCCATTCGGCGAATTCGACCAAGCTTCCAATCACCGGCCGCGCGCGCAACTCGGCGAAGGTCGACACCGTTTGCGGCATCAGGCCGCTCAGCACATAGATCGTCGTCTCGGGTGCCACGCCGCGCGCGGCGGCGGCTTCGGCGAGATCGGCGACGAAGAACGTCCGGCAGCCGGCGCGCGCGAGCTTGCGTGCGACCTGCTCGATGCCGCAGCCATAGCCGTTGGCCTTGATGACAGCCGCGCATTCCGACGGCGTCGCGCGCCGTGACAGCGCGCGCCAATTAGCTTCCAGTGCCGACAGATCGACGGTGAGAACGCCGCCGGCCTGTGCCGCCGGCGGGCCGGCGGTAACGGTCGGCTCTTCCGGACGTGGCTCCGGAGCAGAGGTGGGTTCGGCGATACGAGCCTCAGACATGGGACAAGGGTTTAGCGGGGCGAAGGCGCGCCGTCCATGCGGGGCCAAAAAAGCAAACCGCCCGGCGGTGAGGCCGGGCGGTCGGTGATCCGTTGCGCTTTGCGTCGAATTACATTTTCTTCGCGTGCCTGTGGTGCCGGCGGCCGTGCGCGGCCGATTGCAGCCAGAGGCTCGTCACGGTCGCGCGCACGTTGAGGCCGGTCTCGCCCTCGACGCTCACCGGCTGCAACGTGAAGGAGTTCGGCAGACCGCCGACCAGCGCATTGGCGCGGGCGCCGACGCCGACGGCTGCTCCGGCCGATGCGCCGACATAGCCGCCGTCAAGCGTGCCTTGGCCGACCTTGCTGCTGGCCGCGATCACGAGCCAGGCGAGGTGAATATTGCCGCTCCAGCCGATTTCGGCGCCGGCGCGATTGATGACGCCCGTATAGTATTGTTTGCCGCCGCCAACCGCGGAGTTGAACCAGCAATCATAGGCCGTCGACGACCAGAGGATGTAGCCCGTCGTCTGCGGGCTTTTGCAGGTCAGCAGCCCGATTTCGCCGGCCTGAGCAGGCGCGGCTGCGGTGAAGAAAAGCGCAGCGAATGAAGCCGCGGCAGCGAAGCGGGCAGCCAGTTTCATGGACATTTTTGAGCCTCCCAGGACTACTGAAAAACCGAGGCGGCGAGGTTCGCGGGTTATGGTTAACACGTCAAGCCAGCGCGGCGCTTTTCCCCGTGATAGCGACTAAAAAGCCCCAGTTATGGGGCCGTACCGCACCGCACTAATGGGGATAAATCGACACGGTTTTGGCCACTGAATCCGCCACGTGCTCTTTTGTGATCACGCCGCGGATTTGGTGAGGCCGCGGAATCGACCGCTCGTTTGCCCCACTGAGCACCAGCGCCATCGTCACTCCCCGCCGCGACATCCGCCGAATGACGTCGAAAACGGCGTCGCCCTCGTGCACGATGGTGAAGTCCTTGCGCGCGACGTCGCCGAGCGTGACGCCGGTCTGGGTGCGCGCGAGTTGCTGGCGGATGCCGGTGTTGATGCGCAGCACTCCGGAAATGCGGTTGCCGCGCGTCACCACCACGTGGCGGATAGCACCCTTGTTCTCCGGCCGCAGCAGGAATTCATCGAGATGCATTTCGGCCGGCACGATCGGTACGTCGGTTTCCATGACGTCCTTGGCGCTCTGCACCAGGAACATGTTGGCGTGCAGGCCGCGCGGCACCGGATGGCCGCGGCGGATGAGCTTTAGCGTGTAAATGTTCTCGCGCGACAGCAGGCGCCGCGTGGCCAGGCTTGCGCCCACCGCAAGGATCATCGGCAGCACGATGTTATAATCGCGCGTCATTTCGAAAATCATGGTCACGGCGGTCATCGCCGCGCCGGTGGCGCCGCCAACCATGGCGCCCATGCCGACCATGGCGAAGGCTGGCACATTCACCGGCACGCCGAACAGCTGGGCCAGCAGGCCGGCGAAAGCGCCGCCGAGCGTTGCGCCAATATAAAGCGACGGCGAAAAGACGCCGCCCGACGAGCCGGAGCCAAGGCTGATCGAAGTCGCCGCGAGCTTGCAGACGAACAACAGCCCGAGCAGTCCAGCGCCGGACAGTTGCCCGGCGAGGATCGCCTGGATGGTGGCGTAGCCGACGCCTTCTACGTAGTAGTGGCCGAAAAAGCGGAGCAGCAGATAGATCAGCACGCCGACGAGGAACATCCCGAGCATGTGCCGCAGATAACGGCCGGCGATCTTGTCGAATCCGTCCTCCAACAGGTGCAGTCCGCGGATGAACGCCGCGGCGGCGACGCCGGTGAGGGCGCCGAGCACGATGTAGAGCAGCAATGTGAACGTACCCGCGCTGAGACTGTTGGGCAGCGGAACCATCTCCGGCACGGAAAACGCCGGGTCCGGCCCGAAGAACAGGCGGCCGAGAAATGTCGCCACGCCTGTTGCGGTGGCCACCGGCAGGAACGTGTTCACGCTCACTTCAGGCAGCATCAACTCGGTCACGAACAAAACGCCGCCGAGCGGCGTATTGAAGGTGGCGGCGATGCCGGCGCCGGCGCCGGCGGCGACCAGAACGATACGTTGCGCCGGCGTGAGATGGAGAATTTGCCCGAAGGTCGATCCCAAGGCCGAGCCGATCTGGATGATTGGCCCCTCGCGGCCGACGGCCGCGCCGGTGCCGATGGCGAATGCCGATGCCAGCGATTTGACTGCCGCCACCACCGGGCGGATCACGCCGCCTTTGTAGTAGATCGCGTCCATGACTTCGGGCACGCCGTGGCCTTTCGCCTCCGGCGCGAAGTTCGAGACGATGAAGGTGACGATGACCGCGCCCACGACCGGAACGAAGATGACGGCGGCGCCCCACGGACTGCTCGGCGTGAACAGGCTCGAGTCGTAATGGAGCGAGAAGGTCTGCAAGAAAAACAGATTATGGATGACGCTGATCATCACCCGAAACACCAGCGCCCCGATGCCGGTGATGACGCCGATGATCGCGGCCATCGCGCACAGCGCGGCAAGGCCGAAATGCACGGTTTCTTGCGTTGAGGCGTGGAAGAAAGGACGAGTCGACACGATGGAACTTCGGTTGCCCAGTATGAAAACCTATAGGCTTGTCGGGAACGCAGCACAAATGTGTTGGGGCTAGATACGCTCCGGCAACCGCTCGTCGCGCGCCAGCGATGAGAAGCGCGTCACCGATGCGTCGAACTGCAATTCGACCGTGCCGGTCGGACCGTGGCGCTGCTTGCCGAGGATGACCTCGGCCTTGCCGTGCACTTTGTCGGCTTCCGCCAGCCATTCGGCGAATTTCTCGCGGTTGCTCTCCAGCGGTTTGCGCATCTGGTGATAGTACTCTTCGCGGTAGACGAACATCACCACGTCGGCGTCCTGTTCGATCGAGCCCGATTCACGCAAGTCCGAAAGCTGCGGACGCTTGTCGTCGCGGCTTTCCACCTGACGCGAGAGCTGCGACAGCGCCAGGATCGGCACGTTCAGCTCCTTCGCCAGCGCCTTGAGCTTGGTGGTGATCTCGGTGATTTCCTGCACGCGGTTTTCCGATGAGCGCTTGGTCGAACCCTGCAGCAGTTGCAGGTAGTCGATCACCAGCAGATCGAGCCCGCGTTGGCGCTTGAGCCTGCGCGCGCGCGCGGCCAGTTGCGCGACCGCCAGGCCGCCGGTCTCGTCGACGTAGAACGGCAGGCTCTGCAATTCGATCGAATGATCCTTGATGCGCTCGAAGTCGGCTTCGCTGATGCCGCCGCGCCGGATCTGGTTGGACGGGATACCGGTCTGCTCGGCGATGATGCGGGTGGCAAGCTGCTCGGCCGACATTTCGAGCGAGAAGAAGCCGACGATGCCGCCGTTGACCGTCACGGTATGGCCGTCCGTCCGCACCTCGCCGCGCCAGGCCTTGGCGACGTTGTAGCCGATATTGGTGGCAAGCGCGGTTTTGCCCATGCCGGGACGGCCGGCGAGAATGATCAGGTCGGATTGCTGCAAGCCGCCCATCATGCGGTCGAGATCGTCCATGTGGGTGGCGAGGCCCGACAGCTTGCCGTCGCGCTGATAGGCGCGCGCCGCCATGTCGACCGCGGTGGTCAGCGCCTGCGCGAAGCGCTGGAAGCCGCCGTCATAGCGGCCGCTCTCGGCCAGTTCGTACAGCCTGCGCTCGGCATCCTCGATCTGGTTGCGCGGCGAGAAATCGACTGGCGCGTCGTAAGCCACATTGACCATGTCTTCGCCGACCTGGATCAGCGCGCGCCGGATCGACAGGTCGTAGACGGTATGGCCGTAGTCCTCGGCATTGATGATGGTGGTAGCTTCGGCGGCGAGGCGGGCGAGATACTGGCTCACATTGAGCCCGCCGATGTCGATATTGGCGTCGAGGAAGGTCTTGAGCGTGACAGGTGTCGCGATCTTGCCGGCGCGGATCAGGTCGCGCGCAAGCTGGTAGATGTTCTGGTGGATCGGCTCGAAGAAATGCCGCGGCTCGAGGAAATCGGAGACCCGGTAGAAGGCCTCGTTATTGACCAGGATGGCGCCCAACAGCGCCTGTTCCGCCTCGATATTGTGCGGTGCGGCGCGATAGAGTGGAACCGGTTCTTCGGCCGGCTTGCGGACGACTGATTCGAGCGGGGCCATCGGACTTCCTGTTCCGTCAATTTGACGAAACTTTGTTGGATGATGGCTTACACCGCTTAAGGCGTCGTGCGATGGCCGCGCGGCACTAATCGCCGCTGTCCACACAAATTAACCGCTGAAAAAATTAGGTTTGTGTATGGATTCGCGGGCGGGCTTGACGGCGCGGCGAATGACGCGACAGCGCGCGCCTTACTCGCCGGCCAGCCGCAACGGCTGGCGCTGCCTGCCTTCGGCGACCCGCAGGCGCTGCTCCTCGCGTGCGATGTAATCGCGCGTCATCGGCACCACGCCCTGCCGCTTGGTGAGCTGAATCTGGAACACCATCATGTTCTGCTCGCGGAAGGCCATTTCCGACGACGCCAGATAGAACTCCCACATGCGCTCGAAGCGCTCGTCGTAAATCCGCTCGACTTCCTCGCGGTGCGCGAGGAAGCGCTCGCGCCAGTGCTTCAACGTCTCGGCATAATGCAGGCGCAGGATTTCGATGTCGGTCACCAGCAAGCCGCTTTTCTCGATGCGCGGCAGCACTTCCGACAGCGAGGGAATATAGCCGCCGGGGAAGATATATTTCGAGATCCACGGACTCGTTCTGCTCGGGCCTTCCGAGCGCCCGATCGCGTGCAGCAGCATCACGCCGTCGTTCGCGAGCAATTGCGCGCTCTTGCGGAAGAATGTGTCGTAGTGGTTGACGCCGACATGCTCGAACATGCCGACCGACACGATGCGGTCGAACGACTCGGCAATGTCGCGATAATCCTGCAGCAAGAAACGGGCGTGCGCGGCCGGTCCCTTTTCGGCCGCGCGTTCGTTGGCGATCGCGTGCTGTTCCTGCGAGAGCGTGACGCCGGTCACATCGGCGCCGCCGAATTCGGAGAGGTACAAGCCTAGCCCGCCCCAGCCGCAGCCGATGTCGAGCACGCGCTTGCCCCTTTCGAGCAGCAACTTCGCGGCAAGATGACGCTTCTTAGCGAGTTGCGCGTCGTCGAGCAACTGCCCGGGCGTCTCGAAATAACCGCAGCTATATTGCCGGTCGGCATCGAGGAAGAGCGAGTAAAGACGCCCGTCAAGATCGTAATGGTGCGCGACGTTGCGGCGCGCGCGCTTGCGCGGATTGAACTGCGCGAGGCGCCGGGCCACGTAGCGCAACATACCTTGCAGCCGCGCCCAGTGCGGCACGTCGGTATTCTGCCCGAGCATGATGGCGAGCACGTCGGCGATCGTGCCTTGCTCGACCACGAAGGTGCCGTTCATGTAGGCTTCGCCGAATTTGAGCTCGGGGTCGAGCAAAATACCCCATTCGGCTTTGCGGGTGGCAAACCGCACTGAAACCGGCCGGCCGGTCCCGTCGCCAAAAGTAAAGGTGGTGCCGCGCGAGGTGGTTAGCTTGAACGTGCCCCGCCGGACAAACGTCTTGAGCAGAAACTGAAGCAACCGGTCCATCGGCCGCCCCCATCACTCGCACACCGCGTCGCGGAAGTAGCCCCGCTTAAAAGAACGCGGCGGACCAAAAAACGTTCGGACTTAAGTATTAAACCAAAGTTCCATGCGGCCAGCAATGCCGTGGGCAAGACCCCGCGCCCACGATCCTTGCCGGGGAGTCATATTGGCGTCGTATTGCGCTAGCAACACAGCCTTGAATCGCTTAAGCCGCGCGGGGCGGGAGCTTTCGAAAGGTTGCAGGAAATGACGGGTTTCGTTCGCCGCATCGCTTGGGGGGCGGCAGCCGTGGCGCTCTTGGCCGCGGGCTCCGCCGCCGCCCAGGAAAACCTCGATTCCGGCAAGTCGGCGGCCCAGCTTTACGCCTCCGACTGCGCGATTTGCCATAAGACGCCGCAGGGCCTGGCGAAGGCCGCCGGCGATTTTGGCCTCGCGAACTTCCTGCGCGAGCACTACACCGCGAGCAGAGAGGCGGCCGCCGCCATCGCCGCTTACGTCGAGGCGAACGACCACGGTGGGCCGCCCGCCGAGCGCAGCGCCAAGCGCGCCGGTAAGCCAAAGGAAGCGGCCAAGCCCGGCGAAACCAAATCGCGCAAGGCCAAAACCGAGGCTAAAGGCGAGCCGAAAGGCTCGGACTCTGCCAAGCCGGCCGAGGCCAAGCCCGCCGAAGCGACGTCGGCCGAGCCCAAGCCGGCCGAGCCCAAGCCATCCGAGTCCAAGCCGGCTGAGGCCAAGCCGGTCGAGGCCAAAGTGGAGGCGGCAAAGTCTGCCGCCAAGCCACCGGCCGAGGTCAAACCGGATAGCGATAAGCCGCAGACCGACAAGAAGTCCGATTAGTCCTCGGCCTTCGCCTCGGTTTCGGCGGCCTTCTTCTTCTTCGCGCGCGGCTTCTTGGCCGGCGCAGCCTCTGCCGCAGCGTCAGCCGCCGCTTCAGGCTGCTCGCCTTCGCTGGCCGCTTCTCCCGCGCCCGGCTCGAAGAAGGCCTCCGCGGTCGCCAGTGCGGCGGCCGCTTCCTCCTCGGCTTCGCTGCGCGCGATCAGCACGTTCTCGCCGCGCGCGATGCGCTCGGCTTCGTCCTCGCTGCGCGCGACCGTGACCGTGACGGAAACCTCGACCTCCGGATGCAGCGCCAGCGGCACCTTGTACTGGCCGATCGCCTTGATCGGCGCGTTCAGCACCACCTGCGAGCGCGACACCTCGGCGCCATCGGCTTTGATCAGCGTGGCGATGTCGCGCGTCGTCACCGAGCCGAACAGTTGCCCGGATTCGCTCGCCTGCCGGATCACGACATAGGTCTTGCCGTCGATCGTGCCGGCAAGCTTGCCGGCCTCGCCCTTCATCTCTAGGTTCTTGGCCTGCAACTCGGCCTTCATGCCTTCGAAGCGCGCCTTGTTGTCGCTCGTCGCGCGCAACGCCTTGCCGCGCGGCAACAGGAAATTGCGGGCAAAGCCGTCTTTCACGCGCACGACGTCGCCCATCTGGCCGAGCTTGCCGACGTGTTCGAGTAGGATCACTTCCATGGTTCTCTCCTTTGAGCTTTCCGTTTAACTCTCATGTTTGCGCAGGCGGCAGCCCGCGCGCGCGCGCAATGCGCGCGCGCAAATCGATGGCCGTTTCGATCAGTCCGAGCAGGCAGAGCGCCAGCACCGGCCAGCCGATCATCAGCACCGCGGCATAAACGGCGCCGAGCACGAAAGGCCGCGCGTTCATGCCTTGCGTGATGGCGTGCAGCACCGCGAAGCCGAGGATGCCGTAGGCCATCAGCAGGCCCGCCACCACGACGCCGGCGACGATGCCGAGCATGCCGCCGAAGAAGCTTGCGAGCGCGGCGCCGGCGAGCACCAGCGCCAGCGGCTTCGGGAAACTCATCTGCGCGAAATCCGGCCAGGGCCGCGTCAGCCGGCCGGAAAATTTAACGATCCGCCCTGCCAGCCACAGATTGAGCAGAATGGTGATGGTGGCGAGCACGGCGCCGGCCAGCGGCAGCGCGCTCACCAGAAAATCGATCAGCCGCTGCGCGTTGGAGATGCCGGACACCGTCAACGGGGCGCCGGGCGTTTCGCCGGTTTCGACTTGCAGCAAATCGGCGAGCTGCTGGTGCATGCCGGCGCGGAAGCTCTCCGCATCGAGGCCGACATTGGCAATCGCCACGACGATGAACAGCACCGCGAGGAACGCCGCCCACATCACCAGCCGCCCGGGCGGATACCATTCGAGCGTGGGCGCTGCGCCGTTGCCGCCAGCCGCCACTGGCCGCGCCAGCATCGCGAGATAAGTGAGCCACCAGGCCGGCAGGCCGGCGCTCGCCAGGAACGCGAAGAAAAAGACCGGCCCGAACAACCCGGCGACCGCGAGCGCGCCGGCCACGGCGCCGATCAGCGCCGACCAGTGGCTCCAGCCCAGCCCCGCGATCATCATCGGCAGCGGCGCGAGATAAAACAGCAGCACCGACAGCAACGAGCCGGACGTCACCGAGGCGAACAGCAATGCCGCCGCAGCGCCCGCGCCAAGACCAATGAGTCCGAACTGCATCATCACGAGCTGTCCCGCTCCTTTGAGCGGTTAGAGGCGGAACAGGTCCGCCCCAACCATCGGCCCCCGGAGTGTCCCCGGCGGCCTCGTTTCTAGAACGCTACCTTATCACGTAAGGCAGCAGGCCGAGGAAGCGCGAGCGTTTAATCGCCTGCGCCAACTTACGCTGCTTCTTGGCCGAGACCGCGGTGATGCGGCTCGGCACGATCTTGCCGCGCTCCGACACGTAGCGCTGCAACAGTTTCACGTCCTTGTAGTCGATCTTCGGCGCGTTGGCGCCCGAGAACGGACAGGTCTTGCGGCGGCGGAAAAAGGGACGGCGCTGGCCGCCTTGCGGAGAGAATGCCATGGCCTATTCCTCCACCCCTGGGGCGTCTACCACTGCGACGTCCTCATCGGCTTCGTCGCGCCGCGGGCGACGATCGCCGCGCGGGCGATCGCCGCGATCGCCCCGGTCGCCGCGATCGCGATCGTCGCGGTCGGATTTGCGCATCATCGCGGAGGGGCCTTCCTCGAGCTCCTCGACGCGTATGGTGAGATAGCGCAGCACATCTTCGTTCAGGCGCTCCTGGCGCTCGATCTCGGTCAGCGCCGCCGGCGGTGCGTCGACGTTGAGCAGCGTCATGTGCGCCTTGCGGTTCTTGCGCATGCGGTAGGTGAGCGACTTCAGTCCCCAATATTCGGTCTTGGTGACTTTGCCGCCCAGCTGCCCGATCACGCCGGACAGTTGCGCGGTCAATTCTTCAACCTGCTGCGAGGACAAGTCCTGGCGCGCGAGGTAGACGTGTTCGTAGAGCGGCATGGATTGCCTTTCCCTTGTTAAACCCAACGTCCTCGGTCCCGGCGCCAAGCCCCACGAGCCCTTCGGGGAAAGGCTCGAATGCTCTGCAGGTGGAAACACGGGACGCCGGGCCGATTGGCCCTACCGTTTTAAAACGAAAAACGGCCGTCCGTTCAGTTCCCAGCCAGGATCGACGGAGCGCGCGGGTTATATGGGTTTTTTGCGAAAAGGCAAGGCTGGAGCGGGCAATTAAGCCGCGCGCGGGCCGTGGCCGTTCTGCTGCAGGCGGTCGGCGAGCTTGACGGCGAGATCGACGCCTTCGCGGATCTGACGGGTGGCTGCCGGGCTGTCATTATTGGCCCGGCGCATGCGGTTGAGCGCGTCCAGCAGCCGCTCGAGGTTGTCGGCGAGCAATTGCTGGCGAAAGGCCGGGTCTTGGCGCGCGCGCGCCAGATCGTCCTCGCTGACCAGGTTACTCATTGCTGCGCCCTTCAAAGGTTAACGAGACCATAGCCCACAAACTCTTGTCGCTTCGTTACCGGCGGCCTCGCAACTTGACAGAATGGCGTGCCGCGTGTCTTTCGGCCCCGATTCCACGTCAAAACGGATCAAAGGCGGGGCAAAGGCTGGGCATGGCGGTCGCATTCGTATTTCCGGGGCAGGGCAGTCAGGCGGTCGGCATGGGCAAGGCACTGGCCGCCAATTTTGCCCCGGCGCGCGCCGTATTCGAAGAGGTCGATGGTGCGCTCGGAGGCAAATTGAGCGCCATCATCTTCGAAGGCCCGGCCGAGACACTCACCCTCACAGAAAATGCGCAGCCGGCCCTGATGGCGATGTCGCTGGCCGTGATGCGCGTGCTGGAGGCGGAAGCCGGACTTGCTCTTGCGCGCGACGCGCAATTCGTCGCCGGCCATTCGCTCGGCGAATATTCCGCGCTCGCTGCCGCCGGCGCCTTTACGATCGCCGACGCCGCGCGGCTGTTGCGCACGCGTGGGCAGGCGATGCAGAAGGCGGTGCCGGTCGGTGTCGGCGCCATGGCGGCACTGCTCGGGCTCGAGTTCGAGGCGGCGAGCGCCGTTGCGGCCGAAGCCGCGCAAGGCCAAGTGTGTCAGGCCGCCAATGACAATGGCGGCGGACAGGTGGTTGTTTCCGGCGACAAGGCTGCAGTCGAGCGCGCGGTCGAAATCGCCAAAGCCAAAGGCGCCAAACGTGCGATGCTGCTGCCGGTATCCGCACCCTTCCATTGCGCGCTCATGGCGCCGGCCGCCGACGTGATGGCCGACGCGTTGTCGAAGGTGAACGTGAAGAAGCCGGCGGTGCCGGTGGTGGCCAATGTGCTGGCCAAGCCCATTCAAGAGCCGGCCGAAATCGTGCAGGCTCTGGTCAAGCAAGTCACCGGCACGGTGCGTTGGCGCGAATGCGTCGCTGCCATGGCGCAAGCCGGCGTGACGCAATTCTACGAAGCCGGCGCCGGTCGGGTGCTGAGCGGGCTGATCAAGCGCATCGCCGAAGGCGCAACCTCGACCGCCATCGGCACGCCGGACGATATTGCCGCGTATAAGGCCGGGAGGGCCGCATGATGTTCGATCTGACGGCCAAGACCGCGCTGGTGACCGGCGCTTCCGGCGCCATCGGCGGCGACATCGCGCGCGCGCTGCATGCGCAAGGTGCAACCGTCGCCATTTCAGGCACCCGCAAGGACGCGCTCGACACGCTCGCCGGCGAACTCGGTTCACGCGTGCACGTGCTGCCCTGCGACCTTGCCGACCCCGCCGCGGTCGAGAAGCTGGTGCCCGACGCCGAAGCCAAGATGGAGAAGCTCGACATCCTGGTCGCCAATGCCGGCATCAACGCCGACAATCTGTTCGTCAGCCTCACCGACGAAGCGTGGGACAAAGTGATTGCGGTCAATTTGACCGCGACCTTCCGTCTCACCCGCGCGGCGGTGAAATCCATGATGCGCCGGCGCTGGGGCCGCGTGATCGGCATCACCTCGGTGGTCGGCTTCACCGGCAATCCGGGGCAGGGCAACTACACCGCCTCCAAGGCCGGCATGGTCGGCATGATGAAGTCGGTCGCCGCCGAATATGCAAAGCGCAATGTGACGGCCAATTGCATCGCGCCCGGCATCATCGCCTCGCCGATGATCGACAAGCTCAACGATAAGCAGCGCGAAGCGATCCTGGCCAAGGTTCCCGCCGGCAAGCTCGGCACTGGCAAGGATGTCGCCGCCGCCGCGGTCTATCTCGCCTCCGAGGAGGCGCAATACGTCACCGGCCAGACCATCCACGTCAACGGCGGCATGGCGATGATTTAGCGCGAAAGGCTTGGTATTTCAGGGGTTAGAGGATAGGTTCACGCTGCTAGCCAACGCATTTGAAGTGTGGTACCCGAAATTCGGCCCGGCTGGGGCGGCCGACGGCGGAAGTCGTAAAAAGAGTATCCGCAATCATCGTCCCACCAGCGTCACCACGACGAGGCCATGCCGCAATGGCCGCAGCCTTAAATCTCGGTTGCGGCCCAAATCTAAAAAGCACGAGGTTGGAACGATGAGTACAATTGCCGAGCGGGTGAAAAAGATCGTCGTGGAGCACCTGGGCGTCGAGCCCGAAAAGGTGACTGAGCAAGCCAGTTTCATCGACGATCTTGGCGCCGACAGTCTCGACACCGTCGAGCTCGTGATGGCTTTCGAGGAAGAGTTTGGCTGCGAAATCCCCGACGACGCCGCCGAAACCATTCTGACCGTCGGCGATGCCGTCAAATTTCTCGAAAAGAACGCGAAAAGCTGAGCGCGCATTAGCGCCCGCTCGAAACGCACCAATCGCTGTTTGCCGGCTATGCCCGTTGTAGCGGAGCCTAGGCTTCTCAATTTAGCTGAGAGGCGCCCATGAGACGTGTCGTCGTAACCGGTATGGGGATGGTGACGCCGCTCGGTTGCGGCGTCGAGACGACATGGTCGCGCCTGATCAAGGCCGAGAGCGGCGCCGCCAAGGTCGAGCGCTTCGAGGTCGCCGACCTCGCCTGCAAGATCGCCTGCATGATCCCGCGCGGCGACGGCAGCAACGGCACCTACAATCCCGACCAATGGATGGAGCCGAAGGAGCAGCGCAAGGTCGACGAATTCATCGTGTTCGCCATGTGTGCGGCCAAGCAGGCGCTCGACGACGCGGGCTGGACGCCGAAAACCCCCGATGAGCAGAACGCGACCGGCGTGCTGATCGGCTCCGGCATCGGCGGCATCGAAGGCATCGCCGAAACCGCGGTCACGCTGCACGAAAAAGGCCCGCGCCGGGTGTCGCCGTTCTTCATCCCCGGCCGCATCATCAATCTCGCTTCCGGCTACGTCTCGATCGAGCACGGCCTCAAAGGCCCCAACAGCGCGGTGGTCACCGCCTGTTCGACCGGCGCCCATGCCATCGGCGATGCCGCGCGCATGGTGGCGCTCGGCGATGCCGAGATCATGCTGGCGGGCGGCGCCGAGTCCCCGGTCAACCGCATGGCGCTCGCCGGTTTCAATGCGCTGCGCGCGCTCTCGACCGCCTTCAACGACGATCCCAAGCGCGCCTCGCGCCCCTACGACAAGGATCGCGATGGCTTCGTCATGGGCGAGGGCGCCGGCGTCGTAGTGCTGGAAGCGCTCGACCACGCCAAGGCGCGCGGCGCCAAGATTTACGGCGAATTGATCGGCTACGGCCTGTCCGGCGATGCCTACCACATCACCGCGCCCGCACCCGACGGCGACGGCGCCTTCCGTTGCATGTCGATGGCCATGAAGCGCGCCAGCGTCACGGCCGACGATATCGACTACATCAACGCGCACGGCACCTCGACCCCGATGGGCGACGAGATCGAGCTGGGCGCGGTGCAGCGTCTGGTCGGCAACGCCGCCGGCCGCATTTCGATGTCCTCGACCAAGTCCTGCGTCGGCCATCTGCTCGGTGCCGCCGGCGCGGTCGAGGCGATCTTTTCGCTGCTGGCGATCCGCGACGGCATCGCCCCGCCCACCATCAATCTCGACAACCCATCGGTCGAATCGCCCATCGATCTCGTGCCGCACGAGGCGCGCAAACGCGAGATCGGCACCGCGCTGTCGAACTCCTTCGGCTTCGGCGGCACCAACGCATCGCTGATCTTCCGCCGCTTTGACGCTTAGCGTGCGCTTGTCCGCCGCCTCTCGCTTTCGCCATAATCTTTCCTAACCTTCGAAACCTGCAGACATTTTCGCGATTGACGGGAGTTGTAGCGTGGCAATACGGCTGGTGCAGCGAGCGGGAGAACAACGTTGAGTATCCCGCCGTCGGGGCCGAGTGCCGTTCCGCCGCCGCCCAGCAACAAGTCTGCGCCGCCGCGCAGTCCGCGGCTTGCACTTGAGCCGGAGCGCGTGCCGCTGCCGGCGCGCCGCTCGCGCCGGGTGCGCCACCCGCTGGTGATCGTCGGCAACGCGATATTCACGCTGCTGGTGGTGGTTTCGGTCGCGGTCGGCGGTGCGCTTTATTTCGGCAAGCAGCGCTTCGAAGCGCCCGGCCCGCTGCCCGAGGACAAGGTGGTCAACATCCCGCGCGGCCTCGGCATTCGCGACATCGCCACGCTGTTGCAGCAGCAGGGCGTCATCGACCAGCCTTACGTGTTCATCGGCGGCGTGATGGTGCTGAAGGCGCGCGGCGGCCTCAAATCCGGCGAATACAAGTTCAGCCAGCACGCCAGCCTCGCCGACGTGGTCGACACCATCGTCGAAGGCAAAGTGGTGCTGCACGCGCTCACGCTGCCGGAAGGCTTGACCTCGGAGCAGATCGTCGCGCGCCTGTTGGAAAACGACGCGCTCACCGGTTCGATCAAGGAAATCCCGCGCGAAGGCTCGCTGCTGCCGGAGACCTACAAGTTCAACCGCGGCATGACGCGCGCGCAGCTGATCGAGCGCATGCAGCATGACGAGCAGGCGGTGCTCAAGGAGGCCTGGGAGCGCCGCTCGCCCGATCTGCCGCTGAAAACGCCGGAGGAGCTGGTGACGCTCGCCTCCATCGTCGAGAAGGAAACCGGCCGCGCCGACGAGCGCTCGCGCGTCGCCGCCGTCTTCGTCAATCGCCTGAAGAATAAGATGCGGCTGCAATCCGACCCGACCATCATTTACGGTCTGACCGGCGGCAAGGGCTCGCTCGGCCGCCCAATTCTGAAGAGCGAGATCGAACAGCCGACGCCTTACAATACCTACGTGATCAATGGCCTTCCGCCCGGTCCGATCGCCAATCCGGGCAAGGCCTCGCTGGAGGCGACCGCCAACCCGGCCCGCACCAAGGATCTCTATTTCGTCGCCGACGGCACCGGCCGTCACCTGTTCTCGGAGACCTACGACCAGCATCAGAAGAACGTCGCCAAGCTGCGCGCCTTCGAGAAAACGTCCGAGCCGCCGCCAGATCAGGCGCCCGCGGCATCCAAGCCGGACGCGGCGAAGCCGTAAACCTTTTTACCTCTCCCCGCGTGCGGGGAGAGGGAGACGGCGCGGTCTTGTGACTGAATAGGCGCGCCGCTAAGGTCGCCGCGCTTTCATAACGCGAGACTTTTCGCCATGGCCCTCTCCAGCATGACCGGCTTTGCGCGCGGCTACGGCGTGACCGGCGCCTATGCCTGGAGCTGGGAAATAAAATCGGTCAACGCCAAGGGCCTCGACCTGCGCTTGCGCCTGCCGCCCGGCTGGGACGCGGTCGAAGTGCCGGCGCGCAAGCGCGCGTCGGAAGAGTTGGCGCGCGGCACCGTCTACGCCAACCTCAGCGTCGAGCGCAAAGGCGTAGCGCCCACCGTGAAGGTCAACGAGCAGGTGCTCAACGCCGTGGTGGCGACGCTCAAGAACCTCAGCGGCAAGGTCGAGGCCGCGCCCGCAACCCTCGACGGCATTCTTTCGCTAAAGGGCGTGATGGAAGTTTCCGATGAGGACGAAAGCGAGGATGCGCGCCGCGCCGCAGAAAGCGCCGTCGCCAAAGGCTTCGACAAGGCGCTCGCCGAATTGACCGCCATGCGGCGCGAGGAGGGGACTACGCTCGGCCGCCTGCTCAACGCGCGGCTTGGCGAAATCGCCACGCTCGCGGCGCGCGCCGAAAAAGCCCCCGGCCGCAAGCCGGAGGCGGTCAAGGCGCGGCTGGCCGAGCAGGTGGCGACGCTGCTCGCCGCCTCGCAGCGCTTCGATTCCGACCGCCTGCACCAGGAAGCGATCATGCTCGCCGCCAAGGCCGATATCCGCGAGGAGCTCGACCGGCTCGCCTCGCACGTCGCGCAGGCGCAGAAACTCTTGGCCGAAGGCGGCGCGGTCGGCCGCCGGCTCGATTTTCTGGCGCAGGAGCTGCACCGCGAATCGAATACGCTCACCGCCAAATCGAACGACGTCGAATTGACCAATATCGGGCTGGAATTAAAAACCGTAGTCGAGCAATTCCGCGAGCAGGTGCAGAATCTGGAGTGACGATGGCGAAGAAGCGCTCCGAGATCTCCGCGATCGCCCGCCGCGGGCTGATGCTGGTGCTGTCCTCGCCCTCCGGGGCCGGCAAGACCACGCTGTCGCGCCGCCTGCTCGAGGAAGACGATGGCGTCACGCTGTCGATCTCGGTCACCACGCGCAAGATGCGTCCCGGCGAGAAAGACGGCCGCGATTATCATTTCATCGACCGCCGGCGCTTCGACGAACTGATCGACAAGGACGAATTGCTGGAATGGGCCGAGGTGTTCGACAATTATTACGGCACGCCCGCCAAGCCCGTGATGGACGCGCTGGCGCAAGGCCGCGACGTGCTGTTCGACATTGACTGGCAGGGCACGCAGCAATTGCGCGAGAAGGCGCGCACCGATCTGGTCAGCGTCTTTATTTTGCCGCCGTCGATCCCGGAACTGGAGAAGCGCCTGCGTGCCCGCGCGCAGGACGACTACGACACCATCGTGCGCCGCATGGCCAAGGCGAGCGACGAGATGAGCCACTGGGCGGAATACGATTACGTGGTCATCAACAACGATATCGACCAGGCGTTTGCCGAAGTGAAGGCGATCCTTGCCGCCGAGCGCTTGAAGCGCGAGCGCCAGCCCGGCCTGTCCGATTTCGTGCGCGCATTGCAGGCGGAGCTTTAGGCTGTTGACTCCGTCGTGCCGCGTAGTAGTCGGAAATGGGGGCGCATTTTTCACAGGACGTTTTCAATGTCCGACAATGGCCTCGTGTCGGTGCAGAGCCGCGTTTCGGCGCGTGAAACGCTTGACCGCTTGCTAGCAGCGTTCGCCGCGCGGCAACTTGCCGTTTTCGCCCGCGTCGATCATGCCGCCGGCGCCGCCTCGGTCGGTTTGCCGCTACGCCCGACCGAAGTGGTGCTGTTCGGCAACCCCAAAGGCGGCACCGCGTTGATGCAGGACCGGCAGTCGGCCGGTATCGACCTGCCGCTCAAGGCGCTGGTCTGGGAAGATGCCGACGGCAAGGCCTGGCTCGGCTACAACGACCCGGGCTGGATCGCGCAACGCCACGGATTGGGCGTGACAAGCGCGCCGGCGGTGAAGGCGATGAGCGGACTGCTCGCCGCGATCGCACAAGAAGCGACGAAGTAACCCGCAGTCGAGACCGTCAATGATCAAACATTATACCGATCACGCGGCGAACGAACGCACGTTCCTCGCTTGGGTTCGCACGGCCATCGCCGTCATGGCCTTCGGGTTTTTGATCGAGCGATTCGATATTTTTCTGGCAACGGTCGCATCGGGAGCCCAATCGCGTCCGCTGCTGCTGCACGGACAAAGGTTCGCGAACGAGGCGGGCCTTGCCTTCATTCTGCTCGGCGTAGCGATGATCGTCGTCGCCGCCGTCCGGTTTTTCCGCGTCGCCAAGGAGATCGACAAAGAGGAGGCCGTTCCCAGCTCCGGGGTGCTGTTTGATCTCGCGCTCGCGGCGTTGCTTTTGCTGCTGGGCCTATCTTTGTTTCTTTATTTGGCCCGCGCGGTCTTGCCGTCGCTCTAGGTCGCCGGCGGAGCGTTAGCGCGCGGGCTCGGCAGGCCGGCATTTGGATCGTTCGAGCAACGTCCAGCCGCTCAGCTTGGTCAGGTTGAAGTGCTTGTTGAGGAAGCCTTCGGCCGCGACCACGGTGCCCATCACGCGCGGGAACGGCGACGGGCGGAGAATGTCGACGAACATGCAATAGCGCAGCTGGTCGGTCTCGTTGGCCGACAGATGCAGCAGCGTGTCGTCGAAGATGAATAGTTTGTCGTCGCACCAGTAGTGCGTCGTGTCGCCGACCACGATGTAGGCGGAGCGGTCCTTGATGTCGTTGATGTTGTAGAGCAGCCGCAGGGTCGGGCGCAGCCAGCCGAAGTGCGCGGATGTCGTGATCTTTTTGTTGAACACCGAGAGGCCGATGGTCTTGATGTATTTCCAAGGCTCGTCGTAGGCCGGAACGCTCACCGGCGCGTCGACGTCGACGCCGTAGCTGCGCCAGAAAATCATCGCGCGCTTGTGCTGCTTGACCTGTTCCTCGGACTTCTGCACGAGGTCGGCGTCGTTGGTGACCTTGATGAAGCGCTTGACCTCGTCCTGCAGGTCCGCGGGCAGATCCGCCAGCTTGTAGACGCCCTTGTTGACGTAGGGCAGCGAGAACAAGTCGAGCAGCACGTTGATCGGCGAGAGCATCCACAGCAGCACGCCGTTGCCCATGAAATAGCGCCGGATCGTCGACAACTTCAGCGGACGATTACGGCTGACGTCATAAGCGCCGCAGGCGAGATAGAACAACGCGATTTTCGGGAACACGTACGCAATCGGTCCCCATATCGCGATGGGCAGTACCACCCGCCGCAGCGTGAACTTCCAGATGCGATCGAATAGCGCCCGGCCGCGAAGCGGCTCGCTGAGAGTGACGTTGCTCACGGATGACCCCTCGCTTGTCGTTGCGGCGGCGGATACTAAGCGCTTTCCGCAATCGTTGTAACCCCAAATCACGGCGGCCTTCGGTCACGGTTTACGCGCCGGTTCCGCCGATTTTACGGCACCAAAACCACGCGCCCGACGATGCGCCCGCCGCGCAGATCGTCGAGCGTCCGCGAGGCTTGCGCCAGCGGCCGCTCGGCGATCGGCGGGGCTGCGATCTTTTTCGCGCGCACCAGATCGATCAGCTCGCGCGCCTCCGCCAAAGTTCCGGTCTGCGTGCCTTCGATGGTCATGGCCTTGAGCGGGAACATGGCGACCGCCGTCGCATAGCCGCCGCCGAGCAGGCCCGTCACCGCCACCTTGCCGCCTTTGGCGAGCACGCCGGTGGCGAAATTCAGCGACTTGTCGGAGCCGACGAAATCGACCGCTGCGTAGATGCCGCCGCTCGCCTTGAGCAGCCCCTTGCGCGTATTGGGGTCGGCGGGATCGAACACCTCTTTGGCGCCGGCCGCGAGCGCCGCCTCGCGCTTCTTTGCATCGATGTCCGCGACATAGGGCGCGCCATACATCGCGCGCGTGAGCGCCAAGCCCATCAGCCCGACGCCGCCCGCGCCGACCAGCAGCAATGGCGCGCGGCTCGCGCGATCGGAAAGCCGCTTGAGCGCGGCATAGGCCGTCAGCCCCGAGCACATCAATGCGCCCGCGTAGGATGCCGACAGCGGCGCGTAGTCGATCAGATAGCGCGGATGCGGCACCAGCACGTGCGTGGCGTAGCCGCCGTCCATCGTGATGCCGAGATGGCGCGGCGCGGCGCAGATGTTCTCGTCACCCGCCTTGCAGGCCGGGCATTGCCCGCAGCCGATCCAGGGATAGACCGCGACCTTGGCGCCAACTTTCGCGTTCGCCTCCGCCCCAGCGCTTTCCACCTCGCCGGCGATCTCATGCCCGAGCGTGAAGGGCAGCGTGCGGCCCGCGCGCACGTCGAGCTGCTTGCCGTCGCCGAGCGTGAAATAGCCGTCCTGCATGTGCAGGTCGGAATGGCAAACGCCGCAGCGCGCGATGCGCACCAACACTTCTGTGCCTTGCGGGCGCGGCGTCTCGACCACGGTCTCGCACAGCGGCGCGCCATAGGCGGTGAGTGATTGGCGGTGCATTTGCGTCATGCGCGCGAACCTATTTGGAACCGAACGCGCGCGCCAGCGCCATGAATCCCTCGACCGAAATTTCCTCCGCGCGTGCGGTAGGCTGGATGCCGGCCCGATCGAGCAGCGCGAGCGCGTCCACGCCCAGCGATTTCAAGCTCTGCCGCAGCATTTTGCGGCGCTGACCGAAGCCGGCTTCGGTCACGCGTTGCAAAACGCCCGCGTCGCAGGCGAGCGGCGCAGGCCGCGGGACGAGCCGCACCACCGAGGACGTCACCTTGGGCGGCGGCACGAAGGCCGAGGGCGCCACGTCGAACAGGATCTTCGCCTCCGTGCGCCAGCCCGCGAGCACCGAGAGCCGCCCGTAAGTTTTGCTACCCGGATTGGCGACAATGCGCTCAGCCACCTCGCGCTGGAACATCAGCACCAGCATGTCGAACCACGGCGGCCACGGCTCGGCGGTCAGCCAGCCGACCAGCAGCGCGGTCGCGATGTTATAGGGCAAATTGGCCACCACGCGCGCGCGCTCGCCGCGCAAATATGGATGCGGGTCGAAAGCGAGCGCGTCGCCCGCTACGATCTCCAGCCGGCCGGGATAATGCGCGGCGATTTCGGCGAGCGCCGCCAGTGCCCGCTCGTCGCGCTCGATGGCGATCACGCGTTTGGCGCCTTCGGCCAGCAGCGCGCGCGTCAAGCCGCCCGGCCCGGGCCCGACCTCGATTACGGTAGCGCCTGCGAGCGGGCCCGCCGCGCGCGCGATGCGCGCCGTCAAATTCAGATCGAGCAGGAAATTCTGGCCGAGCGATTTCTTCGCGCTGAGCCCATGCCGGCGGATGACATCGCGCAGCGGCGGCAGCTCGTCGATTTGTGCCATCTACTTCGCAGGTGCCAGCGCGGGCGCGTTGGCCGTCAGCCGCGCCGCGAGCGTGAGCGCGGCGAGCAGGCTGCCCGGATTGGCCCGCCCGGTGCCGGCAAGATCGAATGCGGTGCCGTGGTCTGGCGAGGTGCGCACGAAGGGCAGGCCGAGTGTCACGTTGACGCCGTGGTCGAAGGCCAGCGTCTTGATCGGGATCAGCGCCTGATCGTGATACATGCACAGCGCGACGTCATACGTCGCGCGCGCGCGCGCGTGAAACAGCGTGTCGGCTGCCAGCGGGCCGACGGCGTCGATGCCTTCGCTACGCAAACGGGCGACCGCAGGGGCGACGATCGTCATGTCTTCCTCGCCCAACGTGCCCTCTTCGCCGGCATGCGGATTGAGCGCGGCCACCG
Source organism: uncultured Pseudomonadota bacterium (assembly GCA_963710705.1). Taxonomy (GTDB): domain Bacteria; phylum Pseudomonadota; class Alphaproteobacteria; order Rhizobiales; family Xanthobacteraceae; genus Pseudolabrys. The sequence continues at coordinate 1,030,811 of CAVQBI010000001.1, forward strand.
CCAGGCGCGGGCGCGCGATGCCGAAGCGCGCGGTGAGATCGCGCGCCACGATGCGGCCGGTGTCGGCGATCAGCGCGCTCGTGAGCATGGAGAACACCTCGCGCAGCGGAATGTGGATGGTCACCGGCACCACCGCGAGCTCAGCCGACCACAGCATCATCACCGGCGTCACCTTTTTGCCGGTCGCCTGCTCGGCCAGGTGTCCGAGAAATTCGGTGTGGCCGGGCTCGGCAAAGCCGGCACGGGAAAGGACGCTCTTGGCGATCGGGTTGGTGACGACGGCCGCCGCATCGCCGGCCATCACGTCGGCCGCCGCGCGGCGGATGGCCGCGATCGCCGCCGGCGCGCTGGTCGCGTCCGGCCGGCCGGGCGCGGCGGTCACCGCCAAGCCGAGCGGGACCACCGGCAGTGTGCGCGCAAATGCCGCCGCCGCCTCCGACGGAGCCACCGCGGCGATCGTCACGTCGAGGCCGAGCGCGCGCGCGCGGCCTTTGAGAAAATCGACGTCGCCGATCAGATAGAAGGCCGACAGATCGAGCTCGGCTCGCCGCTGCCAGAGCGCGAGCGTCAAATCCGGACCGATGCCGGCCGGCTCGCCGATCGTCAAAGCCAGAGGCTTGGGCTTGCTCATTTTGCTTTGTCGGCTTCGGCGTCTTTGGACGTTGCCTTGGCGGCTTCCGCGTCTTTGTCGTCTTTGTATTCGACCATCGCTTGTTTGCGCAGCTCTTCCAGATAGCGGCTGGCTTCGCGCGTGAAGCGGCGCTGGAAGATTTCCTCTTTCACTTCGTGCTGCACCGGCGACTCGGTCTTGCTCGCCTTCTTGTCGCAAACCGCGAACATCTGCAGCCCCTGCTGCGTCATCTCCGGCGTGGTCAGCCGTCCGACCGGCATGCTGCCGAGCAGATCGCGCAGCTGCGTGTCGAGATCGGCCGACGAGCGGGTCAACGGCTCGCGCACCGCCACGTCGCGCACCGCGCGCGCCATCTCGAGGCCCTCTTTGCAATTGAGGAAACGGTCGCGCAGATTGTTGGCCTCGTGCAGCTTGGCCTCTATGAAAGGCGCCGGCGATCCATAGGGCACCACGAAGATCACCGGATACAGCGTATAGATATAGCCGATCGTGTCGGCCTCGTTGCGCGCGCGCATCGCCACCGCAATATCGGATTCGCCAACCTGCAAGCTGGTGTTGAACTTGCCGCGCACCAGCTGGTTCCAGGTCAGCTCGGCGCGCATGCGCGCCTTCACCGTATCCGGATTGATCCCCGACCGCGTCAGGAATTGTTTGAACTGGTCGGGCGTTATGTGCTGGCGCGTCGCCATGCCGGCAAAGGCTTGATTGACTTCATCGTTGTCCACGATCAGGCCGTAGCTTTTCGCCTTGTCGATCTTGATACGGTCGTCGATCAGCTGCTGGATGATCTCCTGCCGCTTCGGATTTGTATGCGTCGACGCCGCGACCAGCTTGGTGCGCTGCTCGATGTCATAGGCGGTGATCGGCGAGCCGTTGGCGACCACCACCACCTGCGCCTGCGCAAGCACCGGCGCGGCGCAACTCGCCGCCAGCAAAACCGCCGCCGCTAGCCATCGTCGGACCAGATAAGACATCACTGCCGTCATTCTCCTTCGGCCTTGGCTTTTTTCGGCGGCGTCCGTCACGCGCCAGCCTCGATTAAAGCCCGCCTAGCCCGCCAACTCCTTGGCTCACCGACGTGCCGCCGAGCGTACGCAGGCTCAGTTGCAGCATGATCTGGTGGTCGGTCACCGGGTTCCCGCTGTAGGCATAGTTTGTAATGTAATTCAGGGCCAAGATGAGGCAGTCGTCGACATAGCCGAGGCCGATGCGCGTCTGGTCGAATTGGCCGGCTTCCAGGTCATAGCGGGCCCCGCCCAGCAGCACCCAGTTGCTGTCGAGCTTGTAGGAGCCGGTGGCCAGGATGCCCTGCCGGCGGGTGACGAAGCCGATGAGTGGCTGGGCGGCGTAGTCGCCGTAGAGCGCGGACACCGACCAGCGGTCGAAATTTGCGCGCGCCTCGAACTCCATGCGTTGCACGGTGAAATCGTCTTTGTCGAAGCGGAAGCGGGAAATGAACTCGTAGGTCTTGTTCGGCTGGTAGGAGAAGCGCGCCACATAGTCCGACAGCCTGGTATCGAGGCCGCTGTTGAGGCCGGTATTGCTGATGCCGCCTTCCGCGAACGAATTTGCGCCGAACAGCTGGTAGGACTGGCCGACCAACATGTTGATGGCGCCGCCCTGGTTGAACTGCATGGTGTACTGGGCGCCGTAATTGGTGCGGCCGCCGCCCTCGACGCGATCCCAGCCGGAGAACTTGTCGACGCGGAATAGATTGCTGTCATCGAAGATCAGGGTCTGCGCGTCTTCGTTCGGCCACTTGTTGACCTGCTGCTCGTTCGGCCGCGCGATCACCTGCGCGATCGGCTCGAAGGTCTGCGTGCCCCAGGATTCGACGCTGATGAACGGATAGCGGTACTCCACGCCCACCGTCGGCATGCCGCGCACCAGGTTGGTGTCGCCGGGGTTTATGAAATTCGACACGCTCGGATCGTTGTCGACATGCACAGACGCGACGTCGGCGCGCAGCGAGGCGAAGGGCGTGAAGACCTCGCCGAGGGGATCGGTGATCTCGCGGCGCCACTGCGCTTCGGCGGAAAAGCGGTTGTAATTGCCGGGAATGCCGCGCAGCAGACAGTTCGCCGTCGTCCTCACCGCCGGATCGGCGGTGTCAGCGCAGGAATTATTGTTAAATGCGTTCTGCGTGATCGCGTCGAATTCTGCCTGGCTGCGGGTCAAACTGGTGATGTTGGTATTGAAGCCGAGCTCGCCGCCCAGCACCGGATGGTCGACCGTGTACATGTAGTCGACCACGGGATGAATGACCGGGAGCTGCTTCTGCACGTCGGATGTCGAAAAGCCGTAGAAATACATGGACCGCGCGTCGAAATAGCTGCGATTGCCTTTGCCCTCAAGATAAAGCTGGGAAAGGCCCGCGTCCGCGCCGGTCTGGAAGGGATCGACGACGTGATAGGCCGACAGATGCGGGTTGTAGTTCTGGAGGTAAGTCGGGTCAGACGCCAGCAGGCCGTTCCAGCCCCACACCCAGCGATCCGAGAGGGCGAACTGGCCGTCGCTCTCCACGTCACCGCGCCAATCGCGGTCGCCGGACGTTGATCCAGGGACGTTGAAGTAGCCGGGGTCAAGTTGGTAGATGCCGGAGCCGCGGATTTCATAAGCGCCGTTGAGCAGACGCTGGCGGAATTCTGCCTGCATTAGCGGACCCTGTTTGGTCGTGATCACCGGCTCGATGGTGGCGTCGTAATCCGGCGCCAGCGCCCAGTAGTAGGGCACATCGACCGCAACGCCGTACGCCGAGCTCGACAATGTCGACGGCACCAAGAAACCGGTCTTGCGCTTGACGGTCGGATCGGGCGTCGAGAAGTAGGGCAGATAGGCGATCGGATGACCCCAGAATTCGAGGCGGGCGTCCTCGAAATAGATCATCTTTTCGTTCTGGTCGTGAATGATGCGCGCGGCCTTGACTTGCCAAAGCGGCGGCTTCTTCGGATCGTCGCGGCAGGGTGCGCAGGCGGTGTAAATGCCGTTGTGGAAGACGGTGTAATTGCCGGACGAGCGCTCGGCGCGCGCCGCCGCCATACGGGTCTGATCGGGCGCATCGAGGCGCAGTGAATCGACGAAGCCATCGCGGTAGTCGTCCGACAGGTCCATGATCTGGCCGTAGGTAACCTTGCCGTCCTCTTCGGTAAGACGGACATTGCCTTCGGCGTGCAGGCGCTTGGTGGTCTGGTCGTAGATGACCTTGTCGGCTTCGAGAGTCGAACCGCCGTAATAGATTTGCACATTGCCTACGGCGGCGACGCGTTTGTTGGAATAGTCGTAGTCGATCTCGTTGGCCTGCACGAGCATTTGCTTTTGTGCGCCCGCCTTTGCCCGCTCTCTTTCGATCTTGGATTTTTGGTGCGGGGGCGCCGCTTGCGGGAAGGTGACGTCCTGGGCGAACGCGGGCGCGCACGCGAAAAAGCCGCCGCCCGCCAGTACGGCGAGGACGGTCAACAGGGCGCGCCAACGCGCCCGGGCTTCAGGTGGACGAGCGCAAAGCCGCCCCGCCATCACCCGTCCTCCTGGTACAACAACGCCACAAACCCCGTCAGCCCGCCAACAAGCACGGGCAGCCAAGCCGCTGCCACAGGGTGCATCAGCCCAGCTTTGCTCATATCGTCAGTTATTTTCGACAAAACATAAAGCAGAAAGCCCGCGGCCACGCCACTTAAAACCATCTTTTGGACTCCGCCGAAGCGGAAGAACCGTAAACTGACGGCGGCGGCAAGGAACACCATGGCGGCGAGCAAGAAAGGCCGTGCCAAAAGCTTCTGGAACTGCAATCTATAGCCTGCGGCGGCAAGGCCGGCGTGTTCGGCGATCTTGATATACAGTGGAAGTTCCCAAAACGGCACAGTTTCGGGTGTTGCAAAACTTTCACGCACCTGTTCCGGCGTCAGGCTGGTCTTGAGCAGGTAGACGTCGCGCTCGACCGGCAACTTGCCGAGCGCATAGATGCGGACATCGCTCAGCCGCCAGACCCCGGGCTCGAGCACGGCCGAATGGGCTTCGATGCGCTGCCGGAAATGGTTGGCGCCGTCGAGCACCATGATCGTCACACCGGTGAGCGTGACGCCTTGATTGCGGCTGGTCTGCGCGTTGATGATCGCTTGTCCCGAGGCAGTGCTCTGGCTCGCCCAGAACGGCGCATTCGGGTTGGTGAATTCCGCGATCTGCTGGGCGAACAGCTCCGCTTCGTAACGCTTGGATCGCTCCTGCAGGATGGCGGCGATCGGATTGTAGATCGTCGTTGCGAAGATTCCGATCAGGAAGGCCACCACCAGCGCCGGCGATATGAATTGCCAGGCCGACATGCCGGCCGAGCGGGCAATCACCAATTCCAGCCGCCGTGACAAGTTGAGATAGCACGACATGGCGCCGATCAGCACGCAAAACGGCAGCACGCGCTCGGTCACCTGCGGCACCCGGAACAGCGAGGTTTCCGCCACCAAGATCGCCGATACGTTCGGCACGTCGCCCGCCCGGCGCATCAGCTCGATGTAATCGAGCAAGGCGACCAGCAGGAAAACGCCGGCAAATACCAGCAACACCGTGCTCAGAAAGCGTAAGCCGAAATACCGTGCGAGGGTCCCACCGACGATCGGCATGGTCATCTCATGGCGTTGGCAAAGCGCCGCGCGATGCGGTCGGTGAACGCCGCCAGCGAACTGGACAGGAAGGCCGGCGGCTCGATGATCAGGCCGTTGCGAACCACCCACAGTCCGAACGCGACGGCCAAGACCATCGCGATGTATTGCAGCGACAGCATCCAGGGGATGGAGGCGCCGAATACCGTCGACGCAAATCCGATCACGCGCAGCAGGCCCACGCCGCTGATGGCGCCCAGCATCGACAGCGTGCGGCTTTGCCGCGTCGTGCGCGGCGCGCCGAGATAGGCGAAAGCGATCACCACAAAGGCGAGCGGATAGAACGGCGCAATCAACCGGTCATGCAGTTCGGCGCGGAATTGGCCCGGCTGTTCTTTGAGGAGTGGATCTTGCGGGTCGGGCAGCAGCAACTGCCAGAGATAGCGCTCGCGAATGGAATACTTGGCCGCCTCGCGCGATCCGCCGAACTGCGAGAGGTCGAAGGCATAGCGGTCGAACGCGACCATGGTCGGATCGCGCTCGTCTTTCAAACGGCGCTGAACGATGCCGTTCTGCAGAACCAGGAAGGTGCCCTGTTTGTCATCGACCAGTTGCCCAGTCTCCGCCAGCACCGTCACCCGCTCGTCGGGGTTGCGCAGGTCGTCGAGCATGATCCCGCGCAATTCGCCATTGGTGAGCCGCTCGCGGATGTGGATGGTGACGTTGTTCTCGACCGTGGTGAAACGGCCGGGCTGCACGATGTTGCCCACCACATCGGCGCGCACTTCCGTCAGCCAGTCGCGCAGCATGCGCAAACCTTTGGGGGCGAAATAGGTACCGATCGTCGCCACCAGCAGCGAAACCACGAGCGCGACCGTCATGAAGGCGCGGAACAGCAGCCACGGCGACATGCCGGCGGCGTTCATCACGATGATTTCGCTATCGGTCGACAGCTTGTTGAGCACGTGCGCGACCGCGATCACCAGCGCGATCGGCGCGATCACCAGCACCAAGAGCGGAATGATCAGTCCGGTGATGCCGACGAAAGCCAGGATGGTCTGGCCTTGATTGGTGACGATGTCGAAGTCGTGCAGCGCCTGCGTGACCCAGATCACCGCGGTCAGGCTGACGAGCACGACGAGAAACGCACCGAACGTCGTGCGGAAGATATATCGGCTGATCGACCCCATCCGCAGTACTGTCCCCCCAATCGCAAAGCCGCGTTCCCGCGCACGGCTTCCCCACCGTGCGCCAGGCGCCGCCAGCGTAACCCAACCCCCAGTCTTGTTTACCTTGATCGGTCCACAAAGTGGCCGTGCAAAGGCAAAGCCGCTGAACATGCACAATGGAAAGTTAAGGCGGGGGCTGACCTTAACCCCCTAATGGGTGGCTCCGGAGGCCGATTCTGGCAAGCGAATACCGGCTTTGGCACGACCTTGCGGTGCGTGCTGCCGCTTGTGAAAAAGCGGCCAAAACGGGCGATTTAAGCCTTCCCAGGCGGCGGTTCGGGGCGCATATGGGGCCAAGGCCCTCCCGGATTGAAGGAATTCCCGAATATGCCCGACGCCCTGACGCTCGGCTTTGGCCCTTTCACTGCCCCCGGCAAACTACCCACATCGGGCGTTCTGGTGGTGTTCTGCGACGATACTCTCAAGTTCGGCCCGGCCACCGCCCGGGCCTTGGGGTCGGCCAATGACCTAGTGACCAGGGCCGCCAAGGCCGAGCACTTCACCGGCAAGAGGGGGTCGAGCCTCGAACTCCCGGTGCCGGACGGCCTTAAGGTGGCCCGTCTGGTGGTCATCGGCGCGGGCAAGACGGCCGAACTCGAGCCGACCGATGTCGTCATGCTCGGCGGCGGCGCCATGGGCAAGATTCCAACGAGCGCGGCCGAGGCGTCCGTCTTCGCCGAGTTGCCGGGCGGGGCGATGCGCGGCGACCGCGCCGCCGACCTGGCGCAGGGCATCGCGCTGCGCGCTTATGCCTTCGACCGCTACAAGACCAAGCGCAAAGACGACGAGAAACTGCCGGCAAGCCGCAAGGTCACCGTCTGCGTGAGCGACTTCGCGGCGGCGCGCAGCGCCTATGCCGTGCGCGGTGCCGTCGCCGAGGGCGTGCTGATGGCGCGCGATCTGGTCAACGAGCCGGCCAACGTGCTCTACCCGGAGGAATTCTCGCGCAGAGCGAGCGCGCTACGCAAGGTCGGCGTCGCGATCGAAGTGCTCGACGTGCCGAAACTGAAAAAGCTCGGCATGCGCGCGCTGCTCGGCGTCGGCCAGGGATCCGCGCGCGACAGCCGCGTGGTGGTGATGCGCTGGAACGGCGGCAAGAAATCCGACGCGCCGGTCTGCTTCATCGGCAAAGGCGTCTGCTTCGACACCGGCGGCATCTCGATCAAACCGGCCGCCGGCATGGAAGACATGAAGGGCGACATGGCGGGGGCTGCCTGCGTCACCGGCTTGATGCATGCGCTCGCCAAACGCAAAGCCCGCGTCAACGCCGTCGGCGTCATCGGCTTGGTCGAGAATATGCCGGATGGCAAGGCACAGCGCCCCGGCGACATCGTCAAATCGATGTCCGGCCAGACCATCGAGATCATCAACACGGACGCCGAAGGCCGCCTCGTGCTCGGCGACGTGATCTGGTACGCTGCGCAGCGCTTCAAGCCGAAATTTATGATCGATCTGGCGACGCTGACCGGCGCCATTATCGTCGCGCTCGGACACGAATATGCCGGCATGTTCGCCAACAACGATCAGCTTGCCGAACGGCTGACCAAAGCGGGCGAGCAGACCGGCGAGCTGGTGTGGCGCATGCCGCTGTCGAAAGACTACGACAAGCTGATCGATTCAAAATTCGCCGACATGAAGAATACCGGCGGCCGCATGGGCGGCGCCATCACCGCGGCGCAATTCATCAAGCGCTTCGTCGACGACAAGACGCCGTGGGCGCATCTCGACATCGCCGGCACCGGCTTCGACAGCCGCCAGAGCGAGATCAACAAAAGCTGGGGCTCGGGCTGGGGTGTGCGGCTGCTCGATCAGTTGGTGGCGGAGTATTACGAAAAATAGTCACAGATCACATGACCGAAGTCCTCTTCTACCACCTGCAAGGCCAGAAGCTCGAAGGCGTGCTGCCGGGGCTGTTGGAAAAATCATTGCAGCGCGGCTGGCGCGTGGTGGTGCAGGGCGCATCCGAAGAGCGCATCGAGGCGCTCGACGCGCATCTGTGGACCTATCGCGACGACGGCTTCCTGCCGCACGGCACCTGGCGCGAACAAGACGCAGCGCAACAGCCGATCCTGCTCACGCTCACCGACTCCAACCCCAACGCCGCCAATGTGCGCTTCCTGATTGAGGGCGCCGCGCCGCCGGCCGACGCGGAGGCTTACGCGCGCATCGTGTTGCTGTTCGACGGCGAGGACGAGGAAGCGGTTGCCGCCGCGCGCGCACAATGGAGCGACGCCAAGGCCAAGGGCTTCGACGCCACTTATTGGCAGCCGGATGAGCAGGGGCGCTGGGTGAAGAAGGCGTGAGCGCCGGTTGTTAGGACCATATTCCAGACACGATCTAGGACCGCACGTGCAGCGAATTTCCGGGTCGCCCAGTGGCCTATCGGCCAATGGCCGAGCGGTTAACGCTGCTAACTGTCTGTGGCACTGGCGCTTGCCGGCTGCCATTGTGATGACGCAAAATCCGGCATAAGGGACAAGCAGATAGATCAGATTTGGGGAACTGGTTTGCGGCGCCTGCGTAGCCAATGCTTTTCGCTTGTCGCCGCTGCGGTCCTTGCCGCGAGTGTAGGCGGGTGCGGAGGCATGGGCGACTTTGGCGGGGTGTTCGAAAACCGCGATCAGGCCTTCACCAAGCCGCTGTTCGAGACGCCCGACTGGGTGAAGGTCTCATACAACGCCAAGACCGCGCCGTTGGGGCCGAGCGGCCCGGTCGCGCCCGAGGATCTGGTCGACGCCGGCGGACATTGCGCCGCCGAGGCGCGCGCGCAGGCGCCGGCCGCGCCAGCGCCGGCACCGGCCGCTCCGGCTGCTGCTGCCGAGCCCGCCGCCGCTCCCGCTGCCCCGCCCGCCAAACCGTCTTACGGCTCGGTTGCCGGCGATCTAGCCAGCGCGCCGATGCCGCAGGCGCCGCCGCCCGCGCCCATGCCGGTTTCGGTGCCGGCCAATGAACGGATGGACACGCTGCAGCCCGAAGGCTTCGGCGGCGGTCCCCCGGTGCTTGGCGGCATCGCGCTCGGCATGACGGAATGTCAGGCGGTGCGCCGCGCCGGCCAGCCCAGCAACGTCAGCATCAGCGCCGGCGACAAAGGCGCGCGCAAGGTTGTGGTGACGTATCTGAGCGGCCCGTGGCCGGGCATCTACACGTTCGATTCCGGCCGCCTGCAGGAAATCGACGAGGTTCCCGGGCAGCAGAAGCCGGCCAAGCCCGCCAAGGCTGGGGTGAAGAAGAAGCCCAAGAAAAAAGCCGCCGCCAAGACCGCCACCACCGAGCACATGTACGTGCAGTGATCGTCAGCCGGTCTGCCGCAGGCCGCCGTCTCCCGTTTGCCGTTGATAGATGATCAAATCGAAGCTCGGCGTGCGGTCGTTGCCGATCATGCTCGACAGCAAAGCGTGCGCCTGGCCGCGGTGATGCGTTTGATGATTGAAGAAATGATCGAGCGCGGGCGCGAGCACTTGCTCGATGTCGGCCGGCTTCGAGAAAGCGCGGTAGCGGATAGTGCCGGTGAGGTCGGCCTCGCCCAACCCGGCGACATAGCGGGTGATGCTGGCGTCCATGACGCGGCGCGCGGCTCGCAGGGCAGTGAAATCGTCGTAGAGGATTTCATCGAGCGTCTTCGGCAGCGCGCCTTCGCCGGTGAAGCGGTGCATCCAGATGACGTCGCCGAGCAGCAAATGGTTGAGGGTGCCGTGCAGCGACTTGAAGAAGGCCCCGCGGTCGGCGCGATAGTCGGCATCCAATACGGTGGCGGCCGCGTCATAGAGCCGCTCATTGCACCAGGCGTTATAGCCGGCGAACATGCGATAGCGGGACATTATGGAAAGCTCCTCGCCCAGCGCCACTCTAGCCACCGCGCTTGCCGCCCGAAAAGCCTCTCGCTATAAGCCGCGCGGCCCCTCGCTTTCCAATGAAATTCGCTCATTCCTCAATCAAGCTCAGTGAAGGATTAGTCCGATGCCGGTCGAGCGTACCTTTTCCATCCTCAAGCCCGATGCGACCGAACGCAATCTGACCGGCGCGATCAATGCCATGATCGAAAAGGCCGGATTGCGCATCGTGGCGCAGAAGCGCGTGCGTATCACGCGCGAGCAGGCGGAGAAATTCTACGCCGTGCACAAGGAGCGGCCGTTCTTCCGCGAGCTGGTCGATTTCATGATCTCCGGTCCGGTGGTGGTGCAGGTGCTGCAAGGCGAGGGCGCGATCGCCAAATACCGGGACGTGATGGGCACCACCGATCCCGCCAAGGCAGCGGCCGGCACCATCCGCAAGGTGCACGCCAAGTCGATCGGGGAAAATTCCGTGCACGGCTCCGACGCGCCCGACACGGCGGCGCGCGAGATCGCGCAGTTTTTCTCGGAAAACGAGATCGTCGGCTAAGCTTGGACGCACCTAGCTTTCGGCGTTCGCAACCCGCTACAGTTCTTCGGCGCTGCTTTCGAGCGTCGACAAGAAAACCGCCGGCCAAGGCGGGGGCAGGGTGGGGGAACGACGCGTGCAAGCGATTGCCGCCGATATGGCGCAGCCGGCGTTCTGGCTGTCGGTTCTGCAAATCATCTGGATCAATACGCTGCTGTCGGGCGACAACGCCGTCGTCATCGCGCTTGCCTGCCGCGGCCTGCCGCCGCGCCAGCGCCTGTGGGGCATGGTGATCGGCGCCGGCTTTGCCTCGGTGCTGCTGATCGTGTTCACCGGTGTGGTCGCGCTGCTGATGACGCTGCCTTACCTGAAATTAATCGGCGCGCTGCTACTGTTGTGGATCGCCGCCAAGCTGCTGGTGCCGGACGAGGAAGGCGACGGCGATGAGATGGAGGCGGCCGACGATCTGTGGCGCGCGATCCGCATCGTGGTGATCGCCGACCTCGTGATGAGCCTCGACAATGTGATTGCGGTGGCCGCCGTCGCCAAGGGCCAATACGTGCTGCTCACGCTGGGCCTTGCCATCAGCATTCCGATGGTGATCGCCGGCAGCGCCATCATTCTCGCTCTGCTCGAGCGCTTCCCGGTGCTGGTCTGGGGCGGTGCGGCGATCCTCGGCTGGGTGGCCGGCGATATCTTCGCCAGCGATCCGATTGTACTGGGCCTATTCAGCCAATTTTCGCCGGGCCGCGTCGATTTTGCCGCCGAACTGCTGGGTGTCGTCGTGGTGCTGACGGCGGGCTATTTCTGGCGCCGCGCCAAGCTCCCGGCGGAGAGCGAAGTCTGAGAATGTCTGCTAGGCTCGGCGCGCCATGAATCAAAACGTGCGGATCGAGACGGGAAAGCGGATCGGCTACTCCGCCTGCCCGCACGATTGTCCCTCGACCTGCGCGCTTGAAGTCGAACTGCTGGACGATCGCACGATCGGGCGCGTGCGCGGCGCCAAGGACAACGACTACACGCTCGGCGTCATCTGCGCCAAGGTCGCGCGCTATGCCGAGCGCGAGCATCACGTCGAACGCCTGCTGCATCCGCTGCAGCGCGTCGGCGTCAAAGGCTCGGGCGAATTCCGCCGCATCTCCTGGGACGCCGCACTCGATCTGGTGGCCGAAAATTTCCTCAAATGCGAGCAGCGTCACGGCGCCGAAAGCGTCTGGCCCTATTACTATGCCGGCACGATGGGCCTGGTGATGCGCGACGGCATCAACCGGCTGCGCCACGCCAAAAAATATTCCGGCTTCCATTCGACGATTTGCGTCAACCCGGCCTATGCCGGCTTCGCCGCCGGCACCGGCAAGATCGCAGGCAGCGATCCGCGCGAAATGGCGAAATCCGATCTGGTGGTGATCTGGGGCACCAACGCGGTCAATACGCAGGTCAACGTGATGACGCACGCGATCCGCGCCCGCAAGGAACGCGGCGCCAAGATCGCGGCGGTCGACGTCTACATGAATGGCACCATGGAGCAGGCCGATCTGCCGGTGCTGGTGAAGCCCGGCACCGACGGCGCGCTCGCCTGCGCGGTGATGCATTGCCTGTTCCGCGATGGCAAAGCCGATTGGGATTATCTCAACAAGTACACCGACGCGCCGCGCGAGCTGGAGGCGCACTTGCGCACGCGCGATCCGCAATGGGCGTCCGCGATTACCGGCACGCCGGTGGATACGGTAGAAGAATTCGCCAAGCTGATCGGCGACACCAAGCGCGCTTTCTTCCGGCTCGGCTACGGCTTTTCGCGCTCGCGCAACGGCGCCGCCAACATGCACGCGGCAAGCTGCATTCCCGCGGTGACCGGCGCCTGGCAGGTGGAGGGCGGCGGCGCTTTCCACATCAACGCGGACATCTACCACCTCGACAAAACGCTGATCGAAGGCCTCGACGTATTCGACCGCTCGGTACGCGTGCTCGATCAATCGCGCATCGGCGAAATTCTCTGCGGCGAGCGCGAGGCGTTGTTTGACGGTCCGCCGATCAATGCGCTCATCATCCAGAACACAAATCCGCTGTCGGTCGCGCCCGATCAGAACAAGGTGAAGCGCGGCTTTGCGCGCGAGGATCTGTTCGTTTGCGTGCACGAGCAGTTTATGACGGAAACCGCGAAGGTGGCGGACGTCGTGCTGCCAGCCACAACGTTCCTCGAGCACGACGACATCTATCGCGGCGGCGGCCACCAATACATCATTCTTGGCCCCAAGCTGGTCGAGCCGCCCGGCGAATGCCGCAACAATCACGAGGTGATCAGCGAATTGGCCAAGCGCGTCGGCGCCGCGCATCCGGGCTTTGGCATGAGCCCGCGGCAATTGATCGACCAGATGCTGCGCATCTCCAGGCGCGGCACGCTGGCCGAACTCGAACGTGACCGCTGGCTCGACTGCCAGCCGCCGTTCGAGGAAGCGCATTATCTCACCGGCTTCAACTGGCCGGACGGCAAGTTCCGCTTCAAGCCGGATTGGGAGAACGTGCCGTTCCGCAGCCCGTACAAGAGCGGGCCGGTCGCCGCGATGCCGGCGCTGCCCGACCACTGGACCTCGATCGAGCAGCAAGATGGGCAACATCCGTTCCGCCTCGCCACGTCGCCGGCGCGGGGGTTCCTCAACTCGACCTTCAACGAGACGCCAAGCTCATTGGCGCAGGAAGCGCGCCCGACGGTGATGATCCATCCCGACGACGCGCGCGCGCAGGGCATCGGCGACGGCGATTATGTCGTGCTCGGCAATACGCGCGGGCAAGTACGGCTTTACGCCAAGCTGTTCGACGGCGTGCGCCGCGGCGTGCTGATCGCGGAATCGATCTGGCCGAACTCAGCCTACGAAGACGGCTGCGGCATCAATTCGCTCACCGGCGCCGATCCGGTCGCGCCCTATGGCGGCGCGGCCTTCCACGACAACAAGGTGTGGATCAAGCGCGCCGCCAAATCTTCGGAACGCTAGCCTTTCAGCTTCTCGTCGACGCTGAAGCGGCCGCCGCCGCTCACGAATAGCGTGAGGGCGCCACCGGCGATGGCGAGATCCTTGCTGAGGAAAATGTATTGCAGGGTCTGTGCCGCCTCCGGAAACTGCCAGTACAAGTGGGCCGTCACAAAGGCGATCACCACGAAAGCGACCGCAAGCAACGCGCCGTAACGTGTCGCGACGCCGAGGATCAGCGTGACGATAATGATCCATTCGACGACGTGGGCGAACGGGCTCATCAACTCGGGCGCGATAAAATTGATCGACTTGAGATAGGCGACGTTCGGCCCGCCGGTCCACACCGTCATCAAGAACACGGCGGCGATGAGCAGGCGCCCGATGAGCAGCAGCAAGTCGCTCATTCCGGTCGCGACGCCGTCGGTGCAAGACAGCAGCGGATGTGATGATCGTGTAGCCATTGATTTCCCCCAGCGTTGGATGATTTTTGCAATACTCTATTCGCTTACCGGACGACGCGGAAGAGCATCCGCGTCGAGCGCTTAGCAAGCGCAGCAAAAGTGGGCGAGCGGCCCATCAAAGCTCCTTGCCGATTACGCGATCGAGCGAGTATGGCCCACCGCCGCGCAGCGCGATGGCAAAAAGGACGATGCCCCAGATGAACGTGGGCTCCATTCGCGCCCAACCTTGCGGCACCATGTAGCCGAACGTGATGCATGCCATTTCGATCGCCAGCGCGGCTGCGAAGAAACGCGTGAACAATCCGACAATGATGCACGTTGCGCCCACCGTCTCAAGGAAAATGGCGGCATAGGCGAAGAACGTGCCCGGGACAAAGCCGGCCTTGTCCATGAACGCGGCGATGCCCGGCGGATTGTGGAGCTTGGGCCATACGTGCACATAAAGGCACGCGGCCACGGTGACGCGGATCAACGGATACCAGAGATCGGACACCGCATCATAAAATCCGGCAAGCCCAGGAAAGAGAAGTTTCGGTTCGCCAGCCCTCGATCCAGCCATTGTGCATCTCCGTTGTTATTGTTGGCCCAGCTTGGCGCGGCGGCCTCGATTGGGGGTTGCAAGAACCAGTAACACCGCGAGGGGTGGCGGTATTTCAAAATATCGGGATGTTGCAGCGCGAAGTTTTTGGCCTGTCATTGCGCCGGAACCAGCGTACTCGCATCCGGAACCGGCTTGCCATCGATCAGGCAGCGGCCGTTTTCGACACGGACGCGGCCTCCGGCCACGATTTTGAGCGCCTTCGGATAGATGCGGTGCTCAACCGCGAGCACGCGCGCGGCGAGCGTCTGTTCCGTGTCGTCGGTTCGCACCGCCACCGCGCCTTGCACGATGATCGGTCCTGCATCCATTTCCGGCACGACAAAATGCACGGTTGCGCCGTGAACTTTTGCGCCCGCTTCGAGCGCGCGTTGATGTGTGTCGAGACCCTTGAAGGCAGGCAACAATGCCGGGTGAATGTTGAGCATGCGGTTCTGCCAGTGCCCGACGAACCACGGTGTCAGCAACCGCATGAAGCCGGCGAGGCAGACAAGGTCGATGCGATGCTTTTCGAGCGCGGCCTGCAACGCGCGCTCGAAGGCAGCGCGGTCCTTGCCGTATGCAGTGTGGTCGACAACTTCGGTGGCGATGCCGGCCGCGCGCGCGGTCGCCAGTCCGCCCGCGTCGGGCCTGTTCGAAACGACGAGTGCTATTTCGGCCGGGTAATCGTTTGTTTTGGCGGCTTCGATCAACGCCGCCATGTTGGAGCCGCGGCCGGAAATCAGAACGGCGACGCGTTTGCGGCTCATCGCCAATCGAGATCCAGTTTGCCGTCGTAGACGACGCGCGGCTCGTTCGGCGCACGAATCACTTCGCCGATCGTCACCGCTTTGTCGCCGGCCTTGGTGAATGTTTGCGCGACAGCGGCGGCATCTTTCGGCGCAGCGATCACGATCATGCCGATGCCGCAATTGAATGTGCGCAGCATCTCGTTCTGCGCAATGCCGCCTTCGGCCGCCAGCCATTTGAACACCGGCAAAACCGGCACCTTGGCAAGATCGATGCGCGCGCCGAGCCCCTTCGGCAGCACGCGCGGAATGTTGTCGGGAAACCCGCCGCCGGTGATGTGCGCGAGGCCCTTCACCGCTTTGGTTTCGCGCATCGCGGCGAGACAAGATTTCACATAGATGCGCGTCGAAGTCAGAATCGCTTCGCCGAGCGTGCCCTCAGAGGCGAACGGCGCCGGCTCGCTCCAGGTGACGCCGCTTTTCTCGACCACCTTGCGCACCAGCGAATAGCCGTTGGAATGCACGCCGGAGGAGGCGAGCCCGATGATGACGTCGCCGTCCGCAATGTCGTCGCGCGGCAGCAGCGCGTTGCGTTCGGCCGCGCCCACCGCAAAGCCGGCAAGGTCGTAATCCTCGCCGCTGTAGAGCCCGGGCATCTCGGCGGTCTCGCCGCCGATCAGCGCGCAGCCGGCCTTGCGGCAACCCAAAGCGATACCGGCGACGACGGCGGCGCCAACTTCCGGCTCGAGTTTTCCACATGCGTAGTAGTCGAGGAAGAACAGCGGTTCGGCGCCTTGCACCACCAGGTCGTTGACGCTCATAGCGACGAGGTCGATGCCGATCGTCTCGTGGCGGCCGGTCTCGATCGCGATCTTGACCTTAGTGCCGACGCCGTCGGTCGCAGCCACCAGCACGGGGTCTGTGAATCCTGCCCGCTTGAGGTCGAACAGGCCGCCGAAGCCGCCGATTTCCGCATCGGCGCCGGCGCGGGCGGTGGCGCGCACCAGCGGCTTGATCAGGTCCACCATCCGGTTGCCGGCATCGATATCGACGCCCGCCTGCGCATAGGTCAGGCCGCGCTTCTTGTCTGCCATTGTGGCCCTCGTCGCGCCGGGTTGGTACGTGGAAAACCCAAGTCGCGCAATGGTTCGGCCGCCGTTATACTCAGCGGACACGTAAGGCGAGCCGGGGCACCTGTGAGTATTCCAAACCTTATAACACTGGCGCGTATTTTGCTGGTGCCGGTCGTGGTCTGGGCGATTTCGTCCGGGGCGATGTGGATCGCCTTCGTGCTGTTTTTGGCGGCAGGCGTCAGCGACGCGGTGGACGGCTTCCTCGCCAAGCGCTTCGGCATGACCAGCGAACTGGGTGCTTATCTCGATCCGCTGGCCGACAAGGCGCTGATCGTCTCGATCTACGTGTCGCTCGGCATCAACAACGTGATCCCGGCCTGGCTGGTGATCCTGGTGGTGTCGCGCGACATCATGATCGTCGGCGCGGTGATGCTGTCCTGGCTGATCGGCAGCCCGATCAAGGTCAAACCGCTCTTGGTGTCCAAGCTCAACACCGTGGCGCAAATTGTCTTTGCGACGGTGGTGCTCGGCTCGCTCGGCTTCAAGATCGAGGCGCGTACGCTGACACTGGTGCTGATGGTGCTGGTCGCAGCCTTGACCCTGTTGTCGATCGCCGCCTACGTGCGCGAGTGGGTCCGCCATATGAATTCGGTCGTGGCCAAGCCATGAGCACCCGTCCCCGATCACGCGCGCGCCGCGCCCCACCGGGCGGCGGCGTCGTATTGCAGCGCCAGGTCATGTTCTGGCTGGCCGCGCTTGCCGTCTTCATCCTGCTGCTCTGGCTGCTCAGCGAGATCCTGCTGCCGTTCATCGCCGGCTTCGCCATCGCCTATCTGCTGACGCCGCTCACCGACCGGCTGGAACGGCTGGGGATCAACCGGCTGCTGGCCGCGCTGCTGGTCATCACGGTGTCGGTGCTCGCCTTCGTCTATTTGATCCTGCTGGTGGCGCCGATCCTCGGCGGCCAGCTCAGCGCGCTCTTCGACAACATTCCCGGCTATGTCACCAAGTTGCGCGGCTTGGTCAGCGATCCGAGCCGAGCCTGGCTGCAGAAAGTCGTGGGCAGCGGGCTCAACGCCGACAAGGGCATCGGCGATCTGGTGAGCCAAGGCGTCGGCTGGCTTTCGACATTTTTGAAGTCGCTATGGTCGGGCGGCCGCGCGCTCGTGTCGCTGTTCTCGCTGATGGTGGTGACGCCGGTGGTCGCCTTCTATCTGATCTACGACTGGCACCGCATGATCCGCACCGTCGATGACGCGATCCCGCTGCAGCATCGCGCAACGGTGCGCCAGCTCGCCCGCGAAATCGACGCGGCGATTGCCGGCTTCGTGCGCGGGCAGACAGCGGTCTGTTTGATCCTCGGCTCGTTTTATGCGGTGGCGCTATCGGTCAGCGGCCTGAATTTCGGCCTGCTGATCGGACTGATCTCCGGGCTGATCACCTTCATTCCCTATGTCGGCTCGTTGACCGGTCTGGTGCTGGCGCTCGCCGTGGCGGTTGCGCAATTCTGGCCGGCCTATGGCTCGATCCTCATCGTGCTCGGCATTTTCCTGGCCGGGCAATTCCTCGAAGGCAACGTGCTGTCGCCCAAGCTGGTGGGCGAAAGCGTCGGCCTGCATCCGGTCTGGCTGATCTTCGCGCTGCTCGCCTTCGGCTATATGTTCGGCTTTGTCGGCTTGCTGATCGCGGTGCCGATGGCGGCCACCATCGGCGTGCTGGCGCGCCTTGCGCTGCGCAGTTACCGGCATAGCGCGCTCTATACCGGTGAGGGAGCAAACTGAGCGCATGAACCGCCCTGTCGCGCCGCGTCAGCTCGTGCTCGCGCTCGATCATGCGACCAGCTTCGCGCGCAAGGACTTCCTGGCCGGGCCCTCGAACGCGGCAGCCTTGGCGCTGATCGAGAGCTGGCCGGATTGGCCCAATCGGGTGATGGCGCTGGTCGGCCCGGAAGGGGCGGGCAAGACGCACCTCGCATCGATCTGGGCCGAAGCGGCAGGCGCGCGCGTGCTCAGCGCAAAACTGCTCGAACACGGCGACCTGCCGGCGGCGCTGGCGACCGGCGCGCTGGTGCTGGAAGATCTCGCGCCCGAAGGCCTCGACGAGGCTGCGCTGTTCCATCTGCTCAACCTGGCGCGCGAGGAACGCGCCTATCTGCTGATCACCGCGCGCGCGCAGCCGGCGGGTTTTGCCGTGACTATCCGCGATCTCGCCTCGCGCCTGCGCGCGATCCCGGTGGTGACGCTCGCCGCGCCCGACGACGCGCTCTTGCGCGCGCTGATCGTCAAGCTCGCCGCCGACCGGCAGCTCACCGTCGATGAGGCGCTGGTGAACTATCTCGCCAACCGCATCGAACGCTCGTTCGCAGCCGCACGCGCGGCGGTCACGCGGCTCGACGAGGAAGCCATGCGTCAGCACCGGCCGGTGACGCGGGCGCTCGCGGCCGAGTTATTCCGCGCTTAACGACACTGCCGTCAACGCCTTGACGAAACACCACCTTCCGGCGCGAACTGTCATCCAGCGGCCATTTTTACCGGCTAGGCAGTTATTTTTCGGGCCCATTTGATATGGCAGATCGCGGACAAGCTATTGCACCGGCTGAGGAAATCGCTTCTGTCCCGGAACGCGAGACGCCCGCGCCTGGTTTAAGAGACAGCCCGCAGCGTTTCATCAACCGCGAACTCTCCTGGCTACACTTCAATCGCCGCGTGCTGGAGGAGGCCGCCAACGAACACCATCCGGTGCTCGAGCGCGTGCGCTTCCTGTCGATCTCGGCCAACAACCTCGACGAATTCTTCATGGTGCGCGTGGCGGGCCTGAAAGGGCAGGTGCGCGAGGGCATCACCACCCAAAGCCCCGACGGGCTGACGCCGACCGAACAGCTCGCGCGCATCGGCGAAGCGGTCTCGCAACTCGCGCGCGATCAGCAGCAGCGCTGGATCGAGTTGCGGCCGGAGCTCGCCGCGGCCGGCGTCGCGCTCGTCGACGGCGCGCACTTGAAGAAGGCCGAGCGTACTTGGCTGGAAGACCATTTCCTCACACACGTCTTCCCGCTGCTCACACCGCTGGCGATCGATCCGGCGCATCCGTTCCCGTTCATTCCCAATCTCGGCTTCTCGCTGGCGCTGCAGCTCGCGCGCGTGAAGGACGGCAAGGCGATGAATGCGCTCATCCGTATGCCGCAGAAGATCGAGCGCTTCATCCGGCTGCCCGGCAGCGGCGAGCACATTCGTCTCATCACGCTCGAGGAAGCGACCGTCCTGTTCATCGGCCGGCTGTTCCCGGGCTACATGGTGAAGGGGCAGGGCGCCTTCCGCGCCATCCGCGACTCCGAAGTCGAAATCGAGGAAGAAGCCGAAGACCTGGTGCGGCTGTTCGAGACGGCGCTCAAACAGCGCCGCCGCGGCTCGGTGATCCGGCTCGAGCTCGACGTCAAGATGCCGCTCGAGCTGCGCAGCTTCGTTCAGCGCGCGCTCGCCTGCGCCGACGACGAGGTGTTTTTGGTCGACGGCGTGCTGGCGCTCAACGATCTTTCGCAACTCACCAAGCTCGACCGCCCCGATCTTGAATTTGTGCCCTACAATCCGCGCTATCCCGAGCGCATCCGCGACCACGGCGGCGATTGCTTTGCCGCCATCCGCCAGAAGGACCTCGTGGTCCATCACCCCTACGAGTCCTTCGACGTGGTGGTGCAGTTTCTGCAGCAGGCCGCGCGCGATCCGAATGTGGTGGCGATCAAGCAGACGCTCTACCGCACCTCAGCCGAATCCCCGATCGTGAAAACGCTGGTCGAAGCTGCGGAAGCCGGCAAATCGGTGACCGCGCTCGTCGAACTCAAGGCGCGCTTCGACGAGGAAGCCAATATTCGCTGGGCGCGCGATCTCGAGCGCGCCGGCGCGCAAGTGGTCTACGGCTTCATCGAACTGAAAACCCACGCCAAGCTGTCATTGGTGGTGCGGCGTGAAGGCGGGGCGCTCGCGACCTACGTACATGTCGGCACCGGCAACTATCACCCGGTCACCGCGCGCATTTATACCGATTTGTCGTTTTTCACCGCCGAGCCGGTGATCGGCCGCGACGTCGCGCGCATCTTCAACTACATCACCGGCTACGCCGAGCCGGACGAGCTCGAGCGCATGGCGATTTCGCCGATCAATCTGCGCAAGCGCATCCTCGATCACATCGCGCAAGAAGCCGCCAACGCCAAAGCCGGCAAGCCGGCGGCGATCTGGATGAAGATGAATTCGCTGGTCGATCCCGGCATAATCGACGCGCTCTACGATGCGTCGAATGCCGGCGTGCAGGTCGACCTCGTCGTGCGCGGCATTTGCTGTCTGCGCCCGGGCTTGCCCGGTCTGTCGGAAAATATCCGGGTGAAGTCAATCGTCGGCCGCTTCCTCGAACACGGCCGCATCTATTGCTTTGGCGCGGGTAATCCGCTGCCGCACCCGAAGGCCGCGCTTTATATTTCCTCGGCCGACATGATGCCGCGCAACCTCGACCGGCGAGTCGAGGCGCTCTGCCCGATTCTCAATCCGACCGTGCACGAGCAGATCCTCGGCCAGATCATGGTCGCAAACTTCAAGGATAACGAGCAAAGTTGGAAGCTCTTGCCGGACGGCAGTTCCACGCGCATAAAGGCCGGGCCGGGCGAGGAACCCTTCAACGCCCATAAGTATTTCATGACAAACCCGAGCCTGTCGGGACGTGGCAAATCGCTTAAAGAATCGTCGCCGCGCAGCCTTATACGCCGCCTCGTCGAAGGCGCGTAAACGCTCGTCTCCTATCGTGCAATATCCGAAAGGCCGCCTCGATCACGGGCCGCCGATCGCCGTCATCGATATCGGCTCGAACTCGGTGCGTCTGGTCGTCTACGAGGGACTGACGCGGGCGCCGACGCCGATCTTTAACGAAAAGGTGCTGGCCGGCCTCGGCCGCCAGGTACAGACCACTGGCCTTTTGGCGCAGGACGCGATCGAGACCGCGCTCGACGCGCTGCTGCGTTTCCGCGCACTCTGCGACATTTTGCATGTGCGCAGAATCTGGGCGATCGCCACCGCGGCCTGCCGCGACGCCCGCAACGGGCAAGCCTTCATCGCGCAGGCCGAGCGTATTTGCCAGACCCCGATCACCATCCTGTCGGGTAAGCGCGAAGCCAATCTCACGGCGCTCGGTGTGATTTCCGGCATGCACCACCCCGACGGCATCGTCGGCGACTTGGGCGGCGGCTCGCTCGAGCTTGTCGATGTGCACGGCACCCGCGTCCGGTCCGGGCTGACGCTGCCGCTCGGCGGCCTTGCGCTGCAGGACATCGCCGGCAAGTCGATCAAGAAGGCCGAAAAAATCGTCGAGGATACGCTCGACGACCTCGACATGCTGGAGGAAGGCGAGGACCGCACCTTCTACGCCGTCGGCGGCACCTGGCGCGCGCTCGCCCGCTTGCACATGTGGCAGGTCGGCTATCCCTTTCACGTCATGCACAACTACCGCATTCCGGCGCGCGAGGCGCTCGAATTCTCGCGGCTGGTGCATCGCGTCGACACCGAGACGCTGTCCAAGATCGAAGTCGTCAACGCCGCCCGCCGGCCGCTGCTCGCCTATGCCGCGCTGGTGATGGAAAACTTGGTGCGCGTGATCAATCCCAAAGAGGTCATCATCTCCGTGCTCGGCGTGCGCGAAGGCTTGCTTTATTCGTTGCTCAAAGAAAAGGAGCGCGCGCGCGATCCGCTCCTTCAGGCCGCCGCCGATCTCAATGTGTTGCGTTCGCGCTCGCCGCATCACGGCGAAGAGCTGATCGCCTGGACCGATCGCTTCATGCTGTCCACCGGCATCGAAGAGAATGCCGACGAGCGCCGGCTGCGCCACGCCGCCTGCCTGCTCGGCGACATCGGCTGGCGCGCGCACCCGGACTATCGTGGCGAGCAATCGATGAATATCGTCGCCAACGGCGCTTTCATCTCTGTGGATCATCCCGGCCGCGCCTATCTCGCGCTCGCAATCTATTTCCGCCATGCCGGCTTGAGCGAGGAAGAGTTGTCACCGCGCCTGCGCGAGCTTGCCTCCACCCGCATGCTCGATCACGCGCGCATCTTGGGCGCCGCCATGCGCGTCGCTTACATTCTCACCGCCGGACAGAGCGGCGTGCTGCCGCGCACGCCGATGCAGGTCAAGCGCGGCAAGCTGATCCTGAAATTACCGGGCCGCTTCGCGCGGCTCGAGCACGAGCGGTTGTTCAACCGGCTGCGCGCGCTCGCACGCCTGGTCGGCCGCGAGCCAGTAATCGACGCTTAAGCCTTATCGACGGTAATGACCCGCCCGCGCTCGACCGCGAGTGCGAGCTTGCCGTGCTTGAGCGCCAGCGCTTTCTCGCCGAACAATTCGCGCCGCCAGCCTTTCATCGCCGGCACGTCGGCCTTGTCGTCGGCGGCGATGCGATCGAGATCGTCGACGGTCGCGATCACCTTGGCGGCGACGCCGTGCTGCTCGGCGGTCATACGCAGCAGCACTTTGAGCAACTCGACGGTGGCGGCGCCCTTCTGCGCCGGCCGGAAGCGATCGAGCTGGGGCAGCGTCTTGGGATCGCGCGACAGCCCGCGCTTGACGGCCTCGGCGATCTGCTCACCCCAGCGCGAGCGCTCGAAGCCCTTCGGTAGCGAGCGCAGCGAGCCCAGCCGCTCGACCGTGGTGGGCGCCTGCACCGCGATATCGCCCAGCACGTCGTCCTTGAGCACGCGCGAGCGCGGCACGTCGCGCGTTTGCGCCTCGCGCTCGCGCCAGGCGGCGACCTCAATTAGCACGGCAAGCTCGCGCGGCTTGCGCACGCGGCTTTTCAGCCGCTCCCAGGCTCGCTCCGGATCCATGCGGTAAGTTTCCGGCGAGGTGAGCACGTTCATCTCGGCTTCGACCCAATTGATGCGGCCTTGCTTGTCGAGATCGGCGGCGAGCTTCTCGTAGACCGCGCGCAGATGGGTGACGTCGGACAATGCGTAGGCGATCTGCGCATCGCTCAATGGCCGCCGCGTCCAGTCGGTGAAGCGGTGCGACTTGTCGAGCATGTCGCCGGTGATCCGCTGCACCAGCTGGTCGTAGGAGATCGAGTCGCCGTAGCCGAGCACCATGGCGGCGACCTGTGTGTCGAAGATCGGATGCGGGATTTTCTGCGCCATGTGCCAGACAATTTCGATGTCCTGGCGGGCGGCGTGAAAGACCTTCACCACCTTCTCGTTGGCCATCAGATCGAAGAACGGCGAAAGATCAATCCCATCCGCCAGCGCGTCGACGACGACTGCGTCGTCAGCGCTCGCCATCTGCGCGACGCACAGCAGCGGGTAATAGGTGGTCTCACGCAGGAATTCGGTGTCGATGGTGACGAACGGATGCTTCGCCATCTGCGCGCAGGCGCGCTCAAGTTCCGCGGTGGTGGTGATGGGCTGCATTGTCTGTCGCAGACTAGCCGCAGGCTTGTTCATGGCAACCGTATTATTTCCCGCGCACGCGCGGCATGTGGATGAACTCCCAGGGAGAGGGCAGCGGGCCCACCGGAACCTCGATCAGCGTCGGCTCGCGGCGCGCGAAGCTTTCACGTAGCGCGCTGCCCAACTCCTGCGGTGTGCGCGCGTGACGGCCGGCGGCGCCGAAGCTCTCAGCGTATTTGACGAAATCGGGATTGGCGAGGTCGGATGCAATCAGCCGGTTGCCGAAACGCTCCTCCTGGATGCGGCGCACGTTGCCGAATGCGCCGTCCGCGAATACCACCGCGACGAGCGGAATGCGGTGGCGCATGGCAGTTGCCAGTTCATTGCCGGTATAGAGGAAGCCGCCGTCGCCACTGATCGACAACACCGGCACATCCGGCCGCGCGTGCTGGGTGCCGAGCGCAGTGGCGTAGCCCCAGCCGAGATTGTCCTGATAGCCCGGCGAGAGAAACGTACGCGGCTTGTAGACCGGCATCGCGATGCGCGCGACAAAGCCGATCTGCGTGACGTCGTCGACATAGATGCCGTCCTCCGGCAGCGCGGCGCGGATCGCTTCGAGAAAGCCGAGCTGCGGCGCGAGCTTCTGAAGGCGCTGGCGCAGTTTCGCCTGGCGCTCCCGCATCTCGTCGCGGCGCGCGGCGCGGCGCGGGTTGATGAGCGCGAGCGCATCGATCAGCTTGCGCAGCACCGGCACGGCGTCGCCGATCAGCGCGACGTTCGGCTTGTGCAAGCGCGCGGGCTCATCTTTGTCGGCATCGATGCGCACGATTTGCAATTTGCGGTCGACGCCCCACTGCGTGAAGGGAGCGAGCAGCCGCGAGCCGACGGAGATCACCGCGTCGGCTTCGCCCCACAGATCGCGCCCGAGCGGCAGCGTGACGCTGAGCGGATCGCGCGAGTCGAGCACGCCGCGGCCGCGCCGATAGCCGAGCACCGGCGCCTGCAACATGCTCGACAGCAGCGTCACCTCGGGCGAAGCGTCCTGCGCGCCGCCGCCGCAGACGATGAAGACGCGTTTGGCTTTGGCCAGCAACTTGGCGGCCTTGCGCACCGCATCCTCGTCGATGCGCGCCACGCGAGGCGGCAAAGGCGGCGCAATCGCTGGGACCTTACCGCGCTCGCCCCAGACATCGATGGCGCATTCCAGCGCGGCCGGTCCCGGCCGGCCTTCGCGCATGGAGCGGATCGCCTTGGCGACTTTCTCGGCCGCTTCGGAAGGCTTGTCGATGCGCGCCGTGTGATCGACCAGCCGGGCGATGATGCCGCGCTGGTCGCGGATCTCATGCAGGTGCCCGAGCCCGCGGCCGATCGCCGCCGCCGGGATCTGTCCGATCAGCGCCAGCACCGGCGCATTCATGCTGTAGGCATGCAGCAGCGCCGCGCTGGAATTCAAAAGGCCCGGACCGGGCACGACCGAATATGCCTGCGGTTTGCCCGTCGCCAGCGCGGCGCCGAGCGCCATATAGGCCGCGCCCTGCTCATGGCGGGTGTGCACGACGCGCAACCGGTCGCCGGCGCCGTGGAGGGCGTCGAAGAGGTGGTCGTTGTGCACGCCGGGCAGGGCGTAAACCGTATCGAGCCCATACGCGATCAGCGTGGCGACCGCGGCCTCGGCCGTCGACATTTCGGCCACGACCGGCTGGGATTTTTTCAGGCGTTTGGGCTTCGGCATTTTGGACATTTCTTGCCGGCCAGTGTGCAGATTGAGGCGGGCCTGTCGAGCCGCGAGTGGTCAAGACCTTGCCTTGACAAAGCGGAGGCCCCATGCGCTTTTCGCGCGCCTTAGCCCACAGCAGAATCGCCCCGGAACCGCGGACCGCCCAAGAAACGCACATGCATCGCTATCGCTCACACACCTGCGGCGCGCTGCGCGAGGGCGACATCGGCAAGACCGTGCGGCTGTCCGGCTGGTGCCACCGCATCCGCGACCATGGCGGCGTGCTGTTCATCGACCTGCGCGACCATTACGGCATCACGCAGGTGGTGGCCGATCCCGACAGTCCGGCCTTCAAGCTCGCCGAGACGCTGCGCTCGGAATGGGTGGTGCGCATCGACGGCAAGGCGCGCCAGCGCCCCGAGGGTACCGTCAATCCCGAACTGCCGACCGGGCAGATCGAAGTCTATATCGACGAGATCGAAGTGCTGGGCGCCGCTGCCGAACTGCCGATGCCGGTATTCGGCGAGCAGGATTACCCGGAGGAGATCCGGCTCAAATACCGCTTCCTCGATCTGCGGCGCGAGAAGCTGCACGAGAACATCATGCTGCGCGGCCGCGTGATCGACTCGATCCGCAAGCGCATGAAGGACGGCGGCTTCTTCGAATTCCAGACGCCGATCCTCACCGCCTCGTCGCCGGAAGGCGCGCGCGATTATCTCGTGCCCTCGCGCCTGCATCCGGGAAAATTCTACGCGCTGCCGCAGGCGCCGCAGCAGTTCAAGCAGCTCATCATGGTGGCGGGCTTCGACCGCTACTTCCAGATCGCGCCCTGCTTTCGCGACGAGGACGCGCGCGCCGACCGTTCGCCCGGCGAGTTCTATCAGCTCGATCTGGAGATGAGCTTCGTCACGCAAGACGACGTGTTCGCGGCGGTCGAGCCGGTGATCCGCGGCGTGTTCGAGGAATTCGCCAACGGCAAGACGGTGACGGCGAAATTTCCGTTGATCCCTTACGCCGAAGCGATGACGAAATACGGCACTGATAAGCCGGACCTGCGCAATCCGATCGTCATGCAGGACGTAAGCGAGGCATTCCGCGGCTCCGGCTTCAAGATCTTCGCCAATATTCTCGCCGGCGATCCGAAGAGCGCGGTGTGGGCGATCCCGGCGCCGAAAGGCGGCAACCGCGCCTTCTGCGACCGCATGAATTCGTGGGCGCAGGGCGAGGGACAGCCCGGCCTCGGCTATATCTTCTGGCGCGAGGGCGAGGAGGGTGGCGCCGGCCCGCTCGCGAAGAACATCGGGCCGGAGCGCACCAAACAGATCGCCGACCAGCTCAAGCTCGGCATCGGCGACGCCTGTTTCTTCGTCGCCGGCAACCCGAAAAATTTCGTCAAATTCGCCGGTCCCGCGCGCACCAAAGTGGGGCAGGAGCTCGGCCTGATCGCGCAGGATCGCTTCGACTTCTGCTGGATCATCGACTTCCCGATGTACGAGTGGAACGAGGAAGAGAAGAAGATCGACTTCTCGCATAATCCATTCTCGATGCCGAACCTCAGCGTTGAGGAGTTTCTCGCACTCGATCCGAACGACAACGACAAGCTGCTCTCGATCAAGGCGTTCCAATACGACATCGTCTGCAACGGTGTTGAGCTCTCGTCCGGCGCCATCCGTAATCATCGCCCCGAAGTGATGAAGAAGGCCTTCGCCATCGCCGGCTACGGCGAGGACGTGCTGGAGCAGAAATTCGGCGGCATGCTGCACGCGCTCTCGCTCGGCGCGCCGCCGCACGGCGGCATCGCGCCCGGCATCGACCGCATCGTGATGCTGTTGGCCGGCGAGGAAAACCTGCGCGAGGTCGTGCTGTTCCCGATGAATCAGCGCGCGGAAGATTTGATGATGGGCGCGCCGTCGGAAGCGACGCCCAAGCAGCTCAAGGAGCTGCACATCCGGCCGGACTTACCCAAGAAATAAGCGTCACCGCTCCGGCAGCGGAATGAACTCGATCTCGTCTCCCGGCACCTTGCCGAAATGGCCGGCCTTCCAGTCGGCCTTGGCCTGCTCGATGCGGTCCTTGCGCGAGGAGACGAAATTCCACCAGATATGACGCGGGCCGTCCATAGCTGCGCCGCCGCAAATCACGAAATGCGCGTCGGTTAACGCCTTCGCCGTGATCTTGTCGCCGGGTTTGAATACCAGCAGCCGTCCCGGCTCGAATTTGTCGCCGGCAATATCGAGGGTGCCGTCGACGATATAGAGCGCGCGCTCCTCGTGGTCGGCATCGAGCGGCAACGTCGCGCCCGGCCTCATCGCGATATTGGCAAACATCGTCTCGTGCGTTGTCGGCACCGGCGATGTCTCGCCATAGAGCGAGCCGATGACGACCCGTGCGAACATGCCCTCATCGCGCACCATCGGAAACTCCTGCACCTCGTGATGCGCGAATTCCGGCACCATTTCTTCCTTGGCGGCCGGCAGAGCGACCCACATCTGCAGACCGTGGATGGGGCTTCCGCTCGCGCGCAGTTCCGCGCCAGTGCGCTCGGAATGAACGATGCCGCGCCCGGCAGTCATCAGATTGACCTCACCCGGCTTGATGGGAGATTCAGTGCCCAAGCTGTCGCGGTGCATGATTTCGCCGTCGAACAGATAGGTGACGGTGGCAAGCCCGATATGCGGATGCGGCCGCACATCGAGCCCGGAGCCGGCGCGGAATTCAGCCGGTCCGAAATGATCGAAGAAGATGAACGGCCCGACCATGCGCGTGCGCGCCGACGGCAGCGCGCGGCGTACCGAGAAGCCGTCGCCGAGGTCGACCGTGCGCGGCACCAGCACCTGCGCGATCGCGTCGCAGGCATAAGCGTCGCCTGCTTTTGGATCTTTGCCGGGGAAGAAACTCATGCAGTCCTTGCTCCTTTTCCCCCTCGCGCAGTCTAGTGGATCGAATCTAACACTTGGTACCCGCGTCTGACGGCCCGGATGATTTTGTCTGGATCGGCAGTCCATGTGAAGGGCTTTGGTTCGACGTTGTGTTCGAGGACGAAGCGATTGATTGCTGCTTGCAAGTCAACGACGGATAGGAAGACGCCGCGCTTTAATCGCCGCCGCGCGAGCTTGGCGAAGAAGCCTTCGACGGCGTTGAGCCAGGACGCCGAGGTGGGTGTGAAGTGGAATGTCCAGCGGGGATGCCTGGCCAGCCATTTTTGCACCCTGGGATGTTTGTGGGTCGCGTAGTTGTCGACGATGGCGTGGATCGCCTTTCGTGCCGGCACCTGGGCCTCGACGGTGTTGAGGAAGCGGATGAACTCCTGGTGCCGGTGGCGCTGCATGTTGCGGCCGATGACGGTGCCGTCGAGAACGTTGAGGGCGGCGAACAGCGTGGTCGTACCGTGGCGCTTGTAGTCGTGGGTCATGGTCCCGGCGCGGCCCCTCTTCATCGGCAGACCGGGCTGAGTGCGGTCGAGCGCCTGGATTTGGCTCTTCTCATCGACCGAGAGAACGACCGCATGGGCTGGTGGATCGACATAGAGGCCGACGATATCGCGCAGTTTGTCGACAAATTGTGGATCGGTGGAGAGCTTGAAGTGTTTCACCCGGTGCGGTTGAAGGCCATGCGCACGCCAGATGCGTTGGACGGAACTCGCGCTGATATCGACGACCTTCGCCATCATGGTGGAGGTCCAATGGGTCGCCTCTACTGGCGGCTCGGTCTGGGTGAGCGTCACGACGCGTTCGGTGATGTTCGACCCCAGCGGCTGGATGCGCGAGGGGCGTGTCTTATCGTACAAGAGACCGTCATAACCGGCCTGCATGAAGCGTTCCTGCCAGCGCCAGACACAGGTCTTCGATTTGCCGGTCCGGCGCATGATCTCATTGGTGCCAACACCGTCCGCGCTCAGCAGGACGATCTCAGCCCGCCAGACATGCTTGTGTGGAGCGTTGCGATCCCGCGCAAGCACCTTCAGACGGCGGCGATCAGCGGGCTTGAGAGCGATGGAAATTCCGGTGCGCATGCGCCAGACTCGCATGTATCCGGTCCGCTGGGAATCCCTTCCGGGATTCAAATGTCAGACACAATCCACTAGCGTTAACCCTCTCTTAACCATAGCGGCGCGCTTGGTGGTATTTTGCCTGCTTATCGGGCTTACCCACCTTTAAGCTTAAGCGGGCCTTTACGGCGGCGTGGCTCAGTAGCCGGACACCAGGAGGGGTTGCGGCCCAACGCCAGGATGGCTTGGACTTTGCGCGCGTTCTCGCGCCGGAACGTCATTGCGATCGGCGCCGGCATCCTGCTCGCCAGCGCTCCTTTGGTCGCGTTCGATTTCTGGCTCGGCGGAGTCATCAACCGGCAGGGCCAGGAGGAAGTCGACACCTCCGCCATGCGGGCGACTTCGCTTGCCGAATCCCGCGTCAACGATGCCGTAAATGCCCTCGACGAGTTGGCTGCGCAAGGCGTGGATTCGTGCACGCCCGCCCACCTCGACGCGATGCGGCTCGAAGTATTCCGCGCCGCGCCTGTGAAGGAAATCGAGATCCTCGGCCCCGATGGCCAAAGGCTGTGCAGTCACCTTGGTCTGCCGGTGCCAAAACGCACGATCGTTTCTTCCGAGCCCCTTGCCGGTGTCGACGGATTTTCCCTCGACGTGATCCGGCTCGCGGATGGCGGCACGATGGTGCGGCTGCGCCGCAAGGTTGGCGTCAATGAGATTGCCGCCTGCGTGCCGTCGCTATTTTTCCTGCCCCAGGTGTCCACGCATGGCGGCCCGTTCAGCGGCTATGCCCATATCGTAACCGCCAGCGGCACGTTGATCGGCCGGATCGGCGGCAAGATGAGCGATCCGCCGCCGGCTTTGTTCATGGCAAAAGGGGCATCCGAGCGTTTTGGTTTCAACGTCGAGATCGCGACGCCGCGCGCGCAGGTGGCGTCCAGCCAAGCCGATCTGAAATGGCTCGGCATTTTTGCCAGCGGCGCCATCGTAGTGATCGTCGGCGTCATCGTGCTGTTGCTGCCGCGGCGCGGCGGCAATAATCCGGTCGCCGCAATCGAGCGCGCGCTCGCGGCCGGCGAATTCGTGCCCTATTACCAGCCGATCGTCGATATCCGCTCCGGCCAGTTGCGCGGCGCCGAGGTGCTGGTGCGCTGGAAAAAACCGGACGGCACCTTGGTGCTGCCCGGCACCTTCATTCCGCTCGCGGAATCGAGCGGACTGATCCGCGAAATGACGTGCGATCTGATGCGGCGCGTCTGCGCCGAAGCGGGCGCGGCCGTCGGCTGCCGTCCGGCGTTGAAAATATCGTTCAACTTCGCCAGCAAGCTGTTTGAAGACGAAAGCATCGTCAAGGACGTGCGCAAAATCTTCACCGGGTCGCCGATCAAGCTGTCGCAAGTGGTGCTGGAGCTGACCGAACGCGATCCGATCGAGAATTTGACCGAGACGCGCCGGGTCATCGCGGCGCTGCAGGGGCTCGGCATGCGCATCGCCATCGACGATGTTGGCACCGGCCACAGCGGCTTGTCATACATTCTCAAGCTCGGCGTCGACATCATCAAGATCGACAAGATGTTCGTCGACGCGATCGGCACCGACCGCAATTCGACCACGATCGTCGAGACCTTGATCGACCTCGCGCACAATATGCGCATGGACGTGGTGGCGGAGGGCGTCGAGAATTTCGAGCAGGTGATGCATTTGCGCGAACTCGGCGTGCGCTCCGCGCAAGGTTATGTCTTTGCCCCGCCGCTGCCCGGCAGCGCCTTCCTGCAATTGATCGAAGCGATCGACCCGCTGGCCGCGGCAGTACCCGCCGCGGCGGCCGTCAGCGCGGCCTAGCCAAACGCCCGCGGCCGGCGGCCAAATTGATCGGCGTCAATGTTTCGCCTATGACCTTCGGCCATAGAGGGGTGACGGAGGTAAGGATCATGTATCGACTAGTCGCGATTATCGCCCTGTTTGCGCTGCTGATCGCCGCGCCGGTGCGGCAGACTTCGGCGCAGGACAATGTGCTGGGCGGTGCAATCCTTGGTGGGGCGGCCGGCGCCATCATCGGCGGCGCGGCCACCGGCAAGGCCGGCGGCGCTGTTGCCGGCGGCATCATCGGCGCTGCGGCCGGCGCCATGCTTGGCGCGCAACTCGAGCCGCGGCGCGGCGGCTATTACTGGTATCAGGGCCGCTGTTACGTTCGGCACCGCGACGGCAATTACTATCCGGTGCGCCACAATTACTGTTACTGACGCGCCCGTGAAAAAGGGCGGCCTTGCGGCCGCCCAGTCTAAACGCCACGCGGGAGGAACATCGTAACGGGTCGGCTGACACCGCCGGCCCGCGCGACTGAATTCGGTCATCAGTCCGTCATGAGCGAACTGATTCGTCAATTGTGAGGTGTCGGATTTGCGGCGTTTATCCCGCCCGCTGTGGCCGGCCTGCCGCGTTTTCCAGCCTATTTTGTCATCCGTGAACAACGGTCAGGCCATTGATAGAGAATCTGTTTTTGGCGAACAGGCAGGCTTGAGTTTGCAGGGTTTTGCCGCTTGATACCCACGAACTTTGCAATTTCGTTTTTCGTTTTCTTTCTGCGCGAACCATGATTCCTTGGGGCATCGGAGGGTACGATGCGGCCGAAGCAACGATCGACGACGGGATCAGGCGATCTGTTCCGGGCCAGGCTCGATCAGATCATCAACATGAAGCACGAGCTGGTGCAGCTTGCCGGCAAGCTCGACTGGACGTGGATCGACGCCGAGATTGCACCGCTCTACAGCGATCAGGGCCGGCCCGGGGTCGAGACCCGCTTCGTGATCGGACTTCTGCTGCTCAAGCACATCTATGGGCTGTCCGACGAGGGCGTGTGCGAGCGCTGGGTGCATGACCCGTATTTCCAGCACTTCACCGGGGAAGAGTTCTTCCAGCATGAGTTTCCGCACGAACGCTCGGATCTGAGCCACTGGCGCAAGCGGCTGGGCGACAAACTGGAGCTGCTGCTGGCCGAGAGCCTACGGGTGGCGCATGCGAGTGGCGCATTGCGGACACGCGATCTGGCCCGGGTCACGGTCGACACCACGGTGCAGCCCAAAGCCATCACCTTCCCGACCGATGCCAAGCTGCTGCACGCGGCGATCAGGGGGCTCAACCGCATGGCCAGGACGCATGGTGTGCGGTTGCGGCAGTCCTACCTGCGCATCGCCAAGCATGCGGCGATGATGGCGGGCCGCTACGCCCACGCCAAGCAGTTCAATCGCCATCGCCGGCAGTTGCGCATTCTGCGCACGCGGCTGGGCCGCATCATCCGCGACATCGGTCGCAAGATCGCCGGCCAGCCGGCCTTGCAGGGGGCATTCCAATGGCCGCTTGCGCGTGCCAACCAGATCCGTTCCCAGCAGCAGCGCCAGCGCGGCTGGAAGCTGTATTCCTTCCATGCTCCCGAGGTCGAATGCATCGGCAAAGGCAAGGCCAGCGCGCCCTATGAGTTCGGGGTGAAGGTCTCGATCGCCACCACCAATGCCCGTGCGCCCGGAGGCCAGTTTGTGCTGCACGCCAGAGCGCTGCCGGGCAATCCGTATGATGGGCATACGCTGCGGTCCGCGATCGAGGACACCGAGCGGCTCACCGGCCGAGAGATCGAGCGTGCCTATGTCGACAAAGGATACCGCGGCCACGATGCGCCGAACCCGCATCGCGTCTTCATCTCCGGGCAGAAGCGCGGGGTGTTCGGCGCCATCAAGCGTGAACTGCGCCGTCGCTCCGCCATCGAGCCCGTGATCGGACACATGAAGGCCGAGGGGCACCTCGGCCGCTGCTATCTCAAGGGAACCGCCGGCGATGCCGCCAACGCCATCCTCACCGCCGTCGGCCACAACCTCCGACTCGTCCTCGCCTGGTTGAGGATTCTTTTGTGCCTGATCATGGCGGCGCTACGGAACGCGCTTGCAGCCCATCCCGAACTCAAATTGGCTTCTTAACGGACGACTATTTTACCGAGAGCAAGCAAGGAGCCGGCTTAACAGCGTCGCCCGGGATACCGATACATGGGTGAGGGCGCGTGTGTTTAAGCCGGCTCCTTACTCGGTTGCGCGTGACGGCTTCTCCCCAAGCCGCGGTGCGCTCAAGCTGCCGCGAAGCGTACGACGGTTTCGAAGGTCGTGCCGCAGGCGTCGCACGCCCACAGATGCGAGATGCGGCCGCCGTCGCGGTATTCGGTCCATTCGGGAACGTAGAGACGTTCGCCGCATTCGGCGCACTTGATCACCGGGCGCGAGCGCGCGAATTTTCCAGGATCGCGGATAAGTTCCATAGGGTCTCTCCTCCAAGCCGCTGGCGGTTCGACCCCCGATACCCTCTCATTGCCGGCATCCTAACGCGTTGCGCGCGCGACAATGAAGCAGCAAGCCTGACGTAACTCGCGACTTCGTCAGAGCGCGACGCCGAATTTTCCCAATACCCAGACGGTGGCGAGATAGAGCACCACGGTGAGCGCACAGCACACCGCGAGCGCCGTCCAGAATCCGATGCCGTGCCGCAGCATCGCCGGCATGACGAGAAACATCGGCAGCGTCGGCAACACGTACCAGAAGGTCGATTGCACAAAGCTGGCGACGCGCTGGCTGTCGCCCGTGTCCTGCCACAGCCAGAGGATGGCGAGGGTCGACACCAGCGGCAGCGAGAGAAACAACGCGCCGAGCGTGGGCGAGCGGCGCGCGACTTCCGACACGACGGCGATGACGATGCCCGAGAGCGCGGCTTTAATCGCCAAATAATACATCGATGCCGCTCCGGTTATGCGGTGGTTACGCTGTCAGATCCTCGTCGGCGAGAAGCTCGCGCAGCGAACCGATCGCCTCGATGGCGTCTTCCTCGGTTTTGGCGCCGTTGAGACGGATCTTGATCTCGCGCAGCGTCGACAGTCTGCGTTGATGCAGCAATTCGTCGACGTAGGCGCGCGCCTGGTTGAGCGTCGCAATCTTTCGCTTGTGCGGCGTGTCCTTGACGAAGATCGGCGGGGCGACGGGGAAGTCGAGCATGGGGCACCTAACGTAAATGTGAGACCAATCCTGCATGCATTTTAGCGGGGCAGGGACGAAAGTGCAGGGGCCGGGGTTCCACATTTTGGCCACGGATCGGGTCATTCTGCGGCGCGCAAATGCAACGAATGAGGAACCGATGACGTTCGAAGACCGCGTTTACCGCCTGGCGCCCTATGTGCTCAGCCTTATGCGCATCGTGCTCGGCCTGCTGTTCATCGAGCACGGGATGTCGAAGCTTTTCGGCTTTCCGCCCGGCTCGGCGCGCGCGATGTTCACCCTGAGCTGGTATTCCGCCGTCATCGAATTCGGCACCGGCGCGCTGCTGACGCTCGGGCTGGCCACGCGGGTGGCGGCCTTCCTCGCCTCCGGCGAAATGGCCTTCGCCTATTTCATGAGCCACGCGCCGAAGGGTTTCTTTCCGATGCTCAATGGCGGCGACGCGGCCATTTTGTACTGCTTCATTTTCTTCTATTTCGTGTTTGCCGGCGGCGGGCCGCTGAGCCTGGACGCGGCGTTGTGCGGCCGGCGCGTGTCGGAAGGCAGCCTGCCAGCCCGCACGCGCAGGGCGTAACAATGCTGTGTCATGGCCGGGCTTGTCCCGGCCATCCCGCTTAGGGAAGCACCGTGCGTTCCTAAGCGGGATGGCCGGGACAAGCCCGGTGATGACAGGTTTTGCATGGGCGTCTGTTGGCTTATAATTCCGCCCATTGCGGAGCCCGCGATGCCTGAGCAGACCGTCGTCAAGCCGCGCAGCAAAACCAAGCCGCAGACGCAGCGCCCGAAGCTGTGGAAGGTCATCCTGCTCAACGACGACTACACGCCGCGCGAATTCGTCGTCGAGGTGCTCAAGGCCGTGTTCCGCATGAACGAAAGCCAAGCCTATCGGGTGATGATCACGGCGCATCAGAAGGGCGCCTGCGTGATCGCGGTGTTCACCAAGGACGTCGCCGACACCAAGGCGAAAGAGGCGACCGAGCTCGGCAAGAGCAACGGCTATCCGTTGTATTTCACCACCGAGCCGGAGGAGTAATTTCTCTAACTCGTCATGGCCGGGCTTGACCCGGCCATCCGTGACGAACCTCCGCGACAAAATTAAAAAGGCGGCCTCGCGGCCGCCCTTTGAAGTTGTGAATGCCCGGGTCAAGCCCGGACATGACAACGGAGAGTTATGCCCGATAAGCGCTGCTAATAATTTCCGACCATCGCCACCTGCGTCGGCGCCTCAAGCGCGCCGGACTTCTGGCTGGTCTGATAGAAATAAATCCCGAGGCCGACCAGGATCACCACCAGGATCACGGCGATGATGTTCATCGTCTCGTCGGTGTCGCCCTTCTTGCTCGACGCGGCGCGCCGGCGGGGGGCGGCTTTCGCTCTGGTCGCCTTGCGGCGGACGGCTTTGCGTTTCTTCGCCATGGGTAGCGGTCCCTTGAAATCCGCGAACGCGCTCTCCCGCGGCTAGGCCCGCGGGCTGCGTTGCGTTTGGCGGGCGCCTTCGCCAGGCGGCCCAGGGAGCGGCAGCCAAAGGGCCGCCGCCGGTGGCAATCCACACACGCACTGACGCGCCCGGCCGGCGAAGGCCGCGCTTTATGACGGATGGATGCGCAATTCGGGGAGCGGCGGCAATGGGGGCCACATCCCCCGCTCATTCCCGCGCAAGCGGGAATCCAGAGCAACTCGCTCCGAAGATGCGGCCCTGGGTCCCCGCTTTCGCGGGGACGAGCGGCTTGAGAGTTACGAACAGCCCGTTGTGCTGCCGCAGGTGTCGCACTTCATGCAGGTGCCGTTGCGCACCAGCGTGAAGTTGCCGCATTCGCCGCAGGCTTCGCCTTCGTAGCCCTTGGCGCGGGCCTCGGCGCGCTTCTCGGAGGCCGCCGCCTTGGCGTGCACGCGGGCGTCGACCGCGTTATGCACTTCCAGCGCCTGCGCCGGCGACAGCTTCGCCTCCGGCTCCGGCGCTTTAAGCGCGGTGGCGGCGCCGGCGAAGGCGGTGACGTTGCTCACCCCACCCCGGCCGGCTTCGCCGGCCGATCCTCCCCCTACAGGGGAGGGTGAAGCGCCGCCGCTCACCACGGAGAGACGATCCGTGCGCGAGCGGGTCAGGCCCTTGGAGACGTATTGCGTCGCCGACTGCGGCTTGCCTTCCGCCACGCCCTTGCCGAGCGCGTCGAAGCCGCTCTCCGACGGATCGACGTGGGCGAGATCGAAGCGCTCGAGGTAGGACACCGCGAGCTCGCGGAACACGTAGTCGAGGATCGAGGTGGCGTATTTGATCGAGTCGTTGCCCTGCACCGGGCCCTGCGGCTCGAAGCGGGTGAAGGTGAAGGCGTCGACATATTCCTCGAGCGGCACGCCGTATTGCAGGCCGAGCGAGACCGCGATGGCGAAGTTGTTGATGATGGAGCGGAGCGCGGCGCCTTCCTTGTGCATGTCGATGAAGATCTCGCCCAGCCGGCCGTCGTCGTATTCGCCGGTGCGCAGGTAGACCTTGTGGCCGCCGACCACAGCTTTCTGCGTGTAGCCCTTGCGGCGGTCGGGCAGCTTCTCGCGCTCGCGCAGCACGGTGACGCGCTCGACGATCTTCTCGACGATCTTTTCGGCGAGGCCGGAGGTGCGCGCCGGTATCGACTTCTCCAGGAACGCCTCGACCGCATCCTCCTCATCGTCCTCGTCGGCGATGAGCTGCGAATTGAGCGGCTGGCTGAGCTTGGAGCCGTCGCGGTAGAGCGCGTTGGCTTTGAGTGCCAGCTTCCACGACAAGAGGTAGGCCGCCTTGCAGTCTTCGACGGTGGCCTCGTTCGGCATGTTGATGGTCTTGGAGATGGCGCCGGAGATGAAGGGCTGCGCCGCCGCCATCATGCGGATGTGGCTTTCGACCGAGAGATAGCGTTTGCCGGTGCGGCCGCAGGGATTGGCGCAGTCGAACACCGGGTAGTGCGCGGGCTTCAAGTGCGGCGCGCCTTCCACCGTCATGGCGCCGCAAACGTGGATATTGGCGGCCTCGATCTCGCGCTTGCCGAAGCCGAGCGCGGCGAGCAGATCGAAGGACGGCGAGGCGAGGTCGTCGGCACCGATGCCAAGTGTGTCGCGGCAGAAGTCTTCGCCCAGCGTCCACTTGTTGAACGCGAACTTGATGTCGAAGGCGGTCGGCAGTTGTTTCTCGACTTTGGCAATGGCTTCGTCGGTGAAGCCCTTGGCCTTCAGCGTGGTGTGGTTGATGGCGGGCGCCTGCGCCAGCGTGCCGTGACCGACCGCGTAAGCTTCGATCTCGGCGATCTGCGCCTCGCTGTAGCCGAGCGTGCGCAGCGCCTCGGGCACCGCGCGGTTGATGATCTTGAAATAGCCGCCGCCGGCCAGTTTCTTGAACTTCACCAGCGCGAAGTCGGGCTCGATGCCGGTGGTGTCGCAGTCCATCACCAGGCCGATGGTGCCGGTGGGCGCGATCACGGTCGACTGCGCGTTGCGGTAGCCGTGCGCCTCGCCGAGCTTGAGCGCGTTGTCCCAGGCGGCTTTGGCGTGCGTAATCAGCGCCTGGTCGGGGCAGGAAGCATGGTCGAGCGGCACCGGCGGCTGCGACACGCTTTCGTAGCCGGAGTGCTCGCCATGCGCGGCGCGGCGGTGATTGCGCATCACGCGCAGCATGCCCTCGCGGTTCTTCTTGAAGCCGGGGAAGGGGCCGAGTTGCTTGGCCATTTCCGCCGACGTCGCGTAGGACACGCCGGTCATGATGGCGGTGAGCGCGCCGCAGATCGCGCGGCCGGCTTCCGAGTCATAAGGAATGCCGGAGGTCATCAGCAGGCCGCCGATATTGGCGTAGCCCAAGCCGAGCGTGCGGAATTCGTAGGACAGCTCCGCGATCTCGCGCGAGGGGAACTGCGCCATCATCACCGAGATTTCCAGCACCACGGTCCACAGCCGCACCGAATGCTCGTAGCTCTCGACGTTGAACTTGCCGGTCTTGTCGTCGCGGAAGGTCAAGAGATTGAGTGAAGCGAGATTGCAGGCGGTGTCGTCGAGGAACATGTATTCCGAGCACGGATTGGATGCGCGGATCGGTCCCGACGCCGGGCAGGTGTGCCAGTCGTTGACCGTGGTGTGGTACTGCAGGCCGGGATCGGCCGAGGCCCAGGCGGCATAGCCGATCTTCTCCCACAGCGCGCGCGCGTCGACGGTGCGCGCGACCTTGCCGTTCTTGCGCCAGGTCAGATTCCATTTGCCGTCGGACTCGACCGCCTTGAGGAAATTATCGGTGACGCGCACCGAGTTGTTCGAGTTCTGCCCGGAGACGGTGAGATAGGCCTCCGAGTCCCAATCGGTGTCGTAGGTCGGGAACAGGATGTCCTTGTAGCCCTGCTTGGCGAACTGGATCACCCGCTTGATGAAATTGTCGGGCACCATCGCCTTGCGGGCGAGCTTGATCTCGCGCTTGAGCGCGGGATTCTTCTCCGGCATGAAGCAGTCGTCGCCGGAGCCCTCGCAGTTCACGCAAGCCTTCAGCACGGCTTTGAGATGCTTCTGGTTGATCTTGGAGCCGGTGACGAGCGCCGCCACCTTCTGCTCTTCCATCACTTTCCAGTCGATATAGGTCTCGATGTCGGGGTGATCGACGTCGACGATCACCATCTTCGCCGCGCGCCGCGTGGTGCCGCCCGACTTGATGGCGCCGGCGGCGCGGTCGCCGATTTTGAGGAACGACATCAGGCCGGACGACTTGCCGCCGCCCGACAGTTTTTCGCCTTCGCCGCGCAGCAGCGAGAAGTTGGTGCCGGTGCCGGAGCCGTATTTGAACAGCCGCGCCTCGCGCACCCACAGGTCCATAATGCCGCCCTCGTTGACGAGGTCGTCATTGACCGACTGGATGAAGCAGGCGTGCGGCTGCGGATGCTCGTAGGCCGATTTCGATTTGGTCAGCTTGCCGGTGAAGGGATCGACGTAGAAGTGGCCTTGGCCGGGGCCGTCGATGCCGTAGGCCCAATGCAGACCGGTGTTGAACCATTGCGGGCTATTCGGCGCGCACATCTGCATCGCCAGCATGTAACGCAGCTCGTCGAAGAAGGCCTGCGCGTCGGCCTCGCTGTCGAAATAGCCGCCCTTCCAGCCCCAATAGGTCCAGGTGCCGGCCAGGCGATCGAACACTTGCTTCGACGACTGCTCGCCGCTGGTGTGTTCCTTCTCAGGCAATGCGTCGATCGCCGCCTCGTCGGCAATCGAGCGCCACAGGAAGGACGGCACGGAATTCTCTTCCACCTTCTTCAGGCGGGCCGGCACGCCGGCCTTGCGGAAATATTTCTGCGCCAAAACGTCGGAGGCGACCTGCGACCAGAATTCCGGGATCTCGACATTGTCGAGCTTGAACACCACCGAGCCATCCGGGTTGCGGATCTCGGATGTGGTGAGCCGGAACGCGATGTCCGCGTAGGCCGATTGTCCGTCCTTGGTGTAGCGCCGTTCGATCCGCATTGTTGTCTCTAGCCCCTAATTGTTGGGCGGCTGTCGACCGCCGACGATGTTACCCCCGGGCGTAACTTTCCGCCCGCTTGGCTCGTCAAACTGTTCGACACCACCTCATCTAAGTCCGGTGCTCTGGTTTGGCACCGGTTACTCCCGGACGTTTGACCGCCCGGCACAAAGCAAGCCCTTTGCCCAAAACGCCGTTTCCGGCGCGGGCGAGATACGACTTCGACAGTCGTTTTGGAGGTCCGGAGGGAACCTGAACTCACGCACACCGAACTCACTAAAGCTAGGTGGACTCGCTGCCGTCGTCAACAACAGATAGAGGCCAAATCTGAATCAAACACTAAATCTTGTGGTAAAGGGCCGTACGCGGCGACAACAGGCGGCGAAACCGCAGGGAGTATCGAGCGATCCGGCGGTTCCGGAAAGCACTTTTCTTCGCGGCCGGGAGTAGGTTTATTTCCCTGCGGCCGTGACAGAAAAATGACGCAAAACCGGGGCCTGTGGCCGATTGGCGGTCAATCGCAACTCCGGCCAGGGCAGGGACAGGCTTTGGAAAAGCAGCGGAATGCATTCCGCGGAGTTGCTGATTCTCGAAAGCAAGTCAGTGCGTTACTGGCAAAGTCCGGGCGGCGGCATAGCGCGTAAGTGATACCCACGCCTGTGAATTGGACTTTTGGGGCGGCGCCGGGCCCGCAATGAAAAAGGCGGGCCCGTTTGCGGAGCCCGCCTTTTGTACCGGCACTGTCATCTCGCACAGCTGGCTGATCAACTCGTCGCCAAGCTGATTAATTCCTGGGCAAGATAGACAGACCGGCCGCGACAGCGCAACCCCGATTTTGCCGCGAGCGCCTAAAAAGCCAGCGCAAGCGCTAGCAAATGCGCAACGTTCGCGCGCCGCTTGAGCGGGGAAAGTCATCCCGGCGTCGCGCGGCTTTCACGGACAAATGCGACGCCGCGCTTAGCAATTCGTTTGCCCCGATTTCAGGTCGCGCCAGCTCCGGCACGCAACTTGCGACATGAAGGGCATGACCCACTCCATGCAGGAGTTGAAATGCCAAACTTTTCTCAGGTCCTTGGCTTGGCGATTACCTTTGCCGCCTTGTTTGCTTTCATGGTCGAACCGGCGCGTAGGATCGACAAGGACGAGGAGCGCGTCAGGCCGGTGTTCCGAGCCGAGCAGCCCAATGGTGCGGACTACGAGGCAATATTCTTGTTTTCGCTGCTCGGGCTGTTGCTGACCTGCGTGCTGCTGCCGCATCTGCGGCTCGCAGCCGTGAGCGGGCTGATCGGATAGATCAGGCGCCGCGGGCGGCGCGCTTGGTGGGTTCGACGACGGAGCCGGTTATTTCGTTTACGTCGCTGCCGTCCTCGCGGACGGTGACCGAGCGCGAATGCGGCAAGGCTTCCGGGTGCTCACGCTGGAGAAAGCCGATCATCTGCTCGCGCACCTCGCAGCGCAGGTCGAAAGTTT
This sequence comes from uncultured Pseudomonadota bacterium, assembly GCA_963710705.1. GTDB lineage: Bacteria > Pseudomonadota > Alphaproteobacteria > Rhizobiales > Xanthobacteraceae > Pseudolabrys. Next base: position 1,072,520 of record CAVQBI010000001.1, read on the forward strand.
GTCCTGCGGAGTTGGCGCTCATGATCGCGCGCAGCTCGATCGAGCCTTCCTTGGTGTCGGTCACTTGCAGCGCCACCGTGCGGCCGTTCCAGTTTTTGGAATGCTCGCAAATCTCCTTCAGTTTTTCGCGGATGATGCCGACCGGAGCGCGGTAATCGACGTAGAACATGGCAACGCCGAAGAGCGCCGAGCTATCGCGCGTCCAGTTCTGAAACGGCTTTTCGATGAAGTAGGAGAGGGGCACGATCAGTCGGCGCAGATCCCAGATGCGCACGACCACGTAAGTCGATGTGATTTCCTCGATCACGCCCCATTCGCCTTCGACGATGACGGCATCGTCAAGGCGGATCGGCTGCGTCATCGCCAGTTGCACGCCGGCGATCAGGTTGGAGAGCACGGGGCGGGCGGCAAGGCCGGCGATGATGCCGGCAACGCCGGCGGAGGCGAACAGGCTGACGCCGTATTGGCGCACGGCCTGGAAGGTCATCAGCGCGGCGCCGAGGGTGAACAGCACGACCATGGCGTCGACCGCGCGCAACAGCACGCGCACCTGTGTGGTGTGCTTGCGCGCCAGTAGATTGTCGGCGGTGTCAATATTGAAGCGCAGCAGATAGATATCGGCGGCGATATGCAGCGCCACCACCGCGGCCCAACCGACGAGGCCGATGATCGCCATCACCAGCACGCGCGAGAGCAGATCGGCCAGGTCGGGCGGAATGGGCGCAACCGGTGTGGCGATGATTATGGCGAGGATCAGGATCGCCAGCCGCGTCAGGCCGCGCAGCCTGGTGACGATCGCCAGTACGTAAGGATAGCGCTCTGCGAGCAGGCGGCGGGTGAGCTTGCGCGACCAATTATGCAGCGCCAGCGCGATGCCGCCGGTGAGCGCGATGATGAACAGCACGACCACCGGGTCGGGCAGCCAGTCGAGCCAGTCTTTGATGGTGGTGAGGGCGGAGCGGATCTCGTCCATTACGGCCTATAACGGCTGTTACAGGGGCGGTTCGCGGCTGGACAGGAGGCTGTGGAGGTGCCAAAACGCCGCGTCTTATGCGACAGAGAAATGCGCGAACGCGATGAAAAGTTTCCTGCTGAAACTGTTCACCTGGTGGAATTCGCAGACCTTCGGCACCCAGTTCTGGACCTGGATGTACGGCGAAGCGGTCGGCGAGGACGAATTCGGCAACTGCTATTTCCGCACGCGCGGCGGCAAGATCGATCCGACGCTCGGCTTCGAGCGGCGCTGGGTGGTCTATAACGGCTATGCGGAAGCGTCCGCCGTGCCGCCGTCCTGGCACGGCTGGCTGCATCACACGGTCGACGTGCCGCCGACGCAGGAAAGCTACCAGCCGCGACCGTGGCAAAAGCCGCACCGCGCCAATATGACCGGCACGCCGGCGGCCTACCGGCCGCCAGGATCGACGCTGGCGCAAAACCGCCGCCCCAAGGCGACAGGCGACTACAAGGCGTGGAATCCGGGCGAATAGCTGCCCTTTCGCCGCCTCATTCCCCGTGTTAACCGGACCGGCTCGAGATAGGGCGGGTTAAGGGCTCGGGCGGAACCCCTTTTCATGGCGCGACCGACGCTTTCAACTTCGATCTTGCTGGCTGCGCTGATCGCGGCTGGCCCCGCCGCCGCGCAATTCGGCTCGATCTTCAACCAGCCGCCGCCGCGCCCGCCGGCCGACGTACCGAGCGCGCCGCCGGCCGAACGCCAGGCGCCGCCGCCGCGCTATTACCCCAATCGCGACGACCGCGACGTGGAGCCGCCGGACGAGGCTGACGAGCGGCCGGAAGAGCCGCTGCCGGCGCCGATGAATTTGCCGCCGCAGCGGCGTCCCGGCGCGGGCATCCAGCAGCAGGAATTGCCGCCGCCGCCCGGCGCGCAGCAAGCGGCGCGCCCGCCGGCGCAACAGCCGGCCGCGCCGCTGCAGCCGCCCGCCCAGGGCCAGCCGGAAGCCGCACCCCAACCGCAGCAGCCGGCGGCGAACACGCCACAGACGCCGCCGCAAAACGAGGTGGTGGTCGAGCCGCCGCCGCAACGCATCGCCAATCCGACCGCGGTGTTCTCCGGCCTCGACAAGATCACCGGCCGCATCACCTCGTTCGACGTCGCCATCAACGAGACCGTCCAGTTCGGCGCGCTGCAGGTGACGCCGCGGGTGTGCTATTCGCGGCCGCCGACCGAGACGCCGCAGACGGATTCATTCGTCGAGGTCGACGAAGTCACGCTGCAAGGCGCGATCAAGCGCATCTTCACCGGCTGGATGTTCGCGGCGAGCCCCGGCCTGCACGCGGTCGAGCATCCGATCTACGACGTGTGGCTGACCGACTGCAAAGGCGGCAAGCTGCCGGCGGTCGCCGAAATGCCCGACGACCAACAGCAGCAACCGCCGCCGCAGGCCAAGCCCGCGGCTAAGCCGCAGCCGAAGAAGCCGCAGGCGCGTCAGCCGCAAGGCTTCCTGCCGGCGCTGCGTTAATTGCGTACCTTTCATTCCGCTCGTCCCCGCGAAAGCGGGGACCCAGGGCCAAGATCGCAAGAGCTGGATTCTCGCTTGCGCGGGAATGAGCGGAGGATGCAGATGCGCGCGTCAGTTAACGCGCGCCGTTGATGATCGCCAGCGCGTCCTCGCCGCTCACCGGGCGATCGAGCGGCAATGCGCCGAAATCGCCTTCGCCCACCAGCGCCTCTTCCAACAGCCGGTGATAGCGGCGCTTGGGCACTTCGACCGCGCCGAAGGTACGCAGGTGATCCGTGACGAATTGCGTGTCGAGCAGGCGGTAGCCGCCGGCTTTCAGGCGCGCGATCAGATGCACCAGCGCGATCTTGGAGGCGTCGCGCGCGCGGTGGAACATGCTTTCGCCGAAGAAGGCGCGGCCAAGCGACACGCCGTAGAGGCCGCCGACCAGTTCGGCTCCGTCATAGACCTCGACGCTGTGGCAATGGCCGTGCGCGTAGAGCGCGCGGTAGATGCGGCGGATGCGGCCGTTGATCCAGGTGCGGGCGCGGTCGTGCTTGGGCGCGGCGCAGCCTTCGATCACGCCCTCGAAGTCGCGGTTGATGCGCACGACGAAATCGGTGGTGCGAACGGTACGCGCCAACCGCGCCGGCACGTGGAAGGTATCCAAGGGAATGACGCCGCGCAGCTCCGGCTCGATCCAGTAGAGCGCCGGATCGTCGGCGCTCTCGGCCATCGGGAAAATGCCGCAGGCATAGGCCTTGAGCAGCACTTCCGGCGTGATCTCGATAAATGCGTTTTCGCGGCTGGCCATCATCCGAATGCGACTTTGGTAGACCTCACGGTTAACTGGCAGCTTACCATAACCCGCCCACATTTCTGAAAAGGCGAACTGCCGCCACGCTCGCGCGTTGCCTCTCCGATGCAACCGGGATTTTCCTGCGGGGTTCCCATGACGCGCGCCGCATTACCGCCGACGGTGCTGATCGTCGAGGACGAGACGCTCATCAGCCATCTGGTCGCCGACTGGCTTAACGACCGCGGCTTTGCGGTGCACGAGGCGGCGAGCGGCGACGAGGCGCTCGACTACATCGACCAGGGCGGTCCGGTGGACGTGATGTTCACCGACGTGAACCTGCCGGGCAGCCTCAGCGGCGCGGACTTGGCGGCCGAGGTGCGCGCGCGGCGGCCGGAATTGCCGATCGTCTACGCATCGGGACGCTACACCGCCGACGAGATCGCGCCGCTGGTGCCGCGCTCGGTGTTCGTGATGAAGCCGTACAACCCTGCCGACGTCTGTTCGCTGTTGCAGCGGCTGACCGGCGGCTAGCAGCGCGTGATGGTGACCTTGCGCTCGCCGCCGGCTTCCGCCGGCACGGTGACGGTCTCGCGGCTGTGCACGCAATGCGGCGCGGGCACGGCCGCTGGCGTTGCTTGCGCCGGCAGCACGATGACGGGCGCGGCGTATTCGCCCGGCGTATAGGTGGCGACCGGGCCGGTGTAGCCGTATCCGTAACCGTATCCGTAGGGCGTGTAGATGAAGTGATGGCCGCGATGCAAGCCGGCATGCGGAAACGCAATGCCGCGCGCCGATACATCGGCAGGCAAGAGCACGAGGCCCGCAACGCCGAGCGCGCCGATGCCGCACGTGATGGCTCGTTTGATCATCGCGACGCCCTCCACTGTCCCCGTTTCCGAGGCTACACCAGAGCGCAACGCCAACTCAAACGATTGTAATTGATTCAAATGCCGGGCGAAGCGGCGGTCGCTTGCCGCGGCAGCGTGGCCACGTGGCCTCAGGAGCTGAGCGGCTCGCTCTGCATCCCGCCTTTGGCGAGGAACTGCTCGAGCCAGTGGATGTGATAGTTGCCGTCGATGATGTCCTTCTCGCGCACCAGCGCGCGGAAAAGGGGCAGCGTCGTCTCGATGCCGTCCACCACAACCTCGTCGAGCGCGCGCGACAGCCGCATCAGGCATTCGGTGCGCGTCTTGCCGTGCACGATGAGCTTGCCGACCAGCGAGTCATAATAAGGCGGGATGGTGTAGCCCTCGTAGACCGCGCTATCGATGCGCACGCCGAGCCCGCCGGGCGGATGGTAGTGCAGGATCTTGCCGGGCGAGGGGCGGAAGGACACCGGGTTCTCGGCATTGATGCGGCATTCGATGGCGTGGCCGCGGAACAAGATGTCGCTCTGTTTCAACGTCAGTTCCTGGCCGGCGGCGACGCGGATCTGTTCGAAGATTAGGTCGATGTCGGTGATCATTTCGGTCACCGGGTGCTCGACCTGGATGCGCGTGTTCATCTCGATGAAATAGAACTTGCCGTCTTCGTAGAGGAATTCGACGGTGCCGACGCCGAGATATTGGATATCGCGCATCGCCTTGGCGACGGTTTCGCCGATTTCGTTGCGCGCCTGCGCGTTGAGCGCGGGCGACGGGCTTTCCTCCATCACCTTTTGATGGCGGCGTTGCAGCGAGCAATCGCGCTCGCCGAGATGGATGGCCTTGCCTTTGCCATCGCCCAGCACCTGGATTTCGATGTGGCGCGGCTTCTTCAGATATTTCTCGATATAGACGGCGTCGTCGCCGAAGGCCGCCTTGGCTTCCGAGCGTGCGGTCGACAGCGCGGTGGAGAGGTCGGCTGCCGTGCGCGCGACCTTCATGCCGCGCCCGCCGCCGCCGGCCGCGGCCTTGATCAGCACCGGAAAGCCGATGTCGTTGGCGATCTTGGTCGCCTCCGCGTCGGAGGTGACGCCGCCCTCCGAGCCGGGCACCACCGGAATGCCGAGGCGCTTGGCGGTGCGCTTGGCCTCGATCTTGTCGCCCATGGTGCGGATGTGCTCGGCCTTGGGGCCGATGAATTGCACGCCGTGGCTGGCGAGGATTTCGGCAAAGCGCGCGTTCTCCGACAGGAAGCCGTAACCGGGATGCACGGCGTCGGCGCCGGTGATCTCGCACGCCGACAGGATGGCCGGGATGTTGAGGTAGCTGTCTTTCGCCGCCGGCGGCCCGATGCAGACGCTCTCGTCGGCGAAGCGCACATGCATGGCGTCGGCGTCGGCGGTGGAATGCACCGCGACGGTCGGGATGCCGAGCTCCTTGCAGGCGCGCAATACGCGCAGCGCGATCTCGCCGCGATTGGCGATGAGGATTTTATCGAACACGCGCGCTCACTCGATAATCACCAGCGGCTCGCCGAATTCCACCGGCTGGCCGTCCTCGAACAGAATCTGGATCACGGTGCCGGCGCGCGGGGCCGGGATCTGGTTCATGGTCTTCATGGCTTCGATGATCAGCAGCGTGTCGCCGGCTTTGACCTTGCTGCCGATCTCAATGAATGGTTTGGCGCCCGGCTCGGCCGCGATGTACGCGGTGCCGACCATGGGCGATTTCACCACGCCCGGATGTTTTGCGGTGTCGAGCGGAGCAGAGACGGATTCACCGGCCGTCTGCGGCGGCAACTCGCGCGGCGCGTAAACGGGCGCCGGCGCGGCCGCCGCGCCGCGCGCGACGCGCACACGCTGGCCGTCCTGCTCGATCTCGATCTCGGTCAGGCCGGTCTCGTCCAGCAGTTTGGTGAGCTCGTGGATCAGCTCGTGATTGACCAGCGGCGATTTGGGAGCCTTAGCCATTTAGTTTTTCTCTTTAGCGCCGATCATCGCGGCGAGGCCGGTGATCGCCAGTGCGTAGCCTTCGATGCCAAAGCCGGCGATCACGGCTTTCGCCGCCTTCGACACATAGGAGTTCTGCCGGAAACTTTCACGCGCGTGGATATTGGTGATGTGGATCTCGATCACCGGCATCGACACCGCGAGCAGCGCGTCGAGGATGGCGATCGACGTGGTGGTGTAGCCGGCCGGATTAATTACGATGCCGGCGGCCTTTTTGGCGTGCGCTTCCTGGATCCAGTTGACCAATTCGCCTTCGATATTCGACTGGCGGAAGTCGACGGCGAGGCCGAAGCGCTTGGCGGTCGCCGCGCACAGCTTCTCGACGTCGGCAAGGGTGGCGCGGCCGTACTTCTCCGGCTCGCGTGTGCCGAGCAGGTTCATATTGGGGCCGTTAAGAACGAAAATGGTCTGTGACATGGGCCCGGCGGCGGAAAATACCGCCGCTTTATAGGTGGCCGCGCCGCCAAGGGGAAGCCCGGCGCGGTTTCAGGCTTAAGGCGGTGAATTAGGCCACTGCCTGGGTTTCGGCCGCCGCCCAGTCGATCACGTCCTGGATCGCCGTTAACCTTTCGCGGCCGGCAGCCCGGGACTTCGCAAACAGATTGACCTGGTGGTTGGCGCTGGTGCCCCCGGTGACGATGGTGTCGAGCCGCTTGATTTCACTGGCGCAGGCCAGCGCCGCGACGTCGTCGGTGATCAGCGCAAGCACTTGATCGAGCCACTCGTGGACGTCGAGCGGCTCCCGCGAGAACGGATCGACGAAAGTCGCGGCGATGCCGTAGCGCTGCGCATGCCACTTGTTCTCGGCGGTGATGGCGCGGCCGACGCGGTCGAAGCCGGCATTGCGGCCGCGGTCGCGGTCGAGCGCGCGCACCAGGCAGCGGAACAGCGCGGCGATCGCGATGGCGTCGTCGAGCCGCGTGCAGCTGTCGGCGACGCGCAGTTCGATGGTCGGGTTTGGCAAGGACGGGCGCAGCGCCCACCAGATATAGCTGGCGTCCGGAATGATCTTGGCGCCGACCAGCGCGGCGACGAATTCGTTGTAGTCGTCATTGGTGCGGAACAGTTCCGGTAGGCCGGTGCGCGGCAACTCGTCGTAAGCGGCGAGCCGGTAGCCGACGAGGCCGGTGAGGTTGCCTTGCCAGAACGGCGAGGACGTCGAGAGCGCGAGCAACAGCGGCAGATAGGGCGTCAGCCGCATGATCAGATTGATACGGGTGTCGAGGTCGGGCACCTTCACATGCACATGCATGCCGCACAGCATGTTGCGGTGCCCGATCATCTGCAGGTCGTCCATGATTTCGCCGTAGCGGCTTTTTGGCGTCATCTGTTGCTCAGGCCAGAAGGCGAGCGGGAAGGTGCCCATGGCGGCGAGCCCGAGGCCATGCCCGCTCGCCGCCTGTGCAAGGGTCTGGCGATAGTTGGCGAGGTGGGCGCGTGCCTCCGGCATGGTAGCGCAGGGCGGCGTCGCCACCTCGATTTGCGACTGCAGCATTTCGGTCATCACGCGGTCGCCGAGGCGTTCGCGCGCGAGCTTGAGGAAGCTTTTGTCAGTGCGCTGCACGGCCCGGCGCGTCGCGGCGTCGAACACGAAGAATTCCTCTTCCATGCCGATCGTGTACATGCGCGCGACAACTCGTTCGGGAACTCTGGGTTCCGCGCGCTACATTTATACGAAAACGGCCGCCCGTGGGCGGCCGTTGATATCATTCGGAATGTGTGCAGTGTGTCAGCAGGTGACCTTGCCGCAGCGCGCGGTGTTGATGTTTTCCTGCAAGCCTTTGAGGCCGATGGCGCCGACCACCACATTGTCGCCGATCACGTAGCTCGGCGTGCCGTTCAAGCCCAGCGCCTCGGCGAGCTTGAAGTCCTGCTGCAGGGTGTTTTCGACCTCCGGGCTTTTCATGTCCTTCTGCAGGCGGTCCATATCGAGGCCGATTTCCTTGGCGACCGCCAGCGCGCGGGCGCTATCGGCGGCGCCGCGGCCACCGAGCAGCTTCTGATGGAATTCGAGATATTTCTTCGGGTTCTGCATGCGCACGGCGACCGCGACGCGCGCGGCCTCCACCGAGCCGGGTCCAAGCACCGGGAATTCCTTGAGCACGACTTTGAGGTTGCTGTCATCCTTCAAGAGCTTGAGCATGTCGCCCATGGCGTGCTTGCAGTAGCCGCAATTGTAATCGAAGAACTCGACGAAGGTGACGTTGCCGTTCGGATTGCCGAGCGTGACCTGGTCCGGCGAGGAGAACAGCGCCTGCGCGTGGTTCTTGACGGCGGCCTTGTGCTTCTCGGCGTCGGCGGCTTGCTGGCGCTTGTCGAGCTCGGTCATCGCCTCCTGCAGCACTTCCGGATGGGCGACCAGGTAATCGTGCACGATCTTCTCGATTTCGCCGCGCTGGGCGGCCGAGATGTCGTCGGCGCGGCTTGCGGGCGGCAGCGCAAGAGCCAGCAAGCCGGCAAAGGCGGCGGCGGCGGTTAAGCGCAGGCTGAGGGTCATTGTTCTGGTCCTTGTTGGAATCGGTGCAATTGTAGCTACTGGATTGGCTTCGGTGGCTTCACATTGACGAGATCGTCGGCGCGTACCCAGGCGGGCGACCCCACCGGCAAGCCAAGTTTGGCGCGTTCGGCGAGCTGCCTGGCGGTCTTAATGTCGCCGCGGGCGAAGGCGGCCTGCGCGGAGGCGAGGTCGGCATGCGGAATGTCGCCCTTGCGGCCATAGGCCATGGCAAGCTGCAGATAGGCGGACGGCGTCTCCGGTTCGGTGCGCAGCGCCTCGTTGAGCAGGCTGACCGCTTCGTCCGCGAGCTTGGGATTTTTGGTGCTGATCAGCGCCTGGCCGAGTAGAATCTCGATCAGCGGCGCGTGATGCGAGAGCGCAACCGCCTCGCGCAACGGAGCGACGGCTTCGGCGCCGTGACCGGCTTCCAAGAGCGCCTGACCCTTCAGCTCGTAGAAATAAGGATTGTTGGGCTCACTTTTGATCAAGCCGTCGATCTGCGCGATCGCCACACGCAAATCGGAGTGCAGGTAGGTGGCAATGGCGCGGGCATAGCGCGCGGGCAGGCTCTGATCGCTCGCCGGATAGCGCCGCGCAACGGTATCGGCCGGTTCCAGGAAGCCGGACAATTTCGCGCGCACCAGATCGTGGCGCAGTTGCAGGGCCGGCGGATCCTTCACGTCCCAATAGGGGCTCGCCTTGGCGATCACTTCCAGCGCGGCGACACGGTCGGCCGGCATCGGATGGGTTTGCAGATAGGGATCGATGTAGCGCGAGTTGTACAACATTTCGTTGCTCAGGCGCTTGAACAGCTCGTACATGCCTTTCGGCGACTGATGGGTGGCGTTGAGGAACTTCACGCCGGCGTGGTCGGCCTGATCTTCCATGCCGCGGGAATAGGCGAGCAGCGAGTGCAGGATGGCCGACTGCGGCGCCTGGATCGCGGCGCCGCCGATGTTGCCGACGCTGCTGCCGCGCCCGGCAGTGGCGCCGGCGACCATGGCGCCGACGCCGAGCAGCATGGCGACGATCGACTGCGTCTGCGCCTCGGCCAGCTTCTCGCGGAAGCGCATCAGATGGCCGTCGGCCAAGTGGCCGCTCTCGTGGGCGAACACGCCGATGACTTCGTTCGGCGTCTTGGCGTCGAACAGGGCGCCGGCGTTGATGAAGATGTGCCGCCCGTCCATGACGAAGGCGTTGAACGAGCGGTCGTTGAGCACGACCACCTTGACGTTCTGCTGCGCAAGGCCGGCCACACGCAGGATCGGCGTCGCGTAGTCGCGCAGCAGGTTCTCGATTTCGGTGTCGCGGATGATCGGCAGGCCGCTGGTGGCCTGCTCCTGCGCGCGCACCGGGGCGGCCGCGGGTGAGGCGGCGATCGCGGCGGCGGTGATAAGCGCCAGCGCGCGCGCTGCTGGCGCGCGGCGCCGTGCCCTGATAGGTCTCGCGGTCTCGATCATGCCAATTCGTTCATCGGATGGGCGTGAAACTAGTGACCGGGCGTTTTACGGTCAACGCGCGCCGGATCGTGCCTTTTTGGCCGGGGGAATGCGGCAACAGCGGGGCGGCGGCGGTTCCGGCCGCCAGAGGGCGGATCAAAGGGTCGACGATGATGCTGGATGCGGCCAAAAGGCTGTTAACGCCGTCCCGGCGCAGCGATGTGCCGCCCTTCATCGTGATGGACGTGATGGCGGCGGCGGCCAAACGCGAGGCCGAGGGCGCCCGCGTCATCCATATGGAGGTGGGCCAGCCGGCGGCGCCGGCGCCACAGACGGCGATTGCGGCCGCGCAGGCCGCGCTCGCCAAAGGGCGCATCTCCTACACCAAATCGCTCGGCATTCCGTCATTGCGCGCCGCGGTCGCCGGCCACTACGCAGACACCTACGATTGCGCGCTCGATCCCGGCCGGGTGGTGGTGACCACCGGTTCCTCGGGCGGGTTCATCCTGGCGTTCCTCGCGCTGTTCGAAGCGGGCGACCGGGTGGCGCTGGCCAATCCCGGTTATCCGCCCTACCGGCACATCTTGTCGGCGCTCGGCTGCGAGCCGGTGCTCCTCTCGACGTCGGCGGAGACGCGTTGGGGGCTCACGCCGAAGGCCCTCATCGCCGAGCACAAGCGCAAACCGTTGCAGGGCGTGGTGGTGGCGAGCCCCGCCAATCCGACCGGCACCATGGTGGAGGCGGACGCGCTGGCGAAGCTGATTGCGGTGGCGGAAGCCGAAGACATCCGCGTGATCTCCGACGAGATCTATCACGGGCTCGATTATGCCTTTGCCGCCGAGACCGCGGCCAACGTCTCGGAGCGCGCGGTGGTGATCAATTCCTTCTCGAAATATTTCTGCATGACCGGCTGGCGTGTCGGCTGGATGGTGGTGCCGGACACTCTGGTGCGCACGATCGATCGCCTGCAAGGCAATTTGGCGATTTCGGTGCCGACGCTGGCGCAGGTCGCGGCGGAGGCAGCCTTTTCCGGCAAAGCCGAGATGGAAGCGGTCAAGCACGGCTACGAGGTCAACCGCCGCATCTTGACGGAAGGGCTGCCGAAGGCCGGGCTCGATCAATTCCTGCCGGTTGATGGCGCCTTCTATCTCTACGCCAACATCGCGCGCTTCTCCGACGACAGCCTGGATTTCGCCAAGCGCATGCTCAACGAAGCGGGCGTGGCGGCGACGCCCGGCATCGATTTCGATCCGGTCGACGGCCGGCATTTCTTGCGGTTTTGTTATGCGGGTTCTGCCGCCGAGATGTACGAGGCGGTGGACCGCATCGGCAATTGGCTCGCGCAGCGCGGATAACGAGGAGAGGGACGTGTCGCAGCCCGTGAGCACTTCGCACACATCCTCATGGGGCGAGGTGCTGCAGGTCTTCCTCAAGCTTGGCGTCACTTCGTTCGGAGGCCCAATCGCGCATCTCGGCTATTTCCGCACCGAATTCGTCGAACGCCGCAAATGGCTCGACGAGAAAACCTACGCGGACCTGGTCGCGCTGTCGCAATTCCTGCCGGGGCCGGCGAGCAGCAAGGTCGGCATTGCCATCGGATTTTTTCGCGCAGGCTACGCCGGCGCGCTGACCGCCTGGGCGGGCTTCACCTTACCCTCGGCGATTGCGTTGGTGCTGTTTGCCTATGGCGTCGGGCTGTTCGGCAACGCGCTCGGCAACGGCTGGCTGCACGGCCTGAAAGTCGTGGCGGTGGCGGTGGTGGCGCAAGCCGTGCTCGGCATGATGCGGTCGCTGGCGCCCGACCGCGCGCGCGCAACGGTGGCAGCGATTGCCGCGGTGATCGTGTTGTCGTTCCCGAATGCCTGGGGTCAGATCGCCGCGATTGTCTTCGGCTTTGCCGCCGGGCTGACGGTTCTGCACATTGACGCGCCACACGACCACGTGTCGCTGCCGCTGCGGGTGAGCCGGACCACCGGCGCCATCCTGCTGGCGCTGTTCTTTGCGCTGCTGATCGGCTTGCCGCTGCTAAATGCGGCCGCGCCGACCCATAGCCTCCAGTTGTTCGACGCGTTCTATCGCGCCGGCTCGCTGGTGTTCGGCGGCGGTCACGTCGTGCTGCCGCTGTTGCAGGCCTCCGTCGTGCCGCCCGGCTGGGTGAGCAACGACGCGTTCCTTGCCGGCTACGGTGCGGCGCAGGCGGTGCCGGGGCCGCTGTTCACCTTCGCCGCCTATCTCGGCGCGGTGATGGGGCCGCAGCCGAACGGCTGGGCTGGCGCGACGTTGTGCCTGGTCGCGATGTTTCTGCCGGCGTTCTTTCTCACGCTTGGCGCGCTGCCGTTCTGGGACGACCTGCGGCGGAGGCCGGGCGCGCAGTCGGCGCTGCGTGGCGTCAACGCGGCCGTCGTCGGCCTGCTGCTCGCCGCGCTCTACAATCCGGTGTGGACGGCGGGCATTGCCGGCCCCTACGATTTTGCACTGGCCGTCGCCGCGTTCCTGCTGCTGTTCATGTGGCAAGCGCCGCCCTGGCTGGTCGTGGTCTTGAGCGCGCTCGGCGGGGCGCTGATCGCGAAACTTTAAAACTCCACGTCCAGCTCGACGACCTCGTCCGGCTCGGCCTTGGCGCCTTCGATCCATTCCTGCATCGCCGGCATCGCCATGATCGCCTTGCAATAGGCGGCGCAATCGCTGTCGAGCTTCACGTCGTAGGTGAGGAAGCGCGTCACCACCGGCGCGAACATCGCGTCGGCCATGCATGGGCTCGGGCCGAACAGATAGGTGCCGCCGTGCGCGTCGAGGCATTCGCGCCAGATGAAGTTGATGCGGTCGATGTCGGCCTGCGCGCCGGCCCAGACCTTGAAGCCGGGATGGTGCGCCTTCAGATTCATCGGCAGCGCCGAGCGCATGTTGGAGAAGCCGGAATGCATCTCGCCGGAGACCGAGCGGCAATGCGCGCGCGCGGCAATCAATTCCGGCAGCAGCCCGGCATCGGGCAGGATCTCGTTGAGATATTCCGCGATAGCCAGCGTGTCCCAAATCTTGATGCCGTTATGGGTGAGGCAGGGCACCAGGAAGGAGGGCGACAGCAGCAGCAGCTCGGCGCGCGTCGAAGGATCGTCGCTGGCGACCGTCTGCTCCTCGAATTCGAGCCCGGCCATTTTGCACAGCAACCAGCCGCGCAGCGACCAGGAGCCGTAATTCTTGCTGGCGATCGTGAGGCTAGCCGGGTTGCGCGCAGCTTTGACCATGGGGCGTCAATTGTCCCAATTCATTAGCCCGGCAACCGAAGCTTAGACGAAAGTTATTACCAATCAATAGTTTCCCGTAACGCAACAATGGCGGGCGGCTGCCTTTTCCCCAGGCGCGGCATTAGGCAACGCCGCACGGAATTTTATCTCGCAGTGCAACATAAAATGTTCTAGCGTTTGCCTGCGGTTCGCCGGGACCGCCGGGGATTGGATGCTCTATCAGGCCTATCAGGCCCATGCCGACATCATGGTGCCGGTGCGGGCGTTTGCCGGGATGGCCGCCAAGTCGGGGCGCGAGCGCCTGAACGGCTCGGCGCGCCCGTCGCTATTGTCCAATCTGACCGCGGCCTATGAGCTGATCGCGCGCGCAGGTCTCACGCATCAGCGGCCGCCTTACGGCATCGGCAGCATCACGGTCGGCAACCGCGAGGTGGCGGTGACGGAAGAGGCCGCCGACCGCACGCCGTTCGGCACACTGTTGCATTTCAAGAAGGATATCGACCAGGCGCAGCCGCGCGTGCTGGTGATCGCGCCGCTGTCCGGACACTTCGCCACGCTGCTGCGCACGACCGTGCGCACCATGCTGCCCGAACATGACGTCTACATTACCGACTGGCACAATGCGCGCGACGTGCCGGTGGCCGCCGGCCGCTTCGGCTTCGATGAATACATCGAGCACATCATCCGCTTTCTGGAGGAAATCGGGCCGGGCGCACATATGGTCGCCGTGTGTCAGCCCTGCGTGGCGGCGCTGGTGGCGGCGAGCGTGATGGCGCAGAGCGGCTCGTCCGCGCAGCCGCGCTCGATGACGCTGATGGCGGGCCCGATCGACACCCGCATCAACCCGACCAAGGTCAACGAACTCGCCAAATCCAAAGACATCGCTTGGTTCGAGAAGAACTTGATCGCGCGCGTGCCCGGCCGCTATGAAGGCGGCGGCCGCAAGGTCTATCCCGGCTTCGTGCAGCTCGCCGCCTTCATGAGCATGAACATCGACCGCCATGTGAAGGCGCATCAGGAGCTGTACGAGAACATCGCCAAAGGTGAAGAGGCGAAAGCCGCGCAGACCAAGGCCTTCTACGACGAATATTTCGCCGTGCTCGATCTCACGGCGGAGTTTTATCTGGAGACGGTGCGGCTGGTGTTCCAGGAGCACGCGCTGCCGCTCGGCCAGCTCACTTATCAGAACCGCAAGGTCGAGCCGAAGGCGATCAAGCGCACCATGCTGTTCACCGTGGAAGGCGAGAAGGACGACATTTGCGCGGTCGGGCAGACGCTGGCGGCACACGATCTGTGCGCGGGCCTGCGCCCCTATCGCAAGCGCCACCACATGCAGGCCGGCGCCGGGCATTACGGCGTGTTCTCAGGCCGGGCCTGGGCGAACCAGATCTATCCGATGGTCAAGAACGTTATCTTGCAGAGCGACTAACCGAACACCCCGTGCGTCCGCTTTTCCGTCGCCGGAGAGATGTGGTCCCGTGACCAGGCGCTCGCGGTGAAGATGTCCAGCTTGGGCTGGAACACCGACGGATCGTCGAGGCTCGCCGCCTGAATTCCGATGACGTCGGGCACGCGCTCGAGCTTGACCAAAACTTGGCTGCCGCAATTGGCGCAGAAACCGCGTTCGACCGCTTTGCCGCCGTCGCCGACCGTCTTTTAGTAGCGCGGCTCGCCGGTGACTTTCAGTGCAGCCCGCGGCACCACGAGCACGGGTGCGTAGCCGCTGCCGCCCGCGCGCTGACAATCGCGGCAGTGGCAGTTCAGCATCATCGCGGGATCGGCGTCGGTCTCATAACGGATGGCGCCGCACCGGCAGCCGCCGGGTAGTTTTGTCCCCATCGCGCGCCTCCCATCGCAACCTGCCGCAACGGCTAACAAGCCTAACATAGGCCGCGTTGCGGCCCTACATCGCCACAGGACCGTCATGCGAAGGGAGGCTTGCCATGTGGACTTATTCTTTGCCGGTGCTGGCGGCGTTGTTCGGCCTTGCCATGGGCGCGGCGCCGGCCCGGGCCGACGCCTTCAGCGCGCGATTTTCCTGGGCCGGCATTCCGGCCTGCGAGAAGATTTCACCGGCGTTCGAGCTTGCCGGTGTGCCGGCCGGAGCCAAGCGCCTGCGCTTCGAGATGAAGGATCTCGACGTGCCGGGTTTTCACCACGGCGGCTCGACCATCGCCTACGAAGGCGACAAAGTGCGACAGGGCGCGATACGTTATATCGGGCCGTGCCCGCCGGACGGCGAGCGGCACCGCTATCGCTGGACCATCGAGGCGCTCGATGCGCTCGGCAAAGTGTTGGGGAGCGCGACCGCGGAGGCGATGTTCCCGCCGTGAGGCGCGCGCAACGCTATTTCTGATCGGGCTCATTGGACGACGGCATTGCGCCGGGCGCGGCTGCTGCTGCCGGCTTGGCCGCCGGCTTCTTCTTCATGGCGGCGGCGCTCTTCTTGGCGGCGCGCCGCGCGGCCGGCTCGTAATTGCCCTTGGCCATGCATTTCTTGATGAAGGCGGTGGCTTGTGCGCCCGTGAGATTCTGGGAGTCGGCGCCGACCTTGCAGGTCTCCATCTTCTCACTGGTGGTGATCGCGTAAGCCGGACTGGCCAGCAGCACGAGCGGCAGCGCGAAAAGGCCGAGGTATCGCATGGTCGTCGTTCCTTGTCGTTTCCTTGCCGGGCAGCTTAGCACAAGTTTGACGGCAAGAGTTAGCGCAGCGCCGCCGCAATATTGCCGCCATCGACGGTGGTGACGTCGGCCGTGGTCTTCAGCGCCAGCGCCTGCGCCAAGAAGGCCTGCGCCACGTCGTCGGCGGTGACTTCGCGGTGCAGCAGGTTGCCGGTCATGTAGTTCTGCTCGCTGACGCCGCGCGCCTTGGCGCGCTCCTTGATGAAGTCGTCGGTCAAAATGCCGGAACGAATGCGGTCGGCATTCACGGCATTGGCGCGGATGCCGTCGGCGCCGTAATCGAGCGCATATTGCCGCACCAGAAACAGCGTCGCCGCCTTCGGCAGGCCGTAAGGGCCGAAATCTGGGCCGGGATTGACCGCCTGCTTCGACACGTTGAACAGCAGGCAGCCGCCGGTGCCCTGCGCCAGCATGATCTTCACCACGGCCTGCGCCACTTTCTGGTGGGCGAAGAAATTCAGTTCGAAGCTCGCGCGCAGCACTTTCTCGTCGACTTCGCCGATCTTGCCCTGCCAGGCGGCGCCCGCGTTCGAGACCGCAATGTCGACGCCGCCGAACGCGGCAACGACCTGGTCGATTGCGGCGTTGACGGAATCTGTTTTTGTGACGTCGCAGGCGAGCGCCAAGCCCCCGACCGGCTTCGCCTTCTCCCGCGCCGCCTGCAAATCGAGATCGAGCAGCGCGACCGAAGCGCCTGCGGCGCCGAATGCGCGCGCGGTGGCGGCGCCGATCGCGCCAGCGCCGCCAGTGATGACCGCGACCTGGCCTGCGAGCGGCAGCATTTTGCGCTGCCCGAGCTTGGCCAATTCGAGCGGCCAATAGTCGATGTTGAACATATCGTCTTCGCCGATCGGCGTGAAGCGGCCGATGGCGTCGGCGTCGGTGATGCCTTCGACCGCGGCTTCCGCGATGTCGGCGGCGATCGCCGCATCCTTCACGCTTGCGCCCAGACCGAACAGGCCAAGTCCCGGCACCAGCACCAGCCGCGGTGCCGGATCGTGCATTGCCGCACCGTTGGCGCGCGATTTGTTGCGCGCAAAGTAGGCGCGGTAGTCGTCCATGAATTGCTGCGCGGCCTTGTGCGCGGCGGCTTTGAAATCGGCGAGCGAGCCTGCTTGCGGCGCGGAGAGCACCAGCGGCCACGGCTTCACGCGCAGCACGTGGTCGGGGGTCAGCACGCCGGCGCGGGCATAGCGCGCGGCATCCTTGCCGTTGATGAAATTCAGGATCGCATCGCTGGTGCGGAATTGCAGGATCGGGCGCTGATGTGCACCCTCGCCAAAGGCATCGCGCAGGCTGCACGCGCCGCGCACGATGGGCGCGACCTCATTGAGTGGCGCGATCGCCGCCGGCAACTTGGCGCCGGCGAATGACTTGCGGTTTTTCTGCAGACGCCGCTCGGCGAGCGTCACCAATTCGATCATGCGCTCGTAGGCTTCGCGCGCGCTGGCGCCGAAGGTGAAGATGCCGTGCTTGTCGAGGATCAGACCCTCGACCTTTGCATCCTGCTCGAACACCTTGGCGCATTTTTTCGCCAAGCCGAAGCCGGGCATCACATAGGGCACGAAGCCCATGCGCTTGCCGTAGACCTCGGCGCAGAGTTCGGCCGAATTCGGCTGGTCGATCAGGCTCAGCACCGCGGTGGCGTGACTGTGATCGATGAACTTCGCCGGGATGAAGGCGTGCAGCAGCGTTTCGACCGACGGCGAGGGCGCGCCCGGATCGATGAGAAAGGCGCGCAGCACGCGCGCCATCTCGGTGTCGGACATCGCCTTGTGCGTGCGCAGCGTCAGCAAGGCATCGAGGCGCACCGCGGGAAAGCCGGCGGGCTCGATGGCGGCCATGTCCCAGCCGGACCCTTTGACGTAGAGCACGTCGCTCTCGGCGCCGGCGAGGTCGCGCGCCCGCCCTTTTACCGAGGTGTTGCCGCCGCCGTGCAACACCAGTTTCGGCTCGCGCCCGATCAGCCGCGTGGAATAAACGCGCAGCGCAAGCTCGGGCGCGATGCCGGCCTTGCCGTAACGATCGACCGCGGCTTCGGCGTCGCGCTCGACCCAGGCGGATTTCATTTTGCGCTCGCCACCGCGGCGTTATTTGTCGCCGGAGAAGCGCTTCGCCCACCAGCCGCGCTTGGGCGTGCCACTTTCTTCGCTGGTGCTGGAAATGACCGGCGTCGGCGGCGGCAGCGTGGGCGAGGGCGGCGCGGCGCCTTCGGCGGCGAACGGAGCCGGCTCACGGATGGTCGAGCGCCGCTTCGGCGGCTCCGGCAGAACCGGCTCCTGCACCTCGGCGCGCGGCGGCGCAGCGGGCCGCGTCTCGGCTGCGATTTCGGCCGGCCGCTCCTCGAACGGCGGCGACACCGCCGAGGCATCCTCGTCGCTCACGGGCGGGAAATCCGCGCCGACATGAAGTTCGCGTTCCGGACGCTCGCCGGAGAAGGGCGCTTCGCCATTGCCGCGGCGCCGGTTGCGCCGGCCGCCGCGGCGTCCGCGCCGCCGGCGATGGCGGCCTTCGCGATTGTCGCCGCCTTCGCCGGGAGCGCCGGCATGCATGGGCGGACGCGGTTCGCCTGGCTCGCCACCAAAATCTTCCTCGGGCGAGCCGGCATCGTGATCTTCATGCGCAACGGCGTGTTCCGGCACGGTCTCGTGCGTGAACGGCGCGCCCGCTTCGCGCGGCTCGCGCGGTTCGCCGCCGCGCCCGCGGCCGCCGCGTCCGCGCCGGCGTCGCCGGCGGTGGCCGCCCTCGCGTTCGCCGCCCTCGCGCGGGGCTTCGTGCGCACCCTCATGCGCGCCTTCGTGGGCAGCCTGTGGCTGCTCCTCGGCCGCTTCGAGCTCGGCTTCCGCCAACTCTTCCGCGATCTCGGTTTCCTCTTCCTCGACGACTTCCTCGATCGGCATTTCGCGGCGCGCGGCATCGGCGAGCGCCTTGGCCGCCTCCACCGAATGCACCTGCTCGCCGCGGTCGATGATGTAGGACACCTGGCCGGTCACGGTCGGATCGGCCGAGATGGTCAGCGTCACGCGGAAGCGCTCTTCCAGTCCGCGCAGATGCGCGCGCTTGTGATTGAGCACATAGAGCGCGACTTCCGAACGCGTGCGCACGATCAGATTGTGCGTGGCGCCCTTGATCAGCATTTCCTCGAGCGCGCGCAGCAATTGCAGCGCCACCGACGACACAGAGCGCACATGGCCGGAGCCGCCGCAGACCGGGCATTTCTCGGTCGAACTCTCCAGCACCGAGGAGCGGATGCGCTGGCGCGACATTTCCAAAAGGCCGAAATGCGAGATGCGGCCGACCTGGATGCGGGCGCGGTCGTGCTTGAGCGCGTCTTTCAGACGCCGCTCGACCGTACGGTTGTTCCGCGTCTCGTCCATGTCGATGAAGTCGATGACGATGAGGCCGGCAAGATCGCGCAGGCGCAGCTGGCGGGCGATTTCTTCCGCCGCCTCGCCATTGGTCTTGAGCGCGGTGTCCTCGATGTGATGCTCGCGCGTGGCGCGGCCGGAGTTCACGTCGATCGCCACCAAGGCTTCCGCCTGGTTGATCACGATGTAGCCGCCGGAACGCAATTGCACCACCGGCGAGAACATGGCGTCGAGCTGACTCTCGATGCCCCAGCGCGTGAACAGCGGCTGCGTGTCTTTGTACAGCTTCACGTGCTTGACGTGGCTCGGCATCAGCATGCGCATGAAGTCGCGCGCTTCGCTGTGGCCTTGCTCGCCGGCGACGATGATCTCGTCGATGTCCTTGTTGTAGAGGTCGCGGATCGAGCGCTTGACCAGCGAGCCTTCCTCGTAGACCAGCTTGGGCGCGGTCGACTTGAGCGTGAGATCGCGCACGGTCTCCCACAGCCGCAGCAGATATTCGAAGTCGCGCTTGACTTCGGTTTTCGTGCGCGAGGCGCCGGCAGTGCGCAGGATCACGCCCATGCCTTCCGGCACTTCCAGTTCCTGTGAAATTTCTTTCAGGCGGTTGCGGTCTTCGGCGCTCGTGATCTTGCGCGAGATGCCGCCGCCGCGCGCGGTGTTGGGCATCAGCACCGAATAGCGGCCGGCAAGCGACAGGTAGGTGGTGAGCGCCGCGCCCTTGGTGCCGCGCTCTTCCTTGACGACCTGCACCAGCATGACCTGCCGGCGCTTGATGACCTCTTGAATCTTGTACTGGCGGCGGAAGCGCGGCAGCCGCTCCTGCACTTCTTCGAGCGCGTCGGCGCCGCCGACGGATTCGACGGCTTCCTCTTCGTGATGCTCGTCGCCGTTGCCGTTGCCGGATTCGGCTTGGCCCGGCGCCTCAGCGGGCGCGGCGTCGGCTGTAGCGTCGCCGAGCTCATGCGCGCTGGCTTCGGTGCCTGCCTCCGGCGCGGACTCGCCGCTTTCGGGAGCCGGCGCAGGCTCGACGGCGTCGCCGGCCGGGGTCGCGGCTGTTTCGCCTGCGACTTCTTCGGAGGCGAAGGCGGCTGACGGCTGCTCCGCCTCGGCCATGTCGCCGGCGGCGAAAGCGTTTTCTAACGGCGATTGCTCGCCGGGCGGAAGATCCGCCGCTTCGGGCGACAATCCCTCTTCGGGCAGCGCCTCGCTGCGTCGCACCTCGTCGCGCTGACGATGGCCGCGATGGCGATGACGGCGGCCGCGCCCGCCGCGCGCGCGATGGTCGGCATCGGCGTCGGCTTCGCGTTGCTGGCGCGCTTCCTCGGCGATCAGCGCCTGCCGGTCGGCGACCGGGATTTGATAGTAGTCGGGATGGATTTCCGAGAAGGCCAGAAAGCCGTGCCGGTTGCCGCCGTAATCGACGAAGGCCGCCTGCAGCGACGGCTCTACGCGCGTGACCTTGGCGAGATAGATATTACCGCGAAGCTGCTTGCGGTTGGCGCTCTCGAAGTCGAATTCCTCGACGCGGTTGCCACGCAGGACCACGACCCGGGTCTCTTCCGGGTGGGCCGCGTCGATCAGCATTTTGTCGGCCATGGATAAATCTCACTGGGGCGGAGGCCGGCGCGGGCTCGCGCACAAGCATTGGCGCAAGCAGGCGCGCGGGGCAGTCCGCCAGATGTGTGTTGAAGGGGAGGGCCGCGTTTTCACGCGTGCCGAGGCCCGAACTAAAGCGCGCCGTCACGATGGCGTCGCGAGAGCGGTGGACCTCGAAATGCTTTTGCTGCGTATTGAGCAGCATGAAATTACGACCCGTCGCGCTGTGGCCGCGCCTATCGAAGCGCAAGCCCAGGTTTCTCATCGCCGGCGGCCTAAAACACGGGCGGCCCGAGGCCGCGCGCTGATCCGATTGTCCTTCACTAAGGGCTTCGGCTCGTCTCGCTTCGCCGTCCGCCGGCCTTCCTCGAGGGGGCGGTCCTGGACCAAAGCGTGCCGGAACCCGAACGCGGCACAACCGGAACTTTAACCGTCAGCAGAACCCTACATACGGCGCTAAGTCCTTGATGGCAAGGCATCTGTGCAGGCTGGCCACACCAACGCTGCGAACGGCCCGCAAAGCTCAAGTTCCGTTAACCGAAGCAGCCTTATTGGGGTAGAAAGAGCCGGAAAGGGTCAGAATCGTGTCGTTCCGCCCGCTCGTTCTTGCCAGCATTTTTGCCAGCGTTCTGGGAATCGCCGTGCTCGGTCCGCCGGCTTTGGCCGCGGAGCCGGGCATTGCCGTCGAGAAGCTGCCCGCGCCGGTGGAATCGATGCCGGCGGCGACCGACGTCCGCCTGGGCGGTGACGCCAAGCAGACACGCTTCGTGGTCGATCTCACGCGCAAGATCGATATCGCCGCCTTTACGCTCGCCGATCCCTACCGCGTGGTGGTCGACCTGCCGCAAATCGTGTTCAAGCTGCCGCCGCATGCAGGCGAGCAGGGGCGCGGTCTGGTCAAAGCCTTCCGCTACGGCCTCATTATGCAGGGCGGCTCGCGCATCGTGCTCGATGTGAGCGGGCCGGTGCGGGTCGAGAAGGCCTTCACGCTTGCCGCCGTCGACGGTCAGCCGGCGCGGCTGGTGCTCGACCTGGTCGCGACCGACCGGCAGAGCTTCCTGCGCAATATCGAAGTCCAGAACCACGCCACCCCGCATATCCCGGTGCAGCGGAGTGCCGTGGCGCCGGATAATGACAAGGATCCGCGGCCGCTGGTGGTGATCGATCCCGGCCATGGCGGCCCCGACAGCGGCACCAAGGGCCTTGACGGCCAGGACGAGAAGGACGTCGTGCTCGCCTTCGGCCTCAAGCTGCGCGAGGCGCTCGAACGCAGCGGCAAATACCGGGTGGCGATGACGCGTGAGGACGACACCTTCGTCCCGCTCACCGAGCGCGTGCGCTTCGCCCGCCAGCTCAAGGCGTCGCTGTTCATCTCGATCCACGCCGATTCCGTGCCGCGCAGCGAAGGGCGAGCGGAGGGCGCGAGCGTCTACACACTGTCCGACCATGCCTCCGACGCGGAGGCAGGCCGGCTGGCCGAGACCGAAAACAAATCCGACATCATCGCCGGCGTCGATCTGTCCGCCGAGCCGGATGACGTCGCCAATATCCTGATCGATCTCGCCCAGCGCGAGACCAAGACCTTCTCGATGCAGTTCGCGCAGACGGTGGCCGGCGACATCAGGCCGGTCGCACCGTTGCATATCCATCCGGTCAAGTCGGCTGGCTTTATCGTGCTGAAAGCGCCGGACGTGCCCTCGGTGCTGGTCGAACTGGGCTACATGTCTACCCGCCGCGACCTCAAGAACCTCACCTCGCCGGATTGGCAGACCCATACCGCCGTCGCCATGGCGCGGGCTGTCGACGATTTCTTCGCCAAGCGCCTGGTCGGCGCCAGCGTCGGGGCGCGCTGATGGGTTACCGGCCTCAGTTTCAACATAAAACCGGGCCAGGACAGGGCCTTAGCGCCGCGTGGACGGGCGCTTTTGGCATTGCCATATTGGCTGCCAGGAACATTCCTTCATGAAGTTCATCCTGCGCTTCTTGGGTTTCCTGTTCGCGGCCGGCACCATCCTGTTCGTGGTGGGCGTCGCCGGTGTCGCCGGCCTGCTGTGGCATTTCTCCAAGGACCTGCCGGACTACTCGCAGCTGCAGGACTACGAGCCGCCGGTGACGACGCGGGTGCATGCGGCCGACGGCTCGCTGGTCGCCGAATACGCCAAGGAGCGGCGCCTCTACATCCCCATCCAGGCGGTGCCGAAGCGCGTGATCAACGCCTTCATGGCCGCCGAGGATAAGAACTTCTACGAGCATGGCGGGCTTGATTTCACCGGCATCGCGCGCGCGGCCGTGAACTATGCGCAGAATTTCGGCTCCGGCCGCCACCCGCAGGGCGCTTCAACCATCACGCAACAAGTCGCTAAGAACTTCTTGTTGTCGAACGAGGTTTCCTTCACGCGCAAGATCAAGGAGGCGCTGCTGGCGCTCAAGATCGAGCGCACGTATTCAAAGGACAAGATCCTCGAGCTTTACTTGAACGAGATCTATCTCGGCCTCGGCGCCTATGGCATTGCATCGGCTTCGCTCGTCTACTTCGACAAATCGGTGAACGAGCTTTCGATTTCGGAAGCCGCCTATCTCGCCGCGCTGCCGAAGGCGCCCAACAATTATCACCCGTTCCGGGCGCGCGAGCGCGCGATCGAGCGCCGCAACTGGGTGATCGACCAGATGGCGCAGGACGGCTTCATCAAGACCGCCGACGCCGAAAAGGCCAAGCGCGGTCCGCTCGGTGTGACCACCAAGCCGCCGAGCATCCGCATCTTCTCGGCGGAATATTTCGCCGAGGAGGTGCGGCGCGAGCTCTACGACCGCTACGGCGAGAAGAAGCTCTATGAAGGCGGGTTGTCGGTGCGCACCACGCTCGACACCAAGCTACAGGTGCTGGCGCGCAAGACGCTCGCCGCCGGCCTCGTGCACTACGACGAAGCCCACGGCTATCGCGGCCCGGTCGCCAAGATCGACGTCAGCAGCGATTGGGGTCCCAAGCTCGCGGACGTGAAGGCGCTGTCGGATATTGCGCCTTGGCGGCTCGCGGTGGTTCTCGATACCGGCGACAAGTCGGCGCGCATCGGCTTGCAGCCCGGGCGCGAACCGGGCGGCGCCGTCAGCAAGGAACGTGACGTCGGCATCATCCCGCTCGACGGCGTGAAATGGGCGCGCGTGAAGGGCGCCGTGCCCAAGCGCGTCGATCAGGTGCTCAACGCCGGCGACGTCATCTATGTCGAGCCGACCACAGGGCAGGGCCAATATGCCTTGCGTCAGGTCCCGGAAGTGTCCGGCGCCATGGTGGTCGAGGATCCGTGGACCGGGCGCGTGCTCGCCATGGTCGGCGGCTTCTCCTACGACGAGAGCCAGTTCAACCGCGCCACGCAGGCGCTGCGCCAGCCCGGCTCCTCGTTCAAGCCGATCGTCTATTCGGCGGCGCTCGACAACGGCTACACGCCGTCCTCGCTCATCCTCGACGCGCCGATCGAGATCGATCAGGGGCCGGGACTCGGCGTCTGGAAACCGGAAAACTACGAGCAGGATTTCTACGGCCCCTCGACGCTGCGCTTCGGCGTCGAGCATTCGCGCAACGTGATGACGGTGCGGCTGGCGCAAGACATCGGCATGCCGCTGATCGCCGACTACGCCAAGCGCTTCGGTGTCTATGACAACCTGCCGCCGTATCTGTCGTTCGCGCTCGGCGCCGGCGAAACCACGCTGCTGCGCATGGTCACCGCCTACGCCATGATCGACAACGGCGGCCGCCGCGTGAACCCGACGCTGATCGACCGCATCCAGGACCGCTACGGCCACACCGTCTATCGCCACGACCAGCGCGAATGCATCGGCTGCGACGCCAAGAAGTGGGAGGACCAGCCGGAGCCCTCGCTGATCGACCGGCGCGAGCAGGTGCTCGATCCGATGACCGCCTATCAGATCACGTCCATCATGGAAGGCGTGGTCCAGCGCGGCACCGCGGCGGGCGCCGGCTTCCAGAAGGAAGTCAGAAAGCCGGTCGCCGGCAAAACCGGCACCACCAACGATTACAAGGACGCCTGGTTCATCGGCTTCACGCCCGACGTCGTGTGCGGCGTTTATATCGGCTACGACAAGCCGCGGTCGCTCGGGCGCGGGGAAACCGGCGGTCAATTGGCGGCGCCGGTGGTGCGCGATTTCATGAAAGACGCGCTGGCCGACAAACCGCCGGTGCCGTTCCGCGTGCCGCCCGGCATCAAGCTGATCCGCGTCGATCTGAAAACCGGCGCGCGCGCCGGCCCCAACAGCGACCGCGTCATCCTGGAAGCCTTCAAACCCGGCACCGCACCGCCCGACGATTATTCCGTGGTCGGCTATGGCGACAGCCAAGAGAACCGCAGTCGGCCGCCGTACTTCGGCAATGTGCCGCCCGACGCCGGCCGCGCCGTGCGCTCGGGCACCGGCGGGCTTTATTGATCCTTGCGGCGCCGTCGGCGCGACGTTAAATCCCTGTCACAAAGAATCGAAAGGCCGCCTTTGTCGCGGTGGAATTGAAGATGCGCGCAGAAACGGAAAAGCTCGTCGGCGAGATCAAGCAGTCGCTCGGACTGCTGAGGAGGCATCTTTGACGTCGACACCGCGAAACGCCGCCTCGCCGAGCTGAACAAAGAGGCCGAAGACCCCAATCTGTGGAACGACCAGGCGCGCGCGCAACGCGTGATGCGCGAGCGCGACGCGCTGGAGGATCAGCTCGCCGCCATCGGCCGCATCGAGCAGGAGCTGGACGACCAGCTCACGCTGATCGAGCTCGGCGAATCCGAAAAAGACGACAAAACCGTCGGCGATGCGGAAGCCGCGCTCAAGCGACTGCGCGCGGAACTGGCGCGTCGCGAGCTAGAAGCGCTGCTGTCGGGCGAAGCCGACGCCAATGACTGCTTCCTCGAAGTGCATGCCGGCGCCGGCGGCACCGAGAGCCAGGACTGGGCCAATATACTGATGCGCATGTATGTGCGCTGGGCGGAAGCGCACGGCTACAAGGTCGAGTGGCTGGAAGAGAGCGAAGGCGAGGGCGCCGGGATCAAATCGGCGACCATCCAGATCAAGGGCCACAATGCCTATGGCTGGCTGAAGAGCGAGAACGGCGTGCATCGGCTGGTGCGCATCTCGCCGTTCGATTCGAACGCACGCCGGCACACGTCGTTCGCCAGCGTGGTCGTCTATCCAGTGGTCGACGACCGCATCAAGATCGAGATCAACGAGAACGACGTGCGCACCGACGTGATGCGATCGAGCGGCGCCGGCGGCCAGCACGTCAACAAGACCGAATCCGCCGTGCGTCTGACGCACATCCCGACCAACATCGTGGTGAAGGTCCAGCAAGACCGCTCGCAGCACCGCAACCGCGCCATGGCCTGGGACATGCTGCGCGCGCGCCTGTTCGAGATGGAAATGAAGAAGCGTGAGGACAAGGCCGCCGCCGAAGCCGCCGCCAAGACCGACATCGCCTGGGGCCACCAGATTCGCTCTTATGTGCTGCAGCCCTATCAGATGGTGAAGGACCTGCGTACCGGCGTTTCGACTTCGAATACCGCCGGCGTGCTCGACGGCGATCTCGACGAGTTCATGCAGGCGGCGCTGGCGCAGAAGGCCTTCGGCGGCGAGCCGGTGGAAGTCGAAGACGTCGACTAGTGTGAACTGCGTCACAGCCCGCATGCTGTGATGTGGTTCACATCGAAACCAAGCCACCGGCAGAATTATCAAACAATCCAACAGCTTTCGCGCGCCGATCACATCGCCGTGCGTGTGACGCGCAGCACAGCTCCGCCGGCAGTGACGGACCTATCGTCTATTTAATGGAAAGCGGCCGGTTGAAACCGGAGCACGCACACAGACAGGGAACCGTCATGTTGAAGTTCGTCCTTTCCGCCGTATTGGCCGCCGCCGCGATTGCCGGCGTGCTGACCTTTCTCACCGCTGCGAGCGATACGCTCGATGCCAGGCCGCTTGCCGCGCCGGCGTCCACGACGCTGAAGATCTGCACGCAGCAGCCGTGGCCGTATCTCAATTGCGTCGGCACGCCGCTCGCCAGTCAGCACATCCGGTTGATCACCACCGAGCGGCTCGGCGCATAAAAGCCCCCGGCTCAAAGCTCCAGGCGTTGCCCCGTTTCCGCCTGCCAAGCCTTGAGCCAACCGCGGAAGCGGGTGCCGTCTTGCACGCTGCCGGAATGCAGCGCGGCAAAGACCGCCCCTTCCGCGGAAAATATCAGCACCGCATCGAGGCCCTTTGAGCGCTTGAGCGTGTCGATCGCTTGCGCGGGCGTCTGCGCGATCGGGCCCGCGACGTTGAACGAGGTGTTGACCGCAACCTCGACGCCGATGCGGCGGCCGAGCGCTTTGAGGTAGGCGTAGGTGAGCGGATCGCTGTTTTCGCGCACGATCTGCAGCCGGCCGGTGCCGTCGGCGTGCACGACCGAAGGGATCAAAGTGCGCGCGCGCGGCCGCGCATGAGCGGTGAGCACCATGTAATTATAGGCGTTGTAATCGGCGTCGCTCGCGCCTTCCGACAATTCAAAGAATTGCTTGGCGGCTTCCAGCGTCATCATCGGCGCCAGCGGGCGGATCGCTTCGCGGTATTTGACGCGCGCGTTCAGGTTCTCGCGCGTTTGCGGATTGCAGGGATTGGCGAGGATCGAGCGGTGGCCGAGCGCGCGTGGTCCGGTTTCCGCCGCGCCCTGGTAGAGCGCGAAGATGGCGTCGTGCGACGTCATGAAAGCCATGAAGTCGGCATACAGCGCGGGCGTGCCGTTATTTGCCGTGGCAAGCTCGATCCATTCGACATCGGGACTTTGGGTGAGCGCGTCGCGGATTTCGCCGTCGCTGGGCGGCAGGCCGCAGTAGAATGCGTGCTCGACCGGCGGACCGATGCCGAAGCCCGCGAGATAGGCGCCCATGTATGCCGCGCCCATGGTGACGCCGGCATCGTTCGGCGTCGGCGGCACCCACAGGTGCAGCCGCGCCGGCTTGCCGAATTCGCGCCGGTAGAAATTTTCGTCGAAGCGCTCGAGCAGCCGCATGTTGCCGAGCGCGTTGAGGCCGATGCCGCCGGTGAGCACCAGTTTGTCGCTGCCGGTCGTGACAATCAAATGCTCGATGACGTGATTGAGCGCGTCTTCGAACACCAATTGCGTCGCCGCGGCGATGTCCAGGCGCTGCTGGGTATTCTCCTTGTGCGTGATGTCCTCGATGCGCAGCACCGCGTCCGGATTCCACATGTCTTCGAGTGCGATCGGTTCGCCGAGAATCTTCTTGAGGGCGTCGGTATAGGGTTCGTGCAGGATATCGCGCGGCCAATTGGCGAGATCGCGATTGATATAAATGCGGCCTTCGGGCGCCAGGCTGAAAATGTCTTTTAGCGCGGCGTAGTACGGATTGCTCTTGCGGTCGTTATTCCCGTAGGCGGTGGCGCCCATGTAGCGGCCTTCGCTCGACAGCCAGGTCCAGCCGCCTTGGGTAGAGGAAATGACCGCGTAAAAGATGCCGAGTGAGTCGAACACGCTGTCATTGCTGTAGAGCCGCCGCATGCGGCCGTTCTCGGCCACGTAAAGCGAGATCGCGCCCATGTCGCCGAGGCCATCGAGCACCGCCACCATGACCGGTTTCTGCTCGCGGCCGAAGGGCGAGACCGCGAATGAGAACCAGGCGTGATTGTCGTGATGCGGCGTGCCGATCAGATCGACCGGCTCGCTCAAGCCAAGCTGGCGGCCGATATGGCGCGCCGCGCGCCGGCCGCGGTCGAGATCGCGACGGTTGAATAGCGGCGTGCCGGCGCTGCGCGCCATGCTGAAACTCGCCGGTGCTTCCTCCAGCAGCGTGCGCACAAGCGTTGCGCTGAGCGCGACATAATCCCATGACGTGAACCAGGCATCGATGCGCTCGGGCCCGAAGCCGCGCGCGGCCAGCCAGTCGCGCAGCGCTGCGATCGAAAATTCCGGATAAGCATTGGTGTGCTTGACGGCGGAAAAGCGCTCTTCTTCGTTGTTGAAGATGACGCGCGGCCCACCGCGGTCGACTTCGACCAGCGCGACACCGGAATTATGAACGCCGGCTGCCGAAAGGCCTGCGAGGTAGACGGTTTCGCCGCGCGCGATCTTGTCGCCGATCGCGGCGATGCGCTCGCGCGCGAAACGGCTGGTCGAGCGGTGAATATGCCGCCGCCGATAGAAGCCGTCGGCCAGCGGCAAAGCGAGATGATACCCGGCCGCGCCGAGCCATGGATGGCGTGGCCCGATCCGCATGATGCGGCGTCCCCCTGAAGTCAGCGTGCCATCTTATACGTGGGGCAGGCAGGCTGCTCAAACACTGCCGAGCCGCAAGCCGGCGCGCAGGAATTTCTGCGGATTGACCGGCTCGCCGTTGATGCGCGTCTCGTAATGCAGATGCGGCCCGGTCGAGCGGCCGGTCGAGCCGATCTTGCCGATGACCTGGCCGATGCGGACGTGCTCGCCGACCTTCACGTCGATTTCGGACAGGTGGCCGTAGCGGGTGGCAAGCCCGTTGCCGTGGTCGAGCTCGACCATGTTGCCGTAGCCGCCGTCGCGGCCAGCAATGGTAACGGTGCCGGCGGCGGTGGCGTGCACCGGTTCGCCGATTTCGCCGCGTAAATCGATGCCGGTATGCATGGCGGGCCGGCCGAGGAAGGGATCGGTGCGCACGCCGAAGGGCGAGCTCATATCGACTTCGCCGGCAACCGGCTTGCGCACCGGCACGGCGACGAGGACGTGATTCAAATGATCGATCTGCGCGCGCGCGATATTGATGCGGTAAAGCTGGCGGTCGAAGGCGCTGGCCCCTGTCCCTGGTGCCTTCAGCGGCACGAAGGGTCCGCCGACGCCGGCTGCCGCGGGCGCCGTACCCGCCGAGACGCCGAGATCGGCAAGCACGCCCTGCATGCGGCGCGATTTGGTATCGACGTGCTCCTCGATATCGGTGAGCGCCGCGGTCTGCCGGTGCGCGACCTTGTCGAGCGCGCCTTCGACGCGCGCCAGGATGCCGTTCAAACCGGTGCCGTCGCCGCGCGAGGCAAGCCGCGTGGCGCTCGCCGGCAGTTCGCGCGATTCCAGACGCGCTTCGCGATCGGGCGGCGCGGTGAAGATCACGGTGTCGTTGATCGGCGAGGGCTTCAATTGCATGTCGCTCGGCGGCGCGGGCGGCGCGATGTGCTGCGTGGGGCGGATCGAGCCGGTGGTCAGCACGTCACCGGCGAGCGCATTGGTGCGTTGCTCGAGCGTCGCCTGCC
The DNA here is from genome assembly GCA_963710705.1 of uncultured Pseudomonadota bacterium. GTDB lineage: Bacteria > Pseudomonadota > Alphaproteobacteria > Rhizobiales > Xanthobacteraceae > Pseudolabrys. The sequence goes on from CAVQBI010000001.1 coordinate 1,102,738, forward strand.
GTTGCAGCAGATCCTTGAGCTTCTGCTCGAACTGCTCCTGGTCGAGCAATTGCCGGCTGGTGATGCGGTCGACCTGCGCGCGCAGTTCGGCGATGCGGTCCTCATAGGCGAATTGCATTTGCGCCTGGCGCCCGATCAGCCGGGTCAGGACGTCCTCACGGAATGCGAAATAAGTGCCGGTGGCGATCGACCAGATCGCCATGATGACGAGCGTGCCCACCACAATCCAAAATGCGACTGGTCCAATGCGGACTTGGCGGCCGGCATGTTGCAGCGTGTAGCCATTGCGGCCGCGCTGCTGGACGTGGCGCGACATGGCGGCGGCCGAATGGACGCGCGGCTGCTGCTGTGCGTAGTGGCCGTGATGGTCGTCGGTGGTGGGGTAATAGGTGGACGTGGACGACATCGACGCTCCCGCCGCCCACGAGCCGGTGGACCGCTACTGGCCGTCGATATCAATCCGATATGGTTAAAAAGCCGCTAAGCTGGCCGGTGCGGCGGCCGATTCGGTCAGAAATGCAGGGGATTACAGGTCCTTGGCGGCAGCCAAAACCTCCTCGGCATGGCCCTCCACTGAAACCTTCGGCCAGACCCGGGCGATGTTGCCCTTGCCGTCGATCAGGAAGGTCTTGCGGATGACGCCCATGAACTTGCGGCCGTACATGGATTTCTCGCCCCAGGCGCCGTAGGCGGTGAGCATCTTTTTGGTTTCGTCGGAGGCGAGGGCGATTGCGAGCTTGTGTTTGGCTTTGAATTTGTCCTGCGCCGCGACCGGATCAGCCGATACCCCAAGGATTTCGGTCCCGGCCTTGGCAAACGTCGGGCGCAGCCGCGAGAATGCGATAGCTTCCTTGGTGCAGCCCGGCGTGTCGGCCTTCGGGTAGAAATAAAGGACCAGATTACGTCCGATGAAATCCTTCAACGACACGGTCGAACCGTCGTCGGCGGGCAGGCTGAAGGCCGGCGCCTTGTCCCCGGCCGCCAGTTCGCGCGCCATATGCCCTCCTTTCGTCGCTTTTGAGCCGTCAATGTCGCAATTGCCACTTGCGCTGGGTGGGCGCAAGCGGTTCCACGGTTATCGGTCGAGGGCCACGCGAGCCGCGCTGGCCGGCAAGGGACGCGCACCGCGCCGTATGAAAGGCGCCCGCTAGGGCATGACACGCAACGACCACAACCCGAAGCATCCGGATCACCACGCGGCGTCCACCCGCCGCCATACGCATCATCCGTCGCATCATCCGATTCACCACCACCCCAAGCATGAGCACGCGGGCGCGCACGAGCACGCTCGCCTGTCACAGCTGCATCAGCTGCTTGAGGAAAGTCCCCGCCGCAAATGGAGCAGGCTGCGGCGCGCGATCATCAGGGCCCTGCGCCAGCCTATGGTGCGGCGGGTATTCTGGGGGGCGACGCTCGCGATCGGACTCGTCACCGTGGCGATCGCCGCTTTGTGGTGGCGCCTGTCCAGTGGACCGATTGAGCTCGATATCGCGACGCCCTGGCTGAAGGCGGCGATCGAAGAAAATTTCGGCGGCAAACACACGGTTACGGTCGGCGGTACGCAGCTCGAACGCGACGAGAGCGGCCGCGTGTCGCTGCGCCTGCGCGACATCACCGTGCGTGATCCCGACGGCACCGTGGTGGCAAGCGCGCCCAAGGCGGAAGTCGGGTTGTCCGGCTTGAGCCTGCTCAAGGGCACGGTGCACGCGAAGAGCCTCAATTTGGTCGGCGCCGAAATGGCGGTGCGCATCGAGAAGGACGGCAGCGTCACCGTCTTTGCCGGCGCCAATAACAAGCGGCCGATCGCGACTGCGGCGCCGGCGCTGCCGGTGGCCGGCGCAACCAAGATCGTCGAGTCGAGCGTGCCAGGGCCGCTGCGCGCCGGCGTGGAGGACATCGCCGGTTTGCTCGCCTGGATCGACGGGCTCGGCGCCACCGGTCTCGACGGCCACGATCTGCGCGAACTCGGCCTCAAAAACGGCAATCTGGTGGTGGACGATCAGCGCAACGGCAAGCATTGGTCATTTAACCAGATCAATGTCAGCCTGATGCGCCCGGCGCTGGGCGGCCTGACCTTCCAGCTCGCCTCCGACAACAAGGCCCATCCGTGGGAGTTAAGCGCCGCCATGCGGCCGCTAAGCGATGGCGTGCGCGCGCTCGGTATCGAAGCGCACGACGTTTCGAGCAACGATATTCTGCTCGCGCTGCGTCTTAATGAAGGTCCGGTCGAAGCGGAACTGCCGGTCTCGGCCAGCGTGCGTGCCGAATTGTCGCCGGCCGGCGTCCTGCAGCGCCTGGAGGGACGCATCCGCGCGGGCCATGGCCTCATTACCGATCACGGCGAGGACAAGTACAGCGTCGACGTCGAGCATGCCGATGTCCGTTTCGCATGGGATCCTCGCACTCACATTCTGGCCATACCGTTCCAGGTTCAGGCGGGCGGCAATCAATTCACGATGCGCGCCGCGCTGCAGGCGCCGGAAGACGATAACGGCGTTTGGCGTTTCAACGTGACGCGCGATGAAACGGTGATCGATCCGATTATCCTGGCCTCGACCGGCACGTTCGAAGGGGATCCATTCTCGTTCAACCGGGTGAACATGGAGGGGCGCATCGATACCACGCGCCACCGCATCGACCTCGACAAAGGCGATCTGTCGCGCGTCGATACACGGCCACTGTATAATGTCGGCGTTGCGGTGACCGGTAGCCTCGATTATTCCGGCAGCGAGCCGCATCTCGCCTTCGGCATCGCCTGCACGCGCATGCCGGGCTCAGTGCTCAAACGCCTGTGGCCAATCTTTGGTGCCTATCCGGTACGCGAATGGGTCGAGCAACATGTCTACGGCGGCGTCGTCGAACGCGCCGTGGTCGCCGGCAACGCGCCGATGTCTTATTTCCGGCCGGGTGGCCCGCCGATGCCCGATGATGGGTTCTCGGTCGATCTCGAAACCAGCGGAACCAGCCTGCGGCCGGTCGATAAACTGCCGGAAATTCACGATGCGGATTTGACGGTCCGTGTCGTCGGGCGCCACGCCACCGTTAGCCTCGGCCGCGGCACTGTGGATGTTGACGAGGGACGCAAGCTCAATATCGCAAACGGCATATTCGAAGTGCCCGATGTGCATCCGAAGCCCGCGCCCGCGCAGGCCCACTTTCGCATCGATGGCGCCGTGCCGGCGGCGGCCGCAATGCTGTCGGACGAAGGCCTGCGTGAGATTGTCGGCCTGACCCTCGACCCGTCCACGACGCGCGGCGCGATCAGTGCCCGCGTCGACGTCAATCTTCTGGTCGGCAAGAACGTGCCGAAGAATTCATCGAGCTACACCATCGTCGCCGATCTGACCAATTTCGCCGCCGACAAGCTGCTGCTGGGCCGCAAGGTCGAGGCGTCCACGCTGCGCGTCAATGCGACCAACGAAGGCTACCAGATCAAAGGCGACGTCAAGGTCAATGGCACGCCCGCCGTCATCGACATCGAGAAAACGAAAGACAGCGACGCCCAACTGCAATTGCAGGCCAAACTCGATGACGCCGCCCGCCATCGCCTGGGCATCGACTTCGGCAACGCCGTCACCGGCGTCATCCCCGTCAACGTCACCGGCAGCGTCGGCGACGACGTCAAGGACGAGCGCCTCAACGTCGAAGCCGATCTCACGCCGGCCAAGATCGATAACCTGTTGCCGGGCTGGCAGAAGCCGGCCGGCCAGCCCGCGCGCGCCACCTACACTTTGACCAAGACGGCGAAATCGGTGCGCTTCGAAAATCTGACGATCGACGGGTCGGGCGCTAGTGTGAAGGGCACGGTCGAACTCGACAATAACGGCGACATTCAATCCGCCGATTTGCCGACCTTCGCGCTGTCCGGCGTCGACAAGGTGGCGCTCAAGGCCGACCGCGGCAGCGACGGGGTGCTGCGCGTCGCCATGCATGGCGACGTTTATGACGGGCGCAATTTCGTGAAGTCCTCGCTCGCCGGCGAGGCCGCGGATCAGGGCAAACACAAGCCGCAGACCGATCTCGACCTCGACATCAAGCTCGGCACGGTGATCGGCCATAATGGCGAGCCGCTGCGCGCGCTCGATTTGCGGCTGTCGCGCCGCGACGGCCAGATTCGCAGCTTCACGATGACATCCAAGATCGGGCGCGACACGGCGCTCAATGGTGACCTGCGGCTGCGCGCCAGCGACAACCACCAGGTCATTTATTTCGAGACCGAGGATGCCGGCGCGCTGTTCCGCTTCACCGACATGTATCCGCGCATGTTCGGCGGCAGCATGTGGGTGGCGATGGACCCGCCGACGCAAGAGCAGAAGCCGCAGGTCGGCACCCTCTCGATCCACAATTTCGTGGTGCGCGGCGAGCCGACGCTCGACCGTGTGGTCGCCGGCGCGCCCGGCCAGCCGCAGGGCAGCGTGCAGTTCACCGAAATGCATGCCGACTTCACGCGCTTCGCCGGCAAATTATCGATCCGCGACGGCGTGGTGCGCGGGCCCGCCGTGGGCGCGACCGTCGAAGGCCAGATCGACACCATCAAAAACGATTCGCATTTGCGCGGCACCTTCGTGCCGTTCTACGGCCTCAACAACATGTTCGGACAAATCCCGATCGTCGGCATGTTGCTCGGCGGCGGCAGCAATGAGGGCCTGCTCGGCATCACTTACGAGGCGACCGGTCCGCCGGGCTCGCCACACATTTTGGTCAATCCGGTGAGCGCGATTGCGCCGGGGCTGCTGCGCAAGTTCATCCCGTCGCCCGGCGCCTTCGATCCCAATTTTGTGCCGACGCCGCGCTGAACGCGCGTCACTCGGGGCGCAGGAGCACGTGGCGCTTTTTGCCGAGCGAGAGCTTGATCACGCCTTCGGGCGTGATGTCCTTTTCACGCAGCACGTGATCGTTTGCGGTAATGCGTTCGTCATTGACGGCGATTGCTTTATTGCCGATGGCGCGATTGACTTCGCCGTTCGACTTGGCGAGGCCGGCGGCGACGAAAGCGTTCTGGATCTTGAGGCCGGTGGCGATATGCGCGCGCGGCATGGTCACGGTCGGCAGCGTTTCGGCCAGCGCGCCTTCCTCGAACGTCTTGCGCGCGGTATCGGCGGCGGCGTCCGCGGCAGTGCGGCCATGGACCATCGCGGTTGCCTCGTTCGCCAGCACTTTCTTGGCCTCGTTGATCTCCTGGCCTTGCAGCGCGGCGAGCCGCGCGATTTCGGCGAGCGGCAGCACGGTGAACAGCTTGAGGAAGCGCGTGACGTCGCCGTCTTCCGTGTTGCGCCAGTATTGCCAATAGTCGTACGGACTTCACCATCTCGGCGTTGAGCCAGACCGCGCCGGCCGCAGTCTTGCCCATCTTGGCGCCGGACGACGTGGTGATCAGCGGCGCGGTGAGTGCGAACAATTGCGCATTCATCATGCGGCGGCCGAGATCGATGCCGTTGACGATGTTGCCCCACTGGTCGGAGCCGCCCATCTGCAGGGTGCACTTCTCGCGCTTGTAGAGTTCGACGAAGTCGTAAGCCTGCAGCACCATGTAGTTGAATTCGAGGAACGACAGCTCCTGCTGGCGGTCGAGCCGCAGCTTGACCGAATCGAACGACAGCATCCGGTTGACCGAGAAGTGGCGGCCGACGTCGCGCAGGAAATCGATGTAGTTGAGCGTGTTCAGCCAGTCGGCATTGTTGGCCATCACGGCATTGCCGCCGGCACCTTCGAATTTCAGGAATTTCGAGAAGATCGCGCGGATGCCGACGAGGTTCTGCGCGATCTGATCGTCGGTGAGGATACGGCGGCTTTCGTCCTTGCCGGAGGGATCGCCAACGCGCGTGGTGCCGCCGCCCATCAGCGCGATCGGCCGGTGGCCGGTCTGCTGCATCCAATAGAGCATCATGATCGGCAGCAGCGAGCCGACATGCAACGAGGCCGCGGTACAGTCGAAGCCGATATAGCCGGTGATCGCGCCGGCCTTGGCCGCGGCATCGAGCGCCTCCGGCTCCGAGACTTGGTGGATGAAGCCGCGCTCGGCGAGAATGTTAAGGAATTCGGATTTATAGGCGCTCATAGGGCTTTGGCTGCGGGCTTGTCCTGTGCTTGTGGCGCGTGGTGTAACAGGTCCGGCAAATAAATGAAGGGGCGCTGATTTGGGGGTTGTACGGGCGATCGGCCTGATGAGCGGGACCTCGCTCGACGGCGTGGACGTGGCTCTCATCGAGACGGATGGCGAGCGCGTCGCGGGCTTCGGCCCGACCGGTTACCGGCCCTATTCGGACAATGAACGCGCGTTGTTGCGGCAGGCGCTGGTCGAGGGCGCGGCTCTGAATGACCGGGTGTCGCGGCCGGGCGTGCTCAAGGAAGCCGACCAATTCGTTACCCGCGTACACGCGGAAACGGTCGAGGCGTTTCTTGCGAAAGAGCGCATCGATCCTGCCTCCCTCGACGTGGTCGGGTTCCACGGCCAGACCGTCATTCATAAGCCGGCGGAGCAACTGACGGTGCAGATCGGCGATGGGGCAGCGCTGGCGCGCCGGCTCAAGCTGCCGGTGGCATGCGATTTCCGTCAGGCCGATATCGTGGCTGGCGGGCAGGGTGCACCGCTGGTGCCGGTATTCCACCAGGCGATCGCGCGCGCGCTGCACCACCTGCACCCGATCGCCGTGCTCAATATCGGCGGCGTCGCCAATGTCACTTACGTCGATGGTGGCGATCCGATCGCCTGCGATACCGGCCCGGGCAATGCATTGATTGACGATTTCATGCGCGCGCGGGTTGGCGCGCCCTACGATAATTTCGGCGACGTGGCGGCGACCGGGAAACCGGACATGGCCTTTGTCGATAACGTTTTGCATGACAGTTTCTTTGCGCTCAAGCCGCCGAAGTCGCTCGATCGCAACAGCTTCGCCTTCGCCAATATCGGCTTGCCGGACTATTCGGTGCCGGACGGCGCGGCGACTTTGTCGGCGCTCACCGTGCAGGCGGTCGGCCGCATTTTGCCGTTTTTGCCGGCGCTGCCGAAGGCCTGGATCGTGGCCGGCGGCGGCGCGCGCAACCGCACCTTGATGAAGATGCTGGGCGAGCGCCTTGCGCCCGCCAGTGTGGAAACCGCCGACGAGGTTGGCTGGTCGGCCGACGCGCTGGAAGCGCAGGCCTTCGCTTATCTCGCGGTGCGCACGATGAACAAGCTGCCCTGTACATTCCCGACCACGACCGGGGTGGGGCATGCGATGACGGGCGGAATAATCGTGCGGCCCTAGCGGCGCCTGCCGCGAAAAACGTGCTACGAAGCGCCAGGTATTGGAATCGGACAAGAGCGATATGTCGAAACAAGCAATGCGCGAAGAGACCGAACGCCTCATCAAAGAGGCGATGGAACGCAAAAACCTCGCCATCAAGCAGGGCGCGACCCGTATCGAGGCGAAATGCGGAAAGTGCGGGGCGCCGAACCGCGTCTCTGCGCCGCCGGGACAGACCCGCGTGGAATTCACCTGCAAGGAATGCGGGGCTAAGCAGAAGACCCTGTGACCCGCAGCGGTACGTGAGCGGGGGTCCTGAACGCCGCGTTCGCCGCCGGCGCTTCGGCTGCGCCAAAAACGCCGCGCAAAAACCGGCCTCGAAGTCCCGATAGTCGTTGGTGATCTCCTCGCCCTTGCGGATGTTGCGGCGGGCGAGCGCATAGCCGTTTTTCAAATAAGTGTTCGGCTTGTCGGAATGATTCATGTGGGCGTCGTTGTCGACCGAGTACAGGATTTCACCGGCCCAGCGATAGGCGTGCTGCTTGAGATGATCTCGTGCCGGCTTGGGCAGTTTCGCGAATTGTTTCGGCGTGTAATAGTGATCGAAGCCGATGACGAAACGCCAGATCTTGGTGTCCTTGCGGATGAACTCGCCGGCGAAAACGCCGAGCCCGTGGATCTTGCTTTTATCGAGATAGGTTTTAACGAGCAGCATAAGTCACCACTCGCAAATCATAATGGCGATCCGGAGCGGATGCTTTACGCCGCAGTCGGCTTGCGGTCGCTCTTGAGGCGCTTGTCGAGATAGACGCCGATCGAGGTGAGCAGCGGCTCGACCTTGCCGTCGAAGAAATGGTTGGCGCCTTGCACCACCTTTTGCTCGATGACGATGCCCTTCTGCGTCTTGAGCTTCTCGACCAGCGTGTTGACGTCCTTGTGCGGCACCACCGCGTCCTTGTCGCCGTGGATGATCAGGCCGGACGAGGGGCAGGGCGCCAGGAACGAGAAGTCGTAGAGATTGGCGGGCGGGCAGATCGAGATGAAGCCTTCGATCTCGGGGCGGCGCATCAGCAATTGCATGCCGATCCAGGCGCCGAAGGAGAAACCGGCGATCCAGCAGCTCTTGGCTTCCGGATTGATGGTCTGCGCCCAGTCGAGCGCGGCCGCGGCATCCGACAATTCGCCCTGGCCGTGGTCGAAGGCGCCTTGGCTCCTGCCGACGCCGCGGAAATTGAAGCGCAGCGCCGAGAAGCCGCGATGCACGAAGGCGTAATAGAGCTGGTAGATGATCGGGTGGTTCATCGTCCCGCCGAACTGCGGATGCGGATGCAGGACGATGGCGATCGGGGCGTTCTTCTGCCGCGCCGGGTGATAGCGGCCTTCGATACGTCCGGCCGGACCGGTGAAAATGACCTCAGGCATTGGTGCAGATGGCCTAGTTTAGAACTATTCTAATTATAGTGATTTTGCTGTGCAGCGCCGCGCCGCGCGTCTATAAGCATGGCGCGACGGCTTCTAACACGACCCGCAGGGCGAAAAGCAAGCATTTTGCGGGTGCTAATGCCCAAAAGTACCGAAATACCATGACCGACCGCCTCTATTTCGATTGGAATGCCAGCGCCCCCTTGAGGGGCGAGGCGCGGGAGGCGGCTTTGCGCGCGCTGGACGCAACCGGCAACGCCTCGTCGGTGCACGCGGAAGGGCGGGCGGCCAGAGGACTGATCGAGGCGGTGCGGGCGCGGGTGGCAGCGCTCGTTGGCGGCGAGGCCAAGAACGTCATCTTCACCAGCGGGGCGACGGAAGCGAATAACCTGGCGCTGACGCCGGCGCTCGCGACGGCCGAAAAGCATAGACGCGACAAGCTGTTAGTGTCGGCGATCGAGCATCCTTCGGTGCTCTGCGGCGGCCGTTTTGCGGCTGACGCGGTAGAGCAAATTCCGGTCAACCGTGACGGAATTGTGGATGTTAATGCTCTTAGAAGCGCCATTCGTCGGTGTGGACGACCGCTGATCTCGGTGATGCTCGCCAATAACGAAACCGGCGTCATCCAGCCAATTGCCGAAATCGCCGAGGCCGTGCACGCGGCCAACGGACTGCTGCACGTCGACGCCGTGCAGGCGCCGGGGCGCATCGCTTGCGACATGGCGGCGCTCGGCGCCGACCTGATGACGATCTCCTCACACAAGCTTGGCGGCCCGCAGGGCGCCGGCGCGCTCATCCGGCGCGGCGACATCCAGATCGAGCCGCTCATCAAGGGCGGCGGGCAGGAACGCGGCCTGCGCGCCGGGACCGAAAACGTCGCCGCCATTGCCGGCTTCGGCGCGGCCGCGGCGGTTGCGGCAGCCGCAAGGCAGACAGATGCCTCGCACATGGCGCGGCTGCGCGATCGGCTCGAAACCGGCCTCAAGGCCGCGACCCCGCAAGCGGTGGTCTTCGGCCAAGACGCGCCGCGGCTGCCCAACACGACCTTGTTCGCGGTTCCCGGCATGAAGGCGGAGACCGCAATTATCGCTTTCGACCTCGACGGAGTTGCGGTTTCGTCGGGTTCCGCCTGTTCGTCCGGTAAGGTGCAGGCCTCGCACGTGCTCGCCGCCATGGGCGTTGCGCCCGAGCTTGCGCGCGGCGCGGTGCGCGTCAGCCTGGGCTGGAGCAGCACCGAAACCGACGTGGACCGGTTCCTGGGAACTTGGAATAGGCTTGCGGAATCACTATTTAAGGATAGACGCGGGATCGCCGCTTAGGCGTCCGCGAAACCAATCGCACAAGGGATGAGCTCAGCGAAGCAACGCTCAGCACCATAACCGACAAATCCAACCCGCGGTCCTTGCAACCGTGAGCGGAGGGAAGAATGCCGGCCGTACAAGAGACCGTCGAGCAGGTCCGACGCATCGACGTTGATCAATACAAATATGGGTTCGAAACCAACATCGAATCCGACAAGGCCCCCAAGGGTCTGTCGGAAGACACCGTTCGCTTCATCTCGGCCAAGAAGAGCGAGCCGGAATGGATGCTCAACTGGCGGCTGGAAGCCTATCGCCGCTGGCTGACCATGCGCGAGCCGACCTGGGCGCGCGTGGAATATCCCAAGATCGATTACCAGGATTACTACTATTACTCGGCGCCGAAACGGAAGGCGCTCGCCTCGCTCGACGAGGTCGATCCGGAAATCCTCAGGACTTACGAGAAGCTCGGCATTCCGCTGAAAGAGCAGGAAATCCTCGCCGGCGTGCGCAAGCAAAGCGAGCCGAGCGCGCTCGATGACGAGGCGACCGGCGGCGAATTCCGCTCGGGCCGCGTAGCGGTCGATGCCGTGTTCGACTCCGTCTCGGTCGCCACCACCTTCAAGGAGGAGCTCAAGCGCGCCGGCGTGATCTTCATGCCGATCTCGGAGGCGATCCGCGAGCATCCCGAGTTGGTGAAGAAGTATCTCGGCTCGGTGGTGCCGACCTCGGATAATTTCTTCGCGACGCTCAACTCGGCAGTGTTCTCCGACGGCTCGTTCGTCTACGTGCCGGAGGGCGTCCGCTGCCCGATGGAACTGTCGACTTATTTCCGCATCAACGAGAAGAACACCGGCCAGTTCGAGCGCACGCTGATCATCGCCGACAAGGGCGCTTACGTCAGCTACCTCGAAGGCTGCACCGCGCCGATGCGCGACGAAAACCAGCTGCATGCCGCGGTGGTCGAGCTGGTCGCGCTTGACGACGCCGAGATCAAATATTCGACGGTGCAGAACTGGTATCCGGGCGACGCCGAGGGCAAAGGCGGCATCTTCAACTTCGTCACCAAGCGCGGCGACTGCCGCGGCGCGCGCTCGAAGATCTCCTGGACGCAAGTCGAGACCGGCTCGGCCATCACCTGGAAATATCCGAGCTGCATCCTGCGCGGCGATCATTCTCGTGGAGAATTTTACTCGATCGCGATCTCCAACGGCCGCCAGCAGGTCGACAGCGGCACCAAGATGCTGCATCTCGGCAAGAACACGACGAGCCGCATCATCTCCAAGGGCATCGCGGCGGGCAAATCCAACAACACCTATCGCGGGCTGGTCACCGCGCACCGCAAGGCGACCAACGCGCGCAACTTCACCAATTGTGACTCGCTGCTGATCGGCCATGACTGCGGCGCGCACACTGTGCCTTACATCGAAGCGAAGAATTCCTCGGCTGTGTTCGAACACGAGGCGACCACCTCGAAGATTTCCGAGGACATGCTGTTCTATTGCCGCCAGCGCGGCATGTCGGCGGAAGAGGCGACCGCGCTGGTGGTCAACGGCTTCGTCAAGGACGTGCTGCAGCAATTGCCGATGGAATTCGCGGTGGAAGCGCAGAAGCTCATATCGATCAGCTTGGAGGGGAGCGTTGGGTAAAGCTTTTCACCGTCATCCTGGGGTGCGAGTGAAGCGAGCCTCGAATGATGATCGGCCCGGGCCGTCGCCCTTCGAGGGCCGCCTGCGGCGGCCACCTCAGGGTGACGGGTTAAAGACAGGACGAAATTGAAATGGCATTGCTTGAAGTCAAAAATCTGCATGTCGAGGTCGAGGACAAGAAAATCCTCAACGGCCTGACGCTCAACGTCGAGAAGGGTCAGGTCGCGGCCATCATGGGCCCGAACGGCTCCGGCAAATCGACGCTCGCTTACGTGCTGGCCGGAAAGGACAACTACAACATCACCGCAGGCGACGTGCTGCTCGACGGCGAGAGCGTGCTCGAAATGTCGCCGGACGAGCGTGCGGCCAAGGGCTTGTTCCTCGCGTTTCAATATCCGGTCGAGGTGCCGGGCGTCGCCACCATGACCTTCCTGCGCACCGCGCTTAACGCGCAGCGCGAGACGCGCGGCGAAAAGGAACTGTCGACGCCGGAATTCATGAAGCTGGTGCGCGAGACCTCCGGCCAACTCGGCATCAATCAGGAGATGCTGCGGCGCGCGGTCAATGTCGGCTTCTCCGGCGGCGAGAAGAAGCGCAACGAAATCCTGCAGATGGCGGTGCTACAGCCGCGCCTCGCCGTCCTCGACGAGACCGATTCCGGCCTCGACATCGACGCGCTCAAGATTGTCGCTGACGGCGTCAACCGCCTGCGCTCGCCCGCGCGCGCCATGATCGTGATCACGCACTACCAGCGGCTGTTGAACTACATCGTGCCCGACGTGGTGCACGTGATGGCCAAGGGCAAAGTGGTGAAGACCGGCGGCAAGGAGCTTGCGCTCGAGCTCGAGGCTAAGGGCTACGCGCAATACACCGGCGAGGCGGCCTGATGAACGCCGAAGTCCGCGCCATGAAAACGGAAGCCGAAAAGGCGCTGGCGGCTGCCTATGAGACGGCGCGCGGAAAGCTGCCCGGCAAGGGCGCGGTGGCAACGCTGCGCGAAGACGCGTTCCAGCAATTCGAGAAACAGGGCCTGCCGCACCGGCGCGTCGAGGAATGGAAATATACCGATTTGCGCGCGCTGATGCGCGAGGCCTATCCCTTGGCTGCGCCGCCCGATGCGGCGGCGAAAGCGCGCGCCAAAGGCGCGGGCGATATTTTCTCCGGCGTCGATTGCCGGCGGCTGGTGTTCGTCGATGGCGCGTTTGCGCCGGAATTGTCTGACCTTAAACCGGAGCCGGGCCTAACCGTCGGCTCGATGGCGGAGGCGCTGGCGAAAGGCGATGCGCTGGTGGCGCAACATGTCGGCAAGACCTTCGCGACCGACGATGCCGCGGTGGCGCTCAACACCGCGCTGATGGGCGACGGAGCGGTCATTCGCATCGCCAAGGATGCCGAGATCAAGCGGCCGATCCATCTGGTCTTTGCAGCCGGCAGCGACAAGCCGAGCTCGGTGTTCATCCGATCGCTGATCGTGGTGGAGCAGGGCGCCAAGGCGGTCATCATCGAGGACCACGACAGCGGCAATGCGCAGGTCAACGCTGCACTCGATCTCGCGGTTGGCGACCAGGCGCAGGTCGATTATTTCGAGCTCACGCGTGCGCGCGGCCTGCATGTCGCGAGCCTGCTCGCCTCGGTCGGCGCCGAGGCAAAGGTCAACACCTTCGCCTTCACCAGCGATGCCAATATCGTGCGCAATCAGAATTTCATCCGCTTTGCCGGCGAGGGCACCAAGGCCGCAATCCGCGGCGTGTCGCTGCTGCGCGGCAAGCAGCATGCCGACGCCACGCTGCTGATCGAGCATGCGGCCGGGCATTGCCAAAGCCGCGAGCAGTTCAAGTCGGTGCTCGACGAGCAGGCGCACGGCGTCTTCCAGGGCAAGATCGTGGTCAAGCAGCATGCGCAGAAGACGGACGCCAAGATGATGACGCGCGCGCTGTTGTTGTCCGATGAGGCGGAGGCCGACAACAAGCCGGAGCTGGAAATTTTCGCCGACGACGTGGTCTGCGGCCACGGCGCGACGACGTCGGCGCCGAGCGAAGAACTCAAGTTCTATCTCATGTCGCGCGGCATTCCGGAGAAGGAGGCCGAGGTGCTGCTGGTGCAGGCCTTCATCGCCGAGGTCATTGAAGAGATCGCGCATGAAGGCATACGCGAGGCGCTGATGTTCGCGGCGTTGCGATGGCTGGGGGCGCACCCGTGACGCATCCGGCGGTCAGCAACGGCTCCTACGACGTCGCGAAAATCCGCGCGGATTTTCCGGCGCTGGCGATGCAGGTCTACGGCAAGCCGCTGGTCTATCTCGACAACGCCGCTTCGGCGCAGAAGCCGAAGGCCGTGCTTGACCGTTTGCAGAAAGCCTACACCGAGCAATATGCCAACGTGCATCGCGGGCTGCATTATCTCGCCAACGAGGCGACCGAAGCCTACGAAGGCGCGCGAGAGACCGTGCAGCGATTTTTGAACGCGGGCCGCAAGGAAGAGATCATCTTCACGCGCAACGCCACCGAAGCGATCAACCTGGTCGCCTATACGTTCGGGCGCGAGCGCATCAAGGCGGGCGACGAGATCGTGCTCTCGATCATGGAACACCATTCCAATATCGTACCCTGGCATTTTCTGCGCGAGCGGCAGGGCGCCGTGCTCAAATGGGCGCCGATCGACGAGGAGGGTAATTTCCTGCTCGACGAGTTCGAGAAGCTGCTCGGCCCGCGCACCAAGCTGGTTGCAATCACGCAGATGTCGAATGCGCTCGGCACCGTGGTGCCGGTGAAAGAGGTCGTGAAGCTCGCGCATGCGCGCGGCATTCCGGTGCTGGTCGACGGCGCGCAGGGCGCGGTGCATCTCGACGTCGACGTGCAGGACATCGATTGCGATTTCTACGTGTTCACCGGCCATAAGGTCTACGGACCGACCGGGATCGGCGTGCTCTACAGCAAATATGCGCATCTCGCGGCAATGCCGCCGTTCAATGGCGGCGGCGAGATGATCCAGGAAGTCAGCCAAGACCGCATTACCTATGGCGAGCCGCCCTATCGCTTCGAGGCCGGCACGCCGGCGATCGTGCAGGCAATCGGGCTGGGCGCCGCGATCGACTACGTCAATTCGATCGGCAAGCCGCGCATTCGCGCGCACGAGGACGCGCTGGTGAAATACGCGCATCAAAAGTTGGGCGCGATCAATTCGCTGCGCATCATCGGCAACGCCAAAGAGAAGGGGCCGGTGGTGTCGTTCGAGATGAAGGGCGCGCATCCGCACGACGTCGCCACCGTCATCGACCGCCAGGGCGTGGCGGTGCGCGCCGGCACCCATTGCGTGATGCCGCTGCTCGCGCGCTACGGGCTGACGGCGACCTGCCGGGCTTCGTTCGCGCTTTATAATACCAAAGATGAAATCGACGTCCTCGCGGCGTCGCTGCTCAAGGCCCAGGACATGTTCGCATGACCGACGATGCGCAAAACGGAAGCCCAATTGCCGAGAAGAACGCCGCGGTGAGCGCGACTTCCGCGTTGCCGGAGGACGAGATCAGCAAGCTCACCGACGACATCATCGGCGCGCTGAAGACCGTGTACGACCCGGAGATTCCGGCGGACATCTATGAGCTCGGCCTGATCTACAAGATCGACATCGGCGACGACCGTGGCGTCAAAGTCGAAATGTCGCTGACCTCGCCCAATTGCCCTTCAGCGCAGGAACTGCCGATCATGGTGGAAAACGCCGTCTCCAGCGTGGCGGGCGTCAAGGAAACCAAGGTGGAAGTGGTGTGGGAGCCGCCATGGGACCCCAGCCGCATGTCGGACGAAGCCCGGCTCGTGCTCAATATGTGGTAATCTTTGGCTGCAACACTTAGATAGGATTCGCTATGGCCACTCCGCGACCCCGACCCCAGGTGATGCGTCTCACCGACGCCGCAGCTTCGCGCATCAAGGACGTGATGGCGCGGGCGGAGAAGCCCGTGGCCGGCGTGCGCGTCGGCGTCAAGAACGGCGGCTGCGCCGGCATGGAATACACCATGGAATATGCCGAAGCGGTGAAGCCCAACGACGAAGTGGTCGAGGACAAGGGCGTCAAGATCCTGATCGACCCGAAGGCGGTCTTGTTCCTGCTCGGCACCGAGATGGACTACAAGAGCGAGAAACTGTCGGCGCAGTTCGTCTTCAACAATCCGAACCAGACCAGCGCCTGTGGCTGCGGCGAATCCGTGCAGCTCACGCCGGCGAAAGCGGCGGAATAATCAGGCGACCTGCGCCGCGGCTGCGCTGCCGGCCGTGACTTCCGGATCGGTTTCCGACATCACCCGATTGCGTCCATGCCGCTTGGCGGCATAGAGACAAATATCGGTGCGCTCGATGAAGCTCTGCGCGCTGTCGCCCTTCTTCAAAGTGGCGACGCCGATCGATACCGTGACGCGGCCGAGATGCTCGCCGGTCGAGCGCTTCATCAGCTCTTTGGTCATCACGGCTCGGCGGATGTGATCGGCGACCACGATCGCCGAGCGCAGCACGGTGTTCGGCAGGATGATCGCGAATTCCTCGCCGCCGTAGCGCGCTGCGGTGTCGAGGCCCTTCACGTTATGCTTGACCGAGGTTGCGACCAGCCGCAGCACCTGGTCACCGGTCAGGTGGCCGAAGCTGTCGTTGAAATTCTTGAAGTGATCGATGTCGGTCATCATCAACGACAGCGGCTCGTTCTTGGCGTGCGCTTCGGCAATGGCCGCTTCCAGCGCGTTGTCGAAGAACTTGCGGTTGGCGAGCTGGGTCAGGGGATCGGTCAGGCTCTCGGTGCGCACGGTCTCGAGATTTTCCTGCAGCTCGTTGATCTCCTGCTTGGAGGCGTTCAGCCGCGCCTCCAGCTTCTGGTTGGAGACTTCCATTTCCTTGGCGGTATGCACCAGGCTTTCGACGATGGCGCGCAGGCCTTCGCGGTCCTTCGACTGACCGAGCTTCTCGGTCATGTCGGCGAGACTTTCAGTGTAGCTGTTGGCAGAGCCGGCCGCGGCGTCGATCATCGCCATGACCTGCTCGATCTCGCCCATCACCTTGCTGCCGACATTGTCGATGCGTTCGGACAGGCGGGTGGGCGACAGGTAGCTCGCGTAGATCTGCTCGAGCTCGTCGTCGGTGAGCGTGCCTTTCTGCTTAAGCGTCTCGTTGATTTTCTGATTGAGCGAGGGCTGGTAGCCGGTGGCGTAGGCGTACCAGATCTCGTAATTGCGCGGCGTGGCGGGCTCGTTCAGCGCCTTGATCTGGCCGAGCGCGATCTGGGCGAACGCCATCGTGCGTTCGTGCTCGTCGGCTGGCGCGGCCATGCGAATCCCCCTGCGCGGCCGTTCTGGCCGTGCTGCGAGGGCGACGGTATGCGAGGGTTATGAATCGCCGGTAAATACCGCGCCGGCCGCGCAAATCAGGCCTTGGCGGGCACCGGGCGCAGCAGGAAGGCCGGCAGATGGCTGCCATCGGCCTCTTCGGCGGGCGCCGCCGCGGGCTGCGGCCGCGGGCGGGATTCGCCGCCGTTGCGAGCCGGCTCGTTCTTGGGACGGCTTTCGTGGTGGCGTTGCGGGTGGCGGCCGCGGTTGCCGCCGCCTCCGCCGCGATGACGCTCGCCATGATGACGCTCGCCATGATGACGCTCGCCATGTGCGTTGCGCTGGCCGTCGGAACGGCCCTCGCGCGGCTCGGAGGGGGCCGGCAAGTCGCCCATCCAGGGAATGGTTTGGCCGATCAGCCGCTCGATGGCGCCCACTGCCTTCTGGTCGATGGGGGCGACGATGGTGATGGCGGTCCCGCTCAGCCCGGCGCGGCCGGTGCGGCCGATACGATGAACGTAGTCGTCGGGGTGATGCGGCACATCGAAATTGAAAATATGGCTGACTGCGGGGATATCGAGGCCGCGCGCGGCGACGTCGGAGGCGACCAGCACGGTGACTTCGCCGTTACGGAAGGATTCGAGGGCGGCGGTGCGCGCCGACTGGTCCATGTCGCCATGCAGCGCGGCGGCGTTGAACTTGTGGCGCAGCAGCGAGCGGTGCAGTTGCGCGACCTCGCGCTTGCGGTTGCAGAACACGATGGCGTTCTTGAAACCTTCCGCCGAGCGGATCAGCCGGCGCAGCGTCTCGCGCTTTTCCGCCGGATCGCGGCCGGTCGAGACCAGCTTCTGGATGATAGTGGTGGCGGCGGTGGCGGGCTTGGAGACTTCCACGCGCACCGGGTTATGCAGGAACGTATCGGCGATGCGCTGGATTTCCGGCGGCATGGTGGCGGTGAAGAACAGCGTCTGGCGCGTGAAGGGCACCAGCTTGCCGATGCGCTCGATATCGGGGATGAAGCCCATGTCCAACATGCGGTCGGCTTCGTCGATGACGAGAAGCTCGACGCCGGACAAAAGGAGGCGGCCGCGTTCGGAATGGTCGAGCAGGCGCCCCGGCGTCGCGATCAACACGTCGACGCCGCGCACCAGTTTGGCATCCTGATCGCCGAAAGACACGCCGCCGATGATGAGCGCGACATTGAGCTTGTGGTTCTTGCCGTATTTCTCAAAACTTTCAGCGACCTGTGCAGCGAGCTCGCGCGTCGGCTCCAGGATAAGCGTGCGCGGCATGCGCGCGCGCGCGCGGCCCTTTTCCAGCAACGTCAGCATCGGCAGCACGAAGGCGGCGGTTTTGCCGGTGCCGGTCTGCGCAATACCGAGCACGTCGCGCCGTTGCAGCACGTGCGGGATGGCCTGGTCTTGGATCGGGGTGGGGGTCTTGTAGCCGGCAGCCTCGATGGCGCCGAGAACTTTGGCCGATAGGCCGAGATGGGAAAAGGGCATAGAGCCTCAATCAAGGGCTATCCCGGAGCCGCGCCGGACAAGAAAAACCAGTTGCGTTGCGCGGGGGACGGCCGAATCTTCGTTCGAACCGGTTGCGCGGAAGATGGGGGCTGGGAGGCGCAAAGTCAATGCTAGGCCAGTGCAATAAGTCATATAAATCTTTAGGGTTTTCGGCTTTTCGAGGGTGACATGGCTGAATCTCTGCCGCTCGTTCTGGTTCCCGGACTGACCTGCAGCGCGCGGCTTTACGCGCCGCAGATCGTGGCGCTGTGGCGCTATGGGCCGGTGACGGTGGCCGATCACCGGCGCGATGCCGACATCAAAACGATCGGCGCCCGCATTCTCGCGGATGCGCCGCCGCGCTTCGCGCTCGCTGGACTGTCGTTCGGCGGCTATATCGCCTTCGAGATGATGCGGCAGGCGGCTTCGCGCATTGCCAAGCTCGCGCTGCTCGATACCTCGGCGCGGCCCGACACGCCGGAGCAGACCGCGGTGCGCAAGACGCAAATCGCCATGGCGCAGACCGGCCGCTACGGCGAGATCGCCGGCCTGTCGATCCCACGCTATCTGCACCGCGACCGGCAGAACGATCCGGCGATGACCGGCATCGTGCGTCAGATGATCGACGAAACCGGGCCGGAGGCTTTCGTGCGGCAGCTCCAGGCGATCATGTCGCGTCCGGACTCGCGGCCGACGCTGTCGTCGATCCGCTGCCCGACTTTGGTGTTGGTCGGCGACGGCGACTTGGCGACGCCGCCCGAACTCAACAAGGAAATCGCCGGCATTGCCGGGTCGCGTTTTGTGGTGGTGCCGGAGTGCGGGCATCTGTCCACCATCGAGCGGCCCGAAGCGGTGAATGCGGCGCTTGCGCAATGGCTGGCGGGCTGAAACTCAACGCGGGACGAACGCGTTAAAGGCGATTGACCGATGGCCGATAAAACAGACACCGCCGGCGTCATCGCACCGCCCCCGCTCTTGGCGCTGGCGGCGCTCGCGCTTGGGCTGCTGCTCGACCGGCTGATGCCGGCCTACGTGCTGACGGTGTTGCTGTCGCGGGGCGAGCGGATTGCAATCGGCGTGATCTTGGTGGCGGCCGGCGTGGCGCTCGGCATCAGTGCGATGCGCGCCTTCACCCGGGCGGGCACTTACGTGGAGCCCTGGAAGCCGTCGACCGCGCTGGTCACGGTGGATATTTTCAGCTGGCTGCGCAATCCGATGTATGTGGGCGCTATCCTGCTGCTTGCCGGGTTCGCCGTCATCATTGCGTCCGACTGGACGCTGGTGATGACCATTGTTTTCGCGTTGGTCGTGCATTTTGGCGTGATCAAGCGCGAGGAGCGCTATCTCGAGGGGAAATTCGGCGAGGCCTATCGGCACTACTGCACCCAAGTGCGGCGGTATGGCTGGCCGCCGTTCTGACCGCGCAAATGTGCAAGCGTTTCCGGGCTTCGTCCCTTTGCCTCGGCGCGGGCGGCCTCCTATAGAGGGCGTCTGATCCGCCGGGGATTATCTTTCATGCGCACGCAAGTCGGCATTGTCGGCGCCGGGCCCGCCGGCCTGATGCTCTCGCATCTGCTGCATTTGGCCGGCATCGAAAGCATCGTCATCGAGGACCGCAGCCGCGCCTATTGCGAGGCGCGCGTGCGCGCCGGCCTGATGGAAAATTGGGTCGCCGATATGCTGATCGAGACCGGCGTCGGCGCGCGTCTCAAACGCGAGGCGATGGTGCATGACGGCATTTTTCTGAATTTCAACGGGCAAGCGCACAAGCTCGATTTCGCCAAGCTGATCGGCAAGCACGTCTACATCTACGACCAGAAGGAAGTGGTGACCGATCTGATCGCGCATCGGCTCGCGCAAGGCGGTCAGATTTTGTTCGAGGTCGAAGGCACCAGCGTACACAATTTTACCGGCGAGCGGCCGAAGATCCGCTTCAAGCACGCGGGCAAAGCGCAAGAGATCGACTGCGATTTCATCGCCGGCTGCGACGGCTTTCACGGCGTCTGCCGGCCGAGCCTGCCGGCGGATTCGTGGGTCGGCTACGACCGCGTCTATCCTTACGGCTGGCTCGGCATTTTGTCGGAATCGCCGCCGCCGGAGAAGGAGCTGATCTACTCCTATCACGAGCGCGGCTTTGCGCTGTTCTCGATGCGGGGGCCGCAGTTGTCGCGGCTCTATTTCCAATGTGCGCCGGACGAGGACATCGCGCGCTGGTCCGACGCGCGCATCTGGGAGGAATTGCACACGCGGCTTAACGGCGTGCGGCCGCTGCAGGAAGGCAAGATCCTGCAAAAAGGCATCACACCGATGCGCAGCTACGTGGCCGAGCCGATGCAGCACGGCCGCCTGTTCCTTGCGGGCGACAGCGCCCACATTGTGCCGCCGACCGGGGCCAAGGGCATGAACCTGGCGATGGCGGATGTGCGCGTGCTGGCGCGCGCGCTCGAACGCTTCTATCGCAGCAAGCGGAGCGACGGGCTGGAGACCTATTCCGTCACCGCCCTGCGCCGCGTGTGGAAAGGCCAGCGCTTCTCCTGGTGGATGACGCAGATGCTGCATCGCCAGCCTGGCGGCGACTACGCCGAATTCGACATGAAGCGGCAATTGGCCGAGCTCGATTACGTCACGAGTTCGCAGGCGGCGGCAGTGTCGCTGGCGGAGAATTACGCCGGACTGCCGATCGATTAGTCTTGCAGGACGGTCCGCAACGGCCGGTGCATGAGCGCGATCGCCACTCCGGCGGCGGCGGAAATCACCGCCAGCATCAGGAAGAAGCCGCCTTTGCTCATGCTCGACCAGAAGGTGCCGAGATAGCCGGCGAGAAATCCGCCGACGAAGCTGGTCGCCAGCCACACGCCCATCATCATCGACAGCAGGCTCGCCGGCGCGACCTTCGTTACGAGCGAAAGGCTGGTGGGGGAGATGTAAAGCTCGCCGACGGTGAGCACGACGAAATAGGCGAAAAGCCAGAGCCAGCTCGCTTGGCCGGCACCGGCCACGCGCACGGCGGCGAGCATGATCAGCCAGGACCCGGCGTTAAGAAAGAGACCGATCGCCATTTTCGCCACCGTCGAAGGCTCGCGCGCGCCTTGCCGCCGCCAGAGCGCGACGATGAAGGGTGTGAAGGCGAAGATCATGAATGGATTGAGCGCCTGAAACCAGGTGACCGGAATGTCGAAGCCGGCGACGTGGCGGTCGGTGAAATCGCTCGCCCACAGCACGATGGTGTTGCCCTGCTGCTCGTAGGTGGCCCAAAACAAACTCACCGGCAGGAACAACAACAGCAGCGCGCCGATCGCCTGCCAGCCGCGGCGGGCGAGCGGGGCATGGTCCGCGCGTTTGGCGAATGCGTCTGTCGGCAGCTGCGGCGTCGCCAGCAGATAGATCACCAGGCCGGTGGTCATGCCGACGCCGGCCGCGGCAAATCCGTAATGCCAGCCATAGTCCTCACCGAGCGTGCCGCAGATCAGCGGCGCCAGGAACGCGCCGAGATTGATGCCGACATAGAAGATCGAGAACGCGCTGTCGCGGCGGCGATCGCCGGGCGGATAGAGGAAGCCGACTTGCGTCGAGATGTTCGGCTTGAAGCAGCCATTGCCGAGGATGAGCACCGTCAGCGCGAACAAAAATAGATGCTCGAACGCCATCATGAAATGGCCGGCCGCCATCAGCGCGGCGCCGATGATGACGGTGCGGCGCTGGCCGAGCACGCGGTCGGCGAGCAGCCCGCCGAAGATCGGCGTCAGATACACGAGCCCGGTGTAGAAGCCGTAGATCTGCGAGGCGAGCGGCTGCACGGCGAGCGGGCCAAAAATGGCTTCCAGCGCGGACTTGAACGCGACGAGCCCGGCCACATTGCCCAGCTGCGCCGGCAGCAGCAGGTACTTCACCATATAGAGCACCAACAGCGCGCGCATACCGTAATAAGAGAAGCGCTCCCACATCTCGGTCGCGAACAGGAAGCTCAACGCGCGTGGATGGCCAAACAAATCGGCAGGGGTTTTCGCGGTGGCGGTCATATTGGCCATTGGCGATCCGCGGTGTAGCCTTTGCACTATAAGCCGGCAATCAACGGCGCATGGGGAGGATAACAATGATGAAGCTTCGCAGCCTATTCGCTTGCGCGGTGACTGCGCTGATCGCGGCCGCCGGTGCGGCGCACGCGCAAAGCGACTTCCCGAACCGTGCGATCCATGTCGTCGTCGGCTTTGCGGCCGGCGGCGGCAACGACATTTTCGCGCGGCTGGTGGTGAACCGGCTGCAGCAGAACACCGGCTGGACCGTGGTGGTCGAGAACAAGCCGGGCGCCGGCGGCCGCATCTCCAGCCAATACGTCGCGCAAGCGGCGCCCGACGGCTACACCGTGCTGGTCGGCGCCACCGGACAGATGTCGATCGCCGCCGCGATCTATCACAACCTCACCTACCACCCGACCAGGAGCTTCATCGCGCTCAATATGATCGCGTCGTTCCCGCTGGTCCTGGTGGTTCCGCCGGACGGCCCGAAGACGGTGAAGGAATTGGTGGCTTATGCGAAGGCCCATCCCGACAAGTCGAATTACGGCACGTCGTCGCCTGCTTTCACCATCGCCTCCGAAACGCTCAAGCTGAAAACCGGCATGCCGGCGGTGGCGATCCCGTTCAAGGGCACCAACGAGTCCAATCTCTGCGTGGTCAGCGGTCAGTGCCTGTTCACGATTTCGGATGGACCGCCGGCGATCCCGCTGGTCAAAGGCGGCAAGACCCGCGCGCTGGCGGTGACCGGTTCCGAGCGCTCGCCCGAGCTGCCCGATGTGCCGAGCATGGCGGAGGCGGGCTATCCGGAGGTCAATACGCATCTGTGGAGCGGCTTCTTCGTGCCGGCCGGAACTCCGGACGCCGTGGTGACCAAGCTGCGCGCGGAACTCGGCAAGGCGCTGGCCGATCCGGGCGTGCAGGAGAGCCTGAAGAAAATGGCGGTGACGCCAGGCGGGCCGACCGGCGACGACTTCAAGAAGCTCATCGACGTCGACATCAAGAATTTCGCCGCTGTGGTGACCGCCGCCAAGCTCAGCTTCGGGCAATAGGCCGCGGCCTTCGATAGCCGGGAAACGCGCGCGGCGATTGCCGCGGCGCCGCGCTCTGCTATGGTTGGCGGTCCGGGCGTTGTGTGTTTTCGGTGCGACCATGCGGTTCGTGATGGCTCTTGTGCTTGCGGCGGCAACGTCGGCTGCTGCCACGCCTGCGCCCTCGGCCGACGACCTGTTCCGCCAGTTCGGCCTGTTCGGCACCTGGGCGGTCGATTGCAGGCAGGACGCCTCGCCTAACAACCCCCACGTCATCATCACCGCACCGAGCCCGGGCCTGATTCTGGAGGACCACGATCTCGGCACCGACAATGCCCGTAATCGCTACAGCATCTTGTCGGCCGAGAAGCTGTCGGACACGCTGGTTGCCGTGCAGGTGATCTTCCAGCCGGGCAAGGAAGCGGAAGAGCGCCAGCGGCTGATCTGGGCCGTGCACGACGGCACGCTGCGCACGCTGTTCAACCAGCCGCAGGACGGCCCGGTGCGGGTGAAAGACGGCGTGGCGGTGGCTTACGGCATCAAGACGCCGCTGCTGAAGAAGTGCGAGTAGGCGCGGTTAAACGTCCAGCAATTCTTCTTTGGCGAACTGCGCGTGTTCCTGGATGAAGTCGAAACGGGCTTCCGGCTTGTTGCCCATCAGGCGCTCGACCGATTTCTCGGTGGGCTTGCGCTCTTTGTCCGCCAGCATCACCCGCAGCAGCGTGCGCTTGCCGGGGTCCATGGTGGTCTCTTTGAGCTGCGCCGCCATCATCTCGCCGAGGCCCTTGAAGCGCGACACTTCCGGCTTGGCGTTGGCGTGGAATTCCTTCTTCATCAATTCGTCTTTGTGCTTGTCGTTGCGCGCATAGACGATCTTGCCGCCGTGGGAGAGGCGATAGAGCGGCGGCACCGCCAGATAGAGCCGGCCGGCGTCGATCAGCTTCGGCATCTGCCGGTAGAAGAAGGTGATCAGCAATGACGCAATATGCGCGCCGTCGACGTCGGCGTCGGTCATGATGATGACCTTCTCGTAGCGCAGGTCCTTTTCGTGAAAGTGCGTGCCGGTGCCGCAGCCGAGCGCCTGGATCAGATCGGCGAGCTGCGCGTTCTGCGCCAGCTTGTCCTTGCCGGCGGAAGCGACGTTCAAAATCTTGCCGCGTAGTGGCAGCACGGCTTGCGTGCGGCGGTCGCGCGCCTGCTTGGCGGAGCCACCGGCGCTGTCGCCTTCGACGATGAAAATCTCCGAGCCTTCGGAAGCCGATGACGTGCAATCGGCGAGCTTGCCGGGCAGCCTGAGCTTTCTCACCGCGGTCTTGCGCGCGATGTCCTTTTCCTGACGGCGGCGCAGCCGCTCTTCGGCGCGCTCGATGACGAAGTCCAAGAGCTTGCTGGCCTGCAGCGGATTGGCGGCGAGCCAATGGTCGAACGGGTCCTTCACCGCCTGTTCGACGATGCGCTGCGCTTCGGCGGTGGCGAGGCGGTCCTTGGTCTGGCCCTGGAATTCCGGCTCGCGGATGAACACCGACAGCATGCAGCCGGCGCCGACCATGAGATCTTCGCTGGTGACGGCCGCGGCGCGTTTTTCCTGGTTGACGCGGGCGGCGTGGTCCTTCAGCCCGCGCAACAGCGCCGAACGCAGACCGGACTCGTGCGTGCCGCCGTCCGGAGTCGGAATGGTGTTGCAGTAGGAATTGAGGAAGCCGTCGGTGTCGGCGGTCCAGGCGACCGCCCATTGCACCGCGCCGTGCGCGCCGACTTTGCCGTGCGTGCCGGAAAAAATCTCCGGATGCACCAGCGTCGCGTCCTTGAGCTGATCGGAGAGATAGTCCTTGAGGCCTTGCTCGAAATGGAACGTCGCCTTCTCAGGCACGTCTTCGACGCCCTTGAGCAGCGCCTTGTCGCAATGCCAGCGGATTTCGACACCGCCGAACAGATAGGCTTTCGAGCGCGTCATCTTGAAGACGCGATCGGGCTTGAAGGCGGCCTTGGGCCCGAAAATCTGCGGATCGGGATGGAAGCGCACCTTGGTGCCGCGGCGGTTGGGCGCACGGCCGGCTTTCTCCAACTTGCCCTTCGGCTTGCCGCGCTCGAAGGCCATCCGGTAAAGCTGCTGCTCGCGCGCGACTTCGACTTCCATGCGATCGGACAGCGCGTTGGCAACCGAGACGCCGACGCCGTGCAAGCCGCCTGACGTTTCGTAGACCTTGGAGTCGAATTTGCCGCCGGCGTGCAGCGTGCACATGATCACTTCCAGCGCCGACTTGTTCTTGAACTTGGGATGCGGGTCGACCGGGATGCCGCGGCCGTTGTCGGTCACGGAGACGAAGCCGTTCGCTTCCATGTCGACTTCGATCCAGTCGGCGTGGCCGGCCAGCGCCTCGTCCATCGCATTGTCGATCACTTCCGCGAACAGATGGTGCAGCGCCTTTTCGTCGGTTCCGCCGATATACATGCCGGGGCGGCGGCGCACGGGCTCCAGGCCCTCCAGCACCTCGATGTGCTTGGCGGTGTAGCCGCTTTCGGCGCTGGCGGCTTTGCGCGCCGAGGCCTTCGGCGCCTTGCGCAGCGCCGGCTTGCGCGCGGCCGCTTTCGCCGCCCGTTTGGGGGCATCGAACAGGTCGCGCTGCAGCGGGGATTTCTTCTTGGTCGCGGATTTGGCCATGAGAGCTTCTAGATGGGGATGATGCGATTCGTCTGCCAGCCACTATGCCATGACGGTGGCGGTAGCGTGACGGGGGTCTCATTTGCTTCCGCAAGACGCGGCCGGAGCTGGCAGATCAGCCCTGCTGGCGCCACGCCTACGGCTGCGCTAGATCGGGGCAACGCCGGTTGACCACCCGATGCATTTTCACGACATCGTCCAGCAAACCATCGACTTCGTGCGCGCGCATGCGCAATGGGCGGCACCGATCGTGTTTGCGCTTGCTTTTGCGGAATCGCTCGCCTTCATCTCGCTGCTGGTGCCGGCCTGGGGCGCGTTGGTGGCGATGGGCGCGCTGATCAAATCGGGCGGAATCGAGTTTGTGCCGGTGTGGATTGGCGGCTCGCTGGGAGCGGCCTGCGGCGACTGGCTGTCGTATTGGGTCGGGCTCAAGCTCGAGCACGGCGTCGCCAAGGTCTGGCCGCTGTCGCGTCATCCCGATTTGATCCCGCGCGGGGAAGCCTTCGTGACGAAATGGGGCATCCTCGGTATCTTCATCGGCCGCTTTTTTGGGCCGCTGCGCGCCTCGGTGCCGCTGGTGGCGGGAATTTTCGAGATGCCCTATTGGCGTTTCCAGTTTGCCAATTTCATTTCCGCCTTTATCTGGGCGGCGGCGCTGCTCACGCTCGGCGACGTGATCTCGGTGATCATTGCCTGGGTGTCGGTGTGGTGACGTAAAAAATCCGCCGGGCGTTGCGGCCCGGCGGAGATTGAACGAATTTTTCGACTACGACTACTTGGGCACCTTGGCGCCGGTCGCCGGATTTGTCGTGTAGTTTGCATCGAGCTTGCCGTCGGCGAGCACCTTGCCCTTCATCGCGGCGACCACGGCGGGGCCGTCAAAATCCGCCGGCAGTCCGAGCGACTTCACGCTCAGCGCATACACCGTGAAATGATAGTGATGGACGTTCTCGTCATTCCACGGCGGGCAGGGGCCGTCATAGTTGAAGTATTGGCCCTTCATCGCGTCATTGTTTGCGAAGACCATCGTGAACATATTGACGCCAGGCTTTCCGACATCGGCGGTCGCAGGCTTTCCGCGTGTTACGCGTCCTTTCGACCCGGCGCCTTCCTTCAGCGACGTGACGTTGGCCGGAATATCAACCAGCACCCAATGATAAAACGTCTGCCGCGTTGCCGTTTTGGGGACGGTCATCCCTTCTTTGTTCATTTTATCGCGATCCGACTTCGGCGAGTCGGTATCGGTCAAGATGACGGCATACGACTGCGTGCCCTTCGGCCCTTTCGACCACGAGATGGCGGGGCTGATGTCCGGAGCCGGGCCGGCATGGCCTTGCGCCGTCGCCATGCAGAACCCGTATTTCGTCGCAATCATTCCGCCGTCCTTGGCGGAGTCGACTTTAACTTTGAGCGATGCGGCGGACGCCGTGGGCATTGCCGCCATAACGACACAGGTCCCGAGCGCGAGACCAAGGCTGACTTTACCGATCATTTTTTGCTTCCTCCCTTAAGATTTTGGTTTGTCACCCGGACGTTGAGCGCCGGGTGGTGGTAAGCGCGAATGGGCGCAGGCAAGCTTAGCGAACCAAACTGTGCTCGCATATACGGGGTGCCCGGCGGCCGTGCATTGCCGCAGCGCGGAATAATGCGTGCCGATAGGTGTTAGCCCGCGTTCTTGACCGCCCGGGCCGCGCGGCCTATATCGCGCGCCATGAAGACGTTCGTTGCAGTTGCGAGGCGCCGCCGCCGCCGTGCCAGCAAGGCACGGGGCTGACGTTCGTCATTTCCGTGCCGCCGGACTAAAGGCCCGCGGCACATTCCTCCTGACATCCCGCGCTGTTGGCCTTGCTCCGGTAGTCGATTAAGACTCTGGATGAGGATTGCGCCATGGCGATGAAAGCGAGGATCGGCGTTCTGGGCGCCTCCGGTTACACCGGGGCGGAGCTGGTGCGTATGCTGCTGCGCCATCCGCGCAGCGAGCTCGTGCTGCTGACCGCCGAGCGTAGCGCCGGCAAGGCGATGCGCGAGGTGTTTCCGCAATTTTCGCCCTACACGCTGCCGACGCTCACCGCCATCGATGGGCTAAACTGGTCGAAGGCCGACCTGCACGTCGCCTTCTGCGCGCTGCCGCATGCGACCACGCAGACGGTGATCAAGGCGCTGCTTGCGGACGCGCCGGCGACCAAGGTGGTCGATCTGTCGGCCGATTTCCGGCTGGCGGACACGGCGGCCTACGCGAAATGGTACGGCCATGAGCATCACGCGCCCGAGCTGCAGACGGAGGCTGTCTACGGCCTTACCGAAATCCACCGGCGCGAGATCAAGAAGGCGCGGCTCATCGCCAATCCGGGCTGCTACACGACCTGCGCGCAGCTGCCGCTGATCCCGCTGATCAAGAACAAGGCGATCGATCTCGAGGAGATCGTGGTCGACGCCAAATCGGGCATGACCGGAGCGGGCAGGGCGGCCAAGGAGGCCATGCTGTTCTCGGAAGTGTCGGAGGGTTTCAACGCCTATGGCGTCGGCCACCACCGGCATATGGCGGAGATCGACCAGGAGCTTTCGTTGGCGGCGGGCCGCGAGGTGATCGTGACCTTCACGCCGCATCTGGTGCCGATGAACCGGGGCATCCTCTCGACCATTTATGTGCGGGGCCGGCGCGGGCGCACGCCGGAAGACCTTCACGCGATACTTTTAAAGTCTTACATGAAGGAGCCCTTCGTGCATGTGCTGCCGTTCGGCGAAACGCCGCAGACGCGCCATGTGCGCGGCTCCAACATGACCTTCATCGGCGTCGCCAAGGACCGCATTCCCGGTCGCGCCATCGTGGTCTCGGCACTCGACAACCTGGTCAAAGGCGCGTCGGGGCAGGCCATCCAGAACATGAACCTGGCGATGGGCTGGCCGGAGACCATGGGGCTGGAGCAGGTGGCGCTGTTTCCGTGAATCAGCGTCTGCAATAGACTCCGTCATTCCGGGACGGCCCCGCAGGGCCGGGCCCGGAATCCAGGGCCCTGGATTCCGGGTTCGCTCGCTGACGCTCGCGTACCGGAATGACGAGGGAATGATGTTTGACGTCAGCAACCAGCCGCCGCCGCTCGAGCCCTATAATCTGTTCGCCAGCGACAATGCGCTGCGCGCGGCGGTCAAACGCGAGGGTGCCGGCTGGGCAGACAAGGGCCTGAATGCGCTCGGCGCGACCCTTGGCGCGCCCGAGACCGTGAAGCTCGGCTTCGACGCCAACAAAAATCTGCCGGTGTTGCGGACGTTCGACCGTTACGGCCATCGCGTCGATGAGGTGGACTTCCATCCGGCATGGCACGAGCTGATGAGCATCGCGCTGTCGGCCGGGCTGCATTCCAGCCCGTGGGCCGAGCCGAAGCCGGGCGCGCATGTCGCGCGCGCGGCCGGCACCTACATGCTCACGCAGATCGAGAGCGGCGTGTATTGCCCGATCGCCATGACCTATGGCTCGGTACCGACGCTCAAGCAGGCGCCGGACGTCGCCAAGGCGTGGCTGCCGAAGATTTACGCGCCGAATTACGACCGCCGTTTCATTCCCATGAAGGAGAAAACCGGCGCGCTCGTCGGCATGGGCATGACCGAAAATCAGGGCGGCTCGGACCTGCGCACCAACACCACGCGCGCGGAACCGGCGGGCGATGGCACGTTCCGCCTGCACGGCCACAAATGGTTCATGTCGGCGCCGATGTGCGACGCTTTCCTTGTGCTGGCGCAGACCGCGAAGGGGCTAAGCTGCTTCTTCATGCCGTGTTGGACGCCGGACGGCGAGCGCAACGTGGTGCAGATCAACCGGCTGAAGGACAAGCTTGGCAATAAATCGAACGCCTCGAGCGAGGTCGAATTTAACGGCGCCTTCGCGCAATTGGTCGGCGAGGAGGGCCGCGGCATCCCGACCATCATCGAGATGGGCAATTACACGCGGCTCGACTGCTGCATCGGCTCCTCCGGCCTGATGCGGCAGGCGGCGGCGCAGGCGATCCACCATGCGCGCCATCGCACCGCGTTCCAGAAGAAACTGATCGACCAGCCGCTGATGAGCAATGTGCTCGCCGATTTGGCATTGGAATCGCGAAGCGGCGGCGCGCACTCACCTTCCGTTTGGCGCGCGCCTATGACGAAAGTGACGAGGCCTCGCTTGCGATCCGCCGCGTGGTGACGCCGGCGGCGAAGTTCTGGATCTGCAAGCGCGCACGCCGTCGCTCACTTATGAGGCGATGGAGGTGCTGGGGGGCTCCGGCTATATCGAGGAAAGCATCATGCCGCGGCTTTACCGCGAGGCGCCGGTCAATTCGATCTGGGAAGGCTCCGGCAACGTGATGTGCCTGGACGTGCTGCGCGCGATCGCGCGCACGCCGAACGCCGGCGATGTGCTGCGCGCCGAACTCGATGACGGCGACGCGCGGTTAAAGGCGTTTGCCGGCGAGCTGATTGCAGCGGCTGGCAGCGCCCGAGCGCAACGACGAAGCGCAGGCGCGCGCGCTGACGCGCGATCTGGTGCTAGCTTTGCAGGCGGCGCTGCTGGTCAAGCATGCGCCGGCTGTCGCGGAGGCATTCTGCGCGTCGCGGCTGGCCGGCGAGCGGCTCGGCTTTCGGCCTGCTGCCGCGCGGGGTCGATCTGCGCGCGATCGTGGAGCGGGCGGGGCCGGCGAGTTAGCGTGTCCCGGACGCGGCGCAGCACGAGCGTAGCGAAGTGATGCCAACGCTGATCGACGGACCCAGCTTTCGTTCAATTGACCGGGCGCCTACGGCGGGTCTGCGGCGCACCACTTCGTGCTGCGCTGCGCCCGGGACACGAAGTCAGAGCTTCCCGAGCACCGCCAGCACCAGCGACACCTGCGCGACAAAGCCGACCGCGAAGGCGAGCGTGCGCACGACCGGAATGCCCAGCGTAAAGACCACGGCGTGGACGAGCCGCGCCCAGAAATAGACTGCGCAGGCGAGCACCGTGCTCTGCGTCGAATGGTGCATGACCTGAAGCGTCAGCACCAAAGTCGCAAAGATCACCAGGTTTTCGACGGCGTTGTAATGCGCCTTTTGCAGCCGCTGCGCCCAGGCCGATTGCGGCTTGTCGGCAGGCGAGGGGTTCGCCATCGCACCCAGCAGCCCGCGCACCATGATGCGATCGAGGATGTAAGGCACCCACAGGATCCCGGTGAGGATCACCGTCCACGTCAGCCATTGCAATTCACCCGACATCGTCATCTCCCAACAAGAAATGGCAATGCGCAGATGTTAGCGGATGGTTTGGCGTCTGTCGCGCGTCATGCGCCCATCAGCGAGCGGACAATGACGTAAAGGCCGACAGCGATGACGATGCCGGAAAAGATGCGGGTGAGGGCGTGCTTATGGCCGGAGAGGCGATGCGCAAGCTTGATGCCGAGGAAACCGCCGAGCGCGCCGCCGACGATGAACAAGATGGCCAATGGCCAATCGACTAGACCGGACACGGCGTAGCTTGCCGCGGTGGTGAGACCGAAGGCAATG
Source organism: uncultured Pseudomonadota bacterium (assembly GCA_963710705.1). Lineage (GTDB taxonomy): Bacteria > Pseudomonadota > Alphaproteobacteria > Rhizobiales > Xanthobacteraceae > Pseudolabrys. Next base: position 1,134,354 of record CAVQBI010000001.1, read on the forward strand.
ACCGCGACCAGCGAGGAGCCGATGGCATTGATCAGCGGCATGGCCGTGGCGCCCATAAGGCCGGGCACGATCAAAAAGCCGCCGCCGATGCCGAAGAAGCCGCTTAATGCGCCGACCAGGAAGCCAATGCCGATCAAAAGCGGCAGCAACCTCGGCATGCTTTCGCGCGTGAGCTGCACGTCGGCATTGCTGCCGGACTTGCGCGGCCGCAGCATCGTGAGCCCGATCACGACCATAAGCACGCCGAACAGCATCAGCAGCCGATGGCCGTCAACCATTTTGCCGAACTGCGCGCCGGCTGCCGCGCCGGCGATGCCGGACGCGGCGAATACCAATGCGCAGGGCCATTTCACCGTGCCGGCGCGCGCGTGGCCGAACAGATTGGTGGCGGCGCTGGCGGCGACGGCGATGGCGCTGGTGCCGATGGCCACATGCGGATTTGGCACGCCGACGACGTAGACCAGAAGCGGCACGGCCAAAATCGATCCGCCGCCGCCGATCAGGCCGAGCGAAAAGCCGACCAGACTGCCGGAGGCGATCGATAATAGCGCGTGCAGAATGCTCACGCGTTCACGCGCCGGTTCCACGGCATCAGCGCGAGGATGCGCGCCATGCCGCAGAAGCCGCTGACACCGGCGAACAGCAATCCGGCGCCGACGAAGGCCGACAGGCCGTAGAAAGCGGGCGTCAGCGTGAAGCCAAGCGCGGCGCCGATCAGGATCAGCGTGCCGGCCGCGATCTGCACCTGGCGCATGATGTCGATCGCCTGGCTGCGGTCGAGGTTGACGGGCAGGCCGGCCTTCTTCCAGGCATCGATGCCGCCGTCGAGGATATAGGCCTCGCAAGCCGGCGCCGCGGCCGCGAGCTTCGGCGCGTTCGTCTTGGTGCGGGCGCCGGAGCGGCAGTAGAACACTAGTACGTCGTCGCCTTGGCGCAGCGGCGTCTCCTTGTCGATGCGGCTCAGAGCATGATGGCGCGCACCAGGGATGTGCTCGCGCGCGTGCTCGTCGGCCTCGCGGATATCGACCAGCACGGCGCCGTTGCGCATAATCTCGGCGGCGCGGCTGGGGGAGATGGTTTTCAGGTTGCTCATTGTTGTTTTTCCTTTTTGCGGCAGTTACGGGCAGTATATGTTCTTCAGCAGCGACAGCAGGCGCGCGGCGTCCGGATTGGCGATGCGGTAATAGACGGTCTGCGCCTCGCGCCGTGTGGCGAGCAGGCCTTCCTTGCGCATCTTGGCGAGATGCTGCGACAGCGCCGATTGGCTCAAGCCGACCGCGTCGACGAGTTCATTGACCGAAGCTTCGCGCGTCTTCACCAGCCGGCACAGAATCAAGAGCCGGTTCTCGTTAGCCAGCAGTTTCAACAGCGAGGCGGCCTGCGCGGCCTTGCGCTCGAACTCGGCCATGCCGACATCCGGTTCCCGCAGGCGGCGGGCGGTCTGAACGGCCATGTGGGCCTCCGTGAATTAGGTGTTGCTAAATTAGGTGTCACTAATATATAAGTCAAGGCGAGACACGAGGGAGCGTCAGCGATGCCCGGCACACCCGAAATCCGCGGCTTTTTCGACGAGCCGACAAATACAGTAAGCTATCTAGTCTGGGATCCCGCGACCAAAGAGGGCGTGGTGATCGACCCGGTGCTCAATTTCGATCACCGCAGCGGGGAGGCGACGGTGCATTCGGCCGACGCCATGCTGGCGGAAGCCAAAAAACTCGGGCTCAAGATTGGCACCGTGCTGGAGACGCACGCGCATGCCGATCATCTGTCGGGCGCGCCCTATATCAAGCTGAAAACCGGCGCCAAGGTCGCCATCGGCGAGCACATCAAGGACGTACAGAAGATTTTCCGCCCGGTGTTCAACGCGCTCGACGTGTCGGGCGACGGCTCGGAATTCGATCATCTGTTCAAGGACGGCGAGCGCTTCAAGATTGGCTCGCTCGACGGCGAGGTGATCTACACGCCCGGCCACACGCCGGCCTGCGTGTCCTACAAGATCGGCGACGCTGTGTTTGTCGGCGACACGTTATTCATGCCGGACTTCGGCACCGCGCGGGCGGATTTTCCCGGCGGCGACGCCCATGCGCTCTACCGCTCGATCCACCGCATCCTGTCGATGCCGCCGCAGACGCGGCTGTTCATGTGCCACGATTACAAGGCGCCCGGCCGCGACCAATATGCCTGGGAGACCACGGTCGGCGAGGAGCGTGCGCGCAATGTGCACGTGCACGAGGGCGTGTCGGAAGACGAGTTCGTCAAGATGCGCGAGGCGCGTGACAAGACGCTGGCCGCGCCGCTGCTGCTGCTGCCCTCGATCCAGGTCAATATCCGTGCCGGCAAGCTACCGCCGGCGGAGGCCAACGGCGTGCGGTATCTGAAGGTACCGGTGAAGCTGGCGTCGTAAGCCCAAGAACCTCGGGAAATTCAAAGGGCCGGAGCGATCCGGCCCTTATTTATTTGAAGCGCAGCGATTGATTGAGATCAACGCCGGGCGGCGATTGCGCGCTTAGATACGCGGTATGCAGATCAATGGCATCGGACAAGGCGGATTTGCGGTGCGGCAGCAGCCGTGCTGTTGCTCGGTTTGACGGCGCAAACCGAAATCGACGAGCCGTTCGGGCTTTCCACCGTGCCGGTGTCGGAAGGACCTTTATGGGTGGCCTGGCGGGACCTGCAACCGCAGATAAAAGCGGATCAGGCGACCGTTGAGCAATGCCGTCTCGATCCCAAACACTGTTCCTCGGCTGCCGCGCTCAAGTTCATCGCTATCGTCGACGAAGGCCAAACCTACAAAGCCTTGGCGCGAATCGGACACATCAACCGCGCTGTGAATATCACCATAAAGTCGTTCGATCTCGCGCGGCGGGTCGACGATAAATGGACGTCGCCGCTTGCGACACTCGCCAGCGGCGTCGGCGATTGCAAACAATTCTCGGTGTTGAAATATGCCGCGCTCATCGATGCCGGCTTTGCGGCCGACGACTTGCGTGTCGCCATTCTGAATTCGAAATTGCGGCACGACATCCATGCCGTGGTCGCAGTGCGAAATGAAGGACGCTGGATTATTCTCGATAACCGCTCGCTGTCATTGGCGGACAGTAACGAGATTCTCGACCGCTACATTCCACTTTACGTGCTCGATCAGCGCGGGGTGAGGCAGTTCGTTCTGCCGGAGAAATTGGCCGAAGGGTTCGATGCCGCTCCCTGCGCCGCTGACGATTAATTCCAGCTTCTGACTTTTACGTAAGCGCCCGGCGCGTCTTCAATTGCCTTGAGTTTGCCGCCGCCGATCGCGCGCGCTGGCACCATGTCCGATCCCAGCGCTTTCAGCCAGTCGAGCCAATCCGGCCACCACGAGCCCGGGTACTCGTGGGCGTCCTTCATCCATTTATCGAGGTCGCTGCCCAACGGCTTGCCGCCGGTCCAGTATTGATATTTCGGTTTGCCCGGCGGGTTGATCACGCCCGCGATGTGGCCCGAACCCGCCAACACGAATTTCACCGGCCCGCCGAAATATTGCGAGCCGAACAGCACGGATTTTGCTGGCGCGATGTGATCCTCGCGCGTCGCAAGATTGTAGACCGGCACCGTCACCTGGCGCAGATCGAGATGGACGCCGGCGATTTCCATCTCGCCTTTGGTCAGCCGGTTGTCGAGATAGCAATTGCGCAAATAAAACGAATGATTGGCCGCCGGCATGCGCGTGGCATCCGAATTCCAATAGAGGATATCGAAGGCGAACGGTTTCTTGCCGCGCAAATAGTTGTTCACGACGTAGGGCCAGATCAGGTCGTTGGAGCGCAACAGGTTGAACGCATTGGCCATGCTGGAGGCTTCCAGGTAGCCCTGCTTCTTCATGTGCTCTTCGAGGTGCTTGATGCGTTCTTCGTCCACGAACACCAAGAGGTCGCCGGCATAGGTGAAATCGATCTGCGCCGCGAACAAGGTGGCCGATAGCGCGCGCTCCTGTTTCTTGGCCGTGAGGTAAGCAAGCGTGATGGCGAGCAATGTGCCGCCGACGCAATAGCCGATGGCGTGAACTTTTTCTTCGCTGGTCGCTTCCTTGACCGCGTCGAGCGCGGCGATCACGCCCTCGCGCATATATTCTTCAAAGCTTTTTGTCGCGAGGTGCGCGTCGGGATTGACCCAGGAGACCACGAACACCGTGATGCCCTGATCGACGCACCATTTGATAAACGATTTCTCCGGCGTGAGATCGAGAATGTAGAATTTGTTGATCCAGGGCGGCACGATCAGGAGCGGCGCCTTGAGCACTTCCTTGGTGGTCGCCTCGTATTGGATCAACTGCATCAAGTCGTTCTGGTAGACGACCTTGCCGGGCGTGAGCGCGAGATTTCGTCCGACCTCGAACAAATTCGGATCAGACTGGCGAATACGCAAATTGCCTTGGCCCGCCTGGATGTCCTCGCTCAGCATGTGCATGCCGCGCACCAGGTTCTCGGCGTTCGACGACAGCGTCTCGCGCAACAGTTCCGGATTGGTCAGCACGAAATTCGACGGTGAAATCGCGTTGGCGATCTGCTTGACGTAGAAGGCGGCCTTCTGCCGCGTGTGCTCGTCGATGCCTTCGGCGTCCTTGACCAGATGGTCGGCCCAATTGGTAGTGAGCAAATAGGCCTGCTTGAGGAAGTCGAAGAACTGGTTCTGCGTCCACTCCGGATCGGCGAAGCGTTTGTCTTTCGGATCGGGGCTGGCGACGGGGGCGGGCTGTTCGCCGGCCATGCGTTTGACGGCGCCGGCCCACAGATCGAGGTAAGCGCGGCCGAGGTTGGTTTGCAGTTCGAGCGCGCGTTGGGGGTCGGACAGCCAATATTCCGCCACCTGGCCGACGGTCCGCACCACGTCGGTGACATCGTTGGAGAGATCGCCCTCGATCTTGCCTTCCTCGCGCGGCTTCAGATAGGCGGCGAGCGCCTTACCGCTTTCCTCAATCAGACGGGCGAGATTGCGCGAAAACACCTCGACGTCGACGCTGCCGATCTTGGTCGGTTCGGTGCTGGGTTTTTCCATGCGCATTGAGGCGTTTCCCCGCACCACAAGTGGCCCGGACCGCGTCTGGCTGCAAGACGCCAGTTAAGGCATGGTTTCGCAACGGTCCGGTGAAACGCAAGCGCATTCACCAAACGCGCCGATCTTGCTGCCGCCACATTAGCCGGCTAGCGGGATTATGCTATAATTCCTTGAGTCAACTTGGATTTCCCAGCCGGCAGGCCTGCATGCGGCGCACCATCGGACGATCGCTATTGGCGGCTTGCGCGGTCGCGGCCTCGCTCACCGGCTGCTCGGCTGGCCCGCTGGCGCAGAAGCTTGAGGATATGCCGGAAAGCCTCGGTGGCCTGCCGCCGGACACGCCGAAGGCGCCGGCGATGCCCTATGCCTATCCGGCCGTGCATGACATGCCGCCGCCGCGCTCGGACCAGCCCCTGACCGAGGACCAGCAATGGCGGCTGGAAAAGGACCTCAGCGCGTTGCGCGACCGGCTGGAAGCCGCCAATCCGGACGCACAAAAAGCCGCTGAAGCAGCAAAAAAGACGGCAAAAAAGAAACCCGCGCCCGCCCAAAGCGGCCAGAACGCCGGCGCCAGTACTGGTACCAAGACCAACCCGTGATAAAAACCTGCCGGGGTTATGCCTGCCGGCTGGGACAGGGCCAGCCGGTTTTGAAGGTTTGAGACGATGGACGAGTTCTACCGCATCCGCCGCTTGCCGCCTTACGTGTTCGAAGAGGTGAACCGGGCCAAGGCGCGCGCCCGCAATGCGGGGGCCGACATCATCGATCTCGGCATGGGCAATCCCGACCTGCCGGCGCCCGCCCACGTCATCGAAAAGATGAAGGAGACGCTGGGCAGGCCACGCACCGACCGCTATTCCTCCTCGCGCGGCATTCCGGGCCTGCGCCGGGCGCAGGCGGCCTATTACGAGCGCCGCTTCGGCGTGAAGCTCAATCCGGAAACGCAGGTTGTCGCCACGCTCGGCTCGAAGGAAGGCTTCGCCAACGTGGCGCAGGCGATCACGGCGCCGGGCGACGTCATCCTGGTGCCCAACCCGAGCTACCCGATCCACGCCTTCGGCTTCCTGATGGCGGGCGGCGCCATCCGCGGCGTGCCCTCGGAACCGACGTCGAATTTCTTCCACACGCTTGAGCGCGCGATCGTGCATTCGATCCCGAAGCCGACCGCGGTGGTGGTGTGCTATCCGGCCAATCCGACCGCTTACGTGGCGAGCCTCGACTTCTACAAGGACCTCGTCGCCTTCGCAAAGAAGCACGAGATCCTGATCCTGTCGGATCTCGCTTACGCGGAAGTCTATTTCGAGAACAATCCGCCGCCCTCGGTGCTGCAGGTGCCGGGCGCAATCGACATCACGGTGGAATTCACCTCGATGTCGAAGACCTATTCGATGCCGGGCTGGCGCATGGGCTTCGCCGTCGGCAACGAGCGCATCATCGCGGCGCTCGCGCGTGTGAAGTCCTATCTCGACTACGGCGCGTTTACCCCCGTTCAAGTGGCGGCGACCGCGGCGCTCAACGGGCCCGACGATTGCATCAAGGAGATGCGGGAGATCTACAAGCGCCGGCGCGACGTGATGGTGGAAAGTTTCGGCCGCGCCGGCTGGCATGTGCCGAGCCCGCGCGCTTCGATGTTCGCCTGGGCGCCGCTGCCGGACCCGTTCAAGACGATCGGCAGCGTGGAATTCTCCAAGCTGCTGGTGGAGAAAGCCTCGATCGCGGTGTCGCCCGGCATCGGCTTCGGCGAATACGGCGAAGGCCATGTGCGCATCGCGCTGGTGGAGAACGAGCAACGCATCCGCCAGGCCGCGCGCAACATCCGCCGCTTCCTGGAAACCGCGCCCGAGCAGCTGCACAACGTCGTCCCGCTCGCCTCGCGGCTCTGATCTCATTTTCGCGTCATGGCCGCACCCCTCAAAGTAGGCGTCGCCGGTTTAGGCAATGTCGGCGCAGCGCTCGCCGCCCAGGTCGCGCATCAGCGCGAGGCGCTGGCTCTGCGCTGCGGCCGGCGCGTGGAGATCGTCGCGGTCTGCGCGCGCTCGCGCGGCAAAGAGCGCGGCGTCGATCTGCGCCATCTGAAATGGTTCACCGATCCGGTCGCGCTTGCGCGCTCGCCCGACATCGATGTCTTTGTCGAGTTGATCGGCGGCGCCGGCGATCCCGCCAAGAGCGCGGTCGAGGCAGCACTTGCCTCGGGCAAATCGGTCGTCACCGCCAACAAGGCGCTGCTCGCCAAGCACGGGTTGCGGCTGGCGCAACTCGCCGAGAAGCACGGCGGCGCGCTCAACTTCGAGGCCGCAGTCGGCGCCGCCATCCCGATCGTGAAGACTTTGCGCGAGGGACTTTCCGGCAATGCCGTGCAGCGCGTCTACGGCATCCTCAACGGCACCTGCAATTACATCCTCACGAAGATGGAGCAGGAGAACCTGCCGTTTGCGGATTGCCTGAAGGAGGCGCAGCGGCTCGGTTACGCGGAAGCCGATCCGACCTTCGACATCGAGGGCCACGACACCGCGCAGAAGCTCGCGATCCTCGCAAGCCTTGCTTTCGGCATCCGGGTCGAGCAGAGCGCGATCTATGTCGAGGGTATTTCCTCGATCACGCCGGCCGATCTCGCCGCCGCCGATGAGCTCGGTTACCGGGTGAAGCTGCTGGGCGTCGCGGTGAAGACGCCGAAGGGCATCGAGCAGCGCGTGCACCCGACCATGGTGCGCAAGGACTCATCGATCGCGCAGGTGATGGGCGTGACCAACGCTGCTACCATCGACGCCGAAGGCATTGCACCGCTGACGCTGGTCGGGCCGGGCGCCGGGGGGGCGGCGACCGCCTCGGCGGTATTGTCCGACATCGCCGACATCGCGCGCGGCTTGCGCACCGCGCCGTTCGGCCGGCCCTCGGAACGGCTTACAATCGTGCGCAAGGCGCCCATGCAGCGGCACGAGGGCGGGTACTATATCCGCCTGCTGGCGCGCGATAAGCCGGGAACCGCGGCGACCATCGCCAAAAGGCTCGCCCAACAGGAAATTTCGCTGGAATCGATCGTACAGCGCCATCCCAAGGGGGCGTCCGAGGCGGAGACTAAGGGCGGTTCCGTCCCCGTTATCCTCATTACCTATGCCACCCACGAGGACGCCGTGCGCAAGGCCCTTGCCGCGGTGGGGCGCGATAGGGTGATCTCAGGCCGGCCGCAAGTGATCCGGATCGAGAAGAATTAGGCCGCGAGGGGAACGTTCATGGCGTCAATTACCGTCCAGCCCGAATTCTTGCTGGAGCGCATTCTCACCCTGGAGATCGTGCGGGTGACCGAGCGCGCCGCCGTGTCCTCGGCGCGGCTGCGCGGCCACGGCAAGGACAAGGCCTCCGACCAGGCCGCGGTCGACGCCATGCGGCGCGAGCTCAACAAGCTGCCGATCGACGGCACGGTGGTGATCGGCGAGGGCGAGATCGACGAGGCGCCGATGCTGTTCATCGGCGAGAAGGTCGGCACGAAGCACGGGCCGAAGGTCGACATCGCCGTCGATCCGCTGGAAGGCACCACGCTGTGCGCCAAGAACATGGCGGGCGCGATTGCCACCATCGCCATGGCCGACGCCGGCACGCTGCTGCATGCGCCCGATTGCTACATGCAGAAGATCGCCATCGGTCCCGGTTATCCGAAGGGCACCATCGATCTTGACGCGCCGGCGGACGAAAACATCCTGAGCCTCGCCAAGGCCAAAGGCGTCAAACCGTCGGAAATTACCGCCATTTTGCTCGACCGGCCGCGCCATGCCGACATGATCGCGGCGATCCGCAAGACCGGCGCCGCCGTTTCGCTGATCAGCGACGGCGATGTTGCTGGCGTCATCCATTGCGCCGAGCCGAAGACCGGCATCGATATCTATCTCGGCATTGGCGGCGCGCCGGAAGGCGTGCTGGCGGCGGCGGCGCTGCGCTGCATCGGCGGCCAGATGCAGACGCGGCTGGTGATCGATACCGAGGCGTTGCGCGAGCGCACGCTGAAGATGGGCATCAAAGATCCGAAGCGGAAATACGAGATCGAGGACATGGTCAAAGGCGACTGCCTGTTCTCGGCCACCGGCGTGACGAGCGGTCCCATGCTGCAAGGCGTCAAATTCGGCAAGAACGTGATCGAGACCGACACGGTGGTGATGCGCTCGGTCACCGGCACGGTGCGCCGCGTGGTTGGCGAGCACCGGCAATTCGACAAATTTTATCTCGATTGATTGGCGAGGAGCGCGCGATGCGTCTGTTAGGAGCGGTTCTGCTCGCCGGCTGTCTCGTTTTGCCGGTACGCGCGCAAGACTCAGGCTCGCCGGAGGCGCTTGCCGCGGCGCGCGAGCTTTCCGCTATCATGACGGGCGATACCATGACGCAGATCGCGGCCGCCCTAACGGCGCAGATTTGGCCGAGCATCGAGCGCGCCTTCGGCAGCAAGGTTGATGCCGCGACCATGGCGGAAATGCGCGGCGAATTCGAGCAAACCGTCACCGCATTTACCGCCGACGTGATGAAGGACGCGCCGCAGGTTTATGCGCGTCATTTCAGCGCGCAGGAGATCAAGGACATGGTGGCGTTCTACAAGTCGCCGACCGGCATGAAGGCCTTGCACGAAATGCCGAAGGTGATGGCCGATGTCGGCACCCAGATGGCCCCGCGCATGCAGGCTTTCGAAGGCGATTTGAACGCGCGCGTGCGCGCGGTCTTGCAGAAGCACGGCTATAAGGAATAACCGCGATCGAAGCTGGCGCGGCACGTGCGCTTGGTTCAAGATCGCAGACTTAAGCTTGCAGCCGATTCGGGCCGCGCGCGCAGCGCAGGTTTAAGGCCATGGCAGTACCGGCAGTCGCAATGAATTCCGACGAGCGCTTTTTCCTGGGTGTCGAACGCTCGGTGTGCGGGCGCGCCTGGCGCGACCGGCTGGATGCGCGCGGGCAGGCGCGCGCGCTCGCCATCGCACAGCGGCACGGCGTTCCGGAATTGCTGGCGCGCGTGCTCGCCGGGCGCGGCGTCGAGGCCGACGCGGTCGAGGCCTTTCTCGACCCGACCATCAAGCGGCTGATGCCCGATCCGAATACGCTCACCGGCATGGAAGCGGCCGCTCAGCGCATTTCCGACGCGATCATGCGCGAGGAGAAGGTCGCGATCTTCGGCGATTACGACGTGGACGGCGCGACCGCGGCGGCGCTTTTGGCCCGCTATCTACGTCATTGCGGGCTTGATCCGCTGGTGCACATCCCGGATCGCATCTTCGAGGGCTACGGGCCGAACGTAGACGCGATCAGCGGCTTTGCGGAGAAGGGCGTCAAGCTGCTGGTTACGGTCGATTGTGGCACTACCAGTCTGGAGCCGCTGGGTGAAGCCGCCAAGCTTGGCCTCGACACCGTCGTCATCGATCATCATCAGGCCGATGTGGAGCTTCCTGCCGCCGCTGCGATCGTCAATCCGAACCGCGCCGACGATCTCTCCGGTCTCGGACATCTCGCCGCGGTCGGGCTCGTATTTCTCACGCTGGTCGCAATTGCCCGCGAATTGCGCGGGCGCAATTTCTGGAGCGGCACACGGACCGAGCCCGATTTGCTCTCGCTCCTGCATCTGGTTGCGCTTGGCACGGTGGCCGACGTGGTGCCGCTCATCGGGCTTAACCGCGCCTTCGTGTCGAAGGGGCTGATTGCGCTGCGGCGACGCGAGCATGTCGGCGCGACCGCGCTGATGGACGTGTCGCGCCTGTCCGGGCCGCCAGAACCGTGGCATCTCGGCTTCCTGCTCGGCCCGCGCATCAACGCCGGCGGCCGTATTGGCCGCGCCGATCTCGGTGTGCGCCTGCTGCTGGAGGAGGACCCGACGGAAGCGGCCCGCATCGCGGCCGAACTCGACCGGCTCAATCACGAGCGCCGTGCAATCGAAGCTGCAACGCTGGAGCAAGCTGAAGCCGAGGCAATGGCCGCGCTTGGCTTGGAAGAGAAGGGCGCCGTCGTCGTCACCGCGCAGGCCGGCTGGCACCCCGGCGTGGTCGGCCTGGTCGCGGCGCGGCTGAAGGAACGCTACGGCCGGCCGGCTTTTGCCATTGCGCTCGAGCCGGGCGGTAGCGGCACCGGCTCGGGCCGCTCGATCCCCGGCGTCGATCTCGGCCGCGCGGTGCGGCAGGCGGTGCACGAGGGATTGTTGGTCAAGGGCGGCGGCCATGCCATGGCGGCGGGGGTAACGCTGCGCAAGGACGCGCTGGCGCCGTTTCGCGCATTTCTCGAGGGCACGCTCGCCACGTCGGTGGAAGCGGCGCGGCGCGAAAGCGCGCTCAAGATCGACGGCGCGGTCAGCGCGGGCGGCTTCAACCTGCAACTCGCCGAACTTCTCGCGCGCGCCGGACCCTACGGCGCCGGCAATCCGGAACCGATGCTGGCGCTGCCGTCGCATACCATCGCCTATGCCGATCCGGCGGGTGAGAACCATATCCGCGTGCGGCTGAAGTCGGGTGAGGGCAAATTCGTCAACGCGATTGCCTTCCGCGTAGTCGGCACGCCGCTCGGCAAGGCGCTCATCGACAATCGCGGCCGCAGCGTGCATGCGACCGGCAATATCGCCATCGACCGCTGGCAGGGCGAGGAGCGCGTCCAGCTGCGGCTTGCCGATATCGCGGCGGCCTAGCATGGCGGGCGCCGCCTCGCTGCGGACTGCCGGTAGATATTTCGCCGCGCTGTGTTGGCTTTATAGTCAAGCCGCAATTGCTGCGGCCGGGCCGAGCAACGTCGAGAGCTGTCTTGCCATCGCCGCGGACATGAATCTCGGCGCGCCGCTGCAGCGAACGCGCACGAAACTGCGCGCGGGCCAGCCGCTCACGATCGTTGCGCTTGGCTCGTCGTCAACGACCGGCTTCGGCACATTCGGGCCCGGCTCTCCGGCCGTCATGAAGGCGGAGCTTCTGCGGCAGCATCCTTCCGCGCACATCAGCGTGATCAACAGTGGCCGCGTGTTCGAGACGGTCGGTGGCAATCTCGCGCGCTTTGAAAAGGATGTGCTGCGTTACCACCCCGATTTGGTGGTGTGGCAGGTCGGCACCAACGACGTTCTCTGGCGTAGCGGCGCGGCCAGCGCCGGAACAGCGTTACGCGATGGCGTGCGGCGGCTCAAACAGGACGGTGCCGAAGTTATTCTGATGGACCTGCAAGACGCGCCGGCCGTGCGCCGCAAGGCATCCTATGTCGCGATGGAAAGTCTGATCGCGGATGTCGCGCGCGCGGAGGCGGTCGGTCTTTTCCCGCGTTTTCTGTTGATGCAGCGCGCGCACGCGGAAGGGGTTACCGGCCTGGTGGCATGGGACGGCTTGCACAATTCGGCAGCCGGCTATCGCTGCATCGGCCTTGCGCTGGCGCGCATGATTGACGCGGACGTTGCGCGGTAATCAGCGCTTGCGCGCCTTGCGGCAGAACACGTCGTAAACCGCGCCGATAATGGTGCGCGCTTCGTCGCTGGCGACGCTGTAGTAGATGGTCTTGCCGTCACGGCGCGTCGTGACCAGTCCGTCGGCACGCAGGCGCGCGAGCTGTTGCGACACCGTCGGCTGCCGCAGGCCGAGATGCCCCTCCAGTTCGCTCACCGATTTTTCGCCCTCTGCCAGGATGCACAGCATCATCAGCCGGCTCTCGTGCGCCAGCGCCTTGAGGAATTCGCTTGCCCGCTTGGCGTTGCCGGCCATGCGATCGATGTCGTGCGGGCGGGTGAGCGTGTCCATCGATACCCCGGGTAACTAAGTTCGCGTCCGCTCGCTGCTGCGGTCGTCGAGCTTTTGCATCAACATGTACAGTTGCGTCCAGAACATTTCCCGGCCGCCGTAGCCGCGGATGCGTCCGATCTCGCGGCCTTTGTCGACCAGCACGAACAGCGGCGTCAGCCGCTCGACCTCAATGAAGGCAAGGTCTGCGGGCAGTGACTGCGCGATATCGACACGCCGCAACGGAGCACGCAAGCCGTCTTCGCTCTTGCCGTAGATTATTCCGATTTCGTTGTCGAAGGCCTCGCACCAGGCGCAGCCGGCCTGCTCGAACATCACGAGCTCGGCGGCCCGCGCGCTCGCCGCGCTCAAAGCAATGAACGTAGCGCCAACCAGTACGATACGAGAAAAAAATTCCAGTGCGCGTGGCATGCTTGCTAGTTTCATCCTCCAAGGCGCAAAAACGAAGCGCCGAAGCGTTAGATAAGCCACTTGAATCGCTACACAATATATCACAGAAAACGAATATGTCGATGCGGGGCGAAACATGAGCCTTGATGTAAGCGCAGGCGGCGCCTTTGTGGCCGGCCTTTTGTCCTTTGCCTCGCCCTGCGTGCTGCCGCTGGTGCCGCCCTATCTCGCTTACATGGGCGGCGTGTCGATCGAAGAGCTGCGCGAGGAACGCCCGCGGGTGCGGCTGTCAGTGCTCGGCGCGGCGCTGTGCTTCGTCGCGGGGTTTTCCACCGTCTTCGTCGCGCTTGGCGCCACCGCCTCGGTGATCGGGCAGGCGGTGAGCGCCTACCTCGTCTGGCTCGGCTACGTGGCCGGCGTGCTGGTCGCACTGATGGGCTTGCATTTCCTGCACGTGATCCGCATTCCGCTGCTCGACCGCACCGCGCGTGTCGGCGTGGAAGCCAAGCCCGCCGGGCTGTTTGGCGCCTATGTCATTGGGCTCGCCTTCGGCTTCGGCTGGAGCCCTTGCGTCGGGCCGGTGCTGGCGGCGATTTTGCTGATCGCGGGCGCAACGGAGAGCGCAGGCGAGGGCGCGCGTTTATTGTTTATTTATTCGCTCGGCATCGGCGTGCCGTTTCTGGTGGCGGCGGCGTTTGCCGACAGCTTCATGCGCTGGAGTGCGCGTTTTCGCTCGCGCATGGCGGCAATCGAGAAGGCGATGGGCGCGCTCTTGGTGATTGCCGGCCTGCTGATTTTCACCGGGCAGATGCCGGCGATCGCCAATTGGCTGATCGATGTGTTTCCGGCGCTGGGTAAGATCGGCTAGCCGAAGCGGAATTCGAGCAGATTGTCGAACGAGCGCAGCTGGATGAGCACGCGGTGCAATAGGCCGGTGTCGTGCGCCTTCACCGTCTGCGGAACAAGCGCGAGCGCTTCCTTGGCGCCGTCGATGAGGCGGCGGAATTCCGGTTCCTTGCGCACGGCTTCGCTCGCGGTCGCGCTGCAGCGGTCAATGATTTTCTCGTAGGCGGTGGATTTTTCGCTGACTTGGGCGGCGGTTTCCGGCTCGCTCCAGTCGAGCTCGCGGTCGTTGTAGACCATCAGCGCGTCCATGGCGGTGGTGGAGTCGCGGATGCAATCGGAGAGCACCACGACGTCGGCCGATTTCCGCAGGTTGTACAGATCCGTGCGGATGGCTTCGAGGCCCTGCCGTGCATTATCGGGCCGGCCGGAATTGAGCAGCATGTCGGCAGTGACGAGGCGCATGCTCACGTCGGTGAGCATCGCGACATAGAGTTTAGTATCGAATACAGCCGGCCGCTTGACTGAGCCGACCTTGCCCCAGGCTTCGCGCAGCCGGTCGATTTCGAGCGAGGCGAGGTCGGTATTGCCGGTGCGCAGATAGCCGATCGCCACGCGGTTATGCGCTTCGGCCGCCTCGACCGCGGCATTGAAATCGGAAAGCTCGTCGGCAAGCGCGGGGCCGGCGGCAGCCCACAGGGCCAGACCGAGCATTGCGGCGCGCGCATAGGAACCCAACATGAATGTGCACCGGACTTTAGGTGGCGGATCATATATAGAAGCGCGAGAATATATAGGCTTGCGGATCGCCGGGGTTAACGAATGCTGACACGCAGAGGCCTATTGCTGGGCGCCGCCGCCGCGAGCGTCGTGGGCCTGCCGCGCGCCCGCGCGGAGGAGCCGCAGCTCACCGCCGAGGGGCTCATCGCCGAACCGTGGTTCCTCGAAAGCTTCCTCGATCTGCCCGACGATCTCGCTTCCACCCACAAAGAAGGCAAGCGGCTCGTGATCATGTGGGAGCTGCGCGGCTGTCCCTATTGCCGGGAGACGCATTTGGTGAATTTCGCGCAGCCGCGTATCGCCGACTACATCAAGGCGAATTTCGAGGTGCTGCAACTCAACATCATCGGCGACCGCAAGGTGAAAGACTTCGACGGCAGCGAGCTGGCGGAAAAAGCGCTGGCCGCGAAATACGGCATCCATTTCACGCCGACGTTCCAGTTTTTCCCGGAGACGACGGCGGGTTTGAACGACCTGACGCCCGCCAAGCGCGAAGTCGCGCGCGCGCCCGGCTATCTGCGGCCCGACGATTTCCTCGCCTTCTTCCGCTTCGTGCGCGAGAAGGCCTATGAGAAGGGCAGCTTCCGCGATTTCCTGAAGTCGCAGCCGAGCTGAGCGCTTTACCTTAGCCCTCTGTTTCGCCTATGACTGCGCCCGGGCAATTTCATCCGGGTAATTCATGGCTAAGCTCAATCTTTCGGTCGCCGTCGGGCCTTACGACCGCACGCGCGCGCTGGTCGACGGCTCGGTGCAGATCGACGGCGTGAAGCCCGCCTGCATGACGCTGTCGCCGGAGGAAATCTTTTTCCGCGCGTTCCGCGGCGCCGAATTCGACATCTGCGAATTGTCGCTGTCGAGCTTCACGGTCAAGACCGCGCAGGGGGACTGTCCTTATGTCGGCGTGCCGGCCTTCGTGTCGCGCGCCTTCCGCCATACCTCGATCTATGTGCGCACCGACCGCATCAAACAGCCGGCCGACCTCAAGGGCAAGAAAGTCGGCGTGCCGGAATATCAGCTGACGGCGAACGTGTGGGCGCGTGCCATTCTGCAGGACGATCATGGCGTGAAGCCGTCGGACATTCACTGGATTCGCGGCGGCATCGAGGACGCCGATCGGCCGGAAAAAATCAGCATCAAATTGCCCGCTGACGTGAAACTGGAAGACGCGCCGCGCGGCAAGTCGATTTCTACGCTGCTGAAGGAAGGTGCCATCGACGGGTTTATCGCGCCGCGTCCGCCCTCGCTGCCGAAGAACACGCCGAATGTCGGCTGGCTGTTTCCCGATCCGGTCGCAGCGGCCAAGGACTATTTCAAGCGCACCGGCATTTTCCCGATCATGCATCTGGTCGGCGTGCGGCGCACGCTGGCGGAGAAGCACCCCTGGCTCCCGGGCGCGGTGTACAAGGCCTTCGAGCAGGCAAAACAGGCGGCGCTCACGCTATTGAGCGACACCTCGGCGACCAAGGTGACGCTGCCGTTTGTCGAGGAGCGGCTGATGGAAGCGCGTGACTTGATGGGCGAGGACTTCTGGTCCTACGGCATTGCCAACAACCGCGTGACGTTGGAGATGTTCCTCAAGCATCACCATGCGCAAGGTCTGTCATCGCGGCTGGTGAAGGTGGAGGAGATGTTCCACCCCGGCACGCTCGAGACGTTCAAGCTCTAGGATTTTTCATGGCCACCCTTCGCGTGTTCAGCGGCGGCGCGCCGCAAGAGATTTTCAAACAACTGACGCCGCAGTTCGAGCGGCAATCCGGCCACAAGGTCGAGTATGTTTTCGCGGTGATGTCGGCGCTGGGCGAGAAAGTCGCCGGCGGCGATCCCGCCGATGTGCTGGTCATGCCGACCAACATCCTCGACGGCTATGAGAAGGACGGCGTCGTGCGCAAAGCGCGCCGCGCCGTCCTCGGTCTTGTTAGCATCAACGCGGTGGTACGCGCCGGCGCAGCCAAGCCGGACCTCTCCGCGCCCGACAAGGTCAAGCAGGCGATGCTCAACGCCCGCGCCATCGTGCATGCGACGCCCGGCGAAACGCCGAGCGGCACGCATATGGGCAAGCTGATCGAGACGTGCGGCATTGCCGATGCCATGAAGGGCAAGATCGTCCATCGCTCGGCATTGCGCGGTGGGGTCGAGCTGGTGGCGAGCGGGGAGGCCGAGATCGGCTTTTATCCAAAGAGCGAGGTGCTCGACGCGCGCCTGAGCCTCGTCGGCCCGCTGCCGACGGCAATCCAGCTCACCACCATTTACGGCGCAGCGGTAACCGCCAAGAGTACGGCGCCGGACGCGGGCGCGGCCTTCATCGCGTTCATGCGCGATCCCAAGCACCGCGCCGTCTGGACGCAGGGCGGCTTCGATCCGCCGCCTTAAGTCCGCTTGATGCTGTCGAGGCCGCCGAGGCGGCCGATCAGCGCGTTGGCGCCGATCGCCAGCACGAACAGCACGATCAGCATGGCGTACATGCTCGGCATATCGAAGGTGCTGTCGGCCTGCATGATCAGGAAACCGACGCCTTTGTTCGACAGCCGCGTCTCGGCCAGCAACACGCCGATCAGCGCGAAGCCGAAGCCGAGCCGCACGCCATTGATGATCGGGTGGCGCATGGCGGGAAGATAGATTTTCAGCACCATTTGCAGGGTCGAGGCGCGGAAGCTTTGGCCGACCCGGATTAGCACGCTATCGATCTGCCGCATGCCGGCGGCGACGCTGAGCGCCACCGGAAAGAAGCACGAAAAGGTGCCGAGCGCGATCTTCGACGGCGTCTCGACCCCGAACCACATGATGGCGATCGGCAAAAAGATGATCTTCGGCGTCGGGCCGAGATAATAAAGGTAAGGTTCGAAGGCCTTCGACAAAAAGCGGTTAGCGCCGAGCACGAGCCCAACCAGGAGGCCGGACCCGCCGCCGATCAGCACGGCAAGCCCGATTTCGCCGGCGGTAACAGCGAGGTTGTAATAGTAATCCTCGTGCGACAGCAGATCGGCCATGGCGCGGCCGATCGAGAGCAGCGAGGGCACCACATCGCGGTAGAGCCAGCCGGAATGGGCGAGAAATTCCCATACCGCCAATAGCGCCAGTACGATGGCCGTGCGCAGCAGCGCCACCGGGCCGATGAGCGGCGCGATGCGGGCTGGCTGTGCTAATCGACCGGTCTCAGCCATCGCTCGACCTTTTCCAGCGCGAGGAAGAACAACACGCTCACCAGGATGACGAAGCAGATCGCGGCATAGGTGCCGGCGAGATCGTAGCGTTCGGAGAGATCGGCGATGAGCGCGCCGAGTCCGCCGTAATTGATCAGAAATTCCGTGCCGACAATGTTGATCAGTGCGAAAATAAGCCCCAGCCGCACGCCGACGAAAATGGTCGGCAACGCCGCCGGAAATAAAATTTTCCAGAACTGCTGCGCGCCGGTGAGATTGAAGCTCTTGCCGACATTGACCAGCACCTTGCGGGTCGCCGAAATGCCCTCGATGGTTTTCAGGATCGCCGGCGGCAGACCGGAGATGAAGCCCATCATAATGATGGTGAGCGCGTTGCGGCCGAACACCACCAGGAACAGCGGATACATGATGACGAGCGGCGCGGCCGCAACCGACGCGACCCAGGTCTCGGTCGCCTGCTGCAACAGCTTAAAGCGGTGCATCAGCACTCCGCCGGCGACGCCGAACAAGGTCAACATTGCGCCGGCCACCAGACATTCGCCGGCCGTCGTCATGAAGCGGCTGAACACGTGGCGCCCGAACACGATTTGGTAGAAGGCTTCGATCACCTCGGACGGCGGCGGCACGATGAAGCGGTTGATCAGGCCGCCCCGGATCAAAAGTTCAGCGAGTAGCAGTGCGGCAATGACCGTTGCCAGCCCGACGACGCGCGGCGCAAAATCGGAGCGGGCGGGGCGCGGGACAAGGGTGGTGTCGGTCATGCGCCGGTCCCGTGATGCTGCAGCGCGTGTTTCTCCTCGTCGCGCATGCCGCGGCTCGCCTCCTCGCGCAAGTCGTTCCAGATCTGCGCGACGTAGCGGCCGAAAGCCTCGCTGGTGACGATCTCGGACGAGCGCGGGCGCGGCAGGTCGATATCGACGATGCGCTTCACCTTGCCGGGGCGGTAGGTCATCACCAAAATGCGGTCGGACATCTGCACCGCTTCGGTGATGTTGTGGGTGATCAGCAGCGTGGTCTGTTTGAGCTGCTGCTGGATTTGCAGCACCTTGTCGCCGAGCAGCAGCCGCGTCTGCTCGTCGAGCGCGGCGAAGGGCTCGTCCATCAGCAGGATTTTCGGTTCCGAGGCGAGCGTGCGCGCGAGCGAGACGCGCTGACGCATGCCGCCGGAGAGCTCGCCCGGATAGCGGTTCTCGAAACCGTCGAGGCCGACCAGTGAAATAAAATGGCGCGCGCGCTCGATGCGCTTGGCGCGCGGCATGCCGATCAGCTCGAGCGGGAAGGCAACATTGTCGGTGACGTTACGCCAGGGGAAGGTCAATTCCTCCTGAAACACCATCCCGATCGATTTGTGCGGGCCGTTGATTGTTTCGCCGCCGACGCTGACCACGCCCTGGTGATGGCTGAGCAGGCCGCCGATCACGTTGAACAGTGTGGACTTGCCGCAGCCGGAGGGGCCGATGACCGAGAGGAACTCGCCCGGCCGCACGTTGAAGGAGACGTCGTCGACCGCGGTGACCGGTCCTTCCGCGGTTTCGAAGCGCACGGCGATGTTCTCCGCCACCAGGATGGCGTCTGCGGCAGCCATGATCAGTCGCCCTTGCGGGTCATGACCGCGGTGACGGCGGCGGTGTAGCCAGGCTCGACGCGCACGTCGACCACGGCAACGGCGCCGCCCTCAACCGCCGCGATGGCCTTGGCGAAGGTGGCGGACAGGTCGCCGATCGCGGTGATCGGCCCGAAGTCGACGGCGCCTTGCGCGCGCCCCATGCTGGCGAGATCGATGTCCGGCTCGGAAATGCGCTGGCCGACCCAGCGGTTCTCGACCGGGCGGTTGCGCATGCGCGCGACGCGCTCCTGGTGCAGCTCGTCGTTGAAGAAGGAGCGGTTGTTGGCGATCACGACCAGCAGCGGGATCTTGTAATGCGCGGCGGTCCACAGCGCGGTGACGCCCATCAGGAAATCGCCGTCGCCGCAGATGGCGACGGGCAGGCGGCCGGAGCCTTTGAGCGCGAGCGCGGCGCCGACGGAAATGCCGGGGCCGCCGCCGACGCCGCCGCCGCCGTCGCCGCCGAGAAAGTCGAGCGGATGACGGAAGTGCCAGCTGGCGCCGTTCCAGGACAGCGGCAAATGCGTGAGCGAGCAAAGGCGGTCGCCGACCGCGCGGCGCAGGCTATCGGCCAGATGATCGACGGTGAGCTTGTCGCCGCCGGGCTTGGGAAATTCCCGCGACTTCGCGCTCACCGCATGCGGCTTGCCCGGCCCAAGCGCATCGAGCAGTGCCGGCACCGCGGCGTCGGGCGTGCAGGCGATGAAGACATCGACCGGCGGCAGGCCCTGATAGTCCATGCTCCAGCCGTTGTGCAGATGATGATCGACCGACACCTGCACGACCTTGGCGGTGACATTGCCGCCGACGGACTTGAAGCAACCCGCGACGTCGACCCAGTCGAGGCTAAGGATCACGTCGGCGGCGCGGATGGCCTCGGCCGCTTCTGCTGAAAGCACCGTGCCACCAGGAGCACCGGCATGCAGACAATGATCGGTCGGGAACGAAGCGCCGATCTTGAGGTCGCTCACGACGTGTGCGTTCAGCCGCTCGGCGAGTGTGATCCGCGCGTTCCAGGCATCGAGATCGCGCGAGACGCGGCCGGCGAGGATCACCGGATGCTTCGCGTCCTGCAACAGCTTGGTGGCTTGTGCGATCGCGTCAGGCTGCGGCGCGCTGGCGACCGGCGGCATGTAGCGTTGCGTATCGATCGGCGCCACAGGCTCGGCAAGCTTCTCCTCCTGCATGCCAGCATCGAGATTGATGTAGACCGGTCCGCATGGCGCGGTATTGGCAATCCAGGCGCCGCGCAAAATCGCTTCGCGCGCGGCCGAGGGCGAGGAGGGCTGGTCGTCCCATTTGGTATAGCCGCGCACCAGCGCGCCTTGGTCGCGCGCGGTGTGGATCCAATCGATCCACGGACGGCGTTTCACGGTGTCGACCGGCCCGGTGGCGCCGAGCAGGATCACCGGCATGCGGTCGCACCAGGCGTTGAAGATCGCCATGGTGCCGTGCATCAGCCCGACATTGGAATGCACCGCCGCCGCCATCGCCTGGCCGGTGACCTTGGTATAGCCGTGCGCAATCGCGATGGCGCTTTCCTCGTGCAGGCAGAGCAACATCTGCGGCCGCTCGTTGCCGAGGTAATTGACGATACTGTCGTGGAAGCCGCGATAGCTGGCGCCCGGATTAAGCGCGATATAGGGCACGCCGGTAGCGCGCAGCGCGTCGGCCGCGACATCGCTGCCGAAGGCGGGCGCATTGACGCCGGCGGGCTTGGGCCGGTCGATGCCAGCAATATCGGCGTCAGCTTGTTGCGCGGCCGTGCGTTTCGGTGAGGACTCTGTCACGGAATGGAACCCCGGTGTTACCGGGCGCATCCAACCGGATTACGCGCCCTGACGCAATCGGGCCAAAACCTTCAAGCCGGCGTAACCGTCGACGGGCTTCATGCCGACCTTCTTCTGGAAGGCGAGGATCGCCTTGACGGTGTCGCTGCCGGTACGGCCATCGATGCCGTCGGTCTTGAAGCCTTGCTCGTTGAGGCGGCGCTGGATTTCCTTGACCTCGGCCAGCGTCGGGGTGCGCTCGCCGCCGGGGAACTGCTGGTGGAAGGGCGGATCGCCGCGAATGAGGTCGCCGAGATGACAAAGCGCGAGCGTATAGTTGTTCGACGGATTGTAGGAATAGACCGCGCGGAAATTCTGTCCAAGCAGAAAAGCAGGACCGCCGCGCTCCGGCACCCAGAGCCGCACGCGGTCGCTGGGTCGCGCGAAGGCCTTGCCGTCGGCGCGGCGCACGCCGAGCGCCTGCCATTGCTCGTAGCTGCGCCAGCCGCCGCTCTCATGCCCGCTCGCTTTGACCTCGCAGCCCCAGGCTTCGCCGCGCCGGTAGCCGCCGCGCTCGACCAGATAGCGCGCGGTGCCGGCCATCGAAGTCGTCGGGGCGGCCGAACGGTGAGACACGGCCGTCGCGGTCGAAATCGACGCCCATATGCAGCCACACCTCCGGCATCCATTGCGTGTGGCCCATGGCGCCGGCCCAGGAGCCGATCATGTCGGCGGGCTGCGCCCAACCTTTGTCGACGATGGTGAGCGCGTTGAGCAATTCGGCTTCCCAATAGAGGCGGCGCCGCGGCTCGTGCCAGGCAAGCGCGGCGAGTGCCGGGATCACCGGCCGCATGTACTTGCGGTTGACGATCACGTCGCCGAACGAGGACTCCATGCCCCACAGGCCGAGCATGACGTAGCGGTCGACGCCAAAATCCTTTTCGATGCGCGCAAGCAGATCGGCGTATTCCTTGGCGCGCTCCTTGCCGGTGATGACGCGCCAGTCCGAGCAGCGGCGGTTGATGTACTGCCATGTCTGCTCGGTGAATTCGGGTTGCGAGCGGAATTGGTCGAACACACTGGTGTCGGGCTCGAGCGAATTCATCACCCGGTCGTAGGTCGCAGCCGAGATGCCGCGGCGCAGCGCGCGGCCGCGGAAGTCGGCGACCCAATTGGCAAAGCCCGGCGGTGCCGCGAAGGCGCGCACGCCGAGCGTGGCCTGCGCGGCGGCCGCGAATGCACCCGTCAGCAGCGAACGGCGGTTCGTCTCGAATGCGGTTTTCGGGAATCGCGACATCGCGGCATTCTAGGGATCGAATGTGGCCGCGCTAGTCGTCCTCGTGCTTGAGGCGGCGCTTTCTGCGCGCATGCCGCTGCTTGCGCGGCTTTTCGTCTTCCGCCTGCTTTTTGCGCGGCTCTTCATGGACGATTGTCGGCGTCTTTTCTTCGGATGTCTTGGCCGGTTCCACCCCGGCTGCGGCGGTGGCTGGCGTCGCGGGCGGCGTCGGCACCGGCGTTGGGTGCTCGATCACCGGCAGCTTCACCGGCACCGGCGGGGCCGGGTCACCGGGCTTGATCTCGGTGCCGCGTCCGCCGATCTGCCGCTCATAGGCGGCAACCAGCGCCATGTAAGGATTGACCCAGACCCAGCCGACTTTGGTGAACACCTGGATGTTGAAGTGGATGTGATACGACGTTCCGTTCTCGTAATCGCCCCAGGTCGCGACCTTGCCGATGATCTCTCCTTCACTGACTTTGCGTCCGCTGAACCATCCTTCGGCGTCCATGATTTTCGGGTTCATGTGCAGATAGCGGAAGCGGACGAAATCGTTTTTGCTGTTGACCACGATGTAAATGCCGATATTTCCAGGATTGCGCCGGATCACGCCGGTGCGCACGGCTGCGACGGTGTGCTGATAAGGCTCGCAGCGGTCGGCGCCCTCGTTGTTGAGGACGCAATTGCCAGGACGTATGTCTTCGCCCTGATGGCCATAGCCGCCCGGGCATTGGCCGACCAGAAAATCGCGCAGCTCGCAGAAATTATCGCGCCAGGGATAGGTCCAATTGACCGCCGCGGATTCGTCGAAGGTGAGCGGAATGCCGTTCACGCTGCAGGAGTATTCGGAGCCCTTGCGGCCTAAATGCCCGCTATGACTGCCGCGGTAGCAGTCACCCCAGGGCATAAAGGATTGCGATTTCACGTAAGAGGGCGAGTTTGCAATCGGCGAGCGCATGCGCGCATAGACGTGATAATCGGCGCGGCCGGGCATTTTGTGCCAGCCGGTATTGGGGATGAGGTCGCCCGGGCCGTAATAGGTGAAATCGGATTTTGCCGTTGGCCGCGTGAGGTCGATGTGCGGCTGCGCGATCTCCATCGGCGTGCCGCCGGCGGTTTGCAGCATGCGCAGGAACTTGACCGCGGCGGGATCGGCCTCTCTGCACGACAGATAGTGCGAGGATTTCGGCTGGTCGTAACATTGGATCGACACGACGTAGGGCACGCCGAAGCGCTCGAAGGTGTAGCGCACATGCGCTTCGCGCAGGATGCGCTGGATGCCGGGAAACTGATCCTCCAGCTCCTTGGCCGGGAACACTTCCTGATGATTAGGCCCGTCGAGATCATAGACGAAAGCGCCGCCGGTGATTTCGATCTCGACCGGTTTTGGGAAGGTGAAATCGAAGCTGCCGTGGTCGGCGAAAAACGTCGCGGTGTAACCCGCCGGTCCCGGCAAAAAGAGCTTGGAGGGATGGAACGGGCCGAAATATTTGTCGGACGTCGCCATATCGGCAGCGCCAGCCGCGACGTCTTTGCGGTAGGCGTCGATGTCGATCGGCAGCAGCACCGGCACGCTGCTGGTGGCGATGCCGGGGAAGCGCTTCTCCGTCTGCGCGTTGATGCGGGCGAATTCCGCCGCGGGCGGATCGATGCCGTGGTCAGCGAGCGACGTCGCCGCCTCCGCCCAGTTGACCTGGCTGAGGATGACGCGGGGCGCTTCCATCTCGCCGGCAGCGGCTGCGTTTGCGGCGAGCAAGGCAGCGCTGACAAGGACCGCAAGTCTCAACGCTTACCCCTGGATTGGCCCCTTTACGCGGTGCGAGACTAGCGGCATAGGACTTACCGATACAAGCCCGTGTTAAAAGGGCGGCCGGGAGAACGCGCGATGACGGTGCATGAAGGCAAGCGGATGGCGGCGGCGGGCGCGGAACGCGAGCCGGCGATCATTGAAAGCTGCGGCACGGCGCGGCTGCATCTCACGCTTGCGGTCACCGATTACGACCACGTGCGCGATCTGGTCAATGGCGCGGTGACCGCCGACGGCATCACGCTGACCGCTTTCGTCTTACCGGTCGAAGAAATCTTCTTCCGCTTCATCAAGAACCAGGAATGGGACGTGTCGGAAATGTCGTTCGGCAAGTTCATCGGCTATGCCGCGCAGGGCAATTCGCCCTTTATCGGCATTCCGGTGTTTCCATCACGCGTGTTCCGCCATTCGGCATTCTATGTGCGCGCCGACCGCGGCATCCGAACGGCCAAGGACCTGGAAGGAAAAACCGTCGGCGTTCCGGAATGGGCGCAGACCGCCGGCATCTATGCACGCGGGTTCCTGAGCGAGACGGCCGGCGTCGATCTCGCCAAGATCAAATGGGTGCAGGCCGGCATGAATGAGGCCGGACGCGAGGAAAAAGTCGAATTCAAATTGCCGCCAGGAATTCAGTATTTGCAGCGGCGCGATACCAGCATTTCCGCGATGCTGCTATCGGGCGAGATCGACGCCGCGATTTCGGCACGCGTGCCGGATGCCTTCAGCAAGGGCGGCGGCAAGATCGTGCGGCTCTACCCGGATTTTCGTACCGACGAGATGCGCTATTACGAAGCGACTGGGATTTTCCCGATCATGCATGTCATCGCCATGCGCCGCGCAGTGTTCGAGCGCTACCCGTGGGTGGCGATGAATCTGCTCAAGGCTTTCGAGCAGGCCAAACAGCGTTCGCTCGAGCGCATCAACGATCTCACCGCCTCGCGCATTCCGGTGCCGTGGGCGGCGTCGGTCGGTGGCGAATGGGGCAAGGCTTTCGGCGCCGATCCGTTTCCCAATGGCCTGGAGGCGAACCGCAAGACGCTGGAAGCCTTCTGCCGCTTCGCCCACGCGCAGGGCGTTACCGCGACGAAGCTGTCGCCCGACGATCTGTTTCCGAAGGAAGTGCGCGCGAGCGTGCGGGTGTAATCAGTCCTTCGCGCGCTCGACGTAGGAGCCGTCGGTCGTGTTCACCACCACGCGCGTGCCGGCGGTGATGTGGGTCGGCACCATGGTGCGCACGCCGTTCGACAGCATCGCCGGCTTGAACGAGCCCGACGCGGTCTGGCCTTTCATGGCCGGCTCGGTCTCGGTGATTTCCAGCGTCACTTTCTGCGGAATCTCGATGGAGACCGGGTTGCCCTCGTGCAACGCAATGTTCACGAGCATGCCTTCCTGCAGGTATTTCTCGTAATCGCCGACCACGTCCTCCGGCACCTGCACCTGCTCGTAGTTTTCTTGGTTCATGAAGTGGAAGCCGTCGCCGTCCTTATAGAGGTAGGAGAACTCGTGGTCCTCGACGTGCGCGCGCTCGACCTGATCGGTGGTCTTGTAGCGCTGCAAGGTCTTCACGCCGTCGGAAATCCGGCGCATATCGACCTGGGTGGTGGGGGTGCCCTTGCCGGGATGAAAATTCTCGGCGGTGAGGACGACATAGAGCTTGCCGTCGATATCGACGATATTGCCCTTGCGGAGCTGACTGGCGATGACCTTCACGTTAACGATCCTTGATTTTATAGGCGGGCGGGCCGCGGTTTCGGGGCGCACCATACCCATCTTGGCGCGGGATGCCAGTCTTTCCGGCGTGGGCCAACGCAGGGGTAAAGATGCGCGGTAATCCGCCATTTTGGCTGCCCGGGGTGCACGCGGCGCGCAGGCCATATCTGCTCAAACGCGGCAAGATCGCGGCGGCGCTGCGCGCCTGGTTTGCGGCGCAGGATTTTATCGAGGTCGAGACGTCGACCTTGCAGGTCTCGCCCGGCAACGAGACGCATCTGCATGCTTTTGCGACTGAGCTGATCGGCCCGGGCGGCGAGCGACAGGAGCTTTACCTGCGCACCTCGCCGGAATTCGCCTGCAAGAAGCTGCTGGCGGCGGGCGAGACGCGCATCGTCGATTTCGCCCGCGTATTTCGTAATCGCGAGCGTGGCGCGCTGCATCATCCGGAGTTTACGATGCTGGAATGGTATCGCGCGAATGCGAGTTACGAGACGTTAATGGATGATTGCGCGGCGCTGCTGGCGGAGGTGGCGAGAGCGGCAGGGGCGACGCAGTTTTCTTTTCGCGGCAAGACCATCGATCCATTCGCCGCGCCGGAACGGCTGACGGTGGCGGATGCCTTCGCGCGTTATGCTGGCATCGATCTTTTGGCGACCGTGCGCGGCGGCAAAGGCAATCGTGCGGCGCTCGCCGCTGCGGCAGGGCAGGCGGGCGCGACCATCGCGGCGGATGATACCTGGGGCGACATCTTCAGCCGCATTCTGGCCGAGCGGGTCGAGCCCCATCTGGGCGAGGGCCGCGCCACGATATTATATGAATACCCATTGCCGCTGGCCGCGCTGGCGCGGCCGAAACCGGGCAGCGACAAGGTTGCCGAGCGTTTCGAGCTCTATGCCTGCGGGGTGGAGCTTGCCAATGCCTTCGGCGAGCTGACCGATGCAACCGAACAGCGCGCACGTTTCGACGCGGCGATGGCGGAGAAGCAGCGCATCCACAGCGAGCGCTATCCGATCGATGAGGACTTTCTCGCAGCCCTCGCGCAGATGCCGACCGCGTCCGGCGTCGCGCTTGGTTTTGACCGATTGGTGATGCTGGCGACCGGTGCCGCGCGTATCGAGCAGGTGATCTGGGCGCCGGTGGTCGAGCAATAACGAAGGAACGAGTCATGAAAACTCTTCGTACGCCGGCACACTTCCGCAAGGCCGGCCTTGCGGCGTCCGAACGCCAAGGAGCACTCGAAGCCGTTGCCGCGCGCTATGCCGTGGCGCTGCCGGACGACCTCGCCGCGTTGATCGACCGCAACGATCCGCAGGACCCGATCGCGCGGCAGTTCGTTCCCGATGCGGCGGAGCTCGACGCCCGGCCGGAGGAATTGTCCGATCCGATCGGCGACGACGCGCACAGCCCCGTCGAGGGCATCGTGCATCGTTATCCCGACCGCGTGCTGCTCAAGCTGACGCATGTCTGCGCGGTCTATTGCCGTTTCTGCTTCCGCCGCGAAATGGTCGGTCCCGGCAAGGGCGAGGCGCTGTCGGCGGCCGCGCTCGCGCGCGCGCTCGGCTACATCCGCACCGACCGCAATATCTGGGAAGTGATCCTCACCGGCGGCGATCCGCTGGTGCTGTCGCCGCGGCGGCTACGCGCGGTGATGAAGGCGCTCAGCGCCATCGATCACGTCAAGATCGTGCGCATCCACACGCGCGTGCCGGTCGCCGAACCCAAGCGCATCACGCCCGAACTGGTGCGGGCGCTAAAGGCCAAGGGCAAGGCGGTCTACGTCGCCGTGCACGTCAATCACGCGCGCGAGCTGACCAAGGCGACGCGCGCTGCCTGCGCGCGCATGGCGGATGCGGGGCTGCCTCTGCTGGGGCAATCGGTGCTGCTGGCCGGCGTCAACGACACGCCGCCGGCGCTCGGCGAGCTGATGCGCGCCTGCGTCGAATGCCGCATCAAGCCCTATTACCTGCACCACGGCGATCTTGCGCCCGGTACTTCGCATTTGCGCACCGACATCGCGACCGGACAGGATTTGATGCGCGCGCTACGCGGGCGGCTCTCGGGGCTGTGCCAGCCGACGTACGTGCTCGACATTCCGGGCGGCCACGGCAAGTCGCCGGTCGGGCCGAATTACATCGCGCGCGAGGGTACGAACGGGTCTGCGCATTATGTCATGGAGGATTTCAACGG
This sequence comes from uncultured Pseudomonadota bacterium, assembly GCA_963710705.1. Taxonomy (GTDB): domain Bacteria; phylum Pseudomonadota; class Alphaproteobacteria; order Rhizobiales; family Xanthobacteraceae; genus Pseudolabrys. The sequence goes on from CAVQBI010000001.1 coordinate 1,162,643, forward strand.
CGGGCGGCACGCCTATCCGCCGCGTGCGCCTTAGTGCCGGATCGCCCAGAGGTCATAGAGCGCCGCGGCCACCACGATGGTGGCAAAGCCGACGAACACGATCACGATCGCGGCGTGCCAGACATAGGACACCTCGCGCCGCAGCTCCGCCACCACGTTCTTTCCTTTGATCATTGCCTGGCGCTCCGAGGCGCTTCGCGCGACAGCATATTTAGCTGTCTGGAATCAACCGGCCCGTAATTTCTACATTAAATAACGCGGCAAATCCGCTGAACCTGCGCATGGGAGGTATGAGCAGGCCGCTATATCGCGCGCGGCAATGGCGCGCCCTAGGGGATTCGAACCCCTGTTACCGCCGTGAAAGGGCGGTGTCCTAGGCCTCTAGACGAAGGGCGCATGTCGCGCTGCCGGTTTCGTGGGCAGCGGGCCCAGGCAGCGCGGCGAGGTATAATGAGCTTCGCTTGCAGCGGCAAGCTTACCAGTGCCCGGTATTGGGCATGGATTTCCACGGCTCGGCCGGCGGCTTGGCGGCGCCCTTCTGCAAGAGCTCGATCGAGTGTTTGTCGGGCGAGCGCACGAAGGCCATGACGCCGTCGCGCGGCGGGCGGTTGATGGTGACGCCAGCCTTCATCAGCCGCTCGCAGGTGGCGTAGATGTCGTCCACCTCGTAGGCCAGGTGCCCGAAATAGCGCGCCTCGCCATAGTCCTCGCTATCCCAGTTGTAGGTGAGTTCGACCTCGAGGCCGGGGCGGCCCTCTTTCTTGGTCCGCTCAACGCGGGCTTCATCGCCAGGCGCGGCCAGGAATACCAGGGTATAGCGGTTCTTCTCGTCGACCCGGCGGCGGGTCTCCTTGAGGCCGAGCTTGGTGACGTAGAAATCAAGCGCCGCATCCAGATTGCGCACGCGCAGCATGGTGTGCAGATATCGCATGGGAAGATCCTCGACCGGACAAGGGACGGGCGTCCTATAAGCCCGCGCGCACTATAGCAATGATTGCTTCCGATCTGGACACCGCCATCGAGGCCTTGCGCGACCTGATCGAGGGGGCGCAGCGGATCGTGCCGTTCACCGGCGCCGGCATCTCGACCGAATGCGGCATACCGGACTTCCGCTCGCCGGGCGGTCTCTGGACCAAGAACCAGCCGATACAATTCGACGACTTCCTGGCCAGCCAGGACATGCGCGACGAAGCCTGGCGCCGGCGCTTCGTCATGGAGGACAAGTTCGGCGGCGCCAAGCCCGGCCGCGGCCATCGCGCGCTCGCCAGCCTCTACCGCGCCGGCAAAGTTCCCGGCCTCATTACCCAGAATATCGATAATCTGCATCAGGCCTCGGGCATCGCCGCCGACGACATCGTCGAGTTGCACGGCAATACCACCTACGCGATCTGTCTCGACTGCACGAAGCGCTACGAGCTTGCTTGGGTGCACGAAAAATTTCAGGCGAACGGTGAGCGCGCCCCCGATTGCGGCTGCGGCGGCTTCATCAAGACCGCGACCGTGTCGTTCGGCCAAGCCATGCCGGCGCTCGCGATGGAGCGGGCGGAGCAATTGACGCGCGACTGCGACGTGTTCATCTCGATCGGCTCCTCGCTGGTGGTGTGGCCGGCCGCCGGATTTCCCCTGATGGCCAAACGTAATGGCGCGGCCCTCGTCATCGTCAATCGCGAGCCGACCGAGTTCGACGAGCTTGCCGATTTGGTGGTGCGCAACGACATCGGCGACGCGCTCGCGCCCTTCATCGCCCACTGATTCGCCGCGGCTACGCTGTGTACAGACCTGTGTGCAAGCACATTTTGCCCTTTGCCGTTTTTGCGCCGGTGTTATCTTCAATTCAGCAGAAAGATTCGTCGAAGCGCTCGGTAAGAGGCGCCAACAAGACGGCGGCGCGGCGGCGGCATGGCGTCGGACGGGATCGAATCGAAAATGTCAGGGACCAATCTTCGGCCCGGTACGCTCAGAGAGCTTGCCGACGAGACGGCGGCCACTCTTATCGAGATGACCGGCATCATCAAATGGTTCGATGTCTCCAAGGGCTTCGGCTTCATCGTACCGGACAACGGCATGCCGGACGTGCTCCTGCACGTCACTTGCCTGCGGCGCGACGGCTACCAGACCGCCTATGAGGGCACCCGGGTCGTGGTCGAGGTGCTGCAGCGCCAAAAGGGCTTGCAGGCCTTCCGCATTGTCTCGATGGACGAGTCGACGGCGATCCATCCGGCGCAGATGCCGCCACCGCGTACCCACGTCACCGTCCAGCCGACCAGCGGGCTGGAGCGGGCGCAGGTGAAATGGTTCAACCGCTTGCGCGGGTTCGGTTTCCTCACCCGCGGTGAGGGCACGCCCGACATCTTCGTGCACATGGAGACGTTGCGCCGCTACGGCATTGCCGAGCTGCGGCCGGGGCAGACCGTGCTGGTCCGCTTCGGGCCCGGGCCCAAGGGCCTGATGGCCGCCGAAGTCCGCCCGGACGGCGGCTCGCTCGGACCGGCCTCGCACTAACAAGCCTTTTGCCCGCCTGACTGCCAAATTTCCCATTGCCGCGCCGGAGCGCGCCGCGTAAAGGCGAACGCATGCGCGCGTTGCGGTGGACCACTTTCGTTCTCTTTGCCTTTCTGCTTGCCGCCGGCCCGGCGCGGCCGGCCGACCAGCACACGCTCGAGATCGCCAGCAAGACCGGCGTCCACCTGTTCTCGGTCGAAATCGCCGATACCGAAGCTGCGCGCGAGAAGGGCCTGATGTTCCGCAAGGAACTGCCCGAAGGGCAGGGCATGCTGTTCGACTTCCACAGCGAGCAGGACGTCTCGTTCTGGATGCAGAACACCTATATTCCGCTCGATATGATCTTTATCCGCGGCGATGGCACCATCCTGCGCATCGCCGAAAACACCGAGCCGCTGTCGACGAAGCTCATCCCGTCCGGCGGTCCGGTGCTGGCGGTACTGGAGGTGATCGGCGGCACCGCCCACAAGCTGGGCATCGCGCCCGGCGACCACGTGGCGCACCCGATCTTCAACCGCCACTGACCTGGCCGGCTTCGGTTGCTGGGATGGGCCGGAGCGTGTATTCCGGCCCTGGTTCCGTCGGGGCGTAGCGCAGCCCGGTAGCGCATCTGCTTTGGGAGCAGAGGGTCGCAGGTTCGAATCCTGCCGCCCCGACCAGCCTTCGGCCTTCGGGCTACGGCTTGGCGAACCGCCTAGAGCATGATTGTCTCACGCTGAAGCGTATCCGGCGTTGGCGAAGTAACTGGCACATTCCTGTGGCGTGAAGCATTCGAGCAGGGCGCCGATGCGCTTCCATGTGGCCTCGACGGTTCTCTCGGCGGCTTTGCGCAGTAGTGTCTTAAGCTTGGCGAAGACCTGCTCGATCGGGTTGAGATCGGGACTGTAGGGCGGCAGGAAGAACAGCTTGGCGCCGGTGGCGCGAATGGCCCGGCGCACAGCCTTTCCTTTGTGGCTGCCAAGATTGTCGATGATCACGATATCGCCAGGCTTGAGTGTCGGCACGAGGATTTGCTCGACATAGGCCAGGAAGCTTTGGCCGTTGATCGGCCCGTCGATAACGCAAGGGGCATCGATCCGATCGCTGCGCAGCGCGGCCAGGAAGGTGAGCGTCTGCCAGCGGCCGTGCGGGACCTTGGCCACCAGCCGTTGGCCTCGCCGCGCGCGGCCATGGCTGCGTGTCATGTTAGTCTTGGCCCAGGTCTCATCGATGAAGACGAGGCGGGCCGGGTCAAGCCTGCCTTGATACCGTTTCCATTGTGCCCGCCGCCTGGCCACGTCGGGGCGATCCTGCTCGCTGGCGTGCAGGCTTTTTTTTGAAGCTGATGCCCTCGCGCTCGAACAAGTGCCAGACCGCGTAGTAGCTCACCTCGATCCCGCGCTCTGCCAACTCGGCCAGCAGTGCTCGCAAGGTCACATCCGGCTTCTCCGCGAGACGTCCCAGCAGCCAGTCGCGCTCCCCGGCAAGCGCATAGGCCCGCGTCCCGCCCATCCGTCGTGCCGCCGCACTGCCGGTCGCGCGGAACCGTTGCGACCACTTCACCACGCTGGCGACACTGACCTTGAAAGTGGCCGCAACCGCCCGGCAGCTCTCGCCAGCCGCCACCGCCGCAACCACGCGTTCGCGCAGATCCAAGGAATAGGCTCGGGCCATCAGATGCTGGCCTCCATTCCAGCCAGCATCTTGAATCAGAAACGCGCCGATTTGGGAATCCCCAATTGATTCAATCCAATGCTATCGTGCTCTAGCTCGCCGCCGCGCCGCCGGTTTGCCAGCGCGCCAGGTGATCGGCATTCGGCAACTCGACATGGAACACCGCTCCGCCGCCGGGGGCGTCGTCGAAGCCGATTTGCCCGTGCAGGCCGGCGACGATTTTGCGGGCAATGCTCAAGCCCAGTCCGCTGCCGCCCTTCGCGCCGCCGGCCTGGGCGAAGGACTCGAATACTCGCAGCTTGAACTCGGCCGGAATCCCGATGCCGTGGTCGCGCACCGAGACGCGGATATTGCTGTCGCGTTTTTCCAGCGCCACCACGATCTCCTCGCCGGCCGGCGAAAACTTCAACGCGTTGGACAGCAAATTGGTGATGACTTGGGTGAAGCGGTCGGGATCCACATAGAGCATGAACGATCCCGCGGGCGCCGCCAGCCGCGCGCTCACGCCGCAGCCGGCCGCCAAGGCCTGATTGGCCTCGATCGCCTTCTCCAGCAGCGGCCGCGCCTCGCAGCGTTCGAAATGGAACGGCATCTGGCCGGCATCGAGCTGCTTTTGATCGAGGATCTCGTTGACCATGCGGACCAGCCGCTGGCAATTGCCATAGGCGATCTGCAATAGATGCGCGGCCGGTTGCGGCAAGCTGTCCGCGCCGCCGGCGAGCAGCAAGCCAAGTGAAGCGGCGATCGATGTCATCGGCGTGCGCAGCTCGTGGCTGACGGTGGCGACGAACTCATCTTGCAATTTTTCGAGCCGCTTGCGCTCGCTGATATCGACGACGGCGGCAATCACGATGAGCTCGCCAGCCACTTTGGTCGGATTGAGGCCGACCTCTATCGGGAATTCGCCGCCGTCCTTGCGCCGGCCGTTGAAATCGCGCCCGGTGCCGAAATGGCGCGCGGCGGGCCGCGTTTCGAAGCCGGCGCGTTGCGCAGCGTGCTGGCCGCGCAATCGCTCGGGCAGCAAGGTGTCGATCGATTTGCCGAGCAATTCGTTGCGCGAATAGCCGAACAGGCGCTCGATTTCGCCGTTGACCAAACTGATCGTGCCGTCGCCGGCGACAATGATCAGGCCATTGGGACAAACCTCGACGGCGAGACGAAATATCTCCGTTCCAAAAGCCCCGGTGCTCGCGTCGGCCGGCGCCGCAATGCTTGACACCGCCCGCGGCAGCTCAGACGTGCGTGAGTTCGGGACGGCGAAAGATGACATCCGGTTCGGCGCGGTCGCGGCCGTCGGGGCGGACATCCGTCAGCGGATTGCGCAACTGATCGAGCACGAACAGCCGAATGGCGGACGACAAGTTGGCCTGGCTGCGGCCTTTGTCGATTGTGCTGACCATGTTGGAAAGCGTTGTGCGTTGCGCACGCGCGATCTCTTTCAACCCGCGCCAGAAGGCATCTTCGAGACTGACGCTGGTTTTATGTCCACCGATGACGATGGAGCGCTTGACGATGGGCGACTTCATGAGCGTTTCCTTTCTTGTCTTGGCTTCCGTCAATTTCCGCCACCACGCGAACGCACGTAAACGCAGCGCTGCGCTTTACATTGCGTGGACAAAACTTATCCGCGCCATGTCACGCACGCTGCGAGACGCCACCACCCGATTTCGATGGGCGGTGTTATGTCACGTCGATGACAATTATGCTGTTCAAAATTGCACAATGTGAAATTGCACGGATCGGTAGCATCGTGCACGATCGGAAGCGGCGGGTGTATCACCGCACCGATGAGCGGGATGTTTTTACCGGCGGTGGCGCTAGCACGCTTTGTCGTGCAGCCGGTCATCCAGAATTATATTCAACAAAGAATTATGGACTTTGATCTGACCGTTGTAGTCGATGTAACCGAGCTTGCGGAATTTGGTCATGAATTGACTGATGCGCGAGCGCGTGGTGCCGACCATGTTGGCGAGCGTCTCCTGCGTGATCGGTATGGTAATCACGTTCGACCGTTCGTTGAGTCCGACGCTCGCCAATGTCATGAGTATCCGCGCCAAACGCTTCTCGCTCGAATTGAACAACTGGTCGACCAGATCCGCCTGTAGTTTTTGATTGCGGTCCAAGATGAATTGCAAGAACAAGCTCGAAAACGCTGGGTCGTCTTTGAGCGCTTGCACGATCGTCGTCCGATCGAAGCGAACGATTTCGCCGGCGGTCGTCGCCGCGATCGTCGAATTGCGCAGCAGCCCGCCGTCCAGACAGCCCTCGCCAAAGAAATCACCAGACCCGAGAATTGCGATCACGGCTTCCTTGCCGTGTTCGGAAACGATGGTGACTTTGAACGAGCCGCTGATGGCGTAAAAAATTGCGCTGGCGGGATCGCCCTGCGCATAGACGATATCCCGATCCGCGCATTTCGAAATGATCGCTCCGCTATATTTGGCGACAAACGCCTTGTAGTCGAAGCGGTCCTTTTCGCTTTTCGCTCCGTCGGTTTCCGTCGTAGGCATGAGAGACGTTCTTTCGTTGAAAATCCACGCCGTGACGATTTTCAAATCTTTTGTATTCTCAATCAGATGACATTGTTTGATCCTCGTCAAATTGTTTCCAGGTAAATGCCGCGCGGTATGACAGTGCTAAGATACCTATTACGCGGCGTCATGGCGGTGCATTGCTTGTTGATATGAGCGTTTTTGCTTCCCATAAACGCGCGTTTGGTAATTCCGCACCAGGGAATATTGGGCCTCGACTTCCGCCAACTGCGCCAATTCTTTTCATGCCTGATTTATACGGGCATGAGACTTTGCGGCCATGATCGTCAATTCGGGTGAGGTTATGAGCGCATATCGAATTCTGCATGTCGAAGACGAGCCGGACATTCGTGAAGTCGTGAAAATCTCGCTCGCACTCGACCCGGAGATTACCGTGAAAAGTTGCGACAGCGGCACGGGCGCTTTGGCCGAAGCGGCGCGCTGGTCGCCGGACGTGATCTTGATGGACGTCGTGATGCCGGTGATGGATGGGCCAGAAGTGCTGACGCATTTGCGCGAAGACGCACGCACGGCGCGCATCCCGGTTGTGTTCATGACCGCGCGCGCGCAAAGCAGCGACATTGAGCATTTTCTTTCGCTCGGCGCCGCCGGCGTTGTGTCAAAACCTTTCGATCCGCTGACGCTGGCGAAATCCGTGCGCGCTTGCGTGCCGAGCCGGCCGAGGGGCGCATGATCGGCCGGCGATATCTATTGGTCGGGCGGCGTGATGATGTTATGTGTTCGCGCACATACGATCACTTACGAATATTTCGGACCCCGACATGACCGCACGCATCTATAAGCCGGCCAAGACCGCCATGCAGTCGGGCCAAGCCGGTACCAAGTCCTGGGCGCTGGATTTCGAGCCGGAGGAGGCCCGTCAGGTCGAGCCGCTGATGGGTTGGACCTCGTCCGGCGACATGCGCCAGCAGGTGCGCTTGCGCTTTGCCAGCAAGGAAGAGGCGGTCGCCTATTGCGAGCGCCACGGCATCGCCTATCAGGTGTTCGAGACGAAGCCTTCCACGCGGCGCACGATGTCCTATTCGGACAACTTCGCCTTCAACCGGCGCGACGCTTGGACCCACTGAACTGGACCTACTGACTGGACCCCCCTAATCAGGGGGCGGCCGCCAGATTTTTGCCTTGCGTTGCCGCGCGCTGGCGCAGCAGCGAGATGAAGCGCTCCTCAGGCATCGGCTGACCGAGCAGGAAGCCCTGGCCGAAGTCACAACCCATGCTGACCAGTGCGACGGCGTCGGCCGCCTTTTCGATGCCCATGGCGACTGCGGCGCGTCCGAAATTGTGTGCCAGGTCGATCACCGTCTTGCAAAGCGGCGCATTGACCCTGTCGGTGCCGCAATCGGCGACGAAGGCCCGATCCAACTTCAGTTCGGCGAAGGGCAATTCGCCGAGCCGCGCCAGCGAGGAATAGCCGCGGCCGAAATCGTCGATCGCCAGCCGCACATTGAGGCTTTCCAGCTTCTTGGTGAGCTCGCTGGCGAGCGCGAGATCGGTGATGATTTGCTCTTCCGGCACGTCGATGATCAGCCCCGGCCACTTGTCCGTGTTTGGCCGGTGCTTTTTCACGATCTCTTCGATGGGGAGCTTCACCAAAACGGGCACAGGGATGTTCACCGTGAGCCGCAGATTGATGCCGATATTCGAGAAGGTGAGGCCCGCTTTGAGGGCGCTGTTTAGCGCCAGTTCCGACAGCTTGCCGACGCTCGCCTCGCTGGCGCCGGGCATGAACGCGCCTGGCAGCACCACGCCATGCTGCGGGTGGCGCGCGCGCGCATAGGCTTCCGCGCCGGCGAGCCGCTTTTTGCGCAAGTCGATCTTGGGCTGATACCAGAACTCGATCCAATTATTGTCGAGCGCTTCAGTGAGCTCGATGCGCGAGGCCTGGCTCGGCGGCAGGCCGAGCTTGAGATCCTGCAAAATCTTGATGATGGCGTCGGTTTCGAACGGCTTCTTGAGCACCGGCAACATGTTGAGCTTGTGCTGGATGCCGATGTTCTTGACGTGATCGAGCACGGCCGCGCCGCGCGTGCTCATGAGTTGGATCGCGCCGGCAAAGCCGTTTTTGCCGAGCGCCACCACCGAGGCGATGGCATCGGCGGAGTCGAGCGAGATGTTGTGGAACACGAGCGAAGGCGCGCGCTTGGCGACGGCTTTGCGCATGGCCTCGCCGTCGGCAAATTCCATGGTGTCGATGCCGGAGCCGTGCAGCACGAGCGAGAGGAAATGCCGGATGCTGGCTTCCTCATCGACCACAAAACAGAGCGGCGCCTGACCCGGCTGCAACGGCGGCGATTCGACGGCAGCGGCTGGCGCAGTTGGCGGAGGAGCGGGCGTTTCGGCCATAAAGGGAGCGCGCCTTACGTTGGCGGACATCGGAGCAGTCTTATTGGACGGTATTGGTGTGCCAAACTTGTTAAATATGGGTTTCCCCCGGCCGGCTGGCCGCCGAAAAACATTGGGCTAAACCCAGAAAAACATTGAAGAAATTGGCGACCCCGGCTGGATTCGAACCAGCGACCCCCAGCTTAGAAGGCTGGTGCTCTATCCGGCTGAGCTACGGGGTCGGCACTTGGTTCCGGTTTACCTGCGCCGCCGGCTGAATGAAAGATGCGCCACACGGGCCGCGCCGCTAACGTGGCCAGAATGAACATCGCGGATTTGAGCTGCGCCGAGCTGACCGCCCTTTACCGGCGCGGCGAACTCTCGCCGGTCGAGGCCGCTCGCGACGTGCTCGCCCGCATCGACGCCAATGCCCGGTTCAATGCATTCATGCCGATCGTGCCGGAGCCGGTACTGGCGGCGGCGGCTGAATCGGAGGCGCGCTGGCGGCAAGGTCGCCCGCTCGGGCCGGTGGACGGCGTGCCGGCGACGATCAAGGACAATATCTGGCTGAAGGGGTACCCGACGCGGCGCGGCTCGAAGACCAGCGACCCCGCGCCGGCGACCACGGATTCGCCAGCACCGGCGCGGCTGCGCGAGCAAGGGGCCGTCATTATCGGCAAGACCTGCTTGCCCGAGCACGGCTGGATCGGCGTCTGTCATTCGCCGCTCACTGGCATTACGCGCAATCCGTGGAATCCGGATGTGACGCCGGGCGGCTCGACCGGCGGCGGGGCCGTGGCGGCGCTGCTGGGCTTGGGCCTTTTGCATCTCGGCACCGACGGTGCGGGCTCCTTGCGCATCCCGGCGGCCTTTACCGGCGTCTTCGGCATGAAGCCGAGCTACGGCCGGGTGCCGACTTATCCGCCGTCGGCGCTCAATGTGCTCGCGCATCAAGGGCCGATCACGCGGCGCGTTGCGGATGCCGCGCTGATGCTGTCGGTGATTTCTCGGCCCGACGCGCGCGACATGACGGCGTGGAATTCGCCGGCGCCGGATTTCACCGCCGGCTTGGAGGACAGCGTGCGCGGCTTGCGCGTCGCGCTGTCGCTGCGGCTGGGCCAATCCATCAAGCTCGACCCCGAGATCGAGGCGGCGGTGCACAAGGTCGCGCGCGTGCTGGAAGGCGAGGGCGCCATCGTCGAGGAAGCCGACCCGCCGCTGGCGCGTACGTCCGACCTGATCCGCGCGCTGTGGTGGCCGGTGATGGCGGCGCTCGCCGATGCCGCCGGAGTGCGCCGCGCCGAGATGGATCCCGGCCTGCTCGACATTGCCGAGCGCGGCCGCCGCTTCACCGCCAGCGACTATATTGCTGCCTATAATGCGCGCGCCGAGTTGCACACGGCCATGCTCGGCTTCCACCAGCGCTACGATCTGCTGCTCACGCCCACCATGCCGCTGATGGCGTTGAAGGTGGGTATCGTCGCGCCCGAGGACGGCAGCTACGGCGACGACTGGATCACTTGGTCGCCCTACACCTATCCGTTCAATCTGACGCAGCAGCCGGCCGCCTCCGTGCCTTGCGGGCTGGCGCGCAACGGCCTGCCGATGGGCGCGCAGATCGTCGGGCCGTTGCGGGCGGATGCGATGGTTTTGCGCGCGGCTCGGACGATCGAACGCGCGTTGCCAATGCCGCCGCAGCCTGGCCTCGTCTAACGACGATTTCTCTAGTTATATAAGCGGCTTATGGACCAATCTTTCAGTAACTCATCTAAAATCTGAGGATAATTGGCTAGCCATTTGTTCGGCCGCCGCGATGGCGCTTTAACCGCACCGAGAGAGAGGGCTTTGCCAGAACGCTTGCACAAAAAGTGAGGAATTTGCCAAAAAGGTCGCTATGGGGGCAGCTATGGGAGAGCAAAAATATAGGAAATTAACGCCTGGTAATCATTGACTTGCCATATTCACCTATCATATTGATAGGTGCATGAGTTATGCGAGGCAGCGCGTCGTACCGCCTCGGCCTCACGGCAGGCGAAGACGTGCGCAGGATTTATGAAACGGCCGGGAAAACGTCAAACGTAATTTTAGGTGATCACGCGCTCGAACGCATGGAGGAACGAGGCATCACTGATGCTCAAGTATACGAGGTGCTGCGAACAGGCCACGTAGCGGAACCTCCAGCTTTGACAGAGCTGGGAGAATGGAAATGCAAAGTCGTAAACGAACTAAGAGGAGGAAGAGAGGTCGGAGTGATGACGATCATTCTCAAGACCGGAAAGCTCTTCATCAAAACCGTAGAATGGGAAGACCTGCGATGACGCAAGGCGGATGGCATCATGTTGGCGATAAGCCAAAGGCGCTGTACACTACACGTCATGTGGGTTGGATGACGTGTACCTATTGAGCGGGTACGAGATTGAGCAAACACCCTATGGCTAGGGTGTCAGCATCAAGAATGCCGATGATCTTCACACGGCATTGGCATGTACTTGGTGAGCGGCAAGAAGCTCCTCTCTGGGATAGAGGTGCGTTTTTTGCGGCATCAAATGGATCTGTTATTGAGCGGCGAGGCTGTTTGGCACGAGCGCCCAACAGGTGGCGCGGTACGATAAAGAAGAATGCGATATGCCCGGCCCGGCAGACCGCTTCTGCGCTTGCTGTACACCGAGCACATGCAACGGTATATCGCGGTAGAGACCTTCTTACGTGATAGACCAGCTTGATGAGCGGCCGACGGGGAACAAGATGGTCTTTGAACGCAATCATGGGGACTGGAAAAGGCCGCCTAAAACATTCCTTAAACGGAAAGCCCGGCCTTAACGGTCGGGCTTTCTTTTTTTCATCGGTTTTAGATCGGCCTGTCGCGGCCGATCTGAATACGGTGATTTGCAGTGTGGACACCTTGGGTTCCTGTGTCATCACGCGGCACCCATTCATGGCCGCACGCTCACTCGGTACCCAGTTTGGACCATCTCGCCATGCTGCGCATATATCCTAGGAGGTATATACGTCAAGTATGTGAATAAGCTATTGACCTATACACCTATAGGTATATACCTATAAGGATATAGGGAGATGGCTATGGATCCGAGGCAGAGCGAGGGCTAGACATAGCCGCTGACGGGATACGCGAAGGGGAGCCGATGGTTTGTCCCGTCGAAACGGCCCGGTCGCACACAGTCACCCTCTCCGCTCCGCGCGCACGTGTCCGGATCACGAACACCGGCCGCGATGCAGCACATCATGCCGCAGTGGGCGCCGCGGAGCGCGATGAGCGTACGGAGCGGCGCAGCCGTGAAGAAGAGGGGAGCGAAGACGTCCGCAGCAGGCGCGCGTACAACGCCGCACACAACGAAAGGATATGTCCGACGCGCGACAGCAGCGGCGAGCGAGCGGCGCGCGAACGACGCCCGCGCCCAACAAGAGCGCGCGCGCCAAAAGCACAGGCCGACGAGGCGACGCGCGAACGCCGCAAAAGAAGAAAAAGAAAAAAAAAAAAAAAAAAAAAAAAAGAGAGAACGGCAGCCATCCCCTCGACACCTTCATGCCGTGAACTCACACTGGCCCTCGGCCCGACCAAGGGGCGCATGCCCCGCCGCCATTCTGGAGACGTCCATGTTCAGTTTCGTCCGCGCCGGTCTTGCCGCCGCGCTGCTTGCTCTTGCGCTCAATCCCGCGGCGGCTGCCGACAAGGCCTTCAAGAACAACGATTTCGATCAGGCAGCGATCAAGCTCGAGGCGCAGATCAAGCAGGACGCGGGCCCCATCACCAAGCCGGTCGCGGCGCTGCGCCAGCAGGCCGACGCTGCCTTCCTGAAACGCGATTTCCGCACCGGCATGGTCGTGCTTGGCCAGTTGGTCACCGCCGCGCCCAACGACGCCGAGAGCTGGCTGCGGCTCGCCGGCGCGATCCATGAGATCCGCCCGCGCGACGACAAGGAAAAAGCGCTGCTGCTCGATCGTGGCTCGACCGCCGCCTACGTCGCCTATCAGCGCGCGACGGATCGCAACACCGAAGCCGACAGCCTGGCGCTGCTCGGCCGCATTTTGGGCGACCGCCAGATGTGGCGGCCCGCGCTCGATGCCATGCGGCTGTCGCTGACGCTGCGCGAGACCGCCGACTTGCGCGGTCAGTATGAGCAGATGCGGGTCGAGCACGGCTTCCGGGTGCTCGATTATTCCATCGATTCCGACGCCGTCTCGCCGCGCGCCTGTTTCCAGTTCTCGGAAAGCCTGCCCGGGCGCGGCACCGATTTTTCGCCCTTCGTGGCGGTCGCCGGCCAGGACAAGCCGGCCATTTCGGCCACCGAAAAGCAGCTCTGCGTGGAAGGCCTCAAGCACGGCGAGCGCTACCAGGTCACCTTGCGCGCGGGCCTGCCATCGACCGTGCACGAAACGCTGGCGAAATCGGCCGACTACACGCTGTTCGTGCGCGACTGCAAACCGTTCGTGCGCTTTTCCGGCAAGGCCTATGTGCTGCCCAAGACCGGTCAGCGCGGCATTCCGGTGCTCAGCGTCAACACCAGCGCGGTCAAGCTCACGATCTACCGCATCGGCGACCGCAATCTGATCGACACGCTCGCCGGCTACGACTTCCAGCAGAACATCAGCGATTACCAGAGCAACGCCATCGCCGGCCGGCGCGGCGCCAAAGTGTGGAGCGGCGAGCTCGCCGTCGAGCAGAAGCTCAACATCGAGGTGACCACCGCGTTTCCGGTCGATAAGGCGATCGGCACACTCGCCTCCGGCGTTTACGTGATGACCGCGCAGCCGAAGGAAGCGGTAGCGAACAACGAAGACCTGGCAACGCAATGGTTCATCGTGTCCGATCTCGGACTGACCGCCTATAGCGGGCACGACGGTATCGATGTCTTCATCCATTCGCTGGCGAGCGCGGAGCCGAGCGCGGCGGTCGAAGTGCGGTTGGTGGCGCGCAACAATGAGGTGCTCGGCGTCGGGCAAACGGACAGCAACGGCTTCGTGCATTTCGCCGCCGGGCTTGCGCGCGGCGAGGGCGGTTTGGCGCCGGCTGCGATCGTCGCCAGCGCCAAGGCCAGCGGCGGTCTTTTCGGCGCCGCCGTCAATGAAGACTACGCGTTTCTAAACCTGAAGTCGCCGGCCTTCGATCTGTCGGATCGCGGCGTCGGCGGGCGCGAGGTGCCTGTCGGGCTCGATGCCTTTGTCTACACCGAGCGCGGCGTCTATCGCACCGGCGAAACCGTGCACGTGACCAGCCTGCTGCGCGACGCGCGCGGCATTGCGGCGCCGTCGACGCCGCTGACGCTGGTGATGGAGCGGCCGGATGGCGTCGAATATCGGCGCACGCTGCTGCAGGACGGCGGCCTCGGCGGCCGCGCCTGGGACGTGCCGATCGTGTCGTCCGCGATGAGCGGCACTTGGCGCGTCGCGGCCTACACCGACCCCAAGCGCCCGGCGATCGGCGAAACGACTTTTCTGGTCGAGGACTATGTGCCCGACCGCATCGAATTCGATCTCACCACCACATCCAAGGCGATCTCGCCAAGCTCTCCGGCGCAAGTCTCGGTCGACGGACGTTTCCTCTATGGCGCGCCGGCGTCCAAACTCGACTTGTCCGGCTCGGTGATCATCGCCGCGGCCAAGGAGCGGCCGGGATTTCCCGGCTACGTGTTTGGGCTGAGCGACGAAGCGGTGACGGCGCAGCGGCTCGAGCTCGAGGACATGCCGACCACGGATGCCACCGGCAAGGCGACGTTTCCGATCGAGCTCGACAAATTGGCGCCGGCCACGCGTCCGCTGGAGGCGCGCATCGCGATCGACATGGCGGAATCGGGCGGCCGCGCCGTCGAGCGCAAGCTGACGCTGCCGGTGACGCCGGACGCCAACATGATCGGCGTGAAGCCGGCTTTTTCCGGCCGCGCATTGGCGGACGGGGCCAATGCCGATTTCGACGTGGTGATGCTGGCGCCCGACGGCAGCCAGCAGGCGGCCAAGGACCTGCACTATGACCTGCTCAAGGTGACGACGACGTACCAATGGTACCGGCAGAACGGCCAATGGCAATATGAGCCGGTGCAACGCACCGAACGTGTCACCGATGGCACGATTGGCACCGCTGCCGACAAGCCCGCGCGCCTCTCGCTGCCGGTCAAGTGGGGACGCTACCGGCTCGAAGTGTCGGGCGGCGACCTTGTCACCTCGCTCAACTTCGATGCCGGTTTCTATGCCGAGTTACGCGCGGACACGCCCGATCTTTTGGAAGTCGCGCTCGACAAGAACGATTACAAATCCGGTGAGACCATGAACGTGGCGATGACCGCGCGCAGCGCCGGATGCCTCACGCTCAACGTGTTCACCGATCATCTGGTGGCGACGCAATCGCTCGACGTCAAAGCGGGCGCGGTGAAGCAGAGCCTTACCGTCGGCAAGGATTGGGGCACCGGCGCTTATCTCGTTGCAACGTTGCGCCGTCCTCTCGACCAGCCGGCACAGCGCATGCCGGGCCGAGCGATCGGCGTGCAATGGTTCGGCATCGACCGGGCCTCGCATACGCTGCCGGTGGCGATGACTCTGCCGGCGACATTGCGGCCTAACAGCAAACTCGATGTGCCGATCCACCTCACCGGACTTGCCTCCGGCGAAGAGGCGCGCGTGGTGGTGGCCGCCGTCGATGTCGGCATCCTCAATCTCACCAACTACAAGCCGCCCGCGCCCGACGAGTATTATCTCGGCCAGCGCCGGCTCACCGCCGAGATCCGCGATCTCTACGGGAAATTGATCGACGGCATGCAGGGCGCGATCGGGCAAATCCGCAGCGGGGGCGATGCCGGCGCCGAATTGACCGGCTCGCCGCCGACACAGGCGCCGCTCGCGCTCTATTCCGGCATCGTCAAGGTCGCCGCCGATGGCAGCGCGACAGTGAGCTTCGATATTCCGGCTTTCGCCGGCACCGTGCGCGTCATGGCGGTGGCCTGGACCAAGGACAAGGTCGGCAAGGCGACCGGCGACGTGATCGTGCGCGATCCGGTGGTGCTGACCGCGACGCTGCCGCGCTTCCTGCGCACCGGTGATAAGGGCGCCGTGCAGCTCGAGCTCGACAATGTCGAGGGCGCGGCCGGCGAATACGCCATCACGGTGGGCGCGGAAGGCGCCGCCAAGATCGAAGGCGACAAGCAGACGCTCAAGCTCGACGCCAAGCAGCGCGCCCACGTCTCGCTGCCGGTGACGGCGGCAGGAGCGGGCGCGAGTACCATCGACGTGAATGTGAGCGGGCCGAACGGCTTCACGCTCGCACGGGCTTACGCGCTCAACGTGCGGCCGGCGACGCAGACGCTCGTGCGGCGTAGCGTGCGGCCGCTTGCCGCCGGCAAATCGCTGACGCTTAGCCGCGATTTGTTTGCCGATTTCGTGCCCGGCACCGGACGCGTGTCGCTGTCGGTGGCGATTTCGACCTCGCTCGACGCCGCGACGTTGCTCACCGCGCTCGACCGTTATCCCTTCACCTGCTCGGAGCAGACCACCAGCGTGGCCATGGCCATGCTCTATGTGAAGGATTTCGCCGGCGAAGGGATGCCCGGTCTTGGCGACGTCGATCAGCGTCTGCAGGATTCCGTCGCGCGGCTGTTGTCGCGGCAGGATTCCAATGGCTCGTTCGGTTTGTGGGGTGTCGGCGGCCAGGATGTCTGGCTCGACGCTTATGTCACCGATTTCCTAACGCGCGCGCGCGAACACGGAATAGCGGTGCCAGCGACCGGCTTCAACCTGGCGCTCGACCGTTTGCGCAATTACATCGCCAATGCGCCGGAGCCGAGCAAGGACGGCGGCGGCGATCTCGCCTATGCAATGTACGTGCTGGCGCGTAACGGCGCGGCGCCGATCGGCGACTTGCGTTATATCGCCGACGTGAAGATCGGCGACGTGGCGACGCCGATCGCGAAAGCGCAAATTGCCGCGGCGCTCGGCATGCTCGGCGACAAGACGCGTGCCGAAACGGTTTTCTCCGCGGCGCTCAATGCGCTGCCGGCGCAGCCGAAGCTCGAAGACAACCGCGAGGATTTCGGCTCGGCGTTGCGCGATTCCGCCGCGCTGGTGACGCTCGCCTCGGAGGGCAACGCCACGCCGCGTGTTGTCGACGACGCGGTTGCGCGCGTGGATAGCGCGCACGCATTGTCGTCGGAGACCTCGACGCAAGAGGATGCCTGGCTGGTGCTGGCCGCGCGCTCGCTCGCCAAGAAGCTCAATGCTATCTCCCTCGACGTCAATGGTGACAAGCGGCAGGGCGCGCTCTACCGCAGCCTGCGCGCCGATCAGCTCGAGACGCCGCTGAAGATCAGCAATACCGGCAGAGGCAACGTGCAGGCGGTGGTGTCGGTGTCGGGCAGCCCGCTCACGCCGGAGCCGGCGGCCGAGCGCGGTTTCAAGATCGAGCGCGACTACTACACGCTCGACGGCCAAAAGGCGGACGTGTCGAAGCCGAAACAGAACCAGCGCTTCGTCGTCGTGCTCAAGATGACCGAGCCGCAGCCGCAGTTCGGCCGCGTCATCGTCGCCGATTATCTGCCGGCGGGCTTTGAAATCGACAATCCGCATCTGGTGTCGTCGGGCGACGCGGGCACGCTGTCGTGGATCACCGATGTGGCGGAGCCGGTGAATAGCGAATTCCGTGACGACCGCTTCACCGCGGCGTTCGACCGCACCAAGGACTCGCCGCCGGTGTTCACCGTGGCTTACGTGGTGCGCGCGGTGTCGCCCGGCACGTACGTGCTGCCGCAGGCGAAGGTCGAGGACATGTACCGGCCCGACCGTTTCGGGCGCACCGCGACCGGCACCGTCGAGATTTCCGCGAAATGAAACATGTGCGCCCCATCCTGGCAGGTGTTGGCGGCGCGGTTGCATTGATCGTGCTCGCATGCGCGGCCTTCGTTTATTCGCTTGGGCCGCCGCCGCTCGGCCGCCACATGCCCTATTCGCATGTCGTGCTCGACCGCGAGGGTAAGTTGTTGCGCGCCTACGCCACGCCGGAAGGGCGCTGGCGGCTGCCGGAGACGGTGAAAGACGTCGATCCGCGGTTCCTGAAGATACTTTTTGCATACGAGGACAAACGGTTCTGGACGCACGACGGCGTTGACCTGGAAGCGCTGACCCGTGCCGCGTTTCAATTTGCCACCACCGGGCATATCGTCTCAGGCGGCTCTACCATCACCATGCAGGTTGCGCGCCTGCTTGAGCCGCGGCGCGAGCGCAGCCTCGACGCAAAATTGCATCAAATCGTGCGCGCGCTCGAGCTCGAGCACGATCTAACGAAAAACCAAATTCTCTCGCTTTATCTGACGCTGGCACCCTATGGCGGAAACCTCGAAGGCATCCGCGCGGCGTCGCTCGCCTATTTTGGCAAGGAGCCGAAGAAGCTTACGCTGTCTGAAGCGGCGCTTTTGGTCGCACTGCCGCAGTCGCCTGAATTTCGCAGGCCGGATCGCTTCGCCAACGCCGCGCGCGCGGCGCGCGACCGTGTGCTCGACCGCGTGGCGGCCGCCGGTGTCGTGCCGCGCGACGAGATCGCGCGCGCCAAGGCGCAGGACGTCCCACATGCGCGCAAGGAATTGCCGGTGCTGGCGCCGCACAGTTCGGACAAGATCGTGTCGGCCGAGCCCGACCGCTTCGCGCATCGGCTGACCATCGACGCGAGCTTGCAGAAGACCCTGGAGGACCTTGCGCGCGATCGCGCGCGCGCCATCGGACCGCAGGTGTCGGCTGCCATCCTCGCCGTCGACAACGCGAGCGGCGAGGTGCGGGCGCGTGTCGGTTCCGCCGATTTCTTCGATCCCGCGCGCGCCGGCCAGGTGGACATGACGCGCGCCTTGCGCTCGCCCGGTTCGACGCTCAAGCCGTTCATCTATGGCATGGGTTTCGAAGACGGATTTATCCATCCCGAAACGTTGATCGACGACAAGCCGATCCGCTTCGGCAGCTACAAGCCGGAGAATTTCGATCTCACCTTCCAGGGCACGGTGACGGTGCGCCGCGCGCTGCAATTCTCGCTCAACGTCCCGGCCATCGCGGTGCTCGATAAGGTCGGCGTCCCGCGCCTCGCTGCCCGGCTGACGCAAGTAGGCGCGTCGCTGGTTCTGCCGACAGGCGAGGCGCCCGGCCTCGCTATGGGTCTCGGCGGCGTCGGGGTGCGGCTCAACGATCTGGTCATGCTTTATACCGGTCTCGCGCGGCTCGGTTCCGCGGTGCCGCTGACCGAACGGCAAGGCGAGGTAGCCGCGCCGGTGCGGCTGCTCGATCCGGTTGCCGCCTGGTATGTCGGCAATGTCCTGATCGGCGCGCCACCGCCGGAGAACGCGTCGCCCGGGCACATCGCTTACAAGACCGGCACCTCTTACGGCTACCGCGACGCTTGGGCGATCGGCTTCGACGGGCGTATGACGATCGGCGTGTGGGTCGGGCGGCCGGACGGCGCGCCGGTGCCGGGGCTGGTTGGCCGCGCCTCGGCGGCGCCGATTTTGTTCGACGCCTTCGCGCGCAGCGGTCACACCACAGTCCCATTGCCGCATGCCCCGAGGGGCGCGATCGTCGCGCCCACCGACAAGCTGCCGCCGCCGCTGCAGCAATTCACGCCCGGCGGGACGCTCGTCAGCGTGTCCGAGCCGCCGCGCATCATGTTCCCGCCCGATGGCGCACGGCTCGAGTTGAGTGGCGGCACTGCGCCCGACCCGCTCGCGCTCAAAATCGCCGGCGGCCGCGCGCCATTGACCGTTATGGTGAACGGCGTGCCGCTGGCCGCGCAGCCCGGGCGCCGCACGTTTTTCTTCACGCCGGACGGGCCCGGCTTTGCGCGGCTGACCGTGATGGACGCCCGCGGCGCAACCGACACCGTCACGGTGCGGCTGCAATAACCTTATGCGGTCATGACAGGGCGCAGCCTTGGCCTTATGGTCCCCGCCACGCGCCCTTAGGGAACTCGAATAAGCTTACGGCTATGAGCACCACCACCGACGACGCGCCTTCCGCGGTTGCCCCGGCGCGGGGCCTCTTGGCCGTGCTCGACTGGGCGAGCGCCTCGCACAAGCGAGCGGCCGCGTTGCTGCTTGCTTTTGCGCTGATCGCGTTCCTGCCGGGCTTCTTCCAGATTCCGCCCGTCGATCGCGATGAGGCGCGCTTCGCGCAAGCCTCCAAGCAGATGTTGGAGATCGGACAATACGTCGACATTCGGTTTCAGAACGAAGTGCGCTACAAAAAACCGGTCGGCATTTACTGGCTGCAGGTAGCCAGCGTGAAGGCGGGCGAGGCGCTTGGCATTGCGCAAGCGCGCACCACCATCTGGCTTTACCGCATGCCGTCGCTGCTGGGTGCAATCGGCGCCGTGCTGCTGACCTATTGGGCCGCGCTGGCCTTCGTGTCGCGCCGCACGTCGCTGGTGGCGGCACTGATGATGGCGAGCTCGATCCTGCTCGGGGTCGAGGCGCGGCTCGCCACGACCGACGCGGTGCTGCTGTTCACGAGCGTGGCGGCGATGGGCGCTATCGCGCGGATCTACCTCAGACATCGGCGCGAACCGAACGAAAAGGCCGGCTGGCGCGAGCCGGCGATCTTATGGACCGCGATGGCTGGCGGCGTGCTGATCAAGGGCCCTCTGATTCTGATGTTTGTAATTCTCACCGCGCTAACGCTGTCGGTCCTCGACCGCTCGGCGCGGTGGATGCTCGCTCTGCGTCCGTTCACCGGCTTTCTCTGGACGCTGTTGCTGGTGCTGCCATGGTTCGTGGCGATCGTCGCCAAGTCGGGCATGACGTTCTTCACCGACGCGGTCGGCCACGACATGCTGGCGAAAGTGACCAGCGGGCAGGAGGCCCATGGCGCGCCGCCCGGCTACTACCTGTTGCTGTTCTTAGTGACGTTCTGGCCGGCATCACCGCTGGTCGGTCTTGCCGCGCCGCGTGTCTGGCAGGCGCGCCGCGAGTCGGGTGCGCAGTTTCTTTTGGCTTGGCTGGTGCCGTCGTGGATCGTATTCGAAGCGGCGATGACCAAGCTGCCGCACTACGTGCTGCCGCTTTATCCGGCGATTGCGATTCTGATCGCCGGCATCCTCGAGCACGGCGGCTTGATCAAGAATCGCTGGATCGTGCGCGGCACTGTCGGCTGGTTTGCATTTCCCGGCCTGATCGCGATCGCGGTAGTCGGCGCCTTCCTTTATTTCGGCCGCGATCTCGGTCTGATTGCGTGGCCATTTGCCGCCGTCGCCGTGGTCTTCGGTCTGTTTGGCTGGTGGCTCTACGAGGTGGACGGCGCCGAACGATCGCTGCTGCGCGGCATGGTGGCCTCGGTGTTCGTCGCCATTACCGTTTACGCCGTGACGTTTCCTTCGCTGCCCGTATTATTCCCGAGCGCGCTGATTGCCGACGATCTGAGCGCGAGCGGTTGCGATCAGCCGCGGGTCGTGTCGACCTATTATTATGAGGAGCCGAGCCTGGTGTTCCTGGTCGGCACCGACACGCGTTTCACCGACGGAGCGGGGGCGGCGCAATTCCTCGACCAGGGACCTTGCCGTTTCGCGCTGATCGACGCGCACAGCGAGCGCAGTTTCGTGCAGCGCGCCGACGCCATTGGCCTGCGCTACGCGCTTGCCGAGCGCGTAGACGGATTCAACATCAGCATCGGGCGGCCGGTCGCGCTGTCCGTGTTTCGCTCGATGGCCGCGCCATGACTGCCGCCAACGGCACCCAGCACGGCGAGGAATCGCTGACGCCGCTGCGCCGTTGCGCGGCGAATGTGATGACTGCGCTTGCGATCGTGACCGCAGCCGCGAAGATCCATCCCCGCTCGGTAACGGTGTTGTCGCGGCCGCTTGCGATCAAGATGGCAATCTATTGCGCGGCTTTTCTGCTCTGCATGATCTTGCTCGATGGCCCGATCATGCGCGCGGTCGGTCACCTACCGCGCTGGATCATCTGGCCGTTCGACCAGATCACCGATTTCGGCAAGTCGGGCTGGTTTCTCTGGCCGCTCGGCATTTTGTTTCTTGCGCTCGCGACGCTGCCGGCCCGTCTGAGCCGCATCTCGCAGGCGGTGCTGGCGGCGGTGATGGTGCGGATCGGGTTTTTGTTTCTCGCGATCGGTGTGCCCGGCCTGTTCGTCACTACGGTCAAGCGCATGATCGGGCGTGCGCGGCCGACCGTTGGCGGGCACATCGATCCATTTCTGTTCCACCCCTTCATCTGGCGTGCCGATTTTGCCAGCCTGCCGTCCGGCCATGCCACCACCGCCTTTTCGGTGCTGGTTGCTTTCGGCTCGCTGTTCCCGCGCTGGCGAACCGAGTTTCTCATCTATGCGGCGTTGATTGCGATGAGCCGGATGGTGGTTATGGCCCATTTCCCGTCCGATGTGTTTGCCGGCGCCTTGGTCGGCACTATTGGTGCGCTGATGGTGCGGCACTATTTCGCGCTGCGCCGGCTCGGTTTCTCAGTCGGGCCGGACGGGACGCTGCATCAATATCCGGGGCCGTCGCTTAAGCGGATCAAAGCAGTTGCCCGCGAGCTGTTAGCGCCATAAGAGATGCGCAGTTTGGCCGACGGAAGCTTCAAGCCATGAACACGAACGACCCGGCGGTTTCCGTCGTGGTGCCGGTCCGCAACGAAGCCGGCAATGTCGCCCCGCTGGTGGCCGAGATCGCGGCTGCGCTCGCGGGCCAATGGCCGTTCGAAGTCCTCTATGTGGACGACGGTTCGAGCGACGGCACCGCTGCCGAGCTCAAGCGGCTGATGGCGCAACATCGCTGGCTGCGCTGCGTCCACCACAAGCAATCGTGCGGGCAGTCGGCGGCGGTGCGCACCGGTGTCAGCGCCGCCAGGGGTGCCATCTGTGTCACCATCGACGGCGATGGGCAGAACGATCCAAAATTCATACCGGCGCTCATCCGTGCGCTCGAAGTGGGCGCACCGCGCGCCGGGCTGATTGCTGGCCAGCGCGTCGGCCGCAAGGCGAGCGCCTTCAAGAAGCTGCAATCGCGCATCGCCAACAAGGTGCGCGGCGTGGTGCTGCGCGACGGCACGCGCGACACCGGCTGCGGGTTGAAAGCCTTCCGCCGCGACGTGTTCTTGTCGCTGCCGTATTTCGACGGGCTGCATCGCTTTTTGCCGGCGCTGGTCAAGCGCGAGGGCTGCACGATCGGCTATGTCGATGTGGTGGACCGCCCGCGCGGCGCGGGCGTGTCGAATTACGGCATGTGGGACCGGCTCTGGGTCGGCATCCTCGATCTTGCCGGCGTGTGGTGGCTGATCCGCCGCAAAAAACGAATTCCTGAAATCTCGGAGGACTAAATGCTGCCAGATCTTGCCCGCGCCGTCGGCGGCTATTTGCACGATGTTTTCGTCGGCAACATCGATATCGGCATCCTCGTCGGCTATATCGCGCAAGGTTTGTTCTCGATGCGCTTCGTTGTGCAATGGATTGCATCCGAGCGCGCCGGGCGAAGCGTGGTGCCGACGACGTTCTGGGTGTTCTCGATCGGCGGCGGCTTGATGCTGCTTGGCTATGCCATCTACCGCCGCGACCCGGTCTTCATTATCGGGCAGGCTTTCGGCGTTTTCGTCTATCTGCGCAATTTGCAGTTCGTGCTGCGCGGCGGCGGGCAGGGCGCGGCGGCTTGACTTATTTTGCGGACGCCATCGCGGCGAAGCCACGCTCGAGATCGGCGATGAGATCGCCGGTGTCTTCCAAGCCGATATGAAAGCGCAGCGTCGGCCCGCCCGGCGCCCACTGGGTCGCAGTGCGGTAGTCGCTGCAATCGAACAGGATGACGAGACTCTCGAAGCCGCCCCAGGAAAAGCCCATGCCGAACAGCGTGAGCTCGTTCATGAAGGCGTACACGGCTTTTTCCGACGCAGGTTTCAACACGATGCTGAACAATCCGCACGCTCCGGAGAAGTCGCGCTTCCAGATCGCGTGGCCCGGATCGGTTTCAAGCGCCGGATGCAGCACGCGCGCAACTTCCGCGCGCTGGGCGAGCCAGCGCGCGACCGTCACGCCCGATTGATAATGGCGCGCGAGACGAACGGCGAGCGTGCGCAGGCCGCGCAGCGCCAGAAACATGTCGTCGGGACCGACGCACAGGCCGAGGTAATTCATCGTGGCCTTCAGCGCCGGCAGCGTGGCCGCATTGGCCGAGACGCAGCCGAACATGATGTCGGAATGGCCGCCGATATATTTGGTGCCGGCCTGGATCGACAAATCGACGCCCTTTTCGAAGGCGCGGAAATAAAGCGGCGTCGCCCAGGTGTTATCCATCAGCACGGCCGCGCCCTTGTCATGCGCGATCTTGGCGATGGCGGGAATGTCCTGCATCTCGAAGCTCTGCGAACCGGGCGCCTCGACAAACACGGCTTTGGTGTTCGGCTTGAACAATTTGCCGATGTCCGCGCCGATCAGCGGATCGTAATAGGTGGTCGCCACGCCCATGCGCTTGAACAGACCGTCGCAGAAGTTTCGGGTCGGCCGGTAGACGCTGTCGGTGACCAGGATGTGGTCGCCGGAACCTGCGACTGAAAGCAGCGCGGTCGAGATTGCCGCCAATCCCGACGGCTGAAGTGCGACGCCGGCGCAGGCCTCGCCTTCGAGCGTCCGCAACGCGTCCTCCAGCGCCTCCGAGGTCGGCGTGCCGCGGCGGCCGTATTGATAGCGGGCGCGGTGCGCGACCTGATCCTCGGCAGTCGGGTAAAGCACGGTGGAGGCGTGATAGACCGCGGGATTGACGAAGCCGTGCTGTCCCTTGGTGTCGCGGCCGGCGGTGACCAGTCGGGTTTCCGGCTTGAGCGTCGTCGGGGGCTTTTTCGCCATGGCGTCGTATTGGTCCGATACGGTTTCGCGGCCGGCCATATACGGCTGCATAGCCCATGAGCGTCAACCCCTTGACCTTGCACCATGATAGTTCTGAGATGCCGAAGCCGAGGGGAATTTTGGGGCGTCAAAGGCCAAGCGTCGTTTTTTTTACGGTTGCGGAAAGCCGTCTGCGGCCGCGACGCGTGGCCTGACCCGAAGAACCGCCGCATCGTGCGCTTGGAGAAGAGGCCGTCAGATGAAAAAAATTGCCAGCTTCCTCGCTCTCGTTTTGATTTTTGCCGCACACAGCGCTTCGGCGCAGACGTTAAAGACCGTCAAGGATCGCGGCATCTTGAATTGCGGCGCCAACGGCACGCTGGCCGGCTTCGGCCTGCCGGACGCGCAGGGCAAATGGACCGGGCTCGACGTCGATGTCTGCCGCGCCATCGCGGCTGCGATCTTCAACGATGCGACCAAAGTGAAATTCGTGCCGCTGTCGGCCAAGGACCGCTTCACCGCTTTGCAATCGGGTGAGGTGGACGTTCTCGTGCGCAACACCACCTGGACTTCGTCGCGCGACAGTTCGCTCGGCCTGAACTTCACCGGCGTCGATTACTATGACGGCCAGGGCTTCATGGTGCGCAAGGCGCTGAAGGTGAATTCGGCGCTCGAGCTCAACGGCGCTTCGGTCTGCGTGCAGCAGGGCACCACTACCGAACTCAATCTCGCGGACTTTTTCCGCGCCCATAACATGCAGCTCAAGAGCGTGACCTTCGCCACCGCCAACGAGGCGGTGAAGGCTTACGACGCCGGCCGCTGCGACTCCTACACCACCGACGCCTCCGGGCTCTATGCCGAGCGGCTGCGGCTCGCCAATCCCGACGACCACATCATCCTGCCCGAGATCATTTCAAAAGAGCCGCTCGGCCCGGCGGTGCGCCACGGCGACGACCAGTGGTTCGACATCGTGAAGTGGGTGCTGTTCGCCATGCTCAATGCCGAGGAGCTCGGCATCACCCAGGCCAATGTCGACGACATGGTGAAGTCCACCAATCCGGAGATCAAACGCTTCGTCGGCACCGAGGGCAATTACGGCGAGCAACTCGGTCTCACCAAGGACTGGGCGGTGCGTATCGTCAAGCTGGTCGGCAATTACGGCGAAGCGTTTGAGCGCAATGTCGGCACCGGCTCGCCATTGAAGATCGACCGCGGCTTGAACAAATTGTGGAACAAGGGCGGCGTGCAGTACGCGCCGCCGATCCGCTGACGCGTTCGGGAGATCACGGGCACGCGGGTGCGGCCCGCCGGTGAGGGGTGAATGTCGATTGACGTTCAAAGCGGGCCGGCCCCTGCGCGTGCCGCGTTCTACAACGACCCCAAGGTCCGCGGCGTCGCTTATCAGGCCGCACTCTGTGCCGTCGTCGTTTTCCTGGTTTATGGCGCCGCCAGCAATGCGGTCGACCATCTGCAACGCGCGCATATCGCTTCCGGCTTCGGTTTCTGGGACGAGACCGCCGGCTTCGACATCAGCCAGACGCTGATCTTCTATTCTTCGCAGGCATCGACCTACGGCCGCGCTTTCTGGGTCGGCTTGCTCAATACGCTACTGGTCGCCGGGCTTGGCATTATCGTCGCGACCGTCCTCGGCTTCGTCATCGGCATTTCACGGCTGTCGAAGAATTGGCTGCTGGCGAAAGTCGCCACCGGTTACGTCGAGACCATTCGCAACATCCCGCTGCTGCTGCAATTGCTGTTTTGGTACAACGCCGTGCTCAAGGCGCTGCCGGAGACGCGCGATAGTTTTCATGTTGCCGGCGGTTTGTTTCTGAACAACCGCGGGCTTTATCTGCCGAAGCCGATTGCTTTGCCCGGCTTCGACGTGGTGGCGGTCGCCGCGCTTGCCGGTCTTATCGCCGCCATCGTTTTTTATTTGTGGGAGCGCAAACGGCACGAGCGCACCGGCCGGCGCGGTCCGGTGTTTTCTGTGACGCTGGCGCTGGTGATCGGGCTGCCGCTCGCGGCGCTCGTGCTGAGGGGCTTTCCGCTGCAATTCGATTACCCGGCGCCGAGCCGCTTCAACATCAGCGGCGGCATCGAGGTGCTGCCGGAATTCGCGGCGCTGCTGTTCGGCCTATCGATCTACACCGCCGCTTTCATCGCTGAAGTGGTGCGCGCCGGCATCCTGGCGGTGTCGCGCGGGCAGATCGAGGCCGCCTATTCGCTCGGCCTCAAGCCCGGCCCGACGCTGCGGCTGATCGTTGTGCCGCAGGCGATGCGCGTGATCATTCCACCGCTCACCAGCCAGTATCTGAACCTTACGAAGAACTCCACGCTGGCGGTGGCGATCGGCTATCCCGACCTGGTGCAGGTGTTCACCGGCACCGTGCTCAACCAGACCGGCCAGGCGGTGGAGGTGGTGGCCATCACCATGCTGGTTTACCTGAGCATCAGCCTCGTCACCTCGCTGGCGATGAACCTCTACAACCGGCGCGTTGCGCTGGTGGAGCGGTGAGGGCGCCATGACCATGTCGGAAGGCGAGCTCGCCGTTGCCAAGCTGCACTTCGTGCGCGACCGCGCCATCGCGCCGCAGCCGCCGCCCGCCGCCATGACCGGTGCGTTCGGCTGGGTGCGCGCAAATCTTTTGTCCACGCCGTTCAACATCGCACTGACGATCCTGATCGTGGCGCTGCTGCTGTGGGTCATCCCGGAGCTCATCAAGTTCCTCATCGTCGACGCGGTATGGAGCGGGGCCGACCGTGACGCCTGCCGCGAGATCGTGCAGCACCGCGAGATCGGCGCGTGCTGGCCGTTCGTGTGGGAGCGGCTGCCGTATTTCATCTACGGCTCCTATCCGATCCCGGAGCGCTGGCGCGTCGACGTGTTCTTCGCGATGCTCGCACTCGGCGTGGTCTGGCTGCTGTGGCTGGAAGCGCCGCGGCGCGACATCGGCACCGCCTATTTCTTCAGCATGCTGCCGGTCGGCTCGTTCATTCTGCTGCACGGATTCCCGGCGATCGGACTGCCGGCGGTCGACACCGTGCTGTGGGGCGGCGTGCTGGTGACCATCGTGGTCGCCTCCGTCGGCATCGTGGTGTCGCTGCCGCTCGGCATTCTGCTGGCGCTCGGGCGGCGCTCGTCGATGCCGACGGTCAATCTCCTGTCCACGCTGTTCATCGAGTTCGTGCGCGGCGTGCCGCTGATCACCGTGCTGTTCATGGCGAGCGTGATGCTGCCGCTGTTCGTGCCGGAGGAGCTGGAGCCCGACAAATTGCTGCGCGCGCTGATCGGCATCGCGCTGTTTGCCTCCGCTTACATGGCGGAAGTGGTGCGCGCCGGCCTACAGGCGATCCCGAAAGGCCAGTTCGAAGGCGCCATGGCGGTCGGCCTCGGTTATTGGCAGATGATGCGGCTGATCGTGCTGCCGCAGGCGCTCAAGATCACCATCCCCAACATCGTCAATACCTATATCGGCCTGTTCAAGGACACCACGCTGGTGTTCATCGTCGGCATTTTCGATTTTCTGCGCACCGTGGAAGTGGCGCGCATCGATCCGAAATGGGCGACGCCGGTGACCTCGACCACCGGCTATGCGGTGGCGGCGATTTTCTACTGGGTGTTCTGCTATGCCATGTCGCGCTATGCCCGCGCGACGGAAGCGCGGCTGGCGGCAGGCGACAAACGGTGACGTCATGAACAACAACAATTCGGCGCGCCTCAAGCCGGCCAAGCTCAACACGCCCGTCGCGGTCGAACTCACGCAGGTCAACAAGTGGTACGGCGATTTCCACGTGCTGCGCGACATCGATCTCAAGGTGATGGGCGGCGAGCGCATCGTGATCTGCGGGCCGTCCGGCTCCGGCAAGTCGACCATGATCCGCTGCATCAACCGGCTGGAGGAGCATCAGGCCGGCCGCATCGTGGTCGACGGCGTCGAACTGACCAACGATCTCAAGAAGGTCGACGAGGTGCGGCGCGAGGTCGGCATGGTGTTCCAGCACTTCAATTTGTTTCCGCATTTGACCGTGCTGGAGAACTGCACGCTGGCGCCGATCTGGGTGCGCAAGATGGCGAAAAAGGATGCCGAGCAGATTGCGCAGCAATATTTGAAGATCGTGAAGATCCCCGAGCAGGCCAACAAATATCCCGGCCAGTTGTCGGGCGGCCAGCAGCAGCGGGTGGCGATCGCGCGCGCGCTGTGCATGAACCCGAAGATCATGCTGTTCGACGAGCCGACGTCGGCGCTCGATCCGGAAATGGTCAAGGAGGTGCTCGACACCATGGTCGCCTTGGCCGAAGACGGCATGACCATGCTGGTGGTCACGCACGAGATGGGCTTTGCGCGCCAAGTGGCCAACCGCATCGTGTTCATGGACGAGGGGCAGATCGTGGAGGCCAACGCGCCCGAGGAATTCTTCGCGCATCCGCAGCACGAGCGCACCAAGCTGTTTTTGAGTCAGATTTTAAGATGAGCTTGGCCGGTCAGCCGGAAGCTAGGTCAGCTCTGGATGCTTCTTGATGTACGCTGCCACAAAGGGGCAGCGTGCCTTGATTGTCAGGCCCTGACCTTCGGCGATTTCGAGCGCGCCGCGCACGAGCGTAGAACCGATACCGCGACCTTCCAGTTCCTGCGGCACTTCGGTGTGCATAAAGGTGATCGTGTTATCCGCGCGCCCGTATTCGGAAAACGCGATGTGCCCGTCGACATCGATCTCAAAGCGGTGAAGTTGCTGATTGTCGCGCACGGAGGACGGCATGACGCTCCTTTTATTTTGCCTGAGCTACTCCTTCTCCACCGGCAAATCCGGCCGGCCGCCCCATTCCGACCATGAGCCGTCGTAGATGCGCGGCAACGGCTTGCCGAGCGCGTCGAGGCCCAATGCGAGAACGACGGCGGTGACGCCGGAGCCGCAGGTGGTGATGATCGGCTTGTCGAGATCGACGCCGGCTTTGTCGAACACCTGCTTGATGCGCGCAGGGGAGGCGAGGTGGCCCTTCTCCATGATCGCGGTGAACGGCACGTTGAGCGCGCCCGGCATGTGGCCGGAGCGCAAGCCCGCGCGCGGTTCCGGCTCCTTGCCGGTGAAGCGCCCGGCCGAGCGGGCATCGACCAACTGAGCGCTCTCGTCGTTGAGCGCCATTTGCACGTCGCCGACCATCGCCACCGCGCCGGTGTCCATAACTGCGTTGAACGTGGCAGGCGGCCGTTTGATCTCGCCAGGCTCGATCTTGCGGCCTTCCGCTTTCCAGGCCGGCAGGCCGCCGTCGAGGATGAACACGTCCTTGGCGCCGAAAATGCGCAAGCTCCACCACGCGCGCGGCGCCGAAAAAATCCCGCCGTCGCCGTAGCGGTCATAGACGACGATGGTGTCCTTTTCGGAGATGCCGAGCGCGCCGACCATTTTGCCGAATTGGCCGGGGCCGGGGAGCATGTGCGGCAGATCGGTCGAATCGTCGGCGATGGCGTTGATGTCGAAGAACACCGCGCCGGGAATGTGGCCGGCGAGATATTCGGCGCGCGCGTCGCGCTTCTCCGTCGGCAAAAAATAGGTGGCGTCCACCACCACGACCTTGTCGAGATTGTCGGCGAGCCATTGTGTGGATTTCAGCCAGCGGCTGGCGGGCGCTTTGTCGTTCATGATTGCTTGCTTTCGTGAAAGAGGAATGCGTCGTTATGTTAACGCAATGCGCACGCGCCGGTTCAGCTTGCCCTTCTTTTCGATTTGCGTCACGCGCACGGCGCCGATTTCGCCGACATTGCGCACATGCGTGCCGCCGCAGGGCTGCAAATCGAGGCCGGCGATCTCGATCAGCCGCACACGGCCGGTGCCCATCGGCGGCTTCACCGACATGGTCTTGACCAGGCTGGGATTGGCTTCGAGTTCGGCGTCGCTGATCCAGCGGCTGGAGACCGCGGCGTTGCCGCCGATCATCGCGTTTACTTTCGCCGTGATGTCGTCCTTGTCGAGGCCGGCTTCCGGAATGTCGAAGTCGAGCCGGCTTTCGCTTTCGCCCACCGAGCCGCCGGTCACGGCATAAGGCAGTACGGCCGAGAGCAGATGCAGCGCGGTGTGCATCCGCATGCGCGCATAGCGTTTGTCCCAGTCGACCGTCGCCGTCACTTGATCGCCAACCTTGAGGGCAGGGGACCCGGGCGCCGGCACGTGCGCGATCTCGGATTTTGGCGCGTCGGTGTAGACCGCGGTCGTAATCGGGACCGTGACACCGGCCGTCGTCGCGAGCATGCCGGTGTCGCCAGGCTGGCCGCCGGAGGTGGCGTAGAACACGGTGCGGTCGAGCACGATGCCGCCTTGCTCGGTGAGCGCGAGCACGCGCGCGTCACACGATTTCAAATAAGAGTCGTCGCGAAACAGGCAATCGGTCGGCATCACACGCTCCGCTCATTCCCGCGGAAGCGGGAATCCAGAAACAAAAATGCGAGACCGTCGATTGTCGCCCTGGATCCCCGCTTCCGCGGGGATGAGCGGAGAATGTAAACACGCATGTTCACGTCTTCACGATCGGCGGCTTGATGCCGCTCTTGCGCTCCATCCAGTCCGGCACCGGCAATTTTTTCGCGCGCAAGAAGTCCGGATTGAACAGTTTCGACTGATAACGCGCGCCGCCGTCGGCAAGGATCGTGACGATGGTGTGGCCGGCGCCGAGGTCTTTCGCCATACGGATGGCGCCGGCGACGTTGATGCCGGAGGAGCCGCCCAGGCAGAGGCCTTCGTGCTCGAGGATGTCGAAGATCAGCGGCAGCGCCTCCTCGTCGGGAATGAGGTAGGGCTTGTCGACCTTCAAGTCTTTGATGATCGGCGTGACGCGGCCGAGGCCGATGCCCTCGGTGATCGAGCCGCCGTCGCTCGCCTTCGCTTCGCCATGCGCGAACAGATTGTACATCGCCGCGCCGCGCGGATCTGCGACGCCGATCACGATGTCTTTTTTCTTCTCGCGCAGATAGCTCGCGACGCCGGCGAGCGTGCCGCCGGTGCCGACCGCGCAAATGAAGCCGTCCACTTTGCCGCCGGTCTCGTCCCAGATTTCCGGCCCGGTGGAGACGTAATGCGCCTTGCGATTGTCGAGGTTGTTCCACTGGTCGGCGAAGATGACGCCGTTCTTCTCTTTGCTCTTGAGCTCTTGCGCCAGCCGCCGGCCGACGTGCTGATAATTGTTCGGATTGCCGTAGGGCAGCGCCGGCACCTCGATCAGCTCGGCGCCGCAGAGACGAAGAAGGTCCTTCTTCTCCTGGCTTTGCGTTTCCGGAATGACGATCAGCGTGCGGTAGCCGCGCGCATTGGCGACCAGCGCGAGCCCGATGCCGGTATTGCCCGCGGTGCTCTCGACCACCAAGCCGCCGGGGCGCAGCTCGCCGCGCTTCTCGGCTTCCAGGATCATCTGGCGGCCGGCGCGATCCTTGACCGAGCCGCCGGGATTCATGAACTCGGCTTTGCCGAGAATGGTGCAGTCGGTGGCCCGCGAGGCGCGCTCCAATTTGATCAGCGGCGTGTGGCCGATCGCTTCAATAATACCGTCGCGGACCTGCATTCCGGGTACCGAATATGTTCGTCGGAGGCGTTGGCGACCCTAGTTGAGGGCCGATAAGGCGACAAGACGGGCCCGGGAAGGGCAGCTGTCCGTTTCTGGCACGGGCCTTTCGAATGCCGGGCGCAGTGGAAAGGTCCGCGAAACCATATCGGCGCATTGCGGCAACGGTATCCCCGCACATTCACCACTTCTTACGGCGGCTCGCCTATTCGTCACGCTCCGGGACAAAGGGGCAAAAAATCGAGCCCCGGCGCAATTTTGGGCGTAGCGACCGATGAAGCTCGACGTCAACACCCTCTTCATGGTGACCATCTATGTGGAGGCGATCCTCGGATTGCTGCTGCTGTTCGCGTGGGCGCAGAACACGCAAATCCATGCGGTCTGCTGGTGGGGCTTCGCTCATCTGATCCGCGCCGCCTCCGTCGTGCTGTTCGGCATGTACGGCTCGGTGCCCGACATCATCACCATCGATCTCGCCAATGCGCTGCTGTTCACCGCCTTCGCGGTGACGTGGACCGGCGCGCGCGTGTTCGACGGCCGGCCGGTCGAGCCGGTCTATCTGGTCACAGGCGCGGTGCTGTGGCTGCTGATCTGCCGCCTGCCGGTGCTGGCGGACGCCGTGCAAGTGCGCGCGTTGATCGCCTCCGCCATCATCACGGCCTACACCTGGCTCACGGCTTACGAGTTCTGGCGCGGCCGCAGCGAGGCGCTGGTGTCGCGCTGGCCGGCGATCTTCATGCTGTTCGCGCACGGCGCACTTTATCTGCTGCGCACGCCGCTCATCGCCATGCTGCCGTTCGCGCCCGAAAATACCATGTACGGCAGTGTGTGGCTCACCGTGCTGTCGTTCGAGGCGCTGCTGTTCACGATTTCGGTCGCCTTCATCCTGCTGGCGATGGCGAAGGAGCGCACCGAGCTGCGCCACCGCAACGCCGCCATGCTCGATCCGCTCACCGGCATCGCCAACCGCCGCTCGTTCCTGGCCGACGCCAATCTGCTCGCCAAGCGCCATCGCGCCGATCCGCGCCCGACCGCGGTGCTGCTGATCGACCTCGACCACTTCAAGTCGATCAACGACCGCTTCGGCCACGCGCTCGGCGACCGCGTGCTGGAGATGTTCACCGACACCGCGCGCAAGTCGGTGCGCGCGACCGACCTGCTCGGCCGGCTCGGCGGCGAGGAATTCGCTGCCATGCTCTACGACACCAGCCGCGACAAAGCCGTGGCGGTGGCCGAGCGCATTCGCGAAAGCTTTGCCATGGCCACCAAGGAAGTCGAAGGCCGCCCGCTCTGCGCGACGGTGAGCATCGGGCTCGCCTATTGCGATCAGCCCGCGCTCGACGTGTCCGAGATGCTGGCGCAGTCCGACCAGGCGCTCTATTTCGCCAAGGAGCACGGCCGCAACCGGGTCGAAGTCGCCTCGCTCGAAATGATCATGGACGGCAAGTCCGGCGTGGCGTCGGCGGACAAGTTCGCCGCTGCTTCCAGCAAGAGCGCCGCCGCTTAATCTCCTCGCGTCTGCGCCGCGCCGAAATGGGGCGCTGCCCACGCATTGCCTTTCGCCGGCAGCTCGCCTAGCAAGCCGGCATGAAACGCAGCACGCACCGCATTCTTACCACCCATGTCGGCAGCCTGATCCGTCCGCCGGCTTTGCAGGAGTTCCTGCGCGCCAAGCAGGCCGGAAAGCCCTACGACGAAAAGGCCTACCAGAGGTGCCTCACGGACGCCGTTGCCGAGGTCGTGCGCCAGCAGGCCGAAACCGGCATCGACGTGCCGAGCGACGGCGAGTTCGGCAAGTCGATCAGCTGGGCGCAATACGCGCTCGAGCGTTTGTCCGGTTTCGAGCGGCGGCCGATCAAAAGCGATACTGCCAATCCGTTCAAGCGCGGCGCCGACCGCACGCGCTTTGCCGAATTCTATGCGGAACTGGATGCCAAAGAAGCGGTGGCGACCACCACCGAAGCGATCTGTGTCGGCCCGATTTCCTATACCGGGCAGGGGGAGCTTCAGCGCGACATCGACAATTTCAAAGCCGCGCTCGGCAAGGTGAAAACGGAAGAAGCGTTTCTGCCCGTTGCCGCGCCGGCGAGCGTCATTCCCGACCGCAAGAACGAATACTACAAGAGCGACGAAGAATTGCAGGTGGCGATCGCCGCCGCCATGCGCACTGAATATAAGATGATCGTCGATGCCGGCTTCCTGGTGCAGCTCGACGATGCGCGCAGCGCGGTGACTTACGACCGCATGGTGCCGCCGGGGAGCTTTGCCGACTACAAGCGCTGGCTGGAGACGCAGATCGACATCCTCAACCACGCGATCGAAGGACTGCCGGCCGATCGTATCCGCTACCACGTTTGCTGGGGCTCATGGCCGGGGCCGCATGTCAGCGACGTGCCGCTCAAGGACATCGTCGACGTATTGCTCAAGGCGAAGGTGGGCGCGTTCGTGATCGAGGGCGCCAATCCGCGCCACGAACACGAATGGCAGGTCTGGAAGACCGCCAAACTGGGTGACGGCCGGGTGCTGATCCCCGGCGTCATCAGTCACGCCACCAACGTGGTCGAGCATCCGGAGCTGGTGGCCGAGCGCATTGTTCGTCTGGCGAAAATCTTAGGCCGTGAAAACATCATCGCTGGAACCGATTGCGGTTTTGCGCAGGGCCCGTTCTATCGCCGCGTGCATCCGTCGATCATGTGGGCGAAACTCGAAGCGCTGGTCGCGGGCGCCCGCCTTGCGAGCAAGGAACTGTGGTCCTAGTCTCTCGTTGACTTAGCCGGAGTTGCTTCCATGAACGTCAACGCTCAAGCGGCCAAAGGCCTCGCCATTCCGTTCGATCACCAGCGGCTCGACCGGCTGATGGACGAGGCCGGCGTCGACGTGCTGATCGCGACCTCCAAGCACAATGTGCAGTATCTGCTCGGCGGCCACCGCGCCAATTTCTTCGACTACATGGATGCGACCGGCGTGACGCGTTATCTGCCGGTGTTCGTCTACGCGAAGGGGCAGCCGGAGAAGGCCGCGTATATCGGCCACCGCCTGGAAACATTCCAGCATCAGGCCAAGCCCTTATGGACGCCGGAGACGCAGACCAACACGGGGGGCTCGGTCGACGCCATGCAGAAGGCGGTCGATTACATTCGCAAGGCCGGGTTCAAGACCAAACGCATCGCACCGGAATTCGGGTTTCTGCCATACGACGCGTCGAGGGTTTTGCGCGCCGCGTTCCCCGACGCCGACTGGGTGGATGGGCTCTATGTGTTGGAGCGCCAGCGCGTGAAGAAGTCCGCGGCCGAATTGAAGATGCTGAAATTCGCCTCGGAGGCGGTGCTCGATTCAATGCTGGCGACGATTGCCAAGACGCCGCCGGGCAAGACCAAGGCCGAGGTTGTCGAAACGCTGCGGCGTGAGGAAACCAATCGCGGGCTGACGTTCGAATATTGCCTGATCACCTGCGGCACCAGCATGAACCGCGCGCCCTCCGACCAGAAATGGCAGAAGGGCGAGATCATGTCGATCGACTCGGGCGGCAACTATCACGGCTACATCGGCGACATCTGCCGCATGGCGATCCAGGGCGAACCGGATGCCGAGCTCAACGAGTTGCTCGCCGAGATCGAGACGATCCAGCGCGCGGGCTTCAAGGCGGTCAAGGCCGGCGCCATGGGCCGCGAGATCTACGCTGCGGCCGAACCGCTGGTGGCGAAGTCCAAGCACCACAACAATCTGGAATTCCTCGCGCACGGCATGGGGCTGGTCAGCCACGAGGCGCCGCGGCTGACCGACCGCGGTCCGGTGCCTTATCCGGCCGACGACGCCAATATTCCGCTGGAAGTGGGCGAGGTGGTGTCGGTGGAGACGACGCTCAAGCACCCGACACGCGGCTTCATCAAGCTCGAGGACACCGTGGTGGTCACCGACAGCGGCCACGAAGTGTATGGTGAAGGCGCGCGCGGGTGGAATAAAGCGGGCGGCTAGCCCTTCGCCGTAATTTCGTCGGCCTCCGCTGCGGCCACCTTGAGCGCGTCCGCGATGGTCACCGGATAGTCGAAAGGCTCAAGCCGCCGCAGCGGCTCCGGCAGACGCGCGAGCTCGCGCGCCGCCCGCTCGCGGATCTGCGCAAGCGTCGGTGCCGGCCCGACGCGCTTGCCCGCGCGCATCACCGGCTGGATCACCGTTTCGCCGGACTGCTTGTCGGTCTCGACCGAGAGAATATCGCCGCGCATGCGGCCGTCGCTATCGTAAGCGCGCCACACTTGTTTGCGGCCGGGCCAGGTGGCTTTGCCTTCCGAGCGCTTGCGCCGCGGCCTGCCGGCATATTCCTGCAGCTTGTAGGCGCAGTCGAACACCGGCGCGTCGGTCGAGACGTCGAGGCTGACGCCGATGCCGCAGCCGTCGATCGGCGCCTTCTCCTTCGTCATGAGCTGCATCAGGTCCTCGTTGACGCCGCCGCTCACCAGGATGACCGCATCCTTGAGCCCGCCGGCGTCGAAAATGGCACGCACTTTTTTCGACATCGCGATCAGATCGCCGCTGTCGATGCGCACGCCGCGAATGGCGATGCCGTCGGCGGCCAGCTTGGGCGCCAGCGCCACCACTTTGCGCGCCGCGGCTTCGGTGTCGTAGGTGTCGATCAACAGGATCACGCCTTCCGGCCGGGCGCGCGCGAAATCCTCGAAGGCCTGCATTTCGTTGTCGTGCGTCTGCACGTAGGAATGCGCCATGGTGCCGACGACCGGGATGCCGTAGCGCAGGCCGGCGAGCACGTTGGCCGCGCCGGCAAAGCCCGCGATGTAGCTTGCGCGTGCCGAAAAGAGCCCGGCCTCGGCGCCGTGCGCGGTGCGGAGGCCGAAATCCGACAGCGCCCTGCCGTCAGCCGCCAGCACCATGCGAGCGGCCTTCGACGCGATCAGCGTCTGATAATGCATGATGTTGATCAGCCGCGACTTCGACCAGCTGCGCCATCGGCAGCGGCGCGGTGACGCGCAGCAGCGGCTCCGGGGTAAAGCACACGGTGCCTTCCGGGATCGCGTGCACGTCGCCGGTGAAGCGGAAGCCGGAGAGATAGTCGAGCAGATTGTCGCGGAAGCGGCCGGTGTGCTTGAGCCAGTCGATCTCCTCTGCGGAGTATTTCATGGTCTCGAGAAAATCGAGCGCGTCTTCGAGCCCGGCGGCAAGCATAAAGCCGCGCCGGGTGGGGAGCTTGCGCACGAAGAATTCGAACACCGCCGTCTTGTTCTCGCCGCGGTCCAGATAGGCCTGGACCATGTTGAGCTCGTAGAGGTCGGTGGTGAGGGGACTGGTGACGGGGGTCATGGCGGCTCTAGGGGGCGGGCTTTAGACGATGACAGAAGCCGGCCGCGATGACAAAAAGAGTGGCTCCCTGGGCTGGGATCGAACCAGCGACATTTCGATTAACAGTCGAACGCTCTACCGCTGAGCTACCAGGGAATAGGCCGCGCCTATAACAAAGCCGCTTTCGCTTTGCAAAGCCTCTCCGTCAATCCGTTTCCACCTTCGGATTCCAGGCGTGCACTTTTTTATTCGCCTCGGCGACCTGATCGGGGCTCATCGATTTCGCGAGTTTGTCTCTCGCGTCGCGGGCGGCTTTGATGCCTTGCGCCGCCGCCAAACTGTAGAGCATGTAGGCGGTGACGGTGTCCTGCGCCACGGTGTCGCCTTTGGCGTACATCGCGCCAAGATTGTATTGCGCCGGCGGGTTACCCTTATCGGCCGCGCGGCGGTACCACTTGAACGCCTCGGCATTATTCTTCATTCTTCGCGACGCCGAGACCCTTGAAGTAAATGACGCCGACGCTGAACTGCGCCTTGGCCTCGCCCTGCTCGGCGGCTTTGGTGAGCCACTTCAAGCCTTCCGGGAAGTTCTCTCCGACGCCCTGGCCGTTGGTGTACATCAGGCCGAGGATGTACTGACCGAGCACCTGTCCGTTTTCGGCGAGCGGCCGGAACGTCTTGAGCGCGAGCGCGAAGTCGCCGTAGTTGTAAGCGTCCAGCGCCTTGGTCTGCTCGGTGGCACTTTGGAACCACCGCGTTCCCTCGGCAGGGTCGCGCGCGACGCCGTCACCGCGGATGTACATGCGGCCGAGCGCGTTTTCCGAGCGGATGTCGCCGCGCTCGGCAAGCGGGCGGAAGATCTTCAGGGCCGTGGCGAAGTCGCCTTTGTCGTAAGCGAGCAGCCCGTCTTCATAGGTTGCGGCGGCGGCTGCTTCGGCCATCGCCACGAGCGCAGCGGCCAGCAATGCACCGAACAGCTTTGTGTAACGACGCGCCATTGTCGGCCCCCCCGCCAAGTCGTTTCCCACCAAGTCCGCCTTCGCTAAAGCTACGGCGGACGCCCGCCTTTGCGAAGGCCTTGCCCGCCGAAGCTTGAATGAAGGCGGGTGGAGGCCACGGCCGGAATCGAACCGGCGTGCACGGATTTGCAGTCCGCTGCGTAACCACTCCGCCACGTGGCCGTTAACCGGGCGATTTTTCGGTTGCGAACCGCCCGGAACCCCCGCCCTATATAGGAGCAAAGCGCAATCGACAACGCCGCGCGCCTCGCTTGCTTTTACCCCGCCCTTGCCGCACAAAAGCCGCGCCTTTTTCGTCTGTTTCCGAGGATCGCGATGACCGATTTCGCCGCCGCGCGTCGTAATATGGTGGACGGGCAGGTGCGCACCGCCGACGTCACCGATCTGCGCATTATTTCCGCCCTGCTCGAAGTTCCGCGCGAGGCCTTCCTGCCGCCCGCCCAGGCCGGGCTCGCCTATCTCGATCTCGACGTGCCGCTCGGGGAGGCTGGCCGCCGCCTCATGAAGACGATGGTGCTGGCCAAGCTGATCCAGGCCGCCGATCTCGCCGCTAACGATCGCGTGCTCGATGTCGGCTGCGCCACCGGCTACGCGGCTGCAGTGCTTGCCCGCATCGCTGGACAGGTGGTCGCACTCGAACAAGACGCAGGCCTCGCCCAAGCCGCGCGCGCCGCGCTCGCTGTCATGGCGAACGTCACTGTTCAGACCGGCCCGCTCACCGGCGGCTGGCCGCAGGGCGGGCCCTACGACGCGATTGTGGTTGAAGGCGCCACCGAGTTCGCCCCGGACGTATTGCTGCGGCAGCTCAAGGACGGCGGCCGGCTGGTCTGCGTGCTGGGCGCGGGGCCGGGCGCCAAGGCCATGCTCTACCGGCGCAGCGGGCAGGAGAGCGGTGGCCGGGCGATCTTCGATGCGGCGGCGGCGCTGCTGCCCGGCTTCGTCAAACCCCCGGAATTCGCATTTTGACACAATTACTGGTTCCCCGGCGTGGCCGATTAGCCCCACTGATCGCCATTCTGTGGGCGGCAGCGGGCGGGGGGTTTTAAGCCTTCGACGGGACACGTATGGTTCGGGGTCCTGTGCGGTTGCGAATCGCGTGCCGTGCGTTCGCGCGCGTAGGTTAGGTTGTGGGAATGTGGCTTTGCGCTCGTAGGGGCTGGGCAGGCAAGGTTGCGGCCGGCGTGGTCGCATGTGCCGTGGTGTCGTTTGTGGCCGCGCTTGCGCGCGCCGAGACGCTCGAATCCGCCTTGGTCGAGGCCTACGTCAACAACCCCTCGCTCAATTCGCAGCGCGCCGCCGTGCGCGCCACCGACGAGAACGTGCCGCAAGCACTCTCCGGCTACCGCCCGAAGGTGTCCATCACCGGGACAGGCGGCCAGCAATCGCTGTCGTCCAACACGCGCGTGGTGAGCCCGAACTTGCCGGCGACCGTGTCGCCCAACAACCCGGCAACTTACGCCGTGCAAAGCGGCTACGACACGCCGGCGAGTTACGGCGCCACCATCACGCAAACGCTGTTCAACGGTTTCCAAACCGCCAACAAGACGCGCCAGGCCGAGTTGCAGGTGCTGGCCGCGCGCGCCACCTTGCGCGTCACCGAGCAGACGGTGCTGCTCAACGCCGCGACCGCCTACATGAATCTGTTGCGCGACACCGCCATCCTCGATCTGCAACGGCGCAACGTCGAAGTGCTGCAAGAGCAGTTGCGCCAGACCCGCGACCGCTTCAACGTCGGCGAAGTGACGCGCACCGACGTGGCGCAATCGGAATCGCGCTTGGCCGCCGGCCGCTCGCAAGTGCTGGCCGCGGAAGCAACCTACAAGGCTTCGGCGGCGACCTATCGCCAGGTGATCGGCGTCAATCCGAACAATCTCACCGCCGGCACGCCGGTCGACCGCTTCTCGCCGAGCAATTTGCCGTCGGCGGTCGGACTGGCCACCGCCGTGCATCCGGCGATCTCGACCGCGCAATTCAATGTCGACGCCGCGCAGCTGGCGGTGAAAGTGGCGGAGGCGTCGCTGTATCCGACCGTGTCGGTGACCGGCCAATACACGAAAAACTACGAGGTGGCCGGCAGCCTCAACACGATCGAGCAGTATCAGGCCTCCGTGCTCGGCACGCTGAGCATTCCGATCTACCAAGGCGGTGCGGAATATTCGCTCGTGCGGCAAGCGAAGGAAACGCTCGGTCAGCGGCGGCTCGATCTCGACGTCGCGCGCGACCAGGTGCGGCAGACCACCGTGCAGTCCTGGGGCCAGCTCGAGGCGGCGAAGTCGACGGTCGATTCCACGCAAGCCCAGGTGCAGGCCGCCGAGATCGCGCTCAACGGCGTGCGCGAGGAAGCGCGCGTCGGACAGCGCACCACGCTCGACGTGCTCAACGCGCAGCAGGAACTGGTCAATGCGCGCGTGGCGCTGGTGAGCGCGCAGCGCGACCGCGTGGTCGCCTCGTACACGCTGCTGGCCTCGGTCGGCCGGCTGGCGCCGGAAGTCCTCGGCCTGCGCGTGCCGGTCTACCAGCCGCAGATCCATTACGAACAAGTGCGCGACAGCTGGGTCGGCCTGCGCAACCCGGACGGCCGCTAGACCGGCGCGCCGGCGGCCTCGTGTCCACAGTTCATTAGCTTTTTGCCGACTTTCCAACTGCCACACCCGCACCCCTCTGGCGTATAAACGGTAAGCGGCGGCGATTCGCTTTTTAGGCCCACGTGCGGCCTATGGCGCCGAGGTGACACGAGTCGGGAAGACGGAATGAGCCAGGCAGCGAAGGCCCAAGAACCCTCGATGGAGGAAATTTTGGCCTCAATTCGGCGCATCATCGCCGATGACGATGCCAGCAAGCCCGCGAAACTGCCGGAGCCGGCCGCACCCAAGCCGCTGCCGGCGGCGGCCATTCCCGCGCGCCCGGCGCCGCCTCCACCGCCGCCTCCGCCGCCTGCGGCCGTGAACAAGCAGAGCGACATCGACGCGATGCTGGCCGATCTCGACAAGCCGAAGCCGGCGCCCAAGGCCGAGCCGCCCAAGCCGGTGCCGCCGGCGGCGGTGAGCGACGTGCTCGATCTGACCGAGGCGATGACCGCGCCGACGCCGTCGCCCGGGCCGGCGCCGAGCTTCCGCACCATCGACGGCGATTCCGACGTGGTGTTTACCGACCGTCCGCTGGACGTGCCGCGCGCGGTCGAAGAGCCGCGCCGTGCACCCGCGCCGCCGCCACCGCCTATGCCGGCGATGTCCGATCCCGGGCTGATCTCGAATGCGACCGCGGCCGCGGTCGATAGCGCCTTCAATGCGCTTGCCCACACCGTGCTGGGACAGAACGCGCGCACGCTCGAAGACCTGGTGAAGGAAATGCTGCGCCCGATGCTCAAGTCGTGGCTCGACGACAATCTGCCCGGGATGGTCGACCGCATCGTGCGCGCCGAGATCGAGCGCGTCTCGCGCGGCAAACCTTAGAAAATTTGCCTTAAAATATTCCGCGGCCGCGCAGCTTCACCCTGATCCACAACGCCAGCGCCGGCCACAGCAACGCCGCCAGCACGAAGACCGGCACCGCGCCGGCGCGGTCGACGATGGGCGCCGCAAGCGCGACGCCTGCGCTCTGGCCGAGAAACAAGGCCGAGGAAAAGCCGGCGACCGCCGTGCCGCGCGCCTGCGGCAGCATCTGGGTGGCGTTGGTCTGCAGCGTGTTGTGCACCATGTAGTAGCCGAAGCCGAGCAGCGTGGTGGCGAGCGGCGCGCTCTCCCACCACGGCGCGCCGGCGAGCGTGAGGAAGCCAAGCATGACGATGACGCCGCCGCCGATGACGAGGCCGCGCTCGCCGACATGGTCGACCAAATGCTGCACAGTGCCGGCGTAGAGCACGCTGCCGAGCCCGTAGCCCCCGATCACCACGCCGACCACCGAGAAGCTCAGGCCGAAGCGCGTGTGCAGATCGGCCGCGACATAAGTGAGGCCGCCGAAGAAGATCGCCGCTTCCAGAAACACCGCCAGCAGCACGAAGCGCGCCCACGGCACCGCGAACAGGTTGCGATAGCCGGCGACGAGGCCGGGCCGCGCGCCGCCCTCGTGATGCATCGGGCGCGTCCAGGGATTGGAGCGGAACTGGCTGGCGAGGGCGACGGCGCTGCCGGCGAAGGCGAAAGCGAGCGCGACGAATACCGTGCGCCAGCCGAAATGATCGCCGATGATGCCGCCGAACACCTGGCCCGCGATCATGCCGCACATCTGCCCGGCGAGAAATCGCGCCAGCACCGTCTGCCGCCGCGCATAGGGCACCACGTCGCCGACATAGGCCATGCCGAGCGGCACGATGATGGCGGCGCCCGGCGCCGAGACGAAGCGGGCGAGCGCAAGCTGCGGCACCGATTGCGCGCCGGCGCACAGCAGCACCAAGAGGCAGGACACCGCGCAGGCCGCCGCCGCCGCCTGGCAC
The DNA here is from genome assembly GCA_963710705.1 of uncultured Pseudomonadota bacterium. Lineage (GTDB taxonomy): Bacteria > Pseudomonadota > Alphaproteobacteria > Rhizobiales > Xanthobacteraceae > Pseudolabrys. The sequence goes on from CAVQBI010000001.1 coordinate 1,205,756, forward strand.
TTGCCGAGGCGGTCGCCGATCACCCCGGTGAACGCCTGGGTCAGGCCGTAGGGGATGGCGTAGGCGGTGACGATCGAGGAGGCCAAACCCAGCGTCGAGCCGAAATCCTGCGCCACCTGCGGCAGCAGCGGGTCGGAGACGCGCAGCGATGCGCCGCTGGCAAAGGCCGCGAGCGCCATCAGCACAATGACGCGGGTGAGCGCGCGGTCGGGAGCGGCGGCGGGCGAGGACACGTTGACTCCGGCAGAGGCACGGGCTTTCTAGCCCGCTACGAGATTCAAGCACATCAGCAATGATCGATAAGACCTATCAACCCGGCGAAGTCGAAGGCCGCATCTACCGCACCTGGGAGCAGGCGGGCGCCTTCCGCGCCGGCCGCCAAGAGCGTGCCGGCGCACCCGCGTACTCTATCGTCATTCCGCCGCCCAACGTCACCGGCTCATTGCATATGGGCCATGCGCTCAACAACACGCTGCAGGACATCCTTTGCCGCTTCGAGCGCATGCGTGGCAAGGACGTGCTGTGGCAGCCGGGCACCGACCATGCCGGCATCGCCACGCAGATGGTGGTCGAGCGGCAGTTGATGGAGCGCCAGCAGCCCGGGCGCCGCGCCATGGGGCGCGAAGCGTTCCTCAAGCGCGTGTGGGAATGGAAGGCCGAGAGCGGCGGCACCATCGTCAATCAGTTGAAGCGCTTGGGCGCGTCGTGCGACTGGTCGCGCGAGCGCTTCACGATGGATGAGGGCCTGTCGAAGGCGGTCATCAAGGTCTTCGTGCAGCTCTACAACGAGAAGCTGATCTACAAGGACAAGCGGCTGGTCAACTGGGACCCCAAGCTGCTCACCGCGATCTCCGATCTCGAAGTGATCCAGGTCGAGACCAAGGGACACTTATGGCATCTGCGCTATCCGATCGAGGGCAAGACTTTCAATCCCGAGGATAAGTCGACTTACATCGTCGTCGCCACCACGCGGCCGGAGACCATGCTCGGCGATACCGCGGTGGCGGTGCATCCGGATGATGAGCGTTACAAAGAATTTGTCGAAGCTTTCAAAGCTGGCCGGCCAAAGAACGTCATCCTGCCGCTGGTCGGGCGCAAGATTCCGATCATCGCCGACGAATACTCCGATCCGGAAAAAGGCAGCGGCGCGGTGAAGATCACGCCAGCCCATGACTTCAACGACTTCGAGGTGGGCAAGCGGCACAATCTGCCGCAGATCAATATTTTCAGCGTCGAGGCGCGCCTTGCGCTCAAGGACAATGCCGACTTCCTCGCCGGTGTGCCGGCGTCAAGCGATCTCGACCAGACGCTCGCGCTGCACGGCGCCGAACGTTTTGCCGTGCGCAAGCAGATCGTCGCGCGGCTTGAAGACAAGGGCATGCTCGAGAAGGTCGAGCCGCACGCGCATGTCGTGCCGCATGGCGACCGCTCGAGCGCCGTCATCGAGCCGTTCCTGACCGATCAGTGGTACGTCAACGCCAAGAAACTCGCGGAGCCGGCGATCGCCGCGGTGCGCGAAGGCAAGACCAAGCTCATCCCGCAGAACTGGGAGAACACCTATTTCAATTGGATGGAAAACATCCAGCCGTGGTGCATCTCGCGCCAACTGTGGTGGGGCCATCAGATTCCGGCGTGGTATGGGCCCGACGGCAAAGTGTTTGTCGCCTTGAGTGAAGCGGAAGCGCAGGTCGAGGCCGATAAGCATTACGGCAAAGCGACGAAGCTCACGCGCGACGAGGACGTGCTCGACACCTGGTTCTCCTCGGCGCTGTGGCCGTTCTCGACGCTGGGCTGGCCGGACGAGACGCCGGAGCTTGAGCGTTACTATCCGACGTCCACGCTGGTCACCGGCTTTGACATCATTTTCTTCTGGGTCGCGCGCATGATGATGATGGGCCTTCATTTTATGAAGGACATCCCGTTCCACGATGTCTACATCCACCGGCTGGTGCGCGACGCCTCCGGCGCCAAGATGTCGAAGTCGAAGGGCAATGTGGTCGATCCGCTTGGCGTCATCGACGAGTTCGGCGCCGATGCGCTGCGCTTTACCTTGGCGCGCAATGTCGCCCCTGGGCACGACATCAGGCTCGGCCCGCAGGATGTCGAGAACAACCGCAACTTCGCCACCAAGCTGTGGAACGCCGCGCGCTTCGTCGAATTCAACGGCGCCAAGCGCGTCGAAGGCTTCGATCCGAAATCGGTGAAAGAAACGCTCAACTGCTGGATCGCGCACGAAACGGCGAAGGCAGCCGCCGAAATCACCAAGGCAATCGAGATCTACGATTTCAGCGAGGCGGCCGGTGCGGCCTATCGCTTCGTCTGGAACGTCTATTGCGATTGGTACGTCGAGCTGTCGAAGCCTTTGCTGACCGGTCCCGATAGCGCGGCGAAGGATGAGACGCGCGCGATGGCGGCGTGGGCGCTCGATGAAATCCTCAAGCTGCTGCACCCGTTCATGCCGTTCATCACCGAGGAATTGTGGGCGGTGACGGCGGAGCAGGGGCCGAAGCGGTCCAATCTGCTCGCGCTCAGCGACTGGCCGAAACTCGCAGGGCTTGCCGACGACAAAGCCGAAGCCGAGATCGGCTGGGTGATCGATCTCATCACCGCCATCCGCTCGATCCGCGCCGAGATGAACATCACCGCGCAGATCCCGCTGGTGCTGGCGGGCGCGTCCGCCGAAACCAGCGCTCGCGCGGAACGCTGGGCCGAATTCATCAAGCGCCTTGCGCGTGTGTCGGAGATTTCCTCCGCGCCCACCGCGCCGGCCGGTTCGGTGCAGCTCGTGGTGCGCGGTGACGTGGCGGCGCTGCCGCTCAAGGGCGTGATCGATCTTGCCGCCGAGCGCGCGCGCCTCGCCAAGGAAATGGCCAAAGCCGATGCCGACATCGCGCGCAGCGATGCCAAGCTCAACAATCCGAAGTTTATAGAGCGCGCCGCAGAAGACGTGGTCGAAGAGGAAAAAGAAAAACGCGAGGAAGCGGTCGCGCGCAAAGCCAAGATCGCCGAGGCGCTGGAGCGGCTCAAAGGCGCGGCGTGAGATTCCCTGTCCCGGGCGCAATGCAGCACGAAGTGGTGCACCGCAGACCCGGGTCCCAGCTTTCGTGAGCAACCGGGGTCCCGGAACAGCGGCGCACCGTTTCACGCTGCGCCGCATCCGGGACACGAGGCATCACTTGAACGGCTTGCTCAAAAACTTCGAACCCTTCAGCCCGTAGCGCCAGGGATGCTCCACCGCTTTGGTAATGCCGATGCGTTCGCCGATCGCGATCTCCGGTTTGCGCTGACGCGCGCGCAATTCGAACGGCGCGCGGTCGAGAGCCAAGCCGTTGTGCTTGATGCTCACGCCGAGCGCCTCGCATAGCTTGCCCGGCCCCGAGCACAGCGCGCGCGGCTCGCTCAAGCCGCGCCGCCGCCGCATCGCCGCCAAACCATGCGTCGGCTCCAAGGCCCGGATCAGCACCGCGCTGGCCGAGCCTTCCTTCTCGCACACGAAATTCAAGCACCAGTGGATGCCGTAGGAGCGGTACACGTAGGCAAAACCGGGCTGGCCAAACATCACGGCGTTGCGGGGGGTGGGGCCGCCGTAAGAATGCGCGGCCGGGTCGGTGTGGTGATAGGCCTCCACCTCCACGATCACCCCGCCGACGCCGTTAACCAGCAGGGTGGCGCCGATCAGCTCCGGCGCCACCTTATGGACCGAGCGGTCGAAGAAGCCGCGGCGCAGTTTCGGGCCAAAGGCCATTCCTGTGTCCTGTTTGCAACAGCTTTACGACAAATAGCCCCTAGGTTCTTGGAAACGCTTACCACGCCGCGATTTAGCCATACCCTGCGCCGAAACCGAGGTCAGCCGGGGCACGACCCAAGCCGTTGAGGCTTTAGGGTTTTACCGGCGGGCAAGGAACCTCGGGTAAGCCGGCAAGGCAACAGGCCGGTTGAGTTTGTGACCAGGGGCGGGGGGCTCTGAGTTGGTATGGACGCCAAGGCCAATCTGAAATCGCGCCTGCCGAGCCGGCACGCCACGGAAGGGCCTGACCGCGCCCCCCATCGCTCGTTCTATTACGCGATGGGTCTGACCACCGAGCAGATCCACCAGCCTTTCGTCGGCGTCGCCACCTGCTGGAACGAGGCCGCCCCCTGCAACATCGCCCTGATGCGTCAGGCGCAGGCGGTGAAAAAGGGCGTCGCCTCGGTCGGCGCCACTCCGCGCGAATTCTGCACCATCACCGTCACCGACGGTATCGCGATGGGCCATGCCGGCATGAAAGCGTCATTGCCGTCGCGTGAAGTGATCGCCGATTCGGTCGAGCTCACCGTGCGCGGCCACGCTTACGATGCGCTGATCGGCGTCGCCGGCTGCGACAAGTCGCAGCCCGGCATGATGATGGCGATGTGCCGGCTCAACGTGCCGGCGATCTACATTTACGGCGGCTCGATCCTGCCCGGCACCTTCAAGGGCAAGCCGGTCACCGTGCAGGACGTCTACGAAGCGGTCGGCAAGCATTCGGTCGGCCAGATGTCGGACGCCGATCTCGACGAACTCGAGCAGAACGCCTGCCCGTCGGCCGGCGCCTGCGGCGCGCAATTTACCGCCAACACCATGGCGACGGTATCGGAGGCCATCGGCCTGGCGCTGCCTTACTCGGCCGGTGCGCCGGCGCCATACGAGATGCGCGACAAGTTCTGCACGCTGGCCGGCGAGATGATCATGGACCTGATCAAGGCCAACATCCGCCCGCGCGACATCGTCACGCGCAAGGCGCTGGAGAATGCCGCGGCCGTTGTCGCCGCCACCGGCGGCTCCACCAATGCCGCGCTGCATCTGCCGGCCATCGCGCACGAGTGCGGGATCGAATTCGATCTTTTCGATGTCGCGGAAGTCTTCAAAAAGACACCGTATATCGCAGATTTGAAACCGGGCGGCCGTTATGTCGCCAAGGATATGTTCGAAGCTGGCGGCGTGCCGCTGCTGATGAAGACCTTGCTCGATCACGGCTTCATGCACGGCGATTGCCTGACCGTCACCGGCCGCACGATCGCCGAGAACATGAAAAACGTGAAATGGAATCCGGACCAGGATGTTGTGCGTCCGGCCGATAAGCCATTGCTGGCGACCGGCGGCGTCGTGGGCCTCAAGGGCAACCTCGCGCCCGAAGGTGCCATCGTGAAAGTCGCCGGGATGAAGAAGCTGAAATTCTCCGGCCCGGCGCGCTGCTTCGACGGCGAGGAGGCCTGCTTCGAGGCGGTCAAGAAGCGCACCTACAAGGAAGGCGACGTTCTGGTCATTCGCTACGAGGGCCCGCGCGGCGGCCCCGGCATGCGCGAAATGCTCTCCACCACGGCGGCGCTTTACGGCCAGGGCCAGGGCGAAAAGGTGGCACTGATCACCGACGGACGCTTCTCCGGCGCCACGCGCGGCTTCTGCGTCGGCCATGTCGGACCTGAGGCGGCGGTCGGCGGTCCGATCGGGCTGATCCGTGACGGCGACATTATCGAACTCGATGCCGAGAAGGGCACGCTCGACGTGAAACTTTCCGCCGACGAGCTCGCCAAGCGCAAAGCGCAGTGGAAGCCGCGCGAGAGCGAATACGGCTCCGGCTATCTATGGAAATACAGCCAGCAGGTGGGCAACGCGCTTCATGGCGCGGTTACCCATCCGGGCGGCGCGGCTGAGAAAGAATGCTATGCGGACATCTGAGGCCCTGTCGCGTGCGCTGTTGATCGCGGTCTTGGTTTCGGCCGCGCCGGCGCTTGCCTTCGACGGCAGCAAGACCGACGCGACCGTTGCGGCGGTACCGGCGGCGGCTGCCGCGGCGATGTCTCCGGCGGAAGCCTTCCGCACCGGCGCGCAATGGCTCAAGGCCGGCGACACCGCCAAGGCCGTGTCCTCGCTCGAATACGCCGCCGACAACGGCCATGCGATCGCGCAGTGGAAGCTCGGCCGCATGTATGCCGAGGGCGAGGGCGTCGCGCATGACGACGCCAAGGCGTTCGAATATTTCCGCCGCATCGCCGACAGCCACGCCGACGACAATCCCGACACGCGCGAGGCGCGCTTCGTCGCCAACGCCTTCGTCGCGCTCGGCCAGTATTATATGCAGGGCATCCCGAACACCGAGGTGAAGAAGGATCCCGATCGCGCGCGCGAAATGTTCGCCTATGCGGCGTCCTACTTCCGCGATCCGGAAGCGCAGTATTACCTGGCGCGGCTTTATCTCGACGGCGTTGGCGCGCCGCACGATCCGCGCACCGCCGCGCGCTGGTTCGGCCTGTCCGCGCACAAGGGGCTGTGCAAGGCACAGGCCATGCTCGGCGCCATGCTGTTCACCGGCGACCATATCCCGCGCCAGGCCGCGCGCGGCTTGATGTGGCTGACGCTGGCCAAGGACAGCGCCGACAGCAACGATCAAACCTGGATCAACGGGCTCTACGACAATGCCTTCCGTCAGGCGAACGAAGACGAGAAGGCGATGGCCGCGATGTATCTCAAGCGGTGGCTTGAGATGCGGCACGAATAACTGGCCGCTCGTCCCCGCGAAAGCGGGGACCCAGGGCGGCAAATTCCGGATCTTGTGGTTGTGACTTTGGATTCCCGCTTGCGCGGGAATGAGCGGAGCGTGCGCTACCGCCCCTCGATATCCAGATCGACGTAAACCGGCACGTGATCGGACGGCTTGTCCCAGCCGCGCACGTGGCGGTCGATGCCGGCATCGACCAGGCGGTCGGCGGCCTGCGGCGACAGCATCACGTGGTCGATGCGGATGCCGTCGTTCTTCTGGTAGGCGCCGGCCTGATAGTCCCAGAACGTGTAGAGATCGGGCGCGTCGCTCACCGCGCGGATGGCGTCGGTGAGGCCGAGATTGCTGAGCGCGCGGAACTTCTCCCGTGTCGGCCGCAGGAAAAGGGCGTCGTTGACCCAGGCTTCGGGTCGCCGCGCATCGGCCGGCGTCGGGATGACGTTGTAATCGCCGGCCAAGACGAACGGTTCCTCGCGTGTCAGCCGTTCAAGTGAAAAGGCAATAAGCCGGTCCATCCATTTGATCTTATATGCATATTTTTCTTCGCCGCCGTTGCCGTTCGGCAGGTAAAGGCTGACCACCCGCAATACGCCGCTCTTGGTCGAGACCAGTGCCTCCAGGAAGCGCGCCTGCACGTCGCCGTCGTCGCCGATCAGGCCGGGCGCCACCTCGTCGAACGGCAGCTTGGAGAGCAGGGCGACCCCGTTGAAGGTCTTCTGCCCGTGCACGGCCACGTTGTAGCCGAGCGCCTCCAACGGCTCCCGCGGGAAGGCATCGTCGGTGCATTTGATCTCCTGCAGGCAGACGATGTCGGGCTGGCGCTCCTTGAGCCAGGCCTGCAGGCTGTCCATGCGCTGGCGGATCGAATTGACGTTCCAGGTGGCGATACGCATCAATAAAATGCCCGATTCACCGAACTAAGTACGGCATCGTGGTGTTTACCAGCCACCGCAGGGATATCCACTGAAGGCCGTTTATATGCTAAGTAGCCCGATACGGGCCGAAAAGACGAGGCACGAGCCATTCCGCGGATAAAGGAGCGCCCGGGCGGGGCCCAAGCGAGCCCGGACCGAATATTGCCGATGATCAAGCGAAAGTGGCTATTTGGGGCGGCGGCGCTCGCCCTGATCGGCATCGCTGTGCTTGCCCGCGGTCTCTGGACCAGTGAGCGCGCCGCGGCTGCCCGCGCGCAAGGGCAGGTCGGCCAAGCCGTTCCGGTCGAGGTTGCCAAGGCGGTCCGCAAGCAGGTTCCCGTGCGGATTGAGGCCCTCGGCACGGTCACGCCCATCTCCAGCGTGGCCATAAAGGCGCGTATCGACACCACCATCGACAGTGTCCATTTCGCCGACGGCGCGCACGTCAATGCCGGCGAACTCCTTTTTACCCTGGACTGCCGTGCGGTCGACGCGCAAATCGCGCAAACGCAAGGCAGCATCGCGAAGGATCAAGCGCAGTTGCACGGTGCTGAGCTCGATGTCGCGCGTTACACCAGCCTAGTCGACAAGAACGCAACCCCGCAGCAAAATCTCGACGCCGCCAAGACTCAAGCCGAGACTTTCCAGGCGGCGATCAAATCCGATCAGGGTCTCTTGGAAAATCTCCAGGTTCAGCGCAGCTATTGCACCATCACTGCGCCGATCACCGGCCGCATCAGCGCCGCCGCCGTCAAGGTCGGCAACTTCGTGCGCCAGGCCGACACATCGCCGATGGCGACCATCAACCAGATGGCGCCGGTCTATGTCAGTTTCACTGTTTCGCAGAAAGAGCTGCCCGCCATTCGTAGCGCGCTCGCCGCTAAAACCGCGACCGTCGAAGCGAATATCCCGGGCGACCAAAAGCCGGCTTCCGGTCACGTCAGTATGATCGAGAACTCGGTCGACCCCACGACCGGCATGGCGACGATCCGCGCGATCATGCCCAACGAGGGCGAGCGGCTGTGGCCCGGCACGCTGGTGAACACCGAGATGACCTTGCGCAGCGAGGAAGGCGTGGTGGTGCCCACTGTTACCGTGCAAGTGAGCCAGACCGGCAATTTTGTCTTCGTCGTCGACAGCAACAATGTCGCCAGGGTTCAGCACGTTACCACCGAGCGCCAGGTCGGCAACGAGACGGTAGTTACGTCCGGCCTCAGTGGCGGCGAGACGGTTGTGACCGACGGGCAGCTGTTGCTGTCGGAGGGCACGCGAGTGTCGCCGCGTCCGTCCAAAGCGATGAGCGGCGCCATCGTTCCGGCCGGGACCTGATTTCATGACGCTGTCGGAAACCTGTATCCGCCGCCCGGTGCTGACGACGCTACTGACGGCATCGTTGATCGTGTTCGGTGCTTTCGCCTACCGACTGTTGCCGGTGGCGGCGCTGCCGGCGGTGGATTTTCCGACCATCCAGATCACCGCGCAATTGCCGGGTGCCGCGCCCGAGACGATGGCCGCCTCGGTCGCCGCGCCGATCGAACAGCAGCTCTCCACCATCGCTGGCATCTCGTCGATGAACTCGTCGTCCGCGCTCGGACTGACGCAGATCACCATCCAATTCGACCTCGGCCGCAATATCGACGGCGCCGCGCTCGACGTGCAGACGGCTTTGTCGACCGCAGCCAAGAACCTGCCGGTCGAAATGACCACGCCGCCGAGCTTCCGCAAGGTCAATCCCGGCGACTTCCCTGTGCTTTATCTGAGCATGCGCTCCGACACTATGCCGCTCTCGGCGGTCGATGACTATGCCGAGACCGTGCTGGCGCCGCAGATCTCGCAGCTCTCCGGCATCGCGCAAGTCGTCGTGTACGGAGCGCAGAAATTCGCTGTCCGCGTTCAGGTCGATCCGGTGGCAGCGGCGGCGCGCAATATCTCGCTTGAAGATATCCGTACAGTCGTCGCGCAAGCCAATTCCTCGGCGCCGGTCGGCACTTTGCAGGGCCAGCAGCAGGCAGTGACGCTCTTGGCCACCGGAGCCATGGAGCACGCTGCCGATTACCGCAACGTGGTGGTGGCCTATCGCAACGGCGCGCCGGTTAAGCTGTCCGAAATTGCGCACGTGATCGACAGCGTCGAGAACGACAAGATCGCCACCTGGTTCAACAACTCGCGCGCCATCGTGCTGGCGATCCAGCGCCAGCCCGACGCCAACACGGTGCAAGTCGTGGACGACGTGCGCACCAAGTTGCCGCAGATGCGCGCGCAGATCCCCGCCGCGATCCAAATGCAGCCACTGTTCGACCGCTCGATCTCGATCCGTGCGGCGGTCGCCAACGTGCAGGAAACGCTGGCGATCGCGATCTGCCTTGTCATCATGGTGATCTTCCTATTCTTGCGGAAGGTCTCGGCCACCATCATCCCGGCGCTGGCGGTGCCGGTATCGCTGATTGGCACTTGCGCTGCGATGTACGCCTTCGGCTTCTCTATCAACAACATGACGCTGCTGGCGCTCACGCTCTCGGTCGGCTTCGTAGTCGACGATGCCATCGTTATGCTGGAGAACATCGTCCGCCACATCGAGGGCGGCATGCGCCCGTTCGAGGCGGCGCTGAAGGGCTCGCGTGAAATCGGCTTCACCATCGTGTCGATCACCTTCTCGCTGATCGCGGTGTTCATCCCGGTACTGCTGATGGGCGGCATGGTTGGCCGCGTGTTCCGCGAATTCGCGGTGACGATCGCTGTGGCGATCATCGTGTCCGGCTTCGTGTCGCTGACGCTGACGCCGATGCTGTGCGCGCGCGTGCTCAAGGGCGAGCATGACGAGCGAAACAAGAAAGAGATTTGGGTTCTTCGGCAGTTCGAGGCCTTCTTCGAGCGCATGAAGGGCACTTATGAATGGTCACTCGACCGCGTGCTGGCGCACAAATCGGTCATGCTGATGGTCACGCTCGCGACCATTGCCGGCACGATCTGGCTCTATATCGTGGTGCCGAAGGGCTTCTTCCCGACCGAAGACACCGGCTACGTGATCGGCATCACCGAGGGCAACAGCGACATCGGTTTCCCGGCGATGGTCGAGCATCAGCGCAAGGTCGCCGATGTGGTGCGCAGGGATCCGGCCGTCGCCTACATCAATTCGACGGTTGGCGCCGGCGGACCCAATTCGCTACCCAACAGCGGGCGCATGCTGGTAGCGATGAAGCCGCAGGACGAGCGCGGCAAGCAGCAGGTGGTGCTCGCCCGGCTGCGGCGCGAAGCCAACATTTTCCCGGGCATTCAAATCTTCTATCAGCCGATTCAGAACCTCAACCTCGGCGGCAAACTGGCCAAGAGTCAGTATCAATATACGCTGCAATCGAACGACACCGAGACGCTGTACCGTGTGGCGCCGGAATTGCGCGACAAGATCGCCAAGCTGCCCGGCTTGCTCGACGTCACCACCGATCTGTACGTCAAGAATCCGCAGGTCACCGTCGCGGTCGACCGCGAAAAGTCGGCGGTATACGGCGTCTCCGTCGACCAGGTGCGCCAGCAACTGTACGACGCCTTCGGCTCGCGCCAGGTCGCCACCATCTACACGCCGGCCAATAACTACCAGGTGATTCTGGAAACCAAGCCGGAATTCCAGACTAGCCCGAATGATCTCGACCATATCTACGTGAAGACCAACAGCCTCAGCACCGGGGCCAATGCGGCCTCCGTTGCGCCGGGCGCGGGGGTGACGGGGAACGGTGCTCTGTCCGGTGCCGTAGTGCCGCTGTCGGCGGTAACGAAATTCGTGCGCACGGTCGGCCCGCTGCAGGTCAACCATCAGGGCCAGCAGCCCGCGGTGACGATCTCGTTCAACCTGCAGCCCGGTTTTTCGCTCGGCCAGGCGGTGGACGAGATCACGCAGCTCGAACGTGACGAGCGACTGCCGGCGACCATCACCACCGGCTTCCAGGGCACCGCACAGGTGTTCCAGGATTCATTGCGTGGGCAGGGCATCTTGATTTTGGCGGCGATTTTCGCGGCCTATGTCGTGCTAGGCATTCTGTACGAAAGCTTCATCCACCCGATCACCATCATCTCCGGACTGCCGTCGGCGGGCATCGGCGCCATTCTGACGCTGATGCTGTTCGGCATGGATCTGTCGGTGATCGCCATGATCGGCATCGTGATGCTGGTGGGCATCGTGAAGAAGAACGCCATCATGATGATCGACTTCGCCATCGAGCGCCGCCGCGTTGGCCTCACGGCGGAAGCCGCCATCCGCGAAGCGGCGACCCTGCGCTTCCGCCCGATCATGATGACGACGTTCGCCGCGATCTTCGGTACCATCCCGATCGCGGTTGGCACCGGCGCCGGCGCGGAGCTGCGCCAGCCGCTCGGCGTCGCCGTGGTTGGCGGCCTCATGCTCAGCCAATTGCTGACGCTCTACATCACGCCGGTGATCTACCTGTACCTCGACCGCTTCGACCGCATGCTCAAGCGCCGGCTCGAGCCGCAGCTTGCGGAGGTCGAGGAAGCGCCGCCGGCGGTGGCGGCGGAATAAAATTTTTATTTGCGCGTGATCTTTCCCGAAAACCGGTTCCCACTTTTCGGGATCACGCGCTACAGCGCGAAGCTGGTGCCGCAGCCACAGGAGGCGGTGGCCTTCGGGTTCTTCACTTTGAACGACGCGCCGATTAGGTCATCGACGAAGTCGATCTCGGAGCCGGCCATATATTGCACCGACACCGGATCGATGAGCACGGTCGCGCCTTCGCGCGCGATCACCAGATCGTCGTCGGCCTTGGCCTGCTCCATGCCGAACTTGTACTGAAAGCCCGAGCAGCCGCCGCCTTCGACCGAGACGCGCAGCATGGTGCCGGCCGGCTCGGCTTTGAGGATCTCGCCGATCCGCCGCGCCGCCCGTTCGCTGACCGTGACGCTGCCTTCGCTCATGACGTTTTTCCTGGGCGCATGATCTTATCCGAAAACCGGCTCCCACTTTTCCGGATCATGCGCGCTCATCCTATTGGCAGGAGCCATAGCAATTAGTTAAGTGCGCGCGACCGTGAGGTCAATGCAGGGCAATTATGGCCATTTCCACGCCCATAGCGCGCGCCGTTTACGCCGCCGATCCGGTCAAAAGCCGCGGCCGGCGGCGCCCGGAACCGCCATCGGCCTCGCGCAACGACTTCCGCCGCGACTGCGACCGCATCATCCACTCCGCCGCCTTCCGCCGCCTGGCGCACAAGACGCAGGTGTTCGTCTATCACGAGGGTGACCATTTCCGCACCCGGCTGACCCACACGCTCGAAGTGGTGCAGATCGCCCGCTCGCTGGCGCGCGCGCTCGGGCTCGACGAGGATCTGGCGGAAGCCGCCGCACTCGCGCACGACCTCGGCCATTCGCCCTTCGGTCATGCCGGCGAGCGCGCGCTCGACGAATGTCTCAAAGGCGCGGGCGGCTTCGACCACAACGCGCAGGCCTTGCGCATCGTCACGTCGCTCGAGCGCCGCTACGCGCAATTCGACGGCCTCAACCTCACCTGGGAGACGCTGGAAGGCCTAGTCAAGCACAACGGCCCGCTGATGACGCGCGACGGCAAACCAACGGCGCGCTACGCCGCGCACGGCGTGCCGGCGCCGATCCTCGCTTACTCGCGCATCCAGGATCTGGAGCTGTGGTCCTACGCCAGCGCCGAGGCCCAGGCGGCGGCGCTTGCTGACGACATCGCCTATGACGCGCACGACATCGACGACGGCCTGCGCGCCGATCTGTTCACCTTGGACGACATCGCCGCGGTGCCGGCGGTGGGCGCCATCGTGCGCGAGATCGGCGCCGGGCTCGATGCCTCGCGCCGCGCGCACGAGACGGTGCGCCGCATCATCACGCGCATGATCGAGGATGTGATGGCCGAAAGCGCGCGGCGCATCGGCGCGCTCAAGCCGCGCTCGTATGACGACGTTCGCAATGCGCCGTCGGCTGTGGTTGCCTTCTCGCCGGCCTTCGCCAAGGCCGACGCCGACATCAAAGGCTTTCTCTATCCGCGCATGTATCGCTCGGACCGCGTGATGCATGTGATGAAAGACGCCGAAGGCGTGGTACGCGACTTATTTGCGCATTACGTGGCGAACCCCACAGACTTGCCGGCGGAATGGCGCGACGGCCTCGATCTCTCCGACAGCGCCGCGCGCGTCCGCCGCGTCGGCGACTACATCGCCGGCATGACCGACCGCTACGCGCTCATCGAGCATGCCAAGTATTTCAAGGCGACGCCGGAGTTGAAGTGAGTGTAAGCTAATGGTTGACATTAGTCAGCAATTTGCTTACATTGCAGCGTGATCAAGACGTTCCGAAGCAAGCCGCTTGCCGACTTGTGGTCGAAGGGCCGCGCCGCCAGGATCGACGCAAGACTTCACAAGCGTATTCTCATCCGTCTCGATCGCCTGAATGTCGCGACCGCGCCGGAACAGATGAATCTTCCGGGATTTGATTTCCATGCGCTGAAGGGATACGTCCCGACCCGCTATACGGTTCACGTTAACGGACCCTGGTGCATAACATTCGAGTTCGCTGCCGGAGACGGCTTCCGCGTCGATTTCGAGCAATACCACTGAGGATGCCATGACCGACTATGCTGCTGATCGCAATCCGGCCCGTTGCCCAACTCATCCCGGCGCGTTGCTGAACGAGGTGATTCCGGCGACCGGCAAAAGCAAGGCCGAGATCGCCGCGTTGCTCGGCATTTCGCGCCAGCACCTTTACGACATCCTCAAGCAGCGCAAGCCGGTGTCGCCGGCTGTTGCCGTCCGGCTCGGCAAGCTGTTCGGCGATGGCGCGGGCGTGTGGGTCCGCATGCAAGGGGCTTATGACACATGGCACGCCGAACGCGATCTGCGCGCTGAGATAAAGAAAATCCCGAGACTCAAGACCAAGGCCGCGTGAGTATCAATCGCGTCATCCATATGGCTGTTGCCAATCCTCAACACCTCTTCGCCGCGATGCTCGCGCGCGTCCGCGCGGCGAGCGCGGCGGTGCTCGGGCCCGCCGCCGATCTCTCGCGCATCGTCGTCGAACCGCCGCGCGATCCAACGCACGGCGACATGGCGACCAATGCCGCGATGGTGCTCGCCAAAGACGCCGGCAAGAAGCCGCGCGAACTCGCCGAGGCGATCGCCGAGAAACTGCGCGCCGAGCCGAACGTCGAAAAGGTCGACATCGCCGGCCCCGGTTTCATCAATCTCACCCTGAAGACAAACGTCTGGGGCGAGGAGCTCAATCTCGCCCTCCAGCTCGGCGCCGACTACGGCCGCAGCGAGATCGGCAAGGGCGAAGCCGTCAACGTCGAATACGTCTCCGCGAATCCGACCGGGCCGATGCATGTCGGCCACGGCCGCGGCGCGGTGTTCGGCGACGCGCTGGCGAGCCTGCTCGAATATGCCGGCTACGACGTGACGCGCGAATATTACATCAACGACGCTGGCGCCCAGGTCGACGTGCTCGCGCGCTCCGCCTACCTGCGCTACCAGGAGGCGCTCGGCGAGGACATCACGATCCCCGAGGGACTCTATCCCGGCGAATATCTCAAACACGTCGGCGGCGAGCTGGCGGCGGAATACGGCACGCTGCTCTCGACCAAGAAAGAATCCGAATGGCTGCCGGTCGTGCGCGCCAAAGCCATCGGCATGATGATGGACACGATCCGCGACGATCTTGCGGCGCTCAACGTGAATTTCGACGTCTATTTTTCCGAGCGATCGTTGATCGAGGGCGGCAAGGACGAGGTCGGCGCCACCATCGAGGCCTTGCGCAAGAACGGCGAGGTCTATGAAGGCCGGCTGCCGCCGCCGAAGGGCGGCAATCTCGAAGATTGGGAAGACCGCGAGCAGACGCTGTTCAAGTCGACCGACCTCGGCGACGACGTCGACCGGCCGCTGAAGAAGTCCGACGGCAGCTACACCTATTTCGCCTCCGACATCGCCTATCACAAATCCAAGGTCGCGCGCGGCTTTCTCAATCTGATCGACGTCTGGGGTGCCGACCACGGCGGCTACATCAAGCGCATGCAGGCGGCGGTGAAGGCGGTCAGCGGCGGCAAGGCGCAGCTCGACGTAAAACTCGTCCAGCTCGTACGCCTTCTCCGCGCGGGCGAGCCGGTGAAGATGTCGAAGCGGGCAGGGGAGTTCGTCACGCTGCGCGAAGTGGTCGACGAAGTCGGCCGCTCCGCGGTGCGCTTCGACATGCTCTACCGCAAGAACGACGCCGTGCTCGATTTCGACCTCGCCAAGGTGATCGAGCACACGCGCGAGAACCCGGTGTTCTACGTGCAATACGGTCACGCGCGCGGCCAGTCGGTCTTCCGCAACGCGCACGCCGAAATGCCGCAAGTCCCGTTGGACGCGGAGGCGCGGCTGCGCTGGCTCGGCGACGCCAAGCTGGAACTGCTGAGCGACTCCGGGGAACTCGCAATCCTGCGCCGGATTGCGCTTTACCCGCGCACAATCGAAGCCGCGGCGGCGGCCCATGAGCCGCACCGTATCGCCTTCTATCTCTATGAATTAGCGAGTGAATTCCATACGCATTGGACGCACGGAAAGGACTTGCCTCATTTACGCTTCATTATCCAGAATGATCCAGAAACGACCAAGGCGCGGCTCGCGCTGGTGCAGGGGATTGTCACGGTGCTCGCCTCCGGGCTTGCCTTGCTCGGGGTCGAGGCGCCGCAAGAAATGCGCTAAGTCTCGTCCAGTGGACCTGCATGCGGGGGCGACGAGCGGGCCAAGAAGACTTGAACCGGGGACCGAATGGCGGACGACCGTATCCAGCGACCCATGCGTGCCAGCCAGCCGCCGATGCGTAGTGCGCCGAGTGCGGCGCCGGGCCACTCTCCCGGCAACGATCCGCTCGCCGAGCTCGCCCGCCTGATCGGGCAGAACGATCCCTTCGCCGAGTATGGCCGCGAGAACGCGCGGCGCGGCGCGCCACCGCAGCCGGCGATCCCGGCGCAACCGGCGCCGGCCTACGCCGACGACCGCTATCCGGCGCCGCCGGCGTTCGACGTGCCGCATCACGACTATCCGGCCGAGCAGCCGTTCAACAATTATCCGCCGCAGCAATTTGGCGCGCCGCCCGCTTTTCAGGCGCGCGGGCAGGCCGGCGGTTATGCGCCGGAGGATGCCGGCTACGCGCACGAGGCCGAATATCCGACGAATGCCCAGGTCGGGGCCGAGGATCACGACTTCTACGACGATGTCCCGCCGCGCCGGCGCATGGGAATCCTGGCAATCGCCGCGGTTTTCGCGCTCGCCGTGATCGGCACGGCCGGCGCCTTCGGATATCGCGCGATTTTCGGCGCGTCCGGCTCGTCCGGCCCGCCGCCGGTGATCAAGGCGGATGCCTCTCCGACCAAGATCGTGCCCGCCGCGGATTCTAAGGACCCCAAATCCAGCAAGCTGATCTACGACCGTGTGACAGGGCGCGGGCAGGATGAAAAGCTTGTGTCGCGTGAAGAGCAGCCGGTCGACAGGCCGACCGGCGCGGCGCCGCCGCAGAGTCAGAGCGGTGCGCAAACAGGCGCGCTCCAGGCCCCAATGGGCAGCGGCGTGGTCGCGACCGAGCCGAAGAAGGTTCACACCATCGCCATCCGTCCGGACGGCACCGTTATGGCCGATGCTGCGCCGATGGCGGCGGTCGCGAACACACCGCCCCCGCCGCCTGCCCCGGTCGCAACAACCGCAGTGCCTGCGCGTGCGCCCGCCGCGGAGCCTGCGCCGCGCCAGGCGGTTGCGCGCGCTGAGCCACCGCCGCATCGCGTGGCGGTCTCCGCGCCGAGCAATGCGCCGCTCTCACTCAGTCCCGACGCGCCGGAGCAAGCCGCGCCCGCGGCGCGCGTGACGCGCACGGCAGCGGCCGCGCCGCCGACCCAGATTGCGCCTGCGCAAGCGGCGGCACCCGCGCGTGCGGCGCCCGCCTCGATTGCGCCGGTCAGCGGCGGTGGAAGCGGATATGCCGTGCAGATCTCATCCCAGCGCAGCGAAGCCGATGCGCAGGCCGCATTCCACGGCTTGCAGGCCAAGTTCCCGGGCCAGCTCGGTGGCAAGCAGCCGTTGATCCGCCAGGTCGATCTCGGCGCCAAGGGCATCTACTTCCGCGCCATGGTCGGCCCACTGGGCTCCGAAGAGGCGAGCCAGCTGTGTTCGAGCCTCAAGGCCGCCGGCGGACAGTGCATCGTCCAGAGGATTTAGCGGCCGCAAGCTTGACCCTCGCGGCGGGCGCGGGCTAATCCGCGCCAATGCCATCACGCGCCTTCATCACCGGTTTGGCGGGATTGACCATCTCGGCCAGCGAGCGGGTTTTTCTCCGCGAGGCCGCGCCATGGGGCATGATCATCTTCAAGCGGAACGTGAATACACCTGAGCAAGTATTCGAGCTGACACGCTCATTTCGTGACATTGTGGGCTGGGAAGCGCCCGTGCTGGTCGACCAGGAAGGCGGCCGCGTGCAACGCCTGGGGCCGCCGCATTGGCCGGCCTATCCGCCCGGCGCGCGCTACGGCGCGCTCTATGATCGCGAGCCCGCGGCAGGCCTGGCCGCGGCGCGCATGGCCGGCCATCTGATCGCCTCCGACTTGGCGAAGCTTGGCATCGATGTCGATTGCTTGCCGCTCGCCGACGTGCCGGTTCCCGGCAGTGACCAGGTTATCGGCGATCGGGCCTACGGGACTGAACCTGCCAAGGTAGCGGCTATCGCAGGCGCGATTGCGCAAGGGCTGCAGGCGGGCGGCGTTCTGCCGGTGCTCAAGCACCTGCCAGGCCACGGCCGCGCCAAGGCCGACAGCCACAAGCAACTGCCGGTGGTCGATACCGACCGGGCGACGCTGGAATTGACCGATTTTGCGGCTTTTAAGCCGCTCGCCGGGCTGCCGCTCGGCATGACCGCACATGTTGTGTTTAGCGCCATCGACCCCGTCGCACCGGCCACCACTTCGGTCACAATGGTGCGCGAAGTGATTCGCGGATTTATCCGATTCAAGGGCCTGCTGATGAGTGACGATGTTTCCATGGGCGCGCTGTCTGGCACGCTTGCCGAGCGCAGCCGTGCCGCGCTGGCGGCCGGTTGCGACGTCGTGCTTCATTGCAATGGCGATTTGCGCGAGATGGCCGAGGTCGCAGGCGTCGTGCCGGAGCTCGCAAGTGAGGCCGCTCGGCGCGCCGAAGCCGCGCTCGCGCAACGCTCGGCCCCGGAACGCTTTGATGTGGACGCGGCGCGCACGCTTTTCGCGCGGATGGTGGGCGAGCAGCCGCAACGGATGACGATTGCATGAGCGAAGAGTTCGACAACAGCACGCTCGAAGCGGATCGCGCGACCAGCGAACCGGCGATGATGGTGGACGTCGAGGGCTTCGAAGGTCCGCTCGACCTGCTGCTGATGTTGGCGCGCCAGCAGAAGGTCGATCTCGCCAAAATTTCGATCCTTGCGCTCGCCGACCAATACCTCGCCTTCATCGAGGCGGCGCGCAAATTGCGGCTCGAACTCGCAGCCGATTATCTGGTGATGGCGGCCTGGCTCGCTTACCTGAAATCCCGGTTGCTGCTGCCGGAAGCCGCGCCCGGCGAGGGACCAAGCGCCGAAGAGATGGCGCTCGCGCTTGCCCACCGCCTGCGCCGGCTGGAAGCGTTCCGCGATGTGGCCATGCGCCTGATGGGCCGCCCGCAGCTCAATCGCGATGTATTTGCACGCGGCGCGCCGGAGCCGATCGCCGAAATCAAACAGCCGGAATGGACGGCGACGCTCTACGACCTGCTGTCGGCCTACGCCACGCAACGCGCAAAGAGCGCGCTCTCGCGCGTGCGTTTCAAGAAGCGCACGGTGTGGTCGCTGGCCGAGGCGCGCGCCGCGCTCGACCGCCTGATCGGGCAATCGGGCGACTGGGCGCGCATCGATCAATTCCTCATTGCCTATGTGGTGGAACCCGCGATGGCGGCCACCGTGTTCGCGTCGTCCTTCGCCTCCGCGCTCGAACTGGTGCGCGAGGGACTCGCCGAAATTCATCAGAAAGAGTCGTTCGCCCCGATTTACATGCGCAAGCGGGTCGGTGCGAATGGAAGCGCTACGCATGACGCGCAAGAAAACGCATAAGGAGAAGAAGTCGATGCCGAGCGCCGCCAAAAAGCTCAGGGTCGTCCACAACAATGAGCCGGAAGCGCCGCCGGAGCCGGCCGCGCGCGCCGACGAATTGCGCCTGCTGGAAGCGCTGTTGTTTGCTTCGCGCGAGCCGCTCGACGAGGCGACGCTCGGCCGGCATCTGCCGGACGGCGTAAACGTCAAGGACGCGTTGGCGCGGCTGAAAGCCGAATACGCCTCGCGCGGCGTCACGCTGGTCAAGATCGGCAAGAAATGGACCTTCCGCACCGCCGACGATCTTGCCTGGCTGCTGACCAAGCAGACGATCGAAACGCGCAAGCTCTCGCGCGCGGCGGTCGAGACGCTGGCGATCGTCGCCTATCATCAGCCGGTGACACGCGCCGAGATCGAAGACATCCGCGGCGTGGCGACGGCGGCCGGCACGCTCGACGTTCTGCTCAAGACCGGCTGGATCCGGCCGCGCGGACGGCGCAAGGCGCCGGGCCGGCCGATCACTTACGGCACGACGGAAGACTTCCTCTCGCATTTCGGGTTGGAAGAGGTGGGCGATTTGCCCGGCCTCGACGAACTCAAAGGCGCTGGCCTGCTGGAAGGCAATCTGCCGCCGGGATTTGCGGTGCCGGTGCCGTCCGACGAGAGCACCTTGCGCGAGGACGAGGATCCGCTCGAACCCGGCGATCTCGACTTAGGTCTTGCGCCGCGCCCCGAGGGCGGCGAGAAGTGACGGCGGCGAAAATAAGGTAAATATCAGCGCTTTGGCGCGACTTTGCGGCCCGATTTAAGGTGCCGAAGTCCTTGTTTTTGCCCCGCACGGGGCCTAGTTTCTAGCTCAAACACAGGCGGGACGAGCACGGCGTGCCCGTTACTGCGGAGGATTTGCCGATGGGTTCCTTAAGCATATGGCATTGGATGATCGTCATCGTGGTCGTGCTGCTCCTGTTCGGGCGCGGCAAGATTTCCGATTTGATGGGCGACGTTGCCGGCGGCATCAAGGCCTTCAAGAAAGGCATGGCGGAAGACGACAAGCCGGCCGAAGCCAAGAGCGAGCCGAAGACGATCGATAATCAGGCTGCCGCCGGCGCGCCGAAGACGGATGCCGAGCGCGCCGTGCGTTCGTAAAGAGCGCGGTGGCGACGCTGGCCATCGGGGCCTGACGCGCCCTGGAGTTGACTAATCCATGTTCGATATTGGTTGGGGCGAGCTCGTCGTCATCGGCATCGTCGCGCTGATCGCGATTGGGCCGAAAGAGCTGCCGACCGTCTTGCGCACGCTTGGCCAGTGGATGGGCAAGGTCAAGCGCATGGCGAACGAATTCCAGGGCCAGTTCCAGGAAGCCTTGCGCGAGGCCGAGATGGCCGACCTGAAAAAGCAGGCCGACGACCTGAAAAGTTCGGTCACCGAGTTCGCCAGCATCGATCCGATGGCCGACGCGCAGAAGGCCACCGACCATGCCGCTGAGGGCGCCGGCGAGCCGGCGCCGTCCGCAGAACCGGTCGTTGCCGTGCCCGCGTCACCGGTCGAGCCGGCGCAAGCGCTGCCGCCGATCGACGTGCCGATGCCGGAGCAACCGGCACCCGTTACCGAAAAGGATTTTGCCTCCGTCGAACCGCCGCCCAAGCAGGCCGGGGGCAGCTCATGAGCCAGGAAGACATCGAGGCCACCAAAGCGCCGTTGATGGAGCACCTGATCGAGCTGCGCTCGCGGCTGATCAAGGCGCTGGTCGCGTTCGGCGTTATGTTTGCTTTGTGCTTCGTCTTCGCCAAAGACATCTACAACGTGCTGATGTGGCCCTTCGTGCTGGTGGCGGGGCCGGAGCATTCGAAATTCATCTACACCGCGCTGCTCGAATATTTCGTCACGCAGCTCAAGCTCGCGATGTTCGGCGCCGCGTTCCTGTCGTTTCCGGTGGTGGCCGCGCAGATCTACATGTTCGTCGCGCCCGGGCTCTATAAGAACGAACGCAAGGCGTTCCTGCCGTATCTGATTGCGACGCCGGTCTTCTTCACGCTCGGCGCGCTGGTCGTCTATTTCCTCGTCTTCCCGATGCTGGTGCGCTTCTCGCTGCACATGCAGCAGCCGGGAACGAATGGCGGCGCCACGATCGAGCTGATGCCCAAGGTCGGCGAATATCTCTCGCTCATGATGGCGCTGGTGCTCGCCTTCGGCGTGGCGTTCCAGCTGCCGGTGATCCTGACGCTGCTCGGGCGCATCGGGCTGATTACCTCGGACCAGCTCAAGGCGAAGCGGCGCTACTTTATCGTCGGCGCCTTCGTCCTGGCGGCGGTGCTGACGCCGCCCGACGTGCTCAGCCAGATGTCGCTGGCGGTGCCGCTATTGCTGCTGTTCGAGGGCTCGATCTGGTCGGTGCGCATCGTCGAGCGAAGGGCCAAGGCGGAAGCCGCCGCCAAGGCCGCCGGCGCGGCACCCAATCCGGCCGAATGACGCTTTGATATTCGTCATTGCGGGGCCCCGCGCATGACGTGCTAAAAGCGCCCCGCCATGTACGACATCAAATGGATTCGCGAGCATCCGGACGCCTTCGACCGCGGCCTCAAGCGGCGCGGCCTTGCGCCGCTGGCGGCGAGGCTCATCAAGCTCGACGAGACGCGGCGCGCGCTCATCACCAAGCTCGAGCAGGCGCAGGCGCGGCGCAACGCGGCGTCGAAAGAGATCGGCCAGGCCAAGGCGAAGAAGGACGAAGCGACCGCGTCGAAGCTGATGGCGGAGGTGACGGAGCTTAAGACCACCATTCCGGCAATGGAGGCGCAGGAGAAAAACGCCGTCGCTGCGCTCGACATCGAGCTCGCGCAAATCCCGAATATGCCGCTCGACGATGTGCCGGACGGCGCCGACGCGAGCAAAAATGTCGAGCACCACGCGCACGGAAAAAAGCGCGATTATGCCTTCGCGCCCAAACAGCATTTCGAATTGGGTGAGGCGCTCGGAATGATGGATTTCGAGCTGGCCGCGAAATTATCCGGCGCGCGCTTCGTCGTATTGCAGAAGGGGCTGGCGCGGCTCGAACGCGCGCTCGGGCAATTCATGCTCGATCTTCATACCGGCACGCATGGCTACACCGAAGTCAATCCGCCGCTGATGGTGCGCGACGCCGCCATGTTCGGCACCGCGCAGCTGCCGAAATTCGTGGACGATCAGTTTTTCGCCGCGAGCACCGCACTGGTCCAGGAGATCGGTGTCAAATTGCAGGCGCCGGCCGATGGCCCGTTCGAGCAACGCCTGTTCGCGGAGTTTTTTAACTCGTCGAAATTATGGCTCATCCCGACCGCCGAAGTGCCGCTCACCAATCTGGTGCGCGAATCCATCGTCGAGGAAGACAAGCTGCCGCTGCGGCTGACCGCCTGCACGCCCTGCTTTCGCGCCGAGGCGGGCGCAGCGGGCAAGGATACGCGCGGGATGATCCGCCAGCACCAATTCACCAAGGTCGAGTTGGTCTCGATCACCACGCCGGAAAATTCCCGGCGCGAGCACGAGCGCATGCTCAATTGCGCCGAGGAGGTGCTGAAGAAACTCGACCTGCATTATTGCGTAGTGACGCTCTGCACCGGCGACATGGGCTTCGCCGCGCAGAAGACCTACGACATCGAAGTTTGGCTGCCGGGGCAGGGGATGTATCGCGAGATTTCGTCCTGCTCGAACTGCGGTGAGTTCCAGGCGCGCCGGATGAACGCGCGCTACCGCGCGAAAGAAGGCGTACGTCCCGTGCACACGCTCAACGGCTCCGGTGTCGCGGTCGGCCGCGCGCTGATCGCTGTGATGGAAACCTATCAGCAGGACAACGGCGCCATCGCGGTGCCGGAGGCGCTCAAGCCTTATATGGGCGGGCTGAGCAAGATCGAGCGGGCGTAATGCGTATTCTCATCACCAATGACGACGGCATCCACGCGCCGGGGCTCAACGCCTGCGAGACGATTGCGCGCACGATGTCGGACGACATCTGGATCGTGGCGCCGGAGACCGACCAGTCCGGCGTGTCGCATTCGCTGTCGCTCAACGATCCGCTGCGTTTGCGTGAAGTGGGCGAGCGGCATTTCGCCGTGAAGGGCACGCCGACCGACTGCGTCATCATGGGCGTGCGCCACCTCATGAAGGACGTGCCGGATATCGTGCTGTCCGGCGTCAACCGCGGCCGCAATTGCGCCGAAGACGTCACCTATTCCGGCACCGTCGCCGGCGCCATGGAAGGCACCGTGCTCGGCATTCCGTCCTTTGCGTTGTCGCAGGCCTATGCCTTCACCACCAAGCACGCGCCCTATTGGGAGACCGCGATCAAACACGGCCCCGATCTTATCCGCCGCGTGCTCAAGACCGGCATGCCGCGCGACGTGCTGGTCAACATCAATTTCCCCGATTGCCTGCCCGGCGAAGTCGCCGGCATTGCGGTGGTGACGCAAGGCAAGCGCGATCAGGAGCTGTTGCGCATCGATGCGCGCCACGACGGGCGCGGTAATCCTTATTACTGGATCGCCTTCGGCCGCGGCGGCATCACCGGCGCGGCAGCCGGCAGCGATCTCGCTGCCCTCAACGACAAGTGCATCGCGGTGACGCCGCTGCGGCTCGATCTCACCGACGAGCCGTTCATGAGCAAGCTCGCGAAAGCGTTCGATTAAGCGGCGAGCAAATCGGCGAGCGTGGCGCTGAGCTGCTCGGCCTGGAACGGCTTTTGCAGCGCCGGCCGGTTGCGGTAGCGGTCGGGCAGGCTGCGCTCGCCATAGCCGGTGACAAAGACGAAGGGCAGGCTGCGCCCGGCGAGAATGTCGGCGACAGGGAAAATCTCCTGGCCGTCGAGATTGACGTCGAGAATGGCGACGCTGAATTCGGCGCTGGCTGCAATCTCGCTCGCCTCGGCCACGGTGCCGACCGCCGCGGCCACGCCATAGCCGAGGTCGGCCAGCATGTCCTCCAGCAGCATACGAATGAGATATTCATCCTCGACGACGAGAACGCGTTTCTGCGTTTCGGAAAAGTCGTTCATCACTTACTCCCCGTCGAATAACGTGGGCCGCCCCGCCTGGTTCCGTCGCCATGGCGCCAGGCAAGCTTACATCAATCGCGACCAAACGTGCTAAAAATGAGACCAAGGGAGAACAAGCTTGCCGCCACAGCCGCAGCGCGACGACGCGCGTATGAAATTTCTGCTCGGCCTGCGCCGGCGCGGAATAGCCGACCAGGCGGTGCTACGGGCCATGGACGAGGTGCCGCGCGCGCAATTTGTCGAGGCTGAATTCGTGGACAGCGCTCTCGCCGACCAGGCGCTGCCGATCGCCTGCGGGCAGACCATCAGCCAGCCTTATGTTGTCGCCTACATGACCGAGCAGCTTGCCGTGCGCCCGCATCACCGCGTGCTCGAGATCGGCACCGGCTCTGGGTATCAGGCTGCCGTGCTGTCGCGGCTGGCGCGCGAGGTGGTGAGCGTCGAGCGTTACCGCACACTCGCCAAGCAAGCGCGCGCGCGGTTACAGGCGCTCGGTTATGACAATGTCAAGGTGCTGGTGGGCGACGGCTTTGCCGGCGCGCCGGGGCAGGCGCCGTTCGACCGCATTCTCGTCACGGCGGCGGCCGAAAGGGTGCCGGAGACCTTGCTCGATCAGCTCGCCGACGGCGGCATCATGGTACTGCCGCTCGGGCGGCCCGACGGATCGCAACACATTGTCAAGCTTACCAAGTCGCAAACGGGCGTCGCGCGCGAGGATCTGATCGCGGTTCGTTTCGTGCCGCTGCTGCCGGGGCAGGCGAAAGAGCTGTAATTCATGGCGGCGCGGCGCGCACTGTGACCTTTTTATCAGACTCGTAACCACTCGAAACGGTTCGCTAATTCTTAAGAGCGTGTTTACTCGCGGCTGGTTTATTTCGAAGTCTAATTTTGTTGCGTACGAGTGAGTAACCACATGCCGCGCCCCAAGGTGCCATCTCGCCCGTTTGCTTGGACGCAGCTTGCAGTTCTTGCGCTGGTCGGTGTCGCCGTCGCCGGCTGTGAGAATTCCGGACGCTTCGACTCCAATCCCTTCGCCTCCAATCCGCCGCGCCAGGAAGTGACCGGCTCGATCGCGCAGCGGCCGGTTTCGAACGGCGCCGTCGTGTCGCAGCCGCTGCCGGCGCCGAGCAGGCCTGCGACGGTTGCCGTCAATGGCGGCTACGCCACCGGCGCGCATGGTCTCGCCGCCTATCGTCCGGGTGCGCCCGAATACACCGGCTCGGTGCCTACGCATCCGGCGCCGCCGCCGGTGCCGGCCGGCCATTGGACCTGGGATGGCGGGCAGCCGGTCACCGTCGGCCAAGGCGAGACGCTTGAGGTTGTGGCGCGCAAGAACGCCGTGCCGCTCTCGGCGCTCATGGAAGTCAACGGCATCAGCAATCCCGCGACGATCCGGCCCGGCCAGCGGCTGGTCATTCCACGTTACGTCTCCGGCAGCGTCGCTCAAGCGGCTGCACCGCAGCCGGCGCCGCAGGTGGCCGAAAACGTTCACATCGTCGAGCCGGGTGAAAGCCTGATTGGGATTGCGCGCCGTCATGGCGTCACGCTGTCCGCACTCGCGCGCGCCAATAACATCCAGCCTTACGACAAAGTCAGTATCGGCGAACGATTGAACGTCCCTGGCAGCCAGCAGGTCGCGATGCGGCAAGCGCCGGCGCCGAAGGTTACGCAGCCGCGCACGGTCGCGGTCGAAAAGGTTGCAACCGTACCGGCGCAGACGGCGCGCGTCGCTAAGCCGGAAGTGCGTGGAGCCACCGACGTCACCAAGACGGTCGAACCGGCGGGCGGCATTCCGTCGTTCCGCTGGCCGGTGAAGGGCCGCATCATCGCCGGCTTCGGCCAGCGTCCGAACGGCACGCAAAACGACGGCATCAATCTCGCGGTGCCGGAGGGCACGCCGGTGAAGGCGGCCGACGACGGCGTCGTCGCTTATGCCGGCAACGAGCTCAAGGGCTACGGCAATCTGGTGCTGATCCGCCACGCCGACGGCTATGTGTCGGCCTATGCCAATGCCAGCCAGTTGCTGGTCAAGCGCGGCGACACCGTGAAGCGCGGACAGATCATCGCGCATGCCGGCCAAACCGGCAACGTGAGCTCGCCGCAATTGCACTTCGAGATCCGCAAGGGCTCGACGCCGGTCGACCCGACCAAGTATCTCAGCGGCGCTTAATCCTTCAACGCCACGCCGAGCCGTCCCGCCAAATCCTGGATGAACTGCCAGGCAACGCGCCCCGAGCGCGAGCCGCGCGTGGTCGACCATTCGAGCGCATCGTGATGCAGCCGCTCGCCCTGTGCCGGGATCTTGTAGTGCTGCACGTATGAATCGACCATCGCCAGATATTCGTCCTGGCTGCAGCGATGAAACCCGAGCCAGAGGCCGAAGCGGTCGGACAGCGAGACTTTTTCCTCGACGGTCTCGCCCGGATTGATCGCCGTAGAGCGCTCGTTCTCCATCATGTCGCGCGACATCAGGTGACGGCGGTTCGATGTCGCGTAGAAGATCACGTTGTCGGGGCGGCCCTCGATGCCGCCTTCCAGCAGCGCCTTGAGCGATTTGTAGGTGGTATCCTCGGCGTCGAAGGAAAGGTCGTCGCAGAACACGATGAAGCGATAGGCGCTGCCGCGGATCAGCGCCATCAATTCCGGCAAGCTTTGGATGTCCTCGCGATGGATTTCGATCAGCTTGAGGCGGTTGCCGAAGGCGGCGTTGATCGCCGCATGCGAGGCCTTCACCAGCGACGACTTGCCCATGCCGCGCGCCCCCCAGAGCAGCGCATTATTGGCGGGCAGGCCTTTGGCGAAACGCTCGGTGTTCTCCATCAGCACGTCGCGCACGCGCTCGATGCCTTTGAGCAGCGACATGTCGACGCGGTTGACGCGCGGCACCGGCGCCAGCCGCTTGCCGTCGGGATGCCAGACATAGGCATCGGCGGCGGAAAAATCCGGAACGAGCGCGTGGCGCGGCGCCAGCCGCTCGAGCGCGGTAGCGATGCGCTCCAGCACATCGGCTCCCGGCGCGGCCTTGGCGGCGCGCTTGGCTTTAGCGTTCCGCGGCGATTTCGGCTTCGACTTGTTCGACTTGGCCATGAGATTTTGCGCTTTTTCAAAAGTGCGCTGCTCTTAGCCGGGCGGCCTTGCTCTCGCAAGCCGGACCAAGCGGAAATGGCCAAAAATGGGCACTTTTGCGGGGTCGGCAGCGTTGCAATTGGGCGCGCGGCCGCTATAGTCCGCGCCAAATTGCAAGCCATTCGAAGCGAGGAACGCCGAGATGTGGATTACGCCAGCCTATGCACAAGGCACGTCGCCGTTCGGCGGCGATGGCGGCATGTTGATGTCGCTGCTTCCGTTCGTGCTGATTTTCGTCATCATGTATTTTTTGATCCTGCGCCCGCAGCAGAAGCGCGCGAAGCAGCATCAGGAGATGGTTAAGAATGTGCGGCGGGGCGACACCGTCGTCACCAATGGCGGGCTCATCGGCAAGGTCACCAAGGTGATCGACGACGACCAGATCGAGATCGAGATCGCGGACGATGTGCGCATCCGTCAGTTGCGGGCCATGCTCACCGACGTCCGGGCCAAAGGTGAACCGGTGAAGGACGAGGCCGCGGCCAGCTAGCAGCCGGCGGCATCGTTCGCAACCGCAAGTCGGGACGTCATGCTTTATTTCACGCGCTGGAAAGTGCTGGCGATCCTGTGCACGGTGGCCGCCATCTGCCTGTTCGCGGTGCCCAATTTCCTGCCGAGCAAAATGGTGGATAGCTGGCCGAAATGGGCCCAGCGCCACGTCGTGCTCGGCCTCGACCTGCAAGGCGGCTCGCATATCCTGCTCGAGGTCGACACCGATGCCGTGCGCAAGGAAATGCTGGAAGCGCTGCGCGACGACGTGCGGCGCGTGCTGCGCGATGCGCGCATCGGCTATATCGGCCTGGTGGTGCGCGGCAACAACAGCGTCGACGTGCGCATCCGCGAGGGGCAGAATTCCGCGCAGGCGCTGGAAAAGCTGCAGACGTTGTCGCAGCCGCTTGGCGGCATCCTCGCCGCCACCGGCAACCGCAACATCACCATCAGCAACAAGTCTGGCGACCTCTACCGTCTGACGCTCAGCGATCCGGCCATCATCGAGCGCGTGCGCCAGGCGGTGGACCAGTCGATCCAGATCATCGAGCGGCGCGTCAACGAACTCGGCACCGTCGAGCCGCTGATCCAGCGTGAAGGCACCGACCGCATCCTCGTGCAAGTGCCCGGCTTGCAGGATCCGACCCGGCTCAAGGAATTGCTCGGCAAGACCGCCAAGCTCGACTTCCACATGGTGGACGTCTCGGTGTCGCCCGAGCAGGCGCTGCAGGGCCACGTGCCACCGGACGACGAGATTCTCTACGGCACCGGCGCGCAGCAGAAGACGCCTTACGTGCTGGAAAAGCGCATTCTGGTGTCGGGCGGCGATTTGACCGACGCGCAGCCGGGCTTCGATCCGCGCACCAGCGAGCCGATCGTGTCGTTCCGCTTCAATACCTCGGGTGCGCGCAAGTTCGCGCAGGCGACGCAGGAAAACGTCGGCAAGCCGTTTGCCATCGTGCTCGACAACCAGGTGATCTCGGCGCCGGTGATCCGCGAGCCGATCCTCGGCGGCTCCGGACAGATTTCCGGCAGCTTCACGGTGCAGAGCGCCAACGATCTCGCCATCCTGCTGCGCGCCGGCGCGCTGCCGGCGCCGCTCACCATCATCGAGGAGCGCACCGTCGGCCCCGGCCTCGGCGCCAACTCCATCGCCAAGGGCAAGATCTCGTCTTACGTCGGCGCCGCCATGGTGGTGATCTTCATGCTCGCGACCTACGGGCTGTTCGGCCTGTTCGCCAATATCGCGGTGGCGGTCAATGTCGCCATGATCTTCGGCGTCCTGTCGTTGCTCAACGCCACGCTGACGCTGCCCGGCATCGCCGGCATCGTGCTCACTGTCGGCATCGCGGTGGACTCGAACGTGCTGATCTACGAGCGCATCCGCGAGGAGGTGCGCGGCGGCCGCACGCCGATCAATGCTATCGATGCCGGCTTCTCGCGCGCGCTCGCCACCATTCTCAATTCCAACATCACCACTTTCATCGCCGCCGCGGTGCTGTTCTATATCGGCACCGGCCCGGTGCGCGGCTTCGCCGTGACGCTCGGCATCGGCATCATCACCACTGTGTTCACCGCTTTCACGCTGACGCGCCTGATCGTAGCTTACTGGGTGCGTTGGCGGCGTCCGCAGCGCGTGCCGATTTAAGGGGATATTGATCTATGCGCTTGCTTCGCATCGTCCCCGACAACACCAAATTCGATTTCATGCGCTTCCGGCGCATCAGCTTTCCCATTTCGGCGCTGATGTCGATCGTTGCGATCTCGCTCTATTTCTTCCACGGGCTGAATTTCGGCATCGACTTCAAGGGCGGCACGCTGATCGAGGTGCAGACCAAAGTGGGCGATGCGGATCTCGCGAAGATGCGCGCCAGCCTGAGCGCGCTTGGCCTTGGCGAAATCCAGTTGCAGCAATTCGGCGCACCCAACGACGTGCTCATCCGCGTTGCCGAGCAGCCCGGCGGCGACGCGGCGCAGCAGGAAGCCGTGACCAAGGTGCGCGGCGCGCTCGGCAGCGACGTCGATTATCGCCGCGTCGAAGTGGTCGGGCCGCGCGTCTCGGGCGAGTTGCTGTCCTACGGCGTCATCGGACTGATGCTGGCGATTTTGTGCATCCTGGTCTATTTGTGGTTCCGCTTCGAATGGCAATTCGCGCTCGGCGCCATGATCGCCAACGTGCACGACCTGGTGCTGACCATCGGCTTCATGTCGGTGACGCGGATCGACTTCGATCTCACCAGCATCGCGGCGCTGCTCACCATTCTCGGCTATTCGCTCAACGACACCGTCGTGATCTACGATCGTATCCGCGAGATGCTGCGGCGCTATAAGAAGCTGCCGATGCCGGAACTGCTCAACGCTTCGGTCAACCAGACGCTGTCGCGCTCGGTGATCACGCACGTCACGGTGTCGTTGGCGTTGCTGGCGCTGCTGCTGTTCGGCGGCCAGGCGATTCACTCGTTCACCGCCACCATGATGTTCGGCGTGGTGCTGGTCGGCACTTACACCTCGGTGTTCATTGCCTCGCCGATCCTGATCTATCTCGGCGTCGGCACCGGGCGCGATTCGCTCACGGCGCCGGACCAAGACAGAAAGCCCTGACGCGGATGGCGCGCCAGGCCGATGCGCCGCATCTGCCGAGGCCGGCGCCGATCGACGCCTACGGCGATGGCGGTTTCCGCTTCGCCGGCATGTCGCATTGCGGCTCGCTGTTATGCTTTCCGGACGGCATCTGGGCCTGGCCGGTGCAAGATCTGACGGACTTGAATGAGGCAGCGCTGGAGCCGGTATTCGCGCGGGCGGCGGGGCTCGACTTTTTCCTGATCGGCACCGGGCGCGATCCGCGGCTATTGCCGGAACTCTCTCAGGGCGCGCTTCCGTGACGCTTCGCTGTCGGTCGATGCCATGCCGACCGGCGCGGCGGTGCGGACCTACAACATCCTCCTGGCGGAAAATCGCCGCGCCGGCGCGGGGTTGATCGCGGTATAAATCGTCATGGGCGAACCGGACAGAATTCGCGAGGCCTATCGCCATTGCGAGGCGCTCGTTCGCGCAAACGACAAAGATCGTTATTTGGCGAGCCTTTTTGCGCCGGCGGAGCGTCGGCCGTATTTGTTCGCGCTCTACGCCTTCGCGCTGGAGATCGCCCGCGTCAAAGGGTTGGTGAAGGAACCGATGGCCGGGATGATCCGTCTGCAATGGTGGCAGGAGGCAATCGCCGGGCTGCGCGCCGACCAGGCGGCGGCAAGTCCAATTATGATCGCATTACAGGACGCGACGCAGATGACGAACGTTTCGCTCGCGCCTTTGGTTGCGGCAGTCGAAGCGCGGCAGACGGAACTGCATGGAACGCCGGCGGTGGGCGCGGCAGCGGCTGAGTTTGTCATGGCCGCGCGGTTTCTCGGTGCCGAAAGTGCTGCGGTGATCGTGGCGGCGGAGGCCGCGGCCCAGGCGGTAATATATGCTACGGACGAACCGCAAAAAGCGCGCGACGCTTACGCGACGTTCCGCGCGCAAGTCGAGACCTTGCCGGAGCAGGCGCTACCCGCATTTCTGCCCGTTTCGCTCGTGCCCTTACGGCTCAAGCGGCCGCACGCGGCGCAATGGCGGCGGCAAATTGCTTTGCTGCGCGCGACCTGGTTCGCTTTTCCGAAGATCTAGCTACTCGGCTGCCACGGCCGTATCGCCGGCAATCCAGCGCTCCAGGTCGGCCAGCGCGCGGGCGCTCAACGCGCTTTTGCGCGCGAGGCTTTTGGCCGAGCCGCGGCCGAACTTGCGGCCGTCTTTGTCGAAAGAAACGCTTTCATTCAGCGGTGGAAACAGCCCGAAATTTACGTTCATCGGCTGAAACGAGGAGGGGCCTGCATCGATGGTCTCGATGTGGCCGCCGGTGATATGGGCGAGCAGCGCGCCATGTGCCGTGGTGGGTGGCGGCGGCGCAAGCGTCTCGCCACGGCGCTCGGCGGCGGCAAAGCGTGCGGCAAGCCCGCCGATAGCGGCCGATTCCACGTAGCCCTCGCAGCCGGTGATTTGGCCGGCGAAGCGCCAGCGCGGATTGGCTTGCAGCCGCAGCGTGTCATCGAGCAGCTTGGGAGAATTCAGGAAAGTGTTGCGATGCAGGCCGCCAAGCCGCGCGAATTCGGCATTCTGCAGGCCGGGAATGGTGCGGAAGATACGCAACTGCTCGCCGTGTTTCAGCTTGGTCTGGAAGCCGACCATGTTGAACAGCGTGCCGAGCTTGTTGTCTTGCCGCAGCTGCACCACCGCATAAGCCTTCGCTTCGGGCGCGTGCGGATTGGTCAGGCCGAACGGCTTCATCGGGCCGTGGCGGAGGGTCTCGCGGCCGCGCTCGGCCATCACTTCGATCGGCAGGCAGCCGTCGAAATAAGGTGTCGAGGCTTCCCAGTCATGGAATGAGGTCTTGTCGCCGGCGAGCAGCGCGTCGACGAAGGCTTCGTATTTTTCGCGCGTCAGCGGGCAATTGATGTAATCGGCGCCGGTGCCGCCGGGGCCGGCCTTGTCGTAGCGCGACTGGAACCAGGCTTGATCGAGATCGATCAACTCGCGATGCACGATCGGCGCGATGGCGTCGAAAAAGGCGAGCTGGTCCTCGCCGGTCAATTTGCGGACGCTGGTGGCGAGGTCGGGCGAGGTGAGGGGGCCGGTCGCGATGATGACGCTGTCCCAACCGTCCGGCGGCAGCGTGACCTCGCCGCGTTCGAGCGAAATCAAAGGGTGCCCCGTGAGCGCTGCGGTGACGGCGTCCGAAAAGCCGTCACGGTCGACCGCCAAAGCGCCGCCGGCCGGCACTTGGTTCTTGTCGGCGGCGTCCATCACTAGCGAGCCGAGCCGGCGCATTTCCGCGTGCAGCAGACCGACCGCGTTGTGATCTTTGTCGTCGGAGCGGAACGAATTCGAGCAGACCAATTCGGCAAAGCCGTCGGTTTTGTGCGCCGCCGTCTGCCGCTGTGGCCGCATTTCGTGCAGCGTCACCGGCACGCCCGCCTGGGCGAGCTGCCAGGCGGCCTCCGAGCCGGCCAAGCCGCCGCCGATGATGTGGACCGGTTTCAAGGTCATGGCCGCAAACTAGGCGTTTGCCGCCCAAAACAAAACCGCCCGCGGCAGGCGCGGGCGGCTTCGAAACGAATACCTACGTCTTAGTGCTGATGCGCAGCGTTCCACGCCACGCGATGGATATCCGAGCGGCTGATGCCAATATCGGCCAACTCGCGGTCGCCCAGGCGCGACAGTTCGTTCAGGCTTTGATTGTAGCGCTTCCATTCACGGACAAAGCGGACAATGGCGGCAAACATGATCTTCCTCTTTCCTTTACAGCCGGTCGAAACCGGCAAATCTGATGCCGGAAACATAGGGATAATTGCCGCTACGAAAAGTAATAATGTTGCGCCGCAGCAATGCAAAATTTGCATAGCTTAAGTCACTGACTATTAACCAGAAAGGCCATTTTTGCGAGTAAAACTGCAACCTGACCGGATGCCGGGCGAAATGCGCGCAATCGTGTAGGCTGCGACGCCGGCCGGGGAGGCGGACGCAATGCCAGCACGGTTTCTGAGCGCGATTGGGTCCCTGTAGGGGCGGTCCGTTGCACGTCGCAACCCCTGCGCGGCCGCTCGATCGCCGCATCGTCATCACCGCGCTCGGCATCAGTCAGATCTTGTGTTGGGGCACCTCGTTCTATTTCCCCGCGGTGTTTGCCGAGCCGATCGTCAGCGACACCGGCTGGTCGCTCCGCTACGTGGTCGGAGGAACCTCGCTCGGCTTGCTGGTCGCCGGACTGATCTCGCCGCAAGTCGGCAAGCTGATCGACCGGTACGGCGGGCGGCCGGTGCTGCTGGCGAGCTCGCTGTTTTATGCGGCCGGGCTTGTCATCGTCGGACTAGCGCCGGCGTTACCGGCCTATCTGTTCGGTTGGTCGCTGATCGGTATCGGCATGGGTACCGGGCTTTATGACGCGGTGTTCGCCGCGCTCGGTCGCATGTACGGCAGCGAGGCGCGCGGTCCGATCACAAACCTCACGTTGTTCGGCGGATTTGCCAGCACGATTTGCTGGCCGCTCAGCGCCTTCATGATCGAGCATGCCGGCTGGCGCGTTGCGTGTTTGATTTATGCCGGCTTGCATCTTTTCATTTCGCTGCCACTGGAAATGTCGGTGGTGCGGCGAACGCCTACGGTGCAGGCAAAGATCGATGAATTTGTCGAGCGGCCGAAGCCGCTCGCGCATGAGACAATGATCTTCGCGCTGCTCGCGCTTATGCTTTCGATTTCGGCCGGCATCGGCTCGATCGTGATCGTGCACTTCATGATCTTCTTGCAGGCGAGGGGCGTCGACTTCGCCATGGCGGTGAGCCTCGGCACGTTGTTTGGTCCGTCGCAAGTCGGCGCGCGCGTGATCGAACGCTTATTCGGCAATCGCTACCACCCGATCTGGACGATGATCGGCTCCTGCGCGTTGATGGCGGTTGGACTGCTGATGCTGTTTGGCAGCTTTCCGGCACTTGTGCTTGTCATTGCGTTGTATGGCGGCGGTTATGGCGTGTCCTGGATCGGTCGCGGAACCTTGCCGCTGGCGCTGTTCGGGCCGGTGCGCTTTCCACGGCTAATGGGCAAGCTGGCGTTCCCCAGTCTGATCGTACAGGCGCTTGCGCCATCAGCCGGCGCACTGTTGATCGAAGCGACGGGCGTCGACGCGACCATCGGGATGCTGACCGTATTTGCGCTGGTCAATGTAGCGTTGATCGGCGTTTTGTGGTGGATGTGCCGTGAAAGTCTCAACGCAGGCCGCGCCGCATGATCTTACCGTTGCGCATGCTGTTCTTCGAAGATCTGTTGCTCGGCATGACGGAGACATTGCGCAAAACCATCAATTCATCTGACGTAGTCGGGTTTGCGGAGGTGACCGGTGACCGCAATCCGATCCATCTCTCCGAGCATTTTGCCGCGAAGACGCCGTTCGGCACGCGCATCGCCCACGGCCTTTACACGGCCAGCTTGATTTCGGCGGTGCTCGGCACGCGACTGCCTGGCCCGGGCGCGGTTTATATCTCGCAGACCCTGAATTTCCGCGCGCCGGTGAAGATTGGCGATACCGTCGATGTCAATGTCTCGGTTGCCGAACTGATGCCGGAGAAGTTCCGCGCCCGGCTCGCCTGCACGTGTTCGGTAGAAGGCGAAGTGGTGCTCGATGGCGAGGCCTGGGTGAAAGTGCCATCTAAGCACGCGGGCGGTCGGCCCTTGCCGCGCATCTAACCGTACGAAAATACCGCCAGGAACGCAGGTTTACGGTTTGCGTTAGGTCAAAATGGGCCCGGAATTTGCATGCAAAGTGGTGGCTCGCATTTACGAGGTCGCCATGCCGAATAAGCTGCCACTTAAGCCCCGTGCCAAGGCCGTTCGTGCGAACGAAACAATCGAAATCGACTGGTTGGCGCTTTGGGCTATATCGCTCGGTATTTGCGCGGTCGTGCTCGCCGCTACCGCTTTCTTATGTGCCGCAGACAAAACTGGGGCCGTTTTCATTTTGATCGGAACGGCGGCAATCATTTCGGTGATTCTAAAGGCGAGCGTGCACGGTTACATGTAGCCGCGTCCAAATACATTTTGCAAAACGGTCGGCTCGCGCACTTCGTGCGGGGGCGATGCTTTAACTCGACGTTCAGCTTCCGTATGCATCCGGTGAAGGCCGCAGGCTCATGCGACCTTACCGCAGCATTTCTTGAACTTTATGCCGGAGCCGCAAGGACAAGGATCGTTGCGGCCAACCTTCGTTGAAGCGCGTTCCGGCTGAGGCGGCGGACCGGCGGTGAGCGGCATCGAGATTTGCCTTGGCCCCTTTTCGCGCCAGTAGGCGGCGATGGCAATGACGCAGTCGGGAATGAACTCGGCGGCCTCCTCCATCACGGTGTCTTCTTCACCCGGCGTCAGACCGAGCAGAGAGTCGCCGTTCTCGTCGCCACACAGGGCCAGGATTGGGAAGAGCAACTGACCGTCGCGCTTGGACTTGAACAGCCGTTTCCATGCATCCGCGCGCAGCATGATGGCTTGCAGGAATCCTTCGGCCCAATCCATTGCGATGAGTGCGCCATCGCGATCGGCCCAGAAGACGGGATCGAGGGCATCGTTCTGGACCTGCCGGAGAATCTCGTTGTAGCGGCCCATAATGGTGCCGAGGATCGCCTTGGCTTCGGCTTCGTCGACGAACTCGGGCGCCTCGCCGCCCCAGATCAGCGGCAGCCATTCGCTCGGCAGGATGAGTTCCGGCCCGACGGCAATGCCGGTGAGAAAGCCGTCAAGATCGGACAACATCATGCTCTCCGACGGCGCACGCTCGGACATCAGGAAATCGTCGAGCGTCTCCAGATCGACGCGGTCGACGGGCATCTCATCGGCGAGCTTGTGGGCGAACATGGCGGCCTCCAGGACGCTGCGCCGCATCATCGCATGCGGCGAAGGCACGGTCAGGCGGCTTGTCGCTGCGATCCACACCATTGCCAAGGTAACAGCTCGTCGAGCCGCCGCATCGGATGATCCGGCAGGCGGGCGAGCACGTCGGCGAGCCAGGCCTGAGGATCGATGCCGTTGAGCTTGGCGGTGGCGATCAGGGTGTAGATGGCGGCAGCGCGCCGGCCGCCCTCATCAGAGCCGGCGAAGGTCCAGTTGCGGCGCCCGACCGCGACGGCGCGCAACTCGCGCTCGGCGGCATTATTCGACAGGCACAGGCGCCCGTCGTCGAGGAAGCGGGTGAGCGCATCCCAGCGCTTGAGACTGTAGTCGATCGCCTTGCCGATATCGCCGTTCTTGGAGACGCGCGCACGCTGCTCGCGCAGCCAGCGCTCCAGGTCGACGATGGGCGACCGGCTGCGTTCGTCGCGGGCAGTGACGCGCTGCTGGGGCGTCATGCCGTTGATGTCGCGCTCGATGGCAAACAGCACATCGATGCGCGCCACCGCCTCGACTGCAATCGGCGCCTTGTTGAGGCGCGCCAGATCGAAGAACTTGCGCCGCGCGTGCGCCCAGCAGGCAGCCTCCACGATCGGCCCCGGCTTGCGACTGCCCTCGTAGAGTCGGTTGAACCCGGCATAGGCGTCGGCCTGCATCAATCCAGCATAGCCGGCAAGGTGCTGCTCGGGATGCTCACCTCTTCGATCGGGCGAATAGAAGAATACCGCCGCCGGCGGGTCGGGACCGCCGAAGGGGCGATCGTCGCGCACATAGGTCCATAAGCGGCCGGTGCGGGTCTTCTCCTTGGCCAGCACCGGCACGGTCGTATCGTCGACATGGATGCGTTCGGCGGCGAAGACGTGGGCCCGGATCGCTTCGTTGAGCGGCATCAGCGTGGCCGCCGCCGCGCCGACCCAGTCGGCAAGCGTCGATACATCGAGATCGATGCCCTCGCGCGCATAGACGGTGCTCTGTCTATTGAGCGGCAGATGCAGGTTGTACTTGGCAAACAGAATATGGGCGAGCAGCTTCGGCCCGGCGCGCCCGCGCGCAATGGCATGCGACGGCGCCGGCGGCTGCGTGATCGTCTCGCAGGCCCGGCAGGAGAACTTCTCGCGCACGTGCTGGATGACCTTCCACTGCCGGGGGATGAGCTCCAGCGTCTCGGTGATGTCCTCGCCGATCTTGCGCACCGTTCCGCCGCAGCACGGGCAGGCCGACGGTGCCGGATAGACGATGCGTTCGCGCGGCAGATGGGCGGGCAACGGGCGGCGCGCCGGCTTGCGCCGCTCAAACGAAGGCACCGTCACCATCTCGGGCGCCCCGGCAGTCGCCTCGGCTTGCGCCGCGTCCTCTTGCAGATCGGCGAGTTGCAGTTCAAGCTGATCCAGCAGGCTGCCGCGTTCCGCCGACTGGCCGAAGCGTTCGTGGCGCAGCTTCCTGATCGTAAGCTTGAGCTTCTCGATCAACAGCATGCGCGCTCGTGCATCGGCTTCCGCGGCCAGGCGCGCCGCGCGCTCGCAAAGCAGCATCGCCTTCAACGTCTCGATATCGTTGGGGAGAGAATCAGCAGTGCTCATCGCCGAGAAGGGAATCATAACGCGGCGTGCCTGTCGCGTCGGCACGCGTGTCGTCGATTCAAAACTTCGCGATCAGCCCGCTGCTTGCGGGCGCCATGTGTATTGTGGCATCCGCCAGTCGATCCCTTCCAGCAGGTAGGCGAGCTGCGCCGGCGTGATCGTCACCGTTTCATCCGCCGGCGACGGCCAAAGAAAGCGGCCTCGCTCCAGCCGCTTGGCGAACAGGCACATGCCCTGACCGTCATGCCACAGGATCTTGATCAGGCAGCCGCGCCGGCCCCGGAACACGAACAAATGCCCGCTGTGCGGGTCGCGTCGCAGCGTCTCCTGCACCAGAAGCGCCAAGCCATCAAAGCCTTTGCGCATGTCAGTATGGCCGGCTGCCAGCCAGACCCGCGCACCGCTCGGTACCGGTATCATCGCCGACCTCGTCTGGCCTTGCTCAGCGCCGCCAGTACTGCATTGACCGTAGCCGCATCGACCGGTCCGGTCATCCGCAGCCGTCCGCCGCCGGCAAACTCCACCTCGATCATGCCGGCGCTTTCCGCCGATGCCCGAGAGGTTGCTTCCGGCTCAGGCACGACCGTCACCGAATTGAAAACCGGTGGCGTTGGTGCCCGCAAGCAGAGCTGCCGACGCCAGCGAAAGAGCTGACTGGTATGAATGCCGGCAGCTCGTGCTACCTCAGAAGCAATGGCACCAGGTTCCAGTGCCGCAGCGACAAGCCGCTCCTTCTCCGCCCGCGACCAGCGCCGGCGCCGCTCGACCGACGTGATCACTTCAACCTGCGTCTTGGTCATAGGACTATCCCTAGGAATAGTCCTATCGCTTCCTCTTCAGCACCACCTCGTCAAGGCGGCCCTGGCCGGGGGCGTACCAGCTTCCGGGCGGTGGCGCGAAGAAGCAGCGCGGTGAGCCATCCGGCCGCTTGCAACGCCAATAGGCGCCGTCCGGTGATGGCAGTGCTTGGTTATAGGGGATGGTCTCGTTGACATCCTGGCGCACGGTCGGGCCGTCGGCCGGATTACCGGTGATGGCCTGGCCATAAGTCACTGCGCCAACGACCGAATAACCGCCCGTCTTGGCGTGCACGGCATTCTTGTCGACGACACCGCAATCTTCGGCGCCACAACACCATTCGCCGGCGGGGTTTTTGTAGCTGTCGCGATTAATCCAGAGATCGTGAGCGAAGGCGGCAGAACTCAAGAGCGCGAGGACGAGAGTGAGCAAAGAGCGCGTGACGATGCGCGGCATGGGTGGCCTCCATAAAAACCTCCCGGCGCGGCGTCTCTTTTTGCCCCTCCCAATCTCCCGTAATTCTTCGCCGCTGGTTTAGTTCCAGCCGGCCCCGTACGCCCAACCTTGTGATTGGTTGTGACGAATCGGCCTACAAAAAAATGCTAGCACGTTCCGCGCTTTTCGATAGGTAAAATTGTGCGATGCGGTAAGCCGGTGGTGGGAAAAAGATGACACAGATAACGAAACATTTCCAAAGGGATGGGCAATCGCATCGCCGCGCTAAGCCTTTTCCGCCGAGGCCTATTCGAAAGGTGAATGGCTCGCGCGGGTGCCGGCAATGAAGCGAAATTGGCAAATCTGGCTTGACCGGCGCGGGCGGCTTTCATGGCTCCGCGTCAGCACGCTCGCACTGCTGCTGCTGCCGCTGGCAAAGGCGGGTTACGACGCCAATGCCATTCTGCACGGCGCTCGCCCGATCAACGACCTCATTCACCGCGCCGGTTTCTGGACGCTGGTATTTCTGGGCGTAACCTTGGCGGTGACGCCGTTCCGCCGCATCGCGCGCTACGGCGATTTGATCGATGTGCGGCGGATGCTCGGCGTCGGCGCGTTTTGCTATATCGCCGCGCATCTGACGCTGTTCATCGCCGACCAGAGTTTCGACCTCGGCAAAGCCGTGCACGAGATCACGCATCGCTGGTATCTCATCGTCGGCGGCACGGCCTGGCTCGGGCTCGCCGTGCTGGCGGCGACCTCGACCGACGGCATGGTGCGCCGGCTCGGCGGGTTGCGCTGGCGCCGGTTGCATCAGCTCGTGTACGCCATCGCGCTGTTCGCGCTCATCCATTATTTCCAGCAGACCAAGGCCGACGTCACGGTGCCGACCTTCGCGGCCAGTCTGTTCGGCTGGCTGATTGCCTATCGCGTGGTAGCGTGGTGGCAAGGCACCGGCGAGCTGACGACGCTGAGCCTTCTCGTCATGACGATTGGCGTTTCGATGATCACGTTTTTTGGCGAGGCTGTTGGCATCGCCATTGCCTTCCATGTCTCGCCCATGCGTGTGCTGTCGGTCGCATTCGATTTCGGCGCCGGCATCCGGCCGGGCTGGGAAGTGTTGGGCGCCGGGCTTTGCGTTGTCGCGCTCGACTTCGTGCGAGCGCGCTGGCACGGAAGCGCGGCGCGCATTCGTCCGGTCGCGGCGGAGTAGGGGAGCCGCATGGCTTTGTTCGTCGTCGCGCATGGCGCCTGGTCGGCCGGCTGGGCCTGGAAGAAGATGCATCCGCTGATGGAGGCGCGCGAGCACCGCCTCATCACACCGACCTGTACCGGCCTCGGCGAGCGCGCGCATCTCGCGCGTCCCGACGTCGATCTCGACACGCATATTGCCGATATTCTCGGCGTGCTCGAATACGAGGACCTGAGCGGTGTCAATCTGATCGGCCATTCCTATGGTGGCATGGTTGCGACCGGCGTCGCCGACCGCGCGCGGGCGCGTGTCGCGCAATTGATTTACATCGACGCCTTCGCGCCGAACGACGGTGACAGTGCACTCGATTTGCTGCCGGCGGCGACGCGCGCGCAACGGCAGGCCGGCGACGACGGCTGGCGCATTCCGCCGGGACCGATGCCGGCCGATACGTCGCCGGAAGACGTCGCCTGGTGCATGCCGCGACGCCTGCCGCAGCCGGGCAAGACCTTTGAGCAAAAGCTGCGGCTGCAAAACGGTCCGCTGACGCTACCGCGCCATTACATCTATTGCGCGCGACGACCGGCCGACGACCGCTTCCGCCCGTTCTACGAGCGCGCCAAGCGCGACGGCTGGCGCGCGCATGAAATCGATTCCAGCCATAATCCGCACATCACCTGTCCGCAGGTGTTGGCGGGTTTGCTTTGCCGAATTGCGGTCTAGACGCGCTTGCGCTCCGCAACGGGGATGGCGGGCGGCACGCGTTTCGGCAGCAACGGCTTGAGATGGCCGGCGGCGTTGACGATCGGATCGAGCACTTCGCCCTTGAAGGTGTGCGCATCGGCGCGATCCGGAAAGCCAAACGTCAGTGGCTCGCGCTGCTTGCTCGGCACATAGAGCGTACCGAACATCCAGTCCCACAGCGCCAGGCAACTGCCGAAGTTCTTGTTGAAGTGCTTCGGGTCTCCGGAGTGATGCACCTGATGGTGCGCGGGCGACACGAAGATGCGGCCGAGCGCTCCCGTGAACGAGATCCACATATGCGAGTGCTGCAGATGGACGTAAGTGTGGATGAAGATCACCAGGATCAGATTGGTGTCGTTGATCGCATACTGATAGGCCGTGTTGCCGAACAGATAATTGCCGATGCCGCCTGCGATGGCAGCCGAGCAGGCGAGGATGTTGGCGAAAATCCAGGAATAGACCGGGTGGACGCGGAAATTGGTGATCGGGGTGAGCACCTCGGCGGTGTGATGCACTTTGTGGAATTCCCACAGGAACGGCACCTTGTGGCTGAGCCAGTGGTTGAACCAGTAGCCGAGCTCGTAGCCGAGGAAGAGCAGGATCGTCACGCCACCGCGCGAAACGATGACTGGAAGTGTTGACGGCGCGACCGGGCCGAAGATGTCGACGAGCGCCGTGATGACGGTGTTGGTAATCGCCTGATAGGTGAGCACCGCCCAGCCGAATACGATGCCGGAGAGGAAGACGTTGAACAGCAGATAGCCGATGTCGGCGCGGTTCGATTTGTGCCGCACGATGCGTTTGGGAAACAGCGCACGCATGATGACCCGCCAGCGCAGGCGGCGTCCGCGCTTGATGCGCTGCCAGGCAAAGAACAATGCGGCGATGATCAGC
Source organism: uncultured Pseudomonadota bacterium (assembly GCA_963710705.1). Lineage (GTDB taxonomy): Bacteria > Pseudomonadota > Alphaproteobacteria > Rhizobiales > Xanthobacteraceae > Pseudolabrys. The sequence goes on from CAVQBI010000001.1 coordinate 1,248,007, forward strand.
GCGGCAGTGAGCGAGGTCGCCGAGAAATGCGAGCCGAGCGACAACACCAGCTTGCTGAGCTGGCCGACGAAGAAATGGACGGTGGCGGCGAGATCCAAAACGCGCTCCTGCGGCGGCTAATGTCTTACCGGAGGGTAAATATTGCGTTAGGCGTCGCCCGACATACGTAATCACCGGGGTTGCACCGAAGGGAGTGATTTCATGCCCAATCTGACGCTTTATCACGCTGCGCCATCGCGCTCGTCCGTCGTGTTGTGGATGCTCGAGGAACTGGACGAGCCCTACGACATCAAGCTCATCAAGTTGAGCGCGGGCGAGAACCTGAAGCCGGACTATCTCGCCATCAACCCGATGGGCAAAGTTCCGGCACTCAAGCATGGTGACACGGTGATCACCGAAGTCGCGGCGATCTGCACTTATCTTGCCGATGAGTTTCCGCAGAAAAAACTCAACATCCCGGTCGGCACGCCGCGCCGCGGCACCTATCTCAAGTGGCTGTTCTTCGGGCCTGGCTGTATGGAGCCGGCGGTGATCGACCGCGCCGCGCCGCGTAAGGAGGAAGCGCGCCGGGCCATGCTCGGCTATGGCGACTTCGACACCACCATGAACGTCGTCGCCAGGGCGGTGGAGAAGGGGCCCTGGCTCATGGGCGATCAGTTCACCGCCGCCGACGTCGTGATCGGCAGCAATATCCGCTGGGGCACCATGTTCAAGCTGATCCCCGAGCGGAAAGAATTCGCCGACTATGCCGCGCGCATCGCCGGGCGTCCGGCCGCGCAACGGGCCGAGGCGAAGGACAAGGAGATGAGCGCGTAAGCCGTCGTTATGACGCCTTGCGCATGGCCGCGCCGCCGCCGCGCAGCCCGTCGAGAATGGCGAAGGCGCGCTTGAGCGAAAACTCGCGCGTCTTGGCGTCGTAGGCGGCGCCGGCGTCCGGCATCATGTAGGCGTGCTTGATGCCTGGGAAGATGTGCAATTCGAGATTGCTCATACGCGCCGTGGTCTTGCGATACATATCGAGTACGTCGGGCGGCGCCTGGTTGTCGTCGTCGCCCCAGATGATGCAGACCGGCGCGGTGACGCCGTCGAGCTCGCCGATGTAGTCCTGCATGCGCGAGCCGTGGCAGGAAATGCCCGCCGCGTAGCCGAGCCGCTTCGGCGCGGTGATGGCGTAGGGCCCGCCGTAGCAGAAGCCCATCGCCGCGGCGCGGCCGTTGAACTGCTTGAGCGTGCGCAAGTAGGCGAGCACGTCGGCCATACCGGTTTCGCCGGTTTTGAGTTTTTCGGCGCGCGGCTGCGAGCGCGCCGTGGTCTTCTCGCCGTCGGCGCGGGTGAGCGGACCGGGGATGGTGCGCCAGAACAGATCGGGCGCCGCCGCGATGAAGCCCTGCGCCGCGAAGGCGTCGGCAATGGCGCGCAGATCCTTGTCAACGCCGTGCACCGCCGCCGCGATCACAACCGCCGGCACCGCCGCGTTGCCGGACGGCAGGCTGACGTAGCAGTCGAATTGACCGCCCGTGCTCGATGTGATTTTGATGGTTTGCGCCGGCATGCTCATGCTCCCGTTATTTGCGCGCGGAATTTAATGCCGCCGCGACAAAATCCACAATGCCACTTCTCAAAGACGCGTCCGCCGCTATGCTGTGCGCCTGTCGCAATAAGGGGGCGTCGATGAAGCTCATCTGCTATCTGCTCGGCATCGTATTCATCATCATTGCCGTCGTGTATTTCGTCATCCCGGCCGATCAGCTGCCGAGCTTCATGCCCGGGCACGAGGCGGGCGTGATGCGCGTACACATGAAGCACGGGCTGCTCGCGGCCGTGATCGGCGTGGTGCTGTTCGCCATCGGCTGGTTCATGGGGCGGCGGAGTTAGAAATCCAAGCAGAGCCGCGTGCTCGATAACCCTCTCCCCTTGTGGGAGAGGGGAAGAGAAAGTGCGGCGCCGCCCGAGAAAAAAATGAACGCACATCACTCGCCCGCCAGCGTCAGGCTGTTGAGCAGACCGTCGAGCGCCTCGTACTCGACCGGATTCATCCCGGGCTGCGTCACTGTCCAGGCCTGCGCCCAGGTGTTGGGGGCGAGGGGGATGATGACGATGCGCGCCTTGCGGACGTGGCCCTTCTTCTCCGGCACTTGCGCGTAGAACGCGGTGCCGCGGTGCACGGCGCCTTTCGCGTCGGTGATGCGCGCCGGTTCCTGCTTGTCGAAGCTCTCGACGCCGGAGGGCTTGGCGGCTATCGCCGCCACCGCCTCGAGCGGCTTGCCGCGCAGCGTGTCGTCGACGATGATGCCGAGATAGAGCATCGCGTGCTGATTTTCCGCCGGCGGCACCACCAGCAGCCCGCCGCGCGCGTCGGTCTTGGTGACCCAGCCGCGCGGCAGATCGAACAGGAAGGCGTGCTTGCCCGTCTTCGGAAAGCGCAATTGCGCCGCGGCGGCGGGCAAGATCTGCGCGGTCATGGTGCCGAGCGCGAGCAGGCACAGCAGCAACAGACGGCGCATCGCTAATCCCCCCGTTTGCCTGGCCCGTATGATCGACAGTTTCGCGCGCTTGTCCATCGCGCGCGGCGTGCACCCGCGCGATCCAGGCTTCGAGCGCGGCAATCTCGGCGCCGGCGTCCATGCGCATTTCCGCGTCGCTGATGCCGCAGCGGCCGGCCTCGATCGCGGCGGCCTCCGGGCCTCAGGCAGACCGCAGACGGTTCGCCGTCAGCGAGCTCCTCGCGGGGACCCGTAGTGGTCCCGGGCGGAGCCCCGGCGCCGCCCGAGTGCGTGGCTTGCGTTGCCGTTTGACGGTCCAGCCGATCCGCAACAGCGCCGCGAGCACCGCGCGCGCCTTCGCGGCCGGCCAGCGGCTCATGCAAGCTGAAACATTCCGGCGAGGTCGCCCGGAAGCGCTTCGCCGTTCTCGACCCGCTCCGCGATCACCCGCAGCGCCAGGGCCGTGGCCTTCGAGCGCGCTTCGGTATCTGTCGCGCCGTAGCTGAGCACGCCGGGCAGGGCCGGCACTTCGGCAATCCAGCGCCCGTCATCTTCGCGTTCGGTTTCAATGCGGAGCATGGGGACAAGATAAACGGGCATCACGCTTTGGACAAGGCGCAGCGCGCTTGTCACCTCTCCCCGCGTGCGGGGAGAGGGAGAAGAGCTATTCCGCCGCCTGAATCCGCTTCTTCGGCTTTTCCTGCCTGAGCAGCACCGGCTTCAAAAACTCCGCCGTGTAGCTGCGCTTCACCTTGACGATATCCTCCGGCGTCCCCGCCACGACGATCTCGCCGCCGCCGTCGCCGCCTTCCGGGCCGAGGTCGATGATCCAGTCAGCGGTCTTGATCACTTCCAGATTGTGCTCGATCACCACCACGGTGTTGCCGGTGTCGGTGAGCTCGTGCAGCACCTCCAAGAGCTTGGCGACGTCATGGAAGTGCAGGCCGGTGGTCGGCTCGTCGAGAATGTAGAGCGTGCGGCCGGTGGCGCGCTTGGACAACTCCTTGGCGAGCTTGACGCGCTGCGCCTCGCCGCCCGACAGCGTGGTGGCCTGCTGGCCGACATGGATGTAGTCGAGGCCGACGCGGTGCAGCAACGCCAGCACGTCGCGCACGCGCGGCACCGCCTTGAAGAACTCGAGCGCCTCCTCGACCGTCATGTCGAGCACGTCGGCGATGGTCTTGCCCTTGAAGGTGACGTCGAGCGTTTCGCGGTTGTAGCGCTTGCCCTTGCAGACGTCGCAGGTGACGTAGACGTCGGGCAGGAAGTGCATTTCGATCTTGATGACGCCGTCGCCCTGGCAGGCCTCGCAGCGGCCGCCTTTGACGTTGAAGGAGAAGCGGCCGGGCTCGTAGCCGCGCGCCTTCGACTCGGGTAGGCCGGCGAACCATTCGCGGATCGGCGTGAAGGCGCCGGTATAGGTCGCCGGGTTCGAGCGCGGCGTGCGGCCGATCGGCGACTGATCGATGTCGATGATCTTGTCGATGTGCTCGAGGCCTTCGATGCGGTCGTGCGCGGCGGGCGCGAGCGAGGCGCCGTTGAGCTTGCGCGCCACCGCGTTGTAGAGCGTGTCGATCAGCAGCGTCGACTTGCCGCCGCCGGAGACGCCGGTGACGCAGGTGAACAGGCCGAGCGGGATCTCGGCGTCGATGCCTTTGAGGTTGTTGCCGCGCGCGTTGACGACCTTGAGGGTGCGGCGCTTGTTGAAGGCGCGGCGCTCGGGGATCGGCACGAAATTTTCGCCGGAGAGATATTTGCCGGTCCATGACTGCGGCGCGGCGATGAGGTCCTTGACCTGGCCTTGCGCCACGACGTGGCCGCCGTGGATGCCGGCGCCGGGGCCGATGTCGAGCACATGGTCGGCGGCGCGGATGGCGTCCTCGTCGTGCTCGACGACGATGACGGTGTTGCCGAGGTCGCGCAGACGCTTGAGGGTTTCGAGCAGGCGCGCGTTGTCGCGCTGGTGCAGGCCGATCGAGGGCTCGTCGAGCACGTAGAGCACGCCGGTGAGGCCGCTGCCGATCTGGGAGGCGAGGCGAATGCGCTGGCTCTCGCCGCCGGACAATGTGCCCGACGCGCGCGCCAGCGTCAGATAATCGAGGCCGACGTCGACCAGGAAGCGCAGGCGCTCGCGGATTTCCTTGAGCACGCGCGTGGCGATCTCGTTGTGCATGGCGTTGAGCTGCTTCGGAATCTCGGTGAACCAGTCGCCGGCCTTGCGCACGCTGAGTTCGGCGACCTGCGAGATGTTCTGCCCGCCGATCTTGACGCACAGCGCTTCCGGTTTCAGCCGCGCGCCGTGACACGCCTTGCAGGGCACGTCGGTGAAATATTTCTGCAGGTCCTCGCGCGCCCAATCGGATTCGGTTTCCTTGAAACGGCGCTCCAGATTGGTGATGACGCCTTCGAACGGCTTTTTCGTGGTGTAGCCGCGCAGGCCGTCGTCATAGACGAATTTGATCTCGTCCTCGCCGGAGCCGTAGAGAATGGCGTCCTGCGTTTTCTTGCCGAGGTCTTTCCACTTGCTATCGAGCGTGAAGCGATAATGCTTGGCCAGCGCGGTGAGCGTCTGGATGTAATAAGGAGAGCTCGACTTCGCCCAGGGCGCGATCGCGCCCTTGCGCAGCGTGGCGTCGCGGTCGGGGATCACCAGCTCGGCGTCGATGTGCTGCTCGACGCCGAGGCCGCCGCATTCCGGACAGGCGCCGAACGGATTGTTGAACGAGAACAGCCGCGGCTCGATCTCGGGAATCGTGAAGCCGGACACCGGGCAGGCGAACTTCTCGGAGAAGATTAGCCGCTCGGCATTGGCGTTGCGCCCGCGGTTGGCGGCTGCGCCGGACGCCTTGCTGTCGGCGAGTTCGACGATGGCTAAGCCGTCGGCGAGCTTGAGGCACTGCTCCAGCGAATCCGCCAGCCGCGCGGCGATGTCGCTCTTCACCACCAGCCGGTCGACCACCACGTCGATGTCGTGGGTGAATTTCTTGTCGAGCGGCTTGACTTGCGTGATCTCGGAAAACGCGCCGTCGATTTTCACGCGCTGGTAGCCCTTGCGCATGAACTCGGCGAGCTCCCTTTTGTATTCGCCCTTGCGGCCGCGCACCACCGGCGCCAGGACGTAGATGCGCGTGCCTTCCGGCAGCGCCAGCACGCGGTCGACCATCTGCGATACGGTCTGGCTTTCGATCGGCAGGCCGGTCGCCGGCGAGTAGGGCACGCCGATGCGCGCCCACAGCAGGCGCATGTAGTCGTAGATCTCGGTGACGGTGCCGACGGTCGAGCGCGGATTCTTCGATGTGGTCTTCTGCTCGATGGAGATGGCGGGGGAGAGGCCGTCGATCTGGTCGACGTCCGGCTTCTGCATCATCTCGAGGAACTGGCGGGCATAGGCCGACAGGCTCTCGACGTAGCGCCGCTGGCCCTCGGCATAGATGGTGTCGAAGGCGAGCGAGGATTTGCCGGAACCCGAGAGGCCGGTGAATACCACCAGCTGGTCGCGTGGAATGGCGACGTCGATATTCTTGAGATTGTGTTCGCGGGCGCCACGGATCGCGATCACGCGGGCGTCGCCGGCTTTCTTGCTGGAAATGTTGCTCATTCAGCTTTGGAACGTAGTGAGAACGGCGGCCTTTCGCCAGTCCCCGGGGCGCAAGCCTGGGTCGCGTGGGGATAACGCAGGCGGCGGGCGCGCGGGCAAAAATTCTCGGCGCGGCATAAAATTTTGTTCTGCCGCCGGACCCCAAGTGCCGCTAGAAATGTGACCGGGGCAGCCGGGGAACCGCCGCCCGCGGCAGAATTCCGCCGTGGTCGGGCGATACGACATTGCAATGCGGGTGAGAGCGTTTGTCATCGCGCTGGCCGCGCAAACATGTCTGGCGGCGCACGCGCAACAGCCTGACGGCCGCGCCATTTTCGAAGCGCAATGCGTGGCCTGCCATCAGCCTAACGGTAAAGGTGTGCCCGGCAATTTTCCGCCGCTCGCCGGCAACGCCGACATTTTTCTCGCGCGCGACTATCCGGCCCGCGTCGTGCTATTCGGCCTGAGCGGCAAGATCCAAGTCGGCGGCCACTCGTTCGACGGCGCCATGCCGCCGCTGGGCGATACGCTCAAGGACGCTGAGATCGCGGCGGTGGTGAACTATGTGCGCGGCGCGTTCGGGAACAAGGCGCTGGCGCCAAAGGCCACGCCGCCGCTCGATGCCGCCACAGTCGCCGGCCTGCGCAGGCTGAAGGATGCCGACAAGACGTACGCCTATCGCAAGAAGCTCAAGGCGGCAGTCAAAAACTAGCCCGCAAAAAGCGAAGGGCCGGCGCGAAGGGCCGGCCCCAAGCAGTTTTGCCGCATCCGATGCCGAGTGCTCGGCAGTCCCGATCGTTCAGAACCGATAGTTCACGCCCAAGCGGACGATATTCGGCTTGAACGAGACGTCGGTGGAAATGCCGCAATTTGTGGCGCCGCAATTGGCCTTGCCGAGATCGGCGTAGAGATATTCGAGCTTGGCCGACCAATTGCCGATGAACGCCCATTCGACGCCGGCGCCGGCAGTCCAGCCGGCCTGCGTATCGGTGGTGCTTGTGCCGGCGTTGGGTGTCATCTTGACGTCGCCGAAGGCGCCGCCAGCCGTTATGTAGGGCAGCCAGCGATCGAAGGCATAGCCGATGCGGCCACGCACGGTGCTGAACCAGCTGTCTTTGGTCTCGCAACCGGCGGAGCCTGAGCAAAGACCGGTGCCGGTATTGTCGCTGCCCTTCATCCAACTGGCGTCGATGTCGCCTTCGATGCCCCAGACCCAATTGCCAGTCTGCAGGTTATAACCGATGGTGCCGCCGACCAGTCCACCGTTTGGTTTTGGCTTGCCCGACGTTACGGAGCTACTCCAGTTCGAAGTGCCCCAGCCGTAGCCGCCGTTGATGCCGACATAGAAGCCGGACCAACTGAACGGCGCGACGTAGACCGGCGCCTTGAGGGGCGGGTGCAGATCAGCCGCGAGCGACGGCGCAGCCATCGCGGCGGCCAATAGGCCCGCACACGCCAATAGGGTGAAACGCTTCATCGCAGTGACCTCCTGATTATTTTCGGCCGAAAACAACTGCTACTGGCGGTGAGGTCTATATCTTGTGGATGATTCGAACTGTGGCCTTTACGCAACAAAAAATCTCAATTTCCCTGCCGAATCAGTTGCGTTGGGCCGAAAAACTAGCTAGAACAAACATAGAACACGGCTGGTGGCATCGGGTAAAGTGCAACTTTAAGGCGCAGCGCCACAAGCCTTGTGGATTAAGCGCGAACGCGCTTGCCGCCCCCAGGACGAGGTCTAGGGTGAGCGATCATTCAAGCGGGCGGGCCTGGCGGCGGCGCGTCCCCACACAGCGAGTGCAGCGCGGGCGCGATGCCACGCGTTGAGGTCACGCGGAGAACATCATGGCGGGTAGCGTCAACAAAGTAATCCTCATCGGCAATCTCGGCGCAGATCCTGAAATTCGCCGCACGCAAGACGGGCGGCCGATTGCGAATTTGCGCGTGGCCACCTCGGAGACCTGGCGCGACAAGACCACCGGCGAACGCAAAGAAAAGACCGAATGGCACCGCGTGGTGATCTTCAATGAGGGCCTCTGCAAGATCGTCGAGCAATATCTCAAGAAGGGCTCGAAGGTTTACCTCGAAGGCGCTCTGCAAACGCGCAAATGGCAGGACAAAGACGGGCAGGACCGCTACTCGACCGAGGTCGTGCTGCAGGGCTTCAACTCGCAGCTCACGATGCTCGATCGCGCCGGCGGCGGCGCCGGTACGGACATGAGCGATAGTTTCGGCTCGCCCGGCCCGACCGCCGCGCGCAAACCGGCGATGGCTGGCGCGGGCGGCGGCAAGCGCGACGATATGGACGACGAGATTCCGTTCTGATCGAGCGCGAAGCTAAGCGGTGATATTAACGGTCTGATCGGTACCGGTCGCGGCGGTGCTGCTGGCGGCGATGCCGGCGACGGGCGTACTTGAGCCATCACTATCGCCATCCGGATCGTTCGGCTGCGTCGTGCTGCTGGTCTGGCTTTGAGCCGCCGGCTTGGCGCCGTGGTGATGATGGCGATGCGTCTGCAGCTGTTGCAGCGAGGACAGCGCACTCTGCGCATCGGAGAGATTGCCGGACTGCAGATCCTGGCCGATTTGCTGGATCGCCGAGGCGAAGGGTCCGTTTTGCGCCAGCGGCGAGGAGGAGAGCGTGTTGTAGGCGCTTTGCGCCGCGCTCAGATTGCCCGACTGCAGGGCGCTGGACAGCTGGCTGAAGGCCTGACGGGTCTCCGCGAAAGGATTGGTCTGCGGCGAGGCTCCTGCAGCAACAGCGGAAACGGCCATGATCGGCCTCCTGAGTTCTGATCCGAAGTACTGACTCGCCCCGCGACCTTGATAGTGGTCGCGTGCTTGACGATTGGTAAATTGGCACCGCGAGCGTGCCGAATTGATGCCGATTTTATTGATGTGAATTTTAGGTGTGCGGGGGAGTTAGCCCGCGAGCGCAACGCGCACGCCGTCGATGACGAATTGCACCGCGAGCGCCGCCAGCAGCACGCCGAGCAGGCGCGACAGCACGACGTTGCCAGTGGTGCCGATGAGCCGCGCGATGCGGGTGGCCAGCGTAAAGACAAAAAAGCAAACCACCAGCACCAGCGCGATCACGCCGATCAGCATGCCAAGACGCGCGGGATTTCCCTCGACGCGGCCGGCGAGCAGCACGGTGGCAGTAATGGCGCCGGGGCCCGCCATCAGCGGAATGGCGAGCGGGAAGGCGGCGATGTTGCGCACGCGCTCTTCGATGGCTTCCTCGGCCTGCTGCGATTGGCGCGCGACGCGCACGCCGAGCACCATTTCCGAGGCAATCGAGAACAGCAGCAGGCCGCCGGCGATGCGGAACGCCGGCAGCGTGATCGACAGCGTGCGCAGCAGCCAATCGCCGATCAGCGCGGTGCCAGCAAGGATGACGGCGGCGATCAGCGACGCGCGTAGCGCCACATTGCGTTGCGCGCGCGCCGGTAGGCCGTGGGTGACGGCGATGAAGCCCGGCACCAGTCCGATCGGGTCGACAACCACGAACAAGGTGACGAAGGCGGAGACGAGGAATTCTACTGGCATGGCGGGCGCGATGCTAACGCCGAATGCGGGCGAAAAGCTCGCGCGAAAATGCCGTTCGCAAAAGCGCTGGCGCGGGCCCCCGAGCGGCTCGGAATCCTAGCGTAAATATATGAATAGAATACGGAAATTAGCCGGTACAGCACGCCGTTTCGGGTAGCCAGACGGGCGTGAATCGGCTAGAAAAATCGCAGCGAAATTCCGCTTCCGGAAGCGATCCAGGAAAGTTTTTTGTCCGACACCGAAACTCCGAAATCGGGGGACGGCACTCCCTCCGACGTGCGTCCTATCTCCATCACCGAGGAGATGAAGCGCAGCTATCTCGATTACGCCATGAGCGTGATCGTGTCGCGCGCGCTGCCCGATGCGCGCGACGGCTTGAAGCCGGTGCACCGCCGCATCCTGCATTCGATGAACGAGCAGGGCCACACGCCCGACAAGAAATACGTCAAATCGGCGCGCGTGGTCGGCGACGTGATGGGCAAATATCACCCGCACGGCGACCAGGCGATCTACGACGCGCTGGTGCGCATGGCGCAGGATTTCTCCATGCGCCTGCAACTGATCGACGGGCAGGGCAATTTCGGCTCGGTCGACGGCGATCCGCCTGCGGCGATGCGCTACACCGAATGCCGCCTGGCACGCCCGGCGATGGCGCTGCTCGACGACATCGACAAGGACACTGTCGATTTCCAGGCGAACTACGACGGCAACGAGCGCGAGCCGGTGGTGCTGCCGGCGCGCTTTCCGAATTTGCTGGTCAACGGCGCCGGCGGCATTGCCGTCGGCATGGCGACCAATATCCCGCCGCACAATCTCGGCGAGGTGATCGACGCCTGCGTGGCGCTGATCGACAATCCCGGGTTAAGCATCGACGACCTGATCAAGATCGTGCCGGGGCCCGATTTCCCGACCGGCGGCATCATCCTCGGCCGCGCCGGAATCCGCAGCGCCTACCACGAAGGCCGCGGCTCGGTCGTGATGCGCGGCAAGGTCGCCTTCGAAACGATCCGCAAGGAGCGCGAGGCGATCGTCATCACCGAAATTCCCTACCAGGTGAACAAGGCGACGATGGTCGAGCGCATCGCCGAGTTGGTGCGCGATAAGAAGATCGACGGCGTTGCCGACTTGCGCGACGAGTCAGACCGCGACGGCTATCGCGTGGTGGTCGAACTCAAGCGCGACGCCGAACGCGACGTCGTGCTGAACCAGCTGTATCGCTTCACGCCGCTGCAATCGTCCTTCGGCGCCAACATGGTGGCGCTCGACGGCGGGCGGCCGCTGGTGATGTCGCTGAAGGATCTGCTGACCGCCTTCATCGCGTTCCGCGAAGAGGTGGTGTCGCGGCGCACCAAGTTCCTGCTCAATAAGGCGCGCGATCGCGCCCATGTGTTGGTCGGCCTCGCTATCGCGGTTGCCAATATCGACGAGGTGATCGCACTCATCCGCAAGGCCAAGGACCCGAACGAGGCGCGCGAGGGCTTGATGGCGCGCGATTGGCCGGCCAAGGAGATGGCGTCGATGGTGACGCTGATCGACGATCCGCGCCACAAGGTGTCTGCCAAAGGCACGACGAAATTGTCGGAAGAGCAGGCGCGCGCGATCCTCGACCTGCGCCTGCAGCGCCTGACCGCGCTCGGTCGCGACGAGATCAAGGAAGAGCTCGACAAGCTCGCCAAGGAGATCGCCGACTATCTCGACATCCTGCGTTCGCGCGCGCGCATCCAGGCCATCATCAAGACCGAACTTGGCGCGGTGAAGGAGGATTTTGCCACACCGCGCCGCACCGTGATCACGGAAGCGGAAGCCGAAGTCGAGGACGAGGACCTGATCCAGCGCGAGGACATGGTCGTTACCGTCTCGCATCTCGGCTACATCAAGCGCGTGCCGCTCTCGACCTATCGCGCGCAGAAGCGCGGCGGCAAAGGCCGCGGCGGCATGCAGGTGCGCGAGGAGGATTTCGTCTCGCGGCTGTTCGTCGCCTCGACGCACACGCCGGTGCTGTTCTTCTCCTCGCAGGGCCAAGTCTACAAGGAGAAGGTCTGGCGGCTGCCGCTGGCGGCGCCGCAGGCGCGCGGAAAGGCGTTGATCAATATCCTGCCGCTCGATCCGGGCGAAACCATCACCTCGATCATGCCGCTGCCCGAGGACGAGAAGACCTGGGGCGCGCTCGACGTGATGTTTGCGACCACCAGCGGCAACGTACGGCGCAACAAGCTGTCCGACTTCGAGAAAATCCGGCCGTCCGGCATCATCGCCATGAAGCTCGACGAAGGCGACGCCATCGTCGACGTAACCATCTGCACCGAGAAGGACGATGTGCTGCTCACCACCGCCAGCGGGCATTGCATCCGCTTCCCGGTGCCGGACGTGCGCGTGTTCTCCGGCCGCACTTCGGACGGTGTGCGTGGCATCGCACTCGGCAAGGACGACAAGGTGATCTCGATGTCGATCCTGCAGCACACCGACGCCAGCGCCGACGAGCGCGCGGCCTATCTCAAGCGCGCGAGCGCGGTGCGGCGCGGCAGCGAGGAAGAGGTCATCGAAGCCGAGGAGGAGTCCGACGCCGAGGAGGCCGCGGGCGCGATCGAGCTCGGCGAGAAACGCTATGTCGAATTGTCGGCGGCCGAGCAATTCGTGCTGACGATTTCCGAGCGCGGCTATGGCAAGCGCTCGTCGGCTTACGAATACCGCATCACCAATCGCGGCGGCAAAGGCATCGTCGCGATGGCCGTGATGGAAGGCAAGAAGGGCGCAAAGACCATCCGCGAAAAGACCGGCCGCCTCGTTGCCTCGTTCCCGGTCGAGGAAGCCGACCAGGTCATGCTGGTGACCGACCAGGGCAAGCTGATCCGCACCGGCGTCGCCGGCATCCGCATCGCCGGACGCTCGACGCAAGGCGTGATCGTGCTCAACACCGCCGAAGACGAGCGCGTGGTGTCGGTCGGGCGCCTGAGTGAGGAAGAGGGCGACTGACGCCTATTCCGCTTTCAAATTGAGCGACGCCACAATCGGCTTCCACTTCGCGGTTTCGCGCGCCAGATGATCGGCGAGGTCCTGCGGCGTGCCACCGCGCGGCTGGGCGCCGATCTTTTCAAGCGCGCTGCGCATGGCGCCGGACACCAGCGCGGCATTCACGGCGGCGTTGAGCTTGGCGATGACCGCGGGCGGCGTGCCTTTGGGCGCGTGCAGCGCGGTCCAGGCGCCGCTGGTCACCGCCGGATATCCGGCCTCGAGCATTGCCGGCACGCCCGGCAACTCCGGCGCGCGTTTTGGCCCGACGATGGCGAGGGCGCGCAATTTGCCGGCCTTGATCAATTGCAGCGAGGTGGCGAGCGTGTCGAACGTCATCTGTACTTCGCCGGCGACCACGCCGGTGAGCGACGGCCCGCCGACTTTGTAGGGCACGTGCACGATATTGGCGTCGCTTTCGTGCTTGAACAACTCGGCGTTGAGATGCGGCAGCGTGCCGATGCCGCCGGTCGAGTAATTGAGCTTGCCGGGATTGGCCTTGGCGTAGGCGACGAGCTCGGCCATCGTTTTGAACGGCAGCTGCGGGTTGATCACCAGCACCTGCGGCGTCTCGGCGATCAGCGCGACTGGCGCGAAGCTCGACGCGTCGTAGCCGGCGTTCTTGATGATCATAGGGCTCATGATCAGGCCGCTCGCAGCCGAGACCATCAGCGTGTAGCCGTCCGGTCCGGCGCTGGCTGCGAGTTTCGAGCCGATGGTGTTGCCGGCGCCCGGTTTGTTCTCGACCACGACGTTCTGCCCGAACTGGACGGGCAGCGCGTTCGCCAACAGCCGCGCCATCACGTCGACCGGGCCGCCGGCCGGCGTCGGCACGATGATGCGGATCGGGCGGCTCGGATAGTTGTCGGCGGAAGCGGCGGTGGCGGCGAGCAGCACGGCGGCCGCCAGCAAGGCGCGGCGCATGAAATTCCTCCCTGGCGTTTTTTGCGGGCGCATTCCCCGAGCGCTCAGCCTAGCCCGCCGCGGCCTTGCGGTTAAGGCGTCAGGCGCGGGGATAAAGGTTCAGGTCCGGGTCCCCCGGCCTTGCGGGGCGAAAAGCGGCAGGGTAGACCCGCCGCCATGCCGCGGACCGCCCTCTATGCTGGCTCGTTCGACCCGGTGACCAACGGCCATCTCGACGTGGTGCGCCATGCCGTGCGGCTGGCCGACAGACTGGTGATCGCGATCGGCGTGCATCCCGGCAAGGCGCCCCTGTTCGCGGCGGAAGACCGGCTCGCCATGCTGGTGGAGACCTGCGCGCCGTTCGCGCGCGACGCCAAATGCGAACTCATCTGCATCACCTTCGACGATCTGGTGGTGGAGACCGCGAAGAAAGCGGGCGCCTCGATGCTGATCCGCGGCCTGCGCGACGGCACCGATCTCGACTACGAAATGCAGATGGCCGGCATGAACGAGGCGATGGCGCCGGAAATACTGACCGTGTTCCTGCCGGCCTCGCCGATGGTGCGCCCGATCACCGCCACATTGGTGCGCCAGATCGCCGGTATGGGTGGCGACGTGTCCGCCTTCGTGCCGGCGGCGGTCGCCGCACGGCTGAAGAAAAAATTTCCGCGCTAGCGCGCGCCACGCAAGTCCCAAGGAGAGCTTATGACCAGCCGCCGTTCGATCCTGACGCTCGCGCTCGCACTGTTTGCCGCGCCCGCGCTCGCGCAATCGCCCAATTTGTCGAACCCGAGCGCGCTCATCGAGCAGGCGCCGGCGACCTACAAAGTGAAATTCGACACGACCAAGGGTGCCTTCGTCATCCAGGTGAGCCGTGCGTGGGCGCCGCATGGGGCCGACCGCTTCTACAATCTGGTGAAAAACGGCTTTTACGATAACGTGCGCTTCTTCCGCGTGATCTCCGGCTTCATGGTGCAGTTCGGCATCAACGGCGACCCGCAGGTGTCGGCGCGCTGGCGGCAGGCGTCGATCCCGGACGATCCGGTCACGCAGCACAATACGCGCGGCATGATCACGTTTGCGACCGCCGGGCCGAACACGCGCACTACGCAGGTGTTCATCAACTTCGCCGACAACAGCCAGCTCGACGGCATGGGCTTTGCGCCGTTCGGGCGCGTGGTGTCGGGCATGAACGTGGTCGACGCGATCAACGCCGAGTACGGCGAGGGCGCGCCGCGCGGCAACGGACCGGATCAGGGACGGCTGCAGACGGAAGGCAATGTTTATCTGGCCCAAAGCTTTTCGCGCATGGATTACGTCAAGAAGGCGACGATCGAGAAATAGCGGCGGGATGCGCCAAGTTACGACGATCGCTGCCGTAGGTCTGGCGCTGGGCGTGTTGGTCTGTTCGCCGGCTTCGGCGCAGCAGCTCAATACATTGGATGACGTCAAGCGCGCGATTCAAAAGTGCTGGCGCTGGCCGCCGGTGAACGCGATACGGACGGGAATGGAGCTGACGGTGCGGCTGAGCTTCAAGCGAGACGGCGAGATTTTCGGCGCGCGCGTCACCTATCAATCGCCGAATGTGTCGCAAGACGAGCGAGTGCTCTACTACCGCGCGCTTGTGGCCACGATCGACCGCTGTACGCCGCTGCCGGTCAGCCCCGAACTGGGCGATGCGATCGCCGGGCGGCCGTTTTATTTCCATTTCCGCGACACCCGCAAACAACGAGAGGCATCGCTCCATGGCTAGTCCCGAAAACACGCTCACGCTGCAGACCACCAAGGGCAAAGTGGTGATCGAGATGCGGCCGGACCTGGCGCCCGGCCATGTTGCGCGCATCAAGGAACTGGTGGAGCAGGGCTTCTACGACGGCATCGTGTTCCACCGCGTCATCGACGGCTTCATGGCGCAGACCGGCTGCCCGGAAGGCACCGGCACCGGCGGCTCCGGCAAGAAGCTCAAGGCTGAGTTTAACAAGGAGCCGCACGTGCGCGGCACGGTGTCGATGGCGCGCGCCGCCAGCCCGGATTCGGGCGACAGCCAGTTCTTCATCTGCTTCGACGACGCCCGCTTTCTCGACGGCCAGTACACCGCCTGGGGCAAGGTGATCGAGGGCATGGACAACGTCGACAAGATCAAGCGCGGCGAGCCGGTGCGCGATCCGGACAAGATCATCAAGGCGACGATGGGGGCTTAATCCCTCCCCTGTAAAGGGAGGGTGGAGCGTACAGTGCGTGCCGGGCGCGCATTGATCGAGAATCCCATCGGCTCGCCTTGCGGCGAGTTTCGCGCCACCCCATATGCTCTGCCACGGCTTTTCGCCGAGTTGTGCGTAATTTCATTTATAAGAAAAGGGGCTCGAATGCTCAAGCATCTCACCGTCGCTCGAGTCCAATCCATCATTACCGAAGCCAAAAAATTGAATCAGAAGCATCCGCCGAGCGACCTCGGCATCAACCTGGCGTCAGACGAAGTGGTCGAGGGCGTCATTGCTTACGAGAACGACAGCATACCGTTGAAAAAATTAAATCGCCGCGCTTGGTTCCGATGCCCGGATGGAGCTCATGGCGTTGATGTGGTCTGGTCGCGGAGATGGCGATTTCGACGGATGCTTGAAACACGCCTAGGAAAATACTGATGCAGGCGACGTGGAATACATCGCCGAAAAGGCCCCGTCGCTCCCGCTATACTTCGAAAACGGATTGAAGCACATCGGCGCTGGCGCAAGCGCCTAATCGCGGCTCAGGCCGCTAAATAGGTAGACTCGTGCCTCCGGTCTTGCCGTCGTGCCCCGCGGAAGCGGGGCATCCAGTAACCGCAAGTGTCTGTGATTGGCATAAACGCTCTGGAATACTGGATGCCCGCCTTCGCGGGCAATGACACCGAGTGTGTAATGCGCACCGACCTGTTCGACTTCGACCTGCCCGCCGACCGCATCGCCTTGCGGCCGGTACAGCCGCGCGACGCGGCGCGGCTTTTGGTCGTGGGGCCGGGCGGGATGCTCGAGGACCGCGCCATGCGCGATTTGCCGGAGCTGCTGCAGCCCGGCGACGCGCTGGTGGTCAACGACAGCAAGGTAATCGCGGCGCGACTCAAGGGCCGGCGCATCGGGCGGGGGACGACTGAGCCGCAAATCGAAGCCACGCTGCACAAGCGGCTCGACGGCTCGCACTGGAAGGCCTTCATCCTCGGCGCCAAGAAGGTCCAGGCCGGCGATACGCTGCGGTTCGGCACCGAGGGGCGGGTGTGCTTTCTCGGCGAGCTCGATGCTCAAGTTTCACAGAAAGATGAGGGAGGCGAAGTAACTCTTTCATTTTCCTTCCATGGCCCGATTCTAGACCAGGCCATTGGCGAGCGCGGCGAAATGCCATTGCCGCCTTATATCGCCTCCCGCCGCGCCCCCGACGAGCAGGACAAAAGCGACTACCAGACCCTGTTTGCCGCCCAGGAGGGCTCGGTGGCGGCGCCGACCGCAGGGCTGCACTTCACCGACGAGCTTTTGGCGCGGCTGACGGCGCGCGGGGTCGCCTTGCACAAGGTCACGCTGCATGTCGGTGCCGGGACCTTCCTGCCGGTGAAGGCCGAGGACACCGAAGGGCACAAAATGCACGCCGAGTTTGGCATCGTGCCGGTCGAGGTGGCCGAGGCGCTCAACGCCGCCCGCGCCAAAGGCGGTCGCATCGTGGCGGTCGGCTCGACTGCGCTGCGGCTCCTGGAAAGCGCGGCCGGCCCCGATGGCAGGCTCAAGGAGTTTGCCGGCGAAACCAGCATTTTCATTACGCCAGGCTACAAGTTCCGCGCCGTCGACCTGATGCTGACCAATTTCCATCTGCCGCGCTCGACGCTGTTTATGCTGGTGTCGGCCTTCAGCAGGCTAGAGACCATGAAGTGCGCCTACGCCCACGCCATCGCCAGCGGCTATCGCTTCTATTCCTATGGCGACGCGTGTTTGTTGTACCCTCAGCCGTCATTCCGGGACGGCGCGTAGCGCCGGACCCGGAATCCATACTCCGCAGCGCCGGGGTTATGGATTCCGGGTTCGCTCGCTGCGCTCGCGCCCCGCAATGACAAGAGAGAAAATGCCCCAGCCCTTTTCCTTCACGCTGAAAAAGACCGACGGCGCCGCCCGCCGCGGCGAGATCGTCACGCCACACGGCCGCGTGCAGACGCCGGCCTTCATGCCGGTCGGCACGCAGGCCACGGTGAAGGGGCTCACGCCCGCCGACGTTCGCGCGACCGGCGCCGAGATCGTGCTCGGCAACACCTATCATTTGATGCTGCGGCCGGGGGCGGAACGCATCGCCGCGCTCGGCGGCTTGCACGCCTTCATGCAATGGCCGCTGCCGATCTTGACCGATTCCGGCGGCTTCCAGGTGATGTCACTGTCGGCCTTGCGCCGGCTGGAGGAGCACGGCGTCACCTTCCGCTCGCATCTCGACGGCGCCATGGTGGAATTGACGCCCGAACGCGCGATCGAGATCCAGGCGCTGCTCGGCGCGGATATTTCCATGCAGCTCGACGAGTGCCTGCGCCTGCCGGCCAATCGCGAGGAAATTGCGCGCGCCATGCAATTGTCGCTGCGCTGGGCGGAACGCAGCAAACGCGCTTTCGAGAGCAAGGCGCGCGAGGGCTATGCGCTGTTCGGCATCGTGCAAGGCGGCGACGATATCGCATTGCGCGGCGAGAGCACGCGCGAACTCATCGGCATGGACTTTCAGGGCTACGCGATCGGCGGCCTGGCGGTGGGCGAGCCGCGGGAGGTGATGCTCAAGATCGTGGACGAGACCGCGCCGCCGCTGCCGGACACGCGGCCGCGCTATCTGATGGGCGTCGGCACGCCGCACGATTTACTGGAGGCGGTCAAGCGCGGCATCGACATGTGTGACTGCGTGTTGCCGACGCGTAATGGCCGCCACGGCATGGCCTTCACGCGCTTCGGCGCGATCAATCTGTCGAACGCGCGCCATGCGCATGATCCGCGCCCGCTCGATGAGCAAAGCAGCCATCCGGCGGCGCGCACCTATTCGCGTGCTTATTTGCATCACCTCACCAAAGCCAACGAGATGCTCGGGCAGGTGCTGCTGTCGACCATCAATCTTGCCTATTATCAGGAGTTGATGGCCGGCATGCGCAGGGCGATCGAGGCGGGACAGTTCGAGGCGTTCTGCGCCGAAACAATCGCCGGTTGGGAACGCGGCGACATACCGGCCTTGTGAGCGCGCGCGCCCTTCGCTAAACGCTCCGCCATGAACATTCACGCCTCATTCCTCGCCAAGCGCCGCAAGCCGCGCTTCAAGCTGCCGCCGGGCGCGACCGACGCGCATTGCCACGTGTTCGGACCTGCCGCCAAGTTCCCTTATGCGCCGGCCCGGCGCTACACGCCGGAAGACGCGCCGAAGGAAATGCTGCACGCGCTGCATGACCATCTCGGCGTCGAGCGCTCCGTCATCGTGCAGGCAAGCTGCCACGACACAGATAACGCCGCCATGCTCGACTGCATCGCATCCGATCCCAAGCGCTATCGCGGCGTCGCCATCGTCGACGACAGCTTCGCCGACAAGGACTACGACGCGCTGCATGCCGGCGGCGTGCGCGGCGTGCGCTTCAATTTCGTCAAGCATCTCGGCGGCGCGCCGGATATGGGCGTGTTCAACCGCGTCATCGACCGCATCAAGGGCCGCGGCTGGCATGTGGTGCTGCATCTCGATGCGCCGAACATCATTCCGCTCTCGGACATGATCCGCAAACTGCCGCTGCCTTTCATCGTCGACCACATGGGCCGGGTGCCGGCCAAGGACGGCGTCGATCAACCGCCGCTGCGCGCGCTCATCGAACTTTCGCGATTGGAAAGCGCCTGGATTAAGGTTTGCGGCGCGGAACGCATCTCGATGCCGCCTTACGACCAAGCGGTTCCGATCGCCCATGCGCTGGTGCAAGCCGCGCCGGAGCGCGTGCTATGGGGCACCGATTTCCCGCATCCCAACGCCACGCACGAGGCGGACGAGGCCGATCTGGTCGATCTCGTGCCGCAATACGCGCAAGATGCGCTGGCGCAAAAGCGTCTGCTGGTGGACAATCCCGCCAAGCTCTATGGTTTCGACTGAAAATACAAAAAAATCTCCAGGGAGGATTGAGCATGGAACGTTTCGACACGCCGCGTTTGTCGCGCCGCTTGCTGTGTGCGCTTCCGGCAGTCTTGCTGGCGTTGGCGCCGCTGCAAGCCCAAGCGAAATGGCCGGACAAGCCGGTCAAGATCGTGCTGCCGTTCGGGCCCGGCGGCGTCGCCGACGTGACGGCGCGTATTCTGGCCGACCGGCTGGAGAAGAAGCTTGGGCAGCGCTTCCTCATTGAAAACATGCCGGGGCCGGGCGGCATCAATGCCGCGCAGCGGTGACTACGGCGGTGCCGGACGGCTACACGCTCGGGCTCGTCACCAATGCGACGGCGATCAGCGTGACGGCGTTCAACAAGCTGCCGTTCGATCCGGTCAAAGATTTCGACATGATCTCCAGGCTCGGTGAATTCAATCTGTTGCTGGCCGTCGACGCCAACTCCAAATGCAAATCTTTGGCCGATTTCACGGCCGACGCCAAAGCCAATCCCGGCAAGCTCAATATCGGTTCCATCGTGGTCGGCAGCACGCAGGATCTCGGCGCCGAGTTGTTCAAGTTGTCGGCCGGCGTGAACGTGCAGATCGTTACGTTCAAGAATTCGCCGGACGTCGTCGTGTCGCTGCTGCGCAACGACTTGCAAATGGCGGTCGATTTCCCGCCGGCGCTCAAAGGCTAGGTTGCCGCCGGCAAGCTGCGCGTGCTGGCGAGCACTGGGCCCAAGCGTGAGCTCGATATACCAAATGTGCCGACCGTCGCCGAAGCCGGGATCAAGGGTTACGAGGTGACGTCGTGGAACGGCGTGTTCGCGCCCAAGGGCACGCCGAAAGAAGTGGTCGACACCATGGGTAAGGCGATGCACGAGATCCTCAACGATCCCGAGGTGAAGGCGCAGTTCGCCAAGGTCGGCGCCGAGGCACATGCCAGCTCGCCGCAGGAGCTGATGGCGCGCACGATTTCCGACATCAAGAAATGGAACGCGGTGATCGACAAGGCCGGCATTCCGCGCAAGTAACGTAATAAGTAGCGTAACAAGCAGCGTACGAGGCAGACGAAGAATGAAGAAGAAGCTTTCGGTCACGGTGGTCGGCGCCGGCATGGGCGGTCTTGCGGTCGCAGCGACCATGCGCCGCGTCGGCATCGACGTGCAGGTCTACGAGCAGGCGTCGCGTTTTGCGCGCATCGGCGCCGGCATCCAGATGATGCCGAACTCGATGAAGGTGCTGCGCGGCATCGGCATCGAGGACCGCTTACGCAAGACCTCGTTCGCCCCTTACTCGCATCTCAATCGCGACGGCTACACCGGCGAGCTCACGCGCGAACTGCCGATGCCGCAGAGCCTCTATGGGGCGCCGTACCTCTGTATGCATCGCGGCGATTTGCACGACGCGCTTTTGTCGGCGGTGCCGGGCGAGATCGTGCATCTCGGCAAGAAGCTCACCGGCCTCGATCAGAAAGCCGGGCAGGTGACGCTGCGCTTCGAGGATGGCACGTTTGCCGCAGCCGACGCCGTGGTCGGCGCCGATGGCGTGCATTCGATCGTGCGCGACATCATCGTCGGGCCGGACGCGCCGATCCATAAAGGCCGCATCGCCTATCGCGCGGTGTTTCCGGCGGCGTTGATGGGCGGCTTCGACATCGGGAATTCGCGCACCAAGTGGTGGGGCTCGGATCGCCACATCGTCATCTATTACACGACCAAGGCAAAGAGCGAGGTCTATTTCGTCACCAGCGTACCGGAGCCGGCCGAATGGCTGACGCAAGAGTCGTGGTCGGCGAAAGGCGACGTGAAGGAATTGCGCGCCGCTTACGCCGATTTCCACCAGGATGTGCGCAATGTGCTGGGCGCCTGCCCGGATTGCCACAAATGGGCGATCCTCGAGCGCGAGCCGCTGCGGACATGAAGTGGCGGCCGCGTTGTGCTGTTAGGCGACGCCGCGCATCCGATGAGGCCGTACATGGCGCAAGGCGCGGCGACGTCGATCGAGGACGCCGCGATCCTGGCGCGTTGTCTCGATGCGGTCGACGGCGACGATATCGCGGGCGCGTTCAAGCGCTACGAGGCGCACCGCAAGCCGCGCACTTCGGTGGTGCAGGCGATCTCGTCCGCCAACACCTGGATGCGCGACGAGCGCGGCGGCGACACCAGTTGGCTGTACGGTTACGACGCGTGGAATGCCAATCTCGACCGCCCGGCCGCGCACCCGCAGATGCAGGCGGCTTAACTACGGTCCCCCATAGAGCCAGGCAATGCCATCGTAACTTTGCTCGACGGTGCGGCCGCCGACCGCCATGTCGCGAAGTTCCGCCGTGACGCCGCGGGCGTGATAGAACTCGCCATAAACGCGCGCCATGATCTGCGTGCGCGCCGTGCGCAGATAGCGGTCCTGTTGGTAGTCCTGGAACGCGCCGGCCAAGTCGTTGGGCTTGGCCGCGGCTTTTTCCGCGAGCACGACAGCGTCTTCGGTCGCCATGCAGGCGCCCTGCGCGAGATATTGCAGCATCGGGTGCGCGGCATCGCCGAGCAGCGTGACGCGCCCTTGCGACCAGTTCTTCACCGGCTCGCGGTCGCACAGCACCCACATGCGCCAGGTCTCGATGCGCTCGAGCAGGCGCAGCACCTGCGGCACCTGCATCTTGAAGTGCTGCCACAGCACATCCTTGCTGCCTTCCGCGTTCCAGCCTTCTTCATAACGGTCGGAGTGGAACACCGCGACCAGATTGAACAGCTCGCCGCGCCGCAGCGGATAATGCACGAAGTGCGTGCGCGGCCCGGCCCACAGCACGACGTCCGGCCGCCACAGGTCGTCCGGCACGTCCTCGCGCTTGAGCACGGCGCGATAGGCGATGTGGCCGGAGACGCGCGGCTTGCCGTCGCCGATGATACGGTCGCGGATCTTCGACCACATGCCGTCGCAGCCGATCAGCGCGCTGCCTTTGACCGTCTCGCCGTTGTTGAGCGTGACGCTGACGTGATCGCCGTGGTCGTGAAAGTCGTCGACGCGCCGGCTGGTCTCCAGCGTGATCAGATTACTGTTTTGGCAGGCCGTCAGATAGGCGGCGAGGATGTCGGCGCGATGGGTGACGCCGTATGGCTGGCCGAAACGCGCGATGAATTTATCGTCGAGCGGAATGCGGCTGATCAGCTTGCCGTTGAGGGCGTCGCGCATTTCCTGCGCCGGCGGACGGTGGGCGTCGGCCAGCACCGCGTCTTTCAGGCCGATCTTCTCCAGTACGCGGAAAATGTTCGGTCCGAGCTGAATGCCGGCGCCGACTTCCTTGAATTCCGCCGACTGTTCGAACACGCGTACCGGAATGCCCTTGTGGGCGAGCGCATAGGCCGTCACCAGGCCGCCAATACCGCCACCGGAAATGAGGATCGGCGCCGCGCCGTTCGTTTTCGCCATGGACGTTTCCTTGTGCGTCTTTTGCCGCCCACATTAGTTCGGTACAGCGGGCGAGGTAAAGCGCGCATGGCGCGAATGAAAAAAACCCGCCGGCTTTAAGGCCGGCGGGCGATGAAATGCCGAAAATATTATGGGCGCGGCTTATTTCACGACCTGGCCGCGGATTTCGCCGGCCTTGTTGTCGTTGGTGTGGACGTTGACGTACATGTCGCCGTCCATCAGCGCCTTGGCCTGGGCATCGGTCAGAGTTGCCGAGCCTTCAAACGGGCTCTTGGCGGCCGCGCCCTGGAAAATTGGGACCATCACGCCGGCGTTCTTGCCGGGGCCGGCGGGGCCATGGAAGTGGGCCGCGATCGCCGGTCCGGTGAGGCCGGTGTAAGTGCCTTTCCAGGACAGTTTCTTGCTGGCGCTGTCGTAACTCACATCGACCGAGCCGGTGCCGCTGCTCTTGGTGGGCGGCACCTCGTTGGTGGCTTTAAGCTCGGCTTTCATTTTCATCATTTCCGCCATCGACGGCGAAGCAAATGCGACCGCGCCGGCACAGGCGAGAACGACCAGTGCCGGGCGCAGGAATGGCTTTGTCATGTGTTCCTCCTTGTCAGGCTGTGCGCAGCCATATCCACAAACACCAGGAGTTTAGCAGCTATTCCGCTCCGGCGGGGCTCTCGATCTGGTCGAGCGGGATCAAGGTGGTGGAGATTTCCCCGCAGGCGTCACATTCCCAATGATGGCGGATTTCGCCGCCTTCGACGAATTCGGACACCAGGGGGGCGACCAGGCAGTCGCCGCAGTGGGGGCAGCGCGCCGGCGCCGCAAACGCACGCATACCGGAAAGTTTTGCCGCGCTGCAATGAAGCTGCATATCGGCCTCCCGTTTGGTTTGCCTTACCCCTATGGCCTCGCGGATAGCGGTGCATCGTGGCGAGGGCGAGACGCTTTGGTGAAACTGCCGTGGCCTTACCGCTAAAGTTTTGCGACAAGACGAGAGGTAAGTCTTGGTCATTATTGCCGCGTTTGGTGCGCGATTGCGCATTTTCGCACGCAAACGGGCGGGCGCGGCGATCTCATTTTGGTCGATTTTGTTAAAGCGCGGCGAGATGTGGTGAGCGCGATGGGACTCGAACCCATGACCTACTGATTAAAAGTCAGTTGCTCTACCGCCTGAGCTACGCGCTCTCTCGAATGCGCTTACCTTATCCGAAAACGCGCTGGTCCGAGTTATTTATGCGCTGTGTAGGGGCGCTTGTCTGCCCGGTCAATAGGCAGAAGGCGCATTATCCTTGAACTCGCGCCGGCCCCTGGCGGTTGCTACAATCGGCGGTGCAAGGAGCCCGTTCATGCCGATCGTCAACCGCGTCGCCGACCTCGCCCGCGAGATTACCGCCTGGCGGCACGACCTGCATGCCCATCCCGAGCTGCTCTACGACGTCACGCGCACGGCTGGCAGCGTCGCCGAAAAGCTGCGCGAATTCGGCTGCGACGAGGTGGTGACCGGGATCGGCCGCACCGGCGTGGTCGGCGTCATCCGCGGCCGCAAGGGCAAATCGAGTAAGGTGATCGGCATGCGCGCCGACATGGACGCGCTGCCGATCGAGGAGGCGACCGGTCTGCCGTACAAATCGACGGTGCCGGGCAAGATGCACGCATGCGGCCACGACGGGCACACCGCCATGCTGCTCGGCGCCGCGCGCTATCTCGCCGAAACGCGCAATTTCGACGGCACCGCGGTGGTGATCTTCCAGCCGGCCGAGGAAGGCGGCGCTGGCGGCAAGGCCATGGTCGACGACGGCATGATGGATCGCTTCAAGATCGACGAAGTCTACGGCATGCACAACTATCCGGGCGTGCCGGTCGGCGAATTTTCGATTCGGCCGGGTCCGATCATGGCGGCGGCCGACTACATTCAGATCGACATCGAGGGCAAAGGCGCGCACGCCGCGCGCCCGCATCTCGGCATCGACAGTGTTCTAGTCGGCGCGCAGATCATTAACAATCTGCAGTCGATCGTGTCGCGCAATGTCGATCCGCTGGAGTTGGCGGTGGTGTCGATTTGCATGTTCCACGCCGGCAATACCGACAATGTCATTCCGCAGACCGCGCAATTGCGCGGCACCGCGCGTAGCCTGACGCCGGAGGTGCGGGATCTGCTTGAAAGGCGGGTGCCCGAGATCGTGGACGGCACTGCCAAACTTTATGGCGCGAAGGCGACCGTGAAATACCGGCGCGGCTATCCAGTGTTGAAGAACCACGCGGCGCAGACCGATTTCGCGGCGCAGGTCGCAAGCGACATCGCCGGCAAGGATAAAGTCGACATCGATATGGCGCCGGTGATGGGCGCGGAAGACTTTTCCTTCATGCTGAACGCGCGGCCGGGCGCCTTCATCTTTGTCGGCAATGGCGACAGCGCGGGGCTGCATCACCCGGCATACAATTTCAACGACGAGGCGATCCCGTTCGGGACGTCGTACTGGGTGAAGCTGGTGGAGACGGCGCTCGCCAGCTGACGGCGCTTACTGCGCCAAATTAGCCTGACTTTGCGCCGGCGCGACCGGCGGGGCAACGGGAACGGTTGCCGGGGCCGAACTGACCACGGTTGCGATTGGCGCGCGCCGGCCGAGAGCTTCCGCAAGCCGTGCATCGAGCGCCTGCCAATAAGCGAAATCGTTGAGCCTGCTGCGCTCGATCGCCGCCATCGCCACCGCCGCGATGAAGGGCAGGCTCTGCACCACCAGCACGACCGCGAAAATATTGATCTCGCGGATTTCCTTGATGTTGGTGACGTAGAGCGTCACAGCGCCGAGGATCAGCAAGCCCGCGATCACCGCTTCCCAGAAGGCGTGGAAATCGCTCGAGCGGCGCAGGCCGCCTTTCGACGTGCGCACGAAGGGCAGATGGTCCTTGATCAGGCCGAAGCCGACCGCGCGCGCGACCGTCCATTGCACCGACATGGCGGCGAACACCGCGCTCAGCAATTGGCCTTTCGGAATGCGCACGCGCAGACGATAGAGCGTGATGAAATGCAGCACCGACACCGCGAAGCTCGCAATGATCGGCACGGTCAGGATGCGGTCCGGCACCGCGATGTCGAGGAAGGCGACAATCGGCACCCAGGCGATGTTCAACAGCGCGACCACGACGCCGAGGCTCTCGGCGCCCAGCCAGTTGAGCCAGCCCATCGCGAATTCGCGCTTTTGCTCGCGCGTCAGGCGGCTGGCGCCCGGCAGGAAGTAGCGCCAATGCTTCTTCAGAATCTGGAAGCCGCCATAGGCCCAGCGGTGGCGCTGTTTCTTGTAGGCCTCGAACGAGTCCGGCAGCAGGCCGTGGCCGTAGCGCTTGTTGGTGTAATGCGCCTGCCAGCCGTGCTCGAGCAGCGTGAGGCCGAGATCGGTGTCCTCGCAGATCGTGTCGCTCGACCAGCCGCCGCACGATTTCAAGCGCCGCGCGGCGGATCAGGCACATGGTGCCGTGCACGATGATGGCGTTGGACTCGTTACGCTGGACCATGCCGATGTCGAAGAAGCCGGCATATTCGCCGTTCATGGCGTGGTGCATCACGCTGCGCTCGCCGTCGCGGTGATCCTGCGGCGCCTGCACCAGGCCGACATGCGCATCGGCGAAATGCGGCACTAGATCGCGCAGCCAATCGGGCTGCACGACATAGTCGGCGTCGATGACGCCGATGATCTCGGCGTCGGCCGCGGTGTGCACCTGCGCAAGGCGCAGCGCGCCGGCCTTGAAGCCCTTGAGATCGTCGGCGCGCACGAACTTGAAGCGCTCGCCGAGTGTCTTGCAGTGTTCCTCGATCGGCAGCCAGAGCGCCGGGTCCGGCGTGTTGTTGATCACCACCACGCATTCGAAATTCGGATATTCGAGGCGCGCGACCGCGTCGAGCGTCTGCTTGAGCATCTCCGGCGGCTCACGAAAGGCCGGGATGTGGATCGACACTTTCGGCGCCGGCACATCGGGCGCGAGCGGCGGCGCAGCGATCAGCCGCAGCGGCTTGCGGCCAAAAGCGATCGCCGCGATCTCTTCGATGCGCGCGAGTGCGATGATGATGAGCGGGATGAGCAGCACGGTGCCGAGCCCGAGCGCGAAGGCGGCGCCCGGTACGAAGTAGTGGCCGTTCCAATAGGCGAACACCATGGCGAACCACGTGCCGACGACGTTGGCGCCGGTTGCCAGCAGCGCGGCTTGCCCGAGCGTGACCGTGGCCATGGACAGGATCGGCAGCGACAGCAGCACGCTCACCAAAAGCGCGATGCCGGCGAGTCGCCAGTTATTGGGATCGCTGAGGGGGCCGGTCCAGCTAAACTTGGCCTCGCGCGAGGCGTCGAACAGACCCCAGTAGGGACCGACGCCGCCTTCGAAGATCTTCCAGGGCTGATCGATCGCTTCGACGATGTTGTAGTCGATGCCGTAGGCGCGCGCGCGGGAGACGAAGTCGCGCAAGACGGCGGCCTGCTCGATACGGCCGGGCTCGGCGTCTTTGAGATTATAGCCGGCGCTCGGCCAGCCGAATTCGGCGATCACGATGCGCTTGCCGGGATAAGCCTGGCGCAGCTTGTCGTAAATCAGGATCGCCTGATCGACGGCCTGCGTGTCGGAGAAGCCTTCCCAGTAGGGCAGCACGTGTGCGGCGATGTAGTCGACGGCCGAGACGAGTTCGGGATGCGCAATCCAGACGTGCCAGATTTCGCCGGTGGACACCGGCACGTCGGTCGAGCGCTTCACGCGCTGGATCATCTTGATGAGATTGTCGGTGGTCTGCTCGCCGCGGAAGATCGTTTCGTTGCCGACCATCACGCTTTTGACGTTGCTATTGCGGCGGGCGAGATCGATCGCCGAGTTGATTTCGCGCTCGTTGCGCTCCTCGTGCTTGTCAATCCAGGCGCCGACTGTGACGTTCAAGCCGAATTCCTGGGCGATGGGCGGCACCATTTCGACGCCGCCGGTCGAGGAATAGAGGCGGATCGAACGGGTCATCGGCGCCAGCTTTTGCAGATCGGCGCGGATCTGCGCAGGCGTGGCTTTGCCGCCTTCGTCCGGGTTGGTTGAACTGGCGAACGGGGCGTAGGAAACGCTGGACAGCGGCCCTTCGACGTCAGGCGCGCTGACGTGCGTTTGCGTTAGAGCCCACAAGCCGGCTTGCACGCACGCCACGAGGGCGACTACGGCAGCGACGGTGCGCATTTGACTTCAAAACCACACGGGGCTTGAGGGCAGATCCTTGAGCCCGTCCCCTGGGCTCGACCGAGGCTTGATCTGCGCAAATGCAGCGTAGCTCGGCTGTAGGCGTTGCAACAAGTAGGAATAGGACATGGCAAATCCTAGGCGTGCGCATAACGCTGGCGAGAAATATTTTGTACTCAGGAAACTCCCTTAATGGGCGGCGGTTCCGCCCGACGTGGCGGGAGGCGTTTTGACGGCGGCAGCAGCCGGTTCGGGCGGCAACCCGGGATTGAGCCAGCAGGAATGGACCCGGCCGTTCAGGGTTTCCTGTGCCTTGGGATCGATATCGCCCTGGCGGACCAGGCAGCGGAAAGTGGCCTGGATATGGGCGCTCGGGCAGCCAAACCGGTCGTAAAGGTCGAGGTGGCGGAACGCGGTGTCGAGGTCGTCGCGCCAGAGCAGGCTAACCACCCGCCGGCCGAGCCAGACGCATTCCGGATTGCCGGCCGGGCCACTCAGGAGGCGGGAGGCCTCCTCGATTTCGTCGATCTTTTTCTGGCTGTCTTTGACGGATTTTTCGGCCGGAGGCTTTTCGTTGGGTGAGCCATTGCCGCTGCTTTGGGCGATCGCGCCGCCGGCGGTCAGGCTGAAGGCCAGCAAGCAAAACGCACACAAAAGTCCACGCAACGACACGGCTTTGTCCCGCTTGTACTGAAGACGCCCCTCGCGCCTGCACCGGCATCCTTTGGAGCCGGATTGGGACGCTATTGCGGCTGCCCACCGCCCGGCGCCGTTTTCCTTTGAAAGTCCCTACGCCACCCCTTGGCCCGGACTTTTCAGGCAAGACCGGGAACTAAAACTTGACGGTACCGCCGGGCTTTGTCCAGCGCCCGGCGAGCTTGGCAGCAGGCAGCCCGCACGATAAGCCGGGCGCGTGGCTTTTCTGCCGAATTGGGTTAAGGCGATGCGCTTCGGTCTTGCTGGTCTTGCCCTTTCGGTGGCGGCCGTAGCCGTATTCTGGGCCTGGCTTGGCATTCCGGTGGCTATCCATCAGGCCCCACTCAAACCCGGCCAGAAGCTCTATTGCGTGTCCTACGCCCCTTTCCATGGCGGGCAGACGCCGCTTGACCTTTCGACCCACATCTCCGCCGAGCAGATCGACCGGGATCTAGCCCAGCTCGCCAAACTGACCGATTGCGTGCGGACCTATTCGACCGATTTCGGCCTCGACCAGATCGCCGGGATCGCCGCCCGGCATGGGCTGAAGGTGATCCAGGGGCTCTGGCTCTCCGGCCATGCCGACTACAACCGGACGCAAATCGAGACGACGGTGGCGGTCGCCAAGCGCTATCCGGACACCATCCGGGCCGTGGTGGTCGGCAACGAAACACTGTTGCGGGGGGAAATGTCGGGCGGCGACCTCGCGGCCATAATGGGCGAGGTCAAATCGCGAATTCCGGAGCCGGTGACTTATGCCGATGTCTGGGAGTTCTGGCTGCGCAATCCGGAGGTCGCCGCGGCGGCCGATTTCATCACCATCCATATCCTGCCTTATTGGGAAGATTTCCCGATCCGGGCGCGTTACGCGGCCGCGCATGTCGAAGCGATCCGCCAGCAAGTGATGAAGGCGTTTCCCGGCAAGGACGTTTTGATCGGCGAGGTTGGTTGGCCGAGCGCCGGACGCATGCGCGAAGGCGCGCTGCCGTCGCCCGCCAACCAGGCGCGCGTGATCCAGGACGTGCTGGCACTGGCCGCGCGCGAAAATTTCCGCGTCAACGTGATCGAGGCCTACGACCAGCCGTGGAAGCGCGTACTGGAAGGCACCGTCGGCGGGCATTGGGGCCTGATCAGCGACAGCGCGCGGCAATTCAAATTCATTTGGGGCGAGCCGGTGTCAAACCATCCGTTTTGGCTTTGGCAAGCCGTGGGCGGCGTGGTTTTTGTGGCGATCGTATTCGGCGCGGCCTTCGCCGCTCGGCGCGAGCGCGCCGTGTCGCCAATCGTTTGGCTTGCCGTCACCGGTAATGCGGTTGTCGGCGGCGCGCTGATCGGCTGGACGATTGCCAATGTGCCGCTCGAAAGTCTCGGCGCCGGCGGCTGGCTGCGCTCGATTACCTTGGCATTGGTCGCAGGGCTAAACGCGCCGGTGGTGAGCGCCGCGATGATGCGCGGCGAACAGATCCCGCGTTTGTCGCGGCTGCTCGGGCCGGCGGCGGAGCGCGTGCGCGATCCGTTGTTGCTGGCGGTCGGCGCGTTGCTGATCGCGACCATACTGCTTGCGCTGCTGACCGCGCTCGGGCTGGTGTTCGATCCACGCTACAAGGATTTTCCGTTCGCGCCGCTGACGGCGGCGATCGTGCCGTTTTTCTTGCGCACGGCGATGATGCCGCGGCCGACCGGGGCGCGCGGGGCGTCTGAAATCTTGACGGCTTTACTGCTCGCGCTGTCGGTGCCTTACATCGTGCTCAACGAGAGCCTCGCCAATTGGCAGTCGCTGTGGCTGTGCGCGGTGCTGCTGGCGCTCGCGCTCACTCTGGTTCAGGTGCGCGACGCGCGAAGCTGAGCAGCAGCAAGCTGACCGCCAGCGCCGACAGGCCGGCATTATAGAGCACGACGCCCATGCAGGAGATGCTGAGCGCGACCGCGAACAATAAAAGCGACGGCCGCAGCAAATTGACGGCCGCGACAATGAGCGCCGCCCAGCCAAACACCGAATACGTGAATAGCACGATCGCGATGCGCCGCGTGAAGCAGAGCCAGGTGTTGAGCCCGCCCTCGCAGGCGAGGCCGACCGGCGTCTGCTCGATGGCGAGGTAGCGCATATAGAGCGCATAGCCGAGCGAGCAGAAGCCGAGGATCAGCAAATAATTGGTCGCGCGCGCGTTCGGCAAAAACAGCTTCATTTTATGATTATGCCGCCGCTGCCGAGCCGCGGCAAATCGCGGCTAGAGCGGATCGCCGCTGAATTTGCCGGCATGGCACGGCGCATGCGCGGCGGTGAGGCGCGCACACAATTTTGCTGCGGCGGGTGCGTTCGGCAGCGGGCCGAGCACCAGCCGGTAATACGTGGCCGTGCCGCGTTGCTCACGCGCCGCGATCGGCTGCAGGCCGGCGAGCAGCGGCCCGAAATTGGCCTTCAGCGCCGACCATTGCATGTGCAACACCTCGAGACTCGATGAACTCGCCAGCGCGACACCGAATTCGGGTTTCGGGGGCGGGGCTGTGGGCTCCGCCGGCAACGCCGCGACGCGCACCGGCGGCAGCGGCACGGCTTCGTGCGGCGCCTCGGCTGTTTGTTGTGGCGCGACAGCGAGCGCCTCGGGCGAAGCGGTCGCGGCCTTCTGCGCCG
The DNA here is from genome assembly GCA_963710705.1 of uncultured Pseudomonadota bacterium. Taxonomy (GTDB): domain Bacteria; phylum Pseudomonadota; class Alphaproteobacteria; order Rhizobiales; family Xanthobacteraceae; genus Pseudolabrys. The sequence continues at coordinate 1,279,567 of CAVQBI010000001.1, forward strand.
GCTTTTCGCCGGCTTTAATTTCAGTCGTCGTCGGCGGTGAAATCATCGGCGCGGCGGCAGCAGACGGTGCGCCCGGCGGAGACTGCGGCGTCTGCGCGGCCTGGCGGTTGATCGAGCCGGTTAAGTCGCCAATGTTGTGCTCGAGGCTGGCAACGCGTTCGGCGAGACGATCGCGGTCGGCAGTGAGCGTGCGCAGTTGGGCCTCAAGCCGCGCAATCTCCCATTCCTCCTGGCGATGCGGCGGAATCGTCACCGTGGCGACGGGCCGTTCCGGTAAATCCGTCGAGGCAAGCGCCGTCAAACGCCGGCTGCCGTTCTCGGTCTGGCTGGCGAAAGCGACGGCGACGAGCGCGAGCGCGGCTGCGCCGCCCCATGCGGATAACCGCCAGAGCGCTCGCAAATCGAAACGGCGCATTCGCGGCTCGATCGTGACCGGTTCTTGCGGAACAATCTCGATCGCCATGGGACCTTCTGGAATCGCGAATCAGATCATTGAAAACATTATCAGAATCCGGCAATGCTCGCTGCGCTGCCGGTTGCGACGCCGGCGCGAGCCCTTTTTCCGACATGCCGGCACCGCTACCGTGCATCCGGATTGCGGCAACAGCGCGAGCGCAAGGAATAAATGAGCAACCGAACATGCCTTGCGATTGTGCTTGCGGCCGGCGAAGGCATACGCATGCGCGCCAGCCTGCCGAAGGCGTTGCATCGCATCGGCGGCCGTACGCTGCTCGCACATGTGTTGGCGGCGGCAGCGGAGGCAGGCTGCGGCGAGATCGCAGTCGTCGTCGGGCCCGGGCATGAGGCGGTGGCGGCAGCGGCGCGCGCGATCGCACCGAATGCGCAGACCTTCGAGCAGCGCGAGCGGCGCGGCACCGCGCATGCGGTGCTGTCGGCGCGCAAGGCGATCATGCGCGGGGTCGACGATGTCCTCGTTATCTTTGCCGACACGCCGTTGGTGCGCGCGGAGACGCTGCGCAAGCTGCGCGGCACGCTCGCCGACGGCGCAGCGGTGGCGGTGCTTGGATTTAAGGCCGCCGATCCGTCCGGCTACGGCCGGCTGCTGACGCGCGGCGATGAACTCGTCGCCATCCGGGAGCATAGCGACGCGACCCCGGAAGAGCGAAAGATCGGCTTCTGTAACGGCGGGCTGATGGCCCTCTCGGGCCGCCATGCGCTCGCCATGCTCGAGCGCATCGGCAATGCCAATGCCAAGGCCGAATATTATCTCAGCGATGCGGTTGCCATCGCCCGCGATATGGGCTTGAAGGCAGTCGCGATCGAAACCACGGAGGACGACGTGCGCGGCATCAATACCAAAGCGCAGCTCGCCGAAGCCGAGGCCGTCCTGCAGCAGCGCCTGCGCGCGGCCGCCATGGAGGCGGGCGTCACCATGGTCGCGCCGGAGACCGTGTTCCTGTCCGCTGACACCAAGCTCGGCAAGGACGTCACCATCGAGCCGAATGTGGTGTTCGGCCCGGGCGTCACCGTGGAAGATGGCGCCACCATCCGCGCTTTCTCGCATTTGGAAGGCGCCCATGTCGGCAAGGGCGCTCGCGTCGGGCCTTATGCGCGGCTGCGGCCGGGCGCCAAGCTTGAGGCCGATGTGCACATCGGCAATTTCGTCGAGGTGAAGGAGGCGACTATCGAAGCGGGCGCAAAGGCCAATCACCTTGCCTATATCGGCGATGCGCGGGTGGGCGCGGGCGCCAATATCGGGGCCGGCACCATCACCTGCAACTACGATGGCATTGCCAAGCACCGCACCGATATCGGCAAGGGCGCCTTCATCGGCACGAATTCCTCGCTGGTGGCGCCGGTCAAGATCGGCGACGGCGCCTATATCGGCTCCGGCTCGGTGATCACCAAGGACGTGCCGGCCGGCGCGCTCGCTGTGGCGCGGGCGAGACAAGCGATTAAGGAAGGCTGGGTTAAACGCTTGCACCAGGTGAAGGCCTTGGGCAAAAGCCTGCGCAAGGCAGTGCCGAAGAAACGCGCCTAGAGGCGCCGCAATTACGCCGGAACGCTCTGTCACACGGCGCAATGCGTTTTGATTTCCAAACCGTTGGCGGCGGCGGCTAAACCGGGATCGAAGTACCAAGGGGGCCATCCGGACGGATGTGCGGGATCGTTGGAATCTTAGGGCGCGAACCGGTCGCGGCCCATTTGGTCGATGCGCTCAAGCGCCTCGAATACCGCGGTTATGACTCCGCCGGCATTGCCACTCTCGATCACGGCAAACTCGGGCGGCGCCGTGCGCAAGGCAAGCTGAAGGCGCTGGAAAACCGGCTGGCCAAGGAACCGCTGGCCGGCAATATCGGCATCGGCCATACGCGCTGGGCGACCCACGGCAAGCCGAGCGAGAGCAACGCCCATCCGCACGCAACCGACCGCGTGGCGGTCGTGCACAATGGCATCATCGAGAATTTCCGCGAGCTGCGCGAGAAGCTCGGCAAGAACGGTCACAAGTTTGGGAGTGAGACCGACACCGAGGTGGTCGCGCATCTCGTCACCGAAGAGATGAACAACGGCAAGACGCCGGCCGACGCGGTCGCTGCCGCGCTCAAGCAATTGCGCGGTGCTTTCGCGCTCGCCTTTCTGTTCGCCGGCGAAGACGATTTGATGATCGGTGCGCGCAGGGGCTCGCCGCTCGCGGTCGGCTACGGCAAAGGCGAGATGTATCTGGGCTCCGATGCCATCGCGCTCGCGCCCTTTACCGACCAGGTCAGTTACCTCGAAGACGGCGACTGGGCGATCGTGACGCGCGAGGGCGTCGACATCCGCGACGCGCAGGGCAGACAGGTCGAACGTCCGATCATCAAGTCGGCGGCCTCCGGCATGCTGGTCGACAAGGGCAACTTCAAGCACTTCATGGCCAAGGAAATCCACGAGCAGCCGGAAGTGGTCGGCCACACACTCGCGCATTACATCGACATGACGACCGAGCGCGTGCGGCTGCCGGGAGAGTTGCCGTTCGACTGGAAGAAACTCAAGCGCATGTCGATCTCGGCCTGCGGCACCGCCTTCTATGCCGGGCTGGTGGCGAAATACTGGTTCGAGCGCTTCGCAAAGTTGCCCGTCGAAATCGATATCGCCTCCGAGTTCCGCTACCGCGAGGCGCCGATGGAAGAGGGCGGCCTCGCCATCTTCATTTCTCAGTCGGGCGAGACCGCCGACACGCTGGCCAGCCTGCGCTACGCCAAGGAGTTCAAGCAGCACGTGCTGTCGGTGGTGAACGTGCCGACCTCGACGATTGCACGCGACAGCGACGTGGTGATGCCGACGCTGGCCGGACCCGAGATCGGCGTTGCCTCGACCAAGGCCTTCACCTGCCAGCTTGCCGTGCTGGCGTGCCTTGCGATCGCGGCCGGCCATGCGCGCGGCGAGCTTTCGGATGCCGACGAGCAGAAGCTCGTGCATGCGTTGATCGAGGTGCCGCGCCTGATGACCCAGGCGCTCGCGCTCGAGCCGCAGATCGAGCAGCTATCGCATGAGCTCGCCAAGGTGCACGACGTGCTCTATCTTGGCCGCGGCACCAGCTTCCCGATCGCCCTCGAAGGCGCGCTCAAGCTGAAGGAAATCTCCTACATCCACGCCGAAGGCTACGCCGCCGGCGAGCTCAAACACGGGCCGATCGCGCTTATCGACGAAACCATGCCGGTGATCGTGATCGCGCCGCACGACCGCGTGTTCGAGAAAACGCTATCGAACATGGAAGAGGTTGCCGCGCGCGGCGGCAAGATCATTCTGATGACCGATGCGAAAGGCGCCAAAGAGGCGGCGCAGGAGCATATCGTCACGCTGACGCTGCCCGACATGGCGGCGACGGTGACGCCTTTGGTCTATGCGGTCCCGGTGCAGCTCATCGCCTATCATACGGCGGCGGCAATCGGCACCGACGTCGATCAGCCGCGCAACCTCGCGAAATCGGTGACGGTGGAATAGTATCGGCTATGGCCGACACAGAACCAAAGCTGGACGAAGAACCGGCCGCCAACGTGGCGGCCGTACAGCCTTCGTATACCGGTCCGGCGGCGCGCATCCGCAATTATTTCCTCACCGGCCTGGTAGTGGCCGGCCCGCTTGCCGTCACCATCTGGATTGTCTGGTCGATCATCAATTGGGTCGACGGTTTTGTGCGGCCGCTGATCCCGCCGATTTACCGGCCGGAGACTTATTTACCGTGGCCGATTCCCGGCACCGGCTTGGTCGTGGCGTTCTTCGCGCTCACGCTGCTCGGCTTTCTCACCGCCAACCTGATCGGCCGCACGCTGGTCGGCTGGGGCGAAGGCCTGCTGCACCGCATGCCGATCGTGCGGCCTATCTACAAGACCATGAAACAGATCTTCGAGGCGCTGTTCTCGAAAGAGGGATCGAGCTTCCGTAAAGTTGGACTGGTGGAATTTCCGGCGCCCGATATGTGGTCGTTGGTGTTCATCTCGGCGCCGCCGGGCGGTGACGTCGCCGAGAAGTTGCCGGGAGGCGAGCACCTCTCGGTGTTCCTGCCGTGCACGCCCAACCCGACCACTGGCTTTTTCTTTTTTGTCAAACGCAAGGATGTCATCGAGCTCGACATCTCGGTCGAGAACGCGATGACGGTGCTGATCTCGGCCGGCATGGTGCAGCCTGGCGGCGACGAGCAGAAGAAATTCGGCGCACTCGCCGCCAACGCGCGTGCAGCACAGGCGCTGCGCAAGAAAAAGAAAGAAACAGTGGCGTAGGGTCGCTTTCCGCTTTACTGGCGTTGCTGCTAGGCTGCCGGCGCGAGTCAAACGCGGGGGGCGGCAATGAATTTTGGCCAAGCGATCAAATCTGGATTCATCAATTACGTCACTTTTTCCGGCCGCGCGGCGCGCTCGGAATATTGGTATTGGACGCTGTTCGTCGTCCTCATCACGGCCGCCGGCGCGATCATCGATCATGCGATCTTCGAGGACCCGACAGCGACCGGCCTGTTCGAGCCGTTGATTTCGCTGGCGCTATTTCTGCCTGGGCTGGCCATTTCAGCCCGGCGTCTACACGATCTCGACCGGACCGCGTGGTGGCTGTTGATTGTGCTCACCGTGATCGGGATCATTCTCTTGATCGTGTGGGATTGCATGAAGGGCACGACGGGACCGAACCGTTTCGGGCCGGACCCTCTGGCTGGCGGCTAGCCCGCCTGGATCAGCTTGATCGCCTCGTCTTTGCCGAACAGATAGAGCAGTTGCCGCAGCGCCTCGCCGCGCGGCGTGGCGAGGCCGGGATCGCGCGACAAAACGAGCGCGGCATCGTCGCGCGCGGCGCCGAGATATTTGCCGTGCACGTCGAGTCGGGCGACGCGGAAGCCGGGCAGGCCGCTTTGGCGCGTGCCGAGCAAATCGCCTTCGCCGCGCAGTTTCAGGTCTTCCTCGGCGATGCGGAAGCCGTCTTCGGTTTCGCGCAGCGTATTGAGCCGCGCCTTGGCGGTTTCGCCGAGCGGCGTCTTGTAGAGCAACAGGCAAGTGGAGTGACCGGCCCCGCGGCCGACGCGGCCGCGCAACTGATGCAGTTGCGCAAGGCCGAAACGTTCGGCGTGTTCGATCACCATCACGGTTGCTTCCGGCACGTCGACGCCGACTTCGATCACGGTGGTGGCGACCAGCAGCTGCGTCTCGCCGGCGGCAAAGCGCGCCATGGCGGCATCCTTCTCCGCGCCCTTCATGCGGCCGTGCACGAGATCGACCGCTTTGCCAAACTTCTTGCGCAGCTCCTCGAAGCGCGCCTCGGCGGCGGCCAGATCGATCTTCTCGGATTCCTCGACCAGCGGGCAGACCCAGTAGACACGCTGCCCGTCGGCAAGAGCGCGGCCGGCCGCGTCCTCAACCTCCTCAAGGCGCGAGAGCGGAATGGTGCGCGTGTCGATCGGCTGACGGCCGGCCGGCTTCTCGCGCAATTCCGACACATCCATGTCGCCGAAATAAGTGAGCACCAGCGTGCGGGGGATCGGCGTGGCGGTCAGCACCAGCACATCGACCGCTTCGCCTTTTTGCGTTAGCGCGAGGCGTTGGTGCACGCCGAAGCGGTGCTGCTCGTCCACGACGGCAAGCGCGAGATCGTGGAAGGCGACGGTCTCCTGGAACAGCGCGTGCGTGCCGATCAGCAGATCGATGTCGCCGAGCGCGAGGCGGTCGAGGATGGTCTCGCGTTCGCCGCCGCGCTCGCGGCCGGTCAGGATGGCGACGCGGATGCCGGCGGCTTCCGCCAGCGGCGCGATGGTTTTGAGATGCTGACGGGCGAGAATCTCGGTCGGCGCCATGAAGGCGGCTTGGCGGCCGGCCTCGATCACCGCCGCCGCGGCGACCAAAGCAACGACAGTCTTGCCGGAACCGACATCGCCCTGCAGCAGGCGCAACATGCGCTGGGGACGGGCAAGGTCGGTGATGATGTCGTCGACGGCTTTTTGTTGCGAGTGCGTGAGCGCATAGGGCAGCGCTTTGAGGACACGCGCGCGCATGCGGCCCTCGCTCGCCGTGCCGCGTCCCGACTGCCGGCGCATGTGTGCGCGTACCAGAGCGAGCGCGAGTTGGCCGGCGAGCAGCTCGTCATAGGCAAGCCGGGTCCCGGCGGGCGTTTCGGGCGCAATGTCGTGCGGTTCGGACGGCCGATGTAGATGGCGGAGCGCGTCGGCGAAGGCGGGAAACCGCTCGCGCGCCACCCAGGCCTCGTCCTGCCATTCCGGCAATTCGGGAAGACGGCCGAGCGCGCCATCCATCGCGCGCCGCACGTTTCCGAGCGAAAGGCCTTCGGTGAGCGGATAGACCGGCTCGACCAGCGGCAGCGCGGCAAAACCCGCCTCATCGACCACACGGTCGGGATGCACCATTTGTAGATTGCCGTCATAAAACTCGGCGGTGCCGGAGACGTAGCGATTTTCGCCTTCGGGCAGCAGTTTGCGCAGATAGTCCTCGCGCGCGTTGAAATACGTAAGCGTCAGGGTTTGCCCGGTATCGTCGCTGGTGACGATGCGGTAGGGCGCACGCGGGCGATGACGCGGGGCGGGCCGGTGCTCCTCGACCTTGACCGCGACGGTGACGACCTGGCCGGGAAGCACTTCGTTCAATTTCGGCCTTGCCCGCCGGTCGATCGCGCCCGACGGCAGGTGAAACAGCAGGTCGACGACGCGCGGGCTGTCGCGGTCGAGCAGCCGGGCATAGTGCTTCTCCAGCTTCGGCCCGACGCCGGGCAGGCTGGTGAGCGCAGCGAACAACGGATTGAGCACGAGCGGCCGCATGGCCGGCCATGCTGGCTTGCGCGGTTTGCGGACGCAATGCAGGCCTGTGCAAAGCGGCCGCTGACAAGGCGGCCTGCGCCCTTTATATAAACCCGCACCCGGCTCCGTCCGGGCTTTTGGCGTTTTGGAGATATGGTGAGCGAGATTTCGAGCGACGGGCTGGACGGGGGGCGGAAGCGGCTGTTGTTCCGCTGCCGGCATCGCGGCATCCGCGAGATGGACATTGTGCTCGGCCGTTTTGCCGATGCGCACTTGGCGTCGTTAAGCGACGCCGAACTCGGCGAACTCGAGCGTTGGCTGGAAATCCCGGATCAGCAGATTTTCGCCTGGGTCAACGGCTCGGAACCGACGCCGGCGGAGTTCGACAGCGCGCTGTTCCAGCGCCTTCGCGTGTTCCACGGACGCAAGGCGTAAGCGGATGACCAAATCTCCCGCCGAACTGCTGCGCGCAGGCAAGCCGCTGACGCTGTCGCAGGTCGCCGACGGCGCCGAGGGGCTGGTGCTCGCCGATCTCGCCCGCGCCATTGCGGCGCGGGCTCAGGCGCCGGCGATTTCGCTCGCCGTCGTGTGCCGCGACGGCCAGCGCATGGCGCAATTGTCGCGGGCGCTCGGCTTCTTCGGCCCCGACATTCTGACGATGGAATTCCCCGCATGGGATTGTCTGCCGTATGACCGCGTGTCTCCTAACGCTTCCGTTGTAGCGCAGCGCATGACCGCGCTGTCACGGTTGGCGCGCGTGAAGGGCCGCGACAAGCCATCGATACTGCTCACCACGGTCAACGCCGCGCTGCAGCGCGTGCCGGCGCACGACTTCGTGGCCACGCATGCGCTGTCGGTTGCGCCGGGCAACGTCATCGGCATGGCCGGCATCATCGAATGGCTCGAGCTCAACGGTTTTACCCGCGCCTCCACGGTGCGCGAGCCGGGCGACTATGCTGTGCGTGGCGGCATTTTGGATTTGTTCGCGCCGGGCATGGACCTGCCGGTGCGGCTCGATTTCTTCGGCGATGCGCTGGAAACGATCCGCAGCTTCGATCCAGAAAGCCAGCGCAGTGAAGGCGAGCTGCGCGGGCTCGATCTGGTGCCGGTCGCCGAATTCCAGCTGGTCACAGAAACCATCAAGCGTTTTCGCACCGGTTATGTCGCGCAATTCGGCGCCACCGCGCCCGACGATCTGTTGTACGAGGCGGTGAGCGAAGGACGTCGCTATCCCGGCATGGAGCATTGGCTGCCGCTGTTCCATGCCAAGATGGAGACGCTGTTCGACTACCTGCCCGGGACGCCGCTTGCGCTTGAAGCGTTGGTCGAGGACGCCGTGCGCTCGCGGTTTGAGCAAATTGCCGATTATTATGAGGCGCGCGTGCAAGCGTTGAAAGAAAGCGCGACGCCGCCTTACAAGCCGTTGCCGCGAGACCGGCTCTATCTCACCGACAGCGAGTGGCACGAGCGCCTCGAAAGCGAGGCGCTCGCCAAACTCACGCCATTCGCCGTGCCGGAAACGGCAGGCGTGATCGAGATCGGCGCGAAGGCGGGCCATAACTTTGCCGCCGAGCGTGCCGAGCCTGGATCAAACGTGTTTGAGGCCGTGAGCAAGCACGTGCTCGCCTTGCAAGCCGCCGGTAAACGCGTGGCAATCGCGCTATGGAGCGAGGGCGCGCGCGAGCGCATGAGCCACGTGCTCGCCGATCACAAATTGCACAATCTGACCTCCGTCGACTTCATGGCCGCAGGCGCTAGGCTTGCCCAAGCCGGTCATCGCGCTCGCCGTGCTCGGCATCGAATTCGGGTTCGAGACCGAAGACGCGGCATTCATCAGCGAGCAGGACATCCTCGGCGACCGGCTGGTGCGGCCGCGCCGCGCCATGAAACGCGCTGAGAATTTCATCGCCGAGGTGACGAGCCTGGCGCCCGGCGACCTGGTCGTGCACGTGGATCACGGCATCGGGCGGTTCACCGGCTTGCAGGCGATCGAAGCGGCCAGCGCCCCGCATGACTGCCTCGAAATTCATTACGCCGAAGGCGCCAAGCTGTTCCTGCCGGTCGAGAACGTCGACCTGTTGTCACGCTACGGCTCGGAAGAAAGCGGCGTCGAACTTGACCGCTTAGGCGGCGGCAATTGGCAGGCGCGCAAGGCGCGCATGAAGAGCCGCATCCGTGAGATCGCCGGCGAATTGATCAAGATCGCGGCCGAACGGCAATTGCGCGAGGCGCCGCGCCTCAGTGTCGGTCCGGGGGCCTATGACGAATTCTGCGCCGGCTTCCCCTACGAGGAAACCGACGATCAGCTCGCGGCCATCGAGGCGACCATCAAGGATCTCGGTTCGGGCCGGCCAATGGACCGGCTGATCTGCGGCGATGTCGGCTTTGGCAAGACGGAGGTGGCGCTGCGCGCGGCCTTCCTCGCCGCGGTGAGCGGCAAGCAGGTTGCCGTGGTCGTGCCGACTACGCTGCTGGCGCGCCAGCATTACAAGACCTTTACCGAACGGTTCCGCGGCTTTCCGATCAATGTCGCGCAGGCTTCGCGGCTGGTGCCGTCGGCGAAACTTGCGGAGGTGAGGGCGGGGCTTGCCGACGGCAGTGTCGATATCGTCATCGGCACGCATGCGCTGCTCGGAAAAAACATCAAGTTCAAAGACCTGGCGCTGCTGGTGGTGGACGAGGAGCAGCATTTTGGCGTCGCGCATAAGGAAAAGCTCAAGACGCTGCGCAGCGAGGTGCATGTGCTGACGCTGACCGCCACCCCGATCCCGCGCACGCTGCAACTCGCGCTCACCGGCGTGCGCGATCTTTCCATTATTGCGTCGGCGCCGGTCGATCGACTGGCGGTCCGCACTTTCGTGTCGCCGTTCGATCCAGTGACCGTGCGCGAGGCGCTGCTGCGCGAGAAGTACCGCGGCGGGCAGGCGTTCTATGTCTGCCCGCGCATCGAGGATCTCGCGGGCTCGAAGGATTTTCTCGACAAGCACGTGCCGGAGGTGCGCGTCGCCGTTGCGCACGGGCAGATGCCGCCGACGGTGCTCGACGACATCATGTCGGCGTTCTACGACGGCAAATACGACGTGCTGCTGTCGACCACCATCATCGAGTCCGGCCTCGACATCCCGACCGCCAACACCCTGATTGTGCACCGCGCCGACCGCTTCGGCCTGGCGCAGCTTTACCAACTGCGCGGGCGCGTCGGACGCGCCAAGCTGCGTGCCTATGCGCTGCTCACGTTGCCGGCGCAGCAGAAAATCACGGCGCAAGCCGAGCGGCGTCTGAAAGTGCTGCAATCGCTCGACACGCTCGGCGCCGGCTTCCAGCTCGCCTCGCATGACCTGGATATCCGCGGCGCCGGCAACCTTCTGGGCGAGGAACAGTCCGGCCACATCAAGGAAGTGGGCTTCGAGCTTTATCAGCAGATGCTGGAGGAAGCGGTGATGAGCCTGAAATCCGGCATCACCGCGCCGGTCGCCGACCGCTGGTCGCCACAGATCACGATCGGGACGCCGGTGCTCATTCCGGAAGACTACGTTGCCGATCTATCGGTACGGCTCGCGCTCTACCGGCGGTTGGCCGAAATCGAGGACGAGCGCGAGATCGACGCCTTTGCCGCCGAACTGGTCGACCGCTTCGGCAAACTGCCGACGGAAGTCGACCATCTGCTGCAAATCGTTGCGATCAAGGCGTTGTCCCGTCGCGCCAACGTCGAGAAGGTCGAGGCCGGACCGAGGGGTGTCGTGCTCGCCTTCCGCGACAATGTCTTTTCTAACCCAGAGGGGCTCATCGGCTTCATCCGCGAGCAGGGCAGCGGCGTGCGCATGCGCAACGATCCGAAGAACGCGAAAGCCCAGCAGCTCGTGTTTTTCGAGGATTGGGAACGGCCGGTCGACCGGCTCAAAGGCACGGCCGCTATTCTGCGCAGGTTGGTGTCGATCGCGGAGCCCGCGAAAGCCGCCTAATGCGGCATGCGCAGCACCGGCTTAATGGTCTTGCCCGCCGCCGATTCCGCGGCGGCGCGGTTGATATCTGTCAGCTCGTAGAACGTGATCATGCGCTCGACGGGGAAACGTCCGGCGGCGATGTGATCGACCAGTTGCGGGATGAATTGCTGCGGCACGCTGTCGCCCTGGATGACGCCGCGCACAATGCGGCCGTTCTGCAGGAACGGTGTTTCGAAGCAGACTTCAGTGCCTTTGCGCGCGCTGCCGAGCAGCACACAGGTGCCGGCCGGCATCAGCGCTTCGACTGCCTCGCGGAAGACCGACGCTATTGCCGATGTCTCCAGCGTGTAGCGGGCGCCGAGTCCTGTGATCTTGCGGATCTCGTCCACCACGTCGGTGCGGCCGGTGTGATTGATTGTGTGCGTGGCCCCTAGTTCGCGCGCGAGCGTGAGGCGATGCGCATGCACATCGACGGCGATGATCGGATCGCAGCCGGCGATCTTCGCTGACAGCAATCCCGACAAACCGACCGCGCCGACACCAAACACGACGAAGCTGTCGCCAGATTCCGGCTGCATCACATTGAGCACCGCGCCGGCGCCGGTCTGCCCGCCGCAGGCGAGCGCCGACACGCTGGTGAGCGGCACGTCGTTGCGCACTTTCACGGCGAAGCGCTCATTGGCGATGGTGTAGGTGCCAAACGAGGATTGCTGAAAGAAGGCGCTGTAAACCGGTTGGCCGTTTTTGGAATGCAGCGTGGAGCCGTCGGCGCGCGTGCCGCCGTGCTTCAACTCATTGGCGTGCAGGCAATAAGTCTGCCGGTGCGTCTTGCAATTCGGGCACTCGCCGCACCAGGGATAGGCCATCACCACATGGTCGCCCGGCTTGAACTTCGTCACGGCGGAGCCGACGGCCCGTACGACACCGGCGCCTTCGTGACCGAACACTTTTGGAAATTGGGCCGTATAGTAGGCGTCGCGGCCGTGCAGATCGGTCGCGCACATGCCGGAGGCCGCAACCTCGACCAGCAATTCGTCGGCGCGTGGATCGCACAGGTCGAGTTGTTCGATGCCGAAAGCGCCGCCACGCTCGCGCACCACGGCAGCGGTGATCTTCATGGCTGCGGATTACTCGGCGGCGTCGCGGCCGGCGGCGAGGCGCTCGATCGCTTCGGCGAGGTATTCCGGCGCCTGCGCGCCCGACACCGCGAATTTGCCGCCAAAGATGAACATCGGCACGCCCTCGATGCCGGCTTCCTTGGCCTGCTGCGCTTCCTGCTCGACCTCGGCCACGTCGCGGTCGCTCGCCAGAGCCTGGCACACATCGTCGGCGTCGAGGCCAACATCGGCGGCCGCCTCGACAAGCACCGCGTGGTTAGTGAGATCGGCGCCTTCGGTGAAGTATAGGTCCATCAGCTTCTGTTTCATTTCGGCCGCTTTACCGATGCCGGCAGCCCAGCGGATCAGCCGGTGCGCGTCGAGCGTGTTCGGCTGGCGGCTGATCTTGTCCATCGCATAGTCGAGGCCTTCGGCAGCCGCCGCGGCCGAGACGCGCTGCGCGATGCCCTTGTAGCGCTCGGGCGAGCCGAACTTGGTGGTCAGATAGTCCTCGCGCGAAATGCCCTCGCGCGGAATCCAGTCGTTGAGGAAATACGGATGCCAGTGTACCTCGACCGGCACGTCCGGCTTCAACGCCCGTGCCTTTTCCAGTCGGCGTTTGCCGATGAAGCACCACGGACAGACCACGTCGGAGACGACGTCGATGCGGACGGGCGTTTGGTCGGGCATGGCATAACTCCTGTCGGAGCTAAACTATGCCGCCGCTCACTCCGCGGCAACCACCCTCGAGCCGAGCACGCGGATCATCAGGCTGTCGAGCGTGTCGCCGGCTTTCAACGTCGCCAGCGTGACATTGGCGCTCACTTTGCCGGGCGGCCGCGCCGGCGCTGCGTTCTTGAGGCTGGCGGCAATGCGGCGCGCCACCACATGCGCGCTGCGCAGATCGGTTTGCGTGAAGGCGATGAGGATCGCGGCGTCGTCTTCGATCGTGGCGAAATCGATGTTGCGGATGAGGCGGGTCAATAGCCGCGCGCGGCCGAGCGCCGCGCGGTCGTCGTGCGTTCCCTCGAAGGAAAAGCGCGCGATCGACAACGCCTGGCTGCGATCGCTTGCTTCCGCGATGGCTTTGGAGAGATCGCGGAAGAAACAGTCGCGTGTCAGTAACCCGGTCTGCGGGTCGAACATGCCGTCCGCCTCGAGCGACTTGAGCATGCGTTTGAGCCGCGCCTCGAAGGCGTGCAAGCGCACCAGCGGCATCATGCGCGCGACGATCCGGGTGGGATCGGGGTCGACATGGTCGATATTGGGTAGTGCTTCGGCGAAGTCGGGGGGCGCTTCGCCGATCACTGCCACAGGAATCTCGCGGAAGCGAGTGTCCTGCGCGAGCAAAGTGAGGAAGGCTTCAATCATGCGCGGCGAAAAGCCGTCGCCGACGACGATGCCGTCGATGTCGCGAGACGCCAGATGCTTGGCGGCGGTTTCGACGCTAAGTCCGCCCAGCATCTTGACGCGTTCGCCGATGGCGACGCTGAGCGCGGGGTAAAGCGGGCCGCGGCCGGCAATCAAAACGGTCGCATCGTCAAGCGCGTCGCCGACCGGCATCATCGGCAGCTTGCCGCCCTGCGATGCGAAGGTTTCGATCCGCCGCAGCACGGTCGCATGCAGGGCGCGCACGCGCATGGCAGACTGCAGACGCGCGATCAGCCGCTCGACTGGCAGCGAGGCGTCGGCGGGCAGCGCGACCGGAATGGCGGCGTCGAGTGCGCCATGCGCGACGGCAATCGTCGGCACTATCGGGCCACCGGCGGTCGCGATCTGCAGGCAAAGCATGCGCGCGGAGGATTCAGATTTCGGCGCGCCGGGCTCGGCAATAACGACGGCGGACGGCTTGACCGTGACGAAGGCGGTCGGCGCGTCGGCCCATTTTGCTTCGACGATAGGGAAGGCGCCTGCGGCGCTGAGCGCTTGCGTCAGGTCGGTCGCCGGATTTTCCGCGACCAAGACGATCGGACCTTGCAGCGACATGGATACGCAACGCCACCGTGGATACCACGCAAGCTTAACGGCAGGGCTGTTAACGCCGCGTCAACGAAAACGGCAATCACGCGGCGTTCGTCTTATTGCCGAGGTAAAACGCGCCGGTTATCAGCGGATTTGCGCCGCGCGCCCGCAAGGCGGAGAGGACTTGCGAGTAGGCGCTGCGTCCCGCCAGGCGCTGGCCGAGCAAGGCATTGGGCACGGCCACGACGGTGGCGGCCGGGTCGGCTTCGGCGACTAGCGCCTCCATGGCCTGCTGGACGAAACGGTAGCCGCCGACGGCAGTGATGCCGGCGGGCGGGCCGGTGACGGTGACGGTGTCGCCTTCGCTCGCGCAGATGAAGCCGGTATCGACGAAGCCATCCGCCGCGAGCGTCTCGCCGGACGGGAAGGCGTGCACCGGTACCATTGGGCCACGCAGGGCAAGCGCGCCCATGCGGGTGCGCGCGGTTTCGATTGTTGTGCCGATTGTGCCAAGCGGGATTGGTGCCGGCCTGCCATTCCCACCGCGCCTGGCTGCCACAAGGCCGGTCTCGCCAAAAGCCGCGACATCGACGAGCGCGCCGTCATGATACCAGGGCGCGCAAGTGGCGAGCCGCTCCGGCGCGCGCCAGAGCGCGACGACTGTCTTGAACGGCAGCAGCCGGCCGGCTTCGGCAAGCAGCGTGAGCGCCGGGCCTGGCAATATCAGCGTGGGGTCAGCGAGCGTCTCGCTTTGCGCGCCGAGCACTTTTGGATCGCAGCCATGATGCAGTGCCAGCGCGCCGCCCGCGAGCAGCCAGGGCATCACGGTGAGCGCAATGCCGGCGAAAGAGGCAGGCGGGATGGTCGAGAGGATAGTGCCGCGTTGCGCGAGAGTTTCCTTCCGGAAAATACCGAGCGCGCCGGCGGTGAGCTGCGCGGCGTTGCGCGCGACCGGCACGATGCCAGCCGCGGCGGTGACGTCGAAAGTAACGACAGCGACATGAGCGGCGGCGGATCCCGGCCGTGCGGCGGCGTGAATCAGTTCATCGGAAGCGGTGAAGATTTGATCGAGCGGCACGACGCCATCCGGAAGATCGCTCCCGAAGGCGCAGACGTGGCGGATCGGAAATAGCTCGGCCGCGGCCACCATGGCCGTCTTCGCTGGCTGCTCCCGCCCAGCGCGCCCGCAGGCGATAATCGCTTTGGCGCCGATGCCGCGCAGCGCCGCGACAACCTCTTGCTGCCCCCACAGCAGCGGCAAGGGCGCAGCAATCATGCCGGCGCGCAACACGCCAAGCAGCGCAATCACGTGTTCGACCGTGTTGGGCAGTTGAATGGCAATGACCGCGTCGGTCTTCAGGCCGAGGCCGTGCAGCCGTGCGGCGAGCGCCGAAATGGCGCGGTCGGCGTCGGCATAGCTGAGTGAGCGCGGCGCGCTGTCGGTGAAGCTTTCCTTGTTGGGAGGGTCGTAAAGCGCGAGCGCGTCCGGCGCACGCACGCCGGCACGCCGGAACAGTTCGTCGAGCGTGGCGCCGGTTGCGGTCGTGTCGCTGTCGAGGATCATGAGCGGGCGTCCTGATGCCACCAGGTTTCCGGCAGATAGCCGAACAACGAGGTGCGGGCTGGATGTTTAATGCGCGTCCAGCGCGCGATCCATTGCACCGGCGGATAATAAAGCGGGATGACGTAGAAGCCGGACAGCAGCACGCGGTCGAGCGCGCGCACGGCGGCGACGAAATCATCGCGCACGGTGGCGGCAAGCAGCGCGGCGATCGTGGCGTCGATCGCCTTCGACTTGACGCCCATGTAATTGCGGCTGCCTTGCTGGTCGGCGGCATCCGAGCCCCAATAGAACAGTTGCTCGTTGCCGGGCGAGAGTGATTGCTCCCAGTGGTATTCGGTCATGTCGAAGTCAAACGAGAGCAGGCGGTGCTCGAACTGCGTCGGATCGACATTGCGCACCTGTACGATGACGCCGGCGCGCTTGAGACTTTGCGCATAGGCAAGCGATAGCCGCTCCTGATCGCGCGTGGTGGTGAGGATCTCGAAGGTGAGCGGCCGGCCGCTGGCAAGGTGCACAAGTTGCGTGCCTTGCAGCGCGTAACCCGCCTCCTTGAACAACGCGAAGGCGCGGCGCAGACCTGCGTGATCGCGGCCAGTTCCGTCCGTTTTCGGCGGCGTCCATTTGCCCTCCATGATGTCGGCGCGCACCACGCCGGGGTACGGCGCGAGCAATTCGCGCTCGCGTGGACTGGCCGGCACGCCGTGGGCGGAGAGATCGCAGCCGTCGAAATAGCTGGCGGTGCGCTTGTAGAGATCGAAAAAATAAGTGTGGTCGATCCATTCGAAATCGAACAAGTGCAGCAACGCCTCGCGCACGCGCACATCGGCAAACATCGGCCGCCGCGTGTTGAACACCAGGCCCTGCATGCCTTTGGGCAGTCCGTAGGGGAATTCCTCCTTCACCACGTGGCCATCGCGCAGCGCCGGAAAATTGTACGCAGTCTGCCAGCGGCCCGGATCGGTTTCCGCGCGCACGTCGTAGAGGCCCTTCTTGAAGGCTTCGAAATGCGTGTTGCCGTCGCGGTAATAGTCGTAACGGATGGTGTCGAAATTCCACAGACCGCGGGTGATCGGCAGATCGCGGCCCCAATAGTTCTTGTCGCGGGTGAAGGTGACGCTGTCGCCCGGCTTGACCGCGGTCACGGTGTAAGGACCGCTGCCGAGCGGCGCGGTGAAGCTGGTATCCTCGAACGTGTCTGGATTGGTCGCGTGTTTGGCCAGCACCGGCATCAGTGCGATGATCAGCGGCAGCTCGCGGTCGTCGGAGCCGGCGAGATCGAAGTGCACGCCGCGCTCGCCGACAATCTCTGCCTTGACCGCCTTGGCATAGTAGATGCGGAAGTTAGGGCGGCCTTTGTCACGCAGCAGCGCCCAGGAAAAAATCACGTCGTCTGGCGTGACCGGTTTGCCGTCGGCAAAACGCGCCGCCTTGTTGATCGTGAAGGTGACCTCGGTGCGCGCGGCGTTCGTTTCGACGCCGTCGGCGATCAGACCATAGAGCGTGAATGGTTCGTCGTAACCGCGCGCGAGCAGGCTTTCGACCACGTAACTGCGGATGTTGGCGGCCGGCAGGCCTTTGACGATGAATGGGTTGAGACAGTCGAAGGTGCCGAGCACGCCTTGCACCAGCGTGCCGCCCTTGGGCGCGGCCGGATCGGCATAGGTGGGATGATCGAAGTTGGGACCCCAAGCGGGTTGGCCGTGCATGGCGATGGCGTGGGCGGTTGTCTCGGCGTGCGAAGGACCCGCCGCCAAGGCTGCTGCAAGCGCGAGACCGCCGCGCAGCACCGTACGGCGCGAGGGCGCGCTTTGCGTCAATGCGCGCTGGTCGAACGGCGGGATGAACAGGGTTCGAATGCGATTCGCTCCGATATTGCAGCAATTTAACACGCGGGCCGCCGCAGCGCCCGGCCCTCAATTTTTGGCCCATTCGTGGCTTTATTGCAGGCGCGAATTCGGCTATCAGCCAGCGTGAGAGCGTCACGCTCCCGCCGTATTTCACGCTGAGAGAGCCGACAAAGAGGCGCCGTCCGGACGGGAGTTGGGCCACGGACGAGAC
This sequence comes from uncultured Pseudomonadota bacterium, assembly GCA_963710705.1. Classification (GTDB taxonomy): domain Bacteria; phylum Pseudomonadota; class Alphaproteobacteria; order Rhizobiales; family Xanthobacteraceae; genus Pseudolabrys. The sequence goes on from CAVQBI010000001.1 coordinate 1,297,423, forward strand.
AACAAGGGACCAGTTTGCAATGGATCATTGGATCGTAAGGGCGCGGCCGCGGGGCCGGGCGCTGACCGCATTGGCCGTCTTCGGCTTGGCGGCGTCATTTTGCGCGTCGCCCGCGCTCGCACAGCAGCCGGCCAAGAAGCCCGCGCCGGCGGCCAAGCCGGGACCGGCGCAACCGGCGCAACCGCAGCAGCAGGCGCAGCCGCCGCAGGGCCAGCAGCCGGCCGCGCAGGGGCAGCCGCAGCTCATGTATTCGCCCTGGATGAAAGTCTGCGGCAAGGGTCAGGACACCGGCGGCAAGCAGGTCTGCGTGCTCACCAAGGACGGCCGGCTGGAGAACGGCATGCCAGTCGCGGTCGTGCAGCTGTTCGAGCCGGAAGGCCAGCCGAAGATGATGCGCATCACCGTGCCGCTCGGCATGCAGATTCAGCACGGCACCCGGCTCATCATCGACCAGAGCCCGCCGGTCAACGAGCCGTACAAGATCTGCTTCCCGATCGGCTGCGTGTCGGACTATCCGGTCAGTGACGATATGATCAAGCAGATGAAGAAGGGCACGACCCTGACGCTGCAGGCGATCAACATGCAGGGCACGCCGATCAGCCTGCCGCTGCCGCTTTCCGATTTCGCCAAGGCCTATGACGGGCCGGCGACCGACCCGAAGGTGTTCGAGGAGCAGCAGCAGAAGCTGCAGTCCGAACTGCAGAAGAAGGCGGAAGAGGCGCGCAAGAAGCTCGAGCAGCAGCCCGGCGCGGCCGCCCCGGCGGCTCCGCCGAAGTAAGGCGGCAGCAACGGAACATACAAAGGCGCGGCTTCACAGCCGCGCCTTTTTGTTTGTCAATTGTATTGGCTGTTGCGCGGCCGGTAGCTGCCGCTGTCGTCGCGCTCGAACACTTCCGCGACTTGCGGATGACGCACCGGCTTGCCGGAGGTGTCGGGCAGCAGGTTCTGCTCGGACACATAAGCGATGTATTCGCTTTCGTCGTTCTCCGCGAACAGATGATAAAATGGCTGATCCTTGCGTGGACGGATTTCGGCCGGGATTGCCTGCCACCATTCCTCGGTGTTGTTGAACACCGGATCGATGTCGAAGATCACGCCACGGAATGAGAACAGGCGATGCTTGACCACTTGGCCGAGCGTGTACTTGGCATTGCCCATTGTCTTCATCGTCATAGTCCGTAGCGCGCCGCCATCGCCGGGTCCTTGGCGGCAACCAGCTTGGCAAGGTCGAGCAGCACTTTGGCCTGCTTCCACGTAGCATCGTCTTGCATCTTGCCGTCGATCATCACAGCGCCGGCGCCGTCCGGCATCGCTTCGAGGATCTTTTTCGCAAAGGCGACTTCCGCCGGGTCCGGCGAGAATACTCGTTTGGCGATGTCGATCTGCGAGGGATGCAACGACCAGGCGCCGAGGCAGCCCATGAGAAACGCGTTGCGGAATTGCGCCTCGCAGGCGGCGCCGTCGGAAAAATCGCCGAACGGGCCGTAGAACGGCTTGATGCCGGCGGCGGCGCAAGCGTCGACCATTTTACCGATGGTGTAGTGCCAGAGATCCTGTTGGTACGCAGCCCGCGGCTTGTCACCGTCTGCGTCAGCGATCACCTTGTAATCGGGATGGCCGCCGCCGACGCGTGTCGTCTTCATCGCGCGTGAAGCAGCAAGATCGGCCGGGCCCAAGCTCATGCCGTGCATACGCGGGGAGGCGGCCGCGATTGCCTCGACATTGTTGACGCCTTGCGCGGTCTCCAGAATGGCGTGGATCAGGATCGGCTTTTTTATTTTATGGCGCGCTTCAAGCTGCGCCAGAAGCTGATCGAGATAGTGAATGTCCCAGGGGCCGTCGACCTTGGGCAACATGATGACGTCGAGCTTGTTGCCGGCTTCCGCCACAATCAGCGTCACGTCGTCGAGCGCCCAAGGCGAATTGAGCGCGTTGATGCGCGTCCACAATCCGGTGGCGCCGAAATCGACCGCTTTGGCCATGGCGATGAAGCCGGCGCGCGCCTCCTGCTTGGCGTCGATCGGGATCGCGTCCTCCAGATTGCCCAGCACCACGTCAACCTGCCGCACCAGTTCGGGCACCTTGGCGCGCACCTTCTCGTTGTGCGGCGGCACGAAGTGGATCATGCGCTCGAGCCGCACCGGCAATTCGCGCAAAGGGGCGGGCGCGCCGATGGCGAGCGGAGCAAAGAACTGACGGGGCAGCTTCACCGGTTGTCCTTCCAAAATCGCGCCTTGCCGTTTAGAGCAATGCAAAGGCCGCGCCAAGTAGCTAATTCTGTAGGGCAAAAAGGCAGGCCGGGGGCTTAAGGCGGATGATCGACGTCCTCAATCTTGCATTGCCGTTTTTCGGCCTGATCTTCATTGGCTTTGCCTGCGGGCGGATCAAGCAGATCCCCGATACGGCGCTTGCCTGGATGAATTTCTTCATCGTCTACGTATCATTGCCGGCGCTGTTCTACCGCATTCTCGCGCAGACGCCGCTGGAGCAGCTCGCCCGCGTCGATTTTATCTTCGCCACCACACTGGCGACGTTTTGGGCATTTTCCATTTCGTTTGCCGTCTGCATGACCATGCGTAAAGGCAATATCGCGGAGTCGACGATCGCGGGGCTAGCGGGCGGCTACGGCAACATCGGGTACATGGGGCCGGGGCTCGCGTTGGCGACACTCGGCCAACAGGCGGCGGTGCCGGTGGCGCTGATCTTCTGCTTCGACAACGTCATCTTGTTTACGATGGTGCCCTTGCTGATGGCGCTGGCGCAGCCGAAGCCGATGAGCGCGGGCGCAATCGCGCTTGAGGTCGTCAAGCGCGTCGCCGGCCACCCGCTGATCATCGCCAGCGCGCTGGGCGTATTGTCGGCGTCTTTGCATTTTCAGCCGCCGGTCGCGCTCGAACGATTGATGCAGTTTTTGCAGAACGCGGCGGCGCCCTGCGCGCTGTTCGCGCTCGGCGTGACGGTGGCGCTGCGGCCGCTCAAGACCATTCCGTGGGAGGTGCCGCCGCTCACCACGGTCAAGCTCATTGTGCATCCAGTGCTGGTGTTTCTGTTGCTGTCGTTTTTCGGGCCGTTCGATCAGATCTGGATCGACACCGCGGTGTTGATGGCCGCGCTGCCGCCCGCGCTCAACGTGTTCGTGTTCGCGCGTCAATACGATGCCTGGGTCGAGCAGGCCTCGAGCGCGGTGCTGATCGGCACGCTCGTTTCGGTCGTGACACTCACGACGGTGATGTGGCTGGTGAAGGCCGGTGCGCTGCCGCCGCTGTTATTCCATTAAATCGTTTCGCCGCGCATGAGACGCGGTTGTGAGGCGCGCGGCGCGACGCCTTCGCGCATGACGGCCCGGCGCAGCGGGCCGATGCGATCGATGAAATAGAGACCGAGACCGCGCGCGCCTTGTACCGGCAGGAAATCGGTGAGCAGCGTGCGATTGAGCAGATCGACGGCGATGGTGCGGCTGCCGACGTCGGCGCGGCGCATCTTGTCGTAAGCCACGAGCGCATTGATGCCGCCGATGTCGCGACCGGCGCGGCGGGCGCTGGCAGCGAGCTCGCCGATGGTGGCGGCATCGCGCAAGCCGAGATTAAGGCCTTGCGCGCCGATCGGCGGAAAGACGTGCGCCGCTTCACCGACCAGCGCGACGCGGTTGGCAGCGAAGCGCCGTGCATTCATGCGGGTGAGGGGAAAGCGCCCGCGCCCGGGTTCGATCTCGATCTTGCCGAGGATCGAATGCGATGCGCACTCGACTTCGCCGGCGAGCTCGGCGTCGTCGAGCGTGGCTAGGTTCTCGGCCTCGGCGGGGTCGAGCACCCAGACGAGACTTGAACGGTTGCCCGGCAGCGGGACCAACGTGAACGGTCCGCTCGGCGTGTGGAATTCGGTCGACGTGTCGCGATGCGGCCGCGAATGTTTGAGGCAGAGCGTCAGCGCAACTTGCGGATACTCGTGTTGTTCGATGCCTATACCTGCCGCGTCCCGGCAGAGCGAGCGCCGTCCGTCGGCGCCGATAATCAACCGAGCCGTCAAGCTCTCGCCGCCCTTGAGCGCGACGGTCGCCGCGCGCTCGCCGGGTGCGACGTTCAGCACCTCATCCTCAATGATGCGCAAATTCGCGAGACTACGCGCGCGGCGGTCGAGCGCCGCGACCATATGACGGTTCTCGATATTGTAGCCGAAGGCGTCGAGGTCGATTTCGTGCGCCTCGAATTTCACTTCCGGCGCGCGCCACAGCCGGCCGGTGTCGTCGACGATGCGCATGACGCGCAAGGATGCTGCTTGATCTGCGCAAAGTTCCCAGACCCCAAGCATCGAAAGGGCGGTAACAGAGCCGCCGAGCAGGGCCGTCGTGCGGTTGTCGCTCGCCGCCGGCCGTTTGCCGGCGAGCACGGTGCTGATACCGCCCGTGGCCAGCGCGATGGCCGCGGTCAGCCCTGCCGGGCCGCCGCCGACGACGATGGCGCTACCGTTTTTGTCCAACATCAAATCGTCCACGATCTCCTCATTGTAGTGAATTAGCACCGGCCGCGCCGATGCGCTATGCGTGAACCATGAGCGAAACCGCCGAGCACGATTTCAGCCATTTGCCGCCGGCAACCGGCCGGCTGGGCGCGGCTTTTGCGCGGCCGAGGCTGGTGGCGGTCGCCTGCGTCGTCGCGCTCACGGCGCTCGGCTGGCTGTACGTCGCGCTGATGATCGCGGACATGAGCGGCGATCTGAGCGCGCTCGGGCCCGGCATGGGCGCGCTCGATTTTCTGCCACGGGCGATCGCGGCGCTGTGCCGGCCGACATTCGGCGCCGATGCGGTCTGGAGCGCGGGCGCCATTGCGCTGGTCGGGCTGATGTGGGCGGCGATGGTGCTGGCCATGATGCTGCCGAGCGCCGCGCCGATGATCCTCACTTACGCCGAGATTGCCGAGACGGCGGCGCGCAAGGGCGAGCGCATCGTATCGCCCTTCATGATTGCCGCCGGTTACACCTTGGTCTGGCTCGGCTTTGCGTTGTTCGCGACGCTGGCGCAATTCGCGCTGACCCGCGCCGCCGTGCTCGATGCCGGCATGGTGTCGTCCAGCGTGCTGTTCACCGGTGCGATTTTCATCGGCGCCGGGGCCTATCAGTTCTCCGCGCTCAAACACGCGTGTCTGACGCGATGCCGCCAGCCGTTCCCGTTTTTCTTCGCGCATTGGGAAACGACGCCGCGCGGCGTGTTCCGGCTCGGCCTAAAACAGGGTCTGTATTGCCTCGGCTGCTGCTGGGCAATGATGCTGGTGATGTTCGCGGTCGGCCTCATGAACGTGATCTGGATGGCCGCGCTGGCCATCGTGATGACGGTCGAGAAAATCGGCAGCGGCAACCGCCTGACCTATGGGCTCGGCGCCGCGTTGATCGCGATTGGCGCCGGCTTCGTGCTGGCCGCCTTTGCCGCCCATTGGCCGCCGCACTTAATTTGAGCTAGACAAACAAAAACGGGAGGAGCGCGTTGAGCGAGGCCTGGACCCTGAAGGGCGAGATGACGCTGTCGTGCAGCTGCACGGTGTTTTGCCCCTGCGTGATCTCGCTCGGCAATCATCCGCCGACCGAGGAGCGCTGCCAGACCTGGGCCGGCATCCGCATCGACGACGGCCATTTCGACACCATCGATCTCACCGGCATCAAGGTCGGGCTGATGATGGACCTGCCCGGCATCATGGCGCGCGGCAACTGGACGGCGGCGCTTTTCGTCGACGACAAGGCGCCGATCCAGGCGGTGAAGGGGCTCACGCGCATTTTCACCGGGCGCGTCGGCGGCACCACGCATTTGCTCTCGATCCTGGTCGGACAATTTCTCGGCGTGCATCAGGTGTCGATCAGCTACGAGACGCAAGGCGAGACGCGCATCGTGCGCATCGAGAAATATGTCGACGGCGCCGTCACGCCGGTGCCCGGCAAGCAGAAGGGCGAGAACGTCGTCATCCGCAACAGCGAATACTGGATCGGTCCCGACGTCATCGTCGCGCGCGCCGACAAGTCACGCTTCCGCGGTTTCGGGCGCAACTGGAATCTGGCCGGCCGTTCGGCCGAGATCGTCAAACTCGACTGGGGCAACCAATAACACGATGAACGTCGCAGTCGTCCGCGCTTTCGCTGTTCACGTCCTGACTGCGAGCGGGGCGGCGCTGGCATTCCTTGCGCTCATTCTGGCGACGGGCGGGCAATGGTCGGCGATGTTCGTTTGTCTCGGGCTCGCGCTCGTCGTCGATGGCGTTGACGGACCGCTGGCGCGCGCCTTCAAGGTGGCGGAGGTGCTGCCGCGCTGGTCGGGCGAGACTCTCGACATCGTCGTCGATTTCGTCACCTACGTGTTCGTGCCGGCCTACGCCATCGCCGGCAGCGGGTTGCTGCCGCCGGCGCTGGCGCTGCCGGCCGGGATCCTGATCGTCGTCACCGGAGCGGTCTATTTCGCCGACCGCGACATGAAGACCTCGGATAATTTTTTCCGCGGCTTTCCGGTGCTGTGGAATCTCGCGGCGTTTTATATCGACGTCCTGCAGCCGGAGGAGGGGTTGACCGCGGCGATCGTCGCGCTGCTCACCATCCTGACCTTTGCGCCGATCAAGTTCCTGCATCCGCTGCGGGTGCAGCGCTTGCGCGCCCTCAATATCGTGTTGCTGCTGCTGTGGGCGGCGCTGGCCATCGTCGCGGTCGTCGACGATCTGTCGCCGGGGCCTTATGTGACGTGGGGCTTGTCGCTGATCGCGATCTATTTCTTCACAATCGGTTTCTTGCCGCGCCGGGCTTAAGATGTTCGAACTCGTCACCGATGCCAATGCCTGGGCGGCGCTGCTGACGCTGACGGCGCTCGAAATCGTTCTCGGCATCGACAATCTCGTGTTCATTGCCATTTTGACGTCGCCGCTCGACGCGCGCCGCGGCCCGCGCGCGCGTGCCTTCGGGCTCTCGCTGGCCTTCATCTTCCGTGTCCTGCTTTTGGCGTCGCTGAGCTGGATCATGGGGCTGACCAGCCCGATCCTCGCTTACAATGACCTCGCGTTCTCATGGCGCGATATCATCCTGATTGGCGGCGGGCTGTTTTTGCTGGCGAAAGCCACGCGCGAAATCCATATCGAGGTCGACGCTGGAGGCGCGCACGCCAGCCGCGCAGCCGGGCATAAGCGGTCGCTGCTGATGGTGATCGCCCAGCTCGCCGTGATCGACATGGTGTTTTCCATCGACTCCATCATCACGGCGGTGGGTCTGGCCGAGCACATCGAAATCATGATCGCCGCCGTGGTGATCGCCATGCTTGTGATGTTCGCTGCGGCAAACCCGGTGGGCGCGTTCATCGAGCGGCATCCGACCACGAAAATGCTGGCGCTGGCGTTCCTGCTGATGATCGGGCTGGCGCTTTTGGCGGATGGCTTCCATTTCCATATCCCGCGCGGCTACATTTACTCCGCCATGGCCTTCGCCGCCGGGCTGGAGGCGCTCAACGTATTGGCCGGCCGGAAACGGCGCCGGCGATCCCGCCGCTGAAGGAGTCAAAGCGATGGTCCGACCCGTGCTGCTGATCGCCGGCGGAAGCCGCGGCATCGGTGCGTCCTGCGCGCGGCTTGCCGGCGCGCGCGGCTATGACGTCGCGGTCAACTACAAAAGTAACGCCAAAGCGGCGGCCGACGTGGTCGAAGCGGTGAAAAAATCTGGCGGCAAGGCGGTCGCGCTGCAAGGCGACATGGGCGTCGAGGCGGAGATCGAGCGCGTGTTCGACGAAGCCTCCCGTGCGCTCGGACCGATCACGCATTTCATTCACAGCGCGGGCATCGGCGGCAAAAACTCGAAGCTCGAGGCGGCGAGCGCCGCAACCATTCGCGATGTGATCAACGTCAACCTCTACGGCGGTATCCTGTGCGCGCGGGCGGCGGTGCGCCGCATGTCGACGGCCAAAGGCGGGCCGGGCGGTTCCATCGTGCTGATCGGTTCGGTTGCCTCGGTCACTGGCGGCGCCGGCGAGTATGTTTTCTACGCGGCAGCCAAGGGCGGCATCGATGCGCTGACAAACGGCCTTGCGCGTGAGGTCGTGAAAGAGGGCATCCGCGTCAATTGCGTGCGGCCCGGGCCCACCAAGACCGACATCCACGAGCCGGGCCGGCTGGAGCGCATTACGCCGCTGCTGCCGATGGGGCGCCCGGGCGAGCCTGACGAGATCGCCGAGGCCATCCTGTTCCTGCTCTCGGACGCTGCCTCCTACATTACCGGCTCGGTGCTCAACGTCTCGGGCGGGCGATAGTGGGCAGCCGCACGCCTTGCGCTCGGCGCTTGGCCGCCTATGATCGCGCCGAAATTCAAACAACCAAGCTTAGACAGGGAGTGAACGATGGTCGCGGCAGTGCGCGTACACAAACATGGCGGTCCCGAGGTACTGACCTACGAGGACGTCGCAATTCCGGCGCCGGGGCAGGGCCAGATCAAGATCAAAACACATGCCGCCGGCATCAATTTCATCGACACCTATTTCCGCGTCGGCATGTATCCCTCGCCGGTCGGCATGCCGTTCATCGCCGGCAACGAGAGCGCCGGGGAAGTGATCGCGGTCGGGCCGGGCGTTGCCGACCTGAAAGTGGGCGACCGCGTCGCTTACGTCGGGCCGCTCGGCGGCTATGCGGCCGAGCGCATCGTGCCCGCCGACCGCGCCGTGAAGCTGCCGAACAACATTTCCTACGAGCAGGCCGCCGGGATGATGCTCAAGGGCATGACGGCGCAGTATCTGGTCAACCGCACGTTCAAGGTGACCAAAGGTTCGATCGTGCTGATGCACGCGGCGGCCGGCGGCGTCGGCCTGATCCTCTGCCAGTGGGCCAATCATCTCGGCGCCACCGTGATCGGCACCGTCGGTTCCAAGGACAAGGCCGAGCTCGCCAAGAAAAACGGCTGCCACCACACCATCCTCTATCGCGATGAGGATTTCGTGGCGCGGGTGAAAGACATCACCGGCGGCAAGCTGTGTGACGTCGTCTATGACGGCATCGGCAAGACGACGTTCCCGGCTTCGCTCGATTGCCTGCGTCCGCTCGGCTATTTCGTCAGCTTCGGCTCGGCCTCCGGCCAGATCGACGCCTTCAACATCAATATCCTGCAGACCAAGGGATCGTTGTTCGCGACACGGCCGACGCTCAATCACTACGTGGCCAAACGCGAGGACCTGGTCGCTTGCGCCAAGGACCTGTTTGACAAAGTCGGTTCCGGCGCGGTGAAGATCCCGGTCAACCAGACCTACAAGCTCAAGGACGCACAGAAGGCGCACAAGGAGCTGGAAAGCCGCGACACCACCGGCTCGTCGATCCTGGTTCCGTAATTGCGAATCGCCACATCCGGCCGTACGCCTTACCGGCGTACGGCCGGATTTATTTTGAAAGTACGTCATGCCAGGTGAACAGCAAGCTTGGGGGCGGTTAGCGACCTTCGGCCTCGGGCTCGTGGCGTTGTTCGGCGGGCAAGCGGCGGCGCTGGTGGCGCTGCAATGGTGGTTCGGCCGCGGCATTACGCAGATGCCGGATTTCACCGGCGATGGCGTCGCCGTCACCATCGTTATCTTCGTCTCGATCCCGGTGCAGCTCGTGCTGCTTTATCTGATGTCGCAGCGGCCGGGCGGCAGCGCCGCCGATTACCTCGGGCTGAAATTGCCGAGCCGCAGCGAATTGGTGTTCGGCGTGACGGCCATAGTGGCATTGATTATCGTCGGCGATACGCTGAGCTGGCTACTCGGGCGCTTCATTGTCACTTCGTTTCAGCTCGATATTTACCGCACCGCGGATGACGCCGGCTGGCTGCCGCTCTTATGGTTCGCGGTCGTTGTCGTCACGCCGATCGGCGAAGAAAGCTTGTTTCGCGGTTTCCTGTTCCGCGGCTGGCTGCGCGCGCCGCGCGACACCTGGCCGGTGATTTTACTCACGGCTTTTTTGTGGGCGATCGTCCACGTGCAATACGATCTCTATATCATCGCACAAGTGTTCTGCTTCGGCGTGCTGCTCGGCTGGCTGCGCTGGGCGACCGGCTCAACCATTCTCACCATGGTGCTGCACGGCCTGATCAACTTCGAGGGCATGCTGGAAACCCTCATCGGCCTGCACCGCTAGAGATGCGCGGCGATGCGCGCGAAAGCCGGATGCTGGGTGATGCCGGCCGGCAGCCGCGGCAGTCCGATGACGTCGACGTCATCGGAGAAGCGCGCGATGCTGGCGGTGGTTTCCTCGAGCTCGACCGGATTGCGCTCGCTCTCGCTTACCACGATGGCGGCGATGGTCAGGTTGCGCTGGGCGAGCACATCGAGCGCCGTGAGCGTGTGGCTGATGGTGCCAAGATAGCCGCCGACCACCAGCAGCAGTGGAATGTCGAGCGCGGCCATCCAGTCGAGCACCGTGCGCCTGGCATCGAGCGGCACCATGATGCCGCCGACGCCTTCGATGAACAAAATGCCGTTGCTGCGTTCGACCGCGGCGCGGCTAAACGCGGTTAGCTCGTCGAAGTCGATGCTGCGGTTTTCTCGCGCGGCGGCAAGATCGGGCGACAGTGGCGCGCGGAAACGCCAGGGCGCAATGCTGGCGATTTCGTCGGCAGTAACGGAGCGGCCGAGCGCGCCGAGCAGCACCGCAGGATCGCTGGTCTCGACGACGGAGGAATCATAGCCGCTGACCACCGGCTTGAGCGCGGCCACCGCCTGATTCGACGTGCGCAGATAGCGGATCAGCCCGGCGGTGACGAAAGTCTTGCCGACATCGGTTCCGGTCGACGTGACGAAGTAGGCGGCCACGGGTTAAGCCGCCAAAATCTTATCGCGCACGACGCTGGCGAGGCGCACGATCTGGTCGTCAGGATGCTGCGCCGTAAAAGTCAGGCGCAAGCGCGCGGTGCCGGCCGGCACCGTCGGCGGACGGATGGCCGCAACCAGGAAGCCGTCGTCGGCGAGCATTTGAGACGCTGCGAGCGCGCTTTCTTCATCGCCGACAATGACCGGCACGATTGGGCTTTGCGCCGCGGGCAGGCCCGCCGCCTGCGTGAACGCGTTTGCTTTTTGCACGGGCAGGGCGGCATAGCCCGGCTCGCGTTCGATGACATCGAGCGCCGCAATGGCGGCGGCGACGATGGCCGGTGGCAAACCGGTCGAATAAATGAATGTGCGCGCGCGGTTGCGCATCAGGTCGATCACCGCCTCCGAAGCGCAGAGATAACCGCCATAGGCGCCGACCGCTTTCGACAGCGTGCCCATTTGCAAGGGAACGCGGATGTGCGTGTTGCCCACGTAAGACGAGCCGCGTCCGCCGCCGACAACGCCGAGGCCATGGGCGTCGTCCGACATCAGCCAGGCGTCATGCTCGTTCGCCAGCGCCAGCAACGCGGCGAGCGGGGCAAGATCGCCGTCCATCGAAAAGACGCCATCGGTGACGATCAGGGCATGATCGTGCCCGGCGCGGTGCGCGGCCAGGAGTTCGCGCACGTGCGCGACGTCGTTATGCCGGAAGGTGAGCACCCGCCCGCGCGACAGTTGCGCGCCGGCATAGATGCAGGCGTGCGACAGCTCATCGAGCAGCACCAGCCCATCGCGGCCAATCAAGACCGGGATGATGCCCGAGTTGGCCAGATAGCCGGAGCCGAATACAACGGCCGCCTCAGTTTTCTTGATGCGGGCGAGCCGCACTTCAAGCTCGGCATAAAGCGGGTGGTTGCCGGTGATCAGCCGCGAGGCGCCGGAGCCCGCCCCATAGCGTTTGAGCGCTTCAATCGCGGCCTGTTTGACGGCCGGATGCTGCGTCAGGTTGAGATAATCGTTGCAGGAAAACGACAAGAGCCGCTTGCCATCGCGCTCGACCCAGATGCCGTCTTCGCGATAGGTCTCGGTGAGCGCACGGCGCAGGTGCCGGCGCTGCAAATCGTCGAGTTTGTCTTGCGCGAATTGGTCGAGCGTGTTCATCAGGTGACTTTAGCGCAGAGTTGCGCAAAATGCGCGCGGCCGTTCGGGGAAGCGAGAAATGGCGGGCGATAGCAGCAAAACGAGCAAGCCGCCTGCCTGGTACGCGGATGGCATTGACCACGTCTGGCTGCCTTATGCCCAGATGAAAACCGTTGCGCCGCCGTTGCCGGTCGTAGCGACGCAGGGCGCGCGCATCAAGCTCGCCGACGGGCGCGAACTGATCGACGGCATCGCTAGCTGGTGGACCGCTTGCCACGGCTACAACCATCCGCATATTCAGGAGGCAGTCGCGCGCCAGCTCGCGCAAATGCCGCATGTGATGTTCGGCGGGCTGGCGCACGAGCAGCCGCTGACGCTGGCGCGGCGGCTTGCGGCGCTGCTGCCCGGCGATCGGACGCGCGTGTTCTTTTCCGAATCCGGTTCGGTTGCGGTTGAGGTCGCGCTGAAGATGGCCATCCAGTACTGGAGCAACCGCGGCGTGCCGGAGCGCACCCGGTTCGTCAGCTTCCGCGGCGGCTATCATGGCGATACCGCCGGCGCGATGGCAGTTTGCGATCCGCACATCGGCATGCATGGCGCTTTGTCGGAGCTGTCGGCGCACCATCCCGTCGTTGCCTTGCCACGTGACGATAAATCCGCACACGCGCTCGATCGCGTGCTGCACCGTTACGCGGACCATCTCGCCGGCATCATTGTCGAGCCGTTGGTACAGGGCGCGGGCGGCATGCTCTTTCACGATGCGGTGACGCTCAAGCGCCTGCGCGCGCTTGCCGATAAATATGATTTGTTGCTGATCTTCGACGAGATTTTCACCGGGTTCGGCCGCACCGGAACGATGTTCGCCTGCGCGGCGGCGAGCGTCACCCCCGACATCGTCACGCTGTCGAAGGCATTGACCGGCGGCACGCTACCGCTTGCCGCCACCGTGGCGACGCGTAAAGTATTCGACGCCTTCTGGTCGGACGACCCGACGAAGGCGCTAATGCACGGGCCGACCTTCATGGCCAACGCGCTGGCTTGCGCAGCCGCCAATGCCTCGCTCGATTTGTTCGAGCGCGAGCCGCGGCTGGGGCAGGTAGCGACAATATCGGCGGCGCTGGCGGAGGGCCTCGCGCCTTGCCGCGGCCGGCCTGGCGTCAAGGACGTGCGCGTACAAGGCGCGATCGGCGTGGTGGAGATGAACCACATCGCCGATCTCAACGCCTTGCGCGCGCGCTTCGTCGAGGAGGGCGTGTTCGTGCGCCCGTTCGGCAACGTGATCTATCTAACGCCGGCTTTCACCATCGCGCCGGACGAGTTGAGCAAGCTCACCGACGCGGTGGTGAAACTCGCTCACTGATAGACGTAAGCCACTTCGCGCGTCTGCGGCTCGACCAGCACCGGCACACCGTTCACGTAAGCGTACTGGTACTGATAGCCTGGCACAGGCGCGAGGGCGACCTCCGGCGGCAGGCCGGCGCCGACCACGACTTCGCCGTTGAGATAGACCGGCTGCACCGGATGGTCGGTCACGTAATCGCGCACGGCGTCAGGCGGCGCGATCATCAGCGGCGCGGCGGCGGCCGGGCGATCGATCAAGGTGCCGGTCACCACCGGCTGCGCCACCGCGCTGCCGACGGTCGTCACCGGAGCCGCGTAAGTCACCGCGGGGAGATGCGCGATGCCTTCCGACACCGCGAGCGAGCGGCCGGACAGTGTCGCCGTCAGATATTTCGAATAGGCCCATGCCTGTTTGCCGGCGACGTTCACCTGGCACCACAGGCTGCCCTGGATGCAGCCGATGACGGTGGCTCTGCCGTGCGCCGGAATGGCGGCAACTACCGGGTATTGCGGGCCGGGACCGGAGCGGACGTTGAGCGGCGTCACCGACGAGGCGACAACTGCGGCGGAAGCCGCGGTCGAGAAGGCAGCCGCACTCAGTGCGGCAAGAATAATCGCATTTCTGAGCTGCATAGCACAGACCTCCATCAAACTTTGGGATGTCTGCGTAACGTCCCGCCAGCCCGCGTTGTTCCCACGGAACACGGAACCGCGGATTGTTCCGGATCAGAAGCCGACCGCAGTTCCGTGCAAATCGTATGCCTCGGCGCGCTCGATCTTCACCGTGGCGATTTCGCCGACGCGCAGTGGACGCCGGCTCGCGACATAAACCGCGCCGTCGATCTCGGGCGCATCGGCCATCGAGCGGCCCTTTGCGACGTTCGGGCCGACCTCGTCGATGATCACCTGCTGCCGCGTGCCGACCTTGCGCTTGAGCCCGTGCACGGAAATCTTTTGCTGCGTTTGCATGAAACGGTGCCAGCGCTCGTCTTTCACGTCGTCCGGCACGGCCTGGCCGAGATCGTTGGCGGCGGCGCCGCGCACCGGCTCGTATTTGAAGCAGCCGACGCGGTCGAGCGCGGCTTCTTCCAGCCATTGCAGCAGGATGTCGAAATCCTGCTCGGTCTCGCCGGGGAAGCCGACGATGAAAGTCGATCGCAAGGTGAGGTCGGGGCAAATCTCGCGCCAGCGCGCGATGCGCTCAAGCGTCTTCTCTTGCGCGGCCGGCCGCTTCATGCGCTTGAGCACGTCGGGCGAGGCGTGCTGGAAGGGAATGTCGAGATAAGGGAGCACTTTGCGCTCCGCCATCAGCGAAATGACGTCGTCCACATGCGGGTAGGGGTAAACGTAATGCAGCCGCACCCATACGCCGAACTCGCCCAGTTCGCGCGCGAGATCGATGAACTTGGCGCGCACCTCGCGCTCGCGCCATTGGCTGGCGGCGTATTTGATGTCGACGCCGTAGGCCGAGGTATCTTGTGAAATGACCAGCAGTTCTTTCACGCCGGCCTTCACCAGTTTTTCCGTTTCGCGCAGAACGTCGGCCGCCGGCCGCGACACCAGGTCGCCGCGCAACCGCGGAATGATGCAGAACGAGCAGCGGTTGTTGCAGCCTTCGGAAATTTTCAGATAGGCGTAGTGCCGCGGCGTCAGCTTGATGCCTTCCGGCGGCACCAGATCGAGGAACGGATCGTGCTTGGGCGGCAGCGCCTTGTGCACGGCATTGACGACCGTTTCGTATTGCTGCGGGCCGGTGATCGCCAGCACGTCGGGATAGGCGGACGCAATGCTCTCCGGCTCGGCGCCCATGCAGCCGGTGACGATGACCTTGCCGTTTTCCTTCAGCGCCTTGCCGATCGCGCCCAACAATTCCGCCTTGGCGCTGTCGAGGAAACCGCAGGTGTTGACGATAACGAGGTCGGAGCCTTCGTGCCCGCGCGACAACTCGTAGCCCTCGGCGCGCAGACGCGTGACGATGCGCTCGGAATCGACCAGCGCCTTGGGGCAACCGAGCGAAACGAAGCTCACTTTGGGGGCGGATTTATCGCTGTCCGGGGCGCGCATGCCGGCAAGGAGCTAATGGCGATTGCCCGCGAAAGCAAGGCAGCGGGAGGTTCGCCGGCGCGGCCGACGGTCTGGCGCGGCCGCGCGCAGGGCGCTATCCTACAGGATGAGGGTGCCCAATGCGTTCATTCCTGCTCGTCGTTTTGTTGCTGGCCGGCATTATTTCGCCGGCCATAGCCGGTGACGGCGCTTCGCCATCGGCGCCGCCGCCCGTGATCGGCCCGCATCCGCCGATCTGGCGATTCAACGGGCCGCCGCAGGATCCGCCGTTCTCGCGCAGCGCCGGCTCGCAGGCGGTATGGGAAGGCGGCACATGCTGGAGCCAGTGCGGCGCCTATTGCGCGTCGAGCCTCACGCAATGCCTTTACGACGACGGCACCCAAGGCCGCTGCGTCGTCAACACAGATTCCTGCGATCTCATTTGCCAGCGCGCCTGCCGCACCGACGGCGGCCCGTTCCTGCCGATCGATTAGGCCTGTCTTTTCGCTTTAACATCGCAATCGTACGATTGCTTCCAAGGGCGACCCAAGGAGGCAAATCTCATGAAAACTGCGTTTGCAATTTTAGCGGCGAGCGCAATTGTCGTGCTTGCGGCCGGCGACCTGCGCGCCGCGCCGATGGCGCCGGCAGGCGTCAACGCGAAATCCGATCTGGTGTTGGTCGCCGAAGGCTGCGGCCGCGGCTGGCACCGCGGACCCTACGGCGGATGCCGGCGCAATGTGAGCCCGAGTTGGCCGTGCTGGTACGTCCGCGGACCGTACGGGCGCTGGCGGCTGATTTGCCACTAATACGCGGCGGCAGAAATTGACGCTCCGCCGTCGCCGTTGAGGCGGCGGCGGAAAACGTGCAAGCGCATGGGTTATAAATATTTTTTAGCGACGACTTCGGTTATGGGGTCGGTGCGATCTTTTAGGTGGAGCGATTGCAAAGCAGCCTATGAGAAGGAAAAATGCAAATGACGAAAGTTTGCTCGGCGCTAACGGCCGCAACCGTGATCGTAGCGGTGAATAGTTTCGCTACGGTTTCCAAGGCCGAGATCGAGTATCCGTGGTGCGCCCAATACGGGCGCGACGGCGGCCGCAATTGCGGTTTCGTTACTCTCGAACAGTGCATGGCCACGGTCAGCGGCATCGGCGGCTTCTGCGAACGCAACAGCTTTTACAAAGAGCCCCCCGCGAAGCGGGCCCACCGAAAGCGCACGACCGATAAGTGACCCGCGTCCGAATGGGCGTGTGGCGGAAGGGGGTGAGTTTAGTTCGAATCCCACGATTTCAATGCGTTAGCGGTCCGTACTGACAAACCTCAAACCGTATGGAACCGCTGAAATGTTTGATGTTTTGAATGCAGGTGGCAAACCGGTCTTGAATCCCATGCCGGTCAGGTTTGCTAGCTGCTGACACGCCCTGGCTGGACCGGCGGTCGGCTTGGGCACACAGGCCGCTCATTGCTTATGGCCGATTCGGCACGAGTCAGCCATATAAGTGGGCAACGAGAATCAATTCCGCCGCCGCCCTGATCAAGGGAACGAGCAAAGTATAGAACCAATTCAAGCGCAGAATGCGACTATGAACCGCAAACAACGTCGCGCTTCCGCCAAACTTGGACAGCCAGCGCGCTATTCTCCTGTGGGATCTGCGGCGACCGCGGCTCTAGACGGCGCTGCGGCTTTCCTGGTGGCGGGCGTCCGGCACCATCAAGCGGGACGATTTGCCGAGGCTGAGACGTCTTATCGGCGGATATTGGCGGTCCAACCTGACCATGCCGACGCCCAATTCAACCTTGCCGTAACGCTGAAGCAACAGGGGAAGGTCGATCAGGCGGTCGCCACCTATCGCCAGACGATCAGCATCAAACCGGACTATCCCGAGGCTCATTACAACTTGGGTAATGCGCTGATGGGGCAGGGTAAGCTCGACGAGGCGGCTGCCGCCTATCGCCAAGCGCTCCGCATCAAACCCGACCATGCTCGGGCCTATCTCAACCTCGGCGTCGCGCTAAAGGACCAGGGTAAGCTCGACGAGGCAATCGTCGCTTATCGCCAAGCGATCAGCATCAATCCGGACAA
Source organism: uncultured Pseudomonadota bacterium (assembly GCA_963710705.1). Lineage (GTDB taxonomy): Bacteria > Pseudomonadota > Alphaproteobacteria > Rhizobiales > Xanthobacteraceae > Pseudolabrys. Next base: position 1,314,810 of record CAVQBI010000001.1, read on the forward strand.
TGCAGAGGCCTATTCCAACCTCGGCAATGCGCTGATGAACCAGGGCAAGCTAGACCAGGCGGCGGCTGCATACCGCAAGGCGATCAGCATCAAGCCAAACCACGCTGAAGCCCAATCCAACCTCGGCATAGTGCTGAAGGACCAGGGCAAGCTCGACGAGGCGGTCGCTGCATATCGCCAAGCGATCCGTAGCAAGCCGGACTATGCCGAAGCCTATTACAATCTCGGCGTAGCGCTAAAGGACCAGGGCGATCTTAAAGAGGCGGTCACCGCATATCGCCAGGCGATAAGCATCATGCCGGACTGGCCCGAGGCGCATTGCAATCTCGGTAATGCGTTGAGCGACCAAGGCAAGCTCGATGAAGCGATCGCTACATATCGCCAGGCGATCAGTATTAGCCCGGATAATGCCGAAGCCCATTACAACCTCGGAAATGCGCTAAAAGACCAAGGCAAGCTCGAGGAGGCGGCTGGCGCCTATCGCCGTGCGATTGATCTCAAGCTGGACCACGCCGAGGCCCATGCCAACCTCGGCATCGTGCTGATGGGCCAAGGCAAGCTCGATAAAGCGCTCGCCGCCTATCATCAGGCAATCGTCATCAAACCGGACAATGCCGAAACCCATTCCAATTTATTATTTTGCTTGAATTACAATGATAATGAGACAACTGATCGCGTTTTCGCCGCACACCGGGAATGGGATGAAAGATATGGCCGACGGCTACCTCGACCTCATGCCTATGCCAATGATCGCTCGGCGGGCCGTCGGCTGAGGATTGGCTATGTGTCGCCTGACTTCCGGACCCACTCAGTGGCATATTTTGTAGAGCCACTACTGAAGGGACACGATCGTCAAGCTGTGGAAGTGTTCTGCTATGCGGAAGTGATGCGGCCAGACTCGGTTACGACGCGCCTGCAGGGGCTAGCCGATCACTGGCTGTCGACTGTTGGGCTCTCCGACGTTGAACTCGCTGAGCACATTCGGAAGGACGGCATCGATATTCTGGTCGATCTTGCGGGTCATACCGCGCATAACCGGCTTCGAGTATTTGCCTGCAAGTCAGCGCCGGTGCAGGTGACGTGGCTGGGCTATCCCAACACCACCGGACTGGATGCCATTGACTATCGGCTGGTCGATGCTGTGACCGATCCCGCCGGGGAGGCCGATGCTTGGGCGAGCGAGACCTTGGTGCGGCTGGAAGGCGGGTTCCTTTGCTATGGCGGATTGGACGGTGCGCTTGAACCAACAGCGCCACCTTGTCTAACCACAGGCACAGTGACTTTTGGGTCGTTCAACAATCCGGCCAAGGTATCCGCGATCACCTTTGATGCTTGGGCAGAGTTGCTCGCCCGGCTACCGCAAGCGCGCTTGCTGCTGAAGGGAAAACCGTTTGCCGACGCCACCACACGCGAGTTATTCCTGGCCGCCTTGGGCGAACGCGGGGTAGCCGCGGAGCGGGTGGATCTGGTGGCTTGGGTTCCCAACAGCGCCGGCCACCTGGCGCTCTACGAACGGATCGATATTGCGCTCGATCCATTCACCTACAACGGCACCACCACCACCTGCGAGGCGCTTTGGATGGGCGTCCCGGTGGTGACGCTACAGGGCGATCGACATACCAGACGCGTTGGCGCCAGTCTGCTCAATCAAATCGGCTTGACGGATTGGATTGCCGGTTCGGCCGAGGAATATGTGGAGATCGCGCTCTCACTGGCTGGAAATCCGAACCGCCTGCACGACCTGCGCCGTTCATTGCGCCCGCGGATAGCAGCGTCGCCATTGTGCGACGGCAATGCCTTCGCCCGTAAGATCGAGGCTGCCTTTCGGATGATGTGGAGGCAGTGGTGCGAGGCACCTGACGGTCGCGCGAGACAATGAAAACACTTTGCGTTGAGGGATGGAGATTTATCCACCATTCCTACGCGATGGTGAACCAGTGGCAGCTTCTCTCTTTATTGAAGCGCAATGATATTGCGTTGAGCACCAGGGATCTTCCATTTTTCAATGAACAATGGCGAAGTACCAAGGCTTTGTTCGGCGATGAAGAGGAGAATAAATTAAAATCAATTCCGGCACTCGCTGCCGATGCGATCGCGGATGCAACGTATCGGATATGTTACCCTTATGATTATTCGCTCATGCCGAAAGGGCGTACCGTCGTATTCGGAACAGCCGAATACCAATTTTTAGACAAAACGAAGTTTGCTCGGCCCATCGATATAAAACATTTGTCGAATTCAAATTCGTTTTCTGTGATTACGCCTTCCCGCTGGTCTCGCGAAGGTTTTCTTCGACTTGGATTGCGCGATGATCAGGTCATTGTCGTGCCCCATGGGGTTGCGAATAATATTTTTCGTCCTTCGCAGCCCGCGCGAGAAAAGATTCGTGAAAAACTCAAGCTTACAGGTTTTACATTCGCGAATGCATCCGCAATGACCGATAATAAAGGCATCGATATTTTATTACGAGCGTTTACTGTCGTCGCGCAGAAGCGTCCTAATGTTCATTTGCTTCTGAAGGGGGCGGATGGACTGTACACATCGAAAACGTATTTAATGCAGGCGCTTTCAACGCTTTCGCCAGAGATACAAAATCTCGTCGCTGCGAAAACTCTCTATGATGGCAGCACACTTTCTATCAATCAAATGGCGGAATTCTATCTGGCAGCAGACATCTACGTTTCACCCTATCGTGCAGAAGGATTTAATCTGCCGGGCCCACGAAGGTGGCTGCCATCGCGCTTGCCAACAAGATCGCCAGAATGGCCTGGGCGATGATGGCCAGGGGTGAACGCTACAAGGAACCCGTCGCACTTGCGGCGTAAACGAGATCGCGTCGGATACCCCGGCGTGATGTGAAGGTTGGAAAGGGCAAACAGCACGTAATGCAGAGCCGGTCGATCCGGCGATCAGGACAACCCACTAGTGCCAACGCATGGTCGAATGCGAGCTTTTGACCGGGACCTGATCCGCGGAGGGCATTATGGCCAGCGGCCAAGTGTGCCGCACTTAAAGGCCGAACACATGGCTGCACCGACCAAGCCTGCAAACGTGAAGAAAGTTCTTGCCAACTCGGAGCCGTCCACACATGGCTGCACCGACCAAGCCTGCAAACGTGAAGAAAGTTCTTGCCAACTCGGAGCCGTCCACACATGCACTTAGCGGACAAACCAATGGCACCCGCGTTTGTCCGTTATTAAAATAATGCAATATCCGCCTGCTCAAATGACCCTCGGCAATATGCGCGCCAACGGCGTGCGCACGCTTGCCGCAAAGGCGCGCCGATTGATGCAGGTCAATGCACTTCGGCGCTGTTAGTGTTTTTTCGTGCAGAAAACCCGCGAGGCCGAACGATGATGAAGATTGTATGCGCCGTGGCCGTCGTCATCGCCGTCATGGCGCTCGATCAGCGCGCTGCGCAGGCTAATGCGGCCCCTTGGTGCACGGTGCTAGAAGTTACCGATGGTAATATGTTTTGGGACTGCCAATATCGCTCGTTCGAGGATTGCTATCCGCACTTGTTCGAGGGCAATCGCGGGTTCTGCAATCAGAACCCGGCCTATCAAGGCGAGCCGCCCCGCCAACACGCGCCTCGGCGCCACGTTCGGCCGCATTGAAAATCGCTAGTGACGGCGCCAAGCCCCGAGCGCTGGCCAATTCCGGTTTATAAGTCCATGCGCCGCAACGGCGCGATCACCTTTGGCGACCTAGTCGGCAAACTCGACGCGATTTACGTCGCCTGCGACAAGTGCGGCCGCAAAGGCGGCTATCCGGTAGCGCGCCTGATCGAGCAGCGTGGACGGTGTCTTAGTTCAACCAAAAAAGGCGTCTTTGGTTACCCGACCCATCTAAGAGCCGGCTTAAATCGGAGAAACTGAAATGCGCATCTTCATAACAGCAATCGTATTTGTGTTGCTGGCGGTGCCCGCTCACGCCCAGTGGTCGAGAGATGGCAAAGGGAAAAAACAACAACAGGATACACAAGAGAAAGGTCTCGGGTCCGCACTTCCGCCAAACACAATTCCCTGTAAAGCATTCACGAAAAATGAACGCGGGAATTGGTATGTTAAGGGACCAGCCACCTTCGATATTGGAACTGTTGAAAACAAAACTCTGCAAAATCTCGAAATTCCACCCAAGTTTTTCACGATCGGCGGTGCCGATCTTTACGAGACTATTGAGAAAAAGTGCGGCGGCAACCCGCGCCCTTACTGACGCGATTGCTGGACAAGAAATGATCGGCAATTGATAACCCTCGGCAACATGTGCGCCAACGGCGTGCACACGCTCGCCACAAAGGCGCGCCGCGGCAAGAGCGCGCGCAAATATTGGAAGAGGCGCCTTTCGATTGGACGGATTGCAATGATGCGGAGTCTCTTCGGGGCAATCGCTCTCGTCGTCTTCCTATCGCTGGTTGCGGCAGCGTCCGACAGCCCCGTGCCGCACAAGAAGAGCCATGTGGCGAAAAACCATGTCAATCGTCACTGGCACGGCTATGGATTTTTGCCCGGCTATCGCCCGCCTGAAGTCGTCGAACGCGAGCGCGAGGAGCATTATTATAGGCTATACGGGCCGCAGTATTACGGCCCGGCCTGGCCGGGCTTCTATCGCGGACGCTGGAATGGCGGCGGGTTCGGCCCCTGTTGGACACAGACACCGATTGGGCCGATGTGGAATTGCGGCAAGTGAGTGCTGGCAGTGATCAGCGCCGACTGTCCGAAGAAGCAGGCGTGCAACATGGGCGACATGTGCGCGGCGCGGTGTCCTGATTTGCCGAAGGTGATGTGATCGTTGTCCGCTCTTCATTCCTTCCGATGAGGATTGCGACGATCCCCGCGCCGATTAGATTTGCGAACATAGGAAATTAAGGCCTCGGGGTGGTTATGTTTGACCTTGAGCGCAGCAATTAACGCATCCTCGGCCTCGACTGTCAGAACTTCTGATCGTTTTCCCTGTCTTAAGCCGACGGTATACTCAGTCATGATGCGACCTTCCCCTTAGCCGGCATTTTCCTAAATGACTCCCGAACCGAGATAGTAACTCAACCAAAATCTGGAACAGCATCTGCGGCAGTGGCTTCCTACAAAAACCGATAAAAACATACCGCATTGGTAGAAACTGATAGGCTTCCCTCAGAAGGAGGATGGCATTTGACCTATATCGTCAATGAAAGCTGCATCAAGTGCAAGCTAATGGATTGTGTGGAGGTGTGTCCCGTTGATTGCTTCTACGAGGGCGAAAATATGCTCGTCATTCATCCCGGGGAATGTATCGATTGCGGGGTGTGTGAGCCGGAATGTCCGGTGGAGGCGATTAAGCCCGACACCGAGGCCGGGGCCGAGAAATGGCTCAAGCTCAACGCTGACTATGCAAAAACTTGGCCCAATATAACGGTCAAGCGCACCCCTCCCGCAGATTCAAAGGAATGGGAAGGGAAGCCGGATAAGCTTAAATACTTCTCGCCAAATCCCGGCGAAGGTGACTAGCGCGTCAGTGCGGGACCAATGTCCGCTTCTCTAATCGGCCGTTCGGGGTCAAGCACTTTCAGACTATCCACCGCTGCAGTGTCGATGTCGCTCACGGGCTCGTGCTTCTCTTCGGAATCGGCACCAGGGCCCTTCCATTATGGGATTCGAAGACGAGGCGGAACAATCTATTGGGCGGCCTTGCCATCAGAGTGACGGTAGGTCCAAGCGGACATGCGAACTCACCTCATCCATCGTCCCGCGAGGGACATCTTTCCACTGCTCGGTGGAACTCGGGTTTCCTCCTATAGGATCTGATCTTTCACGGTTGTCATGCTGCTGCCGCAGCTTGTTCCCGGGTCCAACGGAACTCGGTGCCGTCAACCCATATGCGGTGCATGATCACGGCCAGCCGACGCGCCAGCGCCACGATCGCCTTCTTCATTCCGCGGCGCCTGGCGATCTGCATCGCCCAGGCCTTGAGCCAGGACCATTTCTTCGAACGCATCATGGCTTGAGCTGCTTCGTAGAGCATGACCCGCATCATCTCGTCGCCGCAGCGCGATATTCTGCCGCTCCAATCCACCTCGCCCGATTGATACTTGGCACACGTCAGTCCAAAAACCGCCCCGACCGCCTTGGAGTTCCGGAATCGGGCAGGCACATCGACGGTAGCGCGGTAGGTCAGCGCCACCACCGGACCGACGCCAGGAACCGTCATCAGGCGCCGGCACACGTCATCGTCCCGCACGATGGCGAGCAAGCGGCGGTGCAGGATGCCAAGCTGCTCGCGAAGCGTCCGTCGGACAACGAGTAGCGGTTCGACCAGCACGGCCAGATCGGGCAAGTTCTCGACAAGCTCCCTGATCCGCGCCTCGAACTTTACCGTTCCGACCATTCCAACCTTGAGACCGAAGTTGCGCAATGTCCCGCGCAGATCGTTGTCGATAGCGATGGCCTTCGACTGCAGCAGCTTGCGATGGGTCAGCAGCATCCGCAGCTTCTGGCTGCGTAACGTCTTCACATGCACCGGGCGATAAAGCCCTGCCCGCATCATCTGTGCCATGCCGCGCGCATCGTTGCGGTCCGTCTTGTTGATCTGCGCCTTCAACACCGCCCGCATGTGCCGCGTCTCGACACAGATCGCCGGCAAGCCTGTATCAGCCAAGGCACTGAACAGCCACTGCGACAATGGCCCAGCTTCCAGTCCGATCCGCTTGAAGCGGTAGCGAGGGCTCCCCAGAACCTGCAGCAGAGCTTCAGGCTCGCTCGCCACCTTCACCTCCCGCACGATCCTGCCCGTGTCATCCACAATGCAGACGCTGGTCTCCTTGACCGACACGTCCAATCCAGCAAAATGGTCCATGCTGCGCTTCTCCTTCTGATGCTTGAGGCCCGTAACCACGGTGACCTCGTATTCACCATCAGCCTGAAGCGCAGCACCAAACTCTTCAGCTATCCACAAGCTGCCGGCCGATTACCCCATCTGTTACTAACAACGGACATCGGCCGCTCGGAAACAAGATTTTTCGAATGACGGCGAACAAATGCGAACGCCATGTTGGCGGAAGGGGTGAGATTCGAACTCACGAGTGACTTGCGCCACTGCCGGTTTTCAAGACCGGTGCCTTAAACCGCTCGGCCACCCTTCCGTGGGCGCATTCAATGGGGGACTCGCTCCGGCCTTGCAAGAGCCGTCCCATCGCCTGCCATACCATTGCCCCGGAAACGCCCAACTCTCGTGGGAACTAATTCTTTACCACGCCGGCATGGCGCCGGTTCCCGGCGAGGGCCCGACGCGGTATTCTGTGCCTTTCAATCGGGGGTTTCAGGGCTGAATGCGCCGATCAGGGGGCAGCAGGACATTGCGCCGATTTGCAGGCCTTTGTGGGCTCGTCGCCGGCTGTCTGCTGCTCGCCAATTGTTCCAGCAACGTGGCCGGCCGGCTCGATCCCCGCTATGGCGTCGCCTCCAGTGCGCGCGTCGTGCAGCCAGGCGAGCCGGTGCCGAAAGGCGGCGGCGTTTATCGCGTCGGCAAGCCCTATACGGTCGCGGGCCGCATCTATACGCCAGCCGAAGACAACACTTACAGCGCTGTCGGTCTTGCCTCCTGGTACGGTGACGACTTCCACGGCCGCTACACCGCCAACGGTGAAATCTACGACATGAATTCGATCACGGCGGCGTCTCCGACGCTGCCGCTGCCGTCTTATGCGCGCGTGACCAATCTTTCGAACCACAAGTCGATCGTGGTGCGCGTCAACGACCGCGGCCCCTATGTCGCGGATCGCGTGATGGACGTGTCGGCGCAGACCGCGAAGATGCTGGGCTTCTACGGCAAGGGCGTCACCAAGGTGAAGGTCGAATATATCGGCCGCGCGCCGCTGGCCGGCTCCGACGACCGCAAGCTCGCCGCCACCTTGCGCGACCGCGACACGGTACCCGCTTCGGACGTGAAGCTTGCCTCCGCCGACGACTATGCGCCGACCTATTTCGACCCGCGCCCAATGGCGCCCATGCGCAGACCCCCCGCGCCGCCCGAGCGGCCTTATATGCTCGGCGAGGATGAGGGTGCCGCCCCACAGGCGCAACCGCGCGTCGCGCGCGTAGCCGCGCCGACCGTCGAACTGGCGGCCGCCACGCGGCCCGAATCCGCGCCGTCGGCGGTTTCCACCTATGCCCCAGTGCGCTATGATGGTCCCGCGGGCTTTATGAGCGGCCGCGGCCTTTACTGAGCCGCAAATCTCCGCCAAACCGCTGCTGTTTGAGGCTTAACGCCCGCGCCTTGCGCGCAGCTGGCACAGAGCGTCGCTATGGCCGACCGGCTTGTTCGATTTCTGTCTGTTCTGACCGCGGCTGCTGTGCTGTGTGCGCTCGTCGTGCCAGCCATGGCGGCGGAAAAGAAACCGGCGCCGAAAGCGGCTCCCGCGCAGGCGCAAAAAAAGCCGGAAGCCAAGAAGGAAAAAGACGAGCTCGGGCTCGCCGCGCCGCACGCCATCCTGATCGAAGCCAAGAGCGGCAGCGTGCTATACGAGAAAGACCCCGACAAGCTCATCTACCCGGCGAGCCTCGGCAAGCTGATGACGGCCGAATACGTCTTCCATCTGCTCAAGATTGGCAAGCTCGGCCTGACCGACGAATTCGAAGTGAGCGAACACGCCTGGCGCACCGGTGGCGCGCCCTCGCACAGTTCGACGATGTTCGCCGCGCTGCACAGCAAGGTGCCGGTCGACGCGCTCATTCACGGCATGATCATCCAGTCGGCGAACGACGGCGCCATCATTCTGGCCGAGGGCATCTCGGGCAGCGAAAACGAATTTGCCCACGAACTCACCAAACGGGCGCGCGAGATCGGCCTTACCAAATCGGTTTTCGCCAACTCGAACGGACTGCCCAATCCGGACGAACAGGTGACCACGCGCGAACTCGGCATGCTCGCGCGCCGCATCATTCTCGATTACCCGGACCTTTATTCGATATTCGGTCAGCCGGATTACACCTGGAACAAGATCCATCAGCCGAACCGCAATCCGCTGCTCGGCTCGGTGACCGGCGCCGACGGGCTCAAGACTGGCTTCACTAAGGAGGCGGGCTACGGATTGGTCGGCTCGGCGGTGGACAACGGTGTGCGTCTGATCGTCGTCGTCAACGGCGAAAAAACGCCGGCCGACCGTGCCAAGGAGGCTAAGAAGCTTCTCGAATTTGGCTTCCGCAATTTCGAAGAGCGCACGCTGTTCGCCGACGGCGAGACGCTCGGTTCCGCCAAAGTCTATGGCGGCGCCAGCGGTTCGGTGCCGCTGAAGGCCGACGTCGGCGAGGTCAAGGTCATGATGCCGAAAGCCGGCGGCGAGCATCTGATGGCGCGCATCGTCTATCAGGGCCCGGTGCCGGCGCCGGTGAAGGAAGGCACGCCGGTCGGCGCGCTCAAAGTCTGGCGCGGCGAAAACGTGATCCTGGAAACGCCGCTGCACGCCGCCGGTAACGTCGAGAAAGGTGGGCTTACCAGCCGCGCCTTCGACGCCGTCACCGAATCCGTGATCGGGCTATTCCGCGCGGGCGCCGAGCGGGTGGTGACACGGTAACGCGATGCGCGGACGTTTCATCACCTTCGAGGGCGGCGAGGGCAGCGGCAAGTCCACGCATGCCAAGCGGCTGGCCGAGAAGCTGAAGTCGCTCGGCCTCGAGGTGGTGCTGACGCGCGAGCCGGGCGGTTCGCCGGGCGCCGAGATCATCCGCCATATCCTGCTGTCGGGCGCCGCCAAGCCGCTGGGCGCCGAGACCGAGACGATTCTGTTCGCGGCCGCGCGCGACGATCACGTGCGGCAGGTGATTCGGCCGGCGCTGCTCGAAGGCAAATGGGTGATCTGCGACCGCTTCATCGATTCGACGCGCGTCTATCAGGGCACGCTCGGCAAGGTCGACCAGAAGCTGATCCGCGGGCTGGAGCGCGTCACGGTCGGCGCCGCCATGCCGGACCTGACGTTCGTGCTCGACGTGCCGGCCAATGTCGGCCTCGCGCGCGCAACGCGCCGGCGGGCCGGCGCCGCCGCCGACCGATACGAGGCCGAGACGCTCGAATTCCACGAGGATCTGCGCCGCGCCTATCGTACGAACGCGCAAGAGGAGCCGCGGCGCATCGTCGTGATCGACGGCCGCCCGCCGCGCGATATCGTGGCCGAGCGCATCTGGACGGCGGTGAGCGAACGCCTGCATCCCGAGCGCGCGCGCGTCGCGGAAAGCGCCGCGCCGTGAGTGACGGCGAGGAGGACCGCGAGTTCAAGCTGCCGCGCGAGACCGCGGCGCTGTTCGGCCACGTGGATGCCGAGCAGGCGCTGCTCGCAAGTTACAAAAGCGGACGCGTTCCGCACGCCTGGCTGATCGGCGGGCCGCCCGGCATCGGCAAGGCGACGCTGGCCTACCGCTTCGCCCGTTTCGTGTTGGCATATCCCGATCCGAGCGCGGCCGAGGTCCAGAAGGCGACATCGCTCGCCATCGACCCCGAGCACCCGGTCGCGCGCCGCATCGCCGCGCAGGCGCAAGGCGATCTGCTGGTGCTCGAGCGCGTCATCAACGAGCAGACGGGCAAGCTCTATACCGTGATCCGCGTCGAGGACGTGCGGCGCAGCGTGTCGTTTTTCGGCTCGACCGCGGGCGAGGGCGGCTGGCGCATCGCCATCGTCGACAGCGTCGACGACCTGCAGCGCGAAGGCGCCAATGCGCTGCTCAAGGTGCTGGAGGAGCCGCCCGCGCGCGCGCTTTTGCTGCTGGTGAGCAGCGCGCCCGGACGCGTGCTGCCGACCATTCGTTCGCGCTGCCGCCGCCTGTTGCTGCGGCCGCTCGATGAAGCTGATGTGGCACGAGCCGCGGCGGCGGCAGTCGGGCGTGCGGTGGACGAGGAGACCATGAATGCAGCACACGCGGCTGACGGCAGCGTTGCGCGCGCGCTCGCGCTGCTCGATGAAGGTGCGCAGGCGCTGCGCGAGCGCGTGCTCGCGCTGATCGCGCAATTGCCGGAGCCCGATCCGCGCGCGCTGCATGCGCTCGGCGATGCGCTCGGCTCCAGCGATCCGCAGACGCTTGAGACCTTCATGGACCTGATCAATGGCTGGCTGTCGGCGCAACTCAGCGAAGCTGCGCGGAGCAAGCCGCAAATGGCGCGCGTGGCGGAGACCTGGGAGAAGGTCAATCGCGCGGCGCGCGAGGTCGAGGCTTACAATCTCGAACGCAAGCCTTTTGCTTTCGCCGTATTCGGCGCACTGGCGGAAGCGGCGCGGCATGGCTGACCTTATGCCCATCAATCCCGATAGCATGGCGGCGCCGGGCGGCCATTACAGCCATGTGGTCAAGGCCGGCGGTTTCGTGTTCGTCTCCGGCCAATTGCCGATCGCAGGCGATGGACGCAAGCTCAACGAGGCGCCGTTCGAGCAGCAGGCGCGACAGGTGCTCGACAATGTGGCAAGCGCATTGATCGCCGCCGGCAGCGCCATCGACCGGCTGGTGCAAGTGCGTGTCTATGTGACCGACATCGGCTCGTGGCCGGCGTTCAACGCGCTCTATGCCGCGTGGGCAGGTTCCGCGCGGCCGGCGCGTTGCGTGGTGCCGGTGCCGCAATTGCACTACGGGTTCCAGATCGAGATCGAGGCGGTGGCGCTCGCGTAAACGCCGCCTAAACGCCCGCCAGTATTCCGATGACGCGGGGCCGATGCCACTTTCACGACATAGTTATTGCGCGTAATCCGTTGCATCTTCGACGGACGCGATTCCGCGATTCTCAGGGGGCCTCCATGAAATTCAAACTCGTTGCCGCTATTGCCGTTGTCGCCTGCCTGCCGTTGTGCGCGCATGCGCAACAGCCGGGCAGCGCGCCGAAGGCGACCAATGCCGACGCGCAACGCGTCGTCAAAATGATCACCAGCGACAAGACGAAATCGCAAGCCTATTGCGACATGACCAAGATCGGCGATCAGATCGAGCAGGCGCAGCAGAAGCACGACGACAAGGCGGCCGACGATCTCGCGAAGCAGGCCGACGAGCTCGCCGCAAAACTCGGCCCCGAATGGGACGCACTGATGAACGGACTGCAGAGCGTGGACGAAAATTCCAAGGACGGCCAGGCCATTGCCGAGACGCTGCAATCGCTCGACAAGATCTGCGCGAAATAATTCGCGCGCTCACGCCATGACATAGATCGCCGCGGCGCCGACCCCAAGCAGCGCGAGCAGCACAAGCAGGGCGGCCGGCCGGTGCGCCGCTCGACCGCCGAACCCGACGGCATAGGCCGCCTTCGCCACATTGTTTGAGGCCGCCGCGATCAGCACGGCCGCGCACAACAGCGCGGCCGATATGTTGGCAATGCCGCCTTGCGCGATATTCAGCACGAAGGGATCGATGTCGGTGAGGCCGACCACGGCCGATAACGTCAGCAGTCCACCGGTGCCGAATCTGGTGCGTACCCACGCGGTGATGACCGAAATCACCACCAGCAGCACGGCAAACACCAGCGCGGTCGAGATCTGCAGCGGATTGCGCGGCGCCAGGGCCAGGCTCTGCCCGCGCCGCTTCGTCGTGCGCCGCCATTCGTAGGCCGCCAGTCCGCCGGAGACCGCGGCCAGCGCAACGAGCGCCGGTGCAAGCGTCAGCGCAAAAGGCGCGTCGAAAATCGCAATAACGACGCCAAGCCGCAGATACATCACGCCGGTCGCCGCGACGATGCCGGCCGAAATGTCGGCACGCGTGTGCCCGCTCTCGTGCAGCCGCTTGGCCAGCACCACGGTGGTGGCGGTCGAGGAATAGGCCCCGCCCAGCAGCGCCGGCAGCAGCGCCATGTCGCGCGCCGGCAAATAGCGTTGCAGCAGATAGCTAGCATAGGAGAGCGTGCATACGGCAACCACCGCCAGACACAGGCCGTAAGGCGTGAGCGGCGTCAGCGCGGTCACGGCCTGGCGCGGCGCCAGCGGTAGCACGATGCCGATCAAAATAAGAAATTTGCCGGCGGTGAGCAGCTCCTCGCGCGGCACGATCTCGATCAAGCCATGCAGCCGCTCGCGTGTGGACAGCAGCAAGACCGCGGCGACCGTGACGGCGACGGCCACCCAAGGCGGCTGCACCAGCGCGACCGGCCCGATCACGTAAGCAAGCAGGTTGGTGGCCGGGATCATCATGCTCGAGGCGGTCGGCGAAGGCGGCGCCGCGCGCATATAGGCGTAGAGCCAGAGCGCCACCACCGGCAGGCCGGCGATGACGCCGAGCGCGTAAGACGGCTCGATCAGCATCAGCACGGCGCCGGCCATTGCCAGCATCGGAAAGCTGCGGATGCCGCCGGGGACCAGGCGCTGCTCGCTCTTGTAGACCTCCTCGAATGTCAGCCCGAGGAAGACGGCAAGGCCAATCGCGAGCGCCAGCCGTGCGGCGAGGTCGTAAGGGGTCAACGAAAGGGGCGGCATAATGTTACGGCCGTGATCTTGGTGCTTTTCTATAGTAGCGGCTCCAGGCCGCCAGTGTCCTCATGCTTGCTCCTGCAGCATGGGGTTGATACCTACGGTCGCGAATCCGAGGTCAAAAGTACAATCGAAATGCCGGCCAAAACGCCCTTTTACATCACCACCGCGATTTCCTACCCGAACGGCCCGCCGCACATCGGCCACGCCTATGAGGCGATCGCGACCGACGCCATCGCGCGCTTCATGCGGCTCGATGGCTACGACGTCTATTTCCTCACCGGCACCGACGAGCACGGCCAGAAGATGCAGCAGACGGCCGCGCGCGAGGGTCTGACCGCACGGCAATTGCGCGATCGCAACGTGCCGCTGTTCGAGGCCATGGTGAAGCGGCTCAACTGCTCGAACGACGACTTCATCCATACCACCGAGGAGCGCCATCATCGCGCCTCGAAAGCCATCTGGGACCGGATGGAGAAGAACGGCGACATCTATCTCGACAAATATGCCGGCTGGTATTCGGTGCGCGACGAGGCCTATTACGCCGAGGACGAGACGCATCTCAACGAACAGAAGGTACGCGTCGCGAGCAAGACCGGCACGCCGGTCGAATGGGTCGAGGAGGAGAGCTATTTTTTCAAGCTCTCGGCCTATCAGGACAAGCTGCTCAAGCTCTACGAGCGGCCGAATTACGTGCTGCCGAAGGAGCGGCTGAACGAAGTCGCAAGCTTCGTGCGCGGCGGCTTGCAGGACCTGTCGATCTCGCGCACCACGTTCGACTGGGGCGTGAAAGTGCCCGGCAACGACAAGCACATCATGTATGTGTGGGTCGACGCGCTGACCAACTACATCACCGGTGTCGGCTTTCCCGACGAGAACGACGAGAAGTTCAAGCGCTATTGGCCGGCGGCGCTTCACGTCATCGGCAAGGACATCTTGCGCTTCCACGCGGTCTATTGGCCGGCCTTTCTGATGTCGGCCGGCGTCGCGGTGCCGCAGCGCATTTTCTCGCACGGGTTCTTGTTCAATCGCGGTGAGAAAATGTCGAAGTCGGTCGGCAATGTGATCGATCCGTTCGCGCTGTGCGATGCCTATGGCGTCGATCAGTTGCGCTATTTCTTCCTGCGCGAGGTGCCGTTCGGCCAGGACGGCAATTACAGCCACGAGGCGATCGTCAACCGCATCAATGCCGATCTGTCGAACGACCTGGGCAATCTGGCGCAGCGCTCGCTGTCGATGATTGGCAAAGCCTTCGGCGGCAAACTGCCGGAGGCGGGCGAGTTCACCGCGGCCGACAAGACGATTTTGGCGGCCGCCGACGGCATGATCGGCACCGCGCGCGAGCATATGAAGACGCAGCAGCTGCATCAGGTGCTCAATTGCGTCTGGGCCGTGGTTGCCGACGCCAACCGTTACTTCGCCTCCGAGGAGCCCTGGGCCAAGGCCAAGACCGACCCGAAACGGCAGGGCACAATCCTTTACGTCACCGCCGAGGTGCTGCGGCAGGTTGCGATCCTCGCCCAGCCCTTCATGCCGACGTCAGCCGCAAACATGCTCGATCAGCTGGCAATTCCGGCCGAGGAACGGGGATTCTACGAGCTTAAACAGGGCACCCGCATCAAGCCGGGCGCCACATTGCCGCCACCAAAAGGCGTTTTTCCCCGCTACGTGGAAGCGGAAGAAAAGACCGAAAATGCTGGTCGATAGCCACTGCCATCTCGATTTTCCCGACTTCGCCAGTGAGCTCGACGCGGTCGTTGCGCGCGCACGCGCGGCCGGCATCGGCCGCATTGTGACGATCTCGACTCGCGTGAAAAGGCACGCGCAGGTGCTGGCGATCGCTGAGAAATATCCCGATGTTTTCTGCTCGGTCGGCACCCATCCGCACAGCGCGCAGGAAGAAACAGACATTGATGCGGCGAAGCTGATCGTGCTGTCGAATCATCCAAAAATCGTGGCGATCGGCGAAGCCGGACTCGATTATCACTACGATAAAAGTCCGCGCGACCTTCAGGCCAAAAGCTTCCGCGAACACATCGCCGCCGCGCGTGAGACGAAATTGCCGCTGGTGGTCCATTCGCGCGATTGCGACGAAGCCATGGCGACAATGCTGCAAGATGAGATGGGGAAGGGCACATTTCCGGCCGTGCTGCATTGCTTCACCGGCGGCCGCGATTTGGCGTTCAAGGCGATCGATCTGGGACTGTCCATTTCGTTCACGGGCATTCTGACGTTCAAGAATTCCGGCGCCTTGCGCGAGCTCGCCGCGCAGCTTCCGGCCGATCGCATCATGGTCGAGACCGACGCCCCTTATCTCGCCCCCGGGCCTTATCGCGGCAAACGCAACGAGCCGTCTTACGTGGTCGAGACCGCGCGCGTGCTGGCTGAGGCGCGCGGCGTTTCGCCCGACGAAATCGCGCGCCAGACAACGGACAACTTTTTCCGCCTGTTCAACAAAGTGCCGCGCACCTTGGCCAACGCCGCATGAGCCTGACATTCACCATTCTTGGCTGCGGCTCGTCGATGGGCGTGCCGCGCGTCGCGCTCGGCTGGGGCGACTGCGATCCGAACAATCCGAAGAACCGCCGGCGGCGCTGCTCGCTGCTGGTTGAGCGTACGAACGTGCACGGGCACCGGACGCGCGCGCTGGTCGACTGCTCGCCCGACCTGCGCATGCAGCTTTTGGATGCGGAGGTCGACTGGGTCGACGGCGTTCTGGTCACCCACGAACACGCCGACCACACCCACGGCATTGACGATTTGCGGCCGCTCTTCGTGAAGAAGCGCCACAAGGTGCCAGTCTTCATGGATGAGCCGACCTCGCGCGCCATGCACGCCCGCTTCGGCTATTGCTTTATGACGCCGCCGGGCAGCGAATATCCGCCGATCTTGGCCGAGCACAGACTGGTGCCGGGCCACGCCGTCACCATCGAGGGGCAGGGTGGCTCCATCGAGGCCCTTCCCGTGCTCCAGGACCACGGCGACATCCCCTCGCTCGGCTTCCGTTTCGGCAACGTGGCCTATTCGGCCGACATCAAGAGCCTGCCGCCCGAGAGCCTCGATGCCATGGCCGGGCTGGACGTCTGGATCGTGGATGCGCTGCGCCGGACGCCGCATCCAAGCCATATGAACCTCGAGGAGGCTCTGGAATGGATCGCGCGGGTGAAGCCGAAGCGGGCGATCCTGACCAACCTGCATGCCGAGCTCGATTACGAGGCGCTGCGCGCCGAACTGCCGCTGAATATCGTGCCGGCCTATGACGGGATGAGCTTCGAGGCGAGTTAAGGTGTGAGTTGCGATTTCTCTGACACCATATTGATCCATCGAGAATAATAGCTCCCGAAGCTCGCTCGTTGCCGTGCTATCAATGGAATGAATAATCGAGGTATTTGAGGATGATAGAGGCGGTTCTTAAAAATAAATGTCCGCGAGCTTTCCCGGTCAATTCGAGATATTCCATAATATGTCTTATGCGAATCCGATATGTAGACGCCCGATAGAGAAGTCACCCTTGGCCCAGATACAGATGTCACCCTACGCAGTTTTTGGAGTGGCATGGGGAGCGGCCGATGACGGTGATTACGATGAGCCGTTCAGAGATCGATCGGATGAGCGTTTTGCGCGATCTGGCGGAAGAGCGGATCAGGGTTTCCGAGGCAGCGAGGTTGATGGGGCTCGGGCGCCGCCAGGTCTTACGGCTGGCGAAGGCCTACCGGCAGCGTGGCCCCGCGGCGTTGGTGTCCAAACGGCGTGGCAAACGTAGCAACCGGAGCTATCCGATCGGTCTACGGGCTGAGGTCATTGGCCTCATTCGCGAGCGCTATAGCGACTTTGGACCGACGCTTGCGGCCGAGAAGCTCTCTGATCTGCATGGCATCCGTCTTGGCCGCGAGACGATCCGGCAATGGATGATGGCAGCCGGGTTTTGGAGGGATCGCAAGCAGCGGATGAAGCCGGTTCATCAGCCGCGCAATCGCCGCGAGTGTGTTGGTGAGCTGATCCAGATCGATGGCTCGCAACACTGGTGGTTCGAGAGCCGTGGGCCGCAATGCACCCTGCTCGTCTACATTGATGATGCGACCAGCCGGTTGATGCATCTGCAGTTTGTCGAGAGCGAGAGCACTTTCGATTATTTCAAGGCGACACGGACCTATTTGGAACAGCACGGCAAGCCGGTCGCCTTGTATTCCGACAAGCACGGCGTATTTCGGGTCAACAAAAAAGATGCCGCCGGCGGGGATGGCATGACCCAGTTCGGCCGGGCATTACATGCGCTCAACATCGACATCATCTGCGCCAATTCCTCGCAGGCCAAGGGGCGTGTGGAACGGGCAAACGCGACGCTGCAGGACCGGCTAGTCAAGGAGATGCGGCTTCTGGGCATAAGCAGCATGGAGGCCGGCAACGCGTTCCTGCCGGTATTCATGGCCGACTACAACGCTCGCTTTGCCAAGCCGCCCTTCGACGACAGGGATCTGCATCGCTCCTGCGCCGACCATGACGATCTGGACGATGCCTTCGCCTGGAAGGAAGAACGATCGGTGTCTGTGAACCTGACGCTTCAATACGACCAGGTGATGTTCATTCTGGAACCGAACGAGATCACCCATTCGCTGGCGCGCAAGCGGGTCATGGTGATCGATTATCCCGACGGCCGGCTGGCGATCCGGCATAACGGCGTCGACCTGCCATATCGGGCCTTTGATAAACGGCAGCGGGTAAATCAGGCGGCGATCGTTGAGAACAAGCGGCTCGGTCCGGTTCTCGCTTACATTGCCGAGAAGCAGAAAGAACTTGATATGTCCCGTTCGACCAAGGCCCCCAGACGTCGTGGCCAGACAAATCACATGTTCAAAGTCGGATAGGCACAAGGAATTCCGAACAACAACCAGGAAAGGCGGCTATCTTACCCTCCCTAGGGGATGACATTTGAAACTGGCTCACAAAGTGACTTCCCTAAATGGTGCCGACACGATAATCTTGTTTGGGGGCGTAGGCTCGGGTGTCAGGCCCGCCCCATGAAGCCCTCCCGCGACATCGCCCGGCTGATCGAGATCATGGCCGCGCTGCGCACGCCCGGCTCCGGCTGTCCCTGGGATCTCGAACAGAGCTTTGAGACCATCGCGCCCTATACGCTGGAGGAAGCCTATGAGGTAGCGGACGCCATCGCGCGCGGCGATCTCGCGCACCTGAAGGACGAGCTCGGCGACCTGCTGTTGCAGGTCGTCTATCACGCGCGCATGGCGCAGGAAGAAGGCGCCTTCGATTTCGGCGACGTGGTCGAGGTGATCACCGCCAAAATGATCCGCCGGCACCCGCATGTCTTTGCCGACGAACAGGGCCATACCGCCGCGGCACTCAAAGGCCTGTGGGACCGCATCAAGACTGCGGAGCGGGCCGAGCGCGGCGAGAAGGCTCCGGAGGGCGCCCTGGCGGGGGTGCCGGTTGCCCTGCCCGCGTTAACCCGCGCCCTGAAGCTGCAGAACAAGGCCGGCGCCGTCGGCTTCGACTGGAACGATCCGCGCGCGGTGCTCGCCAAGATCCGCGAGGAAGCCGACGAGATCGAAGCCGCCCTCGACGCCGGCGACCACGCCGATGCCGCCAAGGAAGTCGGCGATCTGTTGTTCGCCGTGGTCAATCTGGCGCGGCATCTTGCGGCCGATCCGGAAGGTGTTCTGCGCGCGACCAATCTCAAATTCGAGCGCCGTTTCGCCTCGATCGAACGCGCGCTGGCTGCACGCGGCAAGCGGCCGCAGGACGCGACGCTCGACGAGATGGATGCGCTGTGGAACGAAGCCAAAGCCGCGGAAAAGTAGCACGCTTACCGATTCAAATTTCAAACAGCCGAGCGCCATCGCCCGTATTTTTTGCGAGGCGCCGGGTACGCCCGTCTTAATTCTCCTGCCGCCGCTCTCGAAAAGAACCGAGGGCGCGCGGGACGCCAAAGGTCCCGAAGGACCCGCTGGCCTCGGCGCCTCGCGGTACCGAGGCTTACCGAAGTCCGTATGCCCGCCTTCGCTCTTTCGAGCTTCGGCGCGGCAAGCCGCAAGTTCGCCAAGTCCGCCAAGTCCGGTGGCGTCCCGCGCGCGGTGTTTCTAGGTTTGCTCCGCATCGCCCCCGGTGGACTGACCTTTCAGGCGCAGCCCCTTACGGGGGTGGAGCGCCTGTCCACCGCTGTGGCCGAACGCGGCCGGTGACCCGCGGCTGGCGGGCCGGGACGAAGCGGCTTCGACCGCCGGGCCGTGACAAGCGCATTTCCGCTGCCACGTCATTCCCCGGCCACCGCTCCCCGTTTCATGTCAGAAGATGCTGATCAGACACCCCTCGGTACGAAATGGGATGCGCGCATGATAAGGGCGCTTCTGCGAGCGGGGATAACTTTTTTGCCCGCGAACGAATTGCGTGAATGTTCCGGGACACAAGAGCGAAATGCCGAGTCCAAAAAAGCAAAGGCGGCCCGCAAGGGACCGCCTCCGCCAGAGCTTGAGTGCGTAGCGTCAGGCCGCCGCGCGTTTCGCCGTCACCCGCCCCATCGGCGCCGGCTGTGCTGCCGTGCCCTTGATGGCGGCTGCGCTCAGCGCGCTCACCAGCGCGGCGAACACCACGTAGGCGCAGAGATACCAAGGCTGGTTGCCGTTTGCGGCAATCAGATAGGTGGCGATGATCGGCGTGATGCCGCTCGCGAAGATTCCGCTGAACTGGTAGACGAACGAGATGCCGGTGTAGCGCACGCGCGGATCGAACAGATCGCAGAACAACGCCGCTTCCGGCCCGTAGCACATCGCGTAGATGATGCCGAACGGGACGATCATGGCGGCGAAGATCGACGCAATGTCGCCGCCGCTCATCAGCCAGAAGGCGGGAAAGGCCGACAGCGCCAGCAGGATCGAGCCGATGGCGTAGGTTTTCCCCCTGCCCCATTTGTCCGACAGGCTGCCGAACACCGGGATGAACACGATCATCACCAGCGCCGATGCGCACACCGCCCACAGTGCGGTGGTACGGTTGATGTGCACCGTGTTCACGAGATAGCCAATGCCGAACACGGCGAACACGTTGAAGAACACGCCGTCGATATAGCGTGCGCCCATACCGAGCAGGATGTTGCGCGGATATTCCTTGATCATGTTCATGAACGGAATTCGCACTTCCTGACCCTTCGCCTTGAGCTTGGTGAACTCCGGCGTTTCCATGATGCGCAGCCGGATATAGAGACCGACGGCGACCAGCAGCACGCTGATCAGAAATCCGAAGCGCCAGCCCCAGGCAAGGAACTGGTCTTCCGGCAGCATCGACGTGACGGCAACGACACCGGCGCTGAGCGCAAGACCGATCGACAGGCCGATCTGCGGGAAACTCGCATAGAGCCCGCGCTTTTCTTCGCTGGCATATTCGTACGTCATGGTCACCGCCCCGCCCCACTCGCCGCCGAGGCCGATGCCTTGCAGGATGCGGAGCAGCAGCAGCAGGATCGGCGCCGCGGTGCCGATCTGCTGATAAGTCGGCAGCAGACCGATCGCCACAGTGGCGACGCCCATGATCATCAGCGTCAGCACCAGCATATTCTTGCGGCCGATGCGGTCGCCGAAGTGACCGAAGATCAGGCCGCCGACCGGGCGCGCGACAAAGCCAATGGCGAAGGTCGTGTAGGCCAAAAGGATCGAGACCAGCGGATCCTTGACCGGGAAATAGAGCTTGTTGAAGACGATGCCGGCGACCGTGCCGTAAAGGAAGAAGTCGTACCACTCGATGGTGGCGCCGATCATGCTGGCAGCGACGACGCGCTTGAGGTCGCTGCCGGATATTGCCGCGTTGGCCATGGTTTTCCCCCTAGAGCAGTGTTTTGATTTTGTTGCCGTTCAATTCGACGATTTGCTGACGCTGGCCTCCGGATATTTGTGCTTCACCAGTTCGGCGTTCTTCGCATCGGCTCGCACGTTGACCGCCAGGCGTCCGTCCTCTTGCATCTCGCGCGACAGGACCTCGGAATGGCGATAGAGCCAGCTGAGGCCTGCGCCGTCGGAAGGATCGAGCGACACGTGAAGCGTCTGCCGTTTCTCGGCGAGCCGTTCTTCGATCGCCGAGAGCAAACGGTCGATCCCCTCGCCCGTCAATGCTGACACGGTCACATGCGAGTGTCGATCCGACCGCCGCTCGGCGAAGTTGAAAATGCGCGTGCGCGCGTTGGAATCGAGACGATCGATCTTGTTCCATACTTCGATCAGGCGCGGATCGGACGGCTCGATGCCGAGCTCGCCGAGAACTTGTCTCACGTCGTGAGATTGCGCCTCAGTATCATCGTGTGAGACATCGCGTACATGCAGGATGATATCGGCCTCGATCACCTCCTCGAGCGTAGCGCGGAACGCCGCGACCAGCATCGTCGGCAGATCCGAAATAAATCCGACGGTGTCGGAGAGGATGATGCGATTGCCGTGCGGCAGCGCGATCGCGCGCAATGTCGGATCAAGCGTGGCGAATAACATATCGGCCGACAGCACGCTCGCTTGCGTCATGCGATTGAACAGCGTGGACTTGCCGGCATTGGTGTAGCCGACCAAAGCGACGATCGGATACGGCACGCGCTTGCGGCTTTCGCGATGCAAAGCGCGCGTGCGCTTGACCTTGTCGAGATCGCCTTCGATGCGCTTGATGCGGTCCTCGATGACGCGGCGGTCGGCTTCCAGCTGCGTCTCGCCGGGGCCGCCGAGAAAACCGAAGCCGCCGCGCTGGCGTTCCAAATGCGTCCAGGACCGCACCAGCCGGCTCTTCTGATAGGTCAGATGCGCGAGCTCGACCTGCAACGCGCCCTCGCGCGTGCGCGCGCGGCGGCCGAAGATTTCCAGAATGAGCCCGGTGCGGTCGATGACCTTCGTGCCCCAGGCCTTTTCCAGATTGCGCTGCTGCACCGGCGAGACCGGGCAATCCATCACCACCACCGAGGCGGTGAGGCTTTTGACGAGGCCGGCGATCTCATCGACCTTGCCCTTGCCGATGTAAGTGGCCGGGCGAATGTCGCCGAGCGTGACCAGCCCTTCCTGCACCACGTTGAGATCGATGGCGCGCGCGAGGCCGGACGCTTCCGCCAGCCGCAATTCCGGCGTGCGCGTGTCGGCCGCGCGACTTTGCCGGCCCGATTGCTTAAGCCACGGCTCGATGACGATCGCGCGGCCGGTCTCGGCGCCCGTTGTCGTCGGGCTCAGAAGATCGGCGCGCTTGTCGCGGCGGCGTGGTTCCAACTAAGCTTTTTCCGGCGGTGCGTCTTCGCCGCCCTCGAACAGCTGGATCGGATGACCGGGCATGATGGTCGAGATCGCGTGCTTGTAGACGAGCTGGGAGTGTCCGTCCCGCCGCAACAGCACGCAGAAATTATCGAACCAGGTCACCACGCCCTGCAATTTTACGCCATTCACCAGAAAAATGGTGAGCGGGATTTTTGCCTTGCGGACGTGGTTGAGGAATGTGTCTTGTAAGTTTTGCGCACGATCGGCTGCCATGGCCGTTGTTCCATTTTTGCTCGCGTCTCGCGCGCGAGACCGTTATTGGCCTGAAAACCTTTCGCATGCGACATGCGCCGCGTTACCCCCACGAGCAAGCGGTGCAAGGCTTCAGGAGTGAGGCTATTAGATTGCACGCGCGCATCAGGCGCAAGCGAGCTTATAACTACTTGATATCGTTGCTGTTTTACGTTTCACGAGGCTTCGGCGTGGCGGTGATAGTCGCGCCGTAGCGCCGCCGCGATCAGGCCGGGGGCGCCGTTGCCGACCGGACGGCCGTTGATGGCGACGACCGGAATGACGATCTGGCTCGCCGAGGTGATGAAGGCTTCGCGCGCGGCGTAAGCCTCATCGAGCGTGAAGGCGCGCTCCTCGAACGTCAGCCCTTGCGCCTTGATCACGTCGAGCACGACCGAGCGCGTAATGCCGGGCAGCACGTCGTGCCCGAGTGGGTGCGTGAGGATTTTTCCGTCGCGCGCGACAATCCAGGCATTCGACGAGGCGCCCTCGGTAATGCGGCCTTGGCCGTCGACGAGCCACGCTTCGCGAGCGCCCTGCTCGCGCGCGCTTTGCTTGGCGAGCACATTGGGCAGCAGCGCCACCGACTTGATGTCGACGCGGCCCCAGCGGATATCGGGTACGGTGACGACGGCGACACCGTCCGTTGCGAGTTGCTCGATGCGCGCGACATCGTTGCTGCGCGCAGTGACGATGAGCGTGGGCTTCGTGTTCGGCGGAAACGGGAAATCGCGGCGCGCTGCGCCGCGGGTGATCTCGACATAGACGATGCCGTCGCGCACGCGGTTGCGGCGGATGGTCTCGCGCATCACGACCGCGAGCGCGGCCGCTGTCATCGGGCGCGCGATGCGCAGCTCCGAGAGCGAGCGGTCGAGGCGCGCCATATGGCGGCGCTCGTCGATGATGCGCCTTCCCCGGACCTCGTAGACCTCGTAGACGCCGTCGGCGAATTGGAAACCGCGGTCTTCGATTGAGACGCTTGCCTGTGTGCGCGGCAGATAGCGGCCATTGACGTAGGCAATGCGCGACATGGGATCAGCCGATCCCAAGCGCCTTGAGCTTGCGGTGCAGCGCCGAGCGCTCCATGCCGACGAATTCGGCGGTGCGCGAAATGTTGCCGCCGAATCGGCTGATCTGCGCCACCAGATATTCGCGCTCGAATACTTCGCGCGCGTCGCGCAAGGCCAGCCCCATGAGATGCTCGCCGCCATTGCCGTTCGGCATGCTCGGCACCATCGAGCCGACGTCGGGCGGCAGCATCGAGGCGTCGAGCACGACATCGGGATCGCCACCGGCCAAAATCATCAGCCGCTCGATGTTGTTGCGCAGCTGGCGGACGTTGCCCGGCCAGTCGTGCGATTGCAGCACGGCCATAGCGTCATCGCCGATGCGGCGCTTGGGCAGGCCGGTGGCCAACGAGATCTGGTCCATGAAATAATCGACGAGTCCCGGAATGTCGTCGCGCCGCTCGGCGAGCGGCGGCACACGGATCGGCACCACCGAGAGGCGGTGATAGAGGTCCTCGCGGAATTTTCCCTCCGCGATCAGCGCTTCCAGATTGCGCGCGGTCGACGAGACGATGCGCACGTCGACCGACACCTTGTTGGTGCCGCCGACGCGCTGGAAGGTCTGATCCACTAGCACGCGCAGGATCTTATTTTGCGTCTCGCGCGGCAGATCGGCGATGTCGTCGATGAACAGCGTCCCGCCATGCGCCTCTTCCAGCGCGCCGGGCTTGCGGCCTTCCGCGCCGTTTCCCTGATCGACGCCGAACAGTTCGACTTCCATGCGCTCGGGCGTGATCGCCGCGGCGTTGATGACGATGAACGGGCCGTTTTGCCGCGCCGACGATTGATGGATAGTGCGGGCGGCGAGCTCCTTGCCGGAGCCGGACGGACCGACGATGAGAATGCGGCTGTTAGTCGGCGCCACGCGCTCGATGGTCTGGCGCAACTGTGTGATCGCCACCGACTTGCCGACCAGCGTCGCCGGCAGCGGCGCCAGCTGCTTCAGCTGCTTGACCTCGCGTTTCAACCGCGAGGTCTCCAATGCGCGCTCGGCCACCAGCACCAGGCGGTCGGCCTTGAAAGGCTTTTCGATGAAGTCATAGGCGCCGCGCTTGATGGCGGCGACGGCGGTTTCGATATTGCCGTGGCCGGAGATCATCACCACCGGCAGTTCGGGGTGTTCCTGCTTGACGGCATCGAGCAATTGCAGACCGTCGAGCTTGGAGCCTTGCAGCCAGATATCGAGGAAGAGCAGGTTCGGGCGGCGCGACACGATCGCGGAGAACGCCTCGTCGCTGTTGCGCGCGGTGCGCGGCTCGTAGCCTTCGTCCTGCAGGATACCGGCGACCAGATCGCGGATATCGGCCTCGTCATCGACGATCAAAATATCAGCTGACATGTGACTGCTCGCCTACGCTCTTTTTGTTGTTATCGGTTTGCGGCGTCGCTTCGCCGGAGGCGGCGAAACGCAGGCGGATCCAGGCGCCGCGCTGGCCGGCGATCTTGTCAGCGGCGTCGCCCAACTCGATGTGGCCGCCATGCTCTTCGATGATGCGGCCCACGATCGCGAGTCCCAGGCCGGTGCCCTTCTCGCGCGTGGTGACATAGGGCTCGAGCAACCGGCTACGGTTTTCCTTCGGCAGTCCGATGCCGTTGTCGACGATGTCGATGACGATGTTGTCGCCGTCGCGCGCCGCGAAGACGCGGATGACGCCCTTTCCGAGTTCGGCCGGCGGTACGGCGGCGATCGCTTCGGCGGCGTTCTTGATCAGATTGGTGAGCGCCTGCGAGATCAGCCGGCGGTCGAAGCGGGCCGGCATCGGATCCTCGGCGATGTCGACGTCGATATCAATTTCGGAATTGCCGACGCGCATCAGGAACGCCGCCTGGCGCACGGTATCGGCCACGTCTTCGCCTGCGATCACGGGCTTGGGCATACGCGCGAACTTGGAGAACTCGTCGACCATGCGCCGGATGTCATCGACCTGGCGCACGATGGTGTCGGTGCATTGGTCGAACACGCCCTTATCGTCGACGATCATCTTTCCATATTTGCGCTTGAGACGCTCGGCCGAGAGTTGGATCGGCGTGAGCGGGTTCTTGATCTCGTGGGCGATGCGGCGGGCGATGTCGGCCCAGGCCGAGGTGCGCTGCGCGGCCACCAATTCCGTGATGTCGTCGAGCGTCACCACATAACCGTGTTCGGATTCGCTCGACTGCTCGCTGGTGACGCGCACCGAGAGATTGCGCTCGCGGCCTTTGCGGGTGATCGTCACCTGGTCCTGCGTGCGCGCGCCGGATTGCGCGGCGGTCATAAATTCGGCGAGCTCCGGGAAAATCTCGGCCAAGGGACGGCCGAGCGCTTCCGCCTCGCTGCAGCCGATCAGCCGTTCGGCCGAACGGTTAAGGATCGACACGCAACCTTTGCCGTCGACGCCGATCACACCGGCGCTGGCGCCGGCAAGCACCGCTTCGGTGAAGCGGCGCCGGCTGTCGATGACGTCGCGCGCGCGCATGATGTCATCGCGCTGCGTCCGCAGTTCGGCCGTCATGCGGTTGAAGGTTTCGCCGAGCTGGCCGAGGTCGCCTTCGGATTCGCGCACCGGAACGCGCACGTACAAGTTGCCGGTGGAGACGACGTTGGCGGCGCTGATCAGCCGCCGGATCGGCGCCACCAGCACGTTGGCGAAGTTGAGCCCGATCCACACCGCCGACAACAGCACCGCTAGCGCGATGATGGTGAACATCAAGGCGAAGGCCACCTGCACGCCGGTGCGGCGCGCCTCGATCGCGGTATATTCGCGTACGCTCTCGCGCGTCGCCTGCAATTGCGGCACTACGCGCGGATCGAGCAGCCGGGTTATGTAAAGATAATAGTCGTCGTAGTTTTCCAGTTTCACGACGGCGGCGACGTAATTGGTGTCGGGCAGCAGGACGATTTGCGGCTCTTTTTCGCCGATGCGCGGCAGCGCATCGCGCGGCGGCATGGCGAAGCTTTCAACCGCCTTGAGATCGGCGCGCGCGATGATGTTGGTATTTTTGTCGATGACGATCGCGGCCGCGAGCCCGCGCACCGAAGCCTGGAAGGTCAGGTATTGCTGCAGCTTGTCGCGGTCGTCCTTGAATACCGGCTCATTGCGCGCGATGTCGTAGGCCATGACCAGGATGTTGGCGCGTACGAGTTGCGCGTGGTCGTGCAGATAGGCTTCTGCCACGATCAGCGAATTTTCGATGGCCGCGCGCGTGCGCGTGGAGAACAGCCTGTCGAGGCCGCGGTCGAGCGTGACGCTGGCGACGATGGCGACCAGGATAGCGGGCGCCGCCGCGATGATGGAGAACAGGCCGACGATGTGCACGTGCAGCTTGGCGCCGGCGCGGCCGCTGCGGCGGGCCTGCACGATCAGCCAGACCTCGCGCACGATGATGCCGAGTAGCAGCAGCACCGTGGCGGCATTCACCAGCAGCAGCGTGACGACCACATAATGGGTCGGCAGGATCGGCGTTAGATCGGCAAGAACGATGAAGGTGACGAAGGCGGAGAGCAAAGCGAGCCCGACGGCAATCGGGCCGAGCACCCGGGTGTCGCCCCGCCGGGGAACGGGAGGCGCGAGCGCAGTTTCGGCGGTCGTGGCCTGATCGACGCTCAAATGACCCCCGGGCGTGGCTTGCGGGGCTTCGTAGCCCCGTCAGTAATTGGGCGCGCGGAAGGGTGTGGCCTTCCGGCACTGATGCTTTTCTACAACAATGTTGCCGAATTGCGACAAAACAGCGGCGCAATAATCACAGATTCAGTGCCGGGAGCGGTCAGCCGCCGCTGCCGCGGAAAAGCTGGATATCCAGATCGCGGATTTTCTTACGCAGGGTGTTGCGGTTAACCCCCAACAGGTCGGCGGCGCGGATTTGGTTGCCGCGGGTGGCGGCGAGCGCCGCCGTCAGCAAGGGATATTCGACCTCGCGCAGGATGCGGTGATAAAGGCCGGCCGGCGGCAGGCCCTCAAAGCCGGCGAAATAGGCGGCCAGATGCCGCTCGACCGCCGCGCTTAAGCTCTCTTCCGGTCGCGCCTCCTCGCTCGCGGGTGGCAGCGCCGGCTGCGCCAACTCGGCATCGATGACGGCCGCGGTGATGATTTCCTGCGGGTAAAGCGCCGCGAGACGGCGGGCGAGATTTTCCAATTCGCGCACATTGCCGGGCCAGCGGTGGCGCTTGAGGCGCTCAAGGCCGGCCTGGTCGATTTGTTTCGGCGGCAGGCCTTCGCGTTGCGCCTGCGCGAAGAAATGGCGGATCAGATCGGGGATGTCCTCGGTGCGCTCGCGCAATGGCGGCAGCCGCAGCGGCACCACGTTGAGGCGGAAAAACAGATCCTCGCGGAACAGGCCTTGCTGAATGAGCAGGCGCAGGTCCTTGTTGGTGGCGGCGATGATACGCACGTCGCTCTTGATCGGCGTGCGGCCGCCGACCGTGGTGTACTCGCCCTGCTGCAGTACGCGCAGCAGGCGCGTCTGCGCTTCCATCGGCATGTCGCCGATTTCGTCGAGGAACAGCGTGCCGCCTTCGGCCTGCTCGAAGCGGCCCGACGAGCGCGTGTTGGCGCCGGTGAAGGCACCCTTCTCGTGGCCGAACAATTCCGACTCGATCAAGTCACGCGGGATCGCCGCCATGTTGATGGCGACGAAAGCGCCGGTGCGACGTTTGCCGTAATCGTGCAGTGCGCGCGCCACCAGCTCTTTGCCGGTGCCGGACTCGCCGGAGATCATCACCGTGAGGTCGGTCTGCATCAGCCGCGCCAGCACGCGGTAGATTTCCTGCATGGCGGGCGAGCGGCCGACCAGCGGGATCGAGTTCGAAATCCTCGGGCTTGGCCGCCGCCGCGCCGCGTTTCTCTTTCGGCTCCGACAGTGCGCGGCCGACGATGGTGATGAGTTCCTTCAGATCGAACGGTTTCGGCAGATATTCGTAGGCGCCGCGCTCGGAGGCGCGGATCGCGGTCATGAAGGTGTTCTGCGCGCTCATCACGATGATCGGCAGATCGGGGCGCGCCTTGCGGATGCGCGGGATGAGATCGAAGGCGTTCTCGTCCGGCATCACCACGTCGGTGATGACCAGATCGCCGTCGCCCTGGCTGATCCAGCGCCACAGGGTGGCGGCATTGCCGGTCGAGCGCACCTCGTAACCGGCGCGCGACAACGCCTGATTGAGGACGGTGCGGATCGCGGCATCGTCATCGGCAACCAGAATGCTTCCCGTCGGCATGGGCGCTGACCTCACGGGCTCGCGACGGACGGCACATCCTCGATCGCGCCGCCCTCGCCGCTGTAGATTTGCATCAGCACACGAAAGATGGTCCTCCGCGGCTGCGATTCACATTCGATGATGCCGCCATGGTCGCCGATGATCTTCGCCGCCAGCGCCAGCCCGAGCCCGCTGCCGGTCTGCTTGGTGGTGACGAAGGGGTCGAACAAATGCGGCATGAGATCTTCCGGCACGCCGGGACCGTTGTCCTTCACGCAGAATTCGAGCGGCAGCGACACCCGCGTCTTGCTGCCTGGCAGCGACAGGCGCACACCGGGGCGGAATGCGGTGGTGAGCGCGATTTCGCCGTCGATGGCGGTGTCGCCGATGGCTTCGGCCGCGTTCTTCACCAGATTGAGGAAAACTTGGATGAGCTGGTCGCGATTGGCCAAGACCGGCGGTAGCGACGGGTCGTATTCTTCGGTAAATTTGATGTGACGGGCGAAGCCGGATTGCGCCAGCCGCTTTACATGATCCAAGACGACATGGATGTTGACCGGCTCGCGCTCGACCGGGCGCTCGTCGGCGAATACTTCCATGCGGTCGACCAGCTTCACAATGCGGTCGGTCTCGTCGCAGATCAATTTGGTGAGCGAGCGGTCGTCGTCCGCGGCCGATGTTTCGAGCAGTTGCGCCGCGCCGCGAATGCCGGAGAGCGGATTTTTGATCTCGTGCGCCAGCATGGCGGCAAGCGCAATCACCGAGCGCGCGGCGCCACGATGCGTGAGCTGGCGGTCCATCTTGTCGGCGATGGTGCGTTCCTGCAGCATCACCACGACATGGCCGGAAAATTCCGGCAGCGGCGCAACGTGCAGATCGACCAGACGCTCGCCCGGATTGCGCGGCGTCGCCAGGTCCACTTTGTATTCGTTCACGGCGGCGCCGGTGCGGCGCACCTGCTCGATCAACGCCAACAGCGGCGACCCGAACGGCACCAGGTCGCGCACCATGTGGCGGCGCAGCACCGGGATCGAAGCCTCGAAGAATTGCTCGGCCGCGACGTTGGCGTCCGCGATCTTCCCGTCGGTCGCCACCATGATTACCGGATGCGGCAGCGCGTTGAGCACGGCATCGGCGGGCGAGCTGATCGTGGGAGAGACGGCGTGAGCCCGGCTCATGCGGCGGCCCTCCAATCTAAAGTGCGCGATGCGAAGGCGTCATAAGCATCGGCGAGAAGCTGCCGTGCGTGGCGCGGCTCCTCGGCGGTGAGCACGCGGGCGCGGTGATCCTTCAGCAGCGCCACCGGCGCGCCGGCGCTGGCGCCCGCGGTGTCGAGCGCCCAGGCCAGATGCTTGCGCGCGTGGCGGCGGCCGATCGCCGGCCCATGATGTTCGATCATCTCGTCGTAGAGCGCGGCGGTCATGGCGTGCTGCTCGGCCAGCGAAGGCGCGCGCTCGCGCTTGCCCGTTTCGAGATAGCGGGCCACCTGCCCCAGGAACCAGGGACGGCCTTGCGCGGCGCGGCCGATCATCACGGCGTCGGCGCCGGAGATGGCGAGCGCCTGCGCGGCATCATCGAATGTGGTGATGTCGCCGTTGACGACGACCGGAACGGATACCGCCTCTTTCACCGCACGTACGGCCGACCAGTCGGCGCTGCCGTCGTAGAACTGACAGCGCGTGCGGCCGTGCACGGTGATCATCTGCACGCCGGCCGCTTGTGCACGACGGGCGAGCTCAGGCGCGTTGATTGTGTCGTGGTCCCAGCCGAGACGCATCTTCAGCGTTACCGGCACAGCGACAGCGGTGACGGTCGCCTCGATCAGCCGCAGTGCGTGGTCGAGATCGCGCATGAGCGCGGAGCCAGCCGCGCCGTTGGTGACCTGCTTCGACGGGCAGCCCATGTTGATGTCGATGATGTCGGCGCCTTCGCTTTCCGCGATACGCGCGCCCTCGGCCATCCAAACCGGCTCACAGCCGGCGAGCTGCACCACGCGCACAGCGATACCGTCACATTCGCTGCGCACGCGCGCTTCGCGTTCGCCGCGCGCAAGTCCTGCGCAAGCCGTCATTTCGGAAACCACCAGCCCTGCCCCGAGCCTTTCGGCCAAACGCCGGAACGGCGCGTCGGTGATCCCCGACATCGGGGCCAGAACGACGCGATTTGGCAATGTGACAGGACCGATCCGCATCGGGTTGCTCGGGAAGGCCCCAATTTCGGTTGCTTGTGGGGGATTGCCCACCATTTAGGCGCGCCTCATTGGATGCTCATAGTTTAGCCAATTTGCGCTGCAGCGCAAGTGCTGCACTGCAAAATAACTGTTTATGGCCGGCATCGAATCTGCCTTTGCCGGCGATACCGCACATGGCCGGAACGCGCTAAGGCTAAGCGGGAGAATTGAAGCGAAAATTGGAGCGAAATACGCATGGCCGGGGTGGCAGTTGTGGTCGTGGCCGCCGGGCGCGGCGAACGCGCCGGCGGTGGAAAGCCGAAGCAATTCCGGCACATCGGCGGCGAGACCATGCTGCGCCGGACGCTGTTAATGCTCGTAGAAGCGCCCAAGGTCGGCCTCGTACAGCCGGTGATCAGGCCGGACGACCGCGAATTCTTCGACGCCGCGGCCGATGGGCTCGACGTGCTGCCGCCGGCCTTCGGCGGCGCCACCCGCCAGGCTTCCGTGCGCGCCGGCCTCGAAGCGCTGGCCGCGCACAAGCCTGACATCGTGCTGGTGCACGACGCCGCCCGCCCCTTCGCGACGCCGGACCTGGTCGCGCGCGCTATCGATGCGGCGGAGAAAACCGGCGCGGCGGTGCCGGCGCTCGCCGTCACCGATACGATCAAGGCGGTCGATGACGGTGGCTTCGTCGCGCAGACGCTCGACCGCAACCGGCTGCGCGCCATCCAGACGCCGCAGGGCTTCGCCTTCGCGCCGCTGCTCGACGCGCATCGCCGCGCGGCCGCACAAGGCCGTTTCGATTTCACCGACGACGCCTCGCTCGCCGAATGGGCCGGCATGAGGGTTTCCGTTTTCGAAGGCGAGCCCGGCAATATGAAAATCACCAGCACGGAGGATTTCATCCGCGCCGAGACCATGCATTTCGCCCAGCTTGCCGACGTGCGCACCGGCACCGGCATCGACGTGCACGCTTTCGCCCCCGGCGACCACGTGATGCTCGGCGGCCTGCGCATCGCGCACGGGCAGAAGCTGAGCGGCCATTCCGATGCCGACGTCGTGCTGCATGCGGCGACCGACGCGCTGCTCGGCGCGCTCGCCGACGGCGACATCGGCGCGCATTTCCCGCCCAGCGACCCACAATGGAAGGGGGCCTCCTCCGACCGGTTCCTTCAGTTTGCGGTCGAGCGCGTGAAGGCACGCGGCGGCCGCATCGCCCATATCGACATCACCGTTGTCTGCGAGGCGCCGAAAATCGGGCCGCACCGCGATGCCATGCGCGCCAAGATCGCCGAGATCGCCGGCATCGCGCCCGAGCGCGTGGCGGTCAAGGCGACCACCAGCGAGAAGCTCGGCTTCACCGGCCGCGGCGAAGGCATCGCAGCCTATGCGACGGCAACCATCCGGCTGCCGTGGGGATCGCCGTGAACCCGGAGCTGCGCGCCGCAGCCACCGCCGTGCTCGACGCCTGCCGCGCACGCAAGCTGAAAGTCGCGACCGCTGAAATCCTGCACCGGCGGGCTGGTGGCGGGCGCGCTGACCGACATTGCCGGTTCTTCCGACGTGGTCGACCGTGGCTTCGTCACCTATTCGAACGAGGCCAAGCAGCAGATGCTTGGCGTGTCGGAGGAGACGTTGAAAAAATTCGGCGCGGTCAGCCGCGAAACCGCCGAAGCCATGGCGCGCGGCGCGTTGGGCAAAGCCAATGCCGATCTTGTCGTCGCCATCACCGGCATCGCCGGGCCCGGCGGGGGAAGCGCCGACAAGCCGGTCGGGCTGGTGCATTTCGCCGCGGCCGCGCGCAGCGGCGCCCTCAGCCACGCGGAAATGCGTTACGGCGATATCGGGCGCAGCATGGTGCGCGAAAAGTCGGTGCTGCAGGCGCTGAAAATGCTCAAGGCAGCGGCCGAAGCAATCTAGGACGTCGGACTCCGCCGCCGCGCCTACAACGGCGCCGCGTGGCGAAGGGCTTGCGTCATCTGATTGTTGCCGCGACGGGCGATCGCGCCACTTTTCATTCGCGCCAGCGCATTGCGCAACTCGGTCAGCTTGAGCGGCTTCGTCAGCAGTTCGGATTCGAGCTGCAAAGACTGCGCGATATTCACCGTGGTCCGCAGGATATGCTCGTCGGCGCCGCTGATCACGATGACGGGCACTTGATTTCCGCTGTCGACGATCGTGCGCAGCAGCAGAGCGCCGCTCTGTTTGCCGAGCGACAGGTCGAGCGTGATGCAGTCGAACCTTTGAGTTTTCAGGCTCGACTCGGCGTCTTCGAAGGTCGCAGCCGCGACCACTTCATATCCGGCTTGGGCGCCGATCTTGGCGATGATCTTGCGTTGAATGAGGTCATCGTCGATCACGAGCAAGCGAACCGCTTGACCTATTTCGTCCTGCACGGACGTGATTGCATGATCCATCGTAGGCTCCTTATGCGTTGGCGAATTGAGCCGGCTGTGACTGCAGCTCGCTCTTGATGATGTCCTGGATTTCGGCGACGCCGCCGGTAATCTGGTCGATCCGCGCATCGAGCTCAGGCCATTTCAGACCGAGCGCATCGGCCTCGAGCGATTTGGCCAGGCCGGACAAGCGCAAGAAACCGAGCGAGGCCGCCGAGCTCTTGATGGAGTGGGCGTCGCGCTTGACGGATGCATTGTCGTTGTTGCCGGCGGCTTCGCGCATGGCATCGACGCGCTGTGCCGTCTCTGCGGCAAAGGTTTCGACAACAAACCGGACGTCTTCGGCTCCGAGCGCCTCCGCCAACTCGGCATAGATCGCTTCATCGAATATTCGCGCATCGGGCGCAGCCTTCCCGGCATCTGCTTCGGCGGGCGCAACCGGCGGATGGCCGCCCTGAAACCGGGCGAGCTTTGCGGCAAAGCCGGCGCGCGTAACGGGTTTGGCCAAATAGTCGTCCATCCCCGCTTCCAGGCAGACCTCCTTGTCATGGATCTGCGCGTTTGCCGTCAAAGCGATGATGTGCGGGTCGCAATAGGGACTGTCGAGATTGCGGATCAGCCTGGCGGCCGCCAGCCCGTCCATTTCGGGCATCATGATATCCATGAAGACGAGGTCGTATTTCGTTGCGCGGCATGCGGCGACGGCCTCGGCGCCATTGCTCGCGATATCGACCGCGAGCCCGAGGCTTTCGATCAGCTTGGCCGCGACAAGCTGGTTCGTCTTGTCGTCTTCAACCAC
Organism: uncultured Pseudomonadota bacterium; assembly: GCA_963710705.1. Lineage (GTDB taxonomy): Bacteria > Pseudomonadota > Alphaproteobacteria > Rhizobiales > Xanthobacteraceae > Pseudolabrys. The sequence goes on from CAVQBI010000001.1 coordinate 1,349,332, forward strand.
CAATATTCGAATTGGGATGGACCCGTACAATACGCCGGTCGCGAGCGGCGGAGACGCCGTCCAGGCTTGCGGCGTCGGCTCAACGGCGCCGATCTGCTCGGCCGCCAATCGATAGTCGATCGTGAAGCGGAAGGTCGTTCCCTTGCCGACCTTGCTCTCGACCATGAGCGTGCCGTCCATGAGATCGATCAGGCGCTTGCAGATGGCGAGGCCGAGACCGGTGCCGCCGAAGCGGCGGGCGATCGTGCTGTCGAGCTGCGAGAATTCCCGAAACAGCAGCTTCAGCCCATCGGCCGGAATTCCGATTCCGGTATCCGCAACGGAAAACACCAGCCGTGCGTTGCCAGGCGATTGCGCTTTGTCGCGCTCGACCGTGACCGCGACGGAGCCTTCGTTGGTGAATTTCAAGCCATTGCCGACAAGATTCAGCAGCAATTGCCGCAGCCGCGCCGGATCGCCGACGACGCGGCGCGGCACATCGGGCGCGATGCTCACCGACAGATCGAGATTCTTCTGCGCCGCAGGCGCTGAAAGAACGGCGACGGTGCTGCGGACGACATCGTGCAGGTCGAACACCACCTGTTCTATTTCGACGCGGTCCGCTTCGAGTTTCGAGAAATCGAGCACATCGTTGATGATCTTGAGCAGGTGCTCGGCCGATTCGCGCATAGTCTTGGCGAGCGGCAATTGTTCGGGGCGCAGCCCGCTCTCGAGCAGCACCTCCGCCATGCCGATGACGCCGTTCATGGGCGTGCGAATTTCATGGCTCATCATCGCCAGGAATTCCGAACGCGCCCTGGTGCCGGCTTCCGCGGCATCGCGCGCCTTCGACAGCATGTGCTGATAGCGCGTCACCAGATAGGTGACGCCGAGCAACCACAGCGTCAGCAGCGCCGCGATTCCAATATCGATACTGCGATTGTGATAGTAGACCTTAAAGACCTCGTCGGTGGCGAGACCGACAACGACGATGAGCGGATACCCCTTCACGTCGCGATAGACAAACAAGCGTTCGATACCGTCGAGCTTGCTTTTCACGTCATAGTGCCCGGTTTTCCCTTGCGCAAACTCAGTGAGCAGCGGCGTTCCCGCAAGCGATGCGCCGACGGTCGAGGGCCCTTTCGTGCCGCGCGCACGCACGATGCCGTCGGCGCCGACGAGCGATACCGAGCCCTCGTCGCCGACGTCGATCGATTGATAGAATTGCGAGAGGTAGTCGGGATCGACCGATACGACCACAACGCCGCCGAAGCTGCCGTCCGGCATGGTGATCCGGCGCGTCATCTGGATCGACCATTTCTTGCTGACGCGCCCGAGCACCGGCTTACTGATGAACAACTCATCGGTCGTGCGCCGGGCGTGGACCAGGAAATGCTCGCGGTCGCCGAGATAGACCCCCGGCGCCGAGCCGGGAATATTGCTGGCAACCATCACGCCGTCTTTGTCGATGATGGCGAGCTGGAAGGTGATGCCGGTGAGAAACTCATTGTTGTGCTGCCACAGCGACATGTTGAAATTTTTCGGGTCGCGGGAATATGAATCGCGAACGTAAAGCAGCGTCTGGTCGACGCTGCGGATCGAGCGGATAATTTGTTCTTCAAACGCGCGCGAAAGATTGGTGGCGTTTTGCAGCGCCGCCTGTTCGGTCTGCTGTCTTTCGTTGTGCGTGAAATAGACCGCGCCGGCCCAGATCAACAGCACCGCGGAAAGACCGAAAAGCAGGCCGCCATAGGAGCCAACGCAAAAGAGCCAATCGCGGATGCGATGACGCTCATGGTTTTCCGGCTTGGCTGCGATGTGGCGTACTCTCGGCATCGGGTCCTATATCCAGCGGCGCCCACAATGGCGCACGGCCGATTAAGTTTGTGCCGGAAGCTTTAAGTGAAATCCCGCATGCCGCGTTGACCGAACTCAAACCTATAAACTGCGCCCTAGTTCGGAAGCTCCTGTTAAGGATCGCGCGCCAGCCGCTCAAATCCAGCAATCCCCGCACCGCCAGGGAACTTGGTTGCCGGTAATCCGGCCCGGTCAAGCACAGGAAATCGGCGCCGGGGCCTTGCGGACGATTAAGCAGATAGCGGAAACTGCCGGCCGCAGGATTTGGGGAGTCTCGTCATGTTCGTTCCATTGTTCGCGGTGCCGCTGGTCGTCCAGATCGCAGCCTCCGAGGGCGTGCCGCATTGGGATACGACGGCAAGCTGCAAGGGCGCCGCCGCCGCAGCCGGCGAAGGCGATCAGGCGCAGCAGAGGCTCAAAAGCTGCATGGAGAGCGAACAGCGCACCAAGGCGATGCTGGAGAAGATCTGGGCGGACTTTTCGGCGAAGGACCGCGCCCAATGCATCAAGACGATCCAGTGGTTCGAGCCGACTTACACCGAGCTCGCTGCGTGCCTCGAGATGGGCCGCGACGCCAAGACCGGCCAGCCGATCACGCCGCTCAAGCGCACGCCGGGCAAGTAACAAACGACGACCGCCCGCCGGTAGCGCCGCTCACGGCGGCGCTACGGGGTTTTATGGCCGGTGTCCCCTCGCCTCAGGCGATGCGCGCGTCTTGCAGGGCGACTGGCGCCGGACGCTCTTCGCGCGCGGGCTGGCTGCCGGCCGGCAATTGCAGCACGGTCGCCGCCTGGCCCTCGCACAGCCGCGTCACCAGCACGATGCGGCCGTTCGGGAACTCGAGCGCGTCGTGATGGGCGTCGATCTCCGCTTCGTTGATCTTGCGGAAGCGCGCCACGCGCTCCTGCATCTTGCCGAAGCCGAGGCTCGGCAACAGCCGGCCGAAGCCGTGATCGATTTCGACGTCGCGCTCGAAGGCAAGCTCGGTGCCTGGCTTGAGGCACACCGCCACGTTCGGCTCGCCGACGGCGGCAAAGCCGCGCGTGAAGCAATTGGTGAAACTCGCCGAAATCAGCTTGTCGCCCACAGCGGCGGGCCGGGTTTCGACGGCGTGTAGACTATAGTCGCACATCGACGCTCTCCTGTGATCGCAACGAACAGCCGAGTTGGTTGCTCTTCCTGCCGGCAAGCTGACGCCGCCAACTTGGCGAAGGTGTGGTCTGTTTGAAAAACTTTTCATGGCACGGACGCGGAACCTGACGCGCGACGCGTGCGTTAGCAAAAATCGCGCCCGCGGCGGTATTGCGTTCAGGCGCGGCGGCCATAGACGCGATCGGCGCGCTGCTCGAAGGCCGACGCCATGCGGCGGAAGACGGTGTCGAACAGCGTGCCCATCAGCATGCCGAGCGTGCGGCTTCTGAATTCGTAGTCGATGAAGAACTCGACGTCGCAGGCGTGCTCGCCCGCCGGGTGAAAGGCCCAGCGGTTCTGCATATGGCGGAACGGGCCGTCGACATATTCGACCAGGATTTTAAAATTCGGCCGATCGAGCGTGACGCGGCTGGTGAAGGTCTGCCGGATCAATTTGTAGGCGACTGTCATGTCGGCGACCAGCACGGTGACGCCATCGCCTTTATCGGTGCGGCTCTTGATGCGCAGCGCCTCGCACAGCGGCACGAATTTCGGATAGCTCTCGCCGTCGGCCACCAGATCGAACATTTCGATTGCGCTGTGACGGACGCGGCGCTTCGTCGAGAACTGCGGCATCAACGCGCCGCGCGTGCGGCCTTGAGGCGCGTGAAGTCGTCGCCGGCGTGGTGCGAGGAGCGCGTGAGCGGCGACGCCGCCACCATCAGGAAGCCCTTGGTGTAGGCGATGGTCTTGAGCGCCGCGAACTCGTCGGGCGGCACGAAACGCTTGACCTCGTGGTGCTTGCGCGTCGGCTGCAGATACTGCCCGACGGTAAGGAAATCGACATCGGCCGAACGCAGGTCGTCCATGACCTGCAGCACTTCGTTCCGTTCCTCGCCTAGCCCGACCATGATGCCCGACTTGGTGAACATCGTCGGATCGAGTTCCTTCACCCGCTGCAGCAGCCGCAGCGAGTGGAAATAGCGCGCGCCCGGCCGCACCGTCAGATAAAGCGACGGCACGGTTTCCAGATTGTGATTGAACACGTCGGGCTTCGCTTCGACCACGAGCTCGAGCGCGCCATCCTTGCGCAGGAAATCGGGCGTCAGCACTTCGATGGTCGTGCCCGGTGCGTGTTTGCGGATGGCGCGGACGGTGTCGGCGAAATGCCGCGCGCCGCCGTCGGCGAGATCATCGCGGTCGACCGAGGTGACGACGATGTGCGAGAGGCCGAGCTTGGCGGTCGCTTCGCCGACATGCGCGGGCTCGTTCGGGTCGAGCGCGCCGGGCAATCCGGTCTTCACGTTGCAGAAGGCGCAGGCGCGCGTGCAGGTGTCGCCCATGATCATAAAGGTGGCGTGCTTCTTCTCCCAGCACTCGCCGATGTTCGGGCAGCCGGCCTCCTCGCACACGGTGTGCAGGCCGTTCGCGCGCATGATCCCGCGCGTTTCCTCGTAGCCCTTCGATACCGGCGCCTTGACGCGGATCCAGTCGGGCTTTGCCGGCTGCGCCGAATCCGGGCGATGCGCCTTTTCCGGATGGCGCGGGCGCTGCTTGTCGATATCGTAGACGACGGCCATGCCCTTACTTACGGCTGCAAGGGACGCGCCGCAAGGCGCGCGTCAGGCCCGCCGGATCGCGCGCCAGATCAGCAGAAACACGATGGCGCCGATGGTGGCGCTGACCAGGGCCCCGACGAAGCCTTCCGGAATGATGTGCAGGCTGTCGAAGATGAGTCCGCCGACAATGGCGCCAACCAGACCGACCGCGAGATTGTACAGAAGGCTCCCGCCGCGGCCGCCGAGGATTTGGTTGGCAAGCCAGCCGGCGATCAGGCCGATGACGATCCAGATAATGATGCCCATGGTGTCCTCCCCCTTCGCGCTGCGTTATGCGGCTTTCGGCGCCAGGCGATTGCTCGGCGTCGACAGCGAAATTTTCATTTCCTCGTCGGTCATGTCGGCTGGAATGTCGCCGAACAGCGGCGTCGACAGATAGCGCTCGCCGGTGTCGGGCAGCATGGCGAGCACGGTCGAGCCGGGCGCCGCCGTTTTGCAGACCTCGAGCGCGCCGGCGAAGGTGGCGCCGCTGGTGATGCCGACGAAGATGCCCTCCTTCTGCGCCAGCTCGCGGCTGCATTTCATGGCGTCGGCACCGGCGATGGTGAGGATGCGGTCGATCGCCTTCATGTCGACCGCCTCGCCGGTGATTTTCGGGATGAAGTCCGGGCTCCAGCCCTGCATGGGATGCGGCTTGAACGAGGGATGGGGCTTCGCCGGCGTGCCATCCGGCTTGCGTTCCTGCGCGATGTGGCTGGTGAGCATGGGCGCGTCGGCCGGCTCGCACACGACGATCTTGGTGTCGGGCCGCTCCTTGCGCAGCACGCGCGCGACGCCGGTGAGCGTGCCGCCGGTGCCGAAGCCGGTGACGAAGTAATCGAGCTTGCCGCCCTTGAAGTCGTCGACGATCTCGCGCGCCGTGGTGCGCGCGTGCATGGCGGGGTTGGCTTCGTTCTCGAACTGGCGCGTCAGGAACCAGCCGTGCATCTCGGCGAGCTCCTGCGCCTTGTTGACCATGCCGAAGGCGCGCTCGGACGCGGGCGTCAGCACGACCTTGGCGCCGAGGAAGCGCATCAGCTTGCGGCGTTCGACCGAAAAAGATTCGGCCATGGTCACCACCAGCGGATAGCCTTTGGCGGCGCAGACCATGGCCAGCCCGATGCCGGTGTTGCCGGAGGTCGCTTCGATGACCGTCTGCCCCGGCTTGAGTTCGCCGGTCTGCTCGGCAGACTCGATGACGCCGAGCGCCAAGCGATCCTTCACCGACCCGAGCGGGTTGAAGGCTTCGACCTTGACGTAGAGGTCGATGCCTTTGGGCGCGAGCTTGGTGATCTTGACCACCGGCGTTCGGCCGATGGTTTCGAGGATGTTCGCGAATTTGGCCATGGGCGTCTTCTCTCCCCCTGTCATTCCGGGGCGCGGCCGCAAGGCAGCGAACTCGGAATCCATAACCCCCAGCGCTGCGGCGTATGGATTCCGGGTCCGCTCGCTTCGCTCGCGTCCCGGAATGACGCCATCAGGTTACATATTCAACACACTCCCGTAAGCGTCGAGCACCGCCTCCTTCATCATCTCCGAAAGCGTCGGATGCGGGAAGACGGTGTGCATCAATTCTTCCTCGGTCGTCTCCAGGTTCATGGCGACGACATAACCTTGGATCAATTCCGTCACCTCGGCGCCGACCATGTGGGCGCCAAGCAATTGGCCGGTCTTCTTGTCGAAAATGACTTTCACCAGACCCTGATCCTCGCCCAGCGCAATCGCCTTGCCATTGCCAACGAAGGGGAAGCGGCCGACGCGGATGTCGAGCTTTTTGTCTTTGGCGGCCTGCTCGGTGAGGCCGACCGAAGCGACCTGCGGCGTGCAATAGGTGCAGCCGGGGATCATGAGCTTGTTCATCGGATGTGGATGCAGGCCCTTGATCGCCTCGACGCAGACGACGCCCTCATGCTCGGCCTTGTGCGCCAGCATCGGCGGGCCGGCGACATCGCCGATGGCGTAGATGCCGGGCACGCTGGTCTTGCCATAGCCATCGATCACGACGCAGCCGCGCTCGGTCTTCACGCCGAGCTTTTCGAGGCCGAGGTTCTCGATATTGCCAACGACGCCGACGGCCGAGATGACGCGCTCGACGGTGATCTGCTGCGTCTTGCCGTCCGCTTCAATCGTGGCGGTGACGCTGTCGGCTTTCTTGTCGAGCTTGGTCACTTTGGCGTTGGTCAGAATCTTGATGCCCTGCTTCTCGAAGCTCTTGCGCGCAAACGTCTGGATCTCGTGATCCTCGACCGGAAGGATTTGCGGCAGCACCTCGACCACCGTCACGTCGCTGCCGAAGTTGCGGAAGAACGAGGCGAACTCGATGCCGATGGCGCCGGAGCCGACCACCAGCAGCGATTTTGGGATCGACGGCGGCACCATCGCTTCGAAATAGGTCCACACCAGCTTCTTGTCCGGCTCGAGCCCGGGCAGCACGCGCGGGCGCGCGCCGGTGGCGATGATGATGTGCTTCGCTTGATACGAGCCCGGTCCGAGCACGCCTTTCGGCGCTTCGCTCTTCGAGGCTTTCACGGTGACCTTGCCGGGCGCGTCGATGAAGGCCTCGCCCCAGATCACCGACACTTTGTTCTTCTTCATCAGGAAGCCGACACCGTCATTCAGCCGCTTCGAGACCGCGCGCGAACGCTTCACGATTGCCGACGCGTCATAACCGACGTTGGAAGCTGTCAGCCCGTAGTCCTTGGCGTGCTGCATGTAGTGGAATATTTCGGCCGAGCGCAGCAGCGCCTTGGTCGGGATGCAGCCCCAGTTCAGGCAGATGCCGCCGAGATAATCGCGCTCGACGATGGCCGTCTTGAAGCCGAGCTGCGCCGCGCGGATGGCGGCGATATAGCCGCCGGGGCCGGAGCCGATGATGAGGACGTCGAAGGAAGTGTCGGCCACTAAGCGTCTCCACTACGAAATGCCGCCTTTCGTGTCCCATAAGGGCGAGCGCCGATCAAGCTGCCCTCCCCCCATTGAAGGAGCGGCTATTCGGGAATTTAATTGCTGCAACGATAAAAACGTAACACCGGGGAAACGTCATGAGGAAGACTTTTGCACGCGCCGCTGTCGCGGTCCTGCTGCTTGCGCCGGGGTTCGCGTCGGCGGCTGAGATCAAGGTCTACAGTACCGTCGGCGTGAAAAGCGCGCTCGAGGAGCTGGCGCCGAAATTCGAGAAAGCGACCGGCAACAAGCTCGATATTTCCTGGGGCCTGATTTCGGGTTTCACCAAGAAGGCACAGGACGGCGACGTGCCCGACGTGCTGATCGTGTCGCGCGCCGGCATCGACGGCTTGATCAAGGACGGCAAGATCGCGGCAGGCGCCCCGACGCTGAGCAAATCGATCTTCGCTTTCGGCATCAAGCATGGCGCGCCGAAGCCGGACATTTCGACCGTCGACGCGCTCAAGAAAACGCTGCTCGCCGCCCGTGCGGTCGGCTACACCGATCCGGCAGCCGGCGGCGCGAGCGGCGTCCATTTCGCCAAGATGGCCGAGAAACTCGGCATCGCCGCCGAGATCAAAGCCAAGAGCAAATTTCCGCCACCCGCCGGCTTCGTCGGCACGCTGCTGACCAGCGGCGAGGTCGACATCGCATTTCAAAGCAAGCCTGAGCTGACGACGACCGAAGGCGTCGACGTCGTCGGGCCGCCGCCAGGCGATCTCGGCCAGACGGTCGTGTATGCGGCCGGCGTCGGCGCTGGCGCCAAGGACGCGGCCGCGGCCAATGCGCTGGTGAAATTCCTCGCCTCGCCGGAGGCGCAAGCGGTGTTCAAGGCGAAGGGCTTCGATCCGGCGTAACCGTCAGCCGCCCGCTACCTGCTTGCTGCGCCGCCTGCGAAGATAATAACGAACCGTCCATTCGACGAGCGCCAGAACCACGACGATGGCAAAGCCGGTCACGAACATGAACTGGCCGATCGAGCGCGACAATTGCTCGCCGGAGAAGAACGAGGAGTGGATCACGTCCTGGCCGAGCGGGCTGATCGCAACGACGATGGCTGCGGCGAGCGTGAACCACGGCATCTGGCGCATCACACCACCATCATCACCGGGTTTTCGATCAGCGTCTTGAAAGCACTTACGAGCTCGGCGCCGAGCGCGCCGTCGACCGCGCGGTGATCGCAGGACAGCGTGACGCTCATGACGGTGGCGACGGCGAGCGCCCCGTTGCGCACCACCGCCCGCTCCTCGCCGGCGCCGACCGCGAGGATGGTCGACTGCGGCGGGTTGATCACGGCGGTGAAGTCCTTGATGCCGTACATGCCGAGGTTCGACACCGAGGTGGTGCCGCCCTGGAATTCGTGCGGCTTGAGCTTGCCGACTCTGGCGCGCGCGGAGAGATCGCGCATCTCGTTGGAGATCACGGACAAAGATTTGCTTTCGGCGGTGCGCACGATCGGCGTGATGAGCCCGCCGGGCAGCGCCACCGCCACGCTGACATCGGAATGCTTGTGCTTGAGCATGCCGCTTTCGGTCCAGCTCACATTGGCGTCGGGCACGCGCTGCAATGCCAGCGCCAGCGCCTTGATGACAAAATCGTTGACCGAAAGCTTGTAGGCGGGGTTGCCCTCTTTATCCTTGGGCGCGGCGTCGTTGATCTCCGCGCGCGCGGCCATGAGCTTGCCGATGTCGCAATCGACGGTTTCGTAGAAATGCGGAATGGTCTGGATCGACGCCGTGAGCCGCTGCGCGATGACGCGGCGGATCTGGTCGTGGGGGACGAAGTCGTAGGAGCCGTCTTCGTAGAGCGCGCGGATTTGCTGGTCCGACAGCGAAGGGGCGATGGCGGGGGCTTGCCCCATCGCAGCGGGCGCGGCGCCGGGCACGCGCAAACCTTTTCCGGTTTTCGCCGCGTCGATATCGCGCGCGATGACGCGGCCATGCGGGCCGGAGCCCTGCACGCTGGTGAGATCAATGCCGGCGGCTTTGGCGAGTCGCCGCGCGAGGGGGGAGGAGAAGATGCGGTTGCCGCTCGTGCGCGCAGGCTGCACTCCACCCGGCGCGGCTTGCGCCGCGCCACCCTCCCCACTGCGTGGGGAGGGATTGGAGATCGCCGCGGGCGCGCTTATCCCTCCCCCTTTGGGGGAGGGTGGCGCCGCAGGCGCCGGGTGGGGAGCGGCCTCAGTTTTTTTCTCCGGCGCTTTCGCCGGTGCTTTGGCGGCGCTCGCAGCCGCCGCCTTCACATCCTCGCCTTCGCCCGCCAACACGGCGATCACAGCATTCACCGCCACGTCCTGCGTGCCTTCCGGCACCACGATCTTGGCGAGTGTGCCTTCGTCGACCGCCTCGTATTCCATGGACGCCTTGTCGGTCTCGATCTCGGCGATGACGTCGCCCGATTTGATCTTGTCGCCTTCCTTCTTGAGCCAACGCGCGAGATTGCCCTTTTCCATGGTGGGCGACAGCGCCGGCATGAGGATGTTGGTGGGCATCGCCGAGCCGCTACTTGTACGTGACTGCCTTCACCGCCTCGATCACCTCGGCGGCGGACGGCAGCGCGAGCTTCTCGAGATTGGCGGCGTAAGGCATCGGTACATCTTTGCAAGTAACGCGCATGACCGGCGCATCGAGATAATCGAAAGCGTGCTCCATGATCTGCGCGGCGATCTCGGCGCCGACGCCGGATTGCTTCCAGCCTTCCTCGACGGTGACCGCGCGCGCGGTTTTTTGCACCGACGCGACGACGGTGTCGATATCCATCGGCTTGAGCGTGCGCAGGTCGATGACTTCGGCGTCAATGCCGTCTTTCGCGAGCGCTTCGGCGGCCTGCAGCGCGTAGGACATGCCCATCGACCAGGCGACGATGGTGACGTCGCTGCCCGCGCGCGCGATGCGCGCCTTGCCGATCGGCAAAACAAAGTCATCGACCTTGGGCACCGGCGAGGAATGGCCATAGAGGATTTCGTTTTCCAGGAACACGACCGGATTGGGATCGCGGATGGCCGCCTTGAGCAGGCCCTTGGCGTCGGCGGCGTTCGAGGGCGCGATCACTTTGAGGCCGGGTATGTGCGAGTACCAGGACGAATAATCCTGGCTGTGCTGGGCGGCGACGCGGGCGGCGGCACCGTTCGGTCCGCGGAACACGATCTGGCAGCCCATCTGCCCGCCCGACATGTACAGCGTCTTGGCGGCGGAGTTGACGATCTGGTCCATCGCCTGCATGGCGAAATTGAAAGTCATGAATTCGACGACGGGCTTAAGGCCGGCGAGGGCGGCGCCGACGCCGAGACCGGCGAAGCCATGCTCGGTGATCGGCGTGTCGATCACGCGCCCAGGCCCAAACTCCTGCAGCAATCCTTGCGTCACCTTGTAGGCGCCCTGATATTCGGCGACCTCCTCGCCCATCACGAACACATCTTTGTCGCGCCGCATCTCCTCGGCCATGGCGTCGCGCAGCGCTTCGCGCATGGTCATGGTGACCATCTCAGTGCCTTCCGGCACTTCGGGCCCGCTCACGGTCATGGAGGGCGCAACGGCCTCGGGTGGTTCCGGCGTGCGAGCGGCCCGCGTCATGAGCGGCGCGTCGGACACCGGCGCTGCGGATTCGGCGGCTTTCTGTTGGGTGGCAGAGTTGCTGCCCTTGTAGCCGCGAACATCTTCGCCTTCCGCCAAGATCACCGCGATCGGGGTATTGACGGCGACATCGGTGCTGCCCGCGGGAACCAGAATTTTACCCAGCGTGCCCTCGTCGGCGGCTTCCACTTCCATCGTTGCCTTGTCGGTCTCGATCTCGGCGATGACGTCGCCCGATTTGATCTTGTCGCCCTCTTTCTTGAGCCACTTGGCAAGGTTGCCCTTCTCCATCGTGGGCGAGAGCGCGGGCATCAATACTTCGGTGGGCATGGGCGCTGCTTGTTCAAATTATTAGCGGTGCACATTGGTGTAGAGCTCGGCCGCCGCCGGCTCGGGATCATGGGTGGCGAATTCGGATGCGTTGTTGATGAGATCGCGCACGGCGGCGTCGATCTTCTTGAGCGCGTCTTCTGTGGCGAGCTTCTTCTCCAGAATGCGGTGGCGCACCATGTCGATCGGATCGTGGTGCGTGCGCACCTCTTCGACCTCCTCGCGCGTGCGGTATTTGGCCGGGTCCGACATCGAGTGGCCGCGGTAGCGGTAGGTGAGCATTTCCAGAATGAAGGGGCCCTTGCCGGCGCGGCACCATTCGGCGGCGGCTTCGCCCGCCGCCTTCACCGCGCGCACGTCCATGCCGTCGACCTGCTCGCCGGGAATATTGAAGGACAGGCCGCGCCGCGACAGATTCACTTCTGCCGAAGAGCGCGTGATCGCCGTGCCCATGGCGTAGCGGTTGTTCTCGATCACGTAGATGACCGGCAGCTTCCACAGCTCGGCCATGTTGAAGCTCTCGTAGACCTGGCCCTGGTTGGCGGCACCGTCGCCGAAATAGGTGACGCAGATGTTTTTGTTGCCGCGATATTTGTTGGCGAAGGCGAGCCCCGTGCCGATCGGCACCTGCGCGCCGACGATGCCGTGGCCGCCGTAGAAACCTTTCTCGACGCTGAACATGTGCATCGAGCCGCCTTTGCCCTTGGAATAGCCATGGGTGCGGCCGGTGAGTTCCGCCATCACGCCTTTCGGGTCCATGCCGCAGGCCAGCATGTGGCCGTGGTCGCGATAGCCGGTGATGACCTCGTCGCCCTCTTTCAGCACCATCTGCATGCCGACGACGACGGCTTCCTGGCCGATATAGAGGTGGCAGAAGCCGCCGATCAGGCCCATGCCGTACATCTGCCCGGCCTTCTCCTCGAAGCGGCGGATGGTGAGCATGTCGCGGTAGGCGGCGAGCTCCTGGTCCTTGCTGAAGTCGGGGACCGGCTTGCCGTTCACGGGCGCGGCTTTGGCATCCGCGCTTTTCTCGTTTTTCTTGGGCGCAGCCATACGCAACTCCTGGACGGCGGGCGGCGGGTCGTGGCGGGCGTTTCCGGCCTCCCCCTTAGCTTAAATCGACATGCGGCGGAAGCGCGGTACAGCCCGCCACGTGTGCGGCTGCCGCCACAAGAGGTTGAAGGCTTTGGACGATTGTTCGGCGGTGGAAAACTCCGCGCCATGCGCACGGTTGCGGTGCACGCACCCGCTCCGATCAAAACTTTATTGCGCCACGCCGCAGCGAGCCGGAAGGAAATTTTCCGCGGCCTCCGCTAGCGCGGGTGGGTCAGCAGCACCACGTCACGCGGGTCGACGTAGCCCAGCAGCGCGCGGGCGCGCTCGTCCAGCATATCGGGATCGATCTTGTCGGAGCGCAATAGCGCCACCCGCCGTTCCCACACCGCGCGCTCGGCTTTCAGGCGGACAAGCTCGCTGTCCATGCTGGCGAGCTGCTTGTCGAGGTCGGCCTGCGCGCGCAGCCCGTGCGCGCCGGTGAAGGCGTTGGCGCCGAAATAGCCGATGAACAGCGCGGCGAAGGTGTAGAGGCCGAGCGCGGTCAGAACGTTGCGGCGGCGCGGATGAATGACCATGGCCGGCAAGATGCGGGATGAGCGTTAAGGCGGTTTTAATTTCGCTGTCATTCCGGGGCGCGGCCGCAAGGCCGCGAGCGCGGAATCCATAAACCCGGCTGCCGAGTATGGATTCCGGGCCCGCCGCCATAGCGCGTCGGCGACGCGCGTAAACGCGCTTATGGCGGCGTCCCGGAATGACAGAGAAAATTTAAACGCGTTGGCGGATCTCGTTCATCACGAAATTGCCCAGCCGCTTGCCACGGTTGCGCAGGATCTTCAGCAGCCCCTGATCGACGAAATAGGTCAGCAGGATCGAATCGCGCGTCTTGACGCGGTTATGCACCGGATCGGCCGAGTGCCAGGTGTCGTCGCCGACGGCGAAAGCGTAGCCGGAATTGGGCGCGAAACGCATCTGCGCCGCCTTCGGCTTGGAGCCGTCGGGCAGCACGTCGTGGAAGATGGTGCCGATGTCGGTATTGGCGTCGTCCGCCGGCAGATAGAGCTGGACGGTGATGCCCTTCCAATGCGTGTCGGTGTGCGGCGTGATCAGGTAGCCTGGAATGTCGCGCGTCAAAATCGGGATCGGATACATGCCGACCTTGGCGAAGTCCTTGCCGAAGCGCTTCGACAGGCCGGGCGCGAGGCGCCGCATGAAGGCCTGCTTGACCTTATCCGAGCAGAGCGCGCGACCGACCACATCCCATAGGGCACGCTTCTCGGCCGGCAGATTGCGGATGTATTCGGGGAACAGGTCGATCTTCACGCGGGTGTGCGTGCCGTCTTCGAGATCGTGGCCCTTGCTGCGGCCGTGCATCGGCCGGTAGTCGCGCGACTGCGGCATCAGCGCCAAAATCTGCGCGTAGATGTCGTCGGCAAAGACGCGGTCGAATTCGAGATGGAAGAACGGCTTCTCGACCGCGCGCGCCTTGTCGACCGACTGCGCGACGTAGTCGGCCAGACGCGCAGCGGCGCGGCGGCGGTCGTTCAAAGCGAGCGTCGTGGTCTGGTCCATCGCGGCTACTCTTGGTTTTCTTGGTTTGCGGAGGCAATTTGCGGCAAATTCGGCCTCGAAAGCAAGGCTGCGCCGGCGCGACGGGTTAACGCGCCGATTTCAGCACGGAACGGCCGGCATATTTGGCCTGCGCGCCGAGTTCTTCTTCAATTCGCAGCAGTTGATTGTATTTCGCCATGCGGTCGGAGCGGGCGAGCGAGCCGGTCTTGATCTGCCCGCAATTGGTGGCGACGGCGAGATCGGCGATGGTCGAGTCTTCCGTTTCGCCCGAGCGGTGCGACATGACGGCGGTGTAGCCGGCCTTGTGCGCGGTTTCGACCGCGGCCAGCGTCTCGGTCAGCGTGCCGATCTGGTTGACCTTGATCAGGATCGAGTTGGCGATGCCCTCTTTGATGCCTTTCGACAGCCGCGTGACGTTGGTGACGAAGAGATCGTCGCCGACAAGCTGGATCTTGGCGCCGATTTTTTGCGTGACCAGTTTCCAGCCCGTCCAATCGTCCTCCGCCATGCCGTCCTCGATGGAGACGATCGGATATTTGCCGACGAGCTCGGCGAGATAATCGGCCTGCTGTTGCGGCGAACGCGTCTTGCCCTCGCCTTCGTAAACGTATGAGCCATTCTTGAAGAATTCGGTGGAGGCCGGATCGAGCGCAATCATCACGTCGCCGCCCGCCTTGTAGCCGGCCTTCGCGATCGCCTGCATGACGAAGTCGAGCGCGGCCTCAGCCGACGGCAGGTTCGGCGCGAAGCCGCCTTCGTCGCCGACGTTGGTATTGAGGCCCGCCGCTTTGAGTTGCGCCTTTAGGGTTTGGAAAATTTCGGAGCCCGCACGCAGCGCTTCCGAAAAACTCGGCGCGCCCGCCGGCATGATCATGAATTCCTGGAAGTCGATCGGATTGTCGGCATGCACGCCGCCGTTGATGATGTTCATCATCGGCACCGGCAGCGTGCGCGCGGCGGCGCCGCCGACGTAACGATAGAGCGGCTCGCGCTTGGCCTTCGCCGCGGCTTTCGCGCAGGCAAGCGAGACGCCGAGGATGGCATTGGCGCCGAGACGGGCTTTGTTGGGCGTGCCGTCGAGCGCGATCATGGTCTCGTCGATCTTGGCCTGCGCCTCGGCGTCCATGCCGCCGAGCGCGTCGAAGATCTCGGTGTTGACGGCGTCGACCGCCTTGCGCACGCCCTTGCCGCCATAGCGCGCCTTGTCGCCGTCGCGCAGTTCCACCGCTTCATGTGCGCCGGTGGAGGCGCCGGAGGGCACGGCGGCGCGGCCGAGCGAGCCGTCCTCCAGCACCACGTCCACTTCGACGGTCGGATTTCCGCGGGAATCGAGGATTTCACGGCCGATAATGTCGGTGATGGCAGTCATGGCGTACCCGGATTTGTTGCGGGGCTTCTACAGGATCGGCGCCCCCCTTGTCATGTCCCCTGCGGCCGGGGCATTGCATAGCCATGGCCAAGACACTCCAGCTCGGGCGGCCGACGCCCATCCCGGCCTCGCCCGACCAGGCGAAGCTCGACCGCGTGCCCAATCCGCATACGGACACGAATTATGTCGCGCGCTTCACCGCGCCAGAATTTACCTGCCTGTGCCCGATCACCGGGCAGCCGGATTTCGCGCATTTTGTCATCGACTACGTGCCGGGCGAATTCCTGGTCGAGTCGAAGTCGCTCAAGCTTTATCTGAACAGCTTCCGCAATCATGGCGCCTTCCACGAGGACTGCACGGTCGCTATCGGCAAGAAACTCGCCGCGCTGCTCAACCCGAAATATCTGCGCATCGGCGGCTACTGGTATCCGCGCGGCGGCATGCCGATCGACGTGTTTTGGCAGTCTGGGAAATTGCCGAAGGATGTGTGGCTGCCGCCCGACCAGGGCGTCGCGCCGTACCGCGGGCGTGGCTAGACGTCGGATTCGATTTCCGAAGGCCGCCGCAGCCAGTGCGCGCAAACGAAGCCGACCACGATGAGTACCGCGGCGCCAGTCCAAAGCACCGGGTTCAGTCCGATGGTAGAAAGCCCGGCGCCGTAGACGATCGGCCCGATCGCCTGCCCCAGAAAGAAAAAGAATGAATGCAGCGCCATGGACGAGCCGCGCGCGGTGGGCGCGAGCTCACTGGCGTAAATCTGCACGACCGCGTGCAAGCAATAGAAGCCGAAGCCGAGCAGCGCGAAATTCATGAATTCGAACGGCCATGCCAATCGTGCGGCAATGAGCAAAAGGCAAAAGCCAAGCGCCGCGCCGCCAAAGCGCATCATTTGCCGCTCGCCGAGCAGCGGCAATAAGCGCGACACGAGCGCGCCGTAGAGCGCGCCGCCGATGCCGAAGCCGGCGATGACGATGCCGGCGATCGAGGCGCGCGTCTCGCCGGCCTCGCGCAGCATGGTGGCGATGTAGGGAAAGCAGCCGTACATGAACACGGCTTCCAGGAACACGGTGCCGAAGCAAATCTTGGCCAGCGGGTTCTTGAAAATCATCCGATAGTTCGGAATGAACGTCGACAGATCGAAACGCCCGTCCGAGCTTTCGGTTCGGCCGCGGAAGCCAAGGATGCCGATGACCGAGGCCAGCGCGCCGAGCGAGCCGATGGTGAAGAACACGCCGCGCCAGCCCAACAGGTCGCCGATCACGCCGGCGCAGGTCGCGCCGAGCAGATTGCCGGTCATGATCGCGAACAGCAGGCGGCCCATCGCCACTTGCCGTTCGTGAATCGGAACCATGTCGCCGACTAGCGCGAAGGAGATGGGAACTACGCCGCCCGAAGCCAGCCCCGCCAGCACGCGCGCGATAAACAGAAATTTGTAAGTGGGCGCGAAGGCGCAAACGATGGTCGCGGTCGTGACCAGCACCATGCACAGCAGCATCAGCCGGGCCTTGCTGAACATATCGGCGAGCGCGCCGAGCAGCGGCTGCACCAGCGCGTAAGGCAGCGTAAAAGCGGTCGAGAGCAGCGCGGCTGTCGCCGGCTCTACGCGCAAGCCATCGGCGATCAGCGGGATGACCGGGTCGGTCGAGCGGATGAACAGCGCGCTGGCGAAAACGACGAACGAAATGACGTTGAGCGTGCGGTGCATCGCTGTGGCGAAGGCTCAGCGCTTCGCCAAGCGATCAAACTCGATGAGCTCGCGCAACAGCGGCTCCATCTGCTTCAGCGGCAGCATGTTGGGTCCGTCGGACGGCGCCTTGTCGGGATCTTGATGCGTTTCGATGAACACGCCGGCAACCCCCACGGCGACTGCCGCGCGCGCAAGCACCGGGACGAATTCGCGCTGGCCGCCCGAGGAGGTGCCCTGTCCGCCCGGCTGCTGCACCGAATGCGTGGCGTCGAAGATCACCGGCGCGCCGGTGGTCTGCTTGAGGATCGGCAGCGCGCGCATGTCGGAGACCAGCGTGTTGTAGCCGAAGGAGACGCCGCGCTCGGTCACCAGCACGTTGCGGTTGCCGGCACCGGTGATTTTCTCGACCACGTTCTTCATGTCCCAGGGCGCGAGGAATTGGCCCTTCTTGACGTTGACGGCCTTGCCGGTTTTGGCCGCGGCGATCAGCAGATCGGTTTGGCGGCAGAGGAACGCCGGAATCTGCAACACGTCGACGGCCGGCGCGAGCCGCGCGCATTGCTCGGCCTCGTGCACATCTGTGAGCACGGGCAATTTCAACTTGTCGCGGATCTCGGCGAATATGGGCAGCGCCGCCTCGAGCCCCATGCCGCGCGCGCTGCGCGACGAGGTGCGGTTGGCTTTGTCAAAACTGGTTTTGTAGACGAGGCCGACGCCGGCTTTCGCCGCGATTTCTTTTAGTGCTGTGGCCATCTCCAGCGCATGCGCTTTGCTCTCGAGCGCACAAGGGCCGGCGATCAGCGCCAGCGGCAAATTGTTGCCGAAGCGGACGGCGCCGACGGTGACGGCAGCATTGGGAAGCAGGCTTTGATCCAAGGTTTTCGCCCTCGCGCGGGCGACCATGAAGCGGTCCCCGCGTCGGGTCAACGGGCAGGTTCGAATACGATTACTGCGCCCATGGCATCGTCGGCCCCGATAATTGCGGCATTTCCCTCATAAATGCCGGCAATTCCGGCGAGCTCGGGCACATCCTGCAGCAGGCTGGCGTCAGCGACGGTAAAGCGGATGGCGGCAAGGCGCGCACCGCGCGCGGTGTCCGGCGCGGCGACGCCGTAGCGGCGGGTGAAGGCGGCCGGCGTCACCATCTCGATCGTGCCGCGCGGCGTTGCGATGGCGAAGCCGTTCTCGGTGCGGCTCGCCTCGCCGCCGGCGAAGCTCTGCATGAAAGCGCGATGCTGTTCGGGCTCGTTGGCGACCGCGACGACACCGGCAACGCCGGTCGCGCTGTTAGCGTGTTTCTGAAATTCTGGGTTCCAGAAATTTTCCGGATAGTGCTGCTGGCAGGTGGCAAAATGAATGTCCGGCGCACGTTTGTCGTCGGCAAATGCCAGCGAGAACGCGACCTTTACCGCCGAGCCGTCGGGGCGCTTGCCCTCGCGCTCGAAACGCATGACGTCGCCGGCGGAAATGGCCGCCGCGCGGAAATCGTTTTCATCGCCGCGCGCGTCCTTCGATTCCAGCATGAGCAGCGACAGCCCCTCGCCGCGCCTGAGGAAGTCGCCGTTGTAACGGCCAAACATCCGCGAGAAGCCGTCATTGCCGAGCTTTTCGGGCTCGGCGAGCGTCAGGAGCTCGATGAAGAAGCCAGGGAACTGCACGATGTGATTGTGCGTGCCCCACGGGTGGCGATTGCGCGCACCGACGGTGAAGCCGAGGCTCCTGTAGAGCGCGGCCGCGGCGTCGAGATCGCGCACGGCGTGGACGATATGATCGAGACCGCGGGGCATGGCGCAACTTTACGCGCGCCCGAAATTTACACCAGCCGGCTCTGCTCCACCGCCGCGCCGATGAAGGAGGCAAACAGCGGGTGCGGCTCGAACGGCCGCGATTTCAGCTCGGGGTGGAATTGCACGCCGATAAACCAGGGATGGTCTTCGTATTCGATGATCTCAGGCAGGATGCCGTCGGGAGACATGCCGGAGAAACGCATGCCGCGCTGCTCCAGCCTTCCCTTGTACGTGGTGTTGACCTCGTAGCGGTGGCGGTGGCGCTCGGAGATGTCAGTCGTGCCGTAGATGTCGGCGACGCGGCTGCCGCGCGTGAGCGTCGCGGGGTAAGCCCCTAACCGCATGGTGCCGCCGAGATCGCCGCTCGCGGTGCGCTTCTGCAATTCGTTGCCCTTGAGCCATTCCGTCATCAGGCCGACCACCGGCTCGGGCGTCGGGCCGAATTCGGTCGAGTTCGCCTCCTCGATGCCGCACAAATTGCGCGCGGCTTCGACGACAGCCATCTGCATGCCGAAACAGATGCCGAAATACGGCACGTTGCGCATGCGCGCGAATTGCGCCGCCTTGATTTTTCCTTCCGCGCCGCGCTGGCCGAAGCCGCCGGGCACCAAGATGCCGTTGACCTGCTCGAGGAAGGGCGCCGGGTCTTCGTTCTCGAACACGTCGGACTCGATCCAGTCGAGATTGACCTTCACCTTGTTGGCGATGCCGCCGTGCGAGAGCGCCTCGATCAGCGATTTGTAGGCGTCCTTCATGCCGGTGTACTTGCCGACGATGGCGATGGTGACGTCGCCTTCCGGATTGCGGATGCGCTCGTTGATGGTGCGCCAGCGCGCGAGCTCGGGCGGCGCGCCCGCTTCCATGCCGAAGGCCGACAGCACTTCGACGTCGAGCCCGGCCTCGTGATAGGCCTCGGGCACCGCGTAGATGTTGTCGACGTCGCGCGCCTCGATCACGGCGCTTTCGCGCACGTTGCAAAACAGGCCGAGCTTGCGCCGCTCGCCCGGCGGGATCGGCCGGTCGGTGCGGCAGAGCAGAATGTCGGGCTGGATGCCGATCGAGCGCAGTTCCTTGACCGAGTGCTGCGTCGGTTTTGTCTTGAGTTCGCCGGCGCTCGGAATGAACGGCAGCAGCGTGAGATGGATGTAGACCGCGTGATGCCGCGGCAGCTCGTTGCCGAGCTGGCGGATGGCCTCGAAATACGGCAGGCCTTCGATGTCGCCGACGGTGCCGCCGATCTCGCACAGCACGAAGTCGAAACCGTCATTGCCCTCGCGGATGAAATCCTTGATGGCGTTGGTGACGTGCGGGATCACCTGGATGGTGGCGCCGAGATAGTCGCCGCGCCGTTCGCGCGTAAGAATGTCCTGGTAGATGCGGCCGGTGGTGATGTTGTCGTGGCGCGTGGCCGGGCGGCCGGTGAAGCGCTCGTAATGGCCGAGATCGAGGTCGGTCTCGGCGCCGTCGTCGGTGACGAAGACCTCACCGTGCTGGTACGGCGACATCGTGCCGGGATCGACGTTGAGATAGGGGTCGAGCTTGCGCAGGCGGACCTTGTAGCCGCGCGCCTGCAACAACGCGCCAAGCGCCGCGGATGCGAGACCCTTACCCAATGAGGAGACCACGCCGCCGGTGATGAAAATGTACCGCGCCATGGGACCTAAGCTTTAGCCCTCCCGATTCGATTCGACGAGCGCGAAAAGCTCACAGCCGGTCTGCGCCTGTGCGTAGCTGTGGATGCTTCTGGCGCTGCACAAGGTTGCATCAACTTTCTCATCCGTTACGCGCCCCACGTTTGCACGCGGGTTCCTGCTACCTCTCGAAACGCCGAAGGGCCGGTTGCCCGGCCCTTCTGAAGTCACTTCGACTGTGGCACCGCCGGACCCGAAGGCGCGACGGGTGCGGCCGGCGCGGGTTGCGACCCCGGCGCGCCCTCCTGCAACTGTTTCAGCAGGCCGCCACCGCCGGCGGGCGGCGCACCGGGTGCCGGCGCCGTCGGCGCGCTCGTCCCGCCCCGGATGATCGAGGTCGGCGACCGGTTGAAGCCGGCAAGGATCGACAGCAGAAGACTGGTTGCGAAGAACAGGCCGGCCAGGATCGCGGTCGCGCGGGTGAGCACGTTGGCGGTGCCGCGGCTGGTCATGAAGCCGCCGCCGCCGCCGATACCGAGCCCGCCGCCCTCGGAGCGCTGCAACAGCACCACGCCGATCAAGGCGAGCACCAGCATCAGATGAATGACGATAACGACCTGCTGCATTCCAAATCCATCCAAGACCTCAGCCGGTCCGAGCTCCCGCCCAGGCGACCACGCCGTCCATATAGGAATTCGCGGCGGTCTCTACACGATCATGCGGCGATTTTCCACCCTCGCGCGCGTCAGCGGTAAACCGCCGCTATGCCAAGGAAATCGGCCGCTTTCAGGCTGGCGCCGCCGACCAAAGCGCCGTTGACCTCGGGCCCGGTCAGCAGGTCGTTGGCGTTCGAGGGCTTGACCGAGCCGCCATAGAGGATGCGGATGCCGGCGGCCCCGACCTTGAAGCGGGCATCGAGCTGCTTGCGGATGAAGCCATGCACTTCGGCCACGTCCTTGGGGGTTGGGGTCAGTCCGGTGCCGATGGCCCAGACCGGCTCATAGGCGACAACCAAGTTGGCAGCGGCGGCGCCACCGGGCAGCGAGCCGGCAAGCTGGCGGCCGACGACGTCGAGCGTCCGGCCCGCCTCGCGCTCAGTACGCTGCTCGCCGACGCAGACAATGGCCATCAACCCTGCCCTATGGGCGGCCAGCACCTTGGCGCGCACCAGTGCATCGGTCTCGGCATGGTCGGCGCGGCGCTCGGAATGACCGAGGATGATGGCGCTCGCCCCGGCGTCGGCCAGCTGCTCCGCGGCGATATCGCCGGTGTGGGCGCCGGCGGCATCCGGGTGACAATCCTGCGCGCCGATCGCGACGGAGGAGCCGCGCGCGGCGGCGGCGAACTCGACGATCAAGGTGGCCGGAGGGCACACCATCAGGTCGCACGTCAAGCCGGCGCTGCCTGCGATGATCTTGGCGAGCTCGGCCTCGGAGGCGGCAAGCCCGTTCATCTTCCAATTGCCCGCCACCAGCGGGCGGGGGGCGGCCCCGGCCATGCGCTTTAAGTCCTTTTCCGAGTGCGGTTATCAGACCCGCCGGACCAGCGCCAGCACGGCCTCGGCAAAGCCCGATCCTTCTTGAGTTGCAGGGAGTTGGCCCGCTCCCTATAAGGGCGCCACATCAGCAATCCCGTCACCGGCTACCGAACAAGGCGTTCATGCTTCGCGGAATCCACAAAGCCTCCTCCACCTGGCTCGGCAAGGGCATCATGGCGGTCGTCATGATCGTGCTGATCGGCAGCTTCGCGATCTGGGGCATCAACGATATTTTCCGCGGATTCGGGCGCAATTCGGCGATCAAGATCGGCGACACCGAGATTTCGCTCGAACAGTTCCGCGAATATTACAACGACAAGCTGCGCCAGCTCAGCCGCCGTTTCGGCCGCCCGCTCACGCCCGACCAGGCGCGCGCGCTCGGCTTCGACCGCCAACTGATCGCCGAGCTGGTGGCGGAAACTACGCTCGACCAGCAGGCCAAGGCATTGCATCTCGGCATCAGCAATGCCGAGATTTCCGACCGCATCGTCAACGATCCGAATTTCAAGGGCGTGAGCGGGCAATTCGACCGCATGCGTTTTGAGGAAGTCATCCGCGATGCCGGCTACACCGAAGGCCGTTTCGTCGACGAGCAGCGCCGCACAATCCTGCGGCGGCAGATCGCGCTCGGCATTGCCGGCGACCTGAAGGTGCCGGTAGCGGCAATCAACGCCATCAATCAGTACCAGAACGAGCAGCGCAACATCGGCTATCTCGCCTTGGGTCCGGCGCAGGCCGGCGATATCGCGGCGCCGTCGGCGGACGTGTTGGAGAAGTATTTCGACGCGCACAAGGTGCTGTTCCGCGCGCCCGAATACCGCAAGATCACGTTGCTCTCGCTGTCGCCTGCCGATCTTGCCAAGCCCGATGCGGTGAGCGACGCGGATGCGAAGAATTATTACGAGCAGCGCAAGGCGCAATACGGTTCGCCCGAAAAGCGCGAAGTGCGCCAGATCGTCTACCCGAACGCCGCCGACGCCAAGGCCGCGCGCGACAAAATCGCCAAAGGCTCGACCTTCGACGATCTCATCAAGGAACGCGGCCTGAAACCCTCCGACACCGATCTCGGCGTGGTGACGAAAGCCGCAATCATCGACCCGGCGATCGCGGATGCCGCGTTCGCGCTTAAACCCGGCGACGTCAGCGAGCCGGTCACCGGCCAATTCGGCACGGTGCTGCTCACCGTCGGCAAGATCGAGCCGGGCACGCAGAAGACCTACGACGAGGTCGCAAGCCAGATCAAACGCGAGATCGCCGAGAGCCGCGCCAAAAGCCAAGTCGGCGATCTGCGCGACAAGGTCGAGGACGAGCGCGCGGCCGGCGCGACGCTGGTCGAGGCCGGCAAGAAGTTCGGCGTCAAGGCGCGCGTCATCGATGCGATCGACCGGTCCGGCCGCGGGCCGGACGGCAAGCCGGTCGCGGATTTGCCGCAACGACCGAATGTCGTGGCGGCCGCCTTCGCGAGCGATGTCGGCGTCGATAACGACGCGTTGCAACTGGCGGACGGCGGCTATCTCTATTACGACGTCGCCGGCATCACGCCCTCGCGCGAGCGCGCGCTGAGCGAAGTGAAGGATCAGGTGGAGCAGCATTGGCGCGACGACGAGATCGCCAAGCGGCTGACCGCGAAGAGCGACGAATTGCTCGGCAAGCTGAAAGCCGGCACGCCGCTGGCCGAGCTTGCGACCGGCGCCGGCGTAAAAGTCGAAACGGCGAGCGGGTTGCAACGCGGCAAGCCGGCCGACAAGCTGCCGGCCGCGCTCGTCGCCGCTGCGTTCACGACGCCGAAGGACGGCAGCGGCAGCACCGAAGGCGATAGCCAGACGCAACGCTACGTGTTCCGCGTGACCGCCGTCACCGAGCCCGCCTTCGACTTCGCCTCGCCGCAGGGCAAGGCGATCATGTCGACGCTGCAGAATTCCTACACCGACGACATCACCGCCGAATACGTCTCGCGGCTGGAAAGCCAGTTCGGCGTCGAGGTCGATCAGGCGGCGATCAACCAGGTCATCGGCAGCGGCTCCAACCAGTAACGCGCCATGCAGATCGAGCCGTCGCAAGCAGAATTCGCCGAACGGTATGACCGCGGCGAGCCGCAGGTGGTTTGGACGACGCTGGTCGCCGATCTGGAAACGCCGGTTTCGGCTTATCTGAAACTCGGCGGCGGCAAGGCCATGAGCTTTCTGCTGGAGTCGGTGGAAGGCGGCGAGGCGCGCGGCCGCTATTCGATCATCGGGCTCGAGCCCGATCTGATCTGGCGGGCCAACGGCACCAAGGCCGAGATCAATCGCAGCGCGCGCGCCAAGCCCGACGCCTTCGCGCCGCTCAATGAGAAGCCGCTGGAAGCGCTGCGCACGTTGATCAAGGAAAGCCGCATCGCGCTGCCCGACAGCCTGCCGCCGATGGCGGCCGGCGTGTTCGGCTATCTCGGCTACGACATGGTGCGGCTGATGGAGGACCTTCCTGCGATCAATCCCGATCCGATCGGCATTCCCGACGCCGTGCTGGTGCGGCCGACGCTGATCGTGGTGTTCGACGCGGTCAAGGATGCACTCACGGTGGTAACGCCGGTGCGGCCGGAAAAAGGCGTCGATGCCAAGAGTGCGCTCACACACGCCATGGAACGGCTGTCCGGCGTGGTCGACGCGCTCGATCGTCCACTCGACAATTCGCTCGCTGAATACGATGAAGGTCCGCTCGATGTGCCGGTGAAATCGAACACCACGCCGCAAGAGTTCAAGGCGATGGTGCTCAAGGCCAAGGACTACATCGTCGCCGGCGACGCCTTCCAGATCGTGCTGGCGCAGCGTTTCGAAGCGCCGTTCACGCTGCCGCCGTTCTCGCTCTATCGCGCGCTGCGCCGCACCAACCCCTCGCCTTATCTTTATTTCCTCGACTTCGGCGAGTTCGCGGTCGCAGGCTCCAGCCCCGAAATCCTGGTGAAGGTCGCAGGCGACGTCGTGACGATCCGCCCGATTGCCGGCACGCGGCCGCGCGGTCCGACGCCGCACGAGGACAAGGCGATGGAAGAGGAGTTGCTTGCCGATCCGAAGGAACGCGCCGAACACCTGATGTTGCTCGATCTCGGCCGTAACGATGTCGGTCGCGTCGCCAAGATCGGCACCGTCAAGGTCACCGATCAGTTCTTCGTCGAGCGCTACAGCCACGTCATGCACATCGTGTCGAACGTGGAAGGCAAGCTCGACGCGAAACACGACGCGCTCGATGCGCTGGCCGCCGGTTTTCCGGCCGGCACGGTGTCGGGGGCGCCGAAAGTGCGTGCCATGCAGATCATCGACGAGCTGGAGAAAGAAAAGCGCGGGCTCTATGCCGGCGCGGTCGGCTATTTCTCCGCCGCCGGCGAAATGGACACCTGCATCGTGCTGCGCACCGCGCTGGTGAAGGACGGCACCATGTATGTGCAGGCCGGCGCCGGCATCGTCTTCGACTCGAACCCTGACTACGAACAGCAGGAATGCATCAACAAGGCGAAAGCTTTGTTCCGCGCCGCCGAAGAAGCACGCCGATTTGCCAGCGCCGCCAAACGCGGCCAATAATCACGCCGATTTGCCAGCGCCGCCAAACGCGGCCAATAATAAGGTGGGGCGACGCGGGTCGGGGCCGCGTTGGGGGACATCATGGGCTGGCTGAACCGGCTCGACTGCCTGATCGCCGGCGTCACTGCGGCGGCGCAATGGCTGGCGCTGCCCCTCGTCGTGTTGCTGTTCCTGCAGTGGCCGTTGCGCGACATCGTGCGATGCTGCTCGCGCCCGGCCAACGATCTCGGTCAAATCGCTTTTGCGCTGTTGGTGGCCGTGAGCGTCACGGCGGCGACGCGCGCCGGCACGCATCTCGCCGCCGACACCTTGGCGCAACGTTATTCGCTGCGCACACGCCACCGCCTGCGCCAGATCTGCGCGATCGTCGGCCTGCTGCCCTGGGCGCTGTTCATTCTCTATGCGAGCGAAAGCTTCGTGCTGCAGTCGGTGTTCGAGCTGGAAGCCTTCGCCGACACCTACAATCCCGGCTATTTCATCATCAAGCTCGCGCTCTGGCTGATGGCGCTGCTGGTGATTGCGCAAGCGCTGGTCGAGATTTTTCGCCCTCTGCCCACGGATGACGTGTGATGGAGTGGAGCGGCTTTGCCCTGTTGCTCCTCGTCGGCGTCGGAATCATCACGACCGGTCTGCCCGCCGCATTCATTCTCATCGCGGTTGCCTCGTTCGGCGCGGCGTTCGGCGTCGCGGACGGTACGATTCCGTTTTCGCTTTTGTCGGCGCTGCCCAACCGGCTGGTCAATCTGTTCGAGAACGATCTGCTACAGGCGCTGCCGCTGTACGTGACCATGGGCCTGCTGCTCGGCCGTTTGCCGGTCGCCGACGCGCTCTACCGCACGTCGAACGCGATCCTGCCGCGGCAGCCGTCGGCGCCGCTGGTGTCCGGCATGATCCTCGGCGCCCTGCTCGGGCCCATGAACGGCTCGGTCGGCGCCAGCGTGCTGGGCTTGTCGCGCGTGGTGGCGCCGCGGCTCAAGGCCGAAGGCGTGCCGGCGGCGACACGCGAAGCGGTGATCGCGGTCGCCTCGACGCTCGGCGTGCTGGTGCCGCCCTCGCTGGTGCTGATCTTGCTCAGCGACGCCATGCTCAACGCGCACACCATCGCGGTAACGGAAACGGGCCGCAGCGACCGCGTCGTCAATACGCAAGATATTTTCCATGCCGCGCTGCTGCCGGCGGGAATTTTTCTGGTGTTGTGCTTTGCGCTCTCGTGGTTTGCCGGCCGCTCCGCGACTAAATTACCGCCGCGCGAAAAGCTGACGCGCGATGAAGCGGCGCTAGCGTCTCTCACGCTGCTCGCGCTGCTGGTTCTGCTCGGCGGGGTCGCCAGCGGATTTTTCTACGCCGTCGAAGCGGCCGCGATGGGGGCCTTTAGCCTGCTCTGCGCCGGGCTGATCAGCGGGCACCTGCACGGGAAAGTGCTGCGCGACGTTCTGCACGATGCCATTGCCATTACCGGCGCGCTGTTTTCGCTGCTGCTGGCCGCGACCACGTTCACGCTGGTGCTGCGGCTGCTCGGCACCGACCACCTTGTCAACAACTTGGTCGCCGCTATCCCCGGCAGCGATACGCTCGCCGTTGCGGCGGTGCTCGCGGTGATTGGATTATGCGCCTTCGTGCTCGATGCCTTCGAGATCATCTTCGTGGTCATCCCAATCGTGATCCCGCCGCTGCTGATCCGCGTCGCCGACGCGCGCTGGGTGTCGGTGCTGGTGCTGTTGACCTTGCAATCGAGCTTCCTGCTGCCGCCCTTCGGCTATGCGCTGATGATGGTGCGCGGCACGGCGAAGCCGCCGGCGCCGTTCCGCGCTTTCGTCAAAGCGCTCGTGCCATTCCTGATCGCGCAATGGCTATTGTTGATTTTGGTGCTGTTCGTGCCCCGGCTCGTTCACCTTGCCGACAATCCGGCGGACCTCAGCCGCAATCCCGCCAAGACGATGCCGGCCGACGAAATCGATAAGCGCTTCAGGGAGATGCTGCCGCCGCTGCCGGACGATCCGCCCTGAGGCGCTGCTTGACCCCCTCGGTTGCGGGTCTTAAGACCTTGAATCGGCGGGAAAACATGATCGTCCTGATCGACAACTACGACAGCTTCACCTTCAACCTGGTCCACTATCTGGGGAGCCTGGGGGCGGACGTCGTCGTCCATCGCAACGACAAAATTTCAACCGCCGCGGTGATGGCGTTGCAGCCGGAGGCGATCGTGCTGTCGCCCGGACCCTGCACACCGAACGAAGCCGGCATCTGCCTCGATTTGATCGCCAAAGCGTCGAAGACGATCCCGATCCTCGGCGTCTGCCTCGGCCATCAGGCGATCGGACAAACCTTTGGCGGCAAGGTCGTGCGCGCGACGCCGCAGCACGGCAAGGTGTTCGAAATCAAGCACAGCGGCACCGGCGTGTTCCGCGGCATTAACGGCCCGCTGAAAGCGACGCGCTATCACTCGCTGGTGGTCGAGCGAGCGAGCATGCCGCGCGCGCTCACCGTCAATGCCGAAACGATTGACGGGCTCTGCATGGGGCTGATGCACGAAAGCCTGCCGGTGCACGGCGTGCAATTCCACCCCGAAAGCATCGCCTCGGAACACGGCCATCTGATGCTGAAGAATTTTCTCTACATCGCTGCGGCCTGGAATGCGAAAACCGGGCGGCGCGTGCTCACCGCCGCGGAATAGAGGCGGCGTATGGCCGACGAATTCAAAGCGCTCATCGCCAAGGTCGCGACCGGGGCAAGCCTCACGCGCGAGGAATCGGCTTCTGCCTTCGACCGCATGATGTCGGGCGAAGCGACGCCCTCGCAGATGGGCGCGCTGCTGATGGCCTTGCGCGTGCGCGGTGAAACCGTCGACGAGATCACCGGCGCGGTCACCACCATGCGCGCCAAGATGCTGGGCGTGAAGGCGCCGCCCGGCGCGGTCGACGTTGTCGGCACCGGCGGCGATGCCTCCGGCTCCTTCAACATTTCGACCTGCGCGGCCTTCATCGTGGCCGGCGCCGGCGTGCCGGTCGCCAAGCACGGCAACCGCGCGTTGTCGTCGAAATCCGGCGCCGCCGACGTGCTGCAGGCGCTCGGCGTCAAGATCGATTTGAATGCCGAGCAGGTCGGCACTTGTATTCGCGAGGCCGGCATCGGCTTCATGTTCGCGCCGGCGCATCATCCGGCGATGAAGAACGTCGGTCCCACACGGGTCGAACTCGGCACCCGCACCATCTTCAATCTGCTCGGGCCGCTGTCTAACCCGGCCAGCGTCAAGCGGCAGATGGTCGGCACCTTCTCCAAGCATTGGGTCGAGCCGATGGCGCAGGTGCTGAAGAACCTCGGTTCGGAATGCGTCTGGGTGGTGCACGGTTCGGACGGGCTCGACGAGATCACCACGTCGGGATCGACCAGCGTGGCCGCGCTCGAAAAGGGCAGGATCCGCACCTTCGAAATCACGCCGGAGGATGCCGGCCTGCCGCGCGCCAAAGCGGAGGCTTTGCGCGGTGGCGATGCCGAGCACAATGCGCGCGCGCTGCTCGACGTGCTCAAGGGTAAGGCCAGCGCGTTCCGCGATGTGGCGCTTCTGAACGCCGCCGCCGCGCTGGTGGTGGCCGGCAAGGCCAAGGATCTGAAGGAGGCTGCCGCAATCGCCCGCACGTCGATCGACAGCAGCGAAGCGGAAGGAAAGCTCGACCGCCTGATCGCGGTGTCCAATGCCGCGCCCGCGGAGGCGTGAGCCATGGATATTTTGAAGAAGATCGAGGCGTACAAGCGCGAGGAGATCGCGGCGGCGAAACGCACCCGCCCGCTCGGCGAGCTTGAGCGCGCGGCCAAGGCCGCCGCGCCGCCGCGCGGTTTCCTGCGCGCCATCGAAACGAAAATCGCCGGCGGCGACTATGCCCTGATCGCCGAGATCAAGAAGGCCAGCCCGTCGAAGGGCCTGATCCGCGTCGATTTCGACCCGCCGGCGCTGGCCAAGGCCTACGAAGCGGGCGGTGCGGCCTGCCTGTCGGTGCTGACCGACGCGCCCTCGTTCCAGGGCAAGCCCGAATTCCTGGCCCAGGCACGCAACGCGACGACGCTGCCGGTGCTGCGGAAAGACTTCATCTACGAGCCCTATCAGGTGGTGGAATCGCGCGCGCTGGGAGCCGATTGCATTTTGATCATCATGGCCGGCGTAGACGATGCCGCAGCACATGAGATTGAGGCAGCAGCCATTGCCAATAAGATGGACGTCCTTGTTGAAGTTCATCAAGAAGATGAACTGAAGCGCGCTTTGAAGCTAAAATCGCGCCTAATCGGCATCAACAACCGCGATTTGCGCACGTTTAAGACCTCTTTGGCGGTCGGCGAGCGCCTCGCGCCGCAAATCCCGAGCGACCGCATAGTGGTGGCGGAAAGCGGGCTCAATGCGCCGGCCGACCTTGCCCACCTCGCCCGCATCGGCATCCGAACCTTCCTGATCGGCGAAAGCCTGATGCGGCAGGCCGACGTGACGGCCGCGACCCGTGCCATCCTTGCCCGCGCCCCGCACCGTGCGCCGGTGGAGTAAGCCGTGGCCAGGGCCAAAAAAACGAAAAAGGCGGCCGCGCGGCGGGCCAAGCCCAAACCTCGTCCCAAATCGCGTCCGAAGGCCAAGGCGAAGCCCATCGTCAGCCGGTCCTCGCTCAGCCATATCGACCAGCGCGGGCAGGCCCGCATGGTGGACGTCTCGGCCAAGGGCGCCACCGAACGGATGGCGGTGGCCGAGGGCCGCGTGATCATGGCGAAGGAGACGCTCGACCGCGTGCTCGAAGGCAATGCGCTCAAGGGCGATGTGCTCGGCGCCGCGCGCCTTGCC
The DNA here is from genome assembly GCA_963710705.1 of uncultured Pseudomonadota bacterium. GTDB lineage: Bacteria > Pseudomonadota > Alphaproteobacteria > Rhizobiales > Xanthobacteraceae > Pseudolabrys. Next base: position 1,379,754 of record CAVQBI010000001.1, read on the forward strand.
GGCATCATGGCGGCCAAGCGCACGCATGGGCTGATCCCGCTTTGCCACCCGCTGCCGATCACCAAAGTCGAGATCGAGATCGATCCGGAACATTCGCTTCCCGGCTTTCTGGTGCGCGCGACGGTGAAAGTAACCGCGCAGACCGGCGTCGAGATGGAGGCGCTGGTGGCGACGTCGATCGCCTGCCTGACCATCTACGACATGGTCAAAGCGATCGAGAAAGGCATGCGCATCGAGGGCGTGCGGCTGCTGGAGAAAACCGGCGGCAAATCCGGACCGTGGAAGGCCGAGGCCTAGTCCGATGGCCCTGATGCCCGTCGCCGACGCCTTGGCGCACGTGCTCGAAGGCGCCGACGCGCTGCCGGCGGAGACCGTCACGCTCGATGCCGCGCATGGCCGCGTGCTGGCAGACGATCTCGCCGCCTCGCGCACGCAGCCGCCGGCCGCCGTTTCCGCCATGGACGGGTATGCGGTGCGCGCGAGCGACGTCGCGAACGCGCCTGCCACGCTGAACATCATCGGCGAAGTCGCCGCCGGCCATCCCTTCGGTGGCGAGGTCAAAGCCGGGCAAGCGGCGCGCATCTTCACCGGCGGCGTGATACCCGTCAGCAGCGACACCGTGGTGATCCAGGAACTTGCCACGCGCGCAGGCGATAGCGTCACCATCCAGAAGCCTACGGCCAAGGGCCGCAACGTACGCGCCGAGGGCATCGATTTCACGCAAGGCCAGGTGCTGCTGCGCAAGGGCCGGCGATTGAGCGACCGCGACGTGATGCTGGCGGCCGCCATGAACCACGCCGCCCTGCCCGTCCACCGGCGGCCGAAAGTGGCGGTGCTGGCCACCGGCGACGAATTGGTCATGCCCGGCTCGAAGCCCGGGCCCGGCGAGATCGTCTATTCCAATGGCTTCGCGATCATCGCGCTGGCGCGAGCCTCAGGCGCCGAAGTGACCGATCTCGGCATCGCGCGCGACCAGGTCGAGGCGATCGCCGCCGCGGTCCGCCAGGCGCGTGCTTGGGGCGCCGATGTGCTGGTCACCAGCGGCGGCGCCTCCGTCGGCGAGCATGACCTCGTGCAGCGGGCGCTCAAGGCCGAAGGGCTCGATTTATCGTTCTGGCGGGTGGCGCTGCGCCCTGGCCGGCCGATGATGCATGGGCGGCTGGGCGGCATGCACGTGCTGGGCGTGCCCGGCAACCCGGTCTCGGCCTATGTCTGCGCCTTTCTGTTCCTGGTGCCGCTGATTGCGCGCCTCAGCGGCGGCACCTTTGAGCGGACCCCCGAGGGTGCCCGGCTCGGCCGCGATATGCCCGCCAACGACGAGCGCGCGGACTACATGCGCGCGACCCTTACCCAGGGTCCGGACGGCCCCATAGCGACCCCGCTGCCGTTCCAGGACAGTTCCCTGATGGCGCCGCTGGCAAAAGCCGATTGCCTGCTGATTCGTGAGCCGAACGCACCAGCGGCGAGTTCCGGTTCACCCTGTGTCATCCTTAAGCTCGGCCTTTAGCGGCCTATCGCTTTTTTCACTCGAAATTAAATGGTTGCGGAACACATATCGAACAGATAGTGTCCGTTCATGATTTGTTTTCGGCTGGGGACCCTTTTGGGGCGGCCGCGACCGGGGAGATGCCAATGCTGACCCGCAAGCAATTCGAGCTCTTGCGCTTCATCCACGAGCGGCTGACCGAGAGCGGGGTACCACCCTCTTTCGATGAGATGAAGGACGCCCTCGACCTGCGCTCCAAATCGGGCATCCACCGCCTGATCACGGCGCTGGAGGAGCGCGGCTTCATCCGGCGGCTCGCCAACCGGGCGCGCGCCATCGAGGTGATTAAGCTGCCCAATTCCGTCGCCCACGGCATCAGTGGCGGCGGCCGGTCGCGTGGCTTCAATCCGAGCGTGATCGAGGGCGACCTTGGCCGCGTGCGGGCGGCTGCCGCAACCGGCGACATCGACGAGGACAGCACGCGCCCGATCGCGGTGCCGGTGATGGGCCGCATTGCTGCCGGCACGCCGATCGAGGCGATCCAAACCCGCAGCCACGTCATCAACATGCCGCCCGACCTGCTGTCGGCCGGCGAGCATTTTGCCTTGGAGGTGCGAGGCGACTCGATGATCGAGGCTGGCATTCTCGACGGCGACATCGCCCTCATCCGCAAATCGGAAGCCGCCGATACCGGCGACATCGTGGTGGCGCTAATCGACGACGAGGAAGCCACGCTCAAACGCTTCCGCCGCCGCGGCGCCTCCATCGCGCTCGAGCCGGCCAACACCGCCTACGAGGTGCGCATCCTGCCGCCCAACCGCGTGCGTATTCAGGGCAAGCTGGTGGGGCTGTTCCGCCGCTACTGAGCTAATCGCCCGGCTCGAGATCCTCGGCCCGCGGCGTCGCATCGCGCGGCTGTGCTATGGCCTGCGCCGCCTCGCCCGGCGCAGCACGTTCGGCCGCCCTGGGCCGGTCGTAGCCGGGCGGCTGCGCGTAAGATTTCTCGAAGCGATTGCCGGTCCAGCGCAGCGCGGTCGCGCCATGCGCGCGCCAGGTCCTGCGGTCGATCAATGTCGCCGTGCATTCGCCCGGCGCTTCGCGTCCGCTCACCACGACGGCGGCGCGTGCGCAGTCTTCGGCGAAGGCTTCGATATTGAGCACCATCGACGCGAGCCGCCCGTCGGCGAAATGCCCGATGCAGCCGATCGCATCGCAGCGCACGCCGTCATGCAGCGTCTTGTCGGCCGGCAAGCGATCGTCGGCATCGGCCATCAGCCATTCCTTGATCGCGGAAGTATCCGCGGCCGTTCGCCAGCACTGCCAGGCGCCCGTCCGGGCCGCGGATCGCCGCCGCGCGGCCGTCACCCGCGACCAGCACATCGGGCAGCGGCGTTGCCAATGCCCAGAACGTCGATAACGCGACCAGTGCCGCGCCAATCCAGCGCACCGGCGTACGCAACAGGCAGAGCAGCAGCAACCCGGCGGTGGCGAGCAGCAGCGGCCCGGTGCCGAAGGCGCGCATGTGGCCGACCGCGCCCGGCAGGCCAGCCACCCACAGCGCCACGGTGTCCATTCAGTCGATACCGTAGCCCATCAGCCGCCAGAAACTGGCGTCGAAGCCGAACGGCAGCGCGAGCACGCCGAGAATACCCGCCGGCATCACCAGCACCGACACCACCGGCATAGCGAGCAAGTTGGCGATCACGCCATAGGGCGCGATGCGGTGGAAGTGAAAGGCGGCATACGGCGTGGTGGCAAGTCCCGCGACCAGCGACGCGAGGAGCAGCCCGGTCACCTCGCGCGCGCGCCACAGCGCCGCGCGCGGCGAGCGGCGTATCGGCCTTGGCGTGCCACGGCCGGCCGTGCTGATAGCCCGCGATCAGCGCGAGCGTCGCCGCAAAGACATCTGGAAGCTCGGATGCACCACCGCCTGCGGCGCGAACAGCAGCACTGCGAAGGCCGCGACCGCAATGGTGCGGAAGGTGAGCGTCGGGCGATCGAGCATGATGCCGATGAGCACGATCGCGATCATGATGAAGGGGCGCTGGGTCGCGACCTCGTTACCCGACAGCAGCAGATAGAACGCCGCGGCGGCAAGCGCGCACGCTGCCGCCCATTTCTTGATCGGGTGACGGCTGGCCAGCGGCGGGATCAGCGCCAGGCTTGCACGGGAAGAAGAACACGATGCCCGCCACCATCGCCATGTGATAGCCGGAGATCGACAGCACGTGCGCGAGGCTCGAAATGTAGAAGGCGTCGTTGAGCTGCGTCGAAATCGCGTCGCGCTTGCCGGTGATCAGAGCCGAGGCGATAGCGCCGCGGTCGCCGGGGATGACGGCGCGCATGCGCGCGTCGATGATGTCGCGCAGATTGGCGAGAAAGGCGGCGTAGCCCAGCCACAACCCGCCTCCGGCCGGTGGCGTCAACACGGCGATCTTGCCGAGCGCGTAGCCGGAGGCCCCGATCTGCTGGAAATACATATCGCGCGCGAAATCGTAACCGCCCGGGCGCAACGGCTGCAGCGGCGGCGACAAATGCGCCTTGAACGAAATAAAGCTGCCGACCGGAGGCATCGTGCCTTTGCGCAACGCGCACGCGCGCAGGCGATGGAATAGCCCAGCACGGGGTGGGCGATACGCGCGGTATGCAACGTGCCAGTGGCAAACCCCAAGGCGATGGCCGCAAGCGCGAGCGCGAATGGAAATCCAACGCTGTGCCGGCGTGCGAGGATCGCGATGGTGAGGCCGGCGATCGCGGCGGCAAGCGCCGCCCACCATGCCGGCTCGTGATCGGCGGTGAAGTAACCGACAATGCCAAACCCATAGGCGATTGGCAGCCAGAGCAGCAGCCGGCCGGGCGCGACCTCGGCCAAGGCCCATTGCGACAGCAGGCGCCGCAGCTGTTCGGCCGGGACGCTTAAACCTTCCGGCAGCATGAGGCCGGCGCCGCGGCGCGCGGCATCGACGCCGGCCGCCCAGGCTTTCGCGCGCGCTCGATTGTCCTCGCCGTATGCCACAGACGCCCCCCGACGCCGGGACTGCGAGTGACAATGCTAGTGGATCGAATCTAACACTTGGTACCCGCGTCTGACGGCCCGGATGATTTTGTCTGGATCGGCAGTCCATGTGAAGGGCTTTGGTTCGACGTTGTGTTCGAGGACGAAGCGATTGATTGCTGCTTGCAAGTCAACGACGGATAGGAAGACGCCGCGCTTTAATCGCCGCCGCGCGAGCTTGGCGAAGAAGCCTTCGACGGCGTTGAGCCAGGACGCCGAGGTGGGTGTGAAGTGGAATGTCCAGCGGGGATGCCTGGCCAGCCATTTTTGCACCCTGGGATGTTTGTGGGTCGCGTAGTTGTCGACGATGGCGTGGATCGCCTTTCGTGCCGGCACCTGGGCCTCGACGGTGTTGAGGAAGCGGATGAACTCCTGGTGCCGGTGGCGCTGCATGTTGCGGCCGATGACGGTGCCGTCGAGAACGTTGAGGGCGGCGAACAGCGTGGTCGTACCGTGGCGCTTGTAGTCGTGGGTCATGGTCCCGGCGCGGCCCCTCTTCATCGGCAGACCGGGCTGAGTGCGGTCGAGCGCCTGGATTTGGCTCTTCTCATCGACCGAGAGAACGACCGCATGGGCTGGTGGATCGACATAGAGGCCGACGATATCGCGCAGTTTGTCGACAAATTGTGGATCGGTGGAGAGCTTGAAGTGTTTCACCCGGTGCGGTTGAAGGCCATGCGCACGCCAGATGCGTTGGACGGAACTCGCGCTGATATCGACGACCTTCGCCATCATGGTGGAGGTCCAATGGGTCGCCTCTACTGGCGGCTCGGTCTGGGTGAGCGTCACGACGCGTTCGGTGATGTTCGACCCCAGCGGCTGGATGCGCGAGGGGCGTGTCTTATCGTACAAGAGACCCTCATAACCGGCCTGCATGAAGCGTTCCTGCCAGCGCCAGACACAGGTCTTCGATTTGCCGGTCCGGCGCATGATCTCATTGGTGCCAACACCGTCCGCGCTCAGTAGGACGATCTCAGCCCGCCAAACATGCTTGTGTGGAGCGTTGCGATCCCGCGCAAGCACCTTCAGACGGCGGCGATCAGCGGGCTTGAGAGCGATGGAAATTCCGGTGCGCATGCGCCAGACTCGCATGTATCCGGTCCGCTGGGAATCCCTTCCGGGATTCAAATGTCAGACGCAATCCACTAGGTTGTATATGGGTTGTGGCTAGGGGAACGGTTGTGAACGTTCACCCCTTCGCCACTTCCTTGGCGAAGGTGTCGCGCAGGCCGATGGTGCGGTTGAACACCGGCTTGCCGGGCGCGCTGTCCGGATCGGGGCAGAAATAGCCGTTGCGCTCGAACTGCACCGGCTCGGCCGAATTGCCTGCGGCCAACGCCGGCTCAAGTCGAGCCTCGCTTAGCACGTCCAACGAGTTGGGATTGAGATCGGCGGCGAAGTTCTGCGCGTCGGGATCGGGCCGTAAGAACAGCGGATTGTACACGCGCACTTCCGCCGGCACCGCATGCGCCGCCGAGACCCAATGGATCGTCGCCTTCACCTTGCGGCCGTCCGGCGCGTTGCCGCCGCGCGTGGCCGGATCGTATGTGCAGCGCAGTTCGGTCACCTCGCCTTTGGCGTTCTTCTTCACCTCTTTGCAGGTGATAAAGTAGGCGTAGCGCAGCCGCACCTCGGTGCCGGGCGACAGCCGGAAGAATTTCTTCGGCGGGTTCTCCATGAAGTCGTCCTGCTCGATGAACAGTTCGCGCAAAAACTTGATCTTGCGGGAGCCGGCACCCGGATCGTCGGGATGATTGACGGCGTCGAGCTCCTCGACCTGCCCTTCCGGATAATTCTCGATCACGACTTTCAGCGGCTTGAGCACCGCCATGCGGCGTAACGCGGTCTTGTTGAGCGCCTCGCGCACGGAAAATTCGAACATGCCGACGTCGACCACGCTGTTGGCCTTGGCGACGCCGATGCGTTTGACGAAATCGCGGATCGCGGCCGGCGGCACGCCACGGCGGCGAAGCCCTGCGAGCGTCGGCATGCGTGGATCGTCCCAGCCTTTGACATGGCCGTCGCGCACCAAGAGCGTCAGCACGCGCTTGGACAGCACGGTGTAGGTGAGATTGAGGCGTGCGAATTCGTACTGATGTGGCTGCGACGGAACTTTCAAATTGGCGATGAACCATTCGTACAGCGGCCGGTGGTCTTCGAACTCCAGCGTGCAGATCGAATGCGTGATGCGCTCGATGGCGTCCGACTGGCCGTGCGCGTAATCGTAGCTCGGATAAATTTTCCACGTCGTGCCGGTGCGCGGATGCGGCGCGTTGAGAATGCGGTACATCACGGGATCGCGTAAGTTTATGTTACCGCTGGCCATGTCGATCTTGGCGCGCAGCACGCGCTTGCCGTTTTCGAACTCGCCGGCGCGCATGCGGCGGAACAGGTCGAGGTTTTCCTCCACCGAGCGGTCGCGGAACGGTGAATTCTTGCCCGGCTCGGTCAAGGTGCCGCGGTTGACGCGGATCTGCTCATGCGTCTGGTCGTCCACGTAGGCCCTGCCGGCGCGGACGAGGTCTTCCGCCCAGTTGTAGAGTTGTTCGAAATAATCCGAGGCGTGATAAAGGTGCTTGCCCCAATCGAATCCGAGCCAGCGTACGTCGGCCTCGATCGCGTCGATATATTCCTGCTCTTCCTTGACCGGGTTGGTGTCGTCGAAACGCAGATGGCAGCGGCCGCCGAATTCCTGCGCGATGCCGAAATTCAGGCAGATCGACTTGGCGTGGCCGATATGCAGATAGCCGTTGGGCTCGGGCGGGAAACGGGTCACCACCTCTTTGGCGCGGCCGGCATCGAGATCGGCTTTGACGATGTCGCGGATAAAGTCGCGCCCAGCTTCGGGGGCGGCCTCACCGCTTGCTATATCAACCTTCGCCATGCGCCCTCGAATCCGCTAGTAAATGCCGCGAACGGCGGCCTATGCCATGACGTAGTGCTCGGCTCAATGTCAAATTTGCCCGCAATTGTGGTAGACGCCCGCCGATGAGCGACCCCGTCATCGTCCGTTTCGCGCCGTCCCCCACCGGCTTTCTCCATATCGGGGGCGGCCGCACCGCGCTGTTCAACTGGCTATTTGCGCGCCGGCACGGCGGCAAGATGCTGCTGCGCATCGAGGACACCGACCGCGAGCGCTCGACCGCCGCCGCCATCGCCGCCATCATCGACGGGCTGACCTGGCTGGGACTGTCTTGGGACGGCGAAATCGTGTTCCAGTTTTCGCGCGCTCAGCGGCACCGCGAGGTCGCCGAGCAGCTGCTCGCCGCCGGCAAGGCCTACCGTTGTTACGCCTCGCCGGAGGAACTCACCGCCATGCGCGAGGCCGCCCGCCGCGAGGGCCGTTCCAAGCTTTATGACGGGCGCTGGCGCGACCGCGATCCGGCCGAGGCGCCGCCCGGCGTCAAGCCGGTGATCCGCCTGAAGGCGCCGCAGACCGGCGAGACCGTGATCGAGGATCAGGTGCAGGGCCGGGTCGTCTGGCAGAATTCGGACTTGGACGACCTGGTGCTGCTGCGCTCGGACGGCACGCCGACTTATATGCTCGCGGTGGTGGTGGACGACCACGACATGGCGATCACGCACGTCATCCGCGGCGACGACCACCTCACCAATGCCGCGCGGCAGAAGCACATCTACGACGCGTTCGGCTGGAACGTCCCGATCTTCGCGCACATCCCGCTGATCCACGGGCCGGACGGTTCCAAACTATCGAAACGTCACGGCGCACTTGGTGTCGATGCCTACCGCGCCATGGGCTATTTGCCGGCCGCGATGCGAAACTACCTCCTACGTCTCGGTTGGGCCCACGGCGACCAGGAGATCTTCACCACCGAGGAAATGATCGCCGCCTTCGACCTGCCGGCGATCGGCCGCTCGCCGGCCCGCTTCGATTTCGCCAAGCTGGAAAACCTCAACGGCCACTACATCCGCTCGACCCCCGACAGCGAATTGCTGGCCGCGCTCGAACAGCTGCTGCCGCATATCGCCGGCGGCCAGGAACTGGCCGGCCAGATGACGCCGGCGCTGCGCGCCAAGCTCACGGCTGCCATGCCGGGATTGAAGGAGCGGGCCAAGACCCTGGTCGAATTGTTCGACGCCTCGCGCTTCCTCTGGGCGCGCCGCCCGCTCGAGCCCAACGACCAAGCCAAGGCCCTTTTGACCGACGAAGCCAAGGGCCTGATCGCCGCCCTGCTGCCGGAACTGGAGGCGGTCGGCGATTGGAACGCCGGATCGGTCGAGGCCGTGGTGCGGCCTTATGCCGAGCGGTTCAGGCTTAAGCTCGGCGCCGTGGCGCAACCCCTGCGCGCCGCGCTGACCGGCCGGACCACCTCACCGCCCATCTTCGACGTCCTGGCCGTGCTCGGGCGGGATGAGAGCCTCGCCCGCCTTCGCGACCAGGCGACCTCCCGGCCGGCGGCTTAGACGAAAGAAATTAACGGGAATCGTGCCTACCTAGCGGGCATGCTCATGGCTTGCGCTATCTTGCAGTGCACACTTGAATGAGCTACCCAAAAAGCGGCCGGAACCCGCCCTTACCCGGCGCAGCCGCCACCGTCCGGCCGTAGCGTTGTTACGCACCGCTTGCCATTTCGAGGGCCATTCTCATGGACGCCAAGACGGACAAGACCAAGACCGGCACGCTCACGGTCGGTAACAAAAACTGGGACTTTCCCGTCTACGAAGGAACGATCGGGCCATCGGTCGTCGACATCGCCAAACTCTATGGCGAGAGCGGCCTGTTCACTTACGACCCCGGCTTCACCTCGACGGCGAGCTGCGAGTCCAAGATCACCTACATCGACGGCGACGAAGGCGTGCTGCTCTACCGCGGCTACCCGATCGAGCAACTTGCCGAGCACGGCGATTTCCTCGAGACCTGCTATTTGCTGCTCTACGGGGAATTGCCGACCGCCGCGCAGAAAGCCGATTTCGATTACCGCGTCACGCGCCACACCATGGTGCACGAGCAGATGATGCGGTTCTTCCAGGGCTTCCGCCGCGACGCGCATCCGATGGCGGTGATGGTCGGCTCGGTCGGCGCGCTGTCGGCGTTCTATCACGACTCCACCGACATTTCGGATCCGACCCAGCGCATGATCGCGTCGATCCGCATGATCGCCAAAGTACCGACGCTCGCGGCGATGGCCTACAAATATTCGATCGGCCAGCCGTTCGTGTATCCGAAGAACGAGCTCGACTATTCCACCAACTTCCTGCGCATGTGCTACGCGGTGCCGACCGAGGAATACAAGCCGAACCCGGTGCTGGCGCGCGCGATGGACCGCATCTTCATCCTGCACGCGGATCACGAGCAGAACGCTTCGACCTCGACGGTGCGCCTTGCCGGCTCGTCCGGCGCCAATCCGTTCGCCTGCATCGCCGCCGGTTGCGCCTGTCTCTGGGGTCCCGCGCATGGCGGCGCCAACGAGGCGGCGCTCAATATGCTGCGCGAGATCGGCAGCGTCGAGCGCATCCCGGAATTCATCAGGCGCGCCAAGGACAAGAACGATTCCTACCGCCTGATGGGCTTCGGCCACCGCGTCTATAAAAATTATGATCCGCGCGCCAAGATCATGCAGAAGACCTGCCACGAAGTCTTGAACGAGCTCGGCATCAAGGACGATCCGCTGCTCGACGTCGCGATGGAGCTCGAAAAAATCGCGCTCCACGACGATTATTTCATCGAGAAGAAGCTTTACCCGAACATCGACTTCTATTCGGGCATCACCCTTAAGGCGATGGGTTTCCCCACCACGATGTTCACCGTGCTGTTCGCGGTCGCGCGCACGGTCGGCTGGATCGCGCAGTGGAAGGAAATGATCGAGGATCCGAAGCAGAAGATCGGCCGCCCGCGCCAGCTCTATACCGGGGCAGCGCAGCGCGACTACACGCCGATCTCGCGGCGGAAATAAAACTCAGAGCCAGGACGATTTGACGAGCTTGCTCTGCGGCGCGTTGCCGTTGAGCTTGGGCGCCTTGGCGCCATCATAGGCCCAGGTCACGTAGGCGCCGCCCCAGGTGAAGCCGCCGCCGAACGCCGCGAGCAGCAGACGGTCGCCCTTTTTCAGTTTCGTCTCATAGTCCCACAGCGACAGCGGGATCGTCGCCGTGGTCGTGTTGCCGTATTTCTGGATCGTGAACATGACCTTGTCGAGCGACAGGCCGAGGCGCTCGGCCGTGGTCTCGATGATGCGCCGGTTGGCTTGGTGCGGGACCACCCAATCGATCATGTCGGCGGTCAAATTATTGCGCGCCATGATCTCGGTCGTCGCCTCCGTCATGCCGGCGACGGCGAATTTGTAAACCGAAGCGCCTTCCTGATGCACATAGTGCAGACGCTTGGCCACCGTCTCCGCGGTCGGCGGCATGCGGCTGCCGCCGGCTTTCTGGTGGAGATATCTGGCGCCCGAGCCGTCGGAGCGCAGGATCGTATCCATGATGCCGTAGCCGTCCGAATTCGGCTCCAGCATCATGGCCGCCGCGCCGTCGCCGAACAGCACGCAGGTGGCGCGATCGGTGTAATCGACGATTGCGGACATTTTGTCGGCGCCCACGACGATGACTTTCTTGTAGGTGCCGGCGGCGATGAATTGGTGCGCGGCGGTCAGCGCATAGATGAAGCCCGAACAGGCCGCCTGGATGTCGAAGCTGCCGATATTGCGGATTCCAACCATGTCGCAGATCAGATTGGCCGTGCAGGGATGCACGAAATCCGGAGTCGTGGTGGCGCAGATCAGCAACTCGATTTCGGCCGGATCGGTTTTGGTCTTGGCGAGCAGGCCGCGCACCGCTTCCGCGCCCATATGCGACGAGCCCAGGCCCTCGCCTTTAAGGATGTGGCGCTCCTTGATGCCGGTGCGCTCGGTGATCCACTCATCCGTGGTGTCCACCATGCGCGCGAGGTCCGCGTTGGTGAGCACATCCGGCGGCACATAGCCGTGGACGGCGGTAATCGCGGCGCGGGTTGGCATCGTCACGGGCGGGATATCCCAGCTCTCAGCCTGTTTTGCGGCCGGTCGGCCGGGGTAGATCAAGTTACCCTGTCAAGCGGTCGGATACCATGGCTTCGCCCGCCGGTTGGTTAAGGCGGCCGGCGCAATCGACAACCACAGCCGCGGCCTGGTCGCTCGGGGCGGCCTGGCCGATGGCCATCAAGCCGTCGAGCCGGGCAAAGGCCTCGATTTGGCGGCGCCGCTGCGGGGTATCGGCCAATAGCGGCAGCAAAGCGGCCGCCAATTTTTCCGGCGTGCAGTCGCGTTGCAGGAACTCCGGCACGACGTTCTCGCCCAGCACCAGATTGGCAAGGATGGCGCTGGGCGCCGTGATCAGCAAGCGACCAACCAATTCCTCGATGAGGGGCACCTTATAGGCGGCGGCCATTGGCACGCCGGCGAGCGCCAGCTCAAGCGTCGAGGTGCCCGACTTGGTGAGCGCCGCCCGCGCGTTGCGGAACGCTGCGTGTTTCTCTCCGACACCAGTCACGATGCGGGCCGGCACCCGCCGCCTCGCGAGCGCAGCCCGCACGCATTCGGCCAATCGCGGCACGGCCGGCACGACGACATCCAATGGGCCGGTGCGCTTGGCCACCATGGCGACGGCATCGCCGAAGATGTGCGCCATGCGGCGGATCTCACCCGTGCGGCTGCCCGGCAAGACCAGCAGCAGCGGCGGATCGGCCATGCGGCGGCGCGCCTCCTCGGCATTCGGACGCAACTCGGCAACCTGTTCGGCGAGCGGGTGGCCGACGAAGGTGCAAGGCGGGCCGTTCAAGCGTTTCATCACCTCCGGCTCGAATGGCAACAACGCCAAAACATGGTCGACATAAGCGCGCATGGCACGCGCGCGCCCCGGCCGCCAGGCCCAGACCGAGGGGCAGACGTAGTCGACGATCGGGATCGCCGGCGCCCGGGCACGCACTCTGCGCGCGACACGATGGGTGAATTCCGGGCTGTCGATGATCACCAGCACGTCGGGCTTAGCGGCGATGACCGAGTCGGCCGCCTCGCGGATGCGCGCGAGGATTTTCGGCAGGCGCTGCGGGATGCTGGCAAAGCCCATGAGCGCCAGATCGCCGAGCGGGAACAGGCTGGCCAAGCCCTCGCCCGCCATATGCGTACCGCCGACGCCGGAGAAACGCGCGCCGCCCTGGGTTGCCCGCTTGAGCGCAGCGATGAGTGCGGCGCCGAGCCGGTCGCCGGATTCCTCGCCCGCCACCAAGAAAACATGTGGCGCGCGCGCGCTGTTCATCGCGCCGATCCGGCCGCCATCCCGATAACGAAAATATTGGCGCGGTCGGCGGCCGCCACCAACGCCTCGGGCTCGGCAACGATCGTTTCGCCGGAAGCGACTGCGACGCCGGCCAGTCCGGCGCGGACGGCGCCCTCAACGGTTTTGGGGCCGATCGAGGGCAGATCGAAGCGGCGGTCCTGCGCAGGCTTTGGCGCCTTCACCAGCACGCCACGGCCGGCCGGCGTGCGGATGCGCCCATTCGCGCGCAGCTGCGCCACGCGGGCAACCATCGCATCGGTGCCTTCCGCGGCTTCGACCGCCAAAACGTATTTGTCGGCCACCACGACCGCTTGGCCAATGTCGAAAGGCCCCGCGGCTTTGAGGTAAGCGAGGCCCAGCGTGATATCGGCGCGGTCGCGTTCGGATGGCTGTACGCGGCCAAGCGTTCCCTCCGGCATGAGAGTTTCGGGCGCCACTTCGGGTACGCCGACCATCCGGAAGCCATGCTGCTCGATGACGTGCCCCACGCTCGACAACAGATGATTATCGCCGCCGCGAAACGCTTTCGCCACCTGCGGCAGCACTTTCAGCGTGAAAAAGTCCGGCCGCAATTGCCAAACTGAGGGCCGCACGACCGAGCCGAGACACATGATGTCGCGGCAGCCATTGGCGCGCGCGATGCGCGCCACGGTGCCGAATTGACCGAGGTGGACCCAATGATGTTCGCGTCTCGCGAAATCTTTTGGGTCGGCGAAGCCACGCAGCGGAAACAGCAACACCTTGCGCCCGCGCACGGCAACGGAATCCGCCACCGCGAGCGGAAGGCTGCCGCCGCCGCAAATCAGCGCGAGCGGGCCTTCCTGCCTGACGGCCTCCACGGCGCTCATGCTTCCTCGTCGGTCTCGCCGCGCTTAATCGCCATTGTAAGCGGACGCTTGCCGGCGCGGATGAAGTCAATGATCTTGCGCACGCGCGCGTCGCCGCCAAAATCACGTTCGACTTGATCAAGCCGGGCGCGGAATTCGCCCTCGCCGAAGAACAGCGCCTGATACGCGCGCCGCACGTTGAGGATGTCCGTTTTCGCCGTACCGCCGCGGCGCATGCCGACGACGTTGATGCCGACCAAGTCCGCCAGCGGCCCCTGCGCCATGCCCCATGGGATGATGTCGGCGCGGATGCCGCTCAGGCCAACTATCATCGCGCCCTCGCCGATGCGCACGAATTGGCGCACCGCCACGCCGCCGCCGAACACGACGTTGTCACCGACGCTCACGTGGCCGCCGAGCATGATATTGTTGGCAAACACGACGTTGTTGCCGACCTGGCAATCGTGCGCAACGTGCGAGCCGACCATGAAGAAGCATTTGTCGCCAACGGTCGTGACGCCACGATCCTGCGTCGTGCCGGTGCTCATGGTCACATGCTCGCGGATATCACAATCAGCGCCGACCACGAGCTTGGTCGGCTCGCCCTTGTAGCTGAACGATTGCGGCGCTCCGCCGAGCGAAGCGAACGGGTGAATGACGGTGCGCGGCCCGATGGTGGTGTCCCCCGTCAAATTGACGTGGCCGATGAGCCGGCAATCATCGCCGACGGTGACGTGCGGACCGATGGTGCAATAGGGGCCGATCGAGACGTTCTTGCCGATTTGCGCCCCGGCCTCGATCCGCGCCGAGGAGTCGATCATGCGCGCGCTCATGCGTCGGTCAGCATGGCGCCGACTTTGGCTTCCGCGACGATTTGGCCGGCGACCTTGGCTTCGCCGCGGAACCACCACATGGTCTTGCGCTGAGCGATCTTGCGCATGTGGTATTCGATGGTGTCGCCCGGCAAGACGGGCTTGCGAAATTTCGCTTTGTCGATGGTCAGAAAGAACACCGATTTCGGCCGGACCGAGGCGGTCGCGGCGATGCACATCACGCCGGCGGTCTGCGCCATGCCCTCGATCATCAACACGCCGGGGAAAACCGGATTGCCGGGGAAATGACCCTGGAATTGCGGTTCGTTAATGGTCACGTTCTTGATGCCAATTCCGCTCTCGTCGCCGCGGATCTCGATCACGCGATCGACCATAAGAAACGGATAGCGGTGCGGCAGCAGCTTGAGCACCAGCGCGACATCGGCCGCTTCCAGCTTTTTGACCGCTTCATCCATGCTCTATAGTCTCATTCGTCCTCGGCCGCACCGGCGCTTGGCTTTTCACGCGAGCGCATTTCCCTGCGCGCCAGCTGTTCGAGAATCATCATCTCACGGAACCATTGCCTCACCGGCTTGGCCGGCATGCCACCCCAGCGCGCGCCAGCGGGGACATCGCCGTGCACGATGCTGGTTGCGGCGATGTGCGCCCCCTCTCCGATCGTGACGTTGTTGTTTAGGCCGACGCGGGCGCCCAACACAACAAAGTCTTCCAACGTGGAGGAGCCCGAAATCCCAGTTTGCGCCACCAGCACGCAATGCCGGCCAATGCTGACATTGTGACCGACTTGCACAAGGTTGTCGATCTTCGTGCCCTCTCCGATCACGGTGTCGCGGATGGCGCCGCGGTCGATTGTGGTGCCGGCGCCGATCTCGACGTCGTCCTGGACGATGACGCGGCCAACTTGCGGCACCTTGAGATGGCCCTTGCCGCCCATGACGAAGCCGAAGCCGTCCTGGCCAATCTTGCAGCCCGGATGGATGATGACGCGGTCGCCGATCAGGGCATTGGTGAGGGTGGCGCCGGCGCCGATGGCGCACTCGCGTCCGATCCGCACCTCGGGGCCGATCACGGCATTGGCGGCGATCACCGTGCCCGCACCGATTTCCGCATGCGGCCCGACGACGGCGCCCGGATCGACGGTAACGCCGTCTTCCAACCGCGCGTCGGCATGCACATGGGCGCCCGCATGGGCGCGGGGTGCTTCGCCCGCGTCATAGAGCGAGGACGGCCGCAGCGCCTGCGGGAACAGCGCACGCGCAACCTGGACGAAGGCGCAGTAAGGCTCGCGCACGATCAGCGCCGTCAAGTGCGCTGGCAATTCCTTGGCAAGCGCGGCCGTGGCGAGACAAGCGCCGGCGTGGGTGCCTGCCGCCGCCGGTGCATAGTTCTTGTTGTCAAGAAAGCTGAGGTCCGAAGGTCCCGCGCTATCGAGCGCCGCGACATTGACGATGCGACGCGCGCGCGCGGACGCCGGCGGTTGATCGGCACCGGTTAGCTTTGCGACCTCTTCGAGCGTGAGGCCGCGGGCGTATCTTAAAAAGACAGGCTCGCTCATCGTGCCGTGATGTTCAGCCAGACTAGAACTTGGCGCCGCCGCTGAAGCGAAAGATTTGTTTGTTGTCGCAAATCTGCTGCCCAGCAGTATTAGCTGCGCAGTACTTCGTGACCGGATACGCCACGTCAACACGCAGCGGGCCAAGCGGCGAATCCCAGATTAAGCCGGCGCCGATCGAAGAGCGAATATCGGAGAACTTGTCGAGGCCAACCTGGACCGTCTGAACCGGCGATCCAGCCGGCGCCGAACCGGAGGTCGGGCCCTGGTAATCCCATAGCGAGCCGGCATCGGCAAAGACGGCAAGCTTGATACCGATTTCACGCGGCATGAAATAGAGCGGGGTCTGCAATTCCACGCTGCTCCCCCAATACAAGCTGCCACCAAGAGCATCGTTGGTCGTGCCGGGGGTCAAATCGCGTGGACCGAGGCCGGCCGGAGCGAAGCCGCGCACCAAGTTCGGGCCCATAAAGAAATGATCCAACATGCGCAGATCTTTGCCGCCCCAACCGGTCTCGTGACCGGCTTGCAGGTGGAGAACGCCGACCACGTCGGGCAGCACTTCGTAGTAGTTGCGCAATTCGCCGGTCGTGCGGATGAAATTGACATCGCCGCCCACGCCGGCGACATCCTGCGTTACGCTGGCAAACAGACCGCTGGTCGGCGCATTGACGTTGTCGACCGTGTTGTAGCTCAACGTATAGCCGACCAGCGACACCGTCACAGGACCTTGCGCAAGCTCCAATCGCACCGGCAGCGAGGCGGGAACGCAGGAGAGGCTTCCATCCACAATCGTACCCGCAGGGTAGCAGTTATTGATGTCCGGCAATGTGATTTCCTGCCGGTAAATCGAATAGTGCGGCTGCAGTGAGAGTTCCTCAGTCAGCGCAAAGCCGAGACGAAAATTGACGCCAAGCGTTTTCGAATTGTACGAGACATAATTGGTCGCTAGGTTGTCCTGCCCATAAAGGTCTATACCGCCGGCCATCCGATAACCGAGCAAGAAAGGCTCGACGAAGGACAGGTTGAAGCCGCGCGAGTATTGGCCATAGCTCACCGAAGCCTTGGCAAATTGGCCGCGGCCCATCAGGTTGCGGTCGGCAATGCTGACTTCGGACAGCCAGCCGCTGGCGGTCGAATAGCCGCCTGACACCGAGAATTCGCCGGTCGCCTTCTCCTCGACATTGACGTTGATGACCACGCGGTCTGGCGCGGAGCCCGGCTCGTTGGTGATTTTCACCGTCTTGAAGTAGTTCAGGTTCTTCAATCGGCGCTCGGCGCGGTCGATCAAGGCGCGGTTGTAGGGGTCGCCCTCACTGACATCGAATTCGCGGCGGATCACATAATCGCGGGTGCGCGTATTGCCGATGACGTTGATGCGCTCGATGTAGGCGCGTGTGCCCTCCTCGACGACAAAAACGAGATTGATAATTTTTTTCTCGAAATCGCGGTCGCCGCGCGGGCGCACCGTGGCGAAGGCGTAGCCGTGCTTGGCGGCTTCGATCGTCATCGCTTCGACGCTCTTCTGCACCAAGTCCGCGTTGTAGACGTTGCCGGCGTTCAGCTTGACCGTGCCGCGCAACGAAGCCGGATCGAGCGCATGCACGTTCGAGACCACGTCAACGCTGCCGATGTGGTATTGGCCGCCTTCATCGATCGTGAAGGTGATGATGAAGCCCTTCTTTTCCGGGTCGTACTCGCCGAGCGCGGATAAAATGCGCACGTCGGCGTAGCCGTGAGCAAGGTAGAACCGGCGCAGCAGATCGCGATCGGATTCCACACGGTCGGGGTCGTAGATATTGGTCGATTGCAGGAAGCTGAGGAAGTTGGTCTCAGTGGTTTTAATCACCCGCTTCAGGCGCCCGGCCGAGAAGGCGTGCAACCCGATAAAGTGAATTTCCTTTACAACGGTCTTGTTGCCTTCAGTGATCTCGAACACGAGATCGACGCGGTTGTTCGGCAAGTCGATAATCTTCGGCACCACGTTCACGTCGTAGTAGCCGGTGCGATGATAGACCTCGATGATACGCTGAACGTCGGCCTGCACAGTCGGCTTCGATAATGTGCCGCGCGCTTTGGATTGCACTTCGGCTTCGAGCTGGGCGTCCTTGGCTTTCTTGTTGCCCTCGAAGGCGACGCGGTTGATCACCGGGTTTTCGACGACGGTGACCACCAACCGGCCGCCGGCACGGCTAATGCGAACGTCGGAAAACAGTCCCGTGCCGTAGAGCGCCTTGATGCCTTCGTCGACTTCCGCAGGGCCCAGTTGCCCGCCCGGGCCGGCCTTGAAATAGGAACGAATGGTCGCGGCTTCGACGCGCCGGTTGCCCTCGACGACGATGGAATTGACGGTTTGCGCAATTGCGACGCCTGAAGACGCAACTGTTACCACCCCAGCACTGACAAGAAGGCCGCCGAGGACGGCCAAGCTAAGCGCCAGCCCCCGCACCCATCGCACACACAGACCCATGCGCTATGCGCCTCTACCCCTCGCGGCCGCCCCTCTGTGGCCGACTGGCTGGTGACTTTACCCGGCTTTTTATAGCGTTTTAGTGGCAGTGCAAACGAAAGTCCGAGCCAAGTTTCCCTTTCCCCTCAAAAAGTTGCCCTCAAGCAACGATTATGAGGTCGCGAGGTGGAGGATGTCATTAAAGGTTGCAAAAATCATCAACATGACAACGATTGCCAGCCCAATTCGAAAGCCGACTTCCTGGGCGCGTTCGGAAAGGGGCCGGCCGCGAGCCGCCTCAATTCCATAGAACAAAAGGTGACCGCCATCGAGCAGCGGGATCGGGAACAGGTTCAATAGCCCGATCGACACCGACAACACCGCAGTGAGATGCATAAGTGCGACAAAACCGGCGCTCGCAACTTGCCCGGAGACCTGGGCGATGCGAATCGGCCCGCCCAGCTGGTCGGCGGCCTCCCGGCCGGCGAAAACACCGCCGATGTAGGACAGGGTTCGATCGACCACGAACCAGGTCTCTTCTGCACCCAGTGAGACGGCGGCGAAGGGCCCGAGTTTCTGCGTTTTGATATCGCCGGCTGCCATCGAGCGGCTGATGCCGAGTACGCCAAGGCGGTGGGTGTTGCCGAAATTGTCCTTGATCTCCTTAAGCTGCGGCGTGGCCGTCAGCGTGACCTCGTTGCTCTGCCGCTCGACCACGATCTTGAGCGGCTCGCCCGAACTGATGCTCACAACGCGCTGCATGTCGGCAAAGCTGTCGATCTTCTCGCCATCGATCGACAGCACGAGATCGCCTGGTTGAAAGCCGGCTGCGGCGGCGGCGCTGTTCGGCTGCACGGCATCGACGCGGGCGCTGGTGGTCTGCTTGCCGACGATCATGAAGATGCCGGCGAAAATCGCGATGGCCAGAATGAAATTGGCGATCGGCCCGGCTGCGACCACGGCGGCGCGGGCGCCGACCTTCTGGCCAATGAAGCTATCCTTCTTTTCGCTTTGGGTCATGACCGCCGCAGCGGCATGGTCGGGCGCACTCGCGGCATTCTCGTCGCCGAAGAATTTCACGTAGCCGCCGAGCGGCACCGCCGAGATTTTCCAGCGGGTGCCATAACGGTCGTAGAAGCCGACAATCTCCGGACCGAAGCCGAGCGAGAAAGTGAGCACGCGAATGCCGCACCAGCGGGCCACCAGGAAGTGGCCAAGCTCGTGAAAGAACACGACGATCGTCAGCACAAACAGGAAGGGAACCAGGTAGCCAACGAGCCCACCGCCGAAAGCGCTCAAGCCCGCCATAATGTCCAAACCCATTACACCCTTCGTCCCCGCCTTTACCGGCGCGCTAGAGTTACCGAAAGATTACTAGGATGCCTTTACGGCAATTTCGGGCAAGAGGCCCTGGGCAATACTTCTCGCAGTATGGTCAACGGCGATAGCGGCGTCTATCGCGGCCGGCTCCGCCAAGAGCCCTCGCGCCGACGCCGCATCCAGCGTCGCCTCGACCAGCCTCACAATCGAGGGAAAGTCGATGCGGCCGGCGAGAAACGCCCCAACCGCGATCTCATCGGCTGCATTCATGACCGCCGGCGCGGCGCCGCCCATTTCCATCACACGCCGGGCCAAAGTCACGGCCGGAAAGCGCACCGGATCGGGCGCCTCGAAGGTCAATTCGCGCACCTGTGCCAAATCGAGGCGGGCGGACGGCGTATCGATACGATGCGGCCAGGCGAGACAATGTGCGATCGGAATGCGCATGTCGGGCGAGCCAAGCTGCGCCACCACGGAGCCGTCGCGAAATTCCACCAGCCCGTGCACCACCGACTGCGGGTGCACCAGCACGTCGATCTCTTGCGGCGCGAGCCCGAAAAGATGCTGCGCCTCGATCAGCTCGAGCCCCTTGTTCATCATGCTCGCGGAATCGACCGTGATACGCTGGCCCATCGACCAGTTGGGGTGACGCAGCGCCTGTTCGGGCGTCGCCTGTCTGATCTGATCGAGCGACCAGGTGCGGAACGGCCCGCCCGATGCAGTGAGAATGATGCGTTTGACGTCCTCGCGCGGTCCGGCGCCGAGCGCCTGGAAGATCGCGTTGTGCTCGCTGTCGACGGGCAGCACGGTTGCGCCCGTGCTCAGTGCCTTGCGCATGAACAGGCTGCCGGCGCAGACGAGACATTCTTTGTTGGCGAGCGCGACGGTCGCGCCGCGCTCGATCGCCGCCAAAGTCGGCTTGAGCCCGATCGCGCCGCTGATCGCCGCCATCACCCAGTCGGCAGGGCGTTGGGCGGCTTCGAGCAGCGCGTCTTCGCCAGATGCAGCTTCGACGCCGGTGCCGGCCAGCGCCTCTTTCAACTCGCCATAGACCGCGGGGTCCGCGACCACCGCAAGCTGCGCGCCGACATCGCGCGCAATGCGCGCTAACAATGTCGCGTTCTTGCGCGCGGTGACGGCCACCACGCGATAGCGCTCGGGCTCGCGTTTGATGAGGTCGACGGTGCTTGCGCCGATCGAGCCGGTCGCGCCGAGAATAGTAAGACGCCGCACGCCAAGCGCCGGCCTTGGTTTCGAACGCGCGAGCGTGACCGTCATCGGCTCACCACACCAGCAGGCCGCGCGCGGGGTTGTCGAACCCGCCACGCAGCATCCCGACCAGACAGCCGGCAACCGCGGCCGCCCAGAAACCATCAAGGCGATCCATCACCCCGCCATGCCCCGGAATGAGGTGGCTCGCATCTTTCGCGCCGAACTTGCGCTTGATCCATGACTCCAACAGATCACCGAGCTGCGCCATGATCGACAATAACAAGGCGACGACGGCGATCGTTCCCTTATCGAGGTGTCCGAGCAAGCCGGCCACCGCAACGGCAACGAGAATTGCTCCGGCCGTGCCGGCAATCGCGCCCGCCCAAGTTTTTTTCGGGCTGATCAGCGGCGCAAGCTTCGGACCCCCGATCGCCCGGCCCGCGAAGTAGGCGCAGACGTCGGTCGACCAGACAATGGCAAATAGCAGAAGCATCGCGGAGAGCCCGTAAGCGGCGTCGGCGCGCAACAGAATCGGGGCCAGCACCATACACCCGGCATAGCCGATGCCGGCGGTCACCCAGAACCGCCGTAGACGTAGCCCGTAGTGCGAACCCTTGACGAGCATGATCCATTCCCACAGCACGGCAATCGCCGCGGCGCTCCAAAACACTGCAAACGGCCAATCGCCGATCCATGCGACCAAGACCGCAGCCGGCGCCATAACGGCTGCCGACGCAATGCGTACAACAAGATTGTGCGATGGCGCCGGACTTTCGGCTGAACCTGGCACGGGACCGATGTCGAGCACGCCTCAGGATCCGGTCTTTGCGACCAGGCCGCCGAAGCGGCGCTCGCGCTGCCGGAATTCGCGGATCGCCGCTTCGAGCGTCGCTCGATCGAAATCTGGCCAATACGTCGTCACGAAGACCAATTCGCTGTAGGCGGACTGCCACAGCAAAAAGTTCGACAACCGCTGTTCGCCGCTGGTGCGGATGATCAGATCGGGATCGGGCACATCGGGCGCGTCGAGAAAACCGCCGATCGTCTCCGGCGTAATATCGGCGGGCGCCAGACGGCCCTGCACTGCCTCCTCCGCGATGCGGCGCGCAGCGCGTGTGATTTCCTGACGCGCGCCGTAATTGAACGCCACGACCAAAGTGAGGCCGTCGTTATTCCTGGTGAGTTCCTCGGCTTCGGTGAACAGCCGGTCGATATCGGGATCGAGCGATTGCCGTTCGCCGATGATGCGCACCCGCACGTTGCTCTTGTGCAGTTCGGCGAGATCGTTGCGGATAAATCGCCGCAGCAGACCCATGAGTTCGCCGACCTCGGACGCCGGACGCGACCAGTTCTCCGCGCTGAATGAAAAAATCGTGACAAATGAAATTCCGATATCGGCGGCGGCGCGGATCGTGCGCCGCAAGGCTTCGACGCCGCGACGATGTCCTTCCGCCCGCGGCAGCCCGCGCGCAGCCGCCCAGCGCCCGTTGCCATCCATGATGATGGCGACGTGGCGCGGCACTTTGAACGGTTCGCCGCCCTGCGGAATCTTCGCCTCGGTCATTCGTCGACCTCAGACCGTGAGGATCTCCTTTTCCTTCGCCGACAGCATGTGGTCGACTTCGGCGATCCCTGCGTCGGTCGCCTTTTGAATCTCGCCCGAAAATTTATCGTGGTCGTCCTTGCTGATCTTGTGATCCTTTTCGAGCTTTTTGACGACGTCGAGCGCGTCGCGCCGTACATGGCGCACCGCGACGCGCGCGGTCTCGGCATATTTGTGTGCGATCTTGACCAATTCCTTGCGGCGTTCTTCGTTGAGCTCGGGGATGCGCAAGCGCAGCGTCTGCCCTTCGGTCGCCGGCGACAAGCCCAGATTGGAATTGACGACCGCCTTCTCCACCGCGTGCACCAACGAGCGGTCCCAGACATTGACGCTGATCATCCGCGGCTCCGGCACGCTGACGGTGGCCACCTGATTGAGCGGCATCTGCGCGCCATAGGCGTCCACCATGACGGGATCGAGCATATGGGCGGAGGCGCGGCCGGTGCGCAGGCCGGACAATTCGGTCTTCAATACGCTGCTGGCGCCGTGCATGCGGCGCTTAATCTCGTTCAAATCATACGTTGCAGTTGCCATGGCCAACCCCCGGAACACGTCGCTTCACGCAAGCCGGCCGGGGTTCCTTTTGCGCCGGCCGAATTCCCTAGCCGACCACCGTCGCCCGCCCTTTGCCGCGTAAAACGGCCTCGATCGCCCCTTTGTCGGCGATCGAGAACACGATGATAGGCATACGGTTTTCCCGAGCAAGCGCGAAGGCGGCGCCATCCATCACGCGCAGGTCCTTTTCGAGGGCCTCCTGGTGGCTGAGGCGGTCGTAGCGCTTGGCCTTGGGGTCTTTCTTCGGATCCGCGCTGTAGACGCCATCCACATTGGTGGCCTTGAGCACCGCCTTGGCGTCCAGTTCCGCCGCGCGCAGGACCGCGGTGGTATCCGTGGTAAAGAACGGATTGCCGGTGCCGGCGGCCAGCAGCAGGACGCGGCCTTTGGCCAGATTTTTCATCGCGCGTTTGCGGTTGTAGGTCTCGCACACCGCGGTCATGGCCAGCGCCGACAGCGTGCGCGCCTCCCGCCCTGCCCGCTCGATAGCGGCTTCCAGCACCAGGCAATTCATCACGGTCGCCAGCATGCCCATGGTATCGCCCACCGGGCGCGGCACGCCACGCCCGGAGACCTCGACACCGCGGAAAATATTGCCGCCGCCGACCACCACGCCAAGCTCGACGCCGAGCGCGGCAGCCGCAACCAGATCGGCGGCGAGCCGTTCGACCATTTTCTGATCGATACCGAAGCCTTGCTCACCGGTGAGCGCTTCGCCCGAGAGCTTGACAATCACGCGGCGGTAGAGCGGGTCAGCCATTCAATCCCCCACGTGGCCGGCGCCGGCGATCAACTCTGCCCAGCGGCGGCCGCGACTTCGGCGGCAAAATCGGTTTCCTGCTTCTCGATCCCTTCGCCGAGCGCGTACCGCACGAAGCCCGTGACCTTGATGGCGCCGCCGGCCTGGCCCTCGGCTTCCTTGAGCGCCTGCGCCACGCTCTTCTTGTCGTCGAAGATGAACGGCTGCTCCAGCAGCGTGGCTTCCTTGTAGAAGGTCTTGAGGCCCAACTCGACGATCTTCTCGATCACGTTAGCGGGTTTGCCCTGCTGCTTGAACTTGTCGGCCAGCACATTCTTTTCGCGCTCCACAACCGCCGGATCGAGGCCGGATGGATCGACCGCTTGCGGGTTGGCGGATGCAACATGCATGGCGACCTGGCGCGCGATCGGCGCGAGCACGTCGGCCTTGCCGGGCAACTCAAGCCCGACGATGACGCCGATCTTGCCGAGCCCGTCGGTGATCGCATTGTGCACGTAGGCGCCGATCACGCCCTGCTTCACCGACAACGCGGCGGCGCGCCGCAGCGTCATGTTTTCGCCGATCTTGGCGATGGTCTCGCTGATCGAGTCGCCGACGGTGATCGAGCCAGCCTTCGCCGCCTTGATCTTCTCGACGTCGGTGCCGGAGGTCAGCGCGACATCGGCGATCATCTTCACAAGACCCTGGAACAGATCGTTGCGCGCGACGAAGTCGGTTTCCGAATTGACTTCGACCACGACGCCCTTGGTGCCTTGCACGAGCACGCCGACCAGGCCTTCAGCCGCGACGCGGCCAGCCTTCTTGGCGGCTTTCGACAGGCCCTTTTTGCGCAGCCAATCCTGCGCTTCTTTCATGTCGCCCTTGGTTTCGGTGAGCGCCGCCTTGCAATCCATCATGCCGGCGCCGGTCAACTCGCGCAGCTCCTTGACCATTTGCGCAGAGATATTCGCCATCGAACTTTTCCTTAATTCGTCAAACGCCGATTAGGCGTGGATGCCCGGCACGAGGCCAGGCATGACGGAGCAGAACTATTCGGTTTCGGCCGTCAGCTCTTTTGCCTTCGCGATCCAGCCGGGCACGCGGCCGGGAAGACCGACTTCTTCGCCGACGTTATGCGCGGCCTTCTCGTTGAGCTCGGCGATCTGCGAATAGTGGAAGATGCCGAGATCGTTGAGCTGCTTCTCGATCGCGCCCGACACGCCGGGCAGCTTCTTGAGATCGTCGGCAACGCCGCGCGGGCCCGGCAACTGCTCGAAACCGAGATCGCTGGCCGCTGGAACCGTCGGCACTTCCTCGGCCGCGACCGGCTTCTCCTGCGCACCGATGTCGATGCCGGCCTCGCCTTGGGCGCGCGAAATACCGTCGATTGCCGCCTTGGCGATCAGATCGCAATAGAGCGAAACCGCGCGGCTGGCGTCGTCGTTGCCCGGAATCACATAAGTGATGCCGGCCGGGTCGCAGTTGGTGTCGACCACCGCGGCGACCGGAATCTTCAGCCGCTGCGCTTCCTTGATCGCGATGTCTTCCTTGTTGGTGTCGATCACGAACAGGAGGTCGGGCACGCCGCCCATGTCCTTGATGCCGCCCAACGAGCGGTCGAGCTTGTCGCGCTCGCGCTGCATGGTGAGGCGCTCTTTCTTGGTGTAGCCGCCTGACTCGCCCGAGTTGAGCATCTCATCGAGCTTGCGCAGGCGCGAGATCGAGCCCGAGATGGTCTTCCAGTTGGTGAGCGTGCCGCCGAGCCAGCGCGAATTGACGTAATACTGCGCCGAGCGCTTGGCGGCGTCGGCGATGGCATCTTGCGCTTGCCGCTTGGTGCCGACGAACAGGATGCGGCCGCCTTTGGCGACGGTGTCGCTGACCGCCTGCAAGGCCTGATGCAGCATCGGCACGGTCTGCGCGAGGTCGACGATGTGAATGTTGTTGCGGGTGCCGAAGATGTAAGTGCCCATCTTCGGGTTCCAGCGGTGGGCCTGATGGCCGAAATGTACGCCAGCTTCCAAAAGCTGACGCATCGAATAGTCAGGAAGCGCCATAATCTTCTCCGGTTGGTCCGCCGCGGACGGTTGTGAGCCCGATTGGGCCACCGGACGGCCTTTGTGACCCATTGTCGGGGCCTAAAGCCATCGTCCGCGTGAGTGATGTGGGGGCTTATATAGGTGCGATTTAGGCGATGCAAGGCGGCCCGAAACCCGCCTGGGCCGGCGTTCCCGTGTGCCTGCGGCGCATAGCCGCCGCCCACGAACCCAGCCGCAGCGGCTGCGTTAGTCTCGTGGCGGCTCCGGCCACTGGCGGGCCGCCGCCAAATCACGATCGGGCGACATCTTGCGGCTACAAGGAGGCGCGCCATGATCGACTACGCGCATCGCCACAATCTGCCGACTAACGATGAGCTACATCCGCGCATCTACCAGGCAATGATCGGGCTCGCGCTTTGGCTGGTACTGTCGATCTGGTTCCTGTTCGACCGCGGCGCCTATGTTGGGCTGATCTTGGCGATGATCACTGTGTTCTTTGTGATCTTTGTGGGTATTCCGGCCTCCCTCTGGCAGACCTGGCGGCGCAATGCCGGGCCGGACGAGCAACCCGATCCGGAAGCCTATCGTGAATGGAGCTCTCACCGGTTCGCGACGTGGACTGGCGGGATCGGCGGCACCAATGCTGCGGTGCAAATTCTGCTGCCGCTGGCGGCAGCGTCCATCGGCATGACGATTTTCGGCATCGTATTTTATCTCGCGGTGCCGCAGGTCGGCTATTAGCGCGCCCGACCGGCGCTAGAGCGCCTCAACTTGCACCACGCCGGGCACCGCCTTGATGGCGCCGGCGATCTGCGGCGAGACCTTGAAGCGGCCGGGCAGCTTCACTTCGACCTCGGTGCCCTGCTTGAGCATCAGCACCATGCTCACCTCGCCGTCGCCATTGGCCGGGCCGGGACGCGCGGGTTCGAGGCGCTTGGCGACCGCTTCGATCGGCTTGTCGTCGCGCAGGAACACCCGCAGTCCTTTGTGCAGATTGGCGGCCGCCACATCGAGCGGCTCAGCCGACTGGATGCGCGCGCGCACGTCGTCGCCCTGCACTTCCGCCGACAGGAACAGCAGCACCGCGGTGCCCGGCTCGAGCAGGTCGCGATGCTCGGCCAGGCCTTCCGAGAAGATCACCGCTTCGAAATGCCCCGACGGATCGGATAGCCCGATGATGCCCATCTTGCTGCCCGTGCGCGTGCGCCGCTCGGTGCGCGCGACGACGGTCGCGGCGACACGCCCGGCGGTGGCGCCGGCTTTTACCGCGCGCGCGAACTCCGCCCACGGCTGCACGCGCAGCTTCTTGAGCACCGCGGCATAATCGTCGAGCGGATGGCCCGACAAGAAAAACCCGACCGCTTCGTATTCGCGCCGCAAGCGTTCCGCCGGCAACCAAGGTTCTGCGGAGGCGAGCGCGATCGGTTCGCGATTGCCGCCGCCACCGAACAATTCGCTCTGCCCGACCGCGGCGGTGTCGTGCGTACGCTGCGCGCGCGCCAGCACACTGTCCATCACCGCAAAAACGCGCGCGCGATTGGGCTCGAACGTGTCGAAGGCGCCGGCCGCCGCCAGGCTTTCCAGCACGCGCTTGTTGACCGCGCGCGGATTGATGCGGTCGGCAAAATCGGCCAAGTCGGCGAACCTGCGGCTCTCCCGCGCGGCAATGATCGCTTCCACGGCCTGCCGGCCCACGCCTTTGAGCGCCGCCAGCGCATAGATGATGGTGTTGCCTTCGACCTCGAACGCGACGCTCGAGCGATTGATCGAGGGCGGATCGACGCGGATGCCCAGGCGTTCGGCCTCGGCACGGAATTCGGCGAGCTTGTCGGTATTGCCCATATCGAGCGTCATCGACGCCGCTAAAAACTCGACCGGATAATTCGCCTTCATATAGGCGGTCTGATAGGCGACCAGCGCGTAAGCCGCCGCGTGGCTCTTGTTGAAGCCGTATTCGGCAAAGCGCTCGAGCAGGTCGAAGATGGCGTCAGCCTGATAGCGCTCGACGCCGCGCTCGACCGCGCCGGAAACGAAATCCTTGCGCTGCGCCTGCATCTCCTTGCGGATCTTCTTGCCCATCGCGCGGCGCAGGAGATCGGCCTGCCCGAGCGAATAACCGGCGAGAATCTGCGCGGCCTGCATCACCTGTTCCTGGTAGATGATGACGCCGAACGTCTCCTTCAGGATCGGCTCGAGCTTGGGATGGATGTAGTCCGGCTGCTCCATGCCGTGCTTGCGCGCGCAATAGGTCGGGATGTTGGCCATTGGACCGGGGCGATAGAGCGCGACCAGCGCGATGATGTCCTCGAAGCGGTCGGGCCGCATGTCGAGCAGCGCGCGCCGCATGCCCGCACTTTCCAGTTGGAACACGCCCACCGCTTCGGCGCGCGCGAGCAGGTCGTAGGTATTCTTGTCGTCGAGCGGGATGTTGCCGAGATCGATGTCGATGCCGCGGCGGCGCACCAGCTTGCAGGCGACGTCGAGCACGGTCAGCGTTTTCAGGCCGAGGAAGTCGAATTTCACCAGCCCCGCCTGCTCCACCCATTTCATGTTGAACTGGGTGACCGGCATGTCGGACTTCGGATCGCGATAGAGCGGCACCAATTCGGTGAGCGGGCGGTCGCCGATGACGATGCCGGCAGCGTGCGTGGACGCGTGGCGCGTCAAGCCTTCCAGCTTGCGCGCGATGTCGAAGGCGCGCTTGACCACCGGATCGCTGTCGCGCTCGGCCTGCAGCTTCGGCTCTCCCTCGATCGCCTGCGCCAGCGTGACCGGGCTCGCCGGGTTCTGCGGCACCAGCTTGCACAGCTTGTCGACCTGCCCGTAGGGCATCTGCAGCACGCGGCCGACGTCGCGCAGCACGCCGCGCGCCTGCAGCGTGCCGAAGGTGATAATTTGCGCCACCTGGTCGCGGCCGTAGCGCTCCTGCACGTAGCGGATCACCTCGTCGCGGCGGTCCTGACAGAAGTCGACGTCGAAGTCCGGCATCGACACGCGTTCGGGATTGAGGAAGCGCTCGAACAGCAGGCCGAAGCGGATGGGATCGAGATCGGTGATGGTGAGCGCGTAGGACACCAGCGAGCCGGCGCCGGAACCGCGGCCGGGCCCGACCGGAATGCCTTCCGACTTCGCGTGCTGGATGAAATCCGCCACGATCAAAAAGTAGCCGGGATATTTCATGCGCTCGATCACATCGAGCTCGAAGTCGAGCCGTTCGCGGTATTCGTCTTCGGTGTGGCCTGGCGCGACACCGGCGGTGGTCAGCCGTTGGGTCAGGCCGGCTTCCGCGCGCTTGCGCAATTCGGCCAACTCGTCGGCGCCCGCCGAGAAGCGCGGCAGGATCGGAGCGTGCGTGTGCGGACGGAACGAGCAGCGCTCGGCGATCTCGACGGTCGAAGCGAGCGCTTCCGGCAGGTCGGCGAACAGTTCGGCCATTTCGCGCCGCGACTTGAAGCGGTGCTCGGCGTTGAGCTGGCGGCGGTCGCCCTCGGCGATCAGACGGCCTTCCGCTATGCAAATGAGCGCGTCATGGGCTTCGTGGTCGGCGGCGGTGGCGAAGTACGGCTCGTTGGTCGCCACGAGCGGAATGTTTTTGCCGTAAGCGAGATCGATCAGCAGCGGCTCGCTGCGTTTCTCGGCCGCGGCGCCGTGGCGCTGCAGTTCGACATAGAGGCGGTCGCCGAACAACCCATGCAATGCGTCGAGCCGCGTGGCGGCAAGATGGCTTTGCCCGGCGGCGATTGCCGTATCGAGCGGCCCGCCCGGTCCGCCAGTCAAACAGATGATGCCGTCGGTCTCGCCTTCGAGCCAGGCGAGCTTGAGGCGCGGCGGCTCGTGCGCCGGGCTATCGAGAAAGGCGCGCGAGGATAGCCGCATCAGGCTGCGGTAGCCCGCCTCGCGCGCGGCCAAGAGCACGATGCGCGCGCGCTCGGGCACAGCGTTGGCGTTGCGCTGGCCGTGATCGGTGTCGCCGAAATCGATCGCCAGCGCGCAGCCGACGATCGGCTGAATGCCCGAGCCCGCAAGCTTCTCGGAGAATTCGAGCGCCCCGAACATGTTGTCGGTGTCGGTGAGCGCCAACGCAGGCTGGTGGTCGGCCTTGGCAAGCTCGGACAGCCGCGCAATGGTGAGCGCGCCTTCCAACAGTGAATAGTTCGAGTGCACGTGCAGGTGCACGAAACCGAGATCGGCCATGTCTTTTGAAACTTGCGGGTGATTCCTTGGTCAGGACCAGAGTGGGGATGACGACGCCCCAAGTCCACTGCGAAGGCCGTGGATCGGCTCGCTATGCCCGCTTTTCAGTGTCATTCCGCGAAGTCATGCCGGCTGAGGCTGCCGGCTATGACGACGCGGATACGCGACACCAACGCACGACACGGGTAGCTTACAAATTCCCCAGAACTTGCGACCAGATGGCGATCATACCGACGAACAGCGCGAGCGAAGCGAGTGCGGCGGCTTCCTGGATGACTGCTTTGACCATAGAATCTCTCCCCGGAACGGACAGAGAACATAGTTCACTTTTTGTTCTAGAGTCAAGCAACGGTAGTGGGTCGACCCACTACCCAAGCAACAACCAAAAATCCGCCAACCCATTGGAATTCCGAGTATTTCGTCTGGCAGCGAGTTTCCATTGTGCAAACATTAGTTGCACAGATCCGGCCACCGGGTTGCAGACTCGCTGGAACTTTGCTGAGTTCCACTCCGCGAACGTGGAAAAACGACAACGGCGCGCCCAGTGCCGGTACCTTCGAAATACTGGAAATGCCCGACGACCCACGCTTTGAAGTACGGCCAAATAGTCAGTTAGGCCAAGGTTGGTGCGTTCAGGCCACCTGGAAATCCGGTAAGACCGAAACCGTCACAGGATTTTCAACTCAGTACCAAGCTCTGGACTGGATCAAATATAAGTCCGCAAACTGGCTCGTGGACAAGATCATGCGGGATCCGGATTACCTGCTACGCTGAGCGCACGACTAGCCGCAGCCGGCCCGCTATCTGGTAAATTCTCAGGTCTTCACCCGGTCGCGCCTGAAGAAGTCGGCCCAAATCAGGTAGGCCGCGTACACGACCAAAAAGACGCCGCCAAAGATAAACATCAGGCCGCCGCCGCCGAGAATGGCAAAATAGGCCAAGACCACGCCGAGGGCGATCGCCGTCAAGTAGGTCAGCGCCATGGTCAGCTTTCCCATGGCACCAGTATGCCCCCTTTGGCGGCGGGCCGCAAAACCGGCCGCCTACTACATCTCCACCACCCGTCCCTCGCGCAACGTCACGCGCCGGTCCATGCGGGCGGCGAGCTCCATGTTGTGGGTGGCGATGATGGTGGCGAGGCCCGACGCGCGGATCAGCTGATCGAACGCCTCGAACACGTGGTCGGCGGTGTGTACGTCGAGATTGCCGGTCGGCTCGTCGGCCAACAAAATTCTTGGCGCGTTGGCGACCGCGCGCGCGATCGCCACCCGCTGCTGCTCGCCGCCTGACAATTCCGCCGGCCTGTGCGTGAGGCGCTGGCCGAGGCCGAGATAGGCGAGCAACTCACTCGCGCGCTTCTTCGCCTCGCGCCGCCCCAAGCCGCGGATCATCTGCGGCAGCATCACGTTCTCCAGCGCGGTAAATTCCGGCAGCAGGCGGTGGAACTGATAGACGAAGCCGATTTCCTGGCGGCGGATGCGCGTGCGCTCATGGTCGGGCAGGATCGCGGTCGAGCGGCCATCGATATAGACGTCGCCATGATCGGCATGCTCGAGCAAACCGGCGATATGCAGCAGCGTCGACTTGCCGGCGCCCGAGGGCGCGACCAGCGCCACCGACTGCCCGGGCCACAGCGCCAGCTCGACGCCGTTGAGGACGTGCAGCGTCTCGTCGCCCTGCCGGTAAAAGCGCTCGACGTCGTGCAGGTACAGAATCGGGACGTCCTCGTCCCGTTGTGCCCCCGTCACCCCCGCCGCCACCTGCTCATTCATAACGCAGCGCCTCCACCGGATCGAGGCGCGCGGCGCGCCAGGACGGATAGAGCGTGGCGAGCAGCGACAGCGTCAGCGCCATCACCACCACCGCGACGGTTTCGCTCGAATCCATGTCGGCCGGCAGATGCGAGAGGAAATAGAGTTCTGGTGAGAACAGCTCGGTATTGGTCATCCACGACAGGAACTGGCGCAGACTTTCGATGTTGAGCGAGATGAGGACGCCGAGCAGGAAACCGACAAACGTCCCGACCACGCCGATCGACGCCCCCGTGATCAGGAACACGCGCATGATGGCGCCTTGCGTCGCGCCCATGGTGCGCAGAATTGCAATGTCCTGGCCCTTGTCCTTCACCAGCATGATCAGGCCGGAGACGATGTTGAGCGCGGCCACCAATACGATCAGCGTCAAGATCAGGAACATCACGTTGCGCTCGACCTGCAGCGCCGTGAAGAAGGTGGCGTTACGCTGCCGCCAGTCGATCATGAAGATCGGCCGTTGCGCGGCGGTCTCGACGCTCTTCTTGTATGCGTCGACGCGGTCGGGATTCTGCGTGTAGACCTCGATCGCGGTGACATCGCCGGCGCGGTTGAAATAGGCCTGCGCCTCCTTCAGCGGCATGAAGACGAAAGCGGAATCGTATTCCGACATGCCGATCTCGAACACCGCGGCGATTTTATAGACTTTGATGCGCGGCATGGTGCCCATCGGCGTCACCGCACCCTGCGGCGCGACCAGCGTGATGTTGTCGCCGGAGCGCAGCGAGAGCTGATCGGCGAGCCGCCGGCCGATCGCCACACCCTGCCGTTCGTCGAAGCCCTTGAGCGTGCCCTGCTTGATGTTGTTGGCGACCGACGGAAGCTTTTCGAGATCGGCCAAGCGGATGCCGCGCACCAGCACGCCGCCGGAATTGAACGGCGAGGACGCCAGCGCCTGACCCTCGACAATCGGTGCTGCCAGCTTGATGCCCGGCACCTTGGCGATGCGGTCGGACACTTCCGCCCAGTCGGTGAGCGGCTTCTCCAATGGCTGGATCAGCAGATGGCCGTTGAGCCCGAGGATTTTCTCCAACAGCTCATGGCGGAAGCCGTTCATCACCGCCATCACGATGATCAGCGTGGCAACGCCGAGCACGATGCCGAGGAAGGAGAAGCCGGCGATGACCGAGATGAATCCTTCCTTGCGCCGCGCCCGCAGGTAGCGCAGCGACAGCATCCACTCGAACGGGGAGAAAGGCCGCGTGCCGTTTGGCTCGGTCATCGATAGGTCCCGCTCTGGGAATTACACGCAATTCTGGCGGATTCGTGCCCCGCGTCCCACCCAAAGTCCTTGTCCGCACACAGGTTTTTTGACCGCTAACGCGTCAGCAGATCGAGCGCAGCGGACGGCGTCATCATCTCGCGGGTGCCGCCGGCGCGCTTTTTCACCTCGAGCTTGCCCTCGGCGAGGCCCTTCGGCCCGACCAGCACCTGCCAAGGCAGCCCGATCAGGTCGGCGGTCGCAAACTTGGCCCCGGCGCGGTCGTCGCGGTCGTCGTAGAGCACGTCGATCCCTTTGGCCCGCAGATCCCGGTAAAGCTGCTCGCAGGCGCCATCGGTTGCGGCGTCGCCTTGCTTGAGATTGAGGATCGCCACTTTGAACGGCGCCACCGGCTCCGGCCAGATGATGCCGGCGTCGTCATGCGAGGCCTCGATGATGGCAGCCACCAGCCGGCTCGGCCCGATGCCATAGGAACCCATGTGCACGGGCAGTTCGCCGCCCTCGCCGGTCGCCACCACGGCTTTCATTGGCTCGGAATATTTGGTGCCGAAATAGAAAATATGGCCGACCTCGATACCGCGCGCCGACACCTGAGCGCTCGCGGGCAATTTGGCGAAAACATTCGCATCGTGCATGTCGGAGGTCGCGGCATATTGCGACGTCCATTTGTCGACGATCGCCTGTAGCCCGCCGACATTGTCGAAATCTACGCCGGCGTCCGGCACGTCGAGCTCAAGATAGTCCTTATGACAGAACACCTCCAACTCGCCAGTGGAAGCGAGGATGATGAATTCGTGGCTCAAGTTGCCGCCGATCGGCCCCGAACTCCGCGCGCATCGGGATCGATTTCAGGCCCATGCGCGCGAAGGTGCGCAAGTAGGCGACGAACATCTTGTTGTAGGAATGCGTCGCTCCCGCCTGATCGATGTCAAATGAGTAGGCATCCTTCATCAGGAATTCACGGCCGCGCATCAGCCCGAAGCGCGGACGCACCTCGTCGCGGAATTTCCATTGGATGTGATAGAGATTGAGCGGCAGGTCTTTGTACGACTTGATGTAAGCGCGAAAGATCTCGGTGATCATTTCCTCGTTGGTCGGCCCATAGAGCATGTCCCGCTCATGGCGATCCTTGATACGCAGCATCTCCTTGCCATAGGCGTCGTAGCGCCCACTCTCGCGCCACAGGTCGGCCGATTGAATGGTCGGCATCAGTAGTTCGATGGCGCCGGAGCGGTCCTGCTCCTCGCGCACGATGGCGCAAATCTTCTGCAAGACACGGAAGCCGAGCGGCAGGAAGGCATAGATGCCGGCGGCTTCCTGCCGCATCATGCCGGCGCGCAGCATCAGCCGGTGCGAGACGATCTCCGCCTCTTTCGGGGTCTCGCGCAGGATGGGCAGGAAATAGCGGGACAGGCGCATTGAATTACTCGTGAATCGACGGTGGGAGATGCTTTTGTCATGCCTGCGCCTGGAATAAAACCCACTGGCGGATGGTAGTATATAAAGGCATACTTCTACCTAGGGTTTAGGGGCGTTTTTTTACAATGCGTGGCAAGCGGCGAGCCGTTGGCCTGGTGGCGATCGTTGCGATCGCACTCCATGGGTTGTTGCTCAGCCTCGCGCCGCTGGCCGCGGCGGCGGCGAACGACCCCTTCACCGTTATCTGCCACAGCATCCCGCAGCCGGGACCGGGCGACGGTCAATCGCCGGCAAGCCCCGACGGTGGGCTCCACGGCTGCGATCACTGCAATCTGTGCAGTGCCGCGGCGGCGCCGGTCGCGCTCGATGACGTCCTCGCCGGGCAGCTGGTCCCGGCCCGCGTCACCCAAGTCCTGCGGCCGGTTTCGACCGCGGCAACGCTCAGCCTCGCGACCACTCCCAAACTCGCACAAGGTCCCCCCGCTTTCGCGTGACGTCGCTGCCGTCCCCGCACGGTCATGTCCGTCAATCGCGAAAGGATAGTTCCTATGTGCAAAGCCCTGTGGCGTTGTGCCGTGCTCGCCGGCCCGGCCGCGGCGTTGTCCCTCAATTTAGCGAGCGCTCACGAGATCGTCGGCAATCGCTTTTTCCCGGCGACGCTCACCATCGACGATCCCGGCGTCAACGACGAATTGGCGTTCCCGACCATCGCGCGGTCCAAGACCGCGACGACGCCCGACACGCCGGCCTTTCGGCAACTCGACGTGTCGGCCGAATTCTCCAAACGCATCACCGATGATTTCGCAATCTCGGTGTCGCCGACCTGGAGCAAACTCTACGGTCCGGGCGGTCCGGCCATGACCGGCGCGAGCGGCTTCCAGAACCTGGAGACCTCATTCAAATATCGCCTGTACAAAAACGACGAGCACGAATTCGTCTTCTCCGCCGGTCTCGACGTCGAATGGGGCGGCAGTGGCGCACAAAGCGTCGGCGCCGACCGCTTCAGCACCTACACGCCGACGATTTATTTCGGCAAAGGCTTCGGCGATCTGCCGGTGGATGCGCTGCGGCCTTTCGCCGTCACCGGCGTGGTCGGTTACGCTGTCCCGGGTAAGTCGGCGACCGTAACGCTGAGCACCGATCCCGATAGCGGCGATCAAGTCGTCGATACCGAACTTAACCCGCGTATTCTGCAGTGGGGCGGCTCGCTGCAATACAGCATGCCTTATCTCAAATCCGCGGTGGTCGATCTCGGATTACCCGACTTCGTCAACCACCTGACCCCGATTGTGGAGGCTTCGCTGCAGACGCCGGTGGCAAACACCTTCAGCTCAGGCACCGTGACGACGGGTACGATCAATCCCGGTGTGATCTGGGCCGGCCAATACATGCAATTCGGCCTCGAAGCGCTGATCCCGATCAACCGAGAAAGCGGCTCGAACATCGGCGTCATCGGCCAATTGCATTTTTATCTCGACGACATCGCGCCGACCACCATCGGCCGGCCGATCTTCAGCAACTTCACCCCACCAGGGAGGCCGACGTTCGGTCAGTGACCATGCGGACCATTCTCATCGCTCTCGCTCTTCTCATCACTCCTGTCGCCGCAAACGCGCACGCCATGCTCGACCATGCCTCGCCGGCGGTCGGCAGCACGCTCGCTGCGGCGCCGAAAGAACTCACGCTCTCTTTTACCGAAAAGCTCGAGCCAAAATTCAGCAGCATTGAGGTGCGCGATGCCCAAGGCGCCGCCGTACAGGCCGGCAAGGCGACGCTTGGAGGCGCGCCGACCGATCTGCGCGTCGCACTCAAGCCCTTGCCGCCGGGGACTTACAAGGTGATCTGGCGTGTTCTTTCGGTGGATACGCATCGTACCAACGGTAGCTTCACCTTCCGCGTCGGGCAGTAAGGATTCCGGCGCGCCAGCGAGGCAGACGTGCTCGAACCGATCATCCTGGCACGCGCCGTGCATTTTGCCGCCACCACGCTGGCGGCCGGCACGGTGAGCTTCATGATGCTGGTGGCCGAACCGGCTTTCGGCCGTGCGCGCGGGTTCGCGATAATGCGCCAGCGCGCCAACATCATGGTCTGGACCGCGCTGGCGGCCGCGCTCGCCTCGGGCGCAGCCTGGCTGGCGTTGCTCGCCGCCGACATTTTTGGCGCGCCCCTGGCCGACGTGTGCCTGCATGGCGGATTGTGGCAGGTGCTGACCGGGACGCGCTTCGGCGCGGTGTGGAGCGCGCGGCTCGCAGCCGCGTTGCTGCTTGCCGTATTGCTGTTCCGGCCAGCCTTGCGCTGGCTGCAACTCGCGGCGGCGGCGGCGCTGATCGCCCCGCTCGCCTTGATCGGCCATGCCGGCGCCACGCCGGGCGCCGCCGGGCAACTGCATCTTGCGTCGGACGCAGCACATCTCATCGCCGCCGGGGTCTGGCTGGGCGGACTGCCCGCCCTCGCCTTGTTGCTGTCTTCACCGCGCCCGCCAAAGGGGCTTGCCGCGCGCGCCGCCGTACGCTTTTCGATGCTTGGCATCGCCAGTGTCGGCGCGCTGCTGCTGAGCGGCCTCATCAATAGCTGGATGCTGCTGAGCGCTCCGCGCGACCTGATAGCCACCGACTATGGCCGTGTGCTGTTCCTGAAGATCGGGCTGTTCGCGGCCATGCTTGCGATTGCCGCGGTCAACCGGTTCCACCTGACGCCACAGCTTGCATCGGTGCGCGCGCGGCGTGCGCTCATGCGCCATAGCCTGGCGGAAACCGCGCTGGGCGCCGGCGTATTAGTGCTGGTCGGCGCGCTCGGAACCATGCAGCCGGCCGCGCACAATCATTCCGCTCCGGTCGGCATCCCGGATGACGCTGCCTTCATCCACATCCATTCCGAAGAGGCCATGGCCGACGTAATGATCGAACCCGGCCGCACTGGAACTGCCGATGCCTCTATTCGCGTCATGCACGAAGATTCATCAGAATTCCCGACCGATCATGTCCGGCTCACGCTCGACCCGCCAGCGCCAGGGCCGCAGCCAATCGACCGTGCTGCGGTGCATCAGGCCGACGGAACCTGGCGGGTCGATGGCATCACCCTTGGCGGCTCGGGCAACTGGATGGTGCGGGTGATCGTCACGGTTGTGCGCGGCAAACAGATCGTGCTCGACGCGCCGATCGTGATCGCGCCTGCCCAATGATGGAAATTTCGTGACAGCGTTCTGCCGATGGGCTAGCGTCCTCGATGTCCGCGTGGACGGAGATCCGGCTCGAAGACCGGCTCTACTTGCGGTCCAAGTCTTGGGAGGGAAGCAAGTCCTAGGCGCGGAAACGCTGCCGCCTCGATCGCGCGAAAGCAAAAGAATCGAGGTCAGGACATAGACGCCAATGAGCAGGGCCACTCGCCCTGCTCTTTTTTTCGCGCTCAGTGATGCGGGCCGGAAATCGCGGCGAGATAGTCGTACGGAATGAGGCCGAACTCGTACACCGCGGCCAGAATGCCGAACACGACGGTGGCGACGACCGTCGTCCAGAACAATTTGATCCAGACTTTGTGCACGGCCGGCGCCCCGGGATCGGTGCCGGGCGAGATATCGCCGCTCTCTTCCTGGCTGCGCACGCCCCAAGGCAGCACGGCGAACAGCACCACCCACCAGATGATGAAATAGATCGCGAGGATGGTGGTGACCGTCATTACGCTTGTTCCAGCTCGACCAGCGTGCCGCAGAAGTCCTTCGGGTGCAGGAACAGCACCGGCTTGCCGTGCGCGCCGATTTTGGGCTCGCCGTCGCCGAGCACGCGCGCGCCCTGCCGCTTGAGCGTGTCGCGCGCTGCGCGGATGTCGGGAACTTCGTAGCAGACGTGGTGAATGCCGCCGTCCGGATTTTTGTCGAGGAATTTGGCGATCGGTGAGCCTTCGCCGAGCGGCTCGAGTAGCTCGATCTTGGTGTTGGGCAACGTGATGAACACGGTCGAAACGCCGTGGTCGGGCTGCGCCACTTTCGCCGAAACATCGGCGCCGAGCGTATCGCGATAGACGGCGGAGGCCTTGGCGATGTCGCGCACGGCGATGGCGACGTGATTGAGACGGCCGATCATTGTTGTCCTCTACTCCTTGCCGGCATCCGCATCATACCGCCAAGACGTGCACGTGGCACATCGGCTTTTTGCCCCAGCGCTCGACGACGGCCGCGCGCACGGCGCGGCGGATCGCCTCGGCCACCGCGTCGGGATCGCGCCGGCGTCCGCGCGGCAGCGATTCGAAGGTCTCGATGATCGAGTCGTGCACCACCTCGTGCAGCAACCCGCCGGCACGGTCGCGCTCGGGGATGCCGATCAAGTCGTAGGATGGGTCGTCCGCCAGTTGCCCATCCTCGGTCAGCGCCAGCGCAATCGAGATCGCACCCGCGAAGGACAACCGGCGGCGATCGGCAACGGTGCGCGCTTCGGCCTCGACCAGCAGCGTGCCATCCTTGTAAACGCGGCCCGCCGGCACCTCGTCGATGATGCGCGCGTCGGGTGCGAGCCGCACCAAATCGCCATTGCGGCACTGGATCACGTGTTTGACGCCGCAGCGGCGTGCAAGCGCGCCATGTTCGGTCAGATGCAGCGCCTCGCCATGCACCGGAATGAGGATTTGCGGCTTGACCCAGCCGATCAGCTCCTCAAGCTCCGCGCGGCGTGGATGGCCGGACACGTGCACCAGATGCGTGCGGTCGGTGATAACCTCGATGCCCTGCTCGATCAGCCCGTTGATGACGCGCCCGACCGCCTTCTCGTTGCCCGGGATCGTGCGCGCCGAATAGATCACGCGGTCGCCACGCGAAAACTTGATGTCGGGATGCTGGTCCTCGGCGATGCGCGCCAACGCCGCGCGCGGCTCGCCTTGGCTGCCGGTGCAGAGAGCCACGACTTTCTTCGGCGACAGATAGGAATAAGCCTCCGGCGAGTGAAAGTCCGGCAGCCCTTCGAAATAGCCGAGCTCGCGCGCGATCTGCACGATGCGATCCATGGCGCGCCCGACCACCACCACGTCACGGCCGGCGGCGCGCGCCGCCTCCGCCACCGCGCGCAGACGCCCCGCGTTGGAGGCGAACGTCGTCACGGCAACGCGCCCGGACGCAGATTTGATGAGATCGGCGATGCATTTGGCAACGTCGGCTTCCGAGGGCGACCGGCCCTCGCGCACGGCATTGGTTGAATTGCCAACCAGCGCCAGGCACCCCTCTTCGCCGAGCGCGCGCAACTTCTTCTCGTCGGTGGCGTCGCCCAGAATCGGCGTCGGATCGATCTTCCAGTCGCCGGTGTGCAGCACGTTGCCGTGCGGCGTGCGAATGATGAGTGCGTTCGATTCCGGGATCGAATGCGCCATAGTACAAAGCTCGATGTCGAACGGCCCGATTTTGAAGCGGCTGCCGACCTTGACGATGGTGACCGGAATTTTCGGCGCGCCGGGCTCGCTCGCGCATTTGGCTTCGAGCAGCGCGGCGGAGAACGGCGTGGCGAAAACCGGCACCTTCAATTGCGGCCAGAGGTCGAGCAGCGCGCCGAAATGGTCCTCGTGCGCGTGCGTGAGGATGATGCCGGCGAGGTTCTTGCGCTCCTCGATGAGGTAGCGGATGTCGGGCAGGATCAGGTCGACGCCCGGAAGGTGCTCTTCCGCCGCGAACGACACGCCGAGATCGACCGCCAGCCATTTGCGCTCGCGCTCAGGGCCGAGGCCGTAGATCGACAGGTTCATGCCGATCTCGCCGACGCCGCCGAGCGGCGCGAACACCAGTTCCTGTTTCCCGGCCTGCGCCATGCTCAGAGCCCGAACACTTCACCAGCGGTGACGGTGGTGATGCCGCCGCGACCTTTGAGTAGCAGACGCCCCGCTTCATCGAGCCCTTCGAAGCGGCCGGAGACCTCGCGTTCCGGCAGCCGCACGCGGATGTCTTCGCCCAAGTTCGCCGCGCGTTTGAGCCAATCGGCGCGGATCGCCGCGAAGCCCTGCCCGCCCTGCCACTGCGCCAGACGCCGCTGAGTGGCCTGCGCAAGTGCTGCGAACAGATGTTCTGGCGCGATACGCGCGCCGTTCGCCGCCAAATCCGTCGCCGGGTGGTTGGTCTCGGCCGGATGGGAGGCGCAATTGACGCCGATGCCGATGGCGACCGCGAAACTCTGTTCGCTATCGCCCTCGACGAGAATACCGGCCAGTTTCTTGCCGCCAAGCAGCAGATCGTTCGGCCATTTCACCGCCAGCGCGGGCGCAAGTTGCGGCGCAATCTCGCTCACCGCGTCATGCAGCGCCAGCGCCGCGACAAACGACAGTTGCGGCGCCTGCGCGGGTGGCGACGGTTCGGTGAGCAGCAAGGTTGCGAACAGATTGCCCGGCGCCGAGATCCAGGCATTGCCGCGCCGTCCGCGTCCCGCGCTCTGGCTTTTGGCGCTGACCCACAGCGGCCCGCGCTCGCCGGCGCGCGCAAGCGCCAGCGCCTCGGCATTGGTCGAGCCCAGCGTATCGTGAGCTATGTGCCGGACCCCCGCCAGGCCCGTGGCTTCGCGGTTCATCTCAAAAGAGCGATTGCGCCGCCGCAGTCGCCGCGCCCACGATCGGCGCCGGATAGGCGAAGAACAGAATGTTGATCAGGCCGGCGATGCCGAGCACGATGCGTAACATTCCGGGCATGGGATCGAAGCGCGTGGTCGGTTCGTCGAAATACATCAGCTTCACGATCGCCAGATAGTAGTAAGCGCCGACCACGCTGGTGAGCACGCCGATCACCGCGAGCACATAGAGCCCGGCCTTGATGGCGGCGAGGAAGACGTAGAACTTGGCGAAAAAACCGGCGAGCGGCGGAATGCCGGCGAGCGAGAACAACAGCATCGCCAAGAGGAAGGCCATCGTCGGTTTCGTGCGCGAGAGACCGGCGAGGTCGGCGATGGTCTCGACCATCTTGCCGTCGCGCCGCATCGACAGGATGCAGGCGAAGGCGCCGAGCGTCATCGCGACATAGATCGTCATATAGACCAGGACGCCCTGCACGCCTTCCGCCGTGCCGGCGGCAAGGCCAACGAGCGCGTAACCCATGTGTCCGATGGAGGAATAGGCCATCAGCCGCTTGATATTGCGCTGACCGATGGCGGCGAACGAGCCGAGCGCCATCGACGCGATCGAGACGAACACCACAATCTGCTGCCATTCGTGCGTGATGCCGGGGAAAGCCACCACGGTCGCGCGCACGAATACGGCGATGCCCGCGACTTTGGGCGCGGCGGCAAAGAAGGCCGTCA
This sequence comes from uncultured Pseudomonadota bacterium, assembly GCA_963710705.1. Lineage (GTDB taxonomy): Bacteria > Pseudomonadota > Alphaproteobacteria > Rhizobiales > Xanthobacteraceae > Pseudolabrys. The sequence continues at coordinate 1,421,597 of CAVQBI010000001.1, forward strand.
CCGGCGTCGGCGCGCCCTCGTAGACGTCTGGCGTCCACATGTGGAACGGCACTGCCGAAATCTTGAAGCAGAAACCGGCGAACAGAAACACCAGGCCGAAGATCAGGCCGATGCCGGCGCCGCCCGCCGTTGCCTTGGCGATGCCGGCGAAATTGACCGTGCCGGTGAAGCCGTAAATGAGCGAGGCGCCGTAGAGCAGCATGCCGGAGGACAGCGCGCCCAGCACGAAATATTTCAAGCCCGCTTCGGTCGAGCGCACATTGTCGCGGTCGTAGGCCGCGATCACGTAGAGCGACAGGCTCATCAGCTCGAGGCCGAGATAGAGCGCGATCAGGTCGCTCGCCGAAATCAGCAGCAGCATCCCGAGCGTGGAGAGCAAAAACAGCGCGCCGTATTCGAATTTCTGCAGGCGCGCGGCTTTCAGATAATCGAGCGACAAAACCAGCGCCCCGGCCGAGCCGGTCAGCGTTAACAGCTTGAGGAATCGAGCGAAATCGTCGAGGACATAGCTGCCGCCGAACAGCTCGAAGCGCCCGTGCGGCACCCAGGCGATGAGCGCGTAAGCCACCAGCACCAAGACGCCGATCGACCAGCCGTTGGCGGCCGGGCCGCTGCGCTCGCCGCCGATCGCGCCGAACATCAGCATCAGCATGGCGCCGCAGGCGAGCAGGATTTCCGGCAACAGCGGCCAGAGCGTGGAGATTTGCGTCACATCGGTCATCGCGCGGCGCCCGTCGTTGTCTCAGTCGCGGACACGAGCTTCACCCGCTCGATTTCGGCCGCTTTCACCGCGCGCCCATAGCGCTCGAGCAATTGCGTCACCGAGGCCGCCGACATATCGAGCGTCGACTTGGGCGCGACGCCGAGCAGAATCGTCGCCACCACCAGCGGCGCAAAAATGATACTTTCGCGCCAGCCGATGTCCTTGATGCCGGCGACGGCCGGCTTGAGATCGCCAAAAATCATCTTGCGGTAGAGCCACAGCGCGTAGCAGGCCGACAGGATCACGCCGAGCGTGGCGATGAAGGCGACCGAAGTGTTGACCTTGAAGGTGCCGATCAGCGACAGGAATTCGCCGATGAAGCCGGAGGTGCCGGGCAGTCCGACATTGGCGAGCGTGAACACCATGAACACCGCGGCGTAAACCGGCATGCGGTTGACCAGCCCGCCGTAGAAGGCGATCTCGCGCGTGTGCATGCGGTCGTAGACGACGCCGACGCAGAGGAACAGCGCGCCGGAGACGACACCGTGCGAGATCATCTGGAAGATCCCGCCGGCGACGCCCTGCGTGGTGGCGGCGAAGATGCCCATGGTGACGAAGCCCATGTGCGCGACCGACGAATAAGCGATCAGTTTCTTCACGTCCTCCTGCATCAACGCCACCAGCGAGGTGTACACAATAGCGACCACCGAGAGCGTGAAAATGATCGGCGCGTAGTCGTGGCTCGCCACCGGAAACATCGGCAACGAGAAACGTAAGAAGCCGTAGCCACCCATCTTCAACAGGATGGCGGCGAGGATGACGGAGCCGGCGGTCGGCGCCTCGACGTGCGCGTCCGGCAACCAAGTGTGCACCGGCCACATCGGCATCTTCACCGCAAACGAGGCGAAGAAGGCAAACCACGCCCACTTCTGCAACGCGAGCGGGAAGCCGTGCCGCAGCAGCGTCGGGATGTCGGTCGTGCCGGCGTCCCAATACATCGCCATGATGGCGAGCAGCATCAACACCGAGCCGAGCAGCGTATAGAGGAAGAACTTGAAGCTGGCGTAGACCCGGCGCGGCCCGCCCCAGACGCCGATGATCAGGAACATCGGAATGAGGCCGCCTTCGAAGAACAGATAGAACAGCACCAGGTCCAGCGCCGAGAAGGTGCCGACCATCAGCGTTTCCAGAATGAGAAACGCGATCATGTATTCCTTCACGCGCTTCTGGATTGCCGTCCAGCTCGCCAAAATGCAGATCGGCATCAGCGCAGTGGTGAGGATCACGAAGGGCAGCGAAATGCCGTCGACGCCCATGTGGTAATAGGCGACGCCCAACCACGGGTGTTTCTCGCTGAACTGGAATTCCGCCGACGCCGGATCGAAACGCGCCACCATCACCAGCGAGATCGCGAAGGTGACGAGCGTGGTCCACAGCGCCACCCAGCGCGCGGTGCCTCTGGCGAGCGGCTCATTGCCGCGCACGGCCAGCATGATGAAGACCGCGCCGAGCAGCGGCAGGAAGGTCACGACGGAGAGGATCGGCCAATTCATCTGTGCTGCCTTAGTGGAACGCGAACATGAACCAGGTGATGAAGAGCGCCGCGCCGATCAGCATGGCGAAAGCGTAGTGGTAGAGATAGCCGCTCTGCAGGCGGACGACGTTGCGGGTGACGTCGAGCACGCGCGCGGAGACGCCGTCGGGGCCGAAGCCGTCGATCAGCCAGCCGTCGCCGCCCTTCCACAGCAGATAACCAAGCCGCTTGATGGGGCGTACGAGCAGCGCGTCATAGATCTCGTCGAAGTACCACTTGTTGAGCAGGAACTTGTAGAGCACCTCGTGCTGGCGCGCGAGCTCGACCGGAATGTCGGGACGGCGCACATAGAAGTGCCAGGCAATCACGAAGCCGATCGCCATCATCAATGTCGGCAGCAGTCCGATGGTCAACGATATGCCGTGCATGTCCTCGAGCACCGTGTTGCCCTTGGCAAAGGTGAGCGAATTGCCGAAGAAGCCTTCGACACCGTGGCCGGCAAAAACTTCCTTGAACGGCAGGCCGGCGAAGATCGAGCCGAAGGCGAGGAAGCCGAGCGGGATCAGCATCACCATCGGGCTCTCGTGCGCCGCGCGCCAATGCGCGCGGTCGTGCGGCTCGCCGTGGAAGGTCTTGAAGATCAGCCGCCAGGAATAGAACGAGGTGAGCAGCGCCGCGCTGACCGTGCAGATATAGGCGTAGAGCGCGACCGGGTTCTTGCCGACGAAGGCCGCCTCGATGATGGCGTCTTTGGAAAAATAGCCGGCGGTGAGCGGGAAACCGGTGAGCGCCAGCGTGCCGACGATCATCACCACGTAAGTGAACGGGATGCGGTCCTTCAGCCCGCCCATGGCGCGGATGTCCTGCTCGTGATGCATGGCGTGGATCACGGAGCCGCAACCGAGGAACAGCAGCGCCTTGAAGAACGCATGCGTGAACAGATGGAACATGCCGACCGAATAGGCGCCGACGCCCATAGCCACGAACATGTAGCCGAGCTGCGAGCAGGTCGAATAGGCGACGATGCGTTTGATGTCGTTCTGCACCAGGCCGATGGTGGCGGCGAAGATCGCGGTGGTGGCGCCGATCAGGGTGACAAATTCCTGCGCGTGCGGGGCGAGCTCGAACAGCGGCGACAGCCGCGCCACCATGAACACGCCGGCGGTCACCATGGTGGCGGCGTGGATCAAGGCCGAGACCGGCGTCGGCCCTTCCATGGCGTCGGGCAACCAGGTGTGCAGCAGGAACTGCGCCGACTTGCCCATGGCGCCCATGAACAGCAGCAGACAGGTGAGCGTCAGCGCATCGATCTGCCAGCCGAACAGCGGCAGCGTCTTGCCCGCAAGCGACGGCGCCTGCGCGAAAATGGTATCGAAATCGACCGCGCCCACCAGCATGAAGATCGCGAAAATGCCGAGCGCAAATCCGAAATCGCCGACGCGGTTGACGACAAAGGCTTTGATCGCGGCGGCGTTCGCCTCCGGCTTGTGGTACCAGAAACCGATCAGCAGATAGCTCGCCAGGCCGACGCCTTCCCAGCCGAAGAACAGCTGCACCAGGTTATCGGCTGTCACCAGCATCAGCATGGCGAAAGTGAACAGCGACAGATAGCCGAAGAAGCGCGGCCGGTAGGGATCTTCTTCCATGTAGCCGATGGAATAGAGGTGCACGAACGCCGACACCGAGGTCACCACCACCAGCATCACCGCGGTCAGCGTGTCGATGCGCAGCGACCATTCGACCGAGAGATTGCCCGACGCCATCCAAGTGAACACCGGCACGCGCGCATCGTGATGGCCGAAGCCGACCTGCACGAAGGCGATCCACGACAGGATCATGGAAATCATCAGCAGCGTGGTGGTGATCAGCTCGGTCGTGCGCGAACCGACGGCCGCCGGCGCGTGCTCTTCCGGCTCATGATGACTCTCATGGATGATGCCGCCGCCGTGTGCGTCGACCGGACCGAGATGCGGCCCGCGGTCGCTCGCGTCGGCCTCGGCGCCCGACGGCGGCGCCTCGCCCGGACACCGCGCGCGCGCGCCGGCGAGCGCAATGATGCCGGCCAATATCGCGCCGAGCAAGGGCAGAAACACGATCGCCTGATACATATCCGCCTCAGCCCTTCATCAAATTGATGTCTTCAACTGCGATCGAGCCGCGGTTGCGGTAGAGCACGACCAGAATGGCAAGTCCGATCGCCGTTTCCGCCGCCGCGACCGTGAGCACGATCAGCGCATAGATCTGCCCGACGATGTCGCCGAGATGCGTGGAGAAAGCGACCAGATTGATGTTCACCGCCAGCAAAATCAGCTCGATCGACATCAAAATGATGATGACGTTCTTGCGGTTGAGGAAAATGCCGAACACGCCGAACGTGAACAAAATGGCGGCGACCGAAAGGTAATGTCCGAGGCCGATGGTCATGTGTTGCTCCCCAGCCCTTGCCCCGACCGCACCTTGAGCACCTCGATCGACATCGCCGGCGTGCGCGCAACCTGATCGCCGATCACCTGCCGGCGCACGCGCACCTTATGCTGCAGCGTCAGCACGATGGCGCCCACCATGGCGACCAGCAGGATCATGCCCGCGGCCTCGAAGAAGTAGACGTACTTCGTGTAGAGCACGAGGCCGATGGCCTCGGTGTTCGGGATGTTGGCCGGGATCGGCGCCACAATGGCCTGCGGCACGCCCGGCCCGATCGCCCAGGCGCCGACCACCAGGAGCAATTCGGCGAGGAAGATCGCGCCGACCAGCGCGCCGATCGGCAGATATTGCAGCGCGCCCTGCTTGAGCTCGGCGAAATCGACGTCGAGCATCATCACCACGAACAGGAACAGCACCGCGACCGCGCCGACATAGACCACGATCAGGATCATCGCCAGGAATTCGGCGCCCATCATCACGAACAGGCCGGCGGCGTTGACGAAGGCGAGGATGAGATAGAGCACCGAATGCACGGGATTGCGCGACGCGATCACCATGAAGGCGCTCGCCACGCAAATGCCGGCAAAGAGATAGAAGAACAACGCCGCGACGATCATCTCATGTTACCTGTACGGCGCGTCGAGCGCGATGTTCTTCGCGATCTCGCGTTCCCAGCGGTCGCCATTGGCGAGCAGCTTTTCCTTGTCGTAGTAAAGCTCCTCGCGCGTCTCGGTGGCGAATTCGAAGTTCGGACCTTCGACGATGGCGTCGACCGGGCAGGCCTCCTGGCACAGCCCGCAATAGATGCACTTCACCATATCGATGTCGTAGCGCGTCGTGCGGCGCGTGCCGTCGTTGCGGCGGGGGCCCGCCTCGATGGTGATCGCCTGCGCCGGGCAGATTGCCTCGCACAGCTTGCAGGCGATGCAGCGCTCCTCGCCGTTCGGGTAGCGGCGTAGCGCGTGCTCGCCGCGGAAGCGCGGCGAGATCGGCCCCTTCTCGAACGGGTAATTGAGCGTCGATTTCGGTCGGAAGAAGTACTGCATCGCGAGCCAGAGGGCCGACGCGAACTCCGCCAGAAACAGCGCTTTGGCCGAGCCTGCGAGCCTCATCGCGTCCTCACTTTGCCGCCGCGGCGATGCCGCCGTATTGAATGACGGCGGCGACGATCGCCACCATGGCCAGCGACAGCGGCAGGAACACCTTCCAGCCGAGCCGCATCAGCTGATCGTAGCGGTAGCGCGGAACGATCGCCTTCACCATGGCGAACATGAAAAACAGGAACATTGCCTTCGCCGCGAACCAGATGACGCCCGGCACCAAGGTGAAGGGCGGGAAAGGCACCGGCGGCAGCCAGCCGCCCAGGAACAGGATCGTGCCCATGGCGCACATGGTGGCGATCGCCACGTATTCGCCGAGCATGAACATCATATAGGGCGTCGAGCCGTATTCGACCATGAACCCGGCCACCAGTTCCGATTCCGCTTCCACCAGATCGAACGGCGGGCGGTTGGTCTCTGCCAATGCCGAGACGAAGAACACCACGAACATCGGGAACAGCGGCAGCCAGTACCATGAGAACAAGCCGTAAGGACCGTCCTGTGCTTCGATGATCTTCGACAAATTGAGCGAGCCGGCGCACAGCAGCACCGTAATGAACACAAAGCCGATGGAGACCTCGTACGACACCATCTGCGCGGCCGAGCGCAGCGCGGCGAGGAACGGATATTTCGAATTCGACGCCCAACCCGCCATGATCACGCCGTAGACCATCAGCGAGGAGATGGCGAAAATGTACAAGACGCCGACATTGATGTCGGCGATCACCCAGCCGACATTGAACGGGATCACCGCCCAGGCGGCGAGCGCCAGCACGCAGGTGACCAGCGGCGCCAGCAGGAACACGCCTTTGTTAGCGCCGGCCGGGATCACCGGCTCTTTCACCACAAATTTCAGCAAATCCGCAAACGACTGGAACAGGCCCCAGGGCCCCACCACGTTCGGTCCGCGCCGCATCTGCACCGCCGCCCAGATCTTGCGGTCGGCCAGAATAATATAGGCGACACCGACCAACAGGATCACCAGCAGCAGCACGGATTCCGCCGCCACCACGATCACCGGCCAGACGTAGGTCCAGAAGAAATCCATGGGTCCCTACTCCGCCGCCGTCATCGATGGATTTTTGGCCGACGCGGCGGCGAGCGCCGAACATTCCGCCATCACCGCGGAGGCGCGCGCAATCGGATTGGTCAGATAAAAGTCGACAACCGACGATTTGAACGGCAGCTTGCCGGCGTTGCCGCCGAGTTTGGCCAGCTGCTGGACGTCGGCGGCATTGCCCGGCGCGATCTCGCCGATGCGCATCATCTGCGGATGCGCGGCGAACAGCGCGCGGCGCAGCGCGGCAAGCGAGTCGAACGGCAGCGTCTTGTCGAGCGCGGCCGACAGCGCGCGCAAAATGGCCCAATCCTCGCGCGCGTCGCCGGGCGGGAACGCGGCGCGTTCGCCCATCTGCACGCGGCCTTCGGTGTTGACGTAGAGCCCGGATTTTTCCGGATAGGCCGCGCCCGGCAGGATGACGTCGGCGCGGTGCGCGCCGCGGTCGCCATGCGTCCCGATATAGACGACGAAGCCGCCCGCCGGCACCTCCACCTCGTCGACGCCGAGCAGGAACAGCATGTCGAGCGCGCCCTTGCCGAGCATCACGCCGGTATCCAGCCCGCCCTCACCCGGCACGAAGCCGATGTCGAGCGCGCCCACCAGCGCCGCTTCGCTGTGCAGGATATTGAAGCCGTTCCAGCCGTCCTTGACGACGCCGGGCGAAGCCACGGCCTTCGCCGCCATCGCCAGCACCGCTGCGCCGTCCGGCCGGTTGAGCGCGCCTTGGCCGATGATGAACATCGGCTTTTCCTTCTTGGCGGGTGCGTGCTCCGTGAACTGCGCGAGGCTCTCCGGCCCTGCGCCGACGTAATTGTACGGATAAGTGAGGTCGGCCTTTTCGCCGACCAGACCGAGCAAAACGTTACCCTTGAGGTAACGCTTGCGGATGCGCGCGTTGAGCACAGCGGCCTCGCGCCGCGGATTGACGCCGATCAGCATGATGGCGTCGGCCTCGTCGATGCCGGCGATGGTCGAGTTGAACAGGTAGCTGGCACGGCCGAATTTCGGATGCAGCGGCGAGCCGGGATAACGCGCATCCATATTGCGCGAGCCGAGCGCCGCCATCAGCGCCTTGAGCGCGAACATCTCTTCGACCGCCGACAGTTGCCCGGCCAGCGCGCCGATGCGCTCCGGCCGCGTGCCTTTGACCTTGTTGGCGATGACGGCAAAGGCCTCTTTCCACGTCGCCGGCTTCAGGCGGCCGTTGACCCGAATATAGGGCTGATCGAGCCGCTGCGTGCGCAGCCCGTCCACCACATGCCGCGTCTTGTCGGAAATCCATTCCTCGTTCACGTCATCGTTGCGCCGCGGCAGGATGCGCATCACCTCGCGCCCGCGCGTATCGATGCGGATGGCCGAGCCGAGCGCGTCCATCACATCGATCGACTGCGTCTTGTTGAGCTCCCAGGGCCGCGCCGCGAAGGCATAGGGCTTGGAGGTGAGCGCGCCGACCGGACACAGATCGACCACGTTGCTCTGCAGCTCCGAGCTCATCGCGTGCTCGAGGTAGGTGGTGATCTCCATGTCCTCGCCGCGCCCAATGGCGCCGAGTTCCGGCACGCCGGCCACTTCCGTGGAGAAGCGGATGCAGCGCGTGCAATGGATGCAGCGCGTCATAATCGTTTTGACCAGCGGCCCGATATATTTGTCCTCGACGGCGCGCTTGTTCTCGGCGTAGCGCGAAGCGTCGACGCCGTAGGCCATGGCCTGGTCCTGCAGGTCGCATTCGCCGCCCTGGTCGCAGATCGGACAGTCAAGCGGATGGTTGATCAGCAGGAATTCCATCACACCTTCGCGCGCCTTCTTCACCATCGGCGTGCGCGTGTTCAAAATCTTCGGCGAACCGTCTTTGTTCGGCGGCAAGTCCTTCACGGCCATGGCGCAGGAGGCCTGCGGCTTCGGCATGCCGACCACCTCGATCAGGCACATGCGGCAATTGCCGGCGATCGACAGCCGCTCGTGGAAGCAAAAGCGCGGGATTTCCGCGCCGCCGGCTTCGCAGGCCTGCAGCAGCGTGTACTCCGGCGGGACGTCGATCTCTTTGCCGTCAACGATGACTTTGGTCATTTCATTTCGTCTTCAGTTCACATTTCTCGGTGCTGGTGATCGCCGCACCAGTCGTCGCGTTTGGTGGTCGCCCATGACGGATAGTGCTTGCCGTGATCCGGCAAGTCGGAAAACTGTGTGGGCGGCGCGTAGCGGCGGCACTGCCCGAGGATCGAGCGCTCGCGGCTGGGCTCGTGGCCCGCGCCTTCCGGCGTCGGCCACCAGGACTTGCAGTTGAAACACCTTAAATTTTTGTTGTCCCACGACATCGTTTCGCTCCACGGGTTGTCTCTCCCCGCTATTCCGCCGCGACCGCAAGCGGCGTCGCTTGTACGCCACGCTGCGTCTTCCAAACTTGTGCATCGGCCAATTGCTCCCAGCCGAAAGCGTAATCGCTTGGACCGTTCGCCTTGAGATGCTCAAGCCGCTCGACGCCGTCGACCAGCGTTGGCCGCTCGCCCTCCGGCACCCACCACATCACCAGCGGCGTCTCGATCGGCGCAAACCAGTCCTCGCGGCGGCGATAGAAGCGCCCGTGCACGGTCTGCCAAACAAAACGCTCGAGCGCCTGCACATTTTCCCAGACCGTCAGGTTCGGCAAAATCGCCGGGTCGCCATAGACCGTCATGTTCATGGCATTGCCGGTGTCATCCTGCAGCCGCCACACGAAGCCGTCGATCTGCTCGGCTAACGCGTTGACGCGCGCAACGTTCGCGACAAATTCGCGCATGCGCGGATCGTCGAGCGGGTAACGGATGCGCGCGATGTTGAACTGGGCGAGGTGCATGATGCTCACTCCGCCGCCTGCGCGGGTTCGGGCTCGCGCACCGCGCCCTTCGCATCGGCGTTGCGCGTATAGGCGTCGATGCGCCGATCGATCTCCGGACGGAAATGCCGCAGCAGGCCCTGCACCGGCCAGGCGGCGCCGTCGCCAAAGGCGCAGATGGTGTGGCCCTCGATCTGGGTCGTCACCTCCATCAGCATGTCGATCTCGCGCTTCTGCGCGCGGCCTTCCGCCATGCGCGTGAGCACGCGCCACATCCAGCCCATGCCTTCGCGGCAGGGCGTGCACTGGCCGCAAGACTCGTGCTTGTAGAAGTAGGAGATGCGCGCCATCGCCCGCACGATGTCGGTGGATTTGTCCATCACGATCACGGCGGCGGTGCCGAGCGCCGATTTCTTGTCGCGGCAGCCGTCGAAATCCATCAGCAGCGAGTCCGCCCAATCCTTGCCGGCCGGCACCAGCGGCATCGACGAGCCGCCCGGGATGACGGCGAGCAGATTGTCCCAGCCGCCCCGCACGCCGCCGGCATGCGTCTCCACCAGCTCGCGCAGCGGAATGCCCATCGCCTCTTCGACGTTGCACGGCTTGTCGACATGGCCGGAAATGCAGAACAACTTGGTGCCGGTGTTGTTCGCCCGGCCGATGCCGGCGAACCAGGTGGCGCCGCGGCGCATAATGTCGGGCACCGCAGCGATCGACTCCACGTTGTTCACGGTCGTCGGGCAACCATAGAGACCCACATTGGCCGGGAACGGCGGCTTCAAGCGCGGCTGGCCCTTCTTGCCTTCCAGGCTTTCCAGCAGCGCGGTTTCCTCGCCGCAGATGTAGGCGCCGGCGCCATGATGCAGGTAAAGGTCGAACGGATAGCCGTGGATGTTGTCCTTGCCGATCAGCTTGGCCTCGTAGGCCTCGTCGATCGCCGCCTGCAGCCGCTCGCGCTCGCGAATGAATTCGCCGCGGATGTAGATGTAGCCGGCGCGGCAATCCATCGCGCGCCCGGCGATCAGGCAACCTTCGACCAAGAGATGCGGATCGTGCCGCATGATTTCGCGGTCCTTGCAGGTGCCGGGCTCGGATTCGTCGGCGTTGACCACCAGATAATGCGGCCGTTCGCCCACTTGCTTGGGCATGAACGACCACTTCAGGCCGGTCGGAAAACCGGCGCCGCCGCGGCCGCGCAGGCCCGAATTCTTCACTTCGTTGACGATCGCTTCACGGCCGAGCTCGAGAATCTTCTTGGTGCCGTCCCAGGCGCCGCGCGCCCGCGCGCCTTTGAGGCCCCAATCGTGTCGGCCGTAGAGATTCTTGAAAATGCGGTCCTTGTCAGCGAGCATCGTCAATCCTGCGGCAGCTTGTGCGAGGTCGGATAAAGCGACTTGTCGGTCAGCGTGGTGTCGCCGCCCACCGGCGCCGACAATTGCCGGTCGATCTGCGGCCCGGGCGTTACTTTCTTGCCGGCGGCCATGGCGTCGATAATTTTGCCGAACGACTTGGCGTCGAGGTCCTCGTAATAATCGGCGTTGATCTGCACCATCGGCGCGTTCACGCAGGCGCCCAGGCATTCGACCTCGACCCAGGAGAACTTGCCGTCGTCGGTCACCTCACCCTGCTCGCCGATGCGCTTCTTGCAGATTTTCTCCAGATCGTCGGCGCCGCGCAGCCGGCATGGCGTGGTGCCGCAAAGCTGCACGTGGAATTTGCCGACCGGCGACAGGTTGAACATCGTGTAGAAGGTCGCGACCTCGAGCGCGCGGATATGCGCCATGCCGAGGAAATCGGCGACGTAACGTATCGCGGTTTCCGGCAGCCAGCCGCCGGCCTGCTCCTGCGCGCGCCACAGCAGCGGAATGATCGCCGATTGCTGGCGGCCTTCCGGATATTTCTTCACCTGCTCTTTGGCCCAGGCCAAATTGCCTTTGTCGAAAGCAAACTCTTTCGGCTGCAGTTCGGGCGGGGCAAGGCGGCGAACGGTCATCGGTCCACCTCGCCGAACACGATATCGATCGAGCCCAAGATGGCCGAGACGTCGGCCAGCATGTGGCCGCGGCAGAGGAAGTCCATCGCGCTCAAATGCGCAAAGCCCGGCGCGCGGATCTTGCACTTGTACGGCTTGTTGGTGCCGTCGGCGACCAGATAGACGCCGAACTCGCCCTTCGGCGCCTCCACCGCGGCGTACACTTCGCCGGCCGGCACGTGATAGCCCTCGGTGTAGAGCTTGAAATGGTGGATGAGCGCTTCCATCGAGCGCTTCATCTCGCCACGCTTGGGCGGCACGATCTTGTTGTCGTCGACCGTGACCGGGCCCTGCCCGGCCGGCTCGCGCAGTTTCGCCAGGCATTGCTTCATGATCTTGGTGGATTGGCGCATCTCTTCCATGCGGATGAGATAGCGGTCGAAGCAGTCGCCGTTCTTGCCGACCGGGATATCGAACTCCATCTCGGCGTAGCATTCGTATGGCTGGGCCTTGCGCAGATCCCAGGCCGCGCCCGAGCCGCGCACCATCACGCCGGAGAAACCCCAGTTCCAGGCGTCCTCCAGCTTGACCACTGCAATATCGACGTTGCGCTGCTTGAAGATGCGGTTGCCGGTGAGCAGCGTGTCGAGATCGTCGACCACTCTGAGGAACGGATCGCAAAAGCCCTCGATGTCGTCGATCAACTGCGGCGGCAGGTCCTGGTGCACGCCGCCAGGCCGGAAATAGGCCGCATGCATGCGGCTGCCCGAAGCGCGCTCATAGAACACCATCAGCTTCTCGCGTTCCTCGAAGCCCCAGAGCGGCGGCGTGAGGGCGCCGACGTCCATCGCCTGCGTGGTCACGTTGAGCAGATGCGACAGCAGCCGGCCGATCTCGGCGTAGAGCACGCGGATTAATTGCCCGCGCCGCGGCACTTTGATGTCGAGCAGCTTTTCGACCGCCAGGCAGAAAGCGTGCTCCTGGTTCATCGGCGCGACGTAATCGAGCCGGTCGAAATACGGCACCGCCTGCATATAGGTCTTGTATTCGATCAGCTTCTCGGTGCCGCGATGCAGCAGGCCGATATGCGGATCGACGCGCTCGACCACTTCGCCGTCGAGCTCGAGCACCAGGCGCAGCACGCCGTGCGCGGCCGGATGCTGCGGCCCGAAATTGATGGTGAAATTACGGACGGCGGTTTCGGCCATCAGTCCACCAGCTCCGCCTGCTTGGCCTTCTCGGCGACCTTGGCGTTGAAGCGGTCCCACGCCACCACGACGCGGTCATGACGGCCCTCGCCGATCAGGTCGATGCCGTCATGCGCGCGCACTTTGAACACCAGCTTGCGCCCCTTCACCTCGGCGAGCTCCGCGTCGACCGTCACCGTCTGGCCGGGCAGCGTCGCCGCCGAGTGCGAGACATCGACGTGCGTGCCGACACTGCCCTCGCCGTTATCGAGATGCGGCGCCAGCAGTTCCGCGCAGGCCCACTCCATCAGCACGATCATGAAGCCGGTAGCGAACACCTTCGGCATGTTCGCGATGATGTCCGACTCCGGATAGGTGTAAGGCACCGTCTTGTTCTCCGGGACGGTGTACGAGAACGTATGTTTTAGTCCTGGCACGAGCGTCGGTTTCATGACGTCTTGCCCTCTTTTGCCTTCTCGTCGCCCGGCAGCACGTAGTCGGTTCCCTCCCACGGCGACATGAAATCGAAGGTGCGGAATTCCTGGCTCAGCTTCACCTTGTCGTAGCGCACGCGCTTTTCCTCGTCGTCGTAGCGCACCTCGACGAATCCGGTGAGCGGAAAATCCTTGCGCAGCGGATGCCCCTCGAAACCGTAATCGGTGAGGATGCGCCGCATGTCGGGATGACCGGTGAACAGCACGCCGTAGAGATCGTAGGTCTCGCGCTCGAACCAGTCGGCGCCGCGATAGACCTCCACCAGCGAAGCGACCGGCGTCGTCTCGTCGGTCATGATCTTCACCCGCACGCGCGTGTTCATGCGCGGCGACAGAAAATGATAGACCACGTCGAAGCGCTGCTCGCGGCTCGGCCAATCAACCGCGGTGATATCGATGATGCAGACGAACTGACAGGACGGATCGTCGCGCAAGAAGCGCGCGACCTTCACGATGTCGGCCGCACGCGCGTGCACGGTTAATTCACCGCGCACGATCTCGCTGCCGGTGACGGAAACGCCGAGCGCGCCTTTGATGGTCTGTGCCTGTCTTTCGAGCGTGTCGTCCATGGCGCGGCCTCAACGCTCGATCGTGCCGGTGCGGCGGATCTTCTTCTGCAACAGCATGACGCCGTAAAGCAGCGCCTCCGCCGTCGGCGGACAGCCGGGCACGTAGATGTCGACCGGCACGATGCGGTCGCAGCCGCGCACCACCGAATACGAATAGTGATAGTAGCCGCCGCCATTGGCGCAGGAGCCCATCGAGATCACGTAGCGCGGCTCCGGCATCTGGTCGTAGACCTTGCGCAGCGCCGGCGCCATTTTGTTGGTCAGCGTGCCGGCGACGATCATCACGTCGGACTGCCGCGGCGAGGCGCGCGGCGCAAAGCCGAAGCGCTCGGCGTCGTAGCGCGGCATCGACATTTGCATCATCTCGACTGCGCAGCAGGCGAGCCCGAACGTCATCCACATCAGCGAGCCGGTGCGCGCCCAGGTGATGAGATCGTCGGCGGCGGTGACGAGGAAGCCTTTGTCGGAAAGTTCGGCGTTGACGTCGCGGAAGAACGCGTCGTCCGCGCCCGCCGGCTTGCCGGTGCGCGGATCGAGGATGCCCGTCGCCTCGGGTGCGATCAGGGTCATGAGTTGACCTTTGGGATCAATCCCATTCCAGCGCCCCCTTCTTCCACTCATATATGAAGCCGACGGTGAGAACGCCAAGGAACAGCATCATCGCCCAGAAACCGAAAACGCCGATCTGGCGGAACGCGATCGCCCAAGGGAACAGGAAACTCACCTCGAGGTCGAAGATGATGAACAGGATCGCCACCAGGTAGAAGCGCACGTCGAACTTCATGCGCGCGTCGTCGAAGGCGTTGAAGCCGCATTCGTAAGCGGACAGTTTTTCCGGATCGGGTTGTTTGTAGGCGACGATGAAGGGCGCGATCAGCAGCGCAAGCCCGATCGCCAGCGCGATGGCGACGAAGATGACCAGGGGCAGGTAATCCATGAGCAATGCGTGCATTGGCGACCTTTGAACGAACGAGCCCCACGCCCCTGCCCGGAATATGCCCGCCCCGGACTGCCCGGCGCTGAGACCTGCGCCGTCACCCCGCACAAAATGCCCTTGCCGTAGTGGAAATAGCCTCGTGGACGGGAGCGGCTGAGGCTTAGCGCAGCGCACAAAGGGTGGCAAGACGACATTAGAAGCCTTCCACGAGTGCAAAACGTCACATTTGACAGCAGATCAGCCGCGCCTCGATAGTCGCGCCCGGGCGGCGGCAAGCAGTCGGGGGAAGCTTCGCATGGCGATCCTGCGCGCAACGGTCGGCGCCTGTATTCTGGCTTTATTCGCTCTTGCCAGCGGCCCAAGCGTCGCCGACGACTATCCCGCGCGCCCGGTCAGGATCATCGCCCCCTTCGGCGCCGGCGGACCGACCGACGTTTTCACCCGCATCATGGCGCAGGAACTGCAAAACGCGCTGCATCAGCCGTTCGTGGTCGAGAACAAGCCCGGCGCCGGCACGACCTTGGGCACCGAATACGTCGCGAAATCCGCGCCCGATGGCCACACGCTGCTGATGGTGTCGGGCACGCAGACGGTCAACGAGACGCTCTACACCAAGAAGGCCTATCGCCTGATGAGCGATCTGGTGCCGGTGGCGCCGCTGATCGACACCGACCTGGTGCTGGTGGTGAACCCCCAAGTGCCGGCGAAAAACGTCGCCGAGTTGATCGCGCTGGCGAAGGCAAAACCCGGCACGCTCAATTTCGGCTCGTCCGGCCCCGGCTCGAACTACCACATGGCCGCCGAGCTGCTGAAGAACCTGACCGGCATCGACATCGTGCACGTGCCTTATAAAGGCTCGACCGGCATGCGCACCGACATTTTGAGCGGCCAAATTCAAATGCTGTTCGATTCGGTGCCGACCATGGCGCCGCTGATCGAAGCCGGAAAGGTGCGCGCGCTCGGCACCAGCGGCACCAAGCGCTCCGCCACCCTGCCGAACGTGCCGACGATCGCGGAAACGGTGCCGGGCTTCCAGGCCACATTATGGGTCGGCTTCATGGTGCCCAAGGGCACGCCGCAGCCCATCGTGGAGAAACTCAACGGCGAGATCACCAAGATCTTGAAGCGCCCGGACATCGTCGCGTCGTGGGAAAAGCAAGGCGCGACGCCGTTCGCGATGACTCAGCCGGACTTCGCCGCCTTCATGCAGGCGCAGGTCGACAAATGGGCGAAAGTGATCAAGGACAACCACATCGCGCTGATCAAGTGAATGAGCGCGCCGATCAAGAAGCCACCTGCGATGGACCACCATGGAACGCAAGATTAGTTTGGCATTGGCCGCGCTTCTCGCCGGTCTACTGGGCGTGTTTTTTACCAGCTACATGGTTGGCGGGCACGGTACCGATCATTCGGTCGAGATACTGATCGCGCAGTTCATCGGCAACGGCTTGCTTGCGGCTATTCTTGTTACCCTTATTTTGCGGTGACGGCACGTCGAAACCACACAGGTGTTCAATGAACGAAATGGCGAAGGTTCCGATCAAAGGCGAGGAGCATTGGACCACCAAGGACGGGGGCGTGAAGCTGTTCCTGTTCGAGAAATGCGTCGGCGACCCCGCCAAGACCAAAGGCACGATCCTGTTCGTGCACGGCTCCTCGATGGCCTCGCAGCCGACCTTCGACCTGCAGGTGCCGGGGCGGCCGGATTCCTCGGCCATGGACCATTTCGCCAAGCTCGGCTTCGATTGCTGGTCGGTCGACATGGAAGGCTACGGCCGCTCGACCAAAGACCGCGACAACAACGCGCCGATTGCCCAAGGCGCCGACGATTGCTACGCCGCCGCGCTCTATATCCAGAAGCTGCGGGGAAAACGCCCCCTGCTCGTCTACGGCATCTCCTCCGGCGCGCTGCGCGCGGCGATGTTTGCCGAGCGGCACCCCGAGATGGTGGCGCGCCTTGCGCTCGACGCCATGGTGTGGACCGGCGAAGGCTCGCCCACGCTTGAGCAACGCCGCAAGAAGCTGCCCGAATTCATCGCCAAGAACCGCCGGCCGATCGACAAGGCCTTCATCCATTCGGTGTTCGACCGCGACCATCCCGACACCGCGGAGCGCAAGGTGATCGAGGCCTTCGCCGATGCGGTCACCGCGCTGGACGATTTCGTGCCGACCGGCACGTACGTCGACATGTGCTCGAAACTGCCGGTGGTGAACCCGGAGAAGATCACGGTGCCGACGCTGATCATGCGCGGCCAGCACGACGGCATCGCGTCGTTGCAGGATCTGCTGAAGTTCTACGAGAAGCTGGCGAACCCGGACAAGCAGTTCTCGGTGATGGCCGGCATCTCGCACGCCAGCTTCCAGCAGAAGAACTACATGCTGGTCTATCACATCCTGGCGAGCTTCTTCACGCAGCCGGAGCCGGTGTACAAAGGCTAGACGCCAAGCTGATCGGCAAGCTCCGCCAAATCCTTCGCCGCGACATCGACTTTCACCGTCGGCTTCGGCTCGCCGGTGTTCGGGCCGTATTCGTTAATGCGCGCGGTGTGCGCCGTGCGCAGGCCGCATGCGCTGGCGGCGGCAAGATCGTTCGAATGCGCCGCCACCATCATGCATTGCGCGGGCGGCAAGTCGAGCGCATCGCAGGCGGCGAGATAGACGCGCGGCTTCGGCTTGTAGTCGCCGGCCACTTCGGCGCCGAGAATGGCGTCCCACGGAAAATTGTTGCGGCGCGCGAGATCGACCATCAGCGAGATGTTGCCATTCGACACCGGCGCCAGCATGAATTTCGTTTTCAGCCGCGCCAGCGCCGCCGGCACGTCGGGCCAGGCATCGAGCCGGTGCCAGACGCGGGTCAGATCGTCGAGCACTTCGTCCGACAGATTTTGTAGCCCGAAGCGCGGCAGCAGACGCTGCAGATTGCGCCGGTGCAGCACGTCGAGCTTGGAGAACGGAATGCGCCCGCTGCGCACCTCCTCCATGCCGGGCTGGTATTCGCCGCGCCAGGCATCGGCGAAGACGATCCAGTCGAGGCTGTAGCCGAGTGTGGAAAGGATATTTTCCGCTTCGCGCGCGACCGATGTGCGCCAGTCGACGATGGTGCCGAACACGTCGAAGAACAGTGCTCGGACGCAGACGATCTGGGCTTCTACGACCATTAACTGGTGCCCGAACGCGCCGGCTGTTGCAGCGCGGAACCGCGGCTAAGTGATTGATATAATGGCGGGAGCGACGGGACTCGAACCCGCGGCCTCTGCCGTGACAGGGCAGCGCTCTAACCAACTGAGCTACGCCCCCGCGGGCGTGGGTTCGAGTTAATGGGCCCCCTACCTATAGTCAAGGTAAAGCCGGGCCGCTCTGTCAAAATTGCGAAAAAGCCTTATTTATCGCGAGGAATCGATGGTGCCGCCCGCAAGAATCGTTTATGGGCGGATTGTTTGGCGTCTCGCCAAATCTGCGGATTCAAGAGGAGGGTCCCACTGATGGCTACCGTTCCTGGAAAAGCCCCGACACCGCCGACGGTGACGTTGAAGCATCTGGCCGCCGCACTCGCGGAATCGCACGAGATGTCGAAGAAGCAAGCGGAGACCGTGCTCGGCAATCTGGTCGAAAACATCGTCAAGCATTTGAAGAAAGGCGAGCGCATCCGCATTGGCGGCCTCGGCATTCTTCAGGTGCGCCGGCGCGCCGCCCGCATGGGGCGCAATCCCGCCACCGGCGAGCCGATTCAGATCAAGGCGAGCAAGAAGGTCGCCTTCCGCGCTTCCAAGGAATTAAAAGAGTCGATCTGACGGCCGCTTAGCCCGACCCTCCGGGGAAATTACGGCGGGCGTGGAGGTTAGTCTCCGCGCCTGCCGTTTTGTGTTTGCGTTTTGTGTTTGCGTTTTGTGGTGGTGGGCGGTGACGGACTCGAACCGCCGACATCCTGCGTGTAAAGCAGGCGCTCTACCAACTGAGCTAACCGCCCTTCCGGACGCCAATATCGCCCGATTGCTTCCCGATGCAAGCATATGAAAACGGCGCCCTGCGGCGCCGTTTTCCAACTCGTCTCTGGCTCGGGTACTCAGTGCGCGGTCAGACCGGAGCCATCATCCTCTACCACCGGCTTCTCAGCGGCCGCCGCCGCTTCCGCGAGCTTGGCAGCCTCTTCGTCCCAGGTGATGGCTTCCGGCTTGCGCGTGAGCGCGCGCTCGAGCACCTCGTCCATGCGAGTGACCGGGATGATCTCTAGACCCTTTTTGATCGTGTCGGAAATTTCCACCAGATCCTTGGCGTTCTCTTCCGGGATCAGCACGGTCTTCATGCCGCCGCGCGCAGCGGCCAGCAGCTTTTCCTTGAGGCCGCCGATCGGCAGCACACGGCCGCGCAGCGTGATCTCGCCGGTCATGGCGACGTCACGGCGCACCGGGATGCCGGTCATCACCGACACGATGGCGGTGACCATAGCGACGCCCGCCGACGGTCCATCCTTGGGCGTCGCGCCTTCCGGTACGTGCACGTGGATGTCGCGCTTGTCGAACAGTGGCGGCTTAATGCCGAAGGCAACCGCGCGCGAGCGGACATAAGACGCCGCCGCCGAGATCAACTCTTTCATCACGTCGCGCAAGTTGCCGGTGACGGTCATCTTGCCCTTGCCGGGCATCATCGCGCCTTCGATGGTAAGCAGCTCGCCGCCCACATCGGTCCAGGCAAGTCCGGTGACCACGCCGATCAAATCCTCCTCTTCGATCTCGCCGTAGCGGTATCTTGCCACGCCCAGATAGTCGGCGAGGCTGTCCGCGGTGACGGCGATCGACTTCTTCTTCGAGGTCATCAACTCCTTCACTGCCTTGCGGATCAGGGTCGACAGCTCGCGCTCGAGATTGCGCACGCCCGCCTCCCGCGTGTAGCGGCGGATGAGCGTGAGGAGCGCGTCGTCCTCGATCTTCCACTCGTCCTTATCGAGGCCGTGCTTGGTGACCGCGTGCGGAATCAAGTGTTTGCGCGCGATCTCGATCTTCTCGTCCTCGGTGTAGCCGGCAATGCGGATGATCTCCATGCGGTCCATCAGCGGCGGCGGGATGTTGAGCGTGTTCGCCGTGGTGATGAACATCACGTTGGACAGATCGTAGTCGACCTCCAGATAGTGGTCGTTGAAGGTGTGGTTCTGCTCGGGATCGAGCACCTCGAGCAAAGCCGAAGAAGGATCGCCGCGGAAATCGGCGCCCATCTTGTCGACCTCGTCCAGCAGGAAGAGCGGGTTCGATGTTTTAGCCTTGCGCATCGACTGGATGATCTTGCCGGGCATCGAGCCGATGTAGGTGCGGCGGTGGCCGCGGATCTCGGCTTCGTCGCGCACGCCGCCGAGCGACACGCGCACAAATTCGCGGCCGGTCGCTTTAGCGATCGACTTGCCGAGCGAAGTTTTGCCGACGCCGGGCGGTCCAACCAGGCACAGGATCGGTCCGGTCAGCTTGTTGGCGCGCTGCTGCACGGCGAGATACTCGACGATGCGCTCCTTGACCTTCTCCAGGCCATAGTGATCGGCGTCGAGGATCTGCTCCGCGAGCGTGAGATCCTTCTTGACCTTGCTCTTCTTGTTCCACGGGATCGCCAGCAGCCAGTCGAGATAATTGCGCACGACGGTTGCTTCGGCCGACATCGGCGACATCTGCCGCAGCTTCTTGAGCTCGTGCGTCGCCTTTTCGCGGGCTTCCTTGGAGAGCTTGGTCTTCTTGATCTTGTCTTCCAGCTCCTGCAGCTCGTCGCGGCCTTCTTCGTCGCCGAGCTCCTTCTGGATCGCCTTCATCTGTTCGTTGAGGTAGTACTCACGCTGCGTCTTCTCCATCTGCCGCTTGACGCGGGTGCGGATGCGCTTTTCCACCTGCAGCACGGAGATCTCGCTCTCCATCAGCCCGAGCACCTTCTCCAGGCGCTGGGTGACGATGGGCGTCTCCAAGATGTCCTGCTTGTCCGGAATCTTGACGGCGAGATGCGAAGCCACCGTGTCGGCGAGTTTGGCGTAATCTTCGATCTGCTGGATCACGCCGACAACTTCCGGCGACACCTTCTTATTGAGCTTCACATAGTTCTCGAATTCATTGACCACCGAGCGCGCCATGGCTTCCGCCTCGACGCGGTCGCCGGTGTCGTCCACCAGGACGCTCGCGTCCGCCTCATAGTAGTCGCTGCGGTCGGTGTATTTCTTCACCTGCGCGCGCTCGACGCCCTCGACCAACACCTTGACGGTGCCGTCGGGCAGCTTGAGCAGCTGCAACACGCTCGCGAGCGTGCCGACCTCGAAGATCGCATCGGTCGCCGGATCGTCGTCGGAGGCGTTCTTCTGCGTGGCGAGCAGAATGAAGGTGTCGGTGCGCATGACCTCTTCCAGCGCCTTGATCGACTTTTCACGGCCGACGAAGAGCGGAACGATCATGTGCGGAAACACCACGATGTCGCGCAGCGGCAATACCGGATAAGCCCGGGTCTCGCCCGGCTGCAGCGTGGGTCGTGGCTTGCTGGTCATTTCCATAAGGTCCTTTTTTGTGGCGCCCCTGCCCACGCGATCCGCAGATGCGGCCTCGCAAGAACAGTGCCGAAGTGTCGTCCGCGAAGGGTATGCGAACGCATACCTACCTAGATACTACGATCTTTCGTACGCCCGCTTACCCAGAGCACTATACGTATGATGGGGTCCCGGGGTCCGCAAGAAGGCCGCTTTGTCACGGTAAAGCGACCGGGAACGCCTCGAATGCTACCCGAAACCACACAATTCGGGACCCCTGGTTCTAGGCGGGAGGGCCCCGGCCAGTTCGCCGATCAGGCGCTAGCGCCGCCGGACTCGGCCGTGCGGTCGCTGCGGTCCGCGTAAATGTAGAGCGGCCGGGCGGTGCCTTCGACGACTTCTTTGGAGATCACGACCTCTTCGACGCCTTCCAGGCTCGGCAGGTCGAACATGGTGTCGAGCAGGATGCCCTCCATGATCGAGCGCAGGCCGCGCGCGCCAGTCTTGCGGTCGATCGCCTTGCGGGCGATGGCGCCGAGCGCCTCCTCGGCCAGCGTGAGGTCGATCAACTCCATTTCGAACAGCCGCTGATACTGCTTGACCAGCGCGTTCTTCGGCTCGACCAGGATTTTCTTGAGCGAGGCTTCGTCGAGGTCTTCGAGCGTGGCAACCACCGGCAGGCGGCCGACGAATTCCGGGATCAGGCCGTACTTGAGCAGATCCTCGGGCTCGACCTCGCGGAAAATTTCACCCTGCTTGCGATCTTCCGGCGCTAGCACCTTGGCCGAGAAGCCGATCGAGGTGGACCGGCCGCGGGCCGAGATGATCTTGTCGAGGCCGGCGAAGGCACCGCCACAGACGAACAGGATGTTCGTCGTATCGACCTGCAGGAACTCCTGCTGCGGATGCTTGCGGCCGCCCTGCGGCGGCACCGAAGCGATGGTGCCTTCCATGATCTTCAAGAGCGCCTGCTGCACGCCCTCGCCCGAGACGTCGCGGGTGATCGAGGGATTGTCGGACTTGCGCGAAATCTTGTCGATTTCGTCGATGTACACGATGCCGCGTTGCGCGCGCTCGACATTGTAGTCGGCCGACTGCAGCAGCTTGAGGATGATGTTCTCCACGTCCTCGCCGACATAGCCGGCTTCAGTGAGCGTGGTGGCATCCGCCATCGTGAACGGCACGTCGAGGATGCGCGCCAGCGTCTGCGCCAGCAGCGTCTTGCCCGAGCCGGTCGGCCCGATCAGCAGGATGTTCGATTTGGCGAGCTCGACGTCGTTGTGCTTGCTCTGGTGATTGAGCCGCTTGTAATGATTGTGAACGGCGACCGAGAGCACCTTCTTGGCGTGATCCTGGCCGATGACGTAGTCGTCGAGAACCTTGCGGATTTCCTTCGGCGTCGGGATGCCGTCGCGCGACTTCACCAGCGAGGATTTGTTCTCCTCGCGGATGATATCCATGCAGAGCTCGACGCACTCGTCGCAGATGAAGACGGTCGGGCCGGCGATGAGCTTGCGCACTTCGTGCTGGCTCTTGCCGCAGAACGAGCAGTAGAGGGTGTTCTTTAAATCGCTGCCGCCGACTTTGCTCATTCCATTCTCCGTCACACGCGTCCGTACTGGCTCCGCTGATACAAGTCACTCCAACGAAGCAAGTTTCGAGCCGATCTGCGGCACGGCGGGCCAAGGATCTTTGGCTGCCCGCTCACCCATTCTCGACCCCCCACCATAAGCGAAGCATGCTAACGACGTGATAATCAAGAATCTATTAACGATAATGCCCGCTCAACCGGCACTGCGAAAGCGGCCAAAAACGGGCGATCCACGACTTTAGATAAACGGCCGGAACCGCCATGTCCGAACCGCATCACGCCGGTTTCGGCAGCATTTCTTCCGGCCGCCTGTCGATCACCTTGTCGACCAGGCCGAAATCCTTGGCCGCCTCGGCGGTCAGGAAATAATCGCGCTCGAGCGCATCCTCGATCTTCTTCAGCGACTGGCCGGTATGCTTGACGTAGATCTCGTTGAGCCGCTTTTTCAGGTTCAGGATTTCCTGCGCGTGCAGCATGATGTCGGTGGCCTGACCCTGGAACCCGCCCGAAGGCTGGTGCACCATGATGCGTGCGTTCGGTAGCGCAAAACGCTGATCCTTGGCGCCAGCGGCGAGCAGCAGCGAGCCCATCGAGGCCGCCTGCCCGACGCAGAGCGTGGATACCGGCGGGCGCACGAACTGCATGGTGTCGTAGATCGCCATGCCGGAGGTCACCACACCGCCCGGCGAATTGATGTACATCGAGATTTCTTTTTTCGGATTTTCAGCTTCCAGGAACAGAAGCTGCGCCACCACCAGCGTGGCCATGCCGTCTTCGATGGCCCCGGTAATGAAGATGATGCGCTCCTTGAGCAGGCGCGAAAAGATGTCGTAGGCCCGCTCGCCACGGTTGGTCTGTTCGACCACCATGGGAACGAGCTGCATATAGGTATCGACGGGGTCTTTCATATCGGGTCCTTTACGCGAATCACGGCAGCTACATTAGCCGCTCGCACGCGCAGGTGGACGATCTAGTTTCGCGAAGCGGCAAGCGCAAGCGGCGTAATCACGCAGCCGAATTCGTCGTCCTTGTAGAGCTCCTTGCGCGGCACTTTCTTTTCGGTCACCTCGGCGAGCTCGATCAGGAAGTCCACCACCTTTTCCTCGTAGATCGGGGCACGCAGGCCCGCGACCGCTTGAGGATTCTGCCGGTAGAAGTCCCACACCCGCTTCTCCTGGCCGGGGAATTGGCGCGCTTGTTCCATGATGGCGCGGCTCAATTCGTCCTCGCTCACGGTAATGTTGTTCTTCTCGCCGATCTCCGCCAGCACCAGGCCGAGCCGCACGCGGCGCTCGGCGATGGCGCGGTATTCGGCCTTGGCCTTCTCCTCGGTGGTATTCTCGTCGGCGAAAGTCTTCTTCTCGGTCTCGAGTTCCTGCAGCACCGACTTCCACACGCGGTCGAATTCCTCCTCGACCAGCGTCGACGGCGGCTCGAATTTGTGGCGATTGTCGAGCTCGTCGAGCAGCGCGCGCTTGAGCTTCTGCCGCGAGGCGCCGGCATGCTCGCGCGTGATGCGATCCTTGATGGCGTCGCGCAGCTTGGCGAGCAATTCAAGGCCGAGCGACTTGGCAAAATCCTCGTCGATCGTGACTTTACCGGGCGTCTCGATCGACTTGGCGGTGACGACGAATTCGGCGTCTTTGCCGGCGAGATGTTCGGCCTGATAGTGCTCCGGAAACTTCACCTTCAGCGTGCGGGTTTCGCCCACCCCGATGCCGATAAGCTGGTCCTCGAAGCCCGGGATGAACGTGTTCGATCCGATCAACACCGCGGCATCGTCGCCGGCGCCGCCCTCGAAGGGCGCGCCATTGATGGTGCCGGCATAGGAGATAACGACGCGGTCATCCTTGGCCGCTTTGGCGCCCTCGCCTTTGGCGCTGTAGGGCTTGTTCTGATCGGCGATGCGCGCGATGCCTTCGTCGATCTCGCTGTCGGCGACGTCACTGACGAGCCTGGTGAGCTTTATGTCTTTGAAATTAGCGAGCGTGATCGGCGGTACGATCTCAACTGCCATGGTGTAGTTCAGGTCACTCTTTCCGGCGATCAATTGATCGATCGCATCCTTCTCCTCCGGCATCGTCACCTTCGGCTCGGAGGCAAGCTTGAAGCCGCGCTCGCTGACGATCTGGTTATTGGTGTCGCGCACCGTTGCTTCGATCACCTCGGCCATGGCGGAGCGGCCATAGACGCGCCTGAGGTGAGACACCGGTACCTTGCCGGGGCGAAAACCGTCGATGCGGATGCGGCCCTTTAGTTCGTCCAAGCGCGCGTTGACCTTGGCGTCGAGCTCGGACGCCGGGACGTTCACTTTGAATTCGCGCTTGAGGCCTTCGGAGAGCGTTTCGGTAACTTGCATGATCACTCGGTGTTGCTGGCAAGCGAGATGTTGGAGGTATTAGATTTAAGCCCTCAGCCTGGTGCGGGCGGAGGGACTCGAACCCCCACGACTTTCGTCACGGGAACCTAAATCCCGCGCGTCTACCAATTCCGCCACGCCCGCAAAGGGCATTTTTTGAGGGCTTAACGCGGACCAGAGCCTACGGCAAGACGCGGCAAAACCTGCTTTCGGGCCGCGGCTTATAGCACGCGAAATCAGGGCTGCAATAACCGTCGCAGGACCGCCGGAAGTGCCTCCGGAAGGTCCTCGGAGACGAGCCCGGGCCCGAACGTTCTTGCTGCTTCACCATGCAGCCAGGCCGCCGCGCTCGCTGCCTCGAAGGCCGGCATTCCCTGCGCCAGCAGTCCGGCGATCATGCCCGTGAGCACGTCACCGGCGCCCGCCGTCGCAAGGTAGGGCGGGGCGTTGGCGGCGATCGAAGCGCGCCCATCAGGGGCAGCAACAACTGTATCGGGACCTTTGAGGAGGACTATGGTTCCGCTTTCCTGGGCGGCGAGGCGAGCTTTCTCAAGTTTTGAATTAACTTTAGAATCGCCGGCTATGGACTTAAAAATGCGATTAAATTCACCTTCATGAGGTGTCAAAACGACGCCTCGCCCGCTATGCCGGCCGATGGCCGTTATTAATGCCGCCGGCTCGTCGGCAAAGGTCGTTAGCGCATCGGCGTCGAGCACTATGGCAGCTTCGCTGGCGAGCGCCGCCCTGACCTCCTCCCGCATCGCCGCACCGACGCCGCCGCCCGGCCCCATCGCGACGGCATTACGGCGCTTGTCGGCAAGGAACTCGGCAAGTTCGAGGGCGCCATCGACCGGCCGGACCATAACGGCCAGGCTGCCAGCGGCATTGACGGCAAGCGCCTCGCGCGGGCTGGCGATGGTGACCAGCCCCGCCCCGGCCCGCAGCGCCCCGCGCGCGGCCAGCCGGGCCGCGCTACAGGTCGAGAGGCCACCTGAGACGACGACGGCATGGCCGCGGTTGTACTTGTGCCCCTCGGGCTTTGGGACAGGGAATTGGCTGCTCCACAGCGGGGGTTCGTTGGCAAAGGTCGCGGGCTTGATCCGATCCAGGACGCTTCCTGGAATGCCGATGTCGGCAACGCTGAGTTCGCCGCAATGGCTGCGTCCTGGCATCAGCAGGTGGCCGGTCTTGCGGCGAAAGAACGTCACCGTGCGGCTGGCCCTCACGGCAGGCCCCATCACGGCGCCGCTCGTTCCGTTGATGCCGCTCGGCAGATCGACGGCAATAACCGGCGCTTTGCTCGCGTTCATGGCCTCGATCATGGCGCGCGGCAGACCCTCGACCGGGCGGTCGAGCCCTGCGCCGAACAAAGCGTCGACGATGACCTCATGTCCTATGACCGCCGCAGGCTCCGCCTGATCGACTGGCCCGCGCCAGCGCTCCGCTGCCAAAGCGGCGTCACCCTTCAACCGGCTCCGGTCGCCGACAAAGCTGACACGCACTTTATGGCCGCGCTCGGCCAAAACACGCGCGGCCACGAAACCGTCGCCGCCGTTGTTCCCCGGACCGGCGACGACGATGACGGCACGCCCCTGCAACAGGGCCCCCGCGACATCGGCAACCGCGCGGCCGGCATTTTCCATGAGCGTGATGCCGGGAGTGCCGCCCGCAATCGTGAGCCGGTCGGCCTCGGCCATCTCGGCAGTGCTGAGGAGTTCAATCATTGTGGCGGGAGACTATCGGGCGGCCCCGGCAGCGACAATTCGCCCCCTATGGCCGCGCAAATTCCGCTGGCTGGCAAAAACTTATGCAGAATGCTTAGTTCATGGGCATCGAACATTAGGCAACTGCCTGGCAGTTCGAGCCGCCGACGCTTAAGTGTTTGCTGTTAAGGCACTTTTGCCTGCCAGCCGGATTGGCACGGGACCTGCTAACCGAAGCGCGGCTCGTCTGCTTATGGCGTGCTTGGGGGAAGGAAACGCAATGAAAAAAATCGAGGCCATCATCAAGCCCTTCAAGCTCGATGAGGTGAAGGAGGCCTTACAGGAGGTTGGGCTGCAAGGAATCACCGTGACCGAAGCGAAGGGCTTCGGCCGGCAAAAGGGACATACCGAACTCTATCGCGGCGCCGAGTACGTGGTCGATTTTCTACCCAAGGTAAAAATCGAGATCGTACTCGCGGACGACATGGTGGATAAGGCGATCGAAGCGATCCGGCGCGCCGCTCAAACGGGCCGGATCGGCGACGGCAAGATCTTCGTATCCGCGATCGAAGAAGCAATCCGTATCAGGACTGGTGAATCCGGGGTTGATGCGATTTAGCCGGCGGGCTTAAGTCTCGCGGCTTTCAAAAAAGGGGGAATGCATTCGATGACGACAGCCAAGGATGTGATGAAGTTGATCAAGGACAACGACGTGAAATACGTCGATTTCCGGTTTACCGACCCGCGCGGCAAGTGGCAGCACGTCACCTTCGACGTCACGATGATCGAAGAAGAGACGTTCGCCGAAGGCCAGATGTTCGACGGCTCCTCGATCGCCGGCTGGAAGGCGATCAACGAGTCCGACATGAACCTGATGCCGGATCCGGGCACTGCCTGCATCGATCCGTTCTTCGCGGAGACCACGCTGTCGCTCGTGTGCGACGTGCTCGAGCCGACCACCGGCGAGCCTTACAACCGCGATCCGCGCGGCATCGCCAAGAAGGCCGAGGGCATGGTGAAATCCTCCGGCGTCGGCGACACCATCTTCTTCGGCCCCGAGGCCGAGTTCTTCGTGTTCGACGACGTCAAATACGCCGCCGAGCCGTACAACACCGGCTTCAAACTCGACTCCACCGAATTCCCCACGAACTCCGACACCGAATACGAAGGCGGCAATCTCGGCCACCACGTCGGCACCAAGAAAGGCTACTTCCCGGTGCCGCCGCAGGATTTGGCGCAGGACATGCGCTCCGAAATGCTCGGCGCCATGGCGCGCATGGGCGTGAAGGTCGAGAAGCATCACCACGAAGTCGCATCCGCGCAGCACGAGCTCGGCATGAAGTTCTCGCCGCTCACGCAGATGGCCGACCAGATGATGATCTACAAGTACTGCATCCAGCAGGTCGCGCAGATCTACGGCAAGACGGCGACGTTCATGCCGAAGCCGATCTACGGCGACAACGGCTCGGGCATGCACTGCCACCAGTCGATCTGGAAGGCGGGCAAGCCGGTGTTCGCGGGCAATAAATATTCCGACCTGTCGGAAACCTGCCTGTCCTACATCGCCGGCATCATCAAGCACGCCAAAGCGATCAACGCCTTCACCAACCCGACCACCAACTCCTACAAGCGTCTGGTGCCGGGCTTCGAAGCGCCGGTGCTGCTCGCCTACTCGGCGCGCAATCGCTCGGCGTCGTGCCGCATTCCCTACACGACCAATCCGAAGGCCAAGCGCGTCGAGGTGCGTTTCCCCGATCCGCTCGCCAATCCGTACCTCGCTTTCTCGGCGATGCTGATGGCCGGCCTCGACGGCATCAAGAACAAGCTCGATCCGGGCGCGGCGATGGACAAGGATTTGTACGATCTGCCGAAGTCCGAACTGAAGAACATTCCGACGGTGTGCGGCTCGCTCCGCCAAGCGCTCGGCGAACTCGACAAGGATCGCGGCTTCCTCACCGCCGGCGGCGTGTTCGACGACGACTTCATCGAATCTTATATCGACCTCAAGATGCAGGAAGTGATCCGCTTCGAGCACACGCCGCATCCGGTCGAATTCGACATGTACTACTCGGCGTAAAGCGTTCCTCCCAAAGCATCGCGCAAGTCACGTAACTTCGCGATGTAACTTAAAGGGCGCCCTCGCAGGCGCCCTTTTTTCTTGTGCCACTGTTCACAGGCGAGCGTCAGTTCTTGCGAACCTGCTCCGCCTGCTGAATTGCTTCGTCGTGATACCACGCGCCGCTCGACGCAACTTTTGCAGCGCGCGGCGGGAAGAAGCTCGTAGCGGCCTGCGCGTCATCGCTCCGCTCGATTTGAGCGAAGCGACCCCGCACGGGGAATTCATAGATCTTGGCCGACCCACGATTTAAGTTCGCAGTCATTTGTTCGGCGCTCCTCGATTGCATGACGCATCAACTCGATGCCGCTTTGCCGATTCACATAATGTCGTTGTAGCCGTTTTGCTCCCCCTTTACGCAGTTTGCCTAGAGAAATTCGTCAATTGGCGACATTATAGGCATCGGGGTTTTTGCTTATTTGAGTAGCATTAGCTGTGCGGCACTACGCTGCCGCCGCCAACTCATTGATGAGAGAACCGCAAAATGACGAAGTATAAACTCGAGTACATATGGCTCGACGGTTACACGCCGGTGCCAAGTCTGCGGGGCAAAACGCAACTCAAAGACTACTCTTCGTTCCCGACGCTTGAGCAGCTTCCGCTTTGGGGCTTCGACGGCTCATCGACCATGCAGGCGGAAGGTCACAGCTCCGATTGCGTGCTCAAGCCGGTCGCCGTGTTTCCGGACGCCGCGCGCACCAACGGCGCCCTGGTGATGTGCGAGGTCATGATGCCCGACGGCAAGACCCCGCATCCCTCGAACAAACGCGCGACCATCCTCGACGATCCCGACGCGTGGTTCGGCTTCGAGCAGGAATACTTCTTCTACAAAGACGGCCGCCCGCTCGGCTTCCCGTCGTCCGGTTATCCGGCGCCGCAAGGCCCCTATTACACCGGCGTCGGCTACAAGCACGTCGGCGACATCGCGCGCAAGATGGTCGAAGAGCATCTCGACCTCTGCCTCGCGGCCGGCATCAACCACGAAGGCATCAACGCCGAAGTGGCGAAGGGCCAGTGGGAATTCCAAATCTTCGGCAAAGGCTCCAAGAAAGCCGCTGACGAAATGTGGATGGCCCGCTACCTGATGCTGCGGCTCACCGAGAAGTACGGCGTCGACATCGAATTCCACTGCAAGCCGCTCGGCGACACCGACTGGAACGGCTCCGGCATGCACGCTAACTTCTCGACCAAATACATGCGCGAAGTCGGCGGCACGGAGTACTTCGAAAGCCTGATGAAGGAGTTCGAGAAGAATTGGAAGGAGCACATCGACGTGTACGGCCCGGACAACGATAAGCGTCTGACCGGCAAACACGAGACGGCGCCGTGGAACAAGTTCAGCTACGGCATCGCCGACCGCGGCGCTTCGATCCGCGTGCCGCACTCCTTCGCCAACAACGGCTACAAGGGCTATCTGGAAGATCGCCGTCCCAACTCGCAAGGCGACCCCTACCAGATCGCCTCGCAGATCTTGAAGACCATCTCGGCGGTGCCGACGAGCGCCAAAAAGGCGGCGGCGGCCTGATCTCAGCCTTCCTCCAACGCAGAAAGGGCGCTCGCAAAGAGCGCCCTTTTTGTTTGGCGTCGGTGAGGATCAGATGATGAAGAACGCGATGACCGCCAAACCCGCGGCGACGCCTGCCGCCGTGACCAGCATCTGCTTGCGGCGGCGTTTCGGCCCGTAGACACCGGCGGCGCGGCGCTCGGCAATCAGCGCTGCGTCGAACTCGGCCGACGACGAATAGGCGCAAGCCAATGCGGCGCCGGCGCGCGTGGCATAGGCTTCGAGCGTCATGAGGTCGGCATGCGGACTGGCGAGCGAACGCGACATGAGTTGCATGCTAGGCGCATAGGGTAAACGAAAGGTTGCCGGCCTCAGGCGGCGCTATTGCGCTGCATCATGTCGGCGGATTTGGCCCTGCCGGCGCTACGCGCGGCGGCGATCAGACGCGCCCGCTCCGCCATCGGCCCATTGCCGGCAACGCGCAGCCGGTTGCGGCCCTCGCCCTTGGCGCGATAAAGCGCGGCGTCGGCGCAGGCGATCAGCGCATCGATATTGGTGACGACGTCGGTGGCGGTGGCCGCGCCAATGCTCACGGTCGCGCCCACGGCATAGCCGGCGATCACCTTGCCTGCGTTTTCGAAGCTCGCGCGCACGCGCTCGGCGATTGCCGATGCCAGATCGAGCGGCTCGTCGACGATGGCGGCGAATTCCTCGCCGCCGAGGC
This sequence comes from uncultured Pseudomonadota bacterium, assembly GCA_963710705.1. GTDB lineage: Bacteria > Pseudomonadota > Alphaproteobacteria > Rhizobiales > Xanthobacteraceae > Pseudolabrys. Next base: position 1,452,870 of record CAVQBI010000001.1, read on the forward strand.
GGCCGACGATATCCGTGGCGCGCATGCTTTTGCGGATCGTTTCCGCGAACACGCGGATAGCTTCGTCGCCGGCGGCATGACCGAAGCGATCGTTGATCGACTTGAAGTGGTCGAGATCGAACATCATCAGTGTTACCGGCCTGTTATCTTTGGCCTGGCGCGCGCAAAGCTGCAGCGCGTTTTCGAGGAAGGCGCGCCGGTTGAGCAGCCCGGTGAGGTGGTCGGTGGAGGCGGCGTGCCGGTAAACGCCGACGGAATGGTCCTTGACCATCAGCAGCACGATGAAGGCCGTGCCGACCGCATAGAGCACCGTCTCGAGCGCGAATACCGTCACCCAGCTGGCCGCGATCACGTCCGGCGTCAGCGCGCGAATGGCGAGCGGCATCAAGAAAATCGCCGCATGCAGGCACGGCACCACGATGGCCGCAGTGCGCGAATACAGCGATTTGCGGCGCTCGCGCGAAAGCTCGAAGGCGATAAAGAACGTATAGGTCGCGACAACCAGCACGCCGAGCACGACCCGCGCCGTGCTGCCGGCGGGGAACGGCGGAAACTCGCACAGCAACAGCCACACCACAGCGCCGGCGAAAGCGGCGATCGGCAATAGCCGCCGCCCGCGGAACAGGCGTACGCCATTCCAGAACATACCGCAGGCGACGAAGATCATCGCAAAGGTGATTTCGTGCGGCAGCGCGATCCACGGCTGTGGCGCCGCCCACATCGCAAACGAGGACGCGCCGATCAGATAAGCCGCGCCCCACCAGGCGAGCGCGCGCATGTCGCGCTGTTGCAGCCAGGCGAGAACAAGAAACAAGCCGAGCAGCGCGACAATGCAAACGGCCACGAAGGCCAAGGTCGGCTCGTCCAAAAACGAAAGCTGCAACTCTTTGCCGTCAAGCATTCCCGTGTTTCCGGTCGCCCGGTTGGGCGGTGCGACGGCGGTAAAATAGGCAGCCGAAATTGCAGAAAGCGTTGCGCGTTTGCGCGCCCTTCGATGAAAGTGTTGCGACAATTGTACCTAAATTCGCGCGATAGCCGGCGCGCCGGCGGGCGCCCGCAAATGCAAAGGGCGCCCCACACGGGACGCCCTTTGAAATCCGTTGCTGCTTTCGATTAGCGCTTGGAGAACTGGAACGACCGGCGGGCCTTGGCGCGGCCGTATTTCTTGCGCTCGACCACGCGCGAGTCACGGGTGAGGAAGCCGCCCTTCTTGAGCGCGCCGCGCAATTCCGGCTCGAAATAAGTGAGCGCCTTGGAAATACCATGGCGCACCGCGCCCGCCTGCCCCGACAGACCGCCGCCCGACACGGTGCAGACCACGTCATATTGGCCGTTGCGGTTGGTGGCGACCAGCGGCTGCTGGATCAGCATGCGCAACACCGGGCGCGCGAAGAACTGCTCCACGGATTTGGTGTTGACCAGAATCTTGCCGGCGCCCGGCTTGATCCAGACGCGGGCGACCGCGTTCTTACGCTTGCCGGTCGCGTAGGCGCGGCCTTGGGCATCGACTTTCTTTTCGTATTTTGGCGCTTCGGGCGCTGCCGGCTTGAGGCTCGCCAATCCTTCCAGCGACTGTACGGTCTCGGCCACGATCAGGCACTCCTCACGTTCTTGCGGTTCATGGCGGCAACGTCGAGTTTTTCCGGCTTCTGCGCTTCATGCGGATGCTCGGCGCCGGGATAGACGCGCAGATTGCCGAGCTGCACGCGGCCGAGCGGTCCGCGCGGCAGCATGCGCTCGATCGCCTTTTCCACGATGCGCTCGGGGAAGCGGCCAGCCATGATCTGCTTGGCGGTGCGATCCTTGATGCCGCCGATGTAGCCGGTGTGATAGTGATAGACTTTCTTCTCAGCCTTGCGGCCGGTGAACACCGCCTTGGCGGCGTTGACGACGATGACGTTGTCGCCGTCGTCGACATGCGGCGTGTAGGTTGCCTTGTGCTTGCCGCGCAGCCGCAGGGCCACGATCGAGGCGAGCCGGCCGACGACGAGCCCAGTGGCGTCGATGGTCACCCATTTCTTCTCGATGTCGGCGGGCTTGGCCGAATAGGTCTTCATGACGAACCCTTGAAAAACGAAGGCGCGCCACGCGCGCCGAATTGGCGGTTCTGTAGCCAACTCGTCCGGCCCGGTCAATGCACTTTGGACTGAATTTATTGCTTTATATCATTGGCTTATAAAAATGGTATTTTAATACCAGTGGCTAATCACGGGTCGGGGATGGAATAGGTCGAGGTGACATGGGCAACCGGTTCGTCTTGCCCGGCCGAATAGATGGCCACCTCCCCCACGGCCAAGCGCTTGCCGACCTTCAGGAGCTTCGCCTCGGCGATCAAATCGGTTTGGCCGGGCTTGCGGAGGAAATTGATGTTGAGATTGGTGGTAACGGCGAGTGGCTGCCGGCCGATCGCCGAAAATACCGCGACGTACATAGCGAAATCGGCCAATTCCATCATGGTGGGACCGGAAATGGTGCCACCAGGACGCAGATGGTCTTCGTGGAATTCCCGGCGGACACGGACATTGCCGTAATCGACACGTTCGAGACTGAGACCGCATCCCGGATAGAAGGCCTGCGGAAACACTTCGTGCAGCAAATCCGCGATCTGATCGGCGTTGAGAGCCGGTGCCGGCATGTTTCCCCCGCGAGAAAAAGCTAAAGCTTCACGTCTGTTTTCTTTTGCGTACTTTCGCCCGAGTACCCGCAGGCGTTTTCTTCTTCAGTTTGCTCTGATTGTAATCGACTGCGGCATGGACAAGATTTTTTAGCGCACGCTCATTGATCTTATCAGCTTCGAAAAAATCGATCGCCCGTCTCGCGTTGCCTTCGAGGCCCGCGTTGAAGAGCTTGTCGGGATCGGAGAGCCTCGCGCCGTGAGCAACGGTGAGCTTCACTTTCCCTTTGTGGGCGTTGGCGACCGCGATTATTCCGTCGCGCGACCACACCGGGCTTCCCATCCACTTCCATTCCTCGATGATCTCCCGGTCGGCCTCAAGGATGCTCTTGCGGATGCGGGCGAACGTTTTGCCACGCCAGTCGGTGAGTTTTGCGATCAACTGGTCAATACGTTCCGACGGATTCATTGGATCTTTATGCCTCGAATTCCGGCCCCATTTTTTGCCTGCGCTATGCAACTTTGTAAACAGAACCTAGTCCTTGCCGTAAAGCGCGCGCAGTTCGTCCTTGGCTTTTTCCAGCTTGGCCTTGCGCGCCTTGGAAAGACCTCTGCCGGCGCGGTTGATGAAGAACACCAGCATCGACATGGCCGAGCGGAAGGGGTCGGACTTGCGCCGACGGCTTTCGTCGGCCGAGCGCTTGAGAGAGCGCGCGATGGCGCGCGGGCTGTCTTTCGTGAACACGCCCTCCTCCAGGGCCAACGCATGGCTTTCCTGCGTAACGCGTTGCGACCAGCGCCGTTTCGATTTCTTCTTCGTTTTGCGTTTGCGTTTTGCCATGCTGGCCTCCGGCCTCAAACGCGTGACTTTGAGGCCTGTTCGGCCGCCTTGCATGCGGCAGCCTTCGGGTTAAGTATCGCTCAGGATCAAGGGACCGGGACAGGCCCATGAACGTGCAAACCGCTGCACCGGTACTGCTGCGCGAACGCGACAAGAGCATCGCGGTGCTGGTGCTGAACCGGCCGGCCGCGCGCAACAGCCTGTCGGAGGCTTTGCTTGGCGAACTGGCGACGGCGCTCACCGAAATTGCCGCCGACAAATCCGTGCGCGCTGTGGTGCTCGCGGCCAACGGCCCCGGCTTCTGCGCCGGCCACGACCTCAAGGAGCTGACCGCGCGGCGCAGCGACGCCGACCGCGGCCGCGACTATTTCACCAAGATCATGAGCATGTGCAGCGCCATGATGCAGCAGATCGTCAACCTGCCGCAGCCGGTGATCGCGGCCGTGCAAGGCGTCGCCAGCGCGGCGGGCTGCCAGCTGGTGGCAAGCTGCGATCTTGCCATCGCCTCGCCCGCGGCGAAATTCGCAACGCCCGGCGTCGACATCGGCCTGTTCTGCTCGACGCCGATGGTCGCGCTGTCGCGTAACGTCGCGCGCAAGCACGCGATGGAAATGCTGCTGACCGGCGACATGGTGTCGGCTGAGGATGCCGCGCGCATCGGGCTGATCAACCGCGTGGTTCCAACCGGCGACGAGCGCAACGCGGCGCTCGCGCTGGCGCAGCAGATCGCGAGCAAATCGGCCCACACAGTCAAGATTGGCAAAGAAGGCTTCTACCGGCAGGCCGAGATGGGCCTCGCGCAAGCCTACGACTACGTCTCGCAAATCATGGTCGAAAACCTGTTGTCGGCCGATGCCGAGGAAGGCATTTGCGCTTTCATCGAAAAGCGCGATCCGACCTGGGAGGATCGCTGAGCCGCACGCGGCCGGTGACGCCGCAATGAACAACGACCAATATCCCGACAGCTACATCCGCGGCATTCTCAACACGGTGAAGACCATCGCCATGGTCGGCTTCTCGACCAATGAGAGCCGGCCGAGCTATTTCGTGTTCAAATATTTGCTCGAACGCGGCTATCGGGTGATCCCGGTCAATCCGGGCCATGCAGGCAAAACGGTTCTCGGTCAGAAGGTCTATGCCAGGCTCGCTGATATCCCTGAGCCGATCGACATGGTCGACATCTTTCGCGCCTCCGAGCACGTGCTGCCGATCGTACAGGAAGCGCTGGCGCTCACGCCAAAGCCGCAAGCGATCTGGATGCAGCTCACCGTGCGCAACGATGAGGCGGCGAAGCTCGCCGAAGATGCCGGCCTGAAAGTCGTGATGAACCGCTGTCCGAAGATCGAATATGGCCGCCTCTCATCGGAGATTTCCTGGATCGGCGTAAATTCGCGCACGCTGTCGTCAAAGCGCCCACAGACGCTCGGCAAAGGCGTGCAGCGCATGAGCCTGGGTACTGAAAAAGCAAAGGACAGTTAGGGCGGCCTCCCCTTCCGCTCGTCCCCGCGTAAGCGGGGACCCGGGGCGACAATCCTCGGTTTCGCGCTTGCACCCCTGGATTCCCGGTTACGCGGGAATGAGCGGAGTTCGGATCGCCGCCTCGCCTTGACGCCCTGCCCGCGCGCCCCGTAAATCGGCTCTTGTTCAACACGAGGATGGGCTATGGCCGACGCAGATCGCATTCCGGGTTTTTCGACGCTCTCCATCCACGCCGGCGCCAAGCCCGACCCGACCACCGGCGCGCGCGCCACGCCGATCTATCAGACCACGTCCTTCGTGTTCGACGACGTCGATCATGCCGCCGCGCTGTTCGGCCTGCAGACCTTCGGCAATATCTATACCCGCATCGGCAATCCGACCTGCGCCGTTCTGGAAGAGCGCGTCGCCGCGCTCGAAGGCGGCACCGCGGGCTTGGCGGTCGCCTCCGGTCACGCCGCGCAAGTGATCGTCATGCACAATCTGATGACCCCGGGCGATGAATTCGTCGCGTCGCGCAAGCTCTATGGCGGCTCGATCAACCAGTTCAACCACGCCTACAAGAATTTCGGCTGGAACGTGGTGTGGGCCGACCCCGACGACATCTCGACCTTCGAGAAGGCGGTGACGCCGAAGACCAAGGCGATCTTCATCGAGTTGATCGCCAATCCGGGCGGCGTCATCACCGACATCGAGGCGGTCGCCAATATCGCGCGCAAGGCGGGCGTGCCGCTGATCGTCGACAACACGCTCGCCACGCCCTATTTGTGCAAGCCGATCGACTACGGCGCCGATATCGTCGTTCACTCGCTGACGAAATTTCTTGGCGGCCACGGCAATTCGATCGGCGGCATGATCGTCGACGGCGGCGGTTTCAACTGGTCGCGCGACAAGAAATATCCGATGCTGTGCGAGCCGCGGCCGGAATATTCCGGCATCGTGCTGCACGAGACCTTCGGCAATTTCGCCTTCGCCATCGCCTGCCGCGTGCTGGGCTTGCGCGATCTGGGGCCGGCACTGTCGCCGTTCAATGCCTTTCTCATCCTCACCGGCATCGAAACGCTGCCGCTGCGCATGCAACGGCATTCCGAGAACGCGCAGAAGGTGGCCGAGTGGCTGTCGAAGCGGCCGGACGTCGCCTGGGTGAGCTATCCGGGACTGGCGGGCGATAAATACAACGCGCTGGCGAAGAAATACGTGCCGAAGGGCTGCGGCGCGGTGTTCACCTTCGGGCTCAAGGGCGGCTACGACGCCGGCGTCAAGCTCGTGTCCAACGTCAAGCTGTTCTCGCATCTGGCCAACATCGGCGACACCCGCTCGCTGATCATCCACCCCGCTTCCACCACGCACCGGCAATTGTCCGATGCGCAGAAGGTGCAGGCCGGCGCCGGACCGGACGTGGTGCGGCTATCGGTCGGTCTGGAAGATGTCGCCGACATCATCGCCGATCTCGAGCAGGGATTGGCGGCAAAATGACCCGTGTTGCCCGGCCTTGTGCCGGGCATCCACGTCTTTCTTCGGTCAAGCAACGCGTGGGTGGCCGGGACAAGCCCGGCCATGACGAACAATCACGTTTATTTCTTCAAGGTGCGCGCGACGTAAGCGCGGATGTAGGAAAGCGTCGCCGGGGCGCACCAAATGTCGGTCGCTGCCCGGTCGGATGCCGAACCGCTGCGCGCATAATGGTCGGCCACCGGCTGGCGGATCTGCGCCTTGGTGTGCGCGAAGGCCGCCGGCGACAGCGCGCCAAGCTCTTGCGCGACGGCGAGCGCATCCTCCAGCAGCTCGCTGGGTTCGGAGATGTCGTCGATCCAGCCGCGCTCGAGCGCAGCGTCGGCCTCATAGGTCGCGCCGCTATAGACGACTTCTGCCAGATAGCGGGCCGGAACGGTCGCGCGCACCACCTCGAAAGCCATCGCGGGAAACGGCAGGCCGACGAGCAGTTCGGTGACGCCGATGCGGCCTTGCCCGCGCGCCATCACGCGCCGGTCGGCGCAACACGCGAGCACGCAGCCGCCGGCGATGGCGTGGCCATTGACCGCGGCGACGACCGGCTTGGGATGAAAGAAGATCGCCTCACAGAGCTTGTGCAGCGACGGCAGAAATGCGCGGATGTAATCGGCGCCGCCCTGGCTCAGCTTGATGAGCTCGACGCCGGCGGAGAAGGTCTTGCCCTGCCCGGTCAGCACAATGGCCTTGGCGTCGGACGTGCGCAGCTCGTTGAAACGCGCGGCGAGCGCCTCGCAGAACTCGGTGTCGAGCGCGTTGACCTTGCCGTAGGCCAGCGTGACGACGGCGATGCCATCGGTGATTTTGGTGTCGATCATCTTGCCCCCACCAGCATCCCGGCACGATGGCACAGCCGCTCGGCGTGAACCACAGCGACGGTGAACACCAAGATCGCCACCATTTGATGCGTCAGCGCGAGCTCGATCGGCGCCTGACCGAGCAGCGTGACGATGCCGAGCACGGCCTGCAGCGTCACTGCGCCGGCCAGAATCAGCGCGCCGGCAACCTCGCGCCGCGCGCGCCAAGCATCGTTGGCGTGCAGCATAACGGAGAGCCAAATGGCGTAAGCCAGCATGCGGTGATCGAATTGCACGGTAAGCGTATTCTCGAAAAAATTGCGCCAGGCCGGCTGCAGAAACAGCAGATGCGACGCGTCGGGGACGAATGAGCCGTCGATCAGCGGCCAGGTATTGTAGGCAAGCCCTGCGTTAAGACCGGCGACCAGCGCGCCGAGATAGATCTGCCCGAGCAGCAATATGGCGATCGCGATGGCGCCGACGCGCAGCCGTGCCGGCGCCTCGACGGTGCGCTGCGGCGCGATCTGTTGCCCCGTCCACAGCACGGCGGCATAAACCGCGGTTGCGAGCGCCAGATGAAAGGCGAGCCGGTATTGCGACACGCTAACGCGCCCGGTGCCCGCAAGCCCTGACGACACCATCCACCAGCCGACCGCGCCGAGAAACGCGCCGGCGGCAAAAATACCCCACAGCCGTGTGCGCAGCCGCGGCGGCACCATGCCACGCCACAGGAAAAACAAAAACGGCAGCAGGAACACCATGCCGACCGAACGCGCGAGCACCCGGTGCGTCCATTCCCACCAATAGATCACCTTGAACGCTTCCAGGCTCATGCCCTTGTTGCGTTCTTGGTATTGCGGGATCGCCTGGTAGGCTTTGAATTCCGCTTGCCAGGCGGCGTCCGACAGCGGCGGTAGGATGCCGCTGACCGGCTTCCACTCGGTGATGGACAGGCCGCTCTCGGTGAGACGCGTGGCGCCGCCAACCACCAGCGTAAGAAATATCATCGCCGCCACCACCAGCAGCCATGCCCGCACCGCGCGCATGCCGGAAATTGATGTTTGCTCGCTCATGCACGGTTGCTTTCAGGAGACGGCGCGGACCATATAGTCAGGGCCGCTCCACTGCAAATGAACAAGGTACGATGAGAATCCGCACGCGCAAGCTGGTCGGCACGTTCGCATTGCTCGCGCTCGTCGCAATTTGGAGCCTGCTCGCCATGGCGCTGGCGCAGTCGGTGCTCACCGACATCAATGGCTTCGTGGCGGTGATCTATTACGTCGTCGCCGGCCTCGGCTGGGTCCTGCCGGCGATGCTGCTCGTCAAATGGATGAGCAGACCTGACGATATCAGGCCGCGTTGACGCGGCGGAAGCCGTTCCAGAAAGCGGTGCCGACACCCGACATCAGCACCTTGAGATAACGCTGCTGCTGGAACTCGCCATTGACCGAAATGCGCGGCAGCGCAGTCAAATAATCGCGGTGCACCTTGAACAGCACGCCCGGCCGCGTGGTCACCGCGGTCTTGAAGCCGAGCTCGGCGGCGATCCGGAATTCGCGCGGCCCGGCCGAGGTCGGATCGCCAATCGGGTACGCGAGATGGTCCGGCCGCCGGCCGAGCGCGGCCTCCAGCACCGCCCGGCTCATCTCCATCTCGGCGCGCACCGCGGATTCGTCCGGCACTTTCTTGAGCATCTTGTGATTGACGGTATGCGCGCCGACCGTGACCAGCGGATCGGCGGCGAGATCCATGATCTCCTGCCAATCCATGCACAGCTCGCGGCAGAACGAGGCGATGTCGACGCTGTAGGTCGCGCACAGGTCGCGGACGACGGCGCGTAGTTCGTCTTCCGTTTTCATGCTGCGCAGATAGCCGTAGACCGCGTCGTAAAGCTCGCGTTTTTCCCGCACCGTGCGGCACTCGAAGAATTGCTGTTCGCCGTTGATCAGCAGGCCGACGCGCGTGTTCTGCGCGATCACCGCTTCGACCGCGAGCCACCACAATTCGCCGAGCCTGTCCGGGAAGCTGGTCGCGACATAGACGGCGAACGGCAACTCGTACTTGCGCAGCAGCGGATAGGCCCAGCGCACGAGATCCTTGTAGCCGTCGTCGAAGGTCAGGCAAACGAAACGGCGCTTGAAGTCGTTGGTAATGAAGCGCTGGTGCATCTCGTCGAGCGAGATCACCTCGGTGCGCGAGCGCTTGAGCCGCTTCAGCAGTCGTTCCAGGAACACCGGCGTGATTTCCAGCAACCGGTTGGGCTGGAACGCGTCCGGGCGCGGCGGGCGCACGTGGTGCATCGTCAGAATGGCGCCGACGCCGCCGACCAGCGGGCGCATAAAATGATGGAGTCCGGTGAAATAAAGGGTCTCCAGCCCGCCGCGGATGATGGTTTTCTTCAATTTTGCCACGCTTTGTTCGGGTCCCGGACCAATTGGGTCCAATATTCCAACCCTTTATTGAGAAATCTTTGCGACCCTCTGACGTAGATTAGCCAACCTGGCCGCTGCCGTCGCCATGAACGTACTTGCCCTGCGCCCCCATTCGAACGCGGCCCGCCCTATGCCGGCGGTTGACGGCCGTATCGCAGGGATCGAGGTCATCGAGGACATGGCGGCCGCCGAGCCTCATTGGCGGGCGCTGGAGGCCGGCAATAACCTCAGCACGCCTTACCAGCGCTTCGACCTCCTCAATCTCTGGCAGCGCCACATCGGCATCGCGGCCGGCGTAACCCCCTTCATCGTGGTCGGCTTCAATGCCGGAGGCGGCCCGCTGTTTCTGTGCCCGTTCGGCCGCCGCATGGTGGCCGGGTTGCGGGTGGCGGAATTTCTCGGCGGCAAGCACGCAAACTTCAACATGGGCCTCTGGCGGCGCGATGTCATCGGCAGCATCGGAGCTGACGACCTGCGCGCCGCGCTCGCGCGCCTCTCCGGCCGCGTCGATCTGTTGCGGCTGACCAACCAGCCGTTGACCTGGGCCGGCACCACCAATCCCTTCGCGCTGCTGCCACAGCAGCGATCGGCAAATTACGGTTTCAGCGGCGCCTTGATCCCCGATTTCGACGCCTTGCTGCGCGCGCACACGAACTCCTCCACGCGCAAGAAGATGCGCAAGAAGGCGGGCGCGCTCGCGAGCTACGGCACCGTAAGTTTCGTGCAACCGCGCGAGCCGGACGACGTGCGCCGCATACTCGACGTCTTTTTCAAACAGAAAAGCGCGCGCATGCGCGTGCTCGGCGTTACCGATGCCTTCGCTCCGCCCAGCGTGCGCCGTTTCATCGAAGCCGCCGCGACTGAGCGCGCCGGCAGTGAGCCGCTCATCGAAATCTATGCGCTCTCGGTCGGCGATATCGTGGTCGCGATCTACGGCGGGATCGTCGGCGGCGGCCGCTTCTGCGCCATGTTCAATTCGATCATCCAGGACCGTTATGCAGCCGAAAGCCCGGGCGAGCAATTGCTGGTTCGGCTGGTACAACATTGCTGCGAACGCGGGCTCGAAAGTTTCGATCTCGGCATCGGCGAGGCGAATTACAAAACCTTGTTTTGCAACGACGCCGAGCCGTTGTTCGACAGTCATCTGCCGCTGAGCGCGGGCGGCCACGTGCTCGGAACCGCCATGGCTGCGGCAGGCGCGGTGAAACGCTCGATCAAAGGCCATGCCGCGTTGTGGTCGCTGGTGCGCGCCACGCGGCGGCTGCGGGCACGCCTGTCGGCGTCGATCTGACCGGATTTAAGCGGCGACGGCCTGCGCGCCGCCCGCGAGCACCGCAACCTCGCCGAAGCCCGCCATCATCAGCCGGTCACGCGTCGCGCGCGTTGCCGGATTGGCCGGATCGCCGGTCACCAGCACGGCCTGCGCGGCAAGCGGCGCGAAACGTTCCACGGCGACCTCCGAGGCGGCGCCGATATCGACGACGACATGATTATAACTGCGCACCAGCGCCTCGATGACGGTTGCCAGCATCGGTGAGGCGGCAAGCGCGGCTGCGTCGCTGCCGACATTACCGGTCGCAATCAGGTGCACCTGCGAAAACTGGTCGCGCGTGATGATATCGCCGAACGAGGCTGTGCCGCGCACGAGTTCGGCAAGGCCCTGCGCGTTCGGATCGGTCGAAATCACCGATAGATTGGGCGCGCCGAATGCAAGATCGACCAGCACCACGCTGCTGTCTTTGGCAAGCGTGCGCGCAAGCGTGATCGCGGCGAAGGTCGTGCCGACATTACGCGCGGTTCCCACCACGGTGACACGGCGGCCGGCGTCGCCCAATTGCCGTAGGCGCGCGGCAATTTGTTCGACCGAGCTCGCCGCGATGGGAATTGGCACAGGCTGAGCCAGCGTCATGGGCGCCAAAGGCGGCGCCGCTACCCGCGGCATAGCCATCGGCGATGGCGCGGGCGGCATCATCGGCGGCGCGTAACCGGCGGCATAGCTTGCGGGCGAATACCCGTAGCCATAAGCCGGCGCGGGCGCCGCCAATAGCGCGCCGGTCACCGTGAACCCGGCCGACAACATGAAAGCGGCGAAGGCCGCGATCAGCACGGTCGGGCTTTTCTTCGGATAGGACGGCTTGATGGCGGGCGAAGCGCGCGAGATGATGCGTGCCTCCGGCGGCGCCGCATTGATGCTGTCGCGCGCGGACGCCTCGCGATATTTCGAGAGATACGATTCCAAAAGATCGCGCTCGGTCTTGGCCTCACGCTCGAGCGCACGCAGCTGCACGTCCTGCTCGTTGGTCTGGGAGGCAAGTTTTTTAACTTGATCGAGACTTACGGTCAGCGTCTGCAAGCGGTCGCTGGCGACCTTGGCGTCGTTATCAAGCTGACGGGCGAGCCGCTCGCCCTCCACGCGTATCTGCCTGTCGGTCTCGGCGACCTGCGCAGTCAACTCCTTGATGCGCGGATGTTGCGGGAGCAGCGTGGTCGATTGCTCGGCGAGCTGCGCGCGCAGCGCGATGCGTTGTTCGATCAGGCGCCGCATGGTGTCGGAATTGGCGATATCGGCGGAATCGATCTGCTTGCCTGCGCGGATGAGATCGCGCAGCTGGCGCGCACGCGCCTCGAGATCTGCCTTCTGACCGCGCGCGGCGGAAATCTGCGAATTGATCTCGGTGAGCTGCTGGCTCGGCAGCGACGTGTTGTTGGATCCGGCGAACAGATTGGCTTGATTGCGGTATTGCTCGACCTTGGCTTCCGCGTCTGCAACCTTCGTGCGCATCTTGTCGATTTCGCCGGCGAGCCAAGTGCCGGCGGCGCGCGTCTGATCCTGCTTCTCAGTCTGCTGCATTTCGAGATAGGTCTCGGCCACGCGATTGGCGACGCGCGCGGCGAGGTCCGCATTGGCCGAGGAGAAATCGATCGCGATCACGCGCGACTTCTCGACCGCATAGACGTTGAGCCGGTCGTAAAAAGCTTCCAGCGTGCGCTCTTCCTGCGTCATGGCGCTGCGATCGCGACCGATGCCGATGAGGCTGAGCAGGCCTTGCAGTGGCGAGCCGGCGTCAAATTCGGGATTGGCGGTCAGGTTCTCGCCTTGAATCACCTTGCGCGCGAGATCGCGCGACAGCACGATCTGGATCTGGCTGGTCACCGCCTCGGGATCGATGGTGGTGCGGTCGGGCTGGTTCTTGTCGGCTTCCGCGCGCAAAAAGACGTTTTCGCGCGATTCCAGCAGCAAGCGCGATTCGGAACGGAAGCGCGGGGTGATCGCGTTGACGACGACGAAGGCGGCGGCGGCGGCAATCAGCGTGAAGCCGAGGATCGTGGTCTTCTTCTGCCACAAGGCGCGGCCAAGCCCGCGCATGTCGGCCTCGCCGTCGAGCGTGACCGGGGCGGCAATCGGGGCCGGCGAAGCGGCGGCCTTCGACTTCTTACGGAAGAACATTGCGACTCCAAACACACGCTCTGCGGCGCTAGCGTGATGACAAACTATTATGGTTGCTACCGCGTTAATCGGCCGTCGTTTTCCCGCTTGCCCTGCGCAAAGTCAGGTTTTGTTAACCATCCACCCGCCTAATCCCTGCTGACTTTTCGCACGTGCAGGCCGGATTCGGGTCACCGATGGCGCCGTTGAATATCCTCCACGTCTTTCGCGCGCCGGTCGGCGGCCTATTTCGCCACGTGCTCGACCTCACGCGCGAGCAGATCGCGCGCGGCCACCGCGTCGGCATGATTGCCGACAGCCTCACCGGCGGCGCCACTGCCGAAAAGGTCCTGGGCGAACTCGCGCCGTCGCTCGCGCTCGGCTTGAGCCGCTATCCGATGTACCGGCACGCCAACCCAGGCGACATGTTGGCGCTTACCCATGTCATGCGCCGCGTCGCAGCGGGCAAAGCCGACGTCGTGCATGGCCATGGCGCCAAAGGCGGCGCCTACGCGCGGCTTTCTTTCAATGCCCGCCGCGCGGTGCGGGCCTATACGCCGCATGGCGGCAGCTTGCTGTTTGGCCACGATAGTCTCGCTGGAAAATTCTATCTCGCGACCGAGCGGTTGTTGATGCTGCGCGGCGACCTGTTCTTGTTCGAAAGCGGCTATAGCGAACAGATTTTCCGCCGGAAAATCGGCAATCCGCGCGCCCTCGTCCGGGTCGTGCACAATGGCGTATCCCGCGCCGAATTTACCTCGATCGAGGCGCGGCCTGACGCCAGCGACCTGGTGTTCATGGGCGAACTGCGGCCAGTAAAGGGCGTCGATGTACTGATCGAGGCAATCGCGATCCTCAAGCGCGAGGGCCGCCGGGTGACCGCAACGCTGGTCGGCAGCGGACCCGAGCGCGAGGCGCTGCAAATTCAGGTGGGGCAGCTTGGGCTGGCGTCTGACATCTGCTTCAAAACCGCGATGCCGGCACGCGAGGCGCTCACGCTGGGGCGCATCATGTTGGTGCCGTCACGGGCTGAATCGTTGCCCTACGTCGTGCTGGAGGCGGCGGCCGGCAGCAAGCCGCTGATTACCACCAAGGTCGGCGGCATCCCGGAAATCTACGGGCCGCTGTCGAACGCCCTGGTTGCGCCAGAGGATCCCGCGGCGCTCGCCCAAGCCATTGCCAGAACCTTGGACGAGCCTGCAGTCGCCACCGACCGGGCTCGGCAATTGCGCGACCGCGTGGCGGCCGGCTTTTCGGTTGAAAGCATGGTGGATGGCGTGCTCGCCGGCTACCGCGACGCGCTTGAAATGCTGCAAAAGACCGGGCGCCATTAAGACAGTTTTGAGCATCCCGCTAAGCCTTTTTTGACGGTTATTCCCTAAGAATTTCCGGGAATTACGAGAAATTCCCCGTGCCCGAGCGGCTGCAAACCGCCTCGCGGCGCTTTGTGGCGTTAAGTCATGAGTGATGCCGACACCCGCCCCCATATAACGGACGCGAATCCCGCCGCGGTGATCCAACGTGCGCGCGCGCTGCCGCGCCAGACCGCCGGCAAGGCCCATGCGCTCTCGCCGGAAGCGCTCGCGGTCGCCGCCAAGCCGTCCGCCTCGCCGATCTCGCCAATCGTGCTCGCCGGCTTCGTGCGCATCGGCGAATTCGCGCTTATCGTCGTCATCGGACTTGCCGTCTACGTCGCCTATCTCAAGCAATTCGACGGGCTTTTCTTGCGTTATCTGGTCGCGACAGTGAGCATCGCTGTGCTGTCGATGTTCGCCTTCCAGACCGCCGACATCTACCAGCTGCAGGCCTTCCGCGGCCACGAAAAACAATATTTTCGGCTCGCCTCGGCCTGGTCGATGGTTTTCCTCATCGTCACCGGCGCGACGTTCTTCGCCAAAGCCGGCGAACTGTTCTCACGCGTTTGGCTCAGCACGTTCTATGTCAGCGGCCTCGTCGCACTCATCATTTCGCGGCGGCTGGTTTTCCTTTTGGTGCGCAAGTGGACGCAGGAAGGCCGCCTTACCCGCCGCACGGTGATCGTCGGCGGCGGCGAGGTCGGCGCGCACGTGATCGAGGAGCTGCGGCGGCAGAAGGACACCGGCGTCAAGATCATCGGTCTGTTCGACGACCGCGGCGACGATCGCACGGGGTTGGAATGCGCCGGCGAGCGCAAGCTCGGCACCGTGGACGACCTGGTGGAATTCGGACGGCGCACGCGCGTCGATCTGGTGATCTTCTCGCTGCCGATTTCGGCGGAAAGCCGCATCCTGCAGATGCTGAAAAAGCTGTGGGTGCTGCCGGTCGACATCCGGCTCGCCGCCCATTCCAACAAGCTGCAATTCCGCCCGCGCTCCTATTCCTACATCGGCAAGGTGCCGGTGCTCGACGTCGCCGACCGGCCGATCGCCGATTGGGACGTGGTGATGAAGTGGCTGTTCGACAAAATCGTCGGCGGTCTCATTCTGCTCTGCGCGTTGCCGGCGATGGCGGCGATCGCGCTCGCCATCAAGCTCGACAGCCACGGCCCGGTCCTGTTCAAGCAGAAACGCTACGGCTTCAACAACGACCTGATCGAAGTCTACAAATTCCGCTCGATGTACACGGACGCGGCCGACGCCGGCGCCAACAAGCTCGTCACCAAAGACGATCCGCGCGTCACCCGCGTCGGCCGCATCATCCGCAAGGCGAGCCTCGACGAGCTGCCGCAGCTGTTCAACGTCGTGTTCAAGGGCAATCTGTCGCTGGTCGGCCCGCGTCCGCACGCGGTCAACGCCAAGGCCGAAACGCGGCTTTATGACGAAGCCGTCGACGGCTATTTCGCCCGCCACCGCGTCAAGCCAGGCATCACCGGCTGGGCGCAGATCAACGGCTGGCGCGGCGAGACCGATACGCACGAAAAGATTCAGCAGCGCGTCGAGCACGACCTCTACTACATCGAAAACTGGTCGCTGCTGCTCGATTTCTACATCGTGCTGCGCACGCCCTTTGCGCTGCTCAAGGCCGAGAACGCGTATTGATCACGGCGACAAATATCGCGTTTCTGCAAGCGATGCCTGCGAGCACGTCTGCGAATTCGCTGCGCGAACGGCTGTTGCTCGTCGTATTGTTCATCACGGTGCTGGCGAGTTCGGTCGCCTTCATCGAACCGTCGCCGCATGACGCATTGATGGGCGTGCTTGCGGTCGCCGCGTTGATCGCAGGCGTGCAATTCGACCGTACGTTGTTGGTGCCGCTGCTGCTGCTGGTGGTCTGGAACTTCGGCGGCCTGGTCGCGCTGACGAACGTTCCCGACGGCGACAAGACCGCCCAATACACGGCGACATCGATCTATCTCGCAATCGCTGGCATTTTATTCGCGTCGATTTTCACGCAGAACACGATGCAGCGGCTCGCGGCCATGCGCGTCGCCTATGTGATCACCGCGGTGCTAGCGAGCTTTCTCGGCGCCATCGGCTATTTCGACGTTCACGGCCTTGCCGACGTCTTTGCGCCCATCGGCCGCGCCGCTGGCGCGTTTAAAGACCCGAACGTATTCGGCCCGTTTCTCATTTGGCCGACGCTGTTTCTGCTCGATCGCATGGTGGCACGCCAGATCCGCTTCACCGACGCTGTCGTCGCCGGCATCCTGTTGTTCGGTCTGCTCTTGAGCTTTTCACGCGGCGCCTGGTTTCACTTCGTGGTCTCATGCCTCGTCATGCTTGCGCTCACGTTTGTGACCGCGCCGAGCTCGCGCGCACGCCTGCGCATACTCGCGCTCACCGCTACCGCGATCGTGGTTGTCGCGCTGCTATTCGCGTTTTTGATGTCGTTCAATTCGATCGCGCAGATGTTCAAGGAGCGTGCCCAGCTGCTGCAGTCCTACGACGTCGGCCAAGGCGGCCGCTTCCTGTTGCAGGAGCTCGCGCTCGGTTCGGTGTTGCAGTTCCCGGGCGGCATGGGGCCGTTCGAATTTGCGCGCGTGCACGGCTTGCAGCAGCACAACGTCTATCTGCAAGCGTTCCTGGTCTACGGCTGGCTCGGCGCAATGGCCTATCTGCTGCTGCTCTTCTCGACCGTGCTCATCGGCTTGCGCACCGCGCTCATCTGCACGCCGTGGCAGCCTTATCTCATCACCGCCGTTGCAGCCTTTGTCGGCGAAATGGCGGAAGGCTTCGTGATCGACACCGACCACTGGCGGCATTTCTACCTGCTGCTCGGCATGGTCTGGGGGTTGGCGGCCGTCACGATTCGCCAGCAACGCGGCGCGAGACTGCGGGCACCCGCGTGGGCACCCGCACACTAGCGCCTCAAATCATTTCTTGCAGAGCAGGATCGGCTGATGCTGGGCGCCGCCCGGCATATGCACGATCTCGCAATCCTTGAAACCGACGTCGCGCGCGACACGGAACAGATAGTCGGTGCGATAGGCGACGGCCGCTTCCGGCTGCTCCATCAATTCGACCCGCGCATTGCCGATCGCATGCTGGAAAGTATGGCGCGTGCCGTAGCTCGCCGGCGGATAGTCGAGATTGAAATGCGAATGCATGATTGCGCCGCCAGCTTTCAGCAGCCGGTAGCTCTCGCGGATGTAGTTCTCGAGCTCGCCTTCCAGAACGTGCGTGAGCAGCGAATTGGACACGATCAGATCGAAAGTGCCGTCCGGCTCGGGCACGCGATAAGGCGCGCTTTTGCCGCGCTGATGGTAGGACACGCTCGCATGCGTCGAGTGGTGGAAGCGGAAACGCTCACGGTCGTAATTCTGCTCACACCAGGCGATCGCCTCGCCGTCGATATCGATGCCGACATAGGTGCCGGTGAAGCGGCGGCCGCGGAAATTATAATCGCGCAGCCAATGTGCCCAGCGCCCGCAGCCGGAGCCGATGTCGAGGATGTTGGAATGCGCGTTCGCCAGATCCTCGGTGAACACGAACATCCAGAAGTCGCGCGCGTGCGTGAGGAAGTGGACCTGATTGTTGAGAATGCGGTTGCCGACGCCAATGCGGACGCGCAAATGGTTGGGCGGCAGATCGCGGAATTCCGGATAAACCAGCCGCGGCACATAATCGAAGGCGTTGATCGTCGCCTTGAACAGCGGGTTGAACGTCAGCCGCGAGGTCGACGGGAAGATCTTGCGGATCGCGCGATCGAAGCTCAGGCGCTTGAGCGGCGCGGCCTGCGGATGGGGAGCTGACGTGTAGGACATTGGTGACCTGCCAATCGGCGCGACGCCCAGCAATCCACGATTTTCTAGGCTTGCGCGCTTAACAGAGGGTTACGCGGCGAATTTGGAGCGGCCGGCTGGATAGGCCGGCCGATGGCCTTCGAGGAGGTGGCGGCGGCGCAGGATACCCACCAGACGGCTGTACCAAGCATCCGGCAGCACCGACGCCAGCACATATGCGACGAACGCCTTGACGAGCGACACGCGGCCGCTGCCGTCGCGCGACTGCCGCCACAGGCGCAGCATCGTCCACGGCCGGTAGAGCTCGGCATGCTTGCGGCGGATCGCGCGCCACAAACGGGCGTGCACACGCGACGAGCGGTCGAGCAGCATGCCGTTATTGGCGATGGCATAGACGTAATAGGGCTTGGCGATTTCGATGCCGCGATAGCCGTGGCTCGCCAGCCGCAGGTGGAATTCCCAATCTTCGTAGCCGTCGCGCATAGTTTCGTCATAACCGCCGACCTCCTGCCAGCAGGCTTTGCGCAGCAGCAGGCCCGACGGCAGCGTATTCGAGAACAAAAGATCGAAGCGGTTGAAATGGCGCTCGAGCAGGCCCTTGGCGGCGCCGGTCA
Organism: uncultured Pseudomonadota bacterium; assembly: GCA_963710705.1. GTDB lineage: Bacteria > Pseudomonadota > Alphaproteobacteria > Rhizobiales > Xanthobacteraceae > Pseudolabrys. The sequence goes on from CAVQBI010000001.1 coordinate 1,471,741, forward strand.
GCCGCATGTGGCTGAATACCACCGCGACATCCGGTGGCGCGCTTCGCATCAGCGCCACCGCCTCGGCAAGAAATGGCGGCTCGATGAAATCGTCGCAATCGAGCGGCAGCACCAGATCGGCCTGCGCCCCCCGGATGCCGGCATTGCGCGCGGCCGAAAGCCCGCGGTTGTCCTGATGCACCACGCGCGCGCGGTCTTTCATTTCTGCGAACTTGCGCAGAGTTTCCGGCTCGGTCGAGCCGTCGTCGACGACGATGATCTCGAAGTCGCGGAACGTCTGCCGCGCCAGCGAGGCCATCAGGCCGTCGAGGAACCGGCCGCCGTTGTAGCAAGGCACGACCACGCTCACGGCCGGGCGTGTCGCGTCAGCCTTAGTACCGATATTTGTTGGATCCATTGCGACCGTTATACGCCTGCCAAAGCGGGGCAACCTTGCCAGCGATACGCCAAGTTTTTCTTAACCCGGTCATTCGGGGTCCAAGCGCCTTTTCGCGATCGCGGAGAGGTTTCGTTCACCATGATCCTTAAGCCAATAAAGCGGTGTCGCGGTTAGTTTCGCGGACCATGATCCCGCAGGCCTCGGCCCTCGACCGCAATTCCGGTTTGCGGCAGCCTTTCCGGCTTATCGCCGGGCTGCTGTCGCTGCGCTATTTCGTGCTGCGCGTCTCGACCGCAGGGGCCGCCCTCTTCACCGGACTCGTGCAAACTTTCGTGTTCGCGCGCGTGCTCACACCGCAAGATTTCTCGGTTTACATCCTGATCGCCACGTTCGGCGTATCGCTCTGGATGTTCGATCTCGGCGCCGCCAAGATTCTTTTCGTGCGCCAGCGCGCGCGTCACCTCGCGCAGCGGCAGGATGGGCCGGAGCCGGTGCAGGCAAGTGCCGTCGTCTTGCTCTACGGGCTGATCGTGCTCGCCGGGACGGTTATTTGCTTTGCAGCGATGGCAACCTGGGCGGCCGCGACATTGTGGCAGGCGGCCGAGCTCGCGCTGTTTTTCAGTTTCTCTGCGCTCAATCTTGTCTGGTTCCCGCTGCGCAATGTCAGCAATGCCGTCGACGAGTATATTTATTTCGAAACGCTGGAGGCGATCCGGCGCATCGGCCACATCGCGGTCATGCTGGCAATGCTCATCGGGCTGCCGCTGGCGGCGTTCCTGGTGCTGGGAAATTTGCTGTGGTTCGGCGTGCTCATCGCGTGCATCAGCCGGCTGACGCAAATCGGCGCGCTGGCGCCGGCCTTCGGGCGCTTCTGGACAACGTTGACCGTATTCTGGCGCGACAACCGCGCGGAAATTCTGCGCAGCGGCAATTACGCCGTCGGCGAACTCGCGATCTATAATTTCCCCTATCTCGTCGTGCCCATTGCCTTTGGGCTCGGCGCGCCGACCATCATTCTCGACACCGTGTTCAAGGTGTTTCGCGGCGCGACCTTGATCTACGCCGCCGGCCTCGACCCGCTGGTTCCGCGTCAGACACGGGCGTTTGCCGGCCGCGAAGCCGGCACTCTGAAGAAGGCGACTTTGACGGCGACGCTGCTTTGCACCCTTCCGACGCTCGTCCTCTGCGCCATCCTGCTGTTTGCCGGCGGGCGGCTGTTCGCGCTGTTGCTCGGACATGCGGCCACCGTCCCACCCAACGCGATCCTGATCCTTGTCGTCCTGCTGGTCGCGAACATGCTGCAAAATGTCGCGAGCAGCCTGCTCTTGCACACCGGTTTCTTCCGCGAGTTGGCACGGGTCGCCAGTATTCTGGTCGCCGCCATGCTGGCGATGACAGCGATCGTGTTGCTGTCCGGACTCGATATCGTGGGCTTTATCGGTGGATACGCGGCCGTTTATGTCGCGGGCGCCGCGCTCTACGTTTACTACATGGTGCGCATGCCGTTCCGCATCGCGGCCGCGCCGAAGGTTGCGCCGCGATAGGCGCATCCCTATAGTCCGCGCCGTTCCGGTCGGGGCGTGGCGCAGCCCGGTTAGCGCACCAGTCTGGGGGACTGGGGGTCGTGGGTTCAAATCCCGCCGCCCCGACCATTCACGCCCATTCGTACAATTCACCAGCGCGCTAGGCGTCGTGGCGGACCGCTGCATCGAGCAACTTGCGGCACTCGGCGAGCTCGTGCAGCGCGGCCTGCAAACGGCGAAGGTCATCACGCGGAAGTCGCGCAGGTTCCGGCGCGCGCGCAGGAGCCGGAGGTTCAGGCGCCACTTGTACTGGGCGGTCGCCCGGCTCCACGCGCGGGATCGGTGCACTCCGCAGCACCGGCTCTTGCCGCTCCGCCGCGTCGTCATGGCGGTCGCCGAGATCGCGCCCGATCAGCCCGCTGAGCCGGCCGCGCAAGCCGCTCTCTTCCTCGAGCATGTCGGCGGCGGAGGCCGCCTCTTCGGCAAAGTCCTCCTCCTCACTCGCGCCATGCGGCGGCTGCGGTGCGCCTTCCTGCCAGACGACCGCCACGAATTTGGCGCCCTGCTCGCGCAGGATGCGCTGCACGCCGCGGATGGTGTAGCCCTCGCCGTAGAGCAGATGACGAATGCCGCGCAGCAGATCGACGTCGTCGGGACGGTAGAAGCGCCGGCCGCCGCCCCGCTTCATCGGCTTGATGTCGCGGAAGCGCGTTTCCCAGAACCGCAGCACGTGCTGCGGCAGATCGAGCTCGTCCGCCACTTCACTGATGGTGCGAAATGCCTCAGGCGCCTTGTTTTCCAAAGCGGCACACTCCGTAAAGTTGTTTTTGGACGCTAGTTACGCGAACGAACGCTACACGAGCAACGTGTCAGTCGGGCCCGTCAGCGACGGCTTCGCCATTGATGCGCTGCTTGAGGATCGCCGACGGCTTGAACACCATCACCCGGCGCGGCGAGATCGGCACTTCCTTGCCGGTCTTCGGGTTGCGCCCGATGCGCTGGCCCTTCTTGCGCACGACGAAGGAGCCGAACGAGGACAGCTTCACGGTTTCGCCCCGCTCCAGGCAATCCGTGATCTCTTTCAGCACCAATTCCACGAGCGAAGCGGATTCCGTGCGCGAAAGGCCTACTTTCTGATAGACCGCCTCGCACAAGTCGGCCCGCGTAACAGTTTTTCCGGTCATCGCCTGCCCTGCCCCCGGCGAGATATCCCGCTGAAAAGTCAACGATATTCGTATCGTCGGAAAGGGTCAACCGGGCTTTTTCAAATTGTGACGGCTGCCTCAGATCCCCCGCCCTCTCACCAGCGCAGCAGCGCCGAACCCCAGGTGAAGCCGCCACCCATGGCTTCCAGCAGGATCAGGTGGCCGCGCTTGATGCGGCGGTCGGCGACCGCGTCGGCAAGCGCCAGCGGGATCGATGCTGCCGACGTGTTACCGTGGCGGTCGACCGTGATGACGACCTTCTCCGGCGCGATGCCGAGCTTGTGCGCCGAACCGTCGATGATGCGCTTGTTGGCCTGATGCGGCACGAACCAATCGATATCGGCGGCGCTGGTGCCGGTGGCCTTGAAGGCATCCTCGATCACGTCGGTGATCATCGCCACCGCATGCTTGAACACCTCCCGCCCCTCCATGCGCAGATGGCCGACGGTCTGGGTCGAGGACGGCCCGCCGTCCACGTAGAGCTTGGCCCTGTGACGACCGTCCGAGCGCAGATGCGTGGTCAGGACGCCACGATCGTTCTGTTCGCCGGATGAGGCTTGCGCCTCCAGCACCAGCGCACCCGCGCCGTCGCCGAACAGCACGCAGGTGGTGCGGTCGCTCCAATCGAGGATGCGCGAAAAGGTCTCGGCCCCGATCACCAGCGCGCGCTTGAAGTTGCCCGACTTGAGCATGCTGTCGACGACCGACAGCGCAAAGACAAAACCTGAGCAGACCGCCTGCAGATCGAAAGCGGCGCCCTGCGTGATGCCGAGCCCAGCCTGCACCGACACCGCGGTGGCCGGGAAGGTCTGATCGGGAGTCGAGGTCGCGACCACGATAAGGTCGATCGAGCTTGCCTCGACATGGGCATTGGCGAGCGCGGCGCGCGCGGCATTGATGGCAAGATCGGAGGTCAGTTCACCTGCGGCTGCGATGTGCCGCTCGCGGATACCGGTGCGCTGCACGATCCATTCGTCGGTGGTTTCCACCGAGCGCGCCAGCTCGTCATTGCTGAGAATCCGTGCCGGAAGATAGCTGCCGCACCCGAGCACAACCGAACGCAACACGGTCACGAGCCTGCTCCGCTCGCTGCCCGCGCCTTCGCGGTCGCCCGAAGATCCTGCGCCATGGTCTCGCCGATCTTGGCGAGCAGCTCGTAGCGCACCATGTCGTAGCCCATGTCGATCGCCGCGGCGAAGCCTTGCGCATCGGCGCCGCCATGGCTCTTGATCACGATGCCATTGAGCCCGAGGAACACGCCGCCATTGGCTTTGCGCGGGTCCATCTTCTCGCGCAGCGTCTGGAACGCCTGCCGCGCCAACAAATAGCCGAGCCGCGCGGCCCAGGTGCGGTTCATGGCGGCGCGCAGATAGACCCCGAGCTGGCGGGCGGTGCCCTCGGCGGTCTTGAGCGCAATATTGCCGGCGAAGCCCTCCGTCACCACCACGTCGACGGTGCCTTTGCCGATGTCGTCGCCTTCGACGAAGCCGTGATAGTCGAAATGCGGGAAATTCCCCTCGCGCAGAATGCGGCCGGCCTCGCGCACCTGTTCCAGGCCCTTCACTTCTTCGACGCCGATATTGAGCAGACCGACGGTCGGCCGCTCCACGTCGAACAGCACGCGCGCCATGGCGCTGCCCATGGCGGCAAGATTGACCAGGTGGACTTCGTCGGCGCCGATTGAGGCTCCGACATCGAGCACAATCGACTCGCCTTTGACCGTCGGCCACAGCGCGGCGATGGCCGGGCGCTCGATGCCCTCGATCATCTTCAGATTGAAGCGCGCCATGGCCATCAGCGCGCCGGTATTGCCGGCGGACACGGTGGCGTCGGCCTCACCCTTCTTGACCGCGTCGATGGCGAGCCACATCGACGATTTCCAGCGCCCGTAGCGCAACGCCTGGCTCGGCTTGTCGTCCATGCGGATCGACACCTCGGTATGCACAAGCCGCGATTTAGCCTTCAGCCGGGGCAGCCGGTCGAGGATGGGGTCCACGACGGCGCGGTCGCCGAACAGTACGTACTCGATGTCGGGGTGGCGGGTGAGCGAGATATCGGCGCCGGGCAAAACCACCGACGGCCCATGGTCCCCGCCCATGGCGTCAAGCGCGATGCGGACCTTATCGGGCATGGAGAGACCGGCGGCGATGCAAGGCAGCGACCATACAGTCTGGGCCGTGGCAGACAAGGCAGGTCTGGACCGGGTTCACCGCTTGCGTAACCCTCACGGCTTGCCACTCCCCAGACTTTTTTTCAGCGTCGCCAGCGCCGCGAAGGGATGTTCGCCTGCCTCTTCGGCCTTGGGGGCTGCGAATTGGACGCCTTCCTTGCGCGGATAGGGATCGATGGCGAGCAGCAGGAATTCGGTGGCGACCGCGCCCAGATCGAGACTGCCGCCGAGCAAAGGTTCCGGCGGCTCTTCATCGTCAACCGACACGGCCTCGGCCGACGGCGAAAAGGTCACCTCGATCGGCTCGTCGAGCTTGCTCTCCATCGGCTCGAGGCTGACCACGCAGGTCTGCCCGACCAGCGCGCTGACCTTCCCGGAGACGTGCGCGCCCGCGCCCTGACGGGTGAGATCGAAAACGGCGGAGAGCTGCGGCAGCTCCCGCACATTGGCGAGCGCGGCCACGCCGGCGCGCACCGCCGCCGGCGCTTCGATCTCCATATGTAGGCCGGTGTCCGGGATATCCTCCACAGCAACCGGCACGCTCCAGGGCGTATTGTCCATCAGCTCAATCTTTTATCGACGTTGGTTCAGGAAATTCTATAGCCCCTTCGGTAAAGGCCGCCTCATCCAAAGCTTTAAGGTGAACTACCGCCTCGCGCATATAGGCCGCAAGGCGGTCAGCCTGCGGGCCTTGCGCCCCGCCATAGATATTCCGCGCCAAAGCCTCCACCAGAGCCTTTTGATCGTCGGCCGCGAGTGCCTCCCGATAGGCCTTTGCGCGGCCATAGAAGGCTTCGCCCATGCTACGCATGCGCTTGGGCACCGCGAGGTCGCCGACACCCATTTCCCGCAAGTTATGGTCCATATCCTGCCAAAACCGGTCAAAAACGCCCTGTGCTAGCCCGCGCAAAGCCGGCACTTCAGCCAGGCGATCGAGAACCGGGGCCAAATGCAAAACAATCAGATCGAAACGGCCCTCGACGGTGTCCGGAACACCATAATCGCGGTAAAAGGCCGGTAACCGGGCTTGTGCCACGATGGCGCCATAGAGGGCCGAAATGGTGCTGGGCCGCGCCGAGCGGCGAAATAGGGGGAAAATCATCGCGTTGGTCGACTGATCGTGGCTCGCCGCCGGTTAAGTCAATGCCTCCGCTGATGCAAGACCAAATGACATTGCCGGTATTCTCGTCAAAGCCCCTGCTTCGGCGCGCCTTGTCGCTTGCGCCGGTCTTCGCGCTCGCCTGCGGCGTGGCGCTGTCCGGCTGCGACCGCTTCACCGAGACCTTCCAGCGCGGCTACGTGCTGCAGGACGGCGCGCTCGAGCAGATTCCGATCGGCGCCTCCCAGGAACAGGTGCTGATCGTGCTCGGCACGCCCTCGACCGTCGCCACCGTCAACGGCGAAGTCTTCTATTACATCTCACAGAAGGCGCAGCGCGCCGCCGCGTTCCTCAAACAAGAGATCATCGACCAGCGCGTCATTGCGGTCTACTTCGACCAGAACCGCAAGGTGCGGCGGCTCGCCAATTACGGTCTCAAGGACGGCAAGATCTTCGACTTCGTATCGCAGACGACGCCGACCGGCGGTCAGGACCTGAGCTATCTGCGCAACGCGTTCAAAGGCCTGCAACCTGCCTTCGGCCAATAGCACTGCGCGACGCCGCGCCTTACCAAAAGGGCTCGCACAAGGCGAGCCCTTTCTCGTTTTAGCGAGGCGCGCTAGTGCGCCAGGACGGCGAGGAGCAAGAGCGCCACGATGTTCGTGATCTTGATCATCGGGTTCACGGCCGGACCGGCCGTGTCCTTGTAGGGATCGCCAACGGTGTCGCCGGTCACCGCCGCCTTGTGGGCGTCCGAGCCCTTGCCGCCGTAGTGGCCGTCCTCGATGTACTTCTTGGCGTTGTCCCAAGCGCCGCCGCCCGATGTCATAGAGATCGCCACGAACAGACCGGTGACGATGACGCCGAGCAGCATAGCGCCGACCGCCGAGAAGGCCGCCGACTTCGCCGCCGCGACCTTCGCCGCATCCGCGCCGAGGCCGCCGGCGATGACGAACACCGCGAAATAGACCACGATCGGCGACAACACCGGCAACAGCGACGGCACGATCATCTCCTTGATCGCGGCCTTGGTGAGCATGTCGACCGCGCGGCCGTAATCCGGCTTCTGCTTGTACTTCATGATGCCGGGCTTCTGGCGGAACTGGCGGCGCACTTCTTCGACGATCGCGCTGGCAGCGCGGCCCACCGCGGTCATGCCCATCGACGCAAACAGATAGGGCAGCAGACCGCCGAACAAGAGGCCGACCACGACGTACGGATTGGTCAGGGCGAAGTCGAGCTTGATGCCCTGGAAGTACGGATGCGTCGCCGCTTCCCTGGTGAAGAACAGCAGATCCTGGTTATAGGCGGCGAACAGCACCAGCGCGCCGAGGCCGGCCGAACCGATGGCGTAGCCCTTGGTGATCGCCTTGGTGGTGTTGCCGACCGCATCGAGCGCGTCGGTGTGTTTGCGCACGTTCTTCGGCAGGCCCGCCATTTCGGCGATGCCGCCGGCATTGTCGGTGACCGGGCCGAAAGCGTCGAGCGCCACCACCATGCCGGCCAGCGCCAGCATCGAGGAGACTGCAATGGCGATGCCGAACAGGCCGGCATAGGCGAAGGAGACCAGGATGCCGGCGATGATGACCAGAGCCGGCAGCGCGGTTGCTTCCATCGAGATCGCCAGGCCCTGGATGATGTTGGTGCCGTGGCCGGTGACCGAGGATGCGGCGATCGCCCTCACCGGACGGAAATTGGTGCCGGTGTAGTACTCGGTGATCCAGATGATCAGCCCGGTCACCACGAGGCCGACAATGGCGCAAATGAACAAGTCCATGCCGGTGAACGGCACGCCGGGGATCGCTTCAAGCCCGATGAGCTGGCGCGTCAGCAGCCAAATCGCACCCAGCGAAAGCACCGCCGTGGCGATGAAGCCCTTGTAGAGCGCGCCCATGATCGACTTGTTGGCGCCGAGCCGCACGAAGAACGTACCGATGATCGACGTGATGATGCACGCGCCGCCGATGGCGAGCGGATAGGTCATCATGGTGAACAGGACGGGGGTGCCGGCAAAGAAGATCGAGGCCAGCACCATGGTGGCGACGATGGTCACCGCATAGGTCTCGAACAGGTCGGCGGCCATGCCGGCGCAGTCGCCGACATTGTCGCCCACGTTGTCGGCGATGGTCGCCGGATTGCGCGGATCGTCTTCCGGGATGCCCGCTTCCACCTTGCCGACCAGATCGCCGCCGACGTCGGCGCCCTTGGTGAAAATGCCGCCGCCGAGACGGGCGAAGATCGAAATCAGCGAGGCGCCGAAGCCGAGCGCCACGATGGCGTCGATCACGGTGCGATCGTTGGGGGCCTTGTGCAGGGTGCCGGTGAGGAAGCCGAAATAGAGCGTGACGCCAAGCAGCGCGAGGCCCGCGACCAGCATGCCGGTGATGGCGCCCGACTTGAAGGCGAGCTCGAGCCCGCCGGCGAGCGACTTCGTCGCGGCCTGGGCGACGCGCACGTTGGCGCGCACCGAGACGTTCATGCCGATGAAGCCGGTCGCGCCCGACAGGATCGCGCCGATGGCAAAGCCGATGGCGACCAGCCAGCCGAGCGTCAGCCCGATGATCACGAAGATCACCACGCCGACAATGCTGATGGTGGTGTATTGGCGTTTGAGATAGGCCTGCGCGCCTTCGCGCACGGCGGCGGAGATTTCCTGCATGCGCGCCGTGCCGGCATCCGCATTCAGCACCGAGCCGGTGGCCCAGATGCCGTAAAGGATCGCGAGCAGCCCACAGCCGACAATCGCCCACAAGGTATTCATGGGAAGTCACCCTCAATTTGGAATGGCTGGCGGGAGGAACGCTCCCGCCGGTGCCAGGAGCGTCGAGGATGGCCGCTTTGAGGGCGCTTCACCCCGACCGGGAAGCGCGCGGATATAGCCAAAAACGTGCGCTGAGCGCAACGCAGAAAAACGCGGCTAACGGTATTCTTTGCCGCAGCGGAGCGAGCAGGCGTGCGTCAGCACCCTTATTCTTTGTGCGGGCGCCCTGGTACGCCCGTGTTGCCCAGCCGAAGCGGGGCCTTCCGCTTGCCCCTCGCGTTGCAAGCGAGGGGGACGGCGCGCCGATCGGCGCAACTTTCCTTCAGTACACGTGCCCATTTGCGGGCACGTGGCGCCTTTCGGCGCGCCATCGCGGCGTTTTCCTCACTGCGCCGGGCCGCGCTTTGCCGCCGAACCACCAACCGGGCGATCCGCCGTCAGCCAGCTTTTGGCAGGCCTCCGTAGTGGGGGCGGACGGACCCCCGGCGCAGCCCGAGTGCAGGTTTGCGAAACCTGCCCGCGGGCGCCGCGCCTGTCCCACTCCGAGAACGCCTCTAGAAGCGCCCCGAGTTCGACAAACTGTAGGACTATAAGGGCGATTATCCTTATATCGGCATGGCAAGCCGGACTTGGCAGCCGCGTTGAATTGGTTTCATATTGGCGGCGTGAAGAAAATTACCGCGCCCCGCATCATCATGCTGCTCGCCGCCGCGACGATGGCCGCGGCGTTCACACCGCCCGCCACCGCGCAGCTTCCCATGCCCGGCATCAGCCTGGGCGGCGCCACGCGACAATACACGCCGGAAGAAAAAGAAAAAATGCAGGAAATCGACAAGGACTACAAGGCGACGATGAAGAAAGTGCCCGACAAGAAAGCCTACGACCCGTGGGCGGGCGCCCGGCAGGATTCATCGGCAGCCACCAAGCAAGGCCAGCACTGAACGCGATCAGACGGCGGCGGCCGCCGCGCGGTCGCGCAAGCCGAGCCAGGCGAGCAGCACCGCGGCCACGAAGACGGTCGGGAAGATCACCGTGTTGACCGCGGTCCAGCCGAAATCGGCGAGCAATTGGCCCGACGAGAACGAGCCGAGCGCCATGCTGCCGAAGATCAGGAAATCGTTGAACGCCTGCACCTTGTTGCGTTCCTCGGCGCGATGGCACTGCGTGACCATGGTGGTGGCGCCGATGAAGGCGAGATTCCAGCCGAAGCCGAGCAAAATGAGCCCCGTCCAGAAATGCGCGACCGTGATGCCGGCAATGCCGACCACGCCGGTGAGCGCGATCGCCGCAAGCCCGATGCCCGTGATGCGCTCGACGCCATAGCGCGCGATCAGGCCGCCGGTGAAGAAGCTCGGCGCGTACATCGCCAGCACGTGCCACTGGATGCCGAGCGTCGCGTCGGTGACCGAATGGCCGCAGCCGACCATGGCGAGCGGCGCCGAGGTCATTACCATGTTCATCATGGAATAAGCGGCGACCCCGCAGGCGACCGCCACCAGGAAGCGCGGCGCACGCACGATCTCGAGCAGCGGACGGACGTGCGCGCTATGCACTTTGCCGAGCGGCGGAATCTTGACGAACATCAGCACCAGCGCGGCCAGCACCGCGCAGGCCGATTGGCCGAGATAGCTGGCGGCGAAGATGTAAGGCGACAACAGATCGCGCGTGTTGATGACGAGCTGCGGGCCGATGACGGCGGCGAATACGCCGCCGGCCAGCACCCAGGAAACCACCTTCGGGCGGTAGGCCTCGCTCGCGGTATCGGCGGCGGCGAAGCGATAAGAGTTGTGCGCGGCGGCGTAGAGCCCGCCGCAGAACGTGCCAAGCAGCAACAGCCAGAAATTGCTGTGAATCACCGCCGAATAGGAGATGAGGCCCGACAAGATGCCGAAGGCCGAGCCGGTCTGCAGCGCGAAGCGGCGGCCGAAATGGCGGGCGAGCATGCCGACTGGCAGCGTGCCGAGCCACATGCCGAGCACCATCGTGGTGATGGGCAGCGTCGCCAGCCCCTTGTCGGGCGCGAGCACGGCGCCGGCGATCGAGGCGGTCGACACGATGACGGTGTTGTTGCCGCCGGCGAGCGCTTGCGCCACCGCCAGCACGATGGCGTTGCGGCGCGCCAGCGTGTCGTTGACGCGGGAATGCGGCTCTTCGACTTCGATGGTTTCGGCGACTGCCGACATTGCTCTGCCCCCGGCGAGGCCCCTTCTACCGGGCTGGCGCCTAAATCGCTATTGCGCACAGCGCAGGGCAGCGATGTCAGCGCTTTGCGCGCTTGGCGGCCGGCTTCTTCGCACTTGCAGCAGGCGCGCCAAAATCGATTGCGCCGGGGTGATGGATGGTGGCCTTGCGCGCTTCCGCCACCGAATGAGCGCCAATCTGGCCGAGAGATGCGCGCAGCTCGTCGATATAGAGATCGATGAGGTGGTCCGGTCCCTCGTCGCCGAGCGCCGCCACCGCCCAGAGAAACGACTTGCCGGCCATGGCCGCGTCGGCGCCGAGCGCCAGCGCGCGCATCACGTCCTGGCCGCTGCGGATGCCGCTGTCGATGAGGACGGTCGCCTTCTTGCCGACGGCCGAGGCGATCGCCGGCAGGCAGTCGATCGACGGCGAGAGCGCCTCGATCTGGCGGCCGCCGTGGTTCGACACCCAGATGCCGTCGATGCCGAGCGCAACCGCCTTCTCGGCGTCGGCCGGATGCAGCACGCCCTTCACCGCCATCTTGCCCTTCCATTTGTCGCGGTAGCGCTTGACCTCTTCCCAGGTGAAGGCGCCGCCCATGTGCTGGCGCGCGTAAGTGATGATCTCGTTGGTGCCGGCGGCGGGACGGGCGTATTGCGCGATGGTGGCAAAGCGCGGATAGCCGTTGCGCAGCAGCGCGAAGAGCCAGCGCGGCCGCACCAGCATTTCGTAGATCATGCGCGCGTTCGGGCGGAATTCGTGCGCGAGGCCGGCGTAAGTTTCGCGCGAGCGCGTGGTGCGCACCGGCACGTCGAGCGTGAGCGTGAGCACTTTGGCGTCGACGGCCTGCGCGCGGCGCATCAGGTCGAAGCCGATTTTGTGGTCGTCGCGCCAGAACCGGTAAAGCTGCAGCCAGAATACGTCGGGCGCGGCTTTGGCGGCATCCTCGATGGTGGCACCGCCGGCGACGCTGAGATTATAGGGCACCCGCGCGCGCTGCGCGGCCTTCGCCATCAGGATGTCGGCGCCCGGCCAGACCAGCGACGGCCCGCCCATCGGCGCGACGCCGATCGGCGCGTTGTAGCGGCGGCCGAACAATTCGACTTCGACCGGCGGCGGCGAGACCACGACGCCGTAGCGCGGCGTGATCTTGATGGCGTCGAAGGCCGCCCAATTATGCGCGATGCCGATATCGTTGCCGGCGCCGGTGTCGCCATATTCGAAGGAGAACAGCGGCACGTTCTTCGGCGCGCGGCGGCGCAGCCAGGCGGTGGTCGGAAACAGCTTGTGGTATTTCGCAAAGTTGGGGTGCTGCGCGTAGGCCGTGAGCGCCGCTTTTTTGGCCGTCATATCGTGCATGGCAATACCTGGCTTGGTTCGGGCGACCTTATAGCACTTCGTCATTCCGGGGCGCGAGCGAAAGCGAGCGAACCCGGAATCCATAGTCCCAGCGCTGCGGAGTATGGATTCCGGGCTCGCGGCCTAAAGGCCGCGCCCCGGAATGACGAAGAAGAAATTAGAAGTGGCTGAAGGAGGCGTGCTGGAAAGCAAGCGGTTGACCATCCTCGCCGAGGAACTGGGCGCCCTCGCCGGCCGCCACTTCGCCGATGTCGGTCACTTGCACTTTGGCCGCAAGCGCAGCGCTGCGGAAACTGTCGGCCTTGTGCGGCGGCACGGTGCAGACGATTTCGTAGTCGTCGCCGCCGGTGAGCGCGGTTTCCAGCATTGCAGGATCGGCGGCGATCACGGCTTTGGCGGCCTCGGACAGCGGCACGCGCATGGCGGCAATGGCCGCGCTCACCTTGGAGGTGCGGCAGAGCTTGGCGAAATCGCCGGCAAGCCCGTCGGAGACGTCCATGGCGGCGGAGGCGTGCGTGCGCACGGCTTCGGCCAGCGCATTGCGCGGCTGCGGCAACAGATAGCGGCCGAGCAGATGCTGGCGCTGCGGCTCGGAGAGTTTCCAGTCCTTGCCCAAGTTCTTATCCTTGCGTACGGCAAGGCCGAGCGCGGCGTCGCCAATGGTGCCGCTGACGAAGACGTGGTCGCCCGGCCTGGCGCCGGCGCGCCGCACCATGGTGCCCTCCGGCACGCTGCCGAACATCGCGATCGAGACCGTGATCGGTCCTGGCGTGCGGTCGGTGTCGCCGCCGAACAGCGGGCAGCCGTAGAGCACGGCATCGCTGCGCAGGCCTTCGGCGAAGTTGGTGAGCCAGCGCTCGGTAATATCGGCCGGCAGCGCAAGCGACAAGAGAAAGCCCAGCGGTTTCGCGCCCTTGGCGGCGAGGTCCGACAGGTTCACGCGCAGCGCCTTGCTGGCGACCGTCTGCGCCGCATCGTCGGCAAAAAAATGCACGCCGCCGATGATGGCGTCGGCTTTGAGCACGAGATCGCAGCCGGCCGGCGGCCTGATGAAGGCGGCATCGTCGGACAAGCCGAGCGCGCCGGGATGAATCGCAATTGGCGCGAAATAGCGCGCGATCAGTTTGTCTTCGGCTGAGGGCTCGTTGGCCATGGCATCACGCGCCCTTGAACTCGTCGGCGCGCAGATTGCGCGCGAGTTGATCGAGCACGGCATTGACCATGCCCACTTCGTCGCGTTCGACGAAGGCGGCGGCGACGTCGGCATATTCCGACACGACAACGCGCGCCGGCACATCGCGGCGGTGGCCGAGCTCGTAGGCGCCAGCGCGCAGCATCGCGCGCAGCACCGTCTCGATGCGCTTGAGCGGCCAGCGCTCGGCCAGCGCGGCGTCAATCAACGGATCAAGCGCGCGCTGCTCGCGCACCACGCCGGTGACGATGTCGCGGAAGAAGGCGGCCTCGGCGGGGAGATACTGCGCGCCCTCGACTTCGCGGCCGATCCAGTGGCTTTCGAATTCGCCGAGGATCTCGTTGAGGCCCGAACCGGCGAGATCCATCTGGTAGAGCGCCTGCACGGCGGCAAGGCGCGCGGCGCCGCGCTTGTTGGCCTTGCGCGCCTCCTTGTCGCTTGCTGGAGCGTTGCGGGCCATTATTTGCCTTTGAGGTCGCGCTTGAGCTTGGCCATGGCGAGCGCGGCGCGGGCGGCTTCGGCGCCTTTGTTGCCGATGCTGCCGCCGGCGCGCGCTTTCGCCTGCGCTTCGTTGTCGACGGTGAGGATGCCGTTGCCGAGCGGGATGCGTTCGCGCACGGCCAGGTCCATCAGTCCGCGCGCGGATTCATTCGCCACGACTTCGAAATGATAGGTCTCGCCGAGGATCACGCAGCCGAGCGCGATCACGCCGTCGTAGCTGCGCGCCTCGAGCGCCATGGCGATGGCGGCGGGAATTTCGAGCGCGCCCGGCACCGTGATGCTGTCGTATTCGACGCCCGCTTCATCCAACACCGCGCGCGCGCCGGACAGCAGCGCGTCGGCGATGTCGTTGTAGTAGCGCGTCTCCACGATCAGCATGCGCAATGCGCGCTGCGCGCCGCGCTTGCTTGTGGTTATTCCGCGCCGCTTCTTGGCCATGCCCGAGGTCCTTTGGATTGCAGCGGCGTGGTAGCAAGCGCGACCGCTGCTAACAAGGGCTGCTATTTTGTTTCCATCAGCCGCGCGGCGTAGCGGGCCATGGTGTCGACCTCGAGATTGACGTCGTCGCCCTTCTTCAGGGCGCCGAGCGTCGTCACCTTGAGCGTGTGCGGGATGATCAGCACCGAGAAGGTATCGCTATCGACGGCGTTGACGGTGAGCGAGACGCCGTCGAGCGCGACCGAGCCCTTGGGCGCGATGAAGCGCGCCAAATACTTTGGCGGGCGCAATACGAAGCGGGCCATCTCTACGGTAGCATTGTCGGTCATGTCCTCGCGCACAACGACGGTGGCAAGCCCATCGACATGACCGGCGACCAGATGGCCGCCGAGCTCGTCGCCGAGCTTGAGCGGGCGTTCGAGATTGACCTTGGAGCCCTGTCGCCAGCGACCGACGCTGGTCAGGCGCAGCGTCTCGGCGGCGGCATCGACCGCGAACCAGGCGCGGCCGCCCTCTTCGCCTGCGCCGACGATGGTCATACAAACGCCGCAACAAGCCATTGAGGCGCCGTCGATCAGACTGGCGCGCGGGTAGGAACAGGCGATCGCGATGCGTGACAAATTGTCGGCGCGCGGCGCTACCGACCGCACATCGCCCACGTCGGTGACGATTCCGGTGAACATCAGCCAAACACCTCGTGTCCCGGATGCGGTGCAGCGCGCAGCGGTGCACTGCTGATCCGGGACCCAGCTTTATTTCTCTCAAGCTGGACCCCGGGTCTGCAGCGCACCACTTTGTGCTGCGCTGCGCCCGGGGAACACAAATATTCTTGCCGAGTGCACATCGCTAAGCCCGCTCGTATCGTTCGAGCGTATCGGCCCCAAGCGCTTCGCTGCCCCGCACGTGCAGGCGCGAGGTGAGCGCGTCGAGCGCCAGACCTTCGAGCGGGCCAATGCCGCCCTCGCCGATTATTTTGTCGGAATTGATGAGCGTGGCCTCGTCCACCAGATCGGCGGCGACGAAGGAGGCGGCGACCGTCGGCCCGCCCTCCACCATCAGCCGCGTGATGCCCTCGCCAGCGAGCAGCTTGAGCACGCCATCAAGATCGATTCTCCCGTTGTCGTCGTCGACGCGGAACACTTTGCAGCCGCGCTGCTCGAGAATTTCTTGCGCAATCGGTGACGCCTCGCGACCGGCAATGACCCAGGTCGGCGTATCGCGCACCGTCGCCACCACCGAATTGGCGAGCGGCGTGCGCAGCTTGGCGTCGAGCACCACGCGCACCGGCGAGCGCTCCATCATGCCGGGCAGCCGGCAGGTGAGCTGCGGGTTGTCCGACAGCACGGTGCCGATACCGACCAGGATCGCATCGCTCTGCGCACGCATCTGGAACACGCGCTCGCGCGCCACCTCGCCGGCGATCTGCATCGGCTTGCGGCCTGCCAGCCCTACTTTGCCGTCAGCGGAGATCGCCATCTTCAACAGCACGTGCGGGCGGCCATGCGTGACTTTCATAATATGGCCGGCATGGACACGGCGCGCTTCCTCGGCGCCGAGGCCGACATCGACGGTAATGCCCTTGGCGCGCAGCCGCACGTGGCCGCGGCCCTTCACGTCCGGATTAGGATCTTCCAGCGCCGACACCACGCGGGCGATGCCGGCGCGAATGATGGCGTCGGCGCAAGGCGGCGTCTTGCCCTCGTGCGAGCACGGTTCGAGCGTGACGTACATGGTCCCGCCTTGCGCCGCCTTCTTGGCGCGCTTGAGCGCCTCGACCTCGGCATGCGGACGGCCGCCGTCCTGCGTCCAGCCGCGCGCGAGGATGACGCCGTCCTTCACGATCACCGCGCCGACCGCGGGATTGGGCCAGGTATGGCCAAGGCCGCGGCGGCCGAGCGTGAGCGCAAGCGCCATGAAGCGTGCGTCGTCGACTGCTGTGGTTGCGTCGGTTGTCATTTGGCGATGCGCTGCGAACTCCCCTCCCCCCGCGTAGCGAAGCGAAGCGGTGGGGGGTAGGGGGTGGGGGGAAACACGAGCGCAGAAGAGAAGAGCCGCCGACCCCGGCGACTGCGTCGCCGACCCTCCCCACCGCTCGCAAGGGCTCGCGGGGGGAGGGAAAGAAGGAGATAAGGCGCTTGCCCGACGATTATTCATTTGCGCGCGGTGGCCGCGGGCTTGCCGCCTTCGTCGCCCGACAATTCATCGAGCGCGGCGCGGAAATCCTTCGGCTCGCGGAAATTGCGGTAGACGGAGGCAAAGCGCACATAGGCGACGTCGTCGAGCTCGCGCAAATGCTCCATCACCAGTTCGCCGATGGTTTCCGACGACACTTCGTTTTCGCCCATGCTTTCCAGCTCGCGCACGATCTTGGACACCATCTGCTCGACGCGCTCGGGATCGACCGGGCGCTTGCGCAGCGAGATCTGCACCGAGCGCATCAGCTTGTCGCGGTCGAACGGCACGCGGCGGCCGTTGCGCTTGATGACGGTGAGTTCGCGCAATTGCACGCGCTCGAAAGTCGTGAAACGGAAATTGCAGGTGAGGCACACGCGGCGGCGGCGGATCACCGCCGAATCCTCGGTCGGCCGCGAATCCTTCACTTGGGTATCGAGGCTTCCGCAACTCGGGCAACGCATTGAACCCCCCTCGCCTCCCTACTCGGTCATGGCCGGACTTGTCCCGGCCATCCACGTCTTGCTTGCATCGAAGAAAGCCGTGGATGCCCGGCACAGGCCGGGCATGACGATGGATATGTCGCCCCGTTCGTCATTGATAAATCGGAAAGCGTGAAATCAATGCTTTGACCTTGTCGCGCACGGCACCCTCAACAAGCGAGTCTTCCTCGGCGCGTTTCTGCGAAAGCACGTCGAGCACTTCGACGATCATGTCGCCCACCTGGCGGAATTCGGCGATGCCGAAGCCGCGCGTGGTGCAGGCCGGCGTGCCGAGGCGGATGCCCGAGGTGACGGTCGGCTTTTCCGGATCGAACGGGATGCCGTTCTTGTTGCAGGTGATGTGGGCGCGGCCGAGCGCCAATTCCGCCACCTTGCCGGTCAGTTTCTTCGGCCGCAGATCGACCAGCATCAGATGCGTATCGGTGCCGCCCGAGACAATATCGAGGCCGTGCGACTTAAGTGCCTCGGCGAGCGCCTTGGCGTTCTCGACCACGTTCTTGACGTAGATGCGGTAGCTCGGTCGCAGCGCCTCGCCGAACGCCACCGCCTTGGCCGCGATCACATGCATCAGCGGGCCACCCTGCAGGCCGGGGAACACCGCGGAGTTCATTTTTTTGGCGATCTCCTCGTCGTCGGTGAGAATTACGCCGCCGCGCGGGCCGCGCAGCGTCTTGTGCGTCGTGGTCGTCACCACATGGGCGTGCGGGAACGGCGAGGGATGCACGCCGCCGGCCACGAGGCCAGCGAAATGCGCCATGTCCACCATCAGCAGCGCGCCGGCTTCGTCGCAGATTGCGCGGAAGGCGCGGAAGTCGATGATGCGCGGATAGGCCGAGCCGCCGGCGATGATCAATTTCGGCTTGTGTTCGCGCGCGAGCCGCGCCACTTCGTCCATGTCGATGCGCTGGTCCTCGCGCCGCACGCCGTAGGGCACCGGCTTGAACCATTTGCCGGACAAATTGACCGGCGAACCGTGCGTGAGATGGCCGCCGGCGGCGAGATTGAGCCCCATGAAGGTGTCGCCCGGCTGCAGCAGGCCGAAGAACACCGCGGCATTGGCGGAGGCGCCGGAGTGCGGCTGCACGTTGGCAAACTTGCAGCCGAACAATTTGGTGACCCGCTCGATGGCGAGTCGCTCGGCGATGTCGACGAACTGACAGCCGCCGTAATAGCGCTTGCCTGGCAGACCTTCGGCATATTTATTGGTGAGCACCGAGCCCTGCGCTTCGAGCACGGCGCGCGAGACGATGTTTTCCGAGGCGATGAGTTCGATCTCGTCGCGCTGGCGGCCGAGTTCCAGCGCGATCGCCTGCGCGATCTCAGGGTCGCTGTCGCGCAAAGGGGTGGTGAACAGCGCCTCGATTTCGCTCGCGGCTTTTGGCTTCGACGTCGCCGACATTCAGGCTCTCCTGCACGCTCTCCTGGCGCCGCAAGGCCCGCAGCGCCACATAAAAAGCAAAGTCCGGGATTGCTCCGGAAATAGCATATCGGCGCCCGACCGCCAAGTATTGGCATGTGGACGGTTCGCCACCCGCAATATCTGGGGTTTGCCGGAGCGCGCGGTTAAGCCCGACGGCGCAAACGACAAGACCCCGGCCATGGAACGGCCGGGGCAAGTCTTCCGCCAGTACAACGCTGAATTAGAGGCGGTAAAGGATCTGGTCGGTCCAGAAGCGCTCGAGCCGGTGCAGCGACTTGTTCAAGGTCGCGAACTCGTCGGCATTGATGCCACCCACCTGTTCGACGGTGCGGACATGCTTCTGATACAGCGTCTCGACGATGTCGCGCACCTCGCGGCCCTTGTCGGTGAGCTTGATGCGCACCGAGCGGCGGTCGACGCGGCTGCGCTGGTGATCGAGGAAGGCCATCTCCACCAGCTTCTTCAAGTTGTAGGAGACGTTGGAGCCGAGATAGTAGCCGCGCGTGCGCAGCTCGCCGGCCGTGAGCTCCTTGTCGCCGATGTTGTAGAGCAGCAGCGCCTGCACGGAATTGATGTCCGCCCGGCCGCGGCGATCGAATTCGTCCTTGATCACGTCGAGCAGACGGCGATGCAGCCGTTCGACCAGCGTCAAGGCCTCAAGATAGAGCGGCCGGATGTGGTCGAAGCGCGCCTCACGTTCGGCGGGCTCGACCGTCTTGGCAACGGCTTTCATGTTCAACGCCCCTTGCGTTTTATTTGTTTACGCACACCGAACGCGAGGCCCTGTCTTCCCCGCTTTCGGATTGCGCGACCTTAAAAGGGGCAGTCTAAAATCGGCTTAAATAACACCATAAAGATTAGGTTTATTTGCAGCGGTGAACGGTATCTTGAAGGTGCCAATTGAATTGAACGTGGAAATAATTCGTTCACCACACAGGCGTGTCTATTCTCCGTTCGTTCGCGTAATCATCCGCGAACAAAGCGAATGATACCGGAAAAGTCGGCGCCTGCGCCGCCGCTCTCGGCATAGCGTTGATAAAGCTTTGCCGCCTGCGCTCCCATTTCGGTACGCGCGCCGGCCGCCTTCGCCGCATCCTGCGACAATTTTAAATCCTTCAGCATCATCGCGGCGGTGAAGCCCGGCTGGTAATCGCGATTGGCGGGGGACGCCGGCACCGGTCCGGGCACCGGGCAATAGCTGGTGAGCGACCAGCACTGGCCGGACGACTTCGACGAGATGTCGAACAGCTTCTGGTGGTCGAGACCGAGCTGCTCGGCCAGCACGAAGGCTTCGCTCACCGCGATCATGGAAATGCCGAGGATCATGTTGTTGCAAATTTTCGCGGCCTGGCCGTTGCCCGGCCCGCCCGCGTGCACGATGGTCTTGCCCATCTTCTGCAGGATCGATTCCGCGCGCGTGAAGGCCTGCGCGCTGCCGCCGACCATGAAGGTGAGCGTGGCGGCGGCGGCCCCCGTGACGCCGCCCGACACCGGCGCGTCGAGCACCAGCAGGCCTTTCTTTTCGGCGGCGCTGGCGACCGCGCGCGCGGTCTCGACATCGACGGTCGAGCAATCGATCAGCAGCGTGCCGGGATTGGCGTCTTCGACGATGCCGCCGACGCCGAGGTAGATCTCGCGCACCTCCTTGCCCGACGGCAGCATGGTGATGACCACGTCGGCGCGCGCGGCCGCGATCTTGGCGGTCTCGACGCTAACGCCGCCCGCGGCCTTGAGCTTCGCGACCGCGGCCGGATTGACGTCGACGCCCTCGACCTGATGGCCGGCCTTGATGAGGTTCTGCGCCATTGGCAGACCCATATTGCCGAGACCGATAAATCCGATGCGCGCCATGCCGCCCTCCCCTTTTTTCGCTTGTACGTTTTTACAACGGATGCTCTTTCGCGGATTTCAGTGCGAGCCAAAGATAAATTGCAAGCAGCGCGCCTTCCGCGAGCCCGATCAAGATGCCGGAGCCGAACACCTGCGGGAAAAATATTTCGAAGGCGAGCATCGAGGCAACCGACATCAGCCAGATCACCGCGCCCCAGGCAGCCGCCAGCCACAGGCCCACCGCCGCGACCAGATCGATCACCGCGAAAAATATCGTCGTCGCCTGCCAGGCGATCGACTGGTATTCGAACAGATCGGAGCCGACGCCAATGCCGCAGACGCGCGTCCAGTGATAGAGGCCCTTGAGCATCGACACCGCCGCCATCGCGCGCAGGAACAGCACCAGCCGCCGCGTCCAGCGGCCGACTTGCGGCTCGCCCTCGGTCTCCTTCACCGGCTCGAGCGCCTGAGCGTTGTCGTTGACGAAGGGCTCGCTCACGGCAGCACCAGCTCGTCGCCGGGGCGCGGCGCGAAATGGCGCTCGACGTCCGCCGCGTTGACCTCCGCCAGCGTTGCCGGCCGCCAGACCGGCGCGTTGTCCTTGTCGACGATCACGGCGCGCACGCCCTCATAAAAATCGTGCCCCTCGATGACGCGCGACACTATGCGGAATTCGGCGCGCATGCACGTGCCGAAATCCCATTGTTTGCCGCGGCGCACTTGCGCCAGCGCGATTTTCAGACTGAGTGGCGATTTGGCGCGAATGCTGGCGGCCGTTTTTTGCGCCCATTCGCCGCCTTCGCGATCGAGTGCAATGAGGATGTCTTCGACGCTGTTAGCGGCGAAAGTACGGTCGATGGTGGCGCGGCGCGCAGCGATCTTGCCCTCGCCCGCCGGTTCCGCGAAGGCGCCGAGCACGGCGTCGACCGACACCGTTCCGGTCAGCGCATCGAGCAATTCTGGAAAACGTGCGGACGAGGTGCGATGCGTCGCGACGCCGGCAGCGAGCGCGTCGCCGGCGTCGAAGCGCTCGCCGGTCAGCGCGCAATAAGTGCCAAGCTCGCCCGGCATGCGCGGCAGAAACCAGGTGGCGCCGACGTCGGGGAAAAAGCCGATGCCGACTTCCGGCATGGCGAATTGGAAGCGGCCGCCGACCACGCGGTGCGAACCGTGCAGCGAAACGCCGACGCCGCCGCCCATCACGATGCCGTCGATCAGCGCGACGTAAGGCTTGCGGTAGTTCTTGATCGCGACGTTGAGCAAATATTCGTCGCGCCAGAACTGCAGCATTTCGGCGCGACGGGCCGCCTTGCCGAGATCGTAAAGATTGCGGATGTCGCCGCCGGCGGAGAACGCACGCTCGCCGGCTGCCGTGATGATAATACGGTTGACCGCGGGATCGTCGGCCCATCGATCGAGCTGCGCGCGTAGCGCCAGCACCATGCCATGGGTGACGGCGTTGAGCGCCTTCGGCCGGTTGAGCGTGACCAGCCCGGCCGCGCCGCGACGATCGAAGAGAATTTCGGCTTCTTCCATCTCCGCTCATTCCCGCGCAAGCGGGAATCCAGCCTGCAAACATCGAGTGATCATTCGGCTCCCTGGGTCCCCGCTGTCGCGGGGACGAGCGGAAAAATTCACGCGCGCTGCGGCCAGACGCCGGCGGCTTCCAAGCGTTGCATCGCCTGGTCGGAGAATTCGGCCTGCGGCGCATCGCCGCCGATCACGAACATCAAAATCGATTCCGCGTTCGGATCGCCCTTGGTGACGTTTTCGAAACGGCGGATCATGCCGGGCGGAAACGACACCACGTCGAGCGGGTCGAGATCGACATAGTCGACCTTGCCGTTCTCGTCTTCCCAGCTCGCGCGCCAGGTGCCGGTCATCGGGATGAAGGTCTCGTTGGTGTCGTGATTGTGCATCTCCGGGCCGTGGCCGGGCTTGGCCTTGCAGTAGCCGAGATTGAAGCCCTCACGGATCTTGATCGCCGCCATGCGCGCGGCGTGATCACCGACCGGAGATGTCGCGTTCTCCCCCACGTTTTCCGGCGGCTGAAAGCCGATGACGTTGAACAGCGTGCGCTCGCAGCCCGGCATCTTGCTGTCCGGCAAGCCGCCGTCAGAGCCCTTGAGGTCCTTGAAGCGGGCGATCCGCTTCATCATCTCCTCGCGCGACAGATAAAGCCTCGGCAGTTGCTCCATCGTCTCCTCCCTATCTTGGTCATTCCGGGACACGCCGAAGGCGTGGACCCGGAATCCATATTCCGCAGCGCTGGAGTTATGGATTCCGGGTTCGCCGCTTCGCGGCGCCCCCGGAATGACAGACCCCGTTAATTCCCCAGCATAGCGCGGCTGATGATCATGCGCATGATCTCGTTGGTGCCTTCCAGAATCTGGTGTACGCGCACGTCACGCAGCACGCGCTCGATCGGATGGTCGCGCAGGTAGCCGTAACCGCCGTGCAATTGCAGGCAGCCATTGACCACCTCGAAGCCGGCATCGGTCGCAAGGCGCTTGGCCTGGGCGGCAAGCCGCGTCGCCGACGGCTCGCCCTCCCCGACCGCCACCGCCGCACGATGCAGCAGCAGCCGCGCGGCCTCGAGCTCGGTCGCGTAGTCGGCGATACGGAATTGTAGCGCCTGGAAATCGGCGAGCCGCGAGCCGAACTGCTTGCGCTCTTTCATGTAGTCGACCGTGCGGTCGAGACAGAATTGCGCCCCGCCGAGCGAGCAGGCGCCGATGTTCAAGCGCCCGCCGTCGAGCCCGGCCATGGCGATCTTGAAGCCCTGGCCTTCTTTGCCGATCAGGTTCGCCACCGGCACGCGGCAGTTCTCGAACATCACCATGGCAGTCGGCTGCGACTTCCAGCCGAGCTTTTTCTCCTGCGCGCCGTAGGAGAGGCCCGGCGTGCCCTTCTCCACGACGATGCAGGAAATGCCGCGCGGGCCGGCTTCGCCGGTGCGCGCCATCACAACATAGATGTCGGAGCGGCCACCGCCGGAGATGAAGGCCTTGGCGCCGTCGAGCACGTAGTGGTCGCCGTCGCGGCGCACCTTGGTCGTGAGGCTCGCGGCATCCGAGCCGGCGCCCGGCTCGGTCAGGCAATAGCTGGCGAAATGCTGCATGGTGCAGAGCTTGGGCAGGAACTTCTTGCGCGCGTCCTGCCCGCCGAAGGCATCGACCATCCACGCCGCCATGTTGTGGATCGAAATATAGGCGGCGGTCGAAGTGCAGCCCTGTGCCAGTTCCTCGAAGATCAGCGCGGCGTCGAGCCGTGTCAGCGCCGAGCCGCCAACGTCTTCCTTCACATAGATGCCGCCGAAACCGAGCGCCGCGGCCTTGCGCAAAGCCTCGACCGGAAAGGTTTCGTTCTCATCCCAGTCGCGCGCATGCGGCATCATTTCATCCCGCGCAAATTGCCGCGCGGTCGCCTGGAACGCCCGCTGCTCGTCGGTGAGGGAGAAGTCCATGCTTTGACCGTAAAGAGGGCCCCGAACGCCCGTCAACTATGCGCGAAGGCCGGGTGGCATCGCCAGCCTAGACCGGCTAAAAAGACGCCCGGAGACTTATCATGGCGATCAAATTCGGCCGCCCCCTGGAGCGCAAGATCGGTTTCGTGCCGGTCGAGGCGGAGGCTGGCGAGGTTGCGCGCAACCCGCTCGACCTCACCGTGCGCATGCGCCGCAACCGGCAGCACGAGTGGTCGCGCCGCATGGTGCGCGAGCACGTGCTCACCACCGACGATCTGATCTGGCCGCTGTTCGTGATGGACGGCGACAAGGCGCGGCAGCCGGTGCCATCGATGCCGGGTGTCGAACGCTTGAGCGTCGATCAGGCGGTGCGCGAGGCCGAGCGCGCAGCCAAGCTCACCATCCCCTGCATCGCGCTGTTCCCCTACACCGACCCGGCCTTGCGCGACGAGACCGGCAGCGAGGCGCTCAACCCGGACAATCTCGTGTGCCGCGCCATCCGCGCCATCAAGAAGGAAGTGCCCGACGTCGGCGTTCTCTGCGACGTGGCGCTCGATCCCTTCACCAGCCACGGCCACGACGGCCTGCTGCGCGACGGCGTCATCCTCAACGACGAGACCGTCGCGGTGCTGGTCAAGCAGGCGCTGGTGCAGGCGGAGGCCGGCTGCGACATCATCGCGCCGTCCGACATGATGGATGGACGCGTCGGCGCCATCCGCAAAGGTCTCGACGCTGCCATTTTCACTGACGTATCGATGATGGCCTACGCGGCGAAATATGCCTCCGCCTTCTACGGCCCGTTCCGCGACGCGGTCGGCTCGGCCAAGACGCTGACCGGCGACAAGCGCACCTATCAGATGGACCCCGGCAATTCCGACGAGGCGCTGCGCGAAGTCGCGCTCGACATCGAGGAAGGCGCCGACATGATTATGGTCAAGCCCGGGCTGCCCTATCTCGACATCTGCCGGCGCGTGAAGGACACGTTCGGCATGCCGACCTTCGCCTATCAGGTGTCGGGTGAGTACGCGATGATCATGGCGGCCGCGCAGAACGGCTGGCTCGACGGTGAGCGCGCCATGGTCGAGAGCCTGATCGCCTTCAAGCGCGCCGGTTGCGACGGCGTGCTCACCTATTTCGCGCCGCGCGTGGCCGAGAAATTGCAAGCGAGCCTGTAACGTCCCTCCTCCGGTTATCCGAAACAGACAATAACAGTCGAGCATTGCGATGGGTGAATTCGCCGTCGGTCAGCACGTAACGCGTTTCGAAGATCTGCGCCTGTTGCGCGGCGGCGGGCGCTACACCGACGACATCCAATTGCCCGGCATGGCGCATGGCATCGTGCTGCGGTCGCCGCACGCGCACGCCAAGATCAAATCGCTCGACGTTAGCGCCGCGAAGGCGGCGCCCGGCGTGCTCTGCGTATTGACCGCGGCCGACGTGAAGGGCGCCGGCTTTGCCGACCTGCCGGTGCCGGGCGGCTTGAAGCGGCGCGACGGCTCGCCGCAATACAAGCCGCGCTATCCCATTCTGGTCGACGACCGCGTGCGCTGGGTCGGCGATCACGTCGCCTTCGTGGTCGCGGAGACGCGCGCGCAGGCGATGGATGCTGCCGAAATGATCGCGGTTGATTACGAGCCGCTGCCGGCCGTCACCTCGACCGCGCAGGCGCCGCAGCCGGGGAGCGCGCGCGTGTGGGACGATTGTCCCGACAATATCTGTTTCGTCGAGCAGATCGGCGATAAGGCCGCGGTCGATGCCGCTTTCGCCAAGGCCGCGCATGTGGTGAAGGGCAAGTTCACCATCAACCGCGTCACCGCCGCCACCATGGAACCGCGCGGCGCGGTCGGCGAGTACAACGCCGCCGACCGCCGCTACACCGTCTATACCGCGATCCAGCGCCCGCACCCGACCCGCACCGAGCTTTCCAAGGTCATGAAGGTGCCGGAAAGCAAGCTGCGCATCGTCACCGGCGACACCGGCGGCTCGTTCGGCATGAAATCACCGATTTTCAACGAGACGCCGCTGGTGCTGCTCGCCTCCAAGCTCATCGGCCGGCCGGTGAAATGGATCTCGACGCGCAACGAGGCCTTTCTCTCGGACGCGCAGGCGCGCGATAACGTGACCGAGGCGGAGCTGGCGCTCGATAAGGACGGCACCTTCCTCGCGATGCGCGTGAAGACTTTCGCGGCGATCGGCGCCTATCTGCAGCACTCGATGCCGGCTTTCATGATGAATGCCGGCACGCTCGCCGGCGTCTATCGCACGCCGGCAATTCACGTCGACATCACCGGCGTGTTCTCCAACACCAATCCGATGCGGCCCTACCGCGGCAACGGGCGGCCGGAGGCGGCCTTCGTAATCGAGCGCATGGTCGAGCTCGCCGCCGCGCAAATTGGCATCGATCCCGCCGAATTACGCCGGCGAAATTACATTTCGCCGTCGCAGATGCCGTTCAAGACTGGTCTCACCTTCACCTACGACAGCGGTGAGTTCGAGAAGAACATGGATCTTGCGCTCGCGCTCGCCGACCGCAAGGGCTTTGCCACGCGCAAATTGGACGCGAAGAAGCGCGGCAAGCTGCGCGGCTTCGGCTTCTCCAACACCATCGAGCGCGCCGGCGCGCCGAGCCTCGAAGGCGCCGAGGTGCGCTTCGACCGCTCCGGCAACGTCATCATGTTCTCCGGCTCCAACAGCCAGGGCCAGGGGCACGAGACCGCCTTCAAGCAGATCGTCTGCGACCGGCTCGGCCTCGATCCTGCCGACGTGCAATATGTGCAGGGCGACACCGACGAGGTGTTTTTCGGCGAAGGCACCGGCGGCTCGCGCTCCGGCACGCTGGCCGGCTCCGCCTTTCATCTTGCGACCGAAAAGGTCGTGGCCAAAGCGCGCGCCATTGCCGCGCATTTGCTGAAGGTGGACGAAGCCGACCTGAAATATGACGATGGCGTGTTCTCCACCGCCAAGACCAACCGCACGCTCACCATCAAGGAACTCGCGGCCGCCGCGCTCGATCCCAACAATCTGCCGAAGGGCATGGAGCCGGGCCTGACCGCCACCGCGATCTATTCGGCGCCGGTCAACAATTATCCGAACGGCTGTCACGTCTGCGAAGTCGAGATCGACGAGGAGACCGGCAAGGTCGATATCGTGCGCTACAGCGTGGTCGACGATTTCGGCACCATGATCAATCCGCTCATCCTGCACGGCCAGGTGCATGGCGGCGTCGCGCAGGGCGCCGGGCAGGCGCTGATGGAGGACATCCATTTCGACGCCGAGGGCCAGCTCGTCACCGGCTCGTTCATGGATTACGCCATGCCGCACGCGCACGACCTCTGCGACATCGAGGTCGAGGCCAACCCGGTGCCGACCAAGACCAATCCGCTCGGCATCAAGGGCGCCGGCGAAGCCGGCTGCGTCGGCGCGCTGCCGGCCGTCACCAATGCGGTGATCGACGCCCTGAGCGAATTCGGCGTGAAAAATATCGAGATGCCCGCGACACCCGAGCGCATCTGGCGGGCCATGCGTGGCGGCCAATAGGCCTTATACTACCGCCGATTCAATTCATCCCGCGCCCGTATTGCGTTCAACTGTCAGGAGATTTCGATGCGCAATGTCGGCCGCAAGCTGGCCTTCGTACTGGCCGCGACCAATCACGGCACCATGATCGTCAACCGCTTCGACCGCCGCATGAGCGACGAGCACAGCGGGATCGGCGTCGGCTTACAGTTGCTGGAAACGGCCTCCTTCGATCCGATCGAAGTCGAGCTTGCGCTGCAACTGATCGAGACACGACGGCGCGTCCACGGCGACGGCGTGGTGGCGATCGATTGTGGCGCCAACGTCGGCGTGCATACGATCGAGTGGGCCGTCGCCATGACCGGCTGGGGCTCGGTGATCGCGGTCGAGCCGCAGGAACGCATCTACTACGCGCTTGCCGGCAACATCGCGATCAATAACTGCTTCAATGCGCTCGCCATGTACGCCGCGGTTTCGTCGGAGCCGGGCATCATCGGCGTGCCGGTGCCCGATTATTTCAAGCCGTCGAGCTTCGGCAGCCTCGAGATCAAGCCGCGGCCGCAAACGGAGTTCATCGGCCAGCCGATCGACTACAGCAACACCGTGCCGGTGCAGAAGATCTCGATTGACGCGCTCAACTTGCCGCGCGTCGATTTCATCAAGCTCGACGTCGAAGGCATGGAATTGGAGGCGCTCGCCGGCGCCACCGAGACGATCGCGCGCTCCCGTCCGATCTTCCTTGCCGAGGCGATCAAGACCGACCGCGAGCAATTGCGATCGTTCTTCTCCGAGCGCGGCTACAAGGTTGCCGATGCGGGCGGAAACCTGCTGGCGATCCACTTGAGCGATCCGGTCGCCAACGAATTGCAGATTCCGGAAACGCCGGCGCGCTCGTCGGCGGCCTGACTACTCCATCGCCTCGCCGGTCTCGATCGTCACCGGCTGATAGCCTTCGCGCGCCAGCGCGGCCAAGATTTCCTTGGCATGGGCGCCGTCGCGCGTCTCCATGGTGACGTCGAGCTTGGTGCCCTTGGCCGGCACGTCGAGGAACAGGCGGCGGTGGTCGACCTCCAGGATGTTGGCGCCCATCTCGCCGAGCTTGGTGGCGATTTGGCCGAGCACGCCGGGGCGGTCGGGGATGGTGAGGCGGAAGGAGACGATGCGGCTTTCGCGCTCGAGTTCGCGCACCATGATGGAGGCGAGAATGCGCGGATCGATATTGCCGCCGCACAAAATGAGACCGACGCGCTTGCCGGCAAAGCGCTCGGGCTTGGCCAGCATCGCCGCAAGCCCGGCGGCACCCGCCCCTTCCGCCATCGTCTTCTGCAGCGTCAGATAAGCGTTGACCGCGCGCTCGAGCTGGACCTCGTCCACCAGCACGATCTCGCTCACCAATTCGCGCACCACCGGCAGCGTGAGCCTGCCGACATTCTTGACCGCGATGCCTTCCGCGAGCGTCGGGCCGCCGATCGGGCGCTGTTCGTTATGCAGCGCATTCCACATCGACGGATAGAGCGTACATTCGGCGCCGACGACCTCGATCTTGGGATTGACCGCGCGCGCGGCAATGGCGTTGCCGGCGATCAAGCCGCCGCCGCCGATCGGGATCACTAGCACGTCGAGATCGGGAACCTCTTCCAGCATCTCGAGCGCGATGGTGCCCTGCCCGGCGATAATGCGCGCGTCGTCGTAAGGGTGCACCAGCGTCAGCCCGCGCTCGGCGAGAATCTGGCCGCAGCATTTCTCGGCTTCCGCCACCGTTTCGCCGTAGAGGACGACTTCGGCGCCGTGCGAGCGCGTCGCCTGCACCTTCACCGACGGCGTTGTCACCGGCATCACAATGGTGGCCGGGATACCGAGCCGCGCGGCATGATAAGCGAGCGCCTGGGCGTGGTTGCCGGCCGACATGGCGATGACGCCGCGTTTGCGCTCGGCGTCGCTGAGCGAGGCGAGCTTCACCAGCGCGCCGCGGTCCTTGAACGAATTGGTGACCTGCAGGTTCTCGTATTTCACGAAGACCTCGGCGCCGGTGAGCGCTGACAGCCGCGGCGCCGGTAGCATCGGCGTGTGCAGCACGGCGCCGGCAATGACGCGGCGGGCGGCTTCGATGTCGGCAATGGTGACGGTCATCGGGCGCACAATGCCGCAACGTTGGCGCCCATTCCAGCCCGCGAAGCCCCTTGCGCGCGGGCGATTCTTTCTTCATGTCGGTGGGCCAGGGTCAGGCGCGCGCCATGCCGATCGACATCAAACCCCATGCCTATGATCCGGCCACGCAGCCGGAATTGTTCGAGGGCGTGCTGTCGCGCCGGGTGGTCGCTTTTGCCATCGATTTCGTCATCATCGCCGCGCCCGTCGTATTGGCGGCCATGGTCATTTTCGCCTTCGGGGTGGTGACGCTGGGGCTTGGCTGGGCGCTTTATTGGCTGCTGCCGCCGGGGACGGTGATCTGGGCCATTGTCTATTTCGGCGTCACGCTGGAGGCACCGGAGTCCGCCACCATCGGCATGCGCGTGATGGACCTCGAAATGCGCACCTGGTACGGGGCGCCGGCTTATTTCGTGCTGGGCGCCGTGCACGCCATCATCTTCTGGTTCTCGATTTCGGCGCTTTCGCCGTTAATCCTGTTGGTATGTTTTTTCAACGAACGCCGCCGGCTGCTGCACGATATCGTGCTCGGCACGGTCGTCATCAACAACGCGCGCCGAGCCGCCATGCTGCGCGCGGCCATGGCGCCGACGCCCGGTTGCGGGCTTTGACGGGGACCGCGCTGCGGTGCGATGCTATGCGTGAATCCGGACTGACATGACGGCCAGCATTCCGTGACCCAGCATTCTCGCGACACGCCGCAATTCTATCTCACGGCGCCCTCGCCCTGCCCCTATTTGGCGGGCCAGGAGGAGCGCAAGGTGTTCACGCACCTGGTGGGTGAGCGCGCGGGCGAGCTTAACGACCTGCTCACGCACGGCGGCTTCCGCCGCAGCCAGTCGATCGCCTATCGGCCGGCCTGCGAAACCTGCCGCGCCTGCGTGTCGGTGCGCGTGGTGGCGGCCGACTTCAAACCGTCGCGCAACATGCGCCGCATTGCCGAGCGCAACGTCGACATCGTCGGCGACATGCGCACGCCGACGCCGACCTCCGAGCAATATTCGGTGTTCCGCGCCTATCTCGACGCCCGCCACCGCAACGGCGGCATGGCCGACATGACCGTGCTCGACTACGCCATGATGATCGAGGACAGCCATGTCGAGACACGGCTGATCGAGTACCGCCGACGCGGACCGGACACGGGGCTCAACGGCCGCGGCGACGGACGCTTGCTGGCGGTCGCGCTTACCGATGTGCTCTCCGACGGCCTGTCGATGGTCTATTCGTTCTTCGAGCCGGACGTCGGCGAGCGCTCGCTCGGCACGCTGATGATCCTCGATCACATCGCGCGCGCCAACAAAATGGGCCTGCCTTACGTCTATCTCGGCTATTGGGTGCCCGGCTCGCGCAAGATGGACTACAAGGGACGCTTCCTGCCGCAGGAACGCCTGATGCCGTCGGGCTGGAGCTGCGTCGAGCGCTAATTGCCCGCGAAATGAATCCCGAACGTATCGAGGATTAGAATCGTATTGAGCACCAGCACGAGCGCTGTGCCGATATAGGCCACGACATTGGTCAGCGGCTTGTTGACGAAAACGCCCATGAGATCGGGCCGGCGCGTGAAGATCAGCAGCGCGATCATCGGTAGCGGCAACGCGATGCTCAAGATCACCTGGCTCACCACCAACGCTTCGGTCGCATTCACGCCATAGCCGACCACCACGAAGGCCGGCACCATCGTAATCACGCGGCGCAGCCAGATCGGAATGCGAAAGCCAACGAAGCCCTGCATGATCATCTGCCCCGCCATAGTGCCGACAACCGAGGAAGAAATGCCGGAGGCGATCAGCGACAGCAGGAAGATGCCGGCGGCGCCGATGCCGAGCAGCGGCGCCAAAGTGTGATAGGCGGTCTCGATCTCGGCGACATCGCTATGCCCCGCATGGAAGGCGCTCGAGGCCATCATCACCATCGCCATGTTGACAAGCCCGGCGGCCGCCAATGCGACCAGCACTTCCACGTTCGAGATGCGCACCACGGCGCGCTTTTCCGCGTCGGTTTCGGCCGCTATCCGCCCCTGCGTGAGTCCGGAATGAAGATAGACCGCGTGCGGCATCACGGTGGCGCCGATAATGCCGACCGCGAGCAGCAGCGCTTCCGCATCGACAATTTGCGGCGTCACCGTGCCGAGCGCCGCCTGCCGCCAATCGACCGGCGCGATGAACATCTCGAACAAGTAGCAAAGGGCGATGATCGCGACGAAACTCGATATGATGAGCTCGACCGGACGGAAGCCGCGGCTTTCGAACAGCAGCACACCATAAGTGATGATCGCCGTGATGACCATGCCGGCCAAAAGCGGCATGTGGAACAGCAGCGACAGCCCGATTGCGCCGCCCAGGAATTCCGCCAGGTCGGTCGCCATCGCGGCGATTTCGCTCACCACCCACATGGCCCAGACCACCGGCCGCGGAAAATGGTCGCGGCACATTTCCGCCAGGTTGCGGCCGGTGACGATGCCGAGCTTGGCCGACAGCGCTTGGAACAGCATGGCAATCAGGTTGGCGAGCAGCACCACCCAGAGCAACGCGTAGCCGTATTTGGCGCCGGCCTGGATGTTGGTGGCGTAGTTGCCGGGGTCCATGTAGGCGATCGAGGCAATGACCGCCGGACCGACGAATGCCAGATAACCGCGAATGCTTGGATGCTCGCCGCGGATGACCGCCTGTGCCACGGCAACGGTCCGTTCGCTCAGCGATTTGGGGAGCGGGGGCTGGGCATCCATTCAGGGTAAGTTTCTATAATTCCTCGGGTTTTGGCATGCGCCGAACCGCTCCGATAAAATAGCCTAGTTGCTAATGGTTTGCAATTGCAGTTATCGGCAATTTTTCCGGCCATCTGTCCCCGATCTGCAGGGCGGCTTGCGCTCCGTTGCGGCGAAAAGTCGTTTTTGGGCGAAGCGGCAGCGGCCTGCGCGAAAAACCGAAGTGGTCGCCGCTGTTCGCGGCGAGCTAGCCTTCGTTTTCTTCTTTTCCGCCGGCTGCGGGCGCGACGAACTTGTTGTTGGTAAGGAAACGGTCGGGCCGGATACGCCCGGCATCGCCGCGGTTGCCGCGCCAGTTGGCGAGCTCCTTCAGCGTCATGGTGAAGCTGCGGCCCGCGGTATCGACCCAGGTGAGGCCATCGGCGCCCTTGAAGGTCGCAACGTCGGACAGCCCCTTCTCTCTGTAGCGCTGCAGCCGCACGCCGCGCCCCCGGTTCATTTCCGGCACCTGGTCGAGCCGGAAGAACACCATCTTGCGGTTTTCACCGATCGCTGCTGCGAGTTCGCCATCGACCGTCGTCAGCGCCGCGGCCTTGTCGGGCGCCTTCAGGTTGAGCACCTGCTTGCCTTTGCGCGTGGTGCCGAGTGTCTCGCTTTCCGGCACCACGAAACCGTTGCCGCCATAGCTCGCCACCAGGAATTTGCGGCCGCCTTGATAGGCGAGCGCGGCCACCACGTCGGCGTCCTGTTCGAGATCGAAATAAAGCCGCACCGGCTCGCCGTGGCCGCGTCCGCCCGGCAGCTTCGACGCGTCGATTGTGTAGAACTTGCCGTTGCTGCCGAAGATCAGGATCTTGGCGGTGGTTTCGGTCGGGAATGCGAATTTCAATTTGTCGCCGGCCTTGAAGACGACGTTCTTGAAATCGCTGACATGGCCGCGCAGCGCGCGGATCCAGCCTTTGTCGGACACGACGACGGTGATCGGCTCGCGTACCGCCATCGCCTCCTCGATCGCGGCCTCGTCGTGTTCGGGCGCCTGCGCGAAGCTGGTGCGGCGCTTGCCGAGATCGGTCTTGGCGCCGAATTTCTCCTTCAGCTCCTTGATCTGGCCGGCGATGGTCTTCCACTGCTGCGCCGGCGAGCCGATCAGCGATTTGAGCTTGGTGCGCTCCTCGCGCAGCGCCTTCTCCTCGGCGCGGATTTCCATTTCCTCCAGCTTGCGCAAATTGCGCAGCCGCATGTTGAGGATGGCGTCGGCCTGCACGTCGGAAAGCTTGAAGGTCTTCATCAAGACCGGCTTCGGCTCGTCCTGCGTGCGGATGATCTTGATGACCTTGTCGAGGTTGAGATAGGCGACGAGATAGCCGCCGAGCACGACCAGGCGATGCTCGATCTCGGCGAGCCGGTGCTTGGAGCGCCGCAGCAGCACCTCGCGCCGGTGATCGAGCCATTCGCGCAAGGCTTCGGCGAGGCCGACCACCATCGGGATGCGGCCCTTCACCAGCACGTTCATGTTGAGCGGAATGCGGTTCTCGAGTTCGGACAGCTTGAACAGCGATTCCATCAACAGCTCGGCATCGACCGAGCGCGATTTCGGCTCGATGACGAGGCGAATATCCTCGGCCGATTTATCGCGCACGTCAGCAACGAGCGGCAGTTTCTTGTCGTTGAGCAGCTCGGCGAGCTTCTCGACCAGCCGCGACTTCTGCACCAGCCAGGGAATTTCGGTGATGACGACGACATAAGTGCCGCGCCCGGTATCTTCCTTTTCCCAGCGCGCGCGCACGCGGAACGAGCCGCGGCCGGTGTTGTAGGCTTCCGCGATCGCCGACGGCGGATCGACGACGACGCCGCCGACCGGGAAGTCGGGACCCTTGACCCATTTCAACAGCGTGCGGCTGCGCGCCTTCGGGTTGTCGATGAGGTAAAGCGCGGCGTCACACAGCTCGGCCGCGTTGTGCGGTGGGATGGCGGTCGCCATGCCCACCGCGATACCCTGCGAGCCGTTGGCGAGCAGATTGGGAAAGGCCGCCGGCAGCACCACCGGTTCGTTGCCGGCACCGTCATAAGTCGGACGGAAATCGACCGCGTCCTCGTCAATGCCGTCGAGCAGCAAGCGCGCAACTTCAGTGAGCCGCGCCTCGGTGTAGCGCATGGCGGCGGCATTATCGCCGTCGATGTTGCCGAAATTGCCCTGCCCGTCGACCAGCGGATAGCGTTGGGCGAAATCCTGCGCCAGGCGCACCAGCGCGTCGTAGATCGCCTGGTCGCCGTGCGGATGGAAATTGCCCATCACGTCGCCGACCACCTTGGCCGATTTTTTGAACGCGGAATTGGGGTCGAGCCGCAACATGCGCATGCCGTAAAGGATGCGGCGGTGCACCGGCTTGAGGCCGTCGCGCGCATCCGGCAGGGCGCGATTCATGATGGTGGAGAGCGCATAAGCGAGGTAGCGCTCTTCCAGCGCCTCGCGCAACGCGACCTCTTCCACCTCACCCTTGTCGGGGGGAATCAGTCTCTTACCCATACGGATTAGCTAATGCCTGGCGTCACAATGAACAAGCGATGAACGGGATAGCCATGAGTTCTTCCAAATCTGCCGGCTAGATTTGAACCAATAAGCTGCGGAGCGCGTTAACTCGCGCGCCTTTGTAAGGGGGTGACGATCTTCGTGGAGGAATTTATGCGCCGGACTATGCTTTCAATGGCCGCCGCGCTCGCGCTGCTGAGCGCGGGGGCATTTCTGCCAAACCGCGCCGAAGCCCTGACACTCGCCGCGCCGGCGGGCATGCAGGAGGCTACTGGCGGATCGGGTCTCGTGCAGGACGCCGCCTATATCTGCCGCCGGGCGTGGCGCTGCGGCTATTACGGTTGCGGCTGGCGCCGCGCCTGTTGGTGGACGCGACCCTACTCCGGAGGATACGGATATCGACCGTACTGGCGGCGGGGCTACTACCACCGCCACTATTGGCATCATCACTGGTAGTTTCCGCGCACACCAATATCATGCGCACGAGATTTGGGCGGCGTTGCCGCAAGCTGTCCGTTGTTAAGATCAACGGCAACTTCAAGTCGTGGCTGCGGGCGGGTCGAGCCGATCCGCGCCGGGAAACCTAAAGGAGGGATCGGATATGAGGACGATCGTTTTGGCTGCGTTATTCGCTCTTGGCGTCGGATTGGCCGGAATTTCTTCGGCGCCGGCGGCGACCTTAGGCGGCGGCATCGATAAGGCGGCGGCGGGAAGTTCGCTTGTGCAGGACGCGTACTATGCCTGCCGGCGCATCCGTGTCTGCCGCGTCGGGCCTTACGGTCGTTACTGCCATTGGACGCGGGTCTGTCGTCACTGGTAGTCGGCGACAGCTGATTTGCAAGCGACCGGTCCGACGCGAGTCGGGCCGGTTTTATTTTTCGCGCGGCCTGTTCACGCCACGCTCGGCAACGCGCGTTCGAGCGCCGCGATGAAATGCGCGCGCTCGTCGGCAAGCGCCAAGCCGCGCGGCTCCAGCACGTGGCGGGACAGGAAGAACCCCGTGAGCGCAAAGCCATCGGCGAGATCACGGCTTGCGGCGACGGCGTCGGACTCGCGCAGGAAGGCCGGCAGGCGCAGCATCTTGTCGGCCCACGGCTCGCCCGCCGCGCGCGACACCGCCCGCCCCGATTTCGGCGAGACGTAAATGAGATCGGCAACGGTCCCTGTGGACGCGCATTCAGAGAGATCGAGCCCGAAGCCGAGTTCGGCCAAGAGCTGCAGCTCGAAACGCACCACCATCGGGGCTGCGGCGGGCGCATCATCGAGTTGGTCGAGAATTGCGACGAGCACATCGTGCAGGCCTTCGTGCGGATCGCGCTCGGGCAATAGTCGCATCAGCGCGGCGAGATGCGTGACGCCATAGACCGCATGCGGCGCTGCAAAGAAATTCGCCGCGCGCGAGCGAAGCGGTTCGACTGTGAAATTTCCGAGATGCTCGTCGAGCCGCGCCCGCCAGGTCGCGCTGACGCTGTTGCCGGGTTGCAAGATCGGTTTCATGCGCGAGGAAAAGCCGCCGCGCACCAGTCCGAGATGGCGGCCGTGTGCGCGCGTCATCACTTCGAGGATGCCGCTGGTCTCCCCGTGGCGCTTGACGCCGAGCACGATGCCTTCATCGGTCCACTGCATGTGCCTGTTAAATGCTCATTCTTTGGGAAATTCCAGTCCCATAGCGCGATAGCGCTCGGGATCCTCGCCCCAGCCCTCACGCACCTTCACAAATAAAAACAGGTGCACCTTGGCGTCGGCGATTTCGGCGATCTCCTTGCGCGCCGCTTCGCCGATCGCCTTGATGGTCTGCCCACCTTTGCCGAGCACGATCTTGCGCTGGCTCTCGCGCTCCACATAGATCGTCTGCTCGATGCGGATGTCGCCCTTACGCAATTCCTTCCAGACTTCGGTTTCGACCGTCGAATGATAGGGCAACTCCTGGTGCAGCCGCTCGAACAATTTCTCGCGCGTGATTTCCGCCGCCAGTTGCCGCATTGGCGCATCCGACATCTGGTCGGCGGGATAAAGCCAAGGCCCCGCCGGCACGCGTCCGGCCAGCCAGCGTTTAAGATCGCCGACGCCGTCGCCCTTGAGCGCGGAGATCATGAAGGTCGCCTCGAACTTCGCCTTGTCGTTCGCAGTCTTCGCAAGCGTGAGCAGCGTCTCCTTCGCCACCAGATCAACCTTGTTGAGGATCAAGAGCTTCGGCTGCCTTACCTCGGCCAGGCGTTCGAGGATCGCGTCCGCCTCTTCGTCCAGACCTTTGCGCGCGTCGATCAGCAAGGCGACCAGGTCGGCGTCATGCGCGCCGCCCCAGGCCGTCGTCACCATCGCCCGGTCGAGCCGGCGCTTCGGTGAGA
The DNA here is from genome assembly GCA_963710705.1 of uncultured Pseudomonadota bacterium. Lineage (GTDB taxonomy): Bacteria > Pseudomonadota > Alphaproteobacteria > Rhizobiales > Xanthobacteraceae > Pseudolabrys. The sequence continues at coordinate 1,509,186 of CAVQBI010000001.1, forward strand.
AAATTCCCGGCGTGTCCACGAAGATCAGTTGCGCGTGGCCTTCGACCGCGATGCCGCGGATCAGCGCGCGCGTCGTCTGCACCTTGCGCGACACGATCGTGACCTTGGAGCCGACCAGGGCATTGAGCAGCGTGGACTTGCCGGCGTTGGGCGCGCCGATCAGCGCGACGAAACCGCAGCGCGTGCCGGCATCCGGCGCGGCAGACTCAGCCATCAACTTTGTCCACTGCGACGCCGACCTTCTCCAGCATTGCCGCGGCAGCGGCCTGCTCGGCGGCGCGCTTGGAATTGCCGATGCCTTCGGCCGGAGGGCGATCGGGCAGCGCCACCGTCACATTGAATTTCGGTTTGTGATGCGGGCCGGTGCGCGCCACTTCGTGATAGGCCGGCGTCGGCAGTCCGCGTGCCTGCGCCCATTCCTGCAACATGGTCTTGGGATCGCGCAGCGAGCGCAGCGGCTTCTGCATGCGGTCCTTCCAGAACAGTTCGACCAGCGTCTCGGCCGCCTTATAGCCGCCGTCGAGATAGACCGCGCCGACCAGCGCTTCGCAGGCATCGCCCAGAATGGTGGTGCGCAGGCGTCCGCCGGCATTGTTTTCCGAAGAGCCGAGCTTGAGCGCGGGCCCGAGATCCATGACGCGCGCGACATCCGCACAGGTTTCCTTGCGCACAAGATCGGACAGACGGCGCGACATCTCGCCCTCGTTGGCGCGCGGAAAGGTGCGGTACAGCATGTCGGAAATGACGAGGCCGAGCACGTGATCGCCGAGAAATTCGAGGCGCTGATAACTGTTGGTGCGGCTGCCGCCCGACAGCGCCGAAATGTGCGTGAGCGCGCGCTCCAGCAACGTTTTATCGGCGAATTTGTAGCCGACCCTGACTTCGAGTGCTGCCCGGTCCTTCGCCTTGCTGCGGCTCATCTGACGATCTTGAACAGCCTATTCCAGCGCACCGAGACCGGCCACCGCCAGAATTCCCAGGCGCGTTCGCCGTCATAGACGGAGAAAAAGATGATCTGCGCTTTGCCGACGATGTTCTCGAACGGCACCATGCCGACCTGGCTGAAGCGGCTGTCGGTGGAGTTGTCGCGGTTGTCGCCCATCATGAAATAATGATCGGGCGGCACGGTGTAGACCTGCGTGTTGTCGGCAAAGCCGTTGTCGACGAGATCGAGCGTGTAAAAGGAGACGCCGTTGGGCAGCGTTTCCTTCCAGCGCTTCACCGGCGCCTGCGGCGCGCCCTCCTCGTTCTCGACGAAATCGTCGACGCGTTCGCGTTTCACCGGCACGCCGTTGATGTTCACATCGCCGTCGATCACCTGGATCTTGTCGCCGGGCAGGCCGATGACGCGCTTGATGTAATCGGTCGAGGTGTCGCGCGGCAGGCGGAACACGACCACGTCACCGCGCTGCGGCGTGAAGCCGCCCGGAATGCGGCCGGAGAAGATCGGCGGCGACAGCGGCAGCGAGAAATGGCTGTAGCCGTAAGTGTATTTCGACACAAACAGATAATCGCCGACCAGCAGCGTCGCCTTCATCGAGCCGGAGGGGATGTTGAAAGGCTGAAACAGGAAGGTGCGGATCACCAGCGCGATGATCAGCGCGTGAAAGACCACGCGCACGGTTTCGCTAAAGCCGCCTTCTTTCCGTTTTGTTCCGGATGTCACGCTCATTGGCCTTCTGGTCCCGCCTTGAAAGGCGCGTACCCCCGGGCGAACTTGTAGCGGGTGGCACCACGCGGCGCAACGAAGAAGGCCGCAGCATAAGCACTTGGACCGATTGTAGTTCCTGCGTTCATGCCGAACGCGGCTCGGCCGCCCTCGGCACCGCCGAAATGATGACGATCGCCTGCGCGGTCGGGCCTTCGTCGGTGAGCGAGACCTCGATCATCGCCTCACAGCCCGGCGGCGTGATCGCCTGCAGGCGCTTGAGCGCGCCGCCGGTCAGCTTCATCGAGGGCTTGCCGCCCGGCAGATTGACCACGCCGAGGTCGCGCCAGAACACGCCGCGGCGAAAGCCGGTGCCAAGCGCCTTGGCGCAGGCCTCCTTGGCGGCATAGCGCTTGGCGTAGGTTTCGACGCGGTTGGCACGGCCGTCCGCTTTGGCGCGCTCGGCCGGCGTATAGATGCGGTTGAGGAAGCGGTCGCCGTATTTGTCGATCACGCGACCGATGCGCCGCGCATCGATGATGTCGGAGCCAAGCCCAATGATCACGCTTTCACCTTTTTGCGCCCGCGATCCATGGCGGCGCGCATGAATCGTACCGTATCGGCAAGCCCTTCGAAAACCGCCTCCCCGACCAGGAAATGTCCAATATTGAGCTCGACCACCTCCGGCAATGCGGCAATCGTCTCAGCCGTGCCGTAGTCGAGGCCGTGGCCAGCATGCACTTCGAGACCGAAGCTCTTGGCGAGCGCGGCGCCGGCGCGGATCAGTTCCCATTCTGCGGCGGCCTCGGCGGCGCGCCCTTCGGTGAGCGCGTCGCACCAGGAGCCGGTGTGGATTTCGATCACGGGCGCCCCGAGCGCGGCGGCCGCCTCGATCTGCGCCGCCGCGGCGCCAATGAACAGCGACACGCGGATGCCGGCATGTTTAAGCTCATGCACCACCGGCTTGAGCTGCGCCTGCTGCTTGACCGCGTCGAGCCCGCCTTCGGTGGTGCGTTCGGTGCGTTTTTCCGGCACCAGGCAGACCGCGTGCGGCTTGGTCTTGAGTGCGATGCCGACCATTTCCGCGGTCGCCGCCATCTCGAAATTCAGCGGCTTGCCGATCTCTGTTTTGAGCCGGGCGATGTCGTCGTCGCGGATGTGGCGGCGGTCTTCGCGCAGATGCGCGGTGATGCCGTCGGCGCCGGCCGCGATCGCGAGCTTGGCCGCGCGCACCGGATCGGGATGGCGTCCGCCGCGCGCGTTGCGGATGGTGGCGACGTGATCGACGTTGACGCCGAGGCGGAGGTGATCGAGCTTCATCGAAGAATCTTATTTAGTTTGCGCATGATCCTATCCGAAAATCGGTTCCCGATTTTCGGGATCATGCGCTAACCGTTGACCCGCTCGGCCTTGGCCACCATCGGCTTGGCGCGCAATTGCGCGAGAATGGCGGTGAGATGCTTGAGGTCGTAAACCTCAAGATCGATCAGCACGTCGGTGAAGTCCGGCGCGCGGCGCGTCATGCGGATATTGTCGATATTGCCATCGTGCTCGGCGATCACTTGCGCGATCTGCGCGAGCGAGCCGGGTTCGTTGACCGACTGCACGGTAATGCGCGCCGGGAAACGGCGCGGCGTCGGCTCCTCCGAATCCCAGCGCACGTCGAGCCAGCGCTCCGGCTGATCTTCGAAATCGGACAACGACGGCGACTGGATCGGATAGATGGTGATCCCCTCGCCCGGCGTAACGATGCCGACGATGCGGTCGCCCGGCACCGCGCCGCCTTCCGGCGCAAAGTGCACCGGCAGATCGCCGTTGATGCCGAGGATCGGGATTGCCGGCCCTTGCGTGTCCGGCACACGGAATTTCACTGAAGTGAATTTCTTCAATCCGAACCACCCGCTCTCCGATTTCGGCTTCACCGCCATGGCGGCCGCGCGCTCTTCTTTGTAGTCGGGATACATCGCGCGGGCGACGTCGGAGGCTTTCAGCTCGCCGCGGCCGACCGCCGACATCACATCTTCGAGTGAGGCGCGCGCAAGGCGCGGCAGTGCGCCGGTCAGATTCTCTTCGGAATAGGCGATCTTGGCGCGCTGGAACAGCCGCTCGACGATGCGGCGGCCGAGGCCGGCATATTGCGTGCGCACCGCTTGACGCGTGGCCCGCCTGATCGCCGCGCGCGCCTTGCCGGTCACCACGATTGATTCCCACGCGGCCGGCGGCACGGTCTGCGCCTTCGAAATGATGATGTCGACCTCATCGCCATTGACCAACTCGGACGTCAGCGGTGAGACCTGGCCGTTGATCTTGCAGCCGACCGCGGTGTTGCCGACGTCGGTGTGCACAGCATAAGCAAAATCGATCGGCGTCGCCTTGCGCGGTAGCGCGATCAGCTTGCCTTTGGGCGTGAAGCAGAACACCTGGTCGTGAAACAATTCAAGCTTGGTGTGCTGCACGAACTCTTCCGGATTGGAGCCTTCCGCCAGCAGCTCGATGGTGCGGCGCAGCCAGGCATAGGCGCCCAACTCGCGCGACAGCATCTCGGTCGGTGAGCCTTTGCCGTCCTTATAGAGCGCATGCGCGGCGATGCCGTATTCGGCGATCTCGTGCATCTCGGTGGTGCGGATCTGCAGCTCGACGCGCTGCTTGCCCGGACCGATCAGCGTGGTGTGGATCGAGCGGTAGTCATTCGCTTTGGGAGTCGAGACGTAATCCTTGAAGCGCCCCGGCACCACCGGCCAGGTCGTATGCACGACGCCGAGCGCCTGGTAGCAATCGGCGAGCGACTTCACGATCACGCGGAAGCCGAAAATGTCCGAAAGCTGCTCGAAGCCGACCGACTTGCGCTCCATCTTGCGCCAGATCGAATAGGCGCGTTTGCGCCTGCCCTGCACCTTGGCAGCGATGCCGCGGTCGGCAAGCTTCTTGGTGAGCTGCTGCTCGATCTCGGCGATCAGGTGCTTGTTGCGGTCGGCGAGCGCATTGAGGCGCGCGCTCACCACCGCATACGCGTCCGGGTAAAGCTCGCGGAACGCCAGGTCCTCGAGCTCCTCGCGCATCTCGTGCATGCCCATGCGGCCGGCGAGCGGCGCATAGATTTCCAGCGTCTCCTCCGCCGCGCGCCGGCGCGCTTCCACCGGCATGTAGTCGAGCGTGCGCATGTTGTGCAGGCGGTCGGCGAGCTTGATCAGGAGCACGCGCACGTCGTCGGCAATCGCGAGCAGCAGCTTGCGCAGGTTCTCCGCCTGCTTGGCTTCCTTGGTGACGAGGTCGAGCTTTTTCAGTTTGGTGAGGCCTTCGACCAGCGCGCCGATGTCATTGCCGAACAAACTGTCGATCTCGGCGCGCGTTGCCTCCGTGTCCTCGATGGTGTCGTGTAGCAGCGCCGCGGCAATGGTCGCGTCATCGAGCTTGAGGTCGGTGAGGATGGCGGCGACTTCGATCGGATGGGAGAAGTAGGGATCGCCGGAGGCGCGCCGCTGCTCGCCATGCGCCTTCATGGCGTAGACATAGGCGCGGTTGAGCAGCGCCTCGTTGGTGTTCGGGTTGTAGCGGCGTACGCGCTCGATCAGGTCGTATTGCCGCATCATCTGCGGTTTGCGTGCGGGGGCAGGCTTTTCCGCGATTGGCTCGGCCACGGCAGCGTTCGGCATGAGCGGCGCCCGGGTGGGCGACTGCTTCTGCATGCGCGGCAAATCCGAACGCGGCTGCGCCATCGAATACCTCTTGGCCGCCGAATCGGGCCGAAATCGGCGCCGGCGGCTATTCTATCTAGATATCACGCCCTTACCCCGTGCTCACAAGGGATCGCATTCGTGGTTGCCAAAAAGCGCAAGGCCCGGCGCAAGGGCCGGGCCTTAAACGGGAATTTTTATGGAAAGCCGAACTATTCGACGTCTTCTTCCGGCACTTCTTCCGGCGGCGCCAGGCCTTCCAGGCCCTTGAGCAGCTCTTCCTCGGTCATGCGGTCGGCGGTGACCTCGGTATCGTCGGAATCGACGCTGGCACCCGCGCCTGCGCCGATCAGCGGCACCTCAGGCTCCGGCTCGTCCACTTCGACGTATTTCTGCAGCGAATGGATGAGGTCTTCCTTGAGGTCGCCGGGCGACACCGTGGTCTCGGCGATTTCGCGCAGCGACACAACAGGATTTTTGTCGTTGTCCCGATCGACGGTAATCTGCGACCCGGACGAGATCATGCGCGCCCGATGGCTCGCCAGAAGGACGAGTTCGAAGCGGTTCTCAACCTTGTCGATGCAGTCTTCTACGGTGACACGGGCCATCCGCTCGTCACTCCTTTAGGGGGAACTATGTCCTGAATTCACCTGGTAGGTATCCCCACCATGCGAAAAATTCAAGCATTTTTGTCTTGGTTTGGCCGCACCCGTCTGTTACCGAACATGATCGCAAGCAGGCCGCCCGGACTGGATTTAAGCGGTAACGGCGTGATTGCGCGGGTACCGGATGAATTGATCGACGGTGCCCTCAACCGTTAACGGGGCGAAACCCAAGGACGCATGGCGCTCTCGCGCGCAACCGTCATTGGGGTACAGAAACCTAAATTTGATTGCGAGCCAGTGAGACAACACCATGACCGTGCCCGGCGAAAAAATCGCTTTGTTCATTGATGGAGCCAATCTTTACGCCACCGCCAAGTCCTTAGGGTTCGACATCGACTACAAGAAGCTGCTGAAGGAATTCCAGTCGCGCGGCTATCTGTTGCGCGCGTTCTATTACACTGCGGTGATCGAGGATCAGGAATATTCCTCCATCCGCCCGCTGATCGACTGGCTCGACTACAACGGCTATTCGGTCGTCACCAAGGCGACCAAGGAATTCGTCGACCAGACCGGGCGCCGCAAGGTCAAAGGCAACATGGATATCGAGCTCGCGGTCGATGCCATGGAAATCGCACACACCATCGACCACATGGTCCTGTTCTCCGGCGACGGCGACTTCCGCTCGCTGGTGGAAGCCGTGCAGCGCAGGGGCGTCAAGGTGACTGTGATCTCCACCGTTTCCACCCAGCCGCCGATGGTGGCCGACGAATTACGCCGGCAGGCCGACGTCTTCACCGACATCGTCACCTTGCAAGGCAAGATCGGGCGCGACCCGGCCGAACGCGCTGCACGCGAAGCCACGCGCGGGCCGCGTGACGACCGCGGCGGCGATCCGGGGCAGCACCCCGCATTCCTGCAACGCCCGGCGGTGCCGCAGCGCGCGGGCGCCGGCGTCGAGACCGACGACGACGAGGAAGGCTTCGAATAACTTTTTAGGTGGCGCGTGATCTTATCCGAAAACCGGTACCCACTTTTCGGGATCACGCGCTAGCGATGCCTGCGGGGGGCAAGCCGGGACGCGACTGCCCGCGCTGTCCGCGGCTGGTGGCCTTTCGCAAAGAGTGGCGCAAAAAAGAGCCGAGCTGGTTCAACGCGCCTGTCCCCTCCTTCGGTCCCATCGACGCGCGGCTACTGATCGTCGGCCTCGCGCCCGGCCTGCAAGGCGCCAACCGCACCGGACGGCCCTTCACCGGCGACTATGCCGGCGTGCTGCTCTACGAGACGCTGCTGCACTACAAATTCGCGCGCGGCGAATACAAGGCGCATCCCGACGATGGGCTCACCCTCACCGGCTGCCGCATCACCAATGCGGTGCGCTGCGTGCCGCCGGAGAACAAGCCGACGCCGGTCGAGATCGCGACCTGCCGCGATTTCCTCAAGCCAACGATTTCCGAAATGAAAAATCTGCGCGCGATCCTCGCGCTCGGGCAAATCGCCCACAACAGCGTGATCACGGCGCTGGCGCTGAAAAAATCAGCAACGCCGTTCAAGCATGGCGGCAAGCATGCGCTCGACAACCTCACGCTGTTTTCTAGCTATCACTGCTCGCGCTACAACACCAACACCGGTGTGCTCACGCCCGAGATGTTCCGCAAGGTGTTCGAGAAGATCCGCGCCTATCTCGACGTCACGTCCTGAACATCCGCAATCAGCAAGGTGACGCCGCCGGTCGCGAAATTCGCGATATCCGCGGCGGCGGCCTGGCCTTCCGGCGAGCCGAGGCTCTGCCGCAACTGCTCGGCGCCGTCGAAATAGAGATCGGCGATACGGTAATACGGCGACGGCTTGCCATCGGCCGTGCCCACGACTTTGGCAATCTCGAAACGCCGCACACCTTTCACTTTCTGCGCGATCGGCGTGTGCGTGTCGAGGTAATAGCGCTCGAACGCGGCGGTATCCTTCGGCTGTCCGTACAGCACTGTCAATTTGACCATTGCGTCCTCACTTTGCCTGCAGCCAGGCGATCACGTCCTCGGCGCTCTTGTCGGGCGGAAACACCGGGTAGAACACCTTGGTGATTGTGCCGTCGTCGATGACCCAGGCCATACGCTTGAGCAGCGTCATACCCGACGTCGTGAACGTCGGCAGCTTCATCGCCTTGGTGAGCGCAAGCTTCTCGTCCGACATGATCGCAAACGGCAGATGCAGCCGGGTCGCCGCTTCCTGCTGATAGCCGGTGTCCTGTGTCGACAGCCCGTAAAGCCGCGCAACGCCCAGCCGCTTAAGCTCGCCGAAATGGTCGCGGAACGAGCACGATTGCGGCGTACAGCCGCGCGCGCCCGGGATGTCGTCCCAGCCCGGCGGCGCATCGACGCCCGGTACGCCGGTGCGCGGATAGACGTAGACCACCGTGCGGCCCTTGAGCTTCGACAGGTTGACCGATGCGCCTTGCGTTGCCGGCAACGCAAGGTCGGGCAGCTTGGCGCCCGTCAGATGACGCGCGGCGCCGTCGTCCTGCGGCGCCGGAATATTGGGCGGCAAGATATTTGGATTATGCGTTCCGGGCGCTTCAGCCATCATTTGCCTCCATAACTCATGAACTCCATCAGCGATCCGTCGGGATCGCGGAAATAAACCGAGGTGCCCGCACCCTTGGCGCCGAAGCGTTGCATCGGCCCGCGCTCGATGGCCACGCCATGCGCCTTCAAATGCGCAATCGCGCCGTCAATCGGGCCAGCCCATTCGAAGCACAGATCGGAATTGCCCGGCTGCACCGGCAGGCGCGCGACTTCCGCCGGCGTCACGCCCGGCCCGTGCACGTTGAGCTGCTTGTCGCCGAAGCGATAGGCATAGCCCACCGGCCGCGGCACCAGCGCCGCGCCCATGACCTCGACATAAAACTTGTTGGCGCGCTCCCAATCGGAAACGTGGATGACGCAATGATCGAGCTTGGTCGGCACCGCCATGGCTACACTCCGAGCTTCTTGCCGACGCGCGCGGCAACCGCCTTGCGCGCTTCGTACAATTGCACGCCGCGCGCACGAAGCCTGTCGACCATGTCGCGTGCGGCCGTTTTCGGCGAGCCGGAATTGAACGGCGGTTCCGGGTCGTATTCGATGCCGAGCTGGATCTCGCGCGCAGTCTGCTCGCCTTCGAGGATGGCCGCCAGCTTCAACGCGAAATCGACGCCAGACGTGACGCCGGCGCCAGTTACGATATCACCGTCGACGACCACTTTTTCAGCGACGGGAATGGCGCCGAGCAGCTTCAAATGCTCGAGGGCGTTCCAATGGCACGTCGCGCGCTTGCCCTTGAGCAGTCCGGCGGCGCCCAGCACCAGCGAGCCGGTGCACACCGAGGTCACATATTTCGCCTGCGCCGCCTGCTTGCGCAGGAACCCGAGTGCCGCCTCATCTTCCATGAGGTCCTGCTGGCCCGGCCCGCCCGGCACCATCACCACATCGAGCGGCGGACAGGTCTCATAAGTGACGGTCGGCACGATCTGCATACCGCGGTCGGTGGTCACCGGCGCGAGCGTGCGCGCCACCAGCTCGACCTTGGTATCGGGCAGCCGCGCCAGCACCTCGTAAGGCCCGGTCATGTCGAGCTGCGTGAGCCGCGGAAAGATCAGCATGCCGATATGGCGCATGATCACCCCTTCTGCCGCATCAGACGCCCGCGCTCGCGCTCCCACGACCGCCGCTTCAGCGTCTCACGCTTGTCGTGCAGCTTCTTGCCGCGCGCCAGGGCGATCTCGACTTTGGCGCGGCCCTTGTCGTTGAAATAAAGCTTGAGCGGCACCACCGTCATGCCCTCGCGCTCGACCGCGCCGGCCAACTTGTTGATCTGGCGCTGATGCAGCAGCAGTTTGCGCGGCCGTTTGGGCAAGTGATTGAAACGGCCGGCCTGCTGGTATTCCGGGATGTTGGAATTGATCAGCCAGATCTCGCCGTCACGCGCGTCGGCATAAGATTCGCCGATGGTCGCCTTGCCGGCGCGCAGCGACTTCACCTCGCTGCCGGTCAGTACAATACCGGCTTCGAAGGTCTCGCCGATCTCATAATTGAAGCGCGCCCGGCGGTTGTCGGCGACCACCTTGAAGCGGCGCTCGGGTTTGGCGGCCATGAAACTCTTTTAGCGCGATTTGAGCAGGTCGCGGATTTCGGTGAGCAATTGCTCCTGCTTGGAAACCGGTGCCGCCTTCTCGGCTTCCTTTTCCATCAGCCGGCTCATGGCACGGACCACCAGGAACAGCACGAAAGCGATGATGATAAAGTTAATGACGAGGGTGATGAAGTTCCCATAAGCCAATACAGCACCTTGTTTTTTTGCCTCAATAAGGCTGGTCGCTGTAACCTTGGCGGACAGCGGAAAAAAGTAGTTTGAAAAATCGAGCCCGCCGGTCACCGCGCCCAGGATCGGCGTGATGATGTCCCCCACCAGCGAGTTGACGATGCCGGTGAAAGCCGCGCCGATGATCACGCCGATGGCGAGATCGACCACGTTGCCGCGCAGCGCGAATTTCTTGAAATCTTCGAGCATGGTGGGCGGCCGATCAGTTGATCAGCCCGGCGTGCACCATGGCTTCGTGCACCGCCGCTTGCGCCTTCTCGCTCGCCGGCACCATCGGCAGCCGCACCGTGTTGGCGCACTTGCCGATCAGCGACATCGCGTACTTGATCGGCGCCGGGCTGGTCTCGACGAACAGGTTGATGTGCAGCGGCGCGAGCTTGTCCTGCAGCTTGAGCGCGGTGACGAAATCCTTCTTCAGGCAGGCCGCCTGGAATTCGGCACACAGCCGCGGCGCCACGTTCGAGGTCACCGAGATGCAGCCGTGGCCGCCATGCGCCATGAAACCGAGCGCGGTGATGTCCTCGCCCGACATCTGGTTGAAGTCCTCGCCCATCGCCATGCGCTGCTGCGAGACGCGGCTCATATTGGCGGTCGCATCCTTCACGCCGGCGATGTTCTTAAGCTCATAGAGCCGCTTCATGGTCTCGACCGACATGTCCACGATAGACCTGCCGGGGATGTTGTAGATGATGATCGGGATGCCGATCTTGTCGTTGATTGCCTTGTAGTGCTGGTAGAGCCCTTCCTGGGTAGGCTTGTTGTAGTACGGCGTCACGATCAGCACGGCGTCGGCGCCGGCCTGCTCGGCGTGTTGCGACAATTCGATGGCTTCCTTGGTCGAATTGGAGCCCGCGCCGGCGATCACCGGCACGCGGCCGTCCACCTGGTCGACGCACCATTCGACCACCTGCTTGTGCTCGTCATGCGACAACGTCGGGCTTTCGCCCGTCGTGCCGACCGGCACCAGGCCGTTGGTGCCCTCGGCGATCTGCCATTCGACCAGGTCGCGGAACGCCTTCTCGTCGACCGAGCCGTTTTTGAACGGCGTGACCAGCGCGGTGTGGGAACCCCGGAAATTGGTCTTGGCGGTCATGGCGACGCTCCACGGCAGGTCGAAAAGCCTGCCATAGATAGCGGGTCGCGGGCAGCGATTAAAGCCTTGCCGGGCAATAGGAGCATGAATTGGCCTGATGGTTAGGGCCTGCCCCGCTTTTGCCCCCCTTGCGCGCCTAGGCTCGCCGCAGAGAGGTTTTCCGGGTATTCCTTCGTCAACATTCTTGGCCTAATGGGAGGTTTTGGGCGTAGCCGCCCAACTCGGACGTGCTGGGGACCTGAGGCAAGGGACTGAATGGGCTGCATGAATCGGACCACGTTGGGCCTGTGCCTGGCGCTTTCGGCCGCTGGCGCGCTCGTCGGCGGCTTCGCCGTGGCCGAGCCTGCCAAAGTTCCGCCGGAGGCCTTCTCGCCCGCCGCCCTCATGGCCAAACCCGCTGCCCAACCGGGGCCGAAAGCGCCCGCGCAGTCGGCTGCCAAAGAGACCACCAAGGATGCCACCAAGGCGGCCGCCAAGCCTGCACCTAAACCGGCGCCCACGGCTGCCGCTCAAACTCGCGACGTCCCATTACCTCGCCCGCGCCCAGGCGCCGAGCTGTCGGCCTTTGCTCAAGTCAATGTCGGCTTGCGCGGTTCGCTGTTTGCCACCCGCGCCATCATCAAGCCCATCGTACGCCCGGTCTCCGGCCCCTTCGCCGTCGCCACCACAACAACAACATCGCCGGCCGATATCGATCAGCTCAAAAAGGTGATCGAGGCCGCCCGCAAGGGCCGCGACGGCGATGCCAATGCCGCCGAGAACGCGGTCGTCGATCCGGTCGCCCGCAAGCTCGCCGAGTGGGTGATCCTGCGCTCCGACAACACCAATCCGAGCTTCCAGCGCTACGCCGCTTTCATCGCCGCCAATCCGGATTGGCCGCACGTGCCGCTGTTCCGCCGCCGCGCCGAAAATGCGCTGTGGAACGATAACGTGCCCGACAGCGCAGTGCTCGCCTTCTTCGCCGCCCATCCGCCGACCACCGCCAAGGGCCGCTACATGATGGCCCACGCGCTGCTCGCTAAAGGCGACCGCGCCGGTGCCGCCGCGCTGGTGCGCTATGCCTGGACGCGCCAGGACGCCAGCGCCGACGTCGAAAACAAAGTGCTGGAACTCTACGGCGACATGCTCACGCGCGCCGACCACAAGACGCGGATGGAGCAGCGCTTCTATGTCGACGACATCGAAGCCGGCGTGCGTGAGGCCAAACGCCTGGGCGGCGACGAGATCGCGCTCGCCAAGGCGCGCGCGGCAGTGATCAAGAACCTCAACAACGCGAAAGCCTTGCTCGACGATGTACCGGCGTCCGCGCGCCATGATGCCGGCTACATTTTTTCGCTCGCGCAATGGCTGCGCAAAAACAACAAGCCGGAGGAAGCCGAAAAGGTGATGCTGTCGGCGCCGCAAGATCCAGCGGCGGTGGTCGATCCCAACCAATGGTGGGCTGAGCGCCGCATTCTGGTGCGCCAACTGCTCGACAAGAACGATGCAAAAGGCGCTTTCTTCATCGCGCGCGACGCGGCACCGCCGACGCAAGGCAACTGGCGGGTCGACAAATATTTCACCGCCGGCTGGATCGCGCTGCGTTTCCTGCACGACCCCCGGGCCGCCGCCGAGCAGTTCGCCCACATTAATGAGGGCACGGTCAATCCGCATGCGCTGTCGCGCGGCGGCTATTGGCAGGGCCGCGCGGCCGAAGCGATGGGCAAGCGCGCGGAGGCCAAAGCGTTTTACGAGCAGGCGGCCAAGCAAACCGCCACCTATTACGGCCAGCTTGCGCGCGCGCGGCTCGGCCTCACCGATCTCGGGTTGATCGGACCGCCGGCGTTGACGCCGCAAGAGCGGGCCACCGTCGGCAAGCTCGAAGTCGTGCGCGCCGCCGAATTGCTCTACAGCCTCAACGAACGCAATATGCTTGCCTCGATTTATGCCGAGATCGGCGAAAGCGGCACCGACGTCGCCGGCATGGCGATGCTGGCGGAGGTCGCGACCAAGAACAACGATCCGCACGCCCAGGTCTTTCTCGGCCGCTTAGCGCATGCGCGCGGGCTGCCAATGGATTACTACGCCTACCCGACTTTCGGCCTGCCCAATTACAAGCCGATCGCGCCACCGATCGAACCGGCGGTTGCCTATTCGATCGTCCGCCAGGAAAGCGACTTCGACCAGAACGAGATTTCGTCCGCCTATGCGATGGGCCTGATGCAGGTTACGCCCGAGGCCGCCAAGGACACCGCGCGCCGCTTCAAGGTCACCTACGATGGCAACAAATTGCGCAAGGACCCGGTCTACAACATGCAGATGGGCGCCGCCGAGCTGTCGAACCTGCTGCACTATTACCGCGGCTCATATTTGCTGACGTTCGCCGGCTATAACGCCGGCATGGGACGCGTGCGGCAATGGCTCGCCGCCTATGGCGATCCGCGCGATCCCAATGTCGATCCGATCGATTGGGTCGAGCGCATTCCGCTGGCCGAGACGCGCAACTATGTCCAGCGCGTGATGGAAAACATGCAGGTTTACCGCGCCCGCTTCGGCGGCAGCACGCATCTGGCGATCGAGGCCGACCTCAAGCGCGGCGCCGACTGAGCGGCAGGCGCCGGCACGCGCGGAATCCGGGTCGACGCATCGGAGATTTGCTTTAGGATACTGCCGCCATCGAAACCGCGCGTCATGACGAACCTCGCCAGCAGCATCTTCATCTCCGCGCCCGACGGCTTGCGCCTGCATGTGCGCTGCTACGGGCAGCGCACGTGGCCGGCATTGCCGGTGCTGTGCCTGCCGGGGCTGGCGCGAACGGAGGCGGATTTCGAGGCTCTGGCGCGCGCGCTGTCGGGCGACGCCAACCAGCCCCGCCCCGTTTTCGCCATGGATTACCGCGGCCGCGGCCAGTCGGATTACGACCGCGACGTTTCGCATTACGCGTTCCATACCGAACTCGCCGACGTCCTGGCGGTGGCCGTGGCGCTCGATTGCATGCCCGCGGTCGTCGTCGGCACGTCGCGCGGCGGCATTCTGGCGATGCTGCTCGCGGCGGTGCGGCCGAGCGCAATCGCCGGCGTCGTGCTCAACGACATCGGCCCGGTGATCGAACCGCAGGGCCTCATGCGCATCAAAGGCTACGTCGGCAAGCTGCCGCAGCCGCGCAACTTCGAGGATGGCGCGGAGATCCTGCGCCGGCTGTTCAGCGGACAGTTTCCCAAGCTCGGCCACGACGACTGGCTCGCCGCCGCCCGCCGCACCTTCAAGGAAAAAGACGGCGCGCTGGCGCCGACCTACGACGTGCGCCTTGCCGAGACGCTCGCGGGCGTCGATTTCGCGCAGCGCCTGCCGCCACTATGGAAGGAGTTCGATGCGCTCGCCGAGCGGCCGCTGATGGTGATCCGCGGCGCCAATTCCGATTTGCTGTCACCGTTGACCGTGACGGCCATGCACGCGCGCCGCCGGGAGATGGAGACGATCGAGGTACCCGATCAAGGCCACGCCCCGCTGCTCACGGATGCGGACATAATCGCGCGTATTGCGGGATTCGCAGCACGTTGCGATTAGGCACACGGGCACTAGCGCGCAAAAGTCCAAAAAGAAAAACCCCCGGCAGTTTCCCGCCGGGGGCATTGACTAGACATCCATGATCAGCCGATCAGGGATAGAAGTCGTAGTGGACGCGGAAGTAGCCGATCCACGCATCCTGATCCTGGATCGTGCGGATGCCGGTCGGCTGTCCGCCGGCCACACCTACCGTATTACCGACCACACCGTTCGAGGCTGTATTCAGTTTCTGGTAGACCACGTCCACGCCCATGTAGAACGCCGGGGTGACGTTCCACTGAGTACGCGAACCGACTGCCCAGTTTGAGAAGTCGTTGTTGCACGTCCCGTTGGCAGCGGTGGCGGCAGTCATCCCATAGGCGGCTTCGACGTTAGTGCACAGCGCCGTATTCGCAGCGGAGCCGTATTCGACCTTATCGTACACGCCGTACACCGACGTCCGCCACTGCGAGTTCCAGAAGTGCTCGTAAGCCGCGTTCACACCCCAGCCGCTCGTCAACGAGAGCGTCGAGGCGCCAACAGCACCAGTCACGACAGCGTCCGAAACGACACCGAACCCATAGGTGCCACCCGACCTGGTCGCAGCATAGAGGGCGTCACCGCGACCGGCATAGAGATAGCCGAGCGCGCCCTCCGTGTAGTTGACTTGGGCCTGCAGGTAGTCGCCCTTGCCGATCATCGGTGCATTCAGCTTGATACCGGCACCGACTGCGTAGCCGTCGGCGTTGCCGGCATGATTCCAGGTGCCGACATTCGGCGCCGTCGCTGAGTTTTGATCATACTGAGCGCCCACCCTGTGATATGCGCCCATGACCTGCGCCGAGCCCCAGGCCTGATCGACGCGGAGGTTGCCGACCGCATCGGGAGCAAACTGGCCCTCGGTCCAGTTCGTTGGGGCTGTAAACATGTTCGCCGGACCGGCCACAGCGGCCACACCGCCAACAGCAAGCCCGTTGATGACAGCAGTCGTGCGGTTGACCGACGGGTCTTCCGCCGAGATCGAGGCGGAGAAACCGTTGCCGAACTGCGCGGTATAAGCGCCTACCCAGTTGCCGCCGTCGCCCGTGTCCGAAGCCGGATTGATCTGGCCGCCATAGTAGGAGGTCGCCGGACCGGAGTAGAGGTCATAGAACGACTGTGCCTTACCGAAGGTAAAGCCGGCCCACTGCATGAACAGACGGTTGGAATTGAAGGTCGCACCGCCTGCGGCACCGCCTGTCTGGTCAGATGAAGTACCGACCGCGATGTAAGCACGCACTGTGCCGTAGGCGGTCTGCTGACGCGCGTCGGCCGTGATGTAGCCGCGGGCGCGCCACTGGAAGCCGTCCGCCGAATTGCGCGAATACTCGCCACCACCGCCCGAGGCAGCGGCTGCACCGGTCACCGCCTGCGTCGTGCTCGTCACCAACGGACCGTTGGTACCATTGTCGATGCCGAACATGTATTGGGTGCGCACCCAGCCGCCGATCTTGATGCACATATCGGTGCCCGGGATGTAATAGAACCCCACACCGTACAGGCTGCAAATCTTCACGTACTGGACCGGCTTGGCCTTTACGGGAAGATCGGCGGCCTGCGCCCCAGCAATCGCAACGAGACCGGTTGCGGAGCCGAGGAGAAGGCTTTTCACCATCTTCATCTTGAACCTCCAAACATTGTTTGTCGTGAGAGGGTTCCGTATCCGCCCAGTGCGACAGCACCGATGGAACTTCCCCTTGCTCCCCGCTAGCCGGAGAAACTTTTCACACCACGCGATCAACCCAACTTTAAAACCGGGCCTACCACTCGGTGCGATCCGTTCAACCGGATAGCGCGACTGGGGATGCCCCCCTCCGTCGCACTGGAGACACTAGCGGATAGGGCCGAGCAAGCAACGAAGAAGCGCCCTTCCCACAGGGCTCTTGGCTGCTTTTTGGCCGAGTGTTGCGTAAAAAACACGCAAACATAACCGACCGGGGAGCCCTCGCCCAAGGGCCGGCCTTAGGTTCGGAGCCGTTACATTTCTCTCGGAAAATCAATATGTTACAACAGTTCGCCAATAACAACGTAGCCTGTAATCAATCAGCCGACACGCGGTAAGTTACCACCCTTTCCGCGGGCCACGAAGCCGATTTCAAGGGGCTCGCTAGCCGATTCCGTCCGATTAACGCCTATTTTCGAGGCAAACGTAATGGAATAATGGAAATAGATCACTTCCCGCCGAACGGGCTCCAAAGGCACACATTCGATAGGTATTTGCGCCGGCGACAGCTGCCGGCCAAATCGCAACTCAAGTTTCAAAGCTCAAGCGCGATCCATTTGGATCTGAGTGCGGCAACAATGCTTCGAGTTGCGCGCGTTTCGAAACGCAATGCCAGCTTAACAGCCGTGCTGCCAATTTCGACTCGCCTGATGCGCTGCTGGCGGAGACGGAGGGATTCGAACCCTCGATACGCCTTTGGAGCGTATAACGGTTTAGCAAACCGCCGCCTTCAGCCACTCGGCCACGTCTCCGCGTGCGGTAAGACCTATGCTTTCTGCAATACAGCGTCAAACGGCCCAGCGCAGCTCTGCAAATTCGGTTGCAGTGGTCATTGAAGCGTCGCATCCACTGGGATGCGCCACTACTAAAAGCGCTGAAACTTTTGGAAACGCCGCGGATGAATCGCAAACAGCGCCGTGCCGGGTCGAAGCAAGCATCGGCCGGCGGAACGCCCGGGCAATCCGCCGCGCAATTGTTTGCCGACGCGATGCGCGCCCACCAGCAGAACAGAACCGACGAGGCCGTGCGCGCCTACAAGCGCCTTTTGCTACTCATGCCGGATCATGCAGAAGCAAGCAACAATCTCGCCTGTATGCTGCTAGCGCAAGGCAAGCTCGCTGAGGCCTCGCCCCGCTTTGCGCGCGCGTTGGAATTGCGACCGCAGCTCTTTGAACAATTCGGTGCAATCCGGCCTACGCTAATGGCCGTGTTGCCGCCGCTCGGTCAAGCGATGCAGCGTGTGCACCAGGCGTGGCCGCAGCGGCTGCCGCTAGACCGGTTGCTTGATGATGCTGGTCTCGCAACTATCGCCGGGGATCCGTTGCTGCGCGCGATCCTCGAAGGCGCCCCCGTACGTGACGTAGCGTTCGAACGCCTCCTCACGACATTGCGCGCCGCGCTGCTTGCGCAAGCAGCCGCCAGCGCCGTGCACAATGACTCAGTGCTCGCATGCTCCTGCACGGTCGCGCAGCAGTGCTTCATTAACGAATACGTATTTGCGACTACGCCGGCCGAAGACGAACAGGTCGATCAACTGAAGACAAACTTGCGCGACATTTCTCCAATGCGGCTTGCAGCGCTCGCGATGTATTTACCGCTACACGCGCTGCCGGACGCGCAAGCTTTGCTCGCGCGCACGTGGCCTGATGACGTCAACGCGGTGGTGACCCAGCAGTTGCGCGAGCCGATGCAAGAGCGCGCGCTGCGAGATTCAATTCCACAACTCACCGCGATCGAGGACGCAACGTCGCAGCGCGTGCGGCAGATGTACGAAGAAAATCCTTATCCGCGCTGGGTGCATGGTCCGGTCGATCCGACGAGCACGTTCGATCACTACTTACGCGCGATGTTTCCTACCGCGGCCTTCATCTCTCTCGGCAAAACCGGAGCATTCGACATGCTGGTGGCCGGGTGCGGGACCGGCCAGCATCCCATTACAGTCGCCGAGAAATTCCCGAGCGCTCATGTGCTTGCAATAGATCTGAGTTTGGCGAGTCTGGCTTATGCTAAACGCAAGACACCACCAGCGCTGGCTGGGCGCATCGAATACGCACAAGCCGATATTCTCAAGCTCGGCACGCTCGATCGTTGCTTCGACGTCATCGATGCAAGCGGCGTTTTGCATCACATGGCCGATCCACTTACTGGCTGGCGCACGTTGCTCGCATTGCTCAGGCCCAACGGCTTCATGCATCTCGGTTTCTACAGCGAGCTCGGGCGGCGCGACGTGGTGGCAGCGCGCGCCTTCATTGCCGAGCGCGGCTACAGCACAACACCTTCCGAGATCAGGCGCGCGCGCCAAGATCTGCTGGCAACCCCGCTCGCCTGTGTAACCCGTTTCAACGATTTTTTCGCCACCAGTGAATGCCGCGACCTGCTCTTTCATGTGCAGGAGAGTCGCACTTCGATTCCGGCCATTAAGACATTCCTGGCCGAGCGCAATTTGAAATTCATCGGCTTTGAATTCACTGAACCGGTGCTACGCCGCTACCGGGCACTGTTCGCCGAGCAGCGCTGGCTGCTGACCGACCTCAACCACTGGCACAACTTTGAGACAAAGTACCCGGATACTTTTTCCGGTATGTATCAATTCTGGGTGCAGAAAGCCGCGTGAGCTACGCCAACAAAATTTCGCCGCAGCCCCTGTGAGCTAACCTAGCCTAATTGGGGTCATACCGCAGATTCTGCGCGATGGCGTGCGATGCATTGAATAGTTACAGTGGCATTTGGGGAGCCGGACAGTGAGCGGTTTACTGGTTTAGCGTCATCGCAACGACCCGTTCATATCGAATATCCCTGGTGTGCCAGGTATAGCGGCGCCATGGGAAGAGCCTCAAACTACCGCTTCCTAACCTGGAGCCAATGCATCGCGACGGCGACCGGCATCGGCGGCTCCTGCGAGCCCAACCAATTCTATAACCCGCGCCGCCCGGCCGCGCGCGCGCAAGCGGCAAGCGCGCTAACCTTGCATTGACTGGCCTTTGCCGGCGTGCGCATTTGCGCCGCCGTGCAGGCTCAGCCATTCGACATTGCTTCAGCCATGCGAGACGCAGTCGCCCTGCAACGGCAGGGGCGGCTGCGCGAGGCGGGGAAACTCTACACGCGCGTGCTGAAAGCCGTGCCGCAGAATTTCGACGCGCTGCACCTCCTCGGTCTCTGCAAGGCGCAAAGCGGGCAGATGGGCGAGGCCTACCGGCTGCTCGCAAGTGCGGTCAAAATCAACGCGCAGGCGCCCGACGCGTGGATCAATCTCGCCAATGTGCTGCACGCGCTCAAG
Source organism: uncultured Pseudomonadota bacterium (assembly GCA_963710705.1). GTDB lineage: Bacteria > Pseudomonadota > Alphaproteobacteria > Rhizobiales > Xanthobacteraceae > Pseudolabrys. Next base: position 1,529,123 of record CAVQBI010000001.1, read on the forward strand.
CGCGACGGCGAGGCGCTGAACGCGCTCGACAAAGCGCTTGCGTTACGTCCGGGCGATGTCGCTGCACTCAGCAATCGCGGCAATGCCTTGCTTGCACTCGGTCGCATGCAGGACGCGCTCGCCAGCTTCGATGACGCGCTGACGCGCAATCCGCGCCATGGCGAGGCGCTGCTCGGCCGCGGCAGCGCCCGCGCCGCGCTCGGGCAAGCCGTTGACGCCCTCGCCGATTTTGACGCCGTGCTGACACTGGCACCGGGTCATCCGGGTGCGCTGTACAACCGCGGCAATGCCCTCTCCGATCTTGGCCGCAACGCGGAGGCGCTCGCCGCCTTCGATGCAGCGTTGAAGACGGCACCCGATCACGTCAAAGCCTGGAACAACCGCGGCCGCGCCTTGCAGTCGCTCAACCGTCAGCGCGAAGCGGCCGACAGCTTCGATAAGGCGATCGCGCGGCAAAAGGATTACGCCGACGCGCATTTCAACGCCGCGCTCTCGCTGCTCACACTCGGCGATTACGCGCGCGGCTTTGCCGAGTACGAATGGCGCTGGGCACGCAGCGGCATGAGCGACACGCGCCGTAACTATCGCGGCTTATTGTGGCGCGGCGAATACCCGCTCGCGCACAAAGCCATTCTGCTGGATGCCGAGCAGGGGCTGGGCGACACCATCCAGTTCGCGCGCTATGCGCCGCTCATCGCGCGCGCCGGCGCGACCGTGGTGCTGGAGGTACAGCCGGCGCTGAAAGGCCTGTTCGCGAGCCTTGCCGGCATCGCTTCGGTGCATGCACGCGGCGAGTCGCCGCCCGCGTACGATGTGCACTGCCCGCTCGGCAGCCTGCCGCTCGCGCTCAAAACGCAGGTCTCCAGCATCCCGGCGGATATCCCCTATTTGCGCGCCGACGAGGCGCGTATCGCCAAGTGGCGGCCCGTGATCGAAGCCCTGCCGGGAAAACGCGTGGCGCTGGCCTGGGCCGGCAATCCCGCGCACGCCAACGACCGCAATCGCTCGATCGATGTGACGTTGCTTGAGCCTCTGCTCGCACTCACAGGCGTCTCGTTCATCGGCCTGCAACGCGATATGCGTGCCGGCGATGAAGACTTCCTCGCGCGCCATCCGCAGATCAAAAACATCGGCGGCGAGCTTGCCGACATGGCCGATAGCGCGGCCGTACTCTCGCTCTGCGATCTATTGATCGCGGTCGATACCGCGGTGGTGCATCTGGCCGGCGCGCTCGGCCGCGCGCCGTGGGTGCTGCTGCCGTTCTCGCCGGATTGGCGCTGGACCGTGCAAGGCGAGCGGAGCCCCTGGTATCCGCAGGCTCGGCTTTACCGTCAGCCTAAACTCGGCGAGTGGGACAGCGTCATCGCACAGGTGCGCGACGCCCTCGCCCAATTCGCAGCTTAGGCCGCGACGCGGATCGCGACTGGCGCCGGTACGATCGGCAGCGGATGCGCCTTGAGCCAGGCGCGCGCCGCGCGCTGCGCGCAGCCGATCTCGGCGTCCGCCATCTGCTCGGCGACCTCGCGGCGCAAACGCGCGGCGTCGGCATGACCGCGCGACGCGGCGATGTTGAACCACTTGTGCGCTTCGATCAGATCGACCGGCACGCCGGCCCCCGCCGAATAGTTCATGCCGAGCGCGAAGCATTCCTCCGCGTCGGCGGGCTCGACGGCACCAGCGGCCGTAATTTCAATGTCGGCCATAACGGCTCCCCATTTTTCCCGGCAGCGGCGCCCACTCCCGCGGAAACCGATGCCTCGTCCCTGTCATCGCCTCCGGAAAATTCCTCAGCGGACGGCGCGACTATCGGGCAGAGAATTTGAATCCCAGTTTAAGTATCGCGATGAATCGAACATGAATATCAGGCGATTGCGCGGACGAGACACGTGCAAGAAATGCCGTAAATATTGGTGTTTTCGCGCACGGTGAGGAATCGTTCACCGCACCGCTTCAGATCGCAATAACCACCGAGGAAGATGCGGGGATCAGCCCGCCCGCGCGCGCTGGCCGAACAATACGCTCTGCACGCTTGGATCCTTCATGTCGATGCCCTGACGCAGCTCGATGCCGAGCGCCATGCCGCGCTGAACCGCCGGGCGCGCCTTCACAGTTTCCAGCCAGCGCTTGACGTGCGGGAAGTCGTCGATGTTCTGGTCCTGCCGCTTCCACAGATTGACCCAGCCGACGCTAGCCATATCGGCGATCGAATATTTGCCGGCGAGGAATTCGCGATCCTTCAGCCGCGTGTTCATTACGCCGTAGAGCCGGTTGACCTCGTCCTCATAACGCTTGATCGCGTAAGGCAAGGTCTCACGAGCATAATGCTTGAAGTGATTGAGCTGCCCGGCCATCGGCCCTAACCCGCCCATTTGCCAGAACAGCCATTGATCGACTTCGACGCGTGCGCGCTCCTCGGCCGGATAGAACTTGCCGGTCTTGCGCCCGAGATATTGCAAGATGGCGCCGGATTCGAAGATCGAGATTGGCTTGCCGCCCGGCCCTTGCGGATCGACGATCGCCGGCATGCGGTTATTGGGCGCGATCTTGAGAAACTCCGGCCTGAACTGCTCGCCCTTGGAAATGTTCACCGGGAGCATGGTGTACGGCAGCTTGCACTCTTCCAGCATGATCGAGATCTTGAAGCCATTCGGCGTCGGCCAGTACCAGAGCTCGATCGGCCTGGCCTTTAAGGCCGCCTTTTTGACTTTGGATTTTGCCTTGGCCGGCTTTGACTTCGCCGACCGCTTGGCCTTGCCGCGCGCCATGATCGTCACTCCATGTATTGAATGCCGTCAGACCTAGGCGTAAGGCCCGCAATCCGCAACCGGCCCTACTCCAAACGCCGTCCTAGATGCATACAACCTCCACGAGTTATTCTTCGCGATGTGGTTGCAGGAGCGGCCCCGCCGGCCGCCCGCCGCAACCTCGAACACAGGGGGGAGTAATGAACAAGACGATCTTGTCCGCCGTCGCCGCCGCGCTGATCGCGGCGCCGCTGCTCGTACACAGCGCTGGCGCGCAGACCACGACGACGACACCCGCGCCGGCGACGGCGCCAGCGGCAGCACCCGCAAAGAAAGACACGTCGAAGACGACCACGGCCGTCGCCGCCATGCGCGAGCGTCAGAAGAAATGCGGCGTCGAATGGAAAGCGGCGAAAGCCGCCGGCAAGGTCGAGAAGGGAATGACCTGGCCGAAATATTGGAACGCTTGCAACAAGCGTCTCAAGGCGGCGAGCAAGAGCTGAGCGCAGCGTGAGCGCGCAGATCGCGCGCCATCAAATGCACCGAGGGCGTCGGAGAGACATTCAGTCTCGCCGACGCCCTCTGACATCAACCGGAACCGGGGCGCCCTGGAACGACTGCTAGGCGCACATCACTCCACGGCGCGCACCGGCCCCCTATGATGCAAATCTTCGGCACGGCTTACGTGCGAAGATCGGCGGTGGTTAAAAGACTAGAGCTTCTTCTTCCGCTTCTTCGCCTTCTTCGCCACGGCCTTCTTTCTACGTTTCGCCATTGCTGCCCTCCTAGCCATGTAACATGGCGGGTGTCGCATCAGCGCGCGCCGCGAATCGACGCGCACTGCATTTCGGTTTACTACAGCACAACGAAAAAAACAGTGTCCGCTTAACGAAACGTGTATGCGGCGCGCATTCGGCGCGCGTTCATGTCTGAAGCGCGAGCGCGTCGCGCGCAAAAATGTTTTTGCTTCGATGCATCGCGCACCGTCGCGCGCACATTCGCGAAATTCAAAATGTTACGATGAAATAAGGACATCTTGCGCATGCAAAGTTTGTGCGCAACGCGCAAGCGCGCGCAAAATTTTCAGCGACGCACATTTTTTTCGCGCGCGTTTGCATGTCGATCGCGCTTGTGTGCAGAGCAAAATAATTTTGCACAATTTGCCTCGCGCGCGCACGCCCAAAGACCGGAATTGATCAAAAACGGGCAAATCAGTGACAAGTGATTCGCCGATCGTTACCGCCGCGCAGGGTTAAATTTTTCATGCGCGCATGCTTCGAAGTGCGATTCAAATCGCAACGAAGCGGTAGCGATGCAGGAAACGGCGGCGCGCGCGGCGTCAGAGGCCGAGTTTCTTTTTCAGAAGCTCGTTCACCGCCTGCGGGCTCGCTTTGCCGCCCGACGATGTCATCACTTGGCCGACGAACCAGCCGATCGCTTTCGGATTGGTCTTGGCGTCGGCCACCTTGTCGGGATTTTTCGCGACGATGTCGTCGACAACCTTCTCGATCGCACCGAGATCGGTGACCTGTTTCATGCCGCGCGCTTCCACGATCGCGCGCGGATCGCCGCCTTCGCTCCACAGGATCTCGAAAAGATCCTTGGCGATCTTGCCGGAAATGGTGCCGTCGGCGATCAAGTCGAGCATGCCGCCCAGTTGCGCGGCGGTAACCGGGGAGGTTGCGATGTCCCTGCCCTCTTTGTTGAGCCGGCCGAACAATTCGTTGATCACCCAATTGGCGGCGGCCTTGCCGTCGCGCCCTTTCGCCACCGCCTCGTAGAACTCGGCGGTCTCGCGCTCGCCCACCAGCACGCCGGCATCATAAGGCGACAGCGCAAAGGCGCGCATAAAGCGCGCCTTCTTCTGGTCCGGCAGTTCCGGCAGCTTGGCTTTCAGCGCTGCGACGTCGTCGGCGCTCAATTCCAGCGGCAGCAGGTCGGGATCGGGGAAATAACGGTAGTCGTGCGCCTCTTCTTTGGTGCGCATGGCGCGGGTCTGCTTTTTGGTCGGGTCGTAAAGCCGCGTCTCCTGCTCGATCGCGCCGCCATCTTCGAGAATTTCGATCTGGCGCCGCGCTTCATGCTCGATGGCGTCGCCGATGAAGCTGATCGAGTTCATGTTCTTGATCTCGCAGCGCGTGCCGAGCTTCTGGCCTGGCCGCCGCACCGACACGTTCACGTCGGCGCGCAAGGAGCCCTTCTCCATGTCGCCGTCGCAGGTGCCGAGATAGCGCAGGATCGAGCGCAGCTTGGTGAGGAAGGCTTTGGCCTGCTCGGCCGAACGCAAGTCGGGCTTCGACACGATCTCCATCAACGCGACGCCGGAGCGATTGAGATCGACGTAAGACATCGTCGGCGAGCGGTCATGCAGGCTCTTGCCGGCGTCCTGCTCGAGATGCAGCCGCTCGATGCCGACAGCGACACTCTCGCCGCCGTCCAAGTCGACGATCACTTCGCCCTCGCCTACCACCGGCTGCTTGTACTGACTGATCTGATAGCCCTGCGGCAGATCGGGATAGAAATAATTCTTGCGGTCGAACACCGACTTCAGATTGATCCTGGCGTTGAGCCCGAGCCCGGTGCGCACCGCCTGCTTGACGCATTCCTCGTTGATCACCGGCAGCATGCCGGGCATTGCCGCATCAACGAGAGACACATGCGAATTGGGCGCGCCGCCGAATTCGGTGGAGGCGCCGGAAAACAGCTTCGACTTCGAGGTGACCTGCGCATGCACCTCCATGCCGATGACGACCTCCCAGTCGCCGGTCGCGCCTTTGATGAGGTTGTCGCTCATGCCCACCACCGCTCCGGTGTGAACGTCCCGGCGGCCTGCTCGATCACCGCGCCGAGCGAAAACAGCGTCTCTTCGTCGAACGGCCGCCCGATCAACTGCAAGCCGAGCGGCAGGCCTTGCGCGTCGAGCCCCGCCGGCACGGAAATGCCGGGCAGGCCCGCCATGTTCACCGTCACCGTGAACACGTCGTTGAGATACATCTCGACCGGATCGGCGCCGCCCTTCTCGCCCAGACCGAAAGCGGCCGACGGCGTCGCCGGCGTCAGCATCGCGTGCACGCCCGCCTCGAAACATTTTTCGAAGTCGCGTTTGATCAGCGTACGCACCTTCTGCGCGCGCAGATAATAGGCGTCGTAATAGCCGGCCGAGAGCACGTAAGTGCCGATCATCACGCGCCGGCGCACTTCCTTGCCGAAGCCTTCCGCGCGCGTCACCTCATACATGCCGGTGATGTCGCGACCGGCAACGCGCAAACCGTAGCGCACGCCGTCATAGCGCGCGAGGTTCGACGAGGCCTCCGCCGGCGCTACGATGTAATAAGCGGGCAGCGCATATTTGGTGTGCGGCAAAGACACGTCGACCAGCTCGGCGCCCGCCGCCTTGAGCCAGGCTTTGCCCCGATCCCAGATCTTTTCGATCTCGGCGGGCATGCCGTCGATGCGGTATTCCTTCGGAATGCCGATGCGCAGGCCTTTCACCGATTTGCCGACCGCAGCCTCATAATCCGGCACCGGCAGATCGGCACAGGTGGTATCCTTGGCGTCCGGCCCCGCCATCGAGCGCAGCAGGATGGCGGCGTCGCGCACCGTTTTCGCAAACGGCCCGGCCTGATCGAGCGAGGACGCAAACGCGACGATGCCCCAGCGCGAGCAGCGACCATAGGTGGGTTTAATGCCGACCGTGCCGGTGAAGGCCGCCGGTTGTCTAATCGAACCGCCAGTGTCGGTGCCGGTCGCGCCCAGGCACAATTGCGCCGCGACTGCGGTGGCCGAGCCGCCGGACGAGCCGCCCGGCGTCAGCGGCGTGTTCGCCCCTTTGCGCCGCCAGGGCGAGATCGCCGGCTTGAAGTACGACGTCTCGTTTGACGAGCCCATGGCGAACTCGTCGCAATTGGTCTTGCCGAGCAGCACCGCGCCGGCGCGCCACAGATTGGCGGTCACCGTCAACTCATAGGTCGGCACGAAATTGTCGAGAATGTGCGAGCAGGCGGTGGTGCGCACGCCAGCGGTGCAGAACATGTCCTTCACCGCCAGCGGAATACCGTCGAGCGGTTTAGCGCCGCCTTTGGCTATGCGCGCGTCGGAGGCTTTCGCCATGTCGGCGGCGCGCTCGGCCGTCTCCAGCACGAAGGCGTTGAGCGCGCGTGCTTTGTCGATCGCGGAGAGATGCGCGCCGGCCAATTCCTGCGCCGAGAAGGATTTTTTCTTCAGCCCGTCGCGCGCCTGCGCCAAGGTCAGCGCCGTCAAGTCACTCACGGCGCGCGCTCGTCCTTGCGCGGTTGCTGCTGCGGCGCGGCCTCTTGGGTCGCTTCACAGGCAAAGCGTTCCGCTTGTTCACGCAGGAATTGCTCGCGCGCTTCCGGCGACATGGCCTCGACCATGCCCCAGAAGCCCATCTCGCAGGCGATGCACATTATTCCACCACCTTGGGCACCAGAAAGAAATTATCCTCGCTTTGCGGCGCGTTCTTGACGATCTCCTCCGGCTTGCCGCCGTCGGTGACCTCGTCCTTCCGCATCTTCATCGTCATTGGCGTGACCGAGGTCATCGGCTCGATGCCGGCGACATCGACGGCCTGCAATTGCTCGACCCAGGCCAGAATTGCGTTCAGCTCGCCCTGCAGGTGCGCAACTTCGTCCTCGGCAACCGCAATGCGGGCGAGATGGGCGATGCGGCGGACGGTATCGGCATCGACGGACATGGAAGCCTCGACAAGAATGCGCCGCCTATAGCAGAGGCCGCTTTTCGCCGGCAACCCGCGCGTTAAGGCTTCTGGTGCTCCAGCACGGTCCAGCCTTGCTCCTTCAGCCGCTCCTTGGCCATGGCGGTGGCCATGCCGGTGATGCGCAGTTCGCCGCGCGCCTTGGGCGCCACGCGCCTGCGCTCGTTGCTTACCTGGGTGAAGCCGATGGCCGTATCGCGCGTCCACGACAAAGCGTCGATCGGCAGCAACGCCATGACGCGGCCGTCGCGGGTGACGACATAGGGAAAGGCCGCGAGCGACACGAAGCGCACATAGCCGCCGTGCTTGCGATAATCGTCGGCCATGAGTTCCGCCGTCCGCCGCAGCACGTAGGCGATGGCGCGGCCGTCGGCAGCCGCGGCCCGCGCCACGAACACGTCGCGGTCCTTGACCGCGTTCATGCTGTCGAGGGCGGCCACCATCGCCGCCATGTCGAGCGGGGTGTAATTGGTGTTGGACAGGAGTTTGTTGTTCAACTCGTCGTCGACGCCCATTTTTTTCAGCGCCGCGCGATTGATGTCGAGGATCTGGGAAGCATCGTATTTGCGCGCCACGTCCTCAAGGCCGAGATCGTTGAGCTTGTTGGCGGTGGACAGGTTCGACACGATGATGCCGGCGCCGCCTGGAACGACTGCCAGCGCGCCGGTCACCACCAGGCCGCCGGTTGCCGCCGCCTGCGAGAGTTGCTGCAGCTTCGCGGCGAGCGGCGCCAAGTCCGTATACGGATCGACGCCATAGGTGGCGGCGAGCAGGCGGCGCTGGTCGGTCACGCCGAGCAGGTTCGACATCGCGTCATCGGGCGTCTTGCCCGCATTGTTCATGCCGGAACTCATGCGCCCAAAAAAATTGCCGACGCCGGTGAAGGTGTTTTGCACCGTTCCGATCGGATTGACGATCAACTGACCGGTAAATTTCAGGGGGCTCAGGCCCGCTTCGGCCAGCGCCTTGCCGAAGGAGCCCGAATTGCTCACCTTCTCCAGTAGCGCCAACGCATGCAGTTCGTTGATGCGCATGCGCACCATCTCGTCGCCCTGCACCGTGATGTCGCCATAGGGCATCGCCAGCACGTAGATGCGCAAAATGCCGTCGCTCTTCACCGGATTGCGGATGGTGTAGTTCTCGCCGACACGCTTGACGCCGGGGATCTGTGCGGCGTTGAACGAGGGCGGCTGCTCGACCGTCTGCGCGGGCGCAGCGGCCGATTGCGCGAGCAACAGCGCCAGCGGCGCGAGCACGCACAAGGCACAACCGTACGCGATACGCATTACTTCCCCCTAGCCCAGACGCGGAATAAAAAGCCTTAGAATTCTATAGAGTTATTATGCACTTGCTCCACTGCTTGCCGCAAGCTTGGCGTTGTCTCTTTGGCGCGCGCAGGAGATAAGATCGCCGCATGCCCGCCCCCAGCCACGGCCGCTACCCCTATTCTCCCATCACCGAGCGCCGGCATTACGACTGGCCGGAAGGAAGACGGCTGGCGATCTATGTCGGTCTCAATCTCGAATGGTTCGGCTTCGGCGAGGGCCTCGGCGCCGAGCTTGCGCCCGGCGGTCCGCCGCCCGACGTGCTCAACTACGCTTGGCGCGATTACGGCAATCGCGTCGGCGTGTTTCGCCTCGCCGATTTGTTCGCCGAGCTCAAGCTGCCGCTCTCGCTGCTGGTCAATGCGCAAATGGTCGAGCACGCGCCGCAAGCGATCAGCGCCTTTCCCGGCGCCGAGATCGTCGGCCACGGCCGCACCAATTCGGAGCGCCAAGGCACTTTGTCGGAAACCGCGGAAGCCGTTCTGATCGCCGAGACGACCGCCGCGCTCAAGGAATTTTCCGGCGAGCGCCCACGCGGCTGGCTCGGACCGTGGATTTCGCAATCGCCGGTGACGCCCGATCTGTTGCAAGAGGCGGGTTACAGCTATCTGCTCGACTGGTGCCACGACGACCAGCCGACCTGGATGACGACGCGCCGGGGCCGCATCCTGTCGGTTCCCTACCCGGAGGAGCTCAACGACATTCCGCAGATCGTCGCGCGCAAGCGCGAGGGCGCCGACTTTGCCGACATGATCGTCGACGCCTTCAATGTGCTGGCGGCCGAATGCGACAAGCGCCCGCTGGTGATGGGCATCGCGCTGCACGCCTACATCGTCGGCCAGCCGCACCGCTTCAAGCATCTTGCGCGCGCGCTGACAGACATCGTGCGCAAGGCGGACGACAAAGTTTGGTTCACCACCGCCGGCGACATCGCCGCGCACGCGGCCGCACTGCCGCAAGGAGTCGTGCCTTGACGGCGCCTATCATGCCGCTCGCCGAAGCCGCCACGCATCTGCCGCCGCGCGGCGCGCTCATCGGGCTCGATCTCGGCACCAAGACCATCGGTGTCGCGGTCAGCGATCCGGACCGCAAATTGGCGACGGGCGTCACCACGATCGCGCGCAAGAACTTCACGACCGATGCCAAGGCGCTCTTGGCGCTCGCCGCCGAACGCGCCGCCGTCTGTTTCGTGCTAGGCCTGCCTATCAACATGGACGGCACGGAAGGCCCGCGCGCGCAATCGACCCGCGCCTTCGCGCGCAATTTTGCCAAGTTGACCGCCTTGCCGATCGCACTGTGGGACGAGCGGCTCTCCACCGCCGCGGTCGAGCGCGACTTGATCGCCGCCGACGTCAGCCGCAAGAAACGCGCCGCAGTCATCGATCAGCACGCCGCGGCCTTCATCCTGCAGGGCGCGCTTGATCGCCTGTCGCGACTATAAAAAAGAAGCCGCCCCGAAGAGCGGCTCCTTCTTCAGGATCGGGGCAGCGTTTTACCGCTGCGAGTCGATCGAGAAATTGTTGGTGCTGTGCGTGTCCTGCCAGCGGTTCGGGTAATAGTCATCATAGCTGTAGCCATAGACGTACGGCCCGCCATAGACCGGCGCCGGCTCGTAGGCGTAGCCGTAGTCCGGGCCGTAATAATAGCCGTTGTTGTACGCAGCGTTCGCCGCAGCCGCGCCGACCAGCGCACCTGCGCCCGAGCCGATTGCGGCCCCGTTCCAGCCATGACGCGCGTGGCTCGGCGTCGCCGCTGCAATCGCCAGCGCGCCGGTGAGAGTTGCGGCTGCCGCATATTTCAGAACCTTGTTCATGGTGCCTCCTTGTGGTCTCGATGTCGCCCGGAACTTTCCGAAGATGTTGGAGTGTTCCACGCATACTTTCCGGCCTGCGCCCGCTGGCCGTTCCTGACGTCAACTAAGGACAAGGGAGGCGGTTCACTCGCGCTCACGAAGTCGTAATCACAATACTGTTTTGAAACAAAATGGGGCTCGGAAAACCGCGGAAATGCAGCGTTAACCGCGCTGAACTGGTTGTGGACCGGGTCGGAACTTTCGCTTGCCGCAACGGAAACTTGCGCCTATAGACCTTCCTTTAATGAACATCGCGCCGAAATCCTCCTTCGTCCTCAGCAGGCGGCATTTGTTGGGGATCGAAGGGCTTTCCCGCGACGATATTTCCGGCCTGCTCGACCTCGCCGAAGAATTTGTCGAGCTCAACCGCCAGGTCGAGAAGAAGCGCACGTCGCTGCGCGGCCGCACCCAGATCAACCTGTTCTTCGAAGTCTCCACCCGCACGCAGTCCTCGTTCGAGCTCGCCGGTAAGCGGCTGGGCGCCGACGTGATGAATATGTCGACCGGCTCGTCGTCGATGCGCAAAGGCGAGACGTTGATCGACACCGCGATCACCCTCAACGCCATGCATCCCGATATCCTGGTGGTGCGCCACCACGCCTCTGGCGCGGTCGAATTGCTGGCGAGCAAGCTCGACGGCTGTTCGGTGATCAATGCCGGCGACGGCTCGCACGAGCACCCGACGCAGGCGCTGCTCGATGCCCTCACCATCCGCCGCAACAAAGGCCGCCTTGAGGGCCTCACGGTCGCGATCTGTGGCGACATCCTGCATTCGCGCGTCGCCCGCTCCAACATCATGCTGCTCAACCAGATGGGCGCGCGCGTCCGCGTGGTCGCCCCGTCAACCCTGCTGCCCCCGGGCGTCGAGCGCTTCGGCGTCGACGTCGCGCGCGACATGCGCGAAGGCTTGAGCGGCGCCGACATCGTAATGATGCTGCGCCTGCAGCGCGAGCGCATGAACGGCTCCTACGTGCCGTCGGTGTCGGAGTATTTCCACTATTACGGCCTCGACGAAAAGAAACTCAGCTACGCCAAGCCCGACGCGCTGGTCATGCATCCCGGCCCGATGAACCGCGGCGTTGAAATCAACTCGATCGTGGCCGACGGCGCGCAATCCGTCATCCGCGAGCAGGTCGAGATGGGCGTCGCCGTGCGCATGGCCGTGCTGGAAGCGCTGTCGCGTAATTTGCCGAACGCATGATGTTGCAAGACAATGTTATCTGACCGCCGCCCGATCCTGCTCAAAGACGCCCGGATCGTCGATCCGTCGCGCGATCTCGATTTTCCCGGTGATGTGTTGATCGCCGACGGCATCATCCGCGAGGCTAAGAAGGGCATCGGCGCGGCTGGTGTACCGGAAGGTACCGACGTCGTCGAATGCCGTGGCAAAATCGTCGCGCCCGGCCTGATCGACATGCGCGCCTTCATCGGCGAGCCGGGCGCCGGTCATCGCGAGACCTTTGCCTCGGCCAGCCAGGCCGCCGCAGCCGGCGGCGTCACCACCATCATCTGCCAGCCCGATACCTCGCCCGCGATCGACGATCCGGCGACCGTCGACTACGTGCTGCGTCGCGCGCGCGATACCGCGATCGTGCACGTCCATCCGATGGCGGCGCTCACCAAGGGGCTCGAAGGCAAGGAGATGACCGAGATCGGCCTGCTGAAAGCCGCCGGCGCGGTCGCCTTCACCGACGGCGACAGAAGCGTGACCAATGCGCAAGTGATGCGGCGCGCACTCACTTACGCCGGCGATTTCGACGCGCTGATCGTGCACCACACCGAGGACCCCGATCTGATCGGCGATGGCGTGATGAACGAAGGTGAATTCGCCGCCCGCCTCGGCCTGCTCGGCATCCCGCGCGCCGCCGAAACGGTGATGCTCGAGCGCGATATTCGGCTGGTCGCATTGTCGGGCGGACGTTATCACGCGGCTTCGATCACCTGCGGGGAGTCGCTCGAAGTGCTGCGCCGCTCCAAGGACGCGGGCTTGAGCGTCACAGGCGCCGCTTCGATCAACCACCTCACGCTCAACGAGAACGATATCGGCTCCTACCGCACCTTCTTGAAGCTGTCGCCGCCGCTGCGCGCCGAGGACGACCGCAAGCGCCTGATCGCCGCCTTGGCGGACGGCCTTATCGATGTCGTGATGTCTGATCACAATCCACAGGACGTCGAAACCAAGCGCTTGCCCTTTGCCGAGGCGAGCCCTGGTGCGATCGGATTGGAGACCATGCTCACGGTCGCCTTGCGTCTCGTGCACAGCGGCGACATCGATTTGATACCGCTCTTGCGCGCGATGTCGACGCGCCCGGCCGAATTGCTCGGCCTGCCCGGCGGCACCTTGCGCGCGGGTGCGCCGGCCGACGTGATTGTGATCGATCCGGATCTGCCTTGGGTACTCGATCCCAACGAACTCAAGTCGAAGTGCAAGAACACGCCGTTCGATGAAGCGCGCCTCACCGGCCGCGTGGTGCGCACCATCGTTGCCGGCCGCACGGTTTATGAATACGTATAAATTTAATTCGTCATTCCGGGACGCGAGCCATTCGCGCGTTTACTCGCGTCTTCGACGCCCTATGGCGAGCGGACCCGGAATCCATACGCCGCAGCACTGGGGTTATGGATTCCGGGTTCGCGACCTGACGGTCGCGCCGCGGAATGACAGGGTGTGGTGATGACGCTCCTGCTCGCCGTTTTCTTCGGCTATCTGCTCGGCACGATTCCGTTCGGCGTCGTGCTGACGCGACTGACCGGCGGGCCGGATTTGCGCACGATCGGCTCGGGCAATATTGGCGCCACCAATGTGCTGCGCACCGGCCGCAAGGGGCTCGCCGCGGCGACGCTCGTGTGCGACATGCTCAAAGGCACCGCGGCGGTGCTGATCGCCGCGCATTTTGCCGGCTATGACGCCGCGCTCGCCGCCGGGTTCGGCGCCTTTCTCGGCCACCTCTTCCCGGTCTGGCTCAGGTTCAAAGGCGGCAAGGGCGTCGCGACGTACATCGGCGTCCTGCTTGGGCTTTTTTGGCCGGGCGCGCTGATTTTTTGCGCGATCTGGCTCGTGGTCGCGTTCGTGTCCCGCTACTCCTCGCTCGCGGCACTGATCGCCAGCGCGCTGACGCCGCCAGCGCTGTGGTTCTTGGGCCGGTCAAATGCCGCGTTGCTATTTCTTCTGCTCAGCGCGCTGCTGTGGATCATGCACCGCGCCAATATCGCCCGCCTGTTCGCAGGCCACGAAGGCAAGATTGGCGCTACAACCAAAGCTTAAACCCCCGGTTGTGCCGTCCCGCCGCTTAAGCGATGCTTGGCTTAAGGGGGATGCGTTGGGCGACGGGGTGCAACTGACCGATGAGCAGCGGCTCGACTGGCTGCGCCTGATCCGCAGCGACAATGTCAGCCCGCGCGGTATTATGGCGCAAACGCCACAAGGCTATAAATCCCTAGCCACGACGACAATCCAAAGCACGGTGACCACGCCGAAAAACACCATCCAGTTGTGAACGGTATATCCGAACACCGAACTGTCGCTTGTCATAAATCGCAGAAATGCATCCATAGGCGAACTTGTACGCTCGGCCTCGAATAAAAATCTCAATAAATTCTGCCGCTAAGGCATCAACTCTCCGCCGAAGATAGTCTGAAACGCTCTGGCCTGCCCGGCCTCCGCGAAGCAATAGACCTGATACCAAGCGTCGTCCTGGCGCGCTGCATCGATGCCGCCGCGCATCGCGCGAGTCTGCAGAGCGGTTCGATTGCCGTGCTGGCCGGCGGGCACGAGCGCATTTATCCGGTCGAGCACGCGGAACTATTGCAAGCAATGCTGACCGACGGCGTTGCTATTTCGGAAATGCCACTCGCGTGGGGGCCGCGGGCGCGCGACTTCCCGCGCCGCAACCGGCTGATCTCCGGCCTTTCGGTCGGCGTCGTCATCGTGGAGGCGGCGCGCCGCTCCGGCTCGCTGATCACCGCGCGGCTCGCCGGCGAACAAGGATGCGAAGTATTCGCGGTGCCGGGCTCGCCGCTCGATCCGCGCGCCGAAGGAACCAATGGCCTGCTCAAGCAGGGCGCGCCGCTGGTCACCGAAGCGGCCGACGTCATCGCTGTGATCGAGCCAATCCTCGGCCGCGGCATCGAGCCGCCGCCCGTTGAGGAGCCGACGCAGGACATGCTCGGGCCGCCCGACCACGAACCCGGCGAAGACGAGCGCAGCCGTATCGTCGGCCTGCTCGGGCCGACGCCGGTGGCAATCGACGATCTGGTGCGGCTGTCGCGGACCTCGCCGGCGATCGTGCGCACCGTGCTGTTGGAACTCGAAATCGCCGGGCGGGTCGAGCGCCACGGCGGCGGCTTGGTATCGCTGCTATAAAGGATCGATGAGAATCGATACGATCATCCGTTTCACAGCCGTCCTCGCGCTTGCGCTTGTAACAACGTGCGCGCAGGCGCAACCGCCGCAGAAGCCCTTCGCCGCCTTCGTCACCGAGCTCTGGCCCGACGCGCAAGCTAAAGGCATCAGCCGCACGACCTTCGATCTCGCGATGCGTGGCGTCACACCCGACCAGCGCGTGATTGCGGCAACGCAACGCCAGCCGGAATACGGCAGGCCCTTCGGCGATTACGTCAATGCGGTCGCCAACAAGCGCCGCATCGCCGAGGGCCAGATGAAGGCGAAGCAATGGGCCAAGACTTTCGACGCCGTCGAGAAGCAGTTCGGCGTCGAACGCTGGATCCTGATCGCGCTGTGGGGCATCGAGAGCGACTTCGGCGCCGAGAAGGACCGCTGGGATGTGTTCCGCTCGCTGGCGACGCTCGCTTTTGTCGGCTATCGCGATCCATATTTCCGCAACGAACTGCTGGTCGCCATGAAGATCATGCAGGACCAGCACTTCGCGCGCAGCCAGATGGTCAGCTCATGGGCCGGCGCCATGGGGCAAACCCAGTTCATGCCATCGAACGTCGTCGACTTCGCCATCGATTTTTCCGGCGACGGCAAAAGCGACATCTGGGGCAATGTGCCGGATGTGCTCGCTTCCACCGGCAATTACCTGCACAAGGGCAATTGGAAGCACGGCCTGCCCTCGGGCTTCGAAGTCACTGTGCCGGCCGGCTTCGACATGATGCACAGCCACGACGATTTTGCAGGCTGGCAGAAGCTCGGCGTGCGGCGCGCCGACGGCAAGCCGTTTCCGCCGCCGGACACCAAGGGCATTCTGTTCTTTCCGGCGGGCGCCAAGGGCCCGGCCATCATCGTCACCGAAAACTACGACGTGCTGAAGGAGTACAATAATTCCGACGCCTACGCGGTCGCGGTCGGCCACCTCGCCGATCGTATGCAAGGCGGTGCCCAGATCAAGGCGGCATGGCCACCCGACGACCACCCGCTCTCGCGCGACGCGCGAATTGCCTTGCAGAAAAAATTGGCCGCGCTCGGTTACAAAGTGAACGACTTCGAGGGTCACGTGGATTTCGATCTGCGCGACAATATTCGCGTCGAGCAGCAAAAACTCGGCATGATCCCGGACGGCAATCCGACCGCCGCGTTTCTCGAGCGTCTGGGCGTGAAGTGATCAGCCGCCGTTCGGGCCGTCGGATTGACGGCTGGTGCTTTCTGCTTCGAGGCGGTTGGCCAGGTCAGGTCAACGCGCGCCCGCGGGACAAAATACACCCTCTGCCCTGAATAGGGATATTGTTAATTGATTTGCGCAAAAATACATCTAAAGGTTGTAGACGGCCGTGAAACGAACGAGTTCTTGTTAGTGCCCTATTTGGCTGCTCTGACAGCCCCCTCGGGATCCCCCTGATTTGACAGCAGGTGCCACCTTCCCCATGTTCCGGCTCAACTGGCGGCCGATTTTGACCGGAGCCGGCCCTGAAATTTGCCGCTAACCAACTGGAACTGCATGAATATCGTCGTTGTTGAATCGCCGGCCAAGGCGAAGACGATCAACAAATATTTGGGCCCCGGTTACGAGGTTCTCGCCTCTTATGGCCATATTCGCGACCTCCCGCCCAAGGATGGCTCGGTCGACCCAGACGCCGACTTCCGCATGCTCTGGGAGGTCGATCCGAAGTCCAACCAGCGCATCAACGACATCGCCCGGGCGCTGAAGGGCGCCGATAAGCTCATTCTGGCCACCGACCCCGACCGCGAGGGCGAGGCCATCTCCTGGCACGTGCTCGAGGTGCTCAAGGAAAAGAAGGCGCTCAAGGACCAGCAGGTCGAGCGCGTGGTGTTCAACGCCATCACCAAGCAAGCCATTCTCGAGGCGATGCAGCACCCGCGCAAGATCGACGCCGCGCTGGTCGATGCCTATCTCGCCCGCCGCGCGCTCGATTACCTCGTCGGCTTCACCCTCTCGCCTGTGCTCTGGCGCAAGCTGCCGGGCGCGCGTTCGGCCGGCCGGGTGCAGTCGGTCGCGCTGCGGCTCGTGTGCGACCGCGAGCTCGAAATCGAGAAATTCGTCGCCAAGGAATACTGGTCGATCGCAGCAACGCTGGCGACCCCGCGCAACGAAATCTTCGAAGCGCGCCTCGTCGGCGCCGACGGCCAGAAGATCCAGCGCCTCGACATCGGTTCGGGCACGGAAGCGGAAGCTTTCACCCGCGATCTCGGAAACGCGGACTTCCGGGTCGCCAATGTCGAAGCCAAGCCCGCCCGCCGCAATCCGCCGCCGCCGTTCACCACCTCAACCATGCAGCAGGAGGCCTCGCGCAAGCTCGGTTTTGCGCCGGCCATCACCATGCGTCTCGCCCAACGCCTCTATGAAGGCGTCGAACTCGACGGCGAGACCACCGGCCTCATCACTTATATGCGCACCGACGGCATCGACATGGCGCCGGAGGCGATCGCCGACATCCGCTCGATGCTCGGCCGCAACTACGGCAAGGAATACGTGCCGGCGTCGCCGCGCGAATATCACAACAAATCGAAAAACGCGCAGGAAGCACACGAAGCGGTGCGCCCGACCGCTGCCGGCCGCACGCCGAGCGAGGTCGCCAAATATGTCGACCGCGATCAGGCGCGGCTTTACGAATTGATCTGGAATCGCGCAGTCGCCAGCCAGATGGAACCCGCCGAGCTCGAGCGCACCACCGTCGACATCGAAGCCAAGGCCGGCGCCCGCACCATCGAGCTGCGCGCCTCCGGCCAGGTGGTGAAATTCGACGGCTTCCTGACGCTCTACCAGGAAGGCATGGATGAACCGGGCGATGACGATGAGAGCCGCCGCCTTCCGGCCATGAGCGCCGGCGAAGCGCTGCAGAAACAGGCGATCAATTCCAGCCAGCACTTCACCGAGCCGCCGCCGCGCTTTTCGGAAGCGGCTTTGGTCAAGCGCATGGAAGAGCTCGGCATCGGCCGGCCGTCGACCTACGCGTCGATCCTTCAGGTGCTGCAGGATCGCGGCTACGTCCGCATCGACAAGAAGCGGATGATCCCCGAAGACAAAGGCCGCGTCGTCGTCGCCTTTCTCGAAAGCTTCTTCACGCGCTACGTCGAATACGATTTCACCGCCGGGCTCGAAGAAAAGCTCGACGAAATCTCCGCCGGCAAGATCGACTGGCGTGCCGTGCTCGCCGAGTTCTGGCAACAGTTTGTCGGCGCAGTCAACGACATCAAGGAAGTGCGCAATCGCGTCGTGCTCGATGCGCTCAACGATCTGCTCGAGCCGCACATTTTCCCGGAACACGCCGACGGCACGCCGCGGCGCCAATGCCCGCAATGCGGCACCGGCCAGCTTTCGCTCAAGACCGGTCGCTTCGGCGCCTTCGTCGGCTGCTCGAACTATCCGGAATGCAATTTCACCCGGCAGATCACGCCGAGCGCCGACGGCGTCCAGGGCAAGAAACTGCTGGGTGAAGACCCGGCGACCGGGCTTGAGGTGACGCTGCGCGGCGGCCGCTTCGGTCCCTATCTGCAGCTCGGCGAGCAGATCAAGCCGCCGAAGCCGAAGAAGGGCGAGAAGAAGCAGGAAGTCGAGAAGCCGAAACGCGCCAGCGTGCCGAAAGGCGTTGCGCCCGACGATATCGATCTCGAAAAGGCGCTCGGTTTGCTGCAGTTGCCGCGCGAAGTCGGCATCTCGCCGGAAGACGGCGAGCCCATCCTCGCAGGCATCGGGCGCTTCGGTTCTTACGTCAAGCACGGCAAGACCTACGCCAACCTGGAAGACGGCGACGACGTGCTGACCATCGGCCTCAACCGCGCCGTGACGCTGATCGCCGAGAAGAAGGCCAATCCGAAGAAAGGCCGCCGCTTGGGCGCCGATCCAGGCAAGGTGCTGGGCGAACATCCCGACAAAGGCGGGCCCGTTGTCGTCAAGAACGGGCGTTACGGGCCGTATGTGAGCCACAACGGCATCAACGCCACCATCACCGGCGACAAGACGCCGGAGACGATCACGTTGACCGAAGCGGTCGTGTTGCTCGATGCCCGCGCCGATCAGCTCGGCTCGCAGCCGCGCCGCGCCGCCGGCCGCAAGAAAGCGGGCGAACCTTCCGAGGCGCCGAAGGGCCGCAAGAAGGAAGCCGCCAAGACCGCCGATGCGGCCGAGCACGCCGCCAAGCCGCGCAAGAAGCCGACCGCCAAGAAGAAGACACCCAAGATCACCGCCGCCGAATAGCTGGCGAAGCCTGATTTTCGTTATTACATTTGATCTCAATCGCGCCGATTTGGCGCAGGAAAACCATTTTGCAAAAGCCTGCTAAAACGACTGCCTCCCTCCCCTCCAAGGCTGACATTCTCGCCTTCATCCGCGAGCGCCCCGGCCAAGTCGGCACCCGCGAGATCGCGCGCGCCTTCGGCCTGAAGAACGCGGCGCGCGCCGAACTCAAACGCATATTGCGCGATCTCGCCGACGCGGGCGAAATCGAGAAGCGGCGTAAGAAACTGCATCACCCGGGCTCGCTGCCCTCCACCGTGCTCGCCGACATCACCGCGCGCGACGCCGATGGCGAATTGATCGCCACGCCCGATGAGTGGGACGAGGACGCCCACGGGCCGGCGCCGAAAATCCGCATTCACACGCCGCGCAACGCCCGGCCGGGCGAAGCGGCCGGCCTCGGCGACCGCGTGCTGCTCAGGATTGCCGGCGAAGACGAAGGCTTGCACGGCCGCATCATCAAGATCATCGACCATCCCAAACACCGCGTGCTGGGAATTTTCCGCAAATTGCCCAACGGTAGCGGACGGCTGGAGCCGGTCGACAAGAAAATGCTCGGCAAACAACTCGCCATTCCGCTGGGCGCAACAAGCGGCGCCGAAGACGGCGATCTGGTCGCGGTCGAAACCAGCCATGCGCCGCGTCTCGGCCTGCCGACCGGACGCATTGTCGAGCGGCTCGGCTCGCTCAAGAGCGAACGCGCCGTCAGCCTCATCGCCATTCACGCCCACGGCATTCCCTCGGCGTTCAAGCGCGAGACGCTGAACGAAGCCGAGGCCGCCAAGCCCGCGACGCTGCATCAGCGCGAGGACTGGCGCAATCTTCCGCTCGTCACCATCGATCCGCCCGACGCCAAGGATCACGACGACGCGGTGCACGCCGAGCCGGACACAATGCCGAACAATCGCGGCGGCTTCATCGTCACCGTCGCCATCGCCGACGTCGCCCATTACGTGACGCCCGGCTCCGCGCTCGACCGCGAAGCTGTGGTGCGCGGCAATTCGGTCTATTTCCCCGACCGCGTGGTGCCGATGCTGCCGGAGCGCATCTCCAACGATTTGTGCTCGCTGCGCCCGCGCGAGGATCGCGCCGCGCTCGCCGTGCGCATGGTGATCGGCGCCGACGGCCGCAAGCGCTCGCACACCTTCCACCGCGTGCTGATGCGCTCGGCCGCCAAGCTCTCCTACGACCAGGCGCAGCTCGCCATCGGCGGCCGCACCGACGAAGACACCGAGATGCTGGTCAACCCGGTGCTGGAGCCGCTGTACGCGGCTTACGAGGCGCTGGCGCGCGCACGCAACGAGCGCCAGCCGCTCGATCTCGATCTGCCCGAGCGCAAGATCCTGCTCAAGGGCGACGGCACCGTCGACCGGGTCATCCGGCCAGAGCGGTTGGAGGCGCACCGGCTGATCGAGGAATTCATGATTCTCGCCAATGTCGCCGCCGCCGAGACGCTGGAGCGCGCGCGCATCCCGCTGATCTACCGCGTGCACGACGAGCCGGCGCAGGAGAAGATCGCCGCGTTGCGCGAATTCCTGCAAACGCTCGACATTAGCTTTGCGAAAGCCGGCGCGCTGCGGCCGGAAGCCTTCAATCGCATCCTCAAACAGGTGAAAGGGCGCGACAACGAACAGCTCATCAATGAAGTCGTGTTGCGCAGCCAGGCGCAGGCCGAATACGCCGCCGAGAATTACGGACACTTCGGCCTGAACTTGCGCCGCTACGCGCATTTCACCTCGCCGATCCGCCGTTATGCCGACTTGATCGTGCACCGCGGCTTGATCCGCGCACTCAAGCTCGGCGACGGCGCGTTGCCTGAATTTGCCGATCACAAGCGGCTCGCCGAAATCTCTGCCGAGATTTCCGCGACCGAGCGGCGCGCCATGCTGGCCGAGCGTGAGACCAATGACCGGCTGATCGCCCATTTCCTCGCAGACCGCATCGGCGCCACTTTCGACGGCCGCATCTCCGGCGTCACCCGCGCCGGATTGTTCGTGAAGCTGCACGAAACCGGCGCCGACGGCTTCATTCCGGCGCGGACCATTGGCGACGAATATTTCCACTATGACGAGGCGCGCCATTCCATGGTCGGCCGTCATAGCGGCGAGACCTACCGGCTTGGCGACAGCGTCACGGTGAAGCTGGTTGAGGCGGCCCCGGTCGCCGGCGCGCTGCGCTTCGAGCTGCTATCGGAAGGCCGGCGCGGCACGACCCCGCGTCACGCGCGCCAAGGGCGCGATGAGCCACGGCGGCATGAGCGCAAAGAGCACTATCGTTCGCGCGGCAAAAAGCGGAAGGCACGATGACACGCGACACCTCGCAGCTCGGCAAAGTGTGGGCCGAGCGCATGACCAATTCGGAACGCGACACCTCATTTCCCGACAGCGAGCCGCGCGACGCCGCGACCTTGATGCTGATCGACCGCTCCGGGTCCGAGCCGAAGGTGCTGCTCGGCCGCCGTCATGCCGGCCACAAATTCATGCCCGGCAAATTCGTATTTCCGGGCGGCCGCATCGAGCCGCTCGACTGCGACATGTCGGCGGTGAGCGAACTGCACCCCGACACGCAGAAGAAACTCAACGAGCGCGTGGCGACACCGAGCCCGGCCTATGCGCGCGCCTTCGCGCTCGCCGCGGTGCGCGAGATGGCGGAGGAGACCGGCCTGCTGCTCGGCGTCAAGCGCGAGGAGCCGCCGCAAACGCCAAGCGAGATCTGGGCGGAGTTCGCCAAGGCCAAGGTGCATCCGGACCTCGGCCAGATCCATTTCATCGCGCGCGCCATCACCCCGCCGCGCCGGCCGCGCCGCTTCGACACGCGCTTTCTCACGGCGGACGCTTCCGCGGTCGCGCACAAGATCGCGGGCGTGGTCGGGCCGGAGTCCGAGCTGGTCGAGCTCGTCTGGGTGCCAATCGAGCAGGCCACCCACCTCGACATGCCAACCATCACCGGCATCGTGCTGGAAGAGCTGCTCGCCCGCGTCGAGGCCGGCATGGCGCACGATCTGCCGGTGCCGTTCTACTTCATGGTCGAGCAGCAATTTCACCGGGAACTGCTCTAGAGCATGATTGTCTCACGCTGAAGCGTATCCGGCGTTGGCGAAGTAACTGGCACATTCCTGTGGCGTGAAGCATTCGAGCAGGGCGCCGATGCGCTTCCATGTGGCCTCGACGGTTCTCTCGGCGGCTTTGCGCAGTAGTGTCTTAAGCTTGGCGAAGACCTGCTCGATCGGGTTGAGATCGGGACTGTAGGGCGGCAGGAAGAACAGCTTGGCGCCGGTGGCGCGAATGGCCCGGCGCACAGCCTTTCCTTTGTGGCTGCCAAGATTGTCGATGATCACGATATCGCCAGGCTTGAGTGTCGGCACGAGGATTTGCTCGACATAGGCCAGGAAGCTTTGGCCGTTGATCGGCCCGTCGATAACGCAAGGGGCATCGATCCGATCGCTGCGCAGCGCGGCCAGGAAGGTGAGCGTCTGCCAGCGGCCGTGCGGGACCTTGGCCACCAGCCGTTGGCCTCGCCGCGCGCGGCCATGGCTGCGTGTCATGTTAGTCTTGGCCCAGGTCTCATCGATGAAGACGAGGCGGGCCGGGTCAAGCCTGCCTTGATACCGTTTCCATTGTGCCCGCCGCCTGGCCACGTCGGGGCGATCCTGCTCGCTGGCGTGCAGGCTTTTTTTTGAAGCTGATGCCCTCGCGCTCGAACAAGTGCCAGACCGCGTAGTAGCTCACCTCGATCCCGCGCTCTGCCAACTCGGCCAGCAGTGCTCGCAAGGTCACATCCGGCTTCTCCGCGAGACGTCCCAGCAGCCAGTCGCGCTCCCCGGCAAGCGCATAGGCCCGCGTCCCGCCCATCCGTCGTGCCGCCGCACTGCCGGTCGCGCGGAACCGTTGCGACCACTTCACCACGCTGGCGACACTGACCTTGAAAGTGGCCGCAACCGCCCGGCAGCTCTCGCCAGCCGCCACCGCCGCAACCACGCGTTCGCGCAGATCCAAGGAATAGGCTCGGGCCATCAGATGCTGGCCTCCATTCCAGCCAGCATCTTGAATCAGAAACGCGCCGATTTGGGAATCCCCAATTGATTCAATCCAATGCTATCGTGCTCTAGGTTGACATTTCCCGCTTCGCCGCTAGGTTCGCCGCCAAATCCCCCTTTCGAGGACCAAGACCCATGGCCAAAGCCGCCAGTCTCAAGATCAAGCTCGTCTCCAGCGCGGGCACCGGCCACTACTACGTGACCAAGAAGAATTCGCGCACGCAGACCGACAAGCTGAAAAAGAAGAAATACGATCCGGTCGCCAAGAAGCACGTCGAATATACCGAATCCAAGATCAAGTGATCGCGGATCAATCGGTGTAATGAAAAGGGCGCCTCGCGGGGCGCCCTTCGCATGTCCGGAATAGGTGGCCGGCCGGACGCGGTGTTATGAGGAGGCCACTCTCACCACGTCCAGGCCGGCCGAACCCCACGGACCCAGGAGATGCGGCGGACCTGAGCACTCCGTAGGGTATGGCTTGAGCTTTCGCGGGGCGCGTAATGGGTGACGTCGGCGCTTTCAGCGGAAGCCGTCGCCGGTAAGGTTAGACCATGCGCCCTTGGCTACCAAACAGCTTTTTAAGCCGCTGGCATTTCAGCCAAATTTTAGCCGAGTTTTGCGCGCAGAACGTGTGGGCCAGCCAACTCGACGCTTAAGCGGCGTCCGGCACCACCCGGTTGCGGCCATCGCGCTTGGCGCGGTAGAGCGCGGAGTCGGCACGCTTGAGGACCGCCGCCGCGGTATCGCCGGGGCCGGCCAAAGCGGCAATGCCGATCGAGATCGTCACGTCGAGATTGCGCGCGCCGTCCTGGATCGCGAACGGCTCGGTCGCGATGCGCCGGCGGATGCGCTCGGCCACCATCGCGGCCACCGCCATGTCGGTTTCCGGCATGACGATGACGAACTCCTCGCCGCCGTAGCGGCAGGCAAGATCGATATTACGGATCGACTTGCGGATGCGCAGCGAGAATTCGCGCAGCACGTCGTCGCCGGCATCGTGACCGTGGCCGTCATTGATCGACTTGAAATAGTCGATGTCGAGGATGAGCACGGTGATCGGCTTGCCGCGCGAGGCCGCCTGCTCCAGCAACGTCCCCAGATGGGTTTCCATGTAGCGGCGGTTGAATAGCCCGGTGAGCGCGTCGGTGATCGCCATTTCGATCGAGGCCTGCACGTTGTCGCGCAACCGCTCGGTGTAGCGCTTCTTCTTGATCTGCGTGCGCACGCGCGCCAGCATTTCGTTCTTGTCGATCGGGCGGATCAGGTAGTCGTTGACGCCGATTTCCAGCCCGCGCACCAGACGCTGGTTGTTGTCGGCCTCGGCGACCGCCAGGATCGGCACGCTGCGCGTGCGCTCGAGCGAGCGCACCTGGCTGCACAGGCGCAGGCCGTCGAAATTAGCCAAGCCGAGCGACACGATCACCAGGTCGTAGTTGCCTTCGGCGGCGTGGAACAGCGCCTCGTTCGGATCGGCTTCGATCTCGACGGTATGCTCGGCAGACAGGGTCAGCGCGATACGCTCGTACGAACTCTGCCGGTCGTCCACGATCAGGATACGCCCGCCGCGTCCGGTCTCGGCCACCGCCTCGCGCTCCGGGCTCTGCATGCCGATTTCCTTCGAGGTGAGCGCGCGCATGCGCAGCTCGTCGGTCACCATCTTCAATCGCGCGAGAGAACGCACGCGTGACACCAGCGCCACGTCGGTCACCGGCTTGGTGAGGAAATCGTCGGCGCCCGCCTCGAGGCCGCGCACGCGGTCGGACGGCTGGTCGAGCGCGGTCACCATCACCACCGGAATATGGTGTGTCGCCGGATTGGACTTGAGCTTGCGGCAAACCTCGAAGCCGTCCAGGTCCGGCATCATGACGTCGAGCAGCACGATGTCGCATTCCGCGCGCTCGCACAGCGCCAAGGCCTCGGCGCCGCTGTAGGCGGTGATGACGTCGAAATATTCCGCCGACAGCCGCGCTTCCAGCAGCTTCACATTGGCCGGGACGTCGTCAACGACGAGAACGCGGGCACTCATCTCACGCGCTCCCGAGAAAATGTCTGACCGTTTCGATGAATTTGCCGACCGAAATCGGTTTGGACAGATAGGCTTCGCAGCCGCCTTCGCGGATGCGCTCCTCGTCCCCCTTCATGGCGAAGGCGGTGACCGCGACAACCGGGATCGCCTTGAGTTCGGGGTCGTCCTTGAGCCATTTGGTCACTTCAAGGCCGGAGACTTCCGGCAATTGGATATCCATCAGGATCAGATCGGGCCGGTGCTTGCGCGCGAGGTCGAGCGCCTCGATACCGTTACGCGTGCCCACGGTCCGGTAGCCATGCGCTTCCAGGAGGTCGTGGAAGAGCTTCATGTTCAGCTCGTTGTCCTCCACGATCAGGACGGTCTTCGCCATTGTCCCCGCCCCGCCTTTTCCCCAATACGCCCTGCCCAAAGGCACGCGCCGTCGATTTGGCGCACGCGCTCGGGCATGATGGTAACGGTAGTGGGGATTTCTTACGGAAAGGCAAATTTGATCGATGAAACTAGGCCCTCCGTTAACCCAAGAAGCGGCAGAAGGCGTGGCGGTTCAAGCGCTTACCTTCATCGCCGGGGATGGCGAGCGGCTTGGGGGCTTTCTTGCGGCGACCGGCATCGGTCCGGCCGAGATTCGCGCCGCCAGCGGCGAGGCCGGCTTCCTCGCCGGCGTGCTCGAATACCTCGCCGCCGA
This sequence comes from uncultured Pseudomonadota bacterium, assembly GCA_963710705.1. GTDB lineage: Bacteria > Pseudomonadota > Alphaproteobacteria > Rhizobiales > Xanthobacteraceae > Pseudolabrys. The sequence goes on from CAVQBI010000001.1 coordinate 1,555,183, forward strand.
TGATCGTCTGATTACCGCTTTTGCGGCCGAAACCGGCCTCGATCCGCAGGATGTCGCGCGCGCCTATGCCGCACTCGGCGGCACGCCGTGGGAGCGTGAGGTGCCATGAGCTTCTGCCGCGATTGCCTGGCCGATACGCCCGCCAGCGCAACGCGCTGCCCGGCCTGCGGCTCGCCACGGATTGCGCGCCACGCCGAACTCGACACGCACGCGATCGCGCATATCGATTGCGACGCCTTCTACGCCACCATCGAAAAGCGTGACGACCCGTCGTTGGTGGATAAGCCGGTGATCGTTGGCGGCGGCAAGCGCGGCGTGGTGGCCGCCTGTTGTTATGTGGCGCGCACCTACGGCATCCGCTCGGCCATGCCGATGTTCGAGGCGTTGCGGCGCTGCCCGCAGGCGGTGGTGATCCGCCCGAACATGCGCAAATATGCCGAAGCCGGCCGCGCCGTGCGCGGCGCGATGTTGAAGCTGACGCCGCTGGTCGAGCCGTTGTCGATCGACGAGGCCTACCTCGATCTGACCGGCACCGAACGGCTGCATGGCATGAGCGCGGCCAAAGTGCTGGCGCGCTTCGCCGGCCAAGTCGAGCGTGACCTGGGCATCACGGTGTCGATCGGACTTTCCGCCAACAAGTTCCTCGCCAAGATTGCCTCCGATATGGACAAGCCGCGCGGCTTCGCGGTGCTCGGCCAGGCGGAGGCCGCCGGCTTCCTCGCACCCAAGCCGGTCGGTTTCATCTACGGCGTCGGCGCCGTGAGCGCGGCCAAGCTTGCGGCCGACGGCTATCGTGTCATTGCCGATCTGCAGCGCGCCGACGAGCGCGAGTTGATGCGCCGCTACGGCGAGGAAGGCGCACGGCTGTGGCGGCTCGCGCGCGGCATCAACTCGCGCTCCGTCGATCCCGAGCAGGACACCAAAAGCATCTCGGCGGAAACCACATTCGACAAGGACATCGCCGAGTTCCGCCCGCTCGAACAGACGCTGTGGACTTTGACCGAAAGGGTCTCGGCGCGGCTCAAAGGCAATGCGCTCGCTGGCTCCACGGTGACGCTCAAGCTCAAGAGCGCCGACTTCAAGACTCGCACGCGCGCGGAATCGCTCAGTGCGCCGACGCAACTCGCTGCCCGCATCTTCGCGGTCGGCCAGGAATTGCTGAAACGTGAGGTCGGCGGCGCGCGCTTTCGCCTGATCGGCATCGGCGTGAGCAATCTGGAAGACGCCGACGGCGACGATTTTGCCGACCTCATCGACCGGCGCGGGGCGCAAGCCGAGCACGCGGTCGACCGGCTGCGTGAGAAATTCGGCCGCGGCGCGGTGGTGAAGGGTCTCGCGCTCGACGACGAGTAGCTACTTGCAGGGCGTCTCTTTCTTCATCTCCAGCGAGGTCATTTTCCCGCTGATGGTGAAGTCGGGATAATCGAGCGTCAGTGCGCGCGAGATGCCGTTCTCGTAAAGCTCGAAACCGATGGAATAGACCGGGGTCTGCTCGCCAGTCTGCTGCTTCTTTTCGCTCTCCTGCTCGAAATAGCTGATGGTCACCGGCCAGCGCGAAAGTTTCGCGAGCGCCGGGATCTTGGCGCCGGCATCGTCCGGCGGCTTTGCGCCGGGCGCGATGGTGCGGCCGATCACCGTGAGCGTGTTGTAGAGCTTGTCGCCGCTTTCGGAGCCGTCATAGACCGGAAACTCGAGGATTGTCTTGCCGGCGCGCGCAGCCTCGATGATGCGGCGCATGTGCTCGGTCGGGAATACGGCATCGACCGGTTCGGTGAACCGCTTCTCCTTTGGTTTACTGAGGCTAACGGCCACCGCTTGGCCATTGCGTTCGGCATGGCCGTCCACGGCGTCGGTCTGCTGCTCGTTGACGAGATTCTCCGAATTGAAACGGAACGTCTTGGCGGCGGCGTCTTCCCAGGTGGTCGAGCGCAGGTCGCTCAAAGCCGCCTTGCCCTCGCCTGAATCGAGCTCGGACACCTGGCGGAATTGCAGCGCATAGCCGTCGCAGGCATTGCCGGAGAAATCGTACAGAATGCGGCCGCGCACCGCCTCGATGGAGCCGCTGCCGTGCGTCTTGGATAGTTTGAGATCGTAGACCGCCCGGTGCGGCGCAAGCACAACTTTGTCACCCACCGGAGCGGCGGGCGCTTCACCCATGGCAGCAAGAACGATTGCGCAAGCCGGCAAGACCAGGCGTGCAATGGGTGTTTTCATGGGTCAAAGCCTTTCCGCGGCGGTACCGGCGGCAACAAAGCTGCACGAAGTAGGCAAGATAGAGGCCGTCCCCCGACCGGGCAACACACCTGGCCGCGCTTGCACAGGGCGTTTTGATCGTCCAAGACGGGTTACGCAACGGTAGTGAGGCGTCCATGGCCGGAACGGTAGAGAAAAAGCTCGCAAGCTTGGGCATTGCATTGCCGACACCGGCGAGTCCCATCGCCAATTACGTACCTTTCGTGCGCAGCGGCAATTTGCTGGTCATATCCGGGCAACTCTGCTTCGGCGGCGACGGCAAGCTGGTGGCCAAGGGCCAGCTCGGCGCCGGTGTCTCGATCGAAGATGGGCAGAAAGCGGCGCGCGCCTGCGCGGTCAACTTGTTCGCTCAGCTGAAAGTCGCGCTCGGCGACCTCGATAAAGTCGTGCGTGTGCTCCGCCTCGGCGGCTTCATCAATTCGCCGCCCGGCTTCACCGACGGGCCGAAAGTGATGAACGGCGCCTCCGACCTGATGGTCGAAGTGTTCGGCGACAAAGGCCGCCACGCCCGCACCACGGTCGGCGTCTCGGCGCTGCCGGCCGACGCGGCCATCGAAGTGGAAGGCCTGTTCGAGGTAGCCTGAGGCGCCATGGCGCGACTCGACTGGCTCACCGCGCGACCGATTGCCCATCGCGGCCTGCACGACGCGGCGGGCGTGGTCGAGAATACGGCGACCGCCTTCAGCGCGGCCATCGCCGGCGGCTATGGCATTGAGTGCGATTTGCAGGTGAGCGCCGACGGCGAAGCCATGGTGCACCACGACGATGCGCTCGGCCGGCTAACGGAAGGCAGCGGCAAGCTCGCTGAGTTAAGCGCCGCCGAGATCAAAAAAGCGCGCTTCAAGCAATGCAGCGACCGCATTCTCACCCTTGCCGAATTGTGCGAGCTGGTCGCCGGCCGCGCCACGCTGGTGCTCGAGCTCAAGAGCCGTTTCGACGGCGACCGCCGGCTGGTCGCGCGCGCCGCCCAGGTGCTGGCGAACTATGCCGGGCCCGTGGCCGTAATGTCGTTCGATCCAACCCTGGTCGAGGCGCTCCGTCACATCGGACCGGCCCTGACGCGGGGGATCGTCGCCCAGCGCCATTACGACGATTGGCCGGAGCTGCCGCCGTCGCAGCGGCACAGCCTCGGCAATCTATTGCACGTGCCTCGCACGCGGCCGCAATTCATCGCCTACTGGATAAACAATCTGCCGGCACTGGCGCCGCTGGCCCTGCGCTTCGCTTTCGGGCTGCCGCTGCTGACGTGGACGGTGCGCACCGAGGCCGAGCGCCGGCGCGCGGCGCGCTGGGCCGACCAGATGATCTTCGAAGGCTGGCGGCCGTAAACAGCCCCGCCATGCGGCGAATTGACGATGCCCTTGCGCCATTTCGGGCATAAAGTTGGGCCAGAATACGAACCGCCAATGCCCGACATCGAATTACGCATCCGCTTAGCCGAAACGCTCGCCGAGGTTCCGGCGATGGACTGGGACGCCTGCGCAAGCCGCGGGATGGCAAATGCAGTTAAACTAACACATGAGGATAACTCGTCCCCGGATTTATCAACACGAGGACATCCACCCAACCCTTTTATAACTCACGATTTTCTATCGTCAATCGAAGCATCGAATTCGGTCGGGGCCCGCAGCGGCTGGCAACCGCGCCACCTGCTGGCGGAAGACTCCGCCGGCACCCTGCTCGGCTGCGCGCCCTGCTACGTCAAAAGCCATTCGCGCGGCGAATATGTGTTCGACCATGGCTGGGCCGAGGCCTTCGAGCACGCCGGTGGCGATTATTACCCCAAGCTGCAGGTCGCGGTGCCCTTCACCCCGGTGACCGGCCCGCGCCTGCTCGCCCGCCCCGGCCTGTTTGCCGACGCGGTGCGCGGCGGGCTCGCGGATGCCCTCGCCGAAATCACGAAATCGAACGACCTCTCCTCCGCCCACGTCACCTTCCTGACCGAGCCGGAATGGCGGCTGCTCGGCGAGCGCGGTTACCTGCAGCGCACCGACCAGCAGTTCCACTGGGAGAATGCCGGCTACGGCAGCTTCGACGACTTTCTTGGCCAACTCTCCTCGCGCAAGCGCAAGACGATCCGCCGCGAGCGCAAAGAGGCGCTGCCGCCCGGCATCGACGTGCATTGGCTTACCGGCAACGACCTGACCGAAGGGGTCTGGGACGCCTTTTTCGCCTTCTACATGGAGACCGGCTCGCGCAAATGGGGGCGGCCTTATCTGACGCGCGCGTTTTTCTCGATCGTCGGCCAGAAGATGAGCGACCGCATTCTGCTGGTGATGGCAAAGCGCGCCGGACGCTGGATCGCCGGTGCCATCAATTTCCTAGGGAGCGACACGATCTACGGCCGCAATTGGGGCGCCATCGAGCACCATCCGTTCCTGCATTTCGAACTGTGCTACTACCAAGCCATCGACTACGCCATCCAACATAAGCTCGTCCGGGTGGAAGCCGGCGCGCAAGGCGAACACAAGCTCGCGCGCGGCTATTTGCCGAAAACGACCTACTCCGCGCATTTCATCGCCAATCCGGCCTTGCGCCGTGCGATTGCCGAATACTTGTCGCGCGAGCGCGCTTATGTGGAGGCCGCGCGCGGGGAGCTTGCGGCGGCCGCCCCGTTCCGCAAGGATTTGGCCGAGCAAGAGCAGGACTAGGGGGAATAGATGCCGAGCTACGACCCGAACAACATTTTCGCCAAGATCCTGCGCGGCGAATTGCCCTGCTACAAGGTCTACGAGGACGACAAGGCGTTCGCCTTCCTCGACATCATGCCGCGCATGCCCGGCCATACGCTGGTGCTGCCAAAGGCGCCCGCCCGCAACATCCTCGACGTCCCCGAAGGCGACCTCGCCCATGTCATGACGGTGGCGCAGAAGGTCGCCAAAGCGGCGATGAAGGCCTTCGCGGCCGACGGCATCACCATCCAGCAGTTCAACGAAGGCGCCGGCGGGCAGGTGGTGTTCCACCTGCATGTCCACGTCATCCCGCGCAAGGCCGGCGTGCCGATGAAGCCGCCGGCGAGCGAAAAGGAAAAGCCGGAGGCTTTGGCCGAGCAGGCCAAGAAGCTGGCGACGGCGATTGCGGCGGGCTGACGAAAACCAAGCCCTACTCATAAAATACGCCGTGCGCTATGTCCGTTTATCCCGGTGGTCTCAAAATTGATCGACGCAACACTTTATCTTTGAGGGAAAAGATGGAGTGGAGCGATGGATCAGAGGTTAGGTCTCGGGTTCACTGCGGCAGAGAGGACGGAGTTCAAGCAGGCAAAAAAGCTGCCCAATGAGCTGTATAAGTCGCTGACCTGGGACCGGGGCAAGGAGCTTACGGATCATCGACGATTTACGCTGGCGACCAACATCGACGTTTACTTCTGCGATCCGCAGAGTCCATGGCAGCGCGGATCCAATGAGAACACCAATGGTCTGCTGCGACAGTACTTTCCGAAGGGCCCCGACTTGTCCGTGTACTCGCAAGCTCATCTCAACAAAGTGGCGCGTCAGCTCAATGAGCGACCGCGTGAGACATTGCGATTCGAAACCCCGGCGGAGAGATTTAACGCCTGTGTTGCGTCGACCGGTTGAGCCGGCTGCCTGATAACGGACATAGGGCGGCACGTTCATTTTGTCATTTGGCTGGCCGTGCACGGGTCCATGCCCTACGGCGCAAATAAAAAGCCGCCCGCGATCAGCACCGCTTCCGCGACCGCGACGCCCACGGACACCGAGCGCTTCACCAGCAGGAACGCCGCGAACCCGCAGACCGCCGCCGTGATGCGCAAGGCCAATGGCAGCCCGCCGAGCGCGCCGGTCGAAAAAACGATCAGCTTGGCGATCACGCCGGCGAGGATCGCGGTTGCCACCGCGCGCGACCAGATCACCAGCTCCGAGTCTTCGTTGAGCCCGCGCGCCAGCACGAGCCCGAGTACGCGCCAGACCTCGTTCGGCAGAAAGCCGACCAGCACCAAGACAAAATAAGGCCACAGGCCCGTCATCGCCGGATTCATGCGGCCGCCTCACGCAGGCGGTGCACGCCGTAGGCGAGCGTGCCGCCGATGACGCCGGTCCACATCAGGTCGAGCTGCACGTGCGCCAGCTCAAGCAGCGGGCCAAGCGCCAGGCCGAGCGCCAGCGCGAGCTTGTCGACCATCGCCCGCGCGTTGCGCGCGGTCGACACCAGGAACGACATCGGCGTCAGAAACAGCAGCGCGGCGGCAAACAGCCGCGGCAGGCCGGCGGCGAGATAATAACCGACGAAGCCGAAAACGGTGGCGGTCGCCATATAGCCAAACGACAAACCGTTGCAGAAAGCCAGCCGCCACTCCGGCGCGATGCCCGGTAACAGCCGCAACGATTCCACCCACATGCTGACCGACGTAAAATGCGTCGGCAGCAGCAAGTCGCGCAGCCGCCTGCCCTCACCGCGCAACAGCGGCAGCAGCGCGACCACCATCGGGAACAACCGGATTGCGCTGAGCGTGACCGCGAGCGCGGCCTCTAACAGCGAGGCGCCGCCGCCGAGCGCCGAGATCATGATCACCTGCGCCGGCGCCGCCCACACCAGCACGGTCGACAGCGCCAGCCACCAGGAGGCAAAGCCGAAGTCGTGGGCAATCGCGCCCATGCCGATATAGGTGCCGGCGAGCACCAGAAAAAACACCGAAGTCCACGCCGATTTGACGCCGCCGAGGAAGGCTTCGCCGGTCGAGCTGAAATTGCGGGGAGCGGCCATGCGGCATGACCTGTCTCATAGCGCCGCGCGCCGCGCAACAGAATGAGACCGCATGCGCGCCCTGCAAAATGAAAAGGCCGGGCAGATTACCCGGCCTCTTCAATCTTGATACGGCGGCCTACGCCTTGATCAGCGGCACCTTTGGCACCGAGCCGCGCTTGGCCTTCGGCCGCGGCGAAGACCGCCGTTTGGCCTTCGGCCGCACCGCCGGGATCTTCTCCGGCTTGGGCGTGACCGGGCCTTCGAGGAACTCGAAGCCGAGTTTGTCACGGCCGTTCTCGTCCTTGGTCACGATCACGCGCACGTGGCCGCCATCCTTCAGATGGCCGAACAGCACTTCGTCCGCCAGCGGCTTCTTGATGTGCTCCTGGATCACGCGCGCCATCGGCCGCGCGCCCATCAGCTCGTCGTAGCCGTTGGCGATCAGCCAACGCGACGCCTCGTCGGACAGCTCGATCGTGACGTTGCGGTCGCCGAGCTGCGCCTCGAGCTGCAGCACGAACTTCTCCACCACCTGCGCGATGATCTCTTGCGAAAGATGCGCGAAGGTGATGGTGGCGTCGAGCCGGTTGCGGAATTCCGGCGTGAACATCCGGTTGATCGCCTCGGTATCGTCGCCTTCGCGCTTGGTGCGGGTGAAGCCGTAAGCCGACTTCGCCATGTCGGAAGCGCCGGCGTTCGTGGTCATGATCAGGATCACGTTGCGGAAGTCGACCTGCTTGCCGTTGTGATCGGTCAGCTTGCCGTGATCCATGACCTGCAGCAGCACGTTGAACAGGTCGGGATGCGCCTTCTCGATTTCGTCGAGCAGCAGCACGCAATGCGGATGCTGATCGACGCCGTCGGTGAGCAGGCCGCCCTGGTCGAAGCCGACATAGCCGGGAGGCGCGCCGATCAGGCGCGAGACCGTGTGGCGCTCCATGTATTCCGACATGTCGAAGCGGATGAGCTCGACGCCGAGCGCCGCCGCCAATTGCTTGGCCACCTCGGTCTTGCCGACGCCGGTCGGGCCGGAGAACAGATAGCAGCCGATCGGCTTTTCCGGCTCGCGCAGGCCGGCGCGCGCCAGCTTGATCGAGGCCGACAGCGACTCGATCGCCTTGTCCTGGCCGTAGACCGTCGTCTTGAGCGTCTGTTCGAGATGCTGCAGCACCGCGGCATCGTCCTTGGAAACCGTCTTGGGAGGAATGCGCGCCATGGTGGCGATGGTAGTCTCGATTTCCTTGATGCCGATGGTCTTCTTGCGGCGGCTTTCCGGCAGCAGCATCTGCGCCGCGCCCAACTCGTCGATCACGTCGATCGCCTTGTCCGGCAGCTTGCGATCGTGGATGTAGCGCGCCGACAGATCGACCGCCGCCTTGATCGCCTCGTTGGTGTATTTGAGCTTGTGATATTCCTCGAAGTACGGCTTGAGGCCCTTGAGGATATCGATCGCATCCGCCACCGACGGCTCGTTGACGTCGATCTTCTGGAAGCGGCGCACCAGCGCGCGGTCCTTCTCGAAGTACTGACGATACTCTTTGTAGGTAGTCGAGCCGATGCAGCGGATCGTGCCCGACGCAAGCGCCGGCTTGAGCAGGTTGGACGCGTCCATCGCGCCGCCGGACGTTGCGCCGGCGCCGATCACGGTGTGGATCTCGTCGATGAACATAATCGCGCCCGGATAGGCCTCGATCTCCTTGATCACCTGCTTCAGGCGTTCTTCGAAGTCGCCGCGGTAGCGCGTGCCGGCGAGCAGCGTGCCCATGTCGAGCGCGAACACGGTCGCGCCCTTGAGCACGTCCGGCACTTCGCCATGCACGATGCGGCGGGCGAGGCCTTCCGCAATCGCGGTCTTGCCGACGCCGGCGTCGCCGACGAACAGCGGATTGTTCTTCTGCCGGCGGCAGAGCACCTGGATGGTGCGGTTGATCTCGCTGTCGCGTCCGATCAGCGGATCGATCTTGCCGTCCTTGGCCTTCTTGTTGAGGTTGACGCAATAGGCCTCTAGCGCGTCGCCCTTCTTCTTGGGCTCGTCGCCCGATTTGGTGTCGGCCTCTTCCTCGACGCCGCGCACCGGGCGCGATTCCGAAAGACCGGGCCGCTTGGCGATGCCGTGACTGATGTAATTGACCGCGTCATAGCGCGTCATATCCTGCTCTTGCAGGAAATAAGCGGCATGGCTCTCGCGCTCGGCGAAGATCGCCACCAGCACGTTGGCGCCGGTGACCTCCTCGCGGCCGGACGACTGCACATGGATGACCGCGCGCTGGATCACGCGCTGGAAGCCGGCGGTCGGCTTGGAATCTTCCGCGCCGTCGGTGATCAGGTTCTCGAGCTCGGATTCGAGATAGGCGACCAGGCTGCGCCGCAACTTGTCGAGATCGACATTGCAAGCGCGCATCACCGCGGAAGCGTCCTGATCGTCGATCAGCGCCAACAGCAGATGTTCGAGCGTCGCATATTCGTGGTGGCGCTCATTGGCGAGGGCGAGCGCCCGGTGCAGAGACTGTTCAAGGCTGCGCGAGAACGTTGGCATTTACACTTCCATGTCTTGTACTTGGGCCGCTCCCCGACTCACTTTTTTTCCATCACGCATTGCAAAGGATGCTGATGTTTGCGCGCGAAGTCCATAACCTGCGTCACTTTGGTCTCGGCCACCTCGTACGTATAGATGCCGCACTCGCCGATGCCGTGGTGATGCACATGCAACATAATGCGTGTGGCGGCTTCGTGATCCCTGCCGAAAAACCGCTCCAGCACGTGCACGACGAACTCCATCGGCGTGTAGTCGTCGTTGAGGATGAGCACGCGGTACATGCTCGGCCGCTTGGTTTGCGGCTTGGTCTTGGTGATGACCGCAGTGCTGGGGCCGCCCGGTTCGCCCAAGTTACCTGACTTGCGCTTGCGGTCGTCGTCGGCCATGCGTGGCGCCAGGCCGGCCGAGCCGGCTGCCGCCCATTGGGCGGGAGGGTTGTTATTGGCGCTCAGCGTCATGGCATTGCTATGGCTTGCAAGGGCCGCGCCAGCCGCGACCCGGCCACCATATTAAAGACCCCGGCCCCGCCATTCCAAGTCGGCATTTTGACCCGTTCCGGGACAGAACGGGCGCAAGCCCCGGCGATTCCCGGCCAATTCCATCAGATAGTCCCTGGTTACCCGATCTCAACCCGGTTGCGGACAATCCAATCCGAATTGTCCCCAAATTCGCGGCGTTGGCCTCACGAATTTTCAAGGCGGCAAAGGCATACCTTCGCGCACTGGCATTTTTCATTGCGACAGAGGCGCCCCAATGCTGCTCTCCCGTTTTTGGAAGAACCGCCAAGGGGGCGTCGCCCCCATGCTCGCGATCGCGATCGTTCCGCTGATGACGGCGGTCGGCGCGGCCGTCGATTACAGCCGGGCCAATGCTGCCCGCGCCGCCTTTCAGACCGCGCTCGATTCAACCGCGCTGACGCTGTCGAAAAATGTCGCGACTGAGACCCCCGCCCAGATCCAGGCCGACGCGACCAACACGTTCAACGCGCTGTACAGCCGGCCCGAGGCGCAGAACGTCGCGGTCAGCGCACAGTATTCCTCGACCAGCGGTTCCAAGCTCGTGCTCAACGGCAGCGCCACCATTCCAACCGCCTTCCTGCACATCCTCGGCTTCGATCAGATCGCCATCAGCGCGACGTCGACCTCGACCTGGGGCAATACGCGGCTGCGGGTGGCGCTGGTGCTCGATAACACCGGTTCGATGGCGCAAGACAACAAGATGACGGCGCTCAAAAACGCGTCACAAAATCTGCTGAGCCAGCTGCAAAGCGCCGCGACAACCGCCGACGATGTCTATGTGTCGATCGTTCCGTTCAACAAGGACATCAATTTCGGCGCCAGCAATTACCAGCAATCATGGCTGCGCTGGGATCTGTGGGAGGCGGCCAACGGAAAATGCAGCAACACGAACTACACATCGCAGAGCAGTTGCACCTCGCACGGCAAGACCTGGACGCCGGCCGATCACAGCGCCTGGAACGGCTGCGTCACCGACCGCGACCAGAACTACGACACCACCAACGACGCGCCGCTGGCCGGCGCCACGCTTTATCCGGCCGAGCAATATTCGTCGTGCCCGGCGCAGCTCTTAGGGCTGAGCAACGACTGGACCGCGCTGTCGGCCAAAATCAACGACATGCAGCCGAACGGCAACACCAACCAGGCAATCGGCCTGCAGGCCGGCTGGCAATCGCTCACGGCTTCGCCGTTCACAGTGCCGGCGATGGATCCGAACTACAAATACACACAGGTCATCATCCTGTTGTCGGACGGCCTCAACACCCAGGACCGCTGGTACAGCAACGCCTCCTCGATCGATACGCGGCAGCAGAAGACCTGCGACAACATCAAGGCCGCCGGCATCACGATCTACACCGTGCAGGTCAATACCGGCGGCGACCCGACCTCGACGCTGCTGCAAAGCTGCGCGAGCGACAGCAGCAAGTTCTTCCTGCTGACCTCGTCCACCGAGATCGTCACCACCTTCAACCAGATCGGCACCGCGCTCTCCAATCTGCGGCTGGCAATGTGAAACCGCGCGTTAACGACATTGAACGAGAGCGCTGTCCGTTGGCGGGCGCCGCGACGGCGCGCGTTAATCATGCAAGTCGTTGTGGGCGCGACGCTTTGAGCAAAATCGCGGACAACAGGTTTACGGCGAGCCCGAATTTTTCGGCATAGCCATATACCGGGCTTTTAAGGCCCGCGTCTTAAAACCGCATTCGTAACCAACCGTATTGCGGTGTGCGCCATGATGAACCTTTGGACGAAATTCCGCAGCGCCTTGCGTAACTTCCGCGTCGCGCGCGGCGGCAACGTCGCCATAACGTTCGCCTTCGCGACACTGCCAATCATCGGAGGGGTTGGTGCTGCGGTTGATTATAGCCGTGCCAATTCGGTCAAGGCCGACTTGCAGGCGGCATTGGATTCCACAGCTTTGATGCTTTCGCGAGAAGCATCGGCGGATACGAGTAGTCAGCTGCAGGCTAATGCGCTGAGCTATTTCTCGGCGAATTTCAATCGAACAGGCACCACAATTGGTTCTGTCACCGCGACATATACGACAAGCGGCGGTACTCAGGTTGTCGTCAACGGTTCGGTCGGAGTGCCAACCGATTTTGCGCAAGTCCTCGGCGTCAATACGATCACCGTAACCGGTTCATCGACCGTTAAATGGGGCATGTCGCGTCTGCGCGTGGCGCTTGTACTCGATAACACCGGCTCAATGGCTGACAACGGCAAGATTGCTGCGCTGAAAACTGCCACCCAAAACCTGCTGTCGCAACTGCAATCCGCTGCGACGACCAATGGCGACGTCTATGTGTCGATCATCCCGTTCGTGAAGGACGTCAACCTCGATCCCAGCAATTACCAAGCCTCCTGGATCGACTGGAACGACTGGGATGCCGCTAACGGTAATGGCCAAACGTGTACGCCCAGTGGGGGCGGTGGAAGTGGCGGCTACGGCGGCGGCTATGGCGGCGGCTATGGCGGCGGCGGCGGCTTCGGCGGAGGTTCAGGAACCAACCAGAGCCAGTGCAACGGAACCTATAAGCCTCCTACCAACCGCAGCAGCTGGAACGGTTGCGTCGTCGATCGCGGCGACGAAAATACGCCGGACTCAGCGAACTACGACACCAACGTCATTGCGCCGACAACAAGTATAACGGCGACGCTCTTTTCGGCTGAGCAATACTCGCCCTGCCCACAGGCAGCGATGGGGCTCAGTTACAACTGGTCGTCGATGTCGACCCTCGTCAACAATATGACGCCAGGCGGCAACACCAACCAAGCCATCGGCCTCGCTCTGGGTTGGATGTCATTGACGGGTGGCGGCCCATTCACGGCGCCCGCCATGGATCCCAATTATACTTATCAGCAGGTGATTATTTTGTTGACGGACGGCTTGAACACACAAGATCGCTGGTACAGCAGCCAATCGTCTATCGATGCACGTCAGCAGATGACCTGTAACAACATCAAGGCGGCCGGCATCACGCTTTACACAATTCAAGTCGATACGAGCACGCCCGCCGACCCTACGTCGACGCTGCTGCAAAATTGTGCCAGTTCATCGGATAAGTTCTTCTTGCTGACTTCGTCCAATCAAATTGTCACGACTTTCAACACGATTGGCACGAATCTCAGCAAACTCTACGTTTCGAAATAGCAGCGGCACCAAAACCTGACCAAGCTGCGCGTCGCTAGGTAACACGGACAGCGACGTAAGCGATCGGCGGGGCGGACTTCGGTTCGCCCCGCTTTATTTTCGGAGCTTCCGCGAGCGCGGGAACCGGCCGTTAACGTCACCGCCTAGAATGCGATACGTATTTTCACTAACCAGCGGGATCGTGCGTTAACGACTTAAGTCCCGGCTGTGATTGCCATATCGCAGCTGCAGCACGTGCAATGCTTACCGCGGTCCCTGCATTTCCAGTCATCGCTTCAATCGCCCTTTCAACATGGCGGCCTACGACAACGGTCCAACAACGACCGTGCGTCAAAAAAAATGCGTGCCATCCAAGTCTCTTTTCGCTGGCTCGCCCGCGCGTGGATCCGTTTTCAACGCCAGCGCAGCGGCAATGTCGCGATTACCTTCGCGCTCGCCGTCATCCCGATCCTCGCTTTCGTCGGCGCGGCGATCGACTACAGCCGCGCCAACGCGCTGAAGGTCCAATTGCAGGATGCGCTCGATTCCACCGCTCTGATGGTGTCGAAAAACGCCGCCTCAGAGACCAGCAACGCACTGCAGACCTCGGCACAAACCTACTTCAATGCGTTGTTCACCAACGCGCAGGCTCAAAACGTCCAATTCACGGTTAGCTATTCAACGTCTGGCGGATCGAGCGTCGTCGTGAACGCGTCGGCCGGCATGCCGACCGTGTTCATGAACATCCTCGGCTTCAAGACGCTCACGGTTACCGGCAGCTCAACCGCCAAATGGGGATCGGTCCGGCTGCGCGTGGCGCTGGTGCTCGATAACACCGGCTCAATGGCCGACAACGGCAAGATGACCGCGCTGCAGACCGCGACCAACAATCTGCTCACCCAACTGCAGGGCGCCGCCACCACAAATGGCGACGTCTACGTTTCGATCATTCCCTTCGCCAAGGACGTCAATGCCGGCGCCGGTAACTACAGCTCGTCCTGGAACAGCTGGATTGACTGGACGCCGACCGCTCCCTCCAATTCGACGCCGAGCGCGAGCGTCGGCCCCGGCTCGGCCTGCCCCTATAGCAACTCGAGCAACGGCTTTGTCTGCGTCACCAAGCCGGCCGGCACCCAAACGACCTCATCCGTGCCGTCAAGCGGCACTTACGCCGGCGACATATGTCCGAGCGGAAACATCGGCTGCTACGACAGCGAGCCGCAGACGACGACCACGAGCAGCCCGTTTTGTACCGGATCGTTTTGCAGTTGCACCGGCCGCACCAATTGCTCGTGCACCGGCAGCGGCAGCTCCAAAACCTGCTCGCAGACGACCACTACGACGACATATGTCCACGTCTGGTTCGTCGACCCCACCAAATGGAGTGGCTGCTTCACCGACCGCGGCAACAGCAGCGGACCGGTTTCCGACTACGACCGTCTGGTGACGGCGCCGACCAGCAGCATTCCGGCAACGCTGTTCCCGGCCGAGCAATACAATGCCTGCCCGCAGCCCATGATGGGCTTGAGCTACAACTGGTCGGGAATGACGTCACTGGTCAATGCCATGTCGCCGAACGGCGCCACCAATCAGCCGATCGGTCTGGTATGGGGTTGGCAGTCGCTGGTCGGCGGCGGCCCCTTCACGGCGCCCGCGATGGATTCGAACTACACCTACCAGCAGGTGATCATCCTGCTGTCGGACGGCCTCAACACGCAGGATCGCTGGTACGGCAACGGCAGCCAGACCTCCACCCAGGTCGACAGCCGGATGTACAATTCAAGCGGCAATGGCACCTGCGCCAATATCAAAGGCGCCGGTGTCACGCTCTACACGATCCAGGTGAATACCGCCGGCGATCCGACTTCGACACTGCTGCAGAATTGCGCGAGCTCGTCGGACAAGTTCTTCCTGCTGACGTCGGCCAACCAGATCGTCACCACCTTCAACACGATCGGCACCAATCTGACCAAGTTGCGCATCGCGCAATAAACAAAAAGCCCGGCCAACCGGGCCGGGCTTTTCCTGTCTCTCGCACTGAACTGTTACGCGACAGCCACGCTACGCGACAAAGTCGGCTTATTTCGCCTTCGCCATGATGGTCTCGAACGGCTTGTAGGTCTCCTTGGCGAGATCGGCGCAGAGTTCGCTGATCTTGGTCGCCTCGGCGACGAAGCCTTCGTAAGCGGTCTTGGCGTATTCGGTCTGCACTTCGATCGCCTTGTCGAGCGACTTGACGCCGAACAGCTTCTCAAGCGCGGCGGTGCTGTCTTCGAAGGCCTTTTTCGAATAGTCGGCCATCTCGACCGCGATCGCCTGGCTGCACTTCGATACTGCGCCCCACGATTTCAGGGTAAAATCCATGCTCTCTTTGCTGACCTGCTGGAGGTCCTCGAAATTCTTGACCATTTGCGACCCTTCCCGGCCCGCGCAGAGCGGCGCCGCTGACAATTCCTGCCCCGGCCCGTCCGGGGGAATGCTTTTAATATACTGCACTGCACAATAAAGTCAAGAGTCTTTGTTGCAGCGCGAAAAACCGCTGATAATCCGGGGGATTGTCTTAACAATTTGTAAACCCTGTTCCCCTAGCGTTGTAACTTGTGGCGCCGCGAGATTGCTATAAATCGGCCAAGATGACGCTTTAGGGGTCCACCCAATAATCGGGGTTGGGGAGAGGAAATGTCGCCTGGTCGTGCTCGCGTCCAACGCCGTCGTCGTTGGGGCACCCTCAGTTTGGCGACGTTGCTCGCGGTCCTGATCGCCGCCGCCCCCGCTGAAGCCCGCCGCCACCGCAAACAAGCCGAGGAAAGCTACGATCCGGCCTACGCCTCGATCGTGGTCGACGCCAATTCCGGCGCCACCATGCAGGCGAGCAATGCCGACAGCCCTCGCCATCCGGCATCGCTGACCAAGATCATGACGCTGTATCTGCTGTTCGAGCGGCTACAGGCGGGCAAGCTGAAGCTCGATACCGAATTGCCGGTATCTGAGCATGCCGCCGCCATGGCGCCCTCCAAACTCGGCCTGAAGCCAGGTGAGAGCATCGACGTCGGCACTGCGATCCGTGCCATCGTCACCAAATCCGCCAACGATGTAGCCGTGGTGGTGGCCGAGGCGATCGGCGGCAATGAGCTCGAGTTCGCCAAGCTGATGACCGCCAAGGCGCACGCGCTTGGTATGACGCACACGAATTACCACAACGCGTCGGGCCTGCCGGACGACCAGCAGATTACAACGGCGCACGATCAAGCGATCCTCGCGCGCGCCATCTCCGACCGTTTCCCACAGTATTTCCATTACTTCTCCATCCGCATGTTCGCCTGGCACGGCAAGATGATCCGCAATCACAATCATCTGCTGGGCACGGTCGACGGCGTCGACGGCATGAAAACCGGCTACATCCATAAGTCCGGCTTCAACATCATCGTCTCGATCCATCGCAACGGCCGCCATCTGATCGCCGTCATGTTCGGCGGCCGCACGGCGTCGGCACGCGACGCGCGCGTCCTCAGCCTGATCAACAACAACATCAACATAGCCGCGACCAAGCACACCGCACCGTTGTTGGTCGAAGGCTGGCAGAACCAGGTCGCGCAGGCCGCCGCTGCCAAGGAAGCGGCCAAGGACAAGGTCGCGGCTGCCGCACCGGCACCGGCGCCCGCAGCGAAACCGATCCCAGTGGCCACCGTCGCAGGCGCGCCGCCGCTGGCTGCGCCGCCCGCCCCGCCGCTGGCTGAGCCGCCTCCGCCGGCTCTCGGTTCGACCGATCCAATCAAGCCGCTTCTGGTGAAGACCGTCGCCGTGCAGCCGGGCGCCACGCAGATCGCATCGCTGTCGCCGCTGCTGTCCGACAGCCGCAGACTTTTGCCCGCACCGGCGAACGCGAACGCGGCGAAGGTCACGACGGTGACGACAGTGAAGAGCGCGGCGCCGCTGCCGTCGGCAAAGCCGATCCAGCCGGCGCAAGCGGCTCCCGCGCAGCCGGTGCAGGTCGCTTCCGCCAGCGCCACCGCGCCAATGCCGGCCGCAGCCGCTCAGGACGCCGCCGGCAAGTCGCGCGGCGGCTGGATGATCCAGGTCGGCGCCTTCGATACCGAGCATGAGGCCAAGGAGCGCCTCAGCACCGCGCAGACCAATGCCAAAGACCAGCTCGGCGAGGCTTCGCCCTACACCGAGCCGGTCGCCAAGGGCGACAAGACGCTTTACCGGGCCCGCTTTGCGGGACTGGAAAAGACGCAGGCGGAGGCCGCCTGCAAAAACCTCAAGCGCAGCGAAATTCCCTGCATGCTGCTTAAGAATTGAGGGCTACAAAAAGACCGATAACGGGAGCTGCCAAACTCAGGAGCCGCTGATGGTGTTGCGTAAGGAGTACCTCAGCGATGGCGGCGAAGAAGAACTTCCTTGGCTTCGTTGATGCGGGCCGCAAGATACGTCGTTCCCCCCTGGTCGGGATGGAATTTCTTCATCAGCGTGCGATGCGCGCTGGTGATCTCGTCGGCGCTCGCGCCGGCTTTCAGGCCAAGGATCTCATAGGCCTCCTGCTCCGTCATTTTTCCGCGCGCTCTCGACCGCCGCGCGCCCGCGTCACCTTGCGCGTGTTCACTCCCGCCGGTTTGCCCGCGGTTCGAATACGCGGTTCCTAGCGTTCCGAACGGCGCCCAGCCGAGCAGTCCAAGCCCGAAGACGCCGAGCGGCACCGCCACCCAGATTTCGCCGCGCAGAAACAGAAAAGCGGCAAGCGCAAGCGCCAGCAGTCCGCCGGAGATCTTGACCACGCGCGCGCCGACCTTGGGATCGACCTTGGAAATGACGTTGATCGCCCAGAGGGCGAGGACCAGCGCGAGAATGCCGAAGATCAGTGCGGGCATGCCCGCACTCTATACCGATTTCGCAAATACAGTGGAACGTCAGCCGATGACGTCGTGCACCTGCAGCGGCTGGTCCATGACCGAATACCATTCGGCGCGGGCGGCGGCGCGGCGCTTGCCGTTTTCCGACAGCGGCAGGTTCAGCAGATTGAGCAGCGCGACCACTTCCTCGCGCGCGGTCAGATGCGACATGTTCGGCTTGGTGCCGAGCGTCGCCTCGTCGAGATCGTCGAGGGCGGTGAGGCCGCGCGGGAAGAATTCGCGGTAGACCACGCGCTCGGCGAAACCTTCGACGCAGCGGAAGCCCATGCGCTTGGACAATTCGGCGAGCCCCTCGCCGACCAGCCGCTTGTTGCGCGAGCCGAGTGCGGACAGACGGTTGCGCACCACGATCCAGTCGGTGAGTTTGCCGTCCACCAGGCGGCGCTGACGGCGCGCCTCCCGCACCATCTCGGCGTAATGGCTTTCGCCGGTGACCGAGAAATTCGTCGGGTCGAGCGTGGCGAGCACGTCGAAGTCGAGGAAAGAATTGTTGAGCGGCGTGACCAGCGTGTCGGCCATCGAATGGGCGAGCCGCATCAGGTAGGTGTCGTTGCCGGGCGTGTCGATCACCACCACGTCGTGGGTGTGTTCGATGGCGCTGATGGCTTTCGAGAAATTGGCGAACTCGATCGCTTCATTGGCTTCGACGGAGGCGCCTTCGCCGCGCTCGACGCAGTAATGCGTCGGCATATCGAGCGTGATGCGCGCGCGCGCGGCCCAGTCGCGGCGGTTCTCGATGTAGTGCGTGAAGCTTTTCTGGCGCGAGTCGAGGTCGATGGTGGCGACGCGCTGACCGGCTTTCAGCAACGCGACCGCGACATGCAGCGCGGTGGTCGATTTACCGGAGCCACCCTTTTCGTTGCCGAGCACGACAACGTGCGCGGAGTGCGAGGCTTCTTGAATTGGCTGGACCAACATGACGCGCCCTTTGCCCCAATTCTCAAGATACTAGCGCCTTTTCGTCAAGTTGTTCATCATTTAACCATTAACCGAAATGGTCGAATTAACAACGGTTTGCTACATAACGCGCCGTTGCGACAATCTGGCGACAGGGTTTTTCGATGCCACGCGGGCCGAAAGTTGTACCGACGATCCCGGCGCTACGCGGCGCCGTGGCGCTTTATCGTAAACGCCGCGAGACGGTCGCGCTGGTTCCGACCATGGGCGCGCTGCATGCCGGCCATTTGGCGCTGGTGCGCGAGGCCAAACGCCGGGCCCGCCGCGTGGTGGTGTCGATTTTCGTCAATCCGACCCAGTTCGCGCCGAACGAGGATTTCGGCAGTTATCCGCGCAGCTTCGCTACCGACCTCAAAGCGCTGGGCGAAGCCAAGGTCGATCTGGTCTGGGCGCCGACGGCGACGGTCATGTATCCCGAAGGCTTTTCGACACGCATTGCGCCACAAGGCGCGGCGCTGGCCGGGCTGGAGGACAAGTTCCGTCCGCACTTCTTCGGCGGCGTCGCCACCGTCGTCGCCAAGCTGTTCACGCAAGTCGCGCCCGACTTCGCACTGTTCGGCGAGAAGGATTATCAACAGCTTTGCGTGGTCAAGCAGATGGCGAAGGACCTCGACCTGGCCGTCAAAGTCGTCGGCGTGAAGACCGTGCGCGAGAAAGACGGCTTGGCGCTATCGTCGCGCAATGCCTATCTGTCTGCGGCCGAACGCAGCGCCGTACCCGTGCTCTATCGCGTGCTGAAAACTTGTGCAGCGCGCATCAAAACCGGCGAACCCATCGAGCAAGTGCTCGATGTCGGCCGCAGAGAGATCAATGTCGCCGGCTTCGCGCTCGACTATCTGGAGGCGCGCCATGCGGCGACGCTTGCACCGGTCGCGTCCCACGGCGACGGGCCGGTCAGGCTCCTGGTCGCCGCCAAGATCGCCAAAACACGCTTGATCGACAATGTCGCCGTCTAAGCTACTGCTGCGCGCCGATGCCGGGCTGCAACAGCTTGGCCTGCGCGATGTCCTCTTCGCCGCCGGCAGTGTCGCCGTGGTTTTTCTTCGCCATGCCGCGATTGAAGAGGGCCTCGGCATATTTCGGATTGAGCTTGATGGCCATGTCGAAGTCGGCCACGGCGTGCGCGTAATCCTGCTTGGCGACGTAGGTATTGCCGCGATTGTTGTAAGGCGCGGGATTTTTCGGATCGATCTTGATCGCCTGATCGTGATCGGCGATGGCCTTGTCGTAGTCTTTCTTGATCTCGTATTCGACGCCGCGATTGGTATAGAGCAGCGACAGCACCCGCTTCTGTTTCACGCCATTATATTTTTTGGAATCGATCGCCCGCGTGCAGGCCTCGATGGCCGCGTCGCCGGACGCCGTCTTGCACAATTCTCTGTCGTCAGCCGCCGCGGAAAAACTAACACCCAGCACCATCACGGCCGCGATCGCGATGGCGGGGACCGTTGGCAAAAGCCGCATGTCCGCCCCCTATCCTGACCGACTTGCGCGGCAAGCCTAGCACTTGGGCGCGAGCCAAGTCACGCACGAGGGTAATGGCCTAATTTGGGAGTGGCTCCATCGGCTATTTTGGTTGTGTTGGCGCTGCTGCTGGAGGTGCTGGCGCGGTGGCCGGAGGAGCAGCGGGCGGCGCCGGAACCGCCGGTATTGTACCTGGAGGGATCATAATCGACATTACACAGGCTTCGGTAGCTGGCATTTTGGGATGTGGAGGAGCGGCCACTCTGTCGCAACCTTGGTCTGTGCAATTGCCCTCATCACACTGAGCGTGCACGAAGGTCAGTTCGTCTTTCAAAATCATAGTGCCAAAAATGCGCCAACAGAACCTGGTAGTTCTCTCCGAACTACTGAAAACATCCTTGTACCGCGCCCACCCCCAAATGTAAGCGAACCTGAATTTGTTGTTTTGCATGTCGTTAAGACAACTCTGAGGAAAATATCCGATCTGTCCGTCCTCTTGGCGGAAGGCAGGGGCATTGAGAGTCTGCTTTGGTCCGATTGAAGCCGGACCATCAATTTTTACTGGCGTATCATTGAAGGTGAAGCCTTCCGGCAAATCATCTCTAGAAAATTGGAAATTTACGCGCGAGTTCACTTCAAGAGCAGGGGTATTGCCGGTATTTTCCCACTAAGGAATGAAATAATATCCAATGACCGTATTTATCAGCGTTTGATTTACGGTCACAGTCAGAGGAACGACCAAAGAATCCCGAAAAATGATCGACGCTCTTTGCGCGTAATAGAGATTGTCTTTTTCAGTTAGGAGCGTCCACACTCCGAGGATAAAAAAAAGAGCTGTTATGCTAGTATATACGGCTACAGCGACAAACGTTCTTATACTCCAATTGCGATTCTTTATTTGATGCGCATCATTTCCGGCCTGAGCGGTCTTATATTCTGTCACAAAGGATTCAAACGCGCCCACGGAAAGGGGCGATCCTCATTTTCCATGAATGGTGCTCCTTTGCAGTCTCTTTCAATTACTGCTTAGGCTAGAATGAACTTTGCACCCCTTCTCAACTTAAAACACCTTTGTTTCTGAGAGGCCTGGGTCACTTTTTCCCCCTCAGCACCACAATGATAGCAACCGGGACCGACTGTTGCCTATAACAGCCATCAACCATCCACATTGACGCGGGGACGGCGCCGCCGTCACAACAGGCCCAATTGCTGCAATTCGCGGCGCATTTCCTCGGGCATGCGCGCCGCACCGGGGGCTGCGCGCGCCAAATCGCGCGGCGCGTCTTTCGGCTCCAGATAGCGCCAGCCCTGGAAGGCCGAGCGCGGGCGTGGCTCGACCAGCACCAATTTGCCGTCGAGCACCACGCGGCAGCGGCCGACGCCGTCTTTGTCGGTGAACGGGCGGATGTCGAGGATGCGCTCGCGGCAGGCGATCTGGCCGCGGATCACCCAGTAGAGCGAGCCGCCGTCTTTGAGCTCGTCGGCGCGCTTGGGCACCATGCGCGTGGTGTGGATGTGCTCCGGCTTCTGCCGGCGCTTTTTCTTTTCTTTCAGCTTCTGCGCGATCCAGTCTTCGAGATCGGCGACCGAGTTGCAGCCGACGCAGAGCTTGATGAGGTGAAGCGGCATTCCTGACCGTCCGTGCAAGGATGGTCATGCATAGCGCGCGCCCACCGCGGGCGAAAGCCGCGCTGGGGAAAACGGTGGCGTCCAACGGTCAGTTGGCGTTGTTGGAACTTTCCGGCTTGGCTTCCGACGCCGGGCTCGCACGCGAGCTGCGCGGCGATTGCATGCCGAGTACGTAGCCGCTCAACTGGCTTTCGTGCTTTGTGATCATCGAGAAGTGATCTTCGTCGTTGCCGTGAATGATCTGCACGGAGCGATGCACGTTCGACGATACGTCCGGGCCGCCGACCGGATCCATCGCAACCAAAAGCTTCACCGGCACGCCGGCCTCTTTCAGCTCGGCCGCCATCTCGCGCGCGGCGCCGCCGCCGAGCGAATGGCCGATAATCATGATCGAGCTTAAGCGGCCGCTTTTGTATTGCTTGATGGCTTCGTCGGCGAACTCCGTGGCGGCGGCGTAGCTGCCGACGCTGGTCGGGATGCCGCGTTTTTCCATCTTGCCGGCGAACTCTACGAGCCCCGGCGACATGTTGCCGAAACCGAGGAAGATATAGAGGTGGGAACCGCCTGCCCGGGCGACAGTCGGTGCTGACAAGAAGGTGGCAAGGACGATGGCGGCCAAGGCGGCCGCGGCGGCGCGCCAAGACTGGGTAACGCTAAAACGACGAAACACGACGAGCCCCGCTTACAAACGATGCCGACACGGAAATTATTTCTGCAAAGCGGGTGGCCGCGCAAGATAGCGGCGCAAGATTTTACAGCCTTTTTATTGGGACCGGCAGCGCTCAGCGCGCGTCCGGCAGGCTCCCCCTATTGCAAAATCGGCCCCATGCCCGATGATGCCGGACATCGTTTAAAAAGGGGGGACAGATGAAGAAGCTCGTTCTACTGCTTGCCGCCGCAGCGGTCGCGGCCTCGCCGGCTTTGGCCGAGACAAAGCACAAAAAGAAGATGACCAAAGAGGAAAAGGAAGCCGCGGATATCGCGCAGCAGCACGACAACACTCGGCGCGCGCTCCGTGACGGACTGCCGCTGGTGCTGCCGAGCTGGGCAGTGCCGATTTATTTCGGCACCCACATGGACGAGAAGATGAAGGAAGGCGATAAGAACAAGAAGATGTAAGGCCCGCGCGCCGGGCTTACGGAGTCACGGCCACAGGCTCGATCAGTATCAGTTTCGCACCTTCCGTCACCTGCGCGTTGGCGGCAACCGCGATCTCGGTCACCACGCCGTCGAGCGGGGCGACGAGCGTGTGCTCCATCTTCATCGCCTCAATGATGGCGAGGCACTGGCCGCGCGCAACCGTCGCGCCCTGCTCGACCAGCACGGCCAGCACCTTGCCGTGCATGGGCGCGCGCACCAACCCGCCTTGGCCCTGATTGGCGCTTTCGTCGAGCGCAAGATCGCGCAACGTCACTTTGGTCTGGCGGCCATGGCGCAGCACGTAAGCCGCATTGCCGGCAACGACGGCGAAGGCATCGTCCGCGGGCTTGGCGCCGCCGAACCTGAATTGCGCGCCCTGCCCGCCATAGCTGACGTGAGCGACGACGCTCTCGCCATCGGCGATCAGCGGCAGCGCCAGCGTGCGCTTGCCGGAGAGCTGGAACGCGTCGGCGCAGTCCCAGGGTGATGGCGGTGCTTCGGCTTCACGGTCGTGCGCGGCGGCGATGCGCGCGCGCTCGCCGTCCACGATTTTTTGTGCGCCGAGCGCGACCGCGGATTGGTCGAGCGGCTGCGGCGCGGCGCCGAGCGCTTCAAGATTGCGGTCGATGAAGCCGGTGTCGAAATCGCCGTCACGGAAGCCGCCGGCACGGGCAAGCGCGGCGAGGAAGCCGAGATTGCTGCGCGGGCCGAGCGCGACCGTTTGCTCGAGCGCACCGGCGAGACGATCGAGCGCCTCGCCACGCGTTGCGCCATGCGCGATCAGTTTGGCGATCATTGGATCGTAGAACGGCGTCACCTCGTCGCCGGCCTCCACGCCGGCGTCGATGCGCAGGCCCGCGCCGGCCGGGAATTGCAGGGCCACCAATTTTCCGGTCGACGGCAGAAAGTCGTGCGCGGGATCTTCCGCGTAGAGGCGCGCCTCGACCGCGTGACCGGCGATGCGCAGCTGATCCTGCTTGAGCGGCAAAGGCTCGCCGGCGGCGACGCGGAATTGCCATTCCACCAGATCGAGGCCGGTGACGGCTTCGGTGACCGGGTGCTCGACCTGCAGGCGCGTGTTCATCTCCATGAACCAGAAGCCGGAGGTTTTCAGCCCGCCCTCGCCGTCGGCGATAAACTCGACGGTGCCGGCGCCCTCGTAGCCGACCGCCTTGGCGGCGGCGACGGCGGCCGCGCCCATGGCGGCGCGCAAATCGGCGGTCATGCCCGGCGCCGGCGCCTCCTCGATGACTTTCTGATGGCGGCGCTGCAGCGAGCAGTCGCGCTCGCCGAGGTGAATAGCGTTGCCGTGGCGGTCGGCGAAGACCTGCAATTCAATGTGGCGCGGATGCCCGACATATTTCTCGATCAGCATGCGGGCATCGCCGAAGGCGCTTTGCGCCTCGCGCTGCGCCGCTTCGAGCGCGGCGTCGAAATCGGCGTGCTTGTCGACGCGCCGCATGCCCTTGCCGCCGCCGCCGGCCACCGCCTTGATGAGCAGCGGATAGCCGAGCTCGTAGGCCTTTTGTTTGAGGAATTTCGGCTCCTGCCGCTCGCCGTGATAGCCGGGCACCACGGGCACGCCGGCTTTCTCCATCAGCACCTTGGCGCGGTCCTTTAGGCCCATGGCGCGGATGGCGAATACCGGCGGGCCGACGAAGGCGATGCCGGCGTTATGACAGGCCTGCGCGAAGTCGGCGTTTTCCGCCAGGAAGCCGTAGCCCGGATGCACGCAATCGGCGCCCGAGGCCTGCGCGGCGGCGATCAGGCGCTCGCGCGCGAGATAAGATTGCGCGGCCGGCGCTGGGCCAAGATGCACCGCCTCGTCGGCCAAGCGCACGTGCAGCGCGTTGCGATCGGCGTCGGAATAGACCGCGATGGTACGCAGGCCGATGCGCCGCGCAGTGCGGATAATGCGGCAGGCGATCTCGCCGCGATTGGCGATGAGGACGGATTTGAACATCGGCGCTCCCAGCGGCGCCGATACTAGCGCGCGGCGGGCGGGGCCGCTTGTGGGGTTTTCGGCGCGGGCGTTTTCGCCGCAGCCGCCGCCTTGCCGTCGGGTAAGGGCTTGGCCGGCGGGATCGCGTCGGCCTGCGCCGGCTTAGCCTGGGCTTGCGCTTCGGCGCCCTTCGGCAAAGGCGGCTCGGAGCCCATGATGCTCACCGCCGGGATGGAGGACGCCGAGGGGAAATCCCAGTGCTCGCCCGGTTTCACCGCCGGCGTCGTGGTCTGGCCGGAAACGACGCTGGCGACCGGGGCCGGCGGCGGCAGTGCAGACACGGCTGGCGCTTTTTCGGGCGGCTTTTCCGGCGCGTTCCAGTTCGCGACATAACGCGAGACGTATTGGTCGTAGACCTCAACCTTCAGATTGGCTTTCAGCGCACTTGCGTCATCGACCAGCGCGAAGGCGTCACATTTCTCCGCGGTGCAACCATCGCGGATCGCCAGCACGTGGGCGGCAACACCATAGCGGTCGAGCGCCACCGCGCGGCGGGTGGAGGCGAGCAGCGGCAGCACGCCGGCGTCGCGTTCGGCGGCAGCGTCGGCCAGGAGCTTGAGCCGCGCATCCATATAGGCGACGGCGGCGGCGGTGCTTTGCGCGGAGGCGAAGACCTTCGTCTCGCAGACATTCTCGACCGTATCGCCCGCCCCGCCGTCCAGGCAGGCGAGCGCCGAGCCGGGTTCGAGCGCGATGCGGCTGAGCTCGGCGTCGCGCGTGAGCAAGGCGCGGCGCTCGGCCGTCCGTTCGGCCACCATGGAGCGATCAATCAGCGCATAGATTCCGAAGCCCGCGAGCGCGAGCGCCGCGACAGACAGAACGGTGCGCAGAATGGCGTTCATGCCGTCCTCGGGGTCCAGCCCCCCGCTAGTGCACCTGCAGCCCTGCCTTCTTTACCACACCGGCCCACTTTTCGATGTCCTTGTGCAGGAAGGCGTCGAATTCCTCCGGCGTCTTCACCATGGGAACCGCGCCCTGCTTGAGCCAGGCCGCTTTCACGTCGGGAAGTTCGATCACCTTGTTGATCGAGGCGTTGAGGAAGCTCACCACCTCTTTCGGCGTGCCCTTCGGGGCCATGACACCGATCCAGATGGTCGCCTCGTAACCGGGCACCGTTTCCGCAATGGTCGGCAAATCCGGCGTCAGCGCCGAGCGGGTTGTTCCGGTCGTGCCGAGCGCGCGCACTTTGCCGGCCTTGGCGAGCTGCGTCATCGTGGTCACGGCGTCGAACATCATCTCGACCTGACCCGCCAGCACCGCGTTACGCGCGTCGCCCGAGGCCTTATAGGGCACATGCACCACGTCGATGCCGGCCATGGCTTTGAACAGCTCGCCGGCCATGTGATAGGGCGTGCCGGGGCCGGACGAGGCGTAATTAAGCTTGCCGGGGTCCTTCTTCGCCATATCGATGAAGTCTTTCACCGATTTTACCGGCAGCGAGGTCGGCACCACCATCACCAGGTCGGAATAGTTGATCGACGCCACGGGCACGAAGTCGCGCATCAACTGGAACGGCTTGTTCGGGATCAGCGACTCGTTGGTGGTGTGGGTGTTCGACATGACCAGCAGCGTGTAGCCATCGGGCGCGGACTTGGCGACCGCGTCGGTGCCGATGATCGAGCCGGCGCCCGGGCGGTCTTCGATCACGAAGGCCCGCTTGGTCTCCTCGGACAGATGCTGGGCGAGAATGCGGGCATAAATGTCGGCCGGGCCGCCGGCGCCGAAGGGCACGATCAATTTCACCGCGCGGTTCGGATAATCGGCGGCCGAGGCCGGGATCGCCAGCAAAACCGGCAGAGCGAACGCAATCAAACGCAGAATACCGCGCATAGTGTCTCCTGTTTGTGAGGTTTCTTGCTGCTCGTTGATTGTCTATCGGTCAGGTGCCACCCGCCGACTTGAAGCCGGGGGCGAGATCGCTTGCCGCCGCAAAGGCGCCCTTGGCCTCCACCGACGTCATGCCGACGGTGGTGCGCAGATCGGTGACGCCGCCGTGGCTGGACGCCGCCAGCAGCGCCGCCGCCGCCTGAGTGTCATTGGGGATCTCGGCGATCGAGATGAAATCGTATTCGCCGAAGGTCAGGTAATAGCCGATCAGGCGGCCACCGGCCTTCGCCAGCAGGCGCGAGATGGCGTCGGCGCGGTCTTCCGGCCGGACGATCATGCCTTTGATGGCGTCGCGGGTATAACGCCCTTGCGTGATGTAGATCGGCATGCACTCCTCCAATGCGGCCCTCTCCGCAGTCACGCATCATCATAAAGGATGGCGGAGACGAAATCGCGGCAGCCGCGCGGTCACGCGCGGTCGAGCTGGCTTTCCTTGGCCACGCGCTCGAAGGCCTCACCGGAACTTTTGATCCGGTACTGGTAGTCGTCGCCTTCCGACGGCAGGAGCTTGACGACAGTGTAGCTGCCGGTGGCGGCGGCGCGGCCGAAGGTCGGCGACGTGAAATAGACCATTTCACCGACCTGGTACTTGTGCGCCCGCACCGGAACCTCATGCGCCGCGATCGGCTGCATCGGCGGACTGGCCGTACGGATCATTTTCGCCGGCTTGACTGCGCTCGGCGCGCGCGCGGCGGTTTTGCCCGCCTTGCTGACGCTCTGGCGAGCCGATTTCGATGCCTTCTTTGCGGTCACTCGGGCGCTCTTTGCGGCCTTTTTGACCGTTCGCCGGGCAGTTTTGGTCGACCGCCGGGCTGTTTTTGCTGAATGTGTACTCATAGGGTCAATATAGCAGCTAAATTTGGCAACGTGGGAAGTTTTTATAGGAATTAATCTTGCATTTTCAATGGTTTATCCTGTCATTTTTGGACATTTTTCGCAGGAAACGGCAATCGTCCAAATTCGGCCCGAGACCCGCTCATAATAGGAACTGTGACGCCGCTCGACGCGTTGCGAAGCCGGGCTGACGAGGAGATTGCCATGCGAGTTCTGCTCGGAATCATCCTGGGTGTGGTGCTGACCATCGGCGGCGCCTACCTTTACGACTCCCATCACGCGGCGGTGGCCATGAACGCGCCGGCGACCGCGCAGCGGCCGCTGGTCAATTGGGACGTGGTCGCAGCCAAATGGGGCCATGTGACCACGCGGGCGCGCAACGAGTGGAACCGGATCGCGTCCAAATAAACCGCCCGGCGCACGCTTAGTGCACCTGCCAGACCTGCTCGCGCATGCCGACGCGTATGGCGTTGATGATCGAGCGGCGGTCCATGCGCGTGCCGTCGTCGCCTTCGATCAGCAGCGGAACCCGTCCGCCCTGCTCCAAATGGCGCGCCCACGACAGAGCCTCGTCGAGCGAACTCAATTCCTTGAACAATAGCTGCTGCTTGCCGATCGCGGAGACGTCTTCGGAGCCGCGCGGGCCGCTATAAACGCGAAATCGCATGGTGAACCTCCGGCTTATGTGGGGGTGATGGCCGATAACCGGCAGATTGGCCGCTCGGTTCCGCCCCCAAACGCGCAGTGCTATCGTCGGCCGCCGGGAGGTTTCACATGCGGGCGGCCTATTATGAGCGCAACGGGTCCGCCCGCGAAGTGCTGCGCGTCGGCGATGTGGAGACGCCGCAGGCAGGTCCCGGCGAAGTGCGGGTGAAGCTCGGAACCTCGGGCGTCAATCCCTCCGATGTCAAATCCCGCCAAGGCTCGACGCGCAAGATCGCCTGGCCGCGCGTCATTCCGGACAGCGACGGCGCAGGCCGCATCGACCAGGTTGGCGACGGGGTTCCGCAATCGCGCATCGGCGAGCGTGTATGGGTGTGGAACGGGCAATGGAAACGCGCCTTCGGCACCTGCGCGGACTACATCGCGCTGCCGGCCGCGCAGGCGGTCAAACTGCCGGATCAGGTGAGCTTTGAGGCCGGCGCATGTATCGGCATCCCTGCCATGACTGCCAACCATGCCATCGCCCTCAGCCAAGCAACCAAGGGCTCGACCCTCCTGGTCGCCGGCGGCGCCGGCGCGGTCAGCCAATACGTCATCCAGTTCGCCAAGATGGCCGGCGCGACCGTGCTGACCACCGTTTCCTCGCCCGACAAGGCCAAGATCGCGCGCGAGGCCGGCGCCGACCACACCATCGACTACAAGCGCGAGAATGTCGGCGGACGGGTGATGGAGCTCACCGGCAAAAAGGGCGTCGACGCCGTGATCGAGATGGATCTCGCCGCCAACGCCAAGCTGATCCCCTCGGTGCTGCGTCCCAAAGGCAGCGTGGTCGTCTATGGCACCAGTCCGGAAGCTCCACTGCCGGCGGCGTTCTGTCTGGTGAATTCGATCACGCTCAAGTTCTTCCTGGTTTACGAGCTGGACGCGCAGGAGCGCGAACGCACCGTAGCGGCCATCACCCGCGCGCTCACGCAAGGCGCGCTGGTGAACCGCGTCGGGCCGACCTTTCCGCTCGCCGAGGCCGCCGCCGCACACGAGGCGGTGGAGCAAGGCACCATCGGCAATGTAATCGTCACCATGTGAGGGGCGTTACTTATGGGCGCGGCGTCGAACCGGTTCGGCTGGTACTTGGCGGTGCTCCAGCTGTTCTTCAATCTGTGCTGGACGGTCTATCTCATCTATCTGCCCAAGCTCGCCGCCGCCGCGGGGCTGGGGCCGAAGGCCGTGGTGCTGATCCTGCTGCTCGACCAGGGCATCTTCACCATCTGCGACTTCGCCACCGGCATCGCCACCGACAAAGTGACGCGAGTGCTGGGGCGGCTCGGCGTCTATGTGGTAGCGGCGACCGCTTTGTCCTGCGCGGCCTTCCTGATCATGCCTGAGATTGCGGGATTGGGTGCGCCGACGCTGCTGGCCGCCATCGTGCTGTGGACGGTGACCTCCTCGGCGCTGCGCGCGCCGCCTTTGATGCTGCTCGGCAAATACGCGCGCAAGCCGGCGATCCCGATCCTGTCGGCGCTGGCCATGCTCGGCTACGGCATTGCCGGTGCGCTCGGGCCCTATCTCACGACCGCGCTGCGGGATATCGATCCGCGCATTCCCTTCGCCACGGCGAGCATCGTGCTGATGCTGACCACGCTCGGCATGATCTCGGCGGAAAAGCGGCTCGCCGCCTCCCCGCCGCCCGCCTCCAGGGCAGCGCCGGTGCGCGCGTTCGGCACCATGACCAAGCCGGCCATCGTGTTCGCGCTCGGCATGATCGCGCTGGCGCTCGGCTATCAGATGCATTTCGCGCTCGAACTCGGCGCCGCTTTACCTGAAGTTCACCAAGGCGCCGCAACTGCAATGGCTGATGCCGGTGTTCTGGATCGGCTTCAACATTTCGATGTTCCCGGCGAGCGCCATCACCAAACGGCTCGGCGGCTATGCGGTGATGGGCGGCGCGGCGCTGATCGGCGCGCTAGCGATCGTCGCGGCGCATCTGGCGCAGAGCCTCGAATTTCTGGTGGTGGCGCAATTTGCCGCCGGCGCCGCCTGGGGCGCGATCCTGATGAGCGCCTTCACGGTGGCATTTGCCATTGGTGAGAACGGCGGCGAAGGCCGCATGGCCGGGCTGCTCTATTCGGCGCTGGCGCTGGCGACGCTGACGCGCATTTTGACGGTGGCGACCGGCATCAACGTCAATCCCTCGCTCAAGGCGGTGCTGCAATGGGCGCCGACCTTGTGCTGGACTGCGGCGGGTGCGGCGCTGCTGTACCTGGCGGTGGCGCGCGTCAAAAGCTGGGTGGCGCATTAGGACGCGACAATAGCGTCCTTAAAGCCGGCGGCGTCGAAGGCGCGGCGCACCACGCCCGATTTTTTGGCATCGTCGAGCAGCACGCTGGCGAGCTTGAGCGCGGCGGCGCGGCCCTTCGGCATCGCGACGTTGATGCCGGTCTGCTGAAAATTGCCCGGCAGGATGCGCGCGCCCGGCAGCTTGGGCATCAGCCCGGCGAGCGAGTCGTGCGTGAGCGCAAATGCATCGCCCTCGCCTTTGCGCGCCATCTCCGTCATCAGATCGACGCTCGGCACTTCCTCCACCGACGCTTCCGGCGCGGTGCGGCGGGCGCTGCGTCCGGTGGTGGTGTTGGAAATGGCGACGATGCGCACGCCCGGCCGGTTGACCTCACCGATGCTTTGGATTTTCGAGCCGGCCGGAACGAGATACGTGCTTTCGATGATGAAATAGGCCGGGCCGAAATCGACTTTCTCGGCGCGCGCGGCGTCATACGGCATGAAGGCGATGTCGCAGTCGCCTTTGGTGACCGCGTCGGTGACCTGGCCGGAATTGTCGTAGACCTGCAGATCGAGCAGCAAATTCAGCTTCTGCGCAAAGGCGCGCAGCAGATCGACGGTGACGCCCCTCACCTCGCCCTTGCCGTCCTTGACGGCGAAGAAGGCCGAGCCAGCCGGCGCCACCACCACGCCGCCGCGCAGTTTTCCGGTGGGCGCCAATTGCTTGAGATCGTCGGTCATGCGGCGCCGCGTTTAACACGCGCGCGCGTCCGATGTCACTTATGCGGCCTGAAATCCTGGTTCGGGAAGCCGGGGTTCGTCGGGCGCTGGATGACGACGAAGCCGTTGCCGGTCGCCTGATGGCAGGAATTGCAGGCCTCGGTCAGCTTGCCGTAGCCGGCGGAGAATTTACCGATATCCTTGGCGTCGAGCGCTTTCTCCAGCTCGGCGATGGGGCCGGTGACGACGCTGTCAAGCATCTGGCCAAGCGGCAGGTCCTTGAACTTCGGATAGAGATCTTCGACGTCCGACATGATCTCCTTGATCTCACCGAGCTGATAGGCGGCAAGCTCCCAGTTGCGCGCCGAGGCGGCGTACCAGAGCTTGGCGTGCTCGCTCTGGATCACGTTCATGAACTGCTCGATGCCGGGGATGTAGGTCTTGCCCGCGGCCGGTGCGTCGGACGGCTGCGATTGCGCGAACGCGGCAACCGGCAAAAGCAAAATCGCGAATGTGAGAAACTTTTTCCGGCGTGACATCGGCAGCCCTCGCAAAAAAATACGCGGCGACGATCACTGTCACTCCCGCAGGCGCAATGCAAGTGACGGAAACAACATTGGAATTTGTCCAATTCGAAAGCCGGCGGCAGCCAAAGCCGGTGTCACCATCCGGCTCGCCCTCGTTATGCACGAGCGGTTGGTATTGCCGCCACCGGCAATCGATGACGCCAATATAGGGCTATCATGCGTTTATGCGAGGATCGGTGTTTCCAATTCTTTGCGCGGGAGACGGACGATGAAATTTCTTCTCGGCATAGTGTTCGGCGCGGCGCTGATGCTCGGCTCGGCCTATCTGCACGATACCGGTGTGGTGAAGGCCGGCCCGGCGCAGCCCTTCGTGAACTGGGACACCGTGATCGGCATGCTGCATTAACTCGTCATGGCCGGGCATAGCCGTCCAAAGGACGGCGTGCTTTCGCACGCCTATGTCCCCGGCCATCTCGCTTAGGGACGCAAGGCTGTGCCTTCCTAGGCGGGATGCGCGGGTCAAGCCCGCGCATGACAATCGAGGGTCAGAACTTCTCGACCCAGGGGCGCAGCTCGAGCTCCTGCGTCCAGGCGCTGCGCGGCTGCTGCAAGACGTGCAAATAGCTTTGCGCGATGGCGTCACAATCGAGCAGTGAATCCGGCGCGTCCGGAGGCTCAGGCCGGCGCGCGCTTCTGATGCCGCCGTCGATGACGAAATGCGCGACGTGAATGCCTTGCGGCGACAATTCGCGCGCCATGCTTTGCGCCAGCCCGCGCAGCGCGAACTTGCCCATGGCGAAGGGCGCCGACTGTGCGTAGCCCTTCACGCTCGCGGACGCGCCCGTGAAGAAAATGGCGCCGCGCTTGCGCGGCAGCATGCGGCGCACGGCGGCCTGCCCGACCAGGAAGGCGCCGAAGGCCGTGATGCGCAGCGCCTTCTCGACAGCGACGGGATCGAGATCGACGAGCGGCCCGCGCGCGCGGTAGCTGGCGTTGTAGACGACGACATCGGGCGTCATCTGCGCGGCATCGAGATCGGCAAACAGCTTCTCGACCTCGTCGCGCTTGGCCGCATCGCAATTAAAGGCCTTGCTGCCGGTCGCCTGAACGAACTCGGCGAGCTTGGCGGGCGAACGCGCGGCGAGCGCGACCGTCATACCCTGTTTCACGAAGGCGCGCGTGAGCGAAGCCGACAAGCCGGAGCCCGCGCCGACGATAAGGGCGGATGTGTAAGCTTCGGCCATGGTCCGTCAGCCGCTATTCTTTCTTGCAAGCGGCGGCGATCCACTTTGAATCGAGCTGCTTGTCGCTGGTGATCGCCTTGCCGCCGTAGACGACGTTCGACTTGATCGTGCCGGTATAGTGACGCGCATTCTCGAACGTGAGGTTCATGCTGACGGCGATCAGCATGGTCGTGGCGTCACCGCATTCCATGTCGAACGACAGCGTGTTGCCGTTGTCCTTCACGTGCATGGCCTTGCATTTCTTGCCGGCGGTCTCCTGAAGCCGGGTCAACGCCTTGACCACGTCCTTGGCATCGTCGGTCGTCATGCAACCTGTGGTGACCTCCGGCGGAACGGGCTTGCCGTCTTCGGTGCCGGTCTCGGTATCCTGCCATTCGCCTGGCTCGATCTGCATCGCCGCGCGCGCGGGCAGCGCGGCCATCAGCAAAGCGGCGGCCAGCACGGCGGCGTGACGGATCACTTTTTGCACGCTGCCGCGACCCATTTGGAATCGGTCGTCATGTTCGAGACCATTGTCTGCCCCATGAAGCTCATGGTCGATTTGGTCACGTTGATCGTGTGCTGCGGCGACTGAAACGTAATGACGCTGGTCACATCGAGCGAGCCCTGCTTCGGATCGCCGCACTTCATTTCGAACAAAATCGTGTTGCCGGATTCTTTGACGGCGAGCTTGCTGCATTGCTGCTTCTGTTCCGTCATCGAAGTCTGCAGCTCATGCTGGGCGCGCTTGCCGATGTCCTTGGCATCCTCGGCAGAGACGCAATCGGTGGAGACCTTGGGCGGCACGGGCTTGCCGTTCACCTCGCCCGTTTCGGTGTCCTGCCAAAGCCCGGGCTGAACGTCGAGCGCAAGCGCCGGCGAGCCGGCGAGCGGCCCGGTAGCGATAAGAAACGCGCAAGCGCCAATGCGAATTGTCGTGACCATCAATGCCCCCATCGTTACGGCCGCGCGGCGTGACGGTGCCCTTTTCACATCCTAAAGACGCCGAATTTGGTGTCCGGCACCGGCGCATTGAGCGCGGCGGAAAAAGCCAAGGCCAGCACGCGGCGCGTCTCCGACGGCGCGATGATGCCGTCGTCCCACAGCCGCGCGGTCGCATAATAAGGATTGCCTTCCAATTCGTACTGCTCACGGATCGGCGCCTTGAATTCTTCTTCCTCGACCTCCGACCACTTTCCGCCGCCGGCCTCGATGTTGTCGCGCTTCACGGTGGCCAGCACCGAGGCCGCCTGCTCGCCGCCCATCACCGAGATGCGCGCGTTCGGCCAGGTGAACAGGAAACGTGGGCCGTAGGCGCGGCCGCACATGCCGTAATTGCCGGCGCCGTAGCTGCCGCCGACGATGACGGTGATCTTCGGCACCTGCGCACAGGCCACCGCCGTCACCATCTTGGCGCCGTCCTTGGCGATGCCGCCCGCCTCGTAGTCGCGGCCGACCATGAAACCGACGATGTTCTGCAGGAACAGCAGCGGAATGCGGCGCTGGCAGCACAGCTCGATGAAATGCGCGGCCTTGAGCGCGCTCTCCGAGAACAGGATGCCGTTATTGCCGAGGATGCCGACCGGCATGCCGTGGATGTGCGCAAAGCCGGTCACGAGCGTGGTGCCGTAGAGCGCCTTGAACTCGTCGAATTCGGAGGCGTCGACCAGGCGCGCGATCACCTCGCGGATGTCGTATTGCTTCTTGAGGTCGACCGGCACCAGCC
Organism: uncultured Pseudomonadota bacterium; assembly: GCA_963710705.1. GTDB lineage: Bacteria > Pseudomonadota > Alphaproteobacteria > Rhizobiales > Xanthobacteraceae > Pseudolabrys. Next base: position 1,590,283 of record CAVQBI010000001.1, read on the forward strand.
CGTCGAGCTCGGCGGTGTCGAGCGCCGGCTCGCGCGATGGCATGAGCGGGATATCGATGCTCTTCTTCGTGTTCAGGTTGGCGACAATGCGGCGCGCGATCGACAGCGCGTGATGATCGTCCTGCGCGTAGTGATCGGCGACGCCCGACTTGCGGGCGTGCACATCGGCGCCGCCCAGCTCCTCGGCGCTCACCACCTCCCCGGTCGCGGCCTTCACCAATGGCGGCCCGCCGAGGAAGATGGTGCCCTGGTTCTTGATGATGATGGTCTCGTCCGACATCGCCGGCACATAGGCGCCGCCGGCGGTGCATGAGCCCATCACCACGGCGATCTGCGGGATGCGCAAGGCCGAGAGCGTCGCCTGATTGTAGAAGATGCGGCCGAAGTGCTCGCGGTCGGGAAAGACCTCGGTCTGATGCGGCAGATTGGCGCCACCTGAATCGACAAGATAGATGCAGGGCAGCCTGTTCTCGCACGCGATCTCCTGCGCGCGCAGATGCTTCTTCACCGTTATCGGAAAGTAGGTGCCGCCCTTGATGGTGCTGTCGTTGCACACCACCATGCATTCGCGGCCTTCGACGCGGCCGACGCCGGTGATCAGGCCGGCGGCATGAATCGCATCGTCGTACATAGTGTTGGCGGCGAGCGGCGACAGTTCCAGGAACGGCGAGCCGGGATCGATCAGGTTCATCACGCGCTCGCGGGGAAGTAGTTTTCCGCGCGCCGCATGACGTTCGCGCGACTTCTGCGACCCGCCCTGGGCGGCTTCGGCGCGGCGCGCCGCAAGCTCATGCACCAGCGCGCGCATGCGCTCGGCATTGGCGGTAAATTCCGCCGAACTGCGGTCGATCGACGACGACAGAGTGGCCAACGCGCCCTCCCCAAAAGTGCGGCGAGGTTGCCTTGGCGGAACCTGGAACGCAATGGCCGGAACTCGCCGCGTCTGGCAACGATGGCCAATTTTGCCATCTTGCCGCCGCGTCGCGAGATTTTTTCTAAATCCGCGCGAGTTCCCGGAACACAACTCTTTGCCATCCGTTGTCCGGTGGTGCCGTCACCCGGCATCAACCGTCAAGGAGGCGAATAATGAGGACACTGACCACGCTCACCGTCGCCGCAGCCCTGCTCGCCGGCCTCTCCATCGCCAGCGCGCAAACGCCGTCGAGCTCGCTGCAGAAAGGCTCGATGGACGCCAACAGCACCGCGATGGGCAAGCAGGCCACCATCGGCAAGGGCAAGTACTGCATCGAGACCACGCCCGGCGGCTCGCTCAATTGCAAATATGCCAGCCTCGCGGCATGCCAGAAGGACGCCAAGTCCGGCAATGCGAACTGCTCGCCGAATCCGAATGCGAGCACGACCGGCTCGAAATAACGCCGCACGCGGCGTCATCCGAAGCCTCACGCCGGCGCACTCGCCGGCATGAGGCTTCCGGCAGCGCGGTGCCCGTATTAGGGTTTCTCCTCCCGCGCGGAGGAAGCCCATGGACACCAGACTGGACAACTACAAAGGCCTCAAGCTCAAGCTCGACGGCATTGTGCCGCCCGGCCACGGCTTCCACCGCAATCTGCTGTTCGACGCGATGTACGCCTCGCTGCCGCGCGATCCGCAGGTGAAAGTGCAAATCTATAATGCCGAGATCGTGCCCGGTGGCTACACCAACTGGCACTGCCATAACGGCGCGGCGTTTTTCGTGGCGCTGCAGGGCTTATTCGAGGCCCATTTCCAGGAAGGCGTGCTGGTCAAAGCGAAGACCGGCGACTGCTATTCTGAGCCGATCGCCAAATTCCACCGCGGCCACAACCCGCATCCCGAATTGCCCTATCTCTGCATCGGCGTCTGCTTCACCGCGCCCGACCGCGAGCATGTGACCAATTCAATCGAGCAGCCGTGGTAACGATTTCGCCCGATGCGGCGGGGCGCCGCAGCGGTCGACTTAAGTTCATATGCGGACGAATAATTCCGCCCGCCGGCCGGCCTGCCGAGCCCATGCGGCCGGCGCATCACGGTTTTGCGTTTGGACGGGCCGGCCCTGTCCCTTTATGCGTTGTTTATTGCTATGGTTACCCGCCGGGCCGTCCTGCCAATTCACCCCATGTCGCGCCGTTCCGAGATCAGCGCCGGCATCCTCGCCTTTCGCCGCAAGCGCGGGCTGGAGGTGCTTTTGGCCCATCCGGGCGGGCCCTATTGGCGCAACAAGGACGCCGGCTCCTGGTCGATCCCCAAGGGTCTGGTGGAATCCGACAACCTGCTCACCTGCGCCAAACGCGAGTTCAACGAGGAAACCGGCTTAACGGCCGCCGGCGACTTCATCGCGCTCAAGCCGGTGCGGCAGAAGAGCGGCAAGACCGTCCACGCCTTCGCACTCGAAGGCGATTTCGATCTGTCAAAATTCGCCAGCAATAAATTCGAAATGGAATGGCCGCCGCATTCGGGCAAGAAGCAGAGCTTCCCCGAGATGGACCGCATTGCCTATTTCAAGCTGGCAACCGCGCGCCGCAAGATCCTGCCGGCGCAGCGGGCGTTTATCGAAGAGCTGGTGAAGCGGCTGAAGGAAGCGCCGCCACCTTGAGGTTGTTGGCCTCAAGATGACGGCTCTCCCCTCAGTATCGTCAGGCTCTGACTTCCTGCCTTTGGAAAGCTACGTAGCTGCCGACGAACAGCAGGATGCTGGCGGCGATAAGGCCGACGATCTGCGGCCAAGCGACCAGCAGGCTCTGCGACAATGGCAGCGGCGCGCCCATGACGGCGCCTTCGAGCTGGCTGAGATAGACCGGCCCGAGCGTGCGCGTGGTCGGGTGCAAGATCGCCAGCACCGTTTCGCCAAAGAGCGTCGCCGGCGACAACCGCGCCAGCATCTGCGCGGTCGTGACCAAAGTCGCCTGATCGTCGGACCAGACCAGCGCCTGCGTGATGGCGGGCGCCAGCGCCGGCCAGATCACGCTGAGGAACAGCCAGAGGCCGAGCGTCACCAGCGCCGCAGTCGCCGGCGAGCGGAAGATCACCGAGAACAGCATGGCGAGCGCGAGCCAGACGCCGGCATAGGCAATGGTCACGCCGAGGAACACCAGCGCGCGGCCCATTTCGGCGCCGCCCGGCGGAACGCCGAGCATCAACAGGCCGAGCCCGATCACCAAGAGCCACAGCACGATCAGACTGATCGAGAGCGTGATGAGGCCGGCGAGGAATTTTCCCAACAGCAGCGCGTCGCGGTAGATCGGTTGCGACAGGATGCGCGACAGCGTGCGCCGGTTATGCTCGCCGTTGACGGCATCGAAGCCGAGCCCGATGGCCATCAGCGGCACCAGGAAGCCGAGGAAGGACACAAAAGACGGCAGCGGCTCGCGCGCGGTGGTGAACAGGCGCAAAAACAGGAACGGATCCTCGGCGGTGACGTCGCGCACCTGCGTGATGGCGGCATAGACCGCGGCGAGCGCGACCAGCACCACCAGCCATTCCAGCACGCGCATGCGTGCGCTGGCGAGATGATCGGACAATTCCTTCAGCATCACCACGCCGAGGCCTTGCCAGGGTGAGCCCTCACGCCGCATGACGCGCCTCCCCTTGCTGTTGCTGCGCGGTCTGGAAATACCGTGTGTAGATGGTCTCCAGGCTCGGCTGATCGAGCTTGAGCTCTTTGAGCCGCCCGCCGGCCGCCACCACGGCGGCGGCGGCCTCGGCGCGCAGATCGCGGTCGCAAGTCATGCGGAAGCGGCCGGGCGCCGGTGTCTCGACGCTGCGCACGCCCGGCAGCGCCGACAGCCGCTTGACCAGGCCGTCGCCGCTTTCGGCCTCGACCTCGACGGCAAAGCCGCCGCCTAGCACGTGGCGGCCGAGTTCGCCGACCGTGCCCATCAAGACGATACGCCCGGCATTGAACAGCGCCACGCGGTCGCACACGCTCTGCACGCGGTCGAGCAAGTGCGATGACAGCAGGATGCTGACGCCGTGCGTCTTGAGCGCGCGGATCAATTCCAGCAGTTCGATGCTCGCCTGCGGGTCGAGCCCGTTGGTCGGCTCATCGAGGATGGCGATGCGGGCGTCCTTCATGATGATCTCGGCAAGGCCGAGCCGCTGCCGCATGCCGCGCGAGAAGGCGCCGACCTTCTTTTCCGCGACGTCGGCCAAGCCGACGCGCGCGAGTGCCGCGGCGATGCGGTCCTTGCGGATGCGCCGGGCGATGCCCATCAGCCGCGCGGTATAGTGCAGATTATCCGCCGCGGTCATGTTGTCGTAGAAGCCGACGCTGTCGGGCAAATAGCCGACCAGGCGCTTGACCGCGAGCGGCTCGCGCATCGGATCATGCCCGAATACGCGAGCCTCCCCGGAGCTGATGTCGCTCAAGCCGAGCAACATCAGGATCGTGGTGGTCTTGCCGGCGCCGTTGGGCCCGAGCAGGCCGAAGATTTCACCGGCGGCGACGCTGAAGTTGATGCCATCCACGGCGACCGCCGTGTCATAGCGCTTGGTGAGGCCTTTCGCCTCGATGACCGGCGGGATGCTCATCGGCGGCCAAAGCGCATGACGGCGCCCACCATGATGAGAAGCGCGGCGCCGATGATGCCGACGCCCGCCACGCCCCACATCGTGGAGGTGGTGACGGTGACGCGGAAATTCGCCGTGCCGTTTTCGCCGTTGGCAGAGGCGCTGAACGTGTTGACGTAATCGCCCGCAATCGCCTTGTTGGGCGGCGTGATCAGCGCCTGTACCTGCTTGTGCTGGTTGGGCGCGATGCGGTCGACGGTTTTCGGCTCGAAGCTGACCTTCCAGCCGCTCGGCGCATTGGCCGACAGGTTGATATTCTCGGCCGGCGCGGTGCCGGTATTGGCGACGACCACCGGCACCGAGGTTTCGTTGCCGGCCGTGGCATTTGCGCTGAGCAGGCCGTCGGGGCCGGCGAGCGTCAGCTTGGGCTCGCCGGTGATGTCGAGTGCGACGTCGGTCGCGGCCTTGGCGCCTTCAGCGGCAATCTGCACTTTCACCGGATAGTGTCCGGCATCGACCGCGCTCGGCGGGCTGACCTTCAGCTTCACGTCTTTCGATTTGCCGGCGTCGATCGGCACCGCGGTGAGCTGCTGGGTGCCATAGGCTTCGGTGAACGCGGTGTCGAAGTTGTGCGGCGCGTCGGCGGCGAGGCTGACCAGCAGTTTCTTGCCGCTGTCGTTCTTGACGGTGAGCGTGTACTCGAACGGTGAATTGGTGGAGCCGCGCAGCTCGGGCAATTGCGGCTGCACCGACAGCTTGGCCGGCAGCTCCTTGGCCAAGGTCACATTCACCGGCAGCGACACTTGCGAGGCACTGCCCTGCGCGCTGACCGTGAGTGTATGCGTCCCGATCTGGGCGGTCTTCGGCACGTCGAGCCGCAGGTCGAGCGACACACTGTCATCGGTGGCAGGCATGGCGGCGGCGACCGGCTGACCGCCGCCGAGAAGCGTCGCGGTCCAGCCTTGCGGCACGCCGGTCACGGAGAGTGAAAGCCGCTCGGGCGCGAGGCCGTAATTGCGCAGCTTCAAATTGACGGTCGAGGTGGTGCCCGGCTGGATCGAGACCGCCGGATAATCGGTCAACAGGTAAAGGCCCTTGATGTCGGGCCTGGGATCGGCGGCGAGAGCGGGAGTGGTCAGGGCGAAAAGCGCGACAGCAAGCGCAAGCAGACGATGTGTCATGGGCAAACCCCATCAAGGGGCCGCGCGCGGCCCCGACAAAATCGTCACCCCCTCAAATGAAGCACGGCGAGCGCCGTGAAAGACGCAACGTGTTCGCCCCCAATCTTGACAAAATTTGGGATGTGTCCAGCCGCAATGCCGATCATTGCGAAATTGTAATGCCGCGCACTAGGGGCCAGTCGGGCTCGTTGTGGCGCATGACCCACGGCTCCTTCATCGCCGCAGCGCACCATTCCTGCCAGGCCGGCAGCGCCATGACCGCATTCATGTAGGCGTGCGTGTCTTTGGCGACCGGAATTCCATAGCTGTGCAAGCGCGCCACCACCGGCGCATACATGGCGTCGGCCGCGCCGAAAGCGCCGAACAAAAAGGGGCCGCCGTTGGCAAAGCGGGCGCGGCAATCGTTCCACAGCGCCTCGATACGCGCGACATCGGGCTTCACGTCGTCGGGCAGCGGCCGTGTTTTCGGCAGCAGCCACATATTCATCGGACAATTGCGGCGCAGCGCCATGAAGCCGGCATGCATTTCGGCTGCCACCACGCGGGCGTGGCTGCGCGCGGCAGGCTCCTTTGGCCACAGCGAAACTGCGGGAAATTTTTCAGCCAGGTATTCGAGGATGGCGAGCGATTCCCAAATGCGCCGATCGCCGTCGATCAGCACCGGTACTTTGCCGGCGGGCGAATATTTCAGCACTTCCTCGCGGCTGCCGGGCTCATAGAGCGGCAGCACGCGCTCCTCGAACGCGATACCCGCGACCTTCATGGCGATCCATGGCCGCAGCGACCAGGACGAATAGTTCTTGTTGCCGATGATCAGCGTGAGCGCCATGGGCGAAAGATCAGACCTTCTTGACCTCGCCGCTCATCGCTTCCGGCGCTTCCACCGGGCCGCCGGCCTTCTTCCAGGCGCCGAAGCCGCCTTTGACGTGGGCGACGGGTTTCAGCCCCATGCGGTGGGCGGTCTGCGCGGCAAGCGCCGAGCGCAAGCCGCCGGCGCAGAAGAACACGAATTTCTTGTCCTGCGCGAAGTACGGCTTGTGATAGGGGCTTTGCGGGTCGATCCAAAACTCCAGCATGCCGCGCGGGCAATGCACGGCGCCGGGCACCCTGCCCTCACGCTGCAATTCGCGGATATCGCGGATATCCACCAGCACGGTGTCGTGGCGGCCGGCGAGCGCGATCGCATCTTCGACCGCCAGCGTCTCGATTTCGCGTTCGGCCGCCTCGCACAGGGCCTGGTAACCGAGGGTGATGGTCTGGGGCATTTTAAGGCTCCTTCCGAGCCATATGTGGCAGAGCAACCGGCCGCGCTCAAGGCTTGCCGGTTGAAGCGGCCCTGGCATGCGGGCAGCATGGCACAAGGAGATTCGCCACGATGCTGGCCTTCACCCTGCCCGACCTGCTCGCGCTCGCCTGGTTCGTCGGCGCCTGGCTGGTCTATTCCTACGTCATCGAACGCACGGCCAAGGGCCGCGACGGCCTCAACGCGCTGATGAACGCCTATCGCGACGAATGGATGGAGCGGCTCCTGGCGCGCGACATTCGCATCGTCGACTTGCAGGTCACCGCGTCGCTGCAGAACGGCACGGCCTTTTTCGCCTCCACCAGCCTGATCGCCGTCGGCGGCGCGCTTACGCTGCTACGCTCGACCGATCAGATCCTCACCGTCGTGTCGGCGCTGCCGTTCGGCGTCGCGCCGTCGATGGAATTGTGGGAGCTGAAGATGATCGGGCTAGCCGTCATCTTCGTCTACGCCTTCTTCAAGTTCGCCTGGTCGTACCGCCTGTTCAATTATTTCGCCATCATGGTCGGCGCGGCGCCGCCGCCGGAAGAGAAGAATACGCCGCAAGCGCAGGCTTTCGCCCACCGCGCGGCGAGGCTGTGCGCCGACGCCGGCCGTCATTTCAACCGCGGCCAGCGCGGCTTCTTCTTCGCCCTCGGTTATCTCGGCTGGTTTATCGGGCCGATCCCGTTCGCGCTGACAACGACCGGCATTCTGATCGTGATGTGGCGGCGGCAATTCGCCTCCGACGCCCGCATGGCCTTCGCGGCGGACGGCGCCGAGACGAAGCGGCGGCTTAAGCCATCCCCATCAAGACGGCGATCATCGCTACGACCATGACCGCCACGGCGACCACGACGCCCGTCGCGATGCGCTCGTTCCATTCGAGGCCGACGCCGAAGATTTCATAGTCGGCGGGCTCCGCCGCGCGCGATCGATAAGCGGAACGCCTGTCGTATGCCATGGATGAGCCCTCTCCAGAGCGCCGGTTGCTGCTGCGCGTAACGCCAATGCAACGCCCGGGTGCGCGAATCACCCATGACTCGGAAGGATATCAGGATGTGAAGCTGTTATGACGCGCGGCTAGCGTGCGGCGGCCGGACCGGGGAAAAGTTCGCCGGTGCGGCCCCGCAGCCAGTATGCGAGCAGGCCGATCCACTCGTGCACGGCGTTATCCAGGCTGCCGAGGCCGCTTACCAAATGCCCGACCGGCGCGAACCGCAGGCGCGGTCTCGTGTGCCAATCGACCGGATAGGCTTCGACCGGAAATCCGGCGCGGCGGAAACACCCGATCGCACGCGGCATGTGGAACGCCGAGGTCACCAGCAGCCAGCGTTCGCCCGGCTTGGGCTTGGCCAGTTCCTTTGAGAACACAGCATTCTCGTAAGTGTTGCGCGCGCGGTTCTCGATCGCGACGCGTTCGCGCGGCACGCCGAAACTATCCAGCAGCGGGTAGAGATAATCGGCTTCGCGGCCTTCGTTGCCGAGCAGGCTGGCGTCGCCGCCGCTATAGACGATGCGGGCGTTGGGATAGGCGCGCGCCAGTTTGGGAATCACAGTCACGCGTTCCGCGTTACCGTTGATTTGCGGCTCGCCGTAGATGCGCGAGAGCGCAGGATTGATCGCGCCGCCGAGTACAATGATGCCGTCGGGCGCGCCACGCGCCGGGTCCCAGGGTGGAAATCGCTGTTCCAGCGTATGGCTGAAAACCGCGCCGATCGGCAGGACGCCGGCCAGCACGAGCAGGATGAACGATACGATCAGCAAGCGCAGGCCGGCGCGCCGCCAGCGCGTCACCAGCAGCAGCAGGCCGATAAGCCCAAGCATGAAAAGGAAATTCGACGGCAGCAATAAATAAGCGGCGGTTTTCGACAGGATGAAGAACATCAGCGTTTCTTCTTCCACTCCTCGTAGCGCTTCTTGTTCTCGTCGTTGGGCGGATAGAGGCCGGGCAGCTTGGCGCCCTTCTGCACTTCCTCGACCAGCCAGGATTCCAGAAGCTCGTGCTCGGCGCCCTCGTTGGCGACAAAATCGACGAGCGCCGCCGGGATCACCACCGCGCCGTCGTCGTCGGCGACGATGATGTCGTCCGGGAAGATGGCGCAGCCGCCGCAGCCGATCGGCTCGTTCCAGCCGACGAAGGTGAGCTGGTTGACGGAAGCCGGCGCGGCGACGCCCGCGCACCAGACCGGCAAGCCGGTTGCCAGCACGCCGTGCTTGTCGCGCATGACGCCGTCGGTGATGAGCGCGGTGACGCCGCGCTTGACCATGCGCATGCAGAGGATGTCGCCGAAAATGCCGGCGCCGGCCACGCCCATGGCGTCGGCGACCACGACGCAATTCTCCGGCATGGCTTCGATGGCGCCGCGCGTCGAGATCGGCTTCGACCAGCTCTCGGGCGTCGCCAGGTCTTCGCGTACCGGCACGAAGCGGAGCGTGAAGGCGGGACCGACCACGCGCTTGCCGGAAAAGCCAAACGGCATGGCGCCCGCCATCCAGGCCCGGCGGATGCCCTTCTTCAGCAGCATCGTGGTGATGGTGCCGGTGGTGACGTTTTTGAGAATATCGAGAGCGGACATGAGGCGATCCTATGCAGCGGTGATGCCGAGCCGCTCGTCGCGGCGGCGCAAATAGGCGACCAGCGGAATGGCGATCAGCACCATCCAAGCCTTGCCGATGATCTGGCCAAGCAGGAATTCGAGCGAGCCGAAGGCAAGCCAGAGAAAGACGATGGAGTCGACCACCAAGCCGACCGCGCTGGAGGCAACGACCGCCAGCACCAGCCGGCGTTTCGCCAGCGGCGTGTAGACGGCAAAATCGGCGAATTCCGACAGCAGGAAGGCGGTGGCGGAGGCGAGCACCAAGGACGCCGGCGCGATGCCGGCCGATATCGCGGCGCCGGCGACGATGGCGCCGACGCCGAACTCGACGCCGAGCCGGCGCTGCACCAGATCGCGCAGCACCAAAGCCGCGCCGATCATCAGCACGCCGGAGGGCGCCATGATGCCGGGCGCGACTGGGATGACGCATGGTCCCTGCGCGGTGCAGACGGTGCCGACATGGCCGATCATCCAATTGGCGGCCGGAATGGTGAGGCAGAACAGGCCGAGGAAAATCAGGCCCTCGATATTCCTGCGGCTTTCGATTGGCGTCATATCGTCTTCCGTCGGCTGATGAATTTGGCGAACCCTTGTGCCCGCAACTGACAGGCCGGGCAATTGCCGCAGCCGTAGCCCCAGTCGTGACGCTGCGTGCGGTTGCCCAGGTAGCAGCTATGGCTGTCCTCGATCACGAGATCAAGGAAGGGCTTGCCGCCCAGCTCCTCGGCTAGCGCGAAGGTGTCGGCCTTGTCGATCCACATCAGCGGGGTGTGCAGCGTAAGGCGCTTGTCGAGGCCGAGCGTGAGCGCGACCTGCATGGCCTTTATGGTGTCGTCGCGGCAGTCGGGATAGCCGGAATAATCCGTCTCGCACATGCCGGCGACCAGATGGCGGGCGCCGCGGCGATAGGCAATCGCGCCGGCAAAGCAGAAGAAGATCAGGTTGCGGCCGGGCACGAAGGTGGTCGGCAGGCCGCTATCGGCGATCTCGATCGCGGTGTCGCGGGTGAGCGCCGTGTCGGAGATGGCGGCGAGCGCGTCGAGGCTGACGACGTGATCCTCGGCCAGCCGCGCCTTCCAATCCGGATTCTGCGCCGCTATCCGCTGCAGGATGCGCGGGCGCATTTCGAGCTCGATGGCATGGCGCTGGCCATAGGCAAAGCCAACGGTTTCCACGCGCGCGAAGCGCCCGAGCGCCCAGGCCAGGCAGACGGTCGAGTCCTGCCCGCCTGAGAAAAGGACAAGTGCGGTGTCGTTGGCGATGGTCACGCGGTGACCTTTAATCCCACTTCTAATCCCACTTCGGCGACCAGGTCCAATCGACGATGCGGCCCTTGCGGCCGGACAGCTTATGGATTTCCTGCATCTCCGCGTCGCTGATCGCGAAATCGAACAGCGCGAAATTCTCCTCCAGCCGCTCGAGTTTGTTGGTGCGCGGGATGACGACGATGCCCTGTTGCACCAGATAACGCAGCGAGACCTGCGCCGCGCTCTTGCCATGCGCCTTGCCGATGCGCTCGAGCGTGGCGTTACCCGGCGCGCCGCCGCGCGCCACCGGGCTGTAGGCGACCACCGCGAGCTTATGCTTCTTGCAGGCGGCGATCACCTTGTCCTGGTTGAGGAAGGGATGGCATTCGATCTGATTGCAGACGATCTCGTCCGTGATCTTGACCGCCTCGTCGAGCAGCGCGACGGTGAAATTCGATACGCCGATGGCGCGCACATAGCCCGCTTTCTTCATCTTCAGCATGGCGCCGAGCGTTTCGGACAACGGCACGCGCGGGTTCGGCCAGTGGATCAGCAGCAGGTCGATCACGTCGAAGCGCAGATGGGCGAGGCTTTCCTTCACCGAGCGCTCGAGTTCGAGCGGCGCCAGCGAAGTCGGCTGCACTTTCGTGGTGACCATCACCTCGGCGCGCTTGCCGGAGGCGCGCACGCCCTGCCCCACCTCGGCTTCGTTGCCGTACATCTGCGCGGTGTCGATATGGCGATAGCCGATGCGGATCGCCTGCTCGACCATGCGCGCGACATCGCGCAGCGCCCAGGTGCCGAGACCGACGAGCGGAATCTTGAAGCCTTTGGGCTCGACCACTTGCATCATTTTCTGTCCGCAACGTCGTCGGCAAAGCCGCGCAGATAGAGAGCCTGCATGCCGGTCGCGCGGCTTTGACAGGCGGCCATCATCGGGTTCGCCATCGACCCTTGAAAATAATCGTAAAGAAACGCGCAGTTCTTGTCGCGTGAGGCGATCCAGGCGCGCTGCATCTCGCGCAATTTGACCTGTTGGTCGTCGTCCAGGGCCTTGCGCAAGGTTTGATAGGATGTGTTGAGGATACCGTCCCACACCGCCTGCTCGCGCGCAAAACAGGCGATCACGTCGGCCGGCGACATCCTCTCCTCATGCGCCGCGCATTTGTCGCTGATCACGCCGATGCATTGCTCCCAGGCCCAATGGCGCCCGGTCTTGGCCGTGATGCATGTCTCGATCGCCGCGGAATCTTTGGCGTCCGGCTTGTCCTGCGCCAAGGCCGGCACGCTCAAGGTCAGCGCAAGAACGACGAGACAGACGAACCGGATCAAGGCGTATCCCACACCGGCGCGTGCGGCGGATTGACCACGCGCATATTGGTGGCGTTGAGCTTCTTCAACTCGGCCATCTCGGCATCCGACAATTTGAAATCGAACACGTCGAGATTGGCCTTCAAGTGGTCGGGCTTGTCGGTGCGCGGGATCGCGCAGACGCCCATTTGCACCAGATAGCGCAGCGAGACCTGCGCGGCGCTTTTGCCGTGCGCCTTGCCGATGCGTTCGAGCGCGTCGGCGCCCGGCACCTTGCCGCGCGCGATCGGGCAATAGGCGACCACCGCCATGCCGTGCTTCTTGCAGGCGTCCAGCACCTTGTCCTGGTTGATGAAGGGGTGCATCTCGATTTGGTTGCAGACCAGCGGCTCGGTGGTTACCGACCAGGCCTCGTCAAGCATCTTGCTGGTGAAATTGGCGACGCCGACATGCTTGGCCTTGCCGTCCTTCTTGGCCTGGCAGAGTGCGCCGATCGACTCCTTGAACGGGATGTCCTTGTTGTTCCAGTGGATCAGCAGCAGATCGACGTAAGGCAATTTGAAGTTCACCAGGCTCTGGTCGATCACCTTGACGAAATCGGCGGGCCGCAGGTGCTCCTGCCGCACCTTGGTGCAGAGCAGGATTTCCTCGCGCTTGACGCCGGACCGGCGCATGCCCTCGCCGTTCTCCACCTCGTTGCCGTAGAAGGCGGCGCTATCGAGATGGCGGTAGCCCAGTTGCAGGGCGGTCTTGACCGCCTGCACGCAGATATCGCCCTTGAGCGTCATGGTGCCGAGGCCGATCTGCGGGATGCGGGCACCGTGGGCATTAACGAATTGCATTGGAATTGTCTCCCTGGACTTTTGTGGCCTATTGGGGTGCGGCAGGCGGCTGCAGAATGCCCGCTCGACCGTGAACTGCCAACCGGGGTGGCTCTTGGGGCTCGCAACCGGTGTTTCGGGGACCGCAGCCAAAATTCTTGAAAATATTTTCGCGACGCCGCGGCGCCGACAATACTTTGGCCTCCAAGCTATTGGCGTTAGTTCTTACATTGGAATAAGTCAAAACAAGAAAATACCTATTGCATCAAAGGCTTTTAATGCTTTTGTGAGGGCCATCGTTTATCGGAATGCCCATGCGTCGGACCGCCTTCGCCATTGCCGCCCTGCTCGTGCTTGCGCCTGCGCTCGCACGCGCGGACGATCTGACCTTGACCATCAAGGATCATGTGTTCAGCCCGGCCGAGATCAAGGTCCCGGCCAATCAGCGGGTGCAATTGACTGTGATCAATGACGACGCCACGGCCGAGGAGTTCGATAGTAGTGCGTTGAAGGTGGAGAAAGTGGTGGCGGGCAAATCCAAAGGCATCGTTCGCATCGGACCGCTCAAGCCCGGCCGTTATCCCTTCATCGGCGAATATCATGAATCCACCGCCAAGGGCGTGGTGATCGCGGAATAGAACATGCTCGGTGCACTGATCATCGTTTTTCGTGAAGTCATCGAGGCCGGCTTGATCGTCGGCATCGTGATGGCGGCTACGCGCGGCGTTATGGGCCGCGGCCGCTGGGTAACATTCGGCGTTGTCGCGGGTGTGCTTGGGGCGGCCCTCGTCGCGCTGTTTGCCGGCGCGATCTCGGAAGCCTTCCAGGGCTCCGGGCAAGAGCTGTTCAACGCCAGCGTGCTGTCGATCGCCGTCGTGATGCTGATGTGGCACAACGCCTGGATGGCGCGGCACGGCCGCGAGATCGCCGCCGAGATGCGCCAAGTCGGCACCGCGGTGAGCGAAGGCGCCAAGCCGCTGACCGCGCTGGCCATCGTCGTCGGGCTGGCGGTGCTGCGCGAAGGCTCCGAAGTCGTGCTGTTCCTCTACGGAATTTTCGCCTCCGGCACCGACGGCATGTCGCTGTTGATCGGTGGCCTGCTCGGCGTTGCCGCCGGCGCCGCCTTCACGGGGCTGACCTATTTCGGACTGCTGGCGATCCCGACGCGCTACATCTTCTCGGTGACGAGCTGGCTGATCGCGCTGCTTGCCGCCGGCATGGCGGCGCAGGCGGTGCAGTTCCTCAACAATGGCGGCATCGGCGTCGTGCTCGAGCGGACGGTGTGGGATACGTCCTGGATGCTGTCGGAAGGCTCGATCTTCGGCCGGCTGCTGCACACGCTGATCGGCTACACTGAGCGGCCGACCGAATTGCAGCTGGTCGTCTATATCGTGACGCTGCTCGCGATGTATCTGCTGATGCGGATCGCGCGTTACCGGCCGCCGCGGCAACGCATGGCAGCCGCCGAGTAGCTACCGCCTTCTGCCACCGAGCGCGGCAAAGGCCGCGTCCGGCGCCTTGTCGATCAATTTGAGCAGCGCGCGCGCGGGACCGCGTGGGCTACGCTTGCCCTGCTCCCAATTGCGCACGGTCTCGATCGGCACTTCGATCTTTTCCGCGAACGCCGCCTGCGTCAGCCCGCAACGCGCGCGGACCTGGCGCACGAAATGCGCCGGATCGGAATGATCGACGATTTTCTCGCTGCCGTCGGGCAGGATCTCGACGATCCGCCCATCGGCCTTCAGCCGCACCCGCATCATGGGTGGCCTCCATGATCGTTGTCGGCCAATGCACTAGCTGATTCGCGGGAGGCAAAAGTTAATATGCGGCGCGCAAAAGCCCGTACGCATGAATTGAGATTGGCGAGCAGCGGTTGGTCCATGTCCACTTCTCTAATCGGCCGGTTGGGGTCAAGCGCTTTCAGGCTATCCACCGCTGCAGTGTCGATGTCGCTCACGGGCTCGCGCTTCTCTTCGGAATCGGCACCAAGGCCCTTGTATGGGGCTTTTTTAGTCAAGAAGTTTAAGCAGGGCAGTGCATTTTTTCTTCGTCAGTTTCTTTGTTCGATCTGAAAGTCTGTTTCTTCATCCCGACCGTGGCTTCGCTCACGCCAGTGCGCGCAGGAGCTGTCAAGGTTGGCCGTCGTACCAACCTTGCGGCATGCTGCAGCCTTGCCAGACCACACCTTGACGGCTTCGAGCACGATGACACCGCTTGGTGCGGTCGGGATGACGATCAGAGGGGAGCTCGCTTTCGGGCGCGGTCCAATCGCGCCACAACCTTGTATTCGGTAGGTCCAAGGACCCAAACCATGATGCAGTCATGCGCATCGGCAGCGAAGCTCCGAAGCGGCGGACCCATTCTTCCATTCGGCACGAAAGCCAAGGGGCCTGTCGGGATTCCGCCACCTCGAACCGTCATCGGCGTTCCGTCACAAGCGTACGGACGAGGCCGAAACTGTCTGAGTTCTTTCAGCACCCTCCGTTCATTGGGCCGGACGCAAAACGACGCCGTCCGGTACAATACCCTGCCGCACGAGCCGCCATAGGGCGATCAAAAGCTTGCGCGCCAAGGCCACGATCATGGGCTTTCGAGTACCACGAGCGTTCTCGGTGCGGGCTCGAAACCATTGCGCCAAGGCGCTGTTCTTCTGGTGCAAAAGGAACCGCCACGCCAGTTGGATCATGCCTCGCCGAACTCGACCATTGCCGGAACGGGCCAGCCCTTTCTCCCGGCGTTTTCTGCCGCTCTCGTCGGGCGAGCCAGTGAGGCCGGCATAACGCGCTACGGCCCGTCGGTCACGCATGTTTCGTGACAGCACCTCGTGCACCAGCATGTCGGCCGTCTCGATGCCGACCCCGGTCACGCGCGCGAGCAGACGCACCATGGCGTGTGGTCCATCACAGGGTGCGTGATCGAGATGTTCCAGGCGTGCCTCCTCGATCTGCCGGATCTGATCACTGACGAGCCGTCGTCGCTCCATGTCGCGACGCAGCTCAGCCAGCGTGTTGGGCGGGATCGGCTCGCCCTCAGGCGTGCGCAAGCCATCAAGGCGCCCGGCGGCCTTTTTCAGCTTGGGATTGAAACCGCGGATGCCGAGCCGAACGAATGCCGCCTTCATTCGGTTGACGATCCGGCTTTGCTCTCCGACCAGGCTCTCGCGCTCGCGATTGGGCCGCTTGGCATCCTCGTCCTTTATTGTGGGGATCGCGACCATCTTGCAGTGATCACGCTCGCCGCGCAGCCAGCCGAGAAAAGAGCGTTTGAGCAGCTCGGTGTCGAGACGATCGGTCTTCGCCCGTCGATGCTCGCGCGACACCGCCACACTCGCGGCGTGAATGACGTGGACCTCGATGCTGCGCTCTTTGAGCCAGCGTGCCAACCAGAAGCCGTCACGGCCAGCCTCGAAGGCGACTGCAATACGCTCGATCCTGCGTCCTGCTTTCTTCGCTTCCTCCCGCCACCGATATAGCAGCTTCAGCAATGCGCTTTCGTCTACTGCAAGCTTCTTCAACGGCTGGCGCTCGACGCCAGGCACAATGCCGGCAACGAGCCAGCTTGATAGGCTCATCTCGATGACCGCGATCAGTGTGCCATCCGGTTCGAGGGCGGTGAGAGATCGGCTCAGGTCGTTCAACTTCTGCATGGGGCGCTCCATCGGTTCACATCAGCGACGATGGATGCAATATCCTCGGCGCCGCCCCATAGCATCTTCCATCATGGGATTCGAGGACGAGGTGGAACAATCTTTAGGGCGGCCTTGCCGTCAGAGTGACGGTGGGTCCAAGCGGACATACGAACTCACCTCATCCATCGTCCCGCGAGGGACATCATTCCACCGCTCGGTGGAGCTCGCGTGTTCTCCTGTCAGGTTAGATCCTGTGCGGCCCTCATGCTGCTACAACCTCCCTGGTCCAGCGGAACTCGGTGCCGTCAACCCATATGCGGTGCATGATCACGGCTAACCGGCGCGCCAAGGCGACGATCGCTTTCTTCATCCCACGACGCCTGGCGATCTGCATCGCCCAGGCCTTCAGCCAGGACCATTTAGTCGAGCGCACCAGTAGGATCTGGGCCGCTTCGTAGAGCATGACCCGCATCATCTCGTCTCCGCAGCGCGATATGCCGCCGGTTCGGTCGATCTCGCCCGATTGATACTTGGCAGGCGTCAGTCCGAACACCGCCCCGACTGCCTTGGAGTTTCGGAAGCGGGCCGGCACATCGACGGTGGCGCGATAGGTCAGCGCCACCACCGGGCCGACGCCAGGAACCGTCATCAGGCGCCGGCACACGTCATCGTCCCGCACGATGGCCAGCAAGCGGCGGTGCAGGATGCCGAGCTGCTCGCGAAGCACCCGCCGGACGATGAGCAGCGGTTCGACCAGCACGGCCAGATCGGGCAGGTTCTCGACCAGCTCCTTGATGCGGGCCTCGAACTTCAGCTTCCCGACCATCCCGACCTTGAGGCCGAAGTTACGCAAAGTGCCGCGCAGATCGTTGTCGATGGCAATGGCTTTCGACTGCAGCAGCTTGCGATGGGTCAGCAGCATGCGCAGTTTCTGGCTGCGCAACGTCTTCACATGTACCGGACGATAAAGCCCAGCCCGCATCATCTGCGCGATGCCGCGCGCGTCGTTGCGGTCGGTCTTGTTGATCTGCGCCTGCAGCACCGCCCGCATATGCCGCGTCTCAACACAGATCACCGGCAAGCCCGCTTCAGCCAGAGCACTGAACAGCCATTGCGACAGCGGCCCGGCTTCCAGTCCGATCCGCTTGAAGCGGTAGGCGGTGTTCCCCAGAACCTGCAGCAGAGCTTCAGGTTCGCTCGCTACCTTCACTTCCCGTACGATCTTGCCTGTGTCAGCCACAATGCAGACGCTGGTCTCCTTGACCGACACGTCCAATCCAGCAAAATGGTCCATGCTGCGCTTCTCCTTCTGATGCTTGAGGCCCGTAACCTCGGTGACCTCGTTTCACCATCAGCCTGAAGCGCAGCACCCAAAATCTTCAGCTATCCACAAGCCGCCGGCCGATTACCCCATCTTTGGCCCAGACAGCAGACTCTCACTGCCTCTGCTTCAGGCTCGGCCGCTAACTCTAATTTCGGTAACTAAAATTGCATTCGATGCTGACGTCTAGTCGGCGTCTTACGTGACTTCTTTGTTGTCTTCTTTTGCTGCAGACGACGACGTTCCTGGTCTTCATGTATGCGCTCAATTCGGGTTTCCGCGCCCTCCCGATTGATATCCATTTTGTCTTGTTGGTCCGTTGCATTCATGCCTTGCGCGAAAGTCGCGCTCACTGAAGCGAGCAAGATAAATCCCGCAACTGCTGCGAACGCGGCTCGCTGCTTTTGTTTGCTGTCAGATTTCCCAGGCATCAATGTGAGTACCATTCGAGAAAGTCGGATCCGGCGCCGTTTTTGGAGCCGAATATTATATAGCTAAAATCGAGACTGGCTTGGACCGTCCAATCGTCATAATTCATTCCAGGAAGGTTTGACGCTCTGTTTTCGTACCCAATAGTCGTCGTAAAATTTAGACCTTCGGTGATAACGCGCCGAAGGCCTGCTGACGCTGAATAGACCCAATCCTGTCGGCCATTTTGGGTACCGACGTAATCATAAAAGCGCACTCGCGGCGTGACGATAAATGACCAGTGGTCAATGAGTTTGTGCTCAAAATCGACCTTAAAATAATAAAGATAGCGCTGCATGCCAAGTTGGTCGTCAAGCCGAGACGTTATTGAAAAACTCGGCTTGATCCGGAAGCTCGCGTCCGGAGCTGAGTAGGAATAGCGAAGAAAAACCCCGAAATCATTATTGGAGCCAATAACCTTCCTGACGTCTCGATCGTAGTGTTGAGTCCAGTCGTAGATCGCTCCGAGTTGCAGCATGTCCCATTTCTTCGTGAACTGCGTGCCGACGCCGGCCATGTTGCTGTCGGCGTTGTAATATTGGCTATATCGGTCAACGATCGTGTCCGCATATATCGAATATGTAAGGTCCGGCCTCAAGTCCGTTATTGCCGACAGCTTGAGGAAAGGCGAAAAGTGAAAATCCGCCGTCGCGTTTTGCGGCACACGATTTATGTTGCTATCGAATTCTGCCGGCACCGATCCGTCAATGAAAATATTAAACGCAGGTGATAAGTCCGCGGGTTTGGCCGGAGACTGCGCTGGTGCTTTGTTGATTGCGGAATATTGCTCGGCTGCCTCGGAAGGCAGGGGCAAAAAAATCAGGACCAAGCAAAGTACAAGGACTTCCCTTGTCATACCCCTGCCACCGCGGGTGCACGCGCCAGGCGGCGCGCGCTAACAACGACCCACATGATTGCCGTTTTGCGGGAACGCGGTGATCTTGGAGAGGATGGACGGGTTGCCCGGCCCTACCCGCCAATAACAATAATTCCCATTAGCTGATGCAAATCGTTAACGTGGAATTAAAGCTCCAACGCCGTTCAGCTAGGCGGGCCTTATTGGCCCATATTCGGCTGGCATTCCTGGCGCAGTGCAGGCGACTGACTACAAGCCGGCACAAAGTCCGCTTCACCGGGGTAAAGATGGGGTAATCGGCCGGCAGCTTGTGGATAGCTGAAGAGTTTGGTGCTGCGCTTCAGGCTGATGGTGAAACGAGGTCACCGAGGTTACGGGCCTCAAGCATCAGAAGGAGAAGCGCAGCATGGACCATTTTGCTGGATTGGACGTGTCGGTCAAGGAGACCAGCGTCTGCATTGTGGCTGACACAGGCAAGATCGTACGGGAAGTGAAGGTAGCGAGCGAACCTGAAGCTCTGCTGCAGGTTCTGGGGAACACCGCCTACCGCTTCAAGCGGATCGGACTGGAAGCCGGGCCGCTGTCGCAATGGCTGTTCAGTGCTCTGGCTGAAGCGGGCTTGCCGGTGATCTGTGTTGAGACGCGGCATATGCGGGCGGTGCTGCAGGCGCAGATCAACAAGACCGACCGCAACGACGCGCGCGGCATCGCGCAGATGATGCGGGCTGGGCTTTATCGTCCGGTACATGTGAAGACGTTGCGCAGCCAGAAACTGCGCATGCTGCTGACCCATCGCAAGCTGCTGCAGTCGAAAGCCATTGCCATCGACAACGATCTGCGCGGAACTTTGCGTAACTTCGGCCTCAAGGTCGGGATGGTCGGGAAGCTGAAGTTCGAGGCACGCATCAAGGAGCTGGTCGAGAACCTGCCCGATCTGGCCGTGCTGGTCGAACCGCTGCTCATCGTCCGGCGGGTGCTTCGCGAGCAGCTCGGCATCCTGCACCGCCGCTTGCTGGCCATCGTGCGGGACGATGACGTGTGCCGGCGCCTGATGACGGTTCCTGGCGTCGGCCCGGTGGTGGCGCTGACCTATCGCGCCACCGTCGATGTGCCGGCCCGCTTCCGAAACTCCAAGGCAGTCGGGGCGGTGTTCGGACTGACGCCTGCCAAGTATCAATCGGGCGAGATCGACCGAACCGGCGGCATATCGCGCTGTGGAGACGAGATGATGCGGGTCATGCTCTACGAAGCGGCCCAGATCCTACTGGTGCGCTCGACTAAATGGTCCTGGCTGAAGGCCTGGGCGATGCAGATCGCCAGGCGTCGTGGGATGAAGAAGGCGATCGTCGCCTTGGCGCGCCGGCTAGCCGTGATCATGCACCGCATATGGGTTGACGGCACCGAGTTCCGCTGGACTAGGGAGGTTGTAGCAGCATGAGGGCCGCACAGGATCTAACCTGACAGGAGAACACGCGAGCTCCACCGAGCGGTGGAATGATGTCCCTCGCGGGACGATGGATGAGGTGAGTTCGTATGTCCGCTTGGACCCGCCGTCACTCTGACGGCAAGGCCGCGGTAAAGATTGTTCCACCTCGTTCTCGAATCCCATGATGGAAGGGCCTTGGTGCCGATTCCGAAGAGAAGCACGAGCCCGTGAGCGACATCAACACTGCAGTGGTGGATAGTCTGAAAGCGCTTGACCCCAACCGGCCGATTAGAGAAGCGGACATTCCACGCCCTATCGCGTCTTCTCGAAAATCTCCCGCCCGATCAGCATGCGCCTGATCTCGCTGGTACCCGCCCCGATCTCGTAGAGCTTGGCATCGCGCAACAGGCGGCCGGTGGGAAAGTCGTTGATGTAGCCGTTGCCGCCCAGGCACTGGATCGCCTCCAGCGCCATCCAGGTGGCGCGCTCGGCGGCGTAGAGGATGGCGCCGGCGGCATCCTCGCGCGTGGTGCGGCCCTCGTCGCAGGCGCGCGCGACGGCGTAAACGTAAGCCTTGGCCGCGTTCATGGTCACGTACATGTCGGCGAGCTTGGCCTGGATCATCTGGAAGCTGCCGATCGGTTGCCCGAATTGCTTGCGGTCGTGCACGTAGGGCACGACGACGTCCATGCAGGCCTGCATGATGCCGAGCGGACCGGCAGCGAGCACCACGCGCTCGTAGTCCAGGCCGGACATCAAAACGTTGACGCCGTTGCCGACCGCGCCCAGCACGTTCTCCTCCGGCACCTCGCAGTCGGTGAACACCAGCTCCGACGTGTCGGAGCCGCGCATGCCGAGCTTGTCGAGCTTCTGCGCCGGCTGGAAGCCCTTCATGCCCTTCTCGACGATAAAGGCGGTGATGCCGCGTGCGCCCGCGGTACGGTCGGTCTTGGCGTAGATCACCAGCGTGTCGGCGACCGGGCCGTTGGTGATCCACATCTTGGAGCCGTTGAGCACGTAGCGGTCGCCCTTCTTGACTGCGCTGGTACGCATCGACACGACGTCGGAGCCGGCGCCGGGCTCCGACATCGCCAAGGCGCCGACGTGCTGGCCGGAAATCAGCTTGGGCAGATATTTGCGCTTCTGCGCCTCGCTGCCGTTGCGGCGCAGCTGGTTGACGCACAGATTGGAATGCGCGCCGTAGGACAGCCCGACCGCGGCGGAGGCGCGCGAAATCTCCTCCATCGCCACGCAATGGGCGAGGTAGCCGAGCCCCGCGCCGCCGTATTCTTCCTCGACCGTGATGCCATGCAGGCCGAGCGCGCCCATCTCCGGCCATAGCTCGCGCGGGAATTCGTTGTTGCGGTCGATCTCGTCGGCGCGCGGCGCGATGCGGTCCTGCGCGAAATCGCTGACCGTCTTGCGCAGCATGTCGGCGTCCGGCCCGAGGCCGAAATCGAAGCCCGCCCAGGCATTGGGGATCATCAGTCTCTCCGGCACGCGCCACATCCGGCGTAGCGAGAGTCTATAGGGAGGAACTCAGGCTGTCAGCGCCTCGGCGGGGCGCGCAGATTTGCCCTGCTGCAACAGCCGGTCGATGGTCTTCGCCGGCGTGGGCTTGGCGAACAGGAAGCCCTGCATTTCGTCGCAACCGGCGAGCCGCAACAGGACGCGCTGTTGCTCGGTCTCCACGCCCTCGACCAGCACCGACAGCCCGAGCGCGCGGCCTAGCGCCACGATGGCCTGGATGATCACCCCGCCGTTCGCCGACTGACCGAGCGCCAGCACGAAGCTGCGGTCGATCTTGAGCTTGTCGAGCGGGAAGCGCTGCAGGTAGCCGAGATTGGAATAGCCGGAGCCGAAATCGTCGAGCGCGATGCGCACGCCGAGTTTGTGCAGATCCGCGATGCGCCTGACCATTTCTTCCGGGTTGTCGATCAGCACGCCCTCGGTGATCTCCAGCATCAGCCGCTTTGGTTGAACGCCGCTCTCGGCCAGTGCCGAGCGCACCATGTCGACGACGCCGCGGTCGCGCACCTGCAAAGGCGACAGGTTGACCGCGACGTAGAGATCGGGCCAGCGCTTGGCGTCGGCCAGCGCGCGGCGCAGCACGAAAGCGCCGAGCGCGTCCATCAGCCCCATCTGCTCGGCGACTGGGATGAAGACGGCCGGCCCGATGGCGCCGCGCTCGGCATGGGTCCAGCGCAAGAGCGCCTCGACGCCGACGATGCGCGCGCCGTGCGCGGCGACGATCGGCTGGTAATGCAGCTCGAGCTCGCCCGCACTGAGCGCGCGCGGCAATTCGCGCTGGATGAATTTCTGGTCGCTGTTGACGGTGTCGATTGCGCGCTCGAACACGACAATGGTGCCCGGACCTTTCTTTCCCGCCGCGCGCAACGCCAGCTCGGCGCGGCGCGCGAGCTCACCGCGCGTTGTGGCGTGGCTCGGCGCCTGCGCAAATCCGGCATGTGCGCTCACGCGCACCACGCGGTCGATCCAATGCGGGCGAGCGATCGCCTCGATGACGCCGCGGATGACCGCTTCGATATCGGTCTCGACGCCGGAGGTGAGCAGCACGGCGAATTCATCGCCGCCGACGCGGCCGCACATCGCCTGCGCCGGCAGCGCGTCTTGTAAGCGCTTGCCGACGGCGATAATGAACTCGTCGGCGCCGAGCACGCCGAGCTGCGCGTTGACGTCGGCCATGCCGTCGAGCTCGATGAGCGCGAAGCTCACCACTTCATCGGCGCTGCGTTCGGCAAGCGCGAGATCCAAAAGCTCGAGCGTCTTGGCGTGGTTGGGCAGGCCGGTGAGCTTGTCCGCGTCGGCGGCGCGGCGCGCAAGCTCCTCGCTTGCCGCCATGTCGCGACGCGCGCGCTTGAGCTGGCGCAAGGCAAAGCTGGCGAAAGCCACCAGCGCAACCGCGATGCCTCCAAGCAGCGGCATCAGCCGGTGCATCGCGGTCGTCATCGGATAGGTTTTGTCCCAGGTGAAGAAGCCGGCGATGCGCCCTTGCGCGTCCACCACCGGCTGCATTTCGCGGCTGCTCAGCGGCGGATCGGTTTCGAACTTGAGACCTTGCAGCCGCGCGCTCTGTTCGACCATGCGCACGAAGCGCGGATCGATCTCGCCCGGATTGGTGAACAACTGGCGGAATTCGCCGACCGCGTTGCGCAGCGCCTCGCGTTGCTCGGCCCAGATGTGCTCGTCGCTGTGCTGGGCGAGCGAATAGCCGATGGCGGCGGTGGTCAGCGTCGCCGCCATGGCGAGCACGGCAAGCACGGCGATCAGGCTCGATGCCGACAGCATCCAGCGGATGCGGGCGCCTGGGCCGCGGCCGGCACGCAACCATGCCAGCAGCGGGCGGCCGGGGGCTTGGCCCGCCGCCTGCGAAATGACCTCACCGTCCACCGGATACCCCAGGTTTATGCAGCGATTACGCTAGGAAATCAGTGTTAAGGGCGGGTCAGCAAACAGGGTGAATGAAAAGTTAGCGCAGCCCGAACCAGAGCGTCGCAATCGACAGAAACGAGAAAAAGCCGACCACGTCGGTGACCGTTGTCACAAAGGGGCTGGAGGCCACGGCCGGATCGAAGCGCAGGCGGTGCAGCACCAAGGGGATGAGAATGCCACCGGCCGCCGCAGCGATCAGGTTGCAGATCATCGCCATGCCGATGACGAAACCCAGGCCCGGCACCTTGAACCAGATATAGGCGCCGATGCCGGTGATGACGGCGAAGGCGAGCCCGTTGACCAGGCCGACCAACAGCTCGCGGACGATCACCCGCCAGGCGTTGGCGTCGCTCAAATGCTGGGTGGCGAGCGCGCGCACGGCGACCGTCATGGTCTGCGTGGTGGCATTGCCGCCCTGGCTCGCCACGATCGGCGCCAGAACCGCGAGCGACACCATCTTCTGCAATTGCCCCTCGAACAGGCCGAGCACCGAGGAGGCGATGAACGCGGTGCCGAGATTGACCAGCAGCCAGTTGAAGCGGCCGCGCGCGATGGTGATGAAGGAATCCGACAGCTCTTCGTCGTGGGTGACGCCGCCGAGCGCCTTGATGTCTTCTTCCGCTTCTTCCTCGAGGACGTCGGCGACGTCGTCGAAGGTGATGACGCCGACTAGGCGATCGTTGCCGTCGATCACCGGCGCAGCCACCCAGTTGTAGCGCTGGAACAGGCGCGCCACTTCTTCCTGGTCTTGGTCGGCGCGCACGCGCGGACGGTCGTCCTCCATCAATTCGGCGATCGGCACCGGCCGCTTGCTGCGCAGCAGCCGGTCGAGCGGCACGGCGGCGATAAAGCGGCCCCACTGGTCCACCACGTAAAGCTCGTAAAAGCGGTCCGGCAATTCGGCGGTTTCGCGCAGGTAGTCGATCACTTGCCCGACATTCCAGGTCGAGGGCGCGGCGATGAATTCGGTCTGCATGCGCCGCCCGGCGGACTCTTCCGGATATTCCAGGCTGCGCGTGAGCGCGCTGCGCTCGGTCGCCGGCAACTGCTCGAGGATCTCGGCCTGCTCGTCCTTCGGCAGGTCCTCGAGGATCGCCACGGCGTCGTCGGATTCGAGCTCGCGCACGCCTTCGGCGACCGCGCGCGGCGGCAACTCGTCGAGGATTTCCTCGCGCACCGCGTCGTCGACCTCGGTCAGCGCGGTGAAGTCGAAGTCGATGCCGAGCATTTCGACCAGGCGGGGGCGCAGCTCCGCCGGCAACGCCTCGATCAGCGCGCCCATGTCGGATTCGTGCAGGCCGCTGACCTGCGCGCGCAGCGCGCTGACGTCGCCCGCCTCGATGCCGCGCGCGACGCCTTTGACGAAGGTCTTGCGGATGGAGCCGTCTTTGTTGCGCGGCAGCGGCACCGCCGTGTCGACGCCCTCGTCGTTTTTTTGATCGAGCATGCCGGGCTCCGGCGGGTTAAAACGGGGCGCTTGTACGCCGCGCGCACAAGACGGGCAAATGTTTAACGCATAACCGGCCCGCTCAGCCTGCGCTTGCCGCGCGCCGGCCGTTACGCTCAAGTGCCGCCGCCCGAGGGCAACTCATGAGTCGCATTCCCGTCATCGCGCTTGCCGCGCTGCTCTTGCCCGCCGCCGCGGCCGCGCAGCCCTGCCCCGGTAATGCGGATGCGCTCGGCACCGCGCGCACGCTCGCGGTCGACGTCACGACCACCCCACGGGTCGGCCGCAAGGAGTTCCCGCAAACGCTACCATTGGCAGACAAAGAGCTGGTGCTGACCTTCGACGACGGGCCCTGGCCGACCACCACGCCGAAAGTGCTGGACGCGCTCAAGCACGAATGTGTCGAGGCCACCTTTTTCCTGATCGGCCGCAATGCCGAGGCCAACCCCGCGATCGCCAGGCGCGAGCTGGCGGAGGGCCACAGCCAGGGTCACCACACCTTCTCACATCCTCTGCTCAGCCACATGACGCTGGCGAAGGCGCAGGCCGAGATCAATCGCGGGATCGAGGCCGACGAACTTGCCGTCTATGGGGTCAAGCGCAGCGAACCGGCGACGCCCTTTTTCCGCTTTCCTGGCTTCGCCTCCAGCCCGGCTCTGCTCGACTATGTGAACGGCCGCGGCATGGTGGTGTTCGGCGCCGACGTCTGGGCGAGCGACTGGAATCCGATGAGCCCCGACCTGGAGCTGCAATTGCTCCTTGGCCGCATCGACAAAGTGGGCCGCGGCATTGTGCTGCTTCACGACACCAAGGCGCAGACCGCCCGTATGCTGCCCGCCTTGCTGCGGGAGCTGAAACGGCGGGGCTATCACATCGTCCACGCCGTACCGGCCAAGACGGCCCCGGCCGCGAACTGACCCCTGCATTTCGGCAACGCCTTCGGAAAAACCCACACAAAACAAGGCTGTGGACGGTCATATTCGGTTAATTTTGGGTTAATCTGCGACTCACTAGGCTTTCGATAACACCGCCATTCGGGGGAACGCCGTCAGGCGTCGGACAGGCGGGGCGGGGGTTAGGAAATGCGCAACTTCGCGGCCTTTCATGCTTTTTTGTTTGGCCTCATCGTATGGGCCAGTTGGCAATCGCTCGCCCACAGGCCGGAACCAGTAGCGACAACGCCGCAGACGGCTGAGGCGCCGGCCAAGCCTGTCGAGCAGCCGGCCGCACAGGCGGTGGCTGAGCCAGCTAAGGCCAAACCGCCGGTCGTGCAGGCCGCTCTCGCGCCTGCGGCAAAGCCGGCGGAACCGCCGGCCGCGCCCGCCGCAGCGGAGCCGCCCGCAAAGCCGACCGAGCCGCCCGCCGTTCAAGCCGCAACCCCGCAGCCGGAAGCCAAGCCCGCCGAGCAGCCGGTCGTCCAAGCGGCGATCCAGCCCGAAGCAAAACCGGCTGAGCCAGCCGCCGCAGCGCCGGCGCCGGCCGCACAACCGCCCGCCCCTGAAGCGCCAAAGCCGCCGGCGCAAGAAGCCGCGGCCGCCTGCCCCGGGAATCCGGATGCGATCGGCACCAGCCGCGTGCTCACCATCCAGCCGGGCGAATTCCAGCTGCTCGGCACCATCAATTACAAGCAGACGCTGCCGCTCAAGGACCACGAGGTGGTGCTCACGTTCGACGACGGTCCGATCCCGCCCTACACCACCAGCGTGCTCGATACGCTGGCCGCCAATTGCGTGAAGGCCACCTATTTCCTGGTCGGCGAGATGGCGGGTCCGCGGCCCTATCTGGTGCGGCGGATCTACAATGAGGGCCACTCGATCGGCACGCATTCGCAGCATCACCCCTTTGCCTTCCAGCGCTTGTCGATGGCGCGGGTCGAGAGCGAAGTGGACGGCGGCATCGCTTCGGTCGATGGCGCGCTCGGCGATCCAAAGGCCCTGTCGCCGTTCTTCCGCATTCCCGGCTTCGGCCGCACCAACGCGATCGACAGCTATCTTGAGCACAAGGGGCTGATCACCTGGAGCGCCGACATCGACACCGACGATTGGTGGCGCGGCTCAACGCCGGGCGCCATCGTGCAACGCGCCATGCACCGGCTGAACGAGAAAGGCCGCGGCATCATTTTGATGCACGACATCCACCCCGCCACCGCGATGGCGCTGCCGATCCTGCTCAAAGAGCTGAAGGCAAATGGCTACCACGTCGTGCACGTCGTGGCCGCGGGCGATCAGCCCAAGTCGCTGCCCGAAGTGACGGCCACAGCGGCCGAAAAACAGGCCTGGCCGCGCGTGCTGTCTGCCGATGCGGAAAAGGGCGGCCTGCGCAAGACGGCGCTGCGTCACAGGGTCAAGCTGGCGCTCGACCACCACGGCCATCATCGTGCGGTGGAGCGCAAGGAAGCCGGCAAGATCGATTACGCCACCACCAGTTCAGTGGATCGGATGACGCGGTCCTATTGAGGCGCGCGCCCGCCGGCAGTCTCCTCGCCGACGCGCGAGCGCGCGAAGGGTTGGCTTGCCAATCGAAGCTGCGAAGTCCGCCTTCGCTAAAGCTTCGGCGGACAATCTTCACCGCTTCGCGGCGAAGATTGGTGCGGTCAAGAGGACCCGCCTTCGTTCCTTCGGAACTACGGCGGGCAAGCGTGCCCACAGATCAGAAGAATCTCGCCAACCGAAGCGCAAGAGCGCGAAGGTTGGTGCGGTCAAGAGGACTCGAACCTCCACGGGTTGCCCCGCTAGCACCTCAAGCTAGTGCGTCTACCAATTCCGCCATGACCGCATGGGGAGAGACAAAATGGGCCTAAACCCGTCGCGTCCCAAGATGGCGGTCATGTAACAAATAGGGTCCGCAGGGACAAGGGCTGCCCCCTTGCCGTCCCGCGGCGAATTTTCTCAAGGCATCAGGTGCTTGTGCCGCCCTCAGCGCATATCTGGCGGGCGCGGCAGCAGTTCGTTGACATTGACCGCGATGCGGTTGCCATTGACCACCACGGTGCCCTTGGCGACCGGCAGGTTGTTGGCGAGCACGCTGACGGCGTCGTCCTCGGAGGCGTCGAGCTCGATGATGGCGCCGCGGCCGAGCCGCAGCACCTGGTGGACCGGCATGGAGGTGGTGCCCAGCACCACGGTGATGTCGACGGCGACCTTGTCGAATGTGCTCACGTTGGCTTCCCGTTGCGCCCGCGCCAGAGCGGGCCTAGGTCAGGTCACCATGGTATGGTGAACGAGTGGTTAACACGCGCAGCGATTTGAGTTTTGGCCTCCCCGGGCTCGCCGAAGCGGCCGAATGGCGGGTCAGCGACGGCCTCGTGGACTATCAAGAGGCGGTCAGCTTCATGGATTCGCGCGCGGCGGCCATTGCGGCCGGCCAGGCACCCGAACTGGTTTGGCTGCTTGAGCATCCGCCGCTCTACACCGCCGGCACCAGCGCCAGCCCCGAGCAGCTGCTCGACGCGCGTTTCCCGGTATTCGAAAGCGGGCGCGGCGGGCAGATGACCTATCACGGGCCGGGCCAGCGCGTGGCCTACGTCATGCTCGACCTGAAGCGGCGCGGGCCGGACGTGCGGCGGTTCGTCGCCACGCTCGAGGAATGGATCATCCGCACGCTGGCCACCTTCAACGTGCGCGGCGAGCGGCGCGAAGACCGCATCGGCGTGTGGGTGCGCCGGCCGGACAAGGGCGACGGCTTCGAGGACAAGATCGCGGCCATCGGCATCCGCGTGAAGCAATGGGTGACGCTGCACGGCATGGCGATCAACGTCGAGCCAGACCTCTCGCATTTCTCCGGCATCGTGCCATGCGGGGTGAGCGAACAACGTTACGGCGTCACAAGTTTGGCCGACCTCGGCATTCCGGTGTCGATGCCGGAAGTCGACATGGTGCTGCGGCGGGAATTCGAAGCGCTGTTCGGGCCGACCGTAGATCAGGCGTCGAATAGGACCGAGAACACATCGCCCGCCCGGACCAGCTTGAGATCCTCCGCGTCGCCGTCACGCTGATAGAGCGCATCGACGCGTGCGCCGAACGGCCCGCGCCGGCAGGCTTCGACCGCTGCGGCGACTGCCGCCACCTCGCCCGTGAACACCGCCTCGACGGTTCCGTCGCGACGGTTGCGCACCCAGCCGCCCAAATGATGCTTGAGCGCCTCATGCTCGACGAAGGCGCGGAAGCCGACGCCCTGCACGCGCCCGCGCACGCTGATGTGGCGGATGACGCTCATGCCAGCTCTCCGGCGTCGATCACGCGCGCGCCGGTGAAGCGCGAGCGTGACCAGCGCTCGACCGAGTGGACGTAGGCTTCCGGCAATTGCCAATCGCGCGCGGCGGCGGCGATCAATTCGATATAGCCTGGCTTCGGCATGCCAGGCTTGCGGCGGCGCAGGAGATAGACCATCGCCGGCGTCAACCGCGCGCCCGCGCGCACCGGCAGATGACGCACGTCGTAGAGGCCCGCATGCAAGAGCTCGTAGGCGTGCAGCGCGGCCACGTCGCGCGGCGTCAGCTCCCACAACACGCCATGCACCCTGTCTCCGGCGCTCGGCTTGACCGAGCCCCAGCCGTCGATGCCGATGAAGAAGCTATAGCCTTCGAGCGTCGCCGACCCGCTCGCGCGCGCCGCCGGGCAACGGCGCTTCATGGCGGCGCGGTTCATGTTGGAACCGTAGGCGAAGTAACGGATCATCGATTTATTTCAGTCGTCCCCGCCTGCGCGGGGGCGACATTACGCAAACTCCAAGATCACCGCGTCCACCGCCAGGCTGTCGCCCGGCTTGGCGTGGATCTTCTTCACGATGCCGTCGATCTCGGCGCGCAGCACGTTTTCCATCTTCATCGCTTCGACCACCGCGACGGTTTCGCCGGCCTTCACTTCCTGGCCTTCCTTTACCGCGATCGACACAACGAGACCCGGCATCGGGCATTGCACCTGCTTGCCCGTGTCGGCGGCTTTCTTCGGCGGCATCAGCCGCGCGTAGCCCGCCTCGCGTTCGGTATAGACATAAGCCTTGGCCTCGACGCCGCGATAGGCGAGCGCAAAGCCATTGGGGATCGTGCGCACCTGCACCGCGACCGGATGACTGTTGATGGTGCCGGTCCACAGCGGATCGCCCGGCTTCCAGTCCGAGGCAAGATGGCGCAATCCGGTTTTGCCCTTGCCGGGCAAGCGCACCTCGATGGTGCCGTTCTCGCGTTTGACCTCGAGTTTGTTTTCCTGCTCGCCCAGCCACACCGCGCGCTGGCTCTCGCGCGTGACCGCGGAGCCTTCGAGCTGGCCGGAAATGCGCCGCTTGCGCTCGCCCAGCACGTGATCGATGGCGGCGGCGACGGCGGCGAGCACCTCCGCCCGTTCGCCCTCCGGCTGCTGCGCGTGGAAGCCGCCCTGGAATTCCTCGGCGATGAACGCGGTCGACAATTTTCCGGCGCGCCAGCGCTTGTGCGCCATCAGCGCGGCGAGGAACGGAATATTGTGGCGGATGCCGTCGACGACGAAGGCATCGAGCGCGTCGGCCTGCGCGTCGATCGCCGCTTCACGCGTGCCCGCGTGGGTGACGAGCTTGGCGATCATCGGATCGTAGTACAGCGAGATCTCGCCGCCCTCATAGACGCCGGTGTCGTTGCGCACGGTGACGCCGCCCGAGACGCGCTCGGCCGGCGGCCGGTAGCGCGTCAGCCGCCCGGTCGAAGGCACGAAATTGCGGTAGGGGTCCTCGGCATAGACGCGGCTTTCCACCGCCCAGCCATTGAGCTTCACGTCGCTCTGCTTGATCGAAAGTTTTTCACCCGCCGCAACGCGGATCATCTGCTCGACCAGATCGATGCCGGTGACGAGCTCGGTGACCGGGTGCTCGACCTGCAGCCGCGTGTTCATCTCGAGGAAGAAGAAACTCTTGTCCTGGCCGGCGACGAATTCGACTGTGCCGGCGCTGTCGTAGCCGACGGCTTTGGCGAGCGCGACCGCCTGCTCGCCCATGGTCTTGCGCGTGGCCGCATCGAGCAGCGGGCTCGGCGCTTCCTCGATCACTTTCTGATTGCGGCGCTGGATCGAGCATTCGCGCTCGCCGAGATAGATGACGTTGCCATGCTTGTCGCCGAGCACCTGGATTTCGATGTGGCGCGGCTCGACGATGAACTTCTCGATGAAGACGCGGTCGTCACCGAATGAGGATTTTGCCTCCGAGCGCGCGCGCGCGAAACCTTCCGCCACTTCGCCATTGCTATAGGCAATGCGCATGCCTTTGCCGCCACCGCCGGCGGAAGCCTTGATCATCACCGGATAGCCGATGTCGTCGGCGATCTTCATCGCCTCGACCTCGTTTTCGATCACGCCGAGGTGGCCGGGCACGGTCGAAACCTTGGCGGCGGCCGCCGCCTTCTTCGACTCGATCTTGTCGCCCATGGCGGCGATGGCTTTGGGGTTCGGCCCGATGAAAACGATGCCGGCGGCTTGCAGCGCCTTGGGGAAGGCCTCGCGCTCCGACAGGAAGCCATAGCCGGGATGCACGGCTTGCGCCCCGCTCTCCTCGCAGGCGGCGACGATCTTATCGATCAGCAGATAGCTCTTGGCGGCCTCGGGCGGGCCGATGTGCACCGCGCTATCGGCCATCTCCACGTGCAAAGCGTCGCGGTCGGCGTCGGAATAGACGGCCACCGTCTCGATGCCCATTTTGCGCGCGGTCTTGATGATCCGGCAGGCGATTTCGCCGCGATTTGCGATCAGGATACGCTTGAACATACCGCGTCACGGGGCCCTAGCAGCCGGCCCCTTGGCTTAGCGGTCCTGTCGCAAAATTTCAATGCGCCTGCGCGGTCCCCCGCCCGCTCACAAGTTCAGCGCATTGGTCAGGTCGCCCATCGCCGGATGACCGTTGGCTTGCAGCGCCTTGTCGCGCGCGGCCAGCCCCGGCAGCACCGGCAGGTCGAAGCGCTTGGTGATGAAGCGCAGGATCGAGGTGGTGTCGTACAGCGTATGATCGACGGTGCCCTTTTTGGCGAACGGCGAGATGATCAGCGCCGGAATGCGCGAGCCGGGGCCCCAGCGATCGGCCTTGGGTGGCGCGACGTGATCCCAGAAGCCGCCATTCTCGTCATAGGTGACGACCACCAGCATGTGCGCCCATTGCGGGCTCTTCTCGAGATGCGCGATGACGTCGGCGATGTGCACGTCGCCGTCCATGACGTCGGCATAGCCGGCGTGCTCGTTGAGGTTGCCTTGCGGCTTGTAGAACGTGACCTGCGGCAGCTTGCCGGCGTCGACGGCGCCGGTGAATTCGACGCCGTTCATGCCGCCGTCCTTGAGATGCTGCGCGCGCGCGTCGGTGCCGGGCGCATAGTTGGCGAAATAATTGAACGGCTGATGGTGGAACTGGAAGTTCGGCACCGGCTTGCCGCGGTTGCCATCGAGCGTCGCCTGCCAGGCGCCCGCGTACCAGGCCCAGCTCACGCCCTTTTCGCTGAGCAGATCGCCGATCGTCTTCTCGTGCTGCGGCGGCAGCGTGTTCGGCTTGCCCGGATCGGCAAAACGCGGATCGCCCTCCGGCGCCGGCTTGTTGTTGCTCGGCTGATACGGCGGCTGCATTGTGTTGATGGCGTAGAAATCCGGCGTGATCTGGCCGTTGTTGACGAATTTCGGAACGCCCTCCAGCGCCGACTTGGGCGAATTGGGCGCCAGCGTCAGCGAAACGCCATCGGGATCGACGACCGCGATGATGTCCTTGGCCGGGCTCTTGTTGGCGTCGGGATAGACCGGCGTGCAGGCGCAGACGAGCTGGAAGTGATTGAGGAACGAGCCGCCAAAGGCGCCCTGGAAGAAATTATCGGCCAGCACGAATTGCTTGGCGATCGGCCAGAGCGGCAATTTGCTGCCGTCATAGTGTCCCATCACCAGGCCGCCGGAATCGGCGAAGGCCGCGAACTTGTCGTTCTTTCCGCCGTCGATCTGCATCTGGTTCTGGTAGAACAGATGCCAGAGATCGTGCGTGACGACGCCGAGCTGGGTGTTGAGGCCGTTCGCATCGTCGATCGCGAACGGCTTGTTCGGCATATGCTCGGTCTGCGCTTCGGTCACCACCGGCGCGATGCCCTTGGCGGTCAGGTTGCCCCAGACCGGCGGCAATTCCTTGAGCACCGTGCCGTCGCGGTCGCGCTGCGTGGAATTTTCCGGCGTCACGTTCTGCAAGCCGTTGGCTCCCGGGAATGAGCCGTAAAGATTGTCGAAGCTGCGGTTCTCGGCGTAGATCACCACCACCGTGTCGATGGCGTTGATGCCCGCGGGAGCGCCCTGCGCGAGCGCCTCACCGCCCACCGCGACAGCCAAGCCGCCCGTCAACAATGCCAAAACGAAGCCAGATTTCATGGTCACTCCCCCAATTCGTGGATGCGCTAAGCTTAGCCGCAGTTCTATGGCAGTTGCATGAAGGTCCGAGGAAAAGGCCGCCCGCTTGTCAGAATTCCGTCATCGCCGGCCCGCAGGCTAGGGCCGTCATCGTCGAGCCTGACCGTTATGCGATTCGAGCATTTTTTCGGCACCCTCGTCGCTCTCCTGCTGTGCAGCCTTTGCGCCGCCGCCGCGCCGGCGCAAACCGCCGAAGGCGGCCTCACGCGCGCGCAGGCTTACGCGCGGGCGGCGGCTTTGGCCGAACTCGGCCGGCGTCTGTTCTCCGAACCTTTGCTCTCCGCGTCCGGCCGGATGTCCTGTCAAACCTGCCACGACCCGGCGCATGCTTTCGGGCCGCCCAACGCGCTCGACGTCCAGCTCGGCGGCAAGGACATGCGCCAGCCGGGCTTCCGCGCCGTGCCCTCGCTCAAATATCTGCAAAGCGTCCCGCAATTCACGGCGCACTATTACGACTCCGACGACGAGGGCGACGCCAGTATCGACAACGGACCGACCGGCGGTCTGACCTGGGACGGCCGCGTCGACCGTCACCGCGATCAGGCGTTGGTCCCCCTGCTCTCGCCGTTCGAGATGGCAAACGAAAGCGCGAACAAACTGGCGGCGCGCGTTCGCGGCTCGGCCTATGCCGACGACCTGCGAAAGC
The DNA here is from genome assembly GCA_963710705.1 of uncultured Pseudomonadota bacterium. Lineage (GTDB taxonomy): Bacteria > Pseudomonadota > Alphaproteobacteria > Rhizobiales > Xanthobacteraceae > Pseudolabrys. The sequence goes on from CAVQBI010000001.1 coordinate 1,624,839, forward strand.
TGTTCGGCGCTTCCGTTTTCGACGATGCCGATCAGACGGCACGCGCTGTCGGCGCCGCGCTCGCGGTCTATCAGCAGGATGCGGCGGCGTTCTATCCCTACAGCAGCAAATACGACGCCTATCTTGCCGGCCGCGTCAAACTCACCGAGCAAGAAGCGCGCGGGCTGGCGCTGTTCAACGATCCCACCAAAGGCAATTGCGCGAGCTGCCACATCAGCGCCCGCGCCAATGACGGCACGCCGCCGCAGTTCACCGATTACGGCTTGATCGCCATCGGCGTGCCGCGCAATCGCAAACTCGCCGCCAATGCCGACGCGAAATTTTTCGATCTCGGCGCCTGCGGGCCGTTGCGCACGGATCTCGCCGGCCGCGCCGAATATTGCGGGCTGTTCCGCACGCCGTCGTTGCGCAACGTGGCGCTGCGCCAAACCTTCTATCATAACGGCGCCGAGCACGACCTGCGCCAGGCCGTCGCCTTCTATGTCGAGCGCGATACCAAGCCGGAAAAATGGTATCCGCGCGCGGCCGACGGGCGCGTGCTCAAGTTCGACGATCTGCCGGCGCAATATCAGAGCAACATCAATATGGAGCCGCCTTTTGGCGGCCATCCCGGAGATGCGCCGGCGCTGTCGCCGGCCGAGATCGACGATATTGTCGCCTTCCTCGGAACATTGACCGACGGCTACCGTCCGCCACGCTGAGCGCGGAATGTTGTTTTCTACCGGCGGCAAACCGCGGCTGCTTTATTCCGTGCACCCCATAACCGGCGATGGCTTGATCCTCTTTGGTCTCGCGCCTATTACACACGCGGTTTGCCGCGCTTATATTGGGCGCGGGACACCCTTTAGGTAATCAATTGGAGGTTTGTCATGGCATTGGCGATTGGCGATACCGCTCCCGATTTCGAGGCGGACACCACCGAAGGCAAAATCCGCTTTCACGACTGGCTCGGCAATTCCTGGGGCATCCTGTTCTCGCACCCCAAGGATTTCACCCCGGTCTGCACCACCGAGCTCGGCACCATGGCGCGGCTCAAGCCTGAGTTCGACAAACGTAACGCCAAGATCATCGGCCTTTCGGTCGATCCGGTCGACAACCACAAGAAGTGGTCGCAGGACATCAAAGAGGTGGTCGGCTTCGCACCCAACTATCCGATGATCGGCGACACCGAGCTGAAGATCTCCAAGGCCTACGGCATGCTGCCGGCCGCCACGAACGGCTCGTCGGAAGGCCGCAGCGCCGCGGACAATCAGACGGTGCGCAACGTCTTCATCATCGGGCCCGACAAGAAGATCAAATTGATCCTGGTCTATCCGATGACCACCGGCCGCAACTTCGACGAGGTGCTGCGCGTGCTCGATTCCCTGCAGCTCACCGCCAAGCATCGCGTGGCGACGCCGGCCAACTGGAAACAGGGCGAGGACGTCATCATCTCAGGCTCGGTCAGCGACGACGACGCCAAGAAGCTCTTCCCGGGCTTCAAGGCGCCGCGGCCCTATATCCGCATCACGCCGCAGCCGAAAGGCTGACGCCCATCCACATTATTGCGAACTAAGGGCGCGGGCGATAACGTCCGCGCCCTTGATGTTTATGGGGCTGGAGCACCGCATGAGTGAGATCAACCAGGCCGCGCACGCGCAGCCGGCCTTCGCCGAATTTCTCGGCCTCAAGATCACCTCGGTATCGCCCGAGCGCGTGACCGCCGAATTGAAGGCGCGCGACGAGCTCAACAACCGCCACGGCATCATGCATGGCGGCGCCATCATGGCGCTGGCCGACAATCTCGGCGGCACCGCCACCACCGCCAACTTGAAGCGGGGCCAGACCACCACGACGATCGAGAGCAAGACCAACTTCTTCGCCGCCGTGGCGATCGGCGACACGGCTTACGCCGAATGCACCGCATTGCATCGCGGGCGCACCACCATGGTCTGGCAGACGCGCATCACGCGTGGCGACGGCCGGCTGTGCGCGCTGGTGACACAGACGCAGCTGGTGCTCAATCCGAAATAATCAGACCTTCGACGCCGGTTTCAGTGCGCCGCGGTTGGCGAGCACGACACCGGCCGCGCAGACACCCATGCCGGTGATCGAGAGCGCGTCGAGCTTCTCGCCGAACAGAGAATAAGCGAACAGCGCGGTCACCGCCGGCACCAGATAGAACAGGCTGGCAAAGCCGGTCGCCGCCGAGCGGCGGATCAGCCAATACATCAGCGCGACCGCGGCGATCGACAGCACGAACACCAGCCAGGCCATCGCGAACACCAATTCGCCGGTCCAGTGGATCACGCGCGTCTCGAAGGTGAAGGCGCCGAGGCCAAACAAAACGGCAGCGCCGGTGTATTGCACGGTATTGCCGGTGCGCCAGTCGATGCCGCCGCAGAAGCGCTTCTGATAGAGCGTGCCGAGCGTGATGCCGATGAGCGAGACGAAGCTCGCGATCCAGCCGATCACCGAACCCTCGGCCACCATGCGGCGGTCGTGCAGCACCATCACCACGCCGATTAGACCGAGCACGAGGCCGGCCCATTGCAGCCGGCTCACTTTTTCACCCATGAAGCGGTTGGCGATGGTTGATGTGAGGATCGGCTGCAGACCCGGGATCAGCGCTGAGATGCCCGCCGGCACGCCCTGGCTGATGGCGGTGAACACGCCGCCGAGATAAAGCCCGTGCACCATCGCGCCGGCCGCCAGGCTGTGGCCGATCTCAGGTCCGTTCGGCCAGCGCGCGCCCGCGATCAGCGCGATCGCCGTCATGACCGCGACCACGAAAACCATGCGCACGGCCAGGAATGTCAGCGGCTCGATGTAAGGCAGCCCATACCGCGCGCCGATGAAGCCGGCACTCCATAACAGCACGAACAGAATCGGCGCTGACGCAATCCCTATCCTGGTGAGGCGCATTTAAGTTCCGCCATATTTCGGGAATTTCGCAAAGAATCGGGCGGGGACGCGGCTGTAACTAGCATTATGACGGCGCTTTGGCTGCCCCTTCGCGCCGGTTCCCATGACGCAAACGCATTGCGGATTTTTCGGAACCGTCGCCGTTGCGTGCGGGTTTTCCTTCCTGAGGGACGACCCGTCCCCCTAACCAAGGAGGACTGCCATGTCTGATCCGCGTTATGACCAGCCGCTGAGCGACCCCGTCGAGCGCCGATCCGATACGTCCGGCGGCCTGTGGGGATGGATCGCCGGCATTGCCGTTGTGGTGTTGATCGCGATCATTCTGATCGCCGGCTGGAACAGCAACAAGAACACCGCGAGCAATGCGCCCGCGACCAGAACCGGCGCCGTGACTTCGCCGATGACGCCGCCGAGCACCACCGGCAGCGCGCCGAATTCATCGCCGATGACCCCGAGCGCGCCGTCACCGTCGCGTCAGTAGCGTCCGTAGCGTATGCGTCGTCCCGGCGCCCTTTGCGGCGCCGGGATTTTTCGCGCGCTAGCCGAAGATGCCGTAGAGGCCGAAGCCGACGGTGGCGCTGACCACCGCTTCGAGCGTCTGGAACTCCATCTGGCTCAGGTCGGCGCTGACATAGGGGAACAGCATGCGCCCGACCGGCAGCATGACGCCGGCCACCAGGCCGATGCATAAGAGTTTCGCGATGAATGGCCGGTCGATCATCATGGTCTTGCGTCCTCCCCCCGGATTTTTGCCCTTCCAATAGCCCGGCTCGCCGCGCCGTTCAATCAGGTCAAATAAGCCTGATCCACCGGGACCCGGTAGCCATTGGCCAACCTGTTGGTTTCATTGGCCATGCCGGTGACGGCCATGAGCTCGCCGAACATCGCCTCGGTCATGCCGGCCTTGCGCGCCGCCGCGGTGTGGCTGGCGATGCAATAGGCGCAGCCATTGGTCACGGAAACCGCGAGATAGACCATTTCCTTGGTGAGCGGGTCGAGCGCGCCCGGCGCCATGATCTCCTTGATGCTCTCCCAGGTGCGCTTGAGGGTGGCCGGATCGCGCGCGAGATATTTCCAGAAATTGTTCACGTCTGGCACGTTGCGGGTCCTCTTGATGTCGTCATAGACCGCACGGACGGCGGGGGACGCGTCGGCGTATTCGATGGGCGCGACCATTTTGGCAATCCTTTGATTTACCTCATGGCCGGGCTTGTCCCGGCCATCCACGTCTTGAACAATAGCAAAGGCGCGGATGCCCGCCACAAGGCCGGGCCTGACGCCCCCTAAAGGACCGCCCCCATGCCGAAAACACCGGATTACTTCCGCGGAAAGACCATCGTCATCACCGGCGCCGCCTCCGGCATCGGGCGGGCGACCGCGCTCATTTTTGCGCGCGAGGGGGCGAACGTCGTCTGCGCCGATATCGACGAAGGCGGCGTCGAAAAAACGGCGGAAGCGATCGGCAAGCTGGGCGCGCAGGCGCTCGCGCTCACCATCGACGTCACCAAGCGCGCGGCGGTCGCGGACATGATCGAATTGGCGCTCAACGATTTCCAGCGCGTGCACTTCCTGTTCAACTCGGCCGGCGCTGCGCTGCGCCGCTCGAAATTCCTCGACATCGACGACGATCTCTTCGACCGCACCTTCGACCTCAACGTCAAGGGCACGTTCTACGCCATGCAGGCGGTGCTACCGCACATGCTCAAGAACAAATCCGGCGTCATCGTCAATGTCGCCAGCATGGCGGCGAAGCGCGGCGGGCCCGGCGCCTCGGTGCATTACGCCTCCGCCAAGGGCGCGGTAAAGACCATGACCATGGGCGTTGCGCGCGAGTTCGCCGCCCAAGGCATCCGCTGCCTGTCGATCTCGCCCGGCCCGATCGACACGGCCTTTGCCGCGGCGGCGCAGACCTCGCCCGAGCTCAAAGCGCAGATGCTCAACGACGTGCCGATGAAGCGCTACGGCAAGCCGGAGGAGATCGGCGAGCTGGTGCTGTTCATGTGTTCGGATGCCTGCGAGTATATGACCGCGGACACGGTCTATGTGAATGGCGGCGGCGGCTGGCGCTGAGGTTTCTTGTCCCTCCCCGCTCGCGGGGCCGGCACCGCTAGCGGCAGCTCTCGCCGCCTTGCAGCGCGCCCAGCACCTTGCCGCCGCTCGGGCGCAGGCAGACGAACCAGCCCTTGGCGCCGACCGGGACACTCTGCGTGCAGGTAAAGGTGGCGGTGACGTAGCGGCAGGTGATGGTGCAGGTCTTGGGCGCGCCGTCCGGGTTGTCGGTCTTGATGATGACGGCATCGCCATGCGGCGACATCGCGCAGCTGTAGGCCGCGGCCGGCTGCGCGCCGGCGAGAACGGCGGCAAGCGCGGCAGCCGGCACGACGAGACGAAGTTTCATGGAATCACCCCCAGCGCCGCATGATGCGCCGCCGTTCTTCCGCTGTCATACCCGCGAAAGCCTTTCACGCCGTCATCCTGAGGTGGCCGCGAAGCGGCCCTCGAAGGATGAACGGCCAATATCTTATGAGCCTTGGCCGTCGCCCTTCGAGGCTCGGGCTTCGCCCTCGCACCTCAGCGTGACGGATCAAGGCTTCTCCTCCCCCACCTCGACCACGTCGCGCGTGCGGGTGACGCCCTCTGGCCAGGCGCGGTTGAAATCGGCGACCAGCGCCTTGAACTCGGCCGAGCCGAGCGCGGCGTCGCAGGCAGCCTTGTCGGCGAATTGATAGACGGCGTAATGCACGCCCTCCTCGACTCTGCTCCAGCCGCGCCAGGCCTTCTCGCATTTGAAGATGCGGCGCGCCCACGGCAGGTGCTCGGTCGAATACCAATAGTCGAACTGGTCGTGCAGGTGCGGAGCGACGACGGCGCGGACGATGAAGTGGGTGATGGGCACGGCCTCCCCCCAAGGTCATTGCCGGACTTGATCCGGCAATCCATGATGACTCACACTGGCGCATGCCGAAAGGCATCAGTGCGTGGATGGAGCGTATGACAATAGCCCGCCGTCTGACGCTTTTGGCCGGACTGCCGCTGCTGGCCACGCTGCTGGCGGCGCAGGCCGTTCCCGTGCCGCCGAAGAAGCCCGCAGCCATAACCGGGACGAAGAAACCCGCACCCGCAGCCCAGCCGAAACCCGGGCCGACAGCCACAGCAAAGAAAACCGACCCAAAGAAACCCGAGCCGGCAAAATACACGCTCGCAGACTACTTCCGGGTGTGGGGCGTCAGCGGCGACACGACGCGGGCCGAGATCGTCGCCCGCTTCGGCGACCCGCAGCGCGTCGGCGACTGGGCCAGCAAGCCGTTCTATTATTTCAACGGCACGCTCACGTTCTTCTTCACGAGCGGCGACACCGTCAGCACCATGATCGTCGGCAATTCGTTCGAGCCGATCCCGCCGAACGCGATCCCGCCGGACGTCATCGACAAGGCCTTCATTGGCCGCAAGCGCGACGACGTGCTCAAGACTTTCGGCCCGGCCAACGCGGTGTCGTCGGACAACTACCGCTATCTGCCGAAGGCCGGCGTCTACAAGGTCGAGTTCCAATGCTACGACTTCAAGGGCTACGTCTGCGGGCAGATGCTGGTGCAGTTTTAGGGGCGCCCAGTTATTGCTACAGTAGAGTAAGAACCAAATGGCGCGGGGGGTTCTCGCCGCCATCCTCCCAAAAATCCGTCCCAAGCAACTTCAATGCGTAAGAAATTTGAATCAGCGTCTACGCTACGCGCTTGTATTTTGAGAATAAACCGACACGACTTATTACGCTCCGCCTTCATTGCGAAATCACGAATTACGGGATGGATCGCTAAAGAGCCATTTCGCATCAAGCTCAAAAGATCGCATTGTGCTGGCGGCCCGACTGTATGGCCCCCAGCGAGAAACCCAAACGATCGCCACCCGAGGGGCATTGCCCCGGACCATATCGGAGAATATTCGCCCGCTAAATTTTGCTCTTCCACACTCAATAACAATATTTCAGTGTGTTCTGCAGGCGACCAGCGCCGCGAATTTTCAATCTGCAAATGATACCAGCGGCTTTCACCGGCCTTTGTGGTGCCACTGGTTGTCGGAGCGCAATTGGATGCACAGTGCCTCTAGCATTGGCCAGCGATAAAGTCAGTTGCGGCGGGCTTAGCCAAGCACGGATACGTCGCCCGAAAATCGCAACGACAACTGCGGCGAAAGTGCCGATCGCCACTGCAAACTGCACCACCCAATTGAGCCAAAACTGCCAACACGACTCCAGCATTGGTATCCCTCACACCGGCAAATTGTCGTGCTTCCGCCCCGGCATCTCGACGTGCTTGTTGCGCAGCATCGTCAGCACGCGAACGACGCGCCGATTAAATCGTCGCCCGCCCCTTCAACATCGCCGCAATGCTCAAATCCTCGTCGATGTCGGGCCAATGAATGCCCATCGGCATGATCTCGTAATGCGCACGCGCGGCGGCGGAGGCCTTTTGCAGGCGCGGATACCAGGCAAGTGGCGTCGCGATGCGCCGGCCGTCGGCCAGCGTCACCACCAGCTCGGTCGCGGTGAACTCGACCGACCGGGCGCGCAAATCGCCGACGTCAATTTCCAAAGTGCTCATGCCAGTCGCTCAACAGCTTTTCGCGATTTCAGTCTCAGATGGCGGATCATATCGCCGATTTCATGCGCGGGAAACCCGGCATTCAGCGCGACCGTCAAGTCATGCAGCCAGAATTTGGCTTCTTTATCGCCGCTGCGGACGTGGACATGCGCGGGTTCGTCGCCTTCGTTCGAATAAAAGAAGGCGCGGTAGGGACCCCAGCGCAGGACAGTCGGCATGGCTCCGTCACCCTGAGGTGCTCGGCCGGAGGCCGAGCCTCGAAGGGCGACGGCCGAAGCCTTTCAGAACTTGGCCGTTCATCCTTCGAGGCACGCTTCGCTCGCACCTCAGGATGACGGGGAAAGTACGTTGCCTCGGCACAGATCACACCGGCAAATTATCGTGCTTCCGCCCCGGCATCTCCACATGCTTGTTCCGCAGCATGGCGAGCGCGCGGGCGAGGCGGCGGCGCGTCGAGTGCGGCATGATCACGTCGTCGATATAGCCGCGCTCGGCGGCGACGAAGGGTGACAGAAAGCGGTCCTCGTATTCCTTGGTGCGGGTCGCGATCTTGTCCTTGTCGCCGATGTCGGCGCGGAAGATGATCTCGACCGCGCCCTTGGCGCCCATCACCGCGATCTGCGCCGTCGGCCAGGCATAGTTGACGTCGCCGCCGACGTGCTTGGACGCCATCACGTCATAGGCGCCGCCGAAGGCCTTGCGCGTGATCACCGTGACCAGCGGCACCGTGCACTGCGAGTAGGCGAACAACAGCTTGGCGCCGTGCTTGATAAGGCCGTTATATTCCTGCGCGGTGCCGGGCAGGAAACCGGGCACGTCGACGAAGGTGACGATGGGAATGCCAAAGGCGTCGCAGAAGCGCACGAAGCGCGCGGCTTTGCGCGAGGCGTCGGAGTCGAGCACGCCCGCCAGCACCATCGGCTGGTTGGCGACGAAGCCGACGGTTGAGCCCTCGATGCGGCCGAAGCCGGTGACGATGTTCTTGGCGTAGGCCGACGAGATCTCGAAGAAGTCGCCCTCGTCCGCGACTTTGAGGATCAGCTCCTTGATGTCGTAGGGCTTGTTCGGATTGTCTGGGATGAGCGTGTCGAGCGATTCATCGATGCGGTCGCCTTCGTCCTGCGTCGGCCATTGCGGCACGCCGCTCTCGTTGTTGGACGGCAAAAAGTCGATCAGCCGGCGCATCTGCAGCAGGCACTCGACGTCGTTCTCGAAGGCGCCGTCGGAGACGCCCGACTTCGTGGTGTGCACGGAGGCGCCGCCGAGCTCTTCCGCCGTGACCACCTCGTTGGTGACGGTCTTCACCACGTCCGGCCCGGTGACGAACATGTAGCTGGTGTCGCGCACCATGAAGATGAAGTCGGTCATGGCCGGCGAATAGACGTCGCCGCCCGCGCACGGCCCCATGATGACGCTGATCTGCGGGATGACGCCGGACGACAGCACGTTGCGCTTGAACACCTCGCCATAGCCGCCGAGCGCGGCGACGCCCTCCTGGATGCGCGCGCCGCCGGCGTCGAACAGGCCGATGATCGGGCAACGTGCCTTCATCGCCATGTCCTGCACCTTGATGATCTTCTGCGCGTGCGCCTCGCTGAGCGAGCCGCCGAACACGGTGAAATCCTTGGAGAACAGGTAGACGGCGCGGCCGTTGACCGTGCCCCAGCCGGTGACGACGCCGTCGCCGGGGATTTTCTGCTTTTCCATGCCGAATTCGGCGGAGCGGTGCTCGACGAACATGTCGAACTCCTCGAACGAGCCCTTGTCGAGCAGCAGTTCGATGCGCTCGCGCGCGGTCAATTTGCCGCGCTTGTGCTGGGCCTCGATGCGCGCCTTGCCGCCGCCCAGGCGGGCCTCTTCCCGCCGCTGTTCCAGCCTGTCGAGGATGTCTTTCATCGTCCGTAGTGCCCCTGCCCCGGGTGTAACCGGCTGCAAAAGGCATACCATGATGAGGCCGCCACCGTCATTCCGGAGCGTGGCCACAAGCGCGCTTCCCCCTCTCCCCTGGGGGAGGGGGTGGCGAGCACGGCGCGTGAGCGAAGCGCGAGCCGGGGGGAAAGTGACTCTCGATAGGCCCTTACCCCCTCACCCGCCCTCGCTCGGCTTCGCCTCCGCTTGGGCACCCTCTCCCCCCAAGGGCCCCAAGGGAGAGGGAAAGAGAGTTCGCCGCGCGCCTTCACCAAAAATTTGCGCTCAGGCTTGGCATCGCCCCGCATCCCTGCTTAGAAGCGGGCCAAATGCCCACCAACGCCGAACTCATCCAGCAGGGCCTGCTGCACCACCGCTCCGGCCAGGCGGCCCTCGCCATGGACCGCTACACCGAGGTGCTGCGCAACGACCCGCGCAACGCCGACGCGCTCTATTACATCGCCGTGCTCGCCTGCCAGGAGGGCCAATTCCAGCAGGGCATCGATCTCGCCCGCCGCTCGCTGTCGATGCAGCCCCGGCAGGCGCGCGCGCACAACCTGATCGGCAATGCCAGCGACCGGCTCGACCGGCGGCAGGATGCGCTCGCCGCCTACGACGAGGCGCTCCGCCTCGATCCCAATTTGGCGCAGGCGCACGGCGCGCGCGCGGCCATGCTGGCCGACGAGCAACCGGAGGATGCGCTCAAAGGCTTTACCCGCGCCCTCGCGCTCAACCCCAATTCGGTGCCCGACCTGATCAATCGGGGTGGCCTGCTCAGCGCGCTCGGCCGCCTGGCGGAGGCGCTCGCCGATTTCGACAAGGCGCTGACACTGGCGCCGCCCGACCCCAAGCTGCTGATGAACCGCGCCGACGCGCTCGGGCTGCTCGAGCGCTACACGGAAGCCGACGCCGTCTATGACGAGGTCATCAAGCGCGATCCCAAGCTCGCGCTCGCCTATGCGCACAAGGGGCTGGCGCAGAAATATCTCCGGCGCTTCGACGAGGCGCGCAAGCTGCTCGAACGCGCGCTGACACTGGACGGCGAGGACGCCACGATCGCCTTCGCGCTCGCCATGCTGCTGTTGCAAACCGGCGAGTGGAAGAAAGCCTGGCCGCTGTTCGAACGGCGCGCGGCGATGCCGAAGCCCGCCTATACGCCGCTCGATTACCCGCCGTGGAACGGGGAGGCGCCGGGAGATTTCCGCCTCGTGCTGCTATCGGAACAGGGGCTCGGCGACACCGTGCAGTTCGGCCGTCATGCCGCGCTGCTGGCCGGGCGCGGGCACGCGGTGACGCTGGTCACGCTGCCGGTGTTGGCGCCGCTGATGCGCACACTGCCGGGCGTCGAGCGCGTGGTGACCTCGGCGGACGAACTCGCGGGCGACAAGCGCCGCGTCGCCTGGCTGCCGCTGATGTCGACGCCGCGCATGCTGCATCTCACGCCCGACACGATCCCCGAGCAGCAGCCGTATCTCGCAGCCGACCCCGCGCGCGTCGCGCGCTGGGCGGAGAAGCTCGGCGGCGGCTGCAAGGTCGGCATCGTCTGGCAAGGCGTGAAGAACGCCCAGCCACTGGCCGACTTCGCACCGCTCGCCGGGATCGAAGGGGTGCGGCTGATCTCGTTGCAGAAAGGCGCGGCTGCCGACCAGATCGACGGCGTCGCGTTCGCCGCGCGCATCGAGCGCCCACTCGACGCCAACGACTTCAGCGCCGAGGCGCTGCTCGATACTGCCGCCGTGATGGCCAATCTCGATCTCGTTGTCACGATCGACTCGATGCCGGCGCACCTGGGCGGCGCGCTCGGCCGCCCGGTGTTTCTGGCGCTGCCTTACGTGCCCGATTGGCGCTGGCTGCTGGAGGGCGACACCACGCGCTGGTATCCGACCATGCGCCTGTTCCGGCAGGACGCCAGGCGGCAATGGGCGCCGGTGTTCGCGCGCATCGCCGAGGCGGTGCAAGCCAAGGCCGCGGCGCTGTCATAAGTCCGATACGGAAGTCTGATACGGAACTTTTTGCCTCCACCGATGTTGGGGCGATCGGGAGCCCCCAACACAGGATATCCGCCCATGAACCACGTCACCCGGACGGCGCCGCGCCTTGTTACCCCGACCGATCTCGGCGCCAATGCCACCAAGGACATCGCCGGCGCCGTTAATGCGCTGCTTGCGGACACCTTCGCCCTTTACCTGAAGACGAAGAACTTCCACTGGCATATGAGTGGACCGCATTTCCGCGACTATCATCTGCTGCTCGACGAGCAGGCCGACCAGGTCTTCGCCATGACCGACGTCTTGGCCGAGCGCGTGCGCAAGGTCGGCGCGCCCACGCTGCGCTCGATCGGCGATATTTCGCGCCAGCAGCGCCTCGCCGACAACGACGCGCCCTACGTCGACCCCGATGACATGCTGGCGGAGCTGCGCGACGACAATCAGCGCCTGGTCACGGCCATGCGCGAGGCGCACGACGTGTGCGACGAGCACAACGACGTCGCCACCACCAGTATCCTGGAAGTCTATATCGACGAGACCGAAAGGCGCGTCTGGTTCCTTTACGAAGCCGGAAGGCGCGGCGATCCGTCAGGGCATTAACCCCTTCTCCGCTCGTCCCCGCGAAAGCGGGGGACCCAGTTCTTGGCCCTGGATTCCCGCTTACGCGGGAATGAGCGGAATACGGATCACTCAGTAAGCCTCAACACCGTCGCCGCGGCCTGCATCTCGGCGAAGCGGTAGTCGCGGCGGGCGAGCGCGAGCTCGTCGCGGCCCCATTGCGCCATCTGCCAGTCTTCGTCGACGTGCGCCGCGGCCCACGCTTCGTTTGCATCGATTGCACCGGCATCCAAAGCCAGCGCCAGCAGCGCCGATCCGGTGAACGAGGTGATCGAGGACAAGGCGGCAAGGCGCCACGGCTCCGCGGGGATCGATGCGCGCGCGGCGGCGATCGCGTCTTGCGGCTGCGTCACGTGCATCACCCCTTGCGCCAGGACGAAGCGCGCACCCAGTTCGACGCGCGCCCAGGCGAGCACCGGATCCCAATGCTGCGCCTGCTGGGCGACGAGGCCCGCCGGCGTCTCGGCGCGGTAGAATAGTAAATCGCTGCCGAGGTATTTCTCGATCTCGGCCGCGACCTGCGCAGGCTTTGCCGCGACTGCATCGATTGCCGCGTTCGCAAGCCGCGTCACCGGCATGCGCGCCGGATCGATCACGTCGGCTTGCGCATTCCATTCCGCGGCAATCGCTTCGGCGAGCGCGCGCGTGGGCGCTGCGAGCGGCTTGCGTGCGGGCGTGAAGACCTGCTTGCCGTCGAGCAGCACGACGTAACTATTTTGGCCGCCCTCGCCCACCGTGGCGCGCTCATAGAAGCGCTTGCGCAAGCGCGGGCGTACGCCTCGACGCGCGGCCTCAGTCGGATCGAGCGGCTGGTTTTCGAAAATCTCGGTAAAAATCTCGCGCATTGGGACTTAAATGTTGTGCGCCGCAATAGAGCGGTATGGGCCGGTTTGATTTAGGGCAATGACGCGCCGCCGCCATTTATATAGGCAGCACCAAGAGTGTTCCTACGGCTCTTTGTCCGCCTTGTTAGCGCCCCTTTCAGGGAGCCAAAAGGCCAGTGAACACTTGTAGTTGATAGGCCCGGCACCGGACGGAAGGATAGTGGCGTTCGGGGGTTCTAGCTCTTATTATCCGGCATCGGATTCGTTGCCGGAGAACAAGGCCGAACCGAGGAGAAGGCAGCCGCCGGGCTGTGACGCGATACCGTTTCAAGTCGATGGCGTAGCGGGGCGCGTTTCGAGGAGTCGATGAAGAATACCGACATTTCTACGCCCGGCTATTTCCACAAGGTCGTGGACTGCCAGTGGGCCTGCCCGGCGCACACGCCAGTGCCCGAATACATCCGGCTGATCGCGCACGGGCGTTATTCCGACGCCTATATGATCAATTGGCAGTCGAATGTGTTCCCCGGAATACTCGGGCGCACCTGCGACCGTCCCTGCGAACCGGCCTGCCGGCGCGACCGCGTTGAGAACGAGCCGGTGGCGATCTGTCGCCTAAAGCGCGTCGCCGCCGACAACAAAGACGACATCAGGGCGCGGCTGCCCAAGCCGGCGCAGAAAAAGAACGGCAAGCGCATCGCGCTGGTCGGTGGCGGGCCGGCGTCGCTCACGGTCGCGCGCGACCTCGCGCCACTCGGCTACAGCGTCACTGTGTTCGACGCCGATCAAAAAGCCGGCGGCATGATCCGCACGCAGATTCCGAAATTTCGTCTGCCTGACAGCGTCATCGACGAAGAGACCGGTTACATCCTCGATCTCGGCGTCGACTTCCGCGCCGGCAAGCGCATCGACTCAATGAAGGCGCTGCTGGCGGAGGGCTGGGACGCGATCTTCGTCGGCTCGGGCGCGCCGCGCGGCCGCGATCTCGACATTCCTGGCCGCAAGGAAGCGGCCAAGAACATCCACATCGGCATCGACTGGCTCTCCTCGGTGTCGTTCGGCCACGTCAGCAAGATCGGTAAACGCGTGGTCGTGCTCGGCGGCGGCAACACCGCCATGGACTGCTGCCGCTCGGCGCGGCGCCTCGGCGGCGAGCAGGTCGACGTGGTGGTGCGCTCGGGCTTCGAGGAAATGAAGGCGTCGCCTTGGGAAAAGGAAGACGCCATGCACGAGGGCATCCCGATCCACAATTTCCTCGTGCCGAAGGAATTCACGCACGACAACGGCAAGCTCACCGGCATCACCTTCGAGAAGGTGAAGGCCGAGTACGATGCCAAGGGCCGCCGCAGGCTGGTGCCGGCCGGCGAGCCGGACCAGCATTTCCCGTGCGACGACGTTCTGGTGGCGGTCGGCCAGGAAAACGCCTTCCCCTGGATCGAGCGCGACGCCGGCATCGAGTTCAACGAATGGGGCCTGCCCAAGCTTAACGAAGCGACGTTTCAATCGACCCATCCGAAGGTGTTCTTCGGCGGCGACGCGGCGTTCGGCCCGAAGAACATCATCTGGGCGGTGGCGCACGGCCACGAGGCGGCGGTGTCGATCGACAAGATGCTCAATGGCGAGGATATTACCGACCGCCCACTCCCTGCGGTCGAAATGATTAGCCAGAAAATGGGCATCCACGAATGGTCCTACGACAACGATGTGGCGCTCGATAAGCGCTACAAGGTGCCGCTGCGCGACAAGGCGGTGGCGCTCAAGGATATCAAGGCGGAAGTCGAGCTGGGCTTCGATATCGCCCAGGCGGTGAAGGAAGCGCATCGCTGCCTGAACTGCGACGTGCAGACGGTGTTCACCGGCTCGCTGTGCATCGAGTGCGACGCCTGCGTCGACATCTGCCCGATGGACTGCATCACCTTCACGCAGAACGGCGAGGAGCAGGAGTTGCGCACGCGGCTCAACGCGCCGTCGAAGAACCCCACGCAAGACCTCTACGTCCAGGACGGGCTAAAGACCGGCCGCGTCATGGTCAAAGACGAAGACGTATGTCTTCACTGCGGCCTGTGCGCCGAGCGTTGCCCGACCGGCGCCTGGGACATGCAGAAATTCTTGCTCGATATGACTCACGCGGGAAATTCATGCCGACCGCAACGCCGATCAGCCGCGTAAACGACTTCGTCGTCCGCTTCGCCAACGTCAACGGCTCCGGCTCCGCCAGCGCCAACGAGATGTTCGCGCGCGCGATCTTGCGCATGCGCATTCCAGTGGCGCCGCGCAACATCTTCCCGTCCAACATCCAAGGCTTGCCGACCTGGTACGAGGTGCGCGTGTCGGAAGCTGGACACCTGGGCGCACGCGGCGGCACCGACTTGATGGTGGCGATGAACCCGCAGACCTTCGACAAGGACATCGCCGGCATCGAGCCGGGTGGTTATCTGCTCTACGATTCGACCAAGCCGCTGCCGGCCTCGAAATTCCGCGACGACCTGACCATCATCGGCGTGCCGCTGACGGCGATTTGCAACCGCGAATACACCGATCCGCGCCAGCGCCAGCTGTTCAAGAACATCATCTATGTCGGCGTGCTCACCGCCATGCTCGACATGGACGTGAAGGTGGTCGAGCAGTTGATCGGCGAGCAATACAAAGGCAAGGACAAGCTGATCGAGCCCAACATCGAGGCGCTGCATATCGGCCGCGATTACGCGACGCTGAATTTGAATTGTCCGATCGGGCTGCGCCTGCGCAAAAGCGACAAGGTCGGCGACCGCATCTTCATCGAGGGCAATTCGGCGGCGGCGCTCGGCGCGGTCTATGGCGGCGCCACGGTCTGCGCCTGGTACCCGATTACGCCCTCCTCCTCGCTCGCCGACGCCTTCACGCGCCATTGTGCCAAGCTGCGCGTCGATCCGGACACCAAGCAGGCGAAATACGCCATCATCCAGGCCGAGGACGAACTCGCCTCCATCGGCATAGTGATCGGCGCCGGCTGGAACGGCGCACGCGCCTTTACAGCGACCTCCGGCCCCGGCATCTCGCTGATGCAAGAGTTCATCGGGCTTGCCTATTTCGCGGAAATCCCGGCGGTGATCTTCGACGTGCAACGCGCCGGCCCCTCGACCGGCATGCCAACGCGCACGCAGCAGTGCGATATCATCTCCTGCGCCTATGCCTCGCACGGCGACACCAAGCACGTGTTGCTGTTCCCGGAGGATCCGGCGGAAGCGTTCGAATTCGGAGCGCAGGCTTTCGATCTCGCCGACCGGCTGCAGACGCCGATCTTCGTCATGCTCGATCTCGATATCGGCATGAACCATCATCTGTCGAAGCCGTTCGCCTGGGACGATGCCCGCGTCTACGACCGCGGTAAGGTGATGACGGCGGAGGAGCTGGAGGCCGGTAAGGAGTTCGGCCGCTATCTCGATGTCGACGGCGACGGCATTACCTACCGCACCTATCCGGGCACGCATCCGACCAAGGGCTCGTTCTTCACACGCGGCACCTCGCGCGACCGTTATGCGCGCTATACCGAGGAAGGCGCGCCTTACGTCGACAACATGCAGCGGCTGATCCGCAAGTTCGACACCGCCAAGGACCTGGTGCCGCGCCCGCTGCAGGCCAATGCGGCCAAGCCCAGCAAATACGGCATTCTCTATTACGGCTCGACCTCGCCGGCGATGGACGAAGCCATCGCCATGATCGAGGCGCGCGGCCATTCCGTGGACAGGATGCGCGTGCGCGCCTTCCCGTTCCATTCTTCCGTCAACAGCTTCGTCGCCGGGCACGATTTCACGTTCGTGGTCGAACAGAATCGCGACGCGCAGTTGCGTTCGCTGATCGTCAACGAATGCGGCATCGATCCGGTGCGCCTGGTGCCGATCAACCACTATGACGGCACGCCGATCACCGCTCGCTTCATCGCCACGGCGATTGGCGACCATCTCGACAAGCTGACGGTGAAGCCACTGAAGGTGACGTCATGACCTATATCGCAAAGCCGAAATTCCATCACCCCGATCTGCCGAAGAATTCGCTCGGCTATACGCACCGCGACTACGAAGGCTCAGTGTCGACGCTGTGCGCCGGCTGCGGGCACGACTCGATCACGGCGGCGATCATCCAGGCCTGCTTCGAGCTCGCCATCGAACCGCACCGGGTGGCCAAGATCTCCGGCATCGGCTGCTCGTCGAAGACGCCGACTTACTTCCTCGGCAATTCGCACGGTTTCAATTCGGTGCACGGCCGCATGCCGTCGGTGCTCACGGGCGCCAACCTTGCCAACCGCGACCTCATCTATCTCGGCGTCTCCGGCGACGGCGACAGCGCCTCGATCGGCCTCGGCCAGTTCGCGCATTGTCTGCGGCGCGGCGTCAACATGGTCTATATCGTCGAGAACAACGGCGTTTACGGCCTGACCAAGGGCCAGTTCTCGGCGACCGCCGACCGCGGCTCGAAATCGAAGCGCGGCATGATGAATACCGACAATTCGATCGACCTGGTGGCGATGGCGCTGCAGCTCGGCGCCTCGTTCGTCGCGCGCTCGTTCTCCGGCGACAAGCAGCAACTGGTGCCGATCATCTCAGCGGCGATCGCGCACAAAGGCGCGGCCTTCATCGACGTGATCAGCCCGTGCGTCGCCTTCAACAACCACGCCGGCTCCACCAAGAGCTTCGATTTCGTGCGCGAGCACAACGAGGCGGTGAACCGGCTCGACTTCATGCCGAGCCGCATGCCGATCGAGGTGAAGCAGGAGCCCGGCACGGTCGAGATCGTCGAGCAACACGATGGCTCCAAACTCGCGCTGCGCAAGCTCGCAGCCGACTACGACCTGCACGACCGCACCGCGGCGCTCGGCTTCCTCCAGCACCACGCCGCCAAGGGGCAGATCGTCACCGGCCTGCTTTACGTCGAGGAAGAACCCGAGGACCTGCACGCGCATTTGCGCACGGTGGACGACCCGCTCAACAGGCTGTCGGAGAAAGAGCTTTGCCCCGGGCAGGCGGCGTTGGACAAGATCAACGCCAGCTTGCGGTAAACCTCTCATGTCATGGCCGGGCTTGTCCCGGCCATCCACGCCTTTAAAAGTAGCAGCAAGCAAGACGTGGATGCCCGGCACAAGGCCGGGCATGACGACGGAGAGTCCATGCAACTCCGCCAACTCGGCCGGTCTGAACTGCGCCTTGCGCCGCTGGTGCTGGGTGGCAATGTGTTCGGCTGGAACGTCGACGAGAAGACGTCGCACGCCATTCTCGACGCCTTTATCGATGCCGGCTTCAACGCCATCGACACCGCCGACAGCTATTCGCGCTGGGTGCCGGGCCACAAGGGCGGCGAGTCGGAAATCATCATCGGTAACTGGCTGAAGAAAAGCGGCAAACGCAACCAGGTCGTGATCGCCACCAAGTTCGGCGAAGACATGGGCGAAGGCCGCAGCCTGAAAGGCGATTATGTGCTGCGCGCCTGCGAGGCCTCGCTCAAGCGCCTGCACACCGATTGCATCGATCTCTACCAGACGCATTTTGACGATGAGACGACGCCAGTCGAAGAGACCATGCAGGGCTACGCGCAGCTGATCGCGCAGGGCAAAGTGCGTGCGGCCGGGGCATCCAATCTGTCGCCGGACCGCCTGAAGGCGTCGCTGGCGGCCAGCAAAAAGCTCGGCATCCCGCGCTACGAGTCGCTGCAGCCGCTCTACAATCTATCCGACCGCAAGGAATTCGAGACCGAGTATGCGCCGATCGTCCGCGTGGAACGCATCGGCATCATCAATTATTATTCGCTCGCCGCCGGCTTTCTCACCGGCAAATACCGCTCGCTCGACGCGGCAATAAAGCATCCGGGCCGCGGCGGCCGGCTCAAGCGCTATGCCGATGCCCGCGGATTCGGCATTTTGAAGGCGCTCGATACGGTGGCGGCGTGGCATGATGCGACGCCGGCGCAAGTCGCGCTGGCGTGGCTGATCGCGCAGCCGCTGATCACCGCGCCGATCGCCAGCGCCACCAGCCTGAAGCAGCTCGACGAGATCATGCAGGCGCCGCGGCTCAAACTATCGAAGGACGACCTCGCCGCGCTCGATCAAGCCAGCGCCTGAAATAGCGAGAGGCGCCCCGCGCGGCACACGGGGCGCCTCCCCTCAGACAACGCACGCACGAACCCTGCATTATGACGCGGCGGCGTCCTGCTTCTCGTACCAGGGCGCGTACAGCACGCGGTTCGCCTCCAGGTAGCTCTTGAGGCTCGACAGCACGAGCGGCCAGCCTTTGCTGATGCTCTCGAACACCCTGCTGCCGTCAACGAAGTCGTCGTGCGTCACGGTGAGCTTCACCTGATCCTTCTGCTTTTCGAGATCCATCACGACGCGCGAGGGCGGCTCCTTGCCGTTGAACGGCTCGTGCATCGAGTGGAACGTGTAGGCGAGCCGCCGCGGCGGATCGTTTTCGAGGATCTTGCCCCGCAGGATCAGCTTGCCTTCGCGGTGGAATTGGATGGGCGAGCCGACCTTCCAGTCGGAGGTGGCGGCATTGCCGAACCAGAATTTCGCGGTGGCGTCGGTGTCTGTCAGCGCCTTGAAGACTTTCTCCGGCGTCGAAGCGATGTAGATCGTGTAGACGAAGACGGGCTTGCTCATGACTTCCAGTCCTTTCTTGAGTTCACTCAAGGCCTGCAAACGGTGGCGCTCGAATTTTCCGATCCAGCGTTCGCCGATCTCGTGGATCGGCACCGGATTGAGGTAGTGCAGCTTCTCCCTGCCCCGCTTCACGGTGGCGACCAGATTGGCCTCCTCCAGAATTCCCAAGTGCTTGCTGACCGCCTGCCGCGTCATATCGAGGCGCGCGCAGAGTTCGTTCAGCGTCTGTCCGTTGTCGGCACGCAGGCGGTCGAGCAGCTCCCTGCGGCTCGCGTCGGCCAACGCCCTGAACACGTCATCCATAATCACAATATGCAACCTTTTGGTTGCCTGTCAAGGGGCAAGTTTGCACGCGATGGACGAGATTTGCGGGCTATTGATTGATGCAGCTGCCGATGTAGGCGTTCGGATTGCCGGTGGCGTTGGGCCCGTAGACGCCGGCCTGATGCGCGCAGCGCGCGGATTTGTCCTGTAAGGTTTCCGCCCCGTTCGGCCCCGCGCCGGTGGCCGGCAAATTCGGCAGCGCGCGCCCGGTTTCAGGCACGTAGAGCGGCGGCGGCGTCACGGGGCGCGCGGGCGCCGCTTCAATATGCGGTACCGGCAGCGGCGCCTGCGGGCCGGGCAAAGGCGCCGGATAGACGGTATCGGACGAGCCGCGCCGGGTGTCTTCCTTGACGCCGTAGCCTTTCGGCTCCGTCACTTCGCGCTGCGTGCGCGACTTGCGCGCGCGGTGATGTTTCGCCGCCGGCGTTCCTGGCTCCGGCCGCATGATGTTGATGGTGCCGCTGTCCGGATCGGGCTCGGCAGCGCGAGCCGGAGCACCGAGCGCAAACGCAAGCACCATCGCGAGGAACCAACGCATCCCAATCAGATAAGCCACGGGGTCGCCGGCCGCTACTCCTCCTCCGGCGCCTCGACGATCGGGTCATAGCGAGTGGTATCGAAACCAAGCAGGTTCCAGGTCTGCTGCATGTGCGGGGGCAGCGGCGCCGAAACGTCGATCACGCCGCCGCGCGGATGCGGCACGACGATCCGGCGCGCGAGCAGATGCAGCTTGTCCTGGATGCCGCCGGGTAGTTCCCAGTTCTCTTTGTTGAAATATTTCGGGTCGCCGACGATCGGATGGCCGATATAGTCCATATGCGCACGCAGTTGATGGGTGCGGCCGGTAACCGGCTTGAGCGACACCCAAGCGAGCTTCTGCGCCGAGGTTTCGACTACGGCGTAATAAGTGACGGCGTGCACGGCATCTTTTTCGCCGTGCTTGGCGATACGCGTAAACGAATCCTCGACGCGCTCTTCCTTGGCGAGAAAGGTCGAGATGCGGGCCTGGTGCGGGCGCGGCACGCCGGCGACCAGCGCCCAGTAAATCTTGCGCGCCGAGCGCGAACGGAAGGTCTTCGACAGCGCGGCGGCGGCAAAACGCGTCTTGGCGACCAGCAGGCAGCCGGCGGTATCCTTGTCGAGCCGGTGCACGAGCCGCGGGCGTTGCGCGTCGGGGTGCGGGCCGCGCAGCGAACCGAGCATGCCGTCGACGTGGCGCACGGTGCCGGAGCCGCCCTGCACGGCAAGGCCCATCGGCTTGTTGAGCACCATCACGTCGTCGTCCTCGTAGAGCGTGATCGATTTGAGGAAGGCGCGGTCCTTCTCCGCCTGCGGCGCGTCGGCGGCGGGCTCCCGCGCTTCGCGCTTGAGCGGCGGAATGCGCACGGACTGGCCGGTTTCGAGCCGCGTCTTGGGCTCGGTGCGCTTGCCGTTCACGCGCACTTCGCCTTTGCGGACGATGCGCTGGATGTGGCTGAACGACAGGCCGGGAAAGCGCGCCTCGAAGAAGCGGTCGACGCGCATGTTGTTTTCGTCGGCGGTAACGGTGACGGTTTGCACGCCGGCGGTCATTGGCGTGATTTTGGGCGTCGTCGGCGGCGCGGCCTTCGGGCGGACCTCGGCCGTCGACGGCGGCCGGTTCTCGACGGGCGCACGGGGCGGACGGCGGTGGCCCTCGACTTTCGCGCCACGCGGCCTCTGCCGGCGGCCCTCACCCTGCGCGGGGCCATGGGCGCGGCCCTCAGCGTGACGGAAAGGGCCACGACGCCCTTTGTGCGCGCGATCGCGCGGCCCCGCCTCCTGCCGCCCGCCGCCGGGCTGGCGCGGGCCGTTGCCGCCCCGGCCGCGGCGGCTCATGCCGGTCTCGCGGCGAGTTTCGCCAAAGCCGGATCGAGGCCCTCGAGGTCGCTGAGCCGCAGCTTGAACAGATCGGTGAGCGCGTCGCGAATCTCGGCGGCGCTGACGAGCGTCCGCTTCTCGGTCTTGCCGTTGAGCGTGTGCACCGCGAGCTGGTTGTCGCGCAGCGCATAACGCCTGCCCGGCTCCGCGCGCGCGCCGAGAAGCCCGTTGACGAAAATCGAATTCGGATGCGTCGATGTGAGCCAGTTGCCCATCTCGTAGTCGGCAGGATGGGTGTCGGCGAAGTCGTAAGCATAAAGCGGCGTCCATTGGCCGTTGATCTTCGCTTCCTGGACGACGCGCTCGTCTTCATCGACAAGGCGGAAGTCCTCGTGCGGCGTCTTCTGCTCGCCGCGCGCGTCGAGCTTCAGCGGCGCGGTCAGCACGTTGCCGCCAAAGCCGACATCGGCCAAGTAATCCTCGCCCTCGGCCTCGACGAACAACAGGCAATGCACACGCGGCGTCCTGACGCCCTGCGGCACCGACCAGCGCACGCGCGCGGTCGCCTCCTGCACCTGGAAACCGAGCTGGCGCAGGACATCGGCGAACAGCGTGTTGTGCTCGAAGCAGTAGCCGCCGCGGCCACCGTCGACGAGCTTGGCCTGCAGCGAGGCCGGGTCGAGCTTCACCGGGCGGCCGAGCAGCGGGTCGAGATTCTCGAACGGAATCGTCTGCGGATGCAGATTATGCAACGCGCGCAACGTATCGAGCGAAGCCTCGCGCGGACCGTCGTAGCCGACACGCTCGAAATAGGCATCAAGGCCGATCATGCCCCGCCCCGCTCCTTGCGCAATTTGGCCCAGTATTCGAGGCGCTTTCTGATCTCGCGCTCGAAGCCGCGTTCGGGCGGATTGTAGAATTTCTGCCGTGGCAGCGCATCGGGGAAATAGTTCTGGCCGGAGAAGGCGTCTTCCTCGTCGTGGTCGTAGGCATAGCCGCGGCCATAACCTTCCTCCTTCATGAGGTTGGTCGGCGCGTTGAGGATGTGCTTGGGCGGCACCAGCGAGCCGGCCTGCTTGGCGGTGCGCATGGCGGCGCCGTAGGCAGCATAGCCGGCGTTCGATTTGGGCGCGGTGGCGACGTAGAGCACCGCCTGCGCGATGGCGAGCTCGCCCTCCGGCGAGCCCAGGAAATCGTAGGCTTCCTTGGCGGCATTAGCGATCACCAGCGCCTGCGGATCGGCCATGCCGATGTCCTCGATCGCCATGCGCACCACGCGGCGCGCGATGTAAAGCGGCGGCTCGCCGGCATCGAGCATGCGGCAGAGATAATAAAGCGCGGCGTCGGGATCGGAACCACGCACCGACTTGTGCAGCGCGCTGATCAGATTGTAATGGCCGTCCTGCGACTTGTCGTAGAGCGGCGCGCGGCGCTGCACGATCTCCTGCAGTTGTGCGGCGCCGAAGGTTTCATTCTTGCGCGCGGCGCGCCAGACTTCTTCCGCCAACGTGAGCGCGGCGCGGCCGTCGCCATCGGCCATGCCGATGAGCTGATCGCGCGCCTCATTGTCGAGCAGCAGCTTGCGGCCCTCGATCTGCTCGGCGCGCGCCAAGAGCTTCTCGATCGCGGGCGCATCGAGTGATTTGAACACGAGCACACGCGCGCGCGACAGCAGCGGCGCGTTGAGCTCGAAGCTCGGATTTTCCGTGGTGGCGCCGACCAGAATGATCGTGCCGTCTTCCATCACCGGCAGGAAGCTATCCTGCTGGGCGCGGTTGAAGCGGTGGATCTCATCGACGAACAACAGCGTGCCCTGCCCGGTCTCGCGGCGCCTGCGCGCCTCCTCGAAGACTTTCTTCAGATCGGCAACGCCGGTGAAGATCGCGGAAATCTGCTCGAAATGCAGATCGGTCGCCTGCGCCAAGAGCCGCGCCACCGTGGTCTTGCCGGTGCCGGGCGGGCCCCAGAACACCAGCGAGCCGAGCGAGCGCGTCGACAGCATGCGCGTGAGCGCGCCGTCCGGGCCGAGCAGATGGTGCTGCCCCACCACGTCGTCGAGCTTTCGCGGGCGCAGCCGGTCCGCCAACGGACGCGGCGCATCCTTGTCGAGCCCGGCGGCGGCGAAGAGTGTTGGACCAGATTTCGCGCGTGGTGCCATCAACAAAAGGCCTCTCCAACGTCATGCCCGCGCTTGTCGCGGGCATCCACGCCTTCACTGAAAGCAATTAAGAAAGGCGTGGATGGCCGGGACAAGCCCGGCCATGACGAAAAGAATAATCGGCCCAGCGTCATCCGCTGAAGACCGCGGAAATCTGCTGACCGCCACGATTGATGATGACCCGCCAGGTGCGGTTGGGCGTTTCGGTTGCGTGCGCGAGATCGCGCGTCTTGGCGATCTTCTCGCCGTTCACCGCTACGATGATATCGCCGCGCCGGAAGCCGACATTGCTGGCATAGGATCCGGCATCGACGTCGAGGATGACGACGCCCTGATCGATGTTGCGCAATTGCAGTTCGTCGGCCAGCGCCGGTGACAAGTTCGCAATCTTGGCGCCGGAGAACGGCGAGCGCGAGCGAATGGTGATCTCGTCGCGCGGCAATTCGGGCGCGGTGCGCAGCGCCACTTTGGCCGAGAGCTGCTTGCCGGTGCGCAGCAGCCCAAGCTCGGCGGTGCCGCCGAGCGGCTTGGTGGCGAAGCGGTAATCGAAGGCGTTGGGATCGTCGACCGTCTGGCCGTCGACCGACAAAATGAGATCGCCGGCTTTCAGACCGGCCTGCGCCGCCGGGCTGTCGCTCTCGACGCTGGTGACGAGCGCGCCGCTCGGCGTCTTGATTCCGAGACTGTCGGCGATATCGGGCGTCACCGCTTGCAGCTTGGCGCCGAGCCATGGGCGCTCGACCGCTTTGCCGCCGTGCTCGGCGGAGGCCACCACCACGCGCACCATGTTGGCCGGAATGGCGAAGCCGATGCCCTGCGAGCCGCCCGAACGCGAGAAGATCGCGGTGTTGATACCAACCAACCGTCCGTCCATGTCGACCAGCGCGCCGCCGGAATTGCCGGGATTGATGGCGGCGTCGGTCTGGATGAAGAATTGATAGTCGGTGATGCCGACCTGCGTGCGCGCCAGCGCCGAGACGATGCCGTGCGTCACCGTCTGCCCGACGCCGAAGGGGTCGCCGACAGCGAGCACCACGTCGCCGACTTGCAAGGCATCGGAATTGGCGAATTGCAGCGTCGGGAAGTGTTCGTGCGAATCTTTGACCTTCAGCACCGCGAGATCGCTGCGCTTGTCCTTGAGCACGATTTCCGCCTCGAATTCGCGCTTGTCGGCGAGCGCGACCTTGACCTCGTCGGCGCCCTCGATGACGTGGACATTGGTCACGATCAGGCCGGAGGGATCCACGATGACGCCGGAGCCGAGCGAGCGTTGGATCTGGCTGCCGCCGCCGTCCGGCACGCCGAAGAAGCGGCGGAAGATCGGGTCGTCGAACAACGGATTGCGGTTCTGCACCACCTTGGCGGCATAGACGTTGACCACCGCCGGCGCCACGTGCTGGACGATGGGCGCGTAGGAGGCACGCAGCTCGCCTGGCGTCGGCACACGCCGCTCCTGGGCCTGGAGAGGCGCCGCGAGCGCCAGGGCGGCCAGCAAGGCGGCGATAAAGCGAGGCATCAGGCGCATGGTGTCGATTCCCGGCGGATGCCGAGATATAGGGCCCCGCGCGGGCTAAATGAAGGCGGGGGCCGCAAGTCCGTCTACTCCTTCGCCGGCACCATGCGCAGATAGGCCACGACCGCGTCGAGGTCGTCGGGCGTCAGGGTGGCGTAGTAATGGAAGCCCATCGGCGGCTTGAGATGGCTGCCGTCCTTGCTGATGCCCTGGGTGATGGCGCGCTTGATCTCGGCGTCGCTCCAGGCGCCGATGCCCTTGTCCTTGCTCGAGGTGATGTTGCGCGACGTCGATACGCCCCAGGGGCCGGGGAAGTCGAAGCCGCCGGCGCCAAGCCGGGTGTCCCATTGGCGCACGCCTTTATCCATCGGCGAGTGGCATTCCATGCAATGCGCGATGGTGGCGAGGTAGAAGCCCTTCTTGAGCCTGTCGCTCATCATCGCTTCGGTGTAGGGCGCCTCGCCGCCCGGCAGCACGTGCTCGAGCTGCGGCATCTTGTAGACCGGCGCCGGCACCGTGTTCTTGATCGGCTTGAGCGTGCGCAGATAGGCGACCACCGCGTCGAGATCGCGCTCGGTCATGATGTGATAAAAGCCCGTCGGCATCACCATGGCGATGTGCACGCCGTTCGGCATCATGCCGGTGCGCATCAGCGTCTTGATCTGCGCGTCGGTCCAGTTGCCGATGCCGGTGTCCTTGTCCTGTGTGATGTTCGGCGCCGTCACCTTGAACGGCGGTTCGTCCCATGACAGGCCGCCGGAGAAGGCCTTGTCCATGATGTCGCCGTTCGGGCCTTTCGGCGTATGGCAATTGCCGCAGGTGAGGATGCCGTTGACCAGATATTCGCCGCGCTTGACGAGATCGGATTGCGCGCTGGCGATACCGGTGAAGGCGGCGAGTGCAGCAAATGCAATGATGACCCGGATCATGGTTCCTCCCCGAAGCATTGTCCGAGGTGGATTATACAGACGGTTCGTCCGGCCGAAACGGGCGGAAAATAAAAAGGGCGGCGAAAACCGCCGCCCTTGTGAATTCGGAACAAACCGGAACGTCAGGCCGGAACGGCTTCCTGTTCCTCGACCTTCTTCTCCTGCACCGGCCCGGAATCCTTGCCCTTGGCCTCGAGGTCGCGGTCGACGAACTCGATCACCGCGTTCGGCGCATTGTCGCCATAACGGAAGCCAGCCTTGAGCACGCGGGTATATCCGCCCTTGCGCTCCTTGTAGCGGGGGCCGAGCACCTCGAACAGTTTCTTGACCTGGGCGACGTCGCGGACTTCCGCAATCGCCTGGCGGCGGGCGGCGAGCCCGCCTTTCTTGGCGAGCGTCACCAGCTTCTCCACGATCGGGCGCAATTCCTTGGCCTTCGGCAGCGTGGTGACGATCTGTTCGTGCTTGATCAGCGCGGCGCACATGTTGGCGAACATGGCCTTGCGATGCGCAGGCTTCTTGTTGAGCTTGCGGTGAACTTTACCGTGACGCATCGCCAGTCCCTACC
Organism: uncultured Pseudomonadota bacterium; assembly: GCA_963710705.1. Classification (GTDB taxonomy): domain Bacteria; phylum Pseudomonadota; class Alphaproteobacteria; order Rhizobiales; family Xanthobacteraceae; genus Pseudolabrys. The sequence continues at coordinate 1,651,635 of CAVQBI010000001.1, forward strand.
CTTTTAGTGCCGCTTAGTGCGGCTCAGTAATGATCTTCGAAGCGCTTGGCCAGCTCTTCGATGTTCTCCGGCGGCCAGCCCGGCACTTCCATGCCGAGATGCAGGCCCATCTGCGCCAGCACTTCTTTGATCTCGTTGAGCGACTTGCGTCCGAAGTTCGGCGTGCGCAGCATTTCGGCTTCCGACTTCTGCACGAGATCGCCGATATAGACGATGTTGTCGTTCTTGAGACAATTGGCCGAACGCACGGAAAGCTCGAGCTCGTCGACCTTCTTGAGGAAGGCCGGGTTGAAGGCGAGGTCGGGGATCGCTTCCGCGGCCTGCTCCTTGCGCGGCTCTTCGAAGTTGACGAAGACGTTGAGCTGGTCCTGCAGGATGCGCGCGGCATAAGCGAGCGAATCCTCCGGCGACACCGCGCCGTTGGTTTCGATCGTCATGGTGAGCTTGTCGTAGTCGAGGATCTGGCCCTCGCGGGTGTTCTCGACCTTGTAGGAGACCTTGCGCACCGGCGAGTAGAGGCTGTCGACCGGGATGAGGCCGATCGGCGCGTCCTCGGGACGATTGCGCTCGGCCGGCACGTAGCCTTTGCCGGTATTGACGGTGAACTCCATGCGGATCTCGGCGCCTTCGTCGAGCGTGCACAGCACGAGGTCCGGATTGAGCACCACGACATCGCCGACGGTCTGGATGTCGCCCGCGGTCACGGTGCCCGGGCCCTGTTTCTTGACCACCATGCGCTTGGGACCCTCGCCCTGCATCTTGATGGCGATGTCCTTGATGTTGAGCACGATGTCCGTCACGTCCTCGCGCACGCCGGCGATCGAGGAGAACTCGTGCAGCACGCCGTCGATATGCACCGACTGCACCGCCGAGCCTTGCAGCGACGACAACAGAATGCGCCGCAGCGCATTGCCGAGCGTGACGCCGAAGCCGCGCTCGAGCGGTTCGGCAACGACGGTCGCGGTCCGCGCGGCATCGGTGCCGGCGGCGACCTGGAGCTTGTTCGGCCTGATCAATTCCTGCCAATTCTTTTGGATCACGTCTTCACCTTTCAGCGGCGCGGGACTATCGCCTCGCGCGATCCCATCCGCCATATGGGGAAAGTTGGGCGGCAGCGGATGCGCGCCTCGCATCCGCCTCTAAAAATCAAACGCGACGACGCTTACGCGGACGGCAACCGTTGTGCGGGATCGTGGTCACGTCGCGGATCGAAGTGATGGTGAAGCCGGCCGACTGCAGCGAGCGCAGCGCCGACTCGCGGCCCGAACCGGGGCCCGACACTTCGACTTCCAACGTACGCATGCCGTGCTCCTGCGCCTTCTTGGCGGCATCTTCGGCGGCCACCTGTGCGGCGTAGGGCGTCGACTTGCGCGAGCCTTTGAAGCCCATGGTCCCGGCCGACGACCAGGCAATCGTGTTGCCCTGCGCGTCGGTGATGGTGATCATGGTGTTGTTGAACGAGGCCGCGACGTGCGCGACACCCGACGCGATGTTCTTACGTTCGCGCCGGCGGACGCGGGCGGTGGCTTCCTTACCCATTCCTCAAATCCTTTCGGGGCCCGCAAGCCATAAAGGCGCGGACAATTCCTGTTACTTCAACTCGACCTTTTTCTTGCCGGCGATTGTCTTGGCCGGGCCCTTGCGGGTGCGCGCATTGGTGTGGGTGCGCTGGCCGCGCACCGGCAGACCTTTGCGGTGACGCAAGCCCCGATAGCAGCCGAGGTCCATCAGCCGCTTGATGTTCATCGCCACTTCGCGCCGCAAGTCGCCCTCGACCTGGTAGTCGTGGTCGATCACTTCGCGGATCTGCAGCACCTCGGCGTCGGTGAGCTGCGACACGCGCCGCTCGTCCGGCAGGTTAACCTTGGTCATGATATCCTTGGCGATCTTGGGCCCGATGCCATGGATGTACTGCAGCGCGATGATCACGCGCTTGTTGGTCGGTAGATTGACGCCCGCAATACGAGCCACGAGGTGACGCTCCTGTTATCGGCCAGCCCCGAGGGGCTCGAATTCGTTAGATCCCACAAGGGGATACCGCAAAGCGTAACACGACGCCCGTCCCCGGCTTTTGGGGGGCCCGGCATCGTGTGAAGCTCCTGAATGTGCTGCTTATTAAGGGATTCATCGCGCCTTCGTCAACCTCCGGCGGCTACCGGATTTGCGATTTCCAGCCTTGTTTTTCGGCCTTGCCGCGGGGGCCTTGCCCCGCTTGGAACCGGCGGCCCGGCGTGGCTTCGGCTGCACCTTGACGGCGCGCTTGGCGGGCTTGCCGTTGCGGCGGCCAGCCCGGCGGGCGGCATGCTTGGCACTCTTGGCCTTGATATCGCCTAGCAGGTGGTCGATGGCCGCGGTGACCTCGTCGATCGGAGCCATGCCATCCACCACCCGGTGCATGCCCTTGGAGGCGTAATAATAGGCAAGCGGGGCGGTCTGGGCGCGGTAAGCGGCAAGCCGGCCTTTCAAGACCTCCGGATTGTCGTCGCTGCGCACCTTTTCGCCGCGGGAAGTCATGTCGGCCACCCGCTTTTCGATACGCTTGAGCAAGATGCCCTCGTCGACCGCGAGCTCGATCACCGAGTCGAGCCTGAGGCTGCGCTCGGCCAGCAGGCGGTCAAGCGCTTCGGCCTGCGCTACGGTGCGCGGGAAGCCGTCGAGCACGAAGCCGTTCTTGGCGTCGGGCTGGTCGATGCGTTCGGCGATGATGGCGACCACAATGTCGTCGGGGACCAGCTCGCCGCGGTCCATGATGCTCTTGGCTTTCAAGCCGACGGGGGTGCCGGCTGCCACTGCCGCGCGCAGCATATCGCCGGTCGACAGTTGAACGATGCGGTATTTGGAAATCAGGCGTTGCGCTTGCGTGCCCTTCCCCGCCCCCGGCGGGCCGAGCAGGATCAGTCTCATCTCGTACGACCTCGCAACTTGGAACGCTTAATCAGACCTTCGTATTGGTGCGCGAGCAGATAGCCCTGAATCTGCGCGACGGTGTCCATCGTGACGCTCACCACGATCAGCAGCGAGGTGCCGCCGAAGTAAAATGGCACCGCGGCGTAGGAGATCAGGATTTCTGGGATCAGGCAGACCACCGCCAGATAAAGCGCGCCGATCACGGTGATGCGCGACAGCACGTAGTCGATGTATTCGGCCGTGCGCTCGCCCGGACGGATGCCGGGGATGAAACCGCCGTGCTTCTTCAGGTTGTCGGCGGTCTCGGTCGGATTGAACACGATCGCCGTGTAGAAGAAGGCGAAGAACACGATCAGCGCGACGTAGAGGATGAGGAACAGCGGCCGGCCGTGGCCGAGCAATGTGGTCACAGTGGTGAGCCAGCCGGGCCCGGAGCTTGCGTTGAAATTGGCGACCGTGGTCGGCAGCAACAGCAGCGACGAGGCGAAAATCGGCGGAATGACGCCCGAGGTATTGAGCTTGAGCGGCAGATGCGAGGACTGGCCCTCGAACATGCGGTTGCCGACCTGGCGCTTGGGATACTGGATGAGCAGGCGGCGTTGTGCGCGCTCCATGAACACGATGAACGCGATGACCGCGATCGCCATCAAGATGACGGCGAGGATCAGGCCGGTCGACAGCGCGCCCTGGCGGCCGAGCTCGAGCGTGCCGGCGATCGCCGTCGGCAATTGCGCGACGATGCCGGACAGGATGATGAGCGAAACGCCGTTGCCGATGCCACGCGAGGTGATCTGCTCGCCCAACCACATCAGAAACATCGTGCCGCCGGTGAGCGTGACGGTGGTGGAGATCAGGAAGAAGATGCCGGGGTTCGACACCACATTGCCGGTGCCTTCGAGCCCGATGCCGATGCCGTAAGCCTGGAACGCGGCCAGCACCACCGTAAGGTAGCGCGTGTACTGGTTCATGATCTTGCGGCCGGCTTCGCCCTCTTTCTTGAGGTTCTCGAGCGTGGGCGACACCGTCGTCATCAACTGCACGATGATCGAGGCCGAGATGTAGGGCATGATGGCGAGCGCAAAGATCGCCATACGGTGGATGCCGCCGCCGGCGAACATGTTGAACATGCCGAGAATGCCGCCGGACTGGGTGTTGAAGATCTGTTCCCAGGCGGCCGGGTCGATGCCGGGCAATGGGATGTACGTGCCGAGCCGGTAGACCAGCAGCGCGCCGACCGTGAAATAGATGCGCTTCTTGAGTTCTTCGGCCTTGGCGAGCGCCGAGAAGTTGAGATTGGCCGCCAGTTGTTCCGCTGCCGAAACCATCGCTCGCTCCTGCCCGCCCGCGCCCCGTGGTGGCCGCCCGCCGAAACTCTACCCGGCAAGAGGCCGGGCCTTAGCTCACAAACCCGTCACCAGGCGCGTTACTCGGTCGCAGCCTCGCCCTCGGCCGGCTTGGGCTTAGCCTTGCCCTCGCCTTTGCCGCCACCCTTGTCACCGCCCTTGGCGGCTTGGAGCGCCATGCGCTTGTTCTTGCCCCTCGGCTCCTCGTCGGAGACCTGCTTGGGCGCAGCCAGGATCTTCACCGAGCCGCCCGCCTTTTCGACCGCCTGGATCGCCGACTGCGAGGCGCGGTAGACCGAAAACGAGGCCTTCGCCTTGAACTCGCCGTGCCCGAGCAGCTTCACGCCGCCTTTGGCGCGCCGCATCAGGCCGGCTTTGACCATCGCCGCGGCGTCGATCGGGTTGCCGGCATCGATCAGGCCGGCGTCAATCGCCGCCTGCACCTTGCCGAGATTGATCTCGTTGAGCTTGACCTGGAACGATGTGTTGCGGAAGCCGCGCTTGGGCAAGCGCCGGTGCAACGGCATCTGGCCGCCTTCGAAGCCCTTGATGGCGACGCCGGAGCGCGCGGTCTGACCCTTGCCGCCGCGGCCGCCGGTCTTGCCCTTGCCGGAGCCGATGCCGCGCCCGATGCGCATGCAATTCTTGCGCGCTCCCGGCCTGTCGGCGATCTGATTGAGTCTCATCGTACCAATCCTTTACTTCGCATCGCCGACCACGCGCACCAGGTGCTGCACCTTGCGGATCATGCCACGGGTCGCCGGCGTATCCGGCAAATCGCGGGTGCGGCCGATCTTGTTGAGGCCTAAGCCCACCAACGTCTCGCGCTGATCGTGATGCTTGCGCAACGGGCTGGCGATCTGCTCGATCTTGAGGGTTTTTGCTTGCGCCATGGCTCAGTCCTTAGTCCGCCGCCGCCTCGGCCTCGCCGCTTTCGCGGCGGCGCGCCTGCAGCGTGGACACCTTGATGTTGCGGCGGGCCGCCACCGTGCGCGGCGAATCCTGATGCTTGAGCGCGTCGAAGGTCGCGCGCACGACGTTGTACGGGTTGGACGAGCCGAGCGATTTTGCAACGACGTCTTGCAATCCGAGCGTCTCGAAGACGGCGCGCATCGGACCGCCGGCGATGACGCCGGTTCCCGGAGGCGCGGCGCGCAAGAACACCTTGCCGGCGCCGTGGCGGCCGAGCACGTCGTGATGCAGCGTGCGGCCTTCGCGCAGCGGAATGCGCGTCAGGCTACGCTTGGCGGCGTCGGTCGCCTTGCGGATCGCTTCCGGCACTTCGCGCGCCTTGCCGTGGCCGAAGCCGGCGCGGCCTTTCTGGTCGCCCACAATCACCAGCGCCGCGAAAGCGAAGCGGCGGCCGCCTTTGACCACCTTGGCGACGCGGTTGATGTGCACCAGCTTGTCGATGAACTCGCTGGGCTCGCGGTCCTCACGGCGCCCACCGCGCTCACGATCTCGTCGAGGTTCTTGTGCCATGCGTATCCAATCCGGTTAAAAGTTGAGGCCGCCTTCGCGCGCGGCATCGGCCAGCGCCTTGATGCGTCCGTGATAGAGATAGCCGCCGCGGTCGAACACGACGTCCTTGATGCCTTTTTCCTTGGCGCGCTCGGCAATCAGCTTGCCGACCGCCTTGGCCGCTTCGACATTGGTCCCTTTCTTGCCGTCGCCGCGCATGGTCTTTTCCAGCGTGGAGGCGGTGGCGAGCGTCTCGCCCTTGAGGTCGTCGATGAGCTGGGCGTAGATGTGCTTGGACGAGCGGAACACGGACAGCCGCGCACGCCCGCTGGTGCCGGCGGCAAGCTTCACCCTGCGCCGCACTGTCGCCGTCCGCCTTGCGGTCCGGTCACTTAATCTCGACATGGCTCTCAAGCCCTCTACTTCTTCTTGCCTTCCTTGCGGAAGATGTATTCGCCCACGTATTTCACGCCCTTGCCCTTGTAGGGCTCCGGCGGACGGTAACCGCGCAGCTCGGCCGCAACCTGACCGACCTGCTGCTTGTCAATGCCGGTGACGACGATTTCGGTCGGCTTCGGCGTCGCGATCGTGATGCCTTGCGGGATCGGATAGTTGACGTCGTGCGAGAAGCCGAGCTGCAAGTTGAGCTGCTTGCCCTGCACGGCGGCGCGAAAGCCGACGCCGTTTATTTCGAGCTTCTCCTCGAAGCCTTTGGTGACGCCGGCGATCAGATTCGCCACCAACGTGCGCGAGGTGCCCCACTGCGAGCGCGCGCGCTTGGTCTCGGCGCGCGGCTCGAGCGAGATGGATCCCTTGTCCATCTTCGCCGCCACGTCGTCGTGCAAGACGACCTGCAGGGCGCCCTTCGGACCCTTCATCTTGACGGTCTGGCCATCCACGTTGGCGGTGACGCCGGTGGGGATGGTGACCGCTTTTTTGCCGATACGCGACATCAGAACACCGTACAGATGATTTCGCCGCCGACATTGGCGTCGCGGGCGTCGTGATCGGCCATCACGCCCTTCGGCGTGGAGAGAATGGCGACGCCGAGGCCATTATTGATGCGCGGCAGATTGCGCACTGCGACGTAGACGCGGCGGCCCGGTTTGGAGATGCGCTCGATTTCGCGGATCACCGGCTCGCCGTCGAAATATTTCAGCTCGATCTCGAGCTCGCTGCGCCCGCTGGTATGCGCCACGCTGGCGTAGCCGCGGATGAAGCCCTCGCTCTTGAGCACTTCGAGCACGCGCTCGCGCTGCTTGGAGCCGGGCATCGAGACCTTCGACTTGTTGCGCATCTGCGCGTTGCGGATGCGGGCGATCATGTCGCCGATCGGATCGTTGACTGCCATTGTCGCCCTCCTACCAGCTCGACTTCACGAGGCCGGGAATCAGCCCCTTGGAGCCGAGCTCGCGTAGCGCGATACGGCTGAGCTTGTGCTTGCGGTAATAGGCGCGCGGACGGCCCGACAATTCGCAACGGTTGCGGATGCGGGTCTTCGACGAGTTGCGCGGCAATTCGGCAAGCTTGAGGGTGGCGGCGAACCGCTCCTCGGTCGGCAATTTCTTGTCGTGGGCGATCGCCTTCAACTTGGCGCGCCGGTCGGCGTATTGCTTCGCCATCCTGCGCCGCCGGTTGTTCTTCTCGATCGAACTCTTTTTCGCCATTCTTCTCTCTCCTAACGGTCCCGCGTTTGAGGCCCTAAGTCCTCACTGCCGGAACGGGAAGTTGAATGCAGCAAGCAGCGCGCGCGCCTCGTCGTCATTGCGCGCGCTGGTGCAAACGGTGACATCGAGCCCCCAGGTATCGGTGACCTTGTCGAAATCGATCTCCGGGAACACGGTGTATTCCTTGATGCCGAGGCTGTAGTTGCCGCGGCCGTCGAAGCTCTTCGGATTGAGGCCGCGGAAGTCGCGGATGCGCGGCAGCGCGATGTTCACCAGCCGGTCGATGAAATCGTACATGCGCGCTTTACGTAGCGTGACTTTGCAGCCGATGGCCTGGCCGTCGCGCAGCTTGTAGGTGGCGATCGACTTGCGCGACTTGGTGATCACGGCCTTCTGGCCGGCGATCAGCGTGAGGTCGGCGGCGGCGCCGTCCACCTTCTTTCGGTCGGCAACGCCCTCGCCGATGCCCATGTTGAGCACCACTTTGGTGATCACCGGCACCTGCATCTTGTTGTTGTAGCCGAACTGTTTGGTGAGCTGCTCGCGCACCACGGTGTCGAAATGCGTCTTCAGGCGCGCTTTGTAATCGGAGCGCTCGCGCGGCTGCTTGGCTTCCTTCGGCGCGGCGGCCTTGGCCTGGGCCTGGGCCTGGGCCTGGGCCTGGGCCTTTTTTTCCGCCTTGGCTTCCGCCTTAGCTTGTGCGGTCTGCTGAGTTTCAGCCATCGATCTCTACCCCGGAACGCTTAGCGACGCGCACCTTCTTGCGGTTATCGCCCTCGCCGACGAACTTGAAGCCGACGCGGGTCGGCTTGCCGTCCTTGGGATCGGCGACGGCGAGGTTCGACAGGTGGACCGGCGCTTCCTTGGAGATGATGCCGCCCTCCTGCTGCGCCGACTGGCGCTGATGGCGCTTGACCATGTTGATGCCGCGCACCAGCGCGCGGTCGTCGTCCGGACGCACCTCGATCACTTCGCCGCTGCGGCCTTTGTCGCGGCCGGCGAGCACGATGACCTTGTCGCCCTTCTTGATTTTGGCGGCCATCACAGCACCTCCGGCGCGAGCGAGATGATCTTCATGTGATTCTTGGCGCGCAGTTCGCGCGGCACCGGCCCGAAAATACGGGTGCCGACCGGCTCGAGCTGCGGCGTAATCAGCACCGCGGCGTTGCGGTCGAAGCGGATGACCGAACCGTCCGGACGCTTGATGTCCTTGGCGATGCGCACCACCACGGCCTTCAACACGTCGCCCTTCTTGACGCGGCCGCGCGGGATCGCCTCCTTCACCGAGACTACGATGATGTCGCCGATGGTGGCGTATTTGCGCTTGGAGCCGCCCAGCACCTTGATGCACATGACGCGGCGCGCGCCGGAATTGTCCGCCACGTCGAGGTTGGTTTGCATCTGGATCATGATGCGGCTCTTTCGATCTTGAACGTCAGCACTTACTGAACTTTCGCTTTCTTCTCGCCGCGGATGACTTCCCAGCACTTGAGCTTGGAAATCGGCTTGCGCTCCTCGATCCACACCACGTCGCCGACCGCGTACTCGTTTTTCTCGTCGTGAGCGTGGTACTTCTTCGAGCGGCGGATGGTCTTCTTCATCTCCGGATGCGTGAAGCGCCGCTCGACGCGCACGACCACGGTCTTGTTCGGCTTGTCGCTGACGACCACGCCCTGCAGCGTACGCTTCGGCATCTAGAACCTCTTACTTCGACTTCTTGGCGGCAGTCTTCTTCGCGCCTGCCTTGCGGCTTTTCGCGGACTGCGGCTTCTTGGATTTAGGCTCGGTCTTCGGCTTCTCGGCCTTAGGCTTGGCAACTTTGGGCTTCGGCTCCGCTTTCGGCTGCGGCGCAATGTCCGGCATCGAGCCGGCGCGCTTCTGCGCCGCGATCGTCTTCATGCGCGCGATGTCGCGCCGGATGACGCGCACGCGCGAGGTGTTCTCGAGCTGGCCGGTCGCCCGCTGGAAGCGCAGATTGAACTGCTCCTTCTTCAGCTTGAGCACTTCGTCGTCCAGCTGATCGAGCGTCATCGCTCTTACGTCGGCGGCTTTCATATCCATCACTCGGCGATACGTTCGATGAACCGGGTCTTGACCGGCAGCTTGGCCGCGGCGAGCGTCAGCGCTTCCTTGGCGACGGCGAGCGGAATGCCGTCGACCTCGAACAGGATGCGGCCCGGCTTGACGCGGCACACCCACAGTTCGGGCGTGCCCTTGCCTTTGCCCATGCGAATTTCGATCGGCTTCTTCGACACCGGCACGTCCGGGAAGACGCGGATCCACACGCGGCCGGAGCGCTTCATGAAACGCGTGAGCGCGCGGCGCGCGGCCTCGATCTGGCGCGCGGTGACGCGCTCCGGCTCAAGCGCCTTCAGGCCGTATTGACCGAAGGCGAGCGTCGCGCCCGAGGTGGCGGTGCCGTGGATGCGGCCCTTGAACGCTTTGCGGAACTTGGTGCGAACTGGTTGCAGCATGTTTTACTCGTTATGCGTTCTCGCGGCGCGGCGGACGGCCTTGGTCGCCCTCGGCCAATTTCTTGTCTTGCGCCATCGGATCGTGCTCGAGGATCTCGCCCTTGAAGATCCAGACTTTCACGCCGCAGGTGCCGTAGGTGGTGAAGGCGGTGGCGACGCCGTAATCGACGTCGGCGCGCAGCGTATGCAGCGGCACGCGGCCTTCGCGGTACCATTCCATGCGGGCGATTTCGGCGCCGCCGAGGCGGCCCGAGCAGTTGATGCGGATACCCTCGGCACCCAGACGCATCGCCGACTGCACCGCGCGCTTCATGGCGCGGCGGAAAGCGACGCGGCGCTCGAGCTGCTGCGCGATCGACTCGGCGACCAGTTGCGCATCGAGTTCGGGCTTGCGGATTTCGACGATGTTGATGACGACGTCGCTGTCGGTGAGCTTGGCGACCGATTTGCGCAGCTTCTCGATATCGGCGCCCTTCTTGCCAATCACCACGCCCGGCCGCGCCGAATGGATCGTCACGCGGCACTTCTTGTGCGGGCGCTCAATCACGATATGCGACACCGCCGCCTGCTTGAGCTGCTTCATCAGATCCTCGCGGATCTTGATGTCCTCGTGCAGCAGCGAGCCGTATTCGTTCTTGCCGGCGTACCAGCGCGAATCCCAGGTGCGGTTGATGCCGACCCGAAGCCCAATTGGATTGACCTTCTGACCCACTCTAAACTCCTCTAGGCTTTCGCTTCAGCTTGCGCGGGGGCTTCGCGCACCACGATGGTGAGGTGCGAGAAGGGCTTCAAAATGCGGCCCACCCGGCCGCGGCCGCGCGCGGTAAAGCGCTTGATCACCAGCGACTTGCCGACATGGGCCTCGGCGACGACCAGATCGTCGACATCGAGGTCGTGATTGTTCTCGGCGTTGGCGATCGCCGACTCCAGGCACTTGCGCACGTCTTTGGCGATGCGCTTGCGCGAGAATTGCAGATCGGCGAGCGCGATCGCGACCTTCTTGCCGCGGATCATCTGCGCGACAAGATTGAGCTTCTGCGGAGACACCCGCAGCGTCCGCATCACAGCTTTTGCCTCGTTATCGGCGAGGTCTCGTTCGCGTGCGCTCTTGCCCATGGTCCTTCTCTTCGATCCTTAGCTTGCCGCCGGAGCAGCCGGCGCGGCAGCCGGAGCAGCCGCCGCACCCGGTGCGGCCGGCGCACCGACGCGCTTGGCTTTGCGGTCCGAGGTATGGCCGTAAAACATCCGGCCCGGCGCGAACTCGCCGAACTTGTGACCGACCATTTCCTCGGTCACCAGCACCGGAATGTGCTTCTGGCCGTTATAGACGCCGAAATTCAGCCCGACGAACTGCGGCAGGATGGTCGAGCGCCGGCTCCAGATCTTGATCATCTCGTGACGGCCGGACGCGCGCGCGGCTTCCGCCTTGCGCAGCAGATAGCCATCGACGAACGGGCCCTTCCACAATGAACGCGCCATGATGCTTACCCTTGGTTCTTCTTGCGCTCGTGCCGGCTGAGCACGATGAATTTGGATGTGCGCTTGTTCTTGCGCGTCTTCTTGCCCTTGGTCGGGAAGCCCCACGGCGTCACCCAATGGCCGCCGCCGTTGGTGCGGCCACCGTGCGGGTGATCGACCGGGTTCATGCTGATGCCGCGGTTGTGCGGCATGCGGCCCTTCCAGCGCTGGCGGCCGGCCTTGGCGATGACGGTGTTCATGTTGTCGGGGTTCGACACCGCGCCGACGCTCGCCATGCAGCGGCCATGCACCAGGCGCTGCTCGGCCGAGTTCAGGCGCAGGATGACGTAATCCTGGTCGCGGCCGACGATCTGCGCGTAGGAACCGGCCGAGCGCGCGATCTGCCCGCCTTTGCCGATCTTGATCTCGATATTGTGCACGATGGTGCCGACGGGAATGTTGCCGATCGGCATGGCGTTGCCCGGCTTCACGTCGGCATGCTCGGCCGCGATCACGGTGTCGCCGACGCCAAGGCGCTGCGGCGCCAGGATATAGGCGAGCTCGCCGTCCTGGTATTTGATCAGCGCGATGAAGCCGGTGCGGTTCGGATCGTATTCCAGCCGCTCGACGGTCGCCGGCACGTCGAACTTCGTGCGCTTGAAGTCGATCTTGCGATAGGCCTGCTTGTGGCCGCCGCCGCGGAAGCGCGAGGTGATGCGGCCGTTATTGTTACGGCCGCCGGTCGAATTCTGACCTTCGGTCAACGATTTCACCGGCGGACCCTTGTGCAGGCTCGAGCGATCGATGTTGACCAGCTGGCGCTGGCTCGGCGTGGTCGGATTGTAAGTCTTCAATGCCATCGGACGCTCCTTACAATCCCGTGGTCACGTCGATGCGGTGACCCTCTTCCAAGGTCACGATCGCGCGCTTGACGTCGGACTGCTGACCGATCTTGTTCTTGAAAGTCTTCCACTTGCCGCCGCGGATCAGCGTGTTGACGCTCTTGACCTTGACGTCGAACAGCTTCTCCACCGCTTCTTTGATCTGTGGCTTGGTGGCGGACTTGCGCACCTTGAACATGACCTTGTTGTGCTCGGAGGCCATGGTCGCCTTCTCGGTGATCACCGGGGCAACGATGACGTCGTAATGGCGCGGATCGCTGGTGGTCATTTGAAGCGCGCCTCCAGCGCATCGAGCGCGGCCTTGGTCAGCACCAAAGTCTTGCGCCGCAGGATGTCGTAGACGTTGATGCCCTGCACCGGCAGCACGTCGATATTGGGAATGTTGCGTGCGGCGGTGCAGAAGTTCGCGTCGCACTCGGCGCCGTCGATGATCAGCGCGTTCGAGACGCCGAGCTTGCCGAACTGCTTGGCGAGCGCGCCGGTCTTGGCATCCTTCAGCGACGCCTTGTCGAGCACGACAATGCCGCCGTCCTTGGCCTTCGACGACAGCGCGTGCTTGAGCGCGAGCGCGCGCACTTTCTTCGGCAGATCATGCGCATGACTGCGCACCACCGGACCGAAGGAACGGCCGCCGCCGCGGAACTGCGGCGCGCTTTGCGCACCGTGGCGGGCGCCGCCGGTGCCCTTCTGCGCGTACATCTTTTTGGTCGTGCGGGCGACCTCGCCACGTAACTTGGTCTTGTGCGTACCGGCCTGACGTTTGGCGAGCTGCCAATTGACGCAGCGCTGGATGAGGTCGGAACGCGGCTCGAGGCCAAAAATGGCGTCCGACAAGTTGACCTTGCCCGCCTCTTTGCCCTCAAGCGTGGTGATTTTCATTTCCATGTCACGCGCCCTCCTTCGCAGCGGGGGCGGGAGCAGCCTCGGCAGGCTTCGCCTCGGCTTTCGATTCGGCCTTAGGCTCTTCGGCAACGCGGAACTTGCCGGGCTTCGGTGCCTCTTTCGGCAGTGCCTTCTTCACCGCGTCACGCACGGTGACCCAGCCGCTCTTCGATCCCGGCACCGCGCCTTCGACCAGAATGAGGCCGCGCGCGACGTCGGTCTGCACGACCTTGAGATTGAGCGTGGTGACGCGCTCGACGCCGAGATGGCCCGGCATCTTCTTGTTCTTGAAGGTCTTGCCCGGGTCCTGACGGCCGCCGGTGCCGCCGATCGAACGGTGCGAGATCGACACGCCGTGCGAAGCGCGCAGGCCGCGGAAATTCCAGCGCTTCATGCCGCCGGCAAAGCCCTTGCCGATGGTAATGCCGCAGACGTCGACGAACTGGCCGGGAATGAAATGATCGGCGGTGATCTCGGCGCCAACCGGGATCAACGCATCCTCGGTCACGCGGAATTCGGCCATCTTGCGCTTGGGCTCGACCTTGGCCTTGGCGAAATAGCCGCGGTCGGCCTTGCTCATATTGTTGGCGCGGCGCGGGCCGGACCCCAACTGCAGCGCGACGTAGCCGTTCTTGTCCTTGGTGCGGTGAGCGACCACCTGGCACTGCGCAAGTTGCAGCACGGTCACCGGCACGTGCTCACCGGCTTCGGTGAACACCCGGGTCATCCCGAGCTTCTGCGCAACAACTCCCGAACGCATTGTCTTCCCCGCGTGGCCTTAGAGTTTGATCTCGACGTCGACGCCGGCGGCGAGGTCGAGCTTCATCAGCGCGTCCACGGTCTGCGGCGTCGGATCGACGATGTCCAAGAGGCGCTTGTGTGTGCGCATTTCGAACTGTTCGCGGCTCTTCTTGTCGACGTGCGGCGAGCGGTTCACCGTGAACTTCTCGATGCGCGTCGGCAGCGGGATCGGGCCACGGACCTGGGCGCCGGTGCGCTTGGCCGTGTTGACGATCTCGCGCGTCGACGCATCGAGGATGCGGTGATCGAACGCCTTGAGCCGGATCCGGATATTCTGGCCGTTCATTTGTCTGTCTCTTTCAACTGTGTGGCCCGCGTTTTGCGCGGGCCACGCCAGCTACGATCCTTACTCGATGATGCTCGCCACCACGCCGGCGCCGACGGTGCGGCCGCCCTCGCGAATGGCGAAGCGGAGTTTCTCTTCCATGGCGATCGGCACGATCAGGTGCACTTCCATCGCCACGTTGTCGCCCGGCATCACCATCTCGGTGCCGGCCGGCAGGTGCACCACGCCGGTCACGTCGGTGGTGCGGAAGTAGAACTGCGGACGGTAGTTGGTGAAGAACGGTGTATGACGGCCGCCCTCTTCCTTGGTGAGGATGTAGGCTTCCGCCTTGAACTTGGTATGCGGCTTCACGGAGCCGGGCTTGCACAGCACTTGGCCGCGCTCGACTTCCTCGCGCTTGGTGCCGCGCAGCAGGCAGCCGACGTTGTCGCCCGCCTCGCCCTGATCGAGCAGCTTGCGGAACATCTCGACGCCGGTGACGACGGTCTTCTGCGTCGGCTTGATGCCGACGATTTCGACTTCCTCGCCGACCTTGATGATGCCGCGCTCGATGCGGCCGGTGCAGACGGTGCCGCGGCCGGAGATCGAGAACACGTCTTCCACCGGCATCAGGAACGGCTGGTCCTTCGGACGCTCGGGCTGCGGGATGTATTCATCGACCGCCTTCATGAGCTCCAAGATCGCGTTCTTGCCGAGCTTCTCGTCCTTGCCCTCGAGCGCCATCAGCGCCGAGCCCTTGACGATCGGGATCTTGTCGCCCGGGAAATTGTACTTCGACAGCAACTCGCGGACTTCGAGCTCGACCAGCTCGAGCAGTTCCGGATCGTCGACCATGTCGACTTTGTTCATGAACACGACCAGCGCCGGCACGCCGACCTGGCGTGCGAGCAGGATGTGCTCACGGGTCTGCGGCATCGGGCCGTCGGCGGCCGACACGACCAGGATGGCGCCGTCCATCTGGGCGGCGCCGGTGATCATGTTCTTCACGTAGTCGGCGTGGCCGGGGCAGTCGACGTGCGCGTAGTGACGCTTGGGCGTCTCATATTCGACGTGCGCCGTCGAAATGGTGATGCCGCGCGCTTTCTCTTCCGGCGCCTTGTCGATCTGGTCATAGGCGGTGAAGGTGGCGCCGCCGGTCTCCGACAGAACCTTGGTGATCGCCGCCGTCAGCGTCGTCTTGCCATGGTCGACGTGACCGATGGTGCCGATATTGCAATGGGGCTTGGTCCGCTGGAATTTTTCTTTGGCCATGGAACTCTCCGTTCAGATCCTCTCGTTATTGGTCGCGACTTACGCGAATTTCTTCTGCACTTCGGCCGATACGTTGGCCGGCAGCTCAGCGTAGTGATCGAATTGCATGGTGAACGTCGCGCGTCCTTGCGACATCGACCGCAGATTGTTGACGTAGCCGAACATGTTCATCAGCGGCACCATCGCGTTGATGACGTTGGCGTTGCCGCGCATGTCCTGGCCCTGGATTTGCCCGCGCCGCGAGTTCAGGTCGCCGATGACGGAGCCGGTGTAATCCTCCGGCGTCACCACCTCGACCTTCATGATCGGCTCGAGCAGAACCGGCCTTGCCCGTTGCAGCGTCTCTTTGAGGCACTGGCGCGCGCAGATTTCGAACGCGAGCGCCGACGAGTCGACGTCGTGGTACTTGCCGTCGATCAGCGTCACCTTGAGATCGACCACCGGGAAGCCAGCGAGCACGCCGGAGCCGAGCACGCTCTCCAGGCCCTTTTCGACGCCCGGGATGTACTCCTTCGGAACCGCGCCGCCGACGACCTCGTTCTCGAATTCGAACGGCGTGCCTGGCGGTGTCGGCTCGGCGACGATCTTGATCGCCGCGAACTGGCCGGAGCCGCCGCTTTGCTTCTTGTGCGTGTAGTCGTGCTCGACGCGCTGCGTGATCTTCTCGCGGAAGGCCACCTGCGGCGCGCCGATATTGGCGTCGACTTTGTAGGTACGCTTCAAGATGTCGACCTTGATGTCGAGGTGCAGTTCGCCCATGCCCTTGAGGATGGTTTGGCCGCTCTCCTGATCGGTGGAGACGCGGAAGGACGGGTCCTCGGCCGCGAGCTTCGCTAGCGCGACGCCGAGCTTTTCCTGGTCGGCCTTCGATTTCGGCTCGATCGCGATCTCGATGACCGGATCGGGGAATTCCATCTTTTCCAGGATCACCGGCTTCTGCGCGTCACACAGCGTGTCGCCGGTGCGCACTTCTTTCAGGCCCGCCAGCGCGACGATGTCGCCGGCATAGGCTTCCTTGATGTCCTCGCGGTTATTCGCGTGCATCAGCAGCATGCGGCCGATGCGCTCTTTGCGCTCTTTGGTCGAATTGATCACGCCGGTACCGCTGGTCAGCGTGCCGGAATAGATGCGGCAGAATGTGATGGTGCCGACGAAGGGGTCGTCCATGATCTTGAAGGCGAGCAGCGCGAGGGGCGCGTCATCCTTCGGCTCGCGCACGACTTCTTCGCTATTGTCGGGATTGATGCCCTTGATCGGCGGAACGTCGAGCGGGCTCGGCAGATAATCGACCACCGCGTCGAGCAGCGGCTGCACGCCCTTGTTCTTGAAGGCGGAGCCGCACAACACCGGGAAAAACGCGGCCGAAATCACCGCTTTGCGGATCAGCTTCTTCAGCGTCGCCTCGTCGGGCTCCTTGCCCTCGAGGTAAGCGGTCATGGCGTCGTCGTCGAGTTCGACCGCCGCTTCAACCATCTTTTCGCGATATTCCTTGGCCTGATCGAGCATGTCGGCCGGGATGTCGATGTCCTGGTACTTGGCGCCGAGGGATTCGTCGTCCCACACCACGCCCTTCATGCGCACGAGATCGATGAGGCCTTTGTAATTCTGCTCCGAACCGATCGGGATCTGGATGGCCACCGGCTTGGCGCCGAGGCGGGTCTTGATGTCGTCGAGACACTTGAAGAAGTCGGCGCCGATCTTGTCCATCTTGTTGGCGAAGACGATGCGCGGCACTTTGTATTTGTCGCCCTGACGCCAAACCGTCTCGGTCTGCGGCTCTACGCCCTGGTTGGAATCGAGCACGCAGACCGCGCCGTCGAGCACGCGCAGCGAACGCTCGACTTCGATGGTGAAGTCGACGTGGCCGGGCGTGTCGATGATGTTGAGGCGCTTGCCGTTCCAGAACGCGGTGGTCGCGGCCGAGGTGATGGTGATGCCGCGCTCCTGCTCCTGCTCCATCCAATCCATCGTCGCGGCGCCTTCGTGCACCTCGCCGATCTTGTGGCTCTTGCCGGTGTAATAAAGGATCCGCTCAGTCGTCGTGGTTTTCCCGGCATCGATGTGCGCCATGATGCCGAAATTGCGGTAGTCCTCGATTGCGTGCGCGCGGGGCATTTGCGTTCTATTCCTTGAGAAGTGTGTTCGCCGTCACCAGCGATAATGCGAGAAGGCCCGGTTGGCCTCCGCCATTTTGTGAGTGTCCTCACGCTTCTTGACGGCGTTCCCCCTGTTGTTCGACGCATCGAGCAGCTCGGCCGAGAGCCGCTCCGTCATCGTCTTTTCGTTGCGCTCGCGCGCGGCCGAGATGATCCAACGAATGCCGAGCGCCTGGCGGCGCGACGTGCGCACTTCGACGGGCACCTGGTAGGTGGCGCCGCCGACGCGGCGTGACCGCACCTCGATCGAGGGCATCACATTGTCGAGCGCCTGCTGGAACACGCCGATCGGGTTCTGCTTGGTCTTGCTCTCGATCGCCTCGAGCGCGCCGTACACGATCGTTTCCGCCACCGATTTCTTGCCGTCGTACATGATGGCGTTCATGAACTTGCTGACGACGAGATTCCCGAATTTCGGATCCGGGATGATGTCGCGTTTTTCGGCGGCGTGGCGGCGGGACATGACGCTCGATCCTTACTTGGGACGTTTCGCGCCGTATTTCGAACGGCGCTGCTTGCGGTTCTTGACGCCCTGCGTATCGAGCACGCCGCGCAGGATGTGGTAGCGCACGCCCGGCAGGTCCTTCACGCGGCCGCCGCGGATCATCACCACCGAGTGCTCTTGCAGGTTATGGCCCTCGCCCGGGATGTAGCCGATCACCTCGAAGCCGTTGGTCAGCCGCACCTTGGCGACCTTGCGCAGCGCCGAGTTCGGCTTCTTCGGCGTGGTCGTATAGACGCGCGTGCACACGCCGCGCTTCTGCGGCGACGCCTGCAGCGCCGGCACGGTGTTGCGCGCCTTGAGCGGATGGCGCGGCTTGGCAATCAGCTGGTTGATCGTCGGCATCGTTGGCCTTCGCTACCCTCGTTTGGGCTCACGCCCGGAATCGTTCTGGGCTTTCGCCCCTCGTCTCGCTCGTGGACCGTTTCGGTCCCCTCTGTGGGCTTACGCCCCGGCATTCACGCGCGCGGCTTTTCACGCGCAAAACGAAATCGCGCCATCCGCTTCGGAGCGGGGGGCGCTTTTCCGTTTCCGACGGCGGCGATGCGGCAAGCCAGCGCAGCCGTTCACTTCAAGTCTGACAGTGGCTGTCAGAGGCAGCGTTTGAGCTTCTTTCCTCGAGGCGAGGTGCCAGCCAATCTTTGAGAAAACACAACACTCTCAAATGGTTAGCCGGTTGGCCGTTCCGAGCAAGCGAAGCTCACCGCCTGCCGTAAAGTGTGGCGTATGTATCGGCGTGATTCCGCTAAGTCAAGGCGCAAACAGCGGAAAAATCGCGATTTCGCGGGCTTTGGCGGGCCCTCGCCGGCCGCGTCCGCTCCGCCTTCAATCAAGCTTAATCAGCAGGCCGTCGTTTCCCGCGAGTTTGAGGCGACCCTGCACCTTTTCGCCGTCGCAATTGCCGAGCGCCGAGAGCGCGACGGTTCCCTGCCCGTCCGGCAGCGTGACCGGGGCGGGCGCTGCGCCGAAATTAAGCGCCACGACAAAGCGCTCGCCGCCCTGCTCGCGCATGTAGGCGAGCACATCGCCTTCGGCGGCGACCGGCCGGTAGCTTCCGGTCGCGAGCGGCGGATGCGCGCGGCGCAGCGCGATCAACCGCCGATAAAGGTTATAGAGCGAGGCCGGATCGGCGCGCTCGCGAGCGACATTGCGCGTCACGAAATCGCGGCTCACCGGCAGCCAAGGTTCGCTCTGCGAAAATCCCGCAAACCGCGACGCGTCCCACTGCATCGGCGTGCGGCAGCCGTCGCGGCCAAGGCCAAGCCCGGGCACGTTCTTTTCGAAGGGGTCCTGCACGAGTTCGGGCGGGACCTGAGCTTGCGGCAAACCGATTTCGTCGCCGTAATAAAGCGTCGGCGTGCCGCGCAGCGTGAGCAGCAACATGGCGGCGACACGCGCTTGCGTCTCCCCGATGCGGCTTACAACGCGCGGGCGGTCGTGATTGCCGAGCACCCAATTCGGCCAGCCGCCCCGCGGCAGCAACCCTTCGTAGCGTTCGATGAGCGCGGCGACGTCGCGCGCGCGCCACGGCGTTTGCAGCAGGCTGAAATTGAACGGAAAATGTGCTTCGTCCAGATCGCGGCCGTAATAGGTCACAAGCTGCTCAAGCGGCAGATAGATTTCGCCGATCAGCAGGCGGTCGGGAAATTCGTCGAGCACTTGCCGCATCCCGCGCAGTGCGTCGTGCACCTCCGGCCGGTCAGCCGAATAGAGCGGCAGCAGGCTTTTGTCCGGTGGATCGCCCGGCCGCAAGCCGGGATTTTGCGGGTTGTCGCGGAACCGGTCGTCCTTGATCAGGTGCCAGATCACATCGAAGCGGAAACCATCGACGCCGCGCCTGAGCCAGAAGCGCATGACATCGTGCATTGCCGCTGCGCACTTGCGGGTTGCGCCAGTTGAGATCGGGCTGCGCCGCTGAGGAACGCGTGGTAGTAATATTGCCCGGTCGCCTCGTCCAATTGCCAAGCCGAGCCGCCGAATTCCGACAGCCAATTGTTGGGCGGCCCGCCGCCGGGCGCCGGATCGCGCCAGATGTACCAGTCGCGTTTCGCGTTCGTTTGCGACGAGCGGCTTTCTTTGAACCAGGCGTGCTCGATCGACGTATGGTTGGGCACGAAATCGAGAAGCACTTTCAGCCCGCGCGCATGCGCCGCGACGAGCAGCGCGTCGAAATCGGCCATCGCGCCGAACAGCGGATCGATGGCGGTGTAATCGGAAATGTCGTAGCCGAAATCCGCCATCGGCGAGGCAAAGATCGGCGACAGCCAGAGCGCATCGACGCCGAGCTCGGTGAGATACGGCAGCCGCGCGGCGATGCCGCGCAGATCGCCGACGCCGTCGCCGTCGCTGTCCTGAAACGAGCGCGGATAGATTTGATAGAGGACCGCGGATTTCCACCAGGCGTCAGTCATTCGCGATTATCTCAATCCGACTCGTGATGACAATTTGACGACGGCGGCGGGAAAACGAAAAGGGCCGCCTTGCGGGCGGCCCTTTCGAATTCTTGCGTGATGCAGGGCCTATTCGGCCGCCGGCAGTGCCGGTGCCGCCTCAGCTTCCGCCTTGGCCGCGGCCTTGGCCGCGTCCTTTTCGCGCTCCTCGAGGATGAGCGCGTCGCGCTTGACCGCGACCTCGCGCAACTCGTTCATCATCGCGCCGGTGCCGGCCGGGATCAGGCGGCCGACGATGACGTTCTCCTTGAGCCCGTCGAGCGTGTCGGCCTTGCCGTTGACGGCGGCCTCGGTGAGCACGCGCGTGGTCTCCTGGAACGACGCCGCCGAGATGAACGAGCGGGTCTGCAGGCTCGCCTTGGTGATGCCGAGCAGCACGGGATGACCGCTCGCCGGCTTCTTGCCTTCGGCTATCGCCCGCGCGTTGATCTCGTCGAGCTCGGTCTTGTCGATCTGCTCGCTCTGCAGCAGCTCGGTTTCGCCGGTGTCGTCGATCTCGACCTTCTGCAGCATCTGGCGAACGATCACCTCGATGTGCTTGTCGTTGATGTTGACGCCCTGCAGCCGGTAGACCTCCTGGATCTCGTTCGACCAGATAGGCGGCCAGCTCCTCGACGCCCTTGATGGCGAGAATATCGTGCGGGGCGGGATTGCCTTCGACGATGTAATCGCCCTTCTCGATGACGTCGCCATCCTGCAGATGGATGTGCTTGCCCTTCGGGATCAGGTACTCCTTCGGCTCGTCGCCCTTGCTCGGTCGGCTCGATGGTCAGGCGGCGCTTGTTCTTGTAGTCCTTGCCGAAGCGCACCGTGCCGCCGATCTCGGCGATGATCGCCGCGTCCTTCGGCTTGCGCGCCTCGAACAGCTCCGCCACCCGCGGCAGACCGCCGGTGATGTCGCGGGTCTTGGCGCTTTCGGTCGGGATACGCGCGATCACGTCGCCCGCCTTCACGTGGCGCGCCGGGATCGACCGAGAGGATCGCGTCCACCGCCAGCACGTAGCGCGCGTCGCCGCCGCGGGCGAGCTTGAGGATCTTGCTGCCCGACTTGATCACGATCGACGGACGCAGCTCCTGCTGGTTGCGGGACGAGCCCGTGCGCCAGTCGACCACCACGCGCTTGGCGATGCCGGTCGACTCGTCGAGCTGCTTCCGACATCGACAGCCCGTCCACCAGGTCCTCGAAGGCGATCTAGCCCTCGACCTCGGTGAGGATCGGCCGCGTGTAGGGATCCCACTCGGCGATGCGCTGGCCGCGCTTGATCTTGTCGCCGTCCTCGACGCGCATGCGCGCGCCGTAGGGGATGCGGTGATGCGCGCGCTCGGTGCCGTCGGGGTCAACCACCGCCACCACCATGTTGCGCACCATCGCCACCACGTCGCCGTCCGAGTTCTTGGCGATGTTCTTGCCCTTGAACTTGAGCTTGCCGTCGAAGTTCAACTCGATGAACGACTGCTCGGAGATCTGCGCCGCGCCGCCGATGTGGAACGTGCGCATGGTGAGCTGGGTGCCCGGCTCGCCGATCGACTGCGCGGCGATGACGCCCACCGCCTCGCCCATGTTGACCGGAGTGCCGCGGGCGAGATCGCGCCCGTAGCAGGCGCCGCACACGCCGTTCTTCGACTCGCAGGTGAGCACCGAGCGGATCTTCATCTCCTGCACGCCGGCATTGGTGATCGCCTCGACTTCCGGCTCGGTCAGCAGGGTGCCGCGCTTGACCACGACCTTGTTGCTCGGCCGGATCCTTCACGTCCTCCGCCGTGGTGCGGCCGAGGATGCGGATGGCCAGCGAGGCCACCACGGTGCCGGCGTCGATGATGGCGCGCACCTTGATGCCGTTCTTGGTGCCGCAATCATCGCTCGGTGATGATGCAGTCCTGCGCCACGTCGACCAGACGCCGCGTCAGGTAGCCCGAGTTCGCGGTCTTCAAGGCGGTGTCGGCCAGACCCTTGCGGGCGCCGTGCGTCGAGTTGAAGTACTCGAGCACCGAGAGGCCTTCCTTGAAGTTCGAGATGATCGGGCTCTCGATGATCTCGCCCGACGGCTTGGCCATCAGGCCGCGCATGCCGGCGAGCTGGCGCATCTGCGCGGGCGAGCCGCGCGCGCCGGAATGCGCCATCATGTAGATCGAGTTGACCTGCTGATCGCGTCCTTGCGCGTCCTTCTTGACGGACGAGATCTCCTTCATCATCGCGTCGGCGATCGCTTCGGTGCACTTCGACCAGGCGTCGACCACCTTGTTGTACTTCTCGCCCTGGGTGATCAGGCCGTCGTTGTATTGCTGCTCGAACTCCTTGGCGAGCTCGCGCGTCGTCTTCGACCGTCTTCCACTTCGACCCGGCACCACCATGTCGTCCTTGCCGAACGAAATGCCGGCCTTGAAGGCGTGATAGAAGCCGAGCGCCATGATGCGGTCGCAGAAGATGACCGTCTCCTTCTGCCCGCAGTGGCGGTAGACCGTGTCGATCATCGCCGAGATTTCGCGCTTCGTCATCAGCTTGTTGACGATGTCGAACGGCGATCTTCGACGCTCTTGCGGCAGCACGTTGCCGAGCACGACGCGGCCGGGCGTGGTCTCGTACCACTTGCTGTGAAGTACTTGCCCTTCTCGTCGACGCCGTTCCCAGCGGTAGTGGATCTTGGTGTGCAGCGTGATCGCCTTCTCGTGCAGCGCGTGGTCGATCTCGGCCATGTCGCCGAAGGCCTTGCCCTCGCCCGGCCACGCCCTCGCGCATCAGCGTGAGGTAATAGAGGCCGAGCACGATGTCCTGCGACGGCACGATGATCGGCTGGCCGTTCGCCGGATGCAGGATGTTGTTGGTCGACATCATCAGCACGCGCGCTTCCAGCTGCGCTTCCAGCGACAGCGGAACGTGCACGGCCATCTGGTCGCCGTCGAAGTCGGCGTTGAACGCGGCGCAGACCAGCGGATGCAGCTGGATCGCCTTGCCCTCGATCAGCACCGGCTCGAACGCCTGGATGCCGAGGCGGTGCAAGCGTCGGCGCGCGGTTCAAGCAGCACCGGATGCTCGCGGATCACCTCGTCGAGGATGTCCCAAACCTCCGGCTTCTCCTTTTCGACCAGCTTCTTCGCCTGCTTGACGGTGGTCGACAGGCCCTTGGCGTCGAGCCGCGAATAGATGAACGGCTTGAACAGTTCGAGCGCCATCTTCTTCGGCAGGCCGCACTGGTGCAGCTTGAGCTCGGGACCGACCACGATCACCGAACGGCCGGAATAGTCGACGCGCTTGCCGAGCAGGTTCTGGCGGAAGCGGCCCTGCTTGCCCTTGAGCATGTCGGCGAGCGACTTCAGCGGACGCTTGTTGGCGCCGGTGATGACGCGGCCGCGGCGGCCGTTGTCGAACAGCGCATCGACCGCTTCCTGCAGCATGCGCTTTTCGTTGCGGATGATGATGTCCGGCGCGCGCAGCTCGATCAGCCGCTTCAAGCGGTTGTTGCGGTTGATGACGCGGCGGTAGAGATCGTTCAGGTCGGACGTGGCGAAGCGGCCGCCGTCGAGCGGCACCAGCGGCCGCAGATCGGGCGGGATCACCGGCACGACGGTGAGGATCATCCATTCCGGCTTGTTGCCGGAGGCGATGAAGGCCTCGATCAGCTTCAGCCGCTTGGCGATCTTCTTCTTCTTGATGTCGCTGTCGGTCTCCACGATGCCGGCGCGCAGTTCGGCCTGCATCTTGTCGAGGTCGAGCGCCTTGAGCATCTCGCGGATCGCTTCCGCGCCGATGGTGGCGGTGAAGCTGTCGGCGCCGAATTCCTCCTGCGCCTTGAGATACTCGTCCTCGGACAAAAGCTGACGGTCCTTGAGCGGGGTGAGGCCCGGCTCAAGCACGACGTAGTATTCGAAATAGAGGATGCGCTCGAGGTCCTTCAGCGTCATGTCGAGCAGCAAGCCGATGCGGCTCGGCAGCGACTTCAGGAACCAGATGTGGGCGACCGGCGCGGCCAGCTCGATATGGCCCATGCGCTCGCGCCGCACGCGGCGACAGCGTGACCTCGACCGAGCACTTCTCGCAGATGATGCCCTTGTACTTCATGCGCTTGTACTTGCCGCACAAGCACTCGTAATCCTTGATCGGCCCGAAGATGCGCGCGCAGAACAGGCCGTCGCGCTCGGGCTTGAAGGTGCGGTAGTTGATCGTCTCCGGCTTTTTGATCTCGCCGTAGGACCACGAGAGGATCTTTTCCGGGCTCGCGATCGAAATCCGGATCTGGTCGAAGACCTGAGCCGGAGCCTGCGGGCTGAAAAAATTCATCATCTCTTGATTCATTGCCATCTCCGCTTCGCCGACCGTCGTCGGCTGCATTCGCTATAAATTCGCCTCGACGACCGCGTAGGACGGCCGGCCTCCCCGTGAAGGGCCGGCCGGCCTGCTCTATTATTCGGCGGCTTCCGCCGTCTCGCCGCCCGGGCCCTGCCGCTGCTGCTTGGAATTGTGCAGATCGACATTGAGGCCGAGCGAGCGCATTTCCTTGACCAGCACGTTGAAGCTTTCCGGAATGCCCGCCTCGAACGTGTCGTCGCCGCGCACGATCGCCTCGTACACCTTGGTACGGCCGGCGACGTCGTCCGACTTCACGGTGAGCATTTCCTGCAACGTGTAGGCCGCGCCGTAGGCTTCCAGCGCCCACACTTCCATTTCGCCGAAGCGCTGGCCGCCGAACTGCGCCTTGCCGCCGAGCGGCTGCTGGGTGACCAGCGAGTACGGGCCGATCGAGCGGGCGTGGATCTTGTCGTCCACCAGATGGTGCAGCTTGAGCATGTAGATGTAGCCGACGGTCACCTGGCGATCGAACTTCTCGCCGGTGCGGCCGTCGAAGACCGACGACTGGCCGGAATGGTCGAGGCCAGCGAGATCGAGCATGTTCTCGATGTCGTTTTCCTTGGCGCCGTCGAACACCGGCGTCGCAATCGGCACGCCGTGGCGCAGATTGCCGCCGAGCTCGACCAGCTCGTCCTCGTTCAGCGACTTGATGGTCTCCTCGTCGCCATAGACCTTCTTGAGCATGTCCTTGAGCGGACGGATGTCGTGCTTGCTGTTGTAGGCGTCGACCGCCTGCCCGATCTTGAGTCCCAGGCCGGCGCAAGCCCAGCCGAGATGCGTCTCCAGGATCTGGCCGACGTTCATGCGGCTCGGCACGCCGAGCGGATTGAGCACGATGTCGACAGGCTGGCCGTCGGCGAGGAACGGCATGTCCTCCGCCGGCACGATCTTCGACACCACGCCCTTGTTGCCGTGGCGGCCGGCCATCTTGTCGCCGGGCTGGATCTTGCGCTTCACCGCGACGAAGACCTTGACCATCTTCATCACGCCGGGCGGCAATTCGTCGCCGCGCTGCAGCTTCTCGACCTTGTCGAGGAAGCGCTGCTCGAGCAGCTTCTTCGACTCGTCGTACTGCTTCCGGATCGCCTCGATCTCGGCCATCAGCTTGTCGTTGGGCGAAGCGAACAGCCACCATTGCGAGCGCGGATATTCATCCAGCATCGCCTTGGTGATCTTCGAGTCCTTCTTGAAGCCCTTCGGACCGGCGATGCCCTGCCGGCCTTCCAGCAACTCGGCCAGACGGCCGTAGACGTTGCGGTCGAGGATCGCCTGCTCGTCGTCGCGGTCCTTGGCGAGACGCTCGATTTCCTCACGCTCGATGGCGAGCGCGCGCTCGTCCTTCTCGACGCCGTGCCGGTTGAACACGCGCACTTCGACGACGGTGCCCTGCACGCCCGGCGGCACGCGCAACGAGGTGTCGCGCACGTCGGAGGCCTTTTCGCCGAAGATGGCGCGCAGCAGTTTTTCTTCCGGCGTCATCGGGCTTTCGCCCTTGGGCGTGATCTTGCCGACCAGGATGTCGCCGGCATGCACCTCGGCGCCGATATAGACGATGCCCGCTTCGTCGAGATTCTTGAGCGCCTCTTCCGAGACGTTCGGGATGTCGCGGGTGATTTCTTCGGGGCCCAACTTGGTGTCGCGCGCCATCACCTCGAATTCCTCGATGTGGATGGACGTGAACACGTCGTCTTTCACGATCCGCTCGGAGAGCAGGATCGAAGTCCTCGAAGTTGTAGCCGTTCCACGGCATGAACGCGACCAGCACGTTGCGGCCGAGCGCGAGTTCGCCGAGATCGGTCGAGGGACCGTCGGCGATGATGTCGGCCTTCTCGACGTGATCGCCCACCTTCACCAGCGGACGCTGGTTGATGCAGGTGTTCTGGTTCGAGCGCTGGTATTTCATCAGCCGGTAGATATCGACGCCCGGCTTGGTCGGATCGGTTTCGCCGGTGGCGCGCACCACGATACGGGTGGCGTCCACCTGATCGACGATGCCGGTGCGGCGGGCGGAGATCGACGCGCCCGAATCGCGCGCGACCACGCCTTCCATGCCGGTGCCGACGAACGGCGCCTCCGAGCGAACCAGCGGCACCGCCTGGCGCTGCATGTTCGAGCCCATCAGCGCGCGGTTGGCGTCGTCGTTCTCCAGGAACGGAATGAGCGCCGCGGCCACCGAAACGAGCTGCTTCGGCGACACGTCCATGAAGTCGACCTTGTCGCGCGGAACCAGATGCACGTCGCCGGCGTGGCGGCAGATGATCAGGTCCTCGGTGAAGCGGCCGCGCGCGTCGATCATGCGCGTTGGCCTGCGCGACCGTGTAGCGGCCCTCTTCCATCGCCGAGAGATAGATGACCTCGTCGGTGACGCGGCCGTCCTTCACCTTGCGATAAGGCGTCTCGACGAAGCCGTATTTGTTCACCCGCGCGTAGGTCGCGAGCGAATTGATCAGGCCGATGTTCGGGCCTTCCGGCGTCTCGATCGGGCAGATGCGGCCGTAATGCGTCGGATGCACGTCGCGCACTTCGAAGCCGGCGCGCTCGCGCGTCAGACCGCCCGGGCCAAGCGCCGACAGACGCCGCTTGTGCGTGATCTCGGACAGCGGATTGGTCTGGTCCATGAACTGCGAGAGCTGCGAGGAGCCGAAGAACTCGCGCACCGCGGCGGCCGCCGGCTTGGCGTTGATCAGGTCCTGCGGCATGACGGTGTCGATATCGACCGACGACATGCGCTCCTTGATCGCGCGCTCCATGCGCAGCAGGCCGATGCGGTACTGGTTCTCCATCAGCTCGCCGACCGAGCGCACCCGGCGATTGCCGAGATGGTCGATGTCGTCGATCTCGCCCTTGCCGTCGCGCAGATCGACCAGCGTGCGGATGACGGAGATGATGTCTTCCTTGCGCAGCACGCGCATGGTGTCGGGCGCGTCGAGGTCGAGGCGCATGTTCATCTTCACGCGGCCGACGGCGGACAGGTCGTAGCGCTCGCTGTCGAAGAACAGCGAACGGAACATCGCTTCCGCGGTGTCGACGGTCGGCGGCTCGCCCGGGCGCATGACGCGGTAGATGTCGAACAGCGCGTCTTCGCGCGTCATGTTCTTGTCGACGGTGAGCGTGTTGCGGATGTAGGCGCCGACGTTGACGTGGTCGATGTCGAGCAGCGGCAGTTCCTTGTAGCCGGCCTCGATCAGAACCTTGAGGTTCTTCTCGTCGATCTCCTCGCCGGCCTCCATGTAGATCTCGCCGGTCTTGCCGTTGACGAGATCCTCGGCGACGTAATGGCCGATCAATTCCTCGTCGGTCATGCGCAGGTGCTTGAGGCCCTTCTCGGAGAGCTGGCGGGCCTGGCGCACGCTGAGCTTCTTGCCGGCCTCCACCACCACCTTGCCGGTGTCGGCGTCGACCAGATCGTTGACCGCCTTGTAGCCCTTCAGCCGGTTGGCATCGAACGGCACGCGCCAGCCTTCCTTGGCGCGCTTGTAAGTCACGTGCTTGTAGAAGGTGCGCAGGATTTCCTCGCCGTCGAGGCCGAGCGCATACATCAGCGACGTCACCGGAATCTTGCGGCGGCGGTCGATGCGCGCATAGACGATGTCCTTGGCGTCGAACTCGATGTCGAGCCAGGAGCCGCGATAGGGAATGATGCGGGCGGCGAACAACAGCTTGCCCGAGGAATGCGTCTTGCCCTTGTCGTGATCGAAGAACACGCCGGGCGAGCGGTGCATCTGCGAAACGATGACGCGCTCGGTGCCGTTGACGATGAAGGTGCCGTTGTTGGTCATGAGCGGGATGTCGCCCATGTAGACATCCTGCTCCTTGATGTCCTTGACCGAGCGCGCGCCGGTCTCTTCGTCGATATCGAACACGATCAGCCGCAGCGTCACCTTGAGCGGCGCGGCATAGGTCATGCCGCGCTGGCGGCACTCGTCGACGTCGTATTTCGGCGGCTCGAATTCGTATTTGACGAATTCAAGCTGCGAGGAATTGGAAAAGTCGGAAATCGGGAACACCGATTTGAAGACCGCCTGCAGGCCCTCGTCGGGACGCCCGCCCACGGGCTCCTTGACCAGCAGGAACTGGTCGTAAGATGCCTTCTGAACCTCGATGAGGTTCGGCATCTCCGCTACTTCTTTGATTGACCCGAAAAACTTCCTTACGCGCTTGCGACCGGTAAATGTCTGCGCCATCGTTTCTTTCTCTCGATTCGATTTTGGCGAGCCAGCGCGGGCGCCTCTCCGAACGGTCGCAATCCATCGCGACCATCAGGACAGGCGTCGGGGCTGCCCGTTTCTATGTGATTCGGGCCTCGCCCGAACCGCCGCACACTTCACAACTTCATCGTGACCAGATCTGCCGTTCACGACCGCCTCGCGATGGCCGGGCTTGGAGGTATCCGGCCGCCGCACTCTTGACCCGTCATCCCCGGGCCGCCGGCCCGGGTCTTCTTGTTCGAAACCCCCGGGTCTCGCTCACGCTCCCGGGGATTTCGGTCAAGTAAGCATCCGCTTACTTAAGCTCAACCTTGGCGCCGACCTTTTCGAGGGTGGCCTTGATCTTGTCGGCTTCTTCCTTGTTGACGCCTTCCTTGACCGGCTTGGGCGCACCCTCGACCAGGTCCTTGGCCTCCTTGAGGCCGAGGCCGGTGAGCGCACGCACTTCCTTGATCACCTCGATCTTCTTCTCGCCGGCACTGGCGAGGACCACGGTGAACTCGGTCTTCTCTTCGGCCGCGGCGGCGCCGCCGGCCCGCGGGACCGGCCGCCACCGCAACCGCGGCCGCAGCGGAGACGCCCCACTTCTCTTCCAGCAGCTTCGCCAGATCCGCCGCTTCCAGGACGGTCAGCTTCGACAATTCATCGACGATCTTTTGCAGGTCAGCCATTGTTCAGTTCCTATAGGTTCGAACCAGAGAATGCTTGTCTGAGCCGTCAGGCCGCGGCGCTCTTGGAGGCATAGGCCTGGACCACGCGCGCGACCTTGGCCGCGGGAGCGTTGACGAGCTGTGCGATCTTGGTCGCCGGCGCCACCAGGAGGCCGACGATCTTGCCGCGCAATTCATCCAGAGACGGCAGCGAGGCGAGCGCCTTGACGCCGTTGAGGTCCAGAGCGGTTTTGCCCATCGACCCGCCGAGAATGACGAACTGCTCGTTCGCCTTGGCGAAATCGACGGCCACCTTCGGCGCCGCCACGGGATCGCCTGAGTAGGCGAGCACCGTCGGCCCCTTCAGCAGGGACGCAATGGAGGCAACGTCGGTGTCCTTGAGCGCAATCTTGGCGAGACGGTTTTTCGCGACCTTCACCTGCGCGCCCGCCTGCTTCATCTGCTTTCGCAGAGTCTGCATTTGGGCGACCGTGAGGCCGGAATAGTGAGCCACCACCACGACGTTCGAGGTCTTGAAGACCCCGCTCAGTTCGGTGATGGACTCCGCTTTTGCCGCTCGTTCCACTGCAAGCTCTTTCCGGTTATGACGGCTCGCTCGCTGTTCGCGGGAACCGCCGGGTTGCGACCAGCCGTCCCGCCTTGAAGTTCACGCGAAGCGAACCGGGCAGGACGACGTTTCGAAAGCCTGCCCCCCGTAACCGGCCGAATGCCGGCCATCGGGTCTCCGAGGTTCGAACCAAACTTGGCGCATCTCTCGATGCGCAAACTTGGGTCTCTGTCCCCGTCTATGCTGGCCCCACTTTCGTGTCCGACCTGCTGAAGCAGGTCGGACCGGGATTAAGCTTGGCTTTCGCCTCGGCGCCGGCAGTCTTGGACAGGTCGGTCGCGCCCGTTTCCGGACCGGCCCTGCGCGTCTCTCAAACAACGGCGATCGGTCTTCTTCCCTTTCAGATGTCCCGCCGGGATGCCCAAAAGGAATAAGTTCCGATCACCATTGGTTTGTAGAGACGCGCAAAGGCGTGCCGACAAACTGGGCCGGCACGCCCGATGGCCTTCATCTAGAGCCCTCGATCGGCCTTTGCCAAGTCCCATTTTGCCTCTTTTTCGCGGATTCCCCGCGAAAAATGGAGGCAAACGGGGCGTCAGTGCGCCGCCCCGCCGGCGAACAGGCGAGGACGGCTCGACCTTGACGCCCGGACCCATGGTCGAGGAGATCGGCGACCCGGTTGATGTAGTGACCCTTGGCCCCGGGGGGCTTGGCCTTCTGCACCGCGTCGGCGAAGGCCTTGATGTTCTCGACCAGCTTGTCCTCGGAGAACGAGGCCTTGCCGACGCCGGCCTGCACGATGCCGGCCTTCTCGACGCGGAACTCGACCGAGCCGCCCTTGGAGGCCTTCACCGCATTGGTGACGTCCATGGATGACGGTGCCGACCTTAGGGTTCGGCATGATGCCGCGCGGACCGAGCACCTTACCCAGGCGGCCGACCAGCGGCATCATGTCGGGCGTGGCGATGCAGCGGTCGAAATCGATCTCGCCCTTGCCGACCTTCTCGACCAGGTCCTCGGCGCCCACCACGTCGGCGCCGGCGGCCTTGGCCTCTTCGGCCTTGGCGCCGCGCGCGAACACGCCGACGCGCACGGTGCGGCCGGAGCCGTTCGGCAGGTTGACCACGCCGCGCACCATCTGGTCGGCATGCTTGGGATCGACGCCGAGATTCATCGCGATCTCGATGGTCTCGTCGAACTTCGCCTTGGCGCGCTCTTTCACCAGCTTGACCGCTTCCGCGATCGGGTAGGACTTTCGCCGGATCGATGCCCTCGCGGGCGGTTTTGGTGCGTTTTCCGAGTCGGCATGACCGTTACTCCGCCACCGAGATGCCCATCGAGCGGGCAGAGCCTTCGATCATCTTCATCGCCGCTTCGATCGTGCCGCAGTTCAAATCTTTCATCTTCTGCTCGGCGATTTCGCGCACCTGAGCCTTGGTCACCTTGCCGACCATCTCGCGGCCGGGGGTCTTGGAGCCGCTGTCGAGCTTGGCCGCCTTCTTGAGGAAATACGACACCGGCGGCGTCTTCATCTCGAAGGTGAAGGAGCGATCCTGATAGGTCGTGATGATGACCGGGATCGGGATGCCCTTCTCCATCTTCTGGGTCTGCGCGTTGAACGCCTTGCAGAACTCCATGATGTTGAGCCCGCGCTGACCGAGCGCCGGCCCGATCGGGGGCGACGGATTGGCGGCGCCGGCAGGCACCT
Organism: uncultured Pseudomonadota bacterium; assembly: GCA_963710705.1. GTDB lineage: Bacteria > Pseudomonadota > Alphaproteobacteria > Rhizobiales > Xanthobacteraceae > Pseudolabrys. The sequence continues at coordinate 1,683,654 of CAVQBI010000001.1, forward strand.
GCAATTTGAGGAATCCAGTGACTTTTTTAGCCATTACCCACTCCGTTAGTGGTGCGGATCTTGACGGTTGGCGACCGTCTCACCTCCCACGTCTGCGATGTCGGCCTTGTTCAGGCCGCGGGGACATTTAGAGGGTCATGGCGGGTCTGTCCAGCGGCGTGCCGCCCAAAGGGCGTGTTCCCTTAAATACGATGAGCGCGATGTCCGTTTTGCATGTGATTTCGACCCTCGGCAGCGGGAGCGTTATGTCCGCCGGGAGCCGGACGCTTCGCACCCTCATTGTTAATCTCGATCTGGAAGATTTCGGACAAGCCCGCCCTTCCGGACGACGTTAGTTCAAGTGCACGGCTGCCTGATACACGTTTGAGCCAACTGAGATCCAACAGACGATCCAGAATCCGCGCTGCGACGAGCCCCTTGATGTGATAACGGCGCTCGCTCCAGTCGAGACAAGGCTGGCAGAAAATCCGCCGAGTTCGTGACCCCAGATCGACGCCGAACGCAGAAAGGAAACGCTCGCCCGAAGACGTGAGCTCGCCGCCTTCGTCGGTGAGTACGACGTGCCCCATGGCTACGAGCGCATCGGTCACAGCGACCCCGACCTGACCAGCCAGGTGATCGTAGCAACTTCGGGCAAACTGGAGTGCGTCCTCGTTTGCTGACCGCGGCTGACGGCGCGGTGGCACCTCTATGGCGGCGACGACCTTGATGCTCTCCAGCATGGTCGCGACCAGCGGGGACGCGATCCAATAATAACTGAAGCGGCGGTTGCGCGTGACAGTCAAAAGCCGCGCGGCAACCAGCTTGCTCAGGTGGTCGCTCGCCGTCGATCGAGAGACATTGGCGCAGTAAGCAAGCTCGGTCGCGGTCAGCGACTGGCCGCCCATCAGGGCGTTAAGCATCGTCGCTCGCGCAGTGTCACCCACGAGAGCGGCCACCTCCACCAGATTTGCCGCCGCGACCATCCTTAACCCTATCGCCGATGCCGGAAGCACATCAATCGAAAACAGTTCGGCATGGGCCGAACTGTTCGCGCGAGACAATCCGCGAACCTCGCAGCAAGAATGCGCCGCAGCCCTCCTCTAGCAAGGGCGCTCACGGTCGGCATGGAGGATGAGATGGTCGCCTATTGGGTCGCGCGTTCGAAGGTCAACAATCCCGATCAGTACAAGAAGTACGCCGACCTGGTACCGGGCATCCTGCAAAAGTTCGGCGGCAAGTTCCTGGCGCGCGGCGGCAAGTTCAAGATCCTCGAGGGCCCGGAGAAATTTCAGCGCTTCATCGTCATCGAGTTTCCGAGCCTCGAGGAGGCGGTCTCCTGCCACGAATTGCGCGAGTACCTTGAGGCCGCGGCGCACCGCAAGAAGGATGGCGCGGGCGAATTGGAGATCGTCATCATCGAGGGCGTCTAGGCCCGTCGACGCGTCATGTTGGTCAACACCCTTTATTTCGAGCAAGCAAGCATCATTGCTGCTGTGGTTTGCAGCTTGATTGCTGCCGGCCTCCTGAAGGGGACAATCGGGATTGGCATGCCCGTCGTCGCGCTACCGCTGCTGTCACTGTTCATCGACGTCAAATCAGCGGCCATGCTGCTGAGCATGCCTTTGATCTTCAGCAACTTGCCGCAAGCATTGGAGGGCGGAGAGACGGGACGGTGCCTCATGCAATTGATGCCGGTGATTCTCGGCATGATCCCCGGTCTCTTCCTCGGAGTTCGAATCCTGTTGGCGCTCGATGCTAATGTTGCAAAGATTATCGCAGGCCTCGTGCTTATGGGTGTCGGCGGCGTCACGCTGCTCGCGCCGAAGCTGCAGCTTCAGTCTCGCTTGGTTTTACCAACCGGCGTCACATTCGGATTTCTCGGCGGAATTTTGGGAGGCATCGCCGCGATGGCGGGACCGCTTGTTTTCATATTTCTGCTTGCAAAGGGACTGCGCGGAAAGGCGTTCACCAAGGAGGCATCGATGTACCTTGTCGTCTCCGCCGGCTTGCTGGCAGTCCTTCTGACGGCCAGCCGCCAGTTCAATTGGTTGGACGTTTCAGTCTCGACGGCCGCGACGTTGCCAGTCGCGCTCGGCATGTACGTCGGACAACATATGCGCGATAAAATCGCACCTGAGACATTCAAGAAGCTGGTGTTGCTCGCGGTCATTGCCGCGGGCGCCGAGTTGCTGCGACACGGTCTCCTGGGTTGACCGGCTTGCCGGTGCCGCTGCAGTTGATTCGTCAGGTGGCGCCGCGGTGTCGCGAAGGCTGCGTGCTTATCACTGCCGTAGCTACGCGCTCAGAGCTTCTCCACCTGGCCGAACTCCAGCTCGACCGGGGTGGCGCGGCCGAAGATCGACACCGCCACCTTCACGCGCGAGCGGCCTTCGTCCACTTCCTCGACCGTACCGTTGAACGAGGCGAACGGCCCGTCCGACACGCGCACCTGCTCGCCGACCTCGAACGACACCGCCGGTTTCGGACGCTCGATGCCCTCCTGCACCTGATGCAGGATGCGGTCGGCTTCGGCGTCGGAAATCGGCATCGGCTTCTTGTCGGTGCCGAGAAAGCCGGTGACCTTGGGCGTGTTCTTGATGAGATGGTAGACGTCGTCGGTCAGGTCCATGCGCACCAGCACGTAGCCCGGGAAGAACTTGCGCTCGGTCTCGACCTTGCGGCCGCGCCGGGCCTCGGTGACCTTCTCCTTCGGCACCAGAACCTGATCGATGTGGTCGGCCAGCCCGCGCAGCTTCGCCTGCTCGCGGATCGAATCGGCGACCTTGTTCTCGAAATTCGAATAGGCGTGGACGATGTACCAGCGCTTGGGCCGGGTCTCAGTCGTCGCTGTCGCAATATCGCTCATCTTCAGCTCTTTTAGCTCTCAACTTCCGATGCCGAGCACGAAGGTCACGGCAATGCGGATGATTTGATCCGCGACCAGAAAGAACACCGAGGCGATCGCCACCATGACGAAAACCATGGCGGTGGTGATGCCGGTTTCCTTGCGCGAGGGCCAGGTCACCTTACGCGTCTCTTCCCGCACTTCCTGCAGGAAGCGGAACGGGCTGACCCGTTTGCGGCGAGTCTCGACCGGCGCCTGATTGCTTATCTGGTCGCTCATATTCCCAATGTCCAATCCGGTCCCGCGTGCATCCTTTGGCAGGAGTGGAGGGACTCGAACCCCCAACCCCCGGTTTTGGAGACCGGTGCTCTAGCCATTGAGCTACACTCCTCCGGAAGCGGGTGCGGCGGACCATACAGGGTCCGCCGCGCGGATGTCATGCATTATACACGGGCCTAATGCAAGCTCGCTGAAGCCCCATTTTAGGCGGTTTTTGCGGTTTCGCCGGCTTGGAGCGAGCGCAGAAGGGCGCGAATACCGTGCAAGGATCGTGTTAATCATTTGACGGCGGCGATTTAACCGGCTGACATGGATTTACAGTCTTTCCCGCGTTAGATGAACGCCGGACATCGCAGTGGGATCTTCATTTTGATGCGAATTCTTCCCTCCTCAAGAGCCGTCCGCGCCGCCGGATGCATGCTTTTGCTTTTCGTTTTGGCCTACGCCGAATCGCCGCCGGTCTCGGCGGCGTCCGGCCCCTTTGCCGGATTTGCCGGACACTGGTCGGGCACCGGCACGATCAAACCATCGGACAAACCGATCGAGCGAATTCGCTGCGACGCCACCTACCGCCCGCTCGGCAGCAGCGAGCATGAGGTGGATCTGCAGCTGCGGTGCGAGAGCGACAGCTACAAATTCGATCTTGCCGGCCAATTCCAGGCCGACGAGGGCAACCATATTTCCGGCAGCTTTACCGAGAGCACGCGCGGCGTCGGCGGCACTGTGGTCGGCAGCGCGCAAGCTGCGCGCATGCAAATTCACGTCGAGAGTTCCGCCTTCAGCGCAACCATGGTTCTGACCACCCACGGCCGCTCACAGTCAGTGGCGATCGACGCTCAAGGCGGCGGCCAATTCGTGAAGGCTTCGATTACGCTCCATCGAGGTTAGTCGCGTCGCCGACGTCCCCCGGCGGGCGCAAAATTGGATCCGCATTAATGGAGATCCGCGCGCGCTATATTCTGATTGGCAGCTTCACGCTGGCCGTCGTGCTTGCATTGTTCAGCTTCGTCTATTGGATCAAGAACACGGGCGGCCTCGGGCAGCGCGCGATCTATCAAATCCAGTTCGAGCAGCCGGTCGCCGGGCTCACGGTCGGGGCGAGCGTGCTGTTCAACGGCATCCGGGTTGGCGCGATCACCGATCTGGCGCTCGACACCGCCGATCCCAAACGCGTGATGGTGTCGATTTCGGTCGACCCGGCGACGCCGATCCGCGCCGACACGCAAGTCGACATCAGCTATCAGGGCTTCACCGGCGCGCCCGCCATCTCGCTCAAAGGCGGCGATGCGGCCACGCCCGGGGTCGCCGCGCAGGATCACCGGCCGCCGGTGCTGCTGGCGCCTCCCGGCATCGGGCAAAACTTGTCGGACGCGGCACGCGCGACGTTGCATAACATCGACGAGATTCTGGCCGAGAACAAAAAACCGCTGAACACGGCGATCAACGGGTTCAGCACCTTCGCCGACATGCTCGGGCGTAATTCGCAAAAGCTGGAGGATCTCATCGGCGGCTTGCAGAAGCTCACCGGCACCGGCCCGCAGAGCAAGCCGCCGACGACCTACGATCTGGCGGCGGCCGGCGGATTTCCCGCCTCGCAAAAGACGATCTCGGCGAAGGTGGTGGTGCCGGATCCGCAGGCCATCCTCGCCTACGACACGCAGAAGATTCTCGTCCGCACGGCGCAGGGAACCTATTCGAGCTTGGAAGGCGCGCAGTGGGCCGACAATTTGCCGAAACTGATGCAGGCCCGCGTGCTGCAGAGCTTCGAAAACGCGCATCAGTTGAAGTCGGTGAGCCGGCCGGGCGACCAGACCGAAGGCGTCTATCGGCTCGAACTCGGCATCCACAATTTCCAGATTTCGCTTGAGCCCGCGCCGACGGCCGCCGTCGAATTTTCCGCCCGCGTGCTCAACGACAAAGGCGACGTCATCGGCGCTCGCATGTTCAACATGTCGGTGCCGGCCAAGAGCGAGCAACCCGCCGACGCCGTTAGCGCGCTCAATGCCGCGTTTTCCAAGGCAGCCGGCGATCTCGTCAGCTGGACACTCGGGTTGAATTTCGGTGGCTGAAGGCTGGCTTGCCGAGCCGAAGCTCGCGGACCAGTCCGCTCCGCCCTATCGGGCTTCGGCGCGACAGCCTTCACTCGCTTCGCGAGCGAAGGCTGGAGCGGGTGAAGGGAATCGAACCCTCGTCATCAGCTTGGAAGGCTGTTGCTCTACCATTGAGCTACACCCGCGAAATTCGACGCATTTTACCAGAAATTCCGCCCTCCTCCGCTAAAGCTTCGGCGGGCATCCTGCTTCGCGATTGAGGGCCATACAATCCTGCGAAGCGCCGAAGGCGCGAAGCAGGATGGTGGGAGAGGTAGGACTCGAACCTACGAAGGCGTAAGCCAGCGGATTTACAGTCCGCCCCCTTTGCCACTCGGGACACTCTCCCCAAAGCCGACACGCTCTCGCGAGACAAACGACAGTGCCTGTCGGGATTTGCCGGTTTTATGGTCAGCCACCCCCGCGAAGTCAATGGAGCGGGACGAAAAGCGCGGTTTGCCAAGCGGTTTCCCGCATGGGAAGAACCGCCATGGCCCCACGCCCCCCGAAATCCCATCCCCGCGCCAAGCCGGGCGCGACCCGCGAGCAGGTCGAACGCCGCGAACGCTTCGAACGCGCCCGCCGCGAGAGCCTGCGCGGCACGGGCGACGGGCCGGTCGTCATCTATGGCTGGCATACGGTGACGGCGGCACTGCGCAATCCGGCGCGGCATATCCGCAAGCTGCTGGCCACCGAAAACGCCGCACGGCGGCTGTCCGACGAGGGCTTTACCGTAAAGCCCGAGATCGTGCGGCCAGGCGCCATCGCGGAAAGGCTGCTGCCCGATGCCGTGCATCAGGGCCTCTATCTCGAGACCGATCCCCTGCCCTCGCCGGCGATCGAGGACCTCCCGGCCAAGGGCGCGGTGCTGGTGCTCGACCAGATCACCGACCCGCACAATGTCGGCGCCATTTTCCGCTCGGCGGCCGCCTTTGGCGCGACCGCGATCGTAACCACGCAGCGCCACAGTCCGGATGCGACCGGCGCGCTGGCCAAGGCCGCATCCGGCGCGCTCGAACTGGTGCCGCTGGTGAACGTGCAGAATCTCGCGCGCGCGCTCGAAGCGCTTAAAGCAAGCGGCTTCCTCGTCGTCGGACTCGATTCCAGCGGCGACAGCGATCTCGCCGCGTTGCCGCTGCGCGCGCCGCTCGCATTGGTGCTGGGCGCCGAAGGCAAGGGCTTGCGGCAATTGACCAAGGCGACCTGCGATCACGTCGCCCGCATCGACCTGCCGGGCGCGATTAAGAGCCTGAACGTATCGAACGCCGCCGCGCTCGCGCTGTACGTCGCCTCGCGGCAATTGCCGCGCTCCTGAAAACGAAACGGCGAGCCGTTAGGCCCGCCGCTCCGCGTCCCACGAACCGAAATTCTATTGAACGACTTCCGCGTTGGCATCGCCGCCTTTGTTGTGCCCCTTGCGGAACAGCCGGATGCTCATGCGGTCGGGGCCGAGAATGGTCACTTCGGCGTCGGCGTTGATGACGCGCTTGCTGTCGGCCTCTTTGCTCTCGACCTCGCGTACCGCGCGCTTGCCCTTGGCGGAGCGCTTGGCCTCGCGTTGCGGGGCGCCCGGCTGGATCACAACGTCCTCTTCGCCGACCTCGCGGCGCGGATGAATCAGACCGCGGCCCGGCGCGTCTTCGGTGATGTGGCGGCGCTCGATCACGCGCGGCGGATCGTCCACCACGTGCTCGTGCTCGATCACCACCGGCTTCTCGGGCACGATCGTCTTGGTGTAGGTGTTGACGACCTTGACCTTCGAGCGGCGCTTTGCCAGTTCGTCGATCAGCGCCGGATCGTTATGGGTGCGGTGCCGCGGTTCGGCCGCCGGCTGCTCGCTTTCCACTTCGCGCGCATGCGGATTGTGTCGCTTCTCCGGGCGATGGATCACATAGGTATTAGGCGCGACCTCGACCGCGTAGGGCTGCTGCGGCGGCACGCCGTAAGACGCCTGCGGATAGGAGCTGTACCACTGCGCCTGCGCTGTCGCGATCGGCAGCAGGCCGAACAGAGCGCCGGTGAAAACGGCAACGGTGCGCAAAGTCTGGGTCATTTGGGCGGCTGCTCTCGCTGCTGCGGCGACGACTTAAAGGGTTCCTCGCCCGGCAGCGCCTCATCGCGAGCGCGCAGCGGCGTCTCACGCACCCGGCGAGGCAGTTCGCGGACGAAGGTCTCCGACGTCGACCAATAGCGCTCGAAGGATTCCGCCGGCACCGGCGGGCCGTCGTCCGCGGGCGCCACATCGGCGGCGTCCTGCTTGGCGCGGAAGGGGAAATAGTGGCGATGCCGCCACGGCGGCAGCCAATAGGCGCGCACGACGACGCCCGGCTGGAAGTCGTAGATCAGGATCTGGCCGGCGATACGGCCGTACGGCACATGCTGGATGAACACATCGCGCGGCCGATCGGCCTCACCCGGCAAATCGGCTGCACGCGCGGCCGCGCAGCCGGCGATGCCGAAAATCAAAATCGCGATTGCCTTGAGCATGCGCATCGACGCGAACTTCCGCCAAAAAATCCAAGAGCATTTTATACGAACGCTTTACGCTGCCGCGGCCAATCGCGAGGTAACATTAATCGCGCAACGCGCCTTGAAGGCGCCGGAATTACCGGCTCAAACTGCAGCGCCGGTCAACGTCCCGCTGCTCGAGCGGCGAGCGTGTTAAAGTTAATCGCAATGCCGAACCGACGATCGCCATCTTCTTCCGCACGCGCGCCGCGCACGACTTTCCGCGAGCGTTATGCGGCGCTCGAGAGGCGGCGCGCCGAACTGGTGGCGCGGCTCTCGGCACTCGACGAAAATTCGCAACGCCATCCCGGCTACAAGCGCGCGCTCACCCTGCTCAACAACACCTTCCGCAAAGAGAAGCTGCCGCAGCGGCTGGCGGTGTTGCAGGCGGCTGCCTGGCTGATCGCGGTGTTGGAAAAGCTGTCGACATTGGCGTGAGCGCGAACCGCGCGGCGTAAATTTTTCCGCAGTGCAGAAAAACGCTTACCGAAGTGGTTGAGACTTTAGTCGTACGACCACAGGTGCACAGACTTTAGCCAACCGGGCGGCTTAACGTTTGCGCGGGGCGGTCTTTGGCGATCATGCGGGAGATTGTCCCCAACAAGAAATCCAACAAAGAACGCGGAACACGGGGACAACGCCCATGACATCAATGACAGCCAGTCAGTACCGCGAAGGCGCTATGACATCCGAAGAGCGGATGGTCATTTTTGCCTCCTCGCTCGGTACTGTCTTCGAGTGGTACGACTTTTATATTTACGGCACGCTCGCGCCAATTCTTGCCAAGGAGTTTTTCTCCGGCGTCAACCCGACGGCAGCGTTCATCTTCACGCTGCTCGCCTTCGCCGCCGGCTTCGCAGTGCGTCCGTTCGGCGCGCTGTTCTTCGGCCGGCTCGGCGACATCATCGGCCGCAAGTACACCTTCCTCATCACCATGTCGCTGATGGGCATCGGCACGTTCTTCATCGGCGTGCTGCCGTCCTACGCCTCGGCCGGCATCGTCGCACCGGTGATCCTGATCTGCCTGCGTCTGGCCCAGGGCCTCGCGCTCGGCGGCGAATATGGCGGCGCGGCAATCTACGTCGCCGAACATTCGCCGAAGAACAAGCGCGGCCTCTACACCTCGTGGATTCAAACCACGGCGACGCTCGGCCTGTTCATGGCGCTGTTGCTCGTACTTGGCATCCGCACCAGCCAGGGCGAACCGACCTTCGCGGCCTGGGGCTGGCGCATTCCGTTCCTGCTGTCGGCCATCCTGCTCGCGGTGTCGATCTGGATCCGGCTGAAGCTGAATGAGTTGCCGGTGTTCCAGCGCATGAAGGAGCTCGGCAAAGGCTCCAAGCAGCCGCTGGCGGAAGCCTTCACAGTATGGTCGAACGCCAAGATCGCCATTGCCGCATTGCTCGGTGCCACTGCCGGCGAGGCGGTGATCTGGTACGGCGGACAGTTCTATGCGCTGTTCTTCCTCACCCTGACACTGAAGGTGCCCGCGGTCACTGCGCAAATCCTGATCGCGGTATCGCTGCTGCTGGGAACGCCGTTCTTCATCATATTCGGCTGGCTCTCGGACCGGATCGGACGCAAGCCGATCATCCTGGCGGGCTTCGCGCTCGGCGTGGTGACCTACTTCCCGATCTTCCAAGGTCTGACGCACTACGCCAATCCGAAGCTGGAAGCCGCTCTCGCCTCCGCGCCGGTGACCGTGATCGCCGACCCGAGCGAGTGCTCGTTCCAGTTCAATCCAGTCGGCATCGCCAAGTTCACCACCTCGTGCGACATCGCCAAATCGGCGCTGGTCGCCCGCTCGGTGAACTATCAGAACGAAACGGCGCCTGCTGGCACCAAGGCGAGCGTGAAGGTCGGCGACACGACGATCTCGACCACGGCGCCGGACTTCGCCAAGCAGCTCGGTGACGCGATCGTCAAGCATGGCTACCCGGCCAGCGCCAATCCGGCCGATATCAACTACGTCATGACGGTGATCCTGCTGACCATCCTGGTGATCTACGTCACCTTGGTGTACGCGCCGATCGCCGCCTGGCTGGTTGAGCTGTTCCCCACCCGCATCCGCTACAGCGGCATGTCGCTGCCCTATCACATTGGCAACGGCTGGTTCGGCGGCTTCCTGCCGGCGACCGTCTTTGCCATCGTGGCCGCGACCGGAAACATCTATTCCGGCCTGTGGTACCCGATCGTGGTGGCGGCGATGAGCTTCGTGGTCGGGCTGATCTTCCTGCCCGAAACCAAGGATCGCGACATCACCCAGATGTAACAGCGGCTGGACCGCCGCAAGCGGCCCGCCAAGGCTTCGGACGCCCCGCACACCCGTGCGGGGCGTCTTTTTATGTCGAAAAACCTTGCCGGCCGACGTGGCCTTGCGCTTGTGGCGGGCGTGCGACGCTGATAGCTCTCAGGCGGCAAGCCGGGTTAGCTCAGTGGTAGAGCAGCGGTTTTGTAAACCGTTGGTCGGGAGTTCAAATCTCTCACCCGGCACCGATAAAAACGTATGCCCAGCGCATTCTTGCCTGCAACAGCATGGGCCGAACGCGTCATGATATAGAGCAATTCGCCGTGCCTGCCGCGCGTTAGGCTGAAGTTATGATAGCATTGCTGGCCGACATCCACGGCAACCGCGAGGCGCTGACGGCGTGTCTCGCCGATGCCGCACGCAGGAACGCGGATCGCTATGTCTTTCTCGGCGACGTGGTCGGCTATGGCGCCGATCCAGGCTGGGTGGTCGACCGCGTGATGGAATACGCCGGGCGCGGCGCCATTGCGGTCCTTGGCAATCACGACGCCGCTGCCGCCGGCGCGCATGTGCCGATGACCGAAAGCGCACAAGCGGCTATCGAATGGACACGCCGTCAATTGAACGAGACGCAGCGCAACTTCCTCGAGAAGCTGCCGATTTCGGCGGAGGACGGCGGGCGCCTCTATGTCCACGCGAGCGCCAACGAGCCGTCACGCTGGCATTACATCCTTGACGGTCGTGCCGCCCGCCAAAGCCTTGAAGCGACCGCCGCCCAGCAGACCTTCTGCGGCCATGTCCATATTCCGGCGCTCTATCATTTGTCGCTGACCGGAAAACTGATCGAGTACACGCCGACCGCCGCGACGCCGATTCCGCTGCTGCACGGGCGCCGCTGGCTGGCCGTGCTCGGCGCGGTCGGTCAGCCGCGCGACCACAACCCGGCCGCCTGCTACGCGCTGCTCGACGAAGCGCAGAATACAGTCGCTTATGTTCGCGTGGCTTATGACGTCGCCTCCGCGGCGCGCAAGATCCGCGAGGCCGGCCTGCCGGGCTCGCTCGCCACGCGCATCGAGCGAGGTTACTGAGCGTGAGCCGCCAACTCGCACCCGGCGACACGATCGGCGGCTTCACGATCACCGAGAAATTCCATCACGGCGCTCTCGGCACGCTGTGGAAGGTGTCGCGCCCGGACATTGCCGCGCCTCTCATCATGAAATTGCCGTTCCTGCTGCCCGGCCAGGACCCGCTCTCGATCGTCAGCTATGAGACCGAGCAGATGATCCTGCCGCGGCTGAGCGGGCCGCACGTGCCTGCCTTTGTCGCGGAGGGCGGTTTCGACGATCCCTACCTGGTGATGCAGCTGATCTCGGGCCGCCCGCTCAGGGAGCGGCTCCCCGAACTGCCGCTGCCGCCCGACGAAATCGCCGATCTCGGCGCGCGCATCGCCGATGCCCTGGAAGACCTGCACAAGCAGCGCGTCATCCACCTCGATCTCAAGCCCAGCAACGTCATGGTCCGCGACAACGGCGATGTGGTGCTGCTCGACTTCGGCCTCGCCCACCATCTCGACTTACCGGACCTTCCGGCCGAAGAGCTTGAAGGGCCAGTGGGCACCGGCGCCTATGTCGCGCCCGAGCAGGTGCTTGGCACCCGCCACGATCCGCGCAGCGACCTTTTTGCGCTTGGCGTGTTGCTCTATTTCTTTTCGACCGGCGAGCGCCCGTTCGGCGAGCCGCAGACCGTGCCGCAGTGGAGAAAGCGACTCACCGTCGCGCCCGCGCCGCCGCGGCAATTGCGGCCGGAGCTGCCGCCCTGGCTCCAGGAGATCATTCTGCATTGCCTCGAGGTCGATCCGCGCGACCGCTATCAAAGCGCGGCGCATTTGGCCTTCGACCTGCGTCACTCCGAGCTGGTGCCGCTGACGGCGCGCGCCGAACGCACCGGTGGCGGCGGCGCGCTTGCCGCCATTACGCGCTGGATCAGGCAGGCCCGCGCTCGCACCGCGTTCGTGCCCGAACCCACGACGGCCAAGGAATCCGCCTCGATCATCATGGTTGCGGTCGACCTCGCGGAGCACCATGGGGCACTCGCCACCGCGCTGGCCCGCGCCGTCGAACGGCTGGCGGGCAGCGAACCTGACGCGCGCATCGCCTGCGTCAACGTGCTCAAGCTCGCGCGCCTGATGCCGGACCAGACCGAGGACGCCGAGGGCCGCAACCTGCACCTTCTGCGCCTGGCCGAGCTCAAACATTGGGGTTCGCCGCTTGCGCGGTTGCCGAACCAGGTGACCCACCACGTGATCGAGGCGATCGACCCGGCTGCGGCGGTCATCGAGTTCGCCAACCGCAACAATGTCCGCCACATCGTCATTGGCGCCCGCATGTCGTCGGCGCTGCGCCGCTATCTCGGCAGCGTGTCGGCCAAGGTCGTCGCCGAGGCGCGGTGCTCGGTGACCGTGGTCAGGATCTAGGCCGCGGGCCGGACGGTCATTGCTTTTTCCGGGGGCGGTGTTCGCGCCGCCGCGGCCGCACTGCGGGATTGGGCGGATTATAAAACGTGTTCTGTGCGCAATAGCCGCCGCTCCCCCGCGCCGTCAGCATGCATTGCTCGTAGCTCGTGAAGCCGCAATTGGTGCCTGCGCCATCGGCAAAATTCGCGCACCACGGATATTCGACCGCGCCCGCCGGCGCGGCCGCCACAAAGCCCAGGACGGCCCATAAAAACGGCGATAGCCTCATAACGGCTCCCTACAGCGCTACGCGGTTGTTAAATGCCGGGACCCCGTTCGTTATTCCGCGGCGTCCAGCCGGGCGCCCGGCACCGACCGGACCGGCGCAAAATCGGCCTTTCATGGGCGACCGGGACCTTGTGACGCGGGCACCCGCTGTGCAAGACTATCGGCGTTAGCACTACTCTGGAGATCAAGCATGCCGCAGGGCACTGTAAAGTGGTTCAATCCGACCAAGGGTTACGGCTTCATCCAACCGCAGGAAGGCGGCAAGGATGTTTTCGTGCACATCTCGGCGGTTGAACGTGCCGGCCTCACTACACTGAATGAAGGTCAAGTCGTTCAGTTTGAGCTCGTCGAGAATCGCGGAAAGACGTCCGCAGAGAACCTCAAGGTCAAGTGACCGCGGCGCCCGCGCTTACTTTCCTTACGGCCTCTTTATCAGACGTACGGCCGCCGAGCTGAAAAGCCCGGCGGTTGTCGCGCGCGCCGGCCATGCTAGCGCGTTAGGCGTTCGAGCTCGGGAAAGGGCGCGTAAGCGGCGTCCTTGCAGTAGAGCTGTGTCTCCTTGCCGTCGATAAAGCGGTCGAGCTTGCCGGATACGTAGACGGCGGCGCCGTCTTTGACCCCGGCATATTTGCCGCCATCCTTGCGCGCGTTGTAGCGCACGCAGGCAATGTAGCGGTCGCCGGGCCCCACCTTCTTGAGAACCGGCTGTGAGACGGCCGCATCGCGGATGTGGCTGGGATCGTTGAGATAGGTGCGCAGGAACGCCAGCAAATCCTGCTTATAATTTTGCGGAACGACGTTCTGGGCGTTCCAGCGCGCCTCAAGCTCGGCCGCGCTCGGTTCCAGATCGCTCGAGCAGGCGGCCAGCAACAGCACAGCCGGCAAAACCAGCCACCGCATTGACAGTCCCCACATTGCCATAACCGCGCCCTCGTTGCCGATCATACTGGCAAGAGTGCCAAGGCGTGAATAGGCACAAGCCCCGCGGTGTTGCATTGTCGGGGGCGGGCCAAAGAATGTCTGGGCGGAGATTAGCTATGCCAGCTTTGACGCGCCGTTCGTTTATAGCCGCCAGCGCGATAGCGGGCGCCGCCACGCTGTCCGGCCCGGCCGCGGCTGCCGCGCCCAAAGCCAAAATGCAGGGCCCCGGCGCCTACCGCTACAAGCTCGGCGACTACCAGTTGACCGCGCTGTACGACGGCACCTGGTTTTTGCCGATCGACGACAAGTTCGTGCGCAATGCAAGCGGCGCGCAGGTCAACGCGGCGCTTGCAGCAGGCTTCCTGCCGCCGAGCGTGCTGCCGATCAGCTTCACGGCCTTGCTGGTGAATACCGGCACGAAATTGGTGCTGATCGACACCGGCACCGCCGGGCAGATCACCGACACCGCCGGCGTGATGCTCGACAATCTCAAGGTGGCCGGCGTTACACCGGCCGACATCGACACCATTGTGATCTCGCATTTCCATCCCGACCACATCGACGGCATCAAGACCAAGGACGGCGCCAGGGTGTTTCCCAATGCGGAAATCCTGGTGCCGGAGCCGGAATGGGCGTTCTGGATGGACGATGCCAATGTGGGCCGCTATTCGGACGCCGCCACCGTCCACAAATACTTCCTCAATGCGCGGCGCATCTTCAGCGACATCGCCGGCGAGGTGCATCGCTTCAAGCCCGGCGCCGAAGTCGCCCCCGGCATCGTATCGATCCCGGCTTACGGCCACACACCGGGACACACGGCGTTTGCCATCCACTCCGGCAACCAATCGCTGCTGGCGATGAGTGACACCGTGCGCGAGCCTTGGCTGTTCGTGCGCCATCCGCAATGGCAGCCGAGCTACGACATGGACGGGCCGCTCGCGGCGAAGGCGCGCATTGGCATGCTCGACCGCGCCGCCGCCGACCGCATGCTGGTCGAGGCCTATCATTTCCCCTTCCCGGCCTGCGGCCACATCGTCAAAAGCGCATCGGGCTACGACCTCGCGCCGGCCATGTGGGCGCCGCTCTAAACGGCAAAGAAAAAGGCCGCCGGCGCCGGCGGCCTTGATCTTGCGCACGCCAAGGCGCTCAGGGCGCCGGATCGAGCTGCATGCCGGTGACGCCTGCCGCCACATTGGCGCCCGTCTGCGCGCTGACGGAAACCGGTTGCAGCATGAAGGAATTCTGGGTGCCGCCGACCAGCACATTGGCGCCGAGCCCCGCGGCAATCGTCACTTCGGCGCTGGCGCCACCATAGCCGCCGGCGAGCTGGCCGCGCCCGCCTTGCGCCACCGGCGCCCACACCGCCCAGGCGATGGTCTGCTCATTGGTGACGCCGATGTCGACGCCGACACGGGTGATTGTCCCGCTGTAGTGCTCGCTCCACCCGTCGACCGACTGATAGGTGCAGCTCATGCTCTTTTGCGAGCCGACGATCATGCCGACGCCGGGTGCGACGTTGCAGGTGAGCCCGCCGACGCGGACGCGCGACTGCTGCGCCTGTGCCGGAGCGGCAGCTAACGCGGCGGTCAGGGCAGCAACGGCAATGGCTGCCAGCGTAAACACCGATTTCCTCATGAGGCCTCCTCCTTGATTGATATCCGTCACATTTTCGAGAGCGCCGCCAAATCGACGGCGTTGGCATAAGCGAGCTTCATGTCGGCGTCGGCCGAGCCTTGCACATTGACGACGAATTTGTTGGCGACCACCACAATGACGTCGCCGTCGTGGTTCTGGATGGCGCGCAGGCCGCCGACCTTGACCAATTTGCCCATAGCGCCCGCCAGCGACGGATCGTTCAGCAGCGTGGCGAATTGCATCAGCATGGCGGAATCCCCAGTGATGGAGATTTCGACCCGGTCACCTTTGGCGTTTGTATAACTGCGGCTGGCCGACGAGGCGCCGCCGAACATTGCGGCGCCGATCGCCTGCGCTTCCGCCTTGTCGGCGTTCCAGCCGGGCAGCGCTTCCGGCAGCAGCTTGACGAAGCCTTCGGCGTTCTTCTGCCCGATGAGTTGCGAGGCGACATCGAGCTGCTGCTTGGCAGTGCCCATATCGCCGGCCTGATAGGCCTTGCGGGCCTGGTCCATGGCATCGAGGATGTCGTCGGCGGCGAGGGCTGGGACCGTCGCGGCGACGAGCAGAAAAATCGCGGCCAATAGGCGCAATAGAGGCAATGGTTCGTCCCCCGGAATCGCGTCGTTAGGCTAGCAAATCCGGAGCCGGAATGCATGGCCGGGCAAATCCGGCCATGCATCCATTCATTTGAGGCTAAAACGTCATGCCCGCCCGCGCAACGAAAGTGCGGCCTGCCAGCGGGTAGGCGCTGAAGGCGCCGACCGTTGGCGGCGCCCCCGCCGAGCCTGGGCCCGCCGCTAGGCCGCCGCTCGCGATCGCATAATCGAAGTAGTGCTTGTCGAGCACATTGAGAACGGAGGCGGACCAGAAGAACTGTTGGTATTGGCCGCCGAGTTTGGTATCCATCGTCGCCTCGCCGGCAATCAGCGGCTGAATGTTCTGCTGGTCGTTGTCCATGCGCCGCGGTCCGAAGAACCGCCCGGTGAGGTCGAGCGTCAGCAGCTTTTGGTAGATGTCCCACGACAGGCCCGCGTTCCCGGTCCATTTTGAGATCAGCGGAATCTCATTGCCTGCGTAGGGTCCGTCTCGGAAAGTCGCCAAGGTGTACGCCGCACCGCCGCGCAGGCGGACGGAATCGTTCACCTGATAAATCGTATTCAGCTCCCACCCTTTCCGTTGCGTCGGATCGAGGTTGGTATCGACGCCTAACGCCGGGAGAAAGTGAATCTCGTTCTTCAATTTCATCTCATAGACGCTGGTTTCGACGCGCAAGGGACCGGCGTTGAAGCGGACGCCGCCTTCGACGTCGTAGGAAGTCTGCGTCTTGAGGTCGAATGAAGGTACCGTAAAGGTATATGGGCTACCGGCACCGACCCGCTCGTCCGCGTTGCCCAGCCGAAACGCGCGTGCGGCGCGGCCAAACACCGTGAATGCGCTGTTGATGCGCTGCTCCAGACCGAAATGAGCGGAGTACTGCCATTCACTATTGTCAAATGCCGGCGCTTGGGGATTATTCGGATAGGGGCCGAACGCGATGTTGGGATCGTTTATAGGGTTATAGACATCAGTGGCCTTGACCGTGTTGCGCTGGATGCGCCCGCCCATCGACACTTCGGTCCCCGTTAGCAGCGAGGTTGTGTTCATCCCGTAAAGCGCGCTGGTCAGTTGCCGAATGTCGTAGGTATGGATCGGAACCGTGGCCGGCGACGTCGGCCGATCCGAATTATATTGCGTGTTGTAGACATCGATGCCGGTCAGCAGCCGGTTCGGCACGCCGAACAAGTGATGCGAAATGTCAAGCCGCGGCGTCACTGATGACGTCGTCATGACGGTGTTGACGTAACTCATCGGCGTGGCGGCCAAGAGATCGTAAGCGAATGGGAAGTTCGGTTCGAAATAGTTATAGAACTGCGCCTGCTGGAATTTGCGGCGCACACCGCCGTCGACGATCAAATCGACGCCGGGCGTGAGCGTCGCCGTAATTCCGCCGGCAAAGTTGAGGCCCTGCTTGTTGGCCCAATCGAGCGGTGTGATCGATTGCCACGGCGTGCTGAGCGTATACGGATAGTTGCCCGGCAGATTGTTCAAGCCTCCCGCCAAACCTTGGTGCTGGCTGTCCGCGGCCACGTTAAAATAGCCGCTAAATCCGGAGACCGTATAGTTCGCACTGCCGTTGATATTGTACTGATGCAGTTTGGTGTTGACGCGATAACCCTCGCCGCCGATTTCATTGCTGAACATTGCGACCGACCAGGGTCCGCTGGACGCGGTTGCGGACTGGCGGCCTTCGCGGTAGCCGAATGAGCCGCCGTATCCTTCCACCCGGCCGGAAAACGGAGCTTGGCCGCCTTTCTTGGTCACGATGTTGATGACGCCGCCGATGGCGCCGTCGCCGTAAAGCACGGTGCCGCTGTTGCCGCGCGTCACCTCAATATGGTCGATGCTGTTGAGAGGAATCGACGAGAAGTCGAAGCCCTGCAAATCGAAATCCTGATAGCGCCGGCCATTCACAAGGACGAGCACGTTCGACGGCGCAAAGGCGCCGAACCCGCGCAAATCGACGGTATCGCGCGACCCGTTGGTGGCGCTGAAAAGATGCTGCAGTTGCACGCCTGCCTGCTGCGACAGGATGTCGGGCAGTGTCTGCGCCGGTGAATGCGCGATGTCCTCGGCCGAGATGACCGACGTCGACGTCCCGGTGATGCCGGCGCCGAGCCGGCTCGAATTCGACGTCGATAGGTGGCAAAACGATCGTATTGTCCTGCGCGACGGCGATTTGCGTGGCTGCGGCTAACAGCGCGACGGGCGCGCCTACAAGCCATAACTTCATTCCCATGACGCAACGTTCCTTCGTTCGCGCCCGCATAAAATGCGGGCGCATCGGGTGAGACCAAGCCCGTTGCGAAGAACACGCGATGACGCACAGCGCGCCGCTGACGTGTCGAATGTCGTGGGAGATTTAAGCTCTCACGGCCTTCGCACCGGCATTGACGTCACCGCTGCGAAAGACCGCTCCGTATGGACGCCCCGTCCACCGGTTGGGTGACCGTGCTGGCAGGTCTCCTGGCTCGCGGGTCGTTGCTCAGGTGCGTCCGGCCTTCCCAGTTGCCCAGTGGCCTTATTGGACGCGAGCTCGCCGCTCACAGTTACGGGGGTAGCCGCGGGTTGCTGCAAACACACGCAGTCTCCGCGTTCCCTCTTTCGTCCCCGGGTTTTGCCCGGGAAACCAGCACGTTGAAATGTTCCTCCCGCCGCAAAGCCAAGTCAAGCGGCGGTAACGCCGTGCGCCCCATGCAAATTTATTCCTGGCCACGGACTATAGGCCGCTCACGAATTGTTTTTTCCGCATAACGGCGAATAGGCGTATCGTTGACGCCGTTGCCGCCCCTTTTGACGAGAGGTCCTGCAATGAAAATGACCCTTGCGCTCCGCCGCCTTGGCATTCTCGCCGCCGCCGCTTTGCTGGCGACGGCCCTCGGCATGAAGCCGCTTCACGTCTACGCCATGGGCACCGACAATCCGCCGCCGCCGACCGATGACGGCAAGAAGAAAAAGAAAAACAACAACGCCATCGAGCAGCAACAGCAGCAGCAGGCCGACGCGAAATTCCTGCACGACTACCGTGCCGCGCGCGAAATGATCCTCGCCGGCAATTACCAGGGCGGCATCGCCGCCATGCACGCGCTCGGCCACGACGAGCATCCCGACGTCGCCAACTACATCGGCTACGCCTATCGCAAGATGGGCGACTATAGGGACTCGCAGATTTGGTACGAGGCCGCGCTCAAAGCCGACCCCAACCACGTGCGCACCTGGTCCTACTACGGCATGTGGCAGATGGAGCAGGGCAACCGGCTCAAGGCGCTCGACGACCTGCAGAAGGTCAAGCTGATCTGCGGCTCGACCGACTGCAAAGAATATCTCGAGCTCAAGGCCGTGATCGACGGCAAGGCAAGCTATTAATTCGCCGCGAGCGGACCACGGCGCCGGGGCTCATGCCCCGGCGTTTTTCATTTCAGGAGGTCCCCTTCGCCTCCTCCACGATCCAGCGGTAATAGTCGGCATCGACGCTCTCCACCGGCAGCACCATGATCGCCGGCGTCGTGTAGCTGTGCAGGTCCTTGACCGCCTTGCGCACGGCTTCGGCCAGCGAGGCCCGCGTCTTCACCAGCATGACCGCCTCCTCGGCCCGCTCGAGCTTTCCTTCCCACCAATAGTGCGAAATCATCCCCGGGAGGATATTGACGCAGGCCGCCAGCCGCTGTTCGACGATCGCGCGCCCGGCCCGCTCCGCCTCGACAATCGAGGGCCAAGTCGTATAGACGAGCACGGCGCGTTCCATCGGCGGATCCTTAGCGCATGATCCCGAAAAGTGGGAACCGGTTTTCGGATAAGATCATGCGCAATCGAAGGGTACTATGAAGCCCCCAGGCTACAAGCACATCGCCTTTGTCGCGGCCCAAACGCCCGAGGCGCGCGAGGCCTATGCGCGCCTGGAAAAGCGCTACGGCAATATCGACCCCAAAGACGCCGACGTAATCGTGGCGCTCGGCGGCGACGGGCTGATGCTGCAAACCCTGCACAACTTCATGAATTCCGGCAAGCCGATCTACGGCATGCATCGCGGCACCGTCGGCTTCCTGATGAACGAATTTTCCGATGAACATCTGCCCGAGCGCATCGCCGCCGCGCACATGACGGTGATCCATCCGCTGGTGATGCGCGCGCGCGACGCGCAAGGCCGTACCCATGAGCATCGCGCCATCAACGAAGTGTCGCTGTTCCGCCAGAGCGCGCAGGCCGCGCATTTGCGCATCCTGATCGACGGCAAGGAGCGGCTGGCCGAATTGATCGCCGACGGCGTGCTGGTGGCGACGCCGGCGGGCTCGACCGCCTATAATCTTTCGGTGCAGGGGCCGATCATCCCGATCAACGCGCCGATGCTGGCGCTGACGCCGATCAGCCCGTTCCGGCCGCGGCGCTGGCGCGGCGCGCTGCTGCCGGACGGCGCCAATATCACCATCGACGTGCTGGAGGCCGAGAAGCGCCCGGTGGCCGCGGTCGCCGACCACGACGAAGTGCGCTCGGTGCGTGCGGTCGACGTCTCCATGAACCACGAGGTGTCGATCAACATGCTGTTCGATCCCGGCCATAATCTCGACGAACGCATTTTGAGCGAGCAATTCGGGTTTTAGTTCATGAGCAAGGCGTTCGAGTTTTCGGTCAACGGCAAGCAGGTCAAGGTGGCGCCGGCCAACGAAGAGACGCCGCTGCTCAATATTTTGCGCGCCGAGCTCGACCTGATGGGCACGCGCTTCGGCTGCGGGCTCGAACAATGCGGCTGCTGCACGGTGCTGATCGACGGGCAGCCGGAGAAATCCTGCACCAAGCCGCTGTGGAGCGTCGCGGGCAAATCCGTCACCACCGTCGAAGGCCTCGGCAGCGAGGCGAAGCCACATCCGTTGCAGCAAGCTTTTCTCGACGAGCAGGCCGGCCAATGCGGTTATTGCCTGTCCGGCATTTTGATCTCGGCCAAGGCGCTGCTCGATCGCAATCCGTCCCCGACACGCGCGCAGATCGCCGAGGCGCTCGACGGCAATATCTGCCGCTGCGGCTCGCATAACCGCATCATGCGCGCCGTCGAAAAGGCCGCCGCCGCCATGCGCGGGGCGCAGCGATGAACGCGCCGCTTCCCGGCCCGCTCAGCGACAACCCCAGCCTTGCCCGCTGGGTGGCGTTTCCAACGCCCGGCAAGGTGACGATCTTCACCGGCCGCGTCGAATTCGGCCAGGGCGTGCTGACCGCCATGGCGCAGGTCGCCGCCGACGAGCTCGATGTCGCGTTCGCGCGCATCACGGTCAAGTCCGGCGACACCAAGCTCACGCCCAACGAAGGCTACACCGCCGGCAGCCTGTCGATGCAATTCGGCGGCGTGGCGCTGGCGCAAGCCTGCGCCGAGGTGCGTGCGCTGTTTCTGGCGCAAGCCGCCAAGGTGATCGGTTGCGCTGCGAGCGACCTCACCATCGAGGACGGAAAATTTCTGCGCGGCGGCAAATCAACCGGCCAGGATTACTGGACGCTCGCCGCCGCCGTCGATCTTTCCGTCAAGGCCAACGGCGCCGCCAAGCGCAAAGCCGTCTGTGAATTAAAAACCGTCGGCGTCAACCAGCCACGGCTCGATCTGCCGGCGAAAGTCTTCGGCCAGGCCACCTTCATCCACGACATGACAATCGATGGCATGCGGCATGCGCGCGTGGTGCGCCAGCCCAACCGCGGCGCGACGCTGGCCGCCGTCGACGAAGCCGCCATCAAGCGCGCCGCCAAAGCGCCGATCGAATTCGTGCGCAACGGCAACTTCCTCGCCATTCTCGGCGACGACGAAGCCGCGCTCGATGCCGCCAGCTTGGCCGCCGCCAATCACGTCACCTGGCAGAACGTGGAGAAGCCTTCGCCGCTGCAGCAGGAAGGCAACTGGCTGCTGCAACGTCCGGCGATCGACCGCGTGATCGGCGCGCCGGAGCCGGCGGACAGCCAAGGCAAGGAACGCTTCGAGGCGACCTATACCAAGCCGCACATCGCGCATGCGTCGATCTCGCCCTCGTGCGGGCTCGCGCTCTACAAGGACGGCCATCTCACGGTGTGGACGCATTGTCAGGGCGTCTTCCCGCTGCAGGGCGCGCTCGCGCGCACGCTCAAGCTCGACGCGTCCGCCATCACCGTGCATCACGTGCAGGGCTCAGGCTGCTACGGCCATAACGGCGCCGACGACGCCGCCGCCGACGCCGCCATCATTGCCTGCGAGAGGCCGGGCGTGCCGGTGCGCGTGCGCTGGCGGCGCGAGGAAGAATTCGTCTACGAGCCGAAGCAGGCGGCCATGGTGGTGAAGGTGCGCGCGCTGGTCGACCGCGACGGCAAGCCGTCCGACTGGACCGCCGAGATCTGGAGCGGCACGCATCAGGGCCGTCCCGGCGGCGGCGCGCCGCTGCTCGGCGGCGAGGCGCTGCCCGATCCCCTGCCCTTGCCGCCGCCGCACGACGTGCCGGAGGCGAACGGCGGCGGCGCCACGCGCAACGCCGAGCCGCTCTACGACATCGCCGCCAAGCGCATCGTGCACCACCTGGTGCCGGAGACGCCGGTGCGCGTCTCCTCGCTGCGCGGGCTCGGCGCCATGGCCAACGTGTTCGCGCTCGAATGCGCGATCGACGAACTGGCCGAACGCGCCGGCAAAGACCCGGTCGCTTATCGTTTGTCGATCACTGCCGATCCGCGCGCCCGCGCCATGATCGAGAAGGCGGCGGCGATGGCGAGATGGGACGCCAAAGCGCCCGCCGGCACGGGCACAGGCCGTGGTTTTGCTTTCGCGCGCTACAAGAACCGCGCCGGATACGCCGCGCTCGTGGTCGAACTCGAGGTCGAGGAGGAGATCCGCCTCTCCCATGTCTGGTGTGCGGCCGATGCCGGGCTGGTGGTCAACCCGGATGGCGTCATCAACCAGCTCGAAGGCGGCATCATCCAGTCGGCGAGCTGGGTGCTCAAGGAGCAGGTCCGTTTCGATGACGGCGTCTCCTCGATCGACTGGCTCACTTACCCGGTGCTGAAATTCAGCGAGGTGCCGGAGATCGACATCGCGCTAATCGGCACCCGCGAAAATGCCCCGCTCGGCGTCGGCGAGGTCACCGCCGGACCGACCGCCGCGGCCATCGGCAACGCCGTTTCGCACGCATTGGGCGCCCGTATCCGCGACCTGCCGCTGACGCGCGAGCGCATCATGGCGGCGTTGTTGAAGACTTGAGGCACGCGGCTTTCCACAGCGGGGACCGGGATGCTAGCTTTGCTCGGCTGGAGGGACGGATGACGGCTACGATTCGTATTGCAGTTGCGCTCGCGATGGGCTGCGGCCTGTCCGGCTGCGGCGTCGGTGCCGGGCTCACCGGCAACTCGACCGGCGGCATCATCCCCTGGAGCCCGGAAAATCAGGCCAACGCGCGCGATTACGCGGCCCAGCATTGTGGCTATTACGGCAAGGTCCCGGAAATGGGCCGCATTTACGCGCGCCCCGGCGAATACATCAGCTTCACCTGTCACTTCGCCAACGACGGCCCCAGCTTCCGCTATTCGTACTGAAGCGCCGGCCCACATCCTAAACTCTTCCTTAACGGCCCGCCGCTAGCTTGGAACCGACGGTAACGGGCTCGCTGTGCCCGGGGCCCGGGGCAGCATGGTCCGTATCGATTTCAATCGCCTGCGTTTTCTCGTCATCGACGACAACGCCCATATGCGCCGGATTCTGCGCACGCTGTTGCACGGCTTCGGCGCGCGCGAGGTCTACGAGGCGGAAGACGGCGCGGCGGGGCTGGAAGCCTTTACCCACTACGTCCCCGACATCGTGATCACCGACTGGGCGATGCCGATCTTCGACGGCCTTGAGCTGACGCAAATGATCCGTCAGCCCGGCGCCAATGCGAACCCCTACGTCGCCATCATCATGCTGACCGGCCATTCCGAGAAGAAGCGTGTGACGAGTGCGCGCGACGCCGGCATCACCGAATTCCTGGCGAAGCCGATCTCGGCCAAGGGGCTGTATCAACGCATCGTCAATGTCGTCGCCAATCCGCGCCCCTTCATCAAGACCAAGACCTATTTCGGTCCCGATCGGCGCCGCAACGTCAATCCGAATTACGTCGGCCCCGAACGCCGCAAGGGCGGCAAGGCCGATGTGATCCGGCAGGCTCCGCTGCTCGAAAAAGTCCGTGCCCCCTAAAGAGGAACGCTAACTATGGCTCCCCGTAAGGAAACCGCGGCAGTCGCCACCTACGGCGACCACGAGGTCATCACGCCGGAGAACAAGCTGCGCCACGTCGTGTCCGACCGGTCGCCGCTGCCCGGCGAAGACGACCCGGTCGCGCGCGCAGAATTGGCGCTGGCAGAGCTGTCGACCGAATTTTCCACCTGGATGGAGACGGAATGCGAACGCCTCGACAAGGCGCGCCACGCCGTCATCACGAACCGGTTCACCAAGACCACCAAGGAAGCGCTGTTTCACGCCGCCCACGACATCAAGGGCGAGGCCGCGACGTTCGGCTATCCCGCGATGGCATCGGCCGCCGACAGCCTGTGCCGGCTGATCGAACACACGCCCGACTCCAATCGCATTCCGCTCAAACTGGTCGACCAGCATGTCGACGCGGTGCGCGCGATCTTTCGCGAATATACCCGTTCCGACGCCAAGGAGCTCGCCGCCTCGCTGACCACGCGGCTGCGCGAGGTGACCGACGAATTCTTGGTGCACGAAAACCGCGACCGGCCCGACGTGCTCGAGCAGATTCTCGGGTCGTCCGCGCCGCCGCTCGCGCCGGAATAAGCGGGTTTAGGCGACCAGCCGGGTGTCGGCAAACGGCGCCGTGCGCGGCGTCGAATCGTCGGCGACCAGATCCTCGCAGAACAGGCGCGCTTCCTCGCGCGCGGCTTCCACCGCGAAGCGCCGCAGCAAGGCCATCAGCGACATGTCGGCGCCGCGCCCATTGTTGATTTCTTGCGCGCAGGCCTCCAGCACGTGCTCGACCATGCGCCGCTTGAGCCGCGCCGCCCCGCCCTGCTCGCCGAGCAGCACACCCTCGCGCATGGCGGCGAGCGCCTCGCGGAACGCCGGATAAGCGATGTCCGGTAGCCCGGCTTTGCCGTACAGCGCGCGGAAACCGGAAATATTCTTGTCGTGGATGTAGCTCGCGGCGCGTTCGAGCGGCACACCGGACAGTTCGGCGAGCGCCTCCTCGAACAGCACCACATTGCCGGAGAGCAGCGCGCGCAAAATCATGCCCGCGGTGAGCTGGCCGCTCTGGCGCAGGTGCTGCACCAGTTCGCCGACCTCCTCGTAAGGCGTGTCGGCGGCGAGCGCGACGGTCGCCTTCTCGCAGGCTTCTCTCGCTGCATACTCGGCGTGCTCAGGCCCCAGCCATTGGCGGGCGGCAACGAAACCGGCAAGCGTCTGCGACAGTTTCGAGAGCAGCGCCTGGCGCGTCGCCATCGGCAGATCGTCGCGCGCCAGCAGGTTCTCGCGGATCGGCGCCAGATGGCCGAAGCGCTCTACCATGCGGTCGATCGAAAACGGCGCAATGTCGGCGTCGACGTTCTCCAACAACGCCAGGCAGGCCTGCGCCGAAGCAACTTCGGCGATGGCCGCGGCAAGCGAGCACGGCAGCATGGCCCGCGTAGCGATCGCGACCTGCGCTTCGGGATGCGCGGTTGCGATCAGATCGACCAGGTCGTCTTCCGTCAAAAGCGGCGAGCGCGACAACACCGGGATCGCGATCTCGGGCTGGTCGCAAGCGAGCGCGTGCACCACCACGCGCGGCGCCTTTTGCGCCGAGGCAAACACCTCGGCGAGCGCCTGGCGCACCAGCGGCGAGGGATCGTCGAGCAACATGATCATCGCGCCTTCGGCGGCGGCGAGATCGTCGGCGGAAAGATCGGAGTGAAGATAGGCGCGGGCTAGCGCGGAGGTGGCTTCGGCCCGTTCACCGGGCGGAGCGTAACGGACCCACTGCAAGAACTGACGAACAATCATGACCAAAACCGACGCGACCAACACCGCCTCAACTGGAACGGCAGGCAAAGACTAGGTGATGAGGCTTAACAAAGCGTTCACCATAGAAATTGAGCGCGCGTTAACGACGTTTTTCCGCTCAGACCTTGCCGCCCAAGGACTTACGCAATGCGGGGGCGGAGTCGTGGAACAGGTCGAGCAGCCCGGACTGGGCCGGCGGCTGCGGATCGCTCGTGGCCGGCGTCCATAGCGAATTCACGGTCGGCGACACCGCGCGCTGCGCCCGGTCGGTGAACATGCCGTGGAACAGCGGTTGCGTCTGCGGCGCCGGCGGGTCGTTGCGCGCCTGCACATAGGCCTGCGTCAGCCCGGCGGTATCGATCCCGGGCGGCGCCGCCACCTGCGCCTGCTGCTGCACCCCCGGCGCGAACGCGAGCGCACGCGCGACGTCATAGCGCCCGGTCAGCCTGTTGTAGACCGCGGCGGCGCCGAGCGCACGGCCGGAGTGGTCGAAAAAGACGGTCGGGTTTGCCGCGGCGGCCTGCGGAAACATCGCGGCGGCATTGCCGTTCGGCTGGTTTGTCGCCGCGCCAATCAGCTTGGCCGCGCCATCGGGCCCGAGGAAATGCGCGATGTAGAGCTCGCCTTCCGAGGGCGTCCGCCCGATCGCGATTGTGAGCTGCGCCGAATTGCTGCGGGTGAAGGCGCCGGCGATGGCGGCGCTCACCGAAGGATCGGTGCGCAGCCGCATGATCGCCGCGCGCGCGGCCGGGTCCGGCACGTCGTAGCGGCCGTCCGGCCCCTGCACGATGGCTGCGGCATAGCTCGAATAGCCGAGCGCCGCGCCGGAGTTCTTCATGGTGGCGAGCCATGTCTGGTCGATGAACTGGTAGAGCCCCTTGGCCGTCGAGGTCGTTGCCTGTGCCGCCGGATTGAGATTGGATTCGATCTGCGCGGTGGTGAGCAGGTATTCGAAGCTGGTGCCGGTCGAGCGCGCGGCATCTTGGATGGCGCCCGCAACCGGGGATGCCGCGCCGCCATTGATGGAAAAGATCGCCATGGAGCTAAATTGGGCTATGGGCCTTCGCGCGCGCTATGGACCATGGGTAATTATGGTAAATGAGTGGTTAACGACGGAGGACGCGATGGTGGAAACGATCCAGCGGCACAAGCGCGGCGGGCTTTATTTCGAGGATTTTGAGGTCGGCAAGACCACCGAGCACCGCTATACGCGCACGGTCACGCAGATGGATAACATGTTGTTTTCCAACATGACGCTCAATCCGCAGCCGCTGCACATCGACCGCCACTTCTGCGAGCAGGAGACCGAGTGGGGCCAGCCGCTGATGAACTCGCTGTTCACGCTCGGCCT
Organism: uncultured Pseudomonadota bacterium; assembly: GCA_963710705.1. Taxonomy (GTDB): domain Bacteria; phylum Pseudomonadota; class Alphaproteobacteria; order Rhizobiales; family Xanthobacteraceae; genus Pseudolabrys. The sequence goes on from CAVQBI010000001.1 coordinate 1,710,817, forward strand.
GATGATCGGCATCCAGGTCTCCGACATGACGGTCGGCACCACCATCGCCAATCTCGGCATGAGCGACGTGCGCTTCCCCAACCCGCTGTTCGAAGGCGACACCGTGCATTGCACGACGCAGGTGGTGTCGAAGCGCGAATCGAAATCGCGCCCCGGCGCCGGCATCGTCGAATTCCACCACAAGGCCTTCAAGCAGGACGGCACGCTTGTCGCCGAATGCCACCGTAACGCCTTCATCGTGATGCGGCCGAAATAGGGGCGCCCATGGCTCAGCCGTTCGAAATCCTCGGTGAGATTTCGAACATTGAGACGTTCGCTACCGGCGCTGGAATTCGAGAACGCGCCCGATTGCGGCGCATCTACGGACACGGCCGCTGGCGCAAGCGCAAAGGCGTGGCGCGAATCCGTCTGGCGGATGGTTCAATTCGCCAAGCTGAGCTACACTGGTATGAGGCAAGCGGAATCGGGCGGCGCGAATTCAAGATCAAATACCTCTTGTAGAAGTGAAACCCATGGCGAAGACCCAAGCAAAACAATTGTTCGTCTGCATCAATAATGACGGCTATTTGGCGTCGCTCGAGAAGCGAAAGATTTATGTCGCTCTGCGGGATGCACAGGCGGAAGGGCATGGGCTTGTGCGCATTATCGATGAGTCGGGCGACGACTACCTCTATCCAAAGACCTTGTTTCGCGCGATCGCCTTGCCCCAGGCGGTCAAGAAGGCCGTGCTTAACGCTGCGTGATACATGCGCTCCCTCCTCTTCGTGCCCGCCGACGGCGGGACAAAGCTCGACAAGGCGATGGCGAGCGGCGCCGACGGCGTCATCGTCGATCTTGAGGATTCGATCGCCCCCGAGCGCAAGGAGACCGCGCGCAAGCTGGCGTTCGAATTCCTGAAAAGCGCCAAAAGCAAAAAGGACCGCCCTTGGGTGCTCGTGCGCATCAACGGCCTCGATACCGGCATGACCGACGCCGATCTCGACGCCATCGTGCCGGGCGCGCCGGATGCCATTTTGTTTCCGAAAGCCGAAGGCGGCGCTACCGTCACTCACATCGACGCCAAATTGACCGCGCGCGAGGCCATCGCCGGTCTGCCGGAGGGTTCGATCAAGATACTGGCGCAGACGGTCGAGTTGGCCATGGGCCTGTTCACCGCCGGCACTTACAAAAACTGCAGCGCGCGGCTGATCGGCATGACCTGGGGGCCGGAGGACTTATCCGCCGAGCTCGGCGCCGAGGCCAACCGCGAGCCGAGCGGTGAGCTCACGGAGCCTTACCGCATCGCGCGCGCCATGTGCCTTTACGGCGCGGCGGCCGCGAAAGTGCCGGCGATCGAGACCATCCACGTGGATTTCCGCAACCTGGACGTCGTGCGCAAGGACACCGAGATCGCGCGCCGCGACGGTTTCAGCGGACGCCTGGCGATCCACCCGGCGCAGGTGCCGGTGATCAACGAAGTCTTCACGCCGAGCGCCGCGCAGATCGACAAAGCCAAGGCGATTGTCGCCGCCTTTGCGGCGCAGCCCGGCGCCGGCACGGTCGGCATCGACGGCAAGATGTACGACCGCCCGCATCTGGTGCGGGCCAAGGCGCTGCTGGAGCGGGTGAAGAGCTAAGGCTACTTGTAAACCTTGCCCGGATCGAACGCCTTTTCGGCGTCGCGGAATTCGAGGCTCACCGCGCCCTTTTGGCCGAGCGGCGCCGCGCGATAAAAGCACGAGCGCCGGCCGGTGTGGCAGGCGCCGGCGCCGTGCTGCTCGACCTTGAGCCAGAGCGCGTCCTGATCGCAGTCGACGCGCAGCTCGATCACGCGCTGCCCATGGCCGGACTGCTCGCCCTTCTTCCAAAGTTTTTTACGCGAGCGGCTGTAGTACCAGGCCTCGCCGCTTTCGATGGTTCTGGCGAGCGCGTCCTTGTTCATGTGCGCGACCATCAGCACGTCGCCCGACTTTGCGTCGGTGACGACGGCCGTGATCAGCCCGTCGGCGCCGAACTGCGGCGTGAAGGCCAGGCTCTCTTCGATGTCGTTCGCCATAGCCACCGCAATTTCCGCAGTCATGCCCGGGCTTGACCCGGGCATCCATGATGAATCGTCACAGCAAATATCTTACGTAAGTTCGTCGCCCGCCGCACGTCATCATGGATTGCCGGGTCAAGCCCGGCAATGACGACGGAGAGGCGGTTGCGGGGAGCTTACCGTTGCGCGCCCCGCAGCATGGTCATGAAACGCACTTGTTCGTTGACGTCGTCGCGGAACGTCCCGGTGAAATGCGTGGTCACGGTCAGTGAACCGAGCTTTTCGACCCCGCGCAGCGACATGCACATGTGTTCGGCTTCGAGCATCACCGCCACGCCGCGCGGCTTGAGGATCTCGTCGATCGCGGTCGCAATCTGCGAGGTCATGTGCTCCTGCGTCTGCAGGCGCTTGGCGTAGACATCGACCAGACGCGCGAGCTTGGAAAGCCCTACGACCCGGTCGGTCGGCCGATAGGCGACGTGCGCCTTACCGAAGAACGGCATCATGTGGTGCTCGCAATGCGAATTGAAGCCGATGTCCTTGACCAGGACGAAGTCGTCGTAGCCGGCGGTCTCGCTGAAGGTACGATCGAGCACTTCCGTCGGGCATTCGCGGTAGCCCTGATAGAGCTCTTCGTAGGCGTCGATCACCCGTTTCGGGGTGTCGAGCACGCCTTCGCGCTTCGGATCGTCGCCGGTAAAGGCAATCAGCGTGCGTACCGCCGCTTCCGCCTCTTCGCGCGAGGGGCGCGGGCCGGGAGGCGTCGGCGCCGCCCGCACGTGCTCGGACAGGCCCTGCTTGGGCCAAGGCGCAACATTGGTGGTGTTTTTAGCATCCATGACGGGTCTCTCCGTTCGACCGGCGTATTACGCGCCGGGAGTGTCACCGGGTGGCCGCGTCACGACGTGTGGACGCTGCATTCCCATTCTGCATGGCTTTAAGCCATGCCTGCGGCCTTCTCGCGCCGCAGGGTCCACCCCTATATATTCGTTTGTGCGGGCGAGGCAATCGCCAGTGGATGAATCGCCAAAACCTCAATGTTGAACGACGTTTATAACGCCAAAATCCTGGAACTGGCCGGCAATATTCCCCGTTTGGGACGACTCCCGGCGCCGGACGCCAGTGCCACCGCCCATTCCAAGCTGTGCGGCTCGACCGTCACTGTCGACCTGAAAATGAACGGCGGTACGGTGAGCGACTTCGCCCACGACGTGAAGGCCTGCGCCCTCGGCCAAGCCTCGTCCTCCATCATGGCCCGTCATGTGGTCGGCTCGAAGCCGGAGGAGCTGCGCGCGCTGCGCGACACCGTGCGCAAGATGCTGAAGGAGAACGGCCCGCCGCCGACCGGCAAATGGGCCGACATCGCCGTGCTCGAGCCGGTGCGCGATTACAAGGCGCGCCACGCCTCCACCATGCTCACCTTCGATGCCGTGGTTTCGGCGCTCGACCAGATCGAGGCCAAGCGGAAGCCGGCCTAGCAAACGTCACTTCGCCGACGCCAATCCGCCCGCCTGACGCACCGGCAAGGACGCGCGGTCGCCGAGCGCCTTCTGACAGGCCGCGATGAGCTGCGGCAAATTCTGCTGCGCGCCGGTATTGCCGAGCCGGATCGCCGTCGCGATCGCGTCGCTCTTGGTCGTGACCATCATCGAGTGATTGCCGGCGGCCGCGAAGGCGCCGATCAGCTTGGCCGGCACCTCGGCCGCCGCATAGGTCACGAGCTCGTCGGGGTCGCTGCGGCGCTGGGTCGACACCACCTTCAGGCTGGCGATATTGCTGCCGGCCGCCATGCTGACGGTGCCGAGTTGCCCTGGCAGCGGCGCGAGCCGGCCGCCGCGGCGATGCTCGATATAGCTGACGTCGTAGCTGTCGGGATTCGAGCCGCAGGCAACCATGAGGTCGAAGCGGCCGATATCTTCGCCGGAGACGGTGAGCGGATGGCTGCGCGCCAGCACCGCCGTGCCCTTGTTGTCGATGACGGCCCAGTGCTGCTCGCTGATCGCAGTCGCGCGCAGGCCATCGGTCATGCGCGGCAACTGCGACTGGATCGCAGGCGCCGGCGGCGAGGCGGCAACCGTCGCCGAGACCGCAGTGGCGCTCTCTTCGGTCGCAACGCGCGTGCTGGCGATCTCCGTATGCGTGAGCGCGTGCATCGGCTCCCAGGGCGGAATGCGCAACGCGAGATCGAGCAATTCGATCGAGGCGCCCATGTCGGCGGTGTATTGCGCGAGCTTGCCGATGTCGCGCTGCACCAGCACGAGGTCTTCAGCGGAGTAGCTTGCCGCCGTCGGATCCTCGCGGCGGTCGCCCAGCCAGATCTGGTGCACCATCACGCGCGCCTCCGGCGGCACAAAGCGGTGAACGCCGGCAATGACGATAAACGCGCACATGGATTCGCAATCGGCGCGCGGCGACAGTTTCGCGCGCGGCAAGCCATGCCCGCTGTCGTCGAGATCGACGGTGTGGCCGACGGTGGTGTCGAGCTTGAGGCGGCGAATTTCGCGGCCCAGTTTGATGGCGCCGTGCACCGAGCCGCCGTCGCTATCGAGCACGACGGTGGCGCCGGTCAGATCGCGATTGCGCGCGAACACTTCGAAATCGTGCGGTGTGTCCGCGGTGATGGCGCCGCTCGCCGAAATCAGCAGGCGGCACTTGCCGCCGCAGGCCGGCACCGGTCCTTCCTGGCGCAATTCGAAACGCATCGGCAGCGTGCGATCGGAGCCGCGAGACACGGCTGGCACAAGTGCCGCCGATGCCGCAAGCACGAGCGTTAGACCGGCCGCGAGTGAGCGACTCATTCTGAAACCCCCGTATATCGCCGCCGGCATGTTTTTATTTTGTGCGTGGTTGATCCACGTTCTCTTATGCCTTCGGCACGATCCCCATCATTGAGGTTCGTCAAACTTTAAAGAGCGGGCAGATTTGGGTCTAGAGTAAAAAAACGGCCGGCTCACGACTTTTTTGCCGAAGAAGCGGGCAAAAATAGTGGCTCGAAAAGCACCCGCGGAACTTTGCGGGCTTGCAATGGAACTCGAAGTGGAACTCTCATGGCGGCGATGAGTGACCAACGTAAAAGCTTCAGCATCACGCGTCTGCCTCGGCTCGTCGGGCGTTATCTGGTCTTGCTGTATCGCTACACGCTGTCGCCGCTGATCGGCCCGCGCTGCCGCCATCTGCCGACCTGTTCCGACTATGCCGAGCAGGCGATCGACCGCTTCGGCCTGTGGGCGGGCTCATGGATGGCGCTCGCCCGCATCTTGCGCTGCCATCCGTGGGGCACTGCGGGGCTCGATTTCGTGCCCGAGGCGGTTCCCGCCGGCGCGCGCTGGTGGGTGCCCTGGCGCTACGGGAGATGGCGCGGCACCAAAGCCGCGCCCAATTCGCGATGAGCCGGCGGGGCAATCGCATTCTCACGCTGGTGATCGCGCTCGCCGCACTCGCCGCGGTGATCTTCGCGTTGCGCGGCTATCATTCTTTCCTGTTGCTGCGCTCCGCATACGAGATCGGCCGACCGCAACTCAGCAGCGTGCGCGGCTGGATGACGCTGGACCACGTGGCGGCGACCTATCACGTGCCGCTCGGCGAACTCAGCACGCGCCTCGGCCTGCCCGCCGGCACCGACCGCAACGAAAGTCTCGTGACGATCGCCGGCCGGCGCGGCATCTCGCGCTTCGAATTCGTGCGCGAGGTGCAGCGCGCGATCGGCGCCAGTACGCCGCCCGACAACGGCGAGAAGGCGCAAAGCGGCCTCGCCGAACGCGTGCTGTCGGCGGTGCTCGCCTATGGCTATCCGGCGCTGGCCGCGACGCTGCTGCTGGGCGCGATCGGCTTGCCGCTGCCGATTGGACTGGCGGCCGCGCTGGCCGGCTCGCTGGCGGCGCTAGGAAGTTTCCAGTGGGGCTGGGCCGCCGCGATCGCGGTCGCCGCCTCGTTCGCCGGCGATGTCGTCGCCTACGGTATCGGGCGCGCGGTGAGCGAGCGCTTCCTCGTCCGTCACGGCCGCTGGATCGGCTACAGCCCGCAGCGCAAGGCCAACGTCCAGGCGCTGATGCAGCGCTGGGGCGGCATCACGATGATCATCTCGCGCACGTTGACCTCCTCGCTGAGCTCGGTCATCAGCCTGCTCGCCGGCATCAGCCACTATCAGCTTTCGCATTTCATAGGATTCGCGCTGCTCGGCCGCGTGATCTGGACCTCGGTTTATCTGGGGCTCGGCTACGCCATCGGCAGCAATATCGAGGCCGCCAGCCAGTTCCTTGCGAATCTGAGCGGGCTGTTGGCGGCGCTGGCGGTGCTGACGGTGGCGAGCGTCTACCGATTCGGTCCGATGGGCCGCGCCGTCGCCTGACACCAGTTGCGCCGCCGAATTCCCCTGCTATATCGATGCCGCGCTTACCTGCATTCGTAGGCAGCGAGTGAGCAAGGAGACCATGCTATGGTGCAGAACGTCGCGCTGACCTTTCCCGACGGCGCACGCCGCGAATACCCCCAAGGCACAACCGGCCTCGACGTCGCCAAGGGCATCTCGCCCTCGCTGGCCAAGCGCACCGTCGCCATGGCGCTCGATGGCGCGGTTGTCGATCTCGCCGACCCCATCGAAAAAGACGCCAAGATCGAATTTCTGACGCGCGAAGACCCGCGCGCGCTCGAATTGATCCGCCACGATGCCGCACACGTGCTGGCCGAGGCGGTGCAATCGCTGTGGCCGGGCACGCAAGTCACCATCGGCCCGGTGATCGAGAACGGCTTCTATTACGACTTCTTCCGCAACCAGCCGTTCACGCTGGAAGACCTGCCCGTCATCGAAAAGAAGATGAAGGAGATCGTCGCGCGCGACAAACCCTTCAGCAAGGAAGTGTGGTCGCGCGAGCAGGCGAAGAAAACCTTCCGCGACATGGGCGAGAACTTCAAGGTCGAGCTGATCGACGCCATCCCGGAAGATCAGCAAATCAAAATCTACAAGCAGGGCGACTGGTTCGACCTCTGCCGCGGCCCGCACATGACCTCGACCGGCAAGGTCGGCAACGCCTTCAAGCTGATGAAGGTGGCGGGCGCCTATTGGCGCGGCGATTCAAACAACCCGATGCTCACCCGTATTTACGGCACCGCCTTCGCCAAACAGGACGAGCTCGACGCCTATCTCAAGCAGCTAGAAGAAGCCGAGAAGCGCGATCATCGCCGCGTCGGCCGCGAGATGGATCTGTTCCACTTCCAGGAGGAAGCGCCGGGATCGGTGTTCTGGCATCCGAAAGGCTGGACGCTGTTCCAGGCGCTGGAGAACTACATCCGCCGGCGGCAAATGGAGTTCGGCTTTTCCGAAGTGAACGCGCCGCAGCTGATGGACTCCTCGCTCTGGGTCGCCTCCGGCCACATGGCGACCTTCCGCGAGGCCATGTTCCTGACGCAGCCGCGCGAGGACGACGAGCGCGTCTTCGTCATCAAGCCGATGAACTGCCCCGGCCACATCCAGATCTTCAAGAACGGGCTCAAGTCGTACCGCGACCTGCCCTTCAAGCTCGCCGAGTTTGGCAAGGTGCATCGCTTCGAGCCATCGGGCGCGCTGCACGGGCTGATGCGCGTGCGCGCCTTCACGCAGGACGACGCGCACGTCTTCATCACCGAGGACCAGATCGCCGAAGAGTCGCTCAAGATCAACAATCAGATCCTGTCGATCTACGAGGACTTCGGCTTCTCCGACGTGCGCATCAAGTTCTCCGACCGGCCGGAAAAACGCATCGGCGACGAGGCGGTCTGGGACAAGGCGGAAGCCGCGCTGATGGCGGCGCTCAAGGAAAGCGGCCGGCCGTGGACGCTCAACAAAGGCGAAGGCGCCTTCTACGGACCCAAGCTCGAATACGTGCTGCGCGACGCCATCGGCCGCGACTGGCAATGCGGCACCGTGCAGGTCGACCTCAACATGCCGGACCGGCTCGGCGCCTTCTACATCGACGAGCACTCCAACAAGGTGACGCCGGTGATGCTCCACCGCGCCATGTTCGGTTCGCTCGAGCGCTTCACCGGCATCATGATCGAGCACTATGCCGGCCATCTGCCGCTCTGGCTGTCGCCGGTGCAGGCGCTTGTCGCCACCATCACCGACGACGCCAATGACTACGCGCGCCAAGCCGCCGATGCCGCGCGCAAACGCGGCCTGCGCGTGGCGGAAGACCTGCGCAACGAGAAGATCAATTACAAAGTGCGCGAGCACTCGCTCGCCAAGGTCCCGGCATTGCTGGTCGTCGGCAAAAAGGAAGCCGCCGAACGCACCGTCTCGATCCGCCGGCTCGGCCAGGAAAAGCAGGAAGTCATGCCGCTCGATGCCGCGCTTGCCGCGCTCGCCGCCGAAGCCGTGCCGCCGGATGTGAAACGCGCAAACGCTGCGTGAGCTGGCGCAAGCGCCGGCACGCTATTGGCCAATTGGGCCAAGCTTCTGCGCATTCAACATTTGATTAGCGAGGTCATTCTGGCTGTGCGTCTCTTGGGCGTGCTGGTTTTCCAGCCTGCGCCGGCAGTCTTCGTATTGCGGAGAGCCGGGCTGTGCTCCCGACGATCGGCAGCTCGTGTCATCGGACGCCGCGCGCGCCTGCGCCGCCGCGGCCAGGTTCGCCTGCCGCTCGGCATCGTATTGTGCGCAGCCCACAAGGGACATGAGGGCCAAAAACATCGCCGCAAACCGCATAACGATCGCGCCTCCGTCACATGAAGGTACAATCAAACGCTATTTCAACGTGACGATATAGGCCGCCAGATCCGCCGCCTCGTTGCGCGTGAGATTCATGTCCGGCATTCTCGGGTGCGGCGCCATCAAATAGAAGGCCACCATCGGCGCATCGATGTGCGGCCGCTTGGCGACTTCCGAGAAGGGCGGCGCCTGCGTGGTCGCCTGCTTCTGCTCCGGCCCGACAATATGGCAAGTCGCACACCAGCGCTCGGCCAGCGTCTTGCCGTTGGCCGCGCTGGCGGCCCAGGCGCCCGCCGGCGCCGCAAAAACGATGAATGAGAGCAGCGCCGCGCTCAGTCGTGTCATGGAAGGTCCCGCAAGGTTTAGCCCCGCCGCCACCATACAGGGCGGCGGCGCGCGCGTCCCATGCCACTTTCATCGCATGGGGACAATCAGGCGGATGCAGCCCGCGCCGCCGGCCGCTGGTCCGCCGCGGGCTGGCGCTCGAGAGTCGCCAGAAAGCGCTCCGCCCAGTGCGTGAGGTCGTTGCGCGCGAGCGCCTTGAAGTTCGTCGCGTGACGCTGTCGCCGCTCCTCGATCGGCATCGACAGCGCGCGATCGATCGCATTGCCGACCCCTTCCGGATCGTACGGATTGACCAGCAAGGCGGCGGTGCATTCGTGCGCCGCGCCGGCAAAGCGCGACAGCACCAGCACCCCTGGGTCCTCCGAATCCTGCGCGGCGACGTATTCCTTGGCCACCAGGTTCATGCCGTCGCGCAGCGGCGTCACCAGCCCGACCCGCGCGCCGCGATAAAGCCCGGCCAGCGCCGTCCGGCTATGAGCCTTGTTGATGTAGCGCAGCGGCGTCCACGAGGCCTCGCCGTAAGCGCCGTTGATGCGGCCGACCGCCTCGCCGACCTTGCGGCTGATGTCGGCATATTCAGGAATGCCGGAGCGGCTGCGCGGCGTGATCTGCAGATAGGTGACCTTGCCGCGCCAGTCCGGAAATTTGGCGAGAAATCGCTCGAAGGCATCCATGCGCTCGGGGATGCCCTTGGTGTAGTCGAGGCGGTCGACGCCGATGATCATGGCGCGGCCGGAGAGGCTGTCGAGCACCTCGCGCACGAACGCGGTTTCGCTGGCGCGGCGGGCGAGCCGCGCCAGCGCCACCGTCTCGACGCCGACCGGGAACGTGCCGACCTGCACTGTGCGGTTGGCGAAATGGAAGCTGTTGCCGTTCGCCCATGGCAACCCGCATTCGTTGGCGACGTAGCGGCAGAAATTGGCGGCATCGACGTCGGTCTGGAAGCCGACGACGTCGAAGTTACAGAGCGCGGGGATCAAACGGTCGTGGTTGGGGAGCGCCGTGAGGATCTCAGGCGACGGAAACGGAATATGGATGAAGAAGCCGATGCGGTTCTTGTGGCCGCGATCGCGCAGCGCCTTGGCGAAAGGAATGAGGTGATAATCGTGCACCCAGATGACGTCGTCGGGGCGCAACTGCTTCTCAAGATGCTTGGCGAAGTACTCGTTGACGCGGAAATAGCCGGAAAGATCGCGCCGCGTGAATTCGGCAAGATCGAGCCGGTAATGCAGGATCGGCCAGAGCACGCGGTTGGCGAAGCCGTTGTAGAACTCGTCGTAATCGTCCTTGCGCAAATCGACGGTGGTGTAAGACGTGTTATCCTGTTCGACCGTTTTCGCCGGCCCCGGGACGTCGGCAACCCGCCCGCTCCAGCCGAACCACAGGCCGCCGCGGCGCCTGAGCGCGGCGCGGATCGCCACTTCAAGGCCGCCAACCCGCATTTTGCCGTCGGGCACGCCCACTCTGTTCGAAACGACAACGAGCCGTGGCACGCGTAATTTTCCCCGTTCCATTTCAAATGGCCTGGCCAAAAGTCCAAACTGGATATCGGAAATACTGCCGTCACCGGTATCAAGCGCGCCGATCGACATGATGCACCCCGTCGCGGCCCATCACATGCGAGCGTAGGTTAGTTTGGCGCAGGCATGCAGGTATCCGCGTGACTCATAACGCGGAACTCGCGCAGAAGTTCACATTGCGGTCGAATTGTGCAGGCGGATTTTTGTTGCCGATATCAGCGCACGGAGGCAAGACGGCCCAAAGCGTCGCGCACTTCGTCGGGCGTCGCGAAAATTCCGGCTAGTCCGTCGAATTGGCGGCCGACCGAAAAGCCCTTGCCCCCGATCGCGGGCAGCAGGGCAAACACCGTTTCATCGGTAATGTCGTCGCCGATGAATACCGGCACGCGGCCGGCAAATGGCGCGCGCGTCATCAGTTCCCGGACCGCCTCGCCTTTGCTGATGCCGCTCCGTTTGATCTCGACCATGGCCTTGCCTAGCAATACCTCCATAGCTTCGCTGGGAAATTCGGCGCGCACGCGGTCGACCAGCGCGCGCAAGCGAGGCTCCTGCTGTGGCGTCTGGCGGAAATGCAGCGCGAAGGAATAACCCTTGTCCTCCGGCACGACGCCCGAGCCCGGCGTCGCGGCGAGCGCCAGCCGCTTGCGCAGTTTTTCCGGCAACGTTTTGACGCCGGCAATAATACGGCCGCCGTCCAAACGCATTTCGGCGCCGTGGCCGCCGACCGCCGGCAGTTTCAGTGGCGAAAATAATTTGTCGATATCGCGGATCGGCCGGCCGCTGACCAGCGCCAGCGCGCCGCCGGTGCGTTCATGCAGACGCTCGAGCGAGCGGCAGAGCGCGTCGGGAACATGAACCTCGAACGGCGATGGTCCGATATCGATCAGCGTGCCGTCCACGTCGAGCAGCAGCGCGGACGATGCAAGGTCAAGCGCGGCGAAATCCTCAATGGCGCTGTGGCTGGCCGCGATCGTCATCACTGCGCCAGCACTTCGACATCCCCGTCCACCCCGGTCACGACCTTGAATTCGCGCTCGAACACCTTGCCCTCGTTGCGGGCGATGGCGCGATATTCGCCTTCGGCCAGGACCACGCGCGGAAAGGCGCCGATTGATTCCTTGATCACGTCGCCGCCGGGCGTGAGCACGGACCAGGCGGTGTTGGCGAGCGCCTCGCCGCCTTTTTCGGTCACCAGCTTGAGCGTGATGGCGGCGGCGCGATGCGTGACCGTGATGTCGGTCAGTTTGCCGGCCTGCACACGGATGTCGGACCGCACCACCGCGTTGGCGTCGCCGTAATTCGAGACGATGTAATAGGTGCCTTCGGGCACCACGATCACGGCGCCGGTCGCCACGTGTTCGGCGATCGGCCGCCGGTCGCCGGGCTCGAATTGGCTGCCTTTGAACACGTTGAACGAGATTTGTGGCGCCGGGATGATTGCGTCGCCGACACGGCCTTCCATGCGCAGAGCGCCGGCGGGCAGATCGAATGTTTCGCGCACCGTCGGGCCGTTCAAGGTCACCGGCTTCACCGCGGTTGCAAGCCCGAAGCCGACATGCACGACGTAGCTGCCGGCCGGCAGCACCAGCGTGGGTGACGGTGACTTGTCTTCCTGGACCAGCGGATAATTGCCGTGCGCGTCGGCCTTCGAGCCGTAGACCCGCCAGGTGAGGCCGCCGTCGATCGAAGGCTGCTCCTTACCGAAGCGGGCGCTGAGCGCGAGCGCCACCTTGCCGGCCGGCACCATCGGCACCGCCACTTCCGGCGCCGCCTTTTGCTGCGAGGGCCATTGCGGCTGTTGCGTGCCGCCCGGACCGAACAGGTCGCCGCGCGTGATGGATTGCGGCGAGATCAGCCCCATCGCGGGCGTGGTCGAAAACAACAGATTGGGACCCGTCGGCTGCTGCGCGGCGGCAAGGCCCGGTGCGAACATCATGAGGATGAATACAATCGCCGGCCATAGCCGGCCGCAGGCGGCGGCAATTGTAGGAGCGTTGCGCATGCGGCAAGCGTTTTCGGACCAAATCGCGGCGATTTCAAGCCGGAAAGGCGCGTTTACCGCGCGAATATCGCTATACTGGCGCAAACGCCGTTAATTTGAGGACGAAATGCCCGACGCCTTGCAGCTTCTGAAGACCCGCCGCTCGGTCAAGCCGATGGAATTAGGCGTGCCCGGCCCCTCCACCGCCGAAATCGATACGCTGCTGACCATTGCCGCGCGGGTGCCCGACCACGGCAAGCTTGCGCCCTGGCGCTTCATTGTCTTTGAGGGCGAGGCGCGTTTGGCTGCCGGCGAGACAATCGCTGCGATTTTCCGCGGCCAGCACGCCGACGCCACCGCCGATCAGCTCGACTTCGAGCGCAAGCGGCTCGCGCGCGCGCCACTCGTCATTGCCGTCGTCAGCCGCGCCGGCCCGCACGTGAAGATCCCGGAATGGGAACAGCAATTGTCCGCCGGCGCCGCCTGCATGAACCTGGTGAACGCCGCCTATGCCATGGGCTATGCCGCGAGCTGGATCACCGAATGGTACGCCTATGACCGGCGCGTACTCGACGCGCTCGGCTTGGCGGCGAATGAGCGCGTCGCCGGCTTCGTCCACATCGGCCGCCCGGCGAAGCCGCCCGAAGAACGCGATCGTCCGAAGCTCGATGACATCGTCACCCGCTATTCAAGTCCGAGGAAGTGATGTTCTACGAGCATGACAAGCGCGATAAGACGTTGCTGCCGCACGATCCCTTCAAGGCCATCGTGGCGCCGCGCCCGATCGGCTGGATCACCTCTATCAGCATGAAAGGTGAAGTGAATCTGGCGCCCTACTCGTTCTTCAACGGCATCAACAGCAAGCCCAATCTGGTGATGTTCGCCAGCGAAGGCGTCAAAGATTCAGTGACTTTCATCGAAGAAACCGGCGAATTCGTCTGCAATCTCGCCACCTGGGCCCTGCGCGAGCAGATGAACGCCACCTCGGCGCCGCTCAAGCGCGGCGTGAACGAGATGGAACGCGCTGGGTTAGCCCCCGCGCCGTCGCGGCTGGTCAAGCCGCCGCGCGTGGCCGCCTCGCCCTGCGCGCTCGAATGCAAGCTGCTCAAGATCGTGCCGGTCGAAGGTCTCGGCGGCGAAGCGCTCGATTGCCATGTGGTGTTCGGCCAAGTGGTCGGCGTGCACATCGATGACCGCTTCATTGTCGACGGCCGCCTCGACAGCGCCATGATGCAGCCGATCGCCCGCTGCGGCTACGATCAATATGCCGTGGTGGAGCGGGTGTTTTCGATGGTGCGGCCGACGGCGTGAACTTCCGGCCCGCCGCGGCGTTTAACCATACGGTAATCGGCGAGGCGCACCCTCCCTGTCACGTTTTGGTCACAAGACTCCGCCAGCAGTCTTCACCATACCGCCGTGAAGCGCTTGCCGAGTAATTGGCCCGGCTCGATCATCGGGACTGGGGAGAATTCGTTTGGTGTTTGAGGGACTTTTCGCACGAGGCCGCAACGGCAACGGGGACCGCTCGGCCGACGCGACCACAGCGCAGATCAAGCCGGCGGCCAGCCGTCCGACGATCGGGCTCGCGCTCGGCGGCGGCGCCGCGCGCGGCTTTGCTCATATCGGCGTGATGCGCACGCTGGTGGCCCATGGCATCGTCCCGGACGTCATCGTCGGCACTTCCATCGGCGCGGTGGTCGGCGGCTGCTACGCCGCCCGCCAGCTCGATACGCTGGAAACCTGGGCGCGCGGCCTCACCGTGCGCGGCGTGCTCGGCCATCTCGATATCAATCTCACCGGCTCCGGCCTGATCCGCGGCAATCACCTTGCCCGCCAGCTCGAAACCGCGCTGCCCGACATTCGCATCGACGACCTGCCGCTGCGCTTTGCGGCGATCGCCACCGAATTCAACACCGGCCACGAGATCTGGCTAACGCGCGGACGCCTGTCCGACGCGCTGCGTGCTTCCTATGCGCTGCCGGGAATCTTCCCGCCGGTGCTGATCGGCGAGCGCTGGCTGGTGGACGGCGCGCTGGTCAATCCGGTGCCGGTCTCGGCCGCGCGCGCGCTCGGCGCGCGCCTGGTGATCGCGGTCAATCTGAATTCCGATCTGTTCGGGCGCGGCACCATCATCGCCAGCCACGGCTCCGACGAGGCGGACGATGCGGCTGCCGCTGAAGCCGCAAAAAGCAACGGACTGCTCTCAATGTTCAGCGGCGAACGAATGCTGCGTCGGCAATTCCTCGGCCGCCGCGGCCAGCCAAGCATTCCGACCGTCATGGTCGAAGCCTTCAACGTGATGCAGGACCGCATCACGCGCGCCCGCCTCGCCGGCGATCCGGCCGACGTGATGGTGAGCCCGCGCCTCGGCGGCGTCGGCTGGTTCGACTTCCACCGCGCCGAAGAGGCTATCGCCATCGGCGCGGAAGCGACCGAAAAGGCGATCGACGGCGTCAACGAAGCCATCGCCGCGCTGTCGCAGCCGATCGGACCGAACGGATCGGCAAAGTAGCGGCCGCCTTCCAAAACTGTTGTCGACGATTTCGACGCGTTCATTGTGTAACGGGACGCGAAAACTTGTTGTTAAACACGCGTGTGAATCGAGAAAATTGCTTTCGTGCATGCATTTCAGATGACGCGCGTATTCTTATTTTTCCCGATCTATTGCCGGCTGCGCATTTCTTCTTCTAGCTAACCTGCCTGTAATGATGGCGCCGCGTTTTCAAGTGGCGGCCGTCAAACGAAAGGCAGTTGCAATGGCTAATGTCGAATTGCGTAACGACCGTGTTCTGGTGCCGCCACTGCGGTGGCGCGAACTGTGGTTGAAAGAGGACTGGTGGGCAATTTGGCTCGGGCTCGGCATCGTCGCCGTCGCCTACGCATTGTTCGCGAATGGTTCGAGCATCAAATGGCTGGCGGTGACGCCGGCGAAATGGTCGACTTTCGCGCAACTCGGCGCGCATTTCGCCGGCAATTTCGACCGCTACATCGCGCAGTTTTTCGTCTGGGCCGCGATCTTTTCCGTCGCGCTGACGACGCTCGGCCACAAGGCGAAAGAGTTCGTCCCATCCTTCATTGTGCTTTATGTCTTGTCGGTCGGCATTTTCGCGCTCGGTCAATGGGATAAAGCCAGCACGTATAACCTTGAGCCACCGCTGGTCGCGCTCGCCGTCGGCCTTGCGCTGTCCAATCTGATTGGCTTGCCGCGCTGGTTGGATGCCGGTTTCCGCGTCGAATTTTACGTCAAGACCGGCATCGTGCTGCTCGGCGCGACGCTGCCGTTCACGTTAATCGTGTGGGCGGGACCGGCGGCCATCCTGCAGGCTTCGATCGTTTCGGTCATCACTTTCGTCACGATCTTTTTCGTGAGCATCAAGCTTGGCCTCGACAAGCGCCTAGCGACCACCTTGGGCGCGGGCGGCGCGGTGTGCGGCGTGTCGGCGGCGATTGCGATTGCCGGCGCCGTCGGCGCCAAAAAGGAAGACGCGCCGATCGCCATCACGACCGTAATCGTCTGGGCGGTGGCCATGATCTTCGTGCTGCCGTTCATCGCACAAGCGCTGCATCTGCCGGCAGGCGTCGGCGGTGCCTGGATCGGTACGTCGGAGTTCGCCGATGCAGCAGGCTTTGCCGCCGCGCAGACCTACGGCGACCTCGCCACCCATGGCGCCGTGGCCGGCACCAGCGACCAGGCCGTGTTCGCCTACACGCTGATCAAAGTGGTGGGCCGCGACGTATGGATCGGCATCTGGGCCTTTGTGCTCGCGATTATCGCGACCACGCAATGGGAGCGCGGCGAGACCGGCCGTAAGCCGCACGCCGCGGAGATTTGGTGGCGCTTTCCGAAATTCGTGATCGGCTTCTTGGTGGCGTCGTTGATCGTCACTTTGGTAACGACGCAGTATAGCCTAGGCGACTACAACAAGACCGTGGTGCCCGCATTCGTCGGCCCGATCAAGGATCTGCGCGGCTGGGCCTTCATCTTCTGCTTCCTCAGCATTGGGCTGACGACCCGCTTCCGCGAACTCGCCAGCGCCGGCAAGAAGCCGTTTCTCGCCTTCAGCGCAGGCGCAATCGTCAACATCGTCGTCGGCTTCGTGCTGTCGGCAATCGTGTTCGCCGCACACTGGGAAAACCTGGCACGTTGAAGCGGCCGCATGGACCACGCGACAACAACACGCGGACAGTGCCGGTTCTGCCGACACTTCCGCAATGACCCGGCCTTCATCGAGGCCGCGTTTGGCGGGCTGACAAGCCTGAGCTCGGGCTACGGATCGACCCGCTCCGACGACGGCCTCTGCC
The DNA here is from genome assembly GCA_963710705.1 of uncultured Pseudomonadota bacterium. GTDB lineage: Bacteria > Pseudomonadota > Alphaproteobacteria > Rhizobiales > Xanthobacteraceae > Pseudolabrys. Next base: position 1,727,664 of record CAVQBI010000001.1, read on the forward strand.
TGCGCCATGACCGATATCTCGGCGCGCGCTCGACTTGCGGCGATTTCTCGCCGCAGTCGAGCGTAGCCACGCCAGAGCCTCAAGCCGTGCGGATGTAATCGCGCAGCGCCTCGGACTCGCGCTCGATCTCATCGACGCGCTGCTTGACCACGTCGCCGATCGAGATCAGTCCCGCGAGCTTGCCGCCGCGCAGCACCGGCATATGACGGAATTTTCCGGCCGTCATGCGCTCCATGATGCTGGCGCAGCTTTCATCTTCGCCGCAGGTCTCGACATCGCGAGTCATGACCTGACCGACCGGCATATCGAGCGCCGCTGCACCCTGCTCCGCCAACGCGCGCACGATGTCGCGTTCGGACAATATGCCGGCAAGACGCCCGCCCGCACCGCGAATGACGAGCGCGCCGATGCGGCAGGTGGCGAGCAGTTTCGCCGCCTGCGCAAGACTAGCCGTCGGTTCGATACCGATAGTGTCGCCGCCCTGTTGCTTGGCGGCCAGAATCGCTTTGACGTTCATGGCAGCCTCCTGCCCGGCAGCCGGGAGAACCCGCGACTCCGGGTCGGAGGCAACGATCCTGCCGATGCTGGGTTCCGTCAATTCACGATTCCGCAAGGCTCACCGCACAGCGATGCAATTGCCTAATGCGGCATTGCAGCATCCGCGCCGAATTGATGAAAATCCTGCGGCGGATCGAACCAGGCAAACAGCAGCAGCCCGGCAATGAAACCGCCGATATGCGCTTGCCAAGCCACGACCTCATTGTCGCCGGTGAGTGGCGTCGACCACAGTCCGAACAAGAAATTCAGGCCGAACCAAACGACGAGGAAGGCGATCACCGCGGGCTCGCGCAACGCGCGCATCAGCGACAGCGCTGGCATGTGGTACGCGGCTTCGCCGAAGCTGCGCCGGAAGCTGAGCGGGCCGCCGCGCTGGAAAGCAAAACGCATCGCCGCCGCCATCGTGCCGGAAATCGCGGCGGACGCTCCGATCACCGGCGCGTCCTGTCCGCCGAAGGCAAACAGATGCGCAATCGCGCCGGCCGCCGCGGTGACGCAAAAGAAAATCAAAAAGCGCACGGTGCCGAAACGCCGCGCCACCGCCGAGCCGAAGGCGAGAAACCAGATCGCGTTGACGCCGAGATGCATCCAGCTCGCGTGCAGAAACGCATAAGTCACGAAGGTCCAGATCTGCGCGCCGAAGCCGCCGGGCAATGCCTCGTCCGGCAAACTCCCGCCGTAGCGCAGCGGATCGAAGGCGAACAACCACAGCAGGTCGTTGTCTTGCGCAGGCGTCAGCACGAACAGCCGCACCGCATGGATGAGCGCCATGACGGCAAGCAGCACCACGATCACGCGCGGGATATTGAAGATCGGTTCGCGGTTTACGGGTTGATCGGTCATGCGCGGGCCGGCTTGAGTTACGAGCTTGGCGGCCCGCCCGCAAGCCGCCGCAAAAAGAAAAAGGAGGGCTTTCGCCCTCCCTCGAGCCGCGCTCTGCGGGGTCGTGGCGCGCCGTGAAGGCGCGGGTCACGTCCCCACCTCTCCCCGTGGCTCTCAGCCAGTTGGGCGCCCGAAGGTTCTTGAGGCGCCGGAATGTGGATCGCCCGCGACCATAGGCAATGTGCCGCGGCCTGCCAATGCGATTGTGGTCTTAAGACTAATTCACGAGCGCGCAGCGCTCCGCGTTCGACCGGCACGCGCCCTGCTCCATCTGCGACGTCGCGACGAAATCCGGCCGCCAATGTCCCGATCGGGGACAGCCAAGCCGGCACACGTCTCGCGACGGCACAACAGGTGGGCGGTAATGAAACATCAATCCACGCGCGCCGTTTTCGAATATTGGAACAAGCTGCGCGGCACCCGCGCGGCGCCCGAGCGCGGCGAGATCGAGCCGAGCGAAATTCGTCTCGCGCTCGGCGACACGTTCATGCTGGCGGCGGACTTCGTCGATCAGTTGCGGTTCCGTCTCGCCGGCACGCGCGTCTGCGCGCTGTTTTGCCGCGAGATCAAAGGCGAGTTATTTTCGGACGTGTTCAGCGACACGAGCCGCAAGGCGATCGAAGAACTCGGCGCAATCGTTAACGAGGAAGCCGCCGGTATCGTCGCCGGCTTGCTCGCGCGCACCGAGGAAGGCCACGAGGCCGAGCTCGAAATGCTGCTGCTGCCGCTCGCTCATTCGGGTCACGCCCGTATCCGCGCGCTCGGCGTGCTGGCGCCGGCGGTGCCGCCATACTGGCTGGGCGCACGCGCGGTGACTGCGCTCGACCTCGTCACCCTGCGCCATATCGGGCCTGAGGTGAAAGCCCGCGGCCTGCCCCGTTTCGGAAAGATCGAGGGCAACCGGGTCCACCACGGCTTCGTGGTCTATAGCGGCGGTCGTGAAACACCCTCGGGCGACGCCACCGGCTAACGCCACGTTAACGATAGCGACATAGGGTCTATACGGCCCCTTTCAGGCCGCGTTTGACCCCCGGCCGTTCCATGGCAATGCCGCTCGCCAAGCCGAAATTCCTACCGCTGGCCGAAGAACGCCGGCGCTTTCAGCGCGTCAAGGTCAATTTGCTCGGGCGTTATATGCTGCCAGACCGGCGCGAATTCCCGTGCCAGGTGATCAATATGTCGCCGGGCGGAATGGCGGTGGTGGCACCGGTTGTCGGCGCGCCGGGCGAACGGGTCATCGCCTATGTCGATCATTTGGGCCGGCTCGAGGGCAAGATCGCGCGCACCATCGATAACGGCTTTGCCATGACGATTTCGGCGAGCGCGCGTAAGCGCGACAAGCTCGCCGCCCAGCTCACTTGGCTCGCCAACCGCCACATCCTCAATCTGCCGGAAGACCGCCGCCACGGCCGCTTCACGCCGCGCAACCCGCTGGCGCGGCTGATCCTGCCCAACGGCAACAATGTCGCCTGCCGCGTGATCGACCTGTCGCAATCCGGCGCCGCCATCGCCATCGCACCCGACCTGCGCCCGGCCGTCGGCAGTGTCGTCACGATCGGCAAGACCCAAGGCCGCGTCGTACGCCACATCGAAGATGGCTTTGCGGTCGAATTCACCCGCCTGCAGCACACCGATTTCCTCGAAGACAGCGTCACCGGCGAATAGCGTTTGCGCCCGGTAAACGCGGCGCGCCAAATTGCGCGCAACGTGAACCCGCGCGCGCGCCATTCCCATACCCTTTTTGAAACGCGATCGCGCGGCGAAACACGGTAAACGCCGCGTACGAAAACGCGCGCGCAGCCCTGTGCCGCCTGCGTTTCCGCGCTTAATAGAGACAATTTGAACTAACATGTATTCGCTAAGATTTTAAGCGAATTCGACTTCAAGTTTTACTGTATTCGTCTCAGTCTTTATCTTGGTTCTACTTAAAACGACTTGCTCGACTTAGCCGCGCTGCAAAAGCTTTGTGGGAATAGTGGCCCCAACAAGACGGGAAGGGGTCACAGATGGCTTGGCGTACAAAAATCTCGAGCGGCGTTATTGCCTGCGCGGCGCTCGCCGCCTCGGCGGGTATCAGTACTGCCGGCGAACGTTTCGCTTACGCTTCGATCGCGCACGAACCTGCGGTCTATGAAGCGGTCGGTGCGGCCACACGCGCTCCGATCGGCTGGGTCGAGTTCTGCGTCGAATACAAGCCGGAGTGCGACACCAAGCCGTCGACGCCGCGCGACGTCGTGCTCTCGCCCAAGGCTTGGACCGACATGGTCAAGGTCAACGCCTGGGCCAACGACAACATCAAGCCGCTGACCGACATGGAGCATTGGGGCGTGGTCGAACGCTGGAACTACCCGGACGACGGCTATGGCGACTGCGAGGACTACGTGCTGCTCAAGCGGCGCATGCTGATGCAGGCCGGCTGGCCGCGCGAGGCGCTGCTCATCACAGTGGTGCGCGACAAGAAAGGCGACGGCCATGCCGTGCTCACGGTCAAGACCGACCGCGGTGAGTTCATTCTCGACAACCAGGAGGCCCAGATCCTGCCCTGGAACAGGACCGGCTACCACTTCGTGAAGCGGCAGTCGCAATCCGACCCGAACACCTGGGTCGCTTTGGGTGTGCCATCCGCGGCGCCGCCTGTGGTGTCGGCACGCTAAGGCCGAAAGCTATCGATTAACGAGATCGCGATCCCGGTCACGTCCCCACCCCTCCCCGTCCCCAGACCGGGTTCGTGAGCGGCAGGCCCTCCCCCAAGGGCCTGCCGCACCCTGTTACTGCGTTCCATCCTCCACGCGATTGTCACGATGCCGTCAGACTGACGGCCATTTTTAGCGCGACGCTTGGCGCGGGAGCGACGCATCAAGCTTTTCGCGAGTCCCTCATGCAACAGCGAATTGACGCCACCAAAGTGAGCCCGGCCGCCTACAAGGCCGTCGCGGCGCTGCAGGCTTATGTCGATCAATCCGGCCTCGATGCCAAATTGCGCGAGTTGATCAAGATCCGCGCCTCGCAAATCAACGGCTGCGCCTATTGCCTCGCCATGCATACGCGCGATGCCCGCAAGCTCGGCGAAACCGACGAACGCATGCACCTGCTCGATGCCTGGCGCGAGGCGCCGGTGTTCAGCGCACGCGAACGGGCCGCGCTCGCCTGGACCGAAGCGGTCACGCTGGTGTCGCAAGGTCACGTGCCCGACGCGGTCTATGACGATGTGCGCAAGCAGTTCTCGGAAAAGGAAATCGTCGATCTCACGGCTGCTGCCGTCACGATCAATACCTGGAACCGGCTTGCGATCGCTTTCCGCGTGCCACCACAGGTCGAGAGCGCAAGAGCCGCGGCGGCTTAGACGCGATCGATCCGCTTCAAGCCCTGCTTGTAACTCTTCCAGCGCCGCACATAGATGTCGGCGCCGGCGCGGATCATCGCGGTCGCTTTCTCGTCGAGCTTGCGGATGATACGCGCCGGCGCGCCGACGATCAGCGAATTGTCCGGAAAACTTTTCCCTTCGGTGACCACCGAGCCTGCGCCGACCAGCGAATTGGCGCCGATCTTGGCGCCGTTGAGCAGGATCGCGCCCATGCCGATCAGACTGTTATCGCCGATGCTGCAACCGTGCAGGATGACATTGTGGCCGATCACGCAGTCATGCCCGATGGTGAGCGGAAATCCGGGATCGGTGTGCAGCGTGCTATTGTCTTGCACCTGTGAGCGTTCGCCGAGCTCGATCCATTCATTGTCGCCGCGCAGCACCGCGCCGTACCACACGCTCGCCTCGGGCTTGAGCCGCACCCGGCCGATCACCACCGCGGTATCGGCGATGTAATACTGGCCCTCGCCGGGAAATTCCGGCGCTTGTCCGTCGATTTCATAGATCGGCATTCCCGCGTCTCCTCAACGGAGCGGACAATCGCAACGAAATTGCCAAATTGGAAGCGCCTTAGGCGCAGAACAGTCCGCAGGCCTGCAGGCTCATCAGCACGACCAGGCCCGACATCAGGCTCCAGAAGCCGGCGATCACGGTCGCCAGGAACACGAATTCGAAGCGGCGGCCTTCCTGCTTCCGGGCGAGTAGCGTGTTGCGCATGATCAGGAACGGCGCCGACAGCATCAGCACCGGCACGGCGGCGACCGTGGCAACGCTGGGCCCGGCGCTGAGCAGGCCGAAGGTCGGCAGGCGGTCGGTGGCGAGCTGGTAGGCGGAGGAGCAAAGTCCGGCAACGGCAAAGCCGAGCGCGAGCGCAAGCAACATCTGCACGGATTCCGGCGTCATTTCGGCCTCAACGCAATACGAGGCCTATCTTTCGCAAAGCCGCCGCCCGCGCGCCAGCAGATCCTTAATGAAAGGTTAACGCCAAAATCCGGGCCCGTTCGGCCGCCGTGGCATAATCGCCGGCGATTCGCATGACCTACGTCACCCACCAGCGCCGCGCGCGGCGCCCTCGTCCGGCCGGGCACAATCCGCTGGCCGCGCCGTTGCTCGCGTTCGCGGGAGCGGTCCTCATCGCCGCGCTTTACATCGCCTATGTGCTATGGCCGCGCTGGCCGCAGGCGCAGGTCTCGCTCGATGCGCCCGCGCTGCCGATCGTGATTGCCGGCGTCAGCTTCAACATCGAGCCGGCCGCGATCCGCGAAGCCATCCAACGCAAAGCCGGGGCGCAGGAGCGCGTCGACCTCTCGTATTTGTGGCCCTCGCTCGCGCCGCCCGACCCGGCGGTCAAGCCGACGGTCGGCAATCCGGTCAATCCCAACCAGCGGCTGTTCGTGACGATTGCCTCCGGCGAGACGACGCTGCCGCTGATGGAGCGCGTGCAGCAGATTTATCCGCGTTATCTGGTGCCGGAGCCGACGGCCGGGCCGGACGGTCTGACGCTGCGCGGCTTCCGCGACGGCACGCCCTATCAGGGCGAGGAACTGGTGTTCGAGCAGGCGCAGCCCGAGCATTTCCTCGCGCGCTGCTCGGAGAAAGGCGTCACCAATTCCGGCACGTGTCTGTTGGAGCGGCGCATCGGCAATGCCGACATCACCTTCCGCTTCCCGCGCGATTGGCTGAATGATTGGAAACGCGTAGCGGCCGGCATCGACCGGCTGCAAGCACGGCTGCACCCGAACTGATCACCTTGCCGTTCGTCCCCGCGAAAGCGGGGACCCAGGGCAGCAATATGCTGAGCAGATAAAGAACTGGATTCCCGCTTACGCGGGAATGAGCGGAGTATGGTCTTAATCGACCAGATCGACGTCCAAAATCGGCAATTCCAGGATATAGCTGCGGCGGCCCTGCTCGTTTTCGACGAACAGCACGCCAATGAATTCCTCGCCGAGATAAAGCTCGAGCGAATCCATTTTTTTCGGCCGCGTCACCACGCGCAGGTTCTCATTGTCGAACTTGCGCCGCAGATAGGCATTGAGCGCCGGCACCGGCTGAATGCTGGGATCCTGGCCGAGCATGATCACCATGCGGAAATTGTAGGAGCGCTCGCCCTCCTCGTCGTCCACAGTCAATTCGCCGGCGTCGTCCTCGCCGATGAAGATTTCCGCGGCATCGCCGCTCTTCGGCACCACGCGAATTTGCGAATTGCCGAACAGCTTCTTCAGGTAGGCATCGAGCTTTTTGACTTCCTGCACGTCCACCGGGCCGCTCCTGTTATCGTCGCACAGCTAGTTGCCCGATTGGGCGGCCCGGCGCAAGCAGCGCATGATCCCGAAAAGTGGGTAGCGGTTTTCGGACAAGATCATGCGTCATGTAAAAAACTACCCGTCCAGCATGACGCCATAGAGCATCTGATCCATGGCGCGCGACGGCTCGGGGCAGCCGGCTTCGCCGACCACTTTGGCCGGCACGCCCGCCACCGTGACATTGTTCGGTACCGATTTGATGACGACGGAGCCGGCGGCGATGCGCGCGCAGTGGCCGACTTCGATATTGCCCAGAATTTTCGCGCCGGCGCCGATCATAACGCCGCGGCGGATTTTCGGGTGGCGGTCCTCGTGCTCCTTGCCGGTGCCGCCGAGCGTGACGTCGTGCAGGATCGACACGTCGTCGTCGATTACGGCTGTCTCGCCGACGACCAAACCGGTGGCATGGTCGAGGAAGATGCCGCGCCCGATTTTCGCCGCCGGATTGATGTCGCACTGGAATACGCTCGAGGAGCGGCTCTGCAGATAGAGCGCGAAGTCCTTGCGGCCCTTGCGATGCAGCCAGTGCGCCAGCCGGTGCGTCTGGATGGCATGGAAGCCTTTGTAATAGAGCACCGGCTCGACGAAGCGGTTGGTCGCCGGATCGCGGTCGACGGCCGCCACGATATCGGCGCGGAAGGCTTCGCCGATCGCCGGCTCGTCGTCGAGCGCGTCGCCGAAGGCCTGGCGGATCAGGTCGCCGGAAACGTCGGCGTTGCCGAGGCGCTCGCTGACGCGATGAACGACGGCGGCTTCCAGCGTGTCATGATGCAGGATGTTTTCGTAGATGAACGTGGCGAGCTCGGGCTCGCGGCGCGCGGTCTCCTCCGCCTCTTCGCGGATGCGCGCCCAGACCGGATCGACTTTGTCGAGACCTTTGGCAGGCCGTGTCTGATAGTGTGCCATCAGCTTTCTCCCGGCGCCTCTCGACGCCAAATCCCTCGCCTTCTATTTAGCACATAACGGCTTTTGTCACGAGGCCGCTAAATTACCCCCGTATGGCTCGTCCGCGTTGGCTAGGGACGTTGGTTAAGAAATTCGAGCACGCCGGCCTTAAATACCTTGTCGCCGACGGTCAGCATGTGATCGCGGCCGGGAATATCGAGCGCGCGGGCCCCCGGAATAAGCGCGGCCAGCGCCTGCGCCGAGCCCGCCACCGGGTCCTTGGTTCCGACCGCAACCAGCACCGGCACCGTGATCGCGCCGACTTGCGCGCGGCTCAGTGTCTGGCGCGAACCACGGATGCAGGCGGCAAGCGCCTTGCGGTCCGATTGGGTCTGTTCGGCAAAGGTGCGAAACATGCGCTCGGTCGGATCGCTGATATAGTCGAGCGATGGCGCTTCGAGCGCCAGCGCGATGCTCTCGGGCAGGCCGACACCGTCCACCAGCCGGATGCCGAGCCCGCCGAAGACGAGTGAACGCACGCGTCCGGGATGGGCGACGGCGAGGAACGCGGCAATACGCGCACCCATCGAGTAGCCCATGACATCAGCGCGCGCGAGGCACAAATGATCCATCAGCGCGCGCACGTCCTCCGCCATCGTGGCGCTGTGATAGGCGGCGGGCTCATAGAGCTTGCTCGATTGCCCGTGCCCGCGATCATCGAGTGCGATCACGCGCCGGCCGGCTTGCGTCAGCGCCGCCACCCAGCCGGGCGTGACCCAATTGATTTCCTTGGTCGAAGCGAAGCCGTGCACCAGCACGATCGGCTCGGCATTTGGAAGATTTTGTCCTTCGTCGAGATATGCGATCTCGACCTCGCCGTTGTTGAAACTCGCCATGCGCGCGTTTTAGCCGCGTGTGGTCAATGCCGCAAACCGTTGCCGGCGGCGCTCCTTGCAAAATTGCAACGTGACAGCTAGGCATCGGCGCATCACCTCGCTATGTTGCGCCGCCAACCGCGACGAGGGGTCCCATGACCGAACACGTCATTCCGCATTTCCACAACGACCCGGGCGTGCCGGTTATCGAGATCGGCGCCAAGGAATTCATGTGCGTCGGCGCGACGCCGCCTTACGATCATCCGCACGTGTTCATCGACATGGGCGACGACAGCGAGTTCGATCTGTCCCTATTGCTCGACCCTCTACCGCTTCAACGCCAAGCTCGATCCGCACGCGGCACGCCCGCCCGAATGCGCGCTGCCGGCGACTGCCGCCGCCTGATTCCGTGGCTGGCCGTGACGTCATTGTCGCCGGCGCCGGCATTGCCGGACTAACCGCTGCCGTTGCTCTCGCGCGCGCAGGCTTGCGCGCGACCGTGCTCGAACAGGCGCCAAAGCTGGAAGAGACCGGCGCCGGCATCCAGCTCGGGCCCAACGCCACCAATGTGCTGATCGCGCTCGGGCTCGGCGCGCGGCTGCGCCCTTTGGTGATGGCGCCGCAGGCAATCCGCGTCATGGCCGGCGGCGCCGGGCGCGAGATCGTGCGCATTCCGCTCGGCCAGGAGATCGAACGCCGCTACGGCGCGCCCTATTGGACGATCCACCGCGGCGACCTGCAGGCCGCGCTCGCCGCCGCCGCCGGCGACGAACAGGACATCACGCTCAACCTCGGCATGCGGGTCGAGGAATTCGCTGCCCACGTCAAAGGCGTCACCGCGCTCACGCGCAGCGGCGGACAAGTCAGCGACCAGCGCGGCATGGCGCTGATCGGCGCCGACGGCGTTTGGTCCAGCATTGCCACGCACCTTGAGCAGCCGCGCCCGCGCTTTTCACACCGCACAGCCTGGCGTGCGCTCGTTCCGGCCGAAGCCGTGCCAGATGAATTCCGCGAGCCACTGGTGCATCTCTGGCTCGGAACGGACGCCCACCTCGTGCATTACCCGGTCAAAGGCGGCCGCCTCATCAACGTCGTCGGCATCGTGCATGAAGAATTCCGCAAACCCGGCTGGTCGGCGGCCGGCGCGCGCGCCGAAATCCTCCGGCAGTTCGCGCGCTGGTCATGGGATGACAAAGCGCGCGCGCTCATTGCGCTACCGGAACGCTGGCTTAAATGGCCGCTCTATGCGCGCCCCGCTCCCTTCCGCGGCGGTAATGGGCCGGTGACGCTGATCGGGGACGCCGCCCACCCGATGCTGCCTTTCCTTGCACAGGGCGCCGGCATGGCAATCGAGGACGCCGCCGTGCTTGCGCATTTCCTCGCGCATTTCCGCGACGATCCGGCCGACGCGCTGCGCGGCTACGAAGGCGCGCGCTGGCACCGCACCTATCGCGCCCAACAGGCCTCGCGCAAACAAGGCCGTATCTATGGCTTAAGCGGGCCGGAAGCGCTGGTGCGCAACCTCGCGATGCGCGCGATGGGCGGAGAAAAGCTGCTCGCACGCCAGGATTGGCTCTATAGTTGGCGTCCGCCATCTTTAGTCCGGGGCGTCACCACATGATGTTTCCCTCGACCATCGCCGGCAGTTTGCCGAAACCGTCGTGGCTGGCCGAGCCGAACAAGCTGTGGCCGCAATGGAAGCTCGCGGGCGGCGAACTCGCGCAAGCCAAGCTCGATGCGACATTGCTGGCGATCAAATTGCAGGAGGATGCCGACATCGACATCGTCTGCGACGGCGAAATGTCGCGCCAGCATTTCGTGCACGGCTTCCTGGAATTCGTCGACGGCATCGACTTCGCGCACAAGGTCGAGATGGGCATCCGCGGCGACCGTTATAAAGCCATGGTGCCGCAGGTCCGCGGCGAATTGAAACTGAGGGGGCGCGTGCACCAGACGGAAACGGCATACGCCCGTGCCCACACCGAGCGGAAATTGAAAATCACTTTACCCGGTCCGATGACGATTTCCGACACCGTCGCCGACCGCCACTATGGCGATAAAGTGAGAATGGCGATGGCTTTCGCCGGCCTGCTCAATCAGGAAGCGCGTGCGCTTGAGCAAGACGGCGTCGACGTTATCCAGTTCGACGAGCCGGCTTTCAATGTGTTCATGGACGAAGTGACGACCTGGGGCATCGAGGCGCTGCATCGCGCCATAGATGGTCTCAAATGCACGACTGCCGTGCACATCTGCTACGGCTACGGCATCAAGGCCAATATCGACTGGAAGAATTCGCTTGGGCAGGAGTGGCGGCAATACGAGAAGATTTTTCCGGCGCTGGCCAAAAGCAAAATCGGCCAGGTCTCGCTCGAATGCATCAATTCGCGCGTGCCGATGAAGCTCATGTCACTGCTCGAGGGCAAAGACGTGCTGATCGGCGTCATCGACGTTGCGAATGACGAAGTCGAAACACCCGAGAAAGTCGCGCAGGTGATCGGCGAAGCGATGAAATACGTACCGAAGGAGCGCATCGTCGCCTGCACCAATTGCGGCATGGCGCCGATGCGGCGCGACATCGCCGCCGCCAAACTGATGGCGCTCGGCGCCGGCTGCGCGCTGGCGCGGCAGAAATTCGCTTGATCTCGATCAATCCGTGAATCGCACGGGCGGCTAATCTGCTCCCAACCTTTCGGTCAAAGGAGCAAGTCATGTCCGTCAATGTCGGGATGTTCGACCGCATCGCGCGCATCGTCGTCGGCGTCGCGCTGATCGCGTTTGCCTTGGGCTATATCGCGCCCGGCACCGGCTGGAATTGGGCCGGCTGGATCGGCATCGTGCCGATTCTGACCGCGTTCTTCGGCAACTGCCCGGCCTACAGCGTGTTCGGCATTTCGACGCGCTGACGAGAAAAAACTACCGTCCGGCGCGGCCCATCACATCCATCAACTCCGCGACTTTGCGGCGCTGATCGGTTTTGTCGCCGCTGGCAATGGCATGCGCGACGCAATGCGCAACATGCTCGCGCAGGATTTCCTCTTCCGCCCGCCGCAATGCCGCGCGCACGGCGGCAATCTGCGTGACGATATCGATGCAGTAACGGTCGTCTTCGACCATGCGGGCCAAGCCACGCACCTGGCCCTCGATACGGTTGAGCCGCTTAAGCGTCGAAGCCTTGCTGTTCTTCTGCATGACCGCTATATACCCCATGGGGGTATGAAAGGCAAGCCATGAGCGTCACCGCCGAGCATCATCACGCGCCCGCCGCCGGCGGCGTCATCGATCCGGTCTGCGGCATGACGGTCGATCCGGCCACTGCAAAAGCGCGCGCCGACTATCGCGGTGAGACATATTATTTTTGCTGCGCCGGCTGCCAGGCGAAGTTCACGGCCGCTCCCGAAAAATACCTCAAGCCGCGTGCGCCGGAACCTGTCGTCGAAGGCGCGATCTACACCTGCCCGATGCATCCGGAAATCCGGCAAGGCGGACCCGGCGCCTGCCCGATCTGTGGCATGGCGCTCGAGCCCGAAATGCCCACGGCCGACACCGGCCCGAACCCCGAGCTCGCCGATATGACGCGCCGCTTCTGGATCGGCCTCGCGCTGGCGCTACCGGTGATGGTCATCGAGATGAGCGGACATTTCGGCGCGCATTGGTTTACGCCCGCCGTTTCCAATTACATCCAATTCGCCTTTGCCACGCCGGTGGTGCTGTGGGCCGGCTGGCCGTTCTTCGTGCGCGGCGCGCAGTCGCTCGTCACGCGCAACCTCAACATGTTCACGCTGATCGGCATGGGCACCGGCGTCGCTTACGTCTACAGCCTCGCCGCCACCTTCACGCCCGGCATTTTCCCGCCGGCCTTCCGCGGACACGGAGCGCCTGCAGTCTATTTCGAAGCAGCCTCCATGATCACAGTGCTTGTCCTGATCGGTCAGGTGCTCGAATTGCGCGCGCGCGCAGCAACCTCGGGCGCCATCCGCGCCCTGCTCGATCTCGCGCCGAAGACCGCGCGCCGCCTGCGCGCTGACGGCAATGATGAGGAGATCGCGCTCGAAGCCGTCCAGACGGGCGACAAATTACGGGTGCGGCCGGGCGACAAGGTTCCGGTCGACGGCACGGTAGTGGAGGGCCGCTCATCGCTCGATGAATCGATGGTCACCGGCGAATCGATGCCGGTCACCAAGGACATCGGCGCCCATGTCATCGGCGGCACGCTCAATGCCTCCGGCAGTTTCGTGATGCGCGCGGAAAAAATCGGCAAGGACACGGTTTTGTCCCAGATCGTGCAGATGGTGGCGGCCGCGCAGCGCAGCCGCGCGCCGATTCAACGGCTGGCCGATCAGGTCGCGTCGTGGTTCGTGCCGGCGGTGATCGCGGTGGCGCTTGCGGCGTTTGCCTCGTGGGCGACGTTCGGGCCGGAGCCGCGTTTCGCCTTCGGACTGGTCGCGGCGGTGAGCGTGCTGATCATCGCCTGCCCCTGCGCGCTCGGGCTTGCGACGCCGATGTCGATCATGGTCGGCGTCGGTCGCGGCGCGCAGGCCGGTGTGCTGATTAAAAATGCCGAGGCGCTGGAGCGCATGGAAAAGATCGACACGCTCGTCATCGACAAGACCGGCACGCTTACTGAGGGAAAACCGAAAGTGGTTGCGGTCATGCCGCTCGTCGGCTTCGAGGAGGCGGACGTGTTGCGCCTTGCCGCCAGCGTCGAGCGCAGCAGCGAGCATCCGCTCGCCGCGGCAATCGTCGCCGCCGCGCAGGAGCGCAAACTTGAACCCGCAGCCGTGCGCGGCTTCGACGCGCCTGCCGGCAAAGGCGTCATCGGCATGGCCGACGGCAAGCGGCTTGCGCTCGGCACCGCGGCTTTCCTCAAAGAACTCAATATCGACCCCGCGCCGCTTACCGCGGATGCCGAGCGCCTGCGCGCCGACGGCGCCACCGCCGTGCTGCTTGCGGTCAACGGCAAGGCCGCAGGCTGCATCGCCATTGCCGATCCGGTCAAAGCTACCACGCCGGATGCGCTCAAGGCGCTGTTGGCCGAGGGCATTCGCGTGGTCATGCTCACCGGCGACAATCGCATCACTGCGCAGGCGATCGCCAAACGCCTGGGCATTTTGCAAGTCGAAGCCGAAGTGCTGCCCGAGCAGAAAAGCGCGGTGATCGAAAAGCTCACGCGCGAGGGCCGCGTGGTCGCCATGGCCGGCGACGGCGTTAACGATGCCCCCGCCCTTGCCGCCGCCCAGGTCGGCATCGCCATGGGCACCGGCACCGATGTGGCGATCGAAAGCGCCGGCATTACGCTGCTCAAAGGCGACCTGACCGGCATCGTCAAAGCGCGCGCTTTGTCGGCCGCCGTCATGCATAATATCCGGCAGAACCTGTTTTTCGCCTTCATCTACAATTCTTGCGGCGTGCCGATCGCCGCCGGGATACTCTATCCCGCCTTCGGCATCCTGCTGTCGCCGATCATCGCCGCCGCCGCCATGGCGCTGTCGTCGGTGAGTGTGGTCGGCAATGCCTTGCGGCTGCGGCACGTTAAGCTTTAGAACCACGTGGACCTTTAGAAATACCCCGCATGCGCTTTGCCGGTCTCTGCCTGATTGCTTGGTTCGCCTGCACCGCGGCGCACGCGGAAGGCTGGCGCGTGCAGCGCATCGACGCGCCGGCGCGCGTCACCGCCATCGAAACGGTCGGCGGGCAAGTGCGCGTGCTGGCCGGCGGCCTGTGGTACGCGCTCAAGCGCGATGGCGACAAAATCTTCCTGGATTTCATCGACACGACTGCGCCGGCCAAATTGCCGCCGGGCGCCCTGCCCGACGGACAAATTGCCACCGGCCGGCACGACATCGCGCACGCCTGGCTGGCCGAGCCGACCGATCGGTACGACCACGGCATTCTCGGCGACAAAATCGAAGCCGGCGCGCTCGTCATCGAAACGCGCGACGGCAGGCTGCAAACGCTACGACTCAAATCCGATGCCGTGTTCGAGGATCTCAAGCCGCGCATCGCCGATCTCAACGGCGACGGCCACGACGACATCGTCGTCGTGAAATCCTATCTCCGGCGCGGCTCGGCGCTGGCGGTGATCGGCGAGCGCAAGGGCCACTACGAGATCATCGCCGAGACGCCGCCGCTCGGCGCAGCCGGCCGCTGGCTCGATCCGGCCGGCATCGCCGACTTCACCGGCGACCACCAGACCGAGATCGCGCTGGTGCGCCAGCCGCATGTCATCGGCCAGCTCGAAATATGGAGCTGGCACAATGACGATTTGAAAAAAGTCGCCGAACTGCCCGACGCTGCCAATCACATCGCCGGCACGCGCGCGCTCGACATGGCCGCCGTCGGAGATTTCAACGGCGACAATATCGCCGACATTGCCGTCCCCTCGCTCGACCGCACGCGGCTGCGAATTCTGTCGTTTGCGCCGAACGCGCACGAGATCGCGAGCGTGGCGCTGCCGGCCAAAGCCGAGACCAATCTCGGACTGCTCGACGGCGTGATGGCGCCGGCGGTCGCGCTCGGTCTGGCGGACGGTTCGCTGGTCGTCGTTCGGCGCGGCGAGTGATCAGCGGATAATGGCGCCGTTCATGCGCCGCGGCGCGCCCGCCGCACCCGGGGCCTTTTTGCATTTCTTGTCGGCGGCTTCATGACGGATGTCCTCCGTCTCGCCGCGCAGCTGCAGATATTCCGGCCGATAGGCAATCGCATTGGCGAATTCGCTGCCCGACTTCGCCATCAGCGCCTCCAGCTCGCGCATGCGCTTCTCGTTGTCCTTGGCTGCGACATCGAGCTGCTGGCAGTTGTAGAGCACGTATTTGCCGGGTGCGACGAGGAAGTGCGACCACGCCGCATCGTCGGCTGAGGCGACGCCAGAGCCGGCGAGCAAGGCGGCAAATCCAAGCAGCGACGAAAGCTTTGGCATACGGTGCAGATCCCGCGGCTTTGGACGAAATCCTTGCGCGGCGCGAATCGTCCGCTCCGCCAGCTTACTGAAAATCCATAAGAAATGCTGATTGTGGCGGGGTTTTGCCGGCCCGCTGAGACCGCCAAAATCAAGGTTACAAAACCTTAAGGCGCGCCACCCCCGGCTGTCATCGAACTGAAATATTACGGCTCTCTAGTGCGACCCCGCAGGTCTCGGGCGAGGGCGACCCCGTAGGCCTGTTCCCTTGGGGAGGTCTTTGCATGCGAAATCATCTCGTTGCTGCCGTGGCGGCGGCCGCATTGTCGTTTGCCGCCACGAATGTTCAGGCTGAAACCATCACAGGCGCCGGCAGCACTTGGGTCTACCCGCTGATTTCCAAGTGGGCAGCGGCTTACGAGCAGAAGACGGGCGACAAGATAAACTATGCCTCCATCGGTTCGGGCGGAGGCATCAAGCAAATCGAAACCGGGGTTGTGGCGTTCGGCGCCAGCGACATGCCGCTCAAGCCTGAGGACCTCGCGAAGTCCAAGCTGATCCAGTTCCCGACCGCCATTGCGGGCGAGGACCTGGTTTACAATCTGCCCGGCATCGAGCCTGGCAGGATTATTCTGTCTGGCCCTGTCGTTGCCGATATCTATCTGGCCAAGATTACGAAGTGGAACGATCCGGCCATTGCGAAGCTCAACCCCGGCCTGAAATTGCCGGACTTGGCTATCACCGTGGTGCACCGTTCCGATGCTTCCGGAACGACTTTCACCTTTGCGGATTACCTATCCAAGGTCAGCCCCGAGTGGAAGACGAAACTTGGAGCCAATACGTCGGTAGAGTGGCCGACCGGCGTGGGCGGCAAGGGCAATGAAGGCGTTTCAGCCTACGTGCAGCAGATCAAGGGCGCGATCGGCTATGTGGAATACGCCTACATTCTGGAAAACAAGCTCTCCTATACCCGCATGATCAACAGCGCCGGCAAAACGGTGAGCCCCAGTCTGAAGGGGTTTCAGGCCGCCGCCGGGCACGTGGACTTTACCAAGGCCAAGGACTTCTACGTCATTCTGACCAATCAGCCGGGCGACGATACCTGGCCGATCTCCGGCTGCACGTGGCAGATCCTGCGCAAGGATGCTCCCAAGGCGACGAACGAGAACGTAACCAAGTTCTTCGACTGGGGCTTTGAAAAGGGCCAGAAAATGGCGACCGATATCGCCTTCGGCCCCCTGCCACCCAGCACAGTGACCGCGATCAAGACCTATTGGAAGGACAATCTCGGTATTTGATGCGTCGAAGTGATTGAGTCGCCGCTCGCGCGCGGCGGCTTACGCGAATGGGGGCGAGCACGAAGGCTCTCTCCAAGCCTTAACTTGGGGGCCGGAGGCAACTCCGGCCCTCATTTTGTTTTTGAATTCAACATTGCCTGCCAGCCGAACTCGCGCTGCGGCGAAGGCTGGTGCGGACGCCGGGACTCGAACCCGGACGGGATTACTCCCAAGGGATTTTAAGTCCCTTGCGTCTACCATTCCGCCACGTCCGCATCCGATCTCGGGTTTACCCGAGATCGGTCACTTAACATGCGCATCTCGGCAAGGCCGGCGTGCGCATGGCTCGGCCACCCCGCGTCACGCGGGGGCAAAGCCACGCGTGGCGCGTCAAACTATTTCGCTAATAAAGCGCCCCAGGCCTGATCCCAGTCCCGGCCGGCAGAGTCGGTCACGCGGCCGTCCGTCTCGAAGAACTTGTTGGGGATCTGGAACATGGCGATGAAGGTGCCGCCTTTCGGCGCCCAGGCCGAATGCCTGCTGCCCGCCGGCCGCCAGACGAATTCGCCGGGCCCAACCTCGATGCCGGCATCGGGGCCGTCTTTGTCGACCAGCGAGCCTTCCAGCACGTAAGTCTGCTCGATCAGCACATGCTCGTGGTCCGGCAGCTCGGCGCCCGGCGCCATGCGGAACAGCAGCGTCGCCAGCCCGCTTTTCGGATCGACCAGCAGCGGCTTCATCTCGCAGCCGGGAAAGCGCGTCTTCTGCCACGGCATGTCGTCGGGCTTGAGATGATGCGAGCGATAATCCTTGGCCTTCAGTTCGGCCTTCGGATGGCGGGCAACGGCTCCGGTCATGGGTTTATTCCTCCCATCGATTTTCTAAGTTCAGCAAATGTAGCCCGAGGATACCGAATTGTCATGGCCGGGCTTGTCCCGGCCATCTCGCTTAGGTTGGCACCGCTTTGCGACCCTAAGCGGGATGCGCGGGTCAAGCCCGCGCATGACAAGAATAAGCGCTCAATCCCCGCCCGGCCGGATCGGCGGCACGAAGGCAAGGCCGGTATCCCAGGGGAAATAGATCCAGGTGTCCTGCGACACCTCGGTGATGAAGGTGTCGACCAGTGGCCGCCCCATCGGCTTGGCATAGACCGTCGCGAAATGTGCCTTCGGCAGCAAATCGCGCACCATGCGCGCGGTTTTGCCGGTGTCGACCAGATCGTCGACGATCAGCACGCCCTTGCCTTGCGCAGCGAGCGCCTTCACCTCGGGCGCCACGCCCTTGATCAGCCGCAACTCGCCCTGGTTCTGATAGTTCTCGTAGCTCGAAATGCACACGCTCTCGATCAGCCGCACGTTTAACTCGCGCGCCACGATCGCCGCCGGCACCAGCCCGCCGCGCGTGATGCAGACGATCGCCTCGAACGGGCCCGCCTCGTGCAGCCGCCAGGCGAGCGCGCGCGAGTCGCGATGAAACTGGTCCCAGGAGACGGGAAAGATTTTTTCCGGTGACGGCGGCGTACCCGTTTTCGCCATCAGACTTCCTCCGCTCGTCGTCGCGAAAGCGGGGACCCAGGGAGGAAATTTACCGCCCCGCGATAGAAGCGCTGGATTCCGGCTTGCGCGGGAATGAACGGAGTGTGTGGCAATACCGATGACATCCCGTTAGCGCGCCGCACCCGTGACCTGCGCGCGCACGGTGACCAGCATGGCCTCGACCGCCGCCTTCACCTCGTCGAGCTTCCGCGCATCGCGCGAGCGCACCACGATATTGGTGTTAGGGCCGAGCTTCTCGTCGAAGAACGGATAGCTGCCGATGATCGCCTCCGGATGCGCCTTGGCGATGGCGCCCAGTTCGCTGCCGACATCGCCTTCCTTGGCGTCGGCGCGGATGGTGGTCGACAACAGCTTGGTGCCGGTTTTGAGTTTCGGCGCCACCTCATCGAGCATCGCCTGCATCACCGCCGGGATGCCGGCCATGGTGATGACATTGCCCATCCAGAAACCCGGCGCGCCCGACACCTTGTTCGCCACCAGCGCGGCGCCGCGCGGAATGCGCGCCATGCGCAAGCGCGCCTCGTTGAGCTCGCCGCCCATCTTGGCGAGCCGTTCCTTCAGAATCGCCACCACCTCGGGATGCACATCGAGCGGCACGCCGAAGGCCTTCGCCACGCAATCGGCGGTGATGTCGTCATGCGTCGGCCCGATGCCGCCGGTAGTGAACACGTAATCGTACGCCGCGCGCAACGCGTTGAGCGCGGCAACGATGGCGGCCTCGTCGTCGGAGACCACGCGCACTTCCTTGAGATCGATGCCGAGTGCGGTGAGATAGTCGGCGGTAAAGCCGATGTTCTTGTCCTTGGTCCGGCCGGAGAGGATTTCGTCGCCGATCACCAGCAGCGCGGCCGTGACGATTGTCGCGTTCATGGCGGTTGAGCACCCTTACCGGCCCTTATCGAACACCTAGCGTGGCCCATCAGCCCGCTCAAGCGCCGGGGGCTGGCGCCTCCCCGTTATTCGCCCAAAATATAGGCATGGTGGACGCCAGCCGCCGCGGGGCGTGCGGGAATACCGTGGTTTTACGGGCTTTTCGCCTTGGCCTGAAGCTTGCAACCTTGCACCCGGGAGGGGCTGCGAGGATTTAAGGCAACTGGCATTGGCGTAACGTAAAGGCGAGCGGGGGTCCGGGATGGTGGCCGCCTTCGATGAGATGACGGGAGTTGACGGCGGCGCCGTGCGGCCGGCCTATGGCGAGCTCGCGCGCTGGCTCGATGAGGTGCCGCCCGACGTGCTCGACTATCGCCGGCGTGAGGCCGAGCTGCTGTTCCGCCGCATCGGCATCACCTTCGCGGTCTACGGCGAGGCCGACGCGCAGGAACGCCTAATCCCCTTCGACGTTATCCCGCGCATCATGTCGAGCGGCGAATGGAAGCTGCTCGAAAAGGGCCTCACCCAGCGCGTCAAGGCGCTCAACGCTTTCATCAAGGACGTCTACGGCGCGCGCGAAATCTTGCGCGCCGGTGTGGTGCCCGACGACCTGGTGTTCCGCAACCCGGCGTTTCGCCCGGAGATGAGCGGACAGAGCGTGCCGCACGACATCTACGTCCACGTTGCCGGCATCGACATCGTGCGCGTCGACGCCGATACCTTCTACGTGCTCGAGGACAATGCCCGCACGCCCTCCGGCGTCTCCTACATGCTGGAGAACCGCGAGATCATGATGCGGCTGTTCCCGGAATTGTTCGCGCGCCATCGCGTCGCGCCGGTGGAGAATTATCCGGACGAACTATTGGCGACGCTCAAATCGGTGGCGCCGGAATCGTCCTCGCGCGATCCGGCGGTCGTACTGCTCACACCCGGCGTCTACAACTCGGCCTATTACGAGCACTCGTTCCTCGCCGACAAGCTCGGCGTCGAACTGGTCGAAGGCCGCGATCTCTTCGTCAAAGACGAGATCGTCTATATGCGCACGACGCAAGGCCCGCAGCGCGTCGACGTAATCTATCGCCGGCTCGACGACGATTTCCTCGATCCCCTCACCTTCCGCCCGGATTCGACGCTCGGCGTCGCCGGGCTGATGTCGGCCTATCAGGCCGGCAACGTCACGCTTGCCAACGCCGTCGGCACCGGCATCGCTGACGACAAGGCGATCTACAGCTTCATGCCGGCGATCGTGAAGTTTTATCTCGGCGAAGAGCCGCTGTTGAAAAACGTGCCGACCTGGCGCTGCCGCGAAGAAGAACACCTCGCTTACGTGCTCGATCATTTGTCCGAGCTGGTGGTCAAGGAAGTGCACGGCTCCGGCGGCTACGGCATGTTGATCGGACCCTCCGCCAGCAAGGTGGCGATCGAGCAATTCCGCGCCAAGCTGAAAACCGCGCCGAAGAACTTCATCGCGCAACCGACGCTGGCGCTTTCCACCTGCCCGACTTGCGTCGAGCAAGGCGTCGCGCCGCGCCATGTCGATTTGCGGCCTTTCGTGCTCACCGGGCGCAACCGCGTGCGCATCGTGCCGGGCGGCCTGACGCGCGTCGCGCTCAAGAGCGGTTCGCTGGTGGTGAATTCGAGCCAGGGCGGCGGCACCAAAGACACCTGGGTGCTGGACAAATGAGACGGATGCTCACAGCGCGCCGCGAATTTCCCTTCACCTCCCCCGCTTGCGGGGGAGGTCGCCGGCCGCAGGCCGGCGGGAGGGGGAATTTCGCCGCGCTCGCGCAAGATCATGCCCCCTCCCCCAACCCTCCCCCGCAAGCGGGGGAGGGAGTAAGCCATGCTGTCGCGCACCGCCGACAACCTCTATTGGCTTTCGCGCTACGTCGAGCGCGCCGAATATCTCGCGCGCATCCTCGACGCCACCCAGCGGCTGACCGCGCTGCCGCTCGCTTACGTCGGCGAAACCAACGAATGGGAATCGGCGGTCGCCACCGCCGGCTGCGCCGCCGCCTTCTTCAAGGTCTACGAAGAAGCCAACGAGGAAAACGTCACCGACTTCCTCGCCTTCTCCACCGCCAACACTTCATCGATCCGCTCCTGCTTCGAGCTCGCCCGCTCGAACGCGCGCGCGGTACGCACCGCCCTCACCGTCGAGATGTGGGACGCCATCAACGGCACCTGGCTCGAGCTCAAGCGCTACGGCAACGGCCCGACCTCGCGCGAGGAATTCTCCCGCTTCTTGCGCTGGGTGCAGGAATCATCGCTGCGCTATGACGGCTCCGCCTACCGCACCATGCTGCGCAATGACGCCTATTGGTTCTCGCGCCTCGGCGTCTATCTCGAGCGCGCCGACAACACCGCACGCATCCTCGACGTGAAATATCATCTGCTGCTGCCGGAAAACGAACGCGTCGGCGGCCCGCTCGATTATTTCCAATGGGCCGCCATTCTGCGCTCGGTCTCCGCGCTCACCGCCTATCACTGGGTCTATCGCGAGAGCCTGCAGCCCTGGCTGGTCGCCGATTTGCTGATCCTGCGCGACGAGATGCCGCGCTCGCTCGCCTCCTGCTACCAGGAGATCGTGCGCAACCTCGACGAGATCGCCGGCGCCTATGGCCGGCAGGGCGCGGGCCAGCGCCAGGCGCGCGGCATCCGCACGCGGTTGCAGAACAGCAAGATGGACGGCATCTTCCAGCGCGGGCTGCACGAGTTCATCGGCGAATTCATCACCGAGAACAACCGCCTCGGCAGCATCATCACCGAGCAATTCCTGGTATGAGCCCTTTTTGTCCGCCGGGCGAAGGCCTAGCATCCTGACACCGACTAGCCGGGCCTCGTTCACGTCATGCGTATTCGCATCTCCCACGCGACCACCTATGTCTACGACGCACCGCCCACCCTCGTAACGCAGATTCTGCGTCTCACGCCGCGCAATCACGACGGCCAATACGTCGTCGACTGGCGCATCGACCTGTCGCAGGATTGCCAGCTGCATCAGCACGAGGACGCCTTCGGCAACATCACCCATTCGTTCACCGCCGAAGGCCCGTTCAGCGAGCTGGCGGTCTTGGTGGAAGGCGTGGTCGAGACGCAGGACACCAAGGGCGTCGTCACCGGCGCGGTCGAGCGCTTCCCGCCGCAGTTCTTCCTGCGCGAGACCGCGCTGACGCAGGGCGACTCCGCGATCGTCGATTTCGCCGAGAGCGCGCGCTCGGGCAACGGCAAGGACCCTTTGAGCCTGCTGCACACGCTGATGAACGCGCTCAATCGCGAGATCACCTTCGACACCAACCCGACCCATGTCGCCACTACCGCGGCGGAGGCCTTCAAGCTGCGCCGCGGCGTCTGCCAGGACTTGACCCATATCTTCATCGCGGCGGCGCGCCAGCTCGGCATCCCGGCGCGCTATGTCGGCGGTCACTTCCATCGCGTCGACGGCGTGACCGCGCAGGAAGCCGGCCATGCCTGGGCCGAGGTCCATATCGAGAACCTGGGCTGGGTCGGCTTTGATGCGACCAATGGTATCAGCACCACCGAGGCGCATGTGCGGGTGGCCGTGGGCCTCGACTATCTCGGCGCGGCGCCGGTGCGCGGCACCCGCTTCGGCGGCGGCGGCGAGCACCTGAAAGTCGCAGTCAATGTCGACCAGGCGCGCCGCCAGACGCAGTCATAATCGCCGCATTGCCCAAGACCCCCGCGCCGCTATAACCTCGCCCGCCGAAAACAGGGACGTAACGCCTCCATGACTTATTGTTGCGGAATTCTCGTACGTGAAGGCCTCGTCATGATCGCCGACACGCGGACCAATGCCGGGCTCGACAACGTCTCGACGTTCCGCAAGCTGCACGTCTACACCGAGCCGGGCGAGCGCATCATGGCGCTCGCCTCCTCCGGCAACCTCTCGCTGAGCCAGACCGTGCGCTCGACGCTCACCGAGGGTGTGCAAAATCCGGAGACCGGCGAGATTGAAACGCTGATGAACGCGCCCACCATGTTTCAGGCGGCGCAACGCATCGGGCGCGCCGTACGCAACATCCAGAAAGCCGAAGGCAAGGCGCTCGAGGAGGCGGCCGTCGATCATGACGTCGCCTTCCTGTTCGGCGGCCAGATCAAAGGCGGCCGCCTGCGCCTATTCATGATCTATTCGGCTGGCAATTTCATCGAGTGCACCACCGACACGCCCTATCTGCAGATCGGCGAGCACAAATACGGCAAGCCGGTGCTCGACCGCGGCATCAGCTTCGACACCGATCTCTACGACGCGCTCAAGCTCGGGCTGATCTCGATGGACTCCACCATGCGCTCCAATCTCGGCGTCGGCTTGCCGATCGATATCCTGGTGGCGCGGCGGGACACCTGTAATTCCGAGGTGAACTACCGCATCGAGCAGGGCGAACCCTATTTCCAGGACCTGCGCGAGCGCTGGTCGGGCGCGCTGCGCGCCGCCCATATGGCGATCCCGCGGCCGCCTTATCGCAGCGCGACATAGGCCGCCGGGCGGATTTCGCCCGCATTTAGCGGTTTGCCTTTACCTCCGGTTAACGGCACCGCGTGAATTGCGGTGACGCGCAGGCGTCCAAGCGCGCCTGGCGCAAAACGAAAGCGAAATGGCAAGCATTCAACGCTACGGTCCAGGCCGAAAAGTCCTGCATTTTGGACTGCTTAGGGGACCTGATCTTGCCGACGCGCGCGCGTGCTCAAGAGCCACGTCCGCAATACACGAATTGGGACCGCGCGCGTTTGAGCGTCGTGGTGCCGGTCGGCGTCATCGTCGCCGTCGCCATCGTCTGCATCGTCGTCGCCGTGCTCTCCTCCGCGCAACGCGCCGACGAAGTCGCCGTCCAGCACGAACGCCAATTGCTCGCTCGCGCGCTCGATAATTTCGGCGAGCGCGTGCTGCGCGAGGCGGACAGCGTCGCCACCTCGCCGGCCGCAGTCCGCAACATCCGCGACACGTTCGATCCGGCCTGGACCGACGAACGCGTCGGCCGCTGGCTGTCGAACTATTTCGATCACGACGCCGTCCTCGTGTTCGACGCCGACGATCGGCCGCTCTATTCGCTGGCCGGAAAGGCGCCGGCCTCGCAGGCCTGGCTCGCAGCCGCCTGGCCGGACATGAAGAGCGTGCTCGACTACATGCGTGGACGCGATCCGGCTCTGCGCGGGGCGACCCGCTTGAATGACGGCCACGGCGAGAGCGGGCCGCACGCACAAGCGGCGGTGATCCGCAACTTCATGGGCCGTCCGGCCGTGCTGGCAGCCGTCACGGTCGCTGCCGCCGGCGATAAGGAGGCGGCCGGTAATGCGCCCATCGTGGTGTCGGTGGTGGTCATCAATCAGGATGAGCTCAAGCAGATCGCCAGCCAATTGCGGCTTGCGCAATTGCGCCAGGTCGGCGATGAGCCGTTACCGCCCGGCGACTTCAGTTACGAACTTGCCGACCGGGCCGGCCATGAAATCGCGCGTTTCGCCTGGACGCCGAAGCAGCCGGGCGCCGAAATCGTGCACAGCGTCGTTCCCTTCATCGCGGTCGCGCTCGCGGGCTTCGCGCTGCTTGCCGCTTTCGTTCTGCGCTATATGCGTCGCACCGCCGCCGCCATCGCCGCCGGTGAATCGCGCCTGCGCCATCTCGCCATGCACGATCCACTCTGCGGCTTGCCCAACCGCATCTTCTTCGGCGAGCGGCTGGAAGCTGTGATCGAGGAAGTGCGCGCCGGCTCGTCGCCCGCCGCGCTGTTTTATATCGACCTCGATCATTTCAAGGACGTCAACGACACGCTCGGCCATCACGTCGGCGACGAGCTGATCCGCAACGTCACGCTGCGGTTGTCGCATGCGCTGCGCGGCGACGATCTGGTGGCGCGGCTGGGCGGCGACGAGTTCGCGGTGATTTCCTCGATCGGCGACGACCACAACAAGATGATGGCGCTGGCGCAGCGGCTGATCGCCGCCATCTGCGCGCCCTACGCGATCACCGGCCACAACATCATCATCGGCGCCTCCATCGGCATCGCGGTGATCGACAAAAACTGCGCCGGCGCCGCCGACATCATGCGCTATGCCGACATGGCGCTCTACCGCGCCAAGAACGAAGGCCGCAACCGCGCCTGCATCTACGACGCGGCGATGGACGCCGATCTGTCCAACCGCAAGCTGTTGGAGGCCGACTTGCGCGAGGCGATCGAAACCGACCGCCTGCAGTTGCTCTACCAGCCGATCGTCAGCAAAAGCGGCGAGGCGCTGGTCGGGGTCGAGGCGCTCTGCCGCTGGACGCATCCGACGCGCGGCGAAATTCCGCCTAGCGAATTCATCGCCGTCGCCGAACACTCCGGGCTGATCATCGAGCTCGGCGCTTGGGTGCTGCGCCGCGCCTGCACCGACGGCAAGGCTTGGCCGGGGCTGACCGTCGCGGTCAACGTTTCGCCGCTGCAGTTCCGCCGCACCGATTTCTGCCGCGTCATCGAGCGCACGCTGGCCGAGACCGAATTCGATCCGGCGCGGCTTGAACTCGAGCTCACCGAGACCGTGCTGCTCGGTAATCTCGACACCGCCGAAGCCAGCATGATCCGGCTGAAAGAAATGGGCGTGCGGCTGGCGCTCGACGATTTCGGCACCGGCTATTCCTCGCTGCTCTATCTGCGCCGCTTCCCCTTCGACAAGCTCAAGATCGACCGCAGCTTCGTGCGCTCGATCGAAAAGGCGGCCGACGCCGCGGCCATCGTGCACGCGGTGGTCGGCCTCGGGCGCGGCCTCGGCATGAAGGTGACGGCGGAAGGCGTTGAGACCGCCGACCAGCAGCTGTTCCTGCGCGCGGCCGGCGTGCACTCGATGCAGGGCTATCGTTTCGGCAAGGCGGTGCCGGCCGCCGAGATCACCGCCCGTTTGCAATCGGGCGAACCGTTCAAGCCGATCGACGTGCCGGCGGCGCTGGCGAGCTGATCAGCTCGGATTGCGCACGTCGCTCGCGGAAAACAGATTTTCGACCACCGGCCGCTGAATAGTTTTGGTCGGTCCGAGCGACAGCACTTCCATGTAGAGCGTGCCGACGCCCTGAAATCCCAGCAGCGTGCCGGCGCCAAGCGATAAATCGAGGTCGCGGCCGGGGATGAACGGACCACGGTCCGTAATCGTCACGTTGATCGAGCGGTGGTTCTTCGGATTCGACACCCGGACCAGCGTGCCCAGCGGCAAAGTCTTGTGCGCGGCGTGCCAGCCGATGGGATCGAACTTGTTGCCCGAGGCGTCGAGCTTGTCTTCCCAATACATCGAGGCGACGACCCACTGGCCGCCCTGGATACGGTCGTAGCTGCTCTCGTGTGAGACGGCGCTCGCGCGGACCGTCGAAATCGCGCAGCCGAATGCGAGCACCAATGCGAAATAGCGCAACTTCTTTTTCGCCAGATTCTTCAAACGTTTCTTTCGAGCCCAGTGCATCGATCCACATCCAATCTGAACGGCGGTCCATTCAACGCCCGCGCTGCAGCCAGCAGCGTGACGCGACTCAGTCCTTAACCCCTGGTGGTGATGGGATGGTTATCAGCCGCTAACTATGGCGGATATGTGATGGTCCCGTGCGGACAGGATGTCGCACTTTGCGCTTTATGCTATTCGCACGGACACAATGTCGCGCTGGGGAGGACAACAATGACCGCAAAAATCGCGCTGGTGACGGGCGCCGGAACGGGCGTGGGCAAGGCCGTGGCGATCGCGCTCGCCAAGGCCGGCTACAATCTGGTGCTGGCCGGCCGCCGCAAGGAGCCGCTCGAAGAAACCGCAAGCGCGGTCAACGCCACCGGCTCGCAGGCGCTCGCGGTGCCGACCGACGTGTCGAAGCGCGACTCGATCGTCGCGCTCTTCGGCAAGGTGAAATCGAGCTTCGGCCGCCTCGACGTGCTGTTCAATAATGCGGGCATCGGCGCGCCGCCGGTCCCGCTCGAGGATCTGCCGTTCGAAACCTGGCAGAACGTGGTCGCCACCAATCTCACCGGCATGTTCCTGTGCACGCAAGAAGCCATCAAAATCATGAAGGCGCAGAACCCGCGCGGCGGCCGCATCATCAATAACGGTTCGATCTCGGCGCATGCGCCCCGCCCCTACTCGGTCGCCTACACCTCGACCAAGCACGCGGTCACCGGGCTGACCAAATCCACTTCGCTCGATTGCCGGCAATACGATATCTGCTGCGGGCAAATCGACATCGGCAACGCCATCACCCCGCTCACCGAACGCATGGCGACCGGCGAAGGCGTCTTGCAGCCGAACGGCTCCAAGATGATCGAGCCGCGCATGGAGGCCGACCACGTCGGCAATGCCGTGGTTTACATGGCAAGCCTGCCGCTCGACACCAACGTGCTATTCATGACGGTGATGGCCAACAAGATGCCGTTCGTCGGGCGCGGATAATGGACCTCGAGCGCTGGCACGAATTCTTTGTGTTGGTCGGCACCGCCGGCGCGACGCTGGTCGCACTGTTGTTCGTCACGGTTTCGATCGGCGTCGACTTCCTGACCGACGGACGCGCGGCGGCGACGCGCGCGTTCTTTTCCTCGGTGGTGGTGCATTTTACCGCGATATTTTTCATCGCGGCGATCGGCCTTATGCCCGCCCGGTCGGTCGTTTTCACCGGCCTGATCGGCGCCTGTGCCCTGATCGGCGCAGGCGTCTCGATCTTCACCACGGTCGAGCTCGTGCGCCATCGCTGGACGAAATACGTGCAGGACCACTTCGCTTAGGGCTTGCTGCCGGCGCTATGCTACGCGGCGCTGCTGGTCGCGGCCGCGATGATGTATGCGGGAAACGCCACCGCACTCGATGTGCTCGCCGGCGCGCTGCTGTTGCTGATGATCGTCAACATCCGCAATGCCTGGGACCTCATGCTCTCGATGGTGCGCAATCAGACCAAGCGCCGCCGCGAGCTCACTGCCAGTCGAGCACCGTCTTCAGGTCGCCGACGCCCTTGGTGCAATCGGTCGCTTCCTGCCACAAAATCAATTTGGGCTTGGCATCCTGCACGCGCCAGACCGCGTGTACGCGGCAGACGCCGTCCTTGGCCGGCTCCCAATAGGCCGAAATCAGGTTGAGCTTGTCGCCGATGCTGACGCGCCCGGCGAGCAGCGTATCGGTCGTGGTGTCGCGTCCGTCGGCGGCCAGGATCGGAAAGGTCAGCCGCTGCGGATCGTCGCCGTCCTTGTCGCGCGTCAGATAAAGCTGCATTTGCTCTTTTTGCAGCAGATCGGCGCGCGTGTTGCGCTGCTTGATCTGCTCCGCCGTCGGGTTGTCGATGCCGGGGCAGCCAAGCATCATGAGCCGCCCCAAGTCGAAACGCTCGTTGCTCGACGATATCAAATCGCCGTCGCCGCCGCAGGTGTGCACGGCCGCGAGCGGCTTCGGCAATTTGTCGCGCGTTATGCGTGTCACCATCGTCATCTTGACGCGCACCATGCCCGGCCGCGGCGGGCACCATTTCTTGTAGGCCTGATCGATGGCCTCGATGACGTCGTCGGCGTCACGCACCGCGCTGGTGCGCTGCGGCGGTGCTTCGCAGCGGGCGGCGCTCTCGCGGATCTCCTCGGCGATCTCGCCGGCGGCCGCATAGGCCGGGCACTTGGCCGCGGCCGGGGCCTGCTGAACGCTGTCGATCAGCGCGAGCGATTCCTGCTTTTTCTTATGCACGGCCTGCATTTCGCTTTTGCAGGCGGCGCTGCCGGGCTCGATCGCCAAGGCGCCATGCGCGCTCACCAGCGCCGGCAGCAGAATGGCGAATGCCGTGAACGTCGCTCGGGCCATGGCATAAATTCAAGCAAACCACGCCTCAGGCGACAAGGCTGACGTCGACTTTGGTGCCGGTCTTGACCTTGGCCAGCGCCTTCACGCTCGAAAGCGCCTTGGCAAACACGTTGCAGGGGCTGGCGAGCCGCGTCTCGTTGCCCTTGGAGATCGGCGTGCGGCCGAAGCCGATGGCGATCGCCGGTCCGTCCGGCCAAAAGGCGATCTCGCCCGGCGTGATCACCGCGCGCGCGTCCGGCTCGCGCGCAATGCTCACCGGCACGTCGAAATAGACCTCCTCGCCCCAGGTCAGCACGTCCGACGACAGCGGCAGCGCCGCGGCAATCGCTTTGGCGGTCGGCGTGTCGAGCAGATCGGCCTCGAGGGCGAGGTCTCCGAAATCGAAACGGATGTGGGCCATCAAGCCTCCCGTTGCTATGGCCCCCGGCAAGCGGGCATTGTCACGAGCGGCGAAGGATTGGCAAGATGCGCGCGCGGCATTCCAGATTTTTGCTCACGCTTTTCGCGTCTCTGCTGGCATTTTCGGCCGCCCAAGCGCGCACGATCCACATCGTTGCCTTCGGCGACAGCGCCACCGAAGGCTGGCTGGTGCCGCGCGAGCAAGCCTATGCCGCGCAGTTGCAGGCGCTGCCGCGCAAGAAGGGTTACGACGTGATCGTGACAAACCAAGGCGTCAGCGGTAACACCAGCGCCGGCGCGCTCAAGCGCTTCGACACCGCGATTGCACCCGGCACCGACATCGCGCTGGTCGAGTTCGGCACCAACGATCTGCGCATGCATGTGCCGCGCGAGCGCATGCGCGCCAATCTGAGCGAGATCGTGCAGACACTGCGCAAGCGCGAGGTCGCGGTGCTGCTGATCGGGCTCGGCAGCCTCGATCTCTCCGACGTCGCGCGCGCCAACAATGTGCCCTACGCGCAATGGTCGCTGCCGCCCGGCAAATACCGCGTCCGCGACCACGCGCATTTCAACGCCGAGGGCTATTCCATCGTCATCGCGCGCATGCTGCCGCAGGTGGAAGAGCTGCTGGCGCGCGCCGCGCGCAAATGACCTAAACAAGTTACGCGAAAAGAACCGGCGATTTGCTGCTATCCGCCGGGAAAATAAGAGCTTCCGGCGATTGAAAAAAACTTATCCTCGCCCCCTCAGAGCGCACTTATCATGCGCGCATCCTGTTTTGTTACCGAGGGGTGTCTGATCAGCATCTTCTGACATGAGACAGGGAGCGGTGGCCGGGGAATGATGTGGTGCCGGAGATGCAGCAACACGGCCCGGCGGTCCAAGCCGCAGACGTCCCGGTCCGCCCACTCCGCGGGCCGCTGGGCACATTCGGCTCAAAGCGGTGGTTAGGCGGCCTACAATCCGGAAGGAGAGAATGGTTGCCTGAAATGGAAGTCCACCGGGGGCGTAGCGGAGCAAACCTCAAACACCGCGCGCGGGACGCCTTGGGACTTGGCGGACTTGCGGCACTACCGGTTTCGACAAGCCTCGATGTC
Organism: uncultured Pseudomonadota bacterium; assembly: GCA_963710705.1. GTDB lineage: Bacteria > Pseudomonadota > Alphaproteobacteria > Rhizobiales > Xanthobacteraceae > Pseudolabrys. The sequence continues at coordinate 1,758,420 of CAVQBI010000001.1, forward strand.
GCGAGGTGTCGAGGCCCGCGGGTCCGTTTGGACCCTGGCGTCCCGCGCGCCCTCGGTTCTTTCCGGGCGAGCGGTCTGGACTACGGCCTACCCGGGGCCGCTCAAAAAATGCGGGCGATGACGCTTGCCTCAGTGCAGCCGGAACTCGCCGTTGATCGGCTTGAGCTCCGCCGGCTTGATCAGCTTGCAGTGCGCCACCTGTACGGAGTGCAGCGGCCCCTCCAGCTTCTCCTGCCAGAACTCGAGGAATTTCTGCAGTTCGGGAAATTTTGGGAACAGGTCGTAGGCCTGCCAGACGTAGGACTGCAGCAGCCAACGATGATCGGGACGCCGGTACAGGATGTGCGCGGTGGTCAGGCCGTAACCATTGACCTGTTTTTGGAAATCTTCCGAAACCATCGAGTCCTCCGTCTGTCGGACACAAGTTTCCATTTCCGGCACCTCCCATTGCAAGCCGAAAAGGTAAACAAGTTGTTTAAACTCAAGGCGTTAGCAGCAAGTCGCGGCGCCTGCTAACAACGTCGCCGGTCGCCCAATTGGTCCGCGCGCGGCGCCGCCCGTTGCCATTAACCATTGAATTTGCAGCGGTATTTTCTCATTGGCACTCCGCAAGAATGAGTGCTAAAAAGTTTCCCGATCCCTCTTGCGGCCCCAAAAGACACCACCATGTCGGTGCCAGGGACTGGCAAAGGGACTTAGCCGGTACCGAAAAAAGCGAAATCGTCCAATAATTTAGGAGGACTGCCATGAAGTTCCGCCCGCTTCACGACCGCGTCGTCGTCAAGCGCATCGATGCCGAGGAGAAGACTTCCGGCGGCATCATCATTCCCGACACCGCCAAAGAGAAGCCGAGCCAGGGCGAAATCGTCGCCGTCGGCCCGGGTGGCCGCGACGAGAGCGGCAAGCTCATCCCGATCGACCTCAAGGTCGGCGACGTCATCCTGTTCGGCAAATGGTCGGGCACCGAAGTGAAGATCGACGGCCAGGATCTGCTCATCATGAAAGAGAGCGACGTCATGGGCGTCATCGAAGGCGGCGCCGCCGCCAAGAAGAAAGCCGCTTAAGCGCGCTGACATTCAACGGAAGGACTCAAAACTATGGCTGCTAAAGACGTCAAATTCTCCGTCGATGCCCGCGACCGTATGCTGCGCGGCGTCGACATCCTCGCCAATGCAGTGCGAGTCACTCTCGGCCCCAAGGGCCGCAACGTCGTGCTCGACAAATCGTTCGGCGCCCCGCGCATCACCAAGGACGGTGTCACGGTCGCCAAGGAAATCGAGCTCGAAGACAAGTTCGAAAATATGGGCGCGCAGATGGTGCGCGAAGTCGCCTCGAAGTCGTCCGACTTCGCCGGTGACGGCACCACCACCGCCACCGTGCTGGCCGCTGCCATCGTCAAGGAAGGCTCCAAGGCGGTTGCCGCCGGCATGAATCCGATGGACTTGAAGCGCGGCGTCGATCTCGCCGTCGAGGCCATCGTCGAAGACCTCAAGAAGAACTCCAAGAAGGTCACCTCGAACGAAGAGATCGCCCAGGTCGGCACCATCTCCGCCAACGGCGATGCCGAAATCGGCAAGTTCCTCGCCGATGCCATGAAGAAGGTCGGCAACGAGGGCGTCATCACGGTCGAAGAGGCCAAGAGCCTGGAGACCGAGCTCGACGTGGTCGAAGGCATGCAGTTCGACCGCGGCTACATCTCGCCCTATTTCATCACCAACGCCGACAAGATGCGCGTTGAGATGGAAGACCCCTACATCCTGATCTACGAGAAGAAGCTGTCGGGATTGCAGGAGCTGCTGCCGCTGCTCGAAGCAGTGGTGCAGACCGGCAAGCCGCTGCTGATCGTGGCCGAGGACGTGGAAGGCGAAGCGCTCGCCACCCTCGTCGTCAACAAGCTTCGCGGTGGTCTGAAGGTCGCGGCCGTCAAGGCTCCGGGCTTCGGCGATCGCCGCAAGGCCATGCTGCAGGACATCGCCATCCTCACCGGCGGTCAGGCGATCAGTGAAGATCTCGGCATCAAGCTCGAGAACGTCACGATCAACATGCTCGGCCGCACCAAGAAGGTGATGATCGACAAGGAAAACACCACGATCGTCAACGGCGCCGGCAAGAAGGCCGACATCGAGGCGCGCGTGGCGCAGATCAAGGCGCAAGTCGAAGAGACCACGTCCGACTACGACAAGGAGAAGCTGCAAGAGCGTCTCGCCAAGCTGGCGGGCGGCGTTGCGGTGATCCGCGTCGGCGGCGCCACCGAGATCGAGGTGAAGGAGCGCAAGGATCGCGTCGATGACGCGATGCATGCCACCCGCGCCGCGGTCGAGGAAGGCATCCTGCCGGGCGGCGGCGTCGCCCTGCTGCGTTCGGTCGAGGCGCTCAAGCGCGTCAAGACCGACAACGAAGACCAGAAGCATGGCGTCGACATCGTCCGCAAGGCGATCCAGGCCCCGGCTCGTCAGATCGCCTCCAACGCCGGCGCCGACGGCTCCGTCGTGGTCGGCAAGATCATGGAGAAGGATCAGTACTCCTACGGCTTCGACGCGCAGGCCGGCGAGTACGGCAACATGCTCAGCAAGGGCATCATCGATCCGACCAAGGTCGTGCGGGCGGCGATCCAGAACGCGGCGTCGGTCGCCGGTCTCTTGATCACCACCGAGGCCATGGTCGCCGAAGTGCCGCAGAAGAAGGGCCAGGGCGCTGGCATGCCTCCGGGTGGCGGCATGGGCGGCGGCATGGACTTCTAATCGGTCCAGCGAATACAAATGCAAAGGCCCGGGAGAAATCCCGGGCCTTTTTGCTCGATAGCGCCACCGCAAATGAAAACGACCACCGACGAAAAGGCGCGGTTACGTCCGCCGTCGCCCGTCTCGTAGTGGCCGTCGGACGAACACGAATCACTTCCCGTTCGTCGCTTGCTGCCTATATAGCCATGCGTTGTGTCATTCCCGTGACGGGCATATGCAGACTTTGTTTACGATCGGCTACGAACAGGCCAAGCCCGCCGCGGTGCTCACCGAACTCAAGCGCGCCAAGGTGAACCTGCTGGTCGATACCCGCGCGGTCGCCGCCTCCCGCCGCCCAGGCTTCTCCAAGCGCCAGCTCGCCGCCGCCCTCGACGAAGCCGGCATTTCCTACCTCCATCTGCAGAAACTCGGCACACCGGCGGAAGGCCGCGCCGCCGCGCGCAGCGGCGATTACGCCAGGCTTTGGCGCATTTACGACAAGCACATCAAAAAGGCTGAACCGCTGGAAGCGCTTGCCGAATTGGTGGGCCTGATCAAGTCGGGCAAGCGCGTCGCCCTACTCTGCTACTGCCGCGATCCGAAAGCCTGTCACCGCAGCCGCATCGTCGCCAACGTGAAAAAGCGCATGCGCGTGAAGGTCGACGACCTGATCCCGCCGCTGTTTTGATTATTCCGCCGGAGCGGTCGCTGCGTGGCGTGCCTCGAGGTTGGTGATCAGCAGCGCGAGGCCCACGGTTGTCAGGCACATCACGAAAGCAATCGCGGCGTTGACCCCGAGCACAAGCGTGAAGCCGCCGCGCTCGTGCAGCAGCGAGATCATGCCGATGGCGACCGCGGCGCTGATGAACAGCAAGAAATAGCGCACCGCATAGACGCGGCCGCGCCAGGCGTCGGCGGTGTAGCGCGCCAGCACCATGTCGTTGACGGTAACTTGCGCGTAGATCGCCGCCACTGCAATGGCGAGGGCGATCATCAACGCAATGCCGTCGGCATAGGCCGCCCACAGATTGCCAAGGAACCCAAGCGCGGTGATGACGGCGAACAGACTGTGCGGCGAGAAGCGCTCGACCAGCCGTCCGATGCAGAGTTGCGCCAGCCCGCCGCAGATCAGCACCAAGGTCGCGACGCTGCCGGCGAGCAGCAACGGCACGTTTGCGGCCAGCCGCTCGTCGACGATCTTCGGCAAGGCAATCGTGAGCAGGTTGAACACCGTCCCGGCGCTCAGCGCGATCACGATGAACAGGCCGAACAAAAGGACCGCGTGGTGCGGCCTCAGCGGCACTGCGGGCGTCGACTTGCGGCTCTTGGCGTGATGGCGGTCGTCCGGCGTCAGCCACAGATAGAGCACACCGGTCGCCACGCAGACGGCGGCCGGCGCCAGAAAGGCCGCGCGCCAGCCGAGCCAGGTCGCCAACAACGCGCTGATGCCGGCGGCAAGCGAGACCCCGAGATTGCCGCACACGCCGTTGAAAGCGAGCGTGCGGCCGCGCGCCTGCGAGGCTTCGATCAGCATCGCCATACCGACCGGATGATAGATCGCGGCGAAGACGCCGAGCATGAACATGCCGGCCGCGAGCCACGTCAGGTTCGGCGCGAAAGCGGTCCCCGCGAGCGACAGTCCGCAGCCGATATAAAAGGCCACCATCATGTTACGGCGGCTCCAGCGGTCGGCAATGAAGCCGGCCGGCAGCGAAAACACGCCGAAGGCGACAAAGGCCGCGGTCGACAGTGCGATCAGCTCCGAATAAGGCCGCTGATAGACGACCTCCAGCCCGATCACGACGGTCGGGTAGATCAGCAGCACAAAATGGTCGAGCGCATGCGCCCAGTTGAGAAAGGCGATGGAGCGGCGGGCGGCTTGGTCGGGGGCGGCGGCTGTCATGTCGGAATCGAGCGCCTCGGTCTCGCGAGAGCCGCGCTTACCATAGTCCTTTGCCGCTTGGCGAGTTGCAGGCGCCGAGGGCAGCCATGCCGATCAGTCCCACACGCAAAAAGATAAATTACGCCGACTCAACCATTACGAGCCACAACCGGTTGTAGACAACCCAATACTGCGCTTTAGTTGTAGAGGTACAATGGTGTGTATTTTCGGTTATATAGGGGCTCTGGGGCCTCGATGGCGTGGGAAAGGCGCGTTTACGCGGCGGCGTCCGCCGCCGCGGCCTTGGTTCTTTGTTGCGCGTTTCTGTCGGCCGCTCCGGGGCGGGCGGACGATATTGAGGACGCGCGCGCCATTATTTTTTCCGGCCGTGACGTCTGGCTGAACGGCGCGTTCCTCAATGGCGGCGTGCTGTGGTCGCCGACCGCGCTTGAAGAAGACGGACTGCTGTTCAAGTTCCTCCTCTCGGGCGGCCTCTACCGCTACGATGCCGGCGATCTCGGCGGCGAGCGCGTCATCGGCGAGGAACTGATGGTGCATTTGCTGCCCGGCTGGCATGTCGTGCGCCCGGGTTTTGAAGCCAAGGTGTTCTGGGGGCCGGAATATCAGCATCACCATCTGTCGCCGGACGATCCCGGCAACACGCTCAACGGCGGCAAGTTCGGCCTGCGCTTTTCCGGCGAAGTTTGGGATGAGCCGACCACCGCCACCATGATTGCCGGCGATGCGTCGATTTCGACCGTCGGCGGCGGCTCCTCGGCGCGCCTCGGTTTTGGTTGGAAAATCCTCGGCATGTTCTATTCGGGCCCCGAGACGCAAGTTTACCACGGCGATGGTTATTCGCAGTGGCGCTGGGGCATTCACATTACGAGTTTCAAAACCGGCGACGCCGAATGGTCGGCCGCCGGCGGCTGGTCGATCGATACCGACAACCGACCGAGCCCGTATCTGCGGCTCGCTTCATGCAGCGCGTGGGAGGCGACTAATCGAGCGTGCGGCGAAAGCGTAGCACGGCGATCGTCATCGCAATCACCATCAGCACAGCCATCGCAATCGCATCATAGCGAAGATCGGTGACCATCGATCCCTTGAGCATGATCGAACGCACGATGCGCAAATAGTGCGTCAGCGGCAGCGCCTCGCCGACCCATTGCGCCCAACGCGGCATGCCCGCGAACGGAAACATGAATCCGGACAGCAGAATGTTCGGCAGGAAGAAAAAGAACGACATCTGGATGGCTTGCAGCTGGTTCTTCGCCACCGTCGAAAACGAGTAGCCGATCGACAGGTTGGTGGCGATGAACAGCATGCTGAGCGCTGCCAGGACGGCAAGGTTGCCGACAATGGGCACACCGAAGAGCAAGACCCCACAGCCAACGATGATCGCAGCCTGGAGGAAGCCGATGAAAATATAGGGAATGATCTTGCCGAGCATGATCTCGAACGGCGTGATCGGCATCGACAGCAGATTCTCCATGGTGCCACGCTCGATCTCGCGCGTGACGGACAGCGCCGTGAAGATCAGCATGGTCATGGTGAGAATGGTACCAACGAGACCCGGTACGATGTTGAGCCGGCTCTCGCCGGCAGGGTTGTAGCGGGCATGCGCCCTGATTTCGAACGGCAGTTGCGTGACGACCGGAATGCCGCGCTCATGCGTAAGCGCGGTCAAGACGATCTGGTCGAGAGAGCCGAGCGCGGAACCGGAAGCGACCGGATCGGTCGCGTCCGCGATCACCAGCATCGCGGGCTTATCGCCGCGCCGCACATCGCGCTCAAAGTTTGCCGGGATCTCGATGCCGAACAGCACTTTGCCGGCGGACATGAGCTCATCCATGTCGGCCTCGGTGCGCGGCTGGGCGATGACGTCGAAATAGGCAGTGTTGCGCAACGCCGCGAGGATGGCGCGGCCGATATCGCTGTTCTCCTGGAGCAGCACTGCGGTCGGCAGGTGGCGCGGGTTGGTGTTGATGGCGTAGCCGAACAGCATCAACTGCACCAGCGGGATGATGACGATCATCGCGAACGACAGCCGGTCGCGCCGCAACTGAATGAACTCCTTGATCAGCATGGCCCAGGTCTTGTGCCAGAAGCCGCGGCCGCGAATGCGAGGTTGCGCGTGCGGGGGCAGGACGTGGGTCATTGGAAATTGTCCCGCGCCCGCCCCATCAGATCGATGAACACGTCCTCAAGCGAGGGGTGCGACGGCTTCCACTCGAGGCTCTTGCGTTTCTGGTAGGGGGTGATCGCCGCCGCCAGTTTCTTGGGGTCGCGGCCGCAGACATGCAAGCTATTGCCGAAGGGCGCGACCATATCGACGCCGGGCGCTTGCGAGAGTTCGTCGTTGAGCTTGAGCAGGTCCTCGCCTTCCGGCCCGCTAACGACGAAGGTCGTCAGGTTCGACGACTCTATGACGTGCTCGACGCTGCCATGAACCAGCAGTTCGCCATAGGCGATGTAGGCGATCTCGTGACAGCGTTCGGCCTCGTCCATGTAATGGGTCGAGACCAGCACGGTGAGCCCTTCCGCCGCCAGCGCGTGAATCTCGTTCCAGAAATCGCGGCGCGCCTTGGGATCGACGCCGGCGGTCGGCTCGTCGAGCAGCAACAATTGCGGGCTCGGCAGCGTGCAGGCGCCCAGCGCCAGCCGTTGTTTCCAGCCGCCCGATAATTCTCCGGCAATTTGTTCTTCGCGGCCCTGAAGTCCGAGCCGGACAATGGCCGCGCGCGCGGCTTCGACCGGCTTCACGAGGCCATAAATGCGGCCGATGAATTCCAGGTTCTCGCGCACCGAGAGGTCCTGGTAGAGGCTGAAATGCTGCGTCATGTAGCCGACCTGACGCTTGATCATGTCGGTGCCGGTGCGGATGTCGTAGCCGAGGCAGGTGCCGTCGCCCTCGTCGGGCGTGAGCAAGCCGCACAGCATGCGAATGGTGGTGGTCTTGCCGGAGCCGTTGGGACCGAGGAAGCCGTAGATCGTGCCGCGCTTGACCTCCATGGAGAGGTTGCGCACCACGGCGCGGCCGTCGAAGCGCTTGGTCAGCCCATGCACGTCAATGACGATATCGGGCGCGTTCACTTGCGATCCCTCATTTCGGCAGCATGACAGTCACCGGTTGACCGACGCGGAATTTTTCCGGTTGATCGGGCCGCGCCTCGATCAGAAACACGAGCTTGGCGCGCTCTTCCAGGCTGTAGATCACGGGCGGCGTATATTCGGCGCTGTCGGCGATGAAGGTCACTTTCGCGGTTAGACCGGGCGCGCAGCCGTCGCATGAGATATTCACGGTCTCGCCGTATTTGATCGCCGGCAATTGCGTTTCCGGCGCGAAGAAACGGAGCTTGAGATTCCCGGGCGGCAGCAGCGACATCACGGCTCGACCCGGCTGCACAGTCTCGCCCGGACGGAAATAAACCTCCTAAATCGTGCCGTCGGCCGGGCTTATGCCGCGCCGGCGCGCAAGCCGAGTCTTCGACCAGTCCAGATTGGCTTTAGCCTGCCGCAACGCCGCTTCCGCATCGTCATAAGTCTTTTGCGTACCGGAGGACGTAGTGAGCAACTGCTTGGCGCGGACAAAATTTTGCTCGGCCGTGGTGACAGCGGCTTCCCTCACCACCACATCGGCCTGCTGAAGATCGTCATCGAGCGTGAACAAAAGATCGCCCTTTTTGACGTGATCGCCCTCGCGCACTCTCTCCTGCTCGACGCGGCCCTGCTCGTCGGGCGAAACGAAGATGAGATCGGCTTCGACCCAGCCCTGAAGACGTATGTCGTTGTCCCGATTGCAGCCCGCGAGCGCGAACGCCGCCACCAGAGCCGCCAGCAGGCCGGCAGCCCGCAATGTCATACGGAACTCCTGGGTGCGAACAACAGCTCGACATGGGTTTTCATCATGGCGCGCACGTCGAGCGGCTCGAAGCGCTCGAACAGGCCCGACCAGATGATGGCTACCAACCCGGGCGCGGCGATGATTTGCGGAAAATCAACGAGCCCGGCGGGAATTTCGCCGCGTTCGGCGGCGCGCGCGAGCAGCCCGCGCACGGCGGCGATGATGCGGGACAGAACTTCCCGATAGTAGAACTCGGCAAGGCTCGGAAAGCGCGGACCTTCCGCGATCATCAGGCGGATGACGTCCTTGCGCCGCGTTTCGTAGACCTCGCGCACAAAGAAATCGATCAAACGCTCGGCCACCACTTTGATCGGCAGGTCAAGCGCGCCCAAGGCCTCGATGCCGCCGGCCACCGGCGTCAGCATGGCGCGGATCAGCTCCTGGAACAGCGCCTCCTTGTCGCGGAAATAGAGGTAGATCGTGCCCTTGGCGACGCCGGCGCGCTTGGCCACGTCGTCGAGCCGCGTCGCCTCAAAGCCGCGCTGGGAAAACTCGTCGAGCGCGGCGGCCAAGATCGCCTCGCGGCGGGCGGCGGTGCGCGCCTCGCGCGGGCGGGCGCTGCCGGGTTTGACGCCGGAGACGGCTCTGCGCGCACTGCGCATACGGTCGGCGATCGATGGGGCTCTGGGCGGGCCGTTCATGCTCAATCCTGACTGACTAGTCAGTCAGGAGTAAAGGCCCGAAGGGCGTGACGCCGGCTGGCTTTGCGCGCCGGCCGACTACTCGAAGATGACTGACTGGTCAGTCATTATTTCGCGCGAAAAACCGCGATCCGCAAGGGGTCGCGCGGCTCAATGAAATCAATAGCTTATGGTGAAAGCCACGGCGCCTATTCTTTGGCGTCGCAAAAGAACGTCCGAATGACGCATTCCTTGCCGCCGTCGCGGTAGCAGCCTTTGAGCGCCACGTTCTGCGCGCTGCCGAGCTTGGGTGCCTTGCCCCAGCCGTGCGCGCCACAGCCGCTCACGAAATCGACCGCCAAGGCCGCGCAGCCGCCCTTGACGGTGGCCACCACGCGGCAGCCCTGCCCCGAGCAACTGGCGAGCGCGCTTTTGCGCGCCTCGTCGGCCGAGGAGAAATCGAAGGCCTGGCCGAAGGCGCCACAGGCCCCGATCGCCAATGCGCCGTGCGCGCGCGCGGTGTTGACGGCAACGAGCATCAGCGTGGCGGTCGCAACCAGCAAGGCCGCGACCACCAAAGCGCGCATGACCGGCGTGAAGCTATCCGTCATCCGTCCCTTACCCAGCGTCGCCGCCAAATAGCGGCGAGTCGCAGGACGGGATCAACGATTCGAATCTCAGGCGCGTTCGATTTCCGCCTTGACGGCGGATAGCGACTCGGGCGTGTCGACATCGGTGAGCGCCGCGACGTCGGCGACCGGGACTTCGACGACCGCCTCGGCATAAGAGCCGATCAGGTGACGTGCGCCGATGTCGCCTTGAATCTGCATCAGATCGTGGAAGAAGCGGCGCGACCAGACGACCGGATTGCCGCGCCGGCCCTCGATGCTCGGCACCACCACCAGCGCGCCGCGCTCGGGATCGAATGCGGCGATCAATTTGTCGATCAGCGCCGCCGACACCTGCGGCATGTCGCCGAGGCAGATGATGGCGCCGTCGGCCTCCGCCGGCACGGCGGCGATGCCGGCCTTGAGCGAGGTGCCGAGACCCTCCGCGTAATCCGGATTGTGCACGATGCACACCGGCAAGCCCTTGAGCGCTGCTTCGACGCGCTCGCGCTCGTGGCCGGTGACGACGATGACGGGGCTCGCGCGTGACGCCAGCGCCTGTTCGGCGGCGATGCGCACCAGTGGCTTGCCGCCGATCTCGGCGATCAGCTTGTTGATCGCACCCATGCGGGTCGAGCGTCCGGCCGCCAGCACCACCGCAGCGATGCGGCGGCCTTTCTCCGGCTCGGGTTCAGTGCGCGGCTGCGGACGCGTGACGATTTCCATCAGCAGGCCGCCGACGCCCATCCCAGTGATGTCGGCACGGCTCACGGGCAAGCCGGCGAGCAGGCGCATCAGCACCCAGTCGAAACCGTTTTCCTTCGGCGAGCGCGCGCAGCCGGGCGCGCCGATCACGGATTGTCCACGTAGACGTCCGATCAGCATGAGATTGCCGGGATCGACCGGCATGCCGAAATGCTCAATTTCGCCGCCAACAGCCTCCAGCGCCGCCGGAATGACGTCGCGACGGTCGGCGATGGCTGATGCGCCGAATACGATCACCAGCTCGGCGCCGGCCTTGAGCACCTCGTCAATGGCTTTGGCGAGCGCGGCCTGCTCGTGCTGCACGCGACGCTCGGCGATGATCGAAGCGCCGGCCGGCGCAATGCGCGCCGCGGTGATCTTCAGCGTCTTCTCGACCACCTTGGGCGAAAGCCCCGGTAGCAACGTCGAGACCACGCCGATCTTGCGCACCTTGTAAGGCGCGATGCGGATAACAGGCTTCGCCTTTGCCGCCGCGGCCATCGCCTGATCGCGCGCCTTCGCCGCTACCGCGAAAGGAATGATCTTCACCGTGGCGATCATCTCGCCTTCGACCACCGGCTTGAACGCGGGCAGGGTCGCCAGCGTCACCGCCTCGTCGATGCGGTTGAGGCTGTCGATCGCGTCCTTGTCCACGACCAGCACACCTGCTGTTTCCGCGAACAGATTGCAGCGCCCGGTGAAGGCGCGGTCGGTGCGGACGCCGGGTCCCGCGATGGCTGCAGCAATATCGGCGGCCGCCTGATCCTCGGACACGTCGCCCGCCTCGACGCGAGCGACGACGACCTCCTTGACGCCGGCAGCCTGCAGGGCAGCGACCTCCTTGGCTCCGATCAACGTGCCCTTCTTGAGCACCAGATCGCCCTGGCGGATCGAATGCACCGCGGTGGCACCGAGCGCGTCCTTCACCGGAACGGCGCCGAACTTCATGCCGCCTCCGCTTCCTTCTCGGCCTTCAGCCGCAGCGATTGCGTAATCTCGGCCATGATGGCGAGCGCGATCTCGGCCGGCGACACAGCCCCAATGGGAAGCCCGATGGGCGCGTGGATGCGCGCAAGATCGCGGTCGGTCAGCCCCGCCTCTTTCAGCCGCGCGATCCGCTTGGCATGCGTTTTCCGCGAGCCGAGCGCGCCGATATAGAAGCAGTCACGCGATAAGGCGTGCTTGAGCGCAGGGTCGTCGATTTTCGGATCATGCGTGAGTGCGACGAAGGCCGTGTAGCGGTCGACATTGAGCGGCGGCAGCGCCACGTCCGGCCATTCCGCGATCACCTTAACGTCGGGAAAACGCTCGATGCTCGCGAAGGCCGTGCGCGGATCGACGATGGTGACGTCGAAGCCGAGCAGTTGCCCCATTGGCGCCAAAGCCTGGCTGATATGCACCGCGCCGGTGATGACCAGCTTCGGCGACGGCACGTAAACGGTCAAAAAGAAGCGGCCCTGCGGCGTTTCCTCCATGCCGCTTTTCGCCATGCGGATGTGCTTTTCGATCAGTTCGCGCAGCGGATCTTTCGCCACGTCGGCGGCCTTCACCAAGCGCTGCGCGCCAGCTCCGACGTCGGTGATAAGCACGACGGCGCGGCGCGCTTCGCGTTCGGCGTTCAGCGCATGCAGGATGTCGAGCTTCACTTAACTCACCTTTTCCACGTAAACGCGGATGCTGCCGCCGCAGGACAGCCCAACGTTCCAGGCGGTTTCGTCGGCGACGCCGAATTCGAGCATCTTCGGCTTGCCGCTCTCGATCACGTCCATGGCCTCGGTGACGACGGCGCCTTCGACGCAGCCGCCCGACACGGAGCCGAGGAAATTTCCTTCGTTGTCGATCACCAGATTGGAGCCGACCGGGCGCGGCGCCGAGCCCCAGGTCTCGACCACGGTCGCCAGCGCGACATCGCGCCCGGCTTTGCGCCAGTCTTCGGCGGCTTTGAGGATGTCTTCATCGCGTGCCAGCATCATCCACCTCCGTGGCTTTAAGCCACCTTCAGCATCAGCTTCGGATCGTAGCCCTTGGCCGGCGCGCCTGACAGCGCGCGCACCAGCTCCGTCATCGATTCAAGATTGTGGATCGGCCGCAGTTCATCAACATGCGGCAACATGGTGCGCACGCCCTTGGCGCGGGCCTCAAAGCCCTCGAAACGCAGCAGAGGGTTGAGCCAGACCAGCCGGCGGCACGAGCGGTGCAACCGGTCCATCTCGAACGCTAACGTGTCGTCGGCATCGCGCTCAAGCCCGTCGGTGATCAGCAGCACCACCGCGCCCTGCCCGAGCACGCGCCTTCCCCACATCTTGTTGAACTCGCGCAGCGAGGAGGCGATGCGCGTGCCGCCCGACCAGTCCGTGGCATGCGCCGAGCAGGCGGCGAGCGCCTCGTCCGGATCGCGCTGGCGGATCGCGCGGGTGACGTTGGTCAGCCGCGTGCCGAACAGGAAGGTGCTCACGCGTTTGCGCGCATCGGTGACCGCGTGCAGGAAATGCAGGAACAGCCGCGTGTATTGGCTCATCGAGCCGGAAATATCGAGGAGCGCCACGATCGGCGGCTCCTTCACGCGCGGGCCGAGATATTTCAGATCGATCACCGCGCCACCGGCTTTCATGCTCGCACGTAAAGTGCGGCGGATGTCGATCATGTGGCCGTGGCGCGCGGCGGTAAGCCTGCGCGTGCGCACCAGATCGAGCGGCAGCGCCAGGCGCGCGACCGCCTCCTTGGCGGCAGCGATCTCGGCCGCGCTCATCTGCGCGAAATCCTTCTTCTGCAGGATTTCGCGGCCGGAGACAGTGAGCCTGGCATCGACCTCGACTTCGGATGTCTCCTCCTTGCGGTCGAGCCCGCCCAGCAGCGCTTCCTGGATACGTTGCGCGCCCGGCGGCGGCTCTTTCGGCGCGGCGCGCGGGCCCTCCGGCAGCATCGCGGCAATCAGCTGCTCAATATAGCCACGCTTGCGGAAAAACAGCTTGAACGCCTGGTCGAACAGAATGGTGTGCTCGTGCCGCTTCACAAACACCGCGTGCAGCGTCCAGTAGAAATCCTCGCGGTCGCCGATGCGAGCGACGTTGACCGCTTCGAGCGCGTCGAGCACGGCGCCCGGCCCGACCGGCAAGCCGGCCGCGCGCAGCGCGCGCGCGAAGTAGAGGATGTTTTCGGCAAGGCGGCCCTGGGCTTCAGCCATAAAAACTACTCCGCCGCCCGCAGCTCCGACTTCACCTCGTCGAGCAGGGCCTTCACTTTGGTTTGGTCGAGCCGCGCAATGTCGTCCTGATATTTCAGTAGCGCGCCGAGCGTATCCGACACCGTCGCCGGATCGAGCGCCACCACGTCGAGCTCGGTCAGCGCTCCGGCCCAATCGAGCGTCTCGGCGACGCCCGGCGCCTTGAACAGATCTTCCTTGCGCAGCGCCTGCACGAAGGCGACCACCTGCTCGGATAGTTTCTTGGCGATGCCCGGCACCTTGGCGCGCAGGATCGCCAGCTCGCGCTTGGCGTCCGGATAGCCGACCCAGTGATAGAGACAGCGCCGCTTCAAGGCGTCGTGCACCTCGCGCGTGCGGTTGGAGGTGATGACCACGATCGGCGGATGCGGCGCCTTGATGGTGCCCAATTCAGGCACCGTCACCTGAAAGTCGGCGAGCACTTCCAGCAAAAACGCCTCGAAAGCCTCGTCGGTGCGGTCGATTTCGTCGATCAGCAGCACCGGCGGGCCGTTTGGGTCAGGTTCGAGCGCCTGCAGCAGCGGCCGCTTGATCAGGTAATGCTCGGAGAAGATGTCATGCTCGGTCCGAGCACGGTCATGCTCGCGCTCGGCCTCCGCCAGACGAATGGCGATCATCTGCGCGCCGTAATTCCACTCGTAGACCGCGGCGGAGACGTCGAGCCCTTCGTAGCATTGCAGGCGGATCAGCCGGCGCCCGAGCGCCTTCGACAGCACGCGCGCGATTTCGGTCTTGCCGACGCCCGCCTCGCCCTCGAGAAACAGCGGCCGGCCCATGCGCAGCGAGAGATACAGCACGGTCGCCAGCGAGCGGTCGGCGATGTAGTCGGCCTTGGCCAGCAGCGACAGCGTCGCCTCAATCGAATTGGGCACTGGGGTCAGGGTCATCGGGGCACTTTATCCTAAGGCCAAGCCGTCATACATGTGGGTATTAAACGGCCAGCCGGCCAGCCAAGGATTTGCGCCAAAGGACTTGCACAATGTCGAATTCCGCGGAAATCACGCAAGAAAAGCTGCAATTTCCCACCATCGATGCGGGCGTGCGCATCGGCCACGTGCACCTGAAGGTGGCCGACCTCAACCGCGCGCTCGATTTTTATTGCGGCGTCTTGGGTTTCACCCTCACCACCAGCCGCCCGGGCGCGGCCTTCATCTCAGCCGGCGGCTATCACCACCACCTCGGCCTCAACACCTGGGAAAGCCTGGGCGGCTCGCCACCGCCCCCGGGCACCACCGGCCTTTACCATACCGCCATCCTCTACCCGACCCGGCCGCTGCTCGCCGACGCGCTGCGCCGGCTGATCGTCGCCAAGATCCCGCTCGAAGGCGCCAGCGACCACGGCGTGTCCGAGGCGCTCTATCTGCGCGACCCGGACGATAACGGCGTCGAGCTGTATTGGGACCGGCCGAAGGACCAATGGCCGAAGAAGCCGGACGGCTCCTTGCGCATGTACACCAATCCGCTCGACCTGCACGATCTGCTGGCCGAGCTAGATAAACAATAACTCTCGTGTCCCGGGCGCAGCGCAGCACGTAGTGATGCGCTGCGGACCCGGGACCCCGGTTCATTGAAATAACAAGAAAGCTGGGCCCCGGATCTGCGGTGCACCGCTCACGCGCTGCACCGCGGCCGGGGCACGCGCGCGAACTACGCCGTGGCTTTCGCCACCGCGCGCCGCGCCAGCACGCCGACCAGATGCGCGCGGTATTCGGGGCTGGCATGGATGTCGCTGTTCATGCCGTTGGCCGGAATGGTCATGCCTTCGAGCGACTTCGCCGCGAAGCGCTTCTTGAGCGCCTCCTCGAACGACTTCACGCGGAACACGCCATTGCTGCCGGCACCGGTCACCGCCACGCGGATGTCGGAGCCGCGCTTGGACACGAACACGCCGACCAGCGCGAAGCCCGAAGCCGGGTGCTTGAACTTCTCGTAGGCCGCCTTTTTGGCGATCGGGAAGCTGATCTTGGTGATGATCTCGCCGTCTTCCAGCGCGGTCGAGAACATGCCGGTGAAGAAATCGTCCGCCGCGATGCGCCGCTTGTTGGTGATGATAGTGGCGCCCAACCCCAGGCAGGCCGCCGGGTAATCCGCGTTCGGATCGTTATTGGCAATCGAGCCGCCGATGGTGCCGCGGTTGCGCACCTGCGGGTCGCCGATCGAATCCGGCACCATGGCAAGGCCCGGCAACGCCTGCTGCAACACCGGCGAATTCGCCGCATCGGCATGCCGCGTCATGGCGCCGATGACAATCGAGCGGCCCTTCTGCTCGACGCCGGCCATGCCTTCGACCAGCGACAGATCGATCAGCGCCGACGGCTGCGCCAGCCGCTGCTTCATCACCGGCAGCAGCGAATGCCCGCCGGCCAAGAGCTTGCCCTCGGGATTTTTCGCCAGCAGGCCGGCCGCTTGCCGCACCGTGGTCGGACGATGGAACGTGAAATTGTACATTGTCTTCTCCTTATTCCGCGGCCACGCGTTGCGCCGGTTGCGCGCGCTGGATGGCCGACCACACCGTGTTGGCGGTGGCGGGCATGGTCAGCGCTTCGCTGCCGATGGCGTCCGTGATGGCGTTGATGACGGCGGCGGGCGCCGCGATCGCGCCGGCCTCCCCGCAGCCCTTGATGCCGAGCGGGTTGGACGGCGACTTGGTTTCCGTCAATCCGACGTTGAACGACGGCAGGTCGTGCGCGCGCGGCATGGTGTAGTCCATGAGCGAGCCGGTCACGAGCTGCCCCTCTTTGTCGTAGACGCAGCCTTCAAGCAGCGCCTGGCCGACGCCCTGCGCGATGCCGCCGTGCACCTGGCCTTCCACGATCATCGGATTGATCACGGTGCCGAAGTCGTCGACCGCCGTCCAATTGACGATGGCCGTCTTGCCGGTTTCGGCGTCAACCTCGACCTCGCAGATGTGGCAACCGGCCGGGAAGGTGAAATTGGTCGGATCGTAGAAGGAGGTTTCCTTCAGGCCCGGCTCCAATTCGGCGCCGGTGAACTTGTGGGCGATATAGGCGTTGAGCGCGACGTCGCCCCAGGCCGCCGACTTGTCGGTGCCGGCGACGGTGAACTTGCCGTCCTTGAACTCGATGTCGCCTTCGGCCGCTTCCAGCATGAAGGCGGCGACCTTCTTGGCCTTGGCCTCGACCTTGTCGAGCGCCTTCACGATCGCCGACATGCCGACCGCGCCGGAGCGCGAGCCGTAAGTGCCCATCCCGAACTGCACCTTATCGGTGTCGCCGTGCACGATCGACACGTTCTCGAACGGAATGCCGAGGCGCTCCGATACCAATTGCGCAAATGTGGTCTCGTGCCCCTGCCCGTGCGCATGGCAGCCGGTGAGCACTTCGACGCTGCCGGTCGGGTTGACGCGCACTTCGGCGCTCTCCCAAAGACCGACACCGGCGCCAAGCGAGCCGACCGCTTGCGACGGCGCGATGCCGCAGGCCTCGATATAGGTCGAATAGCCGAGGCCCCGCAGCTTGCCGTGACGCGCGGCGTCGCGCTTGCGCTTGTTGAAGCCCTTCACGTCGGCGAGCTCCACCGCCTTCTTCAGCGAGGCGTTATAGTCGCCTGCGTCATAGGCCATGATCACCGGCGTCTGGTGCGGGAACGACTTGATGAAGTTGCGCTTACGCAGATCGGTAGGATCGATGCCCATCTGCCGCGCCGCCACCTCCACCAGCCGCTCGACCACGAAGGTCGCTTCCGGGCGCCCGGCGCCGCGATAGGCATCGACCGGCGCAGTGTTGGTGTAAACGGCATCCACCTCGCAGTAGATCTGCGGAATGTCGTATTGGCCCGACATCAGCGTGGCGTAGAGATAAGTCGGCACCGACGACGAGAAGGTCGACATATAGGCGCCGAGATTGGCGATGGTCTTGGCGCGCAGCGCCAGGATCTTGCCGTTGGCATCGAGCGCGAGCTCGGCATGCGTGACATGGTCGCGGCCGTGCGCGTCGGTCAGGAAGGACTCCGTGCGCTCCGCCGTCCATTTCACCGGCCGGCGCACCTTGCGCGCCGCCCACAGGCAAACGACCTCTTCCGGGTAGATAAAAATCTTCGAACCGAAGCCGCCGCCGACGTCGGGCGCAATCACGCGCAATTTATGCTCCGGCGTGATGCCGACGAAAGCCGAGATCACCAGCCGCGCCACGTGCGGATTCTGCGACGTGTTCCACAACGTCAGGTGATCGTTGCCGGCGTCGTATTCGGCGAGCGCCACGCGCGGCTCGATCGCATTCGGCACCAGCCGGTTGTTGATGATGTCGAGCTTGGTGACGTGCTTGGCCGCGGCAAAGGCTGCGTCGACGGCTTTCTGGTCGCCCAGCGACCATTCGTAGATGGTGTTCTTCGGCGCGATCTCGTGGATCTGCGGGCCGGATTTGGCCTTGGCCGGATCGCTCACCGCCGGCAGCACGTCGTAATCGACCTTCACCTTCTCGGCGGCGTCGCGGCCCTGCGCCTGCGTCTCGGCGATCACCACTGCGACCGCGTCGCCCACATGATTGACGGTGGCGGCCGCCAGCGCCGGATGCGGCGCCATCTTCATCGGCGTGCCGTCCTTGGAATGGATCATCCAGCCGCAAATCAGCCCGCCGATCTTGTCGTTGGCGAGCTGCGCGCCGGTGAGCACATCGATAACGCCGGGCATTTTTTTGGCCGCGCTCACGTCGACGCTCTTGATCTTGGCGCGGGCGTGCGGCGAGCGCACGAAAACGGCGCGGGTCTCGCCGGGCCTGACAACGTCGTCGGTATATTGGCCTTGGCCCGTAATGAAACGGATGTCTTCCTTGCGGCGCACCGCCGCGCCGATCCCGGTCGCGCTCATGGCGGTCTCCTCCCTGTGAAGTTTTTAATCTCGTTACTCGGCCGCTTGCCGCGTCGGGCTGCCTCCTTTGCCCATGGCCTTGGCGCCAGCGGCAATCGCCTTGACGATGTTGTGATAGCCGGTGCAGCGGCAGATGTTGCCGTCCAGTTGTTCGCGGATGGTGTGTTCGTCGAGGTCGTTGCCCTTGCGGCGCACGATATCGAGCGCGGCCATGATCATGCCGGGCGTGCAATAGCCGCACTGCAGGCCGTGATGCTCGCGGAACGCCTCCTGCATCGGATGCAGCGGCCCGTTCGCCTCGGCCAGACCCTCGATGGTGGTGATCTTGGCGCCCTCGCACTGGAGCGCGAGCGTGGTGCAGGACTTGGCGGCGATGCCGTCAATGTGCACGACGCAGGCACCGCATTGCGAGGTGTCGCAGCCGACATGCGTGCCGGTGAGCCGCAGGTTCTCGCGCAGGAATTGCACCAGCAAGGTGCGCGCTTCGACGTCGCCGGTGACGGCTTTGCCGTTCACCGTCATGGATACGGCAGGCATGAACTTCCTCCCATATTCGGGGCCCAACTGCCCTCTTTTGGCGGCGGCCGGATCGCTCGGCTTCGAAAACGAGCCGATTTCGGTCCGGAAGCGCCTGGAACTGGTTTAAGTCTGAACCCCGGCCTAGTGCCGGGTCAAGGGAGTCGAAAGGCGAAAATCCCCTCGGGCAGTGGCCCGCCTGTCATGATCCTGCAACTGTGGCAGCAAAATTCTTGAAGAAGTCGTCGGCGATTTTCTTGGCGGCGCCGTTGACCAGCCGCTGCCCGAGTTGGGCAAGCTTGCCGCCGATCTGCGCTTCCACGTTGTAGGTCAGCAGCGTGCCGCCGTCCTTTTCGGTGAGCGCCACGGTCGCTCCGCCTTTGGCGAAGCCCGCCACGCCGCCGTCGCCCTCGCCGGAAATCTTGTAGCCATTCGGCGGGTTGAGATCGGTGAGGTGCACCTTGCCTTTGAAGCGCGCCTTCACCGGGCCGATCTTGGTGGTGGCGACCGCCGCAAATTCGGTATCGGAGGATTTAATGAGTTCCTCGCAACCCGGGATGCAGGCTTTGAGCACCTCCGCATCGTTGAGCTTGGCCCACACCACCTCGCGGTTGGCTGGAAGCTGGACCTCGCCCGTCATTGTCATCGCCATCGGCGTCTCCTTCCTCAGACATCAGCCATGCGCTTTAAGCCGTTTGCAGCCCGCGCGGAAGCCCTTTAAGGGTGGGCGCACGGACCCATAAGAAGCCCACGGGGAGAGGAGTGTCATGCCAATCATCAAGGCCGACGACGGCTGCCCGATTTATGTCGAGGTCGAGGGCGACGACGACGCGCCGGCGCTGATGCTGTCGAATTCGCTCGGCACCAATTTGCATATGTGGGACGAGCAGGCCGGCGACTTCGCCGAGCATTTCCGCCTCATCCGCTATGACCGCCGCGGCCACGGGCAATCCGGCGTGCCGGCCGGCCCCTATTCCATGGAGCGCTTCGGCAAGGACGTGATCGCGGTGCTCGACGCGCTCGATATCGAGAAAACCAATTGGTGCGGGCTGTCGATGGGCGGCATGGTCGGGCAATGGCTGGGCGCCAACGCGCCGGACCGGGTCGAGAAGCTGGTGCTGTCCAACACCAATTTTTATTATGCCGACAAGGCGCCGTGGCAGGACCGCATCAAGTTCGTCTCCGAGAAAGGCCTCGACGCTCTGGTCGACGCCAATATGCAGCGCTGGTTCACGGAAGCCTTCCGCGCGAAAGCGCCGCAGACCATGGCGCGCATGAAGGGAATGTTCGTCGCCACCAAGGTGCCCGGCTATATCGGCTGCTGCGAGGCGATCCGCGACATGGATTTCCGCAGCACCAATTCAAGCATCACTGCCCCCACCATGGTGATCGTCGGCGCCAAAGACCCGGCCACCCCGCCGTCCGCCGGCGAAGCGATCGCCAAGCAGATCGCGGGCGCCAAGCTGGTCAGCCTCGACGCCGCGCACATCTCCAATATGGAGCAGCCGCAGGCCTACACCGAGGCCGTGCTCGACTTTTTGCTCGATTAACACCGATGGACGAGAAAGAACGCTACGACCAAGGCATGGCCAAGCGCCGCAAGGTGCTGGGCAATGCCTGGGTCGACCGCGCCAACGCGCGCAAGACGCCGTTCAACGCGGAATTCCAGGATTTCATCACGCGCGGCGCCTGGGGCGAAGTCTGGACGCGGCCGCATTTCGACGAGCGCACCCGCCGCATTCTGGTGATCGGCACCATGATCGCGCTCGGTCAGTGGGACGAATTCCGCCTGCATGTCGGCGCCGCGCTGCGCGAAGGCGGCTTCAGCGAAGCCGACATCAAGGAAATCATCCTGCAGCAGGCGGTCTATTGCGGCGTACCGGCCGCCAACCACGCCTTCAAGGAGGCGGGCGAAGTCATCGCCGAACTCGGAAAAGCGAAATAGCGGTCGAGAAATTACCGCAGCGGCGAGAACCACTCGGCGTCGCGCGCGCCGACCGCATTGCCGGCGATCAGCTGCGTCTTGGCGAGCAGCGGCTTGTCCGCACGCTCATAGCCGCGCTCGAGCAGGCCGAGACCCGCGGCTACGCAGACCAGCATCAGCGTGATCGCCTGCTCGCGCACCAGCTCGGCATTGTGCATCCACACTGCCGGGCCGATGGAGGCGAGCGTGACCAGCATCACCAGCACGAGGCCGGCGTCGAGGATTTCCGAATTGGCCTTGCCGCCGGCGAGCACGCGGAAACGGTCGGCGATGTGCACCGCGCAGATCATCGCGACGGCGAGCTTGAGCGTGGCGAAGAAGGCAGCGAGCTTGATCAGCCCAAGCGGTGCCAGACCGAAGATGCGGCCGATCTCGAACACGAATTGCGAATGCCACACGTCTTCGAGGCCATAGGTCGGCGAGGTCAGCATGCGCAGCGCGTCGAAGCCCCAGAACAGCGTAAAGTAGAACGCGATCGCCAGGATCATCGCGACGGCGGCGGTGGACAGCTTGCGCATGAGTTCCTCCTCAGCAGAACATCACGCGTAATCGCTTTAAATGCGAAATTCAAAGCAAACCGATTTTTTACCTTACCCGTCGGCCCTTAACCACGCTGCTTTACCCACCCCGCCCTTCGCGGAAGGCCTGCGGTGTGGTGCCGGTCTGCTTGCGGAAGAAGCGCGTGAAGTGCGAGGGATCGGAGAAAGCGAGATCGTAGGCGATCTCGTGGATCGCCTGGCCGGTGAACACGAGCTGGCGCTTGGCTTCCGTGAGCACGCGCTGGCGGATCAGGTGGCCGGCGGTGACGCCGGTCGCCCGCTTGACATGATCGTTAAGCCGGTCGGCGGTCATCGCCAGTTTCCCGGCGTAGAAGCTGATCAGCCGTTCCTTGCGGAAATGCTCCTCGATCACCCGGCGTAACTCGTCGACGCGCGCATCGGCAGGCGCCAGCGTCACCGCGCCGCTGCGCGCGCGGCTCGCGCTCAGCCGCACCACCTCGATGGCGATGAGCGCCAGCAAGCCACGCATCGCCAGCCGGAAGCCTTCGCGCGCGAGCGAAGCCTCTTCGTTGAGCTCCCGGCACAGCGCCGCCAGACGCTTGGCTTCACGCGCGCTCGCCAGCGGCACGATCGGATCGGCCGCCAAAGCTTTGAGCCGCGCCAGCGCCTCGCTCGACTGATCGCCGAGCGCGTCGGCGACGTCCTCGGTGAAGCTCACCACCCATCCGTCGGTCACCTGTGGCTTGAAGCGGAAGCCGTGCGCGGTGGTCGCCGGCACCAAAATCGCCGCCCGCGCGGAAAACGGCACGGTCGCGGCCTCGAAGCTCATCTCGCCGCCACCCTGCTCGATCAGCAAAATCTGAAACAGGTTGCGGTGCCGATGCGCGCGGATCGTCCATGCGTGAAGCGACGAGCGCGAGGCGATGGTCTCGATGTGGATGAAATCGAACGCGCTATCGTCCGGCGGATCGCCGTACAAGTGAAACAGCGGCAGTGCGCTTGTGGCCATGACGAAGCATAAGCGCTCGCGCGGCCCGAGGCCAACGCCTCTCAAAAGCAGAAAGCCCCGCCTCGATGGCGGGGCCCTCCCTTATTTCGTTATAGAGCGTCAGCGATTCTGACTGCCTTGCTGGCCACTCTGTTGGCCGCCCTGACCGGGCTTCGGGTTCTGCTGCTGCTGCTGGCCGGGCTTCTGCTGCCCGCCCTGCTGCTGCTGACCGGGCTTCTGCTGCTGCCCGCCCTGCTGCTGCTGGCCGCCTTGCTGGCCTGGCTGGCCTGGCTGGCCTGGCTGGCCTGGCTGGTTCTGCTGATTGGGATTCTGGTTCATTTGCACTTCTCCGACGCTAAACGCTCCCCGCCCGAACCCACATCAACGTTTGCCGGCGGACAATCGTTCCGTCAGCAACAACGCGGAACAAAAGCGTCCGAAAGCGCATTCGCGTTGCATAAACGCGACGGAGGAACGCATCATGGGACGCTATCTGCTGTTATGGCTGCTGGGGATTCCGCTGCCGATCCTGGTGCTGATCTGGCTTTTCGGCGGCCTGCACTAGCGCTGCGTTGCGGAACGGTTGCGTGAGCAAACGCGTGATGCGCAGCTCCGCAATGTCACGAAAGATCGGCAGACCGATCACGAGGCCTGCTTCG
Source organism: uncultured Pseudomonadota bacterium (assembly GCA_963710705.1). Taxonomy (GTDB): domain Bacteria; phylum Pseudomonadota; class Alphaproteobacteria; order Rhizobiales; family Xanthobacteraceae; genus Pseudolabrys. The sequence goes on from CAVQBI010000001.1 coordinate 1,781,596, forward strand.
CCGGCCCGCGGCGCGGCGCGATAGGTGCCGAACAGACGATCCCACCAGGGCAGATTAAAGCCGAAATTGCTGTCGGTCTCCGCGCGCTCGATCGAATGATGCACTTGGTGCATCTGCGGCGTCACCACGATCCAGCGCGCAAGCGCATCGAGCCGCGGCGGCAACGCCACGTTGCTGTGGTTGAACAGCGAGGTGGCGTTGAGCAGCACTTCGAAGATCACCACCGCCTCGGCCGGCACGCCGAGCGCCGCGACCGCCGCCATCTTGATCGCCAGCGACAAAAGAATTTCCAGCGGATGAAAGCGCACGCCGGTGGTCACGTCGATGTCGAGATCGGCGTGGTGCATGCGGTGCAGGCGCCACAGCCACGGCACGTAATGGAATACGACGTGCTGGACATAGATCACGAGGTCGAGCGCGATCACGCCTGCGACCAGCCCCGCCCAATACGGCAGCCCGAGCAGCGGAAAAAGGCCCCAGCCGTGCGCGGACGCAACCAGTGCGACGGCAACCACGGTCGCAGGGCCGACCAGCCGCACCATCAGGCTGTCGATCACCCAAATGCCGAGATTGCCCGGCCAGCGCGGCCGGCGCCCGACCGCAAGCTGGCGGCGCGGCGCCACCCATTCCCACAGCGCCATCACTGCAAAAATGGCCACGGCAGCGCCTATTCGGATGGCCATGACCAGAGCGGGGGACAAGCGGAACTCCTTTCGTCGTGCGACTTAATAACATGGTCTAGGCGCGCGACATTGCCGCTCGCCCGAAAGCCATTAAGATCGCCTGGGCGACGCCAGAAAGGCGTTTGGGGACGCGATGGAAGTTTTCCTCCAGCAGTTGATCAACGGCATCACCCTCGGCTCGATCTACGGCCTGATCGCCATCGGCTACACCATGGTGTTCGGCATCATCGGCATGGTCAACTTCGCCCATGGCGACGTGTTCATGGTGTCGGCCTTCATCGCGCTGATCGCCTTTTTGATCCTCACCACCTGGCTCGGCATCTCCTCGATCGCGCTCGCGCTATTCATCGTGCTGATCGCGGCGATGCTGTTCACCTCGCTGGTCAATTGGGTGATCGAGCGCGTCGCCTACCGCCCCTTGCGCGGCTCTTTCCGCCTGGCGCCGCTGATCTCGGCCATCGGCATGTCGATCTTCCTCTCGAATTTCGTGCAGGTCACGCAAGGCCCGCGCAACAAGTCTATCCCCCCGATGGTGCAAGGCGACTTCACGCTGTTCACGCGCAACGACTACGCGGTGACACTGTCCTACAAGCAGCTCATCATCTGGGGCATCACCGCCGTGCTGCTCGCCTGCTTCTGGTATCTGGTCGCCAAGACCAAGCTCGGCCGCGCCCAGCGCGCCTGCGAGCAGGATCAGAAGATGGCGGCCCTCGTCGGCGTCAATGTCGACCAGACCATCTCGATGACCTTCGTGATCGCGGCTGCGCTCGCCGCTGTGGCCGGCACCATGTACCTGATGTATTACGGCGTGGTCACCTTCTCCGACGGCTTCGTGCCGGGCGTCAAAGCCTTTACCGCCGCGGTGCTCGGCGGCATCGGCTCGCTGCCCGGCGCGGTGATTGGCGGATTACTGATCGGCCTGATCGAGACCATGTGGTCGGCTTATTTTTCCATCGACTACAAGGACGTCGCCGCCTTCTCGGTGCTGGCCATCACGCTGATCTTCCTGCCGCAGGGCCTGTTCGGGCGGCCGGACGTCGAGAAGGTGTGAGATGCAAGGCGGCGTGCGGCGCGTCGATATTCCTCGCGCGCTCAGCGACGCGGGACTGACCGGCTTCGTCGCCTTTCTTCTGTTTCTGCCGCTGATCGGCTTTCTCACCGGCGTCAACGGCCGCAACGAGCTGGTGCTGACCACGCGCTGGCAGCTGCTGGCCGGCATCACCGCCTTCGTCGCCTTGGCGCGTCTGCTTTTTTCGCTGTTTGTCGCGCCCTATCTGACGCGGCGCACGCAGCGCCCGGTCGCCGCGCCGTCGGCCACGCGCGACTGGCTGCGCCGCTGGTTCGTTCCCTTCGCCATCGGCTTCGTCATTCTCTATCCCGTCATCGTCGTTCTCACCGCCGGCTTTTCCGGCGGCGTCAAATGGATCGACAATTTCGGCATCCAGATTCTGATTTACGTGATGCTCGGTTGGGGGTTGAACATCGTGGTCGGCCTCGCCGGCCTGCTCGATCTCGGCTATGTCGCCTTCTATGCGGTCGGCGCCTATTCCTACGCGCTGCTCGCCACCAATTTCGGTCTCACCTTCTGGATTCTGCTGCCGCTCGCCGGCATCCTTGCGTCGTTCTGGGGCATCCTGCTCGGCTTCCCGGTGTTGCGGCTCCGCGGCGACTATCTCGCCATCGTCACTTTGGCCTTCGGCGAAATCATCCGCATCGTGCTGATCAACTGGGCCGATCTGACCAACGGCTACGCCGGCATCAGCGGTATCCCGCGCCCCACGTTTTTCGGCATTCCGTTCACGGCCGACGACGACGGTTTCGCCGCGGTATTCGGGCTACAATTCACGCCGCTCTATCGCACCATCTTCCTCTATTACATCATCCTCGCGCTCGCGCTGCTCACCGCCTTCGTCACCGTGCGACTAAGACGGCTCCCGGTAGGCCGCGCCTGGGAGGCATTGCGCGAGGACGAAGTCGCCTGCCGCTCGCTCGGCATCAACACCACCAATACCAAGCTCACGGCGTTCGCCATGGGCGCGATGTTTGCGGGCTTTGCCGGCTCGTTCTTTGCGGCGCGACAAGGGTTCATCTCGCCGGAATCGTTCACGTTCCTGGAGTCCGCGACGATCCTGTCGATCGTGGTGCTCGGCGGCATGGGCAGCCAGATCGGCGTCGCCATCGCGGCCATCGCCATGATCGGCGGCACCGAGATCATGCGCGATCTCGATTTTCTCAAAAAGATCTTCGGCGCCACCTTCGATCCGACGCAATACCGCATGCTGCTGTTTGGCTTCGCCATGGTGCTGATCATGGTTTGGCGCCCGCGCGGCCTGATCTCCACGCGCGATCCGTCGGTGGCGCTGAAAGAGCGCAAAAGCATCGCGGCCGACCTGGTGAAGGAAGGCCATGGTTAGCGCAACACTGGCTGACACGCTGCTGCGCGTCGAGCATCTGACCATGCGCTTCGGCGGCCTGGTCGCGGTCGACGATCTGTCCTTCGAGGTGACGCAAGGGACCATCACCGCGCTGATCGGGCCGAACGGCGCCGGCAAGACCACGGTGTTCAACTGCATTACCGGCTTCTACAAGCCGAGCGAAGGCCGGCTCGCGCTGCGCCACGGCGACGCGGCGGCATGGAGCGCGCTCGACGATCTCACCGGCAGCGGCGCGCGCAGCGTCAAGCGCGGCGGCGGCGCGCTCTATCTGCTCGAGCGCATGCCCGATTTCCTGGTCGCGCAGCAGGCGCGCGTCGCCCGCACATTTCAGAACATCCGTTTGTTCCCCGGCATGACGGCGCTGGAAAATCTTTTGGTCGCGCAGCACAACCGACTGATGGTCGCCTCGGGTTACACCCTGCTCGGCGTGCTCGGCTTTCCCTCTTACGGCACCGCCGAGCGCGCCGCGATCGACAAGGCGCGCTCATGGCTCGATCGCGTCGGCTTGACCGCGCGCGCCGACGATCCGGCCGGCGATCTTCCCTATGGCGCGCAGCGCCGCCTCGAAATCGCGCGCGCCATGTGCACCGATCCCGTGCTGCTCTGCCTCGACGAGCCGGCCGCCGGCCTCAATCCGCATGAGAGCGGCGAGCTCAATGACCTGCTGCTCGCCATCCGCAAAGATTTCGACATCTCGGTGCTGCTGATCGAGCACGACATGTCGGTGGTGATGGAGATTTCCGACGACGTGGTCGTGCTCGACTACGGCGTCAAGATCGCCGAGGGCAAGCCGGAGGACGTGCGCAACGATCCGAAAGTGGTCGGAGCTTACCTAGGCGTGCCGGAAGAGCATGTCGACGACGCCAAGGCGGAGGCCGGCCTATGACCGCCCTGCTCTCCGTGCGCGGCGTGCATACTTTTTACGGCCGCGTGCAGGTGCTCAAAGGCGTCGACATCGACGTCAACGATGGCGAGATTGTCACGCTAATTGGCGCCAATGGCGCAGGAAAATCGACGCTGATGATGACCATTTGCGGCAATCCGCGCGCGCGCGAAGGCTCGATCCATTTCGGCGGCCAGGACATTACACATCTGCCGACGCACGAGATCGCGCGCTTGCGGCTGGCGCAGGCGCCGGAAGGCCGCCGCATCTTCTCGCGCATGACCGTGCTGGAAAATCTGCAGATGGGCGCCACCACCGCCGACCCCGGCACATTCGACGCAGACCTTGAGCGCGTGCTGGGACTATTTCCGCGTCTGAAGGAGCGACTGGCGCAACGTGGCGGCACGCTGTCGGGCGGCGAACAGCAGATGCTGGCGATCGCGCGCGCGCTGATGAGCCGGCCGCGGCTGCTGCTGCTCGACGAGCCCTCGCTCGGCCTGGCGCCGCTGATCGTGCGGCAGATCTTCGACGCCATCAAAGAACTCAACGGCAAAGAAGGCCTCACCGTTTTCCTGGTCGAGCAGAACGCTTTCCATGCGCTGCGCCTCGCCCATCGCGGCTATGTGATGGTCAACGGACAGATCATGCTATCCGGCAGCGGGCGCGAGCTGCTGGAGCACCCGGAAATCAAATCCGCCTATCTCGAAGGCGGCAGGCAAAAGGCCGCTGGCTGATGGGAATCCTCTACGAGGAAACCTTCGGGGTGTTCGTGCTGGTCACGCTTATTTTGGGCGGCGGAGCGGCGGGGCTCGCCGGCCGTGCGGTCGCCGCCACCTGGCGGCCGTGGTGGCAGGTTATCGTGTACTCGCTGATATTGGGCGCGGCCGTCCGCTTCATCCATTTCAGCCTGTTCGGCGGTACGCTGTTGTCGCTGCACTATTATCTGGTCGACAGCGCCTTCTGCATCGCCTTCGGGTTCTTGGGCTTCCGCATGACCCGCATCGCGCAGATGGTCCAGCATTATCGCTGGCTTTATGAGCCCTATGGCCCGGCGCGCTGGCGCCGCAAGCTGCTGTGACGTAAGATTGCGGCCACAGGGTTTATTGCCGGCCATACGTTAAGGGGAACATCACGATGAAAACGAACACCACGCTCGGCCTCGCGCTGGGCTTTGCGCTTGCCATTGCCGGGTCGGCGCAGGCGCAAGTCAAATTGGGCATCGCCGGCCCGATCACAGGCCCGAGCGCGGCGACCGGCGCGCAAATGAAGAACGGCGTCGATCAGGCCGCCGCCGACATCAACGCCGCCGGCGGCATGATGGGCCAGAAGATCACCGTCGAATACGGCGACGACGTTTCCGATCCCAAGCAAGGCGTCTCGGTCGCCAACAAGTTCGCCGCCGATGGCGTCAAGTTCGTGGTCGGCCATTACAATTCGGGCGTCAGCATTCCCGCCTCCATGGTCTACCAGGAGAACGGCATCGTCGAGATCACGCCGGCCTCGACCAACCCGACCTTCACCGAGCGCAAGATGTGGAACACGTTCCGCGTCTGCGGCCGCGACGACCAGCAGGGCAAGGTTGCGGGCCAGTACATCCTCAAGCACTTCAAGGGCAAGAAGATCGCCGTCGTACACGACAAGACGACTTACGGCAAAGGCTTGGCCGACGAAATGCTCAAGACGCTCAAAGCCGGCGGCATGAAGGACGTACTGTATGAAGGCATCAACACCGGCGAGAAGGACTATTCCGCGCTGGTGTCCAAGATCAAACAGTCGGGCGCCGATCTGATCTATTTCGGCGGCCTCTACACCGAAGCGGGCTTGATCGTGCGGCAGTCGCGCGACCAGGGCGTCAAGGCGCCGCTGATGGGCGGCGACGGCATCACCTCGGATGAATACGCGTCCGTCGGCGGGCCCGGCGTGGAAGGCACGCTGATGACTTACGGCCCCGATCCGCGCAACCGGCCGGAGGCGAAGGCGGTGGTCGAGGAGTTCCGCAAGAAGAACTTCGAGCCGGAGGCCTACACGCTCTACAGCTACGCCGCCGTGCAGATCTACAAGCAGGCGGCGGAAGCGGCCAAATCGCTCGACCCGAAGAAAGTCGCGGCCGAGATGCATTCCGGCAAGCACTTCAAGACCGTGATCGGCGACATTTCCTACGACAAGAAAGGCGACATCACGCGGCTCGATTACGTCGTCTACATCTGGAAGAAGGATGCCAGCGGCAAGATCAATTACGTCGAATGTCCGGCGACGGGTTGCAAGTAATTTCGGAATCGTGTCCCGGGCGCAGCGCAGCACCATAAGCGCGTTTACGCGCGTCTTAGACGCGCTATGGTGGTGCGCTGCAGACCCGGGACCCCGGTTTTTAAAAAGCTGGGTCCCGGATCAGTGGTGCGCCGCCAACGCGCTGCACCGCGTCCGGGACACGAGTCAGAACTAGCCGATTTTGCCTAGCGACGGAAAAACCTCCAGCAGCCACACGCTCATCTGGTTGAGGCTGCCCGTGAGGAAGGCGATGCCGGTGAGCACCAGCAACGCGCCCATCGCCTGCTCGACACGATGCAGATAATTTTTGAACCGCGCGAGGAAAGCGGCGAAGGCCTCGATCGCGAAGGCGGCGATGATGAACGGGATACCGAGGCCGAGCGAATAGATCGCCAGGAGCCCGGCACCCCTTGCCACCGTCTGCTGCGACGCCGCCACCGCCAAAATCGCGGCGAGGATCGGCCCGATGCAGGGTGTCCAGCCGAAGGCGAAAGCGAGGCCGATGACATAGGCGCCCCACAGGCCGACCGGCTTCGCCACCTCCAGCCGCTTCTGCCGGTGCAGCAGCGCGATCGGCGTCAGGCCGAGGAAGTGCAGCCCCATCACGATGATCACGATGCCGGCGACGATGGCGAGCGGGCCGGAATAGGCGCGGATCAGCGAACCGATCACGCTGGCGCTGACGCCGAGCGCGACGAACACGGTGGCAAAGCCCGCCACGAACAGCACGGCCGCCAAGACGATTTCGCGCCTGACGCGCGGCTCCGGCTCCCGGTCGGCCAGGCGTTCGAGCGAGGTGCCGGCAATAAACACCAGATAGGGCGGCACCAGCGGCAGCACGCAGGGCGACAGGAAGCTGACGAGGCCCGCGACCAGCGCGGCGAATAATGTGACATCGCTATGCATGGCCGCCTTATTGCACGTCCCAATATGGCGCTGGCAAGGTGCCCCTGACCGGGATGGCGCGGATGTGATAATCGGTGATGCGATGCGCAACACGATCACCGACATTGCGGGCGTCCGCGTCGGCCACGCCGGCGACGGCAGGCTCGGCTCGGGCTCGACCGTGGTGCTGTTCGACAAAGCCGTCACCGGGAGCGTTGACGTGCGCGGTGGCGGCCCGGGCACGCGCGAGACCGCGCTGCTCGATCCGGCGCAGACGGTCGAAGGCATCGACGCCATCGTGCTGTCGGGCGGCTCGGCCTTTGGGCTCGACGCCGCCTCCGGCACGCAGGCCTACTTGCGTGAAATCGGCCGCGGTTTTCGCATCCGCGACGCCGTGGTGCCGATCGTGCCGGCGGCGATCATGTTCGACCTGCTCAATGGCGGCGACAAGAACTGGGGCCGCTACCCGCCCTATCGCGACTTCGGGTACGACGCGGCGAAGACTGCGGGCGCCGAATGCGCGCTCGGCAGCGTCGGCGCCGGGCTCGGCGCAACGACCGCAACGCTCAAGGGCGGCGTCGGCTCGGCGTCTGCGACGACGCGCGACGGCATCGCGATCGGCGCACTCGCGGTGGTCAATGCCGTCGGCTCCGTCGTCGTTGGCGAAGGGCCGCATTTCTGGGCCGCGCCCTTCGAGCAGAACGGCGAGTTCGGCGGCCGCGGCGTGAAGGCGGCAATGGCGCCGGCCGATCTCACCCTGCGCGCCAAAGGCGGGCCGCAGGAGAACACCACCATCGCCGTCATCGCCACCGATGCGAAGCTGAGCAAGGCGCAGTGCAACCGCCTTGCCGTCATGGCGCAGGACGGTCTGGCGCGCGCGATCTATCCGGTACACACGCCGCTCGACGGCGATGTGGTTTTTGCCGCCGCCACCGGCGACAGGCCGCTCACCGATCCGCATTACGGTCTGGCCGGACTCGGCATGCTGGCGGCCAATGTCATGGCCCGCGCCATCGCGCGCGGCGTTTACGAAGCGAAAGCCCTGCCTTTCCCGGGCGCGTTGCCGAGCTGGCGGGATAAATTCGGCTAGAGAAATCGTTCCGCCCGATAAGGCGCCGGATCGACGAACGGCGCCTTGCCCGTCATCATCTCCGCGAGCATGCGGCCGGTCGATGCGCCCAGCGTCAGCCCCCAATGCGCGTGGCCGATCGCGAGCCACATCCCGCTCTGCCCCGGCGCACGGCCGATCACGGGCCGCGAATCCGGGAAACACGGCCGCGAGCCCATCCAGGTCTTGTTGCCTGGAGTCTTGTCGTCCGTGCGGTCGCCGAGCGGAAACAGTGCGCGCGCGCGCGGCATGATGCGGTCGAACTGCACCGGCGAAGGCGCCGCGTCGCGCGGCGCGAATTCGACGCCGGTGGTCATGCGGATGCCCATCTCCATCGGCGTGATGCAATAGCCGACATCGGCGTCGAGCACCGGCCGCGCCAGCCGCGCGTTGCCCTCGCCGCGGAAGTGCCGGTGATAGCCGCGCTTGACGGCGAACGGCAGCCGCAATCCGACGCTGCGCAGGAAATCGCCCGCCCACGGCCCGAGCGCGACCACGACCTCCGGCGCATCGACGCCGCCCTCGTCAGTTTCCACGCGCCAGCCTTGGCCCTTGCGGTGCAGCGTGCGCGCGTCGCCAGACACCGTGACGCCGCCCAGCGCGCGCAAGCGCGATGCGTAAGCCAGCGTGACGCGGAATGGATCGCTCACGCTCGCTGCCTCCGGCCAGAACAACGCGTGCGGAAACATCGGCATCAGACTTGGTTCAAGCGCCAACGCGCCGGCGGTGTCGAGCGGCTTGAGCGGCAGGCCCATCTCGGCGGCGACATCGAACTCGCGCCGCAGGCCGGCGAAGGTGCGCTCGTTGCGAAACACCTTCAGCCAGCCGGTTTTGCGCAAGAATTGCGAAGCGCCCGCCTCTTGCAGCAGCGCCTCGTGCTCGGGCACTGCGCTGGCAAACAGCGGGCGGATCAGGTGCGCGGTCTCAATCAGCCGCTTGGGTTGCGAGGCCGCGTGAAAGGCGAGCAGCCAGGGCAGCACTTTCGGCAGAAAAGACAAATGATAGTTCGCCTCGCTAGCGCGTTTGAGCGCGATGCGCGCCAGCGCGCCGAGATCGTTAGGAAACGCCGGCGGGAAAACCGTGTTGCCCTCGATGATGCCGGCATTGCCGAACGAGGTCTGCTCGCCGAGACCGGCGCGATCGACCAGCGCAACGCTAAGCCCGCGCTTGGCGAGGTGCAGTGCCGCGCAAGTGCCGACAATGCCGCCGCCCAGAACGATCGCATCGGTACGTGCCACATCCGACTCCTTGTTGCCTGCACGTTATATATGGATCGCGGCCACCCGGGGCGCTATCAAGGGTGCGGCCGGGAGTCCTTCAAGCCATGCAATTTTTCCGCTTGCCCGCGGCCTTGCTCACCTTGGCCGGCCGCCACGGCACGCTCGTGGTCGCGGCCTCGCTGTTCGTCGGCCTGTTCGTGCCGGGCGTGGCCGAATACTGCAAGCCGCTTCTGGGGCCTGCGATCGTCGCGATGCTGACGCTTGCCTTCCTGCGCGTCGATCCGGCCGAACTGCGGGGCCACTGGGATCGGCCCGGCCTGATCGCAGCAGCCTCGATCTGGGTCATGCTGGTGACACCGGCTGTCCTTGGCGCGTTGTTTTTTATGACCGGCCTCAACGAGCGCATCCCCGGCCTCTATTTCATGCTGGTGCTGCAAATGTCGGCGCCGGGCCTCACCTCGGCGCCGGCGCTCGCCGCGCTGATCGGCCTCGACGTCGCGCTGACGCTCGCGACCCTGATCGTGTGCATCGCCCTGACGCCATTCACTGCCAGCGTCTTTACGCATTACTTTCTCGGCGCGGCGCTGCCCGCGCCGGTGACGTTCGGCTTTCGGCTTTTTCTGGTCATCGCCGGCTCGGCCGCCGCAGCGGCCGCCATCCGCCGCCTCGCCGGCCGCGAGGCCATCGAAAGGCAACGCGAAGCGATCGACGGCCTAAGCGTGCTGGCGATGTTCCTGTTCGCCGTCGCCGCGATGGATGGCGTCCTCGACCACGCACGCAGCGATCCGCTGCTGGTCGCCGGCCTGACCTTGCTCACCTTCGCTCTGACGCTCGGCATGATCGTCGTGACCGCGCTGGTGTTCGCGCGTGCCGGCCGCGCGCGTGCGCTCGCTATCGGGGTAACCGCCGCCAACCGCAATATCGGCGTCATGCTGGCGGCCACCGGCTTTCATGTGCCGGAGGTCGCCTGGCTCTATTTCGGGCTGGCGCAGTTTCCGATTTATCTCTTGCCGCATCTGCTCAAGCCGCTGGCGCGGCGGCTCAGGCAGCCGGCGGCCGACTAGGCGACCGCTGCGGTCGTCGACGCCTGCGTGCTGATGAGCGCCGACTGCATCTGGATCAATTTCTCGACCAGATTGCTTTGCGTGTTTGTGCCGCCGTTCTGCGTGCCGGTGTTGCCGGTTTGCGCTGCCGGCGTTGTCATGCTGACCGTGCTGCCGTCGGCATAGGTAACCATCGTCGTGGTCGAGCCATCGGAATTGGTCGTCGTCTGCTTGGCCGAGCCGTCGGCATTGGTGGCATTCATCAGCGACGAGCCGCCGCCGGAGCCGCCGGCGCTTGAGCTGCCCCCGGCGTGGTGGTGGCCGTGGTGGTGATAGGCTCCGCTTTTCGGCGTCAGCTCGCTTTGGCTGATCGTGCCATCGCCGTTGGCGTCAAGCTTGTTGAACAGCGCATCGGCGCTCGTCGTATCGACGCCGGCCTGACCGAGCGCATTCTCGAACTCGCTTTTGCTGATCGAGCCGTCGCCATTGGCATCGAGCTTGGCGAACAAACCGGACGCGCCGGTGCTGCCGCTCTGGCCTTGCAGCGAAATCAGCGCGGCCATCGTGCCGGCGTTGAAGGGGGTGCTGGGCGCGGTGCCGGCCGGCGTCGGCATCGCCTGGCCGGTCGTCGCCGAAAATTGCTGGCTGAGCGAGGAGAGCTCGTTGTTCGCCGCACTGCCGAGCTTGGATGCGGCGGAATTGAGCAGCGAGCCGACGGCTGACAACGCACCGAGCGCGGGACCGATTGCGAACAACATGACGAAACACAGCTCCACCTGCACTGGCTTGGCCGGCGCTTCCTTTCATCAGCGATGCAAAGCCCGGGCCAGTGAAAAAACCCCATTCCGCTTGAGTTTTCCACACGCCGGCGGCGCGGCGCCGCGCGCCTTTTGCCGTCCGAGGCGGCAAATCTTGCCGGCCGTGCAGAAGTTAACGAGCCTTTGGAGAAGCAGCCGCCCGCGCGTTGCCCGCGCGACCTGAGCGTGTTACCCGAACGTCATCCGGAGACCGCAATGCGCCCGCTGATCATCGCGCCGTCTATTCTATCGGCCGATTTCGCCAAATTGGGCGATGAAATCCGCGCAGTCGAGGCGGCCGGCGCCGACTGGATCCATGTCGACGTGATGGACGGCCACTTCGTGCCCAACATCAGCATCGGCCCGGCGGTGGTGCAGGCGATCCGCCCGGTCACCAAGAAGACGCTCGACGTGCATCTGATGATCGCGCCCTGCGATCCTTATCTCGAAGCCTTCGCCAAGGCCGGCTCCGACATCATCACCGTGCATGTCGAGGCGGGCCCGCATGTGCACCGCTCGTTGCAGGCGATCCGCGCGCTCGGCAAGAAGGCCGGCGTCACCATGAACCCGGCGACGCCGGTCGAGACCGTCGAGCACGTCATCGACCTGGTCGATCTCATCCTGGTGATGTCGGTCAATCCCGGTTTCGGCGGCCAGGCCTTCATCCCTTCCGCGCTCGACAAGATCAGCGCGCTGCGCGCCATGGTCGGCGCCCGCCCGATCGACATCGAGGTCGACGGCGGCATCACGCCGGCCAACGCCGCGCAGGTCGTGCGCGCCGGCGCCAATGTGCTGGTCGCCGGCTCCGCCGTGTTCAAGGGCGACTACAAGGCCAACATCGCCGCCATCCGCAACGCGGCGGCGCAGGCGCGCGGGGAAGCGGCGTGACAATAGCCCGCTACTCCCGCCCCGAAATGACCGCGATCTGGTCGCCCGACACCAAATTTCGCATCTGGTTCGAGATCGAGGCGCACGCGGCCGAGGCCATGGCCGAGCTCGGCGTCATTCCGAAGGACGCCGCCAAGAAAATCTGGGAAACGGGCAAGGCCGCAAAGTTTGACGTCGCCCGCATCGACGAGATCGAAGCGGAGGTCAAGCACGACGTCATCGCCTTCCTGACGCATCTGACCGAGATCGTCGGCCCGGAAGCGCGCTTCATTCACGCCGGCATGACGTCGTCCGACGTGCTCGATACCTGCCTGAACGTGCAGCTGGTGCGCGCCGCCGACATTCTCATCAAGGACGTCGATGCGCTGCTTGCCGCGCTCAAGCGGCGCGCCTTCGAGCACAAGATGACGCCGACCGTCGGCCGCTCGCACGGCATCCATGCCGAGCCGACCACCTTCGGCCTCAAGCTCGCCTTCGCCTACGCCGAATTCGTCCGCGCCAAGGAGCGCCTGATCGCCGCGCGCAAGGAAGTCGCCACCTGCGCCATCTCCGGCGCCGTCGGCACCTTCGCGCAGGTCGATCCGCGCGTCGAAGCGCATGTTGCCAAGGCGATGGGCCTTTCGGTCGAGCCGGTCTCGACCCAGATCATCCCGCGCGACCGCCACGCCATGTACTTTGCCACGCTCGGCGTGGTCGCCTCCTCGCTTGAGCGGCTGGCGACCGAAATCCGTCATCTGCAACGCACCGAGGTGCTGGAAGCGGAAGAGTTCTTCTCCGAGAAGCAGAAGGGCTCCTCGGCCATGCCGCACAAGCGCAACCCGGTGCTGTCGGAGAACGTCACCGGCTTGGCGCGCATGGTGCGCGCCTATGCGTTGCCGGCGATGGAGAACGTGGCGCTCTGGCACGAACGCGACATTTCGCATTCCTCGGTCGAGCGCATGATCGGTCCCGACGCGACGGTGACGCTCGACTTCGCGCTGGCACGCATGGCCTCGATCGTCGACAAGCTCATCGTCTATCCGGCCACCATGCAGAAGAACCTCGACAAGCTCGGCGGCCTTATCCATTCGCAGCGCGTGCTGATCGCGCTGACGCAAAAAGGCGTGGCGCGCGAAGATGCCTACCGTCTGGTGCAGCGCAACGCCATGAAGGTATGGAGCGGCGACAGCGACGACTTCCTCGCGCTGCTGAAGGCCGACAAGGACGTGCGCGCCAAGCTTTCCGACAAAGAGCTCGAGGCCAATTTCGACCTCGACCACCACCTGAAACACGTCGACACCATCTTCAAACGCGTGTTCGGGAGCGCCTGAGTTGGCGGACACGCCGACGATTGTGGTGTTCGACTCCGGCCTCGGCGGCCTGACCGTATTCCGCGAGGTGGCCAAGGCGCGGCCGGACGCGCAATTCGTCTACGTCGCCGACGACGCCGCCTTTCCCTATGGCGAGATGCCCGAGGAAGCGCTGATCACGCGCATCCTGCACGTCATCGGCAAGACCATCGCCGAGCATAAGCCCGATCTGGTGGTGGTCGCCTGCAACACCGCTTCGACGCTGGCGCTCACGGAATTGCGCGCGCGCTACCAGGCGCCCTTCGTCGGCACCGTGCCGGCGATCAAGCCGGCCTGCGCGCAGTCGAAGTCGAAGCGCATCGCCGTGCTCGGCACGCAGGCGACCGTCAGCCGCGAATACACCAAGGCGCTGATCCGCGAGTTCGCCGCCGGCTGTGACGTCGTGCTGGTCGGCTCGCATAAGCTCGCCTCGTTCGCGGAGGCCGAGCTTGCGGGCACGCCCGCGGCCGACAAGGACATCGCCGCCGAGATCGCGCCCTGCTTTGTCGACAAAGACGGCCGCCGCACCGACACGGTTGTGCTGGCCTGCACGCATTACCCGCTGCTCATGGCGCGCTTTAAGGCCGTCGCGCCCTGGCCGGTGGACTGGCTCGATCCTGCCCCCGCCATTGCCCGCCGCGTAGCCGACATGCTGCGCGAGCGGCCCGCGGGCGCCAATCCGCCCCCGCCGCAGATCACCTTCACCTCCGGCCGCGCCCCATCGCCGACGCTGGCAAAAGCCCTTGCCGGCTATGGCCTTACGCCCGCCCGCCAGCCGGTTTGACAGGGCCGCCCCCACCCCCTAGATAGCCCCTGCCCGGCTTGCCTTTTGGCTTTGCCGGGCGTTTCGCGACCCGTGGCAAGGCCTTGCGCTTACGAGGCTTCGCCTGTCGGTGCCGGAGAGATCCGGCACAGAGGAGGGCGCGGTTCCTCATCCCTAACGATGAACAACGAGGACGCGATGACCAAGCGCATGGAATCCAAGTACAAGATCGACCGCCGGATGGGCGAGAACATCTGGGGTCGCCCGAAGAGCCCGGTGAACCGGCGCGAATACGGCCCCGGCCAGCACGGCCAGCGCCGCAAGGGCAAGCTCTCCGACTACGGCGTGCAGCTCAAGGCTAAGCAGAAGCTGCGCGGCTACTACGGCAACATTTCCGAGCGGCAGTTCCGCGGCATCTACCAGGAAGCCCGCCGGCTCAAGGGCGACAGCGGCGCTCACATGATCGGCCTGTTGGAGCGCCGGCTCGACGCCGTCATCTACCGCGCCAAGTTCGTGCCGACCGTTTTTGCCGCGCGCCAGTTCATCAGCCACGGCCACATCAAGGTGAACGGCAAGCGCGTCACCATCCCGAGCTTTCGCGTGAAGGTCGGTGATGTTGTTGAGGTGAAGGACAAGTCCAAGGAGCTCGCGTTGGTGCTCGAAGCACAGGCTTTGTCCGAGCGCGACGTGCCGGATTACATCGAGGTCGACGGCTCGAAGCTCACCGCCAAGATGACGCGCATCCCGCTGATCACCGACGTGCCCTACCCGGTGCAGATGGAGCCGCATCTGGTTGTCGAATATTATTCGCGCTGACCTGCTACCAAACGAAACGTCAAATCCCCCGCCCATTCGGCGGGGGATTTTGCTTTCCGGGCACTTATCCTCGTTATGCGACCTGTCCCCATCATGCCGCTTTGCGGGAAGCCATTGTTCTCGAAGCCCAAATTGACTCACTGAATTTGGTAGGGGATGTGCCGCTTTTTTCTACATATAGGGGCTGAACTGCGATAATTTTCAGCGTCCCCGAATCAGAAGGGGGCTGGCTAGGGAGAAATCGCTATGAAAGGCATTGATACCATCAAGAACTGGGTCGGCGCGTTGACCGAGCTAGGGCTGATGTTACTGGCGCTGGCGATCGTGCTGGGTCTCCTCGTCGGGGGCAACTTGCCGTTCTTCGGTGCGGTGACGACCAACATCGTGAGCTGGGTGAAAGACCTGGGCGCGAACGGTCTCGTCGGGCTGATCACCCTCGGAATCGTCCTCTGGTTATTCTCGAACCGTCAGCTCAGCTGACGGCGTTCGGCAATCGATGAGGTTTCCGGTGGGGGGCCTTACAAGCTCCCCACCGCTTATATTCAGTGCGAGTTTGGGGGTCGTGCCATGCTGAAATTCGTGGCCACTGCAAAAGTCTTTTTGTGGGAGTTCGTCGAGCTGGCCTTCCTGGCCGTGCTTTCGCTCGTGCTCCTCTCCATCCTGCTCGGCAAGAACGCCGGCGGTTATGTCGAGTTGGTGGCCGACAACGCGAGCAAATTCGCCGCGAGCGCCAGTTCTGGCCTGCTCGGCATCGTTCTCATCCTGGCGATCATCTATCTGGCGATGCGGCGGATGAAGCCGGGCTCGCGCACGCGCGGCCCCTAATAAGGCGCGGTCGCCGTTAACGCGAACAAGCCGCCGACGCCGCCCATGCGTTCGGTTCAGGCCATCTGCCGGACCGAAACGCCTTTGTCCTTGAGCGCCTGCTGCAACTCGCCGGCCTGGAACATCTCGCGCACGATGTCGCAGCCGCCGACGAACTCGCCCTTTACGTAGAGCTGAGGAATGGTCGGCCAGTTCGAATAGGCCTTGATGCCGTTGCGAATATCGTCGGATTCCAGAACGTTGACGCCCTTATAGGCGACGCCGAGGTGGTCGAGGATCTGCACCACCTGGCCGGAAAATCCGCACATCGGAAACTGCGGCGTGCCCTTCATGAACAGCACCACGTCGTTTCCCTTCACTTCGTTGTCGATGAATTGCTCAATGCCCATGGATTCTCGTCCTCTTGGGCGGCGCGGAAAGCCGCCGCGATTTGAATATAGGTGACGACGGTAGCGCCGTCATCCTCAAGTCGGGAATGCCTGAAAATCAGGCCGTTTTCTGGGCATAAAAGCAGCGTTGGCTGGGTTTTACTCCCATCCCTGGCAGCCGCAATCGGCAATCAATTTTCCGGCGTCCCGGTCTGCAGCGCCAACGCATGCAGCACGCCGCCCATCTGACCTTTGAGCGCCTCGTAGACCAGCTGATGCTGCTGCACCCGCGATTTGCCCTTGAACGAGGGCGAGATCACCGTCGCGGCATAGTGGTCGCCATCGCCGGCAAGATCGCGAATGGTCACGTGGGCGTCCGGGATGCTGGCCTTGATCAGCCGCTCGATCTCGTTGGCATCCATCGCCATGGCTGAACTCCGATCCCCGGCCCGCTAGGCCCTAGTTTGCGCTCAAATTTTTGCCGATGACAATATCGGAATGATGCTAGCATCGGCGCCGCCAGAAAGGGGGATAGAAAGGGGGATAGCATGAGCCGAACCACACAACATGTGCGCCGAGTTTTATTGCCTTGCGTGGCGCTCGCAGCTTTTGCGGCGCTAACGGCGGGCGCGGCCGCGCAAGTGACCTCGGCCCAGCAAAGCGCCATCCGCTCCAGTTGCCGCTCCGACTTTATGTCGAAATGCTCGGGCGTGACGCCCGGCGGCAAAGACGCGCTGATGTGTCTGCAAGAGCACGTTGCGAGCCTGTCCGGCGGTTGCCAGACCGCGGTACGCGCGACCATGCCGGCGGAGCCGGCCAAGATGGCTGCGCCACCCGCAGCCGCACCGGCGCCAGCCGCGGCTGCCGAGCCGTCCGCACCTCCGCCGGCTGCGGCGGAAAAACCGGCCACCATCGTCTCCGCCCCGCCGCCGCGCGCCAAGCCCGCCAAGCGACCAATTCCGCATCCGGCCACCGCCGCGGTCGCTCCGCCGCCGGCTGCGCCTGCACCGCCGCCGCCGGTTGCCGCCGCGCCGCCCGGCGAGGGCATGGTGCCGGGCGGGATGCTCGTCGAGAAAGCCTGTGCGCGCTACATCATCATGCACTGCCGCGGCATAGGTTTCGGCACCGGGCCCAAGGTCGCGTGCCTGGTCAACTATGTGCACTCAGGAAACAACGTCGGGCCGCGCTGCCGGGCCGCGCTGACCATAACGGGACAATTGCGCTGAGCGGCGTCACTAGGCCCTTCGCCGGCGGCGCGCTCAGTCGTGATAGCTCGCCGTCGGCAGCAGCACCAGTTCCGGCGGATTGAGCGTGCCGTTTTTCGGCTCGATGACGCTCAGCTCAGGGTGGGCCGGATCGCGGCGGCCGATCGAAAACAGGTAACCGGCCTGCCCCGCCCGCCGGCTGCCGGCGAAGCGGTATTTGATACAGACGGCGAGCAGGCTGGGAAACTTCTGGCCGAAATCGCCGCGCGACAGCCAGGCCGTGCTCGTCTTCGGAAATGCTTCATTGCTGAACAGCGCGGGACCGACGCCGCCGCCGACGCCGTATTGTCCGCAGGCTTGCCGGTAGGGTTGCTTTGCATCCAACAGCAAAACGGGCGTCGCCATCACGTCGACGGCCGGAAGCGCGCCGCTGTTCTTGATCGTCATCTTGAGCGTGATACCGCCGCCTTTGTCGTCGAAAACGAGCTGCACCGGCTCGACCGAAGCGGCGATCCAAGGCCGCTGGCTGGCATCCAGCATTTTCTCGATCGTGCTGAGCGCTTTCCATTGCAGCCACGCGACGACGGCAATGGCGATCACGCCGGCCGCGGTGAGTAGCCGCCACGCGTTTGCGACCCAATCATAGGGTGGCGCGGAACGCGGCCTTCTGATTCTGGATGCCATGGACGACCCCGGTTAACGCACCGGTATTGTAGCGAATAAATTGCCGGCGCGCAGGCGCGCGGCGCAACTATCGCGCCGACAGCACCACGACCCTCATACCGACAGCCGTGCGCCGGTATAAATCGATAACATCCTGGTTGATCATGCGAATGCAGCCGGATGACACGCTTTTGCCGATGGTCCACGGCTCGACCGTGCCGTGGATGCGGTAAAGTGTGTCCTTGTTGCCCTGCCAGAGGTAGATGGCGCGGGCGCCGAGCGGATTACGCGGGCCGCCGGGCATGCCGATGCCGCTTTGCAGTACGCTCATCTGGCGGGCGAGCTCGGGCTGGCGTTGCAGCATCTCCTTGGGCGGATACCAATCCGGCCAATCCTGTTTGTTGTGGATGGTGGCCGAACCGGACCAGCCGAAGCCTTGGCGGCCGACGCCGACGCCATAGCGCACCGCCCGGCCGCCCTCCTCGACGAGATAAAGGAAGTGGTTGTGCGGGTCGATCACGATCGTGCCGGGTTGTTCGCGCGTCGGGTAATAGACGAGTTGGCGCAGATAGCGCGGATCGATGTCGGACAGCCTGATCGCCGGAATCGGGAAACGCTCGCCGCCGATCGGCGCATAGAGACTGGCGTACCGGTTCCTGGTGGCGGGGGCGACTTCGTATTGCTCCGGCGGCAGCGCTTCGTCTTCCGGCGGTGCCGCCGGTTCGGCCTCCGGCGGCGCCAGATCGAGCGGGCCACCCGGCTGCTCCTGTTGCGCGGGCGGCCGCCGTTGCAGGAACGGGCTGAACAGACAGGTCAAAGGATAGCGATCGTCGCAAGTTTGCGCTGCCACACGGCTGGCGGGCGCCAGAGCGATGAGCGTGAGCGCGAATACCAACCATCGTGACATACGATGATTTTAGCCGGCCCACGAAATTCCCATTGATTTAGGTCAACCGGACCGGGCGGCGATACCGCCGAGTTTTATTAAAGCTCGCCCGCCATATAGCGCGGCAGCCAGCTTTCGAAGTGCTCGCTCAACGTCTTTATTGGCAGCGCCTGCTCGCCCGGCAGCGCCAGCGTGTCGCCGCCGGTTTTGCCGATTACCGAGGCCAACACACTCGCATCCTGCGCGCGCTTGAGCACCGCCTGCGCCTTATCCGCCGGCACGGTGACAAGATAGCGCGCCTGATCCTCACCGAACCAGTAAGCGTGTGCCGGAATGTCGCTCGGCGCCTCGTTCAAACTTGCGCCGATGCCGGAGGCCATCGCCATCTCGGCAAGCGCGACCGCGAGGCCGCCGTCGGACAGATCGTGCACCGCCGTCGCCGTGCCGTCGAGGATGAGCGCGCGCACGAAGTCGCCGTTCTCGCGCTCCTCGATCAGATCGACCGGTGGGGCAGCGCCCTCTTCGCGTCCGCAAATGTCGCGCAGATAAACCGACTGGCCGAGCCAGCCGGTGGTCTCGCCGATCAGCAGGATGGCTTCGCCCGCGCGCTTGAAGGCGAGCGTCGCCGACTTGCTGAAGTCGTCGAGCAGACCGACGCCGCCGATCGAAGGCGTCGGCAAGATCGCCTTGCCGTTGGTCTCGTTGTAGAGCGACACGTTGCCCGACACGACCGGAAAGTCGAGCGCCTTGCAGGCCTCCGCGATGCCGCGCACGCAGCCGACGAACTGGCCCATGATCTCCGGCCGCTCCGGATTGCCGAAATTGAGGTTGTCGGTAACGGCGAGCGGACGCGCCCCGACCGCAGTCAAATTGCGCCAGCATTCGGCCACCGCCTGCTTGCCGCCCTCGAACGGATCGGCCTCGCAGTAGCGCGGCGTCACGTCGGTGGTGAGCGCCAGGCCCTTCGGCCCGTCCTCCACCCGCACCACCGCGGCGTCGCCGCCGGGGCGCTGCACCGTGTTGCCGAGAATGATGTGGTCGTATTGCTCCCAGACCCAGCGCTTGGAGCAGAGGTCGGGCGTCGCCAGCAATTTTTCCAGCGCCTCGGCGATGCCAATGGGCGCATGAATGTCATCCGCATCGATGGCCTTGTGTTTCGCGCCACTGACGAAAGGCCGCTTGTATTCCGGCGCCTGGTCGCCGAGCTCCTTGATCGGCAGATCGGCCATCACAATCCCGTGGTGGCGCACGATGAAGCGCTTGGACGGCGTGGTCTCGCCCACCACCGCGAAATCGAGGCCCCATTTGCGGAAGATCGCCTCGGCCTCTTTTTCCTTCTCCGGCTTGAGCACCATGAGCATGCGCTCCTGGCTCTCCGACAGCATCATCTCGTAGGCGGTCATGCGCTCTTCGCGACACGGCACCTTGTCGAGCTCGAGCGTGACGCCGAGATCGCCCTTGGCGCCCATCTCCACCGCCGAGCAGGTCAATCCCGCCGCGCCCATGTCCTGGATGGCGATGACGCAACCCTTGGCCATGATCTCGAGGCAGGCTTCGAGCAGCAGCTTTTCCGAGAACGGATCGCCGACCTGCACGGTCGGACGCTTTTCCTCCGTGCCCTCGCCGAACTCGGCCGACGCCATCGACGCGCCATGGATGCCGTCGCGCCCGGTTTTGGAGCCGAGATAGACGATCGGCATGCCGACGCCGGAGGCAGCCGAATAAAAAATGCCGTCCTTGCGCGCGATGCCCACCGCCATGGCATTGACCAGGCAGTTGCCATCATAGCGCGAATGGAAACGCACCGAGCCGCCGACCGTCGGCACGCCGAACGAGTTGCCGTAGCCGCCGATGCCGGCGACTACGCCGGAAACCAGATGCCGCGTCTTCGGATGGCCGGGCGCGCCGAAGGACAGCGCATTGAGGCAGGCGATCGGCCGCGCGCCCATGGTGAACACGTCGCGCAAAATGCCGCCGACACCGGTCGCCGCGCCCTGATAGGGCTCGATGTAGCTCGGGTGGTTGTGGCTCTCCATCTTGAACACGCAGGCGAGCCCGTCGCCGATATCGATGACGCCGGCGTTCTCACCCGGGCCCTGGATGACGTGCGGGCTCTTGGACGGCAGCGTGCGCAGATGGACTTTCGACGATTTGTACGAGCAGTGCTCGTTCCACATCGCCGAGAAGATGCCCAGCTCGGTCAGCGACGGCTCGCGCCCGATCAGCTTCAGGATGCGATCGTATTCGTCCGGCTTGAGGCCGTGTTCGGCAATCAGCGCGGGGGTGATCTGAGTGTCGTTGGGGATCACGCTGGTCACGCCGCCTGCTTCAGCGCCTCCGCGAGGCCTGCAAACATGCCGCGGCCGTCGGTCACGCCGATGGCCGGTTCAACGTGATTCTCCGGGTGCGGCATCATGCCGAGCACGTTGCCGCGCTCGTTGACGATGCCGGCGATAGCGTTGATGGCGCCGTTGTGGTTCCAGTCCGGGTCGATCATGCCGTCGGGCGAGCAGTAGCGGAAGATCACCCGCCCCTCGCCTTCCAGCCGCGCGATGGTCTCGCCGTCGGCGATGTAATTGCCCTCGCCGTGCGCAACCGGCACGCGCACCACCTGGCCGGCATTGTAGCCGCGCGTGAACGGCGTATCGGAGCGCTCCACTTTGAGATAAACGTCGCGGCAAATGAAGCGCAAATTTTCATTGCGCATCAGCACGCCGGGCAATAGCCCCGCCTCGCACAGAATCTGAAAGCCGTTGCAGACGCCGAGCACCAAGCCGCCTTTGGCGGCAAAGCCGCGCACCGCGTCCATGATCGGCGAGCGCGCGGCAATCGCCCCGCAGCGCAGATAGTCGCCGTAAGAGAAGCCGCCGGGGATCACCACCAGATCGGTGCCGGCGGGAAGCGCCGTGTCGGTGTGCCAGACCATGGCAGGCGCACGGCCCGAGATCAGGCGCAGCGTGCGCGCCATGTCGCGCTCGCGGTTGATGCCGGGGAAGACGAGGACGGCGGCGTTCATCCAACCACGTCCACTTTGTAATTCTCGATCACCGTATTGGCCAACAGCTTGTCGGCGGCCTGCTTGAGCAGCGCCTCGGCCTTGGCCTTGTCGCCGCCTTCGAGCTCGATGTCGAATACCTTGCCCTGGCGGACCGCCGTGACGCCCTCCACGCCGAGCGAGCGCAGCGCGCCCTCGATCGCCTTGCCTTGCGGGTCGAGGATGCCGGATTTCAGGGTGACGGTGACGCGCGCTTTCATGGGGGCCGCTTATGGCATGAGTCCAAGCCTAACCTAGAGACGCCAAAGCCCGGCACAAGGCCGGGCTTCGGGTAATTCACATGCCAAATGGGCCGAAACGGGGGCCGAATTGGCTAACCCTTCACCAGCACGGGGCCTGTGCCCTGCGGGCGCTCGCCCTCGCTCATGATGCCGAGGCGCTTGGCGACTTCCGTATAAGCCTCCACCAGCCCGCCGAGATCGCGGCGGAAGCGGTCCTTGTCGAGCTTCTCGTTCGACTTTATGTCCCACAGCCGGCACGAGTCCGGGCTGATCTCATCGGCGACGACGATGCGCATCACGTCGTTTTCCCACAACCGCCCGGTCTCCATCTTGAAGTCGACCAGACGGATGCCGACGCCGAGGAACAGGCCGGAGAGGAAATCGTTGACGCGGATCGCCAGCGCCATGATGTCGTCGATCTCCTGCGGCGAGGCCCAGCCGAAGGCGGTGATGTGCTCTTCCGACACCATCGGGTCGTTGAGCTTGTCGTTCTTGTAATAGAACTCGATGATCGAGCGCGGCAGCTGCGTGCCCTCGTCGATGCCGAGACGCTGCGCCAGCGAGCCGGCCGCGACGTTGCGCACCACGACCTCGAGCGGAATGATCTCGACTTCGCGGATCAACTGCTCGCGCATGTTGAGCCGGCGGATGAAGTGCGTCGGCACCCCGATGTCGTTCAGGTGCTGGAAGACGTATTCGGAGATTCGATTGTTGAGAACGCCCTTGCCTTCGATCACTTCGTGCTTCTTGGCGTTGAAGGCGGTCGCATCGTCCTTGAAATGCTGGATCAGCGTTCCCGGCTCCGGGCCTTCATAGAGGACCTTCGCCTTGCCTTCATAGATTCGGCGACGGCGGCTCATGGGCGTGTACCGTGGTTTGTGAAAGTCCATCGGATTTGCCGTGGCTCCTGTTTAGTGACTTGATCAGATCCGCGGCGGCGGGACCGGCGCGCAACGCGCGGAGCGGTCTCAAGTGAATCAACCTAGCCGATCACCTGGGGCAGCACAATCGAGGCCCGGTCACGTTTTCCACTTGGCGATATCGCCACAAAAAGGTGCGTGGATGTTGCCTTGACGCTGCCATGGCGATATGCAAGGCGCAAGCGGCCTATGTGCGCTAACGTAAAACAAGGGGCGGAATTGTGACCACGTTCGACAAGCGCGAAGAAGGCTTCGAGAAGAAATTCGCGCACGATGAGGAACTGAAGTTCAAGGCCTTTGCCCGCCGCAACAAGCTGCTCGGGCTGTGGGCCGCCGGCCTGCTCGGCAGGAGCGGCGCGGAAGCTGAGGCCTACGCCAAGGACATCGTGATGGCCGATCTCGCCGAGCACGGTGACGATGACGTGGTGGCCAAGCTCAAGGCCGACCTTGCCGGCAAGGCCACCGAGCAGCAGATTCGCGGACAGATGCGCGAATTGCTGACGCGGGCGGTCGCGCAGATCACCAAGAGCGGCTGACGTGGCCGTCTTTTCGCTCGCCCGCTCGCTGCGCGCCGGCGAAACGGTTTTCTCCGCCTGGTGTTCGCTCGCCTCCCCGCTCACCGCCGAGACCATTGCGCGTGAAGGTTTTGCTGCGGCCGTACTCGACGCGCAGCACGGCCTGTGGGACGTCGAGACGCTGATCGCCGGCATCGGCGCACTCAGTCACGCCGGCGCCTCTCCGATCGTGCGCGTGCCGCTCGAGGATTTCGCGCTCGTATCGCGCGCGCTCGATTTCGGCGCCGAAGCGATCATCGCGCCCATGATCAACACCGCGGCCGACGCCAAACAATTCGCATCGGTCGCCAAGTATCCGCCGGCGGGCGAACGCAGCTGGGGCCCGACGCGCGCCATGACGCTGCAAGGCCGCAGCAATGCGCTCGACTATTTGCGCGAAGCCAACGACAGCACACTGACGCTCGCCATGATCGAGACGCCGACGGCGCTGGCGAATGTCGACGCCATCGCCGCCACGCCCGGCATCGACGCGCTGTTCATCGGGCCTTACGATTTGTCGACCTCGCTCAGCGGCGGCAAAGCGCAAGACGTGCAGGCGCCGGAGGTCGAGAAGGCGATCGACAAAATTTGCGCGGCGGCGGCAAAGGCGGGCAAGATTCCGGGCATTTACTGCACCACCGCGGAACGGGCGCGCGCCTTGGCCAAACGCGGCTTCAAGTTCATCACGGTCGCCAGCGACACCGGGCTGCTGCGCGACGGCGCGGCGGCGATGCTGAAGGCGCTGAAGCCCTAGGCCGTTCTCTCTCCGCTCATTCCCGCGTAAGCGGGAATCCAGCTCTGGGTCACCGCTTTCGCGGGGACGAACGGACTATTTGTCGCCCGCGACAACTTTGGAGAGTTTGCCCAACACCGCCGCCACATCCATTTCCACCTCCGCCACCCTCATCTCCACCACCCGATACCCGCGCTCCAACAAATAGGTCCGCCGCTC
Source organism: uncultured Pseudomonadota bacterium (assembly GCA_963710705.1). Lineage (GTDB taxonomy): Bacteria > Pseudomonadota > Alphaproteobacteria > Rhizobiales > Xanthobacteraceae > Pseudolabrys. Next base: position 1,806,362 of record CAVQBI010000001.1, read on the forward strand.
GGCGCGCGCGGCTGCCGCCTCGGCGCTTTCCGAGGCCGGAACCAGATCGATCACGCATTTGAGCGGGAACGAGACGAAATCGGTGATGTGCGGGCCGATCGGCACCTGGCGCTTGAAGCCGCGGCCGGCGAAGCGCTTGTCGTTGACCAGCGCCTGCCACAATACGCGCTCTCCCTCGGTCGGATTGCGCCGCAACAGCCGCGCCAGCCCGCGCACCGGCCCACGCTCACCCGGCACCTTGCCGGCGCCGTGCTCGGCGATCACGTCACGCAACCGTTGCGCCTCGTCAGGCCCCAACACGCCGCCGCGCGCCGGACCCTTGCGGCCCTGCGCCAGCGCGGTCAACACGCCGTGCAGCGTGCGGATGTCCTGCTGCGTCGGCTGCATGCGCGTGAAGATGTTGCGCAAATTGATGCTCATGGTGCCGCGCTTTTCTTCCGGACGGTAGAATTCGACCTTCTCCAGCTCGCGTTCCAAGTCGGAGAAGAAGGCGTCGAACTGCCGCTTGGGCGCCGGCGGAGATTTCTCCGGCATGCTGAACGGCAGCTCACCGAAATTCGCGCATTTGAACCATTCGTAAGCGACCACCGCCACCGCCTGCGCCAGATTGAGCGAGGCGAAGGCCGGGTTGACCGGCAGCGTGATAATGCGATCGGCGAGCGCGACCTCATGGTTCTCCAAACCGATGCGTTCGCGCCCGAACAGCAACGCGACCGTCTCGCCGGCCGCGACGCGTGGGCGCATCTCGGCGACGGCCGCGTCCGCGCTCAGCACCGGCTTGGCCTGATCGTGCGCGCGCGCGGTGGTGGCAAGCACGAAGCTGCAATCGGCAATCGCCTCGGCGAGCGTGTTATAAAGGCCCGTGCCGTCGAGCACGCGGTCGGCGCCAGAGGCCATCACGCGCGCCTTCTCGTTCGGCCAGCCTTGCAGCGGCTTGACCAATCGCAAGCGTGAAAGCCCGAAATTGGCCATCGCGCGCGCCGCGGCGCCGATATTCTCGCCGAGCTGGGGCTCGACCAGCACCACGATCGGCGCAGGCCGCTCGATCCAGCGCTTGGTCTTGTCGGTGCCGGCGCCCGGCATGCATTGCTCCTTTGCGCACAGCGTATAGCGGCATCGCAACGGCTGGGAAAGAATTCGCCTTCCGCGCCCCGCGCCCCGGTGCTATAGCCACGCCCGCCGGCTCAAAAAGCCCTCCGTCCGCGCAAAAAGGCATTACCCGCAATGGCGAAGATCAAGGTCGCAAACCCCGTCGTCGAAATGGACGGCGACGAGATGACGCGCATTATTTGGCAGCTGATCAAAGACAAGCTGATCCATCCCTATCTCGACATCAACTTGCTTTATTACGATCTCAGCGTCGAAAAGCGCGACGAGACCGACGATCAGATCACCATCGACGCGGCCGAGATGACCAAGAAGGTCGGCGTGGCGGTGAAATGCGCCACCATCACGCCCGACGAGGCGCGGGTGAAGGAATTCAACCTCAAGAAGATGTGGCGCTCGCCCAACGGCACCATCCGTAACATTATCGGCGGCGTCATCTTCCGCGAACCGATCATCTGCAAGAACGTGCCGCGCCTGGTGCCGGGCTGGACTCAGCCGATCGTGATCGGCCGCCACGCCTATGGCGACCAGTACCGCGCCACCGACATCAAGGTGCCGGCGAACGCCACGCTGACCATGAGCTATGTAGACGCCGCCGGCAAAAAGGTCGAACATGAGGTGTTCAAGTTCCCGAGCGCCGGCGTCGCGCTGGCGATGTACAATCTCGACAACTCGATCCGCGATTTCGCCATGGCCTCGTTCAATTACGGCCTGTCGCGCGGCTATCCGGTGTATCTGTCGACCAAGAACACCATCCTGAAAGTCTACGACGGACGCTTCAAGGACATCTTCCAGGAGGTGTTCGACAAGGACTTCAAGGAGAAATTCGCCGCCAAGAAGATCACCTACGAGCACCGCCTGATCGACGACATGGTGGCGGCGGCGATGAAATGGTCGGGCGGCTATGTGTGGGCCTGCAAGAACTACGACGGCGACGTGCAGTCCGACATCGTGGCGCAGGGCTTCGGCTCGCTCGGCCTGATGACTTCGGTGCTGATGACGCCGGACGGCAAAATCGTGGAATCGGAAGCCGCGCACGGCACCGTGACGCGCCACTACCGCCAGCATCAAAGGGGCGAGCAGACCTCGACCAATTCGGTCGCCTCGATCTTTGCCTGGACGCGCGGGCTGTCGCACCGCGCCAAGCTCGACAATAACGCCGCGCTCGGCAAGTTCGCGCAGACGCTGGAAAAGGTCTGCGTCGATACCGTGGAATCGGGCTTCATGACCAAGGATCTCGCGCTGCTGGTCGGCGCCGACCAGAAGTGGCTCTCCACCACCGGCTTCCTCGACAAGGTCGACGAGAACCTGAAGACGGCGATGGCGTGATCCCTCCCCTTTAGGGGAGGGTGGACGCGAGCCAACGGGTCCGCGCGAAGCGCGGCCCGATGACAGGCTCCGCGAGCGGACGGGTGGGGACCATGCCTCGCCGCAGTCCCCCACCCGACCGGCTTCGCCGGCCACCCTCCCCGCTTCGCGGGGAGGGATAAGTCACTTAATCTCCTCCGCCACGATATCGCCCTTCGGGCCGATCACCTCGCGGCCGACACGTTTCTCCACCACATCTTTGATGCGCGCAGCAATGCGCGCGTCGCGCTGCATCAGTGCGTGCAGATCCTGCGCGGCGAGCACCAAAAGGCTGGTGGACGTCAGCGCAGTGGCGGTGGCCGAGCGGCGCGCGCGGCGCAGCACCGCCACCTCGCCGAAAAACTGTCCGACGCCGAGCCGCAGCGGCTCCTTCTTGCCCTTGATCACTATTTCCACCTCGCCGTCGGCGATGAAATACATCGAATGGGCCGCGTCGCCCGCGCGGACGATCACCTGTCCGGCCTCCGCCCGATGCGCGCGCAGCAGCTGCATGACGTCGGCGATCTCGCTGGCGTCGAGCCCGGCAAACAGCGGCACCCGCGCGATCATGCTCCAGGTCACGATGAACTCGCGGCGGTGAATCTGCTCGGCGAAGGCGGTGGCGATGATGCCGACCGGCAGCGCGATCATGATCATGCCAAGAAACACACTGACGATGGCGATCAGCTTTCCGAGGACGGTCACCGGCACGACGTCGCCATAACCGATGGTGCTGAGGGTGACGATCGCCCACCATAGCGCGTCGGGGATGGTGCCGAGCTTGTCGGGCTGCACGTGACGCTCGGCGAGATACATCAGTGCCGCCGCCACCAGTGCCGTGCCGAGCAGGATTGTAAAGGAGCCGAACAGCGCGCGGCGCTCACGGTACAATACGTCGAGCAGCGAGCGCATGGCCGGCGAATAGCGCGCGATCTTAAGGAAGCGCACGATCCGAAACACCAGAATCACGCGCAGCGCGTCGGGAACGAGCAGAGCCAACCAGAACGGCAATACGGCGATGAGATCGATGAGGCCGGCGGGGCTCAGCGCATATTTCAACCGCGCGCGCATTGGATGCAGATGCCGGTCAGGCACGTGCTCGACGGCGCTCCACAGCCGCAGAAAATATTCGACGGTGAAAACGACGAGCGAGACGGCCTCGATGGCGTCGAACAGGACGGCGTAATCCGTTCCGAGCTTCGGCAGGGATTCGAGCGCCACCGCGACCAGGTTGACCAGGATGAGCGTGACCAGCGCGCGGTCGACCCAGCGGCTGAGCCCGTCGCCCACCGCGCCCTGCTCGAGCAGCAGGTAGACTCGGCGGCGCAGCTCTTTGAGACCGTCATGAGCCATGCGGGGATCCCGGATTCGTTTGCGATATTAATACACTGAGCGCGCGGGCCGGTTTTTGCGGTCGATCAACTCGGGTGCGGCATGGCGGTTATGCTCCCTCCCCCTGAAAGGGGGAGGGTCGGGGTGGGGGTCTGCAAATGATCCCCACCCCGGCTGGCTTCGCCAGCCGACCTCCCCTTTTCAAGGGGAGGTAACTCAGCCGCCGAGCGCGGCCTCGATGGCCTTGAGCGCCGCGTCGGCCTTGGAGCCGTCCGGGCCGCCGGCCTGCGCCATGTCGGGACGTCCGCCGCCGCCTTTGCCGCCGAGCACTTCGGCGCCTTTTTTGACCAGATCCACGGCGTTGAAGCGCTTGGTGAGATCCTCGGTGACGCCGACCACCAGGCCGGCCTTGCCGTCCTCGGAGAGGCCGACAATGGCGACGATGCCGGAGCCGACCTGCTTCTTGCCCTCGTCGGCCAGGCTGCGCAGGTCCTTGAGCTCGATGCCGGTGACCGAGCGCGCCAGAAGTTTCACGCCGTTGACCTGGCGCACGTCGGACGCCGCTTCCGCCTTGCCGCCGCCCCCGCCCATAGCGATCTTCTTGCGCGCATCGGAGAGCTCGCGCTCGAGCTTCCTGCGCTCGTCGAGTAGCGCCGCGACACGCGCCGGCATCTCTTCGGGCGGCACCTTGATTTCGGACGCGACCGCTTTGAGTGTGTGAATCTGTTTGTTGGCGGACTTTCGCGCGGCCTTGCCCGTGAGCGCCTCGATGCGGCGCACGCCCGCGGCGACGCCCGAGTCCGACAGCACGGAAATGATGCCGATGTCGCCAGTGCGCTTCACGTGCGTGCCGCCGCACAGCTCGACCGACCAGCCGAGCATGTTGCCGGACCCCTCGCCCATCGCCACCACGCGCACCTCGTCGCCGTATTTCTCGCCGAACAGCGCGCGCGCCCCCGATGCGATGGCGTCGTCCTGCGCCATCAGCCGCGTGGTGACAGCCGTGTTCTGCAGCACGATGTCGTTGGCGATGTCTTCCACGCGCTCGAGTTCGTCCGCCGAGATCGGCTTGGGATGCGAAAAGTCGAAGCGCAGCCGGTCAGGCGACACATACGAGCCCTTCTGCGCCACGTGATCGCCGAGCACCTGGCGCAGCGCCTCGTGCAGCAAATGCGTGGCGGAATGGTTCTGCCGGATGGCGGAGCGGCGCGCATGGTCGACCTCCATCAGCACGGGATCGCCCACTTTCAGCGCGCCCTCGCCGACGTTGACCACATGCGCGAACAGATCGCCGGCCTTCTTCTGCGTGTCGGTCACGGCGGCGCGCAGACCGTCGCGGCGGATCTCGCCCTGGTCGCCGACCTGGCCGCCCAACTCGCCGTAGAACGGCGTCTGGTTGACGATGACGGCGCCGCTTTCGCCCTTCTTCAGCTCGGCGACTTCCTTGCCGTCTTTCACCAGCCCGGCGACCACGCCTTCGGCGCTTTCGGTCTCGTAGCCCAAGAACTCCGTCGGCCCGAGCTTCTCGCGCAGCGTCAGCCACACCGCTTCCTGCGCTGCCTCGCCGGAGCCGACCCAGGAGGCGCGCGCCTTCGCGCGCTGGCGCTCCATCGCGTCCTCGAACGACGCGAGATCGACGCCGACGCCGCGCGCCCGCAATGCGTCTTGGGTGAGATCGAGAGGGAAGCCGTAGGTGTCGTAGAGCGTGAACGCCGTCTCGCCGTCGAACATGTCGCCCTTTTTGAGACCCCGGCTCTGCTCTTCAAGTAGGGAAAGGCCGCGGGTGAGCATCTGCCGGAAGCGCGTCTCCTCCAGCTTGAGCGTCTCCGCGATCAGCGCTTCGGCGCGGATCAATTCCGGATAGGCTTGGCCCATTTCGCGCGTGAGCGACGGCACCAGCTTGAACATCAGCGGGTCCTTGGCGCCGAGCAATTCGGCGTGGCGCATGGCGCGCCGCATAATGCGTCTGAGCACATAGCCGCGGCCCTCGTTCGAGGGCAGCACGCCGTCGGCGATCAGGAACGCGCTCGCGCGCAGGTGGTCGGCGATCACCCGGTGCGAGGCCTTTTGCGGGCCGTCCGAGTCGACGCCGGTCTCCTCGGCGATGGCGCGGATCAGCGTCGCGAACAGGTCGATGGCGTAATTGTCGTGCGTGCCTTGCAGTACCGCGGCGATGCGCTCGAGCCCCATGCCGGTGTCGATCGACGGGCGCGGCAGCGGCACGCGCTTGCCGCCCTCCTGCTGCTCATACTGCATGAACACGAGATTCCAGATCTCGATGAAGCGGTCGCCGTCGGCCTCCGCCGAGCCCGGCGGGCCGCCCGGGATATGGGCGCCGTGGTCGTAGAAGATTTCCGAACACGGGCCGCAGGGACCAGTGTCGCCCATGGCCCAGAAATTGTCGGCGCCGGCGATGCGCAGGATTTTGCTATCGGGCAACCCGGCGATCTTCTTCCACAGCTTGAAGGCGTCGTCGTCGTCGATATAGACGGTGATCAGCAGGCGGTCCTTGGGCAGGCCGTAATCCTTGGTGACCAAGGTCCAGGCGAGTTCGATCGCGCGCTCCTTGAAGTAGTCGCCGAAGGAGAAGTTGCCGAGCATCTCGAAGAAGGTGTGGTGGCGCGCGGTGTAGCCGACATTGTCGAGATCGTTGTGCTTGCCGCCGGCGCGCACGCATTTCTGCGCGGTCACCGCGCGGCTGTAGGGCCGCGTCTCCAGGCCGGTGAACACGTTCTTGAACTGCACCATGCCGGCATTGGTGAACATCAGCGTCGGATCGTTGCGCGGCACGAGCGGGCTCGACGGCACGACCTGGTGGCCGTTGCGCGCGAAGAAATCGATGAAGCCTTTGCGGATTTCGTTGACGCCGCTCATTCTGTGACGCTTGGCCGCCTTTTTCGACCCGGCGGGGCGCTAAATCCCCGTCCGGCTTGATGTTTCGGGGCCTATTTAGCGATGGGGGTAGTGAGAGTCCAGGAAGGCCCCTTCCTTCTCCCCGCCTGCGGGGAGAAGGTGGCGAGGACCGTCAGGTCCGAGCCGGATGGAGGGGCACTTGAATAAGCAAGAGCCCCTCACCCGGCCGCCTTTGGCGGCCGACCTCTCCCCGCAAGCTGGGAGAGGTGAAGGAGGATTAAAACGCCTTCGCCCCCGTCCTCGGTGGCGGCCGCTTTACGCAGCCGGGTGCCGACGGGGGCGATACGCGAGACGCGTCTCTAAGGACTCAGGCGGCCAATCTACGCAGTCTTGCCGGCCGCTTTGCTCTTTTTGGCTTTGCTCTTCTTCTCCGCCGTGGGTTTCGCCTTTGCCGTCGTATCCGGCGTGGTCCCACCCTTGGCAGAATTTTTGGCGGCGTACTTCTCCTTGGCTCTCTCTTTGGCGTTCTTGCGCCTTTCGGGCTTGGGGTGTGCGGTCGCAAGGCCTGAAGTCGTAGGGCTTGTCACCTCGGGCGTGGCGGCGACCACTTCAATCGCTTCTAACTTGCCCCTGGCTCTCGCTCGCTCCTTGGCCCTTTCTTTGGCGTTCTTGCGCTTTTCCGGCTTGGCGCGAACAGTCACCAGACCATCGCCCTCGCGCGGGACGGCCGTCACCTCAGCCGCCTTCAGTTTCGTGGTCACGGCGGCAAGCTCGATCACTGAGCTTGGCGCGGTTTCGGACGTTGCAGTCTCAACGTCAGGATTGGCCGGCTTGGGATAGGTCGACTTGGGCTGTGCAGGAAGCGCCTCGATTTGCGCTTGGTCTTTTTCTTCTTCTTTTTCCTGCGCCGGTCCTTGGAACGAGGCGTCACCCTCGTCGCCGTGACCGGCACCGGGCGCTAGCGTCAGTTTGCTAGCGGCCGGCTTGCCCGCATCCTTTCAAGCCTCGGCGGCGGCATCCTCGCCGTCGTCGTCCTCGTCCTTCTCGCCCGCCATGATCGCTTCGGCGACGACGCCGGAGTTCTGGCGCACCTGCGCCTCGATCTTGGCGGCCATGTCGGGATTGTCCTTGAGGAACTGCTTGGCGTTCTCGCGGCCCTGCCCAATCCGCTGGCTGTCGTAGGAGAACCAGGCGCCGGATTTCTCGACCACGCCGGCTTTGACGCCGAGGTCGATTAGTTCGCCGGTCTTCGACACGCCCTCGCCATACATGATGTCGAACTCGACCTGCTTGAACGGCGGCGCCATCTTGTTCTTGACCACTTTCACGCGCGTCTGGTTGCCGACCACCTCGTCGCGCTCTTTGATGGCGCCGATGCGGCGGATGTCGAGGCGCACGGAGGCGTAGAATTTCAGCGCGTTGCCGCCGCTCGTCGTCTCTGGCGAGCCGTACATCACGCCGATCTTCATGCGGATCTGGTTGATGAAAATCACCATGGTGCGCGACTTGGAGATCGAGGCGGTGAGCTTGCGCAGCGCCTGGCTCATCAGCCGCGCCTGGCTGCCCGGCTGCACGTCGCCCATCTCGCCTTCAAGCTCGGAGCGCGGCACCAGCGCCGCCACCGAGTTCGACCACCAGCACGTCGATCGCGCCCGAGCGCACCAGGGTGTCGGCGATTTCGAGCGCCTGCTCGCCGGCATCCGGCTGCGAGATCAAAAGATTGTCGGTGTCCACGCCGAGCTTGCGCGCATAGACCACATCGAGCGCGTGCTCGGCGTCGACGAAGGCGCAGATGCCGCCCTTCTTCTGCGCTTCGGCGATGGTATGCAGCGCCAGCGTGGTCTTGCCGGAGGACTCCGGCCCGTAGATTTCCACCACGCGCCCGCGCGGCAGGCCGCCGATGCCGAGCGCGATATCGAGCCCGAGCGAGCCGGTGGAAATGGCCTCGACGTCCATGGTCTTGTCGTTCTTGCCGAGGCGCATGACCGAGCCCTTGCCGAACTGGCGCTCGATCTGGCTGAGCGCAGCGGATAGGGCCTTCGACTTATCCATGGACGATCCTTCGACGACACGCAGGGCGGGCTGACTCATCGATGCGCTCCTATATGGCCGGGATTCTCAGAAGGCGCGACCCCCAAAGGGCCAACCACGCCGCCGGAATCGACTAAGGAAAGCACCGTACACGATTTGTTCTCAGTTCGCAATCGCGTTATTATAGTTGACGTACCCAAATCCGTATGATATGGTTGTTTTATCATAAGGAATTAAGGTCATGTCCGCTTCTGTTCTCACCGCCAAAGCCTTCCAAGATGAAGCCGCCGCCTACCGTTGGGTCGAATCACGGGTTTGGCCGGAAGGGTCCGATCTGCCCCATTGCGGCGGCGTGGACCGGATTAGCCCCATGAAGGGCAAATCGACCCGGATCGGCACCTACAAGTGCTACCAGTGCCGCAAGCCCTTCACCGTGAAGGTCGGGACCGTATTCGAGGCTAGCCACGTCCCTATGCGGTACTGGCTGCAAGCAATGTTCCTGATGTGCTCCAGCAAAAAGGGCATCAGCTCGAACCAGCTTCATCGGACCTTGGGCGTCACCCTGAAAACCGCATGGTTCATGTCGCATCGCATCCGCGAGGCCATGCGCGTGGTCAACGTCGAACCGATGGGCGGTAGCGGGGCGATTGTCGAAGCCGACGAGACTTTCTATGGCCAGATCGAGGGCGAGCCGAAGCGCCGTGGCACCGGCCATAAGCACGTCATCCTCAGCCTGATCGAACGCGGCGGCTCCGCTCGCAGCTTCCATTTGGAAGGTACTCGCATTGCCGATGTCGCGCCTGTGGTCCGCGCCAACCTGAAACGCGAGTCCACTTTGATGACTGATGAAGCCCAATACTACAACGAGGTCGGCCGCGAGTTTGCGCGCCATGACAACGTGAACCACAAGCGCGAAGAATACGTGCGCGGTGACGTGCACACTAACACCGCCGAAGGATTTTTCTCGATCTTCAAGCGCGGGATGACTGGCGTGTACCAGCACTGCGATGAGACGGCACTTGCACCGCTACTTGGCCGAGTTCGATTTTCGGTATAGCAATCGCGTGAAGCTTGGCGTTGATGACGTTGCTCGCACCGAACGCGCGTTGAAAGGCATTGTCGGCAAGCGCCTCACTTATCGAACTCCTCATTACTGAGATTCCGCCGCATGGCTACAAAAGGCGCAAAGACCAAAGCGCGTCCAGAAGAGTGACACCAAGCAATTCGAGCGGTTCGAGAAACCGCTCGAAAGCTTGGAGCGAACGAGAGCATGGAAGATTTTGAAGTGAAGTTCAGGAAGATTGTGCCGCCGAAGCGTCGCGGACAACGAACATCAGAGCGTAAACCTAACGCTGAGTAAGTGGCGAGTGTGAGCCGCTACGCCGCAATCTTAAACAAACCAGCGCCTGTTGCCAGCTTCACTTTGTCATTGGAAGCAAGTTTGAGCGCAGCCTTGTAAGCGCGCAAGCGTGCTTCTTCGCCTCTTGCAAAAATCTCATTGCCTATGGCGGTGAAGTGCACCTCGATTGCCGATGCCATCGTAATGAACTGTTCGTCGTTCAGCTCAAAAAGCGGTTTGAGGTGTTGCTGGAATACATACTTGAAGCCTTTGAGCTTGAAGCCAACAAGCGTGAGTTGGGTTTCGTCGAATATGAGCGTAAGGAAGTTATCGATGCGCTGGTAAATACAAAGCGCATCCTCCTTCACATACTCCACGCAATCCGAATCAAGAAAGTAGATTGCCTGCGGCACATATTTTTCGCCTATGTCAAGTTCTCGTTCTGGATCCTGTGCCATGTGTTTCACCATAGCCGGAGTGTATAGCGCCGAGCATGATCGACCGGCAACGCAGGGCTGCCAGCTTCCGCCGGAACAAACTCTAGCCGTGTTACGACGCCTACGTGTAGAGCCTTGTTTGCGCCATGTAAATCGGCCCCATCTGTGGATTTGATGGGTTTGACCTGTACGGTTAGGGCGGTGTTAGGGGGAACTTTCGCGGATTTGGCCAAGCAAACAAGGTCGGCTTCCCTGATAATGGTCACCGCCGGGTTCAAGACGTAGACCAAGACGGAATCTCCATTGCCCTCGTCGTCGTAAGGCCAATTCACTCCACGAAAACACGCCACACTGTCGGCGAGTGTGGTTAAGGTAGGCTTAACCAATCCCCGATTGAGTGGCGAGATATTGTTGATGGGCGGCAGGTCACCTACCACATGTGCCCACAGCTGAAATATGGGACCCAGTCGAGAAATCCCCTGCAGCGCATACATGTACTGTTCGGAAATCTTATAACCGACTGTTTTCGTGCGGTTATCCGGGCTGGGCGCTTCAACGGTCGGTGGTCTTAGCCAATGCTTGCCGTGACCCATGTTTATTGCCATGACGCATCTCCTGGTAGAGACATTACCTTTCTCTCGTATCCCAGGGAAACGGTTAAGAATAAATTAACTAATTAACTGAGTAGAACCGCGTTGGGTACGCGAAGTGCAATATCGCTTCGCAATATGTTCTTTTTGGGTGTGGGGTACTGGCCCCTTTCCATTAGAGGCTTAGAGAGTGGCCGCTTTTGAATTTATGAGTGGCCCCTTTTGATTTGCCTCAATGTGCCGATAACTCCTTAGACTAAAGTTACATATCTAAGTGTCCGTCCGAGAACATATTGAATCCCTTGAATCGTTTGTGATTCAAAAGAGGTGGCCTAATTCGAGGAGGGTCACCGATGTGGACGGCAAAGAACCGCAGGCGATACGACCGCAGCGCATTGCGATATCCGAGTGATCTAACCGACGACGAGTGGGCGCTTGTTGAGCCGTTGATCCCGCCGGCCAGACGCGGCGGCAACAAACGCCACGTCGACGTGCGCGAAGTAATGAACGGGATTATGTATGTTTTGAGCACGGGATGCCAGTGGCGGGCGATCCCGAAAGATCTTCCACCGCGCTCGACGGTGCACGACTATCTCGATTTGTGGAGCTACGACGGTACGCTGGATCGCATCCATCACGAGCTTTATGTGGCGTGCCGCGAGCAAAGTGAACGAGAAGCAAGCCCGACCGCCGCCATCATCGATAGTCAGAGCGTGAAAAGCGCCGAAAAAGGGGGGCCCGGATCGATCCGCGTGGCTATGATGCGGGCAAGAAGATCAAGGGTAAGAAGCGCCATGTTCTCGTAGATACGCTGGGCCTGCTGTTGCACGCGATCGTTCATCCCGCCGACATCCAGGACCGCGACGGCGGCATCTTGCTTCTTGCCACTCTGTTCGGGATGTATCCGTTCTTGAAAAAGCTGTTTGCCGACGGCGGCTATCAGGGGCCCGAATTCCACAAGGCGCTCAGGAAAATCCTGCCCCACCTCGAAACTGAAATCGTCAGGCGCTCAGATCAGGCCAAGGGATTTGTCGTGCTTCCCCGTCGCTGGGTCGTCGAGCGCACTATCGCCTGGCTCAACCGCTGCCGGAGGCTCGTCAAGGATTGGGAGAACCTTAATCGCAAGGCGCTCGCATTCTTGCGCCTCGCCTCAATCCGCCTCATGCTCAGAAAACTATGCAATCCAGCTTGATGTTCCCGGACAAACTCTAAGTCTGTGGGCAGACAATGGAGATGTCCCATGACAATGCACAGCGATCATCGTGTCACCGACACTGAGGACACTGCATTCGATGCAACCATGAAAATAGCTGGAATCGTTATAGGGTTGCTTGTGATTGCAGCCGTGGCGTTCTGGTATTTTTACTCGTAACCACGTCACGCGCGCGCACCAGAGGCCGCCTCATGTGTGGCGGCCTCTTTCGTTCAAATGCGCGTAATATTTGCGGCGGCGGGTATTGCTCCCTTTCGCCCAGCGTCCCTAGCGCACGATAGCGGCGAGCGCGGTCGTGGCGCCCAAAACAAAAAGCGCCAGGTAGGCGATCCAATACATCACAACGGCCTGGTGGCCCTTGAGGATGGGCCTCCCGGCCTTGATCCGGGTCCACTCGTAAAACGCCATGCCTGCGGCGACGGCCAGCATGACAGCGGCGGCTCCAAGCAGCTGCAGGTTTTCCATGCTCAGGGCCAGTTCGAGATCAGAATGGCCACGCCGAGGACGCCGGTGGCAAACGCGGTCATGACGTAGAGCAGGCCGACGACATAGACGCTCAGCCAAGGGGCTGAATCCTGGCCCCTGCCCGGCATGGCGATCCACACCATCGCGCACATCACGGCGATCAGCCCTATTCCGTAGATTAATTCCAAAGCCAATGAGTGCTCCCGGTTTCAGCCGATCGACCTTGGCCCGTGGCCGGCCGGGAACGAAGTAGTCTTTGCGTAAATTCTGGCCCCCCGCCGGAGACATGGCCCTTTCGGCCCTTTTTAGCCGGCTTAGCGGTCGAGAGGAAAAAATTCCGCAATGCGCGCCCGCAAGGCGTCGCGCTGGTCGGCGAGCCGGCCGTACATTAGCACGCCGTTGAGCAGCAGCTGGCGCAGCGGCTCGCGCAGCGCCGCGCTGGTGATCTTAGGGACGATCGCCAGTTGCTCGCGCAATTCCCTGATCGCGGCGTCCAGCCTGCGCTGGATATCGGTCAAATATAGCCGGTAAAGCACGCTGACCCCCATTCCGCTCATATGGCGCGCCGGGTTCCCTGTCAGCCGATTGCGGCAAATAACCTTAAGGCGCGCCCCCGATCCGACTCGAACTCGCCCACGCCTTGGTGTATGTGCTGATGGCATCGCCGGCTGGGAGCCTGGGGGGCTCGCGCGATGTCGCAACCGGACAATTTCGACCCGCCCGATCCGAGCGATCGTCCGATCTGCTCGAACTGCGGCTGGACCATGTGGATTGCGCGCATCGAGCCGCATATCCCCGGCCACGACAAGCACACCTTCAAGTGCGATCGCTGCGAAATCGAGGAAAGTGTTGTCGTGAAATTGTGACGCGCCCGCCGGGCCCGCCCGCAAGCCATCCGAAAAGGCCGCAACACAGGCCTTTTCTCGTTATGGGGCCTCCGGCAGGCTGTATTTGCGGGTTGTTTCCACACAAACTACGCGTAAAAACGACTTGTTTAGCATCGCGGGCGCACAGTGCTGGCCGAAAACCATAAGCAGCCCCATGACCGCCCCGGCCCATTCCGCAAACTGCCCGAAATGCCGCACCGCCATGACGCATGTGGCGGTCACGCCGCATCCGGTGGTGCCGCAGATGCAGCGCAACACCTTCGTCTGCTACGGCTGCAATCAGACCCGCACTTATATGCTGCCTACGCTCGAAGCCGCAGCCAAATAAGCCCACGCCTTCTTAACCTTAGCGCTTTACCCCATTCGCAAGCCGCGATGGCCGGCGAATTGGCACGCATTTAGCTTGTGCCAAGGGGACTAAGTGGAATTCATCAGGGGGACGGCGAATGAATGAGACGAACGATTGGGTGCGCCTGGGCATGGCGCTGGTGCTTATTGCGCTGGTTTCTGTAGGAATGTATTCATTTACTGGCCACGCCCGCGGCGCCAGCGTCCATACCGGCACGAGTTTCGTGGCCCATCCCTGACGCCGGCGGTATTTGCGGGGCTCGTCTGCGGCCCTCGCCCCTTCGCAAAAGCGTCAGGGCGGCGTAGTATTTAAAACTAAGGGGCGTGGCGGCTTAGACGGAGTATGCCGTGGACCGGTCGGTCGCTCGCTTGAACGTCGAGCACTACCGCCGCTTACTCGCCACTGAGACGGACGAGTCGCGACGCCAGACGCTTATGCGTTTGCTGGCCGAGGAAGAGTCCAAGGTCGGCAACCAAGCCCCGCCGGAAAAGAAGAAGCAAAAGCCCCGCTAGCTTTGCCCGCGCCATTCGCGCCAATGGGTCGGACTGACGTCCAGCCGTTCGCGTGTCGCCGCCTTCACCCAGCCGCCGACAATGCGCCGGCACGGAAACACCAGGGCGTGGTGGCCGTCATTATCGAGCACGGAAAGCTCGAGCTCACGGTCGAACGGCGCACTCATGATTAGCTGCCACATTAAAACAATCTGAGGCGCTTCAGCCGCGCGGCATTGATCTATATCAGTGCGCCCCCGGCATCCGGCCACAGGCCGGGTCAGCACCCGGTTTGATGTGGATCAAATGCGACGCGGCAACGCTGCCGGATCAATAGCCTATGAGCGGGTCGCGCCCGCCTTCGATCCGTCATTGCCCGCTCTGCGGCGTTGCGATGCAGGCGCAAAAATCACAGGAAGATGCTGCGGAATACGACATCTTCCGCTGCCTCACCTGCCAGACCACGATTTCGGAAACCCCGCGGCGGCCGCAACCCCGCGGCTAGGTTCCGTCCGGGAGGCGGAACTTTTTCGGTTCCAATGAAAAATTTGTTTCGCCTTCGGAAAAGCCGGAACCCTTCGGCAACGGGCGCGTTTGACGCTTATCCGGGAACCGTCCCAGATGGCTGCAACCCAGATCGCGGGGGACTTGCATGAAGTCGTCCATCACCAAGCGGTCCGTCGTCATTGGCGGGCATAAGACCAGCGTCAGCCTGGAAGAGCCGTTCTGGATCGCCGTGCGCGAGATCGCCGGCGACCAGCAGATGACGGTGTCGAGTCTGTTGCGGCAGATCGATCTCGAGCGCCGCAACGCCAATCTGTCGTCGGCGATCCGCGTCTATGTGCTGGAGAACGTGCGCTCGCAGGTCGCGAACGCGCGCCAGCACAATGGGCGGACCGGCGAGCCGCTTTGGAGCGCCAGCGCCGGCGCGGTCTGACGCCGTTGCCGGTCAGCGGCTTGGCATTTCGCTAGTGCGTCGCTAGCGTCGCTCCCGTTCGACAAGACGGGAGCCCCGCTTTGGCCGAAACCGTTCTTGCGCCACCGCCGGCGCGGGTGGCTGCACCTTTACGCCCCTGGTATGTCGCGGCGGCCGCTGCCGCCGTCGTGCTGATGGTCGCCGCCATCCGCGGCGACAGCGTGTGGTTTCTCAATTTCGTGCACGTGATGGCCGGCAGCCTGTGGACCGGCATCGACCTGTTCATGGGCTTCGTCATCGGCCCGGTGCTGCGCCGCGTCTCGTTCGAGACCCGCCGCGCCATGGTCGCCGGCATCATCCCGCGCTCGCTTATTCTGATGCCGACGCTGTCGGGCATCACCTCGACCGCCGGCTGGTTCCTGGCGGTGCGGCTGGGCTTTCTCGATCTCGGCTATCCGCAATTCCATTGGATGATCGCCGCGCTCGCCATCGTCACCGTGCTGACGGTGCAAGGGCTCGGCTATTTGCTGCCGATGAATCTCAAGCTCTATTTCGAGATCCAGAAGCCGGAGCCCGACAAGGACAAGATCGCGCGCTGGATGCGCACCTATGTGCGCGTGGTGGCGGTGCAGGGCACCATGCAGGTTCTGATCATCGTGGTGATGGCGCGTTTCGCCACGGGTTTCTGAGGCGTGCCGCGCGAAGCCAATGCGGTGGATTTCTGGCGCGGCTTCGCGCTCATCACCATCTTCATCGACCACATCCCCGGCCTTTTCTACGCGCAGTACACGCTGGTCAATTTCTCGATCTCGGACGCGGCCGACCTGTTCGTGTTCCTGGCCGGCTGGTCGCTGCGGCTCATGGCCGATGGCGGCGGCCGCCACATGCCGACGCGCGACGTCATGCTGCGCCTGTTCGGGCGCGCGCTCGAGCTCTACGCCGCGCAGGTGCTGATCACCATGCTGGCGATCGCGCTGCTGGCCGTTTCCTCGATCGAGCTGTCGAACCCGCTGCTGCTGCAATGGCACAACGCCGCCGCCGTGTTCAACGATCCGGTGCCGACCCATATTGGGCTCGCCCTGCTCACGCATCAATTGGGCTATTTCGACATCCTGCCGCTCTACGTCGTGCTGATGCTGATGGCGCCGTTCTTCACCGCCATCGACCGCCACGCGCCGCATGCTTTGCTGCCGCTGTCGGTGGCGCTCTATATTTGCGTGCTCGCCTTCCGGCTGACGCTGCCGACCTGGCCGGTGGCCGGCACCTGGTTCTTCAATCCGCTCGCCTGGCAGGTGGTGTTCGTGCTCGGCTTCACGCTGGCGCGCGACGATTTCGGCGCCGGCGCCTGGGCGCGCCGCCATATCGCCGTCTTGCGCATTGTGGCCCTGCCCGTCGTGATCCTCGGCCTGCTAGTCGCGCTGTTCGACTGGTGGCCGGATCCCACGCAGGTGCCCAATCCCAAGCTGTTCTTCATCATTGACAAGACTTACGTCACGCCGCCGCGCCTCATCCAGTTTCTGTCGCTGGTGGCGGTCGGCTCGCTGCTGTTTCCCTATATCCGCGCGCTGGCGAAGGTGGCCGTGTTGCGCCGGCTCGTGCCCGGGCTGATCGGATTGCTGGCGATGCTCGGGCGCAATTCGCTTTACGTATTCTGCATCGGCTCGCTCTTGAGCCTGACCGGACAGATCGTCCGCTTCTACTACCGCGGCTCTGTCTTGATCGACACCGTCGTGGTAATCCTCGGCATCATCATCATGGCATTCACCGCATGGCTCGCCGAATCGCGTCAACGGCACCAACCCGCGCGCCCCTCGCCGTCGGCGCAGCAATTGTAGCAGCGCTGATCGCGCTTGCGCCCGCGCGCGCGCAAAACGCGCCGGCGACGCAATTGCCGCTGTCGAAGTCGTGCCAGCCGGGAGCGAGCGCGCTCGCCGGCGAAACGCCGCTGCCGCGCGTCGCGGAGGCACTGGCGCAACGCAAGTCGCTGCGTATCCTCGCCATGGGCGCCGCGCCCGGCCGCGTCACCACGCGCGGCGGCGATTACACCGACCTGATCGAGGCCATGCTGCAGAATGCCCTCAAAGGCACCGCGGTCGTCATGATCAACCGCGGCGTCTCCGGCGAGCTCGCCGCCAATGCCGCCACCCGCATGAAGAACGAGGTCGCGCTCGACGAGCCCGATCTGGTGCTCTGGCAGGTCGGCACCAATGACGCGCTCGCTTATGTCGGTTCGGCCGAATTCGCCGCCACCTTGAAGGACCAGATCGACTGGCTGAAGGCGCACAAGGTCGACGTCGTGCTGGTCGGACTGCAATTCGCGCCGCAGATGCTGCGCGACGCGCACTACGTCAGGATCCGCGACGCGCTGCGTAGCGTGGCGGCGCAGGAAAACGTCATCGTAGTGCGCTTCTTCGAGGCCATGCAGATCATCGAACAGGTCCAGCACGAAGGCGCCGCCCCCGTCGCCGAGGAATTCGACCGCAGCGAGGAAGGCTACAATTGTCTCGCGCAATATGTGGCGCGCGCCATCACGCTCGGCGTCTTTGCCAAGAACATGCCCAAGCGCGATCAGCCGCCCCCGCCGCCCGCTAAATAGCTCGCCGGACAAGCGAATTTGTCGCATTGCAAAATTTATTGTTGCAGTGCAATATGATTATTATTGCGTACTCGAACTTGATGCCGCGGGCCGGGCGGGCAGGAACGGGAGAAGCCATGTTGCAGACTTTGGCGACGGTGAAGCGATTTGCCGCGAAGCCGGCCGTGAAATATCCGCTCATTGCCATCGCGGGCGCGGTCTGGGTGCTCGGGCTGGCCGACCAGATCCCCGATCCGATGCAGACCGCGAAATATGTCGGCCTCTCGGCGCTGATCGCCGCGGTGTCGCTGGTCTAATCGCGCTCGATAAACATCCAGACGCCGCCGCGGCGCGAGGACTGCACGCGGATGCGCAGTTCGCGCTGCGGATCGCCGTAGTCGCCGGGCCAGCCGAATTCCATATCGACCGGCCCCTCCTCCATCGCGCGCATGAGCCGGCCGCGGAAATCGCCCGCGCCCATGCAGCGCGAAATCTCGAACATGTTCTGCCCGACCGGAATGCCGCCATAGCCCGAGAGCCGCGCCTCGGTCGCGCTGTAGAACAGCACGGTGCCGGCGCGGTCGAGCAGGATGACGCCGAACGGCAGATTGTCGAGCTCGTGCTGGGTCAGCGCTTCGATGCGCGCCGCCAGATCGGGCGCGTTGAAATCGACATTGACAGCCGCCATGAGCCGTCCCCAGCTTCCGGCCGCGACGGTGGCACGCGCTTTGTCGAGTTCGGCAAGCACGCAGCGCGCGCTATCCGCACGCGAATAGTTTGTGCGCCAACTATCTGTGAATTGCCTCGTTTTTCACGCGCTGAAAAACTCAGCCCAAATTCAATTCTTTGAAGAAGTCGTTGCCCTTGTCGTCGATGACGATGAAGGCGGGGAAGTCCTCGACCTCGATGCGCCAGATCGCCTCCATTCCTAGTTCGGGATATTCCTGCACCTCGACCTTCTTGATGCACTGCTCGGCAAGCTTCGCGGCCGAGCCGCCGATCGAGGCCAGATAAAAGCCGCCGTGCTTCTTGCACGCGTCGCGCACCTGCGCCGAGCGGTTGCCCTTGGCGAGCGAGATCATCGAGCCGCCATTGGCCTGGAACTGGTCGATGTATGAATCCATCCGCCCCGCTGTGGTCGGGCCGAAGGCGCCGGACGCGTAACCTTCCGGCGTCTTCGCGGGTCCGGCGTAATAGATCGGATGGTTCTTGAAATAGTCGGGCAGCCCCTGCCCTTTCTCCAGCCGCTCGCGAAGTTTCGCATGAGCTAAATCCCGCGCCACGATCAGCGTGCCGGTGAGCGACAGCCGCGTCTTCACCGGATACTTGGAAAGCTGCGCCAGAATTTCCTGCATCGGCCGGCGCAGGTCGACCTTCACCACCGCGCCGCCCAGTTTCTCCTGGTCGACCTCGGGCAGATATTGCGCCGGGTGATGCTCGAGCTCCTCGAGGAACACGCCGTCGCGTGTGATCTTGCCGAGCGCCTGGCGGTCGGCCGCGCAGGAAACGCCGAGACCAATGGGAAGAGACGCGCCGTGCCGCGGCAGCCGGATGACGCGCACGTCGTGGCAGAAATATTTACCGCCGAACTGCGCGCCGACGCCGGTCGCCTGCGTCATCTTCAGCACTTCCTGCTCCATGGCGAGATCGCGGAAGGCATGCCCGTCCTCGCCGCCTTTGGTCGGCAGCTCGTCGTAATAATGCGTCGAGGCGAGCTTGACCGTCTTCATGGTCAGCTCGGCCGAAGTGCCGCCGATGACGATCGCCAGATGATAGGGCGGGCACGCCGCGGTGCCGAGCGTCAGCACCTTCTCCTTGAGGAAGGCGAGCATGCGGTCATGCGTCAGGATCGACGGCGTCGCCTGGAACAGGAACGCCTTGTTGGCCGAGCCGCCGCCTTTGGCGATGAACAGGAACTTGTAGGCGTCCTCCGCATCGCCTGCTCCTTGGGCGTAGATCTCGACCTGCGCCGGCATGTTCGACTTGGTGTTCTTCTCCTCAAACATGGAGATCGGCGCCAGCTGCGAATAGCGCAAATTGCGCTTGAGGTAGCTGTCGCGCGCGCCTTCCGCGAGCGCGCCCTCGTCGGAGCCGTCGGTGAACACCAGGCGGCCCTTCTTGCCCATGATGATGGCGGTGCCGGTGTCCTGGCACATCGGCAGCACGCCGCTGGCGGCGATGTTGGCGTTCTTGAGGAAATCGTAGGCGACGAACTTGTCGTTCGCGCTCGCCTCCGGGTCGTCGAGGATCTTGCGCAGTTGCTTGAGGTGCGCCGGACGCAGCAGGTGATTGATGTCGTTGAACGCGGCCTCCGAGAGCGCGCGCAGCGCCTCGCGCTCGACGATGAGCATGTCCTTGCCCATCACCTTCTCGACGCGCACCCCGCCGACCTCGAGCTTGCGGTACGGCGTTTTGTCCGGCCCGAGCGGGAAGAGAGGCGTGTGGTGGTAGGGGAGCGGTGTGGGCGGGGAGATAGGGGCGCTCATGAACGAACTCTTTTGAGCTATAGTTGGAAGCGGGTCAGGGGAAGTAAGCCATGGCTGATACTCGCGTCCAACTGGAAATTGAAGACTGGGTTCGAGAGAATTGGATGCGCCAACATTTTCAGCAGCCCTTTTACCGCAACAGACTCAAACTCTCTACTGGAGGTTTTTTCGACTTCGACGCCGTAAGCGAAGACAAAAAGATCGCGGCATGTATTTCTACTAGTGCCGCAAAGACATCAACCGGCAACGTTGGCTCGGGAAAGCCCTTGAAACTTCGATCCGATATGCTCTTCCTTCATCTAGCCGATGGCCTGCATACAAGACTCATAATACTCACCGATGCTAGCATGCATGTCGCCTGTCAAAAGGAAATAAGTGGGGGCCGCGCGCCGAGAGAAATTGAATTTCTTTTGGCGACTGACTTAAGAATTTCCGGCAAGGGCGCGCAGCAGCGCCCCTCACGCCGCCTTGCGCGCCCTGCCCTTCTTCAGCAATTCAAGCACGCGCTTGGCGTCGCGCTCGATGATGACGAGATAGGCGCGCACGCCGCCGAGCGGCCGCGCGCGGCCTTGCTCCCAATCCTTGATCTGGTTGATGGTGAAGCCGAAGGCGGTGGCGAAGTCGTCCTGCGACAGGCCGGTGCGCGCGCGGATGGCGCGCACGTCGATCTCGGGCGGAATGTACAGCTTCGCCGGTTTCTTCTCGCCGCGCGCGATCGCCAGCGCCTCGGTCAACCCTTCGGCGATCTTGTCGAATGCCTTCTTGCTCATGTCGTGTCGTCCTTCCTCCGCGCCATGGCGGCGACCGCTTGTTGATGTTCGGCTACGACGGCTCTGGTCAATGTCCGCAAAGCGTTGCACTCCGCATCCGATAGATTGGCCTTCTCGCCCTTGCCGAACACCGTCAGCAGATAGACCGGCATCATCGCGCCGCTGTAAAACGTAATAGTGCGATAGCCGCCCGATTTACCCCTTGCCGCGGCCGGCCCAGCGCAACTTTCTGCAGCCGCCGGTGCCGGCATTAACGTCGCCCGCCGTTGGGTTTTCCGCGAGATAGTTCACGAGCGCGACGATATCGTCCTCGCTCATGCCCGCTTTGCCGGCGGCGCGGCGGAATGCATGGGTTTCGCAAACCGCGTGCATGTCCTTATATACGTAACTTACGTAGTGACGTCAAGCCGCCGACGGTAGCCTTCATGCGCCAGTGAGACGGCGCAAACGCTCATTGGCTTCATCGAGCGTCAGCCGCTTGGCATTCGGCTCGGCGCGGCGGCGGCGGATTTCCGCCAAGTCTTCGTCGGACACGCGCAGATCGTTGCGGTGCGCCAGGTAGTCGAGCATCGCCGTGGCGGCGGCGTCCTGCTCGCCCTCCGGCAATTGCTCGACTTGCTCGATCGCATCGCGAAGCACCTTGGTCATGCCCCGCAATATGCGCGCACTTTTCGATTTTCTAAATTAGGAATATCGCCCCATATATATACTTGCTACCCCAAGGCCCCAAATATAGGGTCGTGCCCGACAGGG
Organism: uncultured Pseudomonadota bacterium; assembly: GCA_963710705.1. Lineage (GTDB taxonomy): Bacteria > Pseudomonadota > Alphaproteobacteria > Rhizobiales > Xanthobacteraceae > Pseudolabrys. Next base: position 1,828,303 of record CAVQBI010000001.1, read on the forward strand.
CAGCGATCTAGTGGATCGAATTTAACACTTGGTACCCGCGTCTGACGGCCCGGATGATTTTGTCTGGATCGGCAGTCCATGTGAAGGGCTTTGGTTCGACGTTGTGTTCGAGGACGAAGCGATTGATTGCTGCTTGCAAGTCAACGACGGATAGGAAGACGCCGCGCTTTAATCGCCGCCGCGCGAGCTTGGCGAAGAAGCCTTCGACGGCGTTGAGCCAGGACGCCGAGGTGGGTGTGAAGTGGAATGTCCAGCGGGGATGCCTGGCCAGCCATTTTTGCACCCTGGGATGTTTGTGGGTCGCGTAGTTGTCGACGATGGCGTGGATCGCCTTTCGTGCCGGCACCTGGGCCTCGACGGTGTTGAGGAAGCGGATGAACTCCTGGTGCCGGTGGCGCTGCATGTTGCGGCCGATGACGGTGCCGTCGAGAACGTTGAGGGCGGCGAACAGCGTGGTCGTACCGTGGCGCTTGTAGTCGTGGGTCATGGTCCCGGCGCGGCCCCTCTTCATCGGCAGACCGGGCTGAGTGCGGTCGAGCGCCTGGATTTGGCTCTTCTCATCGACCGAGAGAACGACCGCATGGGCTGGTGGATCGACATAGAGGCCGACGATATCGCGCAGTTTGTCGACAAATTGTGGATCGGTGGAGAGCTTGAAGTGTTTCACCCGGTGCGGTTGAAGGCCATGCGCACGCCAGATGCGTTGGACGGAACTCGCGCTGATATCGACGACCTTCGCCATCATGGTGGAGGTCCAATGGGTCGCCTCTACTGGCGGCTCGGTCTGGGTGAGCGTCACGACGCGTTCGGTGATGTTCGACCCCAGCGGCTGGATGCGCGAGGGGCGTGTCTTATCGTACAAGAGACCCTCATAACCGGCCTGCATGAAGCGTTCCTGCCAGCGCCAGACACAGGTCTTCGATTTGCCGGTCCGGCGCATGATCTCATTGGTGCCAACACCGTCCGCGCTCAGTAGGACGATCTCAGCCCGCCAAACATGCTTGTGTGGAGCGTTGCGATCCCGCGCAAGCACCTTCAGACGGCGGCGATCAGCGGGCTTGAGAGCGATGGAAATTCCGGTGCGCATGCGCCAGACTCGCATGTATCCGGTCCGCTGGGAATCCCTTCCGGGATTTAAATGTCAGACGCAATCCACTAGGATTGTCTTAAGCGACGGGGCTTCCTCGTGAAACGCGAGGGGCATATAAAGTTCCCGTATGCGTGGCAGCGCGTTGGGGGCCGTATGAATTACATCAATTCACAGATGAAGCTCGATCAGCTCATCGGGTATTTCAATGAGAAAAAGATAAACCTCATCCCCCCATTCCAGCGCGGGCATGTCTGGAAGCTTTCGGCACGAAAGCGCCTCATGCAAAACATCGTGGCCGGACGACCCATCCCGGCGATTTTTCTCTACAAAGAGGCAGACGGCTCAAAATACACCTACAACATTTTGGACGGGAAACAGCGTTTAGAAAGCCTCTTACTGTTCATTGGTAGCCGCCGAACGGATGTGAAGATCGAAGCGGTTAAAAGCTACTTCTACGGGCAGCGAGAAAAAGATTCTGTCGATTTTTCCATCACCATGGATGGTAGAAAAAAGACGTTCAAGGAATTGTCTGAGGCCATCGTTCGAGATTTTCGCGAGTATGCGATTCCGACGATCGAAATAAATCTCGACGAAGGCACTACTCTTGACGAGGTGATAAATCTGTTCGTTGACATCAACCAACAGGGAGAAAAGGTAAACCGTTTTGATATAGTAAAGGCGATTGGTCGCGAAAACCAACTATTGCAAAGTGTTTTCGATTTGATCGCCGAAGAGCAAATCAGAAGAGAAGATATTTTCTTCAAGAAAAAAAGCACTGTTTTCACGCGCGTACTGCAAAAACTGGCAACAGTCGAAAGCGCGGAAGACGCAAATCAAAAAGTCGATCGGATGTGGGAGCGGTTGGTAGAACTTTTTCTATTCGCCCGTACCGGCAAGCATCGCTCTCCTGGGCAAATACTTAAGAGCTTCATCCGAAGCACGAGCGACGATGAAAAAACTAAAATTACTACACCCGAATCAAAAAAGCTCAGGAGCGTGTTCAATTTTTTGGCCGATAGCTACAAGAAAACAGACCTTGAAAAAACTCGCCTAGCAAGAGACATCCCGAATTTCTATACAATGGTCACATCGCTGCTTGCGTCTGATATGTTGGTGCCTAAGAATGGTGTAGCCCCAGACGTAAAGGGATTGCAGCGCAAATTACTGGCTTTTGCTAAGTTCCTTCCAGAACATGCCGCATTACCTGCTAATGCAGAATTGGCAGAAAAGATTGAGGACTATAAACAGGCCGCCGCGCGCCAAACTACAAACCCGGGCCAGCGCGAGATAAGACAAGCCCGTTTCTTAGAGATCATTGGCGAACTTTGATGGCTAAGAACAAGCGCACTGATGAATTTACCGCGCAAGAAACTCGACGCCGAGTGGAGGCTGCATTGCGTGGTGCCTTCGCCGGCTCCCCCACGCCGCTAAAGGAAATTCCAAAAAAGAATGGAGAGTCTCGCAGGTCTGCAAAAAACAAAAAGAAACGCTAATGGCAAAGGTGGCATCACCGTCCGAAAAAAAGACACCAACTCTCACAATCAAAATTGAGAACAAAAGCCCTGTTGAGTTGTTGGATTTGACTGCAAGCCTTTCGGTGACCTGCCACTGAACTTTCATCCAGCGGCGGTTAGAGCCTCAGCCAATGTTACGCCCTTCGGCGCGGTGAGTGTACCGGCATAAGCCGCCGGCGTTTTGTAGCCGAGCGAGGAGTGCGGCCTCGCGGTGTTGTAGTCGGCGACCCAGGCACCGATGAGCTGGCGGGTCTGATCGAGATCGATGAACAGGCTTTCATTGAGAAGCTCGTCGCGCATCCGGCCATTGAAAGAACTCGATGTAGCCGTTCTGCATCGGCCTGCCTGGCGCGATGTAATGCCATTCCACCCGATGCTCCTTTGCCCAGTTCAGGATCGCATTCGAGGTAAACTCGGTGCCGTTGTCGGAAACGATCATCTTCGGCTTTCCACGCGCATCGATGAGCGCCGTAAGCTCGCGTGCAACACGTTTACCCGAGATCGAGGTGTCAGGGATCGCCGCCAGACATTCGCGCGTTACGTCATCCACAATGTTGAGGATGCGGAAGCGGCGGCCCCGGGCGAACTGGTCGTGGACGAAGTCGAGGGACCAGCGCGCGTTGACCTTGGCCTCCACCAGGATCGGTGTGCGTGTGCCGACGGCTCTGCGCCGTGCCTTGCGCTTGCGGACCGTCAGCCCTTCCTCGCGGTAGAGCCGATAGATGCGGTTGATGCCTGACGGCTCGCCCTGTTCCCGCAGCAGGATGAACAGCCGTCGGTAACCAAACCGGCGTCTCTGATTGGCGAGATCGCGCAGACGGGCGCGCAGCTCGAGATCGGGTGGTCGCCGTGAGCGATAGCGGATCATCTTGCGATCGGCGGCAACGAGGGTGCAGGCCCGACGCTCGCTCATTTGCAGGACATTGCGTAAATGAGCGACAGCCTCACGCTTGGCGGCGGGCCCTACCATTTTTTTGTCAGTAGCTCCTTCAGCGCTGCCTGATCCAGCATCGACTCCGCAAGGAGCTTCTTCAGTTTGCGGTTCTCGTCTTCCAGCAACCGCAGACGCTTGGCGTCCGATACGTCCATGCCGCCGTACTTGGCCTTCCAGTTGTACAGCGTGGCTTCCGAAATGCCGTGCTTGCGCGCTAGGTCGGCCGTCTTCGCTCCGGCCTCGTGCTCGCGCAGAACCGCGATGATCTGCTCTTCCGTGAACCTGATCCGCTTCATCGTCCGTCCCCTTATTGAGGCCGGACTCTAACTCCCCGTGGAGGAAAAACTCAGTAGCAGGTCATCGGCGCTTGGTCAGAATTACGAAGAGTTTGTTTTTTCTCACGGATACGATCCGAAGGCTGGAAACGTTAGGCTTTACATCACTGAATTGCGTTCAGGCAGTATTATAGCCGAATTGCAATCGCTGGCCGACCAAGCGTCCTTTGTGCTGGACCACTTAGATGTCTTTGCTGGGTTTGTGACAAACCTCGATGACCTGATTAAGTTTTTTCTTAATCAGAAAACAGAGACGCCGCAGATAGTCAGTAAAACAACAGCCGAACAAATTTCGCAGATAGTAGAGCCGATCGCCAAAGACGGTGGCGCTCAATTATTCCTGAATGTGTCGGGGCGCGCTAAGGTGAATATCGTTATAAATTCAGAACAGGCTAACGCAGTACAAAATGGTGTGCGCCGTTACATCGGCCCGCAGCCAAAAATTCAAGGCAATTTTGAACGTGAAGTGTTATATCTTCAGCAAGTGCGCGATGATGCAAAATCGAAAGCGGGCGATAGAGGAATTATTGAGCGCTTTTCAATGAAGGCCGTAAAGCTTCACATCATGACGGCTGAAGCAAAGACCGCAATTCTAGATGAGCCATATCCGTTCAAGAAAGCGTATGTAGTTGACGGACAAATTAGCACCGTTGAGGGCGAGCCCGCCCTCTACAAAATATATACGGTGCATGATGTGTTAGACCGCCCTTAATCCCTACGACGTTTTCGCCATCGCAGAAACCGTTTAGCCTTATAAGAAAATTCCGGTTTAGTGAGGGTTACGATACGTCAGCCGCTTGCCAGCCGCGCCTTTGACCGCAAGTGCTGCACGTTCCCCGTCCTCAATACCGAGCGCGGAGCGGTGATTAAACCGAAAATCATATTCAGCGAGATACCTGTGAAGATGTTTCTCATCACAATGTTGATAAACGCCACGCATGCCGCGTTTGAAGATTGAGAAATAACCTTCAACCGTGTTGGTTGTTACATCGCCGCGCGCGTATTCCTTACGGCGATGCTTCACCGTTTCGTGCGCCGCAAATTGCGCGCCGACTTTGATGTAGAGCTTGCTTTCATCGGTGTGCAGTCGCGTCTCGCGAAGGACGTTTTCGTTCACGATGTTTGCAACGGTCGCGCCATCGGCGACGGCAACATGGAACGACCGCACGCTGCCGCCGCGCTCGACTAGTGACACAATTGCGCGCTTGCCACCTACACCAACCCGACCGCCTTTAGTGAAGGGACGGCTGCCGCGCTGTTTAGATTTGTGGCGCTTTTCGTCTGGCACATCTCCGAAATAGGTTTCGTCGGCTTCCACGATTTTGCCGACGCCGCCCATCGGTTCAAGGCCGCCAGACCGCATGGCTTCCCGGATACGGTGGCAAAGAAACCAAGCCGACTTGTAGGTGATCTTGAGTGTGCGGTGGACCTGATGGGCGCTCATGCCTTTCTTTGAAGAGCAAAGCAGCGTGAAGCCCTGTGCCCAGAGCCGCAGCGGGATATGGCTGGACTCCATCACGCTCTTGGTGGTGACGGTGAAATCCTTCCGGCACTCCTTTTCGGCACAACGATACAGACCTGGTCGCTTACGGGCATAGGCGCGACCGATAGAGCCGCAATGAGGGCAAACGACGCCCCCGGGCCAGCGCAGTTTTTCAAACCATGCGCGGGCGGCCTCTTCGCTTTGATGCTGGGCTTCGTTGAATGTCGTCATAGCCATCAATTCCCTATCTGATGGCTCAAATACTACCCTTTGTGGCGTGGGGTGTCAAGTATATAATTGGGAATATCGCCCTACTGCCGCCACAATCGAGGATTTTATTCCATCCCGCCTTGCTCGCCGAGGGCGTCTTCGCGGGACGCTTCGAAAGTGGAGCAAGCGGGATGCGGATGGTGGCGGAGAACAGCCACCGGCGCATTCCGGGCCGCGGAGAAATCCGCTGGCTGCACGGCGCCCGCGGGCGGGTTCGTACCCCGCACTCGGGAGGCCCCGGGACCCGACCGGGCGGCATTACGACCGCTCTGCAGGGAAGCCTGCTGGACTGGGATTGGCGCGTTGCCTCGTCCCAGGAAGCGCGGACCCGGGGACAGAAATCGCCGTGATGGCGCGCCGTCCCCTCGGCATTGTTGCCGGGGCAAAGAACAGGGGCGATGGCGCGCGCCTAATTTTCAGCTGTCGTCCCCGCGCAGGCGGGGACCCATACTCCGCAGCCTATCGAGAGACTGCGGAGTATGGGTCCCGGGTCTCGCTCGCTTCGCTCACTCGCCCGGAACGACACATTGCCTAAACCACCCTCACTCTCCCGCATTCGCCCGTCTCACACTCCAGCGCCTTGCGGACCCATTTCGCCAAATTCGCGGCCGCCTCATAGGTGCCGACGAGAAACTCCATCAGCGCCATGTCCGGGTCGCGCGCCTTGCGCATGTCGTCATAGGGCAGCAGGAATTCGCCGAGCTCCTTGGAGAAAAACGCCGCATCCGGTTCCACCTTCGCCGCGGCAAAGCCGTCCGGCGCCGGATAGGCATACGAATAGAACGCCGCGTATTCGACCGGCGATCCGCCGCCGCCCGGCCAGAAGCCCGCGCTCGACACCTCGTGCGAATAGGCTTCCTGCGCCACCGCATTGGGCAGATGCGGCACGCCGCCGGGATGCTTCGGCGCGGTGCGCCCGGAAAAGCGCGTCACCGCCAGATCGAAACTGCCCCAGAAAAAATGCACCGGGCTCGCTTTGCCGAGAAAGCCGGTGCGGAATTCGCCGAACACTTCGTGCGCCGACGACAGCACGCGCCAGAAGCGCTGCGCGTATTCGCCATCGTAGGATTTGTGCGCGGTGTCCCGGTCGAACGGGATGCAGTCCAGGATCTCGCAGGGCATCGGGTTGATCGCCACGGCGACGCCGAGCTCGCGCAGCGCGATCATCAGGTCCTCGTAGAACTCCGCCACCGACATCGGCTTCAACATGAGCAGGCGGAAATGCCCTTCGCTCGTTCTGATCCACAACACATGGTCGAGAAAATCGAAATCGATCTGGAAGCTGCCGCTTTTCCACGGGATCGGCGAGGTGGTCAGTCCGCGCGCAGTCACATAAAGCGTCACGTGCCAGGAATGGTTCAGCCAGGGCGTGAGCGCCAGCCGCACCTTGCCCGCCATCTGCGTCCACAAATGCAGCGTGTCGCGCGTGTCCTGCCACGCGGCGAGCGGAAGTTCCGGCCAGCGGTCGTTCGGCGCCATGGCGCAATCATGAAGCGGCGGCGCGGGAACGGCAATGACGCATTGACGCCCTGCCCGCCATCTGGCACTCCCGCGCTCCCGTTGGAATAACGCCCAGCAAATGCCGCGCAGACCCTTCCGCATCGGCCGCTCGAACACCGGGTTCGGCCTCTTCGCCACCCGCGCGATCAAGAAGAAGACCCGCATCACGGAATACCGGGGTCCAATCCTCGACTTCGAGAGCGCCCAGCGCGCCGAGAACCGCGGCAACCGTTATCTGTTCGAAGTCTCCAAGCACCGCACCATCGACGGCACCCCCCGCAGCAACGTCGCGCGCTACGCCAACCATTCCTGCAACCCGAACTCGGAACCGGTGATCTGGCGCGGCCGCGTCTTCATCACCTCGCTGCGCAATATCAAGCCGGGCGAGGAAATCGTTTACAGCTACGGCGTCGATTATCTGCGCAACGTCATCGGCCGCTCGAATTGCCAATGCTCGCGCTGCCGCAGACGCCGGGCGCGCCGAGCGCGTGAATTGCGCGCTTTAAAGAAACGCCGCGCGCTGCGTCTTGCGCGCGAACGGCGGACGAAGCGAAAGGCGCGCGGCTAGTGCGCGCCGCTTACATCCGCAAAGACCACGTTACGGGCGGCATTTTCTACATGCTGGCGGCCACGCTCGCCTTCGCCGTCTCGCAGGCGCTGTCGAAATGGCTGGTCGCCGGCTATTCCTTCTCCGAAGTGCTGCTCTATCGCGCGGTCGGCTCGCTCGCGATCGTGGCGCTGCTGATCCTGCCACGCATGGGGATTGCCGCTTTCCGCACGCATCGGCTCGGCGCCCATGCCAGCCGCAACGGCGTCCAGGCCGTCGCGCAGAGCTTTCTGATGATCGCGCTCGGCCTGATGCCGCTCGCCGGCGCCATCGCGATCAATTTCTCGGCGCCGATTTTTGCCGCGCTCGCCGCCGCCGTCTATCTGCACGAGCGCATCGGCCGCGCACGCGGGCTGGCGCTGCTGATCGGCTTCCTCGGCGTGCTGCTGGTCGCCTCCCCCGGCACCGACAGCTTCAGCGCCGGCGCCTATTTCGCCATCGCCAACGCCGTCATGTTCGGCAGCATCACCGCCGCGGTGCGCGGCCTGAGTGGGACGGAATCGGCCGAGACGCTGACCATGTATCAGATGGTCTGTCTCACCGTTTATTTCGCCGCCGCCGCGCCGTTTTTCGGGCTCGTCATGCCGAAAGCGTCGGATGCCGCCATCCTGCTCGCCAATGGCGTGCTCAACGGCGTCGGGCAATATTGGTGGACGCGCGCGCTGTCGCTTGCGCCCGCCGCCGCGGTCGGGCCGTTCTATTATTTCTCGCTGGTCTGGGCGATGATCCTCGGCTTCGTGTTCTGGGGCGACGTGCCGGGACCGGCGCTGCTGACAGGCTCGGCCGTCGTCGTCGGCTCCGGGCTTTATCTGCTCTGGCACGAAAGCGCGCGCAAAGCGCCCATCGCCGAATTAACCGAGGGAGGATAACCGATGAGCCTGAAAATCCGCCGCGTCGTCACCGGCCACGACGCACAAGGCCGCGCCAAGGTGCTGATCGACGAGATGGTCGGCAACGTGATCTCGACGCGGCCGGGCGCCAATTCGAGCGTGATCTGGTCGAGCGACATGCTGCCGGTGAACAACGACGGCGACCGCGATCCCTCGCACGAGCCGATCCACACCACGATCCCCGGCGGCTCGGTGTTCCGCGTTGTCAGCTTCGGGCCGGGCGTTTCCCCGCGCAACCACCGCACCGACTCGATCGATTACGCGGTGGTCATCTCGGGCGAGATCGACATGGAGCTCGATGTGGGAAGCGTGCACCTGAAGGCCGGCGACGTGCTGGTGCAGCGCGGCACCATCCACAACTGGGTCAACAAGGCCAAAGAGCCCTGCGTCATCGCCTTCTCGCTGATCGCCGCCAAGCCGGTCGAAGCCGGTGGCAAGATGCTGCCTGCGCAGGGCTAGTCGTCCAGCTCCGGATAGTGCCGGAAAATCCCGCTCTCGTTGAACGCGAGCCGGCGCGGCGACTTGAGATATTTCTTGATACGCTCGCGCTCGGCGATCCTGTCGCGCACGGCCACGACGCGCGGCACGCCGCGCTCGATCGCCTTCATCGCCTTCGGAAAAGCGTAGCGCAGGCCCTCGATCAACTGAAACAGCGACAGGTCCATATACGAGACGCTGCGGCCCAGCACGTAAGGCCCTTTGCTCTTCTTCAGCACCGTCTCGAAATAGCCGAGATATTTCGGCGCGCGCTCCTTGAGGAAATTCCTGGTGAAACGCTTGGCTTCGGGCTTGGCGTCCTCGTAGTAGAATTCGCCGCCGAGCGGATGATGCGTGTCGTGGATCTCCTTGACGAAATCCGTGACCGTCAACTGCAACTGGTGCAGCCAGAGCCGGTCGGCCTCGGCGCGCGGCGCGAGCTTCAGCTTCGGCCCGAGAAAGAACAAAATCTCGGCCACATGCGCGATCACCAGTGTGCCGACTTTGAGGAACGGCGGCGCGAAGGGCGGGCGTTTGTCGCGCCCGTCCATCATCACCATCATGCGGTCCATGCCGCCCGGCTTGCGCGCGACGTCGTAGTAGGCGCTGCCGGCATCCTCCAGCGCCAGCCGCACGAATTCGCCGCGGCCCTGGATGCCCGGCCAGTAGAACAATTGATAGCGCATGGGACACCTCGTTGAAGGCGCCCCAGTCTATCAGTTCACCGCGAAGCAGTAGAGCAGCCCGTCGCCGCCGGTCGAGCGTAGTCCGTCCTGCGAGCAGCCGCGCGAGGGATGCGCGGAATTCCACGACCCCGCGGTCGGATTGGTGGCCGGCCCGTTGCGATCGGAATGTCCGAGCATGGCGGCCCCCTCCGTGCTGCTCGTCCAATTTTTGCAGGTCCGGTCGGTCTCATCGCTGAAAGCGGTGCCGTCCGGCTTGGAACCGGTGAGAATGTCGTGGCGGTTCGGCTTGTCGCCGTAGCCATTGATGACCTCGCCCTTCTCCGACAGATCGTTGTCCTTGGCGAGCTTGTTGTTGGCGCCGTGCAGATCGGCGACGCTGGTCGCGACGACGACACCCTTGGCGTTCTGCCAGGGCCCCTCGCCAATGCGGTCGCGCGCGTTCACCGCGCCCGGACCTTGCTTCGACAGATAAGCCTACCAGGTCTTGGCCCCGGCGCCGACCGAAGCCGCCAAGTCCTGGCAATGTTTGTCGGCGCCGGCCAAGCCGCCGAGATCGGCGCCCTTGCCGACCCCCCTGGCTGGTCACGAAGAACGTCATATTGGCCTGCTGCGCCATCGCCGGCGCCGCGCAGACGAGCGCCAGACATGCCGCCAACGGCACGCCAATTCGAACTGTCATTGAAACCTCCCAAGAAAACTTCAAGCTCGGCGGAAAGCCCCGTCGCCCCGCGTCGCGAGACAACAACACCGGCGCCAACCGGCTATTCCGGAGTTCACGATGCGTTGATGGGCCGCATCCGACCGCTTGCTACTTTCCCAGATACTGCGCGTCGGTCACCGGCTCGAGCCAGTTCACGTGCTCGCCGTTCTGCGCTTCCTGCATGGCGAGGTGTTCCATGCCATGCTCGGGCGTCGCGCCGTGCCAATGTTTCTCGCCCGGCGGAATCCAGACCGTGTCGCCGGCGCGAATTTGACGGATCGGCCCGCCCCAGGTCTGCACGTGCCCGACGCCGGAAACGACATGCAGCGTCTGCCCGAGCGGATGAGTATGCCAGAACGTGCGCGCGCCCGGCTCGAAACGCACCCAGCCGGCGCGCAGCAGCGCCGGATCGGGCGCCTGAATGATCGGGTCCTGCCACACTGTGCCGGTGAAGCTCTGCGCCGGCCCCCGGCGCGACGGCCGCGAGCCGCAAGCGATAATGTCCATGGTGTCCTCCCTGAAATTATTTATGCGCAAGACTACCCGGGCCCCGCCCAACAAAAAAGCCCGGCGTCGCCGCCGGGCTTCATCTTGCATCTTCGCGAAGTTCTTTTTTTGGAACGTCAGGCCGGCTGCAGATTGCCAGCGGCTTGCTTGCCGCGCTCGGTGACGATTTCGTACGACACCTTCTGGCCTTCCATCAGCGAGCGCATACCAGCGCGCTCCACCGCCGTGATGTGCACGAACACATCCTTCGAGCCATCATCCGGCTGGATGAAGCCGTAGCCTTTCTGGGTATTGAAGAACTTCACAGTTCCGGTAGCCATTCAATTTCCTTTCACGCTTTCGTTGAACGCCCGTGCGCTCATCGCGCGGACGGCAACAATCCAAGTTTTGGGAGATCACTTGAGCGGCATACCCAAATCGAGGGGGCGTGGCAGCAAGATGAAGCCGAAAACCAGATTGCGGGCGGGCAGATAGACCGAATTGGCCGCAAGGTCAACGGTCCGGCACAGCTGTTATGCGCCGCAATGCCGCTGTCATATTGCGTTTTAAGAATTGGTAATGGCTCGCCCGTTATAGTCCAAGCGTGCCGATGGCCGCCGTTAACGACCTCTCAAGCATACGCGGCATTGTCCATTCCGGCGCAGGGTGAGGCTGCATGTTAAAGGACCTACGCAAGGCGCGGCGACGGCCGATGCGCTATGCGGCGTGGATCGCGCTCAAGCCCGGTAAATTGCACGGCTGCGTGCTGTCCGATATTTCCGAGACCGGCGCGCGCATCGACGTCGAGGACTCCAATAAAATCCCGGACCGTTTCCAGCTGTTCTTGTCGCGGGCCGGCGCCGCCCGCCGCCTCTGCAAGGTCGTGTGGCGCAAGCCGAAACAGATTGGCGTCACGTTCGCCGTCCCGTTCGCCGCCGCCGATCGCGCCAATCTGGTGCCGAAGATCGAAGGCGATGCCGCCTCGCCGCCGCTCGCGCCGGAAGCCGACGCAAGCAACGAGCCGGCCGAGAACGCGTAGTTTTCGCCTAGCTCGCCATCGTCTTCTTCACTTCGGCGACCAGCTGCTTGAGCGTGAACGGTTTGGCCAGGAAGGCGTATTGCTCTTTCCCGTGTTCATTGCTCGGCAGGTTCTTGGCGAAGGCTTCTTCGGCATAGCCGGAGACGAAAATGATCTTCACCTGCGGATTGCGCCGGCGCAGCTCCTTGAGCAGCGTCGGTCCGTCCATTTCCGGCATCACCACGTCCGACACGACGAGATCGACCCCGCCCTGCTTCTCGAACACCTCGATCGCTTCCACGCCGTTGCCGGCTTCCAGCACGGTGTAGCCGCGCGAGGTGAGCCCGCGCGCGTTGAGCGCGCGCAAGCCTTCTTCGTCCTCGACCAGCAAAATGGTGCCCTGCCCGGTCAGATCGGCCGAGGCCGCGCGCGCGACTTCTTCGGCCGCGGTCATCGCGCCGGCGATCTCGGGCGCCTCGACGGGCGGCAGTTGCGCGATTTCCTCGGCGCCCGGCACGTGACGCGGCAGGAAAATGTGGAACGCGGTATGGCCCGGCTGCAAGTCCACATAAATGAAGCCGCCGGTCTGCTTGACGATGCCATAGACGGTCGACAGGCCTAAGCCCGTGCCCTTGCCGACTTCCTTGGTCGAAAAGAACGGCTCGAAAATCTTGTCGATGATATCCGGCGGAATACCGGTTCCACTGTCGCTGACCTCGACCAGCACGTAATCGGCGGCCGGCATGCCCTTGTAGCCGAACTTGCCGCAGTCGGCCGCCGGCACATTGGCGGTGTGCACCGTGAGCTTGCCGCCTTCCGGCATGGCGTCGCGCGCGTTGACGGCGAGATTGACGATCACCTGCTCGAATTGCGACAGGTCGACCCGCACCGGCCAGAGGTCGCGGCTGAATGCCGGCACCAGCGTCACGCGCTCGCCGATCAAGCGCCGCAGCAGAATCGTCAAGTCGCTCAGGCTTTCGTTGAGGTCGAGCACTTGCGGCCGCAGCGTCTGCTTGCGCGAGAAGGCCAGCAACTGGCGTACCAGCGCCGCCGCGCGGTTGGCGTTCTGCTTGATTTGGATGATGTCCTTGAACGACGGATCGGTCGGCTTGTGCGCGTTGAGCAGGAAATCGGTCGCCATCATGATGGCGGAGAGCACGTTGTTGAAGTCGTGCGCAATGCCGCCGGCGAGCTGGCCGACCAATTCCATCTTCTGCTGCTGCTGCACGCGATTTTCCAGCGTGCGCTGCGCCGTGGTCTCGAGCGCGTAGACGATGGCCGCTTCGCCGTCGCGCTCCTCGTCCTCGACGGCGGAGACGAAGAACGTCGCGAAGCGCTCGCCGGGACCGGCCAGCGCCGCCTCGACCGGCGCGATGTCGCCCTGGCCGGCGGCCGCCTTGGCGATCGCCTGTTCCAAAGCCTGTTTGTCGCGCTCGGCCACCACCGCGAAGATCGAGCGGTCGTCGGCCGTGCGCAAACCTTCGAAGGCGGTGGCAAAGCGCGCATTGCTGCGCGCGATGCGGCCGTATTTGTCGACCGTCGCAATGGCCATCGGCGTGTTCTGGAAGAAGCGCATGAAGCGCACTTCCGCCGCGCGCGCGGTGTCCTCGCCGGCATCGCGCGCACGATTGAGCACGAGCGTGCGCGAGGGGCCCGCCGCGCCGTCGGCGCCGAACGCCACTTTGTGGAACAGCCGCACGGGCACCGGCTTGCCGCCGCGTGTCTTCAAGTCGAGATCGAGCACCTCGGTCTTCACTTCGCCCGGCGCCGCGTTGAGCGTGGTCAGCAGCGCCGCGCCCTCGCCCGCCACGATGTCGGTGAGCTTGAGCGAGCCGGCGCCGACCTGGGCCAGATCGTGATCGAGCCAGGCGGCGAGCGTGGCATTGAGATAGACCACGTCCCCTGCGGCATCGACCGAGAAAAAGCCGGCCGGCGCGTGGTCGAGATAATCTATGGCGTGCTGCAGCTCCTGGAACACGTTCTCCTGGCGCTCGCGGTCGCGCGTCACGTCGGCAATCGACCAGACGGTGAGCTTGGCGTCCTTGCCCTCGCCGAGCGGGCGCACGCGCATGCGCAGCCAGCGCGCGTGCTCGGGTCCGGGAATGCGCGCTTCTTCCTGCGCGCGCCGGCCCTCGCGCGCGGCTTTCAGGAGCCGGTAGATCGCCTCGGAAACGTCGGGATCGCCTATGAACACGCGCTCGATCGGACGCACGTCCTCATCAGCGGTCGCGCCGATGAGATTGAGATAGGCGGTATTGGCGTAGAACACGCGGCCGGCCTGGTCGGTGACGACGATGCCGTCGAAGGCGCTGTCCATTACCGCCTTGTGCACGGTATTGCTCTGCTCTTTGCCGGCGAGCCGCAGGATGCCGGCGGCCGTGGCAAACAGCGAAAACACACCGATGGTGCCGAGCACTGCCAGCATCGCCAGAATGTAGGTCGCGGAATGCTCGCGCCCGACATAGACGAGGCCGGCGGCGGCGCCGACCAGAAGCAGCGCCACCAGCAGCACCATGCCGAACGAGCCGCCGCGCGGCGCGCTTTGGCTGCGGTCGAACGCGGCCCGCGCCTGTCCGTCGGCGGCTGCGCGCGCCTGCGGCTTGATTGCCCGATCCTCGCCGGCCATGTGCCCTGAGTGCCTTAACGCGAGCCTCCGGCGCAAGAGCCGGCGGCGGTTAATCCCGCGCGATTATTACACCTTTTTGGCGGCTGGCGGGGGTACCGCGCGCCGCAGCCGCATGACATAGCCGATCACTTCGGCCACCGCCTTGTATTGCTCGGGCGGGATCGCCTCGTCGACCTCGACAGTGGCATGCAGCGCGCGGGCGAGCGGCGGATTCTCCACCACCGGGATACGATGCTCGCCGGCGACTTCGCGGATCTTCAAGGCGACCGCGTCGACGCCCTTGGCGACGCAGATCGGCGCCTCCATGCCGCGCTCGTATTGCAGCGCGATCGCGTAGTGCGTCGGGTTGGTGATGACGACGGCGGCCTTCGGCACGTTGGCGATCATGCGCCTGCGCTGGCGCGTCTGCCGCACCTGCTTCATCTTGCCCTTGATGGTGGGATCGCCCTCGCTCTGTTTGAATTCTTCCTTCACGTCGCGCAAGGACATTTTCTGCCGCTCGTACCAGCGCCGGTAGGCGAACAGGTAATCGCCCGCCGCCACGATCGCCATCATGGCGACCACCGCGCCCATCAGCTTGAGCGCGAGCTTCAAGCTGAACGGAAGAATGTCGGCGACATCGACGCGGTCGAGCGCCATGATGCGGAAGCGCTCCGGCCACATCAGCGCGGTCAGCATGGCGCCGACCGCGAGGATCTTGATGAGGCCCTTGATCAGATTGGCAACCGCCACCATCGAGAATAGCCGCTTGAGGCCGGCGAGCGGCGAAATCTTCGATAGAGACGGCGTGATCGCGTCGAACGACCACACCATGCGGTGTTGCACCATGTTGCCGGCGAATGCAGCGATGATCAGCACCAGAAACGGCACCCCCAGGGCGCCGACCAGCTCCATCGTGATCTTCTGAAACAGGTGCGGCAGCGCTGGCCCGTCCACCAGAATTTGCCCGGCATTCGCCAGCAGCCCGCGCATAATGACGGCGACGTCCTTGCTCATGCCGCCGGAGAAGGTCGCCAGCACCAGCGTCGCGCCTGCGATCATGAACCAGGTGTTGACCTCCTGGCTCTTGACCACGTCGCCGCGCTGGAGCGCTTCGTCCAAGCGCTTTTGTGTCGGGTCTTCTGTTTTCTCGGTATCGTCTTGCTCGGCCATGCGCGCTCCTTAAGCGTGCGGCGCGAGCTGGCCGAGCACGCCCTCGAGATAGCCGACGAAGGTGCCCATCATCGCCCCGATCACCAAGAGCAACAGCAGCAGGCCGAGCATGATCGACAACGGCAGGCCGATGAAGAACACCTGCATTTGCGGCATCAGCCGCGACAGCAGGCCGAGCCCGAGGTTGAACAGCAATCCGAACACGAGGAACGGCGCCGAAAGCTGGATGCCGATGCGGAAGGCGGTGGCGATCACCTGCGTGACGTGTTTGGCGACGTCGCCCGAGACCGGCATCTCGCCGGGCGCAAACAGCGTGTAGCTGTCGTTGAGCGCGGCGATCACCAGGTGATGCAGATCGGTGGCGAAGATCAGCGTGATGCCGAGCACGGTGAGGAAATTGCCGACCAGCACGCCTTGCTGGTTCTGTGTCGGGTCGACCGCGGTGACGAAGCCGAGCCCCAATTGGTTCGCCACCACGAAGCCCGCGACCTGCAGAGCCGAAATCGCCAGCCGCGCCGTCAGTCCGAGCACGGCGCCGATGATGATCTCCTGGAACAGCAGCACCAGCACCGGCCCGAGCGTATTGAGATCGACGGTATAGGCCTTCTCATGCGCCGGCAGCAGAATGCCGGTGAGCACCAGCGCGATGGTGAGCCGCACCCGCGCCGGCATGTTCTGCTCGCCGATGCCGGGCAGCAGCATGACCATGGTGCCGACGCGCGCGAAGGTCAGAAGAAACGCCGCTGCCAGCACCGGCAGGAAGGAGACGTCGACCGTCATGATCAGCCGCTGGCGATGCGGGCGGCGATGCGCAGCATCTCCGCGTGCAGCTTCTCGGCCATAAACGGCAGCGCGATCAGCAGCGACAGGAATACCGCCAGGATCTTTGGAATGAAGGAAATGGTCATTTCCTGGATTTGCGTGAGCGCCTGCAGCAACGAGATGGCGACACCCACCACCAGGCCCACGATCATCACCGGACTGGCGACGATGATCAGCGTGTAGATCGCGTCGCGCGCGACGTCGAGAACTTCGGGACCGGTCATCAGATCGGCATCTTCATGATGTCTTCGTAAGCGGCGATCACCTTGTCGCGCACCGCCACCACGGCATCGATCGCCACTTCCGTCTCCGACACCGCGGTGACGACGTTGACCATGTCGGACTTGCCGTTGGCCAATGCGCGCGTCTGCGTGTCGGACTTGTGGCCGAGATCGTTGACCGAAGCGATCGCGTCCTTGAGCAACGTGGTAAAGCTCGTGCCGCCGGCCGCCTCGCCGGCCGCAGCGCCCGCCGCTGCGCCCGCCTGCCCTTGCTCGGTGATGAGCTTTGCCGCCGCGGTATAGGCGCTGATGGCCGAAATCGGTGCTGCCATGCCTTAGTCCCCCTAAGCCTTGAGAATGTCGATGGTGCGCTGGATCATGCGGCGCGTGGCGGTGACGACGTTGATGTTGGCTTCGTAGGAACGCTGCGCCTCGCGCATATCGGCCATTTCGACCAGCGAATTGACGTTGGGATATTTGACGTTGCCGTTCTGGTCGGCGGCCGGATTGCCGGGCTCGAATTTCACCTGGAACGCTGAAGTGTCGACTTGCGTATTGCCGAGCGTGACCACCTGAGCGTCGAGCGAACGGTCGAGCTCGCTGGTGAAGGTCGCGATCTTGCGCCGGTAAGGGTCGGCGCCGGGCGCCGATGCCGTCGAATCCGCGTTGGCGATGTTCTCCGAGATGATGCGCATGCGCCCCGCCTGCGCGCGCAGGCCGGAAGCGGCGATCGCTAGCGTCTTCAGGAAGTCCACGGCGATCCTCCGTCAGCTCTTGCCAAGCGCGGTTTTGATCAGCTTGAGGCTGCGCGTGTAGACCGCGGTCGCGGCCTGGTAGTCCATGTTGTTGGCCGCCACCTTCATCATCTCTTCTTCGAGGTTGACGGCGTTGCCGGTCGGCCGCACCTCGTAACCGGTCTTGCTGTTGCTCTGGAATTGCGTGTCGCCGGCGAAGCCTTTCATGTGGCCTTCCTCGGTGCGGGCGAGCGACACGGCCGTCACCGCGGCCGGCGACACCTCCGCCGGCGCCTCGAACTTGAGCGCCGTCAGATCGCGCGCGCGGTAATTGGGTGTGTCGGAATTGGCGACGTTTTCGGCGAGCACCTTCTGGCGCGCCTGCGACCATTCGAGCCGCATGCGCAGCATCGACAGGATCGGGATGTCGGTAATGGCCATTTGCCCTGCCCCTTGAAGGTCGCGGCGTTAAGCCGGACTAGGCAGACTTTGCCGGGCGTATGGTTAATGGCTGGTAAAAGGACACTGGCCGCACATAGCGGGACGGTCCCGTTTTAACCACGCCGGCCGGTCAAAATGCCCCGGAGCCGTAGAAAGGGCTTTATTTCTTAACAGTCTGTTAGTATTCGGGGCGGCAAATTGTGCCTGCGGCATTAACCATTTGGGCGATTCCCGCCCAAGCGCAGGGAGACGGAGTGAATTGATGGACGCCCTGTTCGGTACGGCGATGCCATTGGCTGCGCGCTTCTTCATCGCCTTTGTGGTGGTGCTGGCGCTGATCGGTCTGACCGCTTGGCTGGTGCGCCGTTTCGGCGCCAACCGCCTCGGCGGCGCGGCGCGCGGCCGCCAGCCGCGCCTCGCGGTGATCGATGCGGCGAGCGTCGATGGCCGCCGCCGGCTGGTGCTGATCCGCCGCGACAATACCGAACACCTGCTGATGATCGGCGGCCCGACCGATGTCGTGGTCGAAAGCAATATTGTGCGCGGCGCTGCCGTGGCCGGCGCGCGCGAGCCCGCGCGCATGTCGATGACGGCGGAAACCACCGCGCGGCTTACGCCGAGCGTCGAAACGTCTTGGCCGGCGCCCGCCGCCGAGCCTGCTCCGGCCGCGCCGCTGCGCCGTTCGGCCGCGACCGAAGAACCTTGGCTGCCGCCCGAACCCGCCCCGGTCGTCCCGGCGCCCGCCCGCGCGCGTTCCGCCGACAGCCTCACCGGGCTTGCCGCCGAATTGTCCTCGAAATTCGGCACCGCCGAATTCGCGCCGCCCGCGCGCAGCGAGCCGATGCCGCGCACCGCTGCGCCGCCGCCGGTTGCGCCGCCGGAACCGCCGGCCGCGTCTCCGCAGAGCGATCGCAATCTCGCCGAGATGGCGCAGCAGCTCGAAGCGGCGCTCCGCCGTACGCCCGCGCCGGAAGGCCGCCCGCCGGTGACCGATCCGCTCGCCGTGCCGCCGGCCGCCAAGATGCCACCGCGCGCGCCCGTTGCGCGCGACATCAAGCCGCGCCAGGAAACGAAATTTGAGCCACGATTCGAGCCCAAATTCCAACCCAAGTTCGAATCGAAGTTTGAACCGAAGCGCGAGGCCAAGTTCGAACAGCGGCCCGAGCCCAGATTCGAACTCAAGCCGGAAGCGCCGACCGCGCCCGACAAGAACATCTACGACAATCTCGAAGAGGAGATGGCGAGCTTGCTCGGCCGTCCACCCGACAAACCGTGATAGCCCTCTTCGGCCGCCGCGTTCGTCTAGTGACGGTGGCGGCCGGAGTAGCAGGACTGATCGCGCTGACGGCTCCGGCCGGGGCGCAAGACGTCAGCATCAATTTCGCCCAAGGCAGCGGGCTGACCGAGCGCGTGCTGCAGATGATCGCGCTGCTCACGGTGCTGTCGCTCGCGCCGTCCATCCTCGTGATGATGACGTCGTTCACCCGCATCGTGGTGGTGCTGTCGTTGCTGCGCACCGCGCTCGGCACCGCCACCGCCCCGCCCAATGCGGTGATCGTTTCGCTCGCGCTGTTCCTCACCGCCTTTGTGATGGGCCCGGCGCTGCAGCGGGCCTACGACACCGGCGTCCGCCCCTTGATGAACAACGAAATCACCGCCGAGCAGGCCTTCGACCGCGGCTCGCAGCCGCTGCGCGCCTTCATGCAGAAGAACGTGCGCGAGAAGGACCTAAAGCTGTTCGTCGATATGGCCAAGGAGCCGGTGCCGGCAAAGCCCGAGGATCTGTCGCTGCGCGTGCTGGTGCCGGCCTTCATGATCTCCGAGCTCAAGCGCGCCTTCGAAATCGGCTTCCTGCTGTTCCTGCCGTTTTTGATCATCGACCTGGTGGTGGCCAGCGTCTTGATGTCGATGGGCATGATGATGCTGCCGCCGGTGGTAGTCTCGCTGCCGTTCAAGCTGATCTTCTTCGTGTTGGTGGACGGCTGGAGCCTGGTCGCCGGCTCGCTCATTCAGAGCTATGGGACGTAGCCTGACGGCCAATTCGTCTGCTGGAAGTTTTGCCGGATGACGACTCACGATCCACCGGTCGCCGTGACGCGTGTCATCGCCGCTCACACCACCTTATCAAGGTCGGCGCGAGAGGAGATTTCCCTTTACCTTGGCATCTTGGTTTTTCTGCTCGCCTTCGGTGACCCGGCGGGCGGTCTGATCAATATTCCAATCGGCTTTTTTCTCAAGAATAAGTTGCATTTGACGGCGCAGCAGCTCGCCGACTTTCGGCTCGTTGCCGCTATTCCTGTCTACCTGTCCTTTGTGTTCGGATTCATTCGCGACATTTGGAATCCTTTCGGAATGAGAGATCGAGGATTCATGCTGTTGTTCGGCGCAAGTACAGCAGGTCTTTATGTTTTCTTTGCTTTCACGCCCATTTCCTTCGCCACGCTCCTCATTGCGAACCTGCTGTTGACAACATCATTTCTTTTTGTCGCAAGCGCCCAGAACGGCCTGACATCGACGATAGGCCAGCAGCACGCGATTTCCGGTCAACTCAGCGCGGTGTGGAACGTCTTTACGTCGATTCCCAACACTGTTGCGCTCCTTCTCGGCGGCAGTCTCAGCGCCATGCTCGAAACCGAAAACTCCGAACAAGCCGCTCGTATACTCTTCCTCGGCGGCGCCGCGATCATGGCCTTAGTTGCCGCTTATGCCGCCCTGAGACCAAAAACCGTTTTTGACAGCCTTCGCAAGGAACGATTGGGCCCCGTTGAGCCGACAGAGGATATTCGGAGGCTCGTTCGGCATTGGCCGATTTATCCCGCGCTGCTGATTTGGACTTTATGGAGCTTCGCGCCCGGCTCGGAGACGCCACTTCAATATTATCTGCAAAACACACTCCGCGGTGGTGACGCCCAGTGGGGCCAATGGAACGCCATCGTAGAGGCCTCATATATTCCCACCTTTATTGTGTTCAGGTTGCTCTGCCGAAGATTTCCGCTGAAGACCCTGTTGCTGTGGGGAACCATCATCGCGATTCCGCAGATGGCCCCGATACTCTGGGTTCATTCGGCGACAACAGCCTTGATCGCTGCAGTGGCGATGGGTCTCATGGGCGGGGTTGCAACAGCCGCCTATCTGGACCTCATCATTCGATCCTGTCCCGCGGGTCTGCAAGGCACAATACTGATGATGTCTACCGCTCTTAGCGTGATCGTTTCTCGATTTGGCGATGTGCTCGGCACGGCGCTTTACCAAGACTACGGCGGATTCACTGTTTGCGTTGTCGCAATCACGGCAGTCTACGCACTTATCCTGCCGGTACTCATGCTGATACCAAAAGATCTCATCGTCACCGCCGATGGACAAAAATTCAAATTGCTGACCGTGCCAAAGGGTAAATCCGTCCGATATGTTGGGGTTTAATGCAAACCGATGGGTCGGCTAACCGTCGTTATCGGATCCAACCATCGTCCGCTTTGCCTCCGAAAGCGGGCCTCAATCCGTGCAAGTGGGATGTCGGCCAAGGTGTTCATGAGCCGACATCCCTCGCGATTAGGCCCATGTCCGTGACGGCGTACCCCACGCCGCAAAGAATAGGGGCGATGACGCTCGGCTGTTTGAAATCCGAAAAACTAACGAGCCCGGCGCGCAATCGACCCGGTCGGCAGCGGATCGGGCTTGCCCGGCGCGGCGCCTTTCTGCGGCGCGGGCGGCGCGGTGGGCTTGGCAGACGCGGCCTTGTCGGGCGCCGGCTTGTTGCCCCCATCTGTTGCAGGCGGCGCGGCCGCCGCCGGCTTGTCCCCCTCGCCTCCCACCGCCGTGTCCGCGCCCGCGTCCGGATAGCGCGTGCGCATGTCACGCAGGAAAGCGTTGAGCGTGTTCATGCCCGCCACCGCGCGCGCCACCTCCTGGAATTCGTGACCGCCGGTGCCGGTCGGCGCGCTCACGATCTCGAAGGCGTGGCGGTCGGGCGTGTCCGCCATTTTGGCCGCGTATTTCTCACGCAGCCGGCCGAGGCCCATCGCCTCGTCGCCGAGCTGATAGCCGATCGCGGCACGCAGAATATCGGCGCGCTCGCCTTCCGACAGCGGCGCGAACTGTTTCCAGCGATCGCCGTAAAGCAATTCGATCTGCTCGGCCGCCTCGCGCCATTTGCGCGCCGCCCACAGAATGTCGGCGCGCAAACGCTGCGCCTGCGGGCCTTGCACGTTGGCAATGAGCTCGATCGCAAGGTCGTGGCGGCCGGTTTCCGACAGCGCGCGCCCTTCGAGCAGCAGCCGCTGGTCGCGCAACTCGTTGGCGAGGCCGTCGGTGCGGGTCGCGCGCAGCGTGGCGAGCGCGCGGTCGGGCTTGCGGTTCATCAGATAGATGGTGGCGAGGCGGGTCGCGACCTGCGCGCGCGCGGCGCCCTGCAGGCGGTGATCGACCTGGTGCTGCAGCAATTCGGCCGCCTGGTCGAGCAGATCGACCGACACCAGGCGGTCGGCGAGCTTGCGGATCATCTCGTCGCCGCGCCGGCCGATCGGGGTGAGCTCGCGGTAATCGTAGAACAGGCCGAGCGCTTCCACCGGCGGCAGCGCGTCGCTCTTGCCGCCGAGAAACAGGCTTTCGAAGCTCACCGCCGCCTCGTCCTGGATTTTGCGCGTAAGATCGCTGTCGGGATGTGCCAGCATGGCCGCGCGCATCACGTGGAAGGCTTCGCGGTAGCGCCCGTCCTCGGTGTAAAGATGCGCCAGCAGCTTGAGGCCTTCCGCTTCGGTCTCGTCGCCGCGCCAGACTGTGGTCAGCGTCTCGAGTTGGTCGATCACTTCCTTGCGCGGCATGTCGCCGAGCGCATACCGCAGCATGATCTCATGCAGGTGGCCGGCGGCGGCGGAGCGGCGGTCGCTCGACGCCGCAGCGGCGCGGTAATTGGTGAGCGCGTCCTCGTTGCGGCCCATGCCCTCCGACAGGCGTCCGACCAGCACGGCGATCGCTGGCGCTTCTTCGTCGGGCACGCCAATGGTCTGGATCTCATTGAGCACTTTGTCGGCACCGCTGAAATCGTGCACTTCGATCGCCGCGCGCAAGGCATAGCGCAAGGCCATACGCTGCAGTTCGATCGGCAGCGCGCCGAGCGCGGCATCGGTGCCCTTGAAGCGGTCATGCGCGTCCGCCCACTTGCCCAGCCGCGCATAGGCAATGGCGCGCCAGAGCGGGGCGTCGAGCTGGTTGCCGACCTGCGGATTGGACAGCGCCTTGAGCGCTTCGTCCGGCCGGTTCATCATCACATTGGCGATCGCCTTGAGCACCGTGCCGGTGATGTCGTCGTCGCCGCGTTCGTCCGACAGCGTCACATCGAGCACGGCAAGCGCCTCCGCCGACATGTCGCGCGCGAGGTAGAAGCGCGCGAGATCGAGCCGCGCCGCCCTGCGCTTCGGCGGCGGCGCCATGGCGGCGGCATGGATCAGGTCGGACTGGCGCTTGTTGAACTCCGCGCTGCGGTCGAAGCCCCAAAGCTGGGTGTCGAAGGTCATGGCGCGGAAGGCGGTCGCAAGCTGCTGCTGGCCGATCGCGGTCGGCGACAGCGCCAAGCCGAGCGGCCGGCTGACGGTGATCTTGTCCACCGACAGCTCGGCGGTGAGGTCGTCGGCGAGCGGTTGCAGCACCACGCCATGCGCGGAGGGCAGCGCGCGCAGCTCGACGAAATCCTGCCCCTTGAGGAAGCCGCGCGCGGGCGCAAGCGCGGTGATCACCAAGAGCTTGTCGCCGACGGCGGGATCGGTGATGCGGTGCACGCGGCGCGGATCGTCGAAGGGAATCGTGATGCTGGCGCGGTTCTTGCCCGCGATGCTGCGCGCGATCGACAGCTGCTTGGTCGGCTCGATGATGTTGTCGCCGACGTCGACGATCCAGGCTGGGCCGTCGTTGAGCACGCCGGTCAGCTGCGGGCGCGCAAGCTTGAGCCACACGACGGCCGCGCCGTCCTTGCTGCGCTCGAAATGCGCCTCGCGGATCGCATCGCCGGCGTCGTGCTTGAGCCCGGCGAGATCGATGGTCGCCTCGCTGTCGAACACCAGCCACAACATGTCGGCACGGCGGAACATCGCCGCCGGCGTTTGCGCAACGAACGGAAATTCGATGCGCATATTGTCGCCGGCTTTATGCAATTCGGCTTTCACCGGCGCGCTCGGATCGACCGCCGGGCTCTTGCTGTCGGCTGCGGCGGATTTCGGCGCAGGCGGGGGCGGTGCCGCCGCGGGTTTCGGCGCGGGCGCAGGTGCCGCGTCAGCCGATTTTGGCGCGGCTGGCGGCACTGGCACCGCTGCCGGCTTCTCAGCAGGCGCAGCAGCCGGCGGCGTTGGTGGCGGCGCAGCCGCAGCCTTTGGTTCATCTGGTGCAGCAGCCTTCGGTGCCGGCTGAACGACGGGCGCTTCCTTGCTGGCGATTTTGGGAAGCTCGGCTGGCGCCGCCGGCAATTTGTTGGCGGCCGGTTTCGGCGGCGGCGCGGGTGCCGCGGGCTGCAACGGAGGCTGATCGACCAACGGCGGCGCGGCGGATTTGGCATCGCCCGGCGCGGGTTCGGCTGGCACGGTTTCCGGCGCGGCGATCCCGGGCACCGCGGCAGGCGCAGCGGGCATCGGCGCCGGCTGCGCGGTGTCGGCCGCGGCTTTTTTTGCGGGAGCGCCGTCAAGCCCGATATCCACCACGATGCCGCGGTCCTCGTGGAAGCTGCGCACCTTGGGCTTGCCGTTTAGCACGAAATTGATCGCGACCGAGTCATAGTCGATATCGGCGTCGATCGATTTCAACGTCGGCGGCAGCGACGCCACCGCGTCGGCCAGATCCCATTTGATCTGCCGGTCGAAGTTGAGCACGAATTTGCCGTCGTGCTGATCGGGCACGGCATTGACGCCGTCCGGCAGATCGAACACGTAGCGCATGAAAGTCGGCTGGCTGGCAACGCGCACACGGATGGTGGGCGGCGTGCGCGCCTTGTCCTCGTTGCGCTGACGATGCAGCTGACGTTCGGCCTCCTGCGCGCGGCGGGCGAGGTCTTCGACCACGTCCTGCGGCGGCCCGGGCAGCACCCCCGACCAATTTTCCGGCAGTAGATCGACGTAAAGCCGCTCGGCGGCCGGGATCGTATTGATCTTCACCTTCTGGCTGAGCGCCATGCGGATTGAAGTGCCGTCGGGATCGAGGCGCGCCGCACTAATAAGGCCGCGCAAGTCGGCGCTCAATTTGTCGACCGAAACCGAAACCGGCTTCTTGAAGGTCACCACCATGATCGGGAAGCCGGCGCGGATGGTTGCGGGAATTTCCTGATCGAAGCGGAACGCCAAACGGATAAAACCGCCGTCGCTGAAAACGCTGAGCTCGCCTTTAATGCGATCCTCGGCATGCGCGCTGCCGCTGAAGGCAAACGTCAGCGCCAGCAGCAGCAAGGCTTCCAGGACGACGAAGACCGCCACCGCGCGGCGCAGCAGGCGCGGCCCTGGGCGCGCATGGTGTGTGCGCATGTCTTTCAGGCTGACAGGCGAAGCGGTCATGAAGCCGTTCTCGGCCGGCGCGGCTGCCGGTCGCGACAGCCTAGGGATTGGCGTTTAACGGAGCGTTAACCCTGAAACATCAACTGCCCGTGGGCGTACCCTCAATTTTCGGCAGCTTGTCGGGCGCCTGCGCCGCGGGCTCCGCGCGGGCACGATTGGCGAGCTCGACGGTCAGCCGCTCGGCCGCGTCGGGCGACATTTTGGCGAGAATCTCCGACATGCTGCGCGGATTCATGTGGGTTGAGACCTCGACCAGGATCTTCATGTCGAGACGGTCGAAGATGCGCGCCGCATCCTTCGGCTTCATATTCTCGTACATCGAGATTATGCTCTTAAAGCGCTTCTCCTCGGCCTGGTCGCGATTGCCCATCTCGGTCTTGACGCGCGCCTCGACGTCCTTGAGCTCGGTGACCTTGGCCTCGACGCGCTTCTCGGCGGCCTTGAGCAGATTTTCGCGCATATCGAGATCGCGGCTGCGCGCATCGAGCTGTTCGCGGCGGCCTTGCAGGCTCTCGAGGATGGCGCGCTCGCCGGCCGAATTGATCTTGCCTGGCTGGATCGGCGCCGAGATGCCGGCGACTTCGACCTTCGTCGCCTCGGGCGGCTTGTCGACGGTCTTGAGCGGCGGCCCGTCGGTCTTGTCACCCTCGCCGACCGAGCCGGTGACGTCGCCGTTGCTCGCGCCGTTGAAATTGAACATCTGCTGCGCCCAGGATTGCTGGGGCGCGGGCGCGGCTGCGTTAGGATCGGGGTGGTCGCCCGCAATCGTGATCTTCGGATAATCCGGCACGCTCTCCGGCGCGGCGATGGTCAGTCCGGGTTTGGTGCGCTGGTCGAGCCGCTGCGCCAGCGTATAGCCGCCGTCGAACACAATTCCGGACACTTTGAGCGCGAACAGGCTGATCGTAGCCAACAGCACGATCGGGATCAGCCGGAAATCGCGCGCGTAGCGGATCATGCCGCGAGGCCGGAGAGCCGCGCGCGCGCGCGCTCGGCGAAGGCTTGCGCGGCCGCCGCTACCGCCTTGGCGTCGGGCACCGGCAACTCGGGCTCAACAAGCCCCTTCCCGGCCCCCGCAATGCGCTTCAGGCGTTCGAGCAATTTCTCGCCCGCGGCGAGCTGCTCGTCCAGTTCGCTGGTCACGCGCTCCATGCGCTCCAGCCGCTCGCCCAAATTCTGCTCGCCATCCTTCATCGTCGACTTGAGGCCGGCGATGGCGCGTTCGGCGATCTCGGTCGCGGTGATCAATTCAGAAATGGTTGCGCGTAGCGTCTGCTCGTCGGCTTTCAAGAGCCGCAGCTGGCGGTTGAGCCGCACGCAATAGAGGATGGTCATCAGCAGCAGGAGCGAGACCATGATCTCGACGAAATATCCGTAGTTCATGGCGCCTCTATCGGATTGTTGGAACCGTCCGCGTTCTCAAACATGGCGAAGGTGGTGCGCGGCTTGCGCAAGGCTTTGCCGACGCGTACGGCGACTCGGTCGCCGACGCGGCCCATGCGTCCTTCCGTCAGCGTGACATCGCCGCAACGCACGCTCACCAGCGCGTCCGGCTTGAGTTCGAGTGTGAGCGTGTCGCCGATTTTCAGGCTCATCATCTGTCGCAACGGCAGCCGCGCCTCGTAGAGCACGGCATCGACGCCGATTTGCGCCTGACCGATTTCCGTGGCGAGGTGGCCTTCCCAGATCGGATCACGGCCGAACTTCTCGCCCATGAACATCTGGAGAAGCGTGGCGCGGATCGGCTCGATGGTGGCATAAGGCAGCAGCAGCTCGATCGTGCCGCCGCGGTCTTCCATGTCGATGCGCAGCCGCACCAGAATGGCGGCATTGGCGGGCCGCGAGATCGCGGCAAAACGCGGATTGGTCTCCAGCCGGTCGATGTTGAATTTGACCGGCGACAACGGCTTGAACGCGAGCTCGGCGTCGGCCAGCACCACCTCGATCATGCGTTTGACGAGGTTGGTCTCGATGGTGGTGTAGGGCCGGCCTTCGACACGCACCGTGCTCTGCCCGCGCCGGCCGCCCAACAGCACGTCGATGATCGAATAGATCAGACTGGAATTGACGGTGGCGAGACCGAAATTGTCCCACTCCTCGGCTTTGAACACCGCCAGGATCGCCGGTAGCGGGATCGAGTTGAGATAATCGCCGAAGCGCACCGACGTGATGCGGTCGAGCGAGACCTCGACGTTGTCCGAGGTGAAATTGCGCAAGCTCGTCGTCATCAGCCGCACCAGGCGGTCGAAGACGATTTCCAGCATCGGCAGACGCTCGTAAGACACCATCGCCGAGTCGATGATGGCGCGAATGCCGGAATTGTCGTTGAGCGTTACGTCGGCCAGGCTGAAGCCGAGCAGACTGTCGATTTCTTCCTGGTTGAGGATGCGCTCGGCGCCGCCCTTGGCGCCCTGGAAGCCGTTGCCGTCGTCGACCATCGCCGCCCATTGGGCGGCAGCCTCATCGACGCCGGGCCCGGCGGGGCCTGCGGCAGCGTCGGTCGTCTGCGCGCCGGGATCTTCTTCCAGCGCAAGGCCCCATTCGGCGGCCAGGGCGTCTTGGTCGATTTGTTGGTTCAGCGCCATTGGTGAAACGTCACTGGACGACGATTTCCTTGAACAGAACGGCGGTGATGCGGTTGGGCGCAACGGCTGCGTTGACGCGGCGAGTGAGCTCTTCCTTCAGCCGGTAGAGACCGGCGGAGCCATCAAGATCGGTCGGCCGCAATTCGCGCAAATAAGTTTGGAAGGCGTCCATCACGCGCGGCATCAGCGGCTGTATCTGTTCGACCACTTTGGCGTCGGGCAGCTCAAGCACGATCTTCACTTTGAGATATTGCGTGCGGTCGGTGCCGGCATTGGACAGGTTGACCAGTACGTCCGGCAGATCGACGAAGGTCGCGGGTTTGCCCTCGGTTTTCGCCGCCTGTTCGTGGCCGGACGTCTTGAAGAAAAACATGTAGGCGGCCGTGCCGCCGCCGACGAACACCAGAAGCCCGGCCGCGGCGATGATCATCACCTTCATCGAGGGCAACGCGAATTTTTTCTTCGGTTTTGCTGCCGGCTGGTCGGTTTCGTCGTCCGGCTTGTCCGCGACTTCAGCGTCCGCCTGCTTCGCCTTGGCTGCCATGGTGACCCCAATTGCAACGTGCCGTGCGGCCCGCGCGCGGCACGTTCGAAAGCGCGTGCCACGGAGGCGCTTAGCCGCGCTCCCCTGGATCAAAAGGTAGGTCGGTATGGTTAACAGATCATTTCCCAGCCACCCGAAAGCGGCAGGTTTTGCCGGGCAAAGGTCGATTTTGCCTCGGTCTGAGATCGTGCGAAACTACGTAACTAATTGAAATATATGTGTTTTTGTATCTGGCATGGTCGCTGCAATGGGATGTGTCGAAACGCGGCTTGGGAGAGCCGCGGGACGTGGCGCCGCAACGCTTCGCCTCGGGAGGGCAAAAGCGATGCGGATTAAAAGGGGAGAATGCCGATGCAGAACACACTTCTCGTCGGGCTTTCGCGCCAGATGGCGCTCGGCCGCGAAATGGATGTTGTCGCCAACAACATCGCAAATCTCGAAACCACCGGCTACAAGGCCGACGGCTCGATGTTCGAAGAATATCTTGGCTCGGCCGCGCGCACGGGCGCTGGCAATGGCCGCGTGAGCTTCGTACTTGACCGCGGCACTTGGCACGATATGAGCCAAGGGCCAATTCAGCACACCGGCAATCCACTCGACGTCGCCATTGATGGCAATGCGTTCTTGGTGGTGCAGACGTCGCGCGGCGAGCGCTATACGACCAATGGCGCGCTGCAGATCAACGCCACCGGGCAACTCGTCACGAGCGATGGCAACCCGGTGCTCGGCGATTCCGGGCCGATTATCTTTCAGCAGAACGACAATCAGGTGTCCATAAGCCCCGATGGCACGATCAGCGTGCGCGAAGGCGCCTCGAATGTCGACTCGCTTCGCGGCAAACTTCGGCTGGTTACCTTCACGGATATGCAGCAGCTGCAGAAAGACGGCAGCAGCTTGTTCAATGCGACCGGAGGTGCGCAAGCGCAACCCGCGACAAAGGCCCGTATCATCCAGGGGTCTATCGAGAAATCAAACGTGCGGGGCGTCGTCGAGATGTCGCGCATGATCGAAATCACCCGAAGCTACACGCAGATCGCAAGCATGCTGCAGCAGCAGAGCGATCAAAACACGCAAGCACTCGACAAGCTCGCTGATACACCAAATTGATGAAGGGGAGTTAAATCCATGCGCGCGCTTAGCACCGCAGCGACCGGCATGATGGCGATGGAGCTCAACGTCCAAGTCATCGCCAACAATCTCGCCAACATGACGACCACCGGCTACAAACGCCAACGGGCCGAATTTCAGGATCTGCTCTACGATCATGTGAGCCGGATCGGAACTCAGACGTCCGCGCAGGGTAATATTCTGCCCGTCGGTATCGATCTCGGCTCCGGCGTCAAGGCCGTTGGCACACCGCGATTGATAACACAAGGCACGCTGACCCAGACCGGCGGCTCACTCGATATCGCGATCCAAGGCGACGGCTTCTTCAAGGTGCAGGTACCGGACGGGACTTACGCCTATACCCGCGATGGCTCGTTTCAAATGAACGCCCAAGGTCAAATCGTTGATGCGCAGGGCGATCTTGTGATGCCGGGCATCACCATCCCGGCGAACTCGACCGGTCTCACCATCAATGCACAAGGTCAAGTATCAATAATACCACAGGGCTCAACAACACCAACGACGCTCGGTCAATTGACGCTAACACGTTTTATCAATGAAGCCGGCCTCCTGCCCGTTGGCAACAACTTGTTCACCGAAACACCGGCATCAGGCACGCCACAGGACGGACTAGCTGCGACTAACGGGGCCGGCAGCTTGCTTCAAGGCAATCTTGAACAGTCGAATGTCGAACTCGGTAACTGAGATTACCAACCTCATTTCCGCGCAACGCGCTTATGAGATGAACTCGAAGGTGATCACTGCGGCCGACCAGATGCTGCAAACGTCATCCAACCTGATGCGCTGAGGTATGACTATGATCCGCAAAATCCTCTTGGTAGTAGTTGCCCTCGCTACGCTCGCCGGTCCCGCAGCGGCGCAGGTCACCGCCGCGTTGAAGCCCAAGCTCAAAGCAGAAGCCGTTGTCAACGGCGATCTCGTGCGTATCGGCGACTTAGTCGCCAATGCCGGCATCATCGCGGATGTGCCGATTTTCCGTGCGCCCGATCTCGGCGCGACCGGTATGGTGCCAGCCGAGGCGGTAGTCGAAGCCGTGCGCAGCCACGCGCTGGTTGGGCTCGATACCGGGGGCTTAAGCGAGGTGTCGGTAACGCGAGCGAGCCGCGCCATTGCGGCTGAAGACATCGAATTTTGCATTACGCACGCACTGTCCGCGCAGTTCGCGCTCGGCGACACCAAGAATATCGCGCTCAATTTCGACAGCGAGCTGCACACAGTGAACGTCGAGCCCGCCGCTAAAGGTGACCCGCACGTTGCGCGCATTACCTACGATGCGCGTAACGGTCGCTTTTACGTAGTGGTTGAACTTCCGGGCGGCACGAATGCTCGCGCTCCACTGCGGCTATCGGGCCACGCCACGACGATGACGGACGTTGCGGTGCTAGCTAACCCGGTCGAGCGCGGCGCGATCCTTAAGGATTCGGATGTGGTGCTCGAGCGGCGCCCACGTGCCGAAATCACGCGCGACGTCGTGACCGATCGCGCGCGAGCGGTAGGATTTGCCGCACGCAACGCGATCGAGCCTGGACGGCCACTGCGAACTGCTCAGCTGATGAAGCCCGAAATGGTTCAGCGCAACGAACAGGTGACGCTCGTCTATGAGGTGCCCGGCATCGTGCTGACCGTGCGAGGCAAGGCAGCCGAAGGTGGCGCCGAGGGCGACGTCATCACTGTGCTTAACGAACAATCCAAGCGCAGCGTGCAGGGCGTGATCGTCGGGCCCGGCCGCGTATTCATTGACAGCCAGGCGTCGCGAGTGGCCGCAAATCTTCCGCCCAGCGAACCCGAAACCAAAGACAAGGCGCACTAGCGCATGGCCGGAAATATCACCGCGCAGGACGCGCCTATTGTGAGAGTGAATATGATGACTGTTAGCAAGTTTACGCGCCACGCGGTCTTGGCGGCTTTGACCGCATCGTTGCTCAGCGGTTGCGCAGCGCTCGACCGCCTAGCCAACATCGGGCAACCACCGCCACTGTCCGCGGTTGACAATCCGACCAGCCGGCCCGGTTACAAGCCGGTGCAGATGCCGATGCCAGCGGTACAACCCGCCTCTTATAATCCGAACTCGCTATGGCGGAACGGCTCACGCGCCTTCTTCAAGGACCAGCGCGCGCATCAGGTCGGCGATATTCTGACCATCAAAGTCAATTTCACAGACCAAGCCAACATCACCAACGAGACCCAGCGTGCGCGTACAAATACGGAAAATTCGACAGTCAACAATTTCTTCGGACTGAACAAGTTGCCCATTCTGAACTCGCCATTGCCGACGACTCTGTTCAACGGAGATTCCAGCGTGGCGAGCGACGGAAAGGGCTCGGTCGCACGCCAGGAACAACTCCTCACTAATGTCGCCGGCGTGGTGACGCAGGTGCTGCCGAATGGCAACCTTGTGGTTGAAGGCAAACAAGAGATCCGCGTTAATTTCGAGATGCGTGAGTTGATCATCGCGGGTGTGATCCGGCCGGAAGACATCGAAAGCGATAATACGATCGATTCCAGCAAGATTGCGCAGACGCGCCTGTCTTACGGCGGGCGTGGCCAAATCACCGACGTGCAGCAGCCGCCGTACGGCGATCAGGTGCTCGACATCTTACTGCCGTTCTAGCGTCAACTGCTGGCTTCCGTCGGGTGTCGAACTTGCGTCCGTGCTTTGACTGAACCTCTCGTAGCATTTCGATGCGTAGTTGATGAACTAACGGATTGAGCTCCCGCGCCGTTTTCGTTTCGCGAGCGGACACGGCGTCAAGACGCGGCCTCCGGCAGCTCCCCAGCCGGGGGCCGCGTGATTTTTCGCTCAGATAAACAAAATGCCCGGCAACATTGCCGGGCACTTGTGCACTGAATCAAATCGCAGTGAACTGCCGCTCAGTCGTCGCGGTATACGCGTTCCCGGCGCTCATGGCGCTCTTGAGCCTCGACCGATAGCGTAGCGATCGGGCGCGCCTCGAGGCGGCGCAGCGAGATCGGCTCACCGGTCTCTTCACAATAGCCGTAGGTGCCGTCTTCCAGGCGGCCGAGCGCCTCGTCGATCTTGGCGACCAATTTTCGCTGACGATCGCGCGCGCGCAACTCAATAGCGCGGTCGGTTTCCGAGGAGGCCCGATCGGCGAGGTCGGGATGATTCTGATTTTCCTCCTGCAGATGCAGCAGTGTTTCCTTGGCTTCCTTTAGGATATCTTCACGCCAAACCAGCAGCTTAGCGCGGAAGTAGTCGCGCTGCCGTTCGTTCATGAACGGTTCTTTGTCACTTGGCCGATAGTTCTTGGTCTTGGCCAACATCCCACTGACTCCCTGTCTTCTTGTTTTTAAAGTACCGAAGCCACCCCCGGTGCGGCAGGCTTATATACGTGCCGCAAGGCCTGGACAATATCTGCCCTATGGCTCGGCTTTTGAAATATTTGTGTGGCAGTTCAGTCGTTTAGACCGCATGGTCGGCCCGGGGAAAAGGGCCCTATCACCAGCGAATGCTGGCCTTGGAGAGTTCCACCACCGCGCGCAAGGTCGATCTCGCCCAGCACGGTATTTAGCCCAGTATCGCCCTAGCCCACGGCAATGCCTCGCTTACGAGCTTGAGGCGCGTGACCGCCGCATACAGGCCGCCCATTAAACAGCCCGATTGCCGCACTGGCCGTCTGCTATCGGCGTTATACGCCAAGCAGGGTCGTGAGCGAATCCAACTGATCGATCGACATAGCTGCAACTTGCGGCAATGTGAACGCGTTGCCTTGTGTCGTGGTCAAGTTGCTTATTTCGGTCGTTGTTAGGCCAGCAATCGCGCTTACGCTGAGTCCCGGAATGCCGGTCGTGCTCGACAACGCAGTGAAATTAGGTGTTGTCAATCCAGCAATCTGACTAGCCGTCAATCCGCCGGCTTGCGTCGTTGTCAGGCCTCCGATTTCGGTCGTCGTCAAGGAATTTAGATCAGCGACCGTAAGTGCACCGACTTCGGCCGCCGTCAGACTGCCGACCTGTGTGGAGGTCAGGTTACCGATCGAGGTGGTGGTCAGCCCGCCGATCTGGGCGGTGGAGAGCTTGCTGGCGTTGAGCTCGTTGAGGGTCGACTGCGTCACGCCGTTGAGCTGCGCCGCGGTCAGGCCATGCACCTGGGTCGCCGTCAGCTCGCCGACCTGCGTCGAGGTCAGGTTGTTGAGCACCGTCGTGGTCAGCGTGCCGATCTGCGCCGCCGTCAACCCGCCGATCTGAGTCGAGGTCAGACCATGCAGTTCGGTCGTGGTCAGGTTGCCGATACTGGCCGCGCTCAGGCCACCCACTTGGGCCGCCGTCAGACTGCCGACCTGTGTGGAGGTCAGGTTACCGATCGAGGTGGTGGTCAGCCCGCCGATCTGGGCGGTGGAGAGCTTGCTGGCGTTGAGCTCGTTGAGGGTCGACTGCGTCACGCCGTTGAGCTGCGGCGCGGTCAGACCTTGCACCTGCGCCGTCGTCAGTTCGCCGACCTGCGTCGAGGTCAGGTTGTTGAGCACCGTCGTGGTCAGCGTGCCGATCTGCGCCGCCGTCAGCCCGCCGATCTGGGTGGCGTTGAGGCCCTGCAGTTCGGTCGTGGTCAGATTGCCGACCTGCGCCGCGTTCAGGCCGCCCACTTCGGCCGCCGTCAGACTGCCGACCTGTGTGGAGGTCAGGTTACCGATCGAGGTGGTGGTCAGCCCGCCGATCTGGGCGGTGGAGAGCTTGCTGGCGTTGAGCTCGTTGAGGGTCGACTGCGTCACGCCGTTGAGCTGCGCCGCGGTCAGGCCATGCACCTGGGTCGCCGTCAGCTCGCCGACCTGCGTCGAGGTCAGG
Organism: uncultured Pseudomonadota bacterium; assembly: GCA_963710705.1. Lineage (GTDB taxonomy): Bacteria > Pseudomonadota > Alphaproteobacteria > Rhizobiales > Xanthobacteraceae > Pseudolabrys. Next base: position 1,862,878 of record CAVQBI010000001.1, read on the forward strand.
TTGTTGAGCACCGTCGTGGTCAGCGTGCCGATCTGCGCCGCCGTCAACCCGCCGATCTGAGTCGAGGTCAGACCATGCAGTTCGGTCGTGGTCAGGTTGCCGATACTGGCCGCGCTCAGGCCACCCACTTGGGCCGCCGTCAGACTGCCGACCTGTGTGGAGGTCAGGTTACCGATCGAGGTGGTGGTCAGCCCGCCGATCTGGGCGGTGGAGAGCTTGCTGGCGTTGAGCTCGTTGAGGGTCGACTGCGTCACGCCGTTGAGCTGCGGCGCGGTCAGACCTTGCACCTGCGCCGTCGTCAGTTCGCCGACCTGCGTCGAGGTCAGGTTGTTGAGCACCGTCGTGGTCAGCGTGCCGATCTGCGCCGCCGTCAGCCCGCCGATCTGGGTGGCGTTGAGGCCCTGCAGTTCGGTCGTGGTCAGATTGCCGACCTGCGCCGCGTTCAGGCCGCCCACTTCGGCCGCCGTCAGACTGCCGACCTGTGTGGAGGTCAGGTTACCGATCGAGGTGGTGGTCAGCCCGCCGATCTGGGCGGTGGAGAGCTTGCTGGCGTTGAGCTCGTTGAGGGTCGACTGCGTCACGCCGTTGAGCTGCGCCGCGGTCAGGCCATGCACCTGGGTCGCCGTCAGCTCGCCGACCTGCGTCGAGGTCAGGTTGTTGAGCACCGTCGTGGTCAGCGTGCCGATCTGCGCCGCCGTCAACCCGCCGATCTGAGTCGAGGTCAGACCATGCAGTTCGGTCGTGGTCAGGTTGCCGATACTGGCCGCGCTCAGGCCACCCACTTGGGCCGCCGTCAGACTGCCGACCTGTGTGGAGGTCAGGTTACCGATCGAGGTGGTGGTCAGCCCGCCGATCTGGGCGGTGGAGAGCTTGCTGGCGTTGAGCTCGTTGAGGGTCGACTGCGTCACGCCGTTGAGCTGCGGCGCGGTCAGACCTTGCACCTGCGCCGTCGTCAGTTCGCCGACCTGCGTCGAGGTCAGGTTGTTGAGCACCGTCGTGGTCAGCGTGCCGATCTGCGCCGCCGTCAGCCCGCCGATCTGGGTGGCGTTGAGGCCCTGCAGTTCGGTCGTGGTCAGATTGCCGACCTGCGCCGCGTTCAGGCCGCCCACTTCGGCCGCCGTCAGACTGCCGACCTGTGTGGAGGTCAGGTTACCGATCGAGGTGGTGGTCAGCCCGCCGATCTGGGCGGTGGAGAGCTTGCTGGCGTCAAGCTCGTTGAGGGTCGACTGCGTCACGCCGTTGAGCTGCGCCGCGGTCAGGCCATGCACCTGGGTCGCCGTCAGCTCGCCGACCTGCGTCGAGGTCAGGTTGTTGAGCACCGTCGTGGTCAGCGTGCCGATCTGCGCCGCCGTCAACCCGCCGATCTGAGTCGAGGTCAGACCATGCAGTTCGGTCGTGGTCAGGTTGCCGATATTGGCCGCGGTGAGCGAGCCAACTTGGCTAGCCGTAAGCTCGGTAATCTGGGTGTTCGTAAACGCTTCGGCCTGTGCCGCCAAGAGCCCTGTCAAAACGCTGTCCGAAAGCGCTGCGACCTGCGACGCCGACAACGTGTTTAAATCGGTGGTATTGAGCACATTGACTTGCGCCGCGGTCAGCGCGCCGGCCTGCGTCGTGCTCAGTGCGTTAATATCAGTTGTTGAGAATGCCGCTACAACGGAAGTCGAAAGACCGGCAATCTGTTGGGCGGTCAGATACGAAACTATTGACGTCACCGAACGCACTCCTGTGCGGCACAAACTCGACGCTTTCCTGCGTCTGCTGCCCACAATTGCATACGCGAGTTAACCGACTCTCACCTGAACGTTATTAAAATCTGAATGTTAATTTTATTAACTTCTTCACTACACCGAAATCTGTCGCGTGCGCGCTTGATGGCATTTAGAAATTTGTTGCGATTCGGAGTTTGTTCACCACCCTGTAGATTGGCGAATGCGGCGGCCTCAGGAGAAAACGAAATACGGCGATGGCAAACGCTATTGTGTCGTGACCCCTTATTTCAAGGAGGATCCGTCGCTCCTGAATCGCCGTCTCGACAGCGTTGCCCGGCAAACGATTGCGGCCGACCACATTCTCGTCGCCGACGGATTTCCTCAGCCGTGGTTGTCATCCAAGCCTGTGCGCCACGTAATACTGGACCGCGCGCATAGCGATTATGGCGATGTCGCGCGCGGCGTCGGCGCACTGCTCGCGGTCGCAGAAAAATACAGCGGGATCGCGTTCCTGGATGCCGACAATTGGTATGACGACGACCATATCGAAAGTTGCCTGGCTGCCGCACAAGCGAGTCCGGACTGTGTTTTCGTCGCCGCGCAGCGAAAGTTCGTGCGTCCGGACAGCTTCCTCATGGTGTCGGTCAGGCCGGCCGAAACGCCTTATGCTGACCACGTTGATACGAACTGCTATTTCTTTCTCCCAAACGCTTATCAATTCGTGCATCGCAGGTGCACGATGCCGCAAGAGCTGTCGGAATCCGGCTATCATTTATTCTATTTGCTCTTGCGAATGAACGGTTTGACTCCTGCGGTCATACCGAAGGCGACGGTGAATTAAATTTGTATGTTTGAACAAGTTTACCGCGATAACGGCGGGGAGCTGCCCGTCGGCGCAAAGGCCAGTCTAAATTGGCGCAACCGACAGGCTTGGCTTAACGGCCTCTCGCCCGATAAGCTCGCACTCGTGAGGTCGCTGACGGGGGCTGAACTTGCTGCAAGAATTGCCGCAAACAAAAAAGTCTTCTTAAGCCGGAGCCGCCTCGTCGATTACTGCAGCCTTGAGACGGGTGTCTTTGAGCAGATCTTCGAAATAATCGATCGTCCGCTGCATGCCGTGGCGAAGCTTGCAGGTTGGCGACCAGGCCAATAACTCTCGCGCCCTCGAAATATCCGGCCGTCGTTGCCGCGGGTCGTCTTGCGGAAGCGGAAGGTGCACGATCCTGGACTTTGAGCCAGTGAGATCAATGATGGCGGAAGCGAGTTCGAGCATCGAGTATTCTTCCGGGTTGCCGAGATTGATCGGGCCCGTAACCTCTTCGGGCGACGCCATCAGACGCATGAGCCCATCGACAAGATCATCAACATAACAGAACGATCGGGTTTGCGATCCATCGCCGTAGACGGTAAGGTTTCGACCAAGCAGTGCCTGCACTATAAAATTTGACACGACCCGCCCGTCGTTCGGGTGCATCTTCGGTCCATAGGTATTGAAGATACGGGCTACCTTAATTCGCAGCCGATGCTGGCGCCAGTAATCGAAGAACAAAGTCTCGGCGCAGCGTTTACCCTCATCGTAGCAAGACCTCGGGCCAATCGGGTTGACATGGCCCCAATAGTCTTCGGTTTGCGGATGAATATCCGGGTCGCCGTAAACTTCGGAAGTCGACGCTTGCAGAATCTTCGCCTTCACGCGCTTAGCAAGCCCGAGCATATTGATTGCACCATGAACGCTCGTCTTGGTTGTTTGCACCGGATCATGTTGGTAATGCACAGGCGACGCCGGACAGGCAAGATTGTAGATTTCATCGACCTCGATATAGAGTGGAAATGTAACATCGTGACGCACAAGCTCGAATCGCTTGTGCCCGATCAAATGCTCAATGTTCCGGCGCGTCCCGGTAAAAAAATTATCGACGCAGATAACTTCATAGCCGCGGTCGAGGAGACGTTCGCATAAGTGCGAACCGAGAAAGCCCGACCCTCCGGTCACGAGAATTCGCGACTGTAAATGCATGTGACTACGCGACCGCAAGCTGATTGAGATGGGGGCGCTCCGCCCGCTCAGCATTCCTCCACATGCGGCCATCCGGCGGGATTGGACAATTACTGTTCCAGTCCGCAAGCTTTTCCGCATAAGCCGCGAAATATTCTTCGCGGCTGAGCAGATCCATGTTCTCAAGATCAAGCCCGAGACCGATCTCGTGGTAGACGTCGAGATTGCATAAATCCGGAATCGGTAACTCGCCGCGTTTAAAGTCGTCCCACATCTGCCAGTAGATGCTCTCAAGATGTCCGACAAGCCTTGGCGTGTCAAACAGCAGGTACGTGTCGCGATTGGCCGCGAGCTTTTTCTTGATCTCTGCCAATTGCGCTGGGTTCTGACCCAGTTCGACCGCGCGCGCGACGTAAGCCTCAGGCGTTGCGCATACCAACTCGGGAACGCCGGCGGCGCGAACGACGCTGGCGCAGACCCGCGCCGCAAACGTGCGTCCTGGCAGCGTGAGAACAGGGACGTTCATCCATAGGGAATCGGCCGCGGTCGTGTGCGCGCCATACGGCATGCTGTCGAGAAAGAGATCGGCCAGCGGGTAGCGCGCGATGTGCTCAGGATTGCCGGCCCTCTCCGCAATGACCAACCGGTCCGGCGAAATACCCTGCTCTGCCGCCGCTTGTTTCAGACGCGCATTGGTATCGTCGGTGCCGGTCAGGAGCCACAACACGCTGTTGGGAACGCGGCCTAAAATCGCCATCCAGCGCTGGAAGACGCGCGGCGTGATTTTCTGAGTGCCGTTAAAAGAGCAATAAACAACGGCGTTTTCAGGCAGCCCAACCTCGGCACGCGAGGGCCAGCGCTCGGCAACCGTGCGCTTGCGGTCATTCGGCTGGTAGCACGGCAGCCGCATGACCTTTTCGGAATAATAAATCTCGTCTTCCGGAGGGATAATCGTCTCGTCGGCGATGATGTAGTGGTGATAAGGCGTGCCCATCGTGCCGGGAAAACCGAACCAGTTCACCGTGATCGGGGCTGGCCGGAGCGCAAAAACTCTCGTGCGCGCGTCGCGCGTATAGCCGTTGAGATCGACCAGAATATCGATGCCATCCGCCGAAATCTTGGCGGCGGCCTTATCATCGCTCATGCCGCTGATGTCGACCCACCGGTCGACGGACTTCATGATCCGTTGCTGCGTTGGATCGGTATGGCTGATGCCGCAATAGTAAGCATAAATCTCGAAGTTCCTGCGGTCGTGCAGTTCCACAACATCCGTCATCGCGAAGCCGACGGCGTGACCGCGCAGATCCGACGAGACGTAGCCGATGCGAAGCGTGTTGTTGTCGCGTGGACGAGCGGCTGGCGGACGGCGGCGAGACGACGTCGGTATGCCGACCACGTTCTTCGCGTGGTGATAGGCCTTCGCCAGTTGAAACATCGGATCGTCGGAAAGGCATTCGAGTCCCAACGGATCGATTTGCGTCAACAAGCGCTTTCGGCTGACGTGTTCGGATTCGGCGAGCACCGGCCATTTGCATTGCTTGGCGCGCAATGAAATCCAGTGTTGCGCGATCTCGGGCTGGTTCTGATTGATGTCGAGGCTTTGCTTGAGCGCGCTTTCGGCGGCGGCGTCATTCTTTGCTGCTTCGAGAACGCGTCCAATCTGCTGCAGGACAGTCGTCTTATGCGCGACCGTATCACCGTTGACGACGGCGAGATTTTTGACGAGTTTTAGCCATTGCTCGACGGCTTCTTCGCGTTGGCCGCTTTCTTCCAGCACGCGGCCGAGATTGATATAGGCAATGTGGAAGTCTGGTTTCAGTCGGATCGCTTCGCGAAACGCCGCGATCGAGCCTGGGTGGTCGCGAACCTCCATGAGCGCCGCGCCACAGTTGAAATAGATAGCGAAGAGCGATTCATGGTCGGAATTGTGCGTGATCCAGGACTTGTAGAGATCCGCGGCAGCCTGTCGCTCGCCGCGCGAACTGAGCAATTCAGCGCCGACGATAAGATCGCCGACCGAAAGCTGTCGCGAGACTGCCCGGTCCTGCAGATCGGCAAATAATTGCGAGGCAGCCGTCGAATTTCTGCTCGTCAAAGATCTTTCCGTCAATTGAGTTGCGGGCACGCTAGGGCTTGCAATTCGAGCAGCGTACAAATCTGTTCTTCCTAAACTGGTTTGGAGTTTGTTCGCGTATTGCCACCAAAAATCGGCAACGTATGGTGGGCAAGCCACGCTCCAAGGTTTCATTTGGCCGAGGAAGTGCACAATTGAGGAGCTATTATTCGAAGTAAATTCATTCCATTTTTGTTGATTGATAGCATGTGCGAATATCTGACGATTCCACTTTGGCTCAATAATTATTTTCTTATTTTCTGCATACTTGTTGATCAAGCACTGATCTTGCCATGTAACCAATTCTCGTTGGCATGAATAAATTTTCACACATCGTTCAAGAAAATGATCTTGTCGCAAACCTTTTAAGTTCATAACCAGAACACCAGCATTAATATAAACATCATTATTCGCTCTTGGCATTCTGCTAGTACTCGCGCCTGCCGGATCAAAAACGCCCGCCAGAAAAAACTGATCGGTCGAGGTGGCGTACAATTCAGATAATCCGCTCAGTACAATCAAATCAGAATCCAAATAAATAACTTTATCTTCGTTAATAAGATTCGGAATCAATAAACGCAAGTATGTCGCACGGCTGATATGGACAACTTCATTCCAGTTAGAAAATTGTAGATCATCCGCACCGATCACGGTGATGCTGCAACCCGGTATTTTACTCAGCTCTCGAATGAGCGATACCTTATCGACATCCGAGGATGGGACGATGCAATATATTTTTATAGGGACATCGCTATTCGATAAAACGGAAAATATAGACACCGCGGCATATATTGAATACTTGTGGTCAAAACAAAAAACGATGGGGATATAATCATTTAGGTGCCGATGTTGAGTGTTACGCGGATTGGCCATGATAATACCTTTACTTTTTACCTCAGCCGCAGAGGCAATCTGGCCGCTCATGTGATGTCCTGCGTGAGCCACAGAGCCCGTCTGGCCGCTCATGGTGATGTCCTACGAGCGATGCCTAAGCGACGCCGGCCTTAGCCAGTTCAACAGCTACGCGGAGGTTGATTTCACTAAGCACCGTGTCGAGCCCGGCGTCGCCTGAACCCTCATCGAGGCCTTCGGAGGCTACTTTCAGGCGCGCAAGAGTGCCCTGATCGACGCTCCCGTCGAGCAGACCGAGTTTCAGCAAGTCGAGCACGTCGAGCGCGTTGCGGCCTTTGACGACCGCCCGCTTCTTGCGTTCCTTGAAGTCTTCGACGCCTTGCAGCGCGATGAGCGCATCTAGCGTTGAAATGGAGCGCAGCCCGCTCGCAGCGGCGGCGTTGCGCGGCGCTTCCTGTCCGCCAACCGTGAAAGTTCCACCCGCTGCCCGGCGCGCGGTGGCTGACGACGTGGCGACCGCGGTTCTGTTCGGTCCGTGAATGCGCATCGACGATATGGTCCCCGAATACCCTTCAGCCTGAGCCGGTATGGTTAATCCCCAGTAAATAGCCCGGCAAAATTTACCGCCCCGGCCATTCGTGCCCGCCTCGCCGACCCTGTCTTCAACCGCCGCGATTTAAAAACGCAAGCATCGCCAGAGCCTTGGCGCCCGAGCCCGGCTTGGCACGGGCTTCGCATAACAAAGGACAGTCGCACGTCACATTGGGGAGCAGTGATGACGAAGACGTTGCAGGCCGCGTTGCTGGCTGTCCTTTTAGCTTTTTGCGTCCCGGTGGAAGCCGGGGCGACGTCGCGCATCAAGGACCTCGCGAATATCGAGGGCGTGCGCCAGAACCAGCTTATTGGCTACGGTCTGGTGGTCGGCCTCAACGGCACCGGCGACACACTCAACAACATCCCTTTCACCAGACAATCGCTGCAGGCGATGCTCGAACGGCTTGGCGTCAATGTCCACGGGCAGACGATGCGCACCGGCAATGTCGCAGCGGTGATGGTAACGGCAAATTTGCCGGCCTTCGCCACGCAAGGCACGCGCATGGATATCACTGTCTCGGCGCTCGGCGATTCCAAGAGCCTACAAGGCGGCACCCTACTGGTGACGCCGCTGCTCGGCGCTGACGGCAATGTCTACGCGGTCGGCCAAGGCTCGGTTGCGATCGGTGGTTTCCAGGCTGAGGGTGAGGCCGCCAAGATCGTGCGCGGCGTGCCAACTGTCGGCCGCATTGCCAATGGCGCCCTGATCGAGCGCGAAATCGAATTCAATCTCAACCGCCAGAGCCAGCTGCGTATGGCGCTGCGCAATCCGGACTTTACCACCGCCAAGCGCATAGCAGCCGCGATCAATGACTATATCGGCGTGCCGACCGCCGAACCGCTCGACCCGGCGACGATCGGAATCACCGTGCCGCAGCAATACCGTGGCAACGTTGTCTCGCTGCTCACCGAAGTCGAACAGCTGCAGGTAGAGCCTGATCTTTCCGCCAAGATCGTGATCGACGAACGCTCCGGCATCATCGTGATGGGCAATGACGTCCGCGTCTCGACAGTGGCAGTTGCGCAAGGCAATTTGACCGTCACCATTACCGAGTCGCCGCAGGTTAGCCAGCCGGGGCCGTTCTCGCGCAATGGCCAGACCGTGGTGGTGCCCCGTACGCGCATCGGTGTACAGGAGGACGGCAAAAAGCTCGCGTTGGTTCACAACGGCATCTCGTTGCAGCAATTGGTCGACGGGCTCAACGCGCTCGGCATCGGCCCGCGCGACATGATCGCCATCCTGCAGGCCATCAAGGCCGCCGGAGCGATCCAGGCCGACATCGAGGTGATGTGATGTCAGCCGCCTTCGCCCTTTCCACCCCCGGCCTGCAGCCGATCGATCTCGTCACGGCCGGCCAAACGGCGGCGATCAACCTTAGCGCCAGCGTCAAAACGAAAGCAAAGGCGGCATCGCAGAATTTCGAAGCGGTGTTCCTCAATTCAATGTTCCAGGAGATGTTCACGGACATCGGCGGCGAAGGACCGTTCGGCGGCAGCGGCGCGACCGGCGTGTGGCGCTCGCTCCTCACCGACGCCTATGCCAAGAGCTTCGCCAAAGCCGGCGGCATCGGCATCGCCGACCAGGTCTATCGCAGTTTGATGACTCACCAAGAGGCAGGTTCGTGAACATTGCAGCTCCTACCGCCGACGAAGCGGGGAAGGCGATCGCCGATCTCAACCAGATTATAGACCGCCTGGCTGAAACCATCGCGGAGGAAACCGCGTGTGCGCGGGCCGGAAGGCTTTCGGCGGCGGCCGAGCTGAGCGATGCTAAACTCGAGCTCACGCGCCTCTACAGCACTGAAAGCAAACGCGTGAAGGATGGCCTCGCCTACGCGCATCCTGACGAGATCAATAGGCTGCGCGAAAAGCACACCACATTTCAATCGCTGCTGCAATCCAATCTTACCGTGCTCGCGACTGCACATGCGGTATCAGAAGGCATCATCCGTGGCGTATCGGGCGAGCTCGCACGCAAGCGAGTGCCGTCGACCTACGGCGCAACAGGTCGCGCTCATGCACCGAGCGGCAAGTCCAGCCAACCGATGGCGGTCAGCCGCATCCTTTAAGCTCTGATTTTTTCGCGCTTTGATGCCGCACGGCGAGGGGCGACTGCGCCTTGCTGCCGCAGCCGCTGCAAAGACGCATCACCGGCAAAGATGATTTCGAAATGTGCAAGGGTGCCTTTGGCGGGCTTTTCCGGGAATACTGGCGCTTCCCAGGCTGCGCCCGGGAGACATTGGGTCGCCAGATACCAGGCGGCCGGATCATCTCCTAGCACCTTTCGGAAGTCGCAATGCTTGCGCTCCTCGCTGACGAGGCTGAGCCACAAAATCATAAATTCGAGGGCGGACTGCGCCGGCGTGCGGTTTTCCTCTACCTCACGAACAGCATTCTTCGAAATTTTGTCGCGCAGATCAGGCAGCAGGATCAGCATCTGCAAGAGCGAGACGCATTCGTCGATCGAATGTGCGACAAAGCCGGTCTCGCAGTCGCGCACGATCGCAGCCTCGGCCAGATTGTCCAGCACGACCGCCGAAAGTCCGAGCGACATCGCTTCGACCAGCGCGTTTTCCGCGGTGCCGTAATGGCCGCGTTGGAGCGGATAGAAAAAGATATCGGCGTCGGCAAGCGCGGCTTGTGGATCCTTGGTCGCTCCGCAATACACGATGCGCTCAGGGTGCAGCATGGCGCGCGCCCGCACCGTGACCTCATCGTCGGCGCTGCCCCAGACCGAGACGCGGACATCGCCGACAAGGCGGTCGACAGCGTCGAAGAAACCCGGATGCATTTTCACAAAATCCACGGTTCCGAGATAGGCGATGGCCGGCGCCCTGCCCTTCGCCGGCACGCGGCGCGGCGCATTCGGGAAACCAAAGCCGCTGTTGATGACCGCGAGCTTCCGTTTCGCGGTTTCCGGTAGCTCCAGAACCGCCGGGATCGCGAGCGAAGCCTCGGTGGTAAAGGCAAACCGCCCCGCCTCTTCGATCAGCCCCGGCTGGATCAGCGGCTTGGCGAGGCCCGAAATATGCGACCAGAAGGCACTGCGGAGCGCAGGAAAATCGCAGCGTGCCAGGCATTCGATCAGGCGCGGGTGGTTCCAAAACTCGAATTGGACGATGTCGGCCGTACGCGCCAGGGACGCGACATGGCCGAGGCTCTCCGCAATAATGACACGCGCGCCGGCCGCTTCGATCATGTCCACATAGCGGAGTTCGCACGGCGGCTCGAGCAGAACGAAAGTCTGCTCCACCACTTCGGGTAGCGCTGCGCTGATAGCCGCGTGTGCTTTGCCTACTCCGCCGCCCAAATGCGGCGCCACATGCAGGATCTTCATTCCGCCGCCACGGCCACGAATTTGCGGTTGGTTCCACCGGGCGGTTTGACGTCTGGATCGACCGCCACGGCCAGTTTGAACTTATCCAGCAGCGCGACGCGATGGGCATCGATATTGTCCGGCAGGCAGTGGCTGAGCTGGCCGCAATTACCGCAAACACCGTTCTGCTTGCGGCGGCCTTCGAGATGCTGAAGGCGCAGCGCGTTCATCGCCTCCGAATTCCAGATCTCTTTCATCGACTGGATGCGTACGTCGCCGATGATGAGCTTGCGGCCCCAATCGAGGAAGCAGGACGAGACCAGGCCGTCGGCGTTCACCGAATAGCCGTAAAAAATATAGGGGCAGGTGTCGGTGTCGCCGATATCCTGCTGGTAAATGCCCTTGCTGATCTTGACGCCGGTGTGCTCTTCGATGTCGAACTCCGGCCAGCACGGCGCGAAGTTCTCGACGAAAATGCGGTCGCAGTGGTCGCCGAAGGTATCAAAGAATTCCTGCCGCTGCGCTTCGGTGATCAGCTCGCCCGGAATCTTGACGACGATCTCGCAAGCGCCCCTGTTGGCGTAGACCCATTTGACGTTGTCGACGAATTTTTTGAAATTGAACTTGAAACCGGTGAAGCGCTGGTAAGTCTCCTCGGTCATGCCGTCGACCGAGATGTTGATCTTGTCGATGCCGGCTTCGAGGATCGGCCCCATGCGCTCGGGTGTGATCAGCGTGCCGTTGGTGGTCGTGTCGATATAGTCGACGTGGCCGGATTTCTTGGCGTAGGCGACCATATCGGCGAGGCGCTTGTTGAGGAGCGGCTCGCCGTCCTTGTACATGCGCAGCACTTTGATCGGCTTGTCGAACTCGGCGAGGTCGTCGATGATTTTCTGGAACACCTCGAATTTCATCGTGCCCTGGTAGCGCCCGGTCTCGGCGATCATGTCGCGGTGGCCGGTGGGGCAGAAGGTGCATTTGAAATTGCAGGAACTTGCCGGGTCGGCAAAGACGACGAAGGGCGTCGCCAACGGGATGACCGTTTCCAGCGGCGTACGGCCGACGAGATTGATGCGGGGTTCGAGGCGGGCTTTCATGGGATGTCCTGCAACGTGAGCGCTTCGGTATTGTCCTACAGGACAATGGTTAACGAGGATTAACCAAGCGCTGCCTTGCAGGCGGGGCGCTAGCGCGCGGCGCGTACCCCGACGACGACCGGAGGATCGACCAGATTGTCGGGCCGCGCGCCAAAGCGCAGCAGATCGCGGCGGCCGTATTCGTCCGCAATCCGCTCGGCGAGCGCCCGTACCGTGACTGGCCTAGTCGAGCATATATTGACCGGGCCCTGGACCGACCCGAGCGCTGCCTCCACGATCATGCGGCCGGCCTCGCGCACATCGAGGAAATCGCGCACTTGCGTGCCGCTCGACAATTCGGCGGGCTCGCCCGCCTCGAGTTTGGCGCGCAGATAGGGCACCAGCCGGCGCGCGTCTTCGCCTTCGCCGTACAGATAGAACAGCCGGCACCATGCGAATTCGATGCCGTGTTGCGGCAGCAATTGTGAGAGCGCGGTGAAGGCACCGGCCTTCGCTTGCGCATAGGGCGTCGAAGGCTTGAGCGGCGTCGTCACGCTCAATTGCCCCGCGCTCAAATCATATTCAAAGCAGGTGCCGATGCCGACAAAGCGGCGGACCTTCGCTTCCACCGCGCCCTGCGCCAGCCGCAGCGTGCCGGCGAGGCACTCCGCATTTTTTAGGGATTGCAGATAGCGCCCCGGCTCGGCGTACCAGGCAACGTGGATCACGGTGTCGACGCCGCCGCAGGCGCCGGCCCACCACGCCGCGGTTTCCGAAAAAATATCGAGGCTGGCGATAACGCTCTCGATCGCGGGCGACGGCGCAATCTGCTTACCTTGCCTGACCACGGTGCGCACGCGGCAGCTGCGCTCGCCAAGCGCGTGCAGCACCTGCCGCCCGACGAAGCCGGTGGCCCCGGTGACCAGGATCATGACATCTCCAGCGCCGGCACTGCGGTGACGAATTTCGTGCCTTTCGCCGCAAGCGCGGCATATGCCGCTTTGATTTCCGCGGCGATGTTCCAGGGTAGGATTAGTAGAAAATCCGGCCGGCGCTCGCCCAGCACCGTAGGCGCGAGGATGGGAATGTGGCTGCCCGGCATGAACTTGCCCTGTTTGGCGACGGCCGCGTCGCAGACATACGGCAACAGGTCTGGCTTGACCCCGGCGTAGTTGAGCAACGTGTTGCCTTTGCCAGCGGCGCCATAGGCGGCGACGGTCTTTCCGCCGCGCTTCTGTTCAAGCAGGAAGATCAGAAGGTCGTCCTTTACCCGGTCAGCACGGGCCTGGAAGGCGCGATAAGGTTCGAGCGTTTGCAGCTCCCGCCGTTTTTCCTCGGCGAGCAGCGTAGCAATCGCCGCGGACGTCGCGCGCACGTCATCCGCATGACACCCGAAGAGCCGCAGGCTGCCGCCATGCGTCGTCAACTCTTCGACATCGAACACGCGCAGACCCGCCGCTGCGAAGATGCGCGCTGCGGTGAAAAGCGACAAATAGGAAAAGTGCTCGTGATAGATCGTATCGAACTGCGCGTGCTCGATGAGTCGCATGACATGCGGAAACTCAAGCGTGATCGTGCCACCGGGTTTGAGGGCGGCCTTCAGTCCACGCGTGAAGTCGTTGACGTCGGGCACATGCGCGTAGACATTGTTGCCGGCAATGAGATCGGCCCGCTTGCCTTCGGTGGCAAGCCTCCGGCTGAGCGCCTCGCCGAAGAATTCCCGCAGCACCGGTATTCCGAGCCGCTCGGCGGCGGCGGACGTGCTCGCGGTCGGCTCGATGCCCAAGCATGGAATGCCGGCAGCTACGAAATTCTTCAGCAGATAACCGTCGTTGCTGGCGACTTCGATGACCAAAGATGAGCGCGTCAGACCAAGCCTGCCGATCATCTTCTCCGTATAGCGCCGGGCGTGCGCGAGCCAGCTCGCGGACGTGCTGGAGAAATAGGCGTAGTCCGCGCCGAAGAATTCGTCCGCCGCCGCGTAATCCTCGGTTTGCACCAGCCAGCAGCGGTCGCAGACCCTGATCCGCAGCGGATAATATTTCTCCGGCCGGCTGAGGTCGGCGGCGGTGAGGTACGCGTTCGACGGCGGCGCAAAGCCGAGATCAACAAATGTGTGCGTAAGCGGCACACCGCAGGCGCGGCAATTCATAGCGCCACTCCAGCGAAGCGATCGTCGAGCATGCCGCGTTGCGCATCGCGCGACGATATATCGCCGAAGGGAAGCGGCCAGGCGATGGCCAGCCTCGGATCGCGCGGGTTCAGTCCGCCTTCCGCCTCGGCGTTGTAGGGGGCCGAATGACAATAGATCAACTCGGCATGGTCGCTCAGAGCCTGCAAGCCGTGCGCGAAGCCTTGCGGGATGAGCAGCGCGCGGCCATTGTCGGCGGACAGAATCTCGGCGTGCCAGCGCAGGAAGGTCGGCGAGCCCGCGCGGATGTCGACGGCGACATCCCACACCTCGCCTCGCAGGCAGCTAATCAGCTTCTTTTCCGCGTGCGGCGGGTACTGAAAATGCATCCCGCGCACGGTGCCTTTGCGCGCCGTGCGCGTGTGGTTGATCTGTGCGATCGGCATGGTCCAGCCGGCGGGGCGCAATTCCTCGGCGCAGAACAGGCGCGACAGGAACCCGCGTGCGTCGCCCATACGCTGGCGCCCGATGCATTTGAGGCCCGCCAGAGGGAGATCGGTAACGACAAGCCGATTCACGCTAATGCCTCATACGCGGCGATATCGGCGCGGCAGAGCGTCAACGCGTTCGCGCCGCCGCCTTGCGCCCGGTACCATGCCATCGTCTTTTCGATCGCCCGTGCCAAAGTCAGTTTCGGCCGGATGTCGAGCACCTCACGCACTTTGGCAATATCAAGCGTAAGCCATGCGGCTTCGTGCGGGCCTTCTTCGCTATTTGCGTATCGAACCTCGCCGCTGCCGTAAGCGGCTCGCGCCATTTCAACGAGATCGCGGACAGGCACGGCGGCCTCCAATTCAGGGCCAAAATTGTAGGCGGCGGCGAGCGGCGCCTCCTGCCACAGCTTGCGTGCCAGCGTCAGATAGCCATGAACGGGCTCAAGCACGTGCTGCCAAGGCCGCACGGCTTGCGGTCTGCGCACCTGCAGCGGCCGTCCAGCCTGCCAGGCGCGCACGGCGTCGGGAATGATACGGTCCTCCGACCAGTCGCCGCCGCCGATCACGTTGCCGGCGCGCGCACTCGCCACCGCCAGGCCGTTCGCCGCCAGAAACGAGTTCGCGATAGCCGGCGATGACGATCTCGCATGCCGCCTTACTGGCGCTGTAAGGATCGTGGCCGCCGAGCGGGTCGTCTTCGCGATAAGGCCGCCCCTCGGTGGCGTCGCGGTAGACCTTGTCGGTCGTGACCATCACCGCCACTCGCGCACAATCGACACCGCACAATGCGTCGAGCACATTGGCTGTGCCCATTATATTCGTATCGAATGTGTCCAGCGGGGCCCGATAGCTCGCCCGCACCAGCGGCTGCGCCGCCAGGTGGAAAACAATCTCCGGCTCTGTTTTTTGAACAATGTCGGCAAGCGCGGCGGCGTCGCGAATGTCACAAAATCGGCTGTCGCAGAGCGTGTCGACTTTGGCTTCGGTAAAAAGGTTGGGCTGCGTCGCCGGCGGCAGGCTAATGCCTGTTACATGCGCTCCGAGGTGATGTAGCCAGATTGCAAGCCACGAGCCTTTGAAGCCCGTGTGACCCGTCAGCAGCACGCGCTTGCCGCGCCAGAACGCGGCGTCTCGCATCACTACCAGATTTTCCATGGCGCCTTGCCTGAAGCCCAGAGCTCTTCAAGCTGATTCTTGTCGCGCAATGTATCCATCGGTTGCCAAAAACCGCGGTGCTCGAACGCCATCATCTGGCCCATCGCGGCGAGACGAATGACCGGCGAGCTTTCCCAACTGACGTCGTCGCTGTCGATGAGATCCAGGCATTTCGGCGACAGCACAAAGAAGCCGCCATTGATGAGGCCGCCGTCGCCGCGCGGCTTCTCGGTGAAGCCGGTGACCGTGTTGCCGTTGCGTTCCAGCGCGCCGTAGCGGCCGGGCGGGCGCACCGCCGTGACCGTGGCGAGCTTGCCGTGCTCGTGATGGAATTCGATCGACAAGCGGATATTGACGCTGCTCACGCCGTCGCCATATGTGAAGCAGAACGCATCCTCATTCTTGATGTGCTCGCCTACCCGCTTCAGGCGCCCACCAGTCTGCGTATCTTCGCCGGTGTCGACCAGCGTCACGCGCCAAGGCTCAACCTTGCGCTGGTGCACGACCATGCTGTTGTCGGCCATGTCGAAGGTGACGTCCGACATATGCAGGAAGTAGTTCGCAAAATATTCCTTGATGACGTAGCCTTTGTAGCCGCAGCAAATCACGAAATCATTGGCGCCGTGTGCCGAATAAATCTTCATGATGTGCCAGAGGATCGGCTTGCCGCCGATCTCGATCATCGGCTTCGGCCGCAGATTGCTCTCCTCGGAGATGCGCGTACCGAGTCCGCCGGCTAGGATGACGACCTTCATGGGCTAGCGCCCGCCAGCAACAGCCATAGTACGCGTGACAGGCTCGCGCTTGTTGAGCACAGCGTTCCAAAAATCGAAATAGCGTTGGCCTTGCTGCTTGGAGAACAGCGCGAAAAATCCGCTGATGTCGGCAAGCATGTTGTCGAACGTCAGCTGGCCGGCCGGCCTTTGCAGCTCGGCGCACAGTTTTTCGGCTTCAACCGCGAACGGCGAGTCGAATGTGAGGCGAAGATTGCCTTTGAAGCGCAGGAACATCAGCGCAAACCAGCGGTCGGCAATGGCCTGGCGCATTCGGAGCGAATAATCGGGAAATACGTCGCCGTTGCGGACCAGCATCGAGCCTTCGAAGCCGCACAGGAACCAGTGCAGCTTGTTGATCACGGGGTCCAAGCCGGCATCTTTGTAGGAGCCGAGGTCGCGCTGCTGCGCGGTTTCGCCCACTTCCCAATCGCCGAGATCGTAGGAATACACAATGCGATCGAGACGGACGAATTTTCCGTTCAGCAGGTAGAGCAGGCAAATAATCTGGTCGTGAAAGGAAAAGTGAAATGGCATCGCCGTCATGAACGCGGTGATGCGATGCACAAGCTCGCGCCGCACTGGCGAATAAACAAGAACGTTCGGACCACTATGGCCCAGATAGCCGGCCAAACGCGTGTCCGGATCGTCGGACGCTAAATCCTTGTAGTCGACGATCGCCGACCCCGCCGCCATTTCAACGGCGTAAACGCCGGTCACTCCGGCAACCGACGGATCGTCGACAATCTGATCGATTAGGCCCGGCAACGCGGCGATCGCCCGATCAAAGTAAATATCGTCGTCGGCCAGCGAGAAAACGAAATCCCCCGTTGCCAGCCGAAGGGCTTCGGAGAAATTTTCCAGCCCTTTGCAGGGATCGACACAGATGATCTTGCAATTCTCGCGCCGAAGCAGAGCGAGCAATTCCCGCTTTTTCGCATCGCCCGAATTGTCGCGAACGATGACTTCTATTTTCGGACTGGCCCAAGAGCAGACCTGCGCGATCCTGGAACAGGCCGTCAGATCGTGCCGATGCGTCCCTAATAAGATCGATAGCTGCACGAACCACATTGCCCGGCTAAGTGCGCAGCGCGGGGCCGCGCCGCGGTGAAATCAACGCATTGCGATTTTCTAGGCCTGATTCGCAACATAACTACAGGGCCGTGATTCGGCTATTGGAATTGCCTAGCGCAACGACCGGACGGTAATGCTGGCAATTGACGCGGCTGGCGGCAAAAATGCCGGGATTGATTCGCCGCACCGCCAGCGAGGCTGTTTGCTGCACACGAACCGATCTTTTCCCGAGGCCCCCGGCCCCGACCGGGTGCCGCCGCTACTGACGGATGTGGCGACGGGGCAATGCCGGTTTGCGCCGGCTGCCGCGAGCGCGCCCCTTGCCCTCTATGGCGCGGGCAACCTCGGACGTCTGGCGCGCGATTACCTGACCGCCGTCGGGCATGACTTCGTCGTAGCCATTGACCGCAATGCCGATCGATTGGCCGACGATCCGGATTGGTCCGGTGTGGCGCTCCTGCGTCCCAGCGACGTGCCGGCAGCCACTAAGAAAAGTGTCCGGCTCGCGGTCAGCGTGGTCACCTCGGCCTATGTGCCGCTCGAGCGATCGCTTTCGGAGCTTGGCTTCGAAGACATCGTTCCATTCTATGACCTGGGCGAAAACTTCCGCCATATCCATCCATTATCGAACGGTTGGTTCGCGCCGGCCTGGCACGCGGAGGACTGCGCCAACATCGCCAAGGTCCTGATGCTTTGGGATGACGATGTATCGCGCGCGCATCACTTGCAATTCCTGGCTTGGCGACGGCTACGCGAGGAATGGACTTTCGCCGGCGCGCCAGTGCCGGATTGCCCGCGTTTTTTCATTCCGGAGGTGACCGGCATCCTGCGCGACGACGAAATCCTGCTCGATGCCGGCGCCCATCATGGCGGCGTCACGGAAGTCTTCATTCGGCAAACCAAGAGCCTGTTCCGACAAATCGTCGCCATCGAGCCGGACCCCATCAACCGTCGACAGCTTGCGGCCAATCTTCAAGCGTGGATGCCCGGCGACGCGCGCATTGGCATCCTCGATTGCGCGCTGGGCGAGGAAGAGGCCGACGCAACATTCCATTCCGGGCTCGACTACGCCTCGCAGCTGTCGAGCACGGGCGCAATGCGCGTCAAGGTTCGTCCGCTCGATGGTTTGGGCATCGCGCCGAGCTTTCTCAAGCTACATCTCGAAGGCGCCGAACTGGCCGCATTGAAAGGCGGGCGGCAGATGCTGCGATCGAGCCGTCCGCTGATCGCCGCCACCGTCTATCACAACGCCGACGGCGTCTGGAAAACGCCGCTGTGGCTGATGGAGATGTTGCCTGACTATCGATTCCTGTTCCGCATTCACTCTTGGTGCGGTACCGGCGCGGTCGTTTATGCGATTCCGAACGAGCGGTGCCCGCAATGAAAAGCGATCCAGATCCCGTCGCCGAATTTCAGAAACAGGTGGCCGACAATATCCGAGGCATCGGCGCGGATCGCGACTTCATCGGCCTTTCGAACATCTGGAACCGCGAAGCGATCCGGCATTCCTACGCCCAGAATTTTACTTGGCTCGGACGGCCGATCGTTCAGGCGCCGCAGGATACTTACGCCATTCAGGAGCTCATGTGGGCCTGCCGTCCCGATCTGGTCATCGAGACGGGTATCGCGCATGGCGGCTCGCTGGTGATGAGCGCCTCGATGCTGGCGCTGCTCGATTATTGCGACGCCGCCGCGGCGGGCGGCGCATTCGATCCCAAAGCGAGTCGTCGCAAAGTGGTCGGGGTGGATATCGACATTCGCGCGCATAATCGTGCGGGGATCGACGCCCACCCCCTGCGGCATAAGATCGCCACCATTGAGGGCTCGTCGGTCGCGCCCGACACCCTGCGCCAAATCGCCGCGCATGCAAAAGGCTATGAGCGGATCATGGTCTTCCTCGATTCAAACCACACCCACGATCATGTACTGGAGGAACTCGAACTCTACGCCCCTTATGCCAGCAAGGGATCCTATTGCGTGGTCTGGGACACCGGCGTGGAAGACCTGCCGGACTCTATGTCGGCGAACCGCCCCTGGGGCAAAGGCAACAATCCAAAAACCGCCGTGTGGGAATATATGAGGCGCCTGCAGAACGAAGGCCGCAAAGCGCGCGACGGCGCAAACCTGTCGTTCGAATACGACCGCACCATCGAGTACAAGCTCGCCATCACCGCGTCACCGGACGGTTTTTTGAAAAGAGTATGACTGACGGCTCAGGGCGAGCTTATGCGCTGCGCCTGACTTTTTGACTCTCGCGTTCGGGATCTGGCGCCAAACCGAATTTTGCGGCTGCATCGCGCCACGTTTTCGATGATGCGATAATCTCCCGATATTTATCGTAGTGCCTGCCGACCTTGGCCCGGCTGGCACCCATCTCCTCCAGGCATTTGCCGAGGAAATACTGGGCGAAGGGCTGGCCCGGGTGCCGTCCCACGACTTCCCTAAATGCTTGATAGGCGGTCGTGAGGTTTCCCGTTCTCAAATTGTGATTGTTGACGAAGTTGAGATCGAGGTTCATGTCGAAAACGGTTTGCTTGATCTCGTCCCTATCCATGCCCGGCGCAGTAATGACATATTCGGTCATGTCGATTGCGCCAATCGGCAGATACTTCTCTTCGATCCACTTGTTCTCTTTGCATTGCCGGAACAGCTCGCTGCCGCGTAACGGCGTTGCGTAATTGAAGAAGGCCCAATCGAGTCCCCACTCGTAGATAGCGTCGCGGGTTTCCTGTCGTTCCGCACGCGTCTCGCCCGGCAGGCCGATCACGAAAAATGCACAGGTGAAAATTCCAGTCTTCTGCAGCAGTTCGATGGTCGGCTTGATCTGTTTGAACGCGATCGGCTTCCTGATGATGTCCTTCAGGACTCGTTTGGAGCCGTGTTCGATCGCCAAAAAAATCGTGTCGACGCCGGCGCTTTTCATCAGGCCCGCCAGTTCCTCGTCGATATAGGAGAGCGTGACGCCGTTCGGCATCTCCACGCGAATGCCAAGTCCGGCAAGCTTAGCGAATAGCTCTTTGGCCCTCGCCCGGTTCATCAATATTTGGTCGTCATAGATGGTTAGGACGCTCAAGCCGTATTCCACCTTCAGCCTGGCGACGTGTTCAACAACGCGATCAACGCTGGCATAGCGCATGTTCGCGCCGTGGAAGGACGGCTCGGCGCAAAACACGCATTTGAATGGGCAGCCGCGCGACGTCACGATGAAAAACTGTTTGGCGGATTCGGTAAAGCGCGTGAACGGAGAGAATGCCTCTTTCATGCTGTAGGCATTGATATCCACGAGCGAGTAGTCGACGTCGATGATTTTGTCGAGATCGTCATAGACCGGCGAGGTTTTAGTCTTTTGCTGCAACTTTGCTTTCGTGACCCAAGGGTCCTTTGAAATTGCAGCCTCGATTGAATCGGCTTCGATCAGATCCTTAAGACCGACCTCGCCTTCGGAATAACAGCATGCGTCGATATCGGCGCATTCATCGAGAATCTCGACATAGGCCGTGGTGATCGCGGGACCGCCGGCGACCACGCAAATATCTTTGTCAAAACTCTTGACGGCCGCGGCCAAGGATTTCAGCCAGGAATAAGAGACGTCGTACGACATCGAAAAGCCGACGAGGTCAGGCTGCATCGCGGCAAGTTTTCGATTTAATATGACGTCGGGGCTTTCGGACGAAGGCAGGTTCAGGTCCAAAACCTCGACCGCGCCGAGATTGCTCGCAAAGCGCTGCACATAGGACGCGAGCGTGAGCACGCCGTAGGGAAAGGCGAGAAAGCTTCGGATGGCTTTTTTCGACGTATCGGTCGTCGCGTCGCCCAATCGGTAAGGCAGGACGACCAAGAGGACGGTTCGATTTCTGGAATTGTCCAAGATGCAGCCCGCAAGAATTTACAGCCGCGGCTTCTCGGCCGGACGCGACCATGACTACCCGACCATTCTTAAGATGGTGTTAACCATGGGCGGTCGCTTGCGCGGGCTCTGGCGCCGAAGGGACGGCCGTTAGAAGTCAGCGTACCAATTTCAAGGCCGTAGGTCGTCGGCGCTTTTGCGCAAGGCAACCAGTGAATCCTTAACGTGATCCATTGTTTACGCTTCCGAAGCGTTGATAGCAGGGATAGGTCTCAAGGCAGCGGATCACTTTGCCGATCGCCGGGAAGTTCGCATCATCGATGACGAGGTAGCCACCAACTGCCAAAAGACGAGCGGCATAGAAAAAGTCCAGCATCGTGTGATCGAACGTATGCCACCCATCGATAAAAACAAGATGGAATTGCCCCTCACGCTGTGCGGTAATTCGAGGCAGAGCGAACTCGGATCGCTCTTCGATCAGTTCGAACCAGTTCGTCCCGTCGCGAAGAAGGTTTGAGACTCCGACCGACTCCCATTGGGCCCTCTGGAACGGGTCGGCGATAAACGTGTTTGGCGCCGGCACGCCCCTTCAAAGCCGCGCAAATGTTCAGTGATGAAATTCCATAGGCACATCCAACTTCAAGCGTTTGGCTGATCTGCTGATCACTCCGGATCAAATTTGCCTTCTTTGGCCTGCACCCGGTTTCGAAGACACCGAGTTAGGTGTTTTAATGGAACGGGAGGTGCGTCATGGAGAGGCGGAAGTTTACACGAGAGTTCAAGCTTGAGGCGGTGCGGCTAGTCAGGGAGCGTGGCGTCTCATTTGCGCAGGCGTCGCAAGACCTGAGCGTTCACGAGTTGCAACTGCGCAGCTGGGTGAAGGCGTTTGCGGACGATCCGCAGCATGCGTTCCCCGGGCAAGGCCAGATGAAGCCGGAGCAGCTAGAGATCGCGCGTCTCAAGCGCGAGGTGACCAAACTGAAGGCCGAACGAGACATCCTAAAAAAAGCCGCGGCCTACTTCGCGAAGGAATTGACGTGAAGTTCTCCTTCATTGCGAAGCACCGGGGGATCTGGCCGGCGGACTGGTTGTGCGGGGCGCTCGGTGTCTCGCGGGGCGGGTTCTATGCCTGGCTGATACGGCCACGCAGCCATCGCAGCCGGAGCGATGAAGAACTGGGCGCGAAGGTTCGCGCCAGCTTCATCGCGAGCGACCGGACCTACGGCGCCAGGCGCGTGTGGCACGACCTGCTGGCGGACGGAGTATCGTGCGGACTACATCGGATCGAGCGATTGATGCGATTACAGGCTCTGCGAGCGCGTCCGCGACGGCGTCGCCTGCCGCCCGATCTGGGTGAGCGGCAGGCTTCCGCCGTCGCTCCCAACGTGCTCGATCGCAGCTTCCAAGCGCCCGCTCCCAACCGCAAATGGATTGCCGACTTCACCTATGTGTGGACGGCGGAAGGCTGGCTCTATGTGGCGGCCGTCGTCGATCTATTCTCGCGGCGCGTGGTCGGCTGGTCGATGAACACCGCCATGACCGCGCAGCTCGTCACCGATGCTCTGGTGATGGCGATCTGGCGGCGGGGCAAGCCTGATGCGCTGCTACATCACTCCGATCGCGGCAGCCAATACAGCAGCGAACAGTTCCAGCGGCTAATGGCAGATCACGGCGTCGTCTGTTCCATGAGCCGCTCGGGCAACGTCTGGGACAATGCGGCGATGGAGAGCTTCTTCTCGTCGTTGAAGACCGAACGAACGGCGCGCAAGATGTACCGATCACGGGATGAGGCCAAGGCTGACGTGTTCGACTACATCGAGCGCTTCTACAATCCGAAACGCCGGCACTCGACGATCGGCTATATGAGCCCTATGGAGTTCGAGAGGCAGGCTGGATTAGCTTAGGCGGGTGTCATCCAAACCGGGTGCAGGCCACTTCGCGAGAAACACCCAAATGTAATTTAAGCACTTCGCCTCTGGGAGTTACGACCTCGCCACGTGCATAAATTTCATCAAGCATAGTCATCGCAAGTGGTCCTACTTTGCAGGTCTCACGGATTTTTCGCCATGTACCCCTAGCCAGCATGGCAATAGCGTTTTTCTACTCTCTCCAATGAGATTGACGAATCGCACCGCTCAGTCTGGAATGAAAAGATACAACTAACAAATTGGCTTTTTGCAAGTGACCTTCGATAGCAGGCGCGAGGCATTTGCAGTAACAAGAGGCGACTATGGCAAACGCAAAAATATTGGGGGGTCGCCCCAAATGAGCCGAGTCTTTACGCTAAGTGCGGAGACAATATTTCGCTCGATTTCAATAAAAAAATGCCACGCGAAATGAATCATATACTAGTCATGCGTGTCCGAAAAGTGTACGCTAAATTTAGGCCGTCTTGTCGACGAACGCTCCCATGCCCGGCGGTGGAGCAGCTCGAACCGGCGTGCTCATAACCGTATTATCGCCGTTGCCAGATTGAACGGGCTCTGGTCCTGCGGCGTTTCCCAAACGAACCGGTGCGATCGGGGTGACGGGTGTGTAGCTAATCACTGAGATACCGGCGATACTCATGTGCTTACGCGTCCCAAAAACCTTTCGGCTTAAGCCGTCGTCGTAATTTTCAAACCGGTCACCGTGTCGATCTGAGTGCCATCGCTTATTGTCAAAATATTGGTCTGGATATTGAGACAGCTGCCATTGAGATGCGTTGCCGATGTTGGTCTACGAAATGAACGCGAGATTTTTAGCGGCACTCGCACTCGATATGAGAGAAATGGGTCACGCTGCCTTCGCCGGAGCTTTGCAGCCTACATGCAGGACCTTCATTCCGCCGTCACGGCCGTAAATTTGCGGTTGGTTCCGCCTGCGGGCATGCGGGCGGTCTCAAACCCGTATTCTCAAGTCAGTATATTAACGGATTGTCCAGCCGTTTGCGCCGAAAGAACGGAGATGCCTTGGTTTACGGCAAGCGAGTCCTTATTGGTCAAGCTCGCCTGTTCTGCTAAGGCGAAGGCGTTCGCTGCAGAACTGACCGCATCCGGCCCAGACGCATTTGGGTCCATCCAATCGGCACTGCTGGACGAGGCAGACAGTGCGTCCTGCACCCAATTGGAACCGGGATTGGTCGTTGACTGAAGGAAGCTCCCACCGGTGCTAGAAATACTCGACATCGTTCGTAGCCTCACCGACCCCTTTTTAATTCTAATTAGAAAACTTTAACGAATCCTTGCTGACGGCGCGTGCGAGGAGCGCTGTCTTATCGAGCGCAAGAAGCGCTTCGGCGATCACCACCTCGGGACCCCGCCCCTGTGGCGAAATAGCATCGACGACGAGCCGCGCACTTGCGCAAAGCCGCAAGGCACTGATTGACCTTCCGTCAAATACGCCGCAAACGACCGGCTGACCGAGTTGGCAACGCTGCGCCGCCACGGCATGCATTTCATGCGGCGACTTTGGCGACGCGAGACCGGCGAGGTCCGCACCGCCCTTTGCCAGCATGGTGTGCACACGGGTGGTCATTTCGCGGCTCAAGGGCGCGCCGTGGTGACAAAGAAAAAAGGGAAAGATCGTCGGCCTGCGGTCCCACGAGTTTTCGGCTAGCAATGGACGGCGATCGAGTGGCGGCAGCGGCACCGGTGAAAAGGCGGAATCGCTCGACAACCGCTCAAGCACTTTTGCGGCAAATGCGTCGAGAAAATCGCCGATTGCAGGTTCCGGCAGCGCGCGGAAAGCACTAAGCTCCGCTAGCGCCGCCTCCCACCGCAGCAGCAGTCCGTAATTCTCCACAGGGGGCAACGCCTTTCGCGCCGCCCAGCCTGCAGGCCATTCCGCGCAAGCCGAATAGGCATGCAACCCTAACGGCAATTGTCGCGAGCGCAGGTTGCTCACTGCTGCTTGCGGCAAAAGTAGCGCACCAGAAAAAGCAGGGCCCCCAACGAATTTCGATCCGGTGAGCGCCACCCAGAAGCCCTGCTGCAGATAGGCTTGCAGCGTCGCCGGCGCCAGCCGGAACTGGCAGCCATCGACCAGAATATCAACCACATCAGCGAAGCGGGTGCGCAAGTCCAGCGCGCAGCCAATGCTAGGAGCGATCATTCCGGTTTTTGACACGTCGACCAGATTGATCAGCACGCGCCGCCCCGCCGCGGCGGCAGCCACTACCAGCGCCTCGACCTCGTCATCAATCAGCGCACTAGCACGCAGGTCACCATCGTGCCGTCGGCTGGCGACTACGGCAACCTCCACGGCAGCGGCGCCGGTGATACCGGCGTTTGCCGCAACTGCATGTCCGAGTGCAGTGTGGTCGCTGAAATGCCGTCCGGCGAGAGCCGCCGGCACGCCGCTCCCAGTCTCATTTGGGTCGATCATCACTACCAGCAACGCCGATGAGTTGTTCGCGCAAGCGATCTGAGCAGAGATAAGATGGATGTCGGTGCCCGAGGCTGCGAAAATGACATCGACGCCGGAAAGCGCATCGAGTCCGCACAAGCCGATGAGGTCGCTGCGTATGCGCTCGAGCTCGCGCGCATAGGTTACGGCCGCGGACTCCAGCCGCGAGGCACGCATTAGCCGCAGGCGCAACCGCTCGGCAGCGGCCAAGCTTCTCGGCGTGATCGTCGAGGCGGTCGATGAGCCATAGGCTAGAATCGCCAGGTCGGGCGTCGGCGCACAACCGTACTTGTTGCAGCCATTTAAGGGATCACTGATGATGCGGGCGTCTCCGCCGCTGGTAAGCATCTGAGCGATCGGGAGAAAAATTCGCTGCGGCACGATGGACGGAGCAGCCGGCAAATTGTAGCCTTGCTTCACGATGCTGTTGCCTCATGCATCGGCTCGCCCAGCCTCACCGCTGCATTGCCGATGTTGCGTCCACTGCGCCGCAGCAGCAACGCTTCGAAGGCAGCGAACACCTTAGCCATCTGCGGCTGTTTGTACGGATAGATATCCGGTGGATCCATCGCGTGTACAATCATGTTCGTGCCAAGCTCGAATAGCAGAAGCTTGCCGTCCCGAGTCTCACCGCAATCGAACGGCAGATAGTCGAGGTCGACCCGTTCGCCGATGGCATTAAGTGCATCCGCATGGCGCGCGGCGAAATCATGATCGAAATCGGCCATGAAGCGTGCTTCTTCGGCTCGTTTAGAGGCGCTTTCGTTCATGTCGGCATTGACGTAGTTGATCATCCAATGTTGCGACACCGCCATGTGCACCGCATAGGCGCGACGGTCGATCAGCGCGACACGATATTTGCGATAAAGGCCATCCGGGTGGCGGTAGTCGATAAACGGCGCGATATAGAATTCGTCCTCGGGGCGTTCGCGCAGATAAGTCAAAATCGCCGCTGCATCGTCGAGTTTGCAGAGACCATCGCCGAGATGTGCATCGAGCGGCCGCGCGATGATCGGAAAACCGCTGCCATTCAGCACGCTGTCAATTCGTAGGTTGCCGCGACCGACCTTCTCCAATTCCGCCCGACCAATGCGCACATTCATTGGAACATGCAGCCCCGGAGCCGATTTGAGCAAGGCCCAGGTTCCATCGCGCGTCAACGGCGCGATCCGCTCGGGCCGATTGATCACCGGCCGCGGCCAGCCGCGCAAAGTGCCAGCAAGATCGCGCAAAAGCGGCTGGTTCTCGTCAGATTCGGCAACGGCGACAAAAGCGACGTCATGGTCGGGCAACTGTGCTGGCAGCCGCAGTCCTGGCAGCACATAGACCATATCGAGCGTCACGCCCGAGCCGTCGAGCAGGAACTCGACCGGCATATTCGCAAGATAAGAACCGCCCGACATGAAGGCGAGAACGCGGATATTGCTGCACGTAGTCGCGGCTGGTTGGCGGAAGACCCGCGTTAGTTCGAAGGCGCGGGCGCGCAGCGCGGCGCGATCATCGGGCCGACCCTGGATATAGGCCACCGTTGCCAGATCCAGGAACGCCGCCGCGTCGCGCGGATCTGCATTCACGCGCTCGACCAGTGAATTCCATACCGGAACCAGATCGACGCCGCGCAAAGCCATGGTCGCGAGTTTGGAATTTCCGAGTGGCTGCGGCAGCTCTGCGGTTCTGTCGAGAACGCCATGCATTGTTAAGACTGTCATGATCTGTTTATTTCTAGGCGGCACAACTTTTCTTTATCCGAGCTTGACCGAATGCGAGGGTCGCATTGATAAGGGCGTCGATTTCGCGCTCACCGGTGCGGTGATTGACGATCGCCGCGCGGATCGCAAGACGACCATTGACCATCGTGGTTGATGGCGCGACTATTCCAGATTCATGGAGATCGGCGACGATCTCCGCATTCAGGTGATTGGCATCGGCGCCGCGGTGGCGGAAGCACACGATGTTGAGCGCGACCGGCGCAAGCAGTTCGAGTTGTGGCGTTGAGGCGATTTTGCTTTCCAGATAGCGCGCCAAAGCGCACGTACGCGAAATCATAGCGCCCATTGCCTCGGTGCCGTGCACTTTCAATGTGAACCAGGTCTTCAGCGCACGAAAACCACGTGAAAGATCAGGCCCGAGATCACACGGCCACGACGAGCCAGCGGCAAGCCCGCGCGTCTCCCGCCGCAGATAAGCGGCCGGCGAGGCGAACGTGTCGCGGTGCATGGCACCGTCGCGCACCAGAATGAAACCGGCATCGTACGGCACCTGCGCCCATTTGTGGAAGTCGAGCGCAATCGAATCAGCACGCTCGATGCCGGCAAGGCGCTGCGACAAATCCGACGCTAAAATCGCCAGCGCGCCATAGGCGCCGTCAACATGAAACCACAGCTTTTCGCGCTGCGCGATGTTCGCCAGTCCTACCAGGTCGTCGATAGCGCCGACGTCGACCGTGCCGGCGGTGCCAATGATCAGGAACGGCATAAAGCCCGCGCGCCGATCGGCAGCGATCTCGCCAGCGAGCGCATCAAGGTCAATCTGGTGATTACCTTTGGTGGCAATGACGCGAAGCTGCTCTGTTCCAAGTCCGGAAAGGTCCATTGCCTGGGCGATGCACCCATGGCTGGCAGCCGAGGCATAAGCAGTCAGCCGCGCCGGCTCGGCAGCAACGCCAAAGCGGCGGACGCCGACGCCAAGGGTGGTGGTCCGCGCCACCAACACGCCGAGCAGATTGGCCATCGATGTGCCGGTGACGAACAGACCGCTTGCCGTCTCGGGAAAACCGAATAACTGACGCACCCATTGGACAATCTGCCGCTCCACCTCGATCGGTGCATGATCGCGTCCGCCAAGATTTGCGTTAAGTCCGGCCGCCAGCATCTCTGCCAGCAGACCAGGTACGTTGCCGCCGCCATGCACCCAGCCCATGAAGCCGGGATGGGTATTGCCAGTCGCATAAGGCAGAATGAAGCGCATGAACTCTTCATGCACGTCGGCGAGATCGCTTGGACCAACTGGTACCGATGTAAGGAAATGCGCCCGCACCTCGTCGGGGATCGGCTGCCAAACCGGCCGCTCGCGAATGTGCGCAACGTAATCGAGAATGTCGTCCAGCATCCGATGAGCCTGCGCGCGCGTGCTCGACCAATCGGCGGGATCAAGGTCACCCGAGGCTGAATACAGATGCTTTTCCATCTACCGGGAAAACTTTCATAAATTCATTAACTATGAGTTTCATCAATTTGTTAACCAATGAAGAGGGATCTGGCGCCCCGTTCTGCAAGGACATTCAGCCAAATTTTGGAAACCTCGGGCGCTCGGCCTTGCGAAGGACCATGGCAGTCACCGCATCGAGGATTTTGCTTACGGCCGAACGCCGATAGGTCCAACGCACGTCCGCCTCTGGCGGATTAACCACCATGGTGGCGTTGGCCTCAAAGAGCAGCACCTCGCCCCTCGCGTTCAAGCCGAAATCGATGCCACCATAGTCAAGTTCTAGTGCGTCCCTGACCCGCTCCAGCGCGGTAAATGCCTTGGCTCCGATGACCGCTGGCATGTCACTAAGAAAGGCAGCATCGTGCGTCCGATGCTCCAGATTGTCGGCCATATCGGCGGTGAAATAATGCACCTTCCATTGCCCGGATATGGCGAGGTGCATAGGGTAGATTTTACCGTCGACGATCATCGCCCGATATTTTCGGACGTTCCCGTCACGGCCCCGCGCGTCGAGATATTCGATCGCCAACAACTCGTCGCCGGGCAGAGTATTGATCGCCTTCAACAATGCCCCCACCTCATTCACAAGAACAAAATTGCGTCCGGTATGAAACCCGGGCGAGCGCAGAAGCAGCGGAAAGACAAAGCCATGGCGGGCGAGCGCGGTGGCAGCTTGCGCTCCGGACAGAAGCGCACGCGTCAATTTCAGCGTGCGGGGCGTTCGAACGCCAACTAGTTTGCCAAGTCGAGCGGCGTTATCAGCGCGGCCGGTCTTTAGCACCGCGTTGGGGTCGTTGATTACCGGCGCGCCGCTGTTTTGAATGAGGCGGACAGCGGCATCGAGCGCTGGACGGCATCGATCGGCATCTCCAATCGCATTGAAAATCAATTGATGCGGCGGAAGTGCGGCTGCAGGGTCAACGAAGTCGGCAACGATTACAGTGGTCAAGAAAATGCGATCGTCGAGAAATGACGCCGTCGGGATATTGCCATCACCGGACGACACCAGTAGCAACAACGACACCGGCGGTTTTGTCCCGCGATATGCCAAGGTGGATATAGCATTGCCACTGAAGCCTGCACGCAGATGCGATTGTGCCGCATTGTGCTCACCCGTCGCCGCCAGCACCGCGCCCAGCCCTTGATGAGCCTGGGGATGCCGCGGATCGAGAGATAGCGCTGTCTTATAATGCTTGCGCGCCTTCTCGAAGTCACTGCCGCGCAGCATGAGATTTGCCAGGTTCACATGCGCTATTGGATTTTTCGGATAATGCTTGATCGCCTCCGCGTAAACGCGACAGGCGGCCGCCACCAAACCCATGCTCGACAGCAGGTTTCCAAATTCGTTAAGCGCGCCAAAATTATGCGGCGTTTGCAATAGGATTTCAATGAAGGCTTGCTGAGCTTCCACGCGCCGGTCGAGTGAGCCGAGCAACGCTGCCCGTTCGATTTTGACGTCGATCGCGTCTGGTTGGTCTACCAATAACGCTTCGAGTTGGATAAGCCGTTGCTGCTGTGTCGCTCGCGGTGGCCAGCCGCTGTTGTCAATCGCAGCACTTTCGGCATGGCCGTTTTTGCCTGCGGCGCTAGGCGGCATTGTCGTGATGCATATCGACGGTGTTAGCCGTCAACCTTGGCGCATTTTTCTGCGCTGAAAACTCTGGATCTTTTTGCAACACCAGCTCGAATTGGAAACCGTGCAGGCCGACCGTCGGCCTTATGCCAAAATAATTGCCTCCGAACGCCTCGATCCGGCGCTCCAGCTCTTCCTTCGCAATGTCGAGCGGAATTCTGCAAAGCGCGGCGTAATTGCGGCGGGAACCTTTCTGCCCTGTCCAGCACATTGCAAGTTGCGGCAGCGGTTCACTTTGCGTCGCCAGTGGTTTTACCAATTGCCAGAAAATCTTGGCGAGATGCGCATAGGTCAGCTTCTCGAGTTCATCGGCCCCGGTAAGAGGCTTAATGGGAAAACGCTCGACTGCAACGATTGGTCCGGCGTCGACTCGCTCGACCATCACATGGGCGGTCGCCCCGAATTCGGTGGCGCCGCGGTAGATCGCAAATTGAGACGCTGCCCAGCCGGGAAATTCCGGCGGGCCAGGATGGAAGTTATAGGCGCCGTAGCCAAGCGCATTGATTATTTGCGCCGGCACCACCACTGGCGAAGCGAAAGCGATGAGGCGGGCTCGGGAAAGCAAGTCGGGCGCAACAACCGCGAGGTCGGCCATCGTCCCGGCCGGATATATCGTGATCTGCGGGTTTTGCTCCCGTAAAGCGCGCGCCAAAACTGGTTGTTCAATGGAGCCGGTCAGCAGAATGATGGTATCGAACATAATTGTGCCTGACTCAGTCGCCGTCTATCAAATGGTGAAAAAGCATTAACAATCGATTAACCATGATCGCGCCATGGTTCCCTCAATGAACCGCAAACTTGTTTGCCTAATTGCCGGCGCCGTTCTTTTTTTTAGCGCCACGACTGTGGCTGCAGAGCCAATGCGTTGTAGTCACGAACTACTGGCTTGCACCGCCGCTTGCGCGACAAGCACGGATCGGATCTACGTGCAGACCTGCATCACCGCGTGCCGATCGAGTAACTCGTTATGCCTGCAAAGTGGGTGCTGGACTAGCGGGACGAAACGGATCTGCGGCATATTACGGCACTAAGTCTCGTCAAGTGTTTGCGGTAGCGCATCGCGGCAGCACCTGCGCGATTTCCCCGATCACACTGTCCCAATCACCGATGCACGACTGACGGAACAAACGCGCCGTCGGACACCAGGGGCGATCGGCGCGATCCGTAAGCCACCGCCAGTCCGGGCAAAATGGAAGTGAAGTCCAGACCGGTTTGCCAAATGCTCCAGCCAAATGCGCTACCGAAGTAGCGACCGAGGCATTTTCAGTAGCTGTTTCATTGCCTTGCCGAGCCAGCAGCATTGACCCTTTATTAATATAACTTGTTAACCGATCAGTAGATCTCAATGGTGATACTGGGGCGAACCGTTCATAGGGGACGGCGATCCAGGAAGGATTCTTGCTATGAGTAACATCACTCTCTCGGCAGGTGTGCGTCAGAACCTGCTCTCGCTGGAAAGCATTGCCAGCCAGCTGAATACCACACAGAATGACTTGGCGACGGGCAAAAAGGTTAACTCCGCCCTCGACAACGCAAACGAGTACTTTACTTCGCAGGCGCTTACAAATCGCGCAAACACGCTGAGCAACCTGCTTGACGGTATCACCAACGGCATCAATACCATCCAGGCTGCAAACAACGGCATTTCGGCGATCACCAAGCTCGTGAACTCCGCGCAGTCTCTGGTTACGCAAGCGCAGCAGACCTCGGATACGACCGTCCAGGCGAGCCTTGCCACCCAGTACGATGGCGTCCTAACCCAAATTTCCTCGCTCGCAAGCGATTCCGGCTATAACGGAATTAATTTGCTTGCCAGCACCGGCAACACCCTGACTCTGACCCTCGACGAAACCGGTAATTCGAGCTTGACAGTTCAGGGTCAGGATACTTCTAGCACTGGCCTGGCTCTTACCGCGACAGGCGGCAGTTGGGCGTCACTAGGTACAGATACGGCCACTGGCCTCGCAGCCGCGGCCACCAGCTTGACCACGTCTCTGTCCACGCTGCAATCAGAATCGGCAAGTCTGAGTTCGCAACTGTCAACCATTCAGATCAGATCTGATTTTACCAACGCAACGATCAACACGCTGCAGACTGGTGCTTCGGCGCTCGTGGCGGCCAACAGCAACGAGGAAGGCGCCAACTTGCTGGCATTGCAAACTCAACAGTCACTGTCGACGACGGCCCTCTCGCTGGCCGCCCAGTCCGACCGCAACGTCCTCAAACTGTTCGGCGGCTAATTCAGCGCGACTACAAGCTGACGATGCGACGGCGGGGCGAAAGCCCCGCCGTCATTTTTTTACCGACCGTTAACCTCGCGCGACCAATGATACCCAGGCACCGCTCGGTTGGACGCCCACATGGCACTCAAAGTCGAACTCAAGCCCCGCGAGCGAATTTTAATCGGCGAATGCGTCATCACGAATGACGACCAGCGTACCCGCCTGCTGATCGAGGGCACAGCGCCAGTGCTGCGTGAGAAAGACATTATGACTGAGAGGCGGGCTAATACGCCGGCTAAACGCATCTATCTCGCGGTGCAACTGATGTACACATCGCAACAGCCGCAAATCCATCATGAAATTTACTTTGCTCTCATCCGCGACATCGTGCACGCCGCACCGAGCACGTGGCCGTATATCGAAAATATCAATAATCATATCTTAACTGGCGAACTATATAAGGCACTCAAGGAATCCCGAAAACTCATTGACTACGAAGAGAGACTTTTTCGCAATGCAAAACGGCGCGCAAGCCTACAAAAAAGTAGCAAATCTGACGGCGACCGGGCGCGAGCTTGAGGCGACACTTCTACTCCGATCGGCTGCGCATTTCCAAGCCATTTGCGACGGTTGGGATTGCAAAAAAAACGAACTCAATGATGCCTTGCTGTTCAATCGTAAACTTTGGACGATTTTTCTCTCGTCAGTCACAAGGGACGATAATCCCTTGCCAGTCGATATCCGCCGAAACGTCGCCAGTCTCGGAATATATGTAATCAACCGGACGCTGAAGCTTACAAGCAATCCTCAGCCCGAGGCGCTTGGTATTCTTATCAACATTAATCGCCACCTCGCGTCCGGGCTCACCGGTAAGGCCGCTTAATCGGATTTTTCTCACTACATTTCGATTGCATCGATTGCAAGAAATGCGCGGCAATCTTAGCGTAACGAACCAATAGATCGGCGTTCCCAAAACGCGACTAGTTAACGAGACTCAGGCGTAGGTCTCGAGCCTTATCCGCCCGTCACTGGCGCGAGATAGGCAAGCAAATTGATCTGCGATAGCCGCGCGGTCGTCGACAGCGACGCCGACAGGGTATTCTGCAACGACAGGATCTGCGCTCCGACCTCGGTCGTGTCGACGCCTTCGATCGACTGCAAGAGATTTGTCAAAGTGTTGGCAGTTGTCTGATGTTGGCTTTGCGCCGCGGTCATAGCCGTCTGAGCGTTGGCAAGGCTCGCCTCGATATCGCTAATGCTTTGCACACCTGAAGGAACGGCAAGCGCAGCGTAGACGCGCTGGTTGAGCGCGCTATAGCTCGCAGGGGCGTTTGGATCGGTGGACGAATAGTTTGTCGCCGCAAGCGCAGCGACGTTCTGCACAATCCAACTAATGCCCTGTTCGTTGGCCTGTGTTCCAAAGGAGACTGTCGTCGATGGGTCAATACGCGCGGTTTGTGTCGATCGTATCGAACCGGACGTATTCGCCCCCGTGTACCAGAACACAGTGTTGGCCGTAGTCCCGGCGACTTGCGACGTGGCGGTATCAAACGGGGGGCCGGCTACGCGCTGTGGCGGATCGTCGAAAAAATCGTTGGATGCGGCCATGGCCGATGCCGCCGATAACGACGTACTGCCGATCTGGCTAACGCCTGCGGTAAGCGCGGCCTGAAGATTCGCTGCAGTCGCAGCCGGCGTCGCGCCGATGCTAAACTGGTTTGCGCCCGGCGTTGCGGACGATGTCGCCTGAAGCTGCAATGTTTGGGTCGTGCCGTCTGGCAATGCAAACGTATAGGTAATTGTATCGCCATTGTTTGGATTGCTCGCCCCAAGGTCGACGGAAATACTAGCTGGCGAACCGGCAGGGCCAGTCACCGTCGCTCCGGTCAGCGTCGAGCTGACCCCGGCAAGCTTGAGGCCGAATGGTGAGCCGGCGACATCTTCGCTTACCGACACGGTCGAACCGACCGCAGCCGGGATTACCAGGCGACCCAGCCCGTCGGCTCCCAGATCGGCTTGGTTGCGCTCGGCGATAACTTGTTTAAGGCCCGCCTGCGATCCATTGCCATTAAGAACTTGATCGGCCGTTGCTACCGACGGCTGGTTGACGGCGCTGCCGGAAAACAGATAGCCGTTGCCACCTTGAGTATTGAGCATACTCAAAATCTGGCCGAGTTGCGCCTGCGCCGTCTCTTGCACAGTGGTCTGCCCGGTGCCATCGATGGCAAAGCTGCCTTGCTGCACGGTGGCGGCCTGAACGGAGCTGCCGACGCTGGCAATCTGCTGCAACACCGACTGCTGCAAGCCGACGGTCGTTCCGACATTGGTGATCGTATCGTTGAAGCTGCTAAGCGCGGCAAGTTGCGCGTTCAAGGCGACTGTAATGCCGCTCTGTGATCCGAGCCCGGCATAGGTCGTCGATTTTTCCCCGCTGCCGAGCTGCTGCTGGAGCGTCTGAAGCTGTTGATTGATGTCAAGCGCCGACTGGATCAGTGGCGCAATATTCGATGAAACACCAGAAACCGTCATGGCACCCTCAAATCATTTGCATCAAGGTCGTCAACATTGAATTCACCGTCGACATCACCCTTGCATTCGCGCCGTAGGAGTTTTGCAGTGTGAGGAGGTTTGCCATTTCCGTGTCGATGTTGACGGCCGATGTCGAATTGAACCGGGTTTGCAGCGCATTGACGACGATTGCCTGGCCTGCTTGCAGATTGCTCGCGGCGTTCGCCGCGATGCTTTGCGTACTGATTACCTGGCCCATATAAGACGAGAGCGTGCCTTGGTACGGTGAAGCCGTTCCGCCGATGCCAGCCGTAGGAGAATAGGCGAGAGAAGCGTTGACCAGCTGATTGTAAATGAAATTCGGCCGTGTCGCGTCGCCGGCCGTCGTCGATGCTTGATAAGCGACAAGAGATGAGGGATTGGCGATAAGCGCGGGGTTGACCGCGATCCGCCCCGCGTAACCCGTGGTCTCGTCTCCGGCGGCCGTGATCGCGCCCGTGAAAGGTGTCGTCCCGTCGGTGAACAGCGGAAGCGCACCGGATCCTCCGGTCAACGACGTTGCCGTCGTCGTGGTCGAAACGGCATTAACGGTGACGGTGCCGGGACCACTGTCGAGAACTTCCAGCGTCGATCCCGATGGATTTGAAAACTGCAATCCGCTCGCGCCGAGTGCCGTGTTGAGCTGAGCAGCGACCGCGGCGGGGCCACCGGAAAAATCGACGCCGATGACGGTGTCATTGGGATCCGTTGTCACCGAATTCGACAAAGGCAGCACCGAGGGGTCGTCGACCCGCACGATGCTGACCGTGTGCTGTGCATTCGATGCGTCGGTATAGGTGACATTAATCGTGTTTCCATCCGACATTGCGCCAATGTCGGTCGTGAAGCCGTTTTGTGCGCCAGAGGTGACCGCGGCACCAGGCGTCGTGGTATCTGAAAGGGCGCTCGACATTTGCGATGCGATTTGATCGATCTGGTTCTGCGCCTGCACGAGAACTTTGTCGCGCATATTAAGGTAACCAGCGATCTCGCCGGAGCGAATCGCGCCGGTGGCGACCAGATCGACGGTCCCACCGGACGGTGACGTAAGGGTAATGCTTCCAAGCCCGCTTTTGGTCGGATCCGCATTCCATTGCTGCGCAGCTGTGATCGAGCCAGTTGCACTGAAGTTGAGTTGCGAGGCCTGCTTTCCAACGAGCTGCGCGCCGGAATTGGTGAATACGCTGACTTGATTGTTGTCCCCTTGGACAACACGGATGTCCATCAAATTTGCCAACTGACCGATGTACTGATCGCGCTGGTCTTCAAGTGTAGCGGCCGCGCTGTCGTTTGAGGTGCCGGCGGCGAGCTGCTGGTTGATATTTGCGATCTGCTGCAGGGCATTGTTGGCCTGCTGCACGTCGTTGGCGATGCCCTGGTCGGCTTGGCTGCGAAGAGATTGTATGCTGGATGTTGTGCTGTTGAGCTGCTGCGCCAAGGCTTGCGCGGACGCCACGGTCTGACTTTGTGCAGCAGATGAACTCGGCGAAGTCGACAATGCCTGCACGGCGCTCGTGAAATTGTTAAATACCGAATCGAGTGTGGTGTTGGAGCCGGGCTGACCGTAGACCTGCTGAAGCTGTTGGTAGAAATTGTTGTTAAGATTGGCATAGGCCCCGCCGGAACTTTCGGTCCACAATTGCTGCTGAACGAACTGATCGAGCGTTCGGTTGATCGAGGAAACGCTGACGCCGTCGCCGCCTGCGTCACCGCCCTGCGTCGCGACCTGGGTTGCCGACAGGGCGATATAGCCCGGCGTCTGCGCATTGGCGATATTGCCGGCAACAATTGACAGTCCCGTCTGCGTCGCGTTCAGTCCTGACAGTGAGGTAGCGAGCGCTTGCGTCAGGCCCATGTGCTAGCCTCGCTCGCTTGCCGTATCGATGTTGGTCGAACGCTCATCACAGACTATCGAATAATGTTCAGCAAATCTTGCGACATTTGGTTGGCCGTCGTGATCACCTTTGTATTGGCCGAATAAGCCTGCTGCGTCACGATTAGCTTTGTAAACTCGGTCGCTATGTCCGTATTGGAACCTTCCAGCGATGACCCATCGATCTGGCCTGACGCTCCGGCAAGCGCAGTCCCGGAATCTTGGGTAGCCTGATACGCGCCGCCGGTTACCTCCTTCAAGTTGTCAGGACTGTTGAAATGGACAAGTGGCACTTCAGCAAGGTTGATATTTTGTCCATTGGAGAATGTGCCGGTAATTACGCCGCCATTGCCGATCGCAATCGACGTCAATTGACCGGCCGCATAGCCGTTCTGCTGTAGGTTGTTGACCGTGGCGGTTCCACTCGCATTGGCGAACTGAGTAATGCTGCCAGTCGGACTATTAATTGTCAGAGCGCCAAGCGGATCGCCGTTTATGGTAACCCCAGTGAGCGACAGACTGGTGAGGGGAGGATTTAATTGCCCAGTTGAATCAAATGTAAAATCGGTGCCAACATTTTGCCACGCCACTTGCGTGCCGGTCGCAGTCGAGTCTGTTTGATAAAACAACTGCCATGTGTCCGTTCCGCCATTGGCTACACTATCTGTTTTAGCCCATTGCAACTGAATATTGACCGGCGTTCCTTTGGAATCGTAGATCGTTACCGATCCTCCAGAGATCGATTCGGCGGCGAAGGTCGCTGCGTCGCTTCCAATAACTTGTCCCGTGCCGGCGGTCGTGGGGTCCTGCAAAAAGTTTGCTGGATTGAGAAGTTCGGAATTGGGAACCGTGGAACTGTAAGAGGCTGTAGCCGGCGTCACTGGAAGATTGATCCCATAGGTGATTTGCGTTGTGGCACTGGCCGGTAGAAAGTTGTTTTGAAATTGCAGGGGAGCGGCGACACTGCCAACTGGATTGCCAGTCGTTGGATCGAGCGGAATGCCTTCGAGATAATAACCGGCGCCATTGACCAGGTAGCCCTCGGAGTTCTGCAAAAAGTCGCCGCGCCGCGTATAATTATCGACGCCACTGAAGATGGGCGTGGTTCCATTATAGCTGGACGGAGACTGCACGAGGAAATAGCCGTCGCCATTGATGGCCATGTCCGTTCCTGATGTGGCAGTCTGGATTGCGCCTTGAACCGTGTTCGTCGCAACCGAATTAGCGATGACACCACCGGCAACCTGCGCCGACGGCACCGAAGCACCTGGAATGAGATCTTCAAAATTGGTGTCGATGCCTTTGTAGGCAATCGTCTGGGAATTCGCGATATTTCCCGAAATATTCTGCATGGCGAAGGCTTGCGCCTGCAAACCACTCACCGCCGAGGTCAGAGCATCGTACAGACCCATAGCTTTATCTCCACTATCAAGGCGCACCTAACCCCTGTGGGTGGCGCGGACAAAACTGAGAAAAACCACGCAATCCCCGTGCCAAACAATAAATATTGATAATTCAATGCCTTAGCGGCGCGCAGATGCCCATCGAGGCAACCGCGGGGGCTTCTTTCTGCCGCCAGTTCGGCAGAATTTGCCGATCAACCGGCCTTCGGCGCTTCCGGCGAAAACGTCAATGCAACGCCGTTCATGCAATACCGCAGGCCGCTCGGCGGTGGGCCGTCGGGAAAGACGTGGCCGAGATGGCCTTCGCAGCGGGTGCAATGCACCTCTGTGCGCGCCATGAAGAAGGAGCGGTCGCTCTTGGTCTCCACCGCCTTGTCGAGCGGCTGATAGAAGCTCGGCCAGCCGGTGCCGCTCTCGAATTTAGTGTCGGATGAAAATAACGGCAGCGCGCAGCCGGCGCAGGCGAAGATGCCCTTGCGCTTCTCGTGATTGAGCGGGCTGGTGCCGGCGCGCTCGGTGCCGTGCTTGCGCAGGATATTGTACTGCTCGGGCGTCAGGCGCCTCTGCCAGTCTGCGTCGGAGAGCTTGCGCCAGTCGATGTCGGTCATCGTCGTCATGGTTTCCGCCTTCCCAGATTTCCCCGTCAGCGCGAGCGCGCCAAGCGCGCCGCCCGCCAGTAAAAGAGCGCGTCTGTCGATCATCAGCCTTCTCCTTTGTGCGCGCCCCAGATCTGCTCGATGCGCTGATCGCGTCCGCAGTTCCAGCGATAGAATTTGTATTTGGTCGGGTTCTTTACATAGAAGTCCTGATGGTATTCCTCGGCCGGATAAAATGGCCCGGCCTTGTCGATCTCGGTGTAGATCGGCACTTTGAGCTGCGCCTCGACCTTTTTCTTCGAGTCCTCCGCCAGCTTCCGCTCCTCGTCGTTGTGTACGAAAATCGCGGTGCGGTACTGATGGCCGTAATCGCAGAACTGGCGGTCCTTCACGGTCGGATCGATGTGGTGCCAGAAATAATCGAGCAACTGCGCGTAAGTCACTTTGCTCGTATCGTAGATCACCTGCACCAACTCGGCGTGGCCGGTGCCGCCGCCGGAGACCTGCTCGTAATCCGGATTG
This sequence comes from uncultured Pseudomonadota bacterium, assembly GCA_963710705.1. Lineage (GTDB taxonomy): Bacteria > Pseudomonadota > Alphaproteobacteria > Rhizobiales > Xanthobacteraceae > Pseudolabrys. The sequence goes on from CAVQBI010000001.1 coordinate 1,902,397, forward strand.
GCGACCGTGCCGCCGGTGTAGCCCGACGTCGTCGAAATGACGCCCGGCACGTGATCGAAATCGCTTTCCACGCACCAGAAGCAGCCGCCGGCGAAAGTCGCCACCGCCTGCCTCGCCGTCGGTTGTGGCAGCTTGGCCATTTGCGCGCTGGCGACGCCGAGCCCTGCAAGGAATAAAGCAAGGCTGAGCAGCAGACGGGGCATGCTTCCCTCCCGATTCTCTCGCGCTCACACATATAACGTTTGCGCATGAGCGCCATTCACTTGTGCATCACCCAACCATCACGTTGATGCGAGGCCGAGCTTGCCCGCCGCCCCTCACCTCACCTAGTGTCGCGCCGAAACATGAGGAATTCCATGCGTTTTGAAGGCACCAAGGCCTATGTGGCGACCGACGACCTGAAGGTGGCGGTCAATGCCGCGATCACTTTGGAGCGGCCGCTGCTGGTCAAAGGCGAGCCCGGCACCGGCAAGACGGTGCTGGCGCTGGAGATCGCCAAGGCGATCGGCGCGCCGCTGCTCGAATGGCACATCAAGTCGACCACCAAGGCGCAGCAGGGCCTTTACGAATACGACGCCGTGTCCCGCCTGCGCGACAGCCAGCTCGGCGACGCGCGCGTGCAGGACATCCGCAATTACATCAAGCGCGGCAAATTGTGGGACGCCTTCGTCGCCGACGAGCGGCCGGTGCTGCTGATCGACGAGATCGACAAAGCCGACATCGAGTTTCCCAACGACCTGCTGCAGGAACTCGATCGCATGGAGTTCTTCGTCTACGAGACCGCCGAGACAGTGAAAGCGCGCCGCCGCCCGATCGTGGTCATCACCTCGAACAACGAGAAGGAATTGCCGGACGCCTTCCTGCGGCGCTGTTTTTTCCACTACATCCGCTTTCCCGACGCCGACACCATGAGCGCGATCATCGAGGTGCATTTCCCCGGCATCAAGCAGCGCCTGGTGAGCGAGGCATTGAAGCTGTTCTACGAGATCCGCGACGTGCCCGGCATGAAGAAGAAGCCGTCGACGTCCGAGCTACTCGATTGGCTCAAGCTGTTGATGGTCGAGGACATTGGGCCGGAGATTTTGCGCGAGCGCGATCCGAAGAAGCTGATCCCGCCGCTGCACGGCGCGCTCATCAAGAACGAGCAGGACGTGCACTTGTTCGAGCGGCTGGCCTTTATGGCGCGGCGCGAGGGGCGGTAGTCGCAAGGCGCGCCCCGTCGGCCCTAGTCATCCTCAAGCGTCCGGGGCTGATTTTTCGGCCCGCGCCCCTTGCCCCTGCGGCGGCCGAAATCCTTCGGCTGCGACGGATGCGCGGGTGTGAAGTCGGAGCCGAGCGGCGCTTCCGGCTCGTGCGTTAGCGCGGGCATCGCTGCATCTTCGCGCGGCGCCGCCGCCATGAAAGCGCCCTGCTTCGCCTCAGCCACCTCGGCAATCGCGTTCAATGCGGCGGCGTGCTTTGGCGGCAGCTTCGCGCGCTGCTCGGCGCGCGCCTTGAGCCGCGCGGCTTTACGTTCGCGTGCGCGCTCGCGATAGCGCGCCATTTCCTGCTCGATGCGCGCGACCGGCCGGCTGCCCCAATAGAGCCCCTGCGCCACCGCGCGGCCGAGCGTGCCGCCGGCCCACACCAGTTCGTAAGGCGCGAACAACCGCCAGGTCTCGTCGTTCTCGACGATGCTGCGCGCGATCAGTTCGCCGGCCATCGCGGTGGTGTTGAGGCCGTGGCCGCCGAAGCCGCTGGCCACCCACAAGCCCGGCTCGATGGCGCCGATCTGCGGCATGCGGTGGATCGCGCGGCCGAGCGTGCCGCGCCACAGATGCACGGCCGCAACCTCGCCGAGCTGCGGGAAATTGCGCTTGATGTCGCCCAGCAGCGAGCGCGCGATGAAGCGCGGCTGGGCGTCCCACACGCGCATGCGGCCGGCCCATTGCAGGCGGTTGCCGTCGATAATGCGGTAGTGATTGTCGGCGCGGTCGGTGTCGGTGATGCCGCCCTTGTAACGAATGACCTCGTTGAGCACCGGGATCGGCTCGGTCACCATCACGTAAGTGGTGATCGGCAGCAGCGTGGCGGCAAGCTGCGGCATCAGCTCGCCGAGATGGACGTTGGCGGCGAGCACGACGTGCGGCGCGCGCACGCGCGCGTCCGGCGTGTCGATGCGCTTGCGCACACCGCCGGCATCGATCGACAGCGCCGGCGTCTCCTCGAAAATGCGCACGCCGGCTTTTTCCGCATCCTCGGCGAGACCGAGCGCGTAATTGAGCGGATGGATGTGGAAGGCGTTCGGATAATGCAGCGCGCCGAAATAGCGCGGATTGGGAAGCTGTTCGCGCACGCGCGCCGCCGGCCAGGCTTCCACCTCGGCGCCGATCCAGCGCAGCCGCTCGGCGTGCCGGCGCACGGTGTCGTCGTCGTCGGTCTTGGAAACGTGCAGCCAGCCCGGCACCGGATCGACGCCGGGCATGCCGGTCTCTTCGATGGTGCGGCGCACGTAGGCGACGCCATCTTTCGACAGCGCGTAAAGATGCTTGGCGTGGTCGAGGCCGATGCGCTCGACCATGGTGTCGACGTCTTCGTGGAACCCGGGCAGCACGAAACCGGTGTTGCGCCCGGACGCGGCCCAGGCGACGCGTCCCGCCTCCAGCACCGCCACCGACCAGCCACGCTTGGCGATCTCGCGCGCCACCGTCAGCCCAGCGAGCCCCGCGCCGATGACGCAGACATCGATGTCGAGCTCGAAGGTCAGCTTGCCGCGGTCCCGGCTTGTAACCCGGGTCGCCTCGTACCAGCTATCGACTGTGCCGTCGTGGTCGCTCATCGCCTCACCATTGCGGCGCGCATGCTAGACTGCCGCAGATTCGAAATCGACCACCCAATAGACGATTGATGCGCAGACTTTTACTATTTCGCCACGCCAAAGCCGAGCGCGCCATCCCCGGCACGCCCGACCGCGACCGCGCGCTGATCGAGCGCGGCCGCAAGGATGCCGCCAAGATCGGCGCCTATATGGCGAGCCATCATTTGGTGCCGGATCGCGTCGTCATGTCGCCTTCGGTGCGCACGCAGGAAACCTGGAAAGCCTGCGCCTCCGCCTTCAAAAACGAGCCGGGCGCGATGGCGGTGGAAAAGCTCTACGACGCCACTCAGCACACTATCTTCGGCGTGATCAAGGATATGCCGGCCTCCGCCCATACGCTTATGGTGGTCGGCCACAATCCGGGCTTGCACGAACTGGCGCTGATGCTGATCGCCTCGGGCGACGTGGAGGCGCGCGAGCGGCTGCGCGAGAAGCTGCCGACCTCGGGCCTGGTGATCGTCGATTTCGCCTTCGACGACTGGAACCGGCTGCATCCGCAATCCGGCCGCCTTGAACGCTTTGTCAGCCCGAAGTCGTTGGAATCCGCGGCCAACTAGCGCTCAACGTCCCTAAGAAAACATGGCATGATCGCCCCGCTCTGGGAGGGGCGTGTGATGTACAAGCAGATTCTGGTGCCGGTCGATGTCGCCGACATCGAACTGGCCAAGCCCGCGATCGCCGCCGCCTGTTCGATGGCGAAGGCCTCGGGCGGCGCGGTGCGCCTGGTCAATGTGCTGCCGATGACGCCGGTGATGCTCGCCGAATACGTGCCGCCGGATTTCGACCTGCAGCAGCGCAAGACGTCGGAGGAAGCCTTGAGCAAGGCCGCGGGCGATTGCGCGCTCGATGCCGCGCAGATCTCCTACACGGTGCGGCAGGGCGGCATCTATCACGAAGTGCTGGAGGAAGCGAAAGCCATCAAGGCCGATCTGATCGTGATGAGCTCGCACCGGCCGGCGATGCGCACCTACTTCCTCGGCTCCAACGCAGGCCACGTGGTGCGCTACGCCAAATGCTCGGTGCTGGTGGTGCGGCAGTAGCTCAGGCCTTCGGCAGCAGTTCGGCCGGCAGCGCGTCGGCGCGATAAACGCGCGGGCGGTTGCGGCGGAAGTAGTCGCCGCCGCGCCAGAGAAACAGCGCGAGGAAGGCGGCGACGAAGAGCGCGCCGCTCACCGTGTGCGCCTGCAGGCCGCGCGCAATCAGCGCGGCCAGCGCGAACGACACCGCGACGAAGACGGCGAGACCCGGCCAATAGCGCAGCGGGTTGGTGCCCTGCTCGAAGCGCGCACGCGATTGCGCGTGTGCCAGCCGGCAGTGCAGTTCCGTGACGAAGGCCGCGTAGTGACTGTCGAGCCGCTCCTGCACCACCATGCTCTTCCACGAACTCGACATGACGGTCAGCTTGGGCGCGCCCACCGCCCAAATTTCTGTGACGAAGCGGTAGGGCTGCAGGCCCGTTGGACGAAACGACATGCGCACGCGCGCGACGTCGCGCCAGGCAAGGCGGCCGGATTTGCGGCCGACGACCCAGCCGAGCCCGTGCTCGACGAGGCGGAACTCGTAGGGCGCGCCGAGCAGCGAGGGCCGATAGGTATATGTCAGCGGCTGTGATGGGACCGCGCCCTCCTCGCTCATCGCGGATTCCCCTGCGATTCCATGATTTCGGCCGTTAACCATGATGGATGGCGGCGCCAAACAGCGCGCAAGGAACGGTGCCCGCGTGTTCCCATAAGCAACGGTATATAATATCTTAAGAGCGCAAGGCACGTGGATTGGCGCGTGGAGTTCTGTGGCGTCCGGGTTGGGAGGCGTTTGTCATGGCGAAGTTTTCGGATTTGTTCGGCCGCAAGGGCGAGCCCGGCGCGCTGACGCCGCGCCCCGCGCACGGCAACGGCAACGGCGGCCATATCAGCATCGAAAATTTGTCCGACATCGGCTCGCGCATGGGCGAGGAAAACGAGGAACTGCGCAGCCTGCTGACCGATACCGGCCGCAAGATCGGCGAGCTCGACGATCTCAAGCAGGCCTTCGACAAACTGGTCGCCCCGTTCAACGCCACGCTGCGTGCGCTCGAGCAGGAAAAATCGCAGACGATCGGCCTCACCGGCATGCTGGACGAGGCGCGCGCCTCTTACGAGACGCTGCGCACCGAATTCTACCAGATCGAGCGCAAGGCGACCGCGCTGGAAGCGGAAGCCGAACGGCTGAAGGAAGATCTCGAACTGTCGCGCGAACAGGGCCGCGCGCTCGAGTTCGACCCGCATCGAACTGTCCAACGAGATTTCCGCGCGCGCGGCCCAGATCGCCGAGCTCGAGCGCCAGCTCGCGCAGGAGACCAGCCAGCGCCGCACGCTGAGCGAAAACCGCCGCACCTTGCAGGATCAACTCGACGGCGCCGAGAAGCGCATCGTCGAGCTCGAAGGCGAGCTCGCCGCCGCGCGCGAGAAGCTCGCGCTGCTGGAGGACGAAAAACGCTCGCTGCAAGTGGCGGTCGACCAGGGCCTCAACGAAATCGCCCGCCTCACCCGCCGCCTGACCGAAAGCGAGAACACGCTGACCGCAACGCGCGCGCAGCTCGGCAAAGTCGAGGCCAGTTTCGCCGAAGCTTACGCGGAGCGCGGCCGGCTCGCCGCCGCGCTCGACGAAGCCAAGGAAGCCCATCAGTCCGAACGCAATTCGCTCAACATGCGGCTCGACGCGCTGCAATCGCGCGCCGCCACCGCCGAGCGCCTCTTGGCCGAGGCGCGGCAGAATTTGATCGCCCGCACCGAGGAAGTGCGCGCCTTCGACCGCAAGTCGGTGGAAGCGACCATCGCGCGCAACAATTCGGAAAAGCGGCTGGCGCAGATCGAGGCTTCGCACGAGGCGCGCGAACGCCAGATCAAGGATCATGAAAACGCGCGCGCGGCGCTCACCGAGCGCAACAACGCCATGAGCAAGACGTTGAAGACGCGCGAGACCGCGCTCGCCCGCGCCGAGGAGCGGATCGCCTCGCTCACCGAGCGCAACGCGCATCTGGAAGCCGACGTGCAGGTGTCCCGCACCAACATCGAAAAGCGCGTCGAGGAGCTCAACGCCGCGCTGCAGCGCGAGCGCATGGAGCGTGCGGTGGTGGAAGGCGCGCTGGAGGCCGCGCGCAAGGACAATTCGCGGCTGCAGAGCGAGGTTGGGGCGCTGCGCTCGACGCTGCGGCGCGGCGCACCGCTGGCGCCGGTGGCGGCGCCCGAGGAAGCCGAGGCCGACCCGAAGCCGCGCAAGGCGGAAGCCGCGCAAGGCGCTCCTGCGGCAAAGGCATAACCCGCAACATTCCTCGCTGAACTTCGGAACGCGGGACGCAAGTCCCGCGTTTTCGTTTGAACACGCGAGGATCTCCCTATGCTCAAACGCACAGCGATCGCTGCCGCGCTGACCGCCGTCCTGGCGATGCCGGCTTTCGCGCAACAACAGAATTCGCCGCCGGGCGCGAACGGCTTCGTGCAGGGCCAGAGCGCCGGCGACTGGCGCGGCAGCAAGCTGATCGGCGCCAGCGTCTACGGCCCGGATAACGCCTCGATCGGCGAGATCAGCGACACTCGAGGCCTCAAGAAAGTCGGTGGGGAAGCAGCACTCAGCGTGCTCGCCTACAATCTCATTCGTGCGATCAACCTCATCGGCGCCACTACCCTCTGCGCGAGCCTCGCTTAAGCCAAGCAAAAGAGGCTCCGGATAACCGGAGCCCCTGACTTTTAACACGGCCTGCGCGAGGCGGTCTTTCTTTTGAGCCTGGCCCCCGGCTGGCTTGCACAGGTGGTGCGCCCTATATGATCCGCATGCGCAAATACATCCTGTTCGTGCCGTTGTTCGCGATCTTGGCGGCGGCGGTGTGGTTCGCCAGGGCGACCTGGGTCCACATCGGCGGCGACGCCATCCCGATATACGGCTGGTTGGCCATTGCCGGCGGCGTGATCTTTTCGCTGCTGGTCGGCGGCGGGCTGATGGCGCTGGTATTCTACTCCAACCGCCACGGCTATGACGATTTGAGCGGCGGCGATGGCGGCGGTGAGCGCTGATCCCAGGCATTTTCGAATAGCTGGCCGTGCCCGCACGCCTGTTTCGCTCACGCGCCGGAGGCGCTATCAATGCGCTTTCAGCCAGCCCTTGGATCACTTCAGCCAGCCCTTGGATCACTCATGAGCAAAACCCTCGTCCAGGAACAATTCGGCAAGACCGCCGCCAGCTATCTGACCTCCACCGTGCACGCCAAAGGCGCCAGCCTGGAGCGGCTGGTCGAGCTGACCCGCCCGCAGAAAAACTGGCGGGCGCTCGATGTCGCAACCGGCGGCGGCCACGTCGCCTATACCTTCGCGCCGCACGTCGAACGCATGTGGGCAACCGACATTACCCAAGAAATGCTCGACATGGTGCGCGGCGAGGCGCAAAAGCGCGGGCTCGCCAACATCCGCACCGCCTATGCCAAGGCCGAGGCGCTGCCGTTCGAGGATGCGAGCTTCGATCTGGTCACCTGCCGCATCGCGCCGCACCACTTCGACTCGATCCCGGATTTCCTCAAGGACGTGCACCGCGTGCTCAAGCCGGGCGGCCAGCTGGCGATCGTCGACAACGTGGTGCCGGCGGGCCCGGTCGGCGATTACGTGAACGCCTTCGAACGCTTCCGCGACCCCAGCCACCTGCGCGCCTGGACCATGGAAGAATGGCGCGACGCCCTTGCCAAAGCCGGCCTCAAGATCGCGCACGAAGAGCAGATCTACAAGCAGATGGAATTCAAGAGCTGGGCCGCACGCCACGACGCCAATATGCAGAACTTCCTGCGCGCAATGCTTTCGGAAATGACGCCCGCGGTGAAATCGGTGATGGAGCCCAAGGGCAGCGGCGCCGACCTCACCTTCCGCTTGTGTGAAGGCTTGTTCATCGCGAAGCGGGCGTAGCGCCAAAACGAAACCGCCGGCGCTTTTCGGCGCCGGCGGCGATCAAATCCCAAATACAGTTAGTGCGCGCCAGTCGTCTCGGCCGTCTTCACCGCGGTTTTCACGGCCGGTTTCGCGGCCATATTTTTCTTGCCGTGATGTGCGACGCGCACCGGCTTTTCGTCGGGCGCCCAGAGCCAGCCGTTGTTGTAGGCCTCGTTGACCAGCCAGCCGCCGACAAACGGGATCAGGCAGGAACCGATCAGGATATGGGCTTCGCGATATTTGAGCGGCCGGTTGAGCGCGACGGTCGCCACCATCGGCGCCGTGGCCATGCAGCCGATCGTGGTGCCGACTATGACGGGCGCGACCGGCTTGGCCATCGCGACGGCAGCGCCTGTCCATGCGGCGCCGACCCAGATATTGGTGGCGTCGATCGTCGGGTTGATCGGCTTGTGTTGGCCGGCACTAGCCGCTTGCGCGGTCAAAACAAAAGCCGCGGCCGCGGCGGCGAAAAACGCAAACTTACGGGGCATACCTGATCTCCCTGGCCGACTGGCGGGAACGCGTCGGACCGATTGTTCTGTTTAGGCGCGGCAATCGACGGGCATCGCGACGGGCATCGTAGGCGAAGGCGGGCAGCCTAATGGGCCGGCCACAAAGGTTAACCACAGTTTTGAGCGGGGCCAACGCTCCTTTCGGCCATCCGCCGCAGAGCGGTTTTGGCTGTGACTTAATGGCCACCCGGCCAAATCGTACCGGCGCGCGCGGCCTGGCATACAAGCCTTTGAGTAAACGAACGATTTTGCCATTAACCACCCATTTACCACCGCCGTTCAGATTCCGTTAGGGAACGACTTTTCAGTGATTCGGCGTCGCTTTCAGCCGGGCGGATCGGCGCAAGGGGGATCATTGCCATGAGAAAATTCGGGGCGTTTCTGGCCCGCAAACCCGCCGCGGCCGACCTGGCGCAGACGCCGACACCCGCCGGCACCACCCTGCCCGACAACCCGCTCGAGCTCGACGAGGAGCTGTTCTCGGCCATTGGCGCCCAGATCGGCGGCGAAAACGAGACGCTGCGCAATTTGCTGCTCGACGCCAACGCCAAGATCGGCGAGCTCGACACCATCAAGGACGCGGTCGGCCGGCTGGTCGATCCGGTGAGCAAGACGCTGCGCGCGATCGAAGCCGAGAAGTCCGAGAAGCTCGCCCTGCAGACGGTGCTCAACAATACCCGCACCGCCTACGGCAAGCTGCGCAACGAGCTGTCGGACTACGAGAAGAAATTCGCTGCCTCGCAGGGCACCTGCGACGACCTGCGCCACGAGCTCGCCAATACGCAGAATTTGCTGCGCACGGTGGAAGCAACCCGCGCCGAAATCGCTATCGATATCGCGGCCCGCCGGGCGCAGATCGCCGACCTCGAAGCCCAGCTCGCGCAGGAAATCGGCGAGGGCAAGGCGCTGCGCGAGGAGAACCGCCGGCTCGACGAGCGGCTGTCCACCGCCGACAAGCGCATCATCACGTTCGAATCCGACCTCAACAATGCGCGCCAGAAGCTGTTGATGGCCGAGGACGAGAAGCGCGCGCAGCAGACCATGCTCGACAAGGCGAGCGCGGAGGCGGCGCGGCTGTCACGCAAATTGGCCGAGACCGAAGCCGCGCTCAACGCCGCACAGGGCCGCCTGCGCCACCTAGAAGCCAATTTCGCCGAGCTCTCGCTCGAACGCACGCGGCTGGCCGGCGCGCTCGACGAAGCCAACGAGCGCAACGAGCACGAACGCTCCAATCAGCGCACGCGCTTCGAGGCGCTGCAGGCGCGCGCGGCGGCGACCGAAAAGCTGCTGGGCGAGGCGCGCGAGCATCTGATTGCGCGCGCCGAGGAGATCCGCGACTACGACCGCCGCATGGCCGCCGTCAGCCTGGAGCGCGACGCCATCCAGTCGCGCGTCAGCGATCTGGAAGCCGACCGCATCAAGCGCGAATCCGAGTTCAAGGAGCTCGAGCAGAACAAGGCCACGCTGATCGACCGCACCGCGGCGCTGGCGCGCGCCTTCACCGCCAAGGAGGCGGCACTCGAACGCGCCGAGCAGACCGTGGCGGCGCTCAATGCGCGCGTCGAGGCCCTGGAATCGGCGCGCGCCGCCGACAGGCTCACGGCCGAGCAGGCGATCGAGGAACTTGGCGCCGCGCTCAAGCGCGAGCAACTGGAGCGCTCGGTGGCGAACGGCGCGCTGGAGACCGCGCGCAAGGACTTCGCGCGAGTGGCGCGCGAGGTAATGGCGCTGCAACGCGATCAGGCGTCGCTCGAGGCCCACGCCCAGCCGCGCGCCGCCAACGCCGCCTGATACCTATACGAGGGGGATGGCATCGCCGGGCCTCGCGCCCGGCGATTGCTTTTTTTGCCGCAGGCCCGGGAACGGCCCGGCGGGTATTGATTTAGCGCAATGAGCGGGTGCCGCCGGCGGCATTAACTAGTCGTTGCCGCTTCCCAGCGGGGGCCCCTTTGAGTTGCTTGCAATGCCGTACCGCTTCAATGCCGATTTGCCGCCGTCCGTCCGCAATCATCTGCCCGACCATGCGCAGGACATTTATCGCGAGGCGTTCAACCACGCCTTTGCCGCCCATGCCGGCGAGGCCGACCGCGAGCAGCGCTCGCATATGATCGCCTGGGCGGCGGTGAAGCGCTCTTATGTGAAGGACGGCATGATGTGGGTTGCGCGCGATGGCTGAGCCGGCCGTAGCCCTCGCGCTCGCCGAGCGCAACGTGCCGCGCTACACGTCCTATCCGACCGCGCCGCACTTCTCCGCCGCGGTCGGACCTGAAATGTATGCGCAATGGCTGAGCGCGTTGCCGCACGAAGCGACCCTGTCGCTCTATATCCACGTCCCCTTTTGCACCGAGCTTTGCTTCTACTGCGGCTGCAACACCCGCGCCGTGCGCCGGCGCGAGCCGGTCGAGGCCTACGCCGAACGGCTGCTCGACGAGATCGCGCTGCTCGGCTCCTTGCGCGGGCGCAAGCTGACGCATCTGCATTGGGGCGGCGGCACGCCGACGATGCTCGGGCCGCAATGGCTGGAAACCGTCGCCGCCCGGCTCGCCTCGCTGTTCGATCTGTCGCAACTGAAGGAGCATGCGATCGAGCTCGATCCGCGCCGGCTCGACAAGCCGCTCACGCGCACGCTCGCCAGCATCGGCGTCACGCGCGCGAGCCTCGGCGTGCAGGACGTCTCGCCGCAGGTGCAGCGGGCGATCGGCCGCCTGCAGCCCTTCGACCTGGTGGAGCGCGCCGCCGAATGCCCTGCGCGCCGTCGATATCGACAGGCTCAACATCGATCTCATGTACGGCCTGCCCGAGCAGACGGCGCGCGAGGTCGCGCGCAGCGCCGAGCTTGCCGCCTCGCTCGGCGCGCAGCGGCTGGCGCTGTTCGGCTACGCGCACGTGCCGTGGTTCAAGACGCACCAGCGGTTGATCGACGAGGCCGCCCTGCCCGGCTTGGACGAACGGTTGGACCAGGCGCAGGTCGCGGCCGAGACCCTGTGCGGCCTCGGTTATCAGGCGGTCGGGCTCGATCATTTCGCCCTGCCCGACGACGAGCTTGCGATTGCCGCGCGCGAAAAGCGGCTGCGGCGGAATTTCCAGGGCTACACGGCGGATGACGCCGATGCGCTGATCGGGCTGGGCGCGAGCGCCATCGGCAAGTTGCCGCAAGGCTTCGTGCAGAACGCGCCCGATGTAGCGGGCTATGCGCGCGCGGTGGCGGAAGGCCGCTTCGCCACGGTGAAAGGTCTCGCGCTTTCCGACGACGACCGGCTGCGCGCGTCGATCATCGAGCGGCTGATGTGCGATCTCGACATCGACCTCGATGCCTTTGGCGGCGCAGCCCGTTTCGCTGCCGAAATCGGCGCGCTGCGGCCGCTCGCCGAGCAAGGCCTGTTGCACATCGACGGCGCGCGCGTTGCGGTCACGGAAATCGGCCGCCCCTTCGTGCGCATCGCCGCTGCCGCATTCGACGCCTATCTCGCCGCCGGCGCCAAGCGGCATTCCGCAGCGGTGTAGCCCGAAAGCAAAGAAGGGCCGCCCTTGCGGGCAGCCCTTCCATTGTCAGGCCGTGGCCCGGTTGCGCCGGCGGATCGTCTGCCGTGCGCGCGTGAGCCGGTGATGGATTAGATCACCTGGCAAGTCACCTGCTTTGGACCTCGGCAGAGGCGAGGATCCAGTTCACGTATGCCGGCGACCGCGGCGATAGACAATGAGACACTGGATCACCTCCTTTCGGTTGTTAACGGTGCGACCAATATAGGGGAGCCGTAGCGATTCGCTAGCGCACCAACTCGCGCATCGCCCTATCGAGCCCGTCCAGCGTCAGCGGATACATGCGCCCGCCCATCAGCTGGTGCACCATCTTGATCGAATAGGTGAACTCCCATTCGCGCTCGGGCACCGGGTTAAGCCAGACCGCCGCCGAATAGGTGCGCGCCACACGCTCGAGCCATAAGGCGCCCGACTCGTCGTTATAGTGCTCGACCGAGCCGCCGGCGGCGGTGATCTCGTAAGGCGACATCGAGGCGTCGCCGACGAATACCACCTTGTAGTCGTGCGGATAGGTGTGCAGCACGTCCCAGGTCGGCGTCGTCTCCTGGTAGCGGCGCCGGTTCTCCTTCCACACGCGCTCATAGAGGCAATTGTGGAAGTAGAAATGCTCCATGTGCTTGAACTCGGAACGCGCCGCCGAGAACAATTCCTCGGTCGCCTTGATGTGCCAGTCCATCGAGCCGCCGATGTCGAAGAACAGCAGCACCTTCACCGCGTTGTGCCGCTCCGGCCGCATCAGGATGTCGAGATAGCCCTTGTGCGCCGTGCCCTTGATGGTGCCGTCGAGATCGAGCTCCTCGGGCGCGCCGGTGCGGGCGAATTTGCGCAGGCGGCGCAGCGCCAGCTTGATGTTGCGGGTGCCGAGCTCGACCTCGTCGTCGAGGTCCTTGAACTCGCGCTTGTCCCAGACTTTGACGGCGCGGAAATTGCGGTTGGCGTCCTGGCCGATGCGCACGCCTTCCGGATTGTAGCCGTAAGCGCCATACGGAGATGTGCCGGCGGTACCGATCCATTTCGAGCCGCCTTGGTGGCGGCCCTTCTGCTCCGCCAGCCGCTTGCGCAGCGTTTCGAGCAGCTTATCGAGCCCGCCCATGGCCTCGATCTGCTTCTTTTCTTCTTCGGTGAGATATTTCTCGGCGAGCTTCTTGAGCCACTCGGCCGGAATCTCCGCCTCGATCGCATCGCTCAACAGCTCGAGCCCCTTGAAGACGTGGCCGAACACGCGGTCGAACTTGTCGAGGTTGCGCTCGTCCTTCACCAGCGTAGCGCGCGACAGATAATAGAAATCCTCGACGCGGCGGGAGGCGAGATCGGCCTCCATCGCCTGCATCAGGGTCAGATACTCGCGCAGCGTCACCGGCACGCCGGCCTGCTTGAGCTCGCTGAAGAAGGTGACGAACATGGCGGCAGATTACGCCGCGCTATCGAGCCGTTGCAATGCCGCCGAGCGCGTCGCGAGCCGCGTGCGCGTCATGTCGATATGCATGAGCAGCGAGAAGAACAGGTCCGAGTGTCGCATCGGCAGGATGTTCGCGGCGTGGTCGATTTGCTCCAACTCACTCTGCAGCCCCGCCAACTGTTCGGCGCTCAGCTCCTTTTTGAGTCGCGCGTTTACCAGCCGCAGGCGCCGGTAGAGGCGCAGCAGCCGCATATTCACCAGCCACGCATAAAGTCTGGGCCCATAGCTGAACAGCGGAATGATGACAGCAATGGCGGCGACCAATATCGCTGCCACGCGCTTGGCGTAGTTGATCATCCAGAACGGCAGATAGCGCTGCAGGAACGAAGGTCCGTTCCGATAGTAGTCCAGCGCCTCCTCCGCCATCGGAAATTCCGGGTCGGTTTGCGTCGGAAACTCGCCCGCCCGCTGGAAGATGCCGGCCTCGCCGTGTACCTCCTGCAAAGTCCGCGCAAGCAAATATTTCAGTTCCGGATGCATCTCCTTGCGCACCAGAACGGCATTGGTCGAGCCGATCAGGTTCACGTCTTCGGCCGGGATATTCTTTTCAAGGTCGATCACGCCCTGCGGCAGCACCAGGCGATGCAGGACCGGAAAAAGTCGCGTGAGCGCCTCCACCTGGGCGACATTCATCAGCCGGATCGCAGGGTCACGCAGCATCGATTGGATTGCCGGAGCCTCCAGGTCTATCGGCGGCAGAAAAGACGCATCCCAGTCGCCATCCCGCAGGCTCTTGGCGACCAGCGGAACACCCGCCACCGACGAAAGCTTTGTATTGTCGGCACTGAGTCCGTTCGCGGCCAGAATCGGCTTGACCAATTTGTCGATCGCGGGAGTGACATTCACACGCTTGCCCTTGAGCTGACTCAGGCGGTCGAGCGTCTCGCTTCCACGGTAAAAGATCCAAAGCGGCGCATAGTTGATCCGGCCAAGCGACTCCAGATCCGGCGACTCTGTGCTGTTGGTCTGACCGGCGAACACAAAAGTCGCCGACACGCCCGACTTCGGATCGTTGACGAGCCGGATAATGTCAAACATGTTTTCGACAAATCGTAAGTTCAGCGTGACGTGATGGCGGGCGAGGATGTCGCGGTAGCGATTAGCGATATGCTCGTAGGCGCCGCCTTTCAGCCCCGCCGCGATAGTGATCGTTGTCGGCGGCGCCGGGATGAAGTACCACAGCGCGAGCCAGACGACCGCGATCAGACACGCAATCGCGCCGACGGCGCGCAGCACGATTCCGCTTCCCCAGTCCCCCATCGAACGCTCCCCCGAAGCGTGCGCAGCTCAGGCACTAACAATAACAAAAAAGCGCGCTGGGGTCGCAGGCTGGCCGCCGCATTTGCCCCCGCCCTGCCAAGCCGGTAACAAGAGCGTGCCGGGGAGTTCTCAATGCCGTTTCGCCACCGCGTCCTGTGGGCGCTGGTCATTGCTGTGTGCGTGCTGCTGCTGATGGCGCCGGCGCTGTGGAATCATTTCCCGCTGTTGCAATGGGACACCGGCGGCTATCTCGCGCGCTGGTACGAGGGCTACCTGGTGCCGAGCCGGGCCGTGACCTACGGCCTCATCCTCAACGCCGGCGCGCCATTGGCCTTTTGGCCGGTGATTGTCGTGCAGTCCGCGCTCACGATCTGGGTCGTCGCGCTGATGTTGCGGGCGCACGGGCTCGGCAAACGGCCCGTGTTGCTGGCAACGACGATCGCGGCGCTCGCGATCACGTCGACGCTGCCCTGGCTCACCGCCATCCTGCTCACCGATATTTTCTGCGGTCTCAGCGTGCTGGCGCTCTATCTTCTGCTGCTGCGCGGCGAGCGGGTGCGTCGCGGCGAACGCATCGGCCTCATCGTGCTGATCGCCGTCGCGGTGGCGACCCATAGCGCGACTTACCTGCTGCTGGCCGGACTGCTGATTTGCGCAGCGTTACTTGCGCTCGTCGCCCGCGCGCGCATTCCGGCGCGCCGGCTCGGCCACGGCGTCATCGCGCTGGCGCTCGGCGCCGCGATGGTATTCGCGGCCGACTATGCGGTCGCCGGGCGCTTGGCCTGGACGCCGGGCGGCTTTGCGCTCTCGTTCGGACGCATGCTGCAAGACGACATCGTCAGCAAATATCTCGACGCGCACTGCCCCGATCCACGCTTGAAGCTGTGCGCCTATAAAGATGTCTTGCCGCGCGACGCCGATGAATGGTTCTGGGGCAGCCCGCTGTTCGACCGGCTCGGCCGCTTCGCCGGGCTCGGTGGCGAGATGCAGACGATCGCGCTCGAAAGCCTGATCGATTATCCCGGCCTGCAATTCGAAACCGCGGTCGAAGACACCGCGCGGCAACTCGTCGCCGTCCACACCGGCGAGGGTGTGCTCAATTCGATCTGGCACACCTACCGCATCGTCGAGCTCTATACGCCGCAGCTGGCGCCCGCGATGCACGCGGCGCGCCAGCAGCAGGGCGACATATCGGTCGCCGACGTCAACCGACTGCAATACCCGGCAGCGCTGGCAGCGATGGCACTGCTGCCGCTGCTTTTGCTGCTCGCCTGGCGCGGCAGATTGCCGGCCGAGATCGGCGAGCTCGCAGCTGTGGTCGCGCTGACGCTGCTCGGCAACGCCTTCATTTGCGGCGTGTTGTCGAACCCTCACGACCGCTACGGCGCGCGCGTGGCCTGGCTCGCGATATTCGTTGTGCTGCTCGCGCTGGCGCGCATCGCCGAGCGAGACCCCCGGCTTGCGGCCAGAAAAGCGTAACGCCAGAGTGGCGGGCCGGTTTTTTGAGGAATTCCGATGAGCAAACCCGACAACGTTGTCATGGCTCAACTGGCGCCGACCGGAAAATTGCGGGTCGCCATTGCGGTGGCGCCCTCCCCGTCGGCGCAATTCGCCATCAAGGACGGCGATGGCTTCAAAGGCGTGGCGGTGACGCTCGGCAACGCGCTCGCCAAAAAACTGGGCGTGCCGGCCGAGATCGTGGCGCACGACGCCTCGGGCGAAATCCAGAATTCGGCGGCCGACAACAAATGGGACGTCGCCTTCCTGCCGGTGGACGAGGAGCGCAAGAAATTCGTCGACTTCGGCAACGCCTACCACCTGCTGCAAAGCACCTTCCTGGTGGCGCCCGGCTCCAAGGTGAAGTCGGTCAAGGATGCCGACACGAAGGGTTTAGGAATAGGCGGCGTCGCCAACACCGCTACCTTCCGCGCCGCCATCAAGGCGACGCCGAATGCGACCCACATCGAATTCGCCAAGGTCGATGCCGCGGTCGCGGCCATGCAGGAGCGCAAGATCGAGGCCATCGCGCTGTCGCGCGAGTCGCTGGGCGGTCTGGTCGGCAAGATCGCCGGCTCGCGCATCCTCGACGACGCCTTCCTGAATTCCTCGACCGCGGTCTGCATGCCCAAGGGCAAGTCGGCGGCGCTCGCTTACGTCAGCGCGTTTATCGAGGAGGCGAAGGCATCGGGCCTGGTGCGCCAGGCGCTCGACGAGATGGGCCTGAAATCGTCGGTCGTCGCGCCGGCGGGGATGAAGCCTTAACGCGTATCCGGCGTGTGGACGTGTTCGGGGCGGACGCCAAGCCCGATCAATCGCGCCGGAATACGCCGCAGCACCGGAAACCAGTTGAAGAACTTGACGGCGAATGGCGGTTTCGGCCGCTTCTGCGTGCCGAGCACGGGGCTGAGCACATTGTTTTGGATTTGAATTTGCAGCCACTGGATCACGCGCATCGGCATGGTCCGCCGCTGCTGCACGGCGTCGAGCAGAGCATCCGTGACGCGGCCTTCCTTCAGCGGCGCGGCCAGGATGTTCGCCGCCGCCACCGCGTCCTGGATCGCCAGATTGATGCCGACGCCGCCGATCGGCGACATGGCGTGCGCCGCATCGCCGATGCATAGCAGTCCCGGCTTGTGCCAACACGCCAGCCGGTCGACCGCCACGGTGAGCAGCTTCACGTCGTCCCAGCTTTTGATCTGGCCGAGACGGCCGCGCAGAAACGGCGACATGAAGGCGATGCTATCGCGAAAGTCGTCGAGGCCCTTGGCCTTCACTTTATCGATGCCGCCCTTCGGGATCACGTAGGCGCATTGCCAATAGTCATTGCGGTTGAGCATGACCAGCATCATGCCCGCTTCCATATGGCCGAAGGTTTCGGCCGTGTCGTCGGGGCGGCGCGAGACGCGGAACCAGAGGATGTCCATCGGCGCGCCGAGGCTGTCGACATGGAATCCGGCGCGCTCGCGCAGCGTCGAATGCCGGCCGTCGCAGCCAACGACCAGGTCGGCGCGGATCTCCAGCTCGCCATCCGGCGTTTTCGCACGCAGGCCGACGACGCGGCCGCCCTCTTCGATGAGATCGGTCGCCTCGGCGCGCATGCGCAGATCGAAGGCCGGATAGGGTCTGCCGTGCGCGGCGAGGAAGTCGAGGAAATCCCACTGCGGCATCAGCGCGATGAATTTGCAGTGCGTCGGCAGATGGGAAAAGTCGGCGAGCGTGATGGTGTCTGCGCCGACCTGGCCGCTCAGGCGCTCGACGCGCGAATGCGGCAACTTGAGGAACTCGTCGAGCAGACCGAGTTCGTGCATCAGTTCGAGCGTCGAGGGATGAATGGTGTCGCCGCGGAAATCACGCAGGAAGTCGGGATGCTTTTCCAGCACCGTGACGCGCACGCCGGCGCGCGCCAGCAGGAAACCGAGCAGCATCCCGGCCGGTCCGCCGCCGGCAATGCAGCAGGTCGTTTTGATCTGAGCCATCCGGAAAATCTAACTTTCCGCTCGTCCCCGCGAAAGCGGGGATCCAGTCTGGATTTCCGTTTGCGGGCGAATGAGCGGAGCCGGGAGGCTAGGCCTGCTTGTCCGGGGTGCGCACCACCAGACCGTCGAGATCGGCGGTGACCTTGATCTGGCAGGACAGCCGCGAGTTCGGCCGCACGTCGTAGCCGAAATCGAGCATGTCTTCTTCCATCGGCGAGGGCTCGCCGGTCTTGGCGCGCCAGGCCTCGTCGACATAGACGTGGCAGGTGGCGCACGCGCAAGCGCCGCCGCATTCGGCCTCGATGCCGGGGATATTGTTGCGCAGCGCCGTCTCCATGACGGTCGAGCCGAGTTCGGCCTCCACCGTGCGGGCGGTGCCCCCGGAATCGATATAAGTGATCTTCGGCATAAGACGGACGCTGGCGGGATGCCACGGCCGGAATGGCCGCTGGCGCGGCCTCTATATAGTCATTCGTTCGGAGGCGCCAGCGGCGTTACGCGCGCAACAGCGCGGCAATTTCAACGCGCGCGGTATCGATCGCGGCCGCGAGCTGTTCGAGAGCGGCGGCGCGCTGGGCGGGGGATTCGGCGGCGGCGGCTTCAGCGGCGGCGGCCGCGCGCGCCACCGCATTGGCGCCAACGCCCAGCGCCGAGCCCTTCAGCGTATGCGCCAGCGTTGCAAGGACGCAGGCCTCGCTTGCGCGCATGCGGGCCAGCAGCAATTCGGCTTGGCGGTCGAACAGCTCAAGCAATTCACGTTCGAGGCTGCGCTCGCCGAACGTCATCTGCTTGAGATGGACGCGGTCGATCGCCGGCGCTTGCGACGGCGGCGCGTGATCGGCAGGCAGCATCGCGGCTTGTGCCATTTGCTCTCCCCAAAAAGGCCCTGGCGTCTTGTTGCGGAGCAGTTTGACCTGCACGAGACGAAATCCGGGTAAATCGGCGACGGCGGTTCGCGGCGGTGGTTAATCGCCCCTCACCGACCAGGCAAAACCGCCGCGGCGGCGCCGCAATCGGCCAGCCGCGTCTCGATGCCGCACTGCCGAAAGCTTATGGTTAACGGTCGGTTAACGATGATGAAAAACTTCTAAACGCTCCGGTTTCTTTCGCATTGCCAAGACGATAGGATTAACCAACGGCCTTGAGCATGCGGCTTCCGGCGCGTGCTATCAGGCCATTGTCAGAATCCCGCGCTCGTGGCGCGGCCCGTACGGTATGGAATTCGGGCTGCGGCAATTGTCCCGGCGTAACGACGAGGCGACGACCGAAATGGCGAATATCCCGCAGAAATCCAAAGACGCCACCGAAGAGGCGCTGACCGCCATCCAGGAGGCGCTCAACCTGCGCCCGCAGGAGTCGGCGGCGCCGGCAAGCCCCGCCATCGCCGATCTCTTTCCGGACCAGCAGTCCACCGAGGAGGGCACCCCGCGCCGCGCCGCCAATGACGACCGCGCTTCGATCGGCGCCATCCTGCAAGCGCTGCACCGCCGCCCGGCCCGCCTGCCTTACGTAATCGCCGCTGGCGCCTCCGCCGTCTGGGTCGGCGGCGGGGTGATCGCCGCGCTGCTGTTCCACCCCGAGCTGGAAACCGCCTTTGCCAGCCCGCGCACCGGTTTTGCCGCGCTGGTCGGCTTTGCCGCCGCGCTTGCCATCCCGGCCATCTTTTTCTTCGTACTCGCGCACATGTTCCGCCGCTCGCAGGAGCTGCGGCTGGTCGCCGAATCCATGGCCGAGGTGGCCATGCGCCTGGCGCAGCCGGAAGCCGTCGCACGCGAGTTGATCGTCACCGTCGGCCAGGCCATCCGCCGCGAGGTCGCCGCCATGGGCGACGGCGTCGAGCGCGCCTTGGCGCGCGCCGCCGAGCTGGAAGCGCTGGTGCACAACGAAGTGTCCGCGCTCGAGCGCGCCTATAACGACAACGAAGTGCGCATCCGCGATCTGGTCAGCGAACTGTCGAACCAGCGCGAGACGCTGGTCAACCAGGCCGAACAGGTGCGCAACGCCATCGGCAGCGTGCATCTCGATCTGTCGCACGACATCACCTCGGTCGGCGATCTGGTGGCCGAGAAGGTCAACGAAGTGGCGCAACGCGTCACCCGCTCGCTCACCGAAAAAGGCGAGCACATCACGCTGGCGCTGGGTCATGCCGGCGATTCGATG
This sequence comes from uncultured Pseudomonadota bacterium, assembly GCA_963710705.1. Taxonomy (GTDB): domain Bacteria; phylum Pseudomonadota; class Alphaproteobacteria; order Rhizobiales; family Xanthobacteraceae; genus Pseudolabrys. The sequence continues at coordinate 1,922,610 of CAVQBI010000001.1, forward strand.
ATCGACGCGCTGACCGACCGCGGCTCGACCTTGCTCGACCGGCTGGAAACCACCAGCGAGCACGCCTCGACCGCGATTTCCTCTGCCAGCGAACGGCTCACCGACAGCCTCAACTTCAAGACCGAGCACGTGCACGACGAATTCGCCGAGCTCGCCGCGCGTCTGCAGCAGATGATGACGGCGCGGCTCGACACGGTAGCGCAGGGCTTCGCACAGAAGGCCTCGGGCACGGTCGAAAGCATGGCGGGCCGCACACAGGCCTTCACCGAAGCCTTGACCGATACCGGCGCGCGCATGGCCGAGACGATCTCCGCCCGCGCCGAAGAGGTGAACTCGACATTGCGCTCGACCGGCGACTCGCTGGTGCTCGATCTGTCGCTGCGCGGCGGCGACGTCGTCTCCAAGCTGGAGCAGACCGGCCAGCGCATCACCGACACCATGATTAGCCGCAGCAACTCGGTGTCGGAAACCTTCCGTGATAACGCCGAGGCGCTGGCGCAGGCACTCAACAGCCGCGGCGAAGCTGTCAAGGACATGCTGGCGGCGCGCCTGCAGGCCTTCGAGGACATGTTCAACAGCGGCGGCACTGAGATCACCGAGAAAATTACGCGCGACACCGCCGCGCTCGGCAGTCTGATCACCGGTCACATGACCGAGTTCGACCGCACCGTGAAGGTCTATGGCGGCGAACTGGTCGAGCGGCTCGGCCAGCGGACGCAAGACGTGTCCGAAGCGATGCGCAATTACCTCGACGGCTTCGACCAGCGCGTCACCGCCAAGGCCGACACCGTCGGCGGCGCGCTCGACCAGCGCCTCTCGCGCTTCGAACGCGATCTCGAGCAGGGCGTGGCAGGCCTCACCCGTAGCCTCGATGCGCGCGTCAGCGAGGTCGGCGGCACCATCATCGCCCGCGGCAGCGAAGTGGCCGACTCGATCGCCGCCAAGGCCGCCGAAATCGACCAGACGCTCGGCACGCGCGCCCAAGAGGTCGCCGATCATCTCGACAGCCGCATCGGCCGCTTCGAGGATCTGCTGATCGGCCGCGCCGAGACCGTCACCACCCAGATCGAGACGCGCACGCGCGCCGCCGCCGACGCGCTCAACGCCCGCATGGAGCAGCTTAGCCAGTCGATCAAGAGCAATTCGGCGGAAGCCGAGCGCTCGCTCGGCCAGCTCGCCATCGCCACCAGCGACGCCATCCGCGTCTCCGCCGGCGAAGCCGAACGCACCCTCAAGGGCGTCAGCGACGAGGTCGCGACCAGCTTTATCGGCAAAGCCAGCGAGATCGCCAACGCGGTCGGCCAGCGCACCAGCGAGCTGACGAACATCTTGTCGGATCGCAGTGGCAGCGTGCTCGCCGCCATCGTCGAGAAGGGCCAGCAGTTCGCCGGCGAAGTCGGCACCGCCACCGACCAGGCCATCAAGTCGATCGACGAGAAAGGCTTCGCTTTCACCCGTTCGATGCTCGACAACAGCGCCGAACTTGCGCGCATGATCAACAGTGCGGGCGAAGCGGCCTCCAACACCGTCAACCGCACGTTCAACGACCTGCACGACGCCGCGCAAAAGGCGATCGAGCAGTCCAAACAGACCGCGACCTCCACCGTCAACGAGATGATGGAGACGCACAAGATGCTGCGCGCCGATACCACCGCGCTGTTCGAGCGCCTGCGTGAAGCCAACATCATGCTGCAGGAAGTGCTGTCCGGCGCGCACGAGAACATGAGCGCGCTGGAAAACACGCTGATGCTGCGGGTGTCGGAGTTCGTCAACTCGATGAACGAGGTGACCGGCACGACCACCGACGCCACCGCGCGCGTCGAAATCGACCATCGCCAATTTTGGCGATATCACCTCGCGCGTCGTGACCAATCTCGGCCAGCTCGCCGACCAGTTCGACGCCCACGGCCGCGATCTCGCCAAGGCGGTCGATCTCATCGACCACAGCAACGAGCGCACCGAGAGCACCATCAACGAGCGCCGCGTGCAGCTCGACTCGCTGGTCGCCACGCTCGACATCCGCACCGAGGACCTCGATCAGCGGCTGAAGCGTTTCGCCGGGCTGCTCGACGAGTCGCTGGAAGCGGCCTCGGCGCGCGCGCGCGAAGTCGCCCGCCTGGTCTCCGAATCGAGCGCCGAAGGCAGTCGCGCCATCAGCGAGCAGTTCAACCAGGTGCGCGAGCACGCCGAGGACGAGCGCCAGCGCGCGGCCGAAGCGATGCGCGACGTGTTCGCGCAGGCCTCCGGCGATACGCAGGCGATCTTCCGCGACGCCGGCGAACGCTTCGCCGAGGTCGTGCAAGGCATGAAGCATATGGCCGCCGAAATGCAGCAGGAGCTGGAAGCGACCCGCTCCGAACTGCACCGCGGCATCTTTGAATTGCCGCAGGAGGCCTCCGAAGGCGCCGCGCAGATGCGCCGCGTCATCGTCGATCAGATCGAGGCGCTCGCCGAGCTCAACCGCATCGTCGCCCGCCACGGCCGCAGCATGGATGCAGTCGAGCCGATGCGGCGTCCGGCGCGCGAAGAACCGACGCTTGCCGTCATCGGCGGCGGGCGCGGCGAGCTTCCGTCAAGGACGGCGCCGCGCGAACCCACGAGCTTTGCCCCGTCGCGCAGCGAGCCGACCAGCTTCGCGCCGCCGCCGCGCCGTCCGGCAGCGCCGACGCCCTCGCTCACGCCCGAGCAGGCCGGCGTCAGCCGCGGCTGGCTGAGCGAATTGCTCAACCGCGCCTCGCGCGACGAGGACGAGGCGCAACGCGACCTGCGCGAGCCCGCCCGCGGGCCGGAAGAGCGCACGCCGCGCCACAGCATCGAGTCGCTCGATTCATTGTCGGTCGATATCGCGCGCATGATCGACCACGACGCGGCCGCCGATCTGTGGGACCGCTATAAGCGCGGCGAGCGCAATGTTTTCACCCGCCGTCTCTATACCTTGCAGGGGCAGAAGGCCTTCGACGAGATCCGCCGCAAATACCGCGCCGACCGCGAGTTCAAGCAGACGGTCGACCGCTATATTGGCGAGTTCGAGCGGCTGCTCGATGAGGTTTCGCGTGACGACCGCGGCCAAGTGGTGGCGCGCACGTATCTCACCTCGGAAACCGGCAAGGTCTACACCATGCTGGCGCACGCAGCCGGCCGCTTCGACTGAGGCCGTTGCGGCAGTGCACGAAATTTAGGTGGGGCGGGCCCACGCGGTCCGCCTCTGCTATTTTCACGGTTCGCAACGGCAAATTACGAATTGCCACGGGCGGGCAACTATCGGATAGTACGCAGGATCGGCGTGCCGCGTGGGGCGATGCACCGCTGATTGTGTGAATGAGCCGCCAATAAAAAGAATAAAGGCGGTGTAGAGGGGTCACTGCAGGCGCCGATCGGCGCCAATAACAACGCGGCTATTCTGGGAGGAAAAGCCATGCACAATCGCGTACGTGTTACGCGTGCCTTCGTTGCACGCGGACTGACCGCGGGCCTGTTTGCCGCATTCGTTCTCTTCGGCCTGTCCGGTTCCGCCGCCTGGTCGCAAACACCGAAAGACATTCGCTGGGGAACCGGCCCGATCGGCTCCGTCGGCCAAAAGGCGCTGGTGGTGCTGGCAAATCTTTTGAACAAAGAGATGCCGGAATACCGCATCACCGTGCTGCCGATGCCGGGCGCCGTGATGACGGTGAAGGGCTTCGCGACAAATCAAATTGACGCCTATTACGGCTCCGACGACGCGCTCAAGGAATTCGCGAGCGACTCCGGCCGCTTCAAGGGCTTCAAGGCAAACGTGCAGCGCCAGCCGGTGCAATCGATGTGGATCTTCACAATCGACCCCGGCCTCGCGATCAAAGCCAGCAACCGCGACAAGATCAAGACGTGGGGCGACCTCACGGGCAAGAAGGTATTCACCGGCCCGCTGCCATTTGATACGCGGCTGCATCTGGAAAACGCCATGGCAGCCGGCGGCGTCAAGCACATCTACACGCAGGTCGATCTGTCGACCGCCGGCTCGCAGCTCGACTCCGGCTCGATCGACGCCATGATCGTCTATTACACCGGCGGCGTTGTTCCGGCGCCGTGGCTCTCGCAGGCTTCGCTCGCGGTTGATTGGGCCGGACTCAATCCGTCCGCGGACGAACTGGCGACGCTGAAGAAGAAGGGTTTTGCCGTCAAAGACGTCGATGCCAAGACCATCAGCAGGAAGGACATCCACGTCAAAAATTTGATGCTGCTGCCGTTCTACTGGGGGTTCGATATCGGCATGAACATGTCGGCCGACGACGTTTATAAAATGCTGACCATCGTCGACAAGCATGCCGACGAGTTGGCTAAGGTCGATGGCGATTTCCAGGAAATCGCTCACGGTCAGCTGGCCGCATTTCAGAAAAAGGCCCTTGAGCAGACATGGGACCTTGTCCCCATTCACCCCGGGCTCGCGCGCTTCCTGAAGGAAAAGGGCCAGTGGGATCCGAAGTGGGACTCCAAAGTCGCGGCGATGTGAGCCTCTAGCTCACTGCGACCGGAACCAAGGGCAGACGCCGGAATGGCGTCTGCCCATCTCCTCTAAGAGGTCGATGTACGACAATGTCTCAAACGACGTCTGGCCCGGCGCGGCTGGTCCTTGACAGTATTTATTACACGCTGTCGATCGCGTTCTTTTTAGTCATGCTCTACTACTACTGGACCGGCATGGGCGGGCCCACGCTGCTCGCCATGACGCTGATCCCGGTTGTTTTCATTCTCTACACGCTGCAGTCGCTGCGCGCGAACGAGCTTTATCCGACATTGCCGCCGCTCGCGAATTACGTGATCGCGTTCGCTTTCTGCGCGTTTTCGGCGTACTGCGCCTACTACATGAACACGCAATATATCCCGCTGGGAACCGATCGCGCCGGCGATTGGAACACCACCGACAAGATCATGGGCGGAATAATGGCGCTCCTGATCTTGGAATATTCGCGCAAGCGCCACGTGCCGCTGTTCGTCCTGAACATCATCCTTATCGTCTACGCGGTGTACGGCAACTGGGTGCCTGGCATGTTCTATCATGCCGGACTCTCCTGGGAGCGGGTGATCACCGCGAGCAGCGTTGAAACGGCAACCGGCATCTTCGCGCGTCTGCCGCAGATCGCGCTGACGGTGATCGGATCGTTCCTGCTGGTGCTCAGCCTGCTGCGCGGATATGGCTGCGTCGATTCCTTGTTGCGCGCCACCAAGCGGGTTGCCTTGCGCTCCCAGCACGCCATCCCGCAGTCAGCCGTTGTCGGCTCGATGCTGATCGGTACGGTGAGCGGCTCGGGCGCTGCCAACGCCATCACCGTCGGTTCGGCGACCATCCCGTCCATGATCGGCGCCGGCTTGCCGCCGGCGACGGCGGCCGCGATCGAAAATGCTTCCTCGATGGGCGGCCAGCTGATGCCGCCGGTGATGGGCATTGCGGCCTTCCTGATGGCCGAATTCATGGGCGTCGACTATTTCGACGTGGTTGCGCGCGGCTGGGTCCCGGCGCTCATCTACTATGGCTCGGTCTCCACCTCTGTTTATCTGCTGGCGATCCATTATCGCACTCACCTTGTGGTCAAACGCAAAGCCGAGCCGCTGTCTTGGCAGGACAAGGTCAATATCGCCGCTTTCGTCGCCGTAGTCGGCGGGATTGTCGCGCTGATGGCGATATTCTTCATGGCGCCGATGTTCGCCGCGCTCTACATGTTCTGCGTCGTGGGCCCTGCACTATTCGTCATTAATCTGGCGCCGCTCCTGCGGCCGGGGCAGTGGTCGTTCGCAAAATTCATCACCCCGCTCCACCGCTTCCTCGACTCCTACATGGAGATGATCACCGACATTGCGCTACTGCTGGCGACGCTGTCGATCCTGACCGGCTCGCTCGTGATCACCGGCGTGCCGACCAAGCTCGGCGCGCTGCTGGTGGAAGCGGCCGGCGTCAATCTCGCCGCGATGGTGATGATGGCCTTCATCTTCGGCGTCATCCTCGGCTGCGGTTTGCCGCCGGCGCCGGTCTATATCCTGGTCGCGATCGTGATCGCGCCGCCCTTCATCCAGGCCGGCGTCAACCCCTGGGCGATCCACTTCTTCGCCTTCTTCATCGCGGTGTTCGGCGAGCTGACGCCACCCACATCGATTACCGCGGCAATTACGTCGAAAATCGCCAACGCATCCTTCTATACGACGCTTTGGCGTTCGGTGCAGATCTGCGTGTCGCTGTTTACGCTGATGGCCGCCGTCTTCGTGCATCCCGAATTGGTGATCAAGCCCGGCTTTGAACAATTGGGCGCGGCGTACTTGGTCGCCATGTGCACGATCGGCATCACCTTCAGCCTGCAGGCCACCTATTCCGATGCGAAAGCCGTCAGCTGGGCCATGCGGCTCGCGCTTGCGGCAATGTCGTTCTACATCCTGTTCTCGTTCAACGACACGATGGCAACCCTTGTCTCCTTCGCCGTGCTGGCGATGATCGGCTATTGGCTGGTCTACCGTCGCAAACTGACGGCAGGCGAACCGGAAGAAGTCGTGCTCGACGAGCCGCCACTTTCCCCCGCGGCGCTCGCCGCCGGTCCGCTCATGGAATAAGTCGGGCGGCGGCGGAATCAGCAATGCGCCGCTCGGCAGGATGAGTTAGGCCCCGCTCGGCTGCGACGCGCCCTCGCCGGCCCGCGAGCGTTTGCCATGGAAATAGGCCCGCAGCCAGGGATGCGTGGACGCCAGCATCGTGGCCATGTCGCCGGTTGCGATCACTTTGTGATCCGCCAGCACGGCGATGCGGTCGCAGACCGTGTGCAGGCTGTCGAGGTCGTGCGTGACCATGAAAACGGTCAGCCCTAACGTTCGTTGCAACGTGGCGATCAGCTCGTCGAAATCGCCGGCGCCGATTGGGTCGAGGCCCGAGGTCGGTTCGTCGAGGAAGACGATCTCCGGATCGAGCGCGAGCGCGCGCGCGAGCGCTACGCGCTTGGTCATGCCGCCCGACAATTCGGAAGGAAACTTCTCCAGCACGCCGGCGTCGAGCCCGACCATCTCGAGCTTGGCCACCGCCAATTCGTCGAGCAGGCTTTGCGAGAGTTTCAGATATTCGCGGATCGGGAACTGCAGGTTCTCGCGCACGTTGAGCGAGGAAAACAGCGCGCCGCCCTGAAACAACACGCCCCAGCGCCGCTCGACCGCGTGCCGCTCTTCGTCCGAGGCGGTCGTGAGGTCGACGCCGAACACGCTGATCTTGCCCTCGCGCCGCGGCAACAGGCCGATGATGGTGCGCATGAGCACCGACTTGCCGGCGCCGGAGCCGCCGACAAAGCCGAGAATCTCGCCGCGATAGACGTCAAGATCGACGTGATCGAGCACGATGTGGTCGCCGAAGCCGACCACCAGGTCGCGCACCGCGATGACCACGTCCTTGCCGTTGGCGCCCGACATCCGCTTACATTCCGATCGAGGCGAAGAAAATGGCGAACAGCCCGTCGAGCACGATCACCAGGAAGATGGATTCGACCACCGAGGCGGTCGTTTGCAGGCCGAGCGATTCCGCGCTGCCCTTCACGTTCAGGCCCTCGACGCAGGCCACCACGCCGATCACCAGCGCCATGAACGGCGCCTTGATAATGCCGACCTTGAAATGATCGAGCGAGATCGCTTCGTGCAGCCGCTGCAGGAAAATTTCCGGATCGATGCCGCCATAGAGCCAGCACACCAGACCGCCGCCATAGAGCGCCGCCATCGAGCCCAAGAAGGTGAGGATCGGCACGCCGATGATCAGCGCCACGATGCGCGGCAAGATCAACACCTCGACCGGATCGAAGCCCATGGTGCGCAGCGCGTCGATTTCCTCGCGCATCATCATCGAGCCGAGCTCGGCGGTGTAGGCGCTGCCCGAGCGGCCGGCCACCATGATACAGACGATCAGCACGCCGAGCTCGCGCAACACAAGAATGCCGACCATGTCGACGACGTAGATGTCGGCGCCGAACTTGCTGAAATGGAAAATGCCTTGCTGCGCGATGATGCAGCCGACCAGGAAGGTGATGAGCAGGATGATCGGCACGCCGCGCCAGCCGACAAGGTCGAGCTGATGCACCATCGCCGTGAAGCGGAAGGTGCGCGGCCGCACCGCGATGCGCAGCACCGCGACGCTGAGCGCGCCGAGCATGTTGACGAAGGCGCCGAAGGTATTGCCCACCGAGACGATGCTGTGGCCGACGGCTGCGACTGCATAGGCAAGTTGATTGGGACGGCTGGGCGCGGCTTTCTCCAGTTCGACACCGTGCACCTCATTCACCAGCTGGCGGTAGTCTTCCTTGAGGCCGGTCACGCGGGTCGCGGCGCCGCGGTCGGCAAACGCGCGCATCAGCTTCTCGAGCAGCCAGGCGCCGAAGGTGTCGAGGTGCTCGACCGCGGCCATGTCGATCGCGACGTCTTTGATGCCCGCCCGCCTGGTCTCGGCATCGATGCAGGCCTGCAAGGAGCGCGCGTTCTTGGCGATCCAGTCGCCGGCGCCGGCGAGCATGAGCCGGCTGCCGTCCAGCTTGCCTTCGAGCAATGTTTCGCCGTTCACGCGCGTGGCCCTCTAAAATTGTGCCCGAATATCCGGCCGGAGCGTTTTTAGCGTCCCGAATCCTGCCTTTTCGGGGCAGGGTCGATATGGGTCGCCATACTTGACCATTGCATGCGAGCCTGTCGAGGGTAGTTCCCACAAACCGTCACGCATGACTGACCCTGCACCATTGACCCTGTCATTTGCGGCCGAGCGCTGGCCGATTGCCGGTTCGTTTGCCATCAGCCGCGGCGCCAAGACCGAGGCTGTCGTGCTGGTCGTCGAACTCTCGGACGGCGGGCATCGCGGGCGCGGCGAGTGCACGCCTTACTCCCGCTACGCCGAAAGCATCGACAGCGTAAGCGCGCAAATCGAGGCGATGCGGCCGCGGCTCGGCGCCGGGCTGACCCGTGCCGCCTTGCAAAACGCCATGCCGCCGGGGGCGGCGCGCAACGCGCTCGATTGCGCCTTCTGGGATTTGGAAGCCAAGCGGGCCGGGCGGCCGGTGCACGAGCTCGCCGGCCTGCCCGCCCCCCAGCCGGTCACCACCGCCTATACGATCTCGCTGGCGCCGGCCGACGCGATGGCCAAGGCCACTGCCAAGGCGGCCAGCCGCGCGCTGCTCAAGATCAAGCTCGGCGCGCCTGGCGACCCCGAGCGCATTGCCGCGGTGCGGGTGGCCGCACCGGCGGCGGCCCTGATCGTCGACGCCAATGAAGGATGGGACGAGGATACCCTTGCCGCCAATCTGGCCGCCTGTGCCAAAGCCGGCGTCGTCCTGGTCGAGCAGCCATTGCCGGAAGGCCGCGACGGGGCGTTGGCGCGCATCGAGCGGCCGATCCCGGTCTGCGCCGACGAAAGCGCGCATGGCCTTACTTCGTTACCGGCGCTGGCCGGACGATACGACGCAGTCAACGTCAAGCTCGACAAGGCCGGTGGCCTGACCGAAGCGCTGAAGATGGCGGCGGAAGTCGAGCGGCTCGGGTTCACGCTGATGCTCGGCAGCATGGTGGCAACCTCGCTGTCGGTTGCACCCGCCATGCTGGTCGCACAGACGGCCCGCTTCGTCGATCTCGACGGACCGCTGCTGCTGGCGCGCGATCGTCCCGACGGGCTCATTTACCAAGACAGCCTGGTCTATCCGGCGACGCCCGCGTTGTGGGGCTAACCTCGACTTGACCTTGGTCAATGCGGCCACGTGCGGTTGCCGGCACATGGCGAGCATGGGTATCGACCGCAGCATCGAACTCGCCCCCAAGAAAACGTCGGCCATTGCCGAGCGCCTGTTGGCGCATGCGCGGCTGTGCGAGGAGATCGCGCGTGAGTGCTGGAACGAGGAAACGGCCGAGAAACTGCGGCGAATGGCCAACGAATGTGCCAGCACCGCGGCAGAAATAGCGCCGTTGCGCGAGACCAAATCCTCCCTTCCGCACTGAATGGAGCAGAGAGTTCCCGCAACCCCCTGACTTCGTTCACGAATTGTCCTGCCTTTTTGGTTAACCAAGTCTTTCCGCGAATCCCCTTTGCGCGTAGACTTGCGCCAAACTCGCCTGCAAGAAACGGCGGGGAATAAGCAAACGGGGACGGGGGTCATGCGAATTCGCGGCCTGGTTCTGTGCGTCGCCCTGTTGGCGTCCGGCCTTGCGCCGGCGTCGGCCACGATGCGCATTGCCGAGGACCGCGGCGGCCAGATCGGCCATTACCTGCAAGCCTTCGCCCTGCTGCGCTCGACCGGCGAGGACGTGGTGATCGACGGCAACTGCCTGTCGGCTTGCACGCTGGTGCTCGGCATGATCCCGAACAACAAGATCTGCGCCACCGAAAACGCGCGCTTCGGCTTCCACGCGGCGTGGATGCCGGACAGCGAAGGCCGACCCGTCACCAGCGCGATGGGCACGCGCGCGCTGTGGAATATCTATCCGATCTCGGTGCGGCACTGGATCAACCGGCACGGCGGGCTGTCGCGCAAGATGATCTTCCTCGAAGGCCACGATCTCAACGGCATCGTGCGCAGCTGCGCGGCGGCGCCGCGGACGCATTCGGCGCAGGTACGGTCAAACCACCGCTACGCGTCGCGCCATCCGGTTCGCTACGTAAGCGGCACAGCTGCCGACGACCGCCGCTAACGCCATCGCCGCGTAGGCGAGACTGCCGAAAGCCCCATAGAGAACGCCGGACAGCGCGGTCGCCGCCGCCAAGGCCGTGCCTTGCGCGACCGCGAAATACCCTTGCGCGGTGGCCCCCTGCCCGGGCGGCGCCGTTGCCGCGACGAAGCCCATGGTGCCGAGGTGGGTCGCGCCGAATGAGGCCGCGTGTAGCAACTGCAGCACCGGCAGCAGCGCGAGCGGCGGATTAAGCGCCATGACCGTCCAGCGCAACGTGCCGCCGAGCCCGCCGATTAACATCAACACGTGCGGCTTGAAGAATGGCGGCAGCCGCGCTTGCAGCGCGAACAGCACGATTTCGGCGAGGATGCCGAGCGCCCAGAGCGCGGCGATCGCCGTGCCGTCGAGGCCTGCCGCGCGCCACTGCAATGCCGAGAAGCCGTAATAGACGGCGTGGCTCGATTGGATCAGGCTGGTCGCGACAAGCACGGTGACGAAGGCAGGATCGGCCAGGAGGCGGCGGCGCGGCGCCGGCGAGACCACGGCAGGCGGCCCGCTATGCAGCGGCGCGAGCGCCAAGGCCGACAGCGCGCCCACCGCGCTCGCCGCCACGATCAGCCAGATGAGATGACGCGCCGGTATGAAATCGCTGACGAAGCCGGCGACGAAACTGCCGAGGATGAAAGCCGCCGACCCCCAGAGCCGCACCGGTCCGTAGGCCATGCCGCGGGCGGTTAAACCCCTGAGCGCATAGCTGTCGGCAAGCGGCATTTGCGGCGTAGCGGCGAAGGAGGCAATTGCAAAGGCGATGAGGATCGCCGCGGACCCTTCCGCCAGGCCGACCACCGCATAGCCGAGCACGCTCGCTGCGGTGGAGACGATAATCGCCGCGCGCAAGGCATCGTGCCGGTCGGCCGCGCGGGCGGCGAGCGGAATGGCGAAAAGGCGGGCAAATATCGGCGCCGCGAGCACCACACCGATCATCTGCACGTCGAGCCCCTTGGCCTTCAGCCAGATCGGGAAAAACGGCAATTGGATGCCAAAAACGAAAATCAGCGCGGCATAGAGCGCCGCCAGGCGCGGGGCGAAGCCGAATTGCAAGCGGGACACAGTCCGCATTCTTCAATCGCTCTTGGCTTTCCGAATCACGCCGCCGATTGATAAACGGGAGCGGGAAGGATTGCACATTGTGACCGGGGCCATGGCAAACGAAGCTTTAGCGGCGGCGCAGGCTGGCGCCGCGCCGAGCGAAGACGAGTACCAGACGTTCTGCGCCGCGCTGTCGGCTAGCGCGCGTGGCCGCGCCTTTTTGGCCGAATATGCCAAGCGCCACCGCGGCGCCGACACCGAGGTGCTGCTGGCGGCGATGGCGCGACTGGAGGCGCTGATACGCCTGCAGCGCGCCGACACGCGCGGCGAGCTGCGCGCGCTGCTGGCGAGCATCCGCAAGGCGCGGCCGGATATCGCTGCGAGCGCGCTGCCGGTGCGCGCGGCCAAACTTGCGCTGTTGCTCGATCTGCTGGAGCGCAAGCTCACGGCGCTGGCGGCTTCGGAAACGCCGCCCCCGCCCGCTGCTGCCGAGGCGCGACTCGCGGTGGTGCCGGCGCCGGAAGAGCCCGAACTGCCGATCCCCTCGCCTGCCGCCGCGCAGACGCCAGCGCTGACTTTGGCGCATGACCGCGGTCCGCCGCCGGCGCCAAGTTCGCCGCCGGCGAGCGCCGGCGCCGTCTTTATTCCTGATGTGACGTGGCTCGACAGTCCGCCGCCGGAAGCCGCCGAATTCCTCGATGCCGGTCATCGCGACAGCGTCGCAGCGCTGACCATGGCCGAGAAGGTTGCCGCCTTGGCCACGCAGCCCGAAGAAAAACCTGCCACGCCGCCCGCGGAGCCGACACTTCAGCAACCGCCCCGCGCCACGCCGCTGCCGCCACCCGCCGATCCGCTGGAGGCGCTGATGCTGCTGAGCGAAGAGGAGCGGCTGGCGCTGTTTACGTGACTCCAAATTGTCATGGCCGGCTTTGTGCCGGCCATCTCGCTTAGGGACGCACATTGCCCTCCTAAGCGGGATCGCCGGGACAAGTCCGGCGATGACTGCCATTAGGCCGCTATCAGCTTCGCGAACACATCCGCATCCACATTGCCGCCCGACAGCACGCCGACCACGACCTTGCCGGTCATGTCGAGCTTGCGCGCAAGCAACGCGGCAAGACCGATGGCGCCGCCCGGCTCCACCACCAGTTTCAGCTCCTCGAAGGCATAGCGCACCGCGGCGGCCACCTCGTCGTCGGTGACCGTGAAGCCACGCCCGATCAGCGAGCGCGTTATCGGGAAGGTCAATTCGCCCGGCGTGGCGGTCATCAGCGCGTCGCAGATAGTGCCGCTCATGCGCGGATTGCTCTCACGCTGGCCGCTGGCGAAGGAGCGCAAGGTGTCGTCGAAGCCTTCCGGCTCGACGATGTAGAACTCGGCCGACGGCACCTTCGCGGAAATGCCGAGCGCGAGGCCGGAGGCGAGCCCGCCGCCGGAGGCGCCGATCACCACGATCTGCGGCCGCAGGTTGAGCCACCGCAAATCCTCGACAATCTCGGCGCCGATGGTGCCCTGCCCGGCGATGATGAGCGGATCGTCATAGGGCGGCACCAGCGTGGCGCCGCGTTCTTCCACGATCTGCTTGGCGATGGCGGCGCGGTCCTGCGTGTTGCGGTCGTAGAGCACGATCTCGGCACCGAGCGCGGCGGTGCGATTGCGCTTGGCGAGCGGCGCGTCCGCCGGCATCACGATGGTCGCGCGCATGCCCATGAGCTTGGCCGCCGCTGCGACGCCTTGCGCGTGGTTGCCGCTCGAATAGGCGACCACGCCGGCGGCGCGGCGCTCCGCAGGAATCGAGGAAATCTTGTTGTAGGCGCCGCGGAACTTGAACGAGCCGGTGCGCTGCAGCGTCTCAGCCTTGAGGAAGACGCGCGCGCCCAGCAAATCGTCGAGCACCGGCGCGTTGATCAGCGGCGTGCGCACCGCAACGCCGGCCAGGCGCTTGGCGGCCGCCGCGATATCGGCGGCATCGGGCAGAATCGTTTTTTCGATGACGCCCATGACGGCAAGCTAGCGCCGCCGTCAGCGGTCCGGCAAGGCCTGCTCAATGGCCTGGTCAGCGGCTCACGCGCGCGCGGTCTTGGTCCGTCAAAGGGGCTTCTTCGACCGGCTCCACCGGCCGGCGGCGCCGCCGAAGCCATAGGCGGGGCATGCGCATCACCTTGTTGTTCGCCTCCGCTACGTGGGTGAGGAAGATGCGCGCGCTCGCCTCCCACGTCATCCGCAACGCAAACGCGCGGCATTCCTCGCGCGAGCATTCCAGCGCTTCCATGCAGGCGCGCTGCAGGCTGTCGTCGAGGCGGCCGACCGGCGCCTCCCCGATCACGTCGCGCGGCGCTGCCGCCGGGAAGGCCGCGACCGGCACGCCGCTCGCCAGCGCCTCCAGCAGAACCAGCCCAAACGTATCGGTGAGACTCGGGAACACGAAGGCATCGGCCGCGGCATAGATCTCCGCCAGCGCCTCGCCTTGCTTGGCGCCGAGGAATACGGCTTTCGGATATTGCCGCGCGAGCCCCGCGCGCGCCGGTCCATCGCCGACCACCACCTTAGTGCCGGGCAGATCGAGCGCGAGGAAGGCTTCGACATTCTTCTCGACCGCCAGCCGGCCGACCGTGAGGAAGATCGGCCGCGGCAGGTCGATCACGCGCTCTTGGCGCGGGCGGAACAGCTCGGCGTCGACGCCGCGCGGCCAGATCTTGACGTTGTGGAAGCCGCGGTCGGTGAGTTCCGTCGCCAGCGTCGGCGTCGCCGCCATGACGGCGGCGCCCGCGCTGTGGAAACGGCGCAGCCAGGCCCAGGTTATCTCGCGCGTCCAGCGCTCCGGCAGCGGCAGGCGTTCGGCGAGGTAGTCGGGAAAGAGCGTGTGGAAGCTGGTGGTGAACGGCAGGCCGCGCCGGATGCAGACGCGGCGCATGGCGTGGCCGATCGGACCTTCGGTGGCGATATGGATGGCGTCCGGCGCGATCTTGTCGAGCCGGCGCTCGACCGCGCCCGGCCGCGTCAACGCCAGTCGGATTTCCGGATAGCTCGGCATCGGCAGCGTGCGGAATTCGTTGGGCGTCAGGAATTCAACGGTCGCGCCGAGCCCCGGCGCCTCGCGGGCCATATGGCCCAGCGTGCGCACAACGCCATTGACCTGGGGATGCCAGGCATCGGTCGCGACCAGGATTTTCATGGGAGTCCTCAAGCCGCCCGCTGCTCCGCGAGCTCGGCGGCGGCCGGCTCGCTGCCGTGGCCGGTGTGTGTCCAGGTGATGATCTCGAACTCACCGTCGTGACCTTCGGCAATCGCCGTGCAGCTCTCGACCCAATCGCCGCAGTTGATGTAGCGGATGCCGAAGTCGTTGTGGATGGCGGGCGTATGGATGTGGCCGCAGATCACGCCGTCGGCCTGATGGCGCTGCGCTTCGGTGGAGAGTGCCTTCTCGAAGGCGCCGATGTAGTTCACCGCATTCTTGACCTTGTGCTTGGCCCACTTCGACAGCGACCAATAAGGCGCGCCGAACACGCGGCGGAAGCCGTTGAACACGCGATTGGCGGTGAGCGCGAAGTCGTAGGCCTTGTCGCCGAGCAGCGCCAGCCACTTCGCCTGCGTCACAATGAGGTCGAAGATGTCGCCGTGCACGACCAGATAGCGCCGCCCGTCGGCGCCCGCGTGCACGATGTTCTCCACCACCTCGATGCCGCCGAAATGCGTGCCGTAATAGCCGCGCAGGAATTCGTCGTGATTGCCCGGGATGTAGATGATGCGCACGCCCTTGCGCGCCTGGCGCAGCACCTTCTGCACCACGTCGTTGTGCGGCTGCGGCCAATACCAGCTCGAGCGCAGCGCCCAGCCATCGACGATGTCGCCGACGAGATAGATGGTTTCGGCTTCGTGGTAGCGCAGGA
This sequence comes from uncultured Pseudomonadota bacterium, assembly GCA_963710705.1. Classification (GTDB taxonomy): domain Bacteria; phylum Pseudomonadota; class Alphaproteobacteria; order Rhizobiales; family Xanthobacteraceae; genus Pseudolabrys. The sequence continues at coordinate 1,938,221 of CAVQBI010000001.1, forward strand.
AGTCGAGCAGCTTGTCGGCCTGGCAGCCGCGCGTTCCCAAATGCACGTCGGAGATGAAGAGTGCGCGGTATCGCTTCGTGGCGGGGTCCGTCACGCTGTCAGATTCGCCTTGCTGAGGATCATGCGGATTGAATAGCAAGCCAGCGTCTCAGGATTGTGACAGTGTTATTAACCTTTTGTTAACTCTCACAACCTTTACGCCGCCGCGGTTTCCCGCATGGCGCGGCGGAACCGCACCAATGTGTAGAAGGCGTTGACCTTGCGCCGCTCGATCAGCTCGGCGCCGCCGTGGTTCTCGGCCCAGGCGGCGAGACGCTGGAACGGGAACTCGGGACGAAGGCCGAGCCGGCGCGCTTTCTGCGCCAGCAGGCGCTCGACCGCGGCAGCGAGACCTTTTTCCGAATAGAGATGATTGACCAAAATGATCTGCCCGCCCGGCTTGAGCACGCGCGCGCATTCCGACAGCACGCGCTCGGGGTCCTCGACCAGCGTGATGACGAACTGGCCGACGACGCAGTCGAAGGTCGCGTCGGCATAGGTCAGCTTGTGCGCGTCCATCACCGTGAGTTCCTTGACGAACGGGTAGCGCCCGCTCTCGAGCCGCTCGCGCGCGCGCGCGATCATCGGTTCCGACATGTCGATGCCGGTGATTTCGGTCGAAGCATCGTAGTCGTCGAACGACAGCCCAGTGCCGACCCCGATTTCGAGGATGAGGCCGCCGACTTCGCGCGCGGCCTGCGCCGCCGCCCGCCGGCCGTCGACGAAGATCGGCCCGCATAGCCGGTCGTAGACCGGCGCCCAGCGGGCATAGGCTTTTTCCATCACCTGGCGGTCGGGATCGCGCAGCATTTGCCCCTCACGAATCGAAATTGCTTCGTTCGCTCAGGACCTAGCAACGGAGTACGACAGTTAGGCGACACTTGACGCTTTCACGCCCGCCCCCGACACTCCCGCAAAACGTCACGCCAAAAGGGGCCACAAGGGGGCTACATGGATCTGGGAATCAAGGGCCGCAAAGCCATCGTCTGCGCATCGAGCAGAGGGCTTGGCAAAGCCTGCGCACGCGCGCTCGCCGAAGCCGGCTGCGAGGTGGTGCTCAACGGCCGCGACGCCAAGAAGCTGGAGGCCGCCGCCGGCGAAATCGCCAGCCTCACCGGCGCCAAGGTCACGGCGGTTGCCGCCGACGTGGCGACGCCGGAGGGCCAGAAGGCGCTGCTCGCCGCCTGCCCGCAGCCCGACATTCTGGTCAACAACAATGCCGGGCCGCCGATGCGCGATTTCCGCGAGCTGACGCGGCAGCAGATGATCGACGGCGTGATCGCCAATATGGTGGTGGCGGTCGAGCTGATTCAGAAAGTGATCGACCCGATGACGCAGCGCCACTTCGGCCGCATCGTCAACATCACCTCGGGCTCGGTGAAGATGCCGCTCGCCGGGCTCGATCTGTCATCGGGCGCGCGCGCGGGGCTGACGGCGTTCCTCGCCGGCGTCGCCCGCACGGTGGCGGACAAGAACGTCACCATCAACAACATGCTGCCCGGCGCCTTCGACACCGACCGGCTGCGCGGCGTGCTGAGCAAGACCGCCGAGCAGAAAGGCAAAAGCGTCACGCAAGTGGCGGCCGACCGCATCAACACGATCCCGGCCAAGCGCTTCGGCGATCCGGCCGAGTTCGGCGCGGCCTGCGCGTTCTTGTGCTCCGCGCAGGCCGGCTACATCACCGGGCAGAATTTGCTGATCGACGGCGGCACCTTCAACGGCGCGTTCTAGGCCGCCTTGAATTCGACGCCCAGGCGCGTCGCGGTGCGCCAGATAACGTGGCACGGCTGCTTGAGGTGGTCGCTTTCGACCACTAGCACGAAATCGTCAGGCACACCGACCTGGCTCGCCACTTCGAGGCAGGCGCCGGCGGGGGACAGGTTGCGCACGCGGCAATCGATGCCGCCGGCGCGGTTGAAGCTGATCGAGCCCGCCTTGAGCGTACGGCGGCGGACGACCTTGCGTCGTTCCTCCATGACATCCTCCCGAATGTCAGTCCGCGCCCCCCGAGGCTGCGAGACTACGCCGTCCCCTTTACCCGACCGTGCAAGTGATCGACGAAATACGCGGGATTTTGTTAGCGTTTGCTAACCACAGATGTGCCGCATCGACGGGGGTTGCCCCTGCCCCCTCGCCCGTCGCATAGTCCGCGCCGAAAATCCCCACCCGCCCGTCTTCGCGCATGCGCGCTTCGACGGGCACCCTCCCCGGAGACGGGGAGGGATCAAGAACAAACGCCTTTTGGGAGACCCTTTCATGAAGCTCGTCCGCTATGGCGCGCCCGGCCGCGAGAAGCCCGGCATCATCGACGCCGATGGCAAGATCCGCGACCTGTCGCGCGTGATCAAAGACATCGACTCCGAAATGCTCGCCTCCGGCGGCCTCGCCAAGATCAAGAAGGCCAACCTCAAGCGCCTGAAAGCCGTCGGCGGCAAGCCGCGGCTCGGCCCCTGCCTCGGCAAGGTGCGCAATTTCATCGCCATCGGGCTCAACTATTCCGACCATGCGGCGGAAGCCGGCATGCCGATCCCGAAGGAGCCGATCATCTTCAACAAGGCGATCACCTGCATCTGCGGGCCGAACGACGACACCGTCACGCCGCGCGAGTCGACCAAGCTCGACTACGAGGTCGAGCTCGGCATCGTCATCGGCAAGCGCGCGCGCTACCTCGCCCGCGACAAGGCCAAGGACACGATCGCCGGCTATTTCGTCGGTAACGACGTGTCCGAGCGCGCCTTCCAGATCGAGCGCTCCGGCGGCCAGTGGGACAAGGGCAAAGGCTGCGAGACCTTCGGGCCGATCGGGCCGTGGTTCGTCACCAAGGACGAGATCAAGGACCCCCAGAACCTCGATATGTGGCTCGACGTCAACGGCGAGAAGCGCCAGCGCGGCAACACCAAGACCATGATCTTCGGCGCCGAGCACATCGTGTGGTACTGCTCGCAGTTCTTCGTCATGGAGCCGGGCGACATCATCATCACCGGCACGCCGCCGGGGGTGGCGCTCGGCATGAAGCCGCCGCAGTTCTTGAAGCCGGGCGACGTGGTGACGCTGGGGATCCAGGGGCTCGGGGAGCAGAAGCAGAAGATCGTCGCCGCGAAATAATGCAGGTCATTCCGGGGCGGGGGCGTGAGCCCGTGGGCCCCGGAATGCTGACCCGCGCACGGAAGCTCTTGCAAAGGCGGGTTAACCCCGTGCCCGCCCCCGCCCCCGAATTCGATTGACCCGGAACCCCATTGCGCGTATGAGGCCCTTGTTGAAACTCAAGTTTTTTGGTTTTGCCTTGCTGCGCTGCCCGAACGGGCGCTAATCAAGACACCCTGAAAATCCGGATGTTTCGATCGCTGAAAGCGGGAAGTCGCTCTCGGCGAAGCTCACACATAACGCAGTTCATGCAAGGATACAGCTACTATGGCTACTGGTACCGTGAAGTTCTTCAACACCCAAAAAGGCTTCGGCTTCATCACCCCGAGCGACGGCTCCAAGGACGTGTTCGTTCACATCAGCGCGGTGGAACGGGCCGGAATGAGCACCCTCAACGAGGGCCAGCGCGTGACGTACGAAGTCGTCACCGAGCGCGGCAAGCAGGCGGCGGGCAATCTGCAGAACGCCTAATCGCGATAACGCGCCAATCGCGCTTCGAACGCCCGGCTTCGCGCCGGGCGTTTTCGTCAGAGGCAAGAACAGGAGCAGCACGATGCACAAATTCCCCATCGGCGCCAACGTGCACTACGACGGCGGCACGCTCACGCCGGGCGCGCGCGGCAGCTACAAGATCGTGCGCCAGCTGCCGGTCGAGCGCGACAACCGCATCATCTACCGCATCAAGGGCGTGGCCGAGACCTTCGAGCGCACCGCCGACGAGTACCAGCTCAGCCGCACCGATTGAGCCGCGCGGCGGGCGGCGATGCGCGACGAAAAAACCCCGGGCGATGAGCCCGGGGTTTCGCATTTGGCCGACAGTGACGGAGGGGATCAGAAGCGGTAGTTGACGCCCAGGCGCACGAGGTTGGCCTTGAAGCTGACGTCGTCCGGCACGATCGCGCTGCACGAGGTGCCGCAGTCGAACTTGCCGAGATCGGCGTAGAGATATTCGACCTTGAGGCTCCAGTTCGAGCGGAACGCGTATTCGACGCCGAGGCCGGCGGTCCAGCCGAGCTGAGTCTTGGAGGCGGTGGTGCCGGTGAGCGAATTGTCGGCCTTCAGCCCACCGAAGGCCGCGCCGCCGGTGATGTAGGGCAGCCAGTTGTTCCAGCCGGCGTAGCCGATGCGGGCGCGCGCGGTGCCGAGCCAATCGCTCTTGGTCTCGCAGGTCCCGACGCCGCAGGTGACGCTGTCCTTCATGCCGGACCAGTCGAGGTCGCCTTCGATGCCCCAGACCCAGGTGCCGGTCTGGAAATTATAGCCGATGGTGCCGCCGGCGAGCGCGCCGGCCGGCTTCGGGCTCACCGCCGGGTGGTCCCAATCCGAGGTGCCCCAGCCGTAGCCGCCGTTGATACCGACGTAGAACCCGCTCCAGCTCGCGGCAAGCGGCGCGACGTAGGCGGGCGCTTTATAGGAGGGTGAAAGATCCGCCGCCTGCGCGGCGAGCGGCGCCGTCAGCAATGCAGCGATGCCGGCGAGGATCAATTTGGTCTTCATGTCTATCGGCCCCTTGACGTGTCAGAGTTGCAAGCGGGCGATCACTTCGATCCACCCGGGACGTGCGCGTACGGTCACAGAGAGGCGAGTGCGCAAAGCCGCATCGCCGGTAGCGAGTTGCCGCAATGAGAGCCCGAGAATGGTTAATGGCCGGTTAACCATGGAAAGGCCCGCGTAACAGGGGCTTTGCGCGCTGCGTCTGCGGAATTGTCCCATCGGAAATCGCGCGGAGAATCGCTTCAGGCCCCGCGTGCGGTGAGCACCGCCTCGATCGACACGCGCGACCAGGGCGCGGTCTGCGCGCGGAAGGCGGCGTAAGAGTCATGCACCTTGGCGCTGATCGCACTGCGCTGCGCGAGCTCGCCGAGCACGTCGTCGGCTTGGCGGCGCGCGGCGGCGACGAGATCGCCGGGGAACGCCGTGAGCTTGACGTTGTGCTGCTTGACCAGCGCGTCGAGCGCAAGGGCATTGAGCCGCTCCATTTCGGACAGCGCGTAACTTGCTTCCGTCGCGCAAGCATGCGCGACAATCGCTTTCAACTCGTCGGATAGCGTGTTCCAGGTCTTGAGCGCGACGATGCACTCGCCGGTGCCGTTCGGTTTGTTGAAGCCGGGATAATAGTAGAACGGCGCGACGCGATAGAGCCCGAGTGCGATGTCGGTGCCGGGGCCGACGAATTCGGCAGCGTCGAGCACGCCTGATTGCAGGCTGGTGAGGATTTCGGCCGGCGGCGTGGTCTGCGGCGTGGCACCCAGGCGCCGGTATACTTCACCGCCGAGGCCGAGCGAGCGCACCTTCACGCCGCGCAAGTCGGCAAGGTCTTTCAACTCGCGGCGGAACCAGCCGCCCATGCAGACGCCGGTATTGCCGCCCATAAACGGCTTCACGCCGAACGGCGCATAAAGCTCGTCCCACAGCGCCTGACCGCCGCCGGCGTCGATCCAGGCGACGTGCTCGGACGGCGTCAGGCCGAACGGCACCGTCGTGAAAAAGGCCGCCGCCGGCATCTTGCCCTGCCAGTAGAAGGCGGCGGTGTGGCCGATATCGGCGACGCCGTTGCCGACCGCCTCGAGCACGCCGAAGGCCGGCACCACTTCGCCGGCCGCATAGACGGTAATGTCGATGCGCCCGCCGGACAGCGCGCGGATGCGGTCGGCGACGCGCTCAGCCGACATGCCGGGGCCGGGCAGTCGCTTCGGCCAGGAGGTGACCATTTTCCATTTCAGCGTGTCGACGCGCGCGACGGCGGGCGCGGCGAGGACGCTGGCGGCGGCTACTCCGAATGTAAAATTGCGGCGCGTGGTCATGGTGAGCTCCATTGGGCATGGAAATGATGCAGCGGGCCGTGGCCGTGGCCGACCTGCAACCGGTCGGCAGCGGCGATGGCGGCGGTGACGTAGGCTTTGGCGTTCTGAACGGCGGTGAGGAGATCGTCGCCCTTGGCGAGGCCGGCGGCGATGGCGGACGACAGCGTGCAACCGGTGCCGTGGGTATTCTTGGTGGCAATGCGCTTGGCGGAGAGACGGACAAGCTCACCCTGCCCGACCAGCAGATCGACGCTGTCCTCGCCCTCGCCGTGGCCGCCTTTGATCAGCACGTTGCGCGCGCCGAGTTCGAGGATCGCCCGCGCCTGGATTTCCATCTCTTGCTCGTTGCGCGCCAGGCTCGCGCCGGTCAGCGCGGCGGCCTCCGGCAGATTGGGCGTCACCACGAGCGCGCGCGGGATGAGCAGGCGGCGCAGCGCGCCGACGGCGTCCGGCGCCAGCAGCCGGTCGCCGGACGAGGCGACCATCACCGGATCGAGCACGATGTTGTTCGCTTTATGCCGCGTGAGACCGCGCGCCACTGCCTCGATGGCCGCGCTGCGCCCCACCATGCCGATCTTCACCGCGGCGATGGCGAGATCGGAAAACACCGCGTCGATCTGCGCCACGATGAAATCGGGCGGCACGTCATGGATGGCGATGACGCCTTGCGTGTTCTGCGCGGTCAGCGCGGCGATGACGGAAGCGCCGTAGACGCCGAGCGCGGCGAAGGTTTTCAGGTCGGCCTGGATGCCGGCGCCGCCGCTCGAATCCGAGCCGGCGACGGTGAGCGCGATCGCCGTCATGGCACAGCCTTTCGACCACCTCTCCCCGCGTGCGGGAAGAGGCCGATCTCCGAGCGAACACGAGGAGATCGGGTGAGGGGGCAGCGCCATTGCCTGAGCCTATCCAATAGCCCCCTCACCCGACCGCGCTGCGCGCGGTCACCCTCTCCCCGCACGCGGGGAAAGGGAAGCAAGGTGAGCGCGATCGCCGTCATGCCGCGCCTCGCTTGGCCAGCGCAGCGTCGACGACGCCGCGCAGATTGCGGGCCGCCTCTAGCGGCTGTGGCGGGAGCGACAAGGCAGAGATTGCCGCCACGCCGGCGGCGCCGGCGGCAATCACCTCAGCCGCATTGCTGGCGTTGATTCCGGCGATGCCGCAGATCGGGAAGCCGGGCCGGCGGGCGTGGATCGCATCGACGATGCGGCGTAGGCCAGCGATGCCAATGGGCGTATTGGTGTTGTCCTTGGAGGTGGTCGCGTAGACACCGCCGACCCCGACATAGTCGATGAGGTCCAACGGCGCGGCTTGCGCTTGTTCGAGGTTCTGAATGCTGAGCCCGATGATCGCGGTGCGGCCGAGCAGCAGGCGCGCATCGGCGGGCGCCATATCGTCCTGGCCGATATGCACGCCGTCGGCCTGCGCGGCGAGCGCAACATCGACGCGGTCGTTAATCAGCAGCGGCACGCCCTGCGGCTCCAGCACGTCGCGCAAGCGCCGCGCCTCATCGACCATGGCGCGGGTGCCCCCAACCTTGTCGCGCAGCTGCACCAGCGTCGCCTGGCCGGCAAGCAACGATGCAAGATCGGTGAGCGTGCGGCCACCGGCGACGGCGGGGTCGAGAATCGCGTACAGGCGCAGATCGATTGTCATTCACGTCACCCGGGCGCGCGCCTTGATCGTGTTAGCGTCGAGATTGTAGAGCGCGTCAATGATGGCGGCGGCGAAGCTGCCGGGGCCCGCAGCTTTTTCAGCGGCCAGCTCGCCGGCAATACCGATGATCAGCAGCGCAGCGACGGTTGCACGAAAGGCATCGTCTTCAACCGCGAGACAGGCCGCGACCAGCGCCGAGCCGGCACAGCCCATGGCGGTGACGCGGGCCATTAATGGATGGCCGTTCGCGATACTGGCCAGCCGCGTGCCGTCGGTGACGAGATCGGTCTCGCCCGAGAGGCCGATGACGATCTCGTTTGCGCGCGCCGCCGCCGTTACCGTTTCGCGCGCTGCCTCGTCGCCGGCAAGCGCGGCGAATTCGGCATGGTTGAGGCGAACCACGGTGGGCGAACGGGCAATCATCTCGCGCGCAAATTCGGCGCGCGCGGGCGCACGATCGACGAACACCGGATCGAGCACCCAAGGGACACCCTCCCGGGTTGCGGTTTCCACCGCGATCTCGGCGGCGGTGCGCCTTTCGGCGTCGAAGGTGCCGAGATTGACCAACAGCGCGTCGGTATTGGCAACGAACGAGCCAATTTCGTCCGCCGACAGCGTCATCGACGGCACCGCGCCCAGGGCAAGCAGCACATTGGCGGTGAAATTCTGCGCCACGGCGTTGGTGATGCAATGCACCCGCGGTGCGCGCGAGCGCACGCGCTCGAGCGCCACGCAGGCGGCCTGCGCCACGTCGTCGTGCGCTTGAGCGGGGTGGTGCATCTCTCATCCCTCCGCCGGCATGACCCGGATCAGGTTCGTTGGGTTGGCTTTAAGCCTCTCAGCCCGGCTCGCGCCGGACACCCCACGAGATTGCTGCTCAATACCTATTCCGCGCCGACGCCCAAGGCAAGTCTGCAAGAATTGGCCGCCTTGCCAGCCAGGGCGGTATTTGCTGGATTGGCGATCAAATCGGAGGCCGGCGATGACCCCCTTCTTCGTCCAGATCAAATGCGAGCTCGGCAAGTCCTACCAGGTGGCCAGCGCGCTGGCGGAAGCCGAGATCGCCTCCGAAATCTATTCGACCGCGGGCGACTATGACCTGCTGGTGAAGTTCTACGTCGATGCCGGCACCGACATCGGGCACTTCGTCAACGAGAAGGTGCAGTGCATTCCCGGCATCAAGGACACGCACACCCTCATCACCTTCAAGGCGTTTCAGACGTAACTCACGCCGCGGCCTGCTCCTCGATCTCGCGCGCGCGGGCGAGGCCGAGCTGGCGCTCGCGCCAGATCACGAACAGGCCGGCGCCGGCGACGATGGACGCGCCGACATAGACCAGCGCCTCCGGCAATTCGCCGAACAGCCAATAGCCGAGCAGCAGCGCCCACAGCATCGACGTGTAGTCGAATGGCGCGACGACCGAGGCCATGGCGTAGCGGTAGCTTTCGGTGAGCAGAATATGCGCGAGCCCGCCGAGCACGCCGAGCGCGATCAGCTCGGCGAGTTCCCCGGTTGTCGGTGTGTACCAGTCGAACGGCAGCGTCAGCGCGCCGGCAATCGCACAGACCAGGGAGAAATAAAACACGATCGAGGACGTGGTTTCGCTTTGTGTCAGCCGCCGCGTCTGGATCACGGTGCCGGCATTGCACACCGACGAGGTGAGCGCGAGTAGCGAGCCGACGGCGGCGGCCGTCGCGCCGATCGCAGCGTAATGGCCGACCTCGAAATGCGGGATCAGCATCACGATCACGCCGGCAAAGCCGACGAACACCGCCGACCAGCGGTAAATGCGCACGCGCTCCTTCAATATGAACGCTGCGAGCGCCACGGTGATGAGCGGCGAGGCAAATGAGATAGCGGTGGCATCGGCGAGCGGCAGCCGCACCAGCGCCGCGAAATTGGTGAACATGCCGCAGACGCTGAGCATGCCGCGGCCGAGCTGGCCGAGTGGGCGCGAGGTGCGCACCGCAGTGCCGAGCTCGCCGCGAAGTGCGTAGATGATCACCACCGGCACGATGGCGAAAGCCGAGCGGAAGAACACCATCTGGCCGACCGGCGCGACCCTGCCGACGTCGCGCACCAGCGCCGACATGGCCGCGAACAGCAGCGCGGAGGCGAGCTTGAAGCCGATGCCTTTGAAGAGATTCATTACGGCCGCTTCGGCGACGCGTAGCCTTCGACCGGCGGCAGCGATTTGATGTAAACGGCAATCGCCGCTCGGTCGTCGGGCCTGAGCTGCGCGGTGTTGCGCACCACGTCGACCATCGCCCCGCCGACGCGATCGTCCGGCGTCATGCCGGTCGCCAGCGTTTCGGCGATGTCTTTCTCCGACCACTTGGCGAGCGCGAATTGCGTGATGTTCGGCACCCAATCCTTGCCGTCCGGCGTCGGACCGCCGGTGAAGCGCAAGTTCGATTTGAGCGCGCCCAGGAAATTGCGCGGCGAATGACATTCGGCGCAATGGCCGGGCGCGTTCACGAGATAAGCGCCTCTGTTCCAATCGTCCGGCCGCGAGGGGTCGGGCTGGAACGGCAGGCCGTCGAGGAACACCAGTTTCCAGCCGCCGATCAGGCGGCGGATGTTGAACGGAAACGAAAGCTCATGCTCCGGCGTGCGGCCCGGCACCGCCGGCAAGGTCTTGAGATAGGCGAACAGGTCGCGCAGATCGTTGAACGTCATGCGCTGATAGGAGGTGTAGGGAAAGGCCGGGTAGAGATGCTCGCCCTCGGGCGAGGTGCCCTTGGTCATCGCGGTGACGAATTCGGCCTCGCTCCAGCGGCCGATGCCGTCGTTCGGGTCCGGCGAAATATTCGGCGGATAAAAAGTGCCGAACGGCGATGCGAGCGCCATGCCGCCGCCGAGCTTGCTCGCATCCTTCTGCCCGTAGGTCATGTGGCAGGACGAGCAGCCGCCGATCAGGAACAGCGTCTTGCCGTTCGCGACATTGGGCCGGTGCGGACCGAGCGCGTCCGCCGGCACCGTCTGCGGAATGGTGAGGACCCAGAACAGGCCGATGGCGAGCACGGCGGCGACGGCCGCAAACAGAACCAATTTTCGAATCATCGGCCATGTCCCCGGGGCGCGACAATACCGGAATCGAAACGCCGCCGCGACGGCATCGCGGCGGCGTTTGGATAGACGCTGCCTAGTGGCGCGACAGACGATACTCCTTGTGGCAGTTGTCGCAGGCATCGCCGACCACGGGGATGGCCGCCTGCAAGCCCTGCAGCGAGGCGACCGCCTTGGCGCGATTGTCGGCGACCGCCTTGCCGAATTCGGCGGCCTTGGCGTCGAAGTCTTTCTTGTTCAGCCAGATCTTCGGCGAGGCGCGGTTGTCGCCGCCGGTCTGGGAACCTTCCGGAAAGAGGCCGGGCAATTTCTGCGCGGTGGCGGTCCATTGCGCGAACGCGGTATCGACCGCCTTGCCGTCGAAGGGACGCTGGCCGCGCATCATCTGCACAACGACTTTGGCGCCCTCGTCGTTTTGCTTCATCAGGTCTTCGCGCTGCTTGACCGGATCGGATTGGGCGAACACCGCAGCGGTGCTGAGTATGAGACCGAGAAGAGCAAGCGCTATTCGCATCGTGTCCATCCGTTGGTTTTTCAGGGCAATGCAAAAACCCTAGGGCAAAAACTTTATTCCGCCCGCATGACCTGTGTGCGGCGCAGCCGCCGCCGATCACAACTTCGTGATCGCGGAAAGTCCAGCAAATCTTACCCTTTTTGCGCGCCGGCGATGGCCCGCCAGACCTTTTCCGGCGTCGCCGGCATGTCGAGATGGCGGATCTTGTAGACGCGCCAGAGCGCGTCGAGCACGGCATTCATGATCGCCGGACAGGAGCCGATGGCGCCGGCCTCGCCCGCGCCTTTGACGCCCATCGGATTGTTCTTGCACGGCACGTTGCGCGTCTCGAACACAAAGTCCGGCGCGTCGGCGGCGCGCGGCAGCGCGTAGTCCATCAGGCTCGCGCTAAGCAACTGGCCGGAGGCCGCGTCGTACACAGTGTCCTCCATCAGCGCCTGGCCGATGCCTTGCACGGTGCCGCCGTGCACCTGGCCGGCGAGCATCAGCGGATTGAGCGTGGCGCCGAAGTCGTCGACGATGATGTAGGTGAGGATCGTGGTCGCACCCGTGCCGGGATCAATCTCGACTTCGACGATGTGGGTGCCGTTCGGAAAGGTCGGCTGGTCGGGACTGAAGTCGCTGTCCGCGCGTAGGCGCTCTGGCTTTGCCTGCGCTGCGATGTCGGCGAATGAAATCGCGCGGTCGGTGCCGGCGATGCGCACGGCGCCATCGGCGATCTCCAGATCGCCGGCGGATGCTTCCAGCTTTTCCGAAGCGAGCTCCTTGATCTGGTCGGCAAGCTTTTTACTGGCGCGGTCGACCGAGACGCCGCCGACAGGGATCGAACTCGAGCCGCCGGTGCCACCGCCGGTCTTGATCGCATCGGTGTCGCCCTGCTCGACGCGGACTTTCTCCGGCGGCAGATCGAGCTTGTCGGCGACGATCTGGGCGTAGGCGGTGGCATGGCCCTGACCTGTCGATTGCGTGCCGATCAGCACGGTAACGCCGCCGTCTTTGTCGAGCCGCACGGTGGCGGTTTCCGGCCCGTTGCCGCCGCAGGCTTCGACATAAGTGGCGAGCCCAATGCCACGCAAGCGGCCGGCGCGCTTCGAGGCCGCCGCGCGCTTGGTAAAACCGTCCCAATCGGCGAGCTCCTGTGCGCGCGCCATGGTGCCGGCGAAATCACCCGAGTCGTAGATTTTGCCGACTGGCGTCGTGTAGGGCATCGCCTTCGGCTTAATGAAGTTGCGCTTGCGCAGCGTGTCAGGCGCGATGCCAAGCTCGCGCGCGGCGGCATCGACCAGGCGCTCGATCAGATAAGACGCTTCCGGACGGCCGGCGCCACGATAGGCATCGACCGGCACGGTGTTGGTGTAGACGCCGCGCAGCCGCACGTGCGCCGCCGGAATGTCGTAGACGCCGGTCGCCATGCCGACGGCGAGCCAGGGGATGTAGGGCCCGTAGCAGGACAGATAAGCGCCCATGTCAGCGGCAAGATCGATTTCGAGTGCAAGAAAACAGCCCTTGTCGTCGAGCGCAAGGCGCGCGGTGGTGACATTGTCGCGGCCGTGGCTGTCGCCGAGGAAATGCTCCGTGCGCTCGCACACCCACTTCACCGGCTTGCGCAGCCGCTCGGCGGCCACCGCGGCGAGCGCGTATTCGCGGTAGGGAAACAATTTTGTCCCGAAGCCGCCGCCGACATCGGGCGTAATCACGCGCATCTTCTCAGGCGCCAGCTTCATCACGTCGCCGCCGATAATGTCGCGGATGATGTGGCTGCCCTGGCTGCCGAGCGTGAGGGTGTGGCGCTCGCCGTCGTATTCGGCGACGACGCCGCGGGTGTCGAGATAATTGGTGACCAGGCGCTGGTTGATGACGCTGAGCTCGACGGTGCGCGCGGCTTGCGCGAAGGCGGCTTTGGTCTTGGCGGCGTCGCCCGCTGCGGTTTCGAAGGCGACGTTGCCCGGCCGGTCGGGCCAGACCTGCGGCGCACCGGCAGCGAGCGCAGCGGCAGCTCCGATCACATGCGGCAACGGCTGCCAGTCGACCGTGATCGCCTCGGCTGCGTCCTTCGCCTGCGGCAGCGTGTCGGCGACCACGAATGCGATGGCATCGCCGACGTGGCGCACCTCGTCGCGCGCCAAAATCGGATAAGGCGGGATCGGGATGTCGACATCGGGCAGCACGCCGGGCGTCGGCAGCGGCCCGAGCTTGCCGATGTCGGCCGCGGTGAGCACTAGGCGCACGCCCGGCATCGCACGCACGCGGGAAAGGTCGCCGATACCGAAGCGGGCATGCGCATGCGGCGAGCGCAGCACCACGGCGGCCAACGCCCCGTCGGGCGCGACGTCGGCGACATAGCGCCCCTGCCCGCGCAGCAGCGCGGCGTCTTCCTTACGCTTGACGGCCTGGCCGAAACCGAACTTCATCGCCGTTTCGGCCTCTGCGCGCTCTCATCGGACACTGGCTGCCCGCGCCGCGCGAGGTGCAGCGCGAGCCAGCGCGTCACCACATAAAATACCGGCGTGAAGATCAGGCCGAAGGTAGTGACGCCGATCATGCCGGAGAACACCGCGGTGCCGAGCGTCTGGCGCAGCTCGGCGCCCGCCCCCACCGCCCAGACCAGCGGCGTGACGCCGAGAATGAACGCAACGGAGGTCATCAAGATCGGACGCAGCCGCAGGTGCGCGGCTTCGACCGCGGCGTCAAACCGGTCACGGCCGCCGTCTTCGAGCTGCTTGGCGAATTCCACGATCAGAATGGCGTTCTTGGCGGCAAGGCCGATGAGCACGATGAAGCCGACTTGCGTCAGAATATTATTGTCCTGCCCGCGGATAACGACGCCGACGATCGAGGCAATCAGACACATCGGAACGATGAGAATGACTGCCAGCGGCAGCGTCAGGCTTTCGAACTGCGCGGCCAGCACCAGAAAGACGAACACCACCGCCAGCAGGAAGGCGAAGATCGCGGTATTGCCGGCGCGGATCTGCTGGAAGGCGAGCGTTGTCCACTCATAAAAGAACCCCTCCGGCAACGTCTCGGCCGCGAGCTTTTCCATGATCTTGATCGCCTGACCCTGGCTGAAGCCGGGCGCGGCGGCACCATCGAGCTCGGCCGCCGGGTAAAGATTGTAGCGCGGCACCCGGTACGGCGCGGTAATGGTCCGCGCGGTCGTAAACGCCCCGAGTGGCACCGTCTCGCCCGATGCGTTACGCACGCGGATTTTCAGCACGTCACTGGTATTGGCGCGATAGTCGCTTTGCGCTTGCGCGATCACGCGATAGGTGCGGCCGAACTGATTGAAGTCGTTGACGTAGATCGAACCCAGATAGTCCTGCAACGCCGCAAATACGTCGGGAATATTGATGCCGAGCAGCTGCGCCTTGGTGCGGTCGATGTCGAGATAGAGCTGCGGCGTGGAGCTTTCGAACAGCGAATAAACCTGGAACAGGCCCGGTGTCTGCGCCGCGCGCCCCATCATCGCATAAGTGACGTTCTGCAACGCTTCCGAGCCGCGCCCGGCACGATCCTCGACCATCATGCGGAAGCCGCCGGCGTTGCCTATCCCTGAGACCGGCGGCGGCGCGGCGACGAAGACGAGGCCGTCCTGGATCGCTTGCAGCTTCATGAACAGCTGCGCCTGGATGGCAGCGGCAGACTGCTGCGGATCGCGCGCGCGCTTCTCGAACGGATCGAGCGTCACGAACACCGCGCCAGCGTTGGGCGCATTGGTGAAGGTCGCGCCGGAAAAGCCGACGATGTTCACGGCGTGGGCAACGCCCGGCACTTTGAGCGCGATTTCGACCGCGCGCCGGTTGACGTCGTCGGTGCGCGCGAGCGAGGCGGCCGGCGGCAACTGCGTGACGATGATCAGGTAGCCGCGATCGAGTTGCGGGATGAATCCGATCGGCGTCTTGCGGAATTCGTTGAGGCCGAAGGCGATGACACCGACGTAGACAGCAAGCATCAGCACCGCGATGCGCACCACCTTCGCCGAGAAGCGGCCATAGGCGTGCGTCAGCCAGTCGAAGCCGCGATTGAAGGTAGCAAAAAAAGCGCGAATGGGCGGATCCCACCAGTGGTGGCTCTGGTGCTCCGGCGTATGCGGCTTCAGCAGCAAGGCGCACAGCGCCGGTGACAGAGTCAGCGACACGATCAGGGAGATGATCGTGGCGCCAGCGATGGTGAGGGCAAACTGGCGGTAGAACTGCCCGGAAATGCCGGTGATGAAGGCGGACGGAATGAACACCGAGGACAGCACCAGCGCGATGGCAATCAGCGCGGCGCCGACCTCGTCCATGCTTTTCACCGCAGCGTCGTGCGGGCTCAAACCCGCTTCGATATTGCGCTCGACGTTCTCGACCACGACGATGGCGTCATCCACCACGATGCCGATGGCGAGCACCAGGCCGAACAGCGACAGATTGTTGAGCGTGAAGCCGAACAGCGACATCACGAAAAACGTGCCGATCAGCGATACCGGAATGGCAACGATTGGGATGACGGCGGCGCGCCATGTCTGCAAGAAAAGAATGACCACGAGCACGACGAGGATGATGGCCTCGCCGATGGTCGACTCGACCGCGTCGACCGATTGCTGGATGAACTGTGTCGGATTATAAACGATGGTGTATTTAAGTCCGGGTGGGAAACGCTTGGACAGATCGTCCATGGTTTTTTGGATCGCGCTTGCGGCAGCGAGCGCGTTGGATCCCGGCCGCTGGAAAACGCCGAGAGCAATCGCCGGATCGCGATCGAGATAGGAATTTGTCGAATAGTCCTGCGCCGCAAGCTCGACCGTTGCGATGTCCTTGATCCGCACCACCGCGGTCGCGGTCTGCTTGACGACGATGTTGGCGAACTCGGCCGGATCGGTGAGCCGCCCTTGCGTCTGCACCGAAATCTGGAAGGCGTCCGGTTTGTCGACCGGCGGCTGGTTGAGGACGCCCGACGCCACCTGCACGTTCTGCCCCTGCAGCGCGTTGACGACATCACCCGCCGTCAGGCCGAGCGACTGCAAGCGATCCGGATCGAGCCAGATGCGCATGGCGTAGTCGCGAGCGCCGAAGACGGTGATGGAGCCGACACCATCGACGCGCGTGAGCGCGTCGGTGATCTCAATGGTGGCGTAATTCGAGATGAACAATGTGTCGCGCGAATGATCCGGCGAATAGAGGTGCACGACCATCATGATGTCGGGCGAGCTCTTGTTCACCGTCACGCCGATGTTGCGCACGTCGGCCGGCAGGCGCGGCTGCGCGATCGACACGCGGTTCTGCACCTGCACCTGCGCGATATCGAGGTTGGTGCCGATGTCGAAGGTCACTGAAATGGTGAAGCGGCCGTCGGCCGTCGAGTTGGACGACAAATAGATCATGTTCTCGACGCCGTTGATCTGCTGCTCGATCGGCGTCACCACGGTTTCGGCCACCACGTCGGCGCTGGCACCCGGATATTGCCCGGTCACCGTGATGGTCGGCGGCGCGATGTCGGGATATTGGGCGATCGGCAAACGCACGAAGGCGACGCCGCCGAGAATCACGAAAATGATCGAGACCACGCTGGCGAAGATCGGCCGGTTGATGAAGAAATGCGAAATGCGCATGGCGTGACGCCGCCCGTTATTTCTGCGCGGCCGGTTGCGCCGCCGGCGCCGGCGGCGCGGCGCCTTGCTCCTGCGGCGTGACCTTCTGGCCCGGACGCGCGCGCAGCAACCCGTTCACGATGATGCGGTCGTCGGGAGCGATGCCGTCCTTGATCACGCGCAAATTGTCGCTGGTGAGCTGGCCGAGCGTCACATATTTCTGAACGACCGTGTTGTCGGCGTTCACCGTCAGCACGAATTTGCGCGCCTGCTCGGTGCCGATGGCCGCATCCGGAAGCAGCAGGCCCTCATAGGGTGCCGAGGCCGGCACGCGCACGCGGGCAAACATGCCGGGCGTGAAGAGGCTATTCGGATTGTCGAGCACGGCGCGCGCACGAATGGTGCCGGTCGATCGGTCGATCACGTTGTCGACGAAGTCCATGCGGCCTTCGTGATCAAAATCAGTTTCATCAATCAGCTTGAGGGCCACCTTCACGCTGGTGCCGTGGCTGGCGATATCGTAGCCGGTGCTGGCCATGCGCTGATAGCGGAGAAACGACGCCTCATCGTAGGTGAACTCGAAATAGATCGGGTTGGTCGAGACGATGGTGGCGAGCAGCGTGGTGTTGCCGCCGGTGCCGCCGGTAACGAGGTTGCCCGGCGAGACGCGGCGGTCGCCGATGCGGCCGTCGATCGGTGCGCGTAGCTCAGTAAACTGCAGATCGAGCTCGGCTTGCTGCACCGCCGCTTGCGCGCCGTTGACGGATGCCTGCGCGTTGCGGAAGGCCTGCGCGCGCTGCTCGAAGATCTGTTCGGTGATGGTCTTTTGCCCGACCAACTCGCGGCCGCGGTTGAGATCGGCTTCGGTATAGGCAAGGTTGGACTTCGCGGTCTGCAGATTGGCGCGCGCCTGATCGAGCGTGTACTGGAACGGCCGCTTATCGATGGTGAAGAGCAGATCGCCCTGCTTGACGAGCTGCCCATCCTTAAAATCGACGCTGTCGAGATAGCCGGAAACGCGCGCACGCACCTCGACCGAATTAATCGCCGTGAAACGGCCGACATATTCGTCGAAATCGAACACCGTGCGCTTGGTCGGCGCCGCCACCGTCACCGCCGGTGGCGGGGGCGCGCCGCCTTGCTGGCTTTGCCCGCAGGCCGCGACCATAGCCGCAAGCGCAACTACCGCGCCGCCGCGCACCGTACGCATCAATGAAAGTGATGGGATTGCCCGTGTGAGGTTCATGAGTCCCTGCGGCGCGGCTCGACCACGCAAAACCCGGCCCGTCCTTAGCGTCGGAGGGGAGCTATGTCCACCTTCGCGCTTGCATAATAACGTTATGAAACTTCGTTTCAGCGGCCCTTGGCGGCGCGAAATTTCGTCAGCCAGGCCGGTCCAAATATCGCAATAACGATGGCGCCATAAATGGCGCTGGCAATGGTTCCCAAGGTCAGCAGCGTCGCCAGATCCTGCCAGCGATGCCAGCCGGCAAAGGCGCGCGCGACCGGCGCCTGCCCGAACCACAGCACGGCGGCCATGGCGAGGCCGGCGGCGGCGAGCTTGAGCGTGGATTGGCGCAGGCGCTCGTCGATGCGGTCGTGGCCGGCGCGATGCGCGAACCAGACCACCAGGCCGAGATTGATCCAGGCGCCGATCGAGGTCGCAAGCGCCAAGACCAACCTGCGCGAGTGGGCCCATCAGCAGAACCTTGAAGGCGATATTGACGGCGGCCGCGATCAGCGCGGCCTTCACCGGCGTCGCGGTGTCGCCGCGCGCAAAGAAGGTGGCGACCGTGCTGCGGATCAGCACGAAGGGCAGCAGCCCGAAACCGTAGGCGGCGAGCGTGCGGCCGGCGGCATCCGCATCGGCGGCGGTGAAGGCGCCGTGCATGAACAGCCCGCGCATGATCAGCTCGGGGATGGCGAAGAAGGCGGCAAGACAGGGGATCGACAGCAGCAGCGTGAACTCGATGGTGCGGTTCTGCGCATGCGCGGCGCCTTGCGTGATCGCCGCTGGCGATACGGCGCGACATCTCCGGCAGAATGACCGTGCCGGCGGCAATGCCGATGACGCCGATCGGCAATTGATTGATGCGGTCGGCGTAATAGAGCGCCGAGATCGCGCCGGCGGCCAGGAAGCTGGCGATGATGGTGTCGGCGAACAGCGCAAGCTGCACGCCCATCGAGCCGACGGTCGCCGGTCCGAGCGCACGGAAGAATTTGCGCACGTCGGCATCGAGCTCGGGCCAGCGCAACGAGGTGAGCGCGCCGGCGCGCCAGGCATCGCCACCGACCAGCAGCAATTGCAGCACGCCGGAGATCAGCACGCCCCAGGCCGCCGCATGGCCGGCGCTGGGAAAGAGCCAGACCACCGCGAGCGTCGCCATCATCGCGAGGTTGAGAAAGATCGACGCGGCGGCGGCGGCGGCGAAGCGTTGCAGCGCATTGAGGATGCCGCCGTAGAGCGTGACCAGCGTGATCAGCAGCAGATAAGGAAAGGTGATGCGCGTGAGCTCGACCGCGAGCGCATAGCGGCCCGGATCTTTCGAAAAACCCGGCGCCAAGATGTCGATCACCTCCGGAGTGAACAGCAGCGCCAAGGCCAGCAGCACGATCTGGCTTGCCAGCAGCAAGGTGAAAATGCGGTCGGCAAACAAGCCGGCCCGTTGCGCACCCCCCTGCTCGCGCAGGCGCGCATAGGCCGGCACAAAGGCGGCGTTGAAGGCGCCCTCGGCGAAGATGGCGCGGAAATGATTGGGCAGCCGCAGCGCCACGAAGAAGGCGTCGGCGGCCGGCCCGGCGCCCAGCACCGCCGCCAGCATGATGTCGCGGAAAAAGCCGGTGACCCGCGAGAGCAGCGTGTAGCCGCCGACCGTGAGGATGCGTTCAATCATCGGTCTGTGGTACCAAAATGAGGCCAACCGCCGCGGAATTGCCGGTTTGACCGGAATAAATGCTAGCAATAGTCAGACAGGCCGAACTGCCTTAAGACGATTCTCCGACCGAACATAGAGCCTTAGCCCCCGCATGCCCTCGCCGATCATCCCCGTTCTGCTTGCCGGCGGCACAGGCACCCGGCTTTGGCCGGTCTCACGCGACGCCCTGCCCAAGCAGTTCCTGCCGCTGATCGGCGAACGCTCGACCTATCAGGAAACGCTGCTGCGGGTGAAGGACGGCATATTCGCGGCGCCGATCGTCATTACCGGCCCGGACTTCCATTTTTTTGCCCGCCGCCAGGCCGAGGAGGTCGGCGTCGAGGCAACCGTGGTGATCGAGCCGATGCGGCGCGATTCAGGCCCGGCAATCGCCGCGGCGGCGGCGGTCGCGAGACAGCGCGATCCGGACGCCGTCGTGCTGGCGCTGGCGGCCGACCACATCATCCTCGACGTTGCGGAATTCCGCACCACCTGCCTTGCCGGCCGCGCCGCCGCCGAGCAGGGCCACATCGTCACCTTCGGCATCAAGCCGAGCGAGCCGAAGACCAGCTACGGCTACATCCTGCCGGGCGAGGACATCGGCGGTGGCGTGCACAAGGTCAAGCGTTTCGTCGAGAAGCCCGATGCGGCCACGGCCGAGCGCTATGTGCGCGAAGGCTATCTGTGGAACTCCGGCAACTTCCTGTTCCGCGCCGACGTGCTGCTGTCGGAGCTTGCCCGCCTCGAGCCGGAGATGGCGGCGGCGATCGCGGACGCGGTCAAGAATGCGACCACCGATCTCGGCTTCCTGCGCCTCGCGCCTGACGCGTTTGCGCGCGCGCCGCAGAAATCGATCGACTATGCGGTGCTGGAAAAGACCGACCGCGCGGCGGTGGTGGCAGGCGATTTCGGCTGGTCGGACATCGGCAGCTGGGACGCCCTCTTCGACATCACCGAGCCTGATGCACAAGGCAACGTGGTGAAGGGCGAGGCCGTAACAATGGATACCACCGGCTGCGTGGTGCATTCCGACGGACGGCTGACGGCCTTGGTCGGCGTCGAGGATTTGGTGGTGGTGAGCACGTCGGACGCGGTGATGGTGGTGCCGCGCGCCCGCGCACAAGAGGTCAAGGAGCTCACCGCAAAGCTCAAGGCCGGCAACCGGCCGGAGGCGAGCGTGCACAAGCGCGTGCACCGGCCCTGGGGCTATTACGAGTCGATCGACATGGGCGAGCGCTTCCAGGTCAAGCGCATCGTCGTCATTCCCGGCGGCATGCTGTCACTGCAGAAGCACCGCCATCGCGCCGAGCACTGGGTGGTCGTGAAGGGCACCGCGGAGGTAACCATCGGCGAGAACAAACGCGCGGTGCACGAGAACGAGTCGATTTACATCCCGATCGGCACCGTCCACCGCCTCGCCAACCAGGGCAAGATTCCGCTCGAGCTGATCGAGGTGCAGACCGGCAGCTATCTCGGCGAGGATGATATCGAGCGGATCGAGGATATTTATAAGCGTTGACCTATTAAGGTCAGGGCGCAGCAGCGAGGCCACGTATCTTGGTGGCCGATATGCCTTCAGTCGTCTCGTCGAGCACAATACGCTCAACCGTGTAGCCAACGTCGCGGCCATAAAACACATTCGTGATATTCGGCAGAGGTACCACCACGAAGCGGCCATCATAGGCCGAGAGTGCAGCTTCGATGCGCTGCTTCACGGCAAAATAAGGTAGCGGGTTTTTTGCATCGAGGCCGTGCGTGTCGCGTACCGCGATACAAACTTGCCCGACGCGCCGCAGCCCTTCCTCGATCAAGCGTTGGTGGCCGGCGTGAAACGGCTGATAGCGTCCGATGAACAGTGCCGTTGGCTTCTGCGGATTAAAAGCGGGGCGAAGCCGGGCCAGAGCCTGCTCGGCCCAATATTGCGGTGTGCCTTGCGCGCTGACCACCATATCGGGCTATTCCGGCGGAACAAACATACGATTGGTATCTTCGAAGCGGCCCGAAGATATGCGATCGACCCAGATCACGAAGGCGTCGCCGAACGCCGCGCGTGCTTCCGGCGTTGGACAGATGAAGTCAGCGATAACGGTGCCGCCCGCCTCGACGACGCGATCGCACATCCAACCCATGCGGCGCGCGTGTTCGATCCGGTCCTCAAGGCTGAAGCCAAGATCGCGTGAAAGATTAGTGCGTACGGCATCAGCATTGAACACCACAGCGTTCAGCAGCGGCGCGAGCGCGTTGGCGAGCGTGGTTTTCCCAGCGCCCGGCAAGCCCATGATGAGAATTTTCCGCTGCACGTTGTCCCCGCGCCTCGTCGTCAAAATCGCTAGTTGAAAATAATAGCAACCTTAATGGGTAAGTGCACGCCGTGTGGCATCGATAACGCGGTCCTGCGTGGCGGCGTCGAGATAAGCATGCATCGGCAGGCTAAGCACTTCGCCGGCCAGCCGGTCGCTCACCGCCACACCGCCCTCGCCCACCGGATAGTGCTTGTAGGCCTGCTGGCGGTGCAGCGGGATCGGATAATAGATCGCGGTCGGCACGCCTTCGGCCTTCAAGGCCGCGGCGACCTTGTCGCGACGGCCGCCGGCGATGCGGATGGTATATTGCGCCCACACCGAGGTGAGGCCGGTGGGAACGGTTGGCGCGACCACCAGATTGGCAAGACCTTCCGCGTAATAGCGCGCGGCCCGATCGCGCGCGGCGATCTCGTCGGGGAAGATCTTCAGCTTTTCACTCAGGATCGCGGCCTGGATTGTATCGAGTCGCGACGCCATGCCGATGCGGACATTGTCGTATTTGTCGCTGCCCTGGCCGTGCACGCGCAGGCTCAGCAGCGTTTCGGCGAATTCACCGTCATCGGTGAACACCGCGCCGCCGTCGCCGTAACAGCCGAGCGGCTTGGCCGGGAAGAAGCTGGTGGCGGTGGCATGGCCGAAGGTGCCGAGCGGACGGCGCTTGTAAGTGGCGCCGAAGGCTTGCGCGGCATCGTCGAGCACGAACAGGCCCGACGACTTGGCAACCGCCGCGATCGCATCGTGGTCGGCCGGCAGGCCGAACAGGTCCACCGGGATGACGGCCTTCGGCTTCAGGCCAAGCTTCTTGGCAGTGGCGAGCGCCGCGCTAAGCCCCTTGGCGTCGATGTTGAAGGTGTCGGCCTCGACGTCGACGAAAATCGGCGTGGCGCCGACCAGCGCCGCGACTTCGGCGGTGGCGCAGAAGGTGAACGACGGGCAGAACACCGCGTCGCCGGGGCCGATACCCTTGGCCATCAGCGTCAGCATCAGCGCGTCGGTGCCGCTCGCGCAGGTGACGACATGGCGCGCGCCGCAAAATTTCGCGAGCTCGGCTTCGAAGGCCTTCACTTCCGGGCCGAGGATGAACTGGCAATGGTCAAGCACGCGCTTAACGGCAACGTCGATGGCGTTGCCGAGACGGCGGCGCTGGGCCGCGACGTCGATGAATGGAATCGGCGGCAAATTGGTGTGCTGGTTCATTGCGAGCCTAAGGAGCGTCTGAATTAGCCGGCGACCACGCGCGGCGCCTGGCGATGCGCCGCGGGTGCGGCCCAGGGACGGACCGACAGACAATGCGTGGCAATTTCCAGGCTGGCTACGCCCTCCTCGCCGGTCACCGCCGGCGGCGCGCCGGTGCGCACCGCACGCAGGAACGCCAAGAGCTCGGAGCGCAGCGGCTCGGCGTGGCCGACCGAGAGATGGCGCATGGAATAGCTGCCGTCCGGCTGGAAGCCGAAACATTCGGTGACTTGCCGCGTCAGCAGATCGCCCATCACATATTTGCCGCGCGTGGCGACGGTGACGTTGCGCGCCTTGAACGGCGTCAGCCAATTGGTGTTGATGTGGGCGAGCACGCCCGAGGCAGTGCGGAATTGCAGCAGCGCGATGTCCTCGCGCTCGGCGACCGCGCTCGAGAGCTGCGGCTGCACCTCGACGATATCGGAATCGGTGAACCAACGGATCAGGTCGATGTCGTGCACCGCGAGATCGATGACCACGCCGACATTCGACATGCGCGGCGGGAACGGACCGACGCGAGTGATGGCGATGGAAAGAATGTCTTCATTGCGTATCGCTTCCTTGATCGCCTCGACCGCCGGATTGAAACGCTCGACATGGCCGACCATCAGCGTGACGCCGGCGCGGGCCGCCGCCTCGATGATCTCGCGCCCTTCTTCGACGGAAGAGGCGATCGGCTTTTCCACCATGACATGCACGCCGCGCGCGATGCAGGCGAGCGCGATATCGTGGTGCAGATGGGTGGGCGCCGCGATGGTGACTGCATCGATGTTGAGGTCGAGCAGCTCGCCCACCTCGGCGACGGCCTTGCAGCCCAGCGTGCGGGCGACGAAATCGGCCTGCCGGCGGTCGGGATCGACGACGCCGACGAGTTCCGCGCCCGGCAGTCCGGCTAAGACGCGCGCGTGATTGCTGCCCATGACGCCGACGCCGATCACGCCGACACGCAATAAACGCCCCGCGTCCGGATTTACCGTTTGGGTCATGGTCTTAACGAAATCCCCCGCCCGCAACGTGCGGTCCCCTAATCCCTAGCATGCTCGCGCGGGCCATGCGACCGCTGCCAATAAAGACGGTGAACACGTTTTGATTCAAAGCGTTACAGCAGCGCGCGGGGCATATTTACCCTACTCGGCCGCCCGTGACGCAGGGACCGCCAGCCGCAAGCCCGCGGCAATGGCATCCTCGCGGAACGATTTCACGGCCGCCAGCGATAGCTCGGCGTCGGTCTTGCTGCCGATCAACGGCAACTTCTTCAGCACGTCGGCCGGCGCGGTGATGATGTGGCAGCCCATCATGTCGGCTTCGATCACGTTGAATACTTCGCGCGTCGAGGCCCAGATGATTTCGACGTTGGGGGTCTTGCGCGCGCGCGCGACCGCATCCTGCATGATCGGACGATAATCGATGCCGAAATCGGCCAGGCGGCCGGCAAACACCGAGACGCAGCTCGGCGCGCCGCCCTTGAGCGCATCGACGGCGTGCGCGACCTGCTCGGGCGTGAAAATCGCGGTCATGTTGACCTTGACGCCGTCGTGCGAGAGCGCGCGCACGGCGTCAAACAGCGGCTCGCCGCGCGTATTGGTGACCGGCAGCTTGACGTAAACATTCTCGCCCCAGCCATGGATGACGCGCGCCTGCGCGACCATCTCCGGAATGTCGTCGGAGAACACCTCGAACGAGATGTGACGGTCGGGGACGGCGGCGACCAGTTCGCGTGCATAGCCGGCGTAATCGCTGACCCCGGCCTTATGAAGCAGCGACGGATTGGTGGTGAAGCCGGCGATCCAGGACTGCTTCGCCATGTCCACGATCTGCGCCTTGTCGGCGCCGTCGGTGAACAGCTTGACTTTCAGCTTTGCCAGCGCCGGGACGGCCATGGGAGTTCCTGCCTTTTTATTCGTTGTGGAGGCCGACTATAGGCAACAGGCCTGCGCGATCAATTGCGACCTCGCACCGTCTCGGGCGGTCGCTTGACTTCCAATACATGAACCGGCACCGAGTAGCCGCCGAAAGGACCGCGCTGGCGGTTGCAGGAGACGCGATGCGCAAGGCAATTGCCCTCAGTGTCAAAGCTGCGGTTTCCCTGCTGCTTCTCTATTTTGCGCTGCGAGCGGTCGATATCGAAGCCGTGAAAGGCCGCCTCAGCCAGATCGATCTGCGCTGGGTCGGCCTCGGCCTGCTCGTGCTGGGGACGCAATTGTTCGTGCTGGCGCTGCGGTGGCAGCGGCTGGTCCAGCGCTGCGGCGCCGGCCTCTCCTTCGCGCAAGCGCTCAGGTTCAGCATGATCGCGGGCTTTTTCAATCAGACGCTGCCGTCGAGCGTCGGCGGCGACGCCGTCCGCATCTGGCTGGTCGGCAAGCAGTCCAGCTGGCGCGTAGCGGCCTATTCGGTGCTGCTCGACCGCGTGGTCGGGACCGTGGCGCTCGCGATGATGGTGGTCGCGTGCCTTCCCTGGACGTTCGAGCTGGTGCACAACCCGATCGGCCGCACGGCCTTGCTGGTGATCGGGCCCGGCTGTATCGGCGCCGGGCTCGTATTCGTGCTGTTGGGGTGGAGGCGGTTGGGCGTTTTGCAGCGCTGGACGCTGACGCGCCACCTTGCCGCGGCGGCAGCGGTCGGGCTGGCGATCCTGAACTCGCCGCGCGCGCTCGCGGCGATATTCAGTCTGTCGTTCGTCGTCCACTTTTTCACCGCGCTGGCCGCTTGGTGCGCGGCCCACTCGGTGGACGCGAACTTGCCGCTGCTCTATTCGGTTTTCCTGGTGCTGCCGGTGATACTGATAACGGTGGTGCCGATTTCGATTGCCGGCTGGGGCGTGCGTGAAGGCGCGATGGTCGCCGCCTTTGCCTATGCCGGCCTTTCGCAGAGCGACGGTCTGATCGTCTCGCTGCTGTTTGGCGCCGGCTATCTCGTATTAGGCGTGGCCGGTGGACTAGTGTGGGTTCTCACGACCGACCGACGTGACCGAAACTCTGTTTCGGCTTCGGCCATTGCCGATTGAACCGAAATCAAATCCGATGGTAAGCGCGATACCAATCGACGAACTTGGCGACGCCGGTCGCGATCGGCATTGATGGACGGAAATCGAAGTCCCGAACGAGTTCGTCGACGTCTGCGTAGGTGGCGGGAACGTCGCCGGGCTGCATCGGCAACAGCTCGCGCTTGGCTTTCTTGCCGATAGCCTCCTCAAGCAAGCGCACCACCTCTAGCACTTCGACTGGATTTTTGTTTCCGACGTTGTAAACGCGCCACGGCGCAGAACTTGTGCTCGGATCCGGCGTCTCACTCGACCAGTTCGCGTTCCCCTGCGGTACGCGCTCTACCATGCGCACGACCAACTCGACCACGTCATCAACATAGGTAAAGTCGCGCCGCATTTTGCCGTGATTGAAAAGCTTGATCGGCTTACCCGCAATGATCGCCGAGGCGAAAATCCACATCGCCATGTCCGGCCGGCCCCAAGGGCCGTAGACGGTGAAAAAGCGCAGGCCGGTCGCTGGCAGCCGGTAGAGATGCGCGTAGGCGTGCGCCATCAGTTCGTTCGCTTTCTTCGACGCGCCATAGAAGCTGAGCGGGTGGTCGACATTGTCGTGCACCGAAAACGGCATATGCGTATTGCTGCCGTAGACGGACGACGAGGACGCGTACAGCAGATGCCGGCAGCCGTTGTGCCGGCAGCCTTCGAGGATCGTGGTGAAACCGGTCAGGTTGGAATCGACATAGGCAAACGGGTCGACCAGCGAATAACGTACACCGGCCTGCGCCGCGAGATGCACGACGTATGGGAAGCGGTGTTCGGCGAACAGCGCCGCCATTCCCTCGCGGTCCGCGAGATTGAGTTGAACGAAACGGAAGTTCTTTAATTTCTTGAGCTCATCGCGGCGCGCTTCCTTCAACTTCGGATCGTAGTAGGCGTTCAGACTGTCGAGACCGACGACCGTGCGGCCGTTCTCCAGCAGGCGCTTGGCCACATGGAACCCGATAAAGCCCGCCGCGCCAGTGACGAGAATGGACGTCTACAGACGCCACAGATCGACCCCTTTCGGCGTTTGCGCGCGATTGAGCTTCGACTTGACGTCAAGCACGATGCCCTGCCCTTGCTTAAGCAACCCTGTGATCAAGGGCCACCCCTTCGCGACGTATTCGTCATGCGCGACAGCAAATATGACGGCATCGGCCGACTTCAGCGACTCAAATGGCGTCAGCTTAAGTCCGTATTCGTGGCTGGTTTCCTCTGGCAAAGCGAGCGGATCGCTGACCTGTACCGAGACGCCGACGCGTTCGAGCTCGCGCGCGATATCGATCACCTTTGAATTGCGGATATCCGGGACATTTTCTTTGAACGTCATACCCAGGATCGTCACTGTGGGATTGCTGCACCCACGTTGAAGCAGCGCGCGCATGCACTCGCGCGCCACCCGCTCGCCCATGTTGTCGTTGATACGGCGGCCGGCGAGGATGATCTCGGGATGATACCCCGCCTTTTCGGCGCGGAAGGTAAGGTAATAAGGGTCTACCCCGATGCAGTGACCACCAACCAGCCCGGGCTCGAACTTCTGGAAATTCCACTTGGTGGCCGCAGCGGCCAGCACGTCGCCGGTGTCGATGCCGAGCTGGTGGAAAATCGCGGAGAGCTCGTTCATGAAGGCGATGTTGAGGTCGCGCTGCGTGTTCTCGATGACCTTGGCCGCTTCGGCAACCTTGATCGACGGCGCGCGGTGGATGCCGGCCTTCACCACCGAGCCATAGACCTGGGCAACGATGTCCAGCGTGGGCACGTCCTGTGCCGACACCACTTTGGTGATGGTTTCAAACCGGTGCTTCTTGTCGCCCGGATTGATGCGCTCGGGCGAATAGCCAACCGTAAAGTCACGGCCACCCATTAACCCCGACGCCTTCTCAAGCACGGGGACGCATTCTTCCTCGACCGTGCCGGGATAAACGGTCGACTCATAGACGACAATGTCGCCCTTCTTGAGCATTGCGCCAACGGTCGCCGATGCCGCCAGCATCGCGCCGAGGTCCGGCCGGCGCGCGCTGTCGATCGGGGTCGGCACGGTCACGATGAAAAAATCCGCCGCTTTGAGGCTCGCGGCATCCGAATTCGTAGCGCAGCGACGGCTGCTTGAGCTCGGCGGGCTCCACCTCGCGGGTACGATCATGGCCGGCGTGGAGCTCGTCGACGCGCGCGCGGTTGATATCGAAGCCAATGACTGGAATGCCCGAGCGCGCAAACGCGACGGCGACCGGCAAGCCGACATAGCCGAGGCCGATGACGGCGATCTTGCGGTTGTGGGTCAAGGAGCGGATCGATTGATGGGAGCCGCGGTCGCGGCGGGCCGGCTCGTGCTTACGGGCTTTGCGGCTTCCGCGCAACAGCCAGAATCATGTGTCCGATCAAGGTCTTTGGAACAAACGGCGCGGCGACCACAGCGAAACCGCGGGCCAAGGTCGAGGTGGCGGAAAGAGCGAAATTCTGTTGAAGCCAGCGCTGGATGCCTTGCCGCTTGCCGATGATCTTGACGTCGTCGACCGCGAAGCCGTGACGCGACAGGATCGTCGCGAGTTCGCCGCGCGTCAGCCGCCACTGGTAGAAGCGGGTGCGGTCCTTCTGCGGCGGCAGGCGCCAGGGCTCATGCAGGATGTCGCGCATCGCGTGGCGCAGATTCACGAAAGGCATCGACGCGAAGAGAAGCCCGCCAGGCTTGAGCACGCGAAAGGCCTCGCCGACAACGCGGTCGAAGCCTTCCTCGAAGTGCTCGAACGTGCCCCAGGAGAAATAAGCGTCGAACGACGCGTCGGGAAAGCCAGTCTCGCGGATATCGCCGACTGCGAACTCCATGTCGGGAAACATCTGCTTGAGCTTGCGGATGGTAAGACGCGAGACGTCGAGGCCGACCGTGGGATAGCCTGCGCGCGTAAGCCACACCACCCAGTCGCCGAGGCCGCAGCCGCCATCGAGGACGCGGCTGCCCCGAGGCAATTGCTTCAGGTAGGGCCACATGATCTTGAACTCGGCCTTGCGCGGGATGCGGTCAGCGCGGCCCTGCGGGCCGCCCTGCGCTTCCCAGTATCGCGTCCACTGCGCCTCGATCGCGGCGATCTCTTCGTGGCCCTCGCTCTCGTCGTAGGGCCGGTCGTCGCGACGCATGTCGTTTGCTACCTATGTCAAAGCTTCGGCGCGGCCATGCATCCGCGCCCATTCCTGGAACGACAGGATCGTCCACAGGTGCCACGAGGTGTCGCGGCGGCCGGCGGCGAGATCGTCTTTCCAGCCCTGAACGACGCCGGCGTCGAACAGGCCCTGCCGCCTGAGCGCGGCGGCATCGGTCGCGGCGGCCAGGCGCTCGGCGGCCGCGCCGGCGAGCAGCTGCGCAACCGGCATCTCGAAGCCACGCTTGGGCCGGGTGAAGACTTCGGCCGGCAGGCGGTCGCGGAAGCCATCGCGTAGCGCTCGCTTGCCCACCGGCTTGCCGTTGACCAACGACAGCTTGGCTTTGCCAGGCAAGGCGAAGGCCCACTCGACCACGCGCTGATCGAGGAAGGGCGTGCGCGTCTCCAGCGCGTGCGCCATACTCATGCGGTCGACCTTGGTCAGCATGTCACCCGGCAATTCGTACGCAACGTCGCAACCGAGCATGGCGTTGATCGGGTCGGCGTCGCCGAGGGCCGTCCGCAGCCGCGCCACCGTGCGTTCAAGCGGCAACGCCGGGCTGCGCGCAGGCTCCATAAGTCGATCGAGTTCGCCCTCCGGCATCAGCCGCAGCCAGCCTGCCTGCCGCTTGACCGGATCGGCATCGGCCGTATCGACAAAACGGCGGGCACGGCGGATGGATTCGAGCAAAGGGCGGTGCTTTCCTTCGGGCAATGCGCTCACCAGGCGGTGCAACAGACGGCGCGCCGGGGCCGGCAGCCGGTGCCAAACGCCGCTATAGAGTTCCGCCCAATAGCGCCGATAGCCGCCAAAAACCTCGTCGGCGCCGTCGCCGGTAAGCACCACGCTGACCGCGCGCCGTGTCGCCTCCGAGACGAGATAGGTGGGTACCGCCGAGGAATCAGCGAAGGGCTCGTCGAGCGCGGTGAACAGGCGGTCAAGCACCTCGCCGGTGCGGCGCGCGCTGACCGAGATTTCGGTGTGGTCGGCGCCGAGATGACGCGCGACAGTGCGGGCGAGCGGACGCTCCTCGTAGTAGCCGGAAGCGCCTTCGAAGCCAACGGTGAAGGTCTTGAGCTTGGCGCCGGACGCGGCGACCGAGGCGGCGACCAGCGAGGAGTCGAGGCCGCTCGACAAGAACACGCCGACCGGCACGTCCGACACCAGTCGCGCCGCGACCGCGACGTCGAAGCGCCGGCGCAGCTCGGCCCGCACCTCGGTCGTGTCCGCCATCCGCGGCGGGCGCTCGCGCGCAAGATCGTACCAGGCAGCGACCTGAACGCCGGTCGCGTCGAAGCGCAGCCAATGGCCCGCGGGAAGCTTGTAGACGCCGGCCGCGATCGATTGCGGTTCCGGCACAAAGCGTAGCGTGAACAAAGCGCGCAAGGCCGCAGCGTCAACCGGGCGGCGCTCGCCTAGCATGGCCTCGCACGCGATGAGATCGGAGCCGAAGGCGAATCGCCCACCCGCGGCAGCGTAGAGAAATGGCTTCTCGCCGAAGCGGTCGCGCGCAGCGATGAGCGTGCGCGTGCGAGTGTCCCAGATGGCGAAGGCGAACATGCCCACGGTCCGGCGTAAAAATCCTGGACCCCATTCGCGCCAGCCTGCGAGGATCACCTCCGTATCTGAATTTGAGCAAAATTGATGCCCCAGAGCAGACAGCTCTTCGCGCAGCGCAACGTAATTGAAAATCTCGCCGTTAAAAGTGATTACGAGGCCGTCGCGCGCCATCGGCTGCGCACCAAGCGGCGACAATTCAATAATGGCAAGCCGCGTGTGAATGAGCGCGCAGTACTGATCACTCCAATCGCCCGTACCGTCCGGACCACGAAATTTTATCCTCTCAAGAGCTGTCCGCATCCGCGTTGCGACGACTGCTGAGTCAGTACCGTTTAGATCTACCAACCCGGCAATTCCACACATCGGCCCTAGCGCTCTCTCACATTTGAACGCCGAGAGAGAAAATCAGCATATGCGGTTCTTAGTCCCTCGCGCAGCGGCGTCTTTGCCCTCCACCCCAAGGCGGTGAGCTTCGTAACGTCAAGAAGCTTACGGGGCGGACCGTCTGGCCGGCTGGTGTCGAATTCAAGCACGCCACGATAGTCGACGATTTCCGCTACGAGCTCGGCAAATTCGCGAATACTCACGTCTTCACCGGTCCCAATGTTCAGAAATTGTTCGCCCGAATAGTGTTTCATCACGAACACGCAGGCGTCTCCGAGGTCATCAGCTGCTAGGAACTCACGCCTCGGTGTGCCACTGCCCCAAACCTTGGCTTTTTCCGCACCCTGTTGTTTGGCCTCATGGAAGCGTCGCAATAATGCGGCGGGGACGTGGCTGTTTTCTGGATGATAGTTGTCGCCGGGGCCGTAAAGATTGGTTGGCATCACTGAGATGAAATCCGCCCCGTACTGACGTCGATAAGCTTGCGCCAACTTGATGCCGCTTATCTTAGCAATCGCATACCATTCGTTCGTCGGTTCGAGCGGGCCCGTAAGCAGCATATCCTCGCTCATCGGCTGCGGTGCGTTGCGCGGATAGATGCAGGAGGACCCCAAAAACATCAGCTTCTTGACATTGGCGGCGGCCGAAGCTCGCATCACATTGAGAGCAATTGCCAGATTGTCGGCGAGAAAATCGACTGGAAAGGAGTCGTTGGCGTGGATACCCCCGACTCGGGCTGCAGCCAAGAACACTGCGTCGGGGTTTACTTTAGCGATCCATTTTTCGACCGCTTCCTGTTTAGTAAGATCAAGGATCGCGTGTTCGGCGGTTAGAATCTCGCAATCTTCGGCTAACAATCGCCGTGCAATTGCGGATCCGGCCAATCCGGTATGTCCCGCAACGTAAATTCGTTTGCCTCGCAAATCGAATAGCGGTCGGCGGCGTGTTAGAGCTATTCATGCGAATTACCTCGCCGGACCTCGTTCTGAAGCAACTTGCGGTCCTCTTCGACCATCTCGCTCACCAGCGATTCGAAGCTGACGCGATGCTTCCAGCCGAGCTTACGTCTGGCTTTGGACGGGTCGCCTACCAGGTATTCGACCTCGGTTGGGCGGAAATAGCGCGAATCCACCTCCACAAGGATTCGCCCGGTGCTGGGCTCGATCCCGCGCTCGGCTGAACCGTTGCCTTCCCAAACAATCTTGCGCCCGACACAAGCAAATGCTTTTTCAACAAACTCCCGAACCGAGTGATGCTCGCCAGTCGCAAGCACGTAATCATCGGGTTCTGGTTGTTGCAGGATTAGCCACATCCCTTCGACGTAATCGCGTGCATGGCCCCAGTCACGGCGAGCATCGAGATTTCCCAAATAGAGCGTGTTCTGGTGACCAAGTTCGATGGCAGCGACAGCGCGCGTAATTTTACGAGTGACGAAGGTTTCGCCGCGCGTCGGCCCTTCGTGGTTAAACAGAATGCCGTTGGATGCGTGAATTCCATAGGCTTCGCGGTAGTTCACAGTAATCCAATAGGCATAAAGCTTGGCCGCTGCGTATGGCGAACGCGGATAAAACGGGGTCACCTCGCTTTGCGGCTCGTTCGACATGCCACCGTAAAGCTCCGATGTTGAAGCCTGGTAGAAGCGGATGCGCTTTTCCATGTTGAGAATGCGAATGGCCTCCAACATACGCAACGTTCCGAGCCCATCAGAATTCGCCGTGTATTCCGGAGTTTCGAACGAAACTTTGACGTGGCTTTGCGCGGCGAGATTATAGATTTCGGTTGGCTGCGTCTCCTGCACGATCCGGATCAGATTGGTGGCGTCCGTCATGTCGCCATAGTGCATCAGAAAATGCAGGTCTTTTTCATGTGGATCCTGATATAGGTTTTCGACTCGACCGGCATTGAACGAAGAGGATCGGCGCCGAATACCGTGAACCATGTACCCTTTGCGCAGCAAAAAGTCGGCGAGATATGCGCCATCCTGTCCGGTTACTCCGGTGATCAGTGCAACAGGTTTTGTCATGATGTTCTCAGCGTTGTTTTAGGCCAATTGCCCAACTTAATCTGCGACCGCGTAACTCACGCCAGATCAAGCTTTGCGTTCAAACGTCCACGCATAATGCGCCACCCGCGAGCCAGACCCATAAATTTAAAACACAGTGCATTGTATCTGCGCTCCGGTAGCAGGCTCACGAGCAACAGAATGCCGATCGCGCGGAACGCCGAGCGCCAGCAGTAGCCGCTCTCTTGCCAGCGCTTGATGAGAGATTGAAGCCGGTAAAGTTCGGCATGTCTGCTACGGATATTACGCCACATTGTCCCCTGCAGATGTGCGGTCTTACTGAGAAGCATACCTTCAGGTCGTACGGTATACACGAATAAAGGTCTGGCGAATTTCTATCCCGCGAAAATTTGCCTCAGCAAGTCGGATGTTGAATTCCCAATCCTCGGCTCCATCGCGCATTGTCTCGTCGTACCCCCCGGCCTTCGTCCAAGCGGATTTTCGCAATAGCATGCAATAGGGCAAGTCGATTGACAAACAGCTGGTCAAACCGATCGAATCTTGTTTCGAATATTCCTTCCACTGCGCCGGAAAGGCGCATGTGAGTAAAGACAAAACCGACATCAGCTGGCGCCGATCGCAAAAGAGGAACAGCTTCCGTCAGGAAGATACTGACGGCTCCAACTCGTCGTCGCAATCGAGGGGTAATACAAAATCGGAGTGCGCATTTCGAATCCCGGCATTACGGGCTGCCGGCAGACCTCGATTTTCCTGTCGGAACAACGCGGATCTCTGATGAGAGCGCGGCTAGCGTGCAATGTTTCCGGCTCGCTCGATCCATCATCAACAACGACGATCTCAAAATCACGGAAAGTTTGCAGGCGCAGGTTGTCCAAAAGATCGGAAGAAAACGCCCTCCGTTGTAGCAAGGCACGACGACGCTGACCGAAGGTTGGCTCACGAAGGGCCCTTTTCGATTGGCCGGAGCACAGCCCAGATCTCTCCCCAAGGCGTTGATAACTCGTCTATTTCTAGGCCGGCCCGAGTTGTTTCTTCGCGGAATTCGCTCTTCGTCGGCTCAATTTTATGATCTGGGTCGGAATAGTAATTGGCGCCCACGGCACGACGCATCGGCAATTTCCAGTCGCGCTCAAATAACGGCACGCGGATAAGAAATTTCTTCGCTCCTGTCGTCGCAATCAGTGCCGACAAAAAACGCACCCGATCGGAAATGTGTTCCAAGACGTTTGAAAGCACCACCACGTCCCAAGGGCCGGAAGGAACTAATTTGGTCGCGTCCGATTCGGCAAACGATAAATTATCGGGATTCTCGGCCAGCGCGTGCCTGCGCGAGCCGGCCCTTGTCATAATCTACACCCATCACCTTGGAATGAGGTCGCGCATGTGCGATCGAGCGCGCGACTGCGCCATAGCCGCAGCCAACATCCAACACATGCTCGCCATCAGCAATGTGCTGCGACGAAAAAATCGTGGTAACGAGTAAGCTGGTGTTTCGGATGCTCTCCCGCTCCGTAGATCATCGCACGCTCGTTCACAACGTGTTCGAGCGCATCCTGTACGGCAAATAGACGAGCCAGCCCCGCTCCCGGGTCTGCTCCACGCGATTCGAGAACGAATAGACCCTTCATGAAGAGATGACGTGCGCGCTGCGGCAGAAAGCGCCAGGCAACTGCAAGAGCATCGGCAGCTTTAAGGCCAAGCGCTTTCATCGCTGCTTTTCCAGCAGCGAATGGAATACCGCCTCATGGCGAGCAAACCAGCGCGAAAGATCAAATCGCTCTACGGCGCGGGCACGCGCTGCGGCAGCCATTGGAGCATGATTTTTTATAATTAGGCTCATGCCCTTGGCAATTTCATCCGGCTCTGGGAAAACGTCTTTGTCAAACGTCTCCGGCACAGCCAAAGCCACACCGGCTTCCTGCCCCACCTGTTCCGGCACCCCGCCCGATGCGGAATAAAGAACCGGCAAACCAGCGGCCATGGCTTCGATTACCGCGTTCGGACAAGGATCGTTGTGTTTTGTCATCAAATACGCGTCGGCAGAGCGGTAGATTTCGGGTGCATCCGCTCCGGTATAGGGGCCTTTGAATTCGACCGAACCCGCTACGCCGAGGCTATCGGCTAAGGCGCGGCATGCACCTTCGGTTTTCGGGTCAATGAGGCCCGCGATCGATAATCGTATATCGAGGCCGCCCCTTCGGGCAGCGGAAAATCCCGCAATCGAAGACAACAACCGATAGGCCATTGAAGCGCCAAACTTCCCTGTGATCAAAAACTTGAACGGCCTCGTTTCACTTTGCTTCCCACCGGGGGTGAAATGACCGGTGTCGACTGCATTGTAAAGAATCTCAGAAGCGCCGGCTCGCCGCCCCAGAAAACGTTCCGCGCACCTCTTGCAAAATTCGCTCTGATAGAAAACGTGGTCGGCATCGGCATGAATCCCCGCCATGCGTGCGTTCTCGCGCTCCCATCCGTGCGGATACCACCCCGGATAAAAAACTCCATTTTGATTGAGCACGATAGGAACCTGTGCGTGCTTGATGCGCGCAAGAGCCATTTCTGGCAAATAAATCGCATTCGAGAGAATATAAAACAGCGAATAGCCAAAGCGACGCTCAGGAAATCGGCTTTGTAGCAGCCGAACTTTGACAAGCGTGCCACCGTAGTCGCCAGCGCGCGCGCCGCCATATGACACGGCGATCTCACCGGTACGCGAGTGGAATGGCAGGCTCGCAAGCGTCGCGGCGCCCATAATCCAACGATACGAAGTGCGCGCCGCGTCTTTCAACAGGATCAGAATGCCTTCATTCGACGATAAGCCACGGTCACCATCCGTAACAACAGCCAGCCGTCGGCAAATCGAGAAATTTGGGTGGTGCCGTAGGTTCTCGCGGCATAGCGAATCGGCACCTCCACTATTTTCAAGCTCAGCTTTGCAGCGCCAAAGAGCAGATCGAAGTCACCAAACGGATCGAACTCGCCAAAATAGGACCGGTTAGCAGCGATCCTCTCATAATCCGCTTTGCGCAAGACCTTTGTTCCGCAGAGAGTATCGGTAAACCGTTGATTTAATAACCAGGTGAAAAGCTTAGAAAAGGTCCAATTAGCAACGTGATTTAAAAATCGCATGGATTCGGCTTCTTTCGGGTACACCATCCGTGAGCCATTAATAAACTCACCCTTACCCGATACGATCGCCTGATAAAACTTTGGCAAATCTTCTGGCGGCACGGTCAAATCAGCATCGAGGATCATAACGACCTCACCTCGCGCTTGCGCAAAGCCCTTGTGTACGGCGTTGCCCTTGCCCTTTCCGTCCTGCTGGATCAATCGGATATTGAGATCGGAACGCTCTGCGATCAAACGATTGATTTCGGCAACCGTGTTATCGCTGCTATGCCCCTCGATAAAAAGGATCTCGATATTGTCAGCAAATGTGGGTAAGCGTTGCACTGCAGGTTCTATATTGCCCGCTTCATTCCGGCAGGGAATCAGCACTGTGACGGACGGCTTGTGTCCTTTTAATTCAGCCGCGGCCAAGGTTGAGCGAGCGACCACATAGTTACGAAGACAGAGCTGGCGAATAACCGGAAGGGTTCCCAGATAGCGATTGATAAACGGTCCGATTCCTAGCAGCCGCTTTGGCAACAACTGTCGCCACTCGCGCTTGATCGGGTCGAAATCGGACAACACGAGAAGATTGACGATATCGTCGGATGACAGCCAGTTCTGTTCAACGGTTGGCATCTTCAAGCCGAGCCGTTCGCCAAGCTTAAGAATCGGTTCCCACACTTTCGAATAGTAACTGATGATCAGCCGCGTCTCGGGCAGGCAGAACCGATGCAACTGCCGGAGCGCCGTTTGGCAATCCTCTAAGTAGCCGATGGAATCCGAGAGCACTATGACATCGAACTCGCCGTCAATAGTCTCCAGAAATGACGAATCCTCGATGTCGCCAACTCGAAAATCGAGACTGGGGTTACGCTTTTTTGCCGCCACAATCGTTGCAGCACTGATATCGACCCCAACGCCACGCGACGGCGAAAGCGAAGCCAAAAGTTGACCATTTCCGCATCCAAGTTCCAACACGCGCAAACCCTCTGGAACCAAGAAGCGCATGTAAGAGCGATCGTCTTCGTAAAAATAGGCATTGCGTTCAATCCAGCGCTCGCGCTCGGGGGCAAGCTCTTCATACAACGCACGAATTCGCGCCTTGCGGGCAGACTGCGCCGTATGAGTACCCATTGCCTTATCGGTGCTGACTTCAGTTGTCATCGACCAGAAACTGCGCCCCGAAATTTCTTTAGAAAGCCCAGTGGGTCTGGCGGTGGAATGTAGTCCCACAAGCTTGGGAAGCTCTCGCGGAATTTCTTCTGAAGTTCGCGCCCATCTGTCACGCCAGTCGCTGGCAGTAGGGATGCATCATCGATAACCGAGATATCATAGACAGCACGACCATCTCTAATAATCTTGAGCTGCGGTCGCTGCTGAAGTTGACGCAACAATTCGTCTTCGCTGGCCTTCCCGGTCGCGTCCAGCACCACGCACGCGGCAGCCAAGCAGCCATCCGAATCTTGCAATTCGAGCTCCGTCGTCGTTTCGATGATTCGATGCACCGGCTCGATTTTTTCGAGCAACCATTTTTCGAAGGCACACCGCTATGAGCTTGCTCCATCAAAATGAATTCAATGTTTGACACCCGACCTGAACGTAATTCGAACCATCGGCCACCATACTCGAGCCCCAGGCTTGAAGAAGAG
This sequence comes from uncultured Pseudomonadota bacterium, assembly GCA_963710705.1. GTDB lineage: Bacteria > Pseudomonadota > Alphaproteobacteria > Rhizobiales > Xanthobacteraceae > Pseudolabrys. The sequence goes on from CAVQBI010000001.1 coordinate 1,976,352, forward strand.
TCATTGAGCGGACGGCGCGTATGATTGAGCAGCGATCACAGCGCTACTTTTATTCTGCTAATCTTGCACAAGACGCGCTGCGGATTGATCGAATCATCATGCGCGAGAAATTCGACCTGCGACGGGAAAGCTTCCAAGAAATTGTAAAGCGCTCTTGCCTCGTCGTTCATGAATTCGTCAAACAGCAAATAGTAGGAGTTGAGCCGCTGCCAGAGTTGGGACAACACGAACAAGGTTGATGAATAGAGATCGGCGTCCATATGGACAAGGATTGCAGCAAATTTTGACGCGTCGATCGCGAATGAAGGAAGAGTGTCCTGAAACCAGCCCTTAACCAGCGATATACGCACGTCATCCATGGCGGGGAGTTCACCAAAACGTGTAAACGCGCCCGCTGTTTTGTTGGCCCAGGCCTCAGGTAATCCCTCGAAGGAATTGAAGCCATAGAATTGGCTCTCAGGATTCCAAAACTTGCTCGCAAAATATCGGATGGATGTGCCTTTGTACACGCCAAATTCCAGAAAGAGAAGGGACGGTTGCGACGGACCTGTTCCCGCAACTTTCTGAACTGCCAAATCCCATGCTTCTTGGCGAGTTTTGATACGATCTGATGCTTGCAGCGCCGAGAACTTGTCTCGCAGAATCGCACGGAATACAGCGATGTCAAGCCAAGTCATCGGAAGGCGTGATGCCAACCGCGTTATGACGAAACTCGCTGATTTCCGCAGCAAACGCAGATGCATTCTTCCTAGGCCGCTTGCTCGATACAAGTCAGTGCAGCGCGCAGAACCTCAGCAACCGAGATGCTATTCATACAGATGTGCCCGTTCTTGCACCAACCGAACTGCCCGCATGGCGCGCAGGGGACGCGGTGGCAAATGATGTGGTGCTTGTCGGGATAGCCCGCAAATTCAGGCAGTGTCACGCCACCCCAGAGGATCAGCGCGGGTGCATCCACTGCGCGCGCGGCGTGCATCAGGCCACCCTCCGTACCAATGAATAAGGTGCTTCGTCGAATGAGGGCTGCCGCTTCTCGAAAGCTTGTCTGGCCACGCAGGTCAATTGCAAATGGAATCAGTGGCGATTCTGATAGACCGACCTGAACGAGTGCGACGTTCGGAAGAACTTGGTGCAGCTCGGCAATCAATTCGGCCCAGCACTCTCGAGGCCACGAGCGCAGTTCGCCGAACCATTCTCGATTGGTATCGGGCTCGAAAACGATATAGCAACCGAGGATACCAGCATGTGCAAGGATGTCTGATGCTCGTTCTTGCTCTACGAAATTGAGATAGAGTTCAGGCCGTACGCGATCTGCCGCAACGTCGAACCCCCGTAGGATTGTCGCAATGGCATTTCCGCCCGATTTCCAAACAAAACGACGCCGCGTCTCGCGCTCCGCGTAGCTATGAATCAGCATGTCAATATGAACAATACGGGGTGAACCTGGCTTTGACCTCTTTACCGCAAGGCGAACGATAGCGCGCTCATAGACGCGTCTTAACGAGCTAAACTTTAGCAATGCATCAAATGCTGCGTCGAAAAATCGACTTACTGGCCCTTTCGGCGTCACCGGAAAAAAAGTCACGCGCGGATTGCCAATAAAGACCGGCCGGTCCGACAACGGGCTCGCTCGATCGTGCACGTGACCCAACAGCAAATCCGATAGTTTAGGGGTATTGGCAACAGCAATGCGTTGGCCATTATACACCTGCAACGCGCGAAACACGCCAGTCCAGATCAAATCCCCACCGTAGCCCATTGCGCTAAACTACTTGATTAACTAGGGCCAACCATGGGTCGCGCCAAAGCTGCCGGCGCACGACGAGATTGCCGCGTTCGTCGAGAAGCGCATTGAATAAGGCGAGCCACTCCCGCGTCATGCGCTCCGCGGTCCAGGGATAGGTTGGCATCGCGGCAGCGAGCCTCTGGTAGTTTGCCATCAATTCCTGCAGTGCCACGTCAATGTCGCCTGGACCAGCGAACGGGACCCCAAACCCTGCGCAATACTCAGGCATGCAGCCACTTTGGCGGTATAGGAGCGGCAGTCCGCACAACGCGGCCTCATTTTGGTGGTGGCCGCCCGGCTCATTGATCGACGCGGTTACATAAGCATGGTGCGATTTCAGCGCAGCCGCCAGTGTCTCGCCGTCAAGCGGCGTGACATATCGAGCATGAGTAAATTTAAACCCTTTCGGCAGATTGCCGACATAAGTGAAGGCGAGCCGATTATGCCACTTCTCTTGGGCAAGCATTGCGTCGAGAATGGTATAGACATCAAAGCCCTTCATGGGGTGGTAGCCCCAATGGTGGGTTACGAGACTGAGGAGACCCTGCCCACTCCATGGTACGAAGCCCTGGCGGCTGAATAATTTGGAATCGGACCCATTGCGAACAACGAACCACGGCGGGCGCAAATGCTCGCGCCAAATTGGAAGCTGAGTTATCCACTCTCCGACGAAGACAGTGGCATCGGCTACGTAGTTCGCGCGAACTAGTTTGGCGTTGATGAAGCTTTCGCCTTTGCGTTCGTCGCACTCGTTGATCCGATGCACCACAATCGCATTGGGATTTCTCAAGGCAAGATACCGGAGGATCGCTCCTGCTCCGAAGTGAACGTTCGGCGACCGCAACCGCGGATCTACAACGAGGATGATGTCGATATCGCTGTCACCCAATGCATGGACAACGACATGCCCCGCAATCCTCGCCGCCTGAGTTAGCGCAGACACAAAACGGTTGCCGCCCCCCCAGGGACCGTCGTAGGGCTGCTGGTTAATTGCAATTTTCACAGGCTGAACCGCCTCGTTTCACGCATCATGAGCGTGCAGCGCGGCCGCTTCCCGCTCGGCTGCAAGCCGAAATCCGAGGCGCACCAATGCGACAGCCCCTTCACCATTCTTCTCAAGGCGAAAGTACTTCAACACCGTCTCCCGGGCGGCACGGCCTAGACGCGCGGCAAGCCCGGGATCCGAGCGGACCCGATTGATCGCGGCGCCCAGGGCGGCAGCATCGCCCGGCGGCACTAACAGACAGTCTTCACCGTCGCGCAGGACGTCGCTCCATAGGCCGCAGTTACGTGTAATGATGAGAGGACGACCGCAGCTCATTGCCTGCAGCGAGACGCTATAGCCGGACGGTTGGTTCACATCCTTGAGCGGCACGACGACGGCACACGCCATATTGTATAGCCGGCGCAACTCATCGTCAGTCATTGAATCCGAGCCGAAAAAATCACCGACGCTTGTTTTCACGTGGGCGGCACCCTGCGGAATGCGGACCAGCTGACGGGTAACGATGCGGGTTGGATGCTCGCCTGGAGCCGCGGCCAGCAGATCGTAGTCGCGATTTGGATCTTGCCCCACGGCTAGAACGAAGTCGGCCGGCCTCTCGGTAGCAACCGGACGCCAGAATTCGGTGTCTATGCCGAAGGGGACAACTGATGATCGATCCGGCGATAATCCATATCGCGCAATGGCGACCGTGCGGTCGGTCGCGCCGAAGCAGAACACATGGTCGAGGCCGGCTAGCGATCGGCGAATGAGCGCCCTCACCATAGGTCGGGCCCAGGCCATCGCCCGGTCTTCTAGATCGGACAGGCTGTGAAATCCGCCGATTAGAATCGGGCGTTCGGCTCGCCGGCCATAGCCAATTCCGAGTGACAGCGAAAAGCCATCGGTATAGCTGATCACCACCTTGGCGCCACTGATTTCCGGCGCACGCAAGCGTGCGGAAAACGGCCGTAGACTGAATTTGGTGCCTCGCGCGAATAGCCGCTCGATTACGTCGGCGGCCGCGCCTTGCAGACCAGGCACCGGGCCCGCGCTCGAAAACATGGTCGCTGAAATTCCGGCCAACTCCAGATCGAGGAAGCCATAGAAGAACTCGCGAGGCGTCGGTTCGCCACGCCCAAGACGCTCAAGACGAAAATCACGTCCACCTTTATTGTAGACGACGACCGGTGGGACGTCTCGGACCAAGTCGGCACTAGTTTTCATGGTGTTACCCGCAGCGATTAATCCTTGCGCGGTCCAAAACATCCCGTGAGAACCAGGCGCGTGACCAAGCCACGACCCGATCCCGCGATATGGTCGGCGTTCGCGAACAATTCGTCAGGAACCTTATCGGTAAGATCTACGAAACGGATTCCCTTCCCCGCAGTGATCTGCCGGAACTCCATTCGTAAGGTTCTGAAAGTCTCCACTCGGTCGGCAACCAAACGATAGGCTGAGCTTAGGGGATACTCAACGACACACACGTCAACTTTACGAGCGCGAATATTATCGATCGTGCTGAAAAATTCATTTATCAGCTGATCAACTGCAGGCCCCGGGGGGAGCGGGGCCTGCAGCTGAACACGAATCGCCGCTGACTTCTGCTGTTCGGCGAACGATTGATCGGTGAATTTAGTTGGGTCAACCGGTGCGGCCTCGCGCTGAGTTGCATCAGCACCAAACAGGCGGTCTGGATTGTTGATGATCGTCCTCCAATAGTCGAGCAGATAGCGCCGGTAATGGGGCCGCATAAACTCGAGCCATGGCTCAGATGGTCCGAACAGTTCGGCTGCCATTTCATCCTGTTGATTATCAGTTCGATAGATTGCGAATTGTTCGGGTGAGTACTGAACGACGACGCGCTTTGCTCGACCGGAGTCCACATAGGCGCGGATCGTCGCCATCATCAAGGAAAGCGTCTCCCCCGACATACCAAAATTGACAATCTGAGGGCCCGACTCGATCGCAGATTCAACGTGGGAATTGCCGAAGGCGGCAGTCGAAATCTTCGTAGTGTGAAATTCGCTTTTGAATCGCTCAAATCCGTCCGTTGGGGCGACCAAATACCGGATTATGAACTCGCTCCCACCAACAAACCCTAGCGAACCTACGCCAAAGATGACGAGGAATGCTAAGACGAAGTTCTTAGAATTGGAAGTAGATGAACTCACCGGCCTTACCACGCAGCACCGTAATTACGACCGCCAGCGTTACCATGGCAAATCCTACGCCCGACACGGCCGACGGTCGCCATAGGATACGCGCGGAAATGCCAATCGGTGCCGAAACCATCCCAAATGCTGGATCGTGCGAACGCAAGATCTCCTGCGTATTCGGCAAGAGCCACATCGCCACAAAGCCGAGTACAGCCCAATAAACCTCAGTGCCGCCGCTATAGGCGGTCATGGGCGCAAACCCAACCGGCAATCCGATGCGCGCCAGCGCGTGGACCAGCGGTGCAAAAGCGGGCTGCCAATGCAGCGGAAGCGCAATGCCATTGATGCCAGAAATGCCGTATATCATTCGGAGGGCGCCGGAAAACGTCTCGGCGCGAAAGAAAACCCACGCCGTCAGGACGCATAACGTAGTCAGGGCGATACTGGCCCACGGCGCCAACGAGGGCAGTCCGCGGGCGGTCAAAGAGCGATAAGCGTGATTGATAATTAGGAAAAAACCGTGAAGTCCGCCCCAAAGCACAAAAGTCCACGCTGCGCCGTGCCAAAGACCGCCGAGCAGCATTACGACCATAATATTGAAGTTCTGACGCGTAATGCCAAGCCGGTTTCCTCCCAATGGATAGTAGAGATAGTCGCGCAGAAAGCGCGACAGCGTCATATGCCAGCGGCGCCAAAACTCGATAATGCTTGTGGCCTTGTAGGGTGAGTTGAAGTTAAGCGGGAGCTTGATGCCAAACAGCCGCGCAAGGCCGAGTGCCATATCAGTGTAACCAGAGAAATCAAGGTAGATTTGCAACGCAAAACACAAGATACCGAGCCACGATTCAATAAATGACAGGTTCACTCCAGCGTCTACTGCGCGGAATGAATTATCTGCCCAGATGCCAAACTGGTCGGCGAAGGTGACTTTTTTGACTAATCCAATCGAAAACATGGCAAACCCGACTGCGAGATCGTGCCATACCTCCGGTGCGGATCTTTGGTTTCCCGCGATAAGTCGCGCGAATTGCGGCATCATCTCGCGATGGTGGACGATCGGTCCGGCGATCAGGTGTGGAAAGAACGTAATGAAAAGACAGTAGGCGGCAAAGCTGCGCTCCGGTGCCTTGCCTTGGTAGGAATCGACAAGAAACGCGATTTGCTGGAACGTGAAAAACGAGATCGCGAGCGGCAAGATGATCCGGAGTTCCGGGACGTGCAAACCTCCCAGCCAGTCTAAGGTCTGGATGCCAAAATCCGCGTATTTAAAGACACCGAGTAAAACCAGATTCGCTGCGATGCCCAAGACTAGCAGGCCCCGCCGGTAGCTCGTGAAGGCTTCGGGTGCAACGTGACGACCGATCGCGAAATTGAACCCAATTGAACCGAGCAGCATCGGCAGATAGATCGGATTCCACCAACTGTAGAAAAAGAGGGACGCCAGCGCCAGAAATCCGATTGAAACGCCAGCTGGCGCGCGTTGCTCAAACAGCAAATAGACCGCGAGCGTGATCGGAAGGAATCCGAACAAAAATATCGGCGAATGAAATAACATATCAAATCACGATGGCGGAACTGGTGTCGCCAAACGGCCAAAATTCGCCCTCGGCGTCCGCCACGTCGATCGACAACATTTGTGTCATGACAAGGCCGGCACAAATGTTCTGCGGTACCAACCTATCATCCGTGCCAGTCCTTCTTTCAAGCCAACTGAGCAACGAAAGTTCGGATAGGCTTGGCGCAATAGCGTTGAATCGGCCGCCTTCACGCGTCGTCCTTCCGGCTTGGTCGTATCGATGACAAGCTTTGGCCGCTTGCCCGCGACTTGGCAGATGGTCTCGACCAACTCGCGCAGGCTGACGGTGTCTTCGGTTCCGATGTTCACGGTCCCGGTGAAGTCATTTTCAACGAGGCCAGCCATCGCGTCGGCGCAGTCGATCGCATGAACATAGTTGCGCCGCTGCGCGCCTGAGCCCCATATGACGACCGGATCATCGCCGTCCATGACCTTCTTGACTTGCATCGGTATTGCGGAACTTCCATTCCCAAACCAGCTGTAGCGCTCACCATAAATATTGAATGGCCGCACGATCGTGAGCGGTATGCCTACTTCGCGGGCAAGCATCGTCGCCTTTTGCTCAAGAAAGCGCTTTGCCCATCCATATCCACGATTTGCAAACTCAGGCTCACCTGAAAACATAGGCAATTCGCTCAATATCTCTGAGCCTTCATCGCAATAGACGCAAGATGACGAGGCAACCAAAAGATGGGTTACGGGACGGCGCATAAGCGCGTCGATTAAGTTATTCGTCACTCGCTCATTGTGGACAAGAATACGGAGATGATTGCCATCTGAATACCCGATGCCATACGCACGACTGGCGAGATGAAATACCACGTCGGCGCCGTCGAGAGCGTGTTCCATGGCGGTCGAATTTTCGAGATCACCCCTCCTTATTTCAATTTTGTCCCCGACGCTGGAAAGGCTGCCGGCGGCGCTTTTCGAGAAATCATCTGCCACAATGATTTTCGCACCAGCGTTCAAAAGGCGCTCCACCAGATAAGCGCCTATTAGCCCGGCACCTCCGGTGATGACAATGGTTTTTCCTGAAAGATTAATTGGACTAACCTTCTATGATACTGCGAAACTCATTCCGCAGCGCGCGGTAGCATGCTGCCACTTTGCTTGGTTTTAATTGCAATGCTGCGAATAAAATCGACAACTCTCTCCTTCCATGGCCGGTCAAATGGCGTGATGAATTGACCCATAGCATATTTGAGTCGCATCCCGCGGTGCGCGGCTTCCGCAGGGTTTGCAAGTAAACTTATTTTATCGATCAGTGCTTCGCCTGTGGTCGCACGTTCAAGCTCAGGCATCTTCAAGAAATCGGCGAAATGAAGCATCGGCAAATTATTGGCGAGTTGAGCCGAACCATCAGCGCCGATAGGGGTGTAAGCAATGATTGGTTTGGCATGAAGTGCCGCTTCGAGGAGAATTGTTGACATAGGAGAAACAACCACATCCACGACCGACAGCAAATCGTGCGTGTCATGGTAGTCGGGCAGCGACATGTGGTGAGCACCCTTTGCGACCTGGTCAAGGTAATCACGCATCAGGCTGTGTATTACGATGTGTTTGAATTTGGCAGTGGCTAAGCGCGCACCATCACGCCCACCTGCTCCCCACGGGTGGGGTCGGTAAACAATTGACACGTTCGCCAACCGTCCATTTGCGATTGCTTGGTCAAGCTCTAGCAGCGTTGCAAACTCGTCAGTTTGAGCATTAGAGCCTGCAAATAAAACAAGCCGCTGATCCGGATCGAGGCCGTGCAGCCGGCAAAACGTGGTGCGGTCGATACGTTGGGGCTCGTTGAACACGTCGAATTGCGCCGCCCCAAATGGCACGACCCGCTCACCGTCAATTCCGATAAATCGAATAGCGTGATCCTGCGTCTGGGGGCCCCAAACCAGCAACCAATCTGGTTTGCCGACGACGGCTCGTTTGGTCGATGGGTTGTCCCAGGAGTTCATTGCGAGGACGAGCGGGATCGCGCGCGCGCGGCATTCGGCAACCAAGTCGTTGATGAACACGCCATCCAAGACTGTTGGATGCAAAATAACGTCGGGATGTTCTCGTGTAAGTAGATCGGCAAGTGCTCGGTTTGGACGCTTCGCGAGACGATGTCCTACAAATCGACGGAACACTAAAGACCCCGGTGGAAAACTCCATAAAGTAAGGAGTGCGCAGGCCTTCCAGCCAACATTGCGCCAACGCTGTCGTCTAATTGCCGCTTCGTGCGCGCCACGTCGTGGTCGCAGTTGGTCAGAATAGAGGACCCAGCGCCAAGTTTGCTGACGCTCAGCGTCTATCGGTAGCCGTTCAAAGGGCGCGCCGAGTGGCAAAGCGGCTGGATCAAGTTTTACGCGCTTTCCGCCATCATCCGGAAAGACAAAACGGACGTCTGCATTTTTGACCAATGGACCCATCGCACCATTCATCACAAAATGTCGACAGATAATATCGTGATCAATAAAAACAAGGACTTTCATACGCTTTTTGCTTGTGCTTGCCGGCCCAATAAGATTTCGACCAATTCAATGTCCCACTCGGTATCGATAGAAATGCGCTCCCCCTCCACCACCAGTGCGCCTGTTTTGTTACCCGTGATTGTCTTTTGATTGAGTAGACAGTCACGGGTCATCGCATAGGCGATACCATTGCGGTGGTAGACGGGACTGAGTTGTTGGCGCGCGATAATGGCCGCACCTTTTGGATCGTAAAATGAAAGTCCATTGTCGCTGATTATGAGTTGTTTCAGTGGATGCGCCTTTGAGTCAGTCGGGGATACCGTCCACACGGAGTCCCACTCCCCCTCAATCAACATCCTGATCGTTGCGGAAACCTCGTCTGGCGTTCGGAGCGGTGATGTCGGTTGGAGCATAACGATGACATCATAGCGTCGGTTGTCCGCTTTTTCTGTCGCATTGAGTGCATGGTAGAGCACATCAAAATCGCTGATTTGATCACCTGAGATTGTGGCGGGGCGCATAAATGGCACAGCAAGACCAGACTCTTCGGCAACGCGCGCAATCTCGGGGTGGTCTGTCGAAACCACTGCCCGATCGATCTCTGGTACATTCGCAATCACATCACCAACCCGTGCGACTAAGGGGCGACCGCCGACATTTCGCAAGTTCTTGAGTGGAATCCCTTTGGATCCACTGCGCGCGGGAACAACTGCTAAGACAGAACGTCCAGCAATCATCGTTTATGCCTTTTCGCTTTTGACCACGCCGTACTACGGGGCGAGGCGCAATACGCCTCGAGCAGAGGTAACAGTAATGTCAAATGGCGGACGCGATGTGGAGTTTTTCCCCGAATGCGTTGTTCCACGACGACACCCACAAACCAGGTCCGACATTTTCGAACGGCCGCGAGGTCATCCTCCCCATCACCTACGACAACAGTCTTTCTTGGTGATACGCTCTCGGCTTGCATGATAGCCTGTAGATTGGTGGCTTTTTCGCGTGACGAGCCGTTCACGCCGTCGAAGTACTGTGCGATAGCACGTGCTCGTCGCAGTTTTTTAGATCGGCTGTCCGCGTGTTTGAATTGACATAAATTTGTAACCCCCGCCGTTTCAGCTCTGCAAGAGCTGCCCGGCCTCCGCGACGCTCTGGTGCGGCCAAAATCCGACGTGCACATCGCTTTCCGTACTCAAGCGCAAGCGTACGGCCAAATCGCTTTGTTTCGGTCGGGTTCTCATGTCCATCGAGTTGCCCAGCGACCTCAGTGAATAATTGGTCGCGATCTCCGCCTGCGGCTGCCCTTAAAGCAGCACCCGCTCGAGCCAGTCTTCGTGACCAGTAGCAAGTCTGTCATAAAGCGCCCTGATCCGCTGCTTGCACGGCGACAAGGCCGCCGGCGCATCGCCAGCCGAACCCACACCATTTCGTGCTGGAATATTCATTTCATTGAAATCGCGCTGCGGAATTTCGACAAGAACCCGAGCGGATCAGGTGGCGGGATGTAATCCCACAAACTCGGGAAGTCGCGGCGGAATCTTTGCTCGAGAGCGCGCCCATCGGTGACGCCTTTGGCGGGGAGTACCGAAACATCGCCCGCAACCCAGATGTTGTAGGCGGCGCGGTCACCCCTCACGACCTGGAGTTGCGGCTGCTGACGAAGCCGGTCGACAAGTTCGGCGTCGGTCGCTTTCCCGGTCGTGTCCAAAACGACGCAGGCTGCAGCCTGACAGCCGCCCGCATCCGTGAGCGTCAGCTCAGTCGTTGACTCGATCGTTCGATGCACTGGCTCGATCTTTTCCAGCAGCCACTTCGACGATGCCGGTGCACGAGCCCGTTCGAGGAGAAGCGTGTCGATCTGAGGAAGCTTTCCCGAACGCAATTCGAACCAGCGGCCGCCATATTCAAGACCGGCATACATCCAGAACACGTCGAAACGAACGTTGTCGGGCTTGCGGACATAGAGCATTCGGAGCGATCGAGCTTGGCCATTTTCGACGCTATGCATCATCGCGTAACGCAGTGCGGCGCCGGCGGCGAGGTCGCCGTAATACGGACGGCGGATGCCAATAAAATCAGAGCCTGCAACATTAAACGACAACAGGCTCGATCCGGGCACCAGCGGACGTTGCCAGATATAGCTGACCGTCGTGAGCAAGGCCGTAAAGGCAAAGACAAGCAGACCAGCGACTGCAATTTTCTGGCGCGCCATGATCGGTCCGGCAAGACGATCAACTTGCAAAGCCAGTAGCGTGATGAACGGCAGGATCGTGTACACCGGGTAGCCGATATAGGGCATCTCCTGGCTTCCCATGCCGGGAAAGGCGAGTACGTAGAAAACCAGGCCAAAGCCCAAGGACGAGATGAGGGCCCAGCGAAATACGAGTGGATCCGCGGGGCGGCCGCGCCGAATTATCGCAGCAGCACCGAGGATAACGGGAAAGCCAATAGGCGCCCAAATTCCGAAGGAGATGATGGCCACACGCAGCCAATCGTGCGGGCCAAAAGTGGGGGGATAACCGGCCGGCCGGGAGAGCAGAGCCTGCACTCCCATGGCGTATTTGCTGAATGGATAGACGTACAAGGTCTGGTCTCCCGGAATGAGCGCGGCGTACCGCGCCCTCACAATGTTCCAAATGGCCACCATCGCGATGGCGACGAGAGGCAGGGCCCAAATGCTGGGTAGAGCCAACAACCTTAGTCTCTTCACTCCCTCTTCGATCATGCGCCGGGACCCAAGCCATCGGGCCGGCAGCACCCATGCAACCATCAACGGCCCGATCAAAAGAAAAGAGATCGGGTCTGACAGGATGATGTGCGTGAGCGCGAGTCCGGTCAGCCAACGACCACGCCCTTCGCGCAACAGCAAGAGCCCATAAAGGCCAAGCGCCTGACTGAATGCCGCATTCACTAGCCAGATCGTGCCAAATCCGCGGGAGAACCCAGTTAGCATCGGTGAACAGGCGACGAGCAAGGCCGCGGACGCCGCGATCATCGGCACGACCGACGCCCGACGCAGCGCCGCCCAAAACAGGATGACGGTCACCGCCAGAAAGCCTGTAACCATGGTCTGGCCATAGACCGGGCGGAACGAAACGCCGACGTCGCTCAACAGCCCGAACAGCGGCGCCTGATACAGCTCGGGCGGCGCGCCGTGAAAGTAATAGAAGAACCAAAAAACCCAGCGCGCGAGCTTGTCGACGACGGCGAGCGGCGACGACAGGTCCTGGGGCAGCCACGAGAAGAGCTCGAAGTAATGATGGATCTGGCGGAATATGTAGATGTCGTTGGCCGACAGAAACTGGTCGTTCGGATCAATCAGGCCGATCGCTAAAGTGACGGCGACAAGAACGCCAACCGTTACAAGATCGATGCGACGGCCAAGGGTCGGCGCGCTCGTGGCGCTCGATAGGCTCACGGCGACTTGAGATGTGCTTGGGGGCGACAAGTAAACAGCCGATAAATCAGGATACCGGAGGTCCGGCCATCGAACGTCGCACGCGGACCGCGGGATGCCATTGGCGTCCGGCAACTTCGCGCAGATTCTTCAACGGAATGCCTTTCGATCCGCCGCGCGCGGGCACGACGGCAAGGACCGTGCGGTTGGTGATCAAGAAGAGGACCTGTTCAGGAGCGCGTTCACGAGCGGATCCGAGCGGCGATCCGGAACGGCGAAGTAATTGATGACCTGCACGGGCGCTTCCACAGGATAAAGGCGCGCGGTCGCCTCGTCGATGGCCAGCCAGCGATAGCCCTGTTCGTGCATCTCGTCGAAGATCCGGGCCGGCGTCGACTGCGCCGATGCACGCGCTGGATTGACCTCAATCATCAACAGCGGCGCGGCGCGCGCAAACAGCTCGCGAGCGCCCTTGAGCACGGGCAGCTCATGCCCTTCGACGTCGATCTTGACGAAATCGACCGGCGGCATCTCCCGAAGTGCGGCAAGATAGTGGTCGAGCGACGTCTTACGTACGCGCGTCGCGCGCCATTTTCCGGTTGGCTTCGCGGGACCATCGAGGCGATTCAGGGCGCCCGCGCCCAACAGGCTCTCGTGAATGGTCGCTTCACCCTCTTCGTCGCTTACCGCGCAATGCACGGCAGTTACGTTGGTGAGATGATTCTCGCGCACCGTCCAGGAGAGCTTGTCGTACTCAATGGCCGAGGCCTCGAAGGCGAACACGTGACCGCGCGGCATCCGACGTGCGGCCAGCAAGGTATAGAGCCCGAGATTGGCACCTACATCAATGAAGCCGTTGCAGAATGGGAGAAGCTCCGTGAGCAGCGAGAGCTCGCCGCGTTCGAAATCGCCGCGTCGTAGCCTCGAAGCTACGATATCGGCAGTGTCAAATGGCAGGTCGCCATCGGTCATTCGTAGCCGCAGGCGCCATCGGGGCGCGAACTTGTCGCGAAATTTGACGCGCCATTCAGACGGCGCATACAGCAGCGGCATTGGGCGAACCGTCATTGGCCGGGACTTCGCGAGAGCGCGCAACCGGCGCATCAGGGCACTATACATGCGGCGCAGTTGCGAGCGTGCATCACTCGCCATATCAAACCAGGGTCGGCGAATCTGGGCGACGAACCACATCCGCTCCTCCGTCCCAACGCGCTCCAGTGCGCACTCCGCGACGTCAAGCGCACCATAGAGCGAGGCCAGCACGGCCAAGCGCGCGGCATCTGCACTAGCGAGCTCCTCGGGCGGGCGGAAGAACAGGGCATCGCCCCACAGCAGCTGCATCTGGTCGCGCCGCGAGACGCGGCGCGACATGCCGCCCTGCGTGAGCATCCGATAGAGTTCGAAGCCGCTGCGGCGCAGCTCGGCAAACACATCCTGGGCGAGCGGCTGATTTTCATAGATCGGCTGAAAGCTTACCTCAGTGACGAGCGCAACGACTTTGTCGAGGGCGGTGCCGGCCCCACGCAGAGCATCCAGCTCGGCACCCTGAATATCCATTTTCAATAGATGGACCTCGGTCCAGCCGACTAAGGCGAGCGCAACGGCAAGCGTCGTCAGCCGGACTCGAGTGACGTGATGGAGCGACGCGACCGCAAGATCGGGATAGCGCGCGATCAGGCTCTCGTTGGGCCGATAAAGCGAGGAGCACTTGGGATTGCGCGTGACGAACAGATCCGTCTCACCCTCTTGCGCCCCAACCGCCGCGCCGACGATGCGAACAGGGGAGTCGGGGTCGAGCAGGCTGATCAAACGAGCAGCCTCGTCAGGGTCGGCTTCAAAGGCAAGGATCCTCTTCGCGTCCAGATTGTAGAAGGGTTCGTCCTGAAGCTGCGCGCCTGACTTGCGCGCGCCGATCTCGGCGCAGCGCAGGGGTTCCGTCAGTAGACCACGCGCCTCTAAATGCGCCGTCAATTTATTGGCCAGGTTTGTTAGAGCCGGCTGGTCCATCAGGGTCGGTCCGAAGCGAGGAAGTTGAGAATTTTTTCGGCGCAAGGCAAAGCGCTAAGCTCCCGCTCAAAGTCGTGGAAGGCCGCAAGGCCCAATTGTTCGGCCCTTGCGGGATCATGGGCGAGCGCGCGAACATCCGCCGCAAACGCTTCGGGGGTCGCCGCGACGAGGCCGTTCCTCCCATGGCGCAGCTCCGGAAAGCCCGCGCCGTTTGCCTCATGAGCGATCACGGTGACGCCGTGACGAAACGCGTCGATGATGCGCGTCCGGAAGCCGAGCGTGATCGGGGTCGGCACCAGCATGGCGGTCACGGTGGCAAGCTCGGCGGTCAGGTCGTCGACGAAGCCGCGACGGATCAGCCGCGGCGTGATGCGGTCGAGCGACGGATCGAGACTGCCCTTGCCGATCAGATGGATCTCGAACTCCCCAGTGGCGAGCGCCGGTTCAAGCAGCGGATAAACCTTGCGCGCGAACCAGGCGAGGCCCGTGAGCGTCGCGATGCCACCGATGCCGCCGACTAGGGCGAAGCGCGGCGGCGTGGCGGGCGCGCGACGCGGCGCGTCCCGATAGACCGACGCGAGTGGGTTGGGCGTGTAGAGCACCGCCTTGCCATGGGTGCGCGCGTGCCAGCGCGCATGATGCGCCGCGTGATTGATGACCACGTCCGCGAGCGGATAGTTGCGACGGACATCGCCGTAGATCCGGACGAAGTCGAGCGCCACCTTGGGCGTGAACAGAGCCGACTTTACCTTCTGCTTCATGCGGCCGAAACGCAGATTGTAAAGGTGCCGATGCAGCAGCGGCACGAATTCGAGATCCACTGACATAATCCCGGTACGGCCCGTGTATCCGGCGGCGCGCGCCAGCCGCAGCGGCTCCATTCCATAGGCCAGGATCACGTCGGGACGGAAGTTGACGATCACCCGCGCGAGCGCGGCTGAATCCTGCGCGTCGGTCTGCGGATAGACGAAACGGTCCGCGCCGAGCGCGAGTGCAGCCTGCGCCTTACGGAAATCCGGCCGATGCCGCTCGGTCATCGCGGTGGCGACGAAGGCGACTTCGGCCCCGGCCTGCCGCAGCCCTTCGATTAGACCCCATCGGATCGCGCGGTTGCCGCTGCCGCTTGGTGCCGGAGCGATCAAATCTGCGGTCACCAGCAGGATGCGCGGGCGCGCCCTAAACATGGTTTCGGTCCGCGACGTCGCGGCAGAGCAGATGACGCTCACCGGCCAAACACCCGATCGACCACGCGGCGCGCCAGCGAGCGCTGCTTGACATGGAAGCCCTTGCCAAACGCCCCGGCCTCTATGCGTGTCGTCCCGGGCAGTGACATCGGCACCTTGGCGGCGACGAAGACGCGGCGCAACTGATGATATCGCCGGTTTTCGCGGAACTGGTCATGCTCCGGACCCTTCAGTGTCTCGTAGACGAAGGGCCGTCCGTACAGCGTGAGCAGCCGGACCAGCACAGCGCGGGTCGGTACCAGCGCGATATGGCTAAGGCCCTGGGTCACCGATGCCCCTTCCTCCACGAAGCAAAATAGCGGCGCATCTCCAGGATAGAGCTGCGTCTCGATCAGGGCCAAGGGCGCCGGATGTGATGCTACGGCGCTAATGCCGGCGACCGGGTCATCTAGGTGATATAGAAGCCCTGCACAGAAGAGCAGGTCGGCGTCGGCGAATTTCGCCAGAGCGTTTAACGCCTGTACGTCCACGACCGCAGCGATGACGCCCGGACAATGCGCGCGGATCGCCGCGACATTCTCCTCGCGCCCGTCGACGGCTGTCACCGTGAACCCCTCACCGGCGAGCTTGCCGGAAAAGAACCCGGCGCCGGCGCCGACATCGAGGACGCGGTTCACCCCTGCAGACGTGCGCAGGGATCGGACCAAGGGGGCAAAGAACTCCCATCGCTGCTCGTTTATGGCGGAGTAGACCGACGTCTCGAAATCAGCGCCGAGCTGCGGTCCGGCGGGATCGGCCGTTGTCATGGTCATCTTGGACATGTGGGCGCTTTATTCGCTCGGGACCTTACGCGTCATCGTTTATGCTTTTTTCGATTTTGAGCACGCCGTACTACGGGGCGAGACGCAATACGATCGAGCAGCGGTAACAGTAATGTCAAATCTCGGACACGATGTGAAATTTTTTCACGAAAGCATCGTTCAACAGTGATACCTACAAACCAAGTCAGACATTTCTGAGCCGCCGCGAGGTCGTCCTCTCCATCACCTACAACGACAGTCTGTCGCGGTGAAACGCCCTCGGCTCGCATAATGGCACGTAGGTTGGCAGCTTTTTCACGAGACGAGCCATTAACGCCGTCGAAGTATTGTGCGATAGCACGTGCTCGTAGGAGTTTTCTTAGATCAGCTGTTGGCGTGCTTGAATTGACATAAATCCGTAACCCTCGTCTTTTCAGCTCTGCAAGAGCTGCACGACCTCCGCGACGCTCTGGTGCGGCCACAATCCCTCGTGCACATCGCTTTCCGTACTCGAACGCAAGCGCACGGCCAAGTCGTTTAGTTTCGGTCGGATTACCATGTCTATCGAGTTGCCTAGCGACTTCTTCAAATAATTGGTAGCGATCTCCGCCTACGGATCGTGCTGCTTTAAGGGCAGCGACACCGCCACGAATTCCTGCGACCGTAGAATGCAATGCTCTTTCTTTGATCGCGTTAGAGTCGACAAGCGTTCCGTCGAAATCAAAAATAACAAGGCGAAACATTCTACTAAACAACGAGCGGCCAGAGCCCTACTCTCCGGGAACATCCGCCGCGCGCAACTGATCGATCATTTGGAACCGACCCCAGTGATCAACGCTGGTCTTACGCTGTACGGAAGATAATTTATTGATAGCCTCATCCCGGTATACCAAATCGTCAGCGAATTGCGTGGTCGAGATCTCTTCGAAGATGACGCCCGTGTCGGTCCAAAATCGGTGCCATACTCCTGGCATTACAAGCAATGTATCGCCAGGCTCAAGCTTCTTGTGACGACCGTCCGCCTCAACATGCAGTTCACCCCACAAGACAAGGAAAGTCTCTTCCTTACGCTTGTGGAAATGAAGTGGGTGCATTTGCCCGGGAAGCTGCACCAGCACCTTTTTGCAGTATTCCCGATTGATAACGTTTATGAGGACAGCTCCAACCTTACGAAAATTCCGAACGCCATAATGATGTGAATATTCAACGGTGAACTCGTTGTTCAATGGAACGCGCGCGACGTTAAGCAACGCCTTTACTTCGTGCACCGCGTCCTTAATTATTTTCACATCGGGGTCGCCAGGAACCTCAACCAGGGCCCGTGGTACGGCGGCATCGGCCTCGATATCTGTGTTAGCCACAATGCCGTCCTTCCATTCGCCGCTGGCAAGAGCCCCTGCGGCGAAAGGAAACGCAAAATAGACATCATCGCGGGTAAGCACGGTACCTGCACTGATCGGACCGCGCGCGTAAACGGCGCGTTTAAGATCATCGATCGCCGCCCGTTCTTCAGGCCTCGCCGGTTGGCGAGTTGCAGCTCCCATCAAAATTCTGGCTTTTCTCCAACTTGAGAGCCAACGGTCCAGTTGCTCCGGACTGGACGAATACGCATTAAGTTTGATGGTATTAGTCACCATACCGACGTGACGCTCAAACATTTCAGAACCAAGTGCCGTGGCAATGCTCACTTGCGCTAGGTCGTCCGGATTTTCATGCGTTGACCATCCGATCACCCGGCCGGCATACCGCTCGCGGAATCTAGCTATGTTATTGAGTTCGCAGGCGTCATTCGGCGTCGGATAGATGGAAACGCAGTGCATAAGTGCAAAGTCGCAACCTCGATGCTCAAGAAAACTGACGAGGTCATCGACCTGGTCCTGAGTCAATCCGCCGGTTGACGCAATAATCGGTAAACCAGTGGCCGCGACACGCTCAACCAGCGGCCAATCACGCGCTGAACAGCTTGCGATTTTAATAACATCGAACCCCATATCGGCAACTTTTTCGGTCGACGCCTCATCAAAAGGCGTGCACATCGATATTAGTCCACGCCGCTTCACCGCCTGCCGCAATATTTCAAATTGCTCCCATGAAAGTCGCGTTGATAAAAACCGCGGCACATGTTTATTGTCGCTGCCAGCTAAATGATCAACATGGATGAACGTATCGAGATCGCGAAATTGAAATTTTATCGCGGCGCGTACGCCGTGTTTGGCGACCACATCCGCACATCGATCAATGATGTTCGTCCCGTGTTCAATACTACCGTGGTGATTATTTGCGAGATCTAGGACGAACAAATCCTTGAAATCGAAGTCTGTCCTAGGTTCAGTCATAGCTCGCTCCTGATTAGTAGTCGCCTTAGTCGACGATCAGCGCTTCGGGCCGATATCCTTGGCTGTAATCGATATGCACAGTACGTCCGGTTTGCGCTGATCGGTGAGCAGCGGCAATGACCAACATTGTATCAAGCCCACACGTTAACGCGATTGGTGATGCGGCAGGCTCACCCGACAAACTGTCGACTATATGCTTTAGCTCTTCGATAAAGTCGTCAGGTCGCGTCTTTGTAATTTTTTGCTCGGACACGCCCTTGCCTGCGACAGCGGAAATGACGGCATCGACGCCTGGTTCAAGGCCACAACACCATTCAATGCTTCCTTTTTCGCCCTGAAGCCGAGCCCACTTACGCGCCGGTTGAGTCACAACGTCTTGCACACATCGGCCGATGAGTTCCGTCTCTGTTCGTAAATTCATTATACAGAGCCGATCATATTCGCACTTTTTATCACGCACGAAGTCTAGCATCGCTTGAACTTCAACGACGCGACCTGCGCGAGCCGCATGCGAAAAATGCTGCCACAAATTGATCGCGTGTGAGTGCTCACCTGACGCACCACCGCCGCGCATCGAAAAACCAAGATAACTTTCCCAAGGTCCCGCAAGCCATGGATGCGCAGCAAAAATGCCGCCCCAATGTTCGCGGAATTCGACGTCAATTGTCGAGATCCGGCCAATGTTCTCTATTGATGCGACAACGCCTCGGCTCGCTTGGCCCAAGACGTGATCGTATCCAACATAGACGGCCACATTCGCTTCATGCGCCAATTCCACCAGACGTGCTGCACCGTCAAGCGTTGGGCCGCATAGTGGTTTTTCAATTAAGAGTGCTCGCGGTTTCTCCTCGAGTGCAGCCAGGGCTAGTGGAATATGACTATCCGGCGGAGTTCCTATCGCAATTAGATCGTAGCCGCCTTTCGGCGCCTCGCGCATATCGCAGAGAGAAATAACTGGGTCCCAAGCTCCATATCGCTGCGGATAGATTTCTTCCCTCGTCCGCATCAGAGCCTTCGGATCTCTATCACAAAGATCGACGCTCCAACTGAGCTTGCGCGCTGCATGCGACAAATGGTTGCCGATTGAACCAGCACCCACTATCTTCATTTTCACGACGACTATAACCTCTAGGCCGCAGCGTTCAGCGAGACTGAAACATCATCGTTTGATGTCGATGGGCAAAAAACTGCCCTGCCGAGCAAGATGCCCCGCCGGTCGTTCTCGACCTGTCGTAGAGTTCACACGTCATTTTGGCCACTACACTGATGCATTGGCATCGGCC
Organism: uncultured Pseudomonadota bacterium; assembly: GCA_963710705.1. Taxonomy (GTDB): domain Bacteria; phylum Pseudomonadota; class Alphaproteobacteria; order Rhizobiales; family Xanthobacteraceae; genus Pseudolabrys. The sequence goes on from CAVQBI010000001.1 coordinate 1,996,312, forward strand.
GTTATTTGCGGCTTTGGAATGTGAGTGGAATGCTCAACTGACAGAAAGTCACCGACACGCGCCCTGAACTCCTCGGGGGGAGTCGCCAGCGAATCAAGCGTCGGCAAATAGCGTCGAACCGCGCCGCTACGCACCAGCACTTCCGGAGGAAGATCCCGTTGAGCTCGCGGGTTGTGCCAAGGATAAGGCCAATGCTGTACATAATGATACATGAAATGAAACAAGGCGGCATCACCCATTTGATCAGGTGAGAGTGTCGGCGTGCCGGGCTCTGTCGCCAGGGCTTTTAATTTTGTGAAATAGTCATCGCGGTTTGACGCGTCTATCGTGAAGCCGCGGCGGCCATAGTAAACTTCGGAACCAACAATGACCTTTTTCCCCATCATTGCCATTTCGTACCCTACGGTGCTTGAAAAGACGACTCCAAATTTGCATTTTTCGATTAAGCTATAGGTGTTGGTGGTAGCATCACCTGGGATAATCCGAAGCCGCGGACTCGGTAATAGCCCTGCCTTTTCAAGATTGGCCTCGCTTTTTTCCTGAAAACCAAAATAGGAGGCTTCGCCGGGATGTGCCCTAACAACAACTTGTAAATCAGTTTGATCAAGCAAGAAACGAACTGTCTCGATCAACCATGCCTTCATCGATGGAAAAATGCTTGTTAAAAATAGATAACCCGCATCATATGGTACGTTAGTACAAATAAGAGCGAATGGTCTGGTGCTGTCGATACCCGCGTCTGTCATCGCAGCTTTGGCGTCCTGCATTGGTGCGCGCTGTAGCTTATATTGCCAGTTGGTTGTCGACCCCATGCGCCGTTCATTCATTAAATGCGTGCTGTGCGCGATCACAAATTCACGAAACGCGGGCTCGCAATAGCCAAGCTTGATCCTATTCTTCCAGGCCAGATCGACGTCGACAGATGAGACGGTGTCATCCCCATGGTAGATGGCGCGGTCATTGCGGAACGTACTTTTTTCAAGCGAGTTGAATGGCATCTGAAGGCGGGAAACGACCGCTCGGAGATGCGCCGTTTCGAAAGTTGCGCCATTTGGAATTAGAACCAAATCAAATTGATCGCAGCGAGGTGCGAAATACCCCCAGAAAATACGCTGAGCCAAAATGCCCAATTCGCGAAAATATTTGATTTTCTCCTCATCCCCGGGCTCATCATGAGACTCGCGTCCAAGCATTATCATTGCATCGGAAATCGCTTGTCTTTCAATGCGATGGATGTCGAGGGGCGCATTCAGATCGCTGTACTGAGACAGATCTACGACCTCGACGCGCCCCCCGCTCGCCTCATACACGCGCGAAAATGCCGCTTTGAGATATGACGGCGCCGACGCATGGTCCGCAAGCGGCGACTTAACCGGGCTACGCAGCTTGGGAAGATAACCAATCGTAACATGGTGCCCGCGCCACGCGAGCAACGCTGCTAAAGCTAGTTGATTTGAGATCGTCCCGCGATACGCAGTAAAAATAAAGATTCGCCGTGACGCCCGCGGCGGTTCAACCGGGGGAGCCGTGACGACCTGCATCCAATAGGGAGCGTGAACCGGAAGCGACCAGCGGTCATTCGGATACATCAAGCGAACGGCCGGCGCGGCAAGACGGATCAAGGCTCGCTCAATCGGGCCCGGATGCCGATCGAGGTAAATTCGATCAATCCTACTCCCGGCAAGCGAGAAGCCGCGCCTTATCCAACGGCGGAAATGTCTTGGCACATCGATCATTGCATCACCTTCCGTCCCGTCTAAAATTCAAAATGCTCAAAGGAAATCACGGTCGAGAAGAATCCAAAAAAACAGGAGCCGAACCTCGACCGCGCGTCTGACGAACGAATACGGCGGGATCGAGTGTGCGCAACGATCGCGCGCTGGATTGTCGATCGAGACTCAATCGATAGTAGCGGCAGGTGACTTCGCGTCACCGGCTGACAAAAGAAACGACCGGTTCGCGCACACGCCAATTTCTGAGCCCGCTCAAGAGCGATCCCATGTGTGATACGGTCTGATTCTTTGAAGCGTGCCGAATTTATCGTTCGCCGGCATACAGGATCCGCCGGGCCTTAGACCATGATATCGCCGTGTTCCTGTACGAACGCCTCATAACCGCGAGCATATTCGGCTTTCTCTGATGCCGCCATCCACGGCACGTCCATCCACTGATTGTACTGATAGTGGTTGTCCTGGCCGATGTTTTCCCAGTCCTCAAGGCACCGGGCGCCGATAAAGTTGGTGTCCTTAACGAGGTCATAAAGGTCAGTCCCCGGCAGCGGCCGGAAGAACGTCGTGCTAATCTTAAAGTTCGGATGAATTTTGCGAATCTCGGTAATGTATTTTCGCGTTAACTCGAGGTCACTCGGCGTCTCAGTCGGAAAGCCGAACACGACGCCCGACGTGAGCTCGATGCCGGCATTGTGCAGGCGCCGCGCAACCTCCGCAAAGTTCTTGAGGTGATTGCGGCCCTTCTTGACGATGCCCTCGGCGAGCCGCGCGCTGCCAAACTCCAGCCCCACCACCAAGCATGTCAGATCTGCACGACATTTCTTGATCGCCAGAAAGTCGTCGTCGGAATACTTTATTAGCTCCAGCGCACGTGCATCCGCGATCCACTGCTTGCCGTTATAGCGATCATCAAGATGCGCCACGAGTTCCATCGTTCGGGGACGGACGGTGAACAGCGTCGCATCGGCAAACCAGAGTTGCTGGAAGTTCGTTAGTTCGTCCAGTTTGTCCAAATCCTCGAACACGAGATCAAGCGGCTTGGAGCTCCACTTGCGCGTCTCCGGCGTCGCGCAGAATGTGCAAAGCGCCGGGCAGCCATATTGCGTTACATACATCACAAGCTTACTAGCGGGATTGAGATAGGCGGGGATATTAACCCGCTGATATGGGATTGTTCCCCATTCCAGATCGGTGTACCGCCTTGGTGTTGGCATACTGGAGATCGTGTCGCCGACCTTGGAGTAAACCCCGGCGATCTTCGCAGCTGCGACGCGTTCAATATCGCCGTTTTCTTGGATGATCGCTTCGACTAAACGGCCGAACGAGTTTTCGGCATAGCCCGCTACAGCAAAATCCACGAGTGGCGATGCCGCCGTTTCTTCTGGTAGCGCCGAAACATGAGGACCGCCAGCAATGGTGATGGCACTTGGGTTTTGTTCGCGGGTGTACCGAAGCCAGTGGATGCCGCGGCTGGTCTGGAAACCAGTGAACATAGACACGCCGACGATTGAATAATCACCGATGGTCTTGTCGAGATTTGCAACATCGTCCACGCGCTCGTCAAAGATATCGTACGCAACACCAATCTGCTCAAGCACCGACGCTAGAGCCAAAATACCAAACGGCAAATGATGATAATCTTTGTACTTCTCAATCCTTGGCATCACCAAAAGAACTTTACCTGCCATGTCAGCCTCTTCTAGCTCCCTGCGTATCAACTAACGCTGCCCCACAGGCATGAGTTTTTCAGCGCTGCAGGCGCTTGCGACGCTATCGCGGTCAAGCTGGACTGCCGCAGGATTTGCGGAATTCTCCGCACTCACGGCGGGCTTTGTCGAGTTGGCGGTCGACTTACGAGCGAGGCTCGCAACCAAAGCCTGGCGATCAAGTGCACACATTCGAATTTCCCAATAACACCTGATTTGAGAGGAGTTGCAGCACGTTAAAATATACCCCGGATGGTAAATAATTGATAGCCAATAAGTTTTAAAAATTTCGGGAAGTCAGAGCCAACTTGCCGCTGCCAAATTCGCGATGTTCGTTGGCATTTAAACGTCACATACGACCTAAACGATTATTTTAAAAGAAAAATTAGCGTTTGAGCAAGCCGCCATAAAATTGAGGGCTCCATCAGCCACCGGCAAGCCTTTCGGGCCGCTCGTGCCTCTCGAGCCCCGCATCAAACCCCGAGGGCAGGATCTGAGCTTCAGCAAATTTCCGATACCTCGGATTGCGCTTGAGCAGACGGAGATGGGTGCCTTGGTCGACGAGCGCACCATTTTCCAGCATTACGATTTCATCACAATGCACCAGTGTTGAGAGCCGGTGCGCCACGACAACGAGAGTCATCCGACCTTTCAGAACCTCTATGGCATCAGTGATTTCGCGTTCGGTCAAACTATCGAGCGAACTCGTGGCCTCATCGAGAATTAGCAGATTTGCGTCACGGTAGAGTGCGCGTGCGATCGCCACGCGCTGCCGTTGGCCGCCGGAAAGTCTAACGCCGCGCTCGCCGATCTGAGTGGCGAGGCCATCAGGCAGCGAATTCACCAAGTCAGCGAGACCGGCAGCCTCAATGGCAGCCCGCAGGTGGTCATTGCGGTCCACCGACCTTGGCTCCCCGAACGCGATATTGTCGGCAAGAGTTGCGTCCAGCAGAAAAGGCGTCTGTGCGACATAAGCAACGCAGTCGCGCCAGCGTGCGAGGTTGGCCTGCATGGGCTCGGCGTCGACTAAGACTTGACCAGATGTCGGCATCAGCAGACCCGCGATCAGATCGGCGAGCGTGCTTTTGCCCGCGCCGGAAGCGCCGACGATTTCATAGCTACGGCCGCGCTCCACTGTGAGACTGATTGGACCGAGCGCCGGGATTGCGGTATTGGGATAAGATACGGTGGCATGGTCGATACTGATTTTCTGCCATGACAGACGTGTAAGATTATCTGAGGCCGGCACCACCTCTTCGGGCGGTACTTCCCGGAGCAACCGCCTGATCATGGACACTGCCGGTAACATCGCGGCGATCCCCGTTAATGCAAGAACAATCTGGCTGATCATCGGCAGGGCTCGTACCGCGATGACAGCATACAATGCGAGCAATGCAGCTACATTCGCCCGCGGGATACCGCTCCAAAGCGCTCCGATTGCAACACCGATCAGCGCCGCGAATCCGATCACCTCGATTCCGAGTTTCTGGCACCATTTGCCATTGCCGCGCAAACCCTTCGGCATTGGAATAAATCTTCATGTCCTTTTCGAAAGAGGTAAGCAGAAGCTTGCCAACACGGGAAATGCGCACGTCGCGACCGCCGACGATCGCCTCGGTCGCGGTCAAACCGAGAGAATGCGAGTGCTGACGCTTGATATTGGCATAGTACGTGATGCGCGGGCGTGCCAAGACAAGCAGACCCCAAGCAAGGAGCACCGCGAGCGTCGAGATTAGCAATCCGATGGCGGGGCTTGTCGCTATGATCAGCGCAAAGGCGAGCAACAAGAACACGGCGTCATTGATGAGCTGCAAGGTGGCGCGGATCACCCCGCGTGACCATTCGACGGTGTGGCCGATCGCAATGTCGCGGAGAATTGAGCTGTTTTGGGTCGCCAACCAAACATATGGCGCGCGCACCACGCGCCTAAGCAGTTCGGTCGCGAGACGCGCTTCGGCTGCTCCACAGAAACGGTTCTGAATACGAGTGTTGGCCAGCGCCCAGAGATTTCTCGCAAGCACAAGCAAGATGATGGCAAGCCCCATACCGAACAGCGCTTTGTCGACATCGGAAATGCCGAGCGTGCGGAACGTCCGTCCCAAAAGTCCGTCGCCCGCCAATGGAGTTGGGTCGAGCATGAGATGCACGAACGGCAACAGCCCGGCGAACCCAACAAGACCAAGCACAGCGTTGACACTCATCGAAAAGATGAGACCAGTCGCCTCAATTTGCTCCTGCCGGGTGAGCAATCGGAAAGCCTCCACGATTCCCAAGAAGATGCCGCGGCTAATCGTATCCTCGACGAGCTTACCGCGCTCAATCATCGGACGACGCCCGGCTGCTGAGCAGCGACGATATGAAGCACTGAGCAAGTCGCAGTGTCGACTGCGCGGAGATGCGCGTCTAGCACTTCGGGAGCAACGGCTTTCGCGGGCGCGGCAAACCAGCGTGCCAAATCATCAGCATTGGAGACCTCAGCAATTCCGAGCGCTGTGAACGGCAAGCAATAGTAGCTGCGGTCCGCCCCCACCGGCTGCACTGACGCAGCGGCGATGCCGCTCATGCGCATCTCGCTGAGAAGCATCGAGTTGATACCGACGGCAAACTGGGTATCTGCGATCGCCTCTTCAAAGGGGAGCGTTTCAAGCACCACACCTTGCTTGCGCCGGTCATAGGTCCAACGGCGCCAGGGCTCCTGCAACTCGGCCGGGTGCGGCCGAATAATCACGGGCACATCCAGACCCGCCTTGCGGGCGGCCTTCACGACCACCTCGGCAATAACGAACTCGTCGATGCCGGAATTCGGATATTCCGCCGATACATGCTCGGAGATGTAGCGGATGCTGCGCCCCGACCACATCCCGGAATTTTCCCGGCGCCGAATGAGGTCGCCGAACAGCGGGCTGCCGACGACGTCGATCGGCAGCGGCGAAGGCCAGCGGATCCTAGCCGCATCCACGCGCATGGCGTCATCGATGACCCACAGCCGGTCTGGTAGGATCCACGTTTCGCCGTCATAGAAGCGCTCAGTGTAAGCACACCACATGTCACAGAAGGCAATCGACCGTACGCCGGCAACGCGCGCTCCGCAGAGCAGACGCCGTTCGATCAGAGAATGTGCCGATGTCGAGCAGACCACGACATCATAGCACCCCTGCTCCAGCACCTTCGCGAAAAGCCGATCAAGCTCATTGCGGCGATTGCACACAAAGTCGGTAATTTCATTGGCGCGCTGCGCCAGAACGAGATCTGGCACCCGCGTTGCCATGTTGCGGCGCGCTGACGGCGCGCCAATGAATTCTGCTGTTATACGATTGTCCTCACGCCATGCGCGTAAAAGCGGCGCCAGCAAATTGAGGCCGCCCCAATCGTGGCCAGCAACGAGGGCCTTAATCGGCTTCATTTCCGGCAACGCGAAATAATCGCGTCCGCGAGATCGTAGGCCGCAAGCGTCTCGGTGCCCGCACAGGCAAGCGATATTCCCGTATCAAGATGATCGGCGACGTTGCGCCACACCCGCGCCAAAAGGTGCGGCGGCTCATCGTGATATTGCATGGTCGGCGTCAGTTCTTGGGCAAAGCCCGGCACGCCAGCTTCGCCCAATTGATACAACTCGGCGCGAACGCCGCGCTGATTGAACACCATCACACGCGCGCGCTCGAACCGCATGTCGACCGAAAAGACACTTTGAACGCGGCCATCGCAGCCCAGCATAATCAAAGGAACTTCGCCGGTCTCGGTGGCAAGCATGACGCAAAGCGTGTGCGTCCCGTCGTCGATGGATAAATCCGCAATGGGTGGCGCAAGCTCGACCACGTTCATCACCTTCGCGCCAATGAAAGCGGCGATGAGATCGAACGCATGGGCGCCGTTGTTGTGCAATCCGCGATCATAGGCGACGATGGCATGAAGGGCCCGGCCGAAACCGCCTGATCGCGCATCGGCGATCCAATCCGACAGTCCGGGAATCCATCGGCGGAAATGATTAACGGCCACAGTTGCCCCGCGGACCGCGAGAGCATCCATGGCGGCCGAGCGACGCCAGCTGTCGCCCTCAAGCGGCTTCTCAACCAGAATGACCCGCGCCTTTCCATTTCCCGCCCGCTCTAGGTACTCGAGATGCGTGCCAGTGGGGGTTGCGATACACAACGCGTCAATGTCCGCCGTGACGATTGCCTCTGGCGCCACCACTTGAGCATGAACGCCAAATCGGGCCGCCTCTTTCCGCGCCAGATCAGCATCGCGGTCGGCAACGTGGGTCAAAATCAGACGAGGCTCGGCCATGATCGCTTTGACATGCGTGTTGATTTCCCGGCCTTCAGGCCGGTCTAAACCGGCTCCGATGCGGCCCATGCCGAGAAGACCCACGCGAAATCGACCGCTCACAAACCACCAGGCTTAGAGGCCGCGCAGCGCAAGACAGGCCCGTGTGGCGTCAGGGCGTTTCAGGCAGGATTCAATCATCGATTCCGCCGAAAACGCTGGATCGCGCGGATGCAACTCCTCGTACACCGAGCGGATCAGATCGTAGTCTTCGCGATAATCGAGGCTAAGCCATACGCTTCGGCAGAGTTGCTCCGGAAAGAATTCCACGAAACGAGGATTCCACCGCGGAGCGGAATCCGCTCGATAAAATGGAAGCGAGACATGTTCCCGCGCCCCGGCGTCATGAACTTCGGCCTCGATGACCCGCAACGCATCGGCTTCGAAAATCTCCGCGTCGAGGCCAGGCGGCGCTCCTAATTTTGGGCCGGTCACGTTCGCGACGTAGGCGCTGCTGCCACGTGTTGCCTGAAATTCGCGGATCAAAGTCGAGATCATCGCAGGATCGGTGAGCGGACAGTCGCCAGTAATCTTGACGCAAATCTCCGCCGTGGCCATGTCGAGCGCGCCGCGCACACGGCCAAGCACGTCGTCCTCGCTGCCACGGAACACACCGACCCCACGCTCGCGGGCGACGGCCACAAGAACATCGTCGGCCGAATTGGTCGTGGTTGCGAGCACAATGTGATCGAGCTGTGAAACAAGCTTCAGGCGATCGATCAGGGCGGCAAGCACCGGTTTGCCGCCCAACGCGAGCATCATCTTGCCGGGCAAGCGGGATGATGTCATCCGCGCTTCAACTGTGGCGACGATGCTCATACCGCGAGGGACCTCAGCCTTTCCCTGTTTTCGTAAACCTTGGCGAACGCTCTAATGACCGCGGCGACGTCATTATCGGAGAACTCGTACGAGCAAACCGATATCTCAATTAACTCCTTCTCATGCAAACGCTCGGCGACCGGACAAAGTCCCTTGCGGTAACTTCGGTTGGTCAGCGCGAACGGATGGCCAGCGCTGCCGATTGCGATGCGCCGCTGAAATAGCGGAAGCAGATAAAGCGGACTAACATAGCCGCCGGAAATCGGCACGCCCTCGGCGGCCAGCGCCTTCACGAACAGGTCGCGTTCCACGCCGATTACTGCTTCGTCATAGCGTGCCGCCCATACATAATAAACATGGCGGCAATCCTTGCGGACTTTGGGCGGCACGATGCCTGGGAACGAACCAAGCTCGCGGCTGAAACGCTGCGCAATCGCCTCCCGAGTGCCGACGAGCCGCTCCACCTTGTCAAGCTGAGCAACCCCGATCGCCGCCTGCAACTCGGTCAGGCGAAAATTGAACCCGACGATATTCGTGATGTCACCATCGGCGAGTTCATCGACGGCGTTCTCGCCGTGATTACGGATCATGCGAAGGCGCTTCGACAGCCGCTCGTCATCGGTGGTGCACACGCCGCCTTCGCCCGTGTGAATGTGCTTGTGGTAATTGAGACTAAACACGCCGATGTGGCCGATGGCCCCAGCATACCGCCCGCGCTCCTGGGCGAGCGGCCCTTGCGCGTTGTCCTCGATCAGCACGATGCCATTCTCATCGGCGAGCGACCGCAGATCGTGCAGGCGCGCCGGCTGTCCGAAGATATTCACGACAAGGATTGCGCGCGTCTTTGGCGTGATCGCCTCGCGTACTCTCTCAACATCGAGACAATAGGTGTCGGGCTCGATATCGACAAACACCGGAATGCCGCCGTACAGCAAGGGCGCCATGGCCGTCGCCGACATCGTCGTCGGCGGGACGATCACCTCGTCGCCGGGGCTCACGCCTGCGGCGCCCATAGCCGCAATCATGCCCGACGTATTGGAGTTCATTGCAACCGCGTATTTCGAACCGAAGGTCTCAGCGAATTTCGCCTCGAACTTGCGGATCATCGGGCCACCGTCGAATTCGTCGCACCACGCGCCGATATAGCCCGACAGCACGCCCGAGCACATGACCGCGTCGACGGATTGCCGTTCCTCTTCGCCGATTGATCGGTACGGCGTAAGCGGTGCCGGAATCTCCGGCGTACCCCCGAGGATTGCGAGATCGGATGCCGACATACCGGCCGGCTAACCTTTCTCGATCAGGTCGAAGCTCATCGGTGTGCCCCTCGCAATTGCGCGCACGGCATGGCGACCAAGAATATCGGGAAGGCACTTCGGTGGCAGACCGTAACCGGGGCGAATGGAGCGGACATTTGCGTTCGTCAATGCCTCGCCGGGCGCGATATCCCGGACGGCATAAAGCGATCGACGGAATATCATGTTGCCCTTCTCGCTGGGTGCGCGGCCCGCATCGGCGCGGCCAAGCGCGGCATGGACCGTGCGTACGCCCTTGGTCAATTCGGCAAGCTCACCGGGCTCGAGCGAAAACGTGGAATCGGGTCCGCCGTCGGCACGCGCCAACGTAACGTGTTTTTCGATGATCGCAGCGCCAAGCGCGACGGACGCGAGCGCGACCTCAATGCCGAGCGTGTGGTCGGAAAGCCCAACAGGACAATTGTGATGAGCCGCGAGTGTACTAATGCTTGCGAGGTTCGCCTCGGCAGCCGGCGTCGGGTAGCTAGACACGCAATGCAATAAGGCAACACCCCCCTCTCCCGCTTCGCGCGCAGCTGTGACGGCTTCCGTGATTTCGACCGCATCCGCCATGCCGGTCGAGATGATCAACGGCTTGCCAGTGTTTGCGGCATAGCGAATCAGTGGCGTGTCGACGATCTCGAACGAGGCGATCTTGTACGCCGGAGCATCAAGACCCTCGAGCAGGTCGATCGCTGTCGAATCGAATGGCGAAGAGAAGCAGGTGATGCCAACTTTCTGTGCATGTTCGAACAAGGCCGGGTGCCAGTGCCAGGGCGTTTGCGCCTCGCCGTAGAGCTCGTGAAGTGATCGGCCGTTCCATAGCCCACCTTCGATCCGGAATCCCGGGCCATCATGGTCAATGGTTATCGTATCCGCAGTATAGGTCTGCAGCTTAACCGCGTCGGCGCCGGCGTCCTTTGCCACCTCAATCAGGCGAAGCGCACGATTGATATCGCCATTGTGATTGCCTGAAAGCTCAGCGATCACATACGGCGGATGGCCGTAGCCGACGGGCCGACCGGCTATGATGATCGAGGCGCTCATTGCATCCGTCCAGACAGTTCGGCGCACCAGCGCGGCCACAGTTGATTGATTATGGGCGCGAAGGTCGGCACAACGGAATGCTCCGTCGCGAGGCGCCTTGATTTATCCGGATTCACGAAACGGAGTTCATCATATTCAGACGTCGGCTGCAGATTGCCATCGCTCGGGACAACCTCCGGCTCAATCGTAGCGCCGACAACGATATCGCAAATTTCATCAGAGCGGATAATTCCTAGGGGCTCGCAACGAGTGACCGCCTTTGCGGGCAGGCTCGTCTCTTCTTCCAGCTCCGTAAGAAATCGCCGCACCACGTTGACCTTTCCATCCGAGCCTAAGTCACTGATTTCAATACCGCCCGCTGGCGGAAACTCGTAGGCCGATGCGAAGGTCGCAAGATGTTTGCACCGGCGACCGCACAATATGCGCATTTTGGCCAAATGTTGCACAACGACAATTCCGGTGACGGCCATCCCCCACCAAGGAACTTTGACAAGTGCGGCGGCGAGGACATGCCGATACCGGCCGCGGATGCAGCGGATCACCGTTCCTGTCTGATCGCGCGCAACATCTATTCCCAAGAGAACATCGGCCTCGTGATCGACGCTGCGGTCGGCAACGGCGCCGTCCCAGATTTCCTCGATCCGCCTGCGCACCGGCTCGGAGATCATTGTCTCAACGTTACGATCGACAATCTGGACTTCCAGATTTTCAACGCTGACACAGTTCGTGCGAGGCGAGCGTGAGGTCACAACAATACCTCGGCTTCATGAAGGCGAGCGATCACCGCCTGTGCCCCGGCGTTAATCAAATCCGCGCCCGCGCCATTGCGCGAGAAACCGACAACACGCAGGTCAGCCCTGCGCGCCGATATCACTCCGTGTCTGGAATCCTCGATCGCGAGCCCTTCAGCGGCCATACCGCCGAGCTGAGCAACGGCTTCACGATAAGGATAGGGGTCTGGCTTGGAGGGTTCGCCAGGCGCGCCGGTTTGATACAAATCGAATAGCGATTCCCAACCAAGCCGATTGATCAGCGGCTCGACAATCATCACCGGCGCCGAGGTCACCAGACCCCGTGCAATGCCGCGTTCCTTGATGGTGCGCAAGAGATCCTCGGCACCATCGACCGGTATGACATCATCATAAACTCTTAGTACATGCGCAAAGTAGCGGCGCTCAAGCTCGGCAATCGGTAAATCGATCGCAGCGGCACGTCGTACTTCCGCTACGATCTCAAAGATCGACAAGCCATCGAAGGACTCTGCCTGCGGCATAACGCCGAGGGCGCCAATCGAGCTCAGCCATTCCTCAAAGGCACGAAACAGCTGCGGCACGCTGTCAACGAGCGTGCCATCGAGATCGAACAATACGAATTTGACCGGCATCGCAGACCGTTCACACCGGCTTTCGATAAACATAGAGCCGATTCTGCCCGAACGCGCCAAAGCAGTTCGGCGTTTTTTTGTACATCTCCGAAGACAGCTCTGCCGCCGCAGCTACCAGCGGGTGGCTGTAATCGACAGTACCGCCATTGGTCGCTGGGAGAAGCACATAGAGGATAAGATCGTGTAGGCTACCGAAGTCGTCAACAGTGACGAGATTGAACCCATGAGCCTGGCAGAAGGCATCTAGGTGTTTACCGACCATGAAGGTATTGAAGCTTGCCGGCACGCGCGGTTCTAGGCCCAACGCCCTTCGGGCATCATTCTGACGGTCGTAAGTGTCGACAAAATTCTCCGCGATCATAAGCGCACCCCCAGCCTTGACTCGCTTCATGCACTCGCTAAGCGCTTTTTTCTGCAGGTCTTCTGAGTTTAAGTTGATGATGGCGCGGACGGTGAAGACGGCATCGTAATCGACGCTGATACCGGAAAGCTTATCAATCTCCAGCAAATTTCCAGTCTCGAATGAGCAGCGATCGGTGACCTGATGCCGCGCGGCGAGCGCACGCGCGCTATCCACCATGGCCGGCACATAGTCAAATCCGTGGAACGAAAAGCCCGCAAATTCTTGCGCCAGCCTGACGCAATTGTGTCCGTTGCCGCAGCCGGCCTCTAGCACGCGGCGAGACTTGCCGTCAGCAAAACCAAGCAGCCGAAATGCACGAGAGATCGCGTCAATCTCGAGATGCTTGATAGTGGCAGTCTTGGACGTCGCGCTAACATCCGTTCCGGCTTCCGCCCATTTTTCCCAATGTTCGCGGATTCTTGCGAGATCCAACGTTTTCTCCGTCATAACAGCCTGACGCTTATTTCCACTTCTCAAAAAGCCACCAAGTCAAATTGTCGAGCCCCGTCATCCGTTTCCAGGCGAACCCACAAGCTGCCGGACGCAGGTCGGGAAATGTATCGAGCCAAAGGCCACCGAAGTCGCGCTTGAATAAAACATCATCATAGCCCCGATAGGGAATCATTTCAGGTTTGTCGGAGAAATACTCGATACTGACGATCCAGCGCGCGGAACAGCGATGAATCTCGGTCATAGATACTTTGAGCTGGTCCGGGTGGATGTGGATCAGCACGCCGCTGGTGAACACCAGATCCGCAGTTCCTGCGGGAAAGTCGATCGCGGCCGCTGTTCCGGCCCGGACATCCTCTGCCGCAACGACCTTGCTCTGCACCAGAACGTCTCGCGCCTTGTCGTTCGGCTCGAGCGCGTAGAAACGGGCCGTGGAGAGTGTACGAAGCGCCCGCAGATTGACGCCGATGTTGGCACCGACCTCGAGGATGGATGCTGGTCGCGCGATCTTAGTATGCGACATGATTTCGGCCCAGAGCGCGACGCGGGCGCACAGGATCTCCGCAGAGTCCCGATTTCGACCGGTGTATACATCGCCGAAATCGCCACGCCATAAATCGATCTGCGGAGTTGAGCTCTTTGTCATGAAAAATCCTGTTTTGGTGGCGCAGTCTATCGCGGTGATGTCGTCGCAGCTGAGGCAACGATGCGAGAAAGTGCAGCAACGACGCGCTGCACATCCTCATTGTCCATCGCTGGGTAAAGCGGGATCGATAGACAGCGGGCATAATAGGAATCGGCGCCAGGCAAAGACAGGTCGCCGTAGCGGTGACAGTAATACGGCTGCCGGTGTACCGGGATGTAGTGGACCTGGCTGCCGACGCCTTCGGAGCGCAGGCGCGCCATGAACTGCGAGCGTGTGGTGCCCAGCGCGTCAAAATTGACAAGTATTGCGTAGATGTGCCAGCCGCTCGGCTGGTTGCCATGCGGGACTGACTTAACGGCTGGCGCGAGGGGTTTAAGAAGTCGGTCGTAAAGAGCCGCAAGCTCTATTCGGCGGCGGTGGAAGCGATCGAGTTTTCGGAGCTGGCTAATGCCAAGCGCGCACAGCAAGTCCGGCAGTCGATAGTTCCAGCCGATCTCGTGCATCTCGTAGTACCACGGATTGGGCGTCTGACCGTCGAAGGCTAAATCCCGATGCTCAAATCGGGCCGGCTCGCGAACCATCCCGTGGGAACGAAGCCGCCGCATCCGATCCATCGCAGCCGGGTCTGCGCTCGTCACGACCCCTCCCTCCGCGGTTGTAATTGCCTTGACGGGATGCATCGAAAAGCAAGCCATTGCCGAATGTCTTGTCTCTCCAACGTCCGGAACGCCGAGCGCGTGGCACGCATCCTCGACCAATTTTACCGAACGCGGCGCGGCCGCCTTCGCAAGCCCTGCCATGTCGCAAAGGAGTCCGTTGACATGAACCGGAAACGCGACGCTAACATTGTGCCCCTTCGCGCGGGCCCTCGAAAGCGCTGCATTGAAGGTTTCGGCCGTCATCAGTCCGGTCGCCGCATCGACATCCGCAAAGACAACTTCAGCGCCCGTCATTCGCACCGCATTGGCCGTTGCGAGAAAGGTGATTGACGGAACGATCGCGGCCTGGCCCGGCCCAAGATCGAGTGCGAGCGCGGCGAGATGGAGCGCAGCCGTGCCGGAATTGCATGCGACGGCATCGATAGCACCCACGGCCGCTGCAAAACACTTTTCAAACTGCTCCACACCCGGTCCGGTCGTGAGGTAATCGGAGCGCAACGCTTCCGTCACCGCAGCGACGTCGTCGTCCTCGATGGTCTGGCGGCCGTAGGGTAGAAAATTTCGGGACATTCGAATTAAAGGCTCATGGAGCGGCGCGCACCGAAAAAACCGGCTTGATCACCTGGTTTCCGATGCGTGAATTTACGTCACCACTGGCGAGCGTGTCGCTCAGGACGCCAAGCGCATGCTCGTAGGCGGCAGTAACCTGAGCGATGTCGGTCGGCGTATGTGCGAAAGATATGTTGTGGCTGGCATTGATGAGCACACCGGCCGCAATCATCTCGCGCAGGAACAAAGTCTTGATCGCGTCCTTGGACGCCTTTGGATGATCCTTGAATGTCAAGATCGCCCAGGGCGCCAGACCGACTAGCCCGATGGTTTTTTCTAAGCCCGCATTTGCAATCTGATCGCGGGCCGCCTTCATAAGCATCCCGCCAACCTCCCATAAGCGAGCGGAGACATTTTCGCGTTCAAGCTTGTCGATCGTGGCTATCGCTGCCGCAATCGAAAGCGCCTCGCCGCCGAACGTCGCGGAGAAGAAGATATCTTCCATGAGACGCATGATGTCGGACCGGCCGACAATTGCCGAGAGTGGCATGCCGTTCGCAATCGCCTTACCGAAGCAAGCTAGATCGGGCGTGACCCCGTAGTAGGCCTGCGCACCGCCTAGCGACCATCGGAAGCCGGTGATGACTTCGTCAAAGACAAGCAGCGCGCCTTGTCGATGCGCGAGGTCCTTGAGCCCCTGCAAATACCCGGACGGCGGGTCGGCCACATTTACTGGTTCGAGAATGATCGCGGCGAACTCGCCTGGATGCTTGCGCAACAAGGTATCGACGGGAGCCAGGTCGCCATAGGGCACAATGTGCGACAAGGCGGAAACCGCCGCCGGCACGCCAAGATTGCGCGTGGTCGCGCCAATATACCAATCCTGCCAGCCATGATAGCCAAGCATCATGACGCGATCGCGGCCGGTTGCCGCGCGTGCCAAGCGAATGGCCGCGGAGGTGGCGTCGCTACCGTTCTTGCCGAAGCGCACCATCTCCGCGCAGGGAATATGCTTGACCAGACGTTCGGCAAGTTCAGTCTCAAGCTGCGTCGGCAGGCTGAAGCTGATGCCGCGGCTAAGCTGCCGCCTAATCGCGATGTCTACGTCGGGGTCGCGATAGCCGAGAATGTTCGGCATCAGCGCGGAAACCATGTCGATATATTCGTTGCCGTCGACGTCGAAAACGCGCCCACCGTCGCCATGGGTTACAAACAGCGGCGCGGCGCCCGGAGGGAGCTGCAAACAACTCTTTGAAAAGGTCTGCGAGCCGAGAGGAACGACGCGTTCCGCCCGCTCAAGCAGGCGTTGCGAACCGCTGAAGTTGCGCTGAACATCAAGCTGCTCCGTCCTAACGCTCGCTTCATACTTCGAGTTGCGCTTTTCTCCTTTGTTGATAGCGCGTAACTGCGGCGCGCGATCAAGCGCCGCCAGGATATCAAGATAGGATGGGGTAGCGTCGGCCGGCAATCGTCCTACGACGGCGGACAGGAATGCCAGGTCTTGCGGCGTGTCGAGCGTCCAGCGTTCGGCGTGGAGCCCTGGCAGTGGTGCGATCAAGGTTTCGGCCGGGAACTGCGCGCGATGGTTGCGAACGAATGGCGTCACGTGCTCGCGTTCTGCGGCACGACGTGCCTGGAGCGCCGCTATCAGCAGGGCCTTGCTGGTCACTACCTCGCAGTCGAGACCGTCCGGCCATGTCGGAGGATCGACATTCGACGCATAGTCGACGCCGGTGACCGCACGCAACCGGATGACCTCGCCAACGACCCTCGGGTCGAGAAACGGGCAATCCGCGGTGATGCGGACGACAACATCGGCGGAGGTCAATCGGATCGCACCGGCGTAGCGTTCAAGCACGTCGGACTCCGGACCGCGGTGGCACATGACCAAGTTTTTCTGGCACCAGGCCGCGATTGCATCATCTGCGGCCGCCGTCGATGTCGCGACGCAGATGGCATCCACACCAGGAACAGCCTGTGCCGCGCGCACGACCCAGGCCAGCACGGGCCGACCTCCCAGGTCCACCAGCGCCTTGCCGGGTAGGCGGCTCGACGACATGCGGGCCTGTATAATGGCGACGGTTGTCATGGTTGCGGCAATCCCGCGAGCCTTCTCACCGCAATTGCTGCCTTGAGCGAGCCCAGACCTTGCTCGTCAACGGCAACGGGCTCTTTGCGCCCACCCACACGATCGAGGAAAGCCGTCATCTCCGTCACGTAGTCCTCGGCGAAAGAGCCCGGATAGGCAACATCATCGATAGTGGTCCCATCGACGTTCAGATGTTCGAAGCGGCGCGCGCGGAGATCAAGGACGAGCGTTCCATTGGTGCCGACAATCCGCGTCGTGCGAACTGGTGGACGCGAAATATAATCAAGATGAAAATTTGAACGCGTACCATTGATGTGCACAAGCGTGAAGTCGGCAATGTCATCGGACGGAATGCCGAGAATCCCCGTGCACACCGCACTTGCCGTCACTACCCGCGCCGGCCCGAGCAAATGCAGCGCCAGATCAATCTCGTGGATGGCGTCGAACACAACGCCGCCGGTCGCCGGATCGGCCGCATAGCCCTTACGATAATCCGAATTCGGACGCCAATCTGGAAGGTAGGACGCGGAAATCAGATCGACCCAAATCGGCTGACCAATCGCACCGGAGTCGATACGTTCTTTGGCGGCTATGACGCAAGGATGAAATCGTAAGTTGAAGCCAGCGAGCACGACGAGGCCCTTTGCCTCAGCTTCTTTTAGCAGCGGTTCCAAGCCATTGATGTGGTGTGCAAGCGGTTTCTCGGCGAGCACGTGACATCCCGAATCAATCGATATTTTCAAATCGTCGTAATGCTGCGCATTCGGCGTCGCAATGATCATGGCTTCGGATTGCTCTAGCACACGCTCACGCGTTTCCATGGCACGGCCGCCGATATCTGTGAAACGCGTGCAGCGTTCTGGATCGGGATCGAACCCGACCACACCAACGCCGAGCGCGAGCAAATTACGCGAATGCCGGAGCCCGATTGAGCCAAGCCCGAGTACGCCAACATTCATGCCAATGGTGCCATGGAAGGACAATGATTACGCTTAAAAGACAATGCTTTAATCGGCGCGCAGCGGAAAGGCGTCTCGGAAATTCTTTTTCAACACCGCGACAGCCACAGTGTCGTCTTCCGACAGCGGGACTTCACCGGCCGTGCCGAAGGTGTCGAGTTGGATAAGCGAGTATGCTGGATTCGCTAGGAACAAGGCTGCGTGATCCATCTTGTAGGAGAACAATCGCGGATCTGGCTGATAAGCACGCCGGTACGGGCGGGTCACTCGAAAATCGTAGACGACGAGATAGCCGCCATCGGTCAGCACACGGTCGCCTTCGGCGGCGATGCGAAAGAGATCACTACGATCGCAAAGGTAGAGACAGAAGCCGTAGACAACCAGATCAAAGCGGCCGTCGGTGAATGGCAGATTGTCGGCCGTGCCTTGAACGATCTCGAGCGTAGGGAAGTGCAAGCAAGCATCCGAAACCGCCTGAGCGGAAGGCTCGATGCCGGCCGCCCTGGCGTCGTACTTGCGCGCCATCCGGTCGAGCCGCCAGCCGTTACTGCACCCGATCTCGAGAATTTTGCGCGGGATGATACCCGCACCGTTAATGGCCGCGATAACGGGCTCGGCATAATCCAGCGCCTTAATCTTCTGGCGATTCCTACTCCACCAGCAATCACCTTCGCCGCCGAGGAAGACATTCTTTTGCGAAATCTCCGTCATTGCTGTGGGTCTCACCTTGCAGTGGCCGAGAGCGCTTGTTCCGCAGGTTTACGGGCAATCAACTCAGCTAACGCCGCCGCATCGAGCCATTCGGTGTTGCGATCAGATGAATAGCGGAATTCTTGCGCGACCGGTCGCGCACCAAACTTGGTAAGATGATCCATGGCCCAGCCCGGGATCGGCGGACAGATCACGTAGCGGTCGTCGAGCTCAAATGTCATCCGAACATCATCGTCGGTGATCATCACCTCATGCAGTTTTTCGCCCGGCCTGATGCCGACGATCTCGAGCTTCATATCCGGCGCGACTGCCTTTGCGAGATCCGCCAAACGCATAGAGGGAATCTTTGGCACGAAAATCTCGCCCCCTTGCATCATTGCAAGCGAGGACAGCACAAAGGCAACGCCCTGCTCGATGGCAATCCAGAACCGTGTCATGCGCGGATCGGTGATTGGCAGCGACTTGGCGCCGCGCTTGATCAAATCCTCAAAGAGCGGAACCACTGACCCACGCGAGCCGATGACGTTGCCATAGCGAACCACGGTAAATTGCGTACCGCTTGTTCCCGTCAAATTGTTTGCCGCAACCATGATCTTATCGGCAGCGAGCTTAGAGGCGCCGTAAAGGTTGATCGGATTGGCTGCCTTGTCGGTCGACAACGCGATGACTTTTTTAACTTTGCTGCGCAGCGCCGCCTTGACAACGTTCTCAGCGCCATGGACGTTCGTAAGGATACACTCAAATGGATTGTATTCGGCCACCGGAACGATCTTAAGAGCCGCGGCATGTACAACACAATCAACATCGTGCATGGCAAGTTCAAGTCGCGATTTGTCGCGCACGTCGCCGATGAAGAAGCGAAGCCGACCAAACGACTCGGCGCTGAGCAGGCCGCGTAGTTCCCGTTCCATTGTCTCCTGCTTCTGCTCATCACGCGAGAATACCACCAGGCGGCGGGGCGGATTGCTCTGCATGATCCGGCGCACGAAGGCACGGCCAAAGGAGCCGGTCCCTCCGGTGATAAGGATTGACTGGCCAGAAAGATCGGCCTGAGGATTTTGGAAGTTACGATACGCGTAAGTCACTTCATTGCTCCAATCTAGTAACGCTGGACAGCTTTGCTGAAACTCGAACCTGGATCGATCAATGGCACCGAGATAACGTCAGCCAAGGCACCACCCGTCCACCGAACCCAAGCTTGAAAAACGAGATCGATTGCTCCTTTTGCGAATATCGCGCGGCGCCTGAGCCCAGGTAAACTGGACCGATCTCAAAATGCTTCACTCCTCTTTCCTGACAGCGCTTGATGGCGGTCCATATCAGCGCCGGGGTAAACGGCAACGCATTCTCATGATCAGGATGTGTTGCGCCTTGCCAGTAATAGGCATGTGTACCCACCGCGCAGATGAGAACGCCGGACACGATAAGGTCCGACTGTTCGATCATCACGAGCTCGAACTTGCCAGCCGCAAACAGCGAGCGAGCCATATCTTCGACGGCCGCCGATGGCGTAGCATTCGCGCGAGCAGTGACGATTTGGTATAGCTCGAGCCACCGCTCGAATGCAGCGCAATGATCCTTGTCGCCTGATGAATAGGCCGTGATCCTATTCGATCTGCTGATCGATCGGATGTAGCCCGGGAATGTCTTGCGCATCGACCGAAGCAAGGAGGGTTCATCGCGCGTCAGGTCGACCAATGTGGTGAACCCGAGTTCGATCTCAAAGCCATTCCTCACCCAGGGTCTCAGATCGGCCTGTTCTGAGTCGAGCAATGGTTCGAGCCTGATATCTGCCGAGCTGGCCACGCTGTCGAGATGACGCAGATATGCGTCATACAGATTGCGCTGTGATTTGAGGTCGCCGGAACCGCTATACCTAGGACACGGCAAGCAGGATGGAACCCCGGTTGTCGCTTTTCCTGCCGAGTCGACGATGATCGGACAATCGAGCGTCCCGTGCTCGTCTTCGAAGCGAACGCTTTTGTTTTCGCCTTTCGCCATTTCGGCAAGAAGATTGAGAAGTGCCACATCGTAAAAGATGGAGGGCGTGGGCGCTTCGCACCGATAATCGGTCATACGCACGTTGGCTCGTTATTTTGGGGCTTGGCACAATCGATCTTGATCGAGCGAGAGGGTGACAGCGCACCCACTACGCTAGCCAACCGCGGCTATAGTTCGGCCTGCTGATCGCACACGATTGCAAGGCGCTTCCTCTTCGAAGGCTTCCGAAATTAAAGAGCAAATGATCAATCGCCTCGTCGCATTCAGTAGCCATCCGTCAACAACCCGGGTCACGACGCAATCGCCTTCACCTTTACGCCGTCTAAAGCCGCAGCCTTGATGAGATAATAAGCGGCGTAAGAGTGCATGTCGTTTTGATCGATAAATTCGCCGAACCGCGCCACTTCCTTTGCGATCCGCTCGGGCTGGTTTGCATAGAGATCACGAATTTCGTCATAAAGGCGTGAGCCGTCAGCATCGGTTCTCATAGGCAACGCCTCGACCTCAATCGGTGGGATAGCTAGCGCGGCGGCGAAACACGCCATTGCGCGCCGACGCGCGGCGGCGTCAGGTCGCGGCAAGCGGCCCACCTCTCCTAGCAGCCGGAAATAGTCACGGCGGTCACGCGCCTCATAACCGATATTCCAGTCGGAATAATAACTGCGATCTGCCAGAATGGCAGGCACGCCTTGCGCCGAGGCCTCAAGTCCGATCGTTCCGTGAACGGTGACGACAGCATCGGCGGCGTTCAGTGCAGTGGCTGAATCCGTCTTGGAAGTAACCACGCGCACGTGCGGTGGCAGATCGCCAACGATTTCTCGAAGGGTCATCCCACCTTGCCATCTTTCAGCGGGGTGAGGTTTCAGCAGCCAAATCACGTCGCGAATTTCGCCAATGCGTGAAACAGTTGCCCTTATCCAATCGGCATAGTCGGTGAAGTTTCTCAGGCCGAAAATATGCGGGAAGTCGACCCAGGAGTGACAATAGACAACGCCAATGGGCCTTTCGTCCTGGCCGCTAAGCGCGATGCGGGCGGCTGCACGGTCAGAAATCCGGAATGCAGGATTGAAAGCAAAGCGGGTATTTATATCGGTCGAGTCGGCCGCCGCACGTCGCTTTAGATCCTGCTCTCCAATCGATGATAAAAACGCTCGCGCTTTCGGTGTCAGCGCGTCAAACTCGGCTCGACTGAGAAAATCTTTGGGCTGGGCATAATCATGCTGAGTAACAAATCGCCGAATGCGTATGGAATCGCAATAGCTCGTCAAGTAATAGGAGGGAACTTTTCTAGATAGCGCAAGCCAAACGAGCGTCGCCCATTCGTTCTTCCATGGATGGCTGACCGCAACGTGAGAAACTTGGCGACGCGATAGCTCACGCTGGTAAATGGCAACATCGCGCAGCAGCTCGGCAAGCGCTACACGCCACAGCGAGCTATCCAGGGGTGGTCGCGGGTGACGTGCCAACTTGAGCACAGTGTCATAAAGCGTGTAGGCGGGAAGCGCAGCCGGCAGTCGTAAGGCCAGAAGGTCGCGGTGGTCTCGTACGCCCTCTAAGATGTCATTGGCCTGATCGCTGAATTGTTCTGTCCGGAACTCGTAATCCTCTTCAAGAAATATAAATTCCTTGAAGCCAATGCGTTCGAGGGCGCGTCTCTCGCGCCAGGCGTTACTGGTGCGCAGCAC
Source organism: uncultured Pseudomonadota bacterium (assembly GCA_963710705.1). Lineage (GTDB taxonomy): Bacteria > Pseudomonadota > Alphaproteobacteria > Rhizobiales > Xanthobacteraceae > Pseudolabrys. Next base: position 2,018,768 of record CAVQBI010000001.1, read on the forward strand.
TCCCAGCAACGAAAATTCGCCCCGCTCCGCTAATGCCTCAACAAACAGCCGCAGACGAAAATAGTGATTGGGATTATGCCACATACCTTCGCCGATGATTGTTTTTTCACCGTGCTTCAGCCGAACCGGCCCTTTCTCAATCATGAAACGATTGAAAGCATCTTCGTTGCGATTGCGGCGAACGAGTTCGCATCGACTTCGCAAATATTTCCGCCAACTTTGCAGACTAACGGCTTTAGTTAACAGGGTCATCATCGTGATTTTTCAGGTGATTTTTGATGCCTCATCGCATTGATCGCTGCGATGCGAGGGTTTTCGACTAGCACTGTCAACACATCGCTCATTCGGGCGTCGACAATGTCTATCGGCAAGGCATCGTGAACCGCGCGAAGGAATGCGAGGTCCTCAGGATAGTCGATCGTCCACCGCATTTGATCGAGCTCCGGCAGGCTGGCGCTCAGATTCGCTCTGCGCAGGTGCGGCGCACGTCGCAGCCACGGCGTCACATGCTCAAGGTCAATGGAATCGGTCGCAACCCTCGCCGCCTCATTAAGCGCCGCCAATGTGAATACCTCGCAATCTAAACCGAGCGGGAAAGTGCGTGGCAGATTATTCGAGGCGTAGTCGGCATTCTTTTCGCTTCGAAGCGCAAACAGGGACTCACAAATATCCGGGTCAATGAGCGGACAGTCGGAGGTCACCCGCATAATAATGTCGGCTCCGACCGACAGGGCTGCGCCGTTATAGCGGCTGAGCACGTCGTTCTCCGATCCGCGGAAAATTTCAACGTGAAGTTTTCTGGCGATCTCTTCGATCGGCGCGCTCGCTGGTGCATCGGGGCACGCGCAGACTACGACGTCCGCCGACGGCACCATGAGGCAACGCTTCAGGACATGAGCGAGTATCGGAAACCCGGCAAGATCCTCGAGCACTTTGCCGGGGAGCCGAGTTGATTCCATCCGAGCCTGGACGATGATGGCAGACTTCACGGAAATCGCTCGTGATTAGGCAACAAAATAGACAGGGCGTTACTTATGAAACTAGCAGCCGGCGTAAGAAGATATGTGCATCACGACCATTTGGAAACGCTACCGCACTTCGGGTGAAACGGCACCCGAGCACACAGATAAAGAGGCGACGATCGGCCGTCAGGCCGCGCCGACATAAGCCGCAGGCACGAAAACGCGCACCTCGCGCCCGAGCAGTTGAAGCAAGACCGAAACCCGATATTGATCGGCAACGCGATCCAGTACGCCTTTCGACTCTGCAAAAATTCCGTCGATCAATCGAATCTGGCTTCCGGGCCCTATTCCGGCTGGAAGGCCGAGCGTCACGAAGCCGTCGCTCCCTTCCCGGGCGTGAATCTCTTCAACTATGCCGATGGGGACCGGGACAGGCTCTTCCCCCTTCGACAACAATTGACTGACGCCAAAGGTCGAGTGGATGGAGCGCCAAGCTTCACGGCTGAGATCTAGCTGCACAAAGAGGTAACGTGGGAACAAAGGGCGCGAAACCGTCTCAGTCTTACGTGCATGACGACGCACGCGCTGAAACTTTGGCAGGTAAGCGGCGAATCCCTGTCTCTGCAGGTTAATCAGAGCGCGGGTCTCACGATTCGGCTGCGTACGCACGACATACCATCGGCTGCGGTCTGTCATTGCGTATTCTCCGCGACGGCGTTTTTGTGCACCGAGTTCCGGAGGCGCAGCAGCTGCGGGACATACACACGCTCCGTGCCGACGACCGAACAGGCAGCTTCGAATGCACTTTGGGACTGCACAACCGTCGTCACAAACGTGGCGTCTATAGGTCCGATTGACGCGAGATCGGCTGCAAGCATTTTGACATCACCGCGCCACTGGACCACGGCGACAATCTCGACCGAATGTTCGCGCGCAACGAGACTTGCGATATCGGCTAGGTCGCCTCCGCCAAGGAGGACAACACGGTGGTGCCCTTGTGCAACAGCGGCCGCACAGATTTCGTTACACTGCACGCGCGCTTGGCGAAAAAACGACAGTGAATGGGTTAGGTAAGACGCCGTGAGCCGAGACTTTTCCGCAAAGCCTTGTGGGGTTAGGAAATAGGCGTAACGACGAGCGGGTACTTGGCCGACCTTGATCAGACCTTTCCGCACACACCGCTTAAGGTAAGCATTGGTGAGGCCAAGGGCGACGCCGAGTTCACGTGCGATAGAACGCTGAGTGATAGCGGGATCGCGGTCCACGGCATCGAGAACGCCGAGGAGGATGCGTTCCTCTGAATCGCCGCTCGGAGTTTCTGATTCTTAAAGCCGACACCAGCAACACCACCCAGCCAATACCGCCGGCACGCCGTTCACGTGCTGAACATTGAGGTGTTTTACCGGGTTCATCGCATGAACGTCAAGGTCGTCTTGGTATAAAGTCAGGATGCGGTTAAGCGGTAAGTCATTGAAAAACAGTTATTTTACTGCTTCTGCTCTTGTCGCATGGCTCAACATTCTCGCGCACGCCGGGAATACTTGCATGACGGCACATCTAAAACCGCGCGGTAGGCAGACGCACCCGAGCGTCCTTGGTGATGCGGGCGCAGCTCGGGGATTCCTCGCCAGCGCGATCGGACAGTCGATGCAAATTTCTGAGGTCACAGGCCATAGTCGTGCACCAGTGCACAGTTTTCATGGGCCGCCTCGATTGAAAAATTACGAAACGGTTCACGTCGCTCGCGAAGCCGCATTGAACATTCGGGAAAAAACAATAAATAATTTTTTAGTTTGATTAGTCAGCTTCTCTTGCGGAAATTTCATTTTGGCTTGCAGCGACCTCAGCCAATCGCATTGCGTGAGCTAACTACTCTGTTCAACACGCTTAGCCAATGCGCGCCACCGCCGACGGACAAAAAGAATATCATTGAGCCACTTCGCAAATCGAGTTTCCTCCGTCCCCGTCACAACAGCCTTGAGAAGGATGACCGCAGTACGCATCGGCCGGCACGCAAACGAGATGACGTAAAAATTAGTGAACATCCAAAGCATCGAAAAATACAGTTCCTTCGTTGTCAGATGCTTTGAATAGGAGGGCGCCTTCTGCGTGTAGAAATCCATCGGTGAAAGGAAAAACTCGTCGTCGAGCGCGATTTGTCCGTCCTGCTGCAAGCGTTTGAACAGAAATGACCCAGGATAGGGGACGAATTTCGAGACCGAGACGTCATAGACGCCGAGCACGGCCATGCGCCGGATTAGCCGAAGTGTTTGACGCAAGGTGTCACGTGTTTCATCAGGAAACCCGATGACGATAAAACAGGACAGCCTGAAGCCGCGCCGTATCGCAATGCGCATCGCGGTCAGCATGTGCGCAAGATTGACCTGCTTCTTGATCTTTTCCAAAATCTCTGGCGATCCGCTTTCTGGAGCGAATGCAAGCGCCCGACAACCGGACTTGTAAAGAAGATCGGCTACCTCTTCGTCAAAAACTTCCGAGCGCGTTCCACTCGGCATTTGCCACGTCACATTCAATTGCCGCTTGATCAATTCGCGGCAAAATTCAATGACCCATTTGCGTTTAACCACGGCTGTCAAATCTTGGAAGTCGACGTTCACGATGTTGTATTTTTTCTTATAGAGCTCGATTTCGTCCGCGACCTTAACTGGATCGCGAGTAATATAACGCGTGGTCCACATGTTCGGACTTGAGCAGAACGTGCATTGGTACGGGCAGCCGCGCGTGCTCAAAAGCGGCATTGATCTGCCGAGGTTGGCGCCATTGATTTGATGACGGGATATGTATTCTTCGAGCGGGAAAGAATCCCAATCAGGCAACGGAATGTCGTCAATGTTCCTGTTGCGAGCTGCCAAACCATTGGAGCGGTATGCGCCGTTATCGAGATAGGCAAGGCCTGGAATATCTTGCCAAGGCGCACCAGCTGAAACTGCCTTGATCAGCTGGACAATAGTCTCTTCGCCCTCACCTTGCACAACAATATCGAACACGGAACTTCGCATGACCGCATCTGGAACCGCTGTCCCGTGTTCACCGCCCAAAACCAAAAGCACATTTGGTAAGCGCTCGCGGATATAGGCAGCCAAATCCCGCGTCAGCGGCCAAAGCGTGCTGAACATACAGCTCAAGCCGATGATTAGCGTGTCCGCCGGGATACGTTGAACGATCTGCTCGAACGAGAGACCCTGAATCATAAAATCGCCGCGCAACGGATAGGGCGAAATCGAATCCAAAGCCTCGCCGGTCCCATCGATGACTGTATAGGAAAAGCCCGCGTCCTTGATCGCGCCCGCAATATAAGCCAATCCCAACGGGGGGTTGGGGGTGTGCATCTGCAAGCCGGAAAACGACTTGAGACCGGGCGTGTTAATCAGTGTGATCATGGCCGGCGACCGTTACCTCAACACTATTAGTACATTTGAATAGCATATTTGAAGGCCGGATGCACAAGCCAGTCTTCCCTATTTGCGGGCAAGATTAGCAGCTCGTCGAACCAGGAATCTTCTCGATAACGAGCGTCATGCGGAACCCTGCCGTCCGCCCAAGGATGGGCTCGATGGCATTTTCGATGCGCAACATCCAGGTCGCTGCCGGAGCCGAAATCAGGCTCCATGGCTTGAATCCGCCGCTCAAGGGGTAGGCGAAGAACGAGAACCAGTCCGTCCTCACGATCCGCAGGTCGGGGAACAGGCGATGAAACTGCGCGCTGTGCCTGGTCGCGATCAGTGACGGAATCGCCTGGTTGGAGTTGTAGGGATCGCGGTTCGGGTCGGCAACGCCCGTCGTTAACGGATCGGCCGACATCCGTACCGGTTCGTGGTGTAAAAGCCGGTAAAACAGCGTGCTGCCCCAGGTCACCGCGGGCTCCACCATGATGATGCGGCCACCAATCTTCAGGACGCGTTCCGCCTCGCGAAAAAACAATGCCGGAAACTCGACATGATGAAGCACATCCACCATCACGATATTGGCGACGCTGGCATCCGCAAATGGAAGGCGCTGCGCATCGGCAACGCAATCGAGCCACGGAGCAAATTGAACGTCGGTGGCAACCACATCGTTCATGTGCTCTTTCAGATTTCCGATACCTCCGCCGATTTCAATTGTGCGACCGGCCACGCACACGTCCGCGATTCGCCGGTAAAAATCGTCATAGACGATCTTCAAGACCGGTTTACGCCTCCAGATCTCGTGGTAGCTTTGGAGGGGCGTTGACATGGAAACCTGTTGGTGTGCGCAACTAAATCATGTGCATATGCTATGCAACAATCGGCACGATCGAAGACCATTCAAGAGACCGTCTGTCAACGGCTGGTGAATTGAAGCAGTTATGTCGCCAACGCAAGCGCACCGTCAATCAGAAATAGATTCGTCGAGCAGCCCGCCGCGACTCATATATTTGGTCACCGAAGATTGGTATTTCATATCGCACCGTCTGCCGATGGCACGCGCTGCCCGGAACGCCGGCTTCGAAGTCCACGTCGCCACGCGAGTTCACCGGCTCGGGCCAGCCATCGAAAGCGAAGGTTTTATTCTGCATCCGCTTGGCTGGCGCCGCGGCAGCCTCGATCCTTTCCACATTTTTTCGATGATCATGGAGGTTCGCGCTATTTACCGGCGCGTGCAGCCGAAGATCGTCCACCATGTCGCATTGGTGCCAACGGTCGTCGGCTCGATCGCGGCGTTTGGGCTTCCCATCGAAAGGCTGAACGCGCTCGCCGGCCTAGGATTTGCTTTTTCATCTCAAACGCCCGGAGCAAAGATTCTTCGTATTTTTGTCGAGCGCATCTTGATTTTTTTATTGAGCCTAAATCGCAGCATCGCCCTCGTGCAGAATCCTGACGACAAAGCGTTTCTTGAATTGCTCGGGCTGGCTGAGGAGAAAATCGCGTTAATTCCAGGATCAGGCGTCGACACCGATGCCCTCACGCCTCTACCGGAACCGCCGTGGCCGATCACGATCGGCTATGTCGGTCGGTTGCTAAAAGATAAAGGAGTGGAGGAACTGGTTGCCGCCCACGACTTGCTCCGCCAGCGCGGCTTGCCGATAAACCTTTTGATCGCAGGGGACCAGGATCCCGCGAACCCTGCGTCAGTATCTGACGAGCGGCTTGGAGATTGGAAGAGCCGTCCTGGGGTTTCCGTCCTGGGTCACGTCAAGGACATTTCCGCTTTTTGGGCAAAAGCGCACATTGCTGTATTGCCTTCATATAGGGAGGGGCTGCCTCTTAGTCTCCTGGAAGCCGCAGCCTGCGGGCGGCCGCTCATCGCCACTGATGTGCCAGGCTGCCGGGAGATCGCACGCAACAATCTCAATGCGCTAACCGTTCCGCCACGTGACGCCAACGCCCTTGCCGATGCGATTGCACGGCTTTCGCAAGATGGTGAAATGCGCCGGCGCTTCGCTGCGGCAAGCCGCGCCTTGGTTGAACAAACATTCTCTGCGCAACGCATTGCTCATGACATCGTCGACCTCTACGAACATCTGCTCCTTCGAGCTGCTCCAGCCGACGTTTAATGCGGCTCTCCGGCACCACGGCTTTTTCGCCTTCCAAAATGAAACCGTACCGGATAGGTAAAGCGATCAAATCACGAGGCATGTGCTTTTGATGGTCTCTTACCTCTTCATTCTTTTTGGCGCCGCCGCACTGACATTCTCTCTCATCTCATATTCGCAGCCGTTATTGCGACGCTATGCGCTCGCGCGTCCGAATGCGCGGTCGTCACATAGAATCCCAACCTCGCAAGGTGGCGGCATATTTGTCGTTATTTCAACTGTCGCGGTGGTCGCCCTGGCTGTCTTATGGGAGCGCGACCTAGCCGGTCAGACGCAAGGGCTCGCGCTTGTGCTAGTGGCCACAGTTTTTCTGGCCGTGGTCGGTGCCATTGACGACTTGCGCACTCTCGACGTTGCCCCACGCCTTGTTTTGCAAGCGGCGGCCGTGGCAATCGTGGTCGCGGCGCTGCCAAGTCATCTGCGAGTAATCCCTGCCCTTCCCTTTTGGCTCGAGCGAGCCGGCATCCTCCTGGGCGGCGTCTGGTTTGTAAATCTCGTCAACTTCATGGACGGAATCGATTGGATGACCGTTGCAGAAGTCGTCCCTTTGACCGCCGGGCTTACACTCTTCGGCCTTACAAATTTCCTGCCACCCGACGCTACACTCGTAGCTGTGGCGTTATGCGGCGCACTGCTGGGCTTTGCTCCATTCAACCGTCCAATTGCGACACTCTTCCTCGGCGATGTCGGAAGTCTGCCCATTGGGCTGCTGATGGGATGGCTGCTGACCCGACTAGCAATAAATGGCCATGTTGTCGCCGCCCTGCTGTTACCGCTCTACTACATCGCGGACTCGACCATTACACTTCTGTGCCGGTTGCTTCGTGGTGAGCGCATCACGCAAGCCCACCGAAGCCATTTCTATCAGCGTGCGATGGATGGCGGTCTCAGCGTCTACCAAATCGTTGGACGCGTCTTTGCAACCAACCTCGCGCTTGTCGCGATTGCTGCGCTCACGCTGTTTAACGATACCATCCTCATCCAGCTCGTGGCGCTGACAACGGGCGGCGTCCTGGTCGCCGCTCTCCTTTGGAATTTTGCGAAATCGAAGTCGCGGCGGAGTTGAAACGGCCGCGCAACAACGCTCAGTCATCCTCAAATTTACCTTTATAATCAATTTTCAGAGACTGGTCCTGCTGGTTCTTATGTAAGAGGCAATTGCCCGCCGCGAGGACATCAATTTCAGTTCCCATAAAACAATTGAATGCATCAGTAGGCGTACACACGATCGGCTCACCGCGCACGTTGAAGCTCGTGTTCACCAGGACAGGGCAGCCCGTGAGTTCCTTAAATCGTGAAATTAGCCGATAATACAGCGGGTTTGTATCACGATGGACCGTCTGCACACGGGCCGAATAGTCAACGTGTGTAACAGCCGGAATGTCGGAGCGCGGGACATTAAGTTTATCGATACCAAAAAGTTTCTCTTCGGCTTCGCTCATTCTGCGCTGACGAGATTCCTTTACGGGAGCTACCAGCAACATATATGGTGAGTTCTCTATCGAGTTCGAACCAGTCGTTAACATCCTCTCTCAGAACGGATGGCGCAAACGGTCGAAAACTTTCTCGGTACTTGACCTTCAAATTCAATGTTTTCTGCATTGTCGACGAACGGGGATCACCGAGAATTGAACGGGCACCGAGTGCCCGCGGGCCGAATTCCATCCTCCCTTGAAACCAGCCGACCGCCTTACCATCAGCTAGCGCACGGGCGGTCTCATCGAGCAAGTTATCCTCTTCTAGTACCGAGAAGTGTGCACCGGCTTTAGCTAGTTCTCGCTCGATCTCAGTTTGCGAATAAGACGGTCCGAGATATGCGCCGCGCATCAAGTCGCCTATTATTGCAGGGGGGACGTGGCATCTCTTCGTGCAAGATGGTAAGCGGCTAACGCGGCTCCGATCGCACCACCTGCATCGCCGGCCGCCGGCTGGATCCACACATCCTTGAAATGTCCGTCGCGGAGCACTTTTCCATTGGCGACACAGTTGAGCGCGACACCGCCTGCAAGACAAAGATTTTTCATCCCCGTCTCGGACGCAAGCGACGCCGCAGTACGACGGACTACTTCTTCAGTAACAGCCTGAATGGAAGCAGCCAAATCCATGTGCCGCTGCTCGAGACGCTCCTCGGGCTTTCGCGGTGGCCCGCCGAATAACGCATCAAAATGCGCGTTAGTCATTGTGAGGCCAGTGCAATAATCGAAATACTTGAGATCCAGTCGATAGGATCCATCAGGCTTTAAATCGATCAGGTTATCGAGGATGGTTTGGCAAAACGTCGGCTCACCATAAGGCGCTAGACCCATGACCTTATATTCCGCGGAATTCACCTTGAACCCGGTGTAATAGGTGAAAGCAGAATAAAGGAGGCCAATCGAGTGCGGAAAAAATATTTCCTTCGTGATTGTAAGTTCATCGCCTCGTCCGATAGCGCCTGAGGTCGTTGTCCATTCGCCGACACCATCCATGGTGAGGACTGCAGCGTTTTGAAAGGGTGATGGATAGTAGGCTGAGGCCGCGTGACTGAAATGGTGCTCGGAGAAAAGAAGCTTGTCAGGATCACCGAGCTTTTCATCAATAGCCTTAAGTTCTCGGCGAAGCATGTCCTTCTGGAATAGCTTTTCACCGACCCATATCGGCATGGATTTGCTGAAGGATCTAAATCCGCGCGGCGCAAAGGCGAGGTAGGTTTCGAGCAACCGCTCGAACTTAAGGAATGGCTTGTCGTAGAACGCCACGCGGTCGACTTCGCCGCCGCTGATCCGGGCTTCGGAAAGGCACCAACGCACCGCATTTGCCGGGAAGCGGGAGTCGTGCCTCTCACGCGTGAACCGCTCCTCTTGTGCGGCTGCCAATATAACTCCATCGCGCACGAGCGCTGCCGCACTGTCGTGGTAATAGGCCGAGATTCCGAGAATAATCATCGATTAGAAGATCGTGTAGATAAAGGGCGCGATTGCTGTCCCTTTTGTAAGCACGACCAAGCCGCCAAACAGAAGCATGAGGACAATGATGGGAAGAAGCCAGAACTTCTTTCTGACGCGCATGAATTCCCAGAATTCAAAAATGAAGGTCATGGACAACTCTTCGTCAGAATTGCTTCGACATCGATGCCGGGCCCGGCCCCGGAGGCAGGCGCTCTATCCAATATGATTTGGCATCGGCAGCCCACTTGAGCCGCAAAAGATCCTTGCCGCGCAGCCTTAGGATAATCCCCATTGGCACGATTGCGCCGTAAAAAACTAGCCCCATAACGATCGGGTTGATGATCGCGTGCATTGCCATACCGAGCCGATGCCAGGCTCTATTAAACGGCGACAGCGTCTGTGGTGCGACAATTGCGCATAGTGATAGTATGACACTAAGTGCGATAGCCCAGAGGCGTAACTGACCACCACGCAAAAGGGGCAACACCGCCACAACGGCAAAAAAGACCGCAATGGTAAAGCCAAAACTGCGATCGGAGCTCTTTCCGGTTCGGCGATAGGACACCGACGATTCATTTATCGACATCTGATGGTCTTCTCCGGCCAAGGCCTTTGCAGCGTTGCGGTCACACTTGCACTTGAAGTCTCGATCCGCCACATACTGGCATAATATCAGACATAGCGGGCGAAATGAGGAAAGAATAAAACGTGAGATCCAAACTTAAGCAGGTCGGTCTCTATACATTAATCATTGTTGCGACGCTCGTTGCGGTTGAAGCACTGGCTCGAATCATTGACTGGAAGCCGCAGGCCTTTGATAGTTCAGCGGGTGATGGTCTGGGACCATTGCGTTATTATCATTCTCCCACAGGTCTTGGCGACCTCGTTCCAAACCAAGATGGCCATTGGGTTATTTGGTTTCATCGGCCCTATAACGTACAGACCGATAGCGTGGGCTTTCGCAATACCGAAGAGCCCGACAATAAGTTGTTCCAAATTCTTGCGGTAGGGGATTTCACAGACCTTTGGTCCGTATCTTGCAAATGAGGACGCTTGGCCAGCTTGGACCCAAGTTTATCTCGGGCAATATTACGGTGCCAAAGAACCTCCCACACGCGTATTTAATGCAGGAATCCCCGGCTATACAATTCTCGATGAACTTTCCTACCTTCGCGAAAAGGGCATCAGACTTAAGCCACGCCTTGTCGTGCTCGCCGCGTTTGAAAACGACATAGATGATCTTCGTAAGGAAAAGAATGGTGTTGTGCAGCGTCCCCGCGATGATGCTCAGTCGCGAGCCTTTATAAGATTGAAGGCCCTTGTCCGGAGCATGGCGTTGTTCAGTGTTGCTCAGAGAATACGGACACACATAGAACTTGCCGCTGCAGGGGTGGACATTCGACGGGGCGAACAGAATGTAAGTCGGCCAAATCCGATAAGTGACACCCGCACTGTCTTTGTTAACCGCTACAAAGAATTATTTCGCGAGACAGTCTCGCTGCTGAAAGCGCACCAAATTCCGTTAGCAGTTATTTTTATTCCGGCGGTTGACGATGTAGCCGAACAAGCACCATCGGAGGTCGAACCCGTCGTTCGCGATCTCACTACGGAATTGAAAACACCCTACCTCGACTTGACCCCGATGATGAGGCGCCAGCCAGACGCACCAGAACGTCTGTATTTAGTGCAAAAGATCAATGGCACATTCGTTGGTAATGGCCATTTATCGCGGGAGGGTCATGCGATCATTGGACGCGCACTAGTCGACTGGCTGATTGCAAACAAACTAGTGCCACCAAAGCCTTCGAACCTGAGCTCCAAATGAGAACGCGAGCCATGTGCTCGCAAACACGTCGAGCCCCAACTTGCTAAATCGCCTGCGCCCTTCTTAGAGCCGATCCGGGAAGTTCTTGAGTCGGAGGAATCAGTTGTGATTCGTTATCGGGCGCATGATTCGCGAAGGAGCGCCCCATGTGGACACCTGAACATCGCCGCGCGGCCGATCGACGAGGGCTGCGCTATCCGAGTGATCTGACCGATGCCGAATGGGCATTGGTGGAACCGATGATCCCGCCAGCCAGGCACGGCGGACGCAAGCGTTCGGTCAATGTGCGCGAAGTGCTGAATGCGATTTTCTACGTGCTTTGGACAGGGTGCCAGTGGAAGGCCCTGCCCAAAGACCTGCCGCCAAAGAGCACGGTGTACGGCTATCTCGAGCTATGGAACTGGGACGGTACGTTGGAGCGTATCCATCACACGCTCTATGTGGCGGTGCGCGAGCAGGAGGGACGCGAGGCCAGTCCGACGACAGCCATCATCGATAGTCAGAGCGCCAAGGGCGCTCAAAAAGGGGGGCTTGGCTCGATCCTTCGGGCTACGACGCGGGCAAGAAGGTCAAAGGTCGCAAGCGGCATATCCTCGTCGACACGCTGGGTCTCATGTTGAACGTCGTTGTGCACCCCGCTGACATCCAGGATCGCGATGGTGCCTTCACGTTGTTGCGCCAAGCGCGTCGGCTGTTTCCCTTCATCGAACGCATTTTTGCCGATGGCGGCTACCGGGGCGAGAAGATGGCGCTTGTCGTCGCACGCACGGGAGCGTGGAAGTTGGAAATCGTAAAGCGCTCCGATGCCGCCGGCTTTGAGGTTCTGCCCAAACGCTGGATCGTCGAGCGAACCTTCGCGTGGATCAGCCGTTGCCGTCGTCTCGCCAAGGACTTCGAGCGTTATGCGCGAACCACCGTTGCCTTCATTCGCCTCGCCATGATCCGCATCATGCTCAAGCGCGTTGCAAATGCTTCGTAATGATTCCAAACTTCTCGGATGGGCTCTTAAATCTATTTTCCTTCCGCCGATTGTTGGTGGACACGTCAACCTCAATACGGCCTTTTTCAATCTATTTACGCGGCCATTTGCGCGGCGACTTAGATGAGGCGGGCGGATACGCAAGTGTTGCACCTATCAAAAGCCAAAATGTGCGTTGATAAAGCATGTCGGCCGGACCCGACATTACTGCAAATGCAGTGCAACAAAGAAAAGCAAGCGCTGCTGGCCACTCTGTGCGCGCCCGACTCAATTCAACAACGAAGACATAAACGGCGGGAATCGCGAAGATCAAAAATCCAACTAGTCCCAGCTCTGCAAGCAACCATAGCGCCGTTGAGTGAATTAACAGCGGAATGCCGGTTACAGGAATTATCATTTGATTTCGAAATGCACCCAGCCCTGCGCCAAATAGCGGATGTTCCAAAAACATCTTTAGTCCGCCCAGCATGCTCGTTATGCGTTCCGCCGTAGATGCTTCGTCAGGTATTAGGTGCGGCACATAAGTTGCTGGGCTGTTGGCTTGAATTGCGCCCAATTGATTAATCTCTAGCGTCGGCAGCAAAATAACGAGCAGCACAATCAGAGCGGCGCTACCAAAGCCTACAAGAAAATCTTGAACAGTGAGCGCTCTCAAAAAAATTGAGCCCCCAATCACTGCCGCTGTCGCTATCCAGCCCGACCGTGACCCTGTGAAGTAAAGGCCAACCAATAGTGCGGCAATAAGAGCTGTCCGCACCCGCCTGTCGTGCGGCACTACAAGAGCTGCCGCCAATGCCATCAGAAGTTGGAAAGCAAAAAAATTGCGGTTCTGCGCAAAACCTTGAACATTGCCGGGGTCGACAAGGTTGGCAGGAATGGGAACGCCAACGCCTTTCAGCAATATAAGCCCATAATCGACGCCCACCACAGCAATCGCCGCGCCGACGTAAGTTAAAAGCAGAATTTGAAGTGCGCTCTTGCCCCCAGCTTCGTTGACGATCAGCGCGCCTGTCGCGCCATACGATAAAAGGATAAACCAGCCGCAATACCTATTTACAACTGCCCAACTCGTCCATCCGAAATGTAATGCCCCGAAAAAAAGCGCGAAAGTAAGCGCGCCAGTCATCGCAACAAGCGAAAAATTGACATACTGCACGCGCCACTTTGGCGGATGTTTTTGTTGGAAATGTTTCAACATAAATAATGCTGAAGCCAAAATTGCTATAGGATCAGCGAGATTCACATTGAGCAATCCGGCGCCAACCGGCACATAGATCTGAAATAGAATTAGGATTGCTGCGATACACGGCAACGTCCAGGCAAGAGCCACCGTGTAATCGAATGATAATCCCGCCCGAGAATATGTTTGACGCCGGGGTCCGCTTAAATAGGGAAATGCGATGGCCGCGATCGTGGCCATTGAAATCATCGACCCTGCCCCGACGAGAATAGCAGCGGTGATTGACGCATCACTGGCAATTCCGATTGCGCCTAGTGCTATCACCGCGCTCATCTCGCGCACGCCCCAACCGGCCAAGCTGATCGGTATGGCGGCAGCAAACATTACAATCGAAGAAGCAGCAAAAAGCTCCGACACCGGCGTATTCGGCGAGACCCCGTGCGCTGCGATAACATAAGCCGCCATCGTGGGAAGCTGAACCAATATGGTCAATGTGACGATATGCAAAAATCTCACGACGAAATGCTTGGTTAGCATCGGCGCAATCTGGCGTGCGGCAGCCCGGCCGTATCCGAGCATTGCACCACCAGCCATTGCGCCGATGAGCCCACATAAAATTTTTATTAGTTCTGCTCCCCCGGCACTGCGATCGAGGTAGATTTTTCCGAAGATGAATAGAGCACCGCCAAGAGCAAACGCTCCGGAGACGATCGCGGCCACAACTCTTTCATATGCAGTTATTATAATGACCGCTGAGAACGGCACATTGCCATCCCGCAAGACCGCACTGCGTGCAAGTAACTGCCCGGCAATTTGAAAAAAAACCGCACCGGCAAGACTGCCCGCGCCCACCGCTGCCATTGCACGTCGAATGCCAACGGAGTGACCAATATCACGCGCTACGACATCAAAACGGACAGCAGCAGCAAACGCGTTTATCAAAAGTGCCAGGAAAACGAAAACTAATGTGAATGTACTTAGGTTTCGCGCGTGCTGGACGATGTTGGCCATTCCATAGAAATAGCCGACGAAACCAAGTGCCGCGCCGAGAAGAACAAACGAAACAGCCAACTGCAATAAGCGCGTCAAATACATTCCCCATTCAATCTCGAAGGCATCGCCATCATGACCTCAATGGATTTTGCAACCACGAAGAAAAAACAGCAAATCTCACACCTTAGTCCAAACGTAAATATCCCCAAGAAGTCATGACTTTGCGTACCTCTGTCGGCAAATAGGACGGTCCAACGCGCGATCAACTGACCGGGCGGCTTTCGCCGAATTCTGTCGTGGTCACCTCAGAAACGCTGTGATCCGCATTGCCATCTTTACCGCGCCAATGCCCTATCGACGTCAAGTGGCTCGGGATTAGGTGCACGCGACTTGTTGATCGACCGGACGAGGCCGGTGAGCGGTATAATGAGGATCAGCGTACCAAAGACGGGCAAGCTATTCCAAAGCGCCCAGCCAGTAAAACTTCGGCCGACTAGGTCATTTGATGTCGCCGTCGCCAGTATAAAACTGACCAGCAACATGACCCAATTAAAAACGCGTCTCGGTTTGTCTTTAATTAAGGCTGCGGACAGTAGCGCGTAAGGCAGCATTAGCGCGACGAAATGTGATTGACTGCTGACCGGCGTCAGCAACAGAGCGCTAACGATCAGAAGGCCGCCATCAACGGCGATCAGCTGGTCGTTGTGGCGCGATTTGAGCATCACGCAACCGACGATGAAGGCATATAGGCCCATTACGCTATAAAGCGCGATCGCAAACGACCTTGATTGCATGATGGCAAAGACAACTTCAAGCGATTGCTGCTGATGTACGCCAGTGAAGAGGCGCATGACCGCGGCGCGGAAGGTCTGATTCATGGGGCTGTCAGTTACCCAGAATGGCATATCAAAGCCCGGTTTCACAGTGAGCGGCGCTAGGATGACGTCGCGAAGCCACACCGTGACGTGCCACTGCTCCTTCGGAGGAATGAAGATGTCGGGCAAAAGCGACAGAACAACGAGCGCGGAAACGAAAACACCAGCGGCGGCAAAGCGTTTCTTGAAAAAGAGATAAGGCAAAAAGATCAGGGGCGTGACTTTTAGTGCTGCCGCCGCACCAAGACTAACAGCACCTAGCAGCCAACGCCGGCTGATGAGGCCCAGAAGCCCAAGTAAAACGAAGATTAGAGCGATGCTGTCATAGGCCTGGTTTTCAAGTACCGCGAGGATGAACTTCGAACTGAATGCGAATGTAAGGACCCGCAGGGTTATTAATTCTCCCTGGCTCCATTGGCTCGGAAACGAGCGCCGCGCCAATGTCTCGCAAACGCGCAGGCACGAGAAGATTGCGCCAAGAGTGACCAAATACCAAACGAGCACCCGCAGCCACACCGGCAATATGGCAAGCGGTATCCAAAACAGAGCAAAAAGAGGCGGATAGGCGTAGACTAGGTCACCGCAATGCCGCGGTGTTTGGCCGCGCAACATGCATTCGGCGGCTGTCGTAAAGACTGCTGATCCAGCCCCATGTTCGAACCGCGGAAAATAAGCGGCGATAGCAACTGCAGTGCCTAGCCAAAACAGCCGACGCTGCCAAACGAGCGGTATTTGCAACGATCGGCGCTCCAGACTCGCAGCCTCTCGCAAAGATATGCCCGTTGAGTGGCGAGCGAACAAGCGGAATCAAGCGATGATCGGCGCTTTGCCCATCGTTCCACGCAACAAAATATGCTTTATTTGCTTTTATTCCGTGGCGCTGGGGAATTGCTGCCGCCACACTTTTACGTGCAGTCGACATGCAGTGAAATTCTCTACCAACATTTGCGGAGAGGAATAATGGTCTGGATAGCAGTTTAGTGCATCTTGGAGAAAAAACTTTGTACCGAGAAATAACACTACCACAGCCGCTGCACTGATCGTCAAAAGTAGTCTGTCATCTTTGAGCATCGGACCGTTGGTCCCTTGAAAGCGGAACTACAAACGGCACCGATTCGAGAATTCTACGAACTCGTTTAGCCTATCCGGCCCTCCTGTCAAGCTCGCCCGAAATGTTGCTGATGCGCAATAAACGGCTGCGCTTAGGACGCTCGCTGATAGATTCGGTTTTCTAGGCGCGGCTCGCTGAATGACCGCTTTACGCCAAAAGCGGCCCCGAACAGCTGCGTCGCCGCGAAATGTCACGATGTGCCATATGCCGTTAGCTAAAATTCACAGTCGAATGTTCTCGGACTGGATACTCCGACTCAGTCTACTTCTGACCTTTATGCGGCGGCACAATCAGTATTGCGTAGCGTTGTGGACGCCCCGGCTGGCCGAAAAATTCTCGTCTGAGCACCACTTCACTCCGACGACTGTCCGGCTCAGTGTGATAGCGCGCCGCCAGGTCCCCAATGCACCTCTCGTCTTCATAAACGCAAACGAAAGCCAAGCCGTCGCGCTTTAGAACCATGTCGGAAATCGGCGGCAAGTCCGGCAAAGGACGCGGCCGGTCAGGCGCATAGAGTGCGACGCTGTAGGCGACGTCACCGTCAACATAGCGCAACGGCTGATCGGTTATTTCGTGCCAAGCACGATCAACCCGCATGCTAAGCAAGCGCGAGTGCGCGCTAATCGGCAGGTTTCCGACACGATGGGTAATTACCGCAACAGCAGGCGCGGCGAGCAATATTACGAGCGGCAGTACGACAGCGGAACCGAGAATGCGCCTCGTCCACTTAGATGAAATCTCGACCGAGTGGGGCGATAGCAACAGTACTGGCAGCAAGGTCCAACTCGACATCGTCCAGATGGCGTTGATCGCAAGGCCCCACATAAGGGCCGGCACTATGGGACTCAACAGCGTGGTCCAGAAGGCCACGGCGACTAGCCGGCGCTCGCGATCCGCGGGCCATGCAATATCGGCGAGCGCGCGCCGGCTCGGCCGCAATACCACCAGCACGATTGCCAGCGGCACCGAGACGAATGTGGCAGCGTCCGCGCAATATCGCAGTGCTGCGACCAGCGCATCGGTAAACGAAAAGTCGCCATGCACGGTCAACGCATATTCGAACGGCGAGAAATTGTGCTTTTCTAGCCATCCGATGTGCGGGCTGATTGCGACTGCGCCAACCAGGATCGCGATCCAGGGCGCGGGTGAGCGGAAATATTGGCCGCGCCGCCGATCCGAAAGCGCCGCAGCAGCGAGCCCGACCAGCAGGAAAATCGACCAGTATTTGGTGGCCATGCAAGCCGCGGCGGCAATACCAGTCAGCGCGCCGTAGGCCGCGCTGCCCGTTCGGTGGGAGCGCAGAAAGAAAAAGGTTGTGGCTGCCCACAGCGGGATAAGAACGGTGTTCACGTTGAATTTCAGTGCATGGAAATTGAAGAACGGAATAAAGGTTAGAAAACAGAGAGCAACCAAGCGCTTCTTCGGCGGCAAATAATCCGCGTAAAGCTGCCAGGCAATCCATAACGCGAGGGTCGCCGTCACCGCCGCGAGCAGATAGAAAGCCCAGTCGGTTACAGGAAACCACGCGAACCATCCGCGCACCACGATGGCGGCGAACGGTGGATGTTTGGGAAAGCCGAATGCCAGATTGCGCGACCACGCGATCATTTCGGCCATATCAGGGTGCAGGTCCTGATTGCTCTTGGCGATGACGCCGAATAGCGTCCAAACGACACCATATCCGACGAGAGCGACAAAGACCGCGCGGTCCCGCTGCTGTGCGTCCACGAATGTGTCGATTAGCCGGTCGAATCGCTTCCGGAATGTCAAATCGTGCCCCACGCCACTCTCACTATCAGCACCAGGGCCGAAACGATGCAATCGGCCTGTTTCCACGTCTGCCATTCGAACATTGGCGCCTTTTTCGATGTGCGGACAAGTCCGAGGCGGCTTTAAGTTGAGTGAACGGACATCGGCGGACGTCTCGGCCTGAACTTGCGACGGCGCTTTCCCCCTTTAAGCAGATATTCTGCGGTGCGTTTGGCGTACCGCTTTGGGTCATTTTCGACCCGGAGTGGCCAGCCGCGGGTCCCGCCATGTCCGCTGTGCCCGGAAAGCGGAAGTAATAGGGCATTGGCATCTGGCACGAGGCGCCGGGTCGGGTTGATGGCAACAGATCTCGATCAAGCCGAAGCTGCCGAATAAATCGCGCGGCGTATTAGCCACGAACCGAAATTACCGCAGTGCTTCTTCAATTGCTTTGATCACTTGCTCCACTTGCAACTCATCAACACACGCGCTGTAGCTTTCCAACCGTCGCTCACAGCCTTCAAGTTGGCATGGCATACAGGGCAGCGGATTCTGCACTAACCAGACATTTCGGCGATTTTGAATTCGGCCCGACGCTGCCCAAGATTCCCCCAATCCATCCTTCGGCCACGGTCCCCACAAACGGGGGTCGGTCGGACCATAAATCGCTACGGTCGGACAGCCGGTTGCTGCGGCAAGATGGGTCACTGACGTGTCAGGTCCAATATAAATTCGCGCCTTCAACAAAATAGCCACTAGCTGTTGCCAGTCCAGTTGTGCATCCGCTCGAAGGACCGGGCAGTCGGCCCAGACGTCATCGAGATACTCACGTTCGGCTTGACTTGGCCCGCCGGTTGCGATCACGGACAATCCGCGCGCTGAAAGCCACGCTGCAACCCCTCTCCAACCGCGCTTCGTCCATTGTTTATAGCGGAACATCGGGGCAGCATGCACAACAGCATAGTCCTCAGGGTGAGCCGCTCCTGGGCTTTTCGGACGAGGACAAACAATAGACGGCTTACGTTGAATACCGAGCAGATCGGCAAGCCGCATAATTTCTTCTACCCGATGCAATCCAGGCACATACGGAATGCTGCGATCGAGCAAAGAATTCTTGAGACGCCCAGTAAAATTCGCTTCGATAGGCCCAATCCGTCGGCGCCCTGCGACTATAGTGAAGAAGGTCGGTCGGTCACCGCATTGTGTGGAGATACTTAGGTCGTACTTGCGCCAAAGTTCCATTGCCACTTTGAGGCTTTGCGCAACCGTCGGCCGCGGCGGCATCGTAATGATAGCGTCGAGGTCTGGATTGCCCTCAAGGATGCCAGCTGTATCGGAAAAAACCAATGCATCAATCGTGCACTGTGGCCACGCTCGACGCAGACTGCCAATCAACGGCGTGGCCAACAGTACGTCGCCGAGCCGCCGCAGTACCACAACCAATATCTTTGCGTCCGCGGGTAAGTCGAACAGCATTGTACTTTTCAAGCCTTCATGACGGCAGCTGTTAAGCCATCACTATGCTGCGCGTCCAATCGTCGCCTGACTGTCCCCACTGTGACACCTATTCCGATCACATAAAGCCAGCCTTCTGTAAAATCGAACAAGAACGAATTGAATAACGAGCCGACGACATACAACGTAACAATGCTGGCGCCGAACCACGCGGCAAAGTCATCGCCACCGAAGACCAGAAAATGCGCTGCCCACATCGCCCAAAGCACAACAGCGCCCAGCAGGCCAAGCTGAATAGCAACTGCAAATGTTTGATTGTGAGGGTTGGTCGAAGCTTCGGCCCAAACGCCGGTTTTTCCCGCGGCTGCAGCCCGAAAAAGCTTCGGGATAGACCCTGTCCCGTGACCAATTAAAGGCGCGGCCCTAATGAACTGAATCGATTCGGTCCAAAAAACAATTCGTTCTGCACCCGAACTAAACGGCAGTTCTTTTTTGAACGACTCCGCTTGTAAATAAATGCTGGAAACCCGCTCTCGCAAATAAGGCGAGGTGGCCCAGACAGCTGCAGCCAATATGATGCTTACCCCCAACACTGCAAAAAGGCCTCTCAAACTGAAACGCCGACCAACATAGAGAAATAAGAGAATGGGAATGGTGAGCAGAGTCGTTCGGCTGGAAGCAATAAACAGAATGTCGGTCAAGAATCCAACCGCCAGAAGCAAGCACGTTGCTGATTGAACCCACTGATATTTGCGCGCGCGCTCGACGCAGAGGAAGATGAGTGCCGTGCTGCAGATCAAAAATTCGCCGCTTTGCACTATGTAACTTTTAACCGCTACGCCAGCACTTTCCGAGCCACGCGGAAACTCCGGCCAAATGGCAGTTATCCAAGATGCGATGAGCAGGAGGGCGCAAGAAATTAAAAACCCAATAAAAACCTGGCGGCCGTTGTCTGACTGACGACATTGCGCCATCAGCATAGGAATGGCGAGTAATTTCACAAATCCGTCGAGCCCCCGCCAACGCTCAAGCCACGTGACGTCGGCCCAAGCCATGCCAAGTGCACCAAGAAAAAAAAAGATCACTGGCAACCCACCAGCTTTTGTTAGCAATTCACGCCGGACATCGACCCATGTCAGTGTGGGGATGATCGAAAGCAGCCAAAGCACCAATAGGATGCTTGTCGCCGAGGTCGACCACGGCAGCAAGGCCGCGACCGCGACCAGCAGCCAATCGGCAATGCGTCTAAGCGTAGGCCTGTCCAACACCCTCTACCCCACATGCGCCGCTGTGGGCGACGATTGAAGCGCAGAGAGGCCACGCCGCGCGCGGATATTTCCGCCGGCGATCACGTTAGTAAGCTTGCGCTCGTTATCGCCTAGCGCACCGCGGTCCGCCTCTGGATGCCACAGGTGCAGCACGCCGGTCGCGAACACCCCATCCTTACGCTTCACGCCGGCGCGCAACAAACGCACGATGATGTCGGAATCCTCCTTGCCCCAGCCGCGGTAATCGGCATCAAAGCCGTCGACCCTGTCGAGGTCGGCGCGCCAGACCGCAAGATTTGCCGATCGTGCACCACGCCATTCATTGCGGCGAAGCCGCCGCAACGGACCAAGAGGAAGATGCAGTAGCGCACCAATCCTGTTGACGCCGCCACGCATCCGCTGCGCGATCCACCTCCCCGTGCCCCAAGTTTCCGGCGCGAGCCTATCGCGCAGCACTCTTGCAGTGAGCTCGCGCAACAGCAGAATCCGGTTGCCGCTGACAAAGCATCCGCGTTCCGCAAGCCATCGGTGTGACTGCAACGAAATCGGGCCGCGCGATGCAGTCACCATCGAGAAAAATCACGTAGCTCCCGCGCGCAGCGAGAACCGCGCGGTTGCGGATCTCCGCGGCGCGGAAACCTTCGTCCTTCTGCCACACATGCTCAAGGCGGCGGCCCATCTTCGGTTTCCAAGCCTCGATGAGTTGTGCGGTGGTCGGTCCTGAGCCGTCGTCAGCTGCGATCACCTCGAAATCCTTATCGGTCTGACACGCGAGCGAGCGCAGCACCGCGTCTAAGGCATCCTCGCGGTTATAGGTGGTGACGATAACGGAAATCAGGTCGGCCATGAGTTTCAAGCCCAATGCGGGCGTTCATAGCATGAAACCCTCGATGTCGGTCCAATTGTCGTAGCCATCCCAATTTGGCACTGATATTGAGAAGACATGCACGCAACTATCAAGCGCGCAACTGAAACGGTGAGCCATCTTGTCCTGAAGTTTCCCTGGGCAGGCTGGGTCGCGTGGTTTCTATTTTGTCTCATCGCGCTGGCTCGCACATCCCCGCGCCGTTATGCCTCGACGTTCGAATACTATTTGGAGGCCGCCGAGCGGTTATGGGCGCACGGCCAAGTCTACGACCCGCATAGCCTCGGTGCCTTCCTCTATCTTCCGATCACACTGCTCGTCTATATCCCCTTCACTTTCGTCGATCACAGCCTTGCCGCCGGATTTTGGCAGGTCGTTTTTGCTGCCGTTTTCACGTGGGGGTGTTTCAGCCTCACGCAAATGCTGTTGCCGAATGGCGCCGGCGAACTCAAAGCCAGCGTGGCTTGCTGGTTTGACGCTCCTGATCAATATCCCGGCCGCCTGGTTTAATTTCAAAGGCGTCCAGGCGCAAATCATCATGACAGGCGGCATGCTGTTGGCTTCGGTGGCCATCATGCGCGCGCAATGGCTGCGAGCAACGCTCTGGCTGTTCATCGCATTCCTCTTCAAGCCACTCGCTTTGGTCATGGCCTTGCTGTGTGGCCTACTGTGCTCGCGCATGCGACTTCCGCTCTTCATCGCACTGATCGCAATCCTCGCATTGCCGTTCGCCGTTTTCGATGCCGGCTATATCGTCGAGCAATATCGCGATCTCGTAAACAAACTTTGGCTGATCGCCACGGCGCCGGCGCAGGAATGGCCCTACCGCGCCGATATCTCTACGTTGTTGACCGCTCTCGGCGTCGTGCTACCAAAAAGCGCTTCGCTTGCCATGCGCATCATGGCTGCATTGGGGACCGCCTACCTCGCCTGGCGCGTGCGGCAGACGAAATCCGCGCGCAGTTTTAGTCTCGCGCTCGTCATCCTGTCGGCGTGTTACATTAACCTGTTTTCGCCGCGTAACGAATTTCTCTCGTTCCTCGTACTCACGCCATCGGTGACAGTGTTGGCTTTTGTTCTGCTCGCCCGCGATCAAGGTGACTGGCGCGGCTGGGCGCTAATTCTGGCCGCGCTGGTGCTCGGAATGTGGTGGAGCCTCGAAGTTCGACGCCGTGGCGAAGCCCGCGATCGTGGTTGTCATCAGCGGGTGGCTCACTTGGCTCATGATTTCGACCGGAACGCTGGCTCGACCTTGTCGAAAACGCCTCGCCCGAGCCGACAAACCCCTAGGGCGCGCCCGCCCGCCAATGCTAACGTGAGCCGTTCGAAGAGGCGGCGGCCCATGCAGAAGATATCGGCCTATATCCTCACTTATAACGAGGCAGAGAAAATCGAGGCGGCGGTTGCGAGCGTCCTGTGGGCGGACGAAGTAGTCGTGGTCGACTCGTTTTCCGCCGACCCCACCGCCGCACTCGCAACCTCCTTGGGCGCCCGCGTGGTCGAAGTGCCGTTCAACGGCTTCGGCGACTTGCGCAACCGTGCCATCGAGACCTGCAAATACGAGTGGATCTTCAGCCTGGACGCCGACGAGCGCTGCACCGCGGAGGTGCGCGACGAGATCCTGGCGCTACTCGCCGGCGCGCCGGCGCACGACGTCTACTGGGTGCCGCGCAAAAGCTACATGATGGGTCGCTGGATCAAGGGCTCTGGCTGGTATCCGAATTTCCGCCAGCCGCAGTTCTTTCGCAAGGGAAGCCTGCGCTACACGCTCGAGCCGGTGCACGAGGGCTGGGAAAATCTGAGCGGCAAACCGGTCGGCGAGATCAAGAATGCAATTTGGCAGTTCCCCTTCCGCAATCTGGAAGAGGTCATCAAGAAGATGAACCGCTATTCTTCGCTGGGCGTGCCGAAGCTCGCGGGCAAACGCGTGTCGATGGCGAGTGCGCTCGGCCACGGCATTTGGTCGTTCCTCAAGCATTACATTTTCAAGCTGGGCTTTATTGATGGCTGGGCGGGTTTTGTCATCGCCTTGGGCAATTTCGAAGGTACATTCTATCGCTACGCAAAGCGCTTCGAGGAAACGCAAAATTGGCAGCCCCCGCCCGCCGAGACGCTCAAGCGCAATGTGTGACGTCCAGACAAAGAGGTCACAATTTCAACGGCCATAAAACGCGCCGCTTTTGTCTCTCGTAAGTGGGGCCGCTTCGCGTGAGCGAATGGATGAGCGATATCGTCTGCCATAATTGTCGCCACAGCCTTGTTTCATAGCGTCCAATTAGATCTAGCTTTCCCTGATTGAAGTTCTCCAATCGAAGGAAGGTAATGGCCATTTCGGCCAAACCGTTCTTTCGCATTGAGCCTGGCTGCAACAGTTCGGTTTCATTGATGGCTCCGCCGTGGGATACCGGGTCACGAAAAGGATGTCTCCGCAGCTCATAGAAGACCTTGAGCGGATCATTCGGATCGTCATGGCCGTCGATAAGGTGGCGGTCGCGCAGGATTTGGCCTTGGATTTGAAACAGGCCTGATTCAATGGCGACAGCTCGGCGCAGCCGCCAGAGTAGCGAGGCAAGCCGAGCGACGAGGGCGCGCTCGATGGTCGACTCGGGCGCATAGTCCCGCAAGAGTGTGTTTTCGAATTTCTTGTAGTCGGCCTCATCCTCCAGAACAGTAATAACGCTTTCGGCGGTCAGGCCGTGCCGGAAGGCATTGCGCCGCGTGCGGCGTTTGCCTCGTTCGGTCCGAGGACCAGTGCTCTTTTGGGCATTGAGTCGGTTGGTCGCGATCTGCCTTTCTGTTGCCATCACTTGGCCGACTGGTTATCGATGTGGGCACCGCGCTCATCTTTGGCGGACGGTGGGGCGTTCGCGGCTTTCGGGTGCGTCTGCGCCCACAGCCCCTTGGCGATCTCCAGGGCGTTGATCTTGAGGTTCTCCCACCAAGCGATTTCGTTGGCGGCCTGGTGCAGTTGCCGGTGATGCCCGCGGCAGAGCGGCACCGTGAACTCATCGCTCACCTTCAGGCCGATGGCGCGAGGCTGGGCGAAGCGGAGATGGTGCGGGTCGGAAGGTTGCCGCCCACAGATGAGACAGGGCTGCGACGCCACGAACCTAAGATGGTTTTTGTCGCGCAGCCGTTTCGGCTCGGATAGGGCAAGCACGCTCTTATCGATCTTTGGATCAGTCGTGCTGTCGCCGACAAATGACCCCGGTGCAGCGGGAGCCAAACGCGACGCTGGCGATCGCACTGACAGTTTTCGACGCTCATTGCGGAAGTGGTCATCGACCGCGGGACCCTGCCGCCGGCCGTAGTAGCGCGAAGGCCTTGGGATGGGGGTAGTGTCGTCGGGGTGCAAGCCGCTGCGGACCTGCCCGCCATTGAGGTTTGGCAGTACGAGCGACTGAGCGGGCGCCAGTGGCGGGCTGGCTGAGACTGTGGGGGTTGGTGGTCGTACCGCCGCTGGTACAGATGTGTATCCATCGACTATGGCTGCATCTGCATTTGCTGCCAAGCTTCCAGCTCTGTCCCTGTCGCTGCGGTAGAGTTCAAGCCCAAAGGGCTTACCGAAAGTCGCCAGCGCTCGCTTGGTGGCGTCGGTCTCCGCAATCTTGAGGGCGATATCATGCACCTCGGCAGGCGAAGTCCCTCGGCCTTCGCCTGAGCCATGGCCCTCTCGAATGATGGTTGCCCCATTGGCCTGCACGGTAATCCGCACCCGGGCGATGTAGATTGCCAGGAAGGTCCCGCGGTTCTCGCGCGTTATGACGCAGCGGGATTCCAACGTTTCCCGGCTCCAGCCGTCAAAGCCGAAGATACGATTGGCTTCCGAGATGACGTACCAGCCCTCGAGATAAGAGAGCTGGCGGCCATTGGCCTCACGATTGCGAACCACGCGGCTATCGAGATTCCGCTTTAATGCCGTCAGCTGTTTGCGTGAGAAGCCCATCACCGTGTCCTCACGCTCAAGACCGGCTCCGGATTGGACAGGGCAACACCGCTGATTTCGGCGCCCTGTCTGAGGTCATGCGCCAGGTCGCTGCGTTTGAGCCGCGGCTCGCTTGGCTGCCAGTAGATGCTCGGCACCGCATCCTCATCGATCACCATGAGGGCAGGCGTTCCTTCGCGAATCGAGGCGGTAAAATCGGGCGCCGTGAGCTTCTTCAGATCAAGTTCGACCATCACGTCCTTGGCGATCGCTCGCCGTTTAGAGGCCCGATCCTGCAGGCGCTCAAGCCGGCCTTGCATGTCGGCGATGCGGCACCTGAGCCCCAGAACCAGGGCCTCATCGACTAATGCGGCGCGGATGATAGCGGTGACGATCTCGTGCAGGTCGGTCAGGCCCTCCACGGTGTCGGCCAGGGTCTGGTCATCGATCGTGGGGTCTTCGGCCCGAAGGCGGTCGCGGATGGCCTTGTAAGTGGCAGCCGCAAACTTGATTTTCATAACTCAACTCCATACCTTATAATACATCGTATAATATATAGAATATCAACTGCGATACTATGTCAACGGGTATTTGACGGAAAATCTAACTTTTTTAGCTTAACCTTGTGTATAAAAATATCGTAGTATATTTAATACAGATCACCCACGATTTCTTGTCAACGGCAATCGAATCGGAAACAGTCCGGTTCGATGCTTCAATCTGCGCAAATTCGCGCCGCCCGGGCGCTTTTAGGCTGGAAACAGGACGACCTGGCCAGGGCCGCCAAGATTGGCATCGCCACCATCCGGCGGATCGAGGGGCAGGAAGGGCCGGTCATGGGCTATGTCTCGACCCTTATCAGCATCCAATCGGCCTTCGAAAACGCAGGCGTACGCTTCCTCGATAACGACGCCGGCGGAGGCCCCGGGGTGCGGCTGCGCCAGAATACCCCGAATTGATCTTGCCACGGTTAGGCAACAGCATTATACCTAGGATGACAACTAGGATCCTAGGTACCTAAATGCCACTCAGCATAAAAGATCCGGAAGCCGATCAATTGGCGCGGAACCTCGCGCAACGAACGGGTGAAACCATCACGCAAGCGGTAATCACCGCGCTGCGCCAACGACTGGCGCGGGAACAGCGTAAGGACGAGGCTGTCGAAAATCTGGTCGAGGAGATCATGGAAATCGGCAAGCACTGCGCCGCCTTGCCGATGCTCGACGCGCGCTCTCCTGATGAAATCGTCGGCTACGACGAACACGGCTTGCCGCAATGATCATCGACACCTCCGCATTGGTCAGCATCCTGGACCAGGAGCCGGAAGCCGAACGTCTTGTCCGCGCAATCGCCGCGGCATCGGAGCGGATGTTGTCCGCAGCAAGCTTGGTCGAGACTGGCATCGTCATGCAAGTCCGGCGCGGCGACGAGGCTGCACGCGACCTCGACCTTATGCTGGCAAAATTCAACATCGATGTAATTCCGGTTTCCGCAAAACAAGCTGACTTCGCGCGCAAGGCGTTCCAACGGTTTGGCCGTGGACGACACCCAGCGCGACTTAATTTTGGCGATTGTTTTGCCTATGCGCTCGCTAAGGACAGTTCGGCACCATTGTTATTCAAGGGCGATGACTTTTCCCAAACAGACCTGGGTATAGCGCCTTATTGACGCCGGAACGGCCGGAGGGTCTGGACCGACACTGAGCGCGAAGAGTTTGCAGATTTTATCGCCCGCAATCCCGAAGCAGGCGACCTGAGCCCCGAAATGGGCGGGGCACGAAAGGTTCGCTGAGGCAGCGGAGGGTCAGGCAAACAAGGCGGAGCGCACGTATCGGCCGCAGTATTCGCGAAATGAGGTTGCATGCTCTCGGGCACACGGACGTCGGGCGACTACTTCACGTCAGTTTCACGCTACGCGGTGATGGCCGACTAATCAGGGTTATTTCCGCGCGTGCGATGCATCGCAAGGAACGAATACGCTATGAACAAGAAGCTTAAATCCCTTCCAAAATTTCGGGACGAAGCGGCAGAGCGTCGCTTTTGGGAGACGCACGATTCCAGCGATTATGTCGACTGGGACAAGGCTGAGCGGGTGCGCTTGCCGAATCTTAAGGCATCAACGCAATCGATTTCTTTGCGCTTACCAGTGACGCTTCTTGAACGCATCAAAATAGCCGCCAACAAGCGCGACGTGCCCTATCAGTCTTTGATCAAAACCTGGCTCGCGGAAAAAACGGGAACGCGCTGACGATTGCCCGATCGCATCGCATCGAAAACCAAGTCAGCCTTTTTACTTTTTGCAAAACGAAGCCAAAATTCCGCAGGATTGTTAAGCGCTTGGATCGCCAGTTGCTGATGTTAGATGCTGTTCGCAGCCGTACGGAAGAAGAGCGGATTCCCTATCAGCGCTTTATTCGCATGGCGCTTGGACAGGCCCTTCAGCGCGGCAAACACACTAACTGAAGACGTAGCCCAGCCTAACCGCCTGCCAGCCGCATCGCGGGATCCGAGATATAATCAGGCGCGCTTTCGAATCTGCGGGTGTCGAATTCATCGACGAAAACGGCGGCGGCCCGGGTGTGCGATTGCGCAAACGTCAGGGGCCAAAACACCCAAAATAGGTGGGTCACCGTGTCTGCTTCTTCGCAGCTCGACCTTGTTTTCTAAACTAAACGGTATATACTATTTGGTGTATATCATTCACTGCTGCAGGAGGCGGCTATGTCCGAAACAGGAGTAGCCAAGGTGTTCAAGCACGGTCGCAGCCAAGCCGTGCGCCTGCCGAAGGCGTTCCGCTTTTCTGGGTCCGAAGTGCGCGTGCGCAGGATTGGCCGCGGCGTGTTCTTGGAGCCAATGGAAGGTGACGCAGCCAACGTCAAAGCCATCTTCGCCGAAATTGACCGACTTGGCAGTGGCGATTTCCTGCCCGACGGCCGTCCCGAACAACCGCCAATGCCACCGCAGCGGGTCGACTTTGATCGATGATCTGCCTCGACACCAATGCGATCATCGCGGCAATCAATCGGCGTACGCCGCATGTCCGTGAACGTTTGGAAAAAGCACTGCTCGACGGTGTTACCGTCGGTCTGCCGGTGATTGCGCTCTATGAGATTTGGTATGGCATCGGCAAGAGTGCCCGCCGTGAGCAAAACGCGCTGGCTCTGACAACATTCTTGATGCTGAACGTCACGCCATGGCCTTTCGAAATTGAAGACGCTGAAGAGGCGGCCGACATCCGTGTCACGCTTGAACGGAACGGCACCCCTATAGGCCCTTATGATGTTCTGATTGCAGCCCAGGCCCGACGGCGCGCAGCCCAGCTGGTAACTGCGAACGCGAGAGAATTCATCCGGGTCCCGGGTCTCGAGACGGCGAACTGGGCCGCCGACTGATATCTGTCGTTGATCAAAACCTAGCTCGCTGAAAAAACGGTAATGCGATTCCGCGATCGCGGCGCATGGATAACCAGGTCTCCTTCCCAGTGGCCTGGCACAGCGCGATCCTCGGCCTCAGCCGGCCGCTCGCGGATGGAGGTGGTATCGAGGATGTGTCCCAGTCAGCGCTTCGTGGTGCCGCCTTTGGCTTGGCGCATCTGCCGCGCGGTACGCAAGTGACCAACCTGTTTGTCTACGTGCACGTTGCCTCATTCACGTTAACGAACGCGTCTGACTCGAGGAACACATCAACGACTCGTCTTCCGTCGGCCTGCCCCGGGCCTAGCGGAGACGCGACGGCGATGAGATATGCATCAAATGACGAGAGGCAGCTCTTGTGAGCCGCCCCTCTTTTTTGTTTGGAGCGTCTATAGAAATTTAGTTGCGACTACGGATAGGACAACACCGGCAAGAATTGCAACTCGACGGTAGCTGATTTCCGCTCTTTACATTCGAGTGACAGAAATTCATGCGCGAATGTTGCGCGCAATTTACCTGGCTCTAGAAATAGTCGCTCTCCGCGCCCCGCGTCCAAAAGAATATCGCCCGGCCCGCGATTTTGAATAATCACAAGGCAAGACGGTAGGGCCTCGGAAATACCCATCTTCTCCCCAGGCGCAACGCGGAGCATCCAGTGATCGGAACGGTCGAGCTTTCCATTCAAGGCCTGACCCTTGCGGGCAACATCACTTCCACGCGGCACCCTCGCCGGCACCAGACCTTGGCGTGACTGACCGGGCCTTTTCGCGCGCGACGACGACTTCGTGGACTGCGTTCCGTTTGAAGCGGCGTGGCGCGTGCGGCGGTTGGGTAGCTTACCATTCTTTAAGTCATTGATTATTTTCATTTTTCTACTCCTTGTGAAACACGCTGAAACAGCGTATAGTTATATCTTATATCAATATATGTCAAAACAAAGACGACTTTTTAGCGCATATGGGTCACAAACATGGATCAAATTGCACTTAGGCAGCTTCGTAAGACACTCGGACTACGCCAATCCGAAATGGCTGATCGAATGGGACTCACATTGCGTCCCTACCAAGAACTCGAGTTTGGTGATCGCGACTTGAAAAGCCGCCATGTTCGCCTGGCTGAAGCAGTCGCACTTGATGTGGCTATCGAGAGAAAGGAGTGGGAACTGGCACCTCTGAATGTCCGGCACAAGGTCATCAAATTCGCGCGAATAATGTTGCTAGAAAAATTCCGGGAAAAAACCGGCAAACTCGTCGATGCAATTTTGAACGAGGACTAGCGAGGCCGGGAGTTTGTTTGCAAGACATCGAGGCGGTCACCTTATCGGAAAAACGCAGGCGAATTTTTGGCACGACGTCGGTTTTTGGCCGGCCTAGATATGAGCAATGGATTCTGACGACAGTTATTCGAAGTAACGAACAAAAGGTCATCGTTCAATTCAACCGGAGAATATGAAAATGAGCAAAGATGGAAATAAAAATGCGCTGCGGTCTGGCGTATACTTGAGCGACATCATCGCTCCCTGGGAAAGCCGAAAGGAGTTTGAGGCGCTGTATCAAGATTATCGCGTCGATCTTCTACCCGAAGGGGCAAGCCAAGAAGACACCGTTTTCGATATTGCCGTCCTGCAATGGAAGAAGCGGCGCATTAACCGATTTCAACAGCTTGCGTTCCGGCAAAGCAAATTCGCGACCGAGCTAGAGACGATCGGTGAACGGAAGGTCTCCGGAATAAATCAATTCATGAAAACACGTCGTATCAAGAAAGAAGAAGAGCAACAGGAGTTCAGTGTATGCGGTTTCCGCTCTTTCTGAATCCATGAGTTGCATCGCAACTGAGGTAACGAGCAAAAAGCAGAATCTTGGAAAGGTGGGCGCCAACCTTCGATCAGTAGTGGCAGAAATTGAAGAAATGCGACCGACCATCGAAGCGGCCGCAAAGTCGGCCTCCGAGTCGTCAGCTATTCCGAGTGGATTTAATTTTAAAAAGTTCAAATCGCAGTGCGAAATTGAAGCGCGGCTCGACGCTCTGATCGAGAAGAAGATCAGATACTTGGTCGTGCTCAAGGAATATCACCGCCAGTACGGCGGCGGCGGGGGCCGGAAGCTCATTGAGCATCGATCTACCGCGACGAAAACAATCGGGGAAAAGCCTGCCCTGAAAAATTCCGCCGGCGCAAGCAATACCAATGATGACTCCAAAGATGAAAATGATGGGGATGGGGGCGAGTATGACTGGCCGTGGGAGTACAAGGAGTACAAGGCCAACCAAAAGGACAAGGATGAGGATTAGATCTAAGAACGGCAAACCAATCTAAAATAGAGATAATTAAATAATACTACTTATACGAGTATTTTGTAAAAACGACGATGGCGCAGGCCTGAGAGGTGGTCCTAATCAAGCTGGTGCCGATCATTCGAACAGGGGGCAGAGTAGAGCAATTACCCCTGCCCCTTGCGCAGACGGCGTGACAGATTACGCAGCCAGCGGAACGGCAGCGCCAGATAATATTTGCGCAGGATTTCCCAGCGGTCCGGCAAGCCCGCTTTTTCCACGGAGCCGCGCGGCACGTACCAGCCGTTGTTCTCGTAGCGGCGGACGATGCGGTAGCCGTGCGAGGAGAGGTAGCGGTGCTTCGATAGATCGGCGACGTGGTCTTCGAGCAAGATCAGGCGCGGACGCCAGCGCGCGATGTCGAAGCCGCGCAGCACTTCGATCTCGTGGCCCTCGACGTCAATCGAGAGGAAATCGAATCCGGGATGCGTGCCGGCCTCTTCGAGGATGCTGTCGAGCGTCTTCACCGGCACCTGAATGACCTGCTCGGGCGCGGCGCCCGGCGCCATGCGCTCGCGGTTAAGCGCCGACAGAGGGCCAGCGACGTGCAGCGGCAGCGTGCGGCCGGCGTTCTCCGGCGACGAACAGGCAACGGCGTAAACCTTCGCCGTTCGATTGGCGCGCAGCTTGCCGGCAAGCTCTGGCTGCGGCTCGATCAGCACGCCGGTCCAGCCGGCCTGCTCGAGATGCCAGGTCTGCGAGCGCGCGCGCGGATCGTTGGCGCCGACCTCAACGAAATAGCCGCGGCGGTTGCCGAAGAAGGCGGCGATGAGCCGCATCTCGTGGTCGGAGGCAAGCGCCACGCGGGTCGTCTCAGCGCGTCTTCGCAGCGCGGCTGCGCTCGACCATGGCGCTGGTCGAATGGCCGGGCACCAGCTCGATGAGAACAACTTCGCCGCCGAGCGCCTCGACGATCTCGCGGCCGACCACGTCTTCGCGTTTGTAGTCGGCGCCCTTGACCAGCACCGTCGGCTTGACCTGCGCGATGAGTTTTTCCGGCGTGTCCTCGTCGAACACCACCACCAGATCAACCGCTTCGAGCGCGGCCAGCAATTCGGCGCGCGCCTCAACCGGCTGCACCGGACGCCCCTGCCCTTTCAGCCGCGTGACTGAGGCATCGCCATTGAGGCCGACGACGAGCCGGTCGCAGGCGACACGCGCGCCGGCCAGCAACTTGATATGGCCTGGATGCAGAAGATCGAAGCAGCCGTTGGTGAAGCCGATGCGCAGGCCCTGTTTGCGCCAGGCGTCGAGATGCTCGCCGAGCTGCGACCAGTCGAACACGATCTTCTCTTCGGCCGCGAGCGTGGCAGCGGGCAGGATGCGCGAGCGCAGCTCGGCGACGGTGACCGCCGCGGTGCCGCGTTTTCCCACCACCACGGCAGCCGCTGCGTTGGCGGCGCGCATAGCCGATTCGAAATCGGCTTCCATCGCCAGCATGGCGGCGAGCACCGCCACCACGGTGTCGCCGGCGCCGGAGACGTCGCGCACGCGCACCGGATAGGCCGGCACATGCACCGCGCCGGTGTCGGTGACCAGCGTCATGCCGGCTTCGCTGCGGGTGACCAGCACGGCCTCGGCGTCGAGTTCCTCGCGCAGGCCGTCGGCGGCGGCGGCGATCTCGTCGTCGCTCTGCGCCACCGTGTGCGTCGCGTCGGCCAGCTCCTGCCGGTTGGGCGTGATCAAAGTGGCGCCGCGATAGATGCTGTAATCGCGGCCTTTGGGGTCGACGATCACCGGCTTGCCCTGCGCATTGGCGGCGGCGATCACGTCGCGGACGACGCGCGGGGTGAGCGCGCCTTTGGCGTAATCGGACAACACCACCGCGCCGACGCTCGGCATGGCTCCGATGACGCGGGCGATCAGTTCATCTTCGCTCGCCTTATCGATCGGCGCGGCGACTTCCCAGTCGGCACGCAGCAGGTGGGTGGAAAAATGCTCCGACACGAAGCGCACCTTGCGCGTGGTCTGGCGTGCCGGATCCACCACCAGCTCGAATGCGATGTTGGGATGCGTCTCAAGCGCGGCTGCGAGCGCGCGGCCGGCTTCGTCGTCACCGACCACGCCGACGAAGACGCAGCGCGCGCCGAGCGACACCAGATTGCGCGCCACGTTGCCGGCGCCACCGATCATCAGCTCGCTGCGCTTGACGGCGATCACCGGCGTCGGCGCCTCCGGCGAAATGCGCGCCACCTCGCCGTAGACGAACTCGTCGAGCATCAGATCGCCGACGCAGAGCACGATCTGGGCGGTGAGATCCGAAAGGTGTTTGTCGAAATCGAACATTGGCTACCGGTAGCGGTCCGCGCGGTCGAGATAGCCGGTGACGTATTTGCCGACAGCCTGCTCGAGCGGCGTGAAGCCTGCGTTATAGCCCGCCCGGCGCAGATTCTCGATTCTGCTCTGGGTGAAATACTGGTACTGGCCGCGGATATTCTCCGGCATGTCGATGTAGTCGATGTTGGGCGAACGGCCGAGCGCCTTGAACATGGCGCCGATCATGTCGCGGAAGCTTTCCGCCTTGCCGGTGCCGACATTGAAGATGCCGTTGACCGCGGTAGTGTCGAGCAGCCAGCGCAGCACGCTGACGGCGTCGTCGACATAGATGAAATCGCGGCGCTGCTCGCCGTCGGCGACGCCGGCTTTATGCGACTTGAAAAGCTTGACGGGCTTGCCGGCCTTGGCTTCGTCGAACACCTTGGCCAGCACGCTCATCATGTGGCCCTTGTGGTATTCGTTCGGGCCATAGACGTTGAAGAACTTGAGGCCGGCCCAGTGCGGCGGCAGCGCGTCCTTCTTCACGTAGCGTTCGACCAGCGCGACGTCGAACAGGTGCTTGCTCCAGCCGTAAAGATTCATCGGCTGCAGCTTGCGCAGATGCTCCGGCGTCCAGTCGTCGTCGAAGCCGGCGCTGCCGTCGCCATAGGTGGCCGCCGAGGACGCGTAAATGAACGGCGTGCGGTTGAGCGTGCACCAGTCGAGCAGGCGCAGCGACGTGCGGAAATTGTTCTCCATCACCAGATCGCCGTCGGTGGCGGTGGTGTCGGAGATGGCGCCCATGTGGATGACGGCGTCGAGCTTGCGGCCGTCGAGCCAGGCCGTCAGCTCGGACGGCGGCACCAGGTCGGCGATCTTGTGCTTGGCGAGGTTGCGCCATTTGGCGTCGTCGTGGCCGAGCAGGTCGTTGACCACGATGTCGCCCGCGCCGGCCTCCTCAAGGCTGGCGACCACGTTCGACCCGATAAAGCCGGCCCCGCCGGTGACGAGAAACATAATGAAACCCCTCGCGCGGGAAACCTTTGCCCCAGTCCGGGCATCGGCGCAAATGGCAGGGCGCGCGGCCGCGCAAATGCCTCGGGAAAGGGTAAAAATGGTGGCTGGACAGGGCGCAACCCCGCAGGGTAACGCCTGAAGCGGGGGCCATTTATGCATCCGGACCTGAACCACGACACCGCGCCCATCCTGATCGTGCCCTATGTCTGGATCGGCGATTTCGTGCGTGTGCATTCGGTGGTGAAGCTGCTGCGCGCGGAGAACCCCCGGCGCGCGGTCGACATGGTTTCCTCGACGCTGTGCGCGCCACTCGCCGATTACATGCCGGGCGTGCGGGCGGCGATCGTCGAGGACATGCCGCGCAAGCGGCTCGGGCTGGCGCAGCAGCGCGCGCTCGCCGACAAGCTGCGCGCCGGCCATTACGGCCAAGCGCTGATCATGTCGCGCAAGTGGAAGGCGGCGCTGGCGCCCTTTCTCGCCGGCATCCCGGTGCGCACGGGCTTCACCGGCGAGCTGCGGTTCGGGTTGATCAACGACATGCGCTACGGCGAGCGCGAGCTGCCGCGCATGATCGACCAGATGGGCGCGCTCGCGCTCGAGCCCGGCGCGGTGCCGCCGCAGGAATGGCCGCTGCCGGAACTGAAGGTGCCGGCCGACAACGTCGCGCACTGGCGCGCGGCGCGCGGGCTCGCGCAAGATGGACGGCCGGTGGTGACGCTGTCGCCGGGCGCGGTCGGCGAAGGCAAGGCCTGGCCGCCGCGGCAGTACGCGGAGCTTGCGCGCGCGCTCGTGAAAGATGGCATGGCGGTGTGGGTGCTGGGCGGGCCGAACGAAACGGCGATCGCCACGCAGATCGGCGCGGAAACCGGCGCGCGCGATCTGACCGGCAACGACCTGCGCAACGCCATTCTGGCGCTCGCCGCCGCCGACGTGTCGGTCACCAACAATTCCGGCCTGATGCATGTCTCGGCGGCAATCGGCACGCCGACGATCGCGATTTTCGGGCCGACCAGTCCATGGCACTGGAAGCCGCTCAATCCAATCGCCGCCATCCTGGAGCCGCCGGGCGATGAGGCGGCGCGCGCGCTTGCCCGCAGCGAAGGCAACAAGGCGGTCGCTCACCGCCGCACCGCGGATGTCTCGGTGAATTCCGTGCTGACCACGGTGCGCGACGTGCTGAAGAAAAAGAAACGATGAGCGCGAAGCCGGCAGCCTTTCTCGATCGCGACGGCGTCATCAATGTCGATGACGGCTATGTCGGCACACGCGAGCGCTTCCGCTGGATGCCGCGCGCGGCGGCCGGCATCCGCCGGCTCAACGAGGCGGGCTATCTGGTGTTCGTCGCCTCCAACCAATCCGGCGTCGCGCGCGGCCTGTTCACGCAAGCGCAGATGAATGACCTCGACGTCTGGATGCGCGCCGAATTGGCAAAGCTTGGCGCGCGCATCGACGACGTGCGCTATTGCTCCTACCTCGCCGATGCAACGGTCGAAGCCTTCCGCAAGGACTCGGATTGGCGCAAGCCGAAGCCGGGCATGATCCTCGACCTGATGGCGCACTGGCCGGTCGACCGCGCGAAAAGCTTTTTCATCGGCGACAAGGAGATCGACATGCAGGCGGCGCGCGCCGCCGGCATCGCCGGTCATCTGTTTACCGGCGGCGATCTCGCCGCCTTCGTCGGGAAATGCCTGGAAAAAGCCGCCAAATCCTGACACTGGAAACGGCATTAACGAATGGGCCGGAGCGAACCTGACGCGCGCGCCAGTTCGTGCTATCTAGAAGCGCAATGGCAAAGCCGCAACCGACCAAACCAGCCGACCGCGCGCAAGGCGTGGTTGATTCCGCCTTGCGCACGCTCGAGCTCGAAGGCTCCGGCGTCGACGCGCTCTTAGCCGCGCTGCACGACGGGCTCGGCGCCGCCTTCACCGCGGCGATTGACCTGATCCGCAAGGCGGAAGGCCGCGTGATCGTCACCGGCATGGGCAAGTCCGGCCATGTCGGCCACAAGATCGCGTCGACCTTCGCCTCGACCGGCACGCCGGCGCTGTTCGTGCATCCGGCGGAAGCCGGCCACGGCGACCTCGGCATGATCACGAAAAGCGACGTCATCCTCGCACTGTCGTGGTCGGGCGAGACGCCGGAGCTGAAAAACCTCACCGATTATTCGCAGCGTCACACCATCGGGCTGATCGCGATGACCGCGAGCCCGGATTCGACGCTGGCCAAAACCGCCGACGTGGTGCTCACGCTGCCGCAGGCGCGCGAGGCCTGTCCGCATAATCTCGCGCCGACGACCTCCGCATTGATGCAGCTCGCGCTCGGCGATGCTTTGGCGATTGCGCTGCTCGAAAGCCGCGGCTTCACCGCCATCGATTTCGGCCGGCTGCATCCCGGCGGCAAGCTTGGCGCGCTGCTCAAGACGGTTGGCGATCTCATGCATACTGGATCAAGCGTGCCGCTGCGGCCACTCGGCACGCGCATGTCGGATGCGCTCCTTGAGATGACCGCCAAGAACTTCGGCTGCGTCGGCATCACCGATGCGCGCGGACAATTGGTCGGCATCATCACCGACGGTGACTTGCGCCGCCACATGCGCAACGACCTGCTCGACCAGAGCGTCGACGAGGTAATGACGCGGTCGCCGAAGACCGTGCGGCCCGACCAGCTCATCAGCGAGACGCTGGAGCTCCTCAACGCCATGAAAGTGACCGCGCTGTTCGCGGTCGATAACGGCAAGCCGGTCGGCGTCATCCACGTGCACGACCTGCTGCGCGCCGGCGCGGCTTAACCCGCCACCGTCTCCACCGCCTGCCTCACCTCATCGACCATCGGCGGCGCGCCTTCGCCGCCGAGCAATTTGATCGGCCCGCTGCCGACCGGGCCGGTGAGTGCCGGCTTGCTGCCGGTGAAGATCGCGACCAGCGGCACGCCGAGCGCGGCGGCAAGATGCATCAGCCCGGTATCGACCCCGACCACGAACTGCGCGCCGGCGATCAGCCGCGCGACCTGATCGAGCGGCGCCCGCTCCGGCACGCGCGCCCGCGGCAGCGCCGCGGCGATGCGTTCGCTGCGGGCACGCTCGGCGTCATTGCCCCAGGGCAGCACCAGCTCAAAATCCAAGCCGCGGCCGAGCGCGACCCAGTTTTCTTCCGGCCACTGTTTCTCCGTCCGCGCCGTCGCGTGCAGCAGCACGGCGTAGCGGTCGCCCGCAGTCCTGAACCGCGCGCGGTCGAGGCCGGAATCGGGCGCACCCTGCGGCATATAGCCGAGCGCCAGGCCGCTGAGCATGCGGTTGCGCGTCACCGCATGCAGATTGCGGCTGACGCGGTGGCGCACGTCGTAGAACAGCGAGGCGAACGGCTCGCGAATGCTGTTCTTGTCGTAGCCATGCCGGCGGCCGTGCGCGAGGCGGGCGATGACGGCGGAGCGCATCAGGCCCTGGCTATCGATAATCTCGTCGTAGCGCCGCGACCGGATCGCGCGCAGGCTGGCGGCGATCTCGCCCAACGTCGACGGGGCGTAAAACGACTTGCGCCAGCGCCGCCAGGCAACCGGGATGACCTCATTCACGGCCGGATGCAGCCGCACCAAGGGCGCGAACGCCTCCTCCACCAGCCAGGCCAGCCGCGCCGTGGGCTGCGCCTGACGTGCCTCGGTCACCGCCGGCATGTGATAAATCACATCCCCGAGGGAGGACGTCTTGATGAAAAGAATGTCGGTCATCGCGCTATGCGGCTCTCATATACCGGGCGGGCGCGGCGGCCGCCATAACGATTAGTAATTCATTAACACTGCTCGTCGACTCTCGTCGTGCGATAACCCGCCGTTTTCCGGCGCGCAGTTAGAAAAACGGCGGACGCCCGAGAGCAGATCATGACGATTTTGGTGACTGGCGGCGCCGGTTATATCGGCAGCCACACTGTGCATGACCTCGTCGACGCCGGCGAGCGCGTCGTCGTACTCGACAATCTGTCG
The DNA here is from genome assembly GCA_963710705.1 of uncultured Pseudomonadota bacterium. Taxonomy (GTDB): domain Bacteria; phylum Pseudomonadota; class Alphaproteobacteria; order Rhizobiales; family Xanthobacteraceae; genus Pseudolabrys. The sequence continues at coordinate 2,057,448 of CAVQBI010000001.1, forward strand.
ACCGGCTTCCGTTTCCTAATCCCGAGCACGGTGCCGTTCGTCGTCGGCTCGACCGGCGACCGTGCCCTGGTGACGAAGACGATCCATCAGTACGGCGTCACCGCCATCATCCATTTCGCAGCATCGATCGTGGTGCCGGAGTCGGTCGCCGATCCGCTCGCCTACTATCGCAACAACACCATGAACACCTGCGCGCTGCTCGAAAGCGCTGTCGAAGCGGGTATCAAGCAATTCATCTTTTCCTCCACCGCCGCCGTGTACGGCAATCCGGACCGTGTGCCGGTCCGCGAGGACGCACCGACGTCGCCGATCTCGCCCTACGGCTCCTCCAAGTTGATGAGCGAGATCATGTTGCGCGACACGGGCCGCGCCTACGGGCTGCGCTTCGTCGTACTGCGCTATTTCAATGTGGCAGGCGCCGACCCAAAACAGCGCACCGGCCAGTCGACGCCGCTGGCCACGCATCTGATCAAGGTCGCTTGCGAAGCCGCGCTCGGCAAGCGGCCGAAGATAGACGTGTTCGGCAACGATTATCCGACGCCGGACGGCACCTGCATCCGCGACTACATCCATGTCAGCGATCTCGCGCGCGCGCATTCGGCGGCGCTCGCTTATCTGCGGCGTGGCGGCGAGAGCGCGACCTTCAATTGCGGCTACGGCCGCGGCGCCTCGGTGCTCGAGGTGATCAACTCGGTCAAGCGCGTGAGCCGGCGCGACTTCCCGGTGGAAATCGCCGGACGCCGCGCCGGCGACCCGGCTTCGCTGGTCGCCGACGTCTCGCGCATCCGCTCGACGCTGGACTGGCGGCCGCAATTCGAGGATCTCGACACCATCGTGTCGCATGCGCTCGCCTGGGAGCGGCTTTTGGCCAAACGCAAGACCGCGCCGGCTTAACCGTAAGCGGAACTGCGGTTTCTCCCGGCTTTTTAACGGCGTTTTGGCTTGAAAATTACCTCCCGCGCAGGCATGGAAGCCTGCACGCGTCAAACCTGTCATAATCAGCCCGCAGAGGGCGAATGAACGAACACATCCTGCCACCGTCCGCCGATGCGCAATACGGCGCCTCGACCATGGTCCGCCGCCTGCTCACCGAGCAGGGCATGCGGCATTGGCGCAGATACGTGGTCGCCTTCGTTCTGATGGGCGTTGCCGCCGGCTGCACGGCGGCGAGCGCCTATCTGATCGGCACCGTCATCAACGAAGCCTACATCAGCCGCAACTTTCCCGGCATCGTGCTGCTCGGCGGCGTCACAGTGGTGCTGTTCGCCAGCAAAGGGCTCGCCACATACGGATTCAGCGTGGTGCTGTCGCGCATCGGCAACCGCATCATCGCCGACAATCAGCGCGCGGTGTTCGCCAAGCTGCTCAACGAGGGCCTCGGCTTCTTCTCCGACCGGCATTCGACGGAATTCATCTCACGGCTGACCACCGGCTCGGCGGCCGCCATGCAGGTGATGAACCTGCTGATCACGTCGGTCGGGCGCGATTTGCTCTCGCTGATCGGCCTCGTCGGCGTGATGGTGTGGCAGGACCCGCTGATGTCGTTCTTCAGTTTCGTGGTCGCGCCACCGGCGTTTTTCGTATTGCGTAAATTGATCCGCCGCATCTACGCGATCGCGCGCAGCCAGTTCCACGGCAACACCCAGGTTGTCGAAACCTTGCAGGAGACATTGCAGGGCATCCGCATCGTCAAGGCCTTCACGCTGGAAAACATCATGCGCGACCGCTTCGACCGCAATGTCGCGGCGGTCGAGCACGAGGCCAACAAGATGGCGCGCGTGTCGAACCGCGCCAGCCCGTTGATGGAGACGCTCGGCGGCTGCGCGATCGCCATCGCGCTCATCTACGCGGGCTATCGCGTCGTGGTGGCCGGTGCGACGCCCGGGCAGTTCTTCTCCTTCATCACGGCGTTTCTGCTCGCCTATGAGCCGGCGAAGCGGCTGGCCCGCCTCAACATCGAATTGAACAGCGGCCTGGTCGGTGTGCGCATTCTCTACGAGATCATCAACTCGGTCCCGACCGAAGCGCCCGACAACGACAAGCCGGCGCTCGACATCAAGACCCCCCGCATCCTGTTCGACGACGTGCATTTCGCCTATCGCGGCGACAAGTCGGTGCTGCGCGGCATGAGCTTCGTCGCCGAGCCCGGCAAGCTGACCGCGCTGGTGGGGCCGTCGGGCGGCGGCAAATCGACGATCTTCAATTTGATCCTGCGCTTCTACGACTTCGAGCACGGCAAGATCACGATCGACGAACAGGACATCACGCAGGTGTCGCGCCGTTCGCTGCGCCAGCACGTCGCTTACGTCGGGCAGGACGTGTTCCTGTTCCGTGGCACCATCCGCGAGAACATCGCCTTCGGCAAACCGGGCGCCAGCGAGGACGAGATCGTGGCGGCCGCCAAGGGCGCCTATGCGCACGACTTCATCATGTCGTTCCCGCGCGGCTACGACACGCCGGTGGGCGAGCACGGCCTGCAATTGTCCGGCGGTCAGCGCCAGCGCATCGCCATCGCGCGCGCGCTGATCAAGAACGCGCCCATCATCCTGCTCGACGAGGCAACCGCGGCGCTCGATTCCGAATCCGAGCTGCAGGTGCGCGAGGCCATGGACCATCTGTCGCGCGGCCGCACCACCCTCGCCATCGCCCACCGCTTGCACACGGTGTCGCATGCCGACCGCATCTTCGTGGTCGAGGACGGCCGCGCGGTCGAATCCGGGCGGCACGACGAACTGCTGCGCAAAGGCGGCCGCTACGCCTCGTTCTACCGGCTGCAACTCAAGGAGCAGGAACCGCGGGCGCCGATTGCGGCGGTGAGCCGTTGACGGCGGGGCCTTAACCCGATACCCGAAGGCATCTTTGTCGGCCCCTCCTCCAGCCCAGATCACTCCACCATGACCGAGTACGTTGTTCCGCCTGCCCCGCAAGCCGCGATCGCGGTGGCGGGCTCCGCCCAGAAATTTCCGGTGCGCCGCATCTGGTGCGTCGGGCGCAATTACATCGAGCATATCCGCGAAATGGGTCAGGACGAGCGGGCGCCGCCATTCTTCTTCGCTAAGCCCGCCGACGCCATCGTGCCGGACGGCGGCACCGTGCCCTACCCCTCGCTCACCAAGGACATGCATCACGAGGTCGAGCTGGTGGTCGCGCTCAAGAGCGGCGGCCGCAACATCCCGGTCGCCAAGGCCAATGACTGCATCTGGGGCTACGCCGTCGGCATCGACCTGACGCGGCGCGACCTGCAGATCGCCTCGCGCGACGTGAAGCGGCCGTGGGAAATCGGCAAGGCCTTCGACGCGTCTGCGCCCTGTGGGCCGCTGATGCCGGCGAGCAAGATCGGCCATCCGACCAAGGGCAAGATCACGCTCAAGGTGAACGGCCAGATCCGCCAGGACGGCGATCTCAATCAGATGATCTGGAACGTGCCGGAAACGATCTCGAAGCTGTCGGAAATGGTGGCGCTGGAAGCCGGCGACATCATCATGACCGGCACGCCGTCGGGCGTCGCGGCGACCGTCGCCGGCGACAAGATCGAGTGCGAGGTCGAGGGCGTCGGCAAGCTCACCGTGACGATCGGGCCGCCGCTGAAATAATTTCCGTTCATTCCCGCGCACGCGGGAATCCAGTGCTGTAAATCCGGCGCGGTGCAATTCGCCCTGGGTCCCCGCCTTCGCGGGGACGAGCGGATTTTGCACTAGCGTGCGAACACGCTTTCCACCACCGCCGCGATACGCAACAGCCGGCAATCCTGGCCGTTGCGTGCGACCAACATCAAGCCGGTCGGCAGGCTGCCATCACGCGGCAGCGGCAGCGAGATGGCGCAGCAATCGAAAAAGTTCCAGATTGCCGTGTTGCGCAGCAACAGCGCGTTCTTACGGGCGAAGTCGTCTGGCGCGGCGACCTCGCTCATCAGCGGCGCCACGATCGGCGTGGTCGGCATCGCCAGTACGTCGACATCGGCCAGCCGCGCATCCATCGCCCGCATAAGTTCGGCGCGAGCGCGTTTCATGTCGATGTAGTCGGCGGCGGAAATTTTTTGCGCGCGCTCGAGCCGCAGGCGCACGTTCGGATCGATGGCGTCGGCCCGGCGGGCGAGACGGTCGCGGTGGATCGAGAGCGCTTCCGCCGGCAGCACGCCGCCTTTGGCATTGATCTCGTTCATCTGATCGAGCAACGGCAGCTTTTCCGCCGACAGGCGCGCGCCGGCTTTCTCCATACGGTCGAGCGCGGCCGGAAAAGCTTTCGCGACGGTCTCATCGAGCCGGTCGAGCGGCGCACCCTGCGCAATGCCGACACGCAAGTTCGTCAGCGGCGCGGGCTCGAGCGGACGCGGCTCCGCGCCGGCCATCACCGCGTCGGCCTTGGCGCAATCCGCAACAGAGCGCGCCATCGGCCCGATGGAATCGAGCGTGAACGACAGCGGGAAGGCGCCGGCCGTCGGGATGCGCTGGCGGCTCGGCTTGAAGCCGACGATGCCGCAGAGCGCGGCCGGAATGCGGGTCGAGCCGCCGGTGTCGCTGCCGATTGAAATCTCGCACATGCCGTCGGCGGCGGCGACGGCGCCGCCCGACGTCGAGCCGCCCGGGATGCGCGCGCGGTCGGCCGGATTGCCGGGCGTGCCGAAATGCGGATTGACGCCGACGCCGGAATAGGCGAACTCCGTCATGTTGGTCTTGGCGACGATCACGCTGCCTGCCGCGCGCAGACGCTGCACGATGACTGCGTCGCGTGTCGCCGGCTGGCCTTCTTCGGCGAGGATCTTCGAACCCGCGCGCGTCACTTCGCCGGCGACGTCGAACAGATCCTTGATCGACACGATGGCACCGTCGAGCGGGCCGAGCGAGATGCCGGCCTTGACGCGCGCATCGGCGGCATCCGCCGCGGCGCGTGCGGCATCGCGATAAACCGTGAGGCAGGCGCGCGCACCCTCGCCTTTCGCGTCGTCGATACGTTGCAGCGCGGCTTCCAGCCGCTCGCGGAACTTCGACATGGAACAAATTCCCCCGGCGCGCGTTCTCGTCGCACTTCAGCTTACAAATAGTGGAGGCAACTCATGCGCAAAGCAATCTTGGCGGCGGCAACTTTGGCTGCGTTGGCGGCCATGCCGATGAACGCGAATGCGCAGAATGCGCTGGGCGGCGCTATCGTCGGCGGCGCAACCGGCGCGGTAATCGGCGGCGCGGTCGGTGGCGGACGTGGCGCTGCGGTTGGTGCCGCGGTTGGCGCCACGACGGGCGCCGCGGTCGGCGCGCAGGCTGATGGCCGCTACTACTATCGGGAGCGCTACTACCATCATCGCCACTGCTGGCATAACCGCTTCGGCGAGCTGCGCTGCCGCTACTACTGAGTTTTCGAATGAGGCCGTGCGAGGCGCCGGAAACGGCGCCTCTTTCGTTTAGACGCCGAGACCGCGCCGCATTTCCTCGAGCACGTGAGCGCGACGGATGCGCAAATGGTCGGCGGCGGAATCCACGTTCCACGCGCCCGCGGGCTCGATATGCGCCACCCGCCGCATGTTTTGCTCCGTCTTCACAGCCCCGCCGTTAATATGCCATGAAGGCCGCGCCTAAAGCACACCGCGATTCTTCCCAGGAGCCTCAGCATTCATGCGCCCGTTCCGCACGGCAGCCCTCATCGTGACCTTTTTCCTCGGCATGGCCTCGGCGCAGGCCGCCGAGCCCACCGGCACCTGGCTGACCCAGAAAGGCGACGCGCGCATCCACGTCGCGCGCTGCGGCAGTGCCATGTGCGGCACGATCGTCTGGATCAAGGATGCCATCGATCAGGCGACCGGCAAGCCGCCGGTCGACGATCAAAATCCCGACCCGGCCAAGCGCAATCGCAAAATCGTCGGCATGCGCATTTTCTCCATGACCAAAGACGCCAACGGCATCTGGGCGGGCGGCATTTACAATTCCGACGACGGCAAGACCTACGCCGGCAAGCTGCTGCCGCAGGGCGACATGCAGTTACAGGTGAATGGCTGCACCGGCGCACTGTGCGGCGGCGAAGTGTGGACGCGGATCGGCAAGTAACTCAAAACAAGCGATCTCCGTGCCGGGGCCGACGACGATGTGACGTTCGGCTGAATATTGGAGATCGCCGGCCTTGCCGATCGCGGCCGGTATCCGCCAACCGCACCTTGTCGCCCGTGGTGAGGCCGAACATGTCGGCACAAGCCGCGCGTTTCATTGTGACCGCCATATTTCATCCTCACACTTATCAACAGCCGATTTTAGGCTCTTGCCAGTGCAACTCAGCAGCGTACGCTTTCCCGCAGGTCATCCATCTCTGGCTCTGCTGGACACGGATGAACCGCCATGACCGGAGCGGCCATGGGACGTGGATGCAGCTTGCTGTATTCGTGGTCCATGACTGCCGGCCCTGGCTCTCAGTAACTGGTACCTGTGTTGCGGGCTCACGCCTGCGCCGGGTTTGGATCCGGGAGCTTGTGACGGGCGAACGACGGTTCGCCCGTTATGGCTTTTGGGGATCACAACTTCCCCATCACAGCCTGACGGGAACCGTAGACGGTGCGTTTGCCGGCGCGCGCGACCCGCGTCACCGCGCGCGTCTGCTCGGGCTCGAAGCGCACCACGGTGCCGGCGGCGATGTCGTCACCGTCTTGCGCCCGGCGGCGACGGAAATGCCCTCGCTTAAAAACTAGGCAACCAGCGCTTGGGATTCTCTCACATTACCAAAGCTCATCGGCCGACAGCTTACGCGGGATGAGCTTCTGCTGGACCGCGTAGGAGATCAGGAGTTCGAGGGCGGGCCGGTTTGCCTCCTTGCCGAAGGGCGCGGTGTCGAGCGGGCCGGGTTGGCGGGCGGCTTTCTTGCCGGCTTCGAGCAGACGGTAGAGCTCGGCGACGGCCTGCGGCTTGGCGCGCGCCAACTCGTCGGTCACCACCACCATGTGATTGACCGGCACGAGGCGGTGCTTGGCGTACCAGTCGCGCGCGGCGCCGTCCGGATCGGGAATCAGAGATTTGAGCCGCGGATCGTTCGGCATGGCGGCGCCGTAGATGGCGGCGTCGAGTTCGCCGTCGATGAGCATTTGCGTGATGTCGGCGCCGTGCTCGGCGCGGATGACGCCGGGCGGCTCTTTGGCTTCGGCGACATGGCCGTCCTCGAAGGTGACCCACTGCACGCCGGAGAGGTCAACGCCGTAGTCGTTCTCGAGGATGCCGCGGATCCACACACCGGTGGTCTGGCTGTAGGAGCGCACACCAATGCGCTTGCCGGGCAGGTCGGCTGGTGTGAGTTTGCCGCGCGCGCTGTTGTACAAAACCGTGCCGTGCTGAAAGCGCGACAGCATCGCCGCCGGCAGCAGCGTGAGGCCTTTGTTGTAGGCCTTCGCCTGGATGGCGGTGACCAGCGCCATCTCGCTCGCGTCATAGGCGTGCTCGCGCACCATCGGCTTGAACGCCGTGTGCATCGGCTTCACCTCGATGAAGTCAAGCTTGAGCCAAGACGAGGCGATCTCCCCGCGCTTGAGCGGCAGCGTGTGGGGATAATCGCCAATGGCGATGCGCAGCGTCGTCGGGTCCGGCATAGGGCGCTTCCTTTAGGCCGCCTAACTAGTCTAAAAAGCCGCCGGAAATAAAGGGAGTTCTCCATGCCGGAGCAGAAGACGGGGCTCGTTGTGACCGCCCATCCGGGCGATTTCGTGTGGCGCGCGGGCGGCGCCATCGCCCTGCACGCCAAGCGCGGCTACAAGGTCAAAATCGTCTGCCTGTCCTATGGCGAGCGCGGCGAAAGCCAGTTCGCCTGGAAAGAGGCCGGCGCGACCCTCGACACGGTGAAAGCCGGGCGCAAGGACGAGGCCGAGCGCGCCGCCAAGCTGCTCGGCGCCGAGATCGAATTCTTCGACGCCGGCGATTACCCGCTCAAGCTGACCGACGCGCATTTCGACCGCATGGTGGACATCTATCGTGACACCAATCCGGCCTTCGTGCTGACGCACGCGCTGGAGGACCCGTACAATTTCGATCACCCGAACGCTGCCCATTTTGCGCAGGAGACGCGCGTGGTGGCGCAGGCCATGGGGCACAAGCCGGGCGCCAAGTACAAATACTCCGCGCCGCCGGTCTATCTGTTCGAACCGCATCAGCCGGAGCAGTGCAACTACAAGCCCGATCTCATTCTGAAGATCGACGAGGTGTGGGAGCAAAAATACAAAGCGTTCCAGATCCTCGCCGCGCAGAAGCACCTCTGGGGCTATTACGAGCGCGTCGCGCTCAACCGCGGCATCCAGGGCTCGCGCAATACCGGCGTGCCGATGACCTACGGCGAGGCCTATCAGACGCTATTCCCGCGCGTGACCGAGACGCTCGGTTGATGCGTCACTTCTGCTTGCAACGGTGGAAGAGCATGTAGCCGCCCATGCTCGACGAGTTGATGAAGGTCAGGTCGCCGGACTTGCGGTCGAGGTCGTAGGAGCCGCCGGTCGCGGCGTCGCGCCAGCTGATGCGCGCGGCGCTGATCTGGGCCGGGCTGCCGTCGACGGTTTGCTTCTGGTCGTCGACCATCACCGTCCACGAGGCACCGCTCGCCGTATTGGTGCATTGGAAACTAAGGTCAGCCGCCCGGGCCGACGGGCACGCCAGGAGGCCGCCGATCGCGGCGGCGGCGGCAATACAGATGCTCGGGTGGCAAGTCGGCTTCATCGCAGGTCGATTCCCCCAATCGAATTCCGGCTGCCTATCATTGCGCCTGTCGTTGGGATTGCCCAGACAAAAATCAGCAGCGGCGGGACCTATGCCCGAAATTTAGGCGGCCCGCACGAATTTTGGACAGCACTGCGACCCGTCTGCCGCGCGGCACTATCCGCCCGCGCCCGAACCGCGGGCGATGCCATCTAAATGCTGGCGGTTTTTTTGTAGCCAGCCGTTTCGCTGAGGCTTTTGGCGCGTGCGCCATTTTGGCGCAGTTCTTGCATTTTAGTTGGCCTCGCTTAGCGAAGCACTGGGGCAGGGTCCGCCAAGAACAATAGCCGTTTGCGGACCGCGAACCGGACTAGGGATCACAGGGGGTCTGAAATGTTGCTTCCTTCACCACAATGGCTGAATACCGGAAATAACGCGTGGCAGCTCGCCGCGGCGACGTTCGTCGGATTGCAGAGCATTCCCGGACTGGTCGTTCTCTACGGCGGAATTGTCAAAAAGAAGTGGGCTATCAACTCCGCCTTCATGGCGATGTACGCCTTCGCGGCCGTGCTGATCGTATGGCTGCTCTGGGCCTACAATATGGGTTTCGGCGAGCAATGGTTCCCATTCCTGGGTAAACCGGGGTCGGTCGCCGCGGCTGGTTTCCAACTCTCGCAGGCCAACGTTCCGGCAGCGGCTTCCGGCATGCCGGCCATGACCTTCCCGATGGCGACGCTCGTCTACTTCCAGTTCGTGTTCGCTGCCATCACCGTCATCATCCTCGCGGGCTCGGTGCTTGGACGCATGAGCTTTAAGGCCTGGATGATCTTCGTCCCGATCTGGATGACGCTGGTCTACACGGTCGGCGCGTTCAGTCTGTGGGGCGGTGGCTGGCTCGCTGCTGCGGGCGCGATCGACTTCTCGGGCGGTTACGTCATCCATCTCGCCGCCGGCACGTCCGGCTTCGTGGCGGCCTGGGTGATCGGCCCGCGCTTGCAGGCGGATCGCGACCATTGTCCGCCGAATAACCTGCTGGCGGCGCTGACCGGCGCCGGCATCTTGTGGATCGGCTGGAATGGCTTCAACGGCGGCGACCCCTACTTCGCCAACGCCGACGCCGGCGCGGCCGTGCTCAACACCAACGTCGCCACTGCGACGGCGTTGCTGGTGTGGACCATCATGGACAGCATCTCCTACGGCAAACCGTCGGTGGTCGGCGCCGTCAACGGCATGATCGCCGGTCTCGTCGCGATCACGCCCGGAGCGGGCTATGTGGACGGTTATGGTGCGCTCGCCATCGGCGTGCTCGCCGGCATCATCCCGTGGTGGAGCATGAACAAGCTGCAGAAGACCTCCTTCATGATGAAGGTCGACGACACCTTGAGCGTGTTCTCGACCCATGGCGTGGCGGGTCTGATGGGCGGCTTGTTGACCGGCGTTTTCGCCAACCCGGCGATGCTGGTTTACATCGGCACGGAAAAAGACGCGCCCGGTGTCAGCTCGACTGGCTGGCTCTACGGCAACTTCCAGCAGCTCGTGCTGCAGGCTGAGGCAGCGTTGTTCATCATCGTGTTCAATGCCATCGCCACCTTCATCATCCTGCGGGCGATCTCGCTGTTCGTCTCGCTGCGTATGCCCGACAAAGTGCTGCAAGTCGGCGACGACGCGGTGCACGGCGAAACCGCCTACGCGATGGAATAAGAGCGTTCACAACCACTCATTAGGGTCCGCGGATCAACTCCTGTCCCCGCGGACCCTAACGGCCCCAAGGCCGATCCCCGGTGGGGCCGTTCTTTTTGTGCCTTGCGGGTTGCGGATCGGGAGTGCGCCCGTCCCCCAAATTTCCGTCTTCGTCGACCGGCATAGCGAAGCCGTCGGGCAGCAGCATCGCCCACAAGGCAAACAGACACAGGCCGATGACGACAATCGAAATGTTGTGCGCCATTGCGTTCTCTTTCGGTTGTTCCCGGTCGCACTAAGCGCAAAAAGCCTCAACTTCGGCGGTTCGGCCGACCCTGCGCCAACGCCGGCAGCTAAAATTCGTTCCTGAACGCGGCGTTTTGCGGCGGCCGCTACCCTAATGCCGCAGCAATGACCAAATGAGCGCGATCGCCAGCAGCGCCGCCACTCCCTGCCAGAAGCGCACCGGCGAGCGCTCGTAGAAGGTCGGCGGCCGGCGCTCGCTGACCGGCGCTCGCGCCGGACCCGTCTCCATCTCCACCGCGAATTCGATGGCGTCGCCAAAGCGCGCGGCGGGATCCAACGCGACCGCCCGGGAAAGCGCGGCCTCCAGCCAGCCCGGCAGGTCCGGACGCAACATCGAAAGCGCCTTCGGCCGTCCGTGCGGCGCGCCGGCCTCGGGACTGCCGTAGGGGAACTCGCCGGTGAAGGCGCGGAACAGGGTGACGCCAAGCGCGAAGATGTCGGTCGCCGCGTTGCCGGCTTCGCCGTCATACATCTCAGGCGCCATATACCCGGCGGTGCCGGGAATATTCTCGGGCGCGGCATCCTCCAGGCCGGGCACGCGCACCACGCCGAGATCGATCAGCTTGAGCGAGCCGTCGCGCTCGAGGATCACGTTGTCGGGCTTGATGTCGCGGTGGACGATGTCGGCGCGGTGCAGCGCCGCAACCGCGCGCGCGAGTTTGATGGCAATGTTACGGCCTTCTTCCAGGCCCAGCATCGGGGCATGTGCCATCCGCGTCTGCAACAGTTCGCCTTCGTAGAACGGCATCACCGTGTAAAGGCAGGTCTGCCGCCCCGGCGGCAATTCGATGATACGGCCGACCCACGGGCTGTTCACCCGCACGCCCACCCAGTTCTCGCGCGCGAAAGCGGCGCGGAACGCGGCCACCGTCTCGGCCTGCGGCTTGGGGAATTTCACCACCACGTCGCCGCCTTCGGCCTCGTCGAGCGCAAGGAACAGCCGCGTGTAGCGGCCATCGGAGATCAGTGCGTTCAACACGAAGCCGTCGACGGTCTGGCCGACGGTCGGCGTCGCAACGATCGGCAGTTGCATCAGCGTGGCGGCAACGTCGGCTGAACCGCTGGACGGCAGATCGACGACGTCGATGACCATGGCCGTGCAATTGTCCTGGCTGCCATTTTGCAGCGCGGCCCGCACCAGCGCCTGCGCGGCTTCGCCGGCGGCGGAGTATTCGCGCAGGACGTCGGCGATCGTTTCCGAAGACATCACGCCGTACACGCCGTCGCTACATAAAAGGAAGCGGTCGTGCCGCGTCATCGACGTGCTGGAATAGTCGAGCTTCACCTCGGTCTCGACGCCGAGCGCGCGGTAGAGAACGCCGGAACGGCCGGGCGCCTCGCTCTCGCGCACATGGTCGGTGGTGAGCAAGGTCAGCCGGTCGCCGCTCAGCCGGTAGGCGCGCGTGTCGCCGATGTGCAGCACATGCGCGGTGCGCCCGCGCAGCACCAGCGCGGTGAAGGTTGAGCCCATGCCGGTCAGCGTGGTGTCGCGGCGTCCCTGTCCGTGGATCCAGCTGTTGAGCGGAGCGAGCACCCGCGGCCCAGCGTTGCGCACCTCCATGGTCTCGGGCAGCTGGGTGAAGCCGTCCAGAAAACCGCGCACCGCGGTTTCCGCCGCCACGCGGCCGCCCTTGGCGCTGCCGATGCCGTCGGCGATCGCCGCGACCACGTCGTTGCGCGGCGGGTCCAGCTCGGCGCCGAACACGGCGCCGGCGAAATCCTCGTTGCGTTCGCGCGGGCCGGCGTCCGAGTAGAAACCGACGCTCGCCTTGACGCCGGAAACCCGTTCATCCATGCCGCCGCTCCGATTTGTGCAAGTTTAACATACCCCCTTCGCGCCGCCGAGGTGCTGCGATAAGAAACAGCCCACACGTAGCCGGAGTGCCCCCATGAAGCCCGTCGTCGTCCGCAACATCAAACGCGCCGATCCCAATGCCGTCGGCACGCTCGCCGCCGTCGGCGTCTCCACCGCGCATGAGGCGCTCGGCCGCTCCGGGCTGATGAAACCCTACATGCGGCCGATCTATTCCGGCGCACAGATCGGCGGACCGGCGGTGACTGTGCTGGCGCAGCCGGGCGACAACTGGATGATCCATGTCGCGGTCGAGCAATGCCAGAGGGGCGACGTGCTGGTGGTCGGCTGCACCGCCGACAACACCGACGGCATGTTCGGCGAATTGCTGGCGACCGCCTTGCAGGCGCGCGGCGTGGCCGGCCTGGTGATCGACGCCGGCTGCCGCGACGTCAAAGCGCTGCACGAGATGGACTTCCCGGTGTGGTCGAAGGCGATCTCGGCCAAGGGCACGGTGAAGGCAACACTCGGCGCGGTCAACGTGCCGGTGGTGTGCGCGGGCGTGAATGTCGAGCCGGGCGATGTGATCGTGGCCGACGACGACGGCGTCGTCGTGGTGCCGAAGGTGCTCGCGATCGAGACCGCGCAGAAGGCGCAAAAGCGCAAGGATGACGAGGACGGCAAACGCAAGCAGCTCGCCGCAGGGCAGCTCGGGCTCGACATGTACAAGATGCGCGAGCCGCTGGCGAAGGCGGGGCTGCGCTACGTCGACAATCCGGAAGATGTGTGAGCCCGGACCCGGATAAAGGACGGCGACCGGAACTTGCGCGCGAGTTCCCGCTACACCGCAATACCGAAAGGCGCCGCAAACGGTAAGTCCGTAGTGAATTTGATCTAGATCAGCCGCTAAACATTTCGCCGAATGCGACCGCGCAAGTTGACGCGCTCTTTAATCGCGCACGGTAGTGTCGCTGCATGCCAAACGATCCGCGTCAGTACAGAGGGATCATCACGTGTCGAAAATTATCGCGTTTCTGAAAGACGAGTTGGGCGCCACCGCCATCGAATACGGCCTGATCGCCGCCGGTATCGCCGTTGCCATCATCGGCATCGTCAATACGATCGGCAGCAAGCTGAACACGACCTTCACCAACATTTCGACCCAGCTCAAATAATCCACACGTGGGCTCGGTCTGTGAAAGCCGCCGGCAATGGCGGCTTTCTTTTTTGGCGGTCGCGCATCACGCCGACCTCGCCGGGCTGGGACGGAACCGGAGCACGGCGAGAATGCCGAGCACGACCAGGATCACCATCGCCACGGCTTGCGCGATCACGAACGGCGGCTCGGATTGCGTCGGCGCCAGCGCCGCGAGCGCCGGCACTTTCTGGAACGACTGAACGATCAGCACCAGCACGTTGAACCAGAGCGCAGTGACTGCGGTGACCACGTAGATCCAGCGCCAGGCGCCGGAAAGATGTTTGCCGTAGAGCGCGGCCAGCGCGATCAGCAGGATCACCAGCGAAACGGCGCCGACCGCCAGCGCGGGCGTGAACCCGTGAATTGGAAAGAAAAATCCGGTCACGCTGGTCAGGATGGTCGTGACCAGGAAGAACAGCGTCCAGCCTGCCATCCGGTGCGAGCCGAGCATGCCGAATAGCACGACGAAGCCGCTGATGATCGCAACCAGACTGATGATGACGTGAAGCAGCGTAAAATTGGCAGTCGACAAGCCGAGGATCATGGCGTCCTCCCAATAGCCGGCACGCGCAAGTTTGCGCCGCCACTATGACAATGTCGATACGGGGCCGGGCCGGCGCAGACTGCTCAGCGGTTGGCGTGGCTCCAGGGCGCGATCCGGCGCCCGACCCATTTCAACAGCGACGTCAGCGAGACGCCGAGCACCATCAGCACGATCACCGGCACGAAGGTTTTGTCCATCGCGAACACGTTGGCATATTTTGTGATCATGAAGCCGAGGCCGGAGATAGTCGTGTAGAATTCGGCGATGATCATGCCGATCAGCCCGCGCCCAATGGCAAGACGAATGCCGGCAATGATATAGGGCAGCGCGAACGGCAGCAGCACGTCCTGCCAGGTCTTCCATTCGGTGGAGCGGAACGATTGCGCGACCTCCAGCATGTTCTTGTCGCATTCGCGCACGCCCTGATACGTGTTGATGAGCAGCGGAAATACCGCGAACAAGAACACTACAATAATCTTGGCCTTCAGATAAATGCCGAACCACAGCACCAGCAGCGGCACCACCGCGACCAGCGGCGTCGCGTAAAGTGCGTTGATCGGCAGGTCGAGCGCCCAATCGAGCCAGCGCAACCGCGCCATGGCCACACCGAGCAGGATGCCCACCACGATGGCGATCACCAGGCCGTAGAACATGACCTGCAGGCTCTGCCAGAGAAAATACGGCAGCTCGCCGGAGACGGTCGTCTCATAGAAGGCCACAGCAATCGCGCTTGGCGACGTGAAAAAGATCGGGCTGATGAAGGGTGCGACCGCTTCCCAGGCGATCAGAATGAGGACCACGAAGCCGTAGCGGAAAAGCGCCGGCCGCTCCCACCATGGTGTCTTGCCCAGGGTTTGGGCTTGCGGGCCGTCAACGAGCACGCCGGTGTGCGCCTCATGGGCAATGGCCATCGAAATCCTTCCTCATCTTCTATTGGCGCTGCGGGCGCCACCACGCAAGACGGCGCCCACAGGCTTTAGCAAAACGTCCGCTCAGAACGCCGCCGTCGGACAGACTGGACCCTTCCACTCGCCGAGCTGCGCGATCGCCTTCTTGGCAAACGTCGTATCGACAATCTGGTCGTATGTCGGGGTCTTACCTTCCTTGATGTTGCCGACCTTGGTCATCAATTGGGCGGTGAAGTTGGTGCGCTCCGGCGCAAGCCCGGTATTGGCGTCCCAGATGCACTGCTGCACCAGGTAGTCGAAGCTCTTGGCCAGGATGTCCTCTGGATAACCGGTCTGCTTGACCAGGATCGGAATGATCTTGGCGCGGTCGGTGTACATGATCCGCGTCGCCTCGATATTGGCGGTGATCACGGCCTGCACCATGTCCGGCCTTTCTTTGATCGTCTTTTCGGTCGCCGATAGGTAGGTGTAGAGCGTCTTCGGCTGCAGCTCCCACATGCGGGCAATCGGGTGCAGGTCCGGCACCTTCGACTTTGCGAACATTTCCTGTTCGACATGCAGGATGGCGGTATCAACCTGCCCGGCGACCAGCGCCGGCACGTCTTCGCTGGCGATGCTCACAAAGTTCACGTCCTTGGGATCGATCTTGGCCGCGCGCAGCACGCTGCGGCTGAGCAGATCGGCGAACCCGCCGGGTTCCTGGATGCCGATGCGCTTGCCCTTGAGATCCGCCATCGTCTTGATGTCGGCGCGCACGATCATCGAGGCTTCGAACTTCGGCAGATTCGCGGACAGCGCCTTTACGGCGGCGCCATTGGAGATGCCGATGATCGTCGGCGCGCCGGGCGTGAGGCCCAGATCGATATTGCCGGCAAGCAACGCGCGGAAGACTTTCACGCCATCGCCGAGCGAAACGATGTCGACGTCGAGGCCCGCTTTTTTATAAAGGCCGAGCTCCTTGGCCACGATCACCGGCATGTGGACGATATTCGGCGGCGAGGTCGGAATGCCGATGGTGATCTTCTGCTGTGCGCCGGCTGCGCCGGGCAATGCGATCGCCGCGGCGGCGAACGCCGCCAGCATGGTGGTGAGTTTGTGCATCCTGAAATCCTCCCGGAATCTTTGTTTTTGGCGTGTTCGCCCGCCTAAATGCGATTTTGCCCCATTCAATCTGTAAAAACAACGAAGGCGGCGGCGAAGTCCGCCGATCTGCGGCGAATTCGCCTTTGACCCGAGCGGCACGGCGTGGCTAGGTGCGCGCCGTTCAGCCATGAATGCACCGGCAACCATGTCTCAATTCGTCGTCGATTTCGGCAAGCTCGGCAAAGCCCCGGACGAAGGCCGGCTCGATGCGCCGGCCTTTCATCGCAATCACGAAGCCATCTGGGATGCGATCGCCCCCTTCCTGTCCAACGCGCGCGGCGACGTCCTGGAGGTCGGCAGCGGCACCGGCCAGCACGCCGCCACGTTCGCGCGCCGTGCGCTGCAGCTGACCTGGTGGCCGAGCGATATTCTGCCGTCGCATCTCGCCAGCATCGAGGGCTGGCGGCGGCAGGCCGGGCTCGCCAATTTGCGTGAGCCACAACGCGTCGATCTCGCCGATCCGGCTTGGACCTGGAGCGGCGGCAAAGGCGGAACACTCACCGCCATCCTCTGCATCAACACGTTGCACATCTCGCCTTGGCGCGTGTCGGAGAATCTCATCGCCGGCGCCGGGCGTTTCCTGCAGCCGGGCGGACGGCTGTTCATCTACGGGCCGTTCAAGCGCGATGACGCGCACACGGCGCCGAGCAATGCGGCTTTTGACGCCAAACTCCGCGCCGAGAACCCGGAATGGGGCGTGCGCGATGTCGGCGATCTGAGCAAGCTCGCGCAAGCCGCCGGGCTTTCGCCGCCTGAAATATCAGCCATGCCGGCCAATAATCTGGTGCTGGCCTTCACGCGCACCGAACGGCAGAATTAAGACCAGCGAAGGACGCCATGCAGCCCGAACCGAACCTCGATATCGCCCATCTCGGCCATCTCGAAATGCTGACGCCGAAATTCGAGGAGAGCCGCAAGTTCTTCGTCGACGTCATGGGCATGACGCAGAGCGGCGAGAAAGGCGACAGCGTCTTCCTGCGCGGCTGGGACGATTACGAGCGCTATTCGCTCAAGCTCACGGCCTCAAAAACTTCCGGCATGGCGCATGTCGCCTTCCGCACGCGCTCGCCGCAGGCGCTCGAGCGGCGCGCGGCCGCGCTCAAGGGTTCCGGCTTCGATGTCGGCTGGACCGACGGCGATCTTGGCCATGGCAAGACCTTTGTGTGTAAGGACCCGGACGGCCACGTCGTCGAGCTTTACTACGAAACCGAATGGTACGATCCGCCGCCCGACAAAAAACCGGCCTTGAAGAACCAGGCGGAGCGCTATCCGGCGCGCGGCTGCAATGTGCGGCGCATCGATCACTACAACGGGCTCGCCGCCGACATCAAAGCCAATCGCGAATTCTTCCAGAACTATCTCGGCTTCCGCCTGACCGAGCAGATCGTCATGGATGACGGCAGCGAAGCCGGCATGTGGATGACCGCGACCAATAAAACCTACGACTTCGCCTATACGCGCGACCACACCGGCACCAAGGGCCGCTTCCATCACGTCACCTACGCGCTCAATTCACGGGAAGACGTGCTGCGAGCCGCCGACGTGTTCCTGGAGAACGGCGTGTTCATCGAAACCGGCCCGCACAAACACGCGATCCAGCAAACCTTCTTCCTCTACGTCTACGAGCCGGGCGGCAACCGCGTCGAAGTCGCCTGCCCCGGCGCGCGGCTGGTGCTGGCGCCGGACTGGAAGCCGATCACCTGGACGGAGGCCGAGCGCAAGAAGGGCCAGGCCTGGGGCCTGCAGACCATCAAGTCGTTCCACACCCACGGCACGCCGCCGGTGCCGGGCGTGCCGGAGTCGTGAGCGCGTGACGGACGTATGCGAGGCCGACCGGAGCCTGGTCGCCGCGCTCGCGCGTGGCGACGCGGCCGCTCTGCTCGACGACGATTTCAACTGGATCGACAGCCACGGCCGCGTGCTGACCAAAGCGCAGGCCGCGCATGCAAAGCCGCCACTCGGCGACGAGAGCGGCCTCACACCGAGCGTGCACGACTACGGCGACGTCGCGACTGTCGCCGTCGCGCGCGACAAGATTTTCGTGTTGCGCATCTGGGTGAAACGCGGCGGCGCGTGGCGCGTGCTCGTCTATCACGAAGTCTCGCAAGCTGGGCCGCCAGCCGCGCACGGGCCCGGCCGCAGCGAATGGGACAATCCGTGCAAGACCATTCCCTACACCCCGCGCAGTAGCGACCAACGCGACTGCCTCGCCTCTTGGCAGGCGCTGGAAACCGCGGTGATGCGCCACGAACCGGAGGTGTGGGCGGATCATGTCGCCGACGAATTCATGGTGGTCGGCGCGGCGCGGCGCCATAGCAAGGCGGACCGCAAGGCGGTGATCGCCGAGCAGCAGAAAAGCGGCGTCAATTCGGCGCCGGCGCCGCTCACGTGGGCGGAACTTTTCGATTTTCCCGGCGCCATCGTCATGCGCTGTGAGCATCAGCCGTTTCACGGCAAGGCGGCGCGGGTGTCACGGCTGTTCACCAAGCGCAACGGGCGATGGCTGATGGCGGTGAGCTTCCAGACCTCGCGGCAGGACGCGCCGGTGAAAACGATTTAGACTTTGCCCATGACCCGCCGCAACACACCGCGCGTCTCCTTCATCGGCTTCGGCGAGGCCGGCCAGGCTATTGCCTCCGGCCTGCGCGAGAGCGGCATCGAGCGCATCGCCGCCTGGGACATTCTGTTTCCGATGCCGGAGGGCGCGCGGCTGAAAGCGGCCGGCGAGACATTCGGTGTGCGGCTGGCGGCGTCGGCCGCCGATGCGGTTTCCGAAACCGACATGATTATTTCGGCGGTGACGGCGGCGTCGAGCCTGGAGGCCGCGCGCTCGGTCGCGCCGCATTTGTCCGGCAACCCCTATTATCTCGACATCAATTCGGTCTCGCCCGGCCGCAAGCAGGACACGGCGAAGCTGCTCACCGATAAAGCGCGATATATCGACGTGGCAGTGGTGGCGCCGATTCATCCCAAGCGCCACCGCACACCTTTGCTGGTCGCCGGCCCGCATGCCGAAGCCGTTTCGCCGCTGCTGCGCGAAATGGAGATGGAGCTCAAGGTTGTCGGCGACTCAATCGGCGCTGCCGCGGCGATCAAGATGATCCGCTCGGTGATGATCAAAGGCATCGAAGCGCTGACGCTCGAATGTTTCCTGGCGGCGTCGCGGGCCGGCGTGCTGGACGAGGTGACGGCCTCGTTGAAGAACAATTATCCCGGTCTCGATTGGGCGCGGCTGTCGGAATACAACCTCGAGCGCATGGCCAGCCACGGCGAGCGGCGGGCGGCGGAGATGGAGGAATCCGCCGCCACATTGCGCGAGCTCGGGCTCGACCCTCTGATGGTCGACGCTACCGTCATGCGGCAGCGCGAAATGGGCACGGTCGGCAAGCAGGAAAATGTGCGCCAATCGCTCGACAAAGGCCGCGCCGCCATCCTCGACGCGATCGACGCAGCCAAAAAAAGCTAGCGCTCCCGCTTTCTGAACGCGCGTTCAGATTTCCGGCGCGTAAAATTCTTGTAATCGTCGTGTGTCACCTCCTAGTATCCCGACGCCAACAATGCTGGGAGGAAACAATGAAGTTGAAGGCAATCGCATACACACTGATCATCGCAGTGGCCGCCGTCGCTTTGGCGATCGGCTCGGCCACGACCGGTGAAGCCAAAGGCAAAAAGAAGAAGGTCGCCGCTGCTCCGCCGCCGCAACCGCAAATCTGCCTCATGGAATACGCGCCGGTTTGCGGGTCGCTGAAGGGCCACAAGTTCACTTACGCGAATTCTTGCGCGGCCTGGAAGGACGGCGCCACCATCGTGTCGCATAAGGCCTGTTCGGTGAAGAAGGCGCACAAGGCCAAGAAGGCCAAGAAGGCCAAGAAGGCCAAAAAGGCGAAAATGAAGCCCGCGAAGAAAGCCGAGCAAAAGAAGATGTAACCGGCGAAATCATTCGCACAAAAAAAGAAACGGGCCGCTGCCAAGCAGCGGCCCGTTCGCATTTGATCTTCGCAAGCTATTAGCGCGGCGGAATCTGAATCAAATCTGCGAGCTGTTCCTTTGTGAGCGGCTTGTCGATGAATTTCAGCTTCACCGCATCGCGCACGGCGCCGTCGAGATCGGCCATCTTGTCGGTCTGCAGCGCTTCCTTCGGCTGGAATTTGTTCATCAATTCCTTGAGCAGATCGATCGGCAGCTTCATCTTCACCGAATACATCTCGACCGCCTTGGGATCCGAATACATCCAGTCCACCGCCTCACGATACGCTTTCATGAAGCGCATGATGGCGTCGTGCTTGGTCTTGAGCGCATCCGCGTTGACGATCAGCACGCGCACGGTCTGCCCGCGCAGCGAGGGTACGTCGCTGCCATGCGCCACGATGCGGATCTTGCCTTCTTTGAGCTCCTTGAGGCCGAACGGCGGCGCCGCCCAGCCGATGTCGACCTGGCCCGACATGACCGCGGTCAGCGTGCCCGCCGGGCTGCCCGTCGCGGTCGGCTTCGCCTTGCAGCCCAGCTCGTCGACGAAGGCAACGACGATGTTGTTCGAGCTTGAGCCGTTGGTCGAATAGGCAATGGTGTTCGAGGCCGTGGCGTCTTTTAAGGTTTTGATCGGCAAATCCGCTTTCACGTACCAATAGAGATCGCCGGTGCCGGTGAACATTGGCGCGAGGATGCGGATCGGCGCGCCTTTGGAATAGGCGCGCATGACGCCGGCGACGCCGACGCCGGCGCCGATGTCAGCGCTGCCAGCGATTACAGGCTGCATGGTCTCGCCAGCGCCGCGAGTGCCGACATTATCCAGCACCAGGCCGTATTTCTTGAAAATGCCGGCGTCTTGGCCGAGCGTGGGCGCCTGGTTTTCCCAGTTGTTGATCTGCCCGATCGCCAGCTTGAGCTGATCCTCGGCCGAGGCGTGGCCTGCGGCCATCGCCAGCGGCACGGCAATGCCAAGTGCCGTCACCAGACGTTTGAAGCGCGTCATTGATCGTCCTCCCTGATTTTGTTGATGCGTCGCTCCCCGAGTGGGTCGTATTCAATACTGAACTCTGCCCACTGGGGAAGCCTAAAACGTCAGCGCCGCCGCGTTTTGACGCGTTTGCGTGGACCAGCACGCTTGGCAACGGGTGTGGCCTTGGCCCGTGCGGGCACGCCAGCGGCCTTGGCGATGCGCAGCGCCCAAGAATCCCAAGAGCGTGTGACGCCGGTGGTCTTGCCGATGACATCGCCGCAGCGCTCGGTTTCGCCCGGCGAAAGCGATGCGATGGGCCCGCCGATCGCCATGGCGCGCACCTGGTATTCGGCGTTGCGGCAGGTTTGCACCGCCCGGTAGACGCATTCGCGCACATTGGCGCCGATGACGGTGACGCCGTGCCGGCGCATCAGCACCATCGGATGCTGGCCGAGCGCGCGGGCGAGCGAGGCGCCCTCCTCCGGCTTCATCACCAGCATATTGGTGTCGCCGAACTCGTCGTGCTGGTCCCAATAAGGCGGCTTGATGCCGCCGGCCGAGCCGAGGTGGAAGATCGGCACATAATCGGCCCCGACGGCGATCAGCGGCATGAAGGACGGCGAATGATGGTGGCAGACCGACATCACGTCCGGCCGCGCCTTGTAGATTTCGCCATGGATGACGCGCTCGGAATATTGCGGCACGCCGGGATCGCGCACCGGCTGGGAGTCGAGGTCGTATTCGATCAAACCGTCGGGCGCGACCATATCGGGCGCGCTCGAGCGCGACAGAAAATAGCGTTTCGGGTTGTCGGGATGGCGCATGCTGACATGGCCGAAGGTATCGACCACGCCTTCGTTGGCGGCGATGCGGTTGGCAAGCGCAAGTTCACGCAAGAGTTCGGAAAGACTAGGCACTGATTTGACCCTTATTGGTTGGGGCCTGGCATTATAGGCCCGCGCAGCGGCCGCCACGCAACCGCTTGACAGCGCGTCGCCTTTAGCGAGGCTTCAAGCGCCATGGTCGCCCAAATCGTCATTTCTGGCGTCAATCACGTTTATCGTCCGCCGCGCGGCCGCGAAGTGCTGGCGCTCGATCAGGTCTCGCTTGAGGTGGCCAGCCGCGAATTTGTCGCGCTGCTTGGGCCATCCGGCTGCGGCAAATCCACCCTGCTCTATCTGATCGGCGGCTTTCTGCCGGTCGAGGCCGGTACCATCAGCGTGGACGGCAAGCCGGTCAGCGGACCCGGACCCGACCGCGGCATCGTTTTCCAGCACTTCGCGCTGTTTCCGTGGAAGACGGTGCGCGGCAACATCCTCTATGGGCTCGAGCGGCAAGGCATGCCAAAAGACGAGCGCGAAAAACGCGCGATGGATTTCATCGAGCTGGTCGGGCTGCACGGTTTCGAGGACAGCTACCCCTCGCAATTGTCCGGCGGCATGCGCCAGCGCACCGCGATCGCGCGCACGCTCGCCTTCGATCCGAAGATCCTGCTCATGGACGAGCCATTCGGCGCGCTCGATGCGCAAACGCGCGGGCTGATGCAAAGCGAACTGCTGCGCATCTGGCAGCGCACGCCCAAGACTGTGATTTTCGTCACCCACGACGTGCAGGAGGCGGTCTACCTCGCCGACCGGGTGGCGGTGATGTCGGCGCGGCCGGGGCGCATCAAGACCATCGTCGATACGAAGTTCGACAAAGGCGGCGACAACATCTTCAGGGAAAAGGCTTTCGTCGAGAAGGTCGACGAGATCTGGCATCTGGTGCGCGTGGAAGCGATCAAGGCGCAAGGCAAGCGGACATGAAAACATTCATCCGCTATTCCCCGCTCCTCATCCTGGCGGTCGGCTGGGAACTGGTGGCGCGGCTGGGGCTGGTGTCGTCGACGGCGCTGCCGCCGCTATCGGACGTGATCGCGTCGTGGCTCGACATGGTCAAAGATGGCGAGCTTGTGACCAACGGCATCTCCTCGCTCTACCGCGCCTCCGCCGGGCTTGCGCTGGCGATCGTCATCGGCGGCGCGCTCGGTATCGTGATGGCTTGGTGGAGGCCGGTGAACGTGCTGCTCTCGCCGCTGGTCGAAATTTTCTATCCGCTGCCCAAATCGGCGCTCATCCCGGTGACCGTGATCTGGCTCGGCTTCGGCGACGCCTCGAAAATCCTGCTGATCTTCCTCGGCTGCATGCTGCCGGTCACCATGGGCGCCTTCAACGGCGCGCGCTCGAGCGAACAGGTGCTGGTCTGGTCGGCGCGCAGCATGGGCGCGAGCCGTCTGCGCATGCTGTGGGACGTGGTGCTGCCGAGCGCATTGCCGGAACTGCTCAATGGCGTGCGCACGGCATTGGCGCTCTCCTTCATTCTGCTGGTGGCGTCGGAATTGATCGTCGCGCAAAAGGGCTTCGGCTATCTCATCGGCTACATGGGCGCCAACGGCTCCTATGACGCAATGTATGCGGTGGTGCTGACGGTCGCGTTTCTTGGCTTTGCCGCCGACCGCATTTATCTCGCGGTCACCAAACGGGCTCTGGCATGGCGCGATTAGAATCGATCGCGCCTGTGGCGCCGGACGGCCTGCCGGAAAAAGCGGCGCGTTTGGCCTATCTTTTTGTGACGCGCGTGTTCTCCGTCGCAGCCCTGCTGATCGGCTGGGAAATTCTGGCGCGCAGCGGCGTGTTCACGCATTATCAATTGCCGGCGCTGAGCGACGTGCTCGTGCGCATCTGGAACGACGGCATAGCCGGCGATCTATGGATCAATACCGGACTCACGCTCTACCGCGCGCTCACCGCCTTCTGCATTTGCGCCGTGTTCGGCGTGCTCATCGGCACGGCGATGTCGCGCAATATCATCGCCAACTGGTTCTTCGACCCGATCGTCTCGGTCGGGTTCCCGATGCCGAAGATCGCCTTCCTGCCGGTGGTGATCCTGTGGCTCGGCGTGTTCGATGTGTCCAAGATCACCATCATCGTGGTCGACGCCATATTCCCGGTCATCGCCGCGACCGTCATCGCCGTACAAGGCGTCGAAAAAGAATTGATCTGGTCGGCGCGCAATATGGGCGCCAGCAATCGCGAGCTGCTGACACAGGTCATATTGCCGGCGGCCTCGCCGCAGATCATGACCGGATTGCAAGTCGCGCTGCCGCTGTCGCTGATCGTGGCGGTGGTGGCGGAAATGCTGATGGGCGGCTACGGCCTGGGCGGAGCGATGATGACCGCCTCGCGCTTTGCCAATTCCACGGGCGTGTTTGCGGGAATCGTCGAAATCGCCATGGTCGGCTATTGCCTGGTGAAGATCATGGCGCTGGTCCGCCGCCGCCTGCTGATCTGGCACCAGGAAGCCAACGCGCCAAGCATGGCCTGATCCCGTATTAGCGGGCGCGCGGCTTGCCAAAATCGGTTGGACGCCCGACAATCTTGCCCATTCGCGTTGCAGAGCTTGCCTCGACGCAAACAGCAAGCCGGCGAAATGGGAGGATACCATGCGCCTACTGAAACTTGCCCTGGCCGGCGCGTGCGCGCTCGGCCTGACCGCCGGCGCCGCCAGCGCGGAACCGGTGAAGATCCGCATGTCCTGGGTGGCGCCGGTTGCCAACTGGGGCTCGATCATTCTCGAGAAGAAAGATCTGCTCACGCATCTGGGCAAGTCCTATACGCTCGAATCGACGCGCTACCAGGGCACGCCGCAAATGATCACGGCGCTCGCCAATAACGAACTGGAAGTCGCGAGCCTTGCCTATTCCTCCTTCGCCATCGCGATCGAGAATGCCGGTCTCGACGATCTGCGCGTCATCAGCGACGAATTCCAGGACGGCATCCCCGGCTACTTCAGCCAGCAGTACTACGTGCGCAAGGACTCCGGCATCAACAAGATCGAAGATCTCAAGGGCAAGATCATCGGCACCAACGGCGGCGGCAGCGCGGTCGACATCGCGGAGCGCGCCATGCTGCACAAGCACGGGCTGGAGGATAAGCGCGATTACACCATGCTCGAGGGCCCGCTGCCGGCCATGCCGGCGATGCTGGCGGAGAAGAAGGCAGACCTCATTCCGGCGGTGCTGCCTTTCGCGCTCAATCCGAAACTGCGCGAAGACGGCAAGGTTCTCTTCACGCTGAAGGACGCCATGGGCCAGACCGAGATGATCGTATTTGCCGCGCGCAAGTCGTTCATCGACAAGAACCGCGCCGCCATGGTCGATTACATGGAGGACCTGCTGCGCGTCGCGCACTGGTATCTCGACCCGAAGAACCACGACGAAGTGGCGCAAATCGCGTCGAAGATCACCAAGGTGCCGCCGGAACGTTTCGGCTGGGTGTTCACGAAGGCCGATTGCTACCGCGATCCGAACCTGATTCCCGATCTCGACGCGCTCCAGCATAACGTCGACACCACGCAGGAGCTCGGCTTCGTGAAGCAAAAACTCGACGTGAAAAAATACGCCGACCTGAGTCTGGTGAAGGAAGCAGCCGCGCGATTGAAAAAATAATCGCGTAAGAATCGCGGGAGAATTAATTAAAATTTTCGCGATCGTCTACATCTTGCGACAGAGACCTCGGCGCGCCGCGCCGAGGTCTATTTGTTGAGACGTGTCGCTGCAGCCACAAATTGGAACAGAGCGGCAATGCAAAACATTTCGCTCTTTACAAGCATGGTTAATGGCTAAAAGATAAAAGCACTAAAACACTTACGTGGTTAACGGGGCGTTGAACAATGAAACATCTGTACAAGGCGTTATACGGTGCCCTGCTCGTCCTCGGACTGGCGGGTGTTGCTCCGGTCCCTGCAGTTGCGGGCGGTCATTGGGATTCCGTCTGTAATTGTATGCGCCCGGATTCTGAATACGATACCCGGCGCATCGAGCGCGCGCCGGCGACAGTCATCAACCACGAGCGCGTCGTCAATCAGACGCGCGTCGTGCGCGGCAACACGCGGCTGATCCAGGAAAATCGCCTGGTCGTCCACGTGAAGCCGGTGATCCATCGCGATGTGATCGTGCACCGGACCAATACGATCGTGCGTGATGTTGAGCTGCATCGCGTCAACACGACCAACAAGACCCGCGTCGTGTACGCTCACGTGGTGGTCAATCGCGAGGTGCCTGGCGAAGTCCGGCACGTACTCGAACACCGCGAAGTGCGCGGCGTGAACTGCAATTGCGGTCCTGGCTGGGGTCCACGGCCGACACCTTACAGTGGTGGCGGCGGCGACGTCGTCTCCTACCGCGACTGATTGCAACGCGCGTCAAGCTGAACACCGCCTCGCCGGAGATCCGGCGGGGCGGTTTTTCATTGCACGCTCAGCTGCGGCGGATCGGAATGGCGCCGAGGAAGTCGCGCTTGCCCACCTCCACGCCGCAGTGGCGGGCGACCGCATAGGCCGCCGTCAGGTGGAAATAGAAATTTGGCAGCACGAAGTGGTTGAGATAGTCGCTGCCTCTCATGTTGCCTTTATTTTGGCCGCCGAGCGGAAAGGTGATCTCGCGCTCGCTTGAGGCGTCCATCGCCTTGGGATCGAGCGACTTCAAAAAGGCGACCGTCTTGGCGAGCCGCTCCTTGAGCTGATCGATCGTCGTTTCGTTGTCCTCGAATTTCGGCGGCTCGACGCCGGCAAGGCGCGCGGCGCCGTTTTTGGCCTGATCGCAGGCGACCTGCACCTGACGGGTGAGCGCGAACATATCCGGCGCCAGGCGATAATTGAGCAGCACGGACGGATCGATTTTCTTAGCCGCCGCGAAGGCGGCTGTCTTGTCGAGCACGCCGGACAGCGCATTGAGCCCGATCTCGAAGACCGGCAGGGAAGCGGCAGACAGACTGAATGACATGGCGGATCCTTGGACGATTGCGGCTGGCCTAGCGCCAGCGCGGCGGACAATGCCCGCGCGGGCGGCCGCGCGCAATTCGCGAGGGCGCAAGAAGCTGCATGGCAAGCACGCCACGGCTGCATTGCCGCCTTATGGCGCCACAATGCTAGACTAGGGCGTATGGATGCCTAAAGCCCGCCAAATGACCCGTCTTTGTCACATTGCACGCTTTTGCCGGCCGCTGGCGGCCTTGGCCGCCGCGCTTTTCTTGCCGGCGGCCGCCTGCGCGCAGGCTGACCCTGCCATCGTCGTCAACTTGCCGCGCGACCTGTCGCCGTGGGGCATGTTCATGGCGGCCGATATCCTGGTCAAAGCCGTGATGGTGGGGCTGGCCTTCGCCTCGGTGCTGACCTGGACGATCTGGCTTGCCAAGGCGATCGAGCTCCTGGGCGCGCGCCGCCGTTTGCGCGCCGCCATCGCTGCGCTCGGACAGGCCCGCAGCTGGGAGGCAGTGGTTGCGATGCAGCCACAAAGCGACATTGTTGGCGCGCTCGTGCGCGCGGCCGACGAAGAATTGCGGCTGTCGGCCGGCGCGCTCACCGACGTGAAAGAACGCATCGCCTCGCGGCTGGAACGAATCGAAGCAGCGAGCGGCCGCGCCATGATCCGCGGCACCGGCATTCTCGCCACCGTCGGCGCCACCGCGCCCTTCGTCGGGCTGTTCGGCACCGTCTGGGGCATCATGAACAGCTTTATCGGCATTTCGAAACAGCACACCACCAATCTGGCGGTGGTGGCGCCCGGCATCGCCGAGGCGCTGCTGGCGACCGCGCTCGGGCTGGTGGCGGCAATCCCCGCGGTGGTGATGTACAACATGTTCTCGCGCTGGGTTGCCGGCTATCGCGCGCTGAATGCCGACGCCTCGGCCGAACTCGTGCGGCTGATCAGCCGCGACCTCGAGCGTGGCGCTTTCGCACAGCGGCCGTCGGAACGGCGGCGGTCCGCCACGGCCGCGGAGTAGGCTCATATGAGCGTGCGTCTCGACCACGGCGACGAGGAGCTGAGCGAGCTGCACGAGATCAATGTCACGCCGTTCATCGACGTGATGTTGGTGCTGCTCATCATTTTCATGATCGCCGCGCCGCTGGCGACCGTGGATATTTCCGTCAATTTACCCGCGGCCAACGCCGAGCCGAGCCCGCGTCCGGACAAGCCGTTGTTTCTGACGCTGAAAGCGGACTTGAGCGTGGATCTCGACAACGCTGCCGTGACCCGCACGGGGCTCGCCGCCGCGCTCGACCGGGCAACCGACAGCGACAAGCAACAGCGCGTGTTTCTGCGCGCAGACAAGACGGTCTCCTACGGCGACCTGATGGCGCTGATGAACGAACTGCGCAGCGCCGGCTATCTGCACGTCGCACTGGTCGGTCTCGAAGCGGACAAGCTCGCGCCATGAGGACGGGCTTGCGCCGCTGGCCGGACGCCGTGCGCTGGGCCGCCTGTTTTGCGCTGGTTTTGTGTTTCCACGCGGCCGGCGCCATGGCGCTTATGGCGCGCTGGAACGATGACGCCGACCTGGTGGCAAACGCTCCCGTGATCATGATCGAGCTGGCGCCGGTGGCGGTGGCGCCGCATACGCAGCCGACGCAACTACCGCCGGGTCCCGAGCAAGCCGAGGCCGATGCCCAGCCGGAGCTGCAACCGCAAATGCCGGCCGAAAAAGATCGGATCAAGCCGGAGCCGGCGAAGGACGCCGAGCTGACCGTGGCGCCGAAGCCGCCGGAAAAACCGAAGATGAAGAAACCCGCGCACAAGCAGGCGAGCCTCGCCAGCGCGCCGAGCACCGCCGAGCAGAAAGCCGAGCGCACCGCCGCACGCACGCCGGGCGCCGCTTCGGACAATCCCAATGCACTGCCGAACTGGAAATCCGCACTGGTCTCTCGGCTCGAACGCCACAAGCGCTATCCATCCGAAGCGCAGGCGCGCGGCGAATACGGCGTGGCGCAGCTCGCCTTCAGCGTCGACCGTAGCGGCGGCGTGCACCACGCGCGCATTCTGCACAGTTCCGGTTCGCCGGCCCTCGACCGCGCAACGCTCGATCTGCTCGAGCGCGCGCAGCCTTTGCCGCCGCCGCCATCCGAAATTCAGGGCGCGCAGATCGCGATCGTGGTTCCGATCCGTTACAGCATGCGCTGACGCGCGGAATCCTCGTCCGGCAATTTGATTAAAGTTTTACGGGTTAACCATAGCGCCAAGCACATTGCGTCTTGCGCCTCGCTTTGCTTGCGGGAGCACCACCGAATTGGAAAAAATAGCGTATTGAAGGACATCGAACGCGCCGTGGTGCGCTCGCAATGTCTAAAAGTAAAACAAGAGACTTCAACAACGGGGCGACGACGGGGAAGTTGGGATCATGCGAAACACGAAGCGATCGATCGCAATCATGCTCACGTGCGCGCTTGCGCTCGGCATGACGGCGCCCGTGCTCGCGACGGCGGTCAAGCAAGACGACCGCTTTGCCAATACCGAGCCGCTCGAACCCATCACACGCAGCCGCAGCGATGCAATCGAAGCGGCCGCGCAGGTGCCCGGCGCCGCCAGCGTGCTGCTCGAAGCGTTGCGCTGGCGCGGCCGTAGCGCAAACCAGATCGGGCTGCCGACAAAGCTGTGGTGCGCCGATTTCATGAATTTCGTACTGCGCCGCGCCGGCGGCAAAGGCACGCAATCGCGCGCGGCGCGCTCGTTCCTGCAATACGGCACCAAGCTCGACGGTCCGCGCGTCGGCGCCATCGCGATCATGTATCGCAAGGGCCCGAACAGCGGGCACGTCGGCGTCGTGCGCGGCACCGACGGGCAAGGCAATCCAATCATCGTCTCCGGCAATCACGGCGATACGGTGCGCCAGTCGGTCTATCCGAAGAGCCGCGTGCTCGCCTATGTGATGCCGCCGCAATATGTGCTCGACGACATGGCGGCCGCAGCGCGCGCCGCCGCGGCGCAGGCAGCCGACAACGGCAAGTAGACGAGATCTTGCGTCTCGCGAATGCGTCCGGCCATCGCCGGTAAGCTTAATGGCCGCGCGCAAAGGCTGCGCTGCAGGTTAATGTTAACTCGGGCTAGTCCCCGAAATACCGCCCCAACGCGTTAAATTCGCTGCCAATTCGGAAGCCTCCGAACCCGCGCATGGAGTGCGAGGCGGCATGAGCTGGGGAGCGCGACGCTTCATCGTTGGTGTGACCGTGGCAGCGGCTGTTTTGCTCGCCGCGTCGCGCGCGTTCGCCGTCGCGCAGCCAACGCATGAAGACATCAGGCTGTGCACCGGCAAGCAGGACGAGCAGCCCGAGACGCGCATCGCCAGTTGCACGGCGATGATCGAGAAGTCGCGCGTCAAAAAGCAGAAAGCCGACGCCTATGCCGAGCGCGGCAAGGCCTACCGCGCCAAAGGTAACGCCGACGGCGCCGTCGCCGACTTCGACGAGGCGATCAAGCTCGATCCGAAAAACGTCGAGGCCTATTTCAACCGCGCGCTTGCCTTCCGCGACCGCGGCGACGGCGACCGCGCGACGCAGGACCTCGAGCAGGTGGTCAAATACGACAAGCGCAATGCGGTCGCGCTCGACACGCTCAGCCATATTTATTACGACCGGCACGACTACGGAAACGCGGTCGCCACCCTCAATCTCGCGGTCAAGCTCAACCCGAATAACGCGCTGGCGTTCTACAACCGCGGCATGGCCTACCGCGCCAAAGGCGAACCCGACCGGGCCATTCCCGACTACGACCGCGCCATCAAGCTCAACCCGAACGACGCGGTCGCCTACGAGAGCCGCGGCCTCGCCTATCGCGATATTCGTGACTACGAGCACGCAATTTCCGACTTCGACCAGGCAATCAAGATCAACCCGAAATACATCCTCGCGCTCAACGATCGCGGCATCGCTTACGCGGCGCGCGGCGAGGTCGACCGCGCCATTCAGGATTTCGACGAAGCGATCCTGATCGATCCGCGCGACGGCTTCGGCTACAACAACCGCGGGCTCGCCTATCGCAATCGCGGCGAGGTCGACCGCGCAATCAAGGACTACGATCAGGCGATCTTGCTCAATCCGAATTACGTGCTGGCTTATTACAACCGCGGCAACGCCTATTACGACAAGCACGACTACGAGCGCGCCATCAAAAACTACGACCAGGCCATCCAGCTCGATAGCAGCTACGCGCTTGCCTATTACGATCGCGGCGTCGCCTACTTCGACAAGCACGATTACACCCAGGCGCTGAGCGACCTCAGCCAGGCGGTCAAGCTCGATCCCAACGACGCGCTGTCGCGCTACAATCGCGGCGTGGTTTATGCGGCGCGCGGCGAACTCGACAAAGCGGT
The DNA here is from genome assembly GCA_963710705.1 of uncultured Pseudomonadota bacterium. GTDB lineage: Bacteria > Pseudomonadota > Alphaproteobacteria > Rhizobiales > Xanthobacteraceae > Pseudolabrys. Next base: position 2,088,787 of record CAVQBI010000001.1, read on the forward strand.
CGCCGATTTCGACCAAGCGATCAAGCTCGATCCGAAGAACGCGCTGGCGTTCTACAATCGCGGCCTGGCGCTGCACCGCAAGGGCGACGACGAGCGCGCCGTTGCCGATTTCAGCCAGGCCATTCGTTTCGATCCGAAGAATGCCAACGCCTATTACAACCGCGGCATCGCCTATCGCGGACACGGCGACATGGACCGCGCCATCGCCGACTACAACCAGGCAATCACGCTCGATCCGAAGAACGCCGAAGCCTATTACGAGCGCGGCAACGCGCTTTATGGCAAGCACGACTACGACCATGCGATTGCCGACCTGAACCAGTCGATCAATATCAAGCCGGATTACACCGCGGCGTTCGACGTGCGTGGGCTCGCCTACGAGGCCAAGGGTAATCCCGACCGCGCCATCGCCGACTTCGATCAGGCCATTCGTATCGATCCGAAAAACGCGGCCGCGCTGAGCGACCGCGGCGACGCCTACCGCAGGAAGGGCGATTACGAGCGCGCCGTCGCGGATTTCAACGAGGCGATCAAGGCGAACCCGAATTATTCCGGCGCCTATTACAGCCGCGGCCTGTCCTATCAGGACAAGAAGGATTACCAGAACGCGATCGCCGATTTCGCGCAGGCGGTGAAGTTCGACCCGCAAAATGCCGCCGCATTCAACGCCCGCGGCTTCGCCTATCTGCGTCAGAACGACGACGAACGTGCTTTTCAGGACTTCGACCGCGCCGTCAAACTCAATCCGAACTTCGCCGCCGCGTACTACAACCGCGGCATGGCGCACTATGAACGGCACGAATTCGACAGCGCCATCGCCGACTTGAGCCAGGCCGTCCGGCTCGACCCGCGCGACCCGATGGCCGCCCACGGACGCGGCCTCGCCTATCGCGAGCGCGGCGATTACGACCGCGCCGTCGCCGATTTCGACCAGGCGCTGCGGCTCAATCCGAAATTCACCGCCGGCTACGTCGACCGCGGCAATGCCTATCAGCGCAAGGGCGACTATGACCACGCGGTGCGCGACTATGACGCCGCAATCAAACTCGATCCGAAGTACGCGGCGGCCTTCACCGAGCGCGGCAATACCTATGCCGCACAGGGACGCATCGACCGCGCGCTGCAGGACTTCGAGCAGGCGATCAAGTTCAACCCGACCTATGCCGGCGTGTTCAACAGCCGCGCCGTGCTCTACGAGCGCAAGGGCGACATGACGCATGCGCTCGCCGATCTCGACCAGGCGATCAAGCTCGACCCCGATTTCGCCGTCGCGCTCAACAATCGCGGCATCATCTACCAGCACAAGGCCGACCTCGACCGCGCCGCGGCCGACTTCGAGCGCGCGATCAAAGCCAACCCGCGCTACGACGTCGCGCTCAACAATCATGGCATGGTCTTGAAGAGCAAGGGCAAGCTCGAGGAGGCGGTGAAGGATTTCGACCGCGCGCTCGCCGTCAATTCAGGCTTTGCGCTCGCGCTGTTCAACCGCGGCGAGACGCTGGAGACGATCGGCTACCACGATCGCGCCATCAAGGATCTCGACCAGGTCATCAAGCTCAATCCGAACAACGCGCAAGCCTACGACGCGCGCGGCCAGGCCTGGAACAACAAGCGCGACTTCGACCGCGCCATCAACGACTTCAATCAAGCGATCCGGCTCGACGGCAAGCTTGCCTCCGCCTACAACGACCGCGGCATCGCCTATCGCGCCAAGGGCGACAGCAATCGCGCGATCGACGACTTCAGTATGGCCGCCCGGATCGATCCGAACTACGCGATGGCCTATTCCAATCGCGGCAACGCCTATTTCGACAAGCACGACTACGACCGCGCCATCAGCGATCTCAACCAGGCCATCAAGCTCAACCCGAATTATGTGCGGGCCTATTACGATCGCGGCATCGCCTACGGCACCAAGGGCGACAGCGACCATGCCATCGCCGACTTCGACCACGCGCTCAAGCTCGATCCGCAGAACGCCATCGCGCTCAACAACCGCGGCCTCGCCTACCGCAACAAGGGCAAGCCCGACCGCGCCGTCGCGGACTTCAGCGATGCGATCAAGCTCAACCCGAACTATGGCTTCGCCTACTACAATCGCGCCGACGCCTATCTCGACCAAGCCGACTACGACAAGGCGATTGCCGACTTCACAAGCGCGGTGAAGCTCGACGCCAAGGATCCGTTCGCGTTGCATGACCGCGGCGTCGCCTATTATCAGAAGCACGACATCGGGCATGCGATCGCGGATTTCGAAGCCGTGACCAAGATCAATCCGAACTACACCGTGGCGGCGCGGCCGCGCGGCGAGGACGCGCGCGCCCAGCGCGGCTTCGACCGCGACACCAGCGAAGGCGCGCAGGTCATCCAGGTGAGCCCGATCTTCGCGCTCGCCTACAATACGCGCGGCATCGATTTCGCTTCGAAGAACGACCTTGCGCACGCGATCGATGACTTCGATCGCGCCATCAAGATCAACCCGAACCTGTCGGCGGCCTATTACAACCGCGGCAATGCCTATTTCCAGAAGCATGACTACGCTCACGCCGTCGCCAATTACGACGCCGCCATCAGGCTCAATCCGAAGGACGCCATGGCTTATTACGACCGCGGCGTGGCGAAGTACGAGCACGAGGACTACGACCAGGCCGTCGCAGATTTCGACCAGGCGGCCAAGCTCGATCCGAAAAATGCCGGCGCCTTCTATAACCGCGGCATCGCCTATCACGAAAAGCGCGACTATGACCGCGCCGTCGCCGATTTCAGCCAGGCGATCAAGCTCAATCCGAAACTCGCGCAGGCCTTCGGCGCGCGCGGTTCCTCGCTCGCAGACCTCGGCGACTACGATAAGGCAATTGCCGACCTGACGCAGGCGATCAAGCTCGATGGCAGCCAGGCCGCGTCCTACAACGAGCGCGGCATCGTCTACGGGCTCAAGAGCGATAACGACCGCGCCGTCGCCGATTTCGACAAGGCCGCCGAGATCGATCCGAAATACGCTCCGACATTCAACAACCGCGCCATCGTCTATGCCGCCAAGCACGACCTCGACCGCGCTATCGGCGACTACGACCAGGCGCTCAAGCTCAACGGCAATTACGCAATCGCGTTCTACAATCGCGGCAATGCCAAATACGACAAAGGCGACTACGCGCACGCCATCGCCGACTATGACAGCGCAATCAAGCTCGATCCGGCCGATACGCTGGCGCTCAACAATCGCGGCGACGCCTATGCCAACCGGCGTGATTTCGACCACGCCATCGGCGACCTGAGCCAGGCAATCCGCTTCAATTCAAGCTACGCCCAGGCCTATAACGACCGCGGCGTCGCCTATGCCGCGCGCGGCGACACCGACCATGCGCTCGCCGATTTCGAACAGGCGGTCAAACTGGGGCCGCAAAACAGCATCGCCTACTACAATCGCGGGCTCGCCTATCGCGACAAGCACGAGGTCGAGCGCGCAATTGCGAGTTTCGACGAAGCGATCAAGAACAATCCGAACTATGCCGCCGCCTACTATAACCGCGGCGACGCACTCGAATTCAAGCGCGACTACGACCGCGCGATCGCGGACTTCGACCAGGCCATCAAACTCGCGCCCGACTTCGCGGAAGCCTATTACGACCGCGCACTCAGCTACGGCGCCAAGGGCGACAATGACCGCGCCATCGCCGACCTCAACGAAACGGTCAAGCGCGACCCCAAAGACGCGATGTCCTACTACAATCGCGGCATCGCCTACCGGCTCAAGGGCGATAGCGACCACGCCATCGCCGACTTCGGCCAAGCCGCCACGCTCGATCCACGCTTTGCGCTGGCGCTCTATCAGCGCGGCACCGTGTACTACGAGAAGCGCGACCTCGATCGCGCCATTGCCGATTTCAGCACGGCGATCCGTTTCAATGCCGCTTACGCACAAGTCTATTATGCGCGCGGGCTCGCCTATCGCGATAAGCAGGATTACGACCACGCGATCGCCGATTTCGCCCAGGTCAACCGGCTCGATCCGAAAGATGCCGGGGCCTACGACAATCGCGGTCTCACCTACCGCATGAAAGGCGACCTCGAGCGCGCGCTCGCCGATCTCAATCAGGCCGTACGGCTCGACAACAAGTCGGCGATTCTCAACGACCGCGGCACCACGTACGGCCTGCGCGGCGACACCGAGCGCGCCATCGCCGACTTCGACACGGCCATTAAACTCGATCCGAAGAATGCCGTTGCGTTCAACAATCGCGGCTTTGCCCATTATGTGAAGGGCGATGCCGACCGCGCCATCGCCGATTTCGGCGAGGCGATCAAGCTCAAGCCCGGATATACGTCCGCGCTCTACAATCGCGCCAATGCTTACCTCGACAAGCGCGACTTCGACCACGCCATCCAGGATTTTAACGCGGCGATCAAGCTCAATGCCAATTTCGCGGCGGCCTATAACGGCCGCGGCATGGCGTACGACGCCAAGAGTCAGTTCGATCAGGCGATCCAGGATTACAGCCAGACCATCAAGCTCGATCCGAAGAACGCGCGCGCCTATAACAACCGCGGCTTTGCCTACCGAAATCGCGGCGACTTTGACCGTGCCATCGCCGACTACAATCAGGCGCTCGGTGTGGATCCGAAATACGCGCTGGCGCTCTACAACCGCGCCATCGCCTATTACGACAAACGCGAGTTCGACAGCGCCACGCGCGACATGAACGAGGCGATCAAGCTCAATCCGAATTTCCAGACCGCGTTCCACGACCGCGGCACCGCTTATGTCGACCGCCACGACTATGATGACAGCATCGTGGTTGCCGATGCGGCGAAGCCCGGCTATGCGATGACCTTCAACTATCACAGCAGCTACGAGAACCGCCGCGAGGGCGACCGCATCATCCAGGATGCCAATCCGGCGATCCGCAACAACCAGTACAACGCCTATGCCTACACGCCGGACACGTTCCCGCCGGCCAGTCCGCCGCTGCTCGCGCAGCAGGAGCCGCTGAAAGTCTCCGTGCCGACGCCTGTGCCGGCCGCACCTGCGCCGGTTGCCGCGCCCGCCGCGGAGAAGGTGAGCGTGCCGATGCCTGAACCGCGGCCAAAGGCGCAAGCAAGCGTGCAATCCCCGGTTCGCCCCAGCGCACAGCCGGACGCACACAGTCCGAACCTGCAAATGCCAGCGCCCGCCAATGCACAACGGCACCTGCGTGCGCGCCCGTCACAGCATGCGGCGGACCGCGACGAGATACGCGACAAAATCTCCCGCTTCTTCCGCTAAGACCGGCCGCCAATTGCCGCGCGCTCGCAAATCGGGCCTGCGGCAGCTAAATAGACGCCTGCATGACCACACGGGCCTATCGCAACGCGCTGCGGGCGCTGCTGACGCCGGACGAACGCCGTGTCTTCGCGCGTCTCGACACGCCGCAGAAGCTGCAGGGTTTTCTGGAAAAGCTGCCGCCCAATTTCGAGCTCAAGGGCGAAACCTATATGTCGCCGCGCCGCGCGCTCAACGCGCGCACCGTGCATTGCGCGGAGGCGGCGGTACTGGCGGCCGCGGTGCTGATCTATCACGGCCAGCCGGCCTGGCTGGTGGACATCCGCGCGCTGCCGAGCGATCAGGATCACATCATCACGCTGTTCAAGCAACACGGACTGTGGGGCGCGATCAGCAAGACCAATCACGCGGTGCTGCGCTGGCGCGATCCGATCTACCGCTCGCCGCGCGAACTGGTGATGACCTACGCGCACGAATACAATTTGGATTTCGGCAAAAAATCGATGCTCGCTTACTCGCGGCCGTTTTCTTTGACCCGCTACGCGCCGAAGCGCTGGCTCATCGCCGATGAGGATCTCGATTGGCTGATGGACGCACTCGACGCCTCCCCGCACGAGCCGGTGGCGCCGGAACATGCGCTCAAGCGCCGGCGCAAATCGACCCGCGTGGAATTGAAATCGCAGGACGTGACCGAACATCCGGTCCCGCGCTCGCGCCGAGTCGCCAAGACGAAATAGATTGCTATAGTTCGGCGGCAACAGAGGCAGCGCGTGGCGTCATTCACATTTCGCAGGCAGTTCACGATCGAATGGGGTCATTGCGACCCCGCCGGGATCGTATTCAATCCGCGGTTTTTCGAATTTTTCGACACCAGCAGCTGGCTGCTGTTTAAATCCGCACTCGGCGTCAAGGCGCAGGATTTCCTGCGCGTTTATGGCATCATCGGTATCGCGTTGGTCGATGCACGCGCCAATTTTTTCAAACCCGCGAAGTTCGGCGACACGATCGAGATCGCGTCGCGCGTGTCGGAATTCCGTCGGTCGAGCTTCGACGTCGAGCATCGCCTGTCGGTCAACGGCGCGCCAGCCGTCGAGGGCGGAGAATCGCGCGTCTGGGCCATGCGCGACAAGAACGATCCGGACAAGATCACGACAGTGCCAATTCCGCCCGAGGTGATTGCGCGCTTCAACTAGGCATCCGCGATCTTCACGTACTCGAAATCGCCCGGCTTGTTGTCGATGCCGACCTTGGGCGGCGCAATCCAGCTGGCGAACTTCGCCGGCTCGAACTGCGGCTGCATCAGGCTCTCGATGAAGTCTTTGTCGCTGTCGGACGGCAGATAGTCGGCGCGCTTCTTCTGCCAGTCGGCGTCGCCCATCAGGTTGCCGGCAACGTCGGCCTTGATGTTGGAGAACTCGCCGATATGGCGGTGGAACGCGACGTGCGGCAGCCTGATCTCGAACGGAATGCCGAGATCGGCGATTACCTTGTTCCAGCGGCCGACGCCGACATTGCAATCGACGACATAATCGTCGCGCAGCCGCATGTTGAGCGCCGACAACGCCGGCGCGTCCTCATTCTGGATCTTGCCGCCGATCAGCCGTAGCACCGGATAGGTGCCGCTTTCTAGCTGGTGGTCGTCCTTCAGCCGGTCCTCGCGGAAGCGACCCTTGAGCCCGGCGTGGAACGCGTTCGCCGCATTGGTGGATATTTCATTGCCGAACAGATCGAGCGTGAGCGAAAAGTGCAGGTTCGCCTTCTTCTGGATGGTCGGCAGGTCGATGACGCCGAGCTTGCGCACTTTGTCGATGTCATAAGGGTCGCCGATACCGGCCTCCTTCATCGCCTCGCAGGTGCGCTGGATGACGCGGGTGACGCCGGTCTCGCCCACGAACATATGGTGGGCTTCCTCCGTCAGCATGAAGCGGCAGGTGCGCGACAGCGGGTCGAAGCCGGATTGCGCCAGCGCCTCGAGCTGCATCTTGCCGTCGCGGTCGGTGAAGTAGGTGAACATGAAGAACGACAGCCAGTCCGGCGTCTTTTCGTTGAAGGCGCCGAGCATGCGCGGCGTGTCGGGATCGCCGGAGCGGCGCTGCAGCAGCGCTTCGGCCTCCTCGCGGCCGTCGGTGCCGAAATATTTCTGCAGCAGATAGACCATCGCCCAGAGATGACGGCCCTCTTCGACGTTCACCTGGAATAGGTTGCGCATGTCGTAGAGCGAGGGCGCGGTCTTGCCGAGATGGCGCTGCTGCTCGACCGAGGCCGGCTCGGTGTCGCCCTGGATCACCACCAGGCGGCGCAGCATGGCGCGGTATTCGCCCGGCACTTCCTGCCAGGCATCCTCGCCCTTGTGGGTGCCGAACGGAATCTTGCGGCCCTCATGCTGCGGGGCGAGCAGCACGCCCCAACGGTATTCCGGCATGCGCACATAATCGAACTTGGCCCAGCCTTTGGGATCGACGCTCACTGCGGTGCGCAGATAGACCAGCGATTCCTGGAAGCCGTCCGGCCCCATGTCCTTCCACCAATTGATGTAGCCGGGGTGCCACTTCTCCAGCGCGCGCTTGACGCGCGGGTCCTGGCCGAGCGCGACATTGTTGGGGATCAGGCCGTCGTAATCGACCGCTGCGATGTTCATGGCTACACCCTTTCATCTTCTTCCCGTTCATCCGCGCGAAAGCGGGGACCAGCACTCTTGGCTCTGGATTCCCGCTTGCGCGGGAATGAGCGGAAACATCAGACCCTTTCCTTGTTGAAGGTGGGCGAGACGCCGGAGCCGTAGAGCTTGAGCGCGCCCTGCTCGCCGATGGCGTTCGGCCGCTGGAAGATCCAGTTCTGCCACGCGGTTAAACGCCCGAAAATCTTGGTTTCCATCGTTTCTGGGCCGGCAAAGCGGAGATTGGCTTCCATGCCGGTCATGGCGTCGGGCGAGAAGCTCGTACGCTCCTCGAGGAGAATGCGCAGCTCGTCGTCCCAGTCGAAATCTTCGTAGGCCGTGGTGACGAGGCCGAGCTCGGCAGCTTCCTCGCCTTCGATCGGTTGGCCGGCCTTGCCTTTGAGCGTGCCCAGCGTTTTCGGCTCGCCGAGGAAACGTGTCTGTAGTCGCGTCAGGCCGTTGCCCATGGGATAGAAGCCGAAATTGGCGTGACCGAGCGTAATCGCGGCCGGCTTGCGGTTGTCGCCCTCGCGCGCGCCGATCAGCATCAGCGAGCGGTCTGCAGCGAAGGCGAGCTCAGCCAGCGTGCCGGCAAAGCAGGAGCCCGGCTCGATCAGCGCGATGAAGCTCTTGGGCGTCACGTCGACGCGCTTCAGGACACGTTTGAGGTAATGGCGAATCTCGCGCATCAGCCAGTCGCCGTTGGCCTTGGCGAGGAAGTCATCGTGCTCGAGCACGGCCTGCGCGTTGCCGTCGGTCTTGAACAGCACGACGCCGATAGCGGCTTCATTGGTGCGCAGATGCAAAATGGCGTCTTCCACCTCGCGTGCAACGGTGAGCGGCCAGAACTCGGCGCCGAGCGCATGCGCGGCTTCAACCGAGGCGGGTACGTTTTCGGACGGCCCGCGCACCGTCACGGTCGCAAGCCCGCGCGCGCGATCGATCTCGACATCGACGTGCGAATAGCTGACGCGATCGCCCTCGATCTTGCGCGTGAGCGGCGTCAGCTGGATGCCCTTGGCACCTTTCGGCCGGTCGGAGCGTGCAGCGATCTCGTGCGCGCGCGCAGCGACAGTGTCCTTCCATTTGGAATTCGGCACAACTTCGTCGACCAGCCGCCAATCGACCGCCTTCGTGCCGCGGATGCCCTCCTCAATGGAACAGAACACGTCGGCGCGGTCGCGCCGCACCTTGCGCTTATCGGTGACGCGGGTCAGCCCGCCGGTGCCGGGCAGCACGGCGAGCAATGGCGTCTCGGGCAGCGCCACCGCCGAGCGGCGGTCGTCCACCAGCATGATGTGGTCGGCGGCAAGCGCCAGCTCGTAGCCGCCGCCGGCCGCATTGCCGTTGATCGCGCAGATGTAGGTCTGCTTGGAATTCTCGCTGGCGTCCTCGATGGCGAGCCGCGTCTCGTTGGTGAACTTGCAGAAGTTTACCTTGGCGCCGTGCGTCGACTTGCCGAGCATGCGGATATTGGCGCCGGCGCAGAACACATTGTCCTTGCCGGACTTGATGACGACACAGCGGACTCCCGGGTGCTCGAACCGCAGCCGCTGCACCGCATCGTTGAGCTCGATGTCGACGCCGAGGTCGTAGGAGTTGAGTTTCAGCTCGTAATCGCCGAGCCCGCCGGCCTGATCGACGTCCATGATCAGGTAGGCGACGTCGCCGTCGTACTCGACGCGCCAATGGCGGTAGCGCGAGGGCTCGGTCTGATAATCAATCATCGTCATGCGCCTGCCTCGTCGCCCTCTCCTACTATGCATTATTTTGCAGGAGAAATAACATCTCCCTCCCGCCGCAACAACGGGCTAAATTGGTGTCCCTCGCAACGGTTATCCGGCTCGCCCCTTGCTTTGGCATTATAATGCATGATAGCCGAAGGGCCATGAAACCGGCCAAACCTGCCTCTGTGCGCGACCGCGATACCTACCTGCGCCGCCTGGGCGAGCGCGTGCGCATGCTGCGCAACCAGCGCGGCATGTCGCGCAAGGCGCTCGCCCAGCACGCCAAAGTGTCGGAGCGCTATCTCGCCCAGCTCGAGGTCGGCAAGGGCAATTGCTCGATCGTGCTGCTGCGGCGGATCGCGCGCGCCATCGGCCTGCCGGTCACGCAACTGGTCAATGAGCGTGCCGAGCCCGCGCTCGACCTGGTGCTGCTGACGCAGTTCGTGGAGCGGCTGCCGGCGAAAGCCGTGACCGAAGCGCGCGATCTCCTGCTGAGACATTTCGGCGAACCGTCGGAGGACCTGCGGCGGCGGCGCATCGCGCTGATCGGCCTGCGCGGCGGCGGCAAATCCACGCTCGGCCGCCTGCTGGCGGACAAGCTTGGCGTTCCGTTCATCGAGCTGGACCGCGAGATCGAACGGCGCAGCGGAGCAAATCTGAGCGAAATCTTCGACATGTTCGGCCAGGAGACTTTCCGCCGCGCCGAACGCGAGGCGCTGGAAGATGTGCTGCGCCAGCATCGCCATTTTGTCATGGCGACCAGTGGCTCGATCGTGACCGACCCCGGCACCATGGAACTCTTATTGTCGTCGTGCTTCACGGTCTGGGTGCGGGCGGAGCCGGAAGACCATATGCGGCGGGTGATGGAGCAGGGCGACATGCGGCCGATGGCCAACAGCGCCCGCGCCATGCAGGACCTGATCGCCATCCTCAAGAGCCGCGAGCCGCTTTACGCCAAAGCCGAAGCCTCGCTGATCACCACCGGCAAGACGCCCGAACAGAATATCAACGAACTGATGCGCGTCATTCCCGCCAGCGAACCGCGCATTGCCCGGCAGCCGGCATAACGCTAAAGGAACCGGCCGAAACCGGGGATCAAATTAATGAGCGAAACGATAAAGACCGACATTGTCATCATTGGCGCGGGGCCGGTCGGCCTGTTCGCGGTGTTCGAACTCGGCCTGCTCGACATCAAGACGCACCTGATCGACATCCTCGACAAAGTCGGCGGGCAATGCGCCGAGCTTTATCCGGAAAAGCCGATCTACGACATTCCCGGCATCCCCTACATCACGGGCCATGGCCTGACCGACGCCTTGATGCAGCAGATCAAGCCGTTCAACCCGACTTTCCACCTCGGTGAAATGGTGCTCAAGGTCGAGAAACTCGGCGATGCGCAATTTCGCGTCAGCACCGACCGCGACAAAGTCTTCGAGTGCAAATGCGTGGCGATCGCGGCCGGCGGCGGCTCGTTCCAGCCCAAGCGGCCGCCGATCCAAGGCATCGAGCCTTACGAAGGCAAGTCGGTGTTCTACGCCGTGCGCAAGATGGAGAATTTCCGCGCCAAGAACCTGCTGATCGTCGGCGGCGGCGATAGTGCGCTCGACTGGACGCTCAATCTGCAGCCGATCGCCAAGCGGCTGACGCTGGTGCACCGGCGCGACGAATTCCGCGGCGCGCCCGACAGCGTCAACAAAATGCGGGCGCTGGTCGCCGCCGGCCAAATGGATCTCAAGATCGGCCAGGTGAGCGCGCTGGAAGGCGGCAACGGCCAGCTCACCGCCGCCTCGATCAAGACAAAAGACGCGGTCGAGCGCGTCGAATGCGATGCCATGCTGCCATTCTTCGGCCTGACCATGAAGCTCGGCCCGGTCGCCGACTGGGGCATCAAGATGGACGACGAGTTGATCCCGGTCGACACCGGCACCTTCGAGACGAATATCCCCGGCCTGTTCGCCGTCGGCGACATCAACACCTATCCGGGCAAGCTCAAGCTCATCTTGTCCGGCTTCCACGAGGCCGCACTGATGTCGCAGAAGGCCTATCACTACGTCTATCCGGAAAAGCGGCTGGTGTTCCAATACACCACCTCCTCCACCAGTCTACAGAAGAAACTCGGTGTCGCATGAGTGACGTTCAAGAACTCGCCGCCCGCGCCGACAAGGACGCCATGCCCAAGATCACCTTCATCGAACATGACGGCACCGTGCACACCGTCGAGGCCGAGCTCGGCTCGACCGTCATGGAGACCGCGTTGAAGAACAACGTCGCCAGCATCGTCGCCGAATGCGGCGGGGCCTGCAGCTGCGCGACTTGCCTGGTGCACGTGGACGAGAAATGGAGCCCGGTGGTCGGCCCGCCCTCGCCGGAAGAAGAGGACATGCTCGACTTTGCTTTCGAGGTAAAGCCGACCTCGCGGCTGTCCTGCCAGATCAAAGTGACGGAAACGCTCGACGGGCTGATCGTGCACACGCCGTCCTACCAGGGGCGTTGACCGCCTTCTGACCCTCCCGCTGCCGTGCTATGAGCGCGGCAAAAGACGTGGGGAGGATTTCATGGATTTGGGCATCAAGGGCCGCCGCGGCATCGTCACCGGCGGCTCCAGCGGCATCGGTTTCGAAACGGCGCGCCAGTTTCTGGAAGAAGGCGTGCGTGTGCTGATCACCGGCCGCAACGAAAAGAAGCTGATGCAAGCGCGCGACGACCTCGCCAAGCGCACCGGCGGCGAGGTGCACGCCGTCGTCGCCGACATGACCAACGAGGCGGACATCACCAACATGGTCAACACCGCCAACACCAAACTCGGCGGCGTCGACATCCTCGTCAACAACGCCGGCACCATGTATTCCGGCCGCTTCGCCGCGCTCAAAGACGACGAGATGAAGAATCAGCTCGAGACCAAACTGTTCGGCTTCATGCGCGCGATCCGCGCCGTCTATCCAATGATGAAGGCGCAGAAATGGGGCCGCATCGTCAACACCATCGGCGGCGCCGGCAAGGAGCCCGACCCTTATATGTTCGGCAGCGGCATGACCAATTCGGCGCTACTCAACTTGACGAAATCGCTGTCGACCGAATTCGGCGAGGACAACGTGCTGGTCAACGCGATCTGCCCGGGCTGGGTCGACACCAATCTCTGGCGCATGAATGCGCAAGGCATGCAGAAGGAATTCAACGTGAAGAGCGAGGACGAAGCGCGCAAGGTCGCCGCCAAGAAGAACGCGCTCGGCCGCATGGGTAAGCCGAAAGAACTCGCCAACGCCACGGTGTTCCTGTGCTCGGAGCGGGCGAGCTACATCACCGGCGTATCGCTCAATATGGACGGCGGGCGGCTGAAGGGGCTGTGGTGATCAGCCAAGGCCGAGAATCGCGCGCGCTTCCTGCGGGGAAGCGGCGTGGCGGCCATATTGGCCGCACATATCGCGCAGCCGGCCGACCAGCTCGGCATTGCTTTTGGCCAGCCGGTCTTTGTCGAACTTGATGTTGTCCTCCAGGCCGGTGCGCAGGTGGCCGCCGAGCATCAGCGTCCACTCATTGACCTCGAGCTGATAGCGGCCGATGCCGGCCGCGGCCCAGGTCGCGTCCGGCATGATGTCCTTCAACTCCGACACGAGAAATTCCAGCACCTTGCGCCGCGCCGGCAGCGCGTTGGGAATGCCCATGACGAACTGCACGTGCAGCGGCTTCTTGATCAGCCCGCGCTCGGCCAGATCGCGCGCGTTGTAGAGCATGGCCAGATCGAACACCTCGATCTCCGGCTTGACGTTGTTGTCGAGCATCGAGCGCGCGAGATCTTCGACCAGATCCGGCGGGTTCTCGTAGATTTGCTTGGGGAAATTGACCGAGCCGGTGGCGAGCGAGGCCATGTCCGGCTTGAGCATGAGCGCGCGGCCGCGCTCGTTCTGGCTGCGCCCGCGCCCGCCGGTCGAGAATTGGATGATCATGCCGGGGCAATGCTTCTTCACGCCCTCCTGCACCAGCGCGAACAGTTCCGGATCGGACGACGGGCTTTCGTCCTTGTTGCGCACGTGGATATGCACCAGCGCGGCGCCGGCCTCGTAGGCTTCGTGCGTCGATTCGATCTGCTCGGGCGGCGCGACGGGCACCGCCGGCGACTGCGCCTTGCGCGGCAGCGCGCCGGTGATGGCGACGGTGATGATGGTCGGCTTCGTCATACGGCCTCGATTGCGGCAAGCAGCGCATCGGTGACTGTAACACCGTCGCGCTTTGCTTTTTCCCGCGCCGCGAGACGCCGGGCGCCGGGCAGCCGCGCGCCGGGCTGCACTTCGATCGAGAACGCAAGCGTTGCGAAATGCTCGAGCGTGCTGCCGAAAGCGGCCGGATCGAACGCGATCAGCAATTGTCCGGTGCCGGGCGGCGGGCCCTTGGCGTCGAGAAAGCCGGAGGCATCGGCCGCGAAATTCGCGCCCGTCAGGCCGGCCGCCAACAATTCCACCATCAGCGCCAGCGCCGTGCCCTTGGCATCGCCCAGCGGCAACAACGTGCCGGCGAGCGCGGCGGTGGCGTCCGTCGTCGGCTTGCCCTGCGCGTCGAGTGCCCAGCCCTCCGGGATTTTTTCGCCCTTCTGCTTGGCCACTAGAATATTGCCGCGTGCGCCTTTTGACAGCGAGAGATCGATGACGATCGGCGGTTTGCCGGGCAGCGGACAGCCAAAGGCAATTGGATTGGTGCCGAACACCGCCTTCGAGCCGCCCCAGGGCGCGATGGCGCCCGGCGTATTGGCGAACATCAGCGCGAGCAGCCCCTCGCCCGCCAGCCGTTCGACCGGATGGCCGACGACGCCGCAATGGTGCGAGCGCGTGATCGCGGCGGCCGCCGTGCCGTTCGTGCGCGCGGCCCGCGGTAACGCGGTCAGCGCCAGGTCGATCGCCGGATAGGCAAAGCCGTGCTTGGCGTCGACGATCGCCGCGGCCGGGCGCCGCCACTCGAGCGAGGGTTTGGCGAAGCCGTCCACTTTGCCAACTTTGGCCTGCGCGGCATAGGTCGGCACGCGCGACAGGCCGTGGCCTTTCTGGCCTTCGGCTTCCGCGCCGACCAGCGCGCGCGCGACGCTTTTGGCATTGGCTTCATCGGTGTGGCAGCGCGTGAGCGTGCGTACGACCAGCGCCTCGGCTTCGGCAAGCGTCATGGTCGGCATCGGCGGCCTCCGGCGAGATGGTTGCGGATCTTCTCCGCCACCATCGTCGATACGCGCGTGTTGGATTCGACCGTCAGCCCGGCTATGTGCGGCGTCAGGACAAGATTAGGACAGCCGGCGAAAATTTGCCCGCGCTCTTTGCTCAGCGGCTCCTGCTCGAAAACATCGAGCGCGGCGCCGCCAAGCGCGCCTGAGCGCAGCGCATCGGCAACCGCCTCCTCGTCGTCGACGCCGCCGCGCGCGGCATTGATCAGGATGGCGCCGCGCTTCATGCGCGCGATTCTCCCGCGATCGAGCATGTTGCGCGTCGCATCGGTGAGCGGCACGTGCAGCGAAACCACGTCGCTCTCGCGCAACAGCGAGTCGAGATCGAGCGGTGTCACCTTCCCCCACGCTTTATCGCCGGCAGAAACGAACGGGTCGTAGCCGCAAACCTCCATGCCAAGCGCGGCAGCAACTCCGACAAGCTTACGGCCGATGCCGCCGAAGCCGATCACTCCAAGCCGTTTTCCGTTCGCTTCGCGTCCGCCGATCAACGCCGCACGCGGCCATTTGCCGTCGATCACATCGGGCGTCGCGCCATAGGCGCCGCGCAGCAGCGTCAGCATCGTCGCGACCACATATTCCATCACCGAGACATCATTGGCGCCGCTGGCAGGATACACAGCGATGCCGTGCGCCTTGCACGCCGTCACGTCGATATTGTCGAGCCCGACGCCGAGCCGCCCGACTGCTTGCAGCTTGGGCGCCTTCGCCAACAGTTCGGCGTTCACTTGGGCGCGGTTACGCACGATCAGCGCTTGCGCACCGGCAAGCGCCGCCAGCAAGTCGGCACGGCGATTAACCAACGTCGCGTCGTAAAGCACATCGTGACCGGCGAGGACGCCGCTGATGGCGTCCTCGTCCATGAACTCACAGATTACGATCGCGGCCACGCCGTCACTTTACGCGCTGCGGTAGAGTTTGGTGAGCACGAACTCCCGGTGCCCGAGCGCCTCCGCCGCGGTCAAGCGGCCGTTGGCGGTGCGCAGGATCATCTTGATCAGCGCGTCGCCGGCCTGCGGGATGGTCATCTCCCGCCGCAAGATGCCCGACACGTCGAGATCGACATGCTCGGACATGGTGCGCACGGTGCGCGGATTGCCGGTGATCTTGATTACCGGCACGATCGGATTGCCGATAATGTTGCCCTGGCCGGTCGGAAAGGTATGCACGACATAGCCGGCCGCCGCCATCAGCGTCACGCATTCGGCCGCCGCCGACGACGTGTCCATGTAATAAAGGCCGGCGCCTTTGCGCGGCGCCTCCGCCGGCTCGAGCACATCGATGTATTTGGACTTGTGCCCGATCTTCTCGAGGTTGCCGAGCGCCTTTTCCTCGATGGTGGTCAGCCCGCCGGCAATGTTGCCCTTGGTCGGCTGCAACTCGGAGAGATCGTCGGTCTTGTGCGCCTGGATGACCTCATCCTCGTAGGCCTGCCAGGTCTTCATCCATTTCTCGCCGACCTCCGGGCTCACCGCACGCGCCTTCGCAAGATGCTCGCCGCCCGTGATCTCCGACGTTTCGCCGAACACGCCGTAAATGCCCTTGGGGATCAGCTTGTCATACATATTGCCGACGGTCGGACAGGACGCGAGACCGGTGGTCGTGTCGCTCTCGCCGCATTTGGTCGACACCCACAATTCGGAAATGTCGCACTCCTCACGTTTAAGTTCGGACGCCCATTGCAGATAGTCCTTGGCGACGCGCGAGGCCTTGGCGATGGTGGCGATATCGCCATTGAGCTCGATGCCGAAGCCGGTAATCGGCTTGCCGGTTTTTTTGATGCCCTCGACCACGCGGCTCGTCCAGCCTTCCTCGATGCCGATGACGACGACGGCCGCGACGTTGGGATTCGAGCCGGTGCCGATCAGCGTGCGGAAGAACAGGCCCAGATCCTCGCCGAATTGCAGGCGGCCATAGGCGTGCGGGATCGCCAGCGTGCCCTTCACGTTGTTGGCGACCGCCTCGCAGGCGGCGTTCGAGAGATCGTCAAGCGGCAGGATGATGACGTGATTGCGCACGCCGACACGGCCATTCTCGCGCCGCCAGCCCATGAAGCTAATATTTGATTTGCCGTTCCGCTTCACGGCCTTGCTTTTGCGCTTTGCCATATCACCACCGCTTGGTCTTGAGATTGTGCACGTGGACGTGTTCGCCTTTGCCGATGTCGGCGACCGCCTTGCCGATGTCCTGGCCGTATTTCCACACCGTGTCGCCTTTCTTGATGTCGACGAGCGCGACTTTGTGGCCAATCGGGATCGCCATCTTCGATTTGAGGCGCAGCGACGAATTGTTGGCGGTGATTACGCCGGACATCGCCGTGCCGGCCTTGAGGCCTTCGACGACGACGACGCCGACGGTGTCCTTTTTGTTGTGCACGAGAAATTGCGGAATGCCCATCGGCCTCCTCCCTATTCTTGTTGGCGCCATCTATAAAATGGCTTCAGTCGAGATGAAAGCCCTGCACGCGCACGAAGGCGCCGAAGTCGGCGCGTAGCGGCACGGCGTATTGCCGCGCTTTGTCTTCCGACCAGCCGTAGAATTTCGCAGTGCCGAAGCGCGCCGGATTGCGCTGGTTCCGGTAAGGCCGCGTTGCAGCGCGGCGGCGGTCATAGGCGTCGACCTGCGCCGCCAGATCGCCTTCTTCGAAGCGCTCGTGATGCACCGTCGTAGCAAGCGAAAGTCTCGGCGTAATGCTGCCTTCGTCCGCCGCCCAGCCGACGCACATGCCCGCAATCGGTACGACTTTCTGCGGCAGTTCCAACAATTCGCTTATTTCGCGGGCACGGTCGCGGATCACGCTGATCGGACAGCAGCCGAGGCCTACCGCTTCGGCGGCGCGCAAGAACGTGGCGAGCACGATCGCGCCATCCACCGTGGCGTTGAAAAACAAGTCGAGATGATCGTTTGGAAACGGCTTGTCGCGCATTTGCGCGACTTGCGGCACCCGCCGGCCATTGGCCAGGAACACCAGGAACACCGGCGCCTCAATAAGCCACGGCATTTCGGGAACCAGGCGGCCGATAGCATGGCGCTTCGCATTTTCTCGAATAATGAGAATATCGGCCTGTTGCAGATCGCTCTTCGATGGCGAAGATAATGCACATGCACACAAAACACGTAGCAAGTCCAGCGGGACGTCGCGATCGAGGAAACGGCGGTGAACGGAGCGGCCGGCCAAGCGCGCCAATTCGTCCAGCCCAGGCAGGCTCGCATCCACCGTGAAGCGCTCCCCGAAGCGCTCGAACAGCGCATTGTGGATAGTTTCCGGCGCGGTGGGCATCGGCAGCTCCCTGACAAAATTGGCAGTTGCCACGCTATCGCAAAGCGACCACCATGGGTGAAGGTCGAAAAAGAAAATAACGAAAATGCCTAGCGGGAGGACAACATGACCCCGAATTGCAGACACTTGTGGCGCTGGCCGCTTCTCGTTACGGCCCTCGCCTTCGCGATCTCCACCACGTCCGCTAATGCGGATCCTCGCGTTGTGCGCATCGCCACGCAATACGGCATTTCCTATCTGCCGCTGACGATCATGGCAGAGAAGAAGCTGCTCGAATCGGAAGGCAAGAAGCTCGGCCTCGATCTCTCGACCGAGTGGATCCGCTTCACCGGCGGCCCGCCGATGAACGAGGCGCTCATCTCCGGCAATTTGGATTTCGCCTCCGGCGGGGTGAGCCCGATGGTGACGATCTGGGCGCGCACGCTGGGCAATCTCAAGGTCAAAGGCATCTGCGCGATCAACTCGATGCCGCTCTATCTCAACACCATCAATCCCAACGTGAAGACGATCAAAGACTTCACCGAGAAGGACCGCATCGCGCTGCCGGCGGTACGCGTATCGATGCAAGCGGTCATTTTGCAGATGGCGGCGGAAAAAGTGTTCGGCAAGGGCCAGGAGCACAAGCTCGATGCGTGGACCGTGTCGCTCAGCCATCCGGATGGGCTGGCACAGATGATGAGTGGCAAATCGGAAATCACCGGCCATTTCACCTCGGCGCCGTTTATGTACACGGAACTCGCCGACAGCCGCGTGCATCGCGTACTCAACAGCTACGACGTGCTGGGCGGACCGCACACCTTCAACGTCGTCTGGGCGACCTCCAAGGTCTATGAAGGCGAGCCCAAACTGGTGCAGGCCTTCCTCAACGCGATGAAGATCGCCATGAAAGAGATCAACGACGATCCGGCCAGCTCCGCCGCGCTCTGGGTCAAGGCCGACAAGTCCAAGCTCACGCCGGCCGAAGCCGAAAAGATCATCCGCGATCCGGAGAACAAATGGACCATGGCGCCGGAAAAGGTGATGGTGGTCGCCGACTACATGGGCCGCGTGAAGATGATCCCGGTGACGCCGAAGATCTGGCAGGACATGTTCATCGACGGTGTGCACGACCTGCCCGGCAGCTGATCGCCCGCCTATGTCGTCCGCCCTGCTCGAGGTGAACGGAGTAACGCTCCAGTATAAGACGCCGCGCCATCTGGTGACGGCGACGTATCGGGTCGACTTCTCCGTTCACCAGGGCGACCGCTACGTGATCCTGGGGCCCTCCGGCTGTGGCAAGTCCACGCTGCTGAAAGCCGTCGGCGGATTCATGCCGCCGGTCGAAGGCTCGATCCGCATCCGCGAGCGCGAGGTCACGGCGCCGGGCCCCGACCGCATGATGGTGTTCCAGGAATTCGAGCAATTGATGCCCTGGAAGACCGTCTATCAGAACGTGATCTTCCCGATGAAGGTGACGCATAAATTCGCCCGCGCCGAGACTGTTGAACGGGCGACTGCGGCAATCGAGAAAGTGAAGCTGACGCAATTTCGTGATGTGTACCCGCACATGCTGTCGGGCGGCATGAAGATGCGCGTCGCCATCGCCCGCGCCATGGCGCTCGAGCCTGACATCCTGCTGATGGACGAGCCCTTCGCCGCGCTCGACGCGCTCACGCGGCGCACCATGCAACAAGAATTACTGTCGCTGTGGGATCAACTGCAGTTCACCGTGCTATTCGTCACCCATTCGATCGAGGAAGCGATCCTCGTCGGCTCGCGCATATTGGTCTTGTCGCCGCACCCGGGCCGTGTGCGCGCCGAGCTTGATGCCGACGCCTTCAATTTCGGCAATATTGACCAGCGTGAATTCGGCGCGATGTCGAAGCGGATTCACGGGCTGCTGTTCGGCGACGAGCGGGTGAGCGCATGAACAGTGCGCGGCAAAACGCGGATTTGCGCCAGCAGCGCCCCGAAATTGAGCGCGAGCTCGTCGATTCCGGCGTGATCGGCGATGTCGAGCGGCCACTGGGCTTCGTCGAGCGCGTGCTGAACAATGATACGTTCCAACGCTTTATGATTTTGCTCGTGCTGGTCGTGATCTGGGAAGCCTATGCGCGCTGGCTCAACAATTCGTTGCTGTTTCCGAGCTTCACCGAAACGGTGCAGACCTTCGTGCACGACCTGCGCTCAGGCGTGCTAATCAACCGGACGCTCACCTCGCTGCAAACGCTGGCGATCGGTTATGCCTGCGGGCTCGCATTGGCGGCGGCGTTCACCACTTTTGCCGTGGCCAGCAATATCGGCACCCGTATCCTTTCGACCTTCACGGCGATGTTCAATCCACTGCCGGCGATCGCGCTGTTGCCGCTGGCGTTGATCTGGTTTGGCCTTGGCACGCCCTCGCTGGTGTTCGTGATCATCCATTCGGTGCTGTGGGCGGTCGCGCTCAACACGCTGATCGGGTTCCGCAGCGTGCCGGAAACCTTGCGCATGAGCGGCCGCAACGTCGGCTTGAAAGGCGCGCGCTATGTCGGATTGATTTTGATCCCGGCCGCCTTCCCCTCGATCCTCGCCGGCCTCAAGATCGGCTGGGCCTTCGCCTGGCGCACGCTCGTTGCGGCGGAACTGGTGTTCGGCGTATCGGCGCGCTCGGGCGGCATCGGCTGGTACATTTTCGAGGCGCGCAACGATCTCGACACACCCACCGTGTTCTCTGGCCTGCTGACCGTTATTCTGATCGGCCTCGTGGTCGAGTCCGTCATCTTCCGCACGATCGAAGCCCGCACAGTCAATCTCTGGGGCATGCAGCGTTGAGCGACGTGGATTGAGCGGATGCCGTTTGGACTGACGCTTGACACCCTCGCTTTCCTGTGGCTCGGCGCTTTACTTGGCGGCATCGCCGCTGGCGGCAGCGGCTTTGCCTTTGGCCTAGCCGCCTCCTCGATCTGGCTGCACCGTATCGACCCGCTGCATTCGGCGATCCTGATCACCGGTTGCGGCACGCTGCTGCACATGACCACGATCTGGCAGCAACGCCGCCACGTCGAGATCGCCCGGCTCTGGCCGTTCGTTGCCGGCGGCGTGCTCGGCATTCCGATCGGCGTGCACTTGCTGGTCTATACCGATGGCGCCGTGATGAAGAGCGTGCTCGGCGTCTTCCTGCTGGTCTTCGGAAGCTATGCGCTGCTGTCGCCGCGCCTGCACACCATAAAAGCCGGCGGCCGCCCTGCCGATGCCGCGGTGGGCTTCCTTGGCGGCGTTCTTGGCGGCATCGGCGGCTATTCCGGCGTGCTGCCGACAATCTGGACGCAATTGCGCGGCTGGCCGAAGGAAGCGGCGCGCGCCGTCTACCAGCCCTATGTCATCATCGTCCAGGCCATCGCGCTGGCGGGTATCATTTGGGTAACTTTGGACAGCGCCGGGCTGATAATGCTGGTCGCGGTGCTGCCGCCGCTCTTGCTTGGAACATGGATCGGCTGGCGGCTTTACAGCAGACTTAACGACCTGCACTTTCGTCAGGCGCTTGCCGTGCTGCTGATCGCGTCGGGTATCACTTTGGTAATCTAGCGCAGCTGCTGCGGCCGGCCGCCACCGAATTGCGTCCTCTTGCCACACACCATTCCTGCGCCGGAACGCAGGACCGCGTGCGGCGTTGGGTAATAGCGCCCCACTTAAGGCTTGGAGAATTGCGATGACATCGAAACTTGCCATGGCCGCCGCCGTGCTCGGCGCCGGCCTTTTGCTTGCCTCTGCGCCCGCCAATGCGCGTTATTGGCACCACGGATGGAACCACGGCGGATGGGGCTACGGCGCCGCCGGCTTTGCCGCTGGCGCCTTGATTGGCAGCGCGCTCGCCGCACCGCCTTACTACTATGGTTACGGGCCGCCGGCCTATGCCTATGAGTCCGCCCCCGGCTATCCCGGCGACGCTGAAGCCTATTGCGAGTCCCGTTTCCGGTCCTATGACCCCTCCTCCGGTACCTACATGGGCTATGACGGACGCCGCCACCCCTGCCCGTGACGTAGAACGCTCCTGAGGCCCCGCCCAACGGCGCCGTATCTTTCGGTACCGGGGGTGCGAGGCCAACTTGTGTGTCGGCAGGGCGACGGCGGGTAACTCTATCGGCGGGGCCCCATGGAACTTGCTTGTCCCGAACGCCATAATGGGGTTACCCGTTAAGGGGCAGCCGGGGGGCCATGCTTCATGCCGGATATCGATCAATTCATTAGCTGGACAGCCTATATCTGCCTCGCTGGCGCGACGTTTGGCTGCCTCTACATGGCTTTCGCTTGCGTGCGCGTGCTCCGCTTCGGCCGTGGCGACGGCGGGGCATATAAGTCCGTCCCTGTCCCGGTGACCGTATTGCTGCCGCTTTGCGGCCATGAGCCCGCACTCTACGACCGGTTGCGGGCGTTGTGCGAGCAGGATTATGCCGCACCGGTGCAGGTCCTGTGCGCCATTCACGACCCGGAAGACCCCGCGATCGCCGCGGTGGAGAAAGTCGCCGCCGACTGTCCCGATGCGAAGCTCGAATGGCAAGTCGACCCGGGAATGCACGGCCGCAACCTGAAAATGTCGAACCTGATGAACGTCATGGGCCGCGTGCGTCACGACGTGCTGGTGATGATCGACGACGACATCGTTGTCGGCCGCGATTACTTGTCTCACGTCGTCGGCGAGCTGCAGCAGCCGAATGTCGGCGCCGTCACTTGCCTCTATTACGGCGTCCCGAACGGCGCGCTGTGGACCAAGATGTCGGCGCTCGCCACAAATCTGCAATTTCTGCCGAGCGTGATCGTTGGATTAAGCACCGGCATGGCGCAGCCCTGCTTCGGCTCCACCATCGCGCTCACCCGGGAGATGCTGGAGCGGATCGGCGGGCTCGCGAGCTTCGTCGACTATCTTTGGGACGATTACGCCATCGGCCAAGCCGTGCGCGAGGCCGGCAAACAAGTAGCGGTGTCGTCGCTGACGGTCGGCCATGTCTGCACGGAAGACACGGGGCGCGACTTCTTCCATTACCAGCTGCGCAATGCGCGCACCATCGCCAGCATCGATCCGCTTGGTTATATCGGCTCGGTCATCATCCATCCGTTTGCGTTTGCTGTGCTCGCCATGGTGCTCGGCGCAGGCGCGGCAGGGCTCGCGCTGGCAGGCGCTGCGCTCGCAAGCCGGTTTGCCCTGGCCTACTGCATGCGGCGGCGGTTTAATTTGCGCATCAACGCCTGGCTTCTTCCCGTGCACGATCTTGCCGCTTTTGCGGTTTATGTCACAAGCTTCTTCGGTGGCACCGTGATGTGGCGCGGCCAGCGCCACCGCGTCCATTCCGACGGCACGTTGCTGCAGACCTCTCAATAAGGATTCCAATGCGAGCCCTCTTCCTGCAAACGCCGTCCTACGACGGCTTCGACGGCGGCGCTGGCGCCCGCTACCAAGCGCGCCGCGAGATCCGCTCGTACTGGTATCCAACCTGGCTGGCGCAGCTCGCCGCCATGGTCCCGGACTCGAAGCTGATCGACGCCGCGCCGCACGGCATCGGCGCCGACGAGGTGATGACCGAAGCGACGCAATACGATCTCGCCGTACTGTACTCATCGACGCCGACCTTTGCCTCCGATGTCAAAAACGCCGCACGGCTGAAGCAAGTGAAGCCCGGCATCAAGGTCGGGCTGGTGGGCGCCAATATTGCCGTCGACCCGCGTGCCGCGCTCGAAAAGGCGGATGCTGTCGATTTCGTCACCGGCAAGGACTACGACTTCACCGTGCGCGACGTCGCCGAAGGCCGCGACTTCAGCGCGATTCCGGGCCTGATCTATCGCGACAAGAACGGCGTCATCCAGCAGACCGAAGCACGAGCCCTGCTCGAAAACATGGACGAACTGCCTTTCGTCACGCCCGTCTACAAGCGCGACCTGAAAATCGAGAACTACTTCATCGGCTATCTCAAGCACCCCTACATCTCGTTCTATACCGGCCGCGGCTGCAAATCACGCTGCACCTTCTGCCTGTGGCCGCAGACCATCGGCGGCCACAAATACCGCACGCGCAGCGTGGAAAACGTGGTCGAGGAGATCGTCTGGGCCAAGAAGGCGATGCCGCAGGTGAAGGAGTTCTTCTTCGACGACGACACCTTCACCGACGACCTGCCGCGCGCCGAAGCGATCGCGCGCGAACTCGGCAAGATCGGCGTGGAGTGGTCCTGCAACGCCAAGGCCAACGTGCCGCGCGAAAGCCTCAAGGTGATGCGCGACAACGGCCTGCGCCTGCTGCTGGTCGGCTACGAGAGCGGCAATCAGCAGATCCTGCACAACATCAAAAAGGGCATGCGCATCGACGTCGCGCGCCGCTTCACCAAGGACTGCCACGAGCTCGGCGTCACCATCCACGGCACCTTCATCATGGGCCTGCCGGGCGAAACCAAAGAGACGATCCAGGAGACCATCGATTTCGCCAAAAACATCAACCCGCACACGCTGCAGGTATCGCTGGCCGCGCCCTATCCGGGCACGTTCCTGTACAAGCAGGCGATCGAGAATGGCTGGCTCGACTCAACGCACGCCGAACTGATCGACGACCACGGCGTGCAAGTCGCGCCGCTGCATTATCCGCATCTCAGCCACAGTGAAATCTTCCATTCGGTCGAGGAGTTCTACACGCGCTTCTATTTCCGCGCGCCCAAAATCGCCTCGATCGTGAAGGAGATGGCGCTCAGCCCGGAAATGCTCAAGCGCCGGCTGCGCGAGGCGGTCGAGTTCTTCGGCTTCCTGCGCGAGCATCGCAGCGCCGAGCTCTGATCACGCCGGCAGCCGGCCGGTTTGGCGGAACCACTCGATGGCGTCCTTGATGCCTTCGGCATAGGGGCGCGCGCGGTAGCCCAATTCGCGTTCGGCTTTAGCGCTGGTGAAGAACATCAGGTTCTTCGACATGCGCAATCCGTCGACGGTCACGAACGGCTCGCGCCCGGTGCGGCGCGCTAGCGCTTCCGCCACGTAGGCGAACGGATAAATGGCGCCACGCGGAATTTTCACGCGCGGGGCCTTACGGCCAGTCTGTTGCGCGACGGTGGCGAGAATATCGGACAGCACCGCGTTCTGCCCGCCCAGAATATAGCGCTCTCCGATGCGGCCGCGCTCGAGCGCCGCGAGGTGCCCCTCGGCGACGTCATCCACATGCACCATGTTGAGCCCGGTATCGACAAAGGCCGGCATGCGGCCGGCCGCCGCCTCGACGATCAGCCGGCCAGTCGGCGTCGGCTTGACGTCGCGCGGGCCGACCGGCGTCGACGGGTTGACGATGACCGCCGGCAAGCCGCTCGCCACCATCTCGTCAACCAGCCGCTCGGCCAGCAGCTTGCTGCGCTTATAGGCGCCTATGGCATGACTCTCGTCCATGCCCACCAACTCGTCGAAGGTCTCGCCGGTCGGACCCGTTTTCAGCGTCGCCACACTGCTGGTGTAGACGATGCGCTCGACCCCTTCCCGCCGCGCCTCGTCCATGACGATGCGCGTGCTGCGCATGTTATTTTCGACGATCTCGTTCGGATCGCGCGCCCACAGCCGGTAATCGGCCGCCACGTGGAAAAGCCAGCGGACGCCCGTCATCGATTGCCGGACCAACTCCGGGTCGCGCAGATCGCCGGTGACGAATTCGATGTCGAGCCCGGCGAGATGCTGCGTTGGGCTGCCCTGGCGCACCAGCGCGCGCACATGTAGGCCGCGCTCGGCGAGCTTGCGTGCTACGCCTGAGCCGACGAAGCCGCTGGCGCCGGTGACCAGCGCTTTTCCGGTGAAATCCATGCCTCGCCTTGTATTGCTTCGCCGCGCCAGGGCCAATATTGGAACCATATAGTGCGCCTGCGGTTCATCGTCCCGGAAAAAGGGGCGCCGGCCGGCGCGGGGTTGCTCGGGAATGATTGAAATCATTGCATTATTTGCCATGACCGTGTGGCTCTATTTGCTGGCGGCGCGCGGCGGCTTTTGGCTCGCCCGCGAGCGGGACGACCGTTCGCAGCCGGCCGAACCCGCCAACTGGCCGTCCATCGTTGCCGTGATCCCCGCGCGCGACGAGGCCGTCGGCATCGGCCAAACCGTTCAATCGCTGTTGCATCAGGATTACCTCGGCCTCGAGATTGTCGTCGTCGACGATGGCAGCACCGATGGCACGGCGGCGGCGGCCACCAATGCCGCAGCCGCGCTGGACGCCGGCGAGCGGCTCAGCGTGCTGCCGGGAGGACCGTTGCCGCCCGGCTGGACCGGCAAGGTGTGGGCGCAAAAGCAAGGCGTCGCTGCGGCGCGCGCCAAATCGCCGCGCTATCTGCTGCTGACCGATGCCGACATCGTCTACGCGCCGGGCGCGCTCAAGCGCATCGCCGCGCGCGCCGAGAGCGGCCGCTATGCGCTCACCTCGGTGATGGTGAAGCTGCGCTGCGATAGTTTCGCCGAACGCGCGTTCATTCCCGCCTTCGTGTTCTTTTTCCAGATGCTCTACCCGTTCGCCTGGGTCAATCGCCCGGAATATGCGACGGCCGCAGCGGCCGGGGGCTGCATGCTGGTGCGCGGCGATGTGCTCGAAGAATCGGGTAGCATCGACGGCATTCGCAACGCCTTGATCGACGATTGCGCCTTGGCTCGGCAGATCAAAGCCGAGGGGCCGATCTGGCTCGGCTTGACTGACAACGTGCGCAGCATCCGCGCCTATGAAAGCTTCGGCCCGATCCGCCGCATGGTCACGCGCTCGGCTTATGCGCAGCTAGGTTATTCGCCGCTGCAGCTTCTTGGCACCACGCTCGGGATGATCCTGACGTTTCTCGCGGGGCCGCTGCTTGCGATATTCGCTTCCGGCATGGTGGCGCTGTTCGGCGCGGCGGCGTGGTCGATGATGGCCATCGCTTTCCAACCGACACTGCGGCTCTACCGGCTTAACCCGCTCTGGGGCTTCGCGCTGCCGCTGATCGCCTGCGCCTACACGGTCTGGACGATCGAGTCCGCGCTGCAATATGCGCGCGGGCAAGGCGGCCAGTGGAAAGGCCGCATCCAGGCGGCGCCGCGGAGCGTGCCATGACGCTCGCCGCCGACGTACGCAGCGGCAAGGATCACCGGGGCGAAAATTTTCCGGTTGCCTCGATGCTCATTGCGGCGCGCCACCGCAAGCCGATCATGGCCTTTTACGATTTTGTGCGTGGGGCTGACGACGTGGCCGATCACCCGTCGCTTATGCCGGCCGACAAGCTCAAATTGCTTGATAATTTGGAGGCGACGCTGCTCGGACAAAGCAACGCCGAGCCGCAGGGCGTCGCGCTGCGTGAGCAATTGGCTGAGCGCGGATTGAGCCCGCAGCACGCGCAAGACCTGCTGAACGCCTTCCGCATGGACGTCACCAAGCTGCGCTACGCCAACTGGGACGAGTTGATCAACTATTGCCGCTACTCGGCCATGCCGGTCGGCCGCTTCGTACTCGACGTGCACGGCGAGGACCGCGCGAGCTGGGAGGCAAACGACGCGCTCTGCGCCGCGCTGCAGATCATCAATCATGTGCAGGACTGCGGCGCCGACTATCGCAATCTCGACCGCATTTACATTCCGCTCGATATGCTGGCGAAGCACGGCATCGGCGTTGAGGCGCTTAAAGGGCTTGTCGCCTCGCCACCGCTGCGCGCATGCTTCAACGATATTTGCGACCGCCTCGAGGGCTTGTTGCAAAAAAGTGCCGCGTTTGCTGGGCAAATTAAGGATCGCGGCCTCAGCCTGGAAGTGTCGGTGATCCAGCGCTTGGCCGAAAAACTGACGCGCACCTTGCGCGCGCACGATCCGCTGTCCGAGCGCGTGCATCTCGGCAAGCTCGAAGTCGCTGGTGTTGCGTTTATGGGGCTGATGCATGGCGCCTCGCGCCGCTTCGCCCGCAACGGCAGCGCCAATGGCGCGAGCGCCGTAGCCACCGCCTCCGGCAGTTCCTTCTATGCCGCCATGCGCATTTTGCCGCGCGACCAACGGCAAGCCATGTACGATGTCTATGCCTTCTGCCGCGCGGTGGATGACATCGCCGACGAGGGCGGCGACCGCACCGAGCGCCTCGCGCAGCTCGCACGGTGGCGGCGCGACATCGACGCGATTTACCAGGGCAAGGCGCCGGCACAGCTGGCGAGCCTCGCCCAAGCGGTCACCACCTTCAAACTGCGGCGCGACGATTTCCTGGCCGTGATCGATGGCATGGAAATGGACGTGCGCGCCGATATCCGCGCGCCCGATCTCGCCACACTCGATCTGTATTGCGACCGCGTCGCCAGCGCCGTTGGGAGATTGTGCGTGCGCATTTTCGGCATGGGCGAGAAAGACGGCGTCGATCTCGCGCATCATCTCGGCCGCGCTCTCCAGATCACCAACACGCTGCGCGACATCGACGAAGATGCCGGCATCGGCCGCCTCTATCTACCGCGCGATTTCCTCGTCGAGGAAGGCATCACGAGCACCGAGCCGAATTTAGTGCTGGCGCAGCCGACGCTCGGCCGCGCCTGTGCCAAGGTCGCAGCGCTCGCGGCCGAGCATTTCCGGCTCGCCGATGCCATCATGGCGCGCAGCCCACGCGCGGTAGTGCGCGCGCCGCGCATCATGGGCGAGGCCTATAAGCGTATCCTGCGGCGGCTGATCGCGCGCGGCTGGGCGCCGCCACGCGAACGGGTGAAGCTCGGCAAGAGCGAATTCGCGCAGATCCTGATCCGCAGTTACGTCGCATGACGCCAAGCTCGGTTCACGTCATCGGCGCCGGCCTTGCCGGCCTTTCCGCGGCCGTTCGGCTTGCGCAAGCGGGCACGCGCGTGGTGCTGCACGAAGCGGGCGCGCAGGCCGGCGGCCGCTGCCGCTCGTATGTCGATACCGTGCTCAATATGCCGATCGACAACGGCAACCACGTCATCCTGTCGGGCAACCGCAGCGCGCGGTCTTTTCTCGGCCTGATCGGCGCCGGCGACCGCATGCGCGGGCCGGCCGAAGCCGATTTTCATTTTGTCGATCTCGCCAGCCGGGAGCGATGGACGCTACGGCTCGGCGACGGTTTTTTCCCGTGGTGGGTCTTCGACGACAGCCGCCGCGTGCCAAACACCCGGATGCGCGACTACCTCGTGCTGGCGCGGCTGATGGTGCTGCCCGGCCGCAAGACCATCGGCGACATGATCGATTGCTCCGGCGCGCTCTACGAGCGGCTGGTCGAGCCGTTTTTCCTCGCCACGCTCAACAACGCGCCGCCGGAATCCTCGGCCCGTCTTGCCGCCACGCTGCTGCGCGAAACGATCGCCGCCGGCGGGCAAAGCTGCCGCCCCCTCATCGCAATGGAGGGCCTGTCGACCGCCTTCGTTGATCCCGCGCTCACTTGGCTGAAAGCGCGCAGCGTCACCGTGCAATTCGGGCACGAGCTGCATCGCATCGAGTTCGACGGGCCGCGCGCGGCGCGCCTCGATTTCGGCGGCGAAACTATTACGCTCGGACCGGACGATAAGGTCATTGTCGCCGTGCCGCCCAAGTTCGCCTCACGCCTGCTGCCGGACCTCACCGTGCCGACCGAGTTCCGCGCCATCGCCAATGTGCATTTCAAGGTCGATGCGCCGGCGATGCCGGTGATGACCGGCGTGGTGCACGGCACCACGCAGTGGATTTTCGCCTATCCCGGCCGCCTGTCGGTGACGATCAGTGCCGCCGACGCGCTGATGCAGCAGCCGCGCGAGCAGCTCGCGCGCGAGGTCTGGCGTGAGGTCGCGATGGTTGCCGGGCTGCCGAATGACCTGCCGCCCTGGCAGGTGGTGCGCGAGCGCCGCGCCACCATCGCCACCGATCCCGCGCAGGAAGCCTTGCGCCCGCTCGCGCAAACCGCGTGGAAGAACATCATATTGGCGGGCGATTGGACCGATACGGGCTTGCCGCCGACCATCGAAAGCGCCATTCGTTCGGGCGAGCGCGCCGCCGCCCTCGCCGCCTAAAGCAGCCATGACCGACACGACCGACTTGACCCGCGCCAAGGATTCGCTCGACCGCCGCATCGACGCCGCGGCGGCCGCCTTGCGCGCCGGCCAGCGCGCCGACGGCCATTGGGTGTTCGAGCTTGAGGCCGACGCCACCATCCCGGCCGAATACGTGCTGTTCACGCATTACCTCGGCGAGGTGCCGGATCTCGAACTCGAGCGCAAGATCGGCGTCTATCTGCGCAGCCGGCAGCAGGACGGCGGCGGCTGGCCGCTCTTCCACAACGGCGCCTTCGACATCAGCGCCAGCGTGAAGGCCTATTTCGCGCTCAAGATGATCGGCGACAATCCCGATGCGCCGCACATGCGTAAGGCGCGCGAGGCAATCCACGCGCGCGGCGGCGCGGCCGAGGTGAACGTCTTCACGCGCATCCTGCTCGCGCTCTACGGCAATCTGCCGTGGTCGGCGGTGCCGCTGATGCCGGTCGAAATCACGCTGCTGCCGCCCTGGTTCTTCTTCCATCTGTCGAAGATCTCGTACTGGGGCCGCACCGTGCTGGTGCCGCTTCTGGTGCTGCAGGCGATCAAGCCGCGCGCGCGCAACAAGCGCGGCGTGCGGATCGATGAATTGTTCATCGCTCCGCCGGAGCAGACCAAGCGCCATGCGAAAGCGCCGCACCAGAACCGATTCTGGTACGAGGTCTTCCGCGCGGTGGACGTGCTGCTCAAACTGGCCGAGCCGGCCTTTCCCCGCGCGACGCGCCAGCGCGCAATCGACAAGGCCGTCGCCTTCGTGACCGAGCGGCTGAACGGCGAAGACGGGCTGGGCGCGATTTTCCCGGCCATGGCCAACTTGGTGATGATGTTCGACGCGCTCGGCGTGCCGGCGGACGATCCCGAGCGCGCCATCGCGCGCAAATCGATCGACAAGCTGCTGATCGTCAAAGCGGGTGAGGCCTATTGCCAGCCCTGCGTCTCGCCGGTGTGGGACACGGCGCTCGCCGCCCACGCGCTGCTGGAGACCAATGAGGGCGGCAACATTGCGAGCGCCCAACGTGGGCTCGACTGGCTTAGCCCCCTCCAGGTGCTCGACGTGAAAGGCGACTGGGCGTCCAAGCGCCCGGACGTACGCCCCGGCGGCTGGGCCTTCCAATATGCCAACCCGCACTACCCCGATCTCGACGATACCGCGGTGATCGTGGTCGCCATGGCGCGCGCGCAGAAGGAAGGCGGCGCGGCCAAATTCAACGTAGCCATAGCGCGCGCGCGCGAGTGGATCGAGGGCCTGCAATCGAGCGACGGCGGCTGGGGCGCCTTCGATGCCGACAACACACACGAATTCCTCAACAACATTCCGTTTGCCGACCACGGCGCGCTGCTCGATCCGCCCTCGCCCGACCTCACCGCGCGCTGTGTGTCGATGCTGGCGCAACTCGGCGCGACCATGGACGACTCGCCGGCCATGCGGCGCGGCGTCGACTATTTGCGCCGCACGCAATTGCCTGACGGCTCCTGGTACGGCCGCTGGGGCATCAATTACATCTACGGCACCTGGTCGGCGCTCTGCGCCCTCAACGCCGCGAGCCTTGCGCACGACGCGCCGGAATTCCGCCGTGCCGCCGAATGGCTCATCTCAATTCAAAACGATGACGGCGGCTGGGGCGAGGACGGCGACAGCTACAAGCTCGCCTACCGCGGCCATGAGAAAAGCGTGAGCACGCCCTCGCAAACGGCATGGGCGTTGCTCGGCTTGATGGCCGCGGGAGAAGCTGCGCATCCGGCCGTCGCGCGCGGCGTCGATTACCTGCTGTCCAAGCAGGAGGCCGACGGGCTGTGGAGCGAGCGCGACTATACCGGCACGGGCTTCCCGCGCGTGTTTTACCTGCGCTACCACGGCTACCCGAAATTCTTTCCGCTGTGGGCGCTGGCGCGCTATCGCAATCTGAAATCCACCAATTCGAGCCGCGTCGCGGCGGCGCTATGAGTTCGCCGCGGCGCGGGCTCCGGCGCTGCGCAGGCGCGTCGCCTTCGCATTGGCCTCGGCCTGGCTGATTTCGCTTAGCTTGCGCTCGACGTGATTGACGAAGACGTATTGCGCCGGCCGTTGCTTATCGAGCGCGATCTCAGGCGCCATCGGCTTCTCGGTCTCGATGCCGCGCAGCGCGATCTTGAGCGCCTTGAGCGGATGACGAACGGAATCCATCACCGCGGTCGCCTCGTAGCCGCAATGCACCATGCAGTCGGCGCACTTCTCGTAATTGCCGGTGCCGTAGCTGTCCCAGTCGGTGCCTTCCATCAGCTCCTTGAAGGTGCGGACATAGCCCTCGCCCAGCAGATAACAGGGCTTCTGCCAGCCGAACACATTGCGCGTCGGGTTGCCCCATGGCGTGCAGTGGTATTGCTGATTGCCGGCGAGGAAATCGAGGAACAGACTCGATTGATTGAACGACCAATTGCGCGTGCCACGCCCCTTGCGGAAGATATCGCGGAATAGCTGCTTGGTGCGCGTGCGATTGAGGAAGTGCTCCTGGTCAGGGGCGCGCTCGTAGGCATAACCGGGTGATACCGTGATGCCGTCGATGCCGAGGCCCTTCACGCTGTCAAAGAACTTGGCGACGCGCTCAGGGTTGGTATTGTCGAATAATGTGCAATTCATGCTGACGCGGAAGCCGGCTTCCTTGGCCTTGGCCACCGCCGCCACCGCTTTGTCGTAGACGCCTTCCTCGCAGACCGAGTGGTCGTGCATTTCGCGGTCGCCGTCGAGATGGACCGACCAGACGAAATACGGGCTCGGCT
Organism: uncultured Pseudomonadota bacterium; assembly: GCA_963710705.1. Taxonomy (GTDB): domain Bacteria; phylum Pseudomonadota; class Alphaproteobacteria; order Rhizobiales; family Xanthobacteraceae; genus Pseudolabrys. The sequence continues at coordinate 2,121,636 of CAVQBI010000001.1, forward strand.
TGAACTTCGAAATCTTCTTCTCCATCAGCAGCGCATTGGTGCAGACGTATACGAATTTCTTGCGAGCGATGATGCCTTCGACGATTTCCGGCAGCTCGTTATGGATGAGCGGCTCGCCGCCGGCGATCGACACCACCGGCGCACCGCATTCGTCGACCGCCTCCAGGCACTGCTCGACGCTCAGGCGCTGATTGAGGATCTTGTCGGGGTAGTCGATCTTGCCGCAGCCGGCGCAGGCCAGATTGCAGCGGAACAGCGGCTCCAGCATCAGCACCAGCGGATAGCGCTTGCGCCCGGCCAGATGCTGGCGGACCACGTAGCTACCGACCAAAAGCTTTTGCAGAAATGGAATAGCCATCGAACTCTCTCAGTCCCGGCATTTAGGGGTAATCATTGGCGGAATCGCGGCGGCCTAGTTCCCTATGATCTCACGGCGTACCCGTCAATGGGAACCCCACCGCCAAAACCGTCATATTTTTGCCGGTCGGGCTACCAGGATAACTACCTCAGCGCACTTGAGTTTCAGGCCCGCGCCGGGACGTCCCGCAGGCGGGTGCTGATCGCGTCGAGCAGCAGGCCATGGGCCCGCTCGACGATATCGTCGACGCTCGGGGTGCGGGCAAACATGGCCCGCGCACGCGCGGTGATGTCCGCCCGGGACGGCAGATGTGGCAGGTGGGCGCTGGCCAACACCTCCACGGCTTGGTGCTGGGCGGCCGACAGCCGTTGCTGCAGCGCCGAGAGCGTGGTGCCTTCCAGCGCCGAGGCCACGGCGCTGGCGATGCGCTCGGAATTGAAACTCGCCGCCAACTGCCGGGCCGCGCGCTCGATCACGCGCGAGCCGAGCTTCTGTTCGTTGCGCAGCACCGCCACCGGCGGGCTCTTGAGATCCCAAACCACGCCGCACCACGACAGCACCGTCAGCAAATAGAAGGTCGGGTCATATTCCCACCAGCGGAAGCCTTGCCGCACGCTGCTTTGGCAGGCGTGGTGGTTGTTGTGCCAGCCCTCGCCCATGGTGAAGATCGCGAGCAGCCAGTTGTTGCGGGAATCGTCACCGGTGACGTAGCGCTTGCTGCCGCGCACATGCGCCAGCGAATTGATGCAGAAGGTGCCGTGGAACACGAGACAGGTGCTCCAGAAGAAGCCGACGACCAAGCCCGGCCAGCCGGCGATCAGAAAGCACAACACGGCAAGCGCATAAGCCGGCCAGCGCTCGTGCCGGTGCAGCCACATCAACTCGGGGTACTTCGCGAAGTCGGCAACCTTGACCATGTCGAAGGTGTCGTGCCGCTTCGCGAAGATCCAACCCATGTGGCTGTAGAGGAAGCCGGTGTGGCGCGGCGAATGGACATCGTCCTCGGTGTCGGAATGCAGATGATGGTGGCGGTGCTTGGCCGCCCACCACAATACGCTTTTCTGCAAGGTGCTTTGGCAAGCGACGGCGAGGATGAATTGGAAGACGCGGCTGGTCGAATATGCGCGGTGCGAGAAGTAACGGTGGTAGCCGGCGCCGATCGCGAAGATGCGGCCCCAATAGAGCACGATGCAGAGCACGACGGACTGCCATGTCACGCCGGTCCAGATGGCGGCGAAGCTGGCAAGATGCACCAGCGCGAAAGGAATAGCGGACGGATAGACAATGTCGCTGTGCTCGTTGGGCACACGCAATTCATCGATAGTCGTCATGGCTTTTATCGGTCTCGTTTTTGGTAGCGCCGGCGGGCCCCATGCCCGATTCGCCTGCACGCCCCCGATTAATCCCTAAGGCAGCCTAGCGCGCAAGGGTATGGCGGAGGAATGGGGCGCCATAGCGGCGTAAAAGCGCAGGCATTACCGCGGCCGACCTCAAATCCCTGTTCAAATCCGCCTAATCTATGGGCATTCTACACGCCCTTCGTCGGGTAATTCCCTTCACAGGAAGGTCGGATGGCCGTTCAAGCCGCGCATTATGACGTGCTCATTGTCGGCTGTGGCCCGGTCGGCGCGATGGCGGCCAATTTCTTTGGGCGCGCAAATCTAAAGACGCTCGTTGTCGAGCGCGAGCAAGGCCCGCAGTTATTGCCGCGCGCGGTGCACATCGATCACGAGATCATGCGCCTGTTCCAAAATGTGGGATTGAGTGGCGAGTTGCTGCCGCTGTTCCGGGAAGCGCAAGGTCATATCCATATCGGCGCCGACGGCGGCGTTATTCGCTACCTGGGGACGGCCGGCCTGCACAAGAAATTCGGCTGGGCGAACGATTACTTCTTCTATCAGCCCGAATTGGAGCGCGTTCTGCGCGCCGGCTTTGCACGCTTCTCGAGTGTCGAGGCGCGCTATGGCACGTCGCTCACCGGCATCGAACGACACAAGACGCACGTCAACGCCACGCTAGCCCCGGCCGGCGACGAGCCCAGTTACGACGTGACGGCGCGCTACCTCATCGCGTGCGACGGCGCCAGTAGCCCAACTCGCAAATTGATCGGCGTGAGCCTGGTTGACCTCGACTTCGACGAACCGTGGCTGGTCGTGGATGCCGAGATGGGCGGCCCGATCCATTTCCCTGCCTTCGGCGGCGTTCCGGAGGGAGCCGATCTGCAGAGCTTGTCGGTGATGCTGTGCGACCCGAAACGGCCGTCGACCATCGTGCCGGGGCGCGGCAATCATCGGCGATGGGAGTTCATGCTGCTGCCAGGCGAAACCGAAAGTGAGATGATGCAGCCGCACGAAGTGAGCCGGCTGCTCGCGCCATGGGTTGTAGACGAACCCTGCAAGCTGGTTCGCGCGGCCACGTATCGCTTCCACGGACTGATTGCCGAGACATGGCAGGTCGGACGGGTCTTCCTCGCGGGCGATGCTGCCCATCAGACGCCGCCTTTTTTCGGTCAGGGCATGTGTCATGGCATGCGGGATGTCGCCAACCTCGCATGGAAAATCCGGCTGGTGCTGAGCGGATTGGCCTCGGCCGATCTGCTGCAAACCTATCAAGTCGAGCGCGATCCGCACGTGCGCGCGGTCGTCAATGCCGCCATTGCCGCCGGCAAATACATTTGCGAATTGGATGGCGCTGCGGCCAAGAAACGCGACGCGGACTTGCGGGCGCAAATGGGCCGGCCCCGGCCCGCGTCGGCCGGCGATCTCATTCCGGCCATCGCGGCCGGAATCGTCAAAGGTCACGGCGAGCGCTTTATCCAGCCAACAGTTGGACTTTCAGGCCGCCGCATGCTGCTCGACGATGCAACCGGCGGCGGCTTTGTGCTGATCGGCAAGACGGCATCGCTGTTTGAGAAGCTGCCCCACAAGCTAGGGAAGCAATGGGCCGCGTTTGGCGGCCGGTCCTATTCGCTTCAGGATTCGTCGTCGCCTTATAGTCGTTACGCGCACTTGCAAGACAGCGACGGCGACCTCGACCGATGGCTCGAGGCAAAAGGCGCGAGCGCGGTGTTGCTCCGCCCGGATTTCTATGTCTTTGGAACGGCGGCGTCTGCGCCGGAGGTCGTCACGCTGATCCGTGACCTCGTCGACAAAATCTCGGGTCGGCAATCTTAAGTTCGCGGGAAAAATGGTGGGCGCACAAGGCCTCGAAGCTTGGACCACTTGCGGCGCCATCGCGCTCTACCAGCCCAACAGAGGACACGGCCACAGCTCCCCTACTTTTCAACCTTCATCAAAGCTTCAACGGCCTTACCAAATAGACCGCTCAGGCTTTCCTCAATTCCGGGACATATCTGGTCGAGCGAGAAGTCGTGGCCTTCCGTACAGCAGAACCGGCTGTCGTTTTCATTCACGACTTCATAGAGCACGCCCATGCAGATGGGGCACGCCATTACCGTCGGCCTGCCGGCTATCTCCAGACAAGGACTTTCGGCCACCGGAACCTCCTGTTACTGGTTCCAAGCCCAACAAACTCGAGCGTCTAGAGGTTCCGGGATTCCGCGAAACAATCCGCTGCGGCTTTGTGCGTCACTTGTTCTTGAGAAATCCGCCAGGATTTGCAATCACTGCGCCATAGTCATCGATGGTTTCAGCCAATGATCGTTGTCGTAGGATTGGCGTTCGAAGCGCGCATAGCCGCCCAATCCGGCTTGCCGGTGATTTGCGCCGGCAACGGCCGCAATCTGACTGCCGCGCTCGCCGAAGCGATCGATAAAGGCTGCGAAGGCCTGATCAGCTTTGGCGTCGCCGGCGGACTCAAGGCCGATCTGCCGCCCGGAACGTGCATTGTCGGATCCGATATCGTCGCCCGCGATCGCCGCTATTCGACCGACCGCCGCCGGTCACAACATTTGCTGCAGCGCTTGCCGGACGCGCTTTTAGGCGTTCTGGCGGGCGTAGCCGCGCCAGTGACGACGGCCGATGCCAAGCGCGCGCTGCATGCCAACACCGGCGCGCTCGCTGTCGACATGGAATCCCACATCGTCGCCGACGCGGCGGCTCAGTATGGATTGCCGATGGCCGCCGTTCGCGTCATTTGCGATCCAGCCGCACGCGGCCTGCCGGAGATGGCATTCCGGTCCGTGCGCGCCGACGGAACCACCGATGTCGCGAGGCTGCTGCAAGCAATCGTGCGGCAACCGAATCATATTCCCACGATGGTGCGCGTGGCGTTCGACGCAAGGGCGGCGCGGGCAACACTTTCGCGTTGCAGCAGGCTGTTGGGACCTAGCCTCGGTCTAGCTGGCGCAATTTAAGCGGGGCCTCCAATACCGCAGCGACAATTCAAATCGAATGCCGATTCCGGTATTGCATCATCATTCTGCGCATGAAGCTCAACTGAAGCGGAATGGCGTGCTTGAACAACTCGCAGTACCGGCCGTACTGCGATGCCAATGCGATAATGGCCTGCGTCAGCGCATCTTCATCAGCACAAACGATCGTGATGTAACGCTGCGTTCCGCGGGGCTGACCGACAATCCGGCAGGCATGACGCTCCGAGAGACCGTACTTCCCCCGAATGCGTTCAACAGCCTGCCGGCGCCGTTCGGGGCTTACAAGTTTCCCGGGGCAACGTCCTTGAGTACCTGCTTCTCAAGCGACAGATCGGCAACCAGACGCTTCAGGCGGACATTCTCGCGTTCCAGGTCTTTCATTCGCTTCGCCTGCTCGATCCCAAGCCCGCCGTATTCCTTGCGCCAGTGGTAATAACTCTGCAGCGATATCCCCGCCTCTCGGCAGGCCTCCGGCTTAGATTTACCCTCTGCCATCAGCACTTCGATCTGGCGAAGCAGCGTCACGATCTGCTCCGCGCTGAACCACTTCTTCGGCATGACTTAGGCTCCTTTCCAAGCTCATTTTCTCACATCGCTTGGTCTAAAAAAGCCAGGTCAGGTCAGCACCACTCCAACCTTTTTAAAGTCCAATTCCTGGGCTCTTTTTCGAAAGTACAATTTACCGATACCGCCAGGACCAAGGCGCCGCCGACCCTCGGTCCGGCCTCGGAGGCTGCCCTACCCCCGGGAAAGTTCCGTGCCGTTCACTGACCTATAGAACCGAATAGGTCAGTGGCCCCGCTGAACTGCTTTGGATTTGCTGGTCGACCGGAGAGAATGGGAGCGGACCAACCTTGAGGACGGCCATGGCTGACCAATGTCTCTTTATCCGCCTGGAAGCTTACGCTCGGCAAGCCCCGCACAAAAAGAATTCTAAGGAGCTCAAGGCCTGCACAGACGGGATCCTGGGTGAGCTTGTGCGGCGACCCGGATTTTATCCTCACGTGCCAGAGCCCAAACAACCCGAAATCATTTTCGGATCTGATCCAGAGGCGGTTTGGGAGGAGGCATATCACCAGGCAGCACAAGCGCAAGAGCGCCCCGGTGTTCGACTGAGAAGTACAGGCCTGATAATGGCTGTCGGCGTTATCTCGTATCCGGTTGCGCGAAGCATCGTCGAAGAAGACCCCGAAGAGATGCAGAAGTGCGAGTCCTGGTTCGCTGATTCCAGAGCTTTTATTAAAAAGGAGTTTGGGGATCGGCTCAAATTGATCGTCTACCATCGCGATGAGGCTTACCCCAATTGGCATTTCGCTTTAATTCCGCAATTGGACACCGACCGCCGACTCCGAATAGGCGAAGTACATCCTGGTTTTCGAGCGGAGCAGGAAGCGCGAGCACGTCGCGAGTCGCCACGTGCTCAAGCGAAAGCTCATGAACATGCCATGAGCGAATTTATCGACCGGTTTCATTTCGAAGTTGCTATGAACTATGGCCATACCCGTTTCGGTCCGGAACGACTGAGACTTACTCGCGACGAATGGAAGGAGCGCACCGCGTCGGCGCGCGCATTTGCAACGAAGCAAGCCACCTTCAAACGAGAACAGGAGCAGGCGAAAGCGTCTAATGAGCGCAAATTTCAAGAAATGTGCGATGAAGCGCAGAAACTAGCATCCGATCACAGGATCGCGGCTGAAGCCGCTGCAAGCAAGACAGTTGATGCAATTCGCCAAGCGGCGGCTACGCGTCTCGTAGGAATGAAAAGGGAAATTGACGAGAAGAGCCAGTTGCTAACGAAGCAAGAAGAACGTATCCGTGAACTCGAGCTCATTCTGGAAGAGAACGGGCTAACAATGAATTCTCCGGCGCCGCGGCGTTAGGACAACGCGATTACTTCGTCATCGCGCGCCTGCGCATAACGTCCATGCGGGAAGGCGCAACTCGGACCACCGCTCCAGACGCCACTATTCCATAAGGCGGCGTAGCTGCGGCCGAAAATGGCGCGCTCTGCCAGCGCATTCGCAAGACATCAGCACTTCTATCGTCAGGGATAATGTAATCGTCGCCGTGCGGCTAGCGTCGAACAGCCGGTGTAGTTGATTTTGATCAATGCAAAGCCGGTGATTTGGGAAACTATTTGACTGAGCCGATAGAGTTCACCAAAAGCATTGCGGGACATGAAAGTCAATTTCATTGCGATTGTCGCGGGCATAATCGGCTCGGCACGTTGTCAGCCATGTCTTGTCGTGCCTCCTGTTTGAGCCAAAAAAAATCCGCAGCAAATGTCTTCAAGTAAGAAGCGACTTTGGCAGGACTTTCACGGCCCTGACGTTGCCCGCGGCATCCGGCGTTGCGCCGGTTTCGAAGCCCAGCTCTGCGCTGATCGTCTTCAACTGACTTAAGTCCGCCGGGTAGATGAGTACCGCAGCCCGCACGCCTTGCGTCGCGATCGCACGCAGAAGCACGTCTAAGAGCTGGGTCGCAAGGCCCTTCTCACGCAGATCGCTGCGAATGATGACAGCACACTCGGCGCTCTCGAAGTCGGGATCAGCGGCCGCGCGGGCCAAGCCCGCGACGCGACCCCCGTCCCACGCGACCATCGTCATTTCGCGATCATAATCGATCTGGCTCAGGCGCGCCGCGGTTTCATGCGTGCGCTCGCGCAGTGGCGCAAAGGAAGGATGCCAGAGATCTCGATCGTCGATTTCGTCGGCGAACCGGCGGAGCACCAGCTCGTCTTCCGGCCTGATTGGACGCGCCAAATAAGTCGTCCCGTCACTGCTGCGGATCACGCACTCGAACTTTTGCGGATAAGGCCGGATGGCCATGCGCTGTTGAGCTGGCGCGGTCGTCGCCCGCACCCGGACACGCCCATCGACCGCGATGACGCCGTGCGGGTCGCAAAGCAACGGGTTTATGTCGATCTCGATGACCTCGGCATGGTCAGCGACGATCCGGCTCAATTGCATCAGCACGTTGACAACGCCGCCGATGTCGGCCGGCGGCCGATCGCGAAAGCCCTTCAGCAGGCGGGCAACACGCGTCCGTTCAATCTGTGCCCGCGCCAGCGCCGTATTGAGCGGCGGTAATTCCAGCGCCTCGTCTTTCACGATCTCCACCGCCGTCCCGCCCTGCCCGAACAGAATGACCGGGCCGAAGGTCGGGTCTGTCGTCACCCCGGCAATCAGCTCATACGCGCCGGGACGATCAATCATCTCTTGCACGATGAAGCCTTCAAGCCGAGCATCCGGCAGCGCCTGCCTGACGCGCTCGTTCATTTGCTCGGCTGAGGCCGTAACCCGCTGGGCACCGATCAAATTGAGCGACACGCCGCCGACATCGGACTTGTGAACGACGTCGCGAGAACGAATTTTGAGTGCAACTGGACCTTTGATTTCGTTTGCAATGGCCGCCGCCGCGCCGGCGTTTTCGGCCGCCTCGGTGCGGGCGAACGGAACATTATAGCAAGACAAGAACACTGCGACTTCGGCCGGATCGAGCCATTCGCGCTGATCGGCCAGCACGCGTCCGATAATGTCACGCGCCCGGGGCACATCCACTTCCGGACTGGACACCGGCGAAGACGGCGTTTCCAGCAGGAGTTCCTGGCTTTGCCGATAGCGGACGAGATACATGAAGGCGCGCACCGCGCGCTCCGGCGTCTCGTAATCGGGCAGATTGGCGCTCATGAGTTGAGCGCGCCCCTCGCGTACGCTCTCCTCCCCCATCCAGCACGCGAACACGTTCTTATGAGCATCGGGTCGCGACAGCGCCGCGATCAACCCTTTCGCCGCCTCCGCGGAGGAGCCGATCGACGTAGGGCAATAGGCGACCAGAAGGCCATCGATATTCGAATCCTGTAGCAGGACGCCGACGGCATCGGTGTAACGCTTGCCATCGGCATCACCGATGATGTCGATCGGATTGGCATGGCTCCACGTCGGCGGAAGCACGCCATTGAGTTTGTCGATCGTCTCCGCTGAAAGCGACGCCAAGTGCCCACCCTCGTCGATCAGCCGATCGGTGGCGAGCACGCCGGCACCGCCGCCATTGGTGACGATGGCAAGGCGATCGCCGCGTTGTGCGGTCGTTCGCGCTAGGGTCGCTGCCGCGTCAAAAAGCTCTTCGACCTCATTGACCCTGAGCATTCCTGCGCGCCGGAAGGCTGCGTCATAAACGATATCGACGCCCGCCAGCGCCCCGGTATGCGATGTCGCGGCACGCGCCCCCTCGGCGACCCGGCCACCTTTCACCACGATGACCGGCTTGACGCGCGCGGCGCGGCGCGCAGCCGACATAAATTTGCGCGCCTGGGTCACCGCTTCGGCATAGATCAGGATCGCATGCGTCGCCTCATCGAGCGCGAAATAGTCGAGCAGGTCGCCGAAATCGACGTCACTCATGTCTCCCATGGAGACGATCGCGGAAAAGCCGATGCGGCGCGGCAGCGCCCAATCGAGCACCGTCGTTGCCATGGCGCCGGACTGCGTCAGGAAAGCAATGTTGCCGGGCAGCACGGCTGCCGGCGCAAAGGTGGCATTGAGGCCCATGCCGGGAACCGCAATGCCGAGGCAATTCGGCCCGACGACCCGTAACAAATGCGGACGCGCAGCCGCCAGCAATCTGGCGATGCGGTCCTTGCCGACGGAAACCTCACTTTCGGCAAAGCCGGCGGTGAGGACCACGGCCGCGCGAGTCCCGCGGTTTGTGAAATCGGCGATGAGATCTGGAACGCTGTCCGGCGGTGTCGCGATGACGGCAAGGTCGGGCGCGCTCGGCAAACTCGCAATGCTTGGATAGGAGGAAATGCCGTGAACGGTTGCCGCTTTGGGGTTTACCGGAAAAACAGGACCGCTGAAGCCGGCTCGCAACACATTGCTTATCAGCGCAGAGCCGACGGTATGCGGCTTGTCAGAGGCCCCAACCACCGCGATCGAGCGCGGTCGAAAAATCTTATCAAGGTTCCTGATCGACATTGCTGTGTTGTGTACTGGCAAGCATCACTTGAGATCGGCAATGAGCCTTGTGATGGTTTGAGCGCTGCCAGTCGATCCATCCGATCGGCAACTATTCCTGGAGCACGTAAGTCCCGGGCGCCTCGCCAAGCGGCGCATACCCTGCCCCAGCCGCGCCCATCGCCGGCGGCTGCACCGGCGCTCCAGAGTGATCGTTCAACCAAGCAACCCATTCCGGCCACCACGAGCCTTCCTTGCGCGGCGCCGTTTCTACGAAGGCGTCGGGATCGAGATAACGGTCGTTGGCTCGCTTCGTCATCACTTGGAAGCTGCGGCCATCGCGGCCCGGTTCCGACACGATGCCGGCGTTGTGCCCGCCTTCAGTGAGCAGATAGGTCACCTCGGTATCCATCTGAAGATTGACCTTGTAGGTCGAGCGCCACGGAGCCACGTGGTCGCGTAGAGTGCCGACAGCAAACACTGGCAAGCGAATGTCGCCGAGCGCCACCGGCCGACCTTCGACCAGGAAGCGGCCTTCCGCCAGATCGTTGTTGAGGAAAAGCTGGCGCAAATATTCCGAATGCATCCGGTAAGGCAGACGCGTGGCATCAGCGTTCCATGCCATCAGGTCGCTCATTGGATGGCGCTCGCCCATCAGGTATTCGTGGATCACGCGCGACCACACCAGGTCGTTCGAGCGCAGCATCTGAAACGCCCCGGCCATCTGACGGCTGTCGAGAAAGCCTTGCTCCCACATCATGTCTTCAAGGAAGGCGAGTTGGCCCTCGTCGATGAACAGCATGAGCTCGCCCGCTTCGGTAAAGTCGGTTTGGGCCGCGAGCATGGTTTTCGATTTCAGCCGGTCATCGCCATCGCGCGCCATCGCTGCCGCCGCGATCGACAACAGCGTGCCGCCGAGGCAGTAGCCGACGCTATGCACTTTCTGGTTCGGCACAACGGCATTGATGGCGTCGAGCGCCGCCAAGACACCGAGCGTCCGATAGTCGTCCAAGCCGAGGTCGCGGTCGTCGGGGCCGGGATTCATCCATGAGATCATGAAAACCGTGAAGCCCTGCTTGGTGAGGTAACTCACCAGCGAATTGTGCAGCGAAAGATCGAGGATGTAGTACTTCATGATCCAGGCCGGGACGATGAGAACCGGCTCGGGCCGGACCTTGTCGGTCGCTGAGCAATATTGAATGAGCTCGATGAGGTTGTTGCGATAGACGACCTTGCCTAGTGTGACCGCGACGTCGCGGCCAACGACGAACTTCTCACTGCCGACCGGCTTCTTGCCGCTGACGGCGCGCTCCCAGTCCTGTGCGAAGTTTTGCCAGCCGCGCAAGAGATTGACGCCGCCGTTGCGCAGCGTATGGCTGAGCACTTCTGGATTAGTGAGCAGGAAATTCGACGGTGAGATCATGTCAAGCATCTGCCGCGATGCAAACTCGACGATGTTCTCGTGCTGTCGCGACAGCCCGCGTACGCCTGCGGTGGCGTTGTGCCACCACTGCTGCTGCAGCAAAAAGCTCTGGTAGAGAAAATTGTAAGGCCAACGTTGCCATTCTTCGGCAGCGAAGCGCCTGTCTTGCGGCAATGCTTCGATACAGCATTCGGTCTTTCCGCCGCTCAACGCATAGCGCGTAGCGTAGTTGGCGAAGCGGACGGTCTTGCGGACAGCCTTGTCGACAAGCTGCAGCCGCTTCCCGGGCGCATCGGCAAGGTGCGTCGCCCAATGCAGATAGGCGTGGGTCAGAGCCGCTGGCGACAGCCCGGCGGTGAACCGGGCGACAGCGGCATGCAATGAGCGGTCGATGATGTCGCCCATCGCGGTCGCGGCGTAGGAATCGCGTTCCGCCGCAGCGCTCGCGCGCGGCGCCACAGGTGGCGCGGCCCGCCCCTGCCGCTTTGAACGGGGTCGGACGTTGGGCCTATCGCTGCGAGGAAGTGTCACGATTTCAGATGCAGCCATGAGCCAACTCCGCTGACGATATGTCCAGATTGCTCAAGATTGTGGCGCTGCTCTGTTACGCCACCGAGCGTCATGCCTCCACGCCGGTCCGCGCCTCAGGATGTTCGTTGAGGAAATGGCGCAGCGCCATGAAGAGTTCCTGAGCGTGCTTGACCCTTCCGTCATCGAGCGCCTTGTGAATATCCTCGACGATCATGCTTCGGATTGCTTCGCCACCGTGAGGCTGCTTGAGCAAATAATCCGCCAGCGCAGTCGCTGCAATTTCGGGAATATGCTCGTGCTCGCTGATCGCGGCGACTTCGCTTTCGTCCAACCCGCAAAAGGCAATGCAGTCTTCCAAGGAGATCATGGCACGCCCTCCGTCAGTCAGTGCCGCGGGCATTCGGCCGAAGCTGCTTGGCCATTGCTTTTACCTCCATTGTCGGAGGCGATTGTTACTAGCAATCAAAAAGGTGCTGGCCGTTGATCCAAATCAACAAAGCAAAACACTGCGGGCGCATTGTGTTTTGGAAATTTCAATTGCAATTTAGAGAGGTATGGAATTATGCCAAACCCAAATAAAGACACGGCAGCTTCAATACACGCCGGAAAAATCTACCATCCGGCGATGCAAAGTTCGGCCTCAGTGCACACGCCGGAAAAATCTACCTTCCGGCGATCCAAAGTTCGGCCTTAGTGCACCATTGAGCTATTCTAAAAATGATTTACCCGTACCATTTGATCCTCGGGTCAAGCTTATTGAGCTTGAACCAATGACCGTTGCCATATTGAAATTTTCTGGCTCGACAGCTACTGCTGCAGTAGCCACTAGGACGGACGAGCTTTTATCCGCGATTGAAAACACAAAGTGGAAGATATCAGGAGCGCCAAAGGCGTTTTTTTACAATCCGCCATGGACGCTGCCATTTCTTCGGCGAAACAAAGTAATAACCCCTGTATTTAAGTAGGCCCAACTGTCAGCGTCAATCGCCGCACACATTAAGAAGCCGATTACTCATCGGCTGGCGCTTGCTCCAATTCATCGTGCATTTCGACTTGGCTGTGCGGATATTTCATTTTGAGTTCTAAGCCTGCTTTTAATGCCCCCATTATGGTCCCAAATTTCAATTCAAATTTTCCATCGACCTCGAGGACATAGCCATCTTTCGGCTGATGAGATTGCTTCTGCATACGGATCTCCGCGCGTTCGCGTAAGACTATTGGATAAAATATCAGGCGAACGTTAAAGAAATGACCCCAGACGGAGGGGGGGCCGCTGGGGTCTATATTGACTGGACGCTTGGCTGGGGGCGTCTGCGTCCAGCTTTTCAAATAAATAAGGTGGACCTTTATCATTTCAAGCGCTTGCGTAAATCCACTCATTTTATCCATGCAAGTTGCATAAACATTGGTCAGTAATGCTGTCTGATCGAAATCAATGATGCCTCAGTTGTATTCGGGTCTGTTTTAAACAGCAGTGGAGATGCTTTTTGCTTGAGGAGCTTCGGCTTCTTCGCTGCGCAAAATGAGCGGGCGCGCTTGGGCAGTGTGTGAGGCATCACCCTCGAAAAATGAGCAGCCTTTGACCTTTGTCCCGAGAGCGCCCTCTCGTTTTCTAATCGTTTGCGGGGTTTTAGGAATATCGTGCCAAAACCAGATCACATTTTCGATCTCGAACGGCGTCAGAAAGTTCTTGAAGATGAGATTGCTCGTGCTTTGTCGCATTGCTCGCCCGATGATCCGATGGTCGCTGACCTAAAAAGCCGCATGTTGCATCTCAAAGAAGAAATTGAACGACTTTGTAATAAAGCAATTGTAGATAGACGCTTGCACTAACGTCGATCTGGATTCGTTATTGCGTCAGCCAAGGCGATGCTCATAGAGCAGCTTCAATTTTCTTGGTGGCCTGCCCAGGCAATGAAACTAGCGTACGCGGCAAAACTCGACAGGAGCGGCCGCGCATTCCTCGAAACCGGCGGCGAGCCTGCCTACTTCACGCTCAAGGAGAAATACCGCCAGGTGCGCCGGCCGCTCACCGACGACGAGAAGCGGCACGGCTTCAATCCGAAGCGGCCGTGGCGACAAGAGACCCAGGCGACTGGTCTGCTGCAATTCGTGATCGAGACCCGGCTCGATCCCGCACTCGTTCACTCCTTTATCGATACGCCGGATGCACCGCTCGAAAGCCAGCTGCCGGACATCGCCGCGGTGTTCGTCGCGGCGGCGCCGCTGCTGCAGGAACATCGGCGCCAATACGAAGAGGCCGAGCAACGCCGCCGCGAGGAGGAATTGCGCCGTTACGAGGAGCGCCAGAATGCACAGATGGAGCAGAACCGCTTGCGGGCGCTGCTGGCGCTCGCCGCACGCTCGAAGGAAGCGCAGGTCGCAAGGGAGTTCTTGGGAGCGCTTCAGGTGCGCGCCGACGACATCGAGCCGGCGATCGACGGCCGCACGATCGAGGAGTGGATGGCCTGGGCCCACGATCGCCTTAACGCGCACGATCCGCTGCAAGCCGGCGCCAGCGCGGTGTTCCGCACCATTGCTTGCGTCAATCAGTGGACCTACCGCGACGGCTGGCACGCGGACTGAGGCCATTGTCGGCCGTTAGCCAAAATTCAAAAGCCCGGGTGGGGCGCTCAGCCATGTTCCGTAATGTGCAATTATGCGAATTCATATCGAGCATGCTGAAGACCTTGCCGCCGGCAGGAAGAACCTCACCGATATTGGCGATACGGTACTGGATACGGCCGTCTCGCGGCGCGACGAGCGTGTTGTCAGCGATGTTGACCTTATAGAGCTCAACGTCGTGCGTGTTCGCTTCGAGCGCGTGCTGAGATTCGATCACTCTGGTCTGTGCGGCTTTCAAGGCCGCATTCGCACTGTCCAATTGCTGTTGACGTTGGTCTAATACTTCTTGGCTTATCTTGCCATCTTGGTCCATTTTGTCTCGTCTGGATTGGCGGGAAGTAATCTACATTATCCATATAATGGATAAGAGATTTATTCCTCATTGATCTCGCTCAACTGCGAGGAATAGCGCCACGCCGCCAACCCGCCGATCACTGCGCCTGCGATGGCGCCAGGCCGCGTCTGAGGCGCAGCAATCCCATAGACGCAAAAGGCCGTAAAAGTTCTCGTTCTTTCTCTTTTTTCTTCGGCAGGTCACTCAAGAGACAGACGAAACGCGCTGCTTAAACTGATTGCCGAGGAAGAGGCAAACCGACGCACGCAACGGACGTGGTGCAAGAACCGAGCAGCCGGTGGAGTTGATTTTGATCAATACAAAGCCGGTGATTTGGAAGACTATTCGTCTGAGTTTGATAGAGCCTGACCGAAAGCATTGCGGGGATATGAAGATCAATTTCATTGCGATTATGGCGGGCATCATTGCCCTCATGACTTTCGTTCCACAGACGGCGGCACCGCAGCCGGCGCCCGCTGTGCCGGCGGATACGGCTCTCACTGCGGAGCAGTTGGATCAACTGGTCGCACCGATTGCGCTCTATCCCGATCCACTAGTCGCGCAAATTCTGATGGCTGCAACCTACCCCCTCGAGATCGTCGAAACAGACCGATGGCTGCAGACCCCCGCCAATACGACGCTTAAGGGCGACACACTAACGGCGGCGTTGCAGCAGCAACCTTGGGACCCGAGCGTCAAGTCGCTCGTTTCGTTTCCCCCGCTCTTACACATGATGAACAGCAACCTTGGATGGACCGAGCAGCTCGGCGACGCATTCCTCGCGCAACAAGCGGACGTCATGGATGCGGTCCAGCGTCTTCGCCAGCGTGCCAAAGCCGCGGGCTCGCTCGTGTCAACGCCCCAACAGACGATCGCGACCCAGGACCAGGAAATTGCGATTGAGCAAGTGAGCCCCGAAATCATCTATATCCCGGCGTACAATCCGTGGTGCGTTTACGGCCCTTGGCCCTATCCCGCTTACCCACCCTTCTATTTCGGAAGCTGGTCCGGTTACTGCGGGCCGGCAGATGCTCTCCTCGCCTTTGATGTGGGCATCTACCCGCCTTTCGGTTTCTGGGCCTGGGGCTCCTTCGACTGGCGGCATCACCAGGTCCGGATTGATCACAACCGATTCCAGCGATTTCGCAATTCGCATGAGCCGCCTGGCGGCGTCTGGCAGCATGACCCAACCCATCGCCACGGCGTGCCTTATCGCGATCCGGCGACGGCTGCGCGGTTCCAAGCCCCCGCTGCAGCGGCACGGCGAGACTTCCGCGGCTTCACTTCGGCTCCGGCACCCGCGGCCGCGCCAAAAGCCGGGTCTGCTGCACGTTCACTCAAGGGTGCGCCTGCAACAGTCGGACGTCCTTCCGCGACCCCGTCGGCGCCGCAGCGCCGGGCGCCACCCGCCTTCGAATCTTTCGGACCGGGCGCGCGCGTACGTGGCGAAGCGACGCGCGGATCTTCGAGCCGCATGGCGCCCGCACCAAGTTTTCGCGCGGCGCCGGCGCCTAGCTTCCATGCCGCGCCCGCCCCAAGCTTTCATGCTGCGCCTGCACCGAGCTCTCATGGTGGCGGTGGCGGCGGCGGTGGCGGCCACCGTCGATAAAGCGGTCACGGGATCAAGAAAGTGAGGCTCGATCATGAGAAATAAAACAGGAAGCACGTTCTTGATCGGGGTATGGCTCATCGCGGCGGTGACCGGCCTCATTGCAATTCCCGTTGTGCCGACGATGGCAGCCAACGTGATCAAACAGAAGACTTTTGCCACGCCTGAGGCGGCGGTCGAGGCCCTGATTGCGGCGAATCGCGCCAATAAAATACGCAAACTTTTCGCCATTCTGGGATCAGATGGCGCGAAGCTGATCCACTCTGGCGACCTGGTCGCCGATAAGCGCGGTAGAGCGCTATTTGTTGCCGCCTATGACGACGCACACAAGCTTGAGCTTGACGGTAAAGACAAAGCGATCCTGATCGTCGGCAAAGAGGAATGGCCCCTTCCGATCCCGCTGGTGCGCCGACAGGCGAGCTGGCTTTTCGATAGCAAGGCGGGCATGGAGGAGATTCTCAATCGGAGGATCGGCCGCAACGAACTCAGTGTCATTGAGGTCTGTCGCGCTTATGTCGCGGCTCAGCGCGAATACGCCGCCAAGCACATGACAGCTGGTGCTGCTCCCGAATATGCGCAGCACTTCATGAGTACAGATGGACAGCGCAACGGGCTTTATTGGCCCGTCAAACCCGGCGAGGAAGAGAGCCCTTTGGGCCCGCTTATCGCCCGTGCCCGGGCAGCCGGTTACAGCCCTGGCACGCCGCACGCAGAGCCACGACCATATTACGGATATTTCTTCAGGATCTTGACGCAGCAGGGCAAAGACGCACCCGGCGGAGCTATGAACTACATCGTCAACGGCCATTTGACAGGTGGCTTCGGCCTGATCGCATATCCGGCTACCTATGGCGACTCCGGCGTTATGACCTTCATGGTCAATCAGGATGGGGTCGTCTATCAGAAGAATCTAGGCCCTACGACGGCACGTATCGTCCAGCAGATCACGCAATACGATCCAGATTCGAGCTGGCAAGGTCAGCCATGATAGCCGGATCGGCGAATTGATCAGAGGTCTGGTGGACGGCCGCCGGCGCCGGTACGGCCACGCTGGCGGCGCCTTCAATGCAAGTAATAGCCTGTTGCGTCGAAGGCACGCTTTGTCGGGCGCCAACTGACCAAAAGACGTTAGGTGCCGAGATCGCGCGCTTGCGCGATCTCGACACCAAAGAGCTTCGGGCCCGTTGGCGAACAATCTTCAGGCGAGAGGCGCCTCCTCAACTCTCCCGCCACCTGTTGTTCCGTGTCCTAGCATATCGATTGCAGGCCGACGCGTTGGGCGATCTCGACGGTGAATGCCAACGGCTGCTCCATCGTGCAAAATTGGCCGGTGGGACTGGCGGCCAGATGGCCGCCATGGCCATGCCCGCAACAACTGTCGAGCAAGGCACCACCCTGTCCCGCGAATGGGACGGCCACATGCATCGCGTCGCGGTGTTGCCCGATGGCTTTGCCTGGAACGGGAAGATTTACCCGAGCCTATCCAAGGTAGCGGGAGCGATCACCGGCACCCGCTGGAACGGCCCCCGGTTCTTTGGCCTGCGAGACAAGCACCGCCCTGCATCATTTGGCGGCAAGCCATGAACGCTAAGGGGAGGAAGGTCGTCCGGTGCGCCATCTACACCAGGGTTTCGACCGATCAGGGTCTGGAGCAGGATTTCAACTCCCTCGATGCCCAGTACGATGCTTCACAGGCCTATATCAAGAGCCAAGCACATGCCGGTTGGACACTGATCCGCAACAAATATGACGACGGCGGTTTTTCAGGAGGCAATACCGAGCGCCCTGCGCTTCAGCGCCTGTTGGCAGATGTCAGGACCGGCAAGATCGACATCATCATCGTCTACAAGGTTGACCGCTTAACCCGCTCTCTGGCGGATTTCGCCAAACTCGTTGAATTGTTTGATCAGCACAGCGTTTCGTTCGTGTCTGTCACCCAGCAGTTCAACACGACGACCTCGATGGGCCGACTGACGCTCAATGTGCTGCTGTCGTTTGCTCAGTTCGAGCGGGAGGTCACCTCGGAACGCATCCGTGACAAGATCGCAGCCTCGAAACGCAAGGGACTGTGGGTCGGCGGCAATCTTCCACTGGGTTATGCACTTAAGGACCGCAGGCTAACGATAGTTCAAAAAGAAGCAGAACTTGTCAGAAGCATCTACCGGACATACCTAAAGCTAGGGAGCATCATTCGCCTGTCCGCCGAGCTTCGCCGCAAGCGCGTTCGAACAAAACGACGGACCTACAAGAGCGGCCGAACGGTCGGCGGGACGCCTTTCACGCGTGGATCACTGTCGTATCTCCTACGAAACCGGTTCTATATCGGGCAGGTGATGTACAAGGGGGAAGTTCTTCCAGGGTCACAGCCTGCCCTGCTCTCCCTTGGCCTGTTTGACGCAGTCCAGGCCAAGCTTGCCGAACAACTGAACAACCATAGCCAAAAGCGCGCCAAATCCGACGCGCCATTGATCGGCAAGATATTTGACGACCGCGGTACCTTGATGGGGCCAAGCCACGCCCGCAAAAAGGGGCGTAAGTATCGATACTACATTTCCTCGTGCCTGTTGCAGGGCCGCAAGGAGCTTGCCGGATCCGTCGATCGTGTCCCGGCAATTGAAGTGGAGAACACGATCGCCAAAGCTATAAGGAAACGAACAGCTCGAAATTTCAATCAACACGATAGCGATCTGATTCGGAGTTTGGTCGAGCGTGTTGAGGTCTGTACCGACGTGCTCATCGTCTCCATCAAGCGTCAGGCCGGATCCAAGATCCCGTCTAAAATCCGCATTGCCTGGAAGAAGTCACCCTCGAAGCGAAGACGCGAGATCCTGCTGCCGTCGACCGCTAGCGAAAAACCTCTTCAGCCCATCCGCAGCGACGCGCGCGAACGGCTGATAAAAGCGGTGTCGCGAGGCCGCGCTTGGCTAAACGAACTTGTCTCCGGGGCCGTCACGGACACAACTGAAATTGCTGTTCGCGAGCGCTACAGCGTTCGCTCAGTCACCATGACGGTCTCGCTTGCGTTCTTAGCGCCAAGCCTCGTAAAGGCGGTCCTCCAAGGAACATTACCGCGTGGTGTTGGCTACGCCCGGCTCTGCGATCTACCGGCAGAATGGCCACGCCAGTATCGGGCGCTCGGCTTGGTGGCACAAACCTAGCAGTGCATCGCGGAAACGGAAATTCTGGCGTCGGAGACTAGAGCGCCAAATCTCCCACGTTCCCCAAGCCACCGCGAACAGAGACCGAAAGCCGCGCAGCTTCGCGCGCAATGCCCGCATATATCGGCCTCTTGCACCAGAGACCGGCAATTCGGGGTTCGATAGGGAATGAGTGGTGGGCGCACCAGGGCTCGAACCTGGGACCCGCTGATTAATAGTCAGATGGTCTACTGACCGGAATAAACGACTCTGGTTCGCGGTCCCACAACTCGTTCTGCCACGCTGCCCTCGGTGGTACGAACGGTGGTACGACGACGAGCGCTTCGTCGCTTCAATTGGCGATGCCAGCTAACATTATGTAAGATCGGTGGAATTTGGTAGCGGGGGAGGGACTCGAACCCCCGACCTCCGGATTATGATTCCGCTGCTCTAACCAGCTGAGCTACCCCGCCACCGAACCCGGCTTGCGGGCCGGGGATGGGCGGATATAGGGAGGCGCTTGAGAGCCTGTCAAGCAAGGCGCTTTTCCGGCTGAACCTCCGGATTGCCGCCCGGCGCGCCCGGCGGCGGGGGATCACCGGCATGGTGCCGCCCGGCGGGGCCGGCTGCTTCATGGCGGGATCGACATGCGGCGGCGGGCAGATGACGCCGTTCGAGGCGGCGAGCTTGTCGCTCAGGTTCTTGCCCTGCGCCGGCTTCTTGGCGTCGATATCGTTGCCCTGCCCGATCGTTGTCTGCGCGCATTTATCGGGACGGTTTTGCTCGGCCTTCGGTGTGACCGGCGGCTCGGTTTGCGGCGGCGCCTGAGCGAATGCCGGCGCCGCCAGCGCGCAGGCCACCCCAATAACAAGGCTGTGCCGCTTCATTGCCGTGTTCCCTCGTTTGCGATGGATAACAGTCAAGCGGAACCGCGGGTTCCGCTAAAGCGCATAATCCCGAAAAGTGGAACCCGGATTTCGGAAAAGATTACGCGCCGATTAAAGAGCCCGAGCGAAGCGGATGAGCGCGAAATGGCCGAGCGGCGGCATCGGGCGGCGTTCGAGCACGCGCACGCCGCTGCGCGTCGCCCAGTCGCTCAGCCGCTTGAAGGGAAACTCCGGCCGCCAGCCGAGCCGGCGCGCGACCGGCGCGAAACACTGCTCGAACAGGCGGCGCGGGCCGCTTTCGGCGCCGATGTGATTGACCAGCACGATCTCGCCGCCCGGCCGAAGCACGCGGGCGAATTCGTCGAGCGTCGCCTCTGGGTTGGGCACCGCGGTGATGACGTATTGCGCCACCACCACATCGAACGAATTGTCGGGCAGCGCCATGCGCGTGGCGTCCATCACTGCCAGCGCCTCGACATTGCTGAGCTTGCGATCGATTACGCGCTGATGCGCCTTGCGCAGCATCGGCTCGGATAGATCGATCCCAACAATCCGGTTCACGCGCGTGTAATCGGGCAGCGAAATGCCGGTGCCGACGCCCACTTCCAGAATACGCCCGCCCTGCGGCCCGCAGAATGTCTCCGCCGCCGCGATCGCTTCCTTGCGGCCGCGCTCGAACACCGCGCCGAACACCAGGTCATAGACCGGCGCCCAGCGCGCATAGGCGCGTTCCACACTTTGTTGGTCGATATCGCCCCCCATCCGCGGGAGCTTACCCGGGCACGGCGGCTGCCGCCTTGCTCGCGTCGGCACGCAGCGCATCGCTCGCCGCCACGGCGCTCTTGATGAAGCCGCCGCCCAGAACGCGCGCCTGGCCCTCGCCGGCGTCGTAGAATACGCAGGCCTGGCCAGGCGAAACGCCGTGCTCGCCGTCCGCCAATTCGACCTCGTAGCCGCCGTTTGCCGCGCGCAGCCAGCCGGCCTGCGGCGGGCGCGTTGAGCGCACCTTCACGTAGACCTCGCGGCGGTCGTCGGCGAGCGCCTCGCCGATCCTGCCGTCACCGATCCAATTGATGCCGCGCAATGCGATGCGGCTCATGCGCAACGCCTCGCGCGGGCCGACCACCACGCGGCGGCGCTCGGCATCGAGCCGCACCACATAAAGCGGTGCGCCGGTGGCGACGCCAAGACCGCGCCGCTGGCCGACGGTGAAATGAATGATGCCGGAATGCCCGCCAAGCACCTTGCCTTCGAGATCGACGATCTCGCCGGCTTCGGCGGCGCCCGGCTTCAGGCGCTCGATCACATCGACATAATGCCCGGACGGCACGAAGCAGATGTCCTGGCTGTCATCCTTGTCGGCGACCGCCAGCCCGAACTTGCGCGCGAGCGCGCGCGTCTCAGCCTTGGTGCGTTCGCCGAGCGGGAAACGCAGCACGTCGAGTTGCTCGCGCGTGGTGCCGAACAGGAAATAGCTCTGGTCGCGCTCTTCCTCGCGCGCGCGGAACAGCCCGCGGCCGCCTTCGGGCAGACGGCGCGACGCCACGTAGTGGCCGGTCGCCAGCACTTCGGCGCCCAGCTCGCGCGCGGTGATCAAGAGGTCGTGGAACTTGATCGCCATGTTGCAGTCGACGCAGGGCACCGGCGTCTCGCCATGGATATAGCTCTCGGCGAAGCGGTCGATCACCGCTTCCTTGAAGCGGCTCTCGTAGTCGAGCACGTAATGCGGAATGCCGATGCGCTCGGCGACGCTGCGGGCGTCGTAGATATCTTGCCCCGCGCAGCAGGCACCCTTGCGGTGGGTCGCGGCGCCGTGATCGTAGAGCTGCAGCGTCACGCCGACGACGTCATAGCCCTCGGCCTTGAGCAGCGCAGCCGTCACCGATGAATCGACGCCGCCGGACATGGCGACGACGACACGGGTGTCTTGCGGGCGGCGGTTAAGATCGAGGCTGTTGCGCATGGTCCTTCTTACTATAGGTGGCGATCAAGGCCGCGCAATGAAAGCGGCCCGGAACCGCGCGAGGCGGCAAATCTTGCCGGGTGTTTAGCAGGCAATGCCGGGCGGGCGCCACAGCCACTTTTCTAATATATTGATTTTGCAGCGGTTCTTCGTGACGGCGGCTGGCCTGCCGATTGCAAACCAAGCGACGGATACCCGGAGGTCGCCCAGTGCCAAGTATCGCGTCCGAAGTGAAAGCCGCCATGCAACCCATGTCGCAGCAGCCGCAAGCCTTGCCTGCGCCCGATCACGGCGCGCCCTCCACATTTGAAAGCATGCTCGACGACACCGCGCAGGTCGCCGCCCCGCAATCGCCGCCCGACAGCCTGAGCGCGTCCCAAACCTCCGGCTCGGATCAGAACCCGCCGCCCGCGCCCAGCAACGACGCCAAGCCCGTGAAGGATGCCAACGCCAAGCCGGCCAGCGGCGGCAAGGCGGATAAAACCGATAAGACCGCCAAGACCGAAAAGCCTGCCAAGACCAACTCGGCCGATGCGGCGGCTACTGATGGAAAGCCGGCCGACGATGCGCTAGCGCCCGCCGAGAGCGATAGCCACGCCAAGACCGACGCCAAGACAGACACCAAGACAGACGCCAAGACAGACGCCAAGACCGACGCCAAGACCGACGCCAAGACCGACGCCAAGACCGACGCCAAGACAGACGCCAAGACAGACGCCAAGGCCACGGCGGATGCCGCCGCCGCTGCGTTGACGACAACCGATGCCGCCAAGGCCGCCAACGCCACTCCGGTCGCGGCCGCCCTGCCCGCGCCTGCCGCGGTTCAGGTCACGGTCAATCCGGTGCGAGAGATTGCTGTCAGCGGCGCCGCGGCGGCAGCGCCCGTGCCGGTCGTGGCCACGACGCTTGCGGCCGCCGCCGCTAGCACCGTTCCCTCCACCAAAGCCGCCCCCGCCGCCGATGCCGGCAAGACCGAGGCGAAGGGCAAGCCCGACCTGCTGGCCCGGCAAGCCGACGCCAATACCTCCCGCGGCGACACGAAAGTCGCGGCAAAAACGGCTGCGCCCAAGCAACCCGACGGCAAGCCGGCCGACACCGATGCCAATCAGGCCACCGCGCCGGCACATGCGAACACCGATCGCGCCGCGCTCGACGCGCAGCCAACGGCTGGCGCCGCTGCGCAAGCCGCGGCGGCAAAGCCCGGCGCCGGCGCCGTGCAGCCGCTCGCCGTGAATACGCCGGCGCCGCAAGCCTCGGCGCCCACCGCAGCCTCCGCGCCCGCACCGCAAACCCAGCAACTTACGTCGCAAGCGGTGCCGCTTGCCGGTGTCGCCTTCGAGATCACCGGCAAGGCGCTCGCCGGCAATAACCATTTCGATATCCGGCTCGACCCGCCCGAGCTTGGCCGCATCGAGGTGCGCCTCGACGTCAGCCGCGACGGCAGCATCTCCTCGCACGTGATCGCCGACCGCAAGGACACGCTCGATCTGCTGCAACGCGACGCCTCCGGCCTGCAGCGCGCCTTCGAGGACGCCGGCCTGAAGACTTCCGACCAAGGCATGCAATTCTCGCTGCGCGATCAAACCGCCGGCCAGCAGCAGAATTCACCCAACAACGGCACCGCCCCGCTCGTCGCCGAAGACGAAAGCCCGGTCGAAGTACTGTCCATCAACTACAGCCGACTTGCCGGATCCGGCACCGGCCTCGACATCCGTGTCTAGGAAACGCTCATGACCGCCATCAGCACGAATCCGGCCATCGCTGCCAGCACGAATGCGACTGGGAACTCCAGCGCCTCACCCGCGGCGAACAACATGGAAATTGCCAGCAACTTCACCGAATTCCTGCAATTGCTTACGACGCAATTGCAGAATCAAGATCCACTCAATCCGATGGACACCACACAGTTCACCCAGCAGCTAGTCGAATTTGCGGGTGTCGAGCAGCAAATGAAGACGAACGATTCGTTGAGCACCCTGGTGTCCTTGCAGCAAGCCGCGCAAACCACTCAGGCGCTTCAACTGGTTGGCGCAACCGTAGTGGTAAACGGCTCGACCGCGCAGCTTGCCAACAGCCAGGCAACCTGGACGCTTAACGCTACTCAACCCGCAACGGCTACGGTCACGATCACAAGCCCGACTGGCCAAACTGCTTATTCCGGCACAGTTGCGGTCAATTCCGGCAGTCAGAATTTTACCTGGAATGGTCAAGGCAATGATGGCACAATTTGGCCGGCCGGCAACTATACGCTTACTGCCACTGCAACGTCCGCCAGCGGCCAGACGACGGCAATTTCGACACAGGTGCAGGGGACAGTCAGTTCTGTCGATCTCACGCAGACGCCGCCGCTTCTCTCCATTGGTGGACAGAACTATACTTTGAGTCAGATTCAACAAATCGTCGCCCCATAATTCCACAGACGCCGCTCGCTAAACCTATGGGAAACGCCGACGGCGTTTCCAACGCCAGTGAGCGCTGCGCCAATCACGCGCTCCGGTACCGTTCAGAAGATCGACGCCGGAACTACACGATGCGTCACTTGCACAAGTTCTTAGCGAAATAATCCTTACCCTGCGCGGGCGCGGCGCTTGCCGCGCCGCTCGCCCATCACCGCGTCGACCGCGCGCTCCAGTGCCGACAATTCGAACGGCTTGCGCAAAATATCGAAGCGGCCGTCGGCCATTTGCGCCGCGTCGCTATAGCCGCTCGTCAGCAGCACCGGAATATCGGGGAAATTGTCGCGGCAGGACTGCGCCAGTGCGAGCCCGTTCATCGGCCCCGGCATGACGATGTCGGAGAACAACAGGTCGAAATGAATACCCTGCTGCAGATGGCGCAGCGCCTCGGACGCATTCTCCGAGCGGACGACGCGATAGCCGAGCTGCTCGAACAAGGTCGAAGTCACCTCGGCCACCTCGCGGCTATCCTCCACCAGCAGCACCGTGCCTTGCGTGAAATCGGCGCTCGAGGCGAAACCTTCGTCGGTATGCAGCTCGGGCTCGGCCTGACTGCGCGGCAGATAGATCGTCACCGCGGTGCCCTTGCCGACCTCGCTCGACACCGTCGCCGCGCCGCCGGACTGCAGCGCAAAGCCGTGCACCTGCGAGAGACCCAGGCCGGTGCCCTTGCCGACTGGCTTCGTCGTGTAGAACGGCTCGAATACGCGGGCGAGCACGTCGCCCGGCATGCCGCTGCCGGTGTCGATGATGGCGAGCGCGACGAAATCGCCTTCCAGCGCGCCGGCCGCCGAGCCGGGCTTGAGCACCACGTTGCGCGCCGACAGCGTGATGGTGCCGCCGTCCGGCATGGCGTCGCGCGCGTTGACGGCGATGTTGACGAGCGCCAGTTCCAACTCGCCGAGGTCGACCTCGACCGGCCAGATCTTGTCCTCGATGTCGTAGATCAGCTCGATGTTGCCGCGCAGTGACGGCACCAGCATGTCGCGCACCGCGTCGATGCGCTGGCGCAGATCGACCGGCACCGGCATCAGTTGCTGGCGGCGCGAGAAGGCGAGCAGTTGCCGCGTCAGCTTCTCGCCGCGGCCGGCGGCGGCGCGGATCGCCTCCACCGCCTGTTTCTCCTTCGCCCCCTTCAGGCGGCCTTGCAGGATCTGCGCGTAGCCGGAGACGATCATCAGCAAGTTGTTGAAGTCGTGCGCGATGCCACCAGTAAGCTGGCCGATCGCTTCCATCTTCTGCGCCTGCGCGAGCTGCTCGCGCGTTTGCTCGAGCGCAACCTGCGCCTCGCGCTGCTCGGTGATGTCGCGCACCAGCTTGGCGAAGCCGATCAGCTCCCCGGCCTCGTTGCGGATCGCGTCCATCACGACGCTGGCGAAGAAGCGGCTGCCGTCCTTGCGCACCAGCCAGACCTCGCCCTCGTATTGACCCTCGCGCGCCGCGGTGATGAGGGCCTGGTCGGCGATGTCGTTCTCGCGCGCGTCCTCCGGCAGGAAAATGCGGAAATGGCGGCCGATGATCTCGTCGGTTTCGTAGCCCTTGATGCGCCGGGCGCCGTCGTTCCAGCTGCGCACACGCCCGTCGGTATCGAGCATGTAGATCGCGTAGTCGCGCGCGCCCCGGAGCAGCAGCTGATAGTTCTGCTCGGATTCGCGCAGGGCCTGCTCGGCCTGCTTGCGGTCGGTAACGTCGACGCAGACGCCGAGCATGCGTATCGCGGTGCCGTCGGAGGCGCGGATCACTTCGCCCGTGCTGTGCAAATGGCGGATGCCGCCGTCGCCCCGCACGATGCGCTCTTCGTGGCTGAAGGATTTGCCCGACTTCAACGCGGCGCTGACGCTTTCGGCCACCTGCCCGCGGTCGTCCGGATGAATGAAGTTCATGAACTCGTCGAGTGTGCCGCGGAAGCCCTCGGGCGAGACGCCGTAGATCTCGAACAGCTGCTCCGACCAGGCAATGCGATTGCTGACGATGTCCCACGACCAGCTGCCAAGATTGCCGAGCCGCTGCGCCTCCAGGAGATGGATGTTGACCTCGTGCAGCTCAGCCGTGCGCTCGCGTACGCGTTGGTCGAGTTCGGCCTGGGTGCGGCGCAGGTCTTCCTCGCTCGCCCGCCGCATGGCGACGTCGGCGGAGAGCGCCAGGCTCGGCACCGACAGGCTGATCATGAAGGTGAGCAGCAGCAGGAAGGATTCGTTGACGCCCATCTGCCCGAACGGCCCGGCATGTTTGAGCGTCGCCCAGATCGTGAAGCCGGTGAGGATCAGGCTCACGGTCGCGGTGTCGCGCGGGCCGCGCCGCAGCGCCGCCCACACCAGCGGCAGGATGGCGAGGAAGCCAAGCGGGCTCGAATAGGCGGTACGCGGCAGCAGCGGGCTGAAGGCGATGATCCCGACGCCGGCGGCAAGGACGAGCACGGCCGCAATCGAGACGAGTTCGTTGCGGGCGAAATCCGCCCGCCGCGATTGCGCCCACAGTACGATCGCCGGCGTCACCACCAGGCCGCCCGCCGCATCGCCCAGCCACCAGGTCACCCAGATCGGCTGAAAATTGGCCCAGGCGGCAAAGCCCGCGACGCACAGCGTGGTCACGCCGATGCTGGCGCTGATGAGGGTCGCCGGTCCCACGCAGACGAGCGCGAATTTCGCCACCTGCGCCGGACTGCTGAAGGTATTGGCCCCGCCCGACCAGCGCCCGATCAAAAAGCCGCCGACGATCGCCTCGAGCGTGTTGCCGACGGCAATGACGGCGGAGGTCTCCAGCGTGCCGGCGGTGGTGGCGTTGGCGGCGAAGGCGCCGATCAGGATCGCCGGCCAGATGCGCAGGCCGCCCAGCAGCACGGCCGCCAGCGCGATGCCGGTCGGCGCCCAAATCGGGCTGGCGCTCGGATTGACCGAGGCGAGCGTGAGGCCGAGTTTGGCGAAGACGAAATAAGCGGGCGCGACGACGAGCAGAGTTCCGACGTAACGGACGAAGGCGCGCCAACTCGCAGCCGCGAAGATTTTCAAGGTCGCACCCCCTAAAACAGCTCTGCGAGTCGCTATATTAGACCACTCTTAGCCTTTTCTGGGTCGGATCAATGCGGTACCCCGGTATCGCAATCTGTAACCAAAAGGTTAGCAGAAACAGGGCAATGATTTGCCCGTTTAGCCGGTCTGCTTAGGTAAATTTTAAGTCGCCACCTGTAGGTTGCCCGCACGGTTTGTCAGTCGAGTATTGTGCTTGTGAGTATACCAATGACCGAACCCCACCGCCCGAGGGTCAAATATGTCATCGGGCCCGATGGCAGTCCGCTCACCATTGCGGATCTGCCGCCTCCGTCCACCAAGCGTTGGGTCATCCGGCGCAAGGCCGAAGTTGTTGCGGCCGTGCGCGGCGGCCTGTTGTCGCTGGAAGAGGCTTGTGCGCGCTACACGCTGACGGTCGAGGAATTCCTCTCCTGGCAGTACTCCATCGACCAGCACGGGCTGGCCGGCCTGCGCACCACGCGCATCCAGCAGTATCGGCAGTAGCAGCCGTCACCCGATTCGATTTTTTGAGCGCCGGCCGTTTGGCCGGCGTTTTCATTTCCGCGCGCTCGCGAAAAAAGCGCGCCGGAGAAAACTGCAACGCATTCATGCCGTTAACCGGACGCTAACTATAAACTGGGCAAATCTTGCCGGGTGAGGCGCGAATACCGCGCCCTGGGGTGGGACAAGCCAGTGCAAGGTTTCTTCGACTTTGTGAAGTCGCTCGGTGCAGCGCGTATGGCGGCGATGGCCGCGGTGACGCTGACGCTGATCGGCTTCTTCTCATTCTTGATGGTCCGGATAACGACGCCGCAGATGGTGCCGTTGTTCACCGACCTGTCGATGGACGACTCGTCGAGCATCATCAAGGATCTCGATCGCCAGGGCGTCACCTACGAGCTCAAAAACGACGGCGCCATCATCATGGTGCCGCAGGACAGGGTGGCGCGGCTGCGCATGAAGCTCGCCGAAGGCGGCCTGCCCAAAGGCGGCGGCGTCGGCTACGAGATTTTCGACAAGTCGGACGCGCTCGGCGCCACATCGTTCATCCAGAACATCAATCATCTGCGCGCGCTGGAAGGCGAGCTGTCCCGCACCATCCGCAGCCTCGACCGCGTCGAGGCCGCGCGCGTGCATCTGGTGCTGCCCGACCGGCCGCTGTTCTCGCGCGACAAGGTGGAGGCCTCCGCCTCCATCGTGCTGAAGGTGAACGGTCATCTCGAGCCGCAACAGGTGCGCGCCATCCGACATTTGGTGGCGACCGCGGTCAGCGGCATGAAGCCCGAACGCGTGTCGGTGATCGACGAAACCGGCAAGCTCTTGGCCGACGGCGCCTCCGACGAAAACGGGCCGAACGGCGCCGGCGCCGACGAGCGCAAGATCGCCTACGAGTCGCGGCTGCGCAAGGAAGTCGAAGACATCGTCTCCTCGGTGGTCGGACCCGGCCGCTCGCGCGTGCAGATCAACGCCGACTTCGACGTCAACCGCATCACGCAGACTTCCGATAAATTCGACCCCGACGGCCGCGTCGTGCGCTCGAGCCAGACGCGCGAGGAGCAATCCTCGAGCGGCGGCGGCACCGGCGGCCCGGTTTCGGTCGGCAATGAATTGCCGGGCGCCGCCAAGCAGCAAGGCGGTGGCTCCGGCGACCAGAACAAGAAGACCGAGGAAATCGTCAACTACGAGGTCTCGCGCACGACCAAGACCGAGGTGATCGAGCCCGGCCGCGTCAATCGCATTTCGGCCGCCGTGCTGGTCGACGGCAGCTATGCCAAGAACGACAAGGGCGATGTCATCTATACGCCGCGCTCGAAAGAGGAGATCGACCGAATCGCCGCGCTGGTGCGCTCGGCCATCGGCTTCGACGCCAAACGCGGCGACCAGGTCGAGGTGGTCAATCTGCGCTTTGCCGAGACGCCGCCGGTGCCGATCAACGAGCCGACCGGCTGGATGAGCTATCTGCAGTTCACCAAGGACGACATCATGCGCGCCGCCAATCTCGGCGTGATGGCGCTGCTCGGCTTGGTCGTGCTGTTCTTCGTGGTGCGGCCGCTGGTGCGCCGCGTCATCACGCCCGACGGCGCCCTGGCCGGCGGCGCAGCTATTGCCGGAGCGGCCGGCGCGGCCGGGGTTGCCGGGGCCATCGGCGTCGCCCCCGCCGGCGGCGCGGGCGGCACCACCACCGTCAGCGGCGGCGGCAGCGGCAGCATCACCGACAGCGGCGGCGCCAACATCGCCATCATCGGCGGCGGCGAACACGTCGCCATCTCCAACCGCACCTCTGCCATGATCGACGTCGCCAAAGTGCAAGGCCAGGTGCATGCCCAATCGGTGCAGAAGGTGGGCGAGCTCGCCGAAAAGAACCCGCACGAAGCGGTTTCCGTCATCCGTAGCTGGCTCCACGAGGACGCCGCCTAAGCCATGCCCTCAGCCTACGCCGAACAGAACAAAGACAACAAACAAGCCGTCCGCGACGACATTGGCGGGCTCATGGCCGAGCTCGCCAGCAAGCCGCAGGTCAACCCCGGGCGCCGCAAGCTCAGCGGTCCCGAGCGCGCCGCGGTGCTGATGCTGGCGCTCGGCGAGCGCTACGGCGCCAAGATCTTCAGCCTGCTCGACGACGACGAACTGCGCGAAATCTCCATCGTGATGAGCTCGCTCGGCACCATCGAGGCGGAATCGGTCGAGCAATTGCTGCTCGAATTCGTGTCGCGCATGTCGGCCTCCGGCGCGCTGCTCGGCAACTACGATGCCACCGAGCGGCTGCTGCAGCAATACCTGCCGCCCGAGCGCGTCGGCGGCATCATGGACGAGATTCGCGGGCCCGCCGGCCGCAACATGTGGGAAAAGCTCGCCAACGTGCAGGAAGAGGTGCTGGCGAACTATCTCAAGAACGAATATCCGCAGACCGTCGCGGTCGTGCTGTCGAAGCTGCGCCCCGAGCACGCCGCGCGCGTGCTGTCGATTCTGCCCGAAGAGCTCTCGCTCGACTGCGTCGGCCGCATGCTGAAGATGGAAGCGGTGCAGAAAGAAGTGATCGAGCGCGTCGAGCAGACGCTGCGCACCGAATTCATGTCGAACCTCTCTCAAACGAGGCGTCGCGACGCCCACGAGGTGATGGCGGAAATTTTCAACAATTTCGACCGCCAGACCGAAACGCGCTTCCTGACCGCGCTGGAAGAGGAAAATCGCGACGCCGCCGAACGCATCAAGGCGCTGATGTTTACCTTCGACGACCTCATCAAGCTCGATACGCCGTCGGCGCAGACGCTGATGCGCAACATCGATAAGGACAAGCTGGCGATCGCGCTCAAAGGCTCCAACGAGGCCGTGCGCCAGTTCTTCTTCTCCAACATGTCGACGCGCGCCGCCAAGATGCTGGTGGACGACATGCAGGCCATGGGCGCGGTGCGCTTGCGCGACGTCGACGAGGCGCAGGCGCTGCTGGTCAACGTCGCTAAGGACCTCGCGGCCAAGGGCGAAATCCTGATCTCCAAGGGCCGCGGCGACGAAGAGATGATCTACTGACATGGCCAGCACCGCCAAATATCTCTTCGACGAAGACTTCTCGACCGGCGAGAAGCCGACCATCACGCTCGTCGAGGCCGAGCGCCGGCGCGTGGATGCGGAGTCGCAGGCCTATCGCAAGGGCTTTGCCGCCGGAGAAGCCAACGCGCAGGGCGAGGCCGCCCAGCACGCCGCCAACGCGCTCCAGCTCGTGGCCGACGGCTTGGAAAAGCTCAACCGCGGCCTCGACGGCATCGAAGCGCGGCTTGAAAGCGAAGCCGTCGAGGTGGCGGTCGCGGTCGCCAGCAAACTTTCGCCCGCGCTCATCGCGCGCGAGCCGTTCGCCGAGATTTCCGCGCTCGCCACCGAATGTTTCCAGCATCTGGTGAAAACGCCGCACGTCGTGGCGCGCGTCGGCCCCGCCATCTACGAAATCGCCAAGGAGAAACTCGAAGCGATCGCGCAGGCGCGCGGCTTCGAAGGCCGGCTGGTGGTGATGGCGGAGGATGGCCTTGGCGCCGGCGACTGCCGCATCGAATGGGCCGAGGGCGGGGTTGCCCGCGACGAGACTGCAACGCATTCCGTCATCGACGACGCGGTCGCGCGCTACGTCGCCGCCCGCGCCACACAATAGAATTTTCCGGAGAAGACGCCGATGGCTGACACCGATAACAAAGAGGTCCCCCTCCCCGACCTGGAGAGCGGCGGTCAGATGCAGACCGTCGAGGACGCGGGAGCGCTGACGCCGAGCGACGGCGAAGGGACCGCCCGCGGCGCCGAAGATCTCGAAGCGCTGTTCGATGTGCCGGTGCAGGTCTCGGCCGTGCTCGGCCGCGCCCGCATGGAGGTCGGCGAACTGCTCCGCCTCGGCCCCGGCGCCGTGCTCGAGCTCGACCGCAAAGTCGGCGAAGCCATCGACATCTACGTCAACAACCGCCTGGTCGCGCGCGGCGAGGTCGTCCTCGTCGAGGAAAAGCTCGGCGTGACCATGACGGAAATCATCAAGGCGGATCGCTGATGCGGTCGCGACATAAGGATTAAACCCATGCGGCTCCTGATCGTCGGCACGCTCGGAGGCCAGCTCACCAGCGCGAGCAAGATCGCGATGGACAAGGGCGCCTCCGTCACCCACGCGGACTCGGTCGAACAAGCGCTCGCCGTGCTGCGCTCCGGTCGCGGCGCCGACCTGATGATGGTCGACGTCTCGCTCGATATCCGCGAGCTAGTGACGCGGCTCGACGGCGAGCGCATCCATGTGCCGGTGGTCGCCTGCGGCGTCACCAACGACGCGCGCGCCGCCGTTGCCGCCATCCATGCCGGCGCCAAGGAGTACATCCCGCTGCCGCCGGATCCCGATCTGATCGCGGCGGTGCTGGCGGCGGTCGCCGACGACCACCGCGAGCTGGTCTACCGCGACGACGCTATGGCGGCCGTCGTCAAGCTCGCGCAGCAAATCGCCGGCTCCGACGCCTCGGTGCTGATCACCGGCGAGAGCGGCACCGGCAAGGAAGTGCTGGCGCGCTATCTGCACGCGCGCTCGCAGCGAGCCAAGAAGCCGTTCATCACCGTCAATTGCGCCGCTATCCCGGAGAACCTGCTCGAATCCGAACTGTTCGGCCACGAGAAGGGCGCCTTCACCGGCGCGCTCGGCCGCCGTATCGGCAAATTCGAGGAAGCGAACGGCGGTACGCTGCTGCTCGACGAAATCTCCGAAATGGACGTGCGCCTGCAAGCCAAATTGCTGCGCGCCATCCAGGAGCGCGTCATCGACCGCGTCGGCGGCAACCGGCCGGTGCCGGTCGACATCCGCATCGTCGCCACTTCCAACCGCAACCTCCCCGACGCGGTGCGCGAGAACAAGTTCCGCGAGGACCTGCTGTTCCGCCTCAACGTGGTGAACCTGAAGATCCCGCCGTTGCGCGAGCGGCCGGCCGATATCGGCGAGCTCGCAACCTACTTCATCAAGAAATATTCCGACGCCAACGGTCTGCCGGTGCGGGCGCTGTCGGCGGAAGCGCGCCGAGCGCTCAACACCAACCGCTGGCCGGGCAATGTGCGCGAGCTGGAGAACACGCTGCACCGCGCCGTGCTGCTTTCCACCGGCGCCGAAATCGGCCTCGACGGCATCCTCACGCCCGACGGCGCCCGGCTCGACCAAGTGCGCGCCACCGGTGCCGCCGCCCATGCCGCCATGGCGGCCGAGCAGGTCACCCGCAACCTGGTCGGCCGTACCGTCGCCGAGGTCGAGCGCGATCTCATCCTGGAGACGCTCAAGCATTGCCTCGGCAACCGCACGCATGCCGCCAACATCCTCGGCATCTCGATCCGCACGCTGCGCAACAAGCTCAACGAATATGCCGGCGACGGCGTGCCGATCCCGCCGGCCAATGGCGGCGGCGAACTGCGCGGCGCGGCCTAACCGCAACGCCTCGTCCAAATAGAAAAAGCCCGGCGCGACGGCCGGGCTTTTTACTGGCAAACAACCAAGCTGTCGGCGCTCAACGCGCGGGCGTCCCGCCGGCCGATCCCTTGCCGTTCTTGTCGCGCGTGGTGTCGAGTTCGACCGCCTTGGCCATCAATTCCTGGCTGATGGCCTCCAGCCGCGCGACCAGCTCGCGGCCTTCGCGCGCCAGCCGGATGCAGCGGTCGGCTGTCTTGACCAAATATTCCTCTGTCTTCAGCATGATATCTCCGTGAACGATTTGGCCGGGTGTATGCATACCGATTGCGTCAATTCAAGGTAGCATTGCGCATGGCGCCATGCACAATTGCCGCATGGGATAATCGTTGGTGTCCCAACCACATAGCCGGATCGAGACAATGCCTGTTCTGTACAAAATCGTCGCCGCCTCGCATTGGCGCGCGGCCGAGCACGACGGAGTCTTCCGCGGCTCTGGCGCCGACCTGCGCGACGGCTTCATCCATTTTTCCACCGCCGCGCAGGTGGAGGAGACCGCCGCCAGGCATTTCGCCGGCCAGGACGATCTGCTGCTGATCAGCGTCGATGACGCGCGGCTCGGGGCCGCACTCAAATGGGAGCCCTCGCGCGGCGGCGCGCTCTTCCCGCATCTCTACGGCGAGCTCGCGCTCGCCGTCGTCACCAGAGTCGAACCGCTGACCTTGCGGCCGGACGGCCGCCACGCCTTCCCGCCGCTCGCGCGCTGAGCCCGCGGTTCTGCCGCCGCTGGCGCAATACCCCGCTGCGGCGGGCGTTAACCGCCCGCTAACCATAAACCGGGCAAATATTGCCGGGGGAGTAATTGCCCACCGCGACCCGCTACTCCGGCACCGGCATCGGTAGCCGGCTCTGGTTCGATGACCTTCGTGTTGTTCCCGCGTCCGTCCCGCCCGGTGTGGCGGAACTTGGCAGGCATGAGCGACATCACCGCCGCACCCGCGGCCGCCACGAGCGGCATCAAGCTTCCCGGCCTCGGCGACATCGGCGCTTTCTTCAAGCGCGGCGACATCGCGCTCGCCATCGGCGTTCTCACCATCCTGGTGGTGCTGATCCTGCCGCTGCCGCCGCTGCTGCTCGATCTGGCGCTGGCGATCTCCATCATCCTGTCGGTGCTGATCCTGATGACGGCGTTGTTCATCCACACGCCGCTCGAATTCTCCTCGTTCCCGACCGTGCTCTTGATCGCGACCATGCTGCGGCTGGCGCTCAATCTCGCCTCCACGCGCCTGATCCTGTCGCGCGGGCACGAGGGCACCGACGCCGCCGGCTACGTCATCCAGGCCTTCGGCAATTTCGTGATGAGCGGCAATTTCGTCATCGGCATCATCGTGTTCATCATCCTGGTGATCGTGAACTTCGTGGTGATCACCAAAGGCTCCGGCCGCATCGCCGAAGTCGCCGCCCGCTTCCACTTGGACGCCATGCCCGGCAAGCAGATGGCGATCGACGCCGATCTGTCCGCCGGCCTGATCGACGAGAAGGAAGCGCGCCGCCGCCGCAAGCAGCTCGAAGACGAAGGCGGCTTCTTCGGCGCCATGGACGGCGCCTCCAAGTTCGTGCGCGGCGACGCCATCGCCGGCCTGCTCGTCGTGTTCATCAATGTCATTGGCGGCATGATCATCGGCATCGCCCAGCAGGGCCTGTCGTTCACCGACGCCGCGCATTCCTACACGATCCTCACCGTCGGCGACGGCCTGGTGACGCAGGTGCCGGCGCTGATCGTCTCGACCGCCGCCGGCCTGCTCGTTTCCAAAGCCGGCATCTCCGGCGCCGCCGACAAGGCGCTGCTCGGCCAGCTCTCCGGCTATCCAAAGGCGCTCGGCATGTCGGGCGCCGTGATGCTGGTGATGTCGCTGCTGCCTGGCATCCCTATGCTGCCCTTCATCGCGCTCGGCGGCGGCGCCACCGCGCTCGCCTTCATCGTCGACAAGCGCGCCAAGCAGGCGATCGCGGCCGAGACGAAAAAAGAAGCGACCGCCAAGACCGAAGCCGAGGAGCCGATCTCGACCGCGCTCAAGATGGACGACTTGAAGCTCGAGCTCGGCTACGCGCTGCTGCCGCTGGTCAATTCACCCGACGGCACCGACAAGCTCACCGAGCAGATCAAGGCGCTGCGCCGCTCGCTCGCCGTCGAGATGGGTTTTGTGATGCCGGCCGTGCGCATCCTCGACAACGTGCAGCTCGAGCCCAACGGTTACGTCATCAAGATCAAGGAAGTCGAAGCAGGCGTCGGTAAGCTGTGGGCCGGCCAGCACATGGTCATGGACCCGGCCGGCGGCCAGGTGAACCTGCCGGGCACCCACACCACCGAGCCGACCTTTGGCTTGCCGGCCACCTGGATCGACGCCGCGCACAAGGAAGAAGCGTCGATGAAGGGTTATACGGTGGTCGATGCCGCCACCGTGCTCTCCACGCACCTCACCGAGCTGCTCAAGAGCAACATGGCCGAGCTGCTCTCCTATGCCGAGGTGCAGAAGCTGATCAAGGACCTGCCCAAGGAGCAGGCCGACATCGTCAAGGACATGGTGCCGTCGCTGATCACGATCTCCGGCATCCAACGCGTGCTGCAGATTCTGTTGGCCGAGCGGGTCTCGATCCGTGACCTCGCCACCATCCTGGAAGGCATCGCCGACGGCATTTCCGGCTCGCGCAATCCGATGCTGCTGGCCGAGCACGTGCGCATGCGGCTGGCGCGCCAGATCTGCGCGCAGCATGTCAGCTCCGCCGGCTACGTGCCGCTGATCGCGCTGTCGGCCAAATGGGAACAGAACTTCGCGGAATCGATGGTCGGCCAAGGCGACGACCGCCAGCTCGCCATGCAGCCCTCCAAGCTGTCGGAATTCATCACGCTGGTGCGCGAGAAATTCGAAGCCGCGGCGCGCGAAGGCGAGGCGCCGGTGCTGGTCACCTCCGGCGGCATCCGCCCCTTCGTGCGCGGCATCGTCGAGCGTTTCCGGGCCCAGACCCCGGTGCTCTCCCAGGGCGAAATCCACCCGCGGGCAAGGTTAAAGACGGTCGGCAGCATTTAACCCTGTCGCGGCCGAGCCGTTTCTGTGCCCTGGCAAAGCCCGATTTTGTGCTTACATACACGGCATGGAAAATTTCAATTTCAGCGCTCCCGCCGAGTTGTTTCCCTCGCGCAACCGCAAGGTTGCAAGCAAGGTCAAATACCGCCGTTTCGACAAGGCGGCTGAGGCCGTCCGCTTCGCGGTGGAGGAGCTGCCCGAGCCCCTTCTGCTCGGCGCCACCATCCAGATCGGCGACGAGCGGTTCGGGCACCAGCAGATCCGCGCCCTTTACGCGAGCGAGCGGTTCCCGCTCAAGCGCGGCAAGCAGGCAGCCTAAGACGCCGCAAAGGCGCCCGGCAACGGCCGGGTTCGCGCCATCCTTGAGTCAAATCCGCCGCCTTGGCGCTGTTTTCAAGCTTCCGTGACCGGGCCTTGGGAACTGCGGCGGGCGACCTACGTTAAGCTCACGAAAATCTATGAACCGATTTCCAGGTCTCGCCGGCGAATACGCCGAGGACCATGGAGGACATTATGAACTGGTCGCTCTACACGGCCGACCGCACCACGCATCTCAAGATCGTGGTGGTTGGCCTCGTTGCTGCGCTGCTGGCCTCGGTGATCGGCATCGCCGCGACGCAGCTTAACCTCGGCACCGACGTGCTGACCGCGCAAAATCCGAATGTGATCAAGGCCGGCGGCCCGGTGGTCTTCACCGACCGCGACAGCGCCACCATCCGCTGATCGGGCTCGGCAAATAGCCAAATCACACAACAGCCATTAAGCCGTGGCGCAGAAGAGCCATGGATCGCCGTTTCACCTGCAAGGCACTGCTGGGACTGGCCGCGGCCGGCGTGACGCTGCGCGCGTGGCCGGCCTGGCCGCAAGGCCAGCCGAGCGCCGAGGCCATCGCCGACTACCAGCGCAAGCTTGCGCAATATGAGGAGATCCACGGCGCCTTCGAACGCATCGGCAATGCCTATTGGGATTCGATTGCCGCCAAGCGCCGCATCCGCAACGCCAAGCACCGCACCCACGAAGCCATCGCGCTCGACGACTATGTGTTGACGCAGCCGCCGGTCTACACCGGCCCGCCGCAGCCCGTGAGCCCATTTCTGCCGCCGCCCCCGCCGCCGGTGCCGCCGAAACCGGAAATTCCCGTCGTCGCCGATTTTCTGCAGGCCGCCAAAGAGCAATGGGACTTCGTGCCCGATCTGCCGGCGAGCGACACCGAGTTCAAACACGCCTATGCCAAGGCCGCGCGCGCGGCCGGGCTGACGCAGGCGCAGATCGTCGGCGTCTATGCCTTCGAGACCGGCGGCAACGGCGCCTACAACACGCAAGCCGGCCTCGGCCGCCCGCGCCCGAATGCGCGCGCGATCTCTCCGGCCATTGGCTACAACCAGTTGCTCTCCACCAACACGGTCTCGCTGTTCGGCGAGAGCGGCGCGCGTTTCCTGATGCTGCTCACGCAGAAGGAAAACGCGCTCACCGGCGAGCAACGCGCCGCCTTCGAGCGCAAGTTCGAAATCCTCAAGCGCATGATCGCCTATTGCCGCAGCCTGCCGCACAGCTGGGCCAAATACGACGAGATCGCCAAGACGACGCAGAGGGGCTGGGGCATCCACGCCGCCGTGCTCGACATCGATGTCGGCCCGCTGCTCCAGGTGCAGAAGCTGCTCGAACTCGGTGCTGTTCGCGCGCGCCAAGGGCTACATAACGCCGCTCACCGCCGCCGAGCTCGAACTGATGAATCTCACCGGCGACGGCAACGGCTTCGACATGGTCACCATGCCGCCGGACATGCGCCAGCAGGTGCCGACCTCGAATTTCTTCCAGCCGCTCGGCTATGCGCGCAACCCGGTCGCCAAGCGCACCAAGGTGGTGGCCGGCCTGATCGCCGAGATCCAGGGCCACATGACCGACAACGCCTCCACTCCGGGCGCGCAGGAAATGGCGGCGGCGTTCTAGACACTTCAATAAATCTTGAAATATGTCTTGACCCATCCTGATATTTCAGTTTTCATTGAAATATGAAAAAGACCGATGCGGTCGCCATCCTCGCCGCGCTGGCGCAGGACAATCGCCTCGACGTCTTCCGCCTGCTGGTGGAGGCGGGGCGCCAGGGCATGCCGGCGGGGCACATTGCGACAAGTCTCAAGCTGCCGCCGAGCGCGCTCACCTTCCATCTCGACCGCCTGCGCAAGGCCGGCCTGATCACGGTGCGCCGCGACGGCCGCTCCATGATCTATGCCGCGCGCGTCGACGCGATGAATGCGCTCGTTTCCTACCTCACCGACCACTGCTGCCAGGGCCGTCCCGAATTGTGCACGCCGAAAGCGGGCAATGCGGTGCCGCGCAAACCCGCGGCGGCGCGTACCTCGTAAGGAGTGTTCTATGGCCGACCGTCCGTTCAATGTGTTGTTCCTGTGCACCGGCAATTCCGCCCGCTCGATCATGGCCGAGTCGGTGCTGAACCGCGCGGGCCAGGGCCGCTTTCGCGCCTTCTCGGCTGGCAGCCACCCGAAAGGCAAAGTGCATCCCTACACGCTCGACCTACTGCGCAAGACGCATTTCGACGTCGGCGGGATGCGGTCGAAAAGCTGGCTGGAATTCGCGCAACCGGATGCGCCGAAGCTCGATTTTGTGTTCACGGTCTGCGACGACGCTGCCGGCGAGACCTGCCCGGTTTGGCCGGGCCAGCCGATGACGGCGCATTGGGGCGTACCCGATCCCGCGGCGGCGACTGGCAATGAAGCCGAAGTCCGTTTCGCTTTCGCCGACACGCTGCGCATGCTCACCAACCGCATCAATATCTTTGTGAGCCTGCCGATCGCCAAGCTCGACCGCCTGAGCCTGCAAAAGAAGCTCGACGAAATCGGCAAGACCGAAGGCGCAACTAAGGTCAAAGAGCCGGGTTGATGCCGTCGCTTGGTCAGCGGGCGGCTGCCGAATTCCTCGGCACCGCCTTCCTGCTCGCCACCGTGGTCGGCTCCGGCATCATGGCGGAGCGGCTTGCCGGCGGGAACGTCGCGCTGGCGCTGCTGTGCAATACGCTGGCGACGGGCGCCATTCTCGCCGTTCTCATTCTGGTGTTCGGCGCGGTGTCGGGCGCGCATTTCAATCCGGCCGTCAGCGTTGCCTTTGCCCTGCGCGGCGAATTGCCGTGGCGGACCGCCGCGCTCTATATCGCGGTGCAGGTCGCCGCCGGCATCGCCGGGGTATGGACCGCACATCTGATGTTCGATCTGCCGGTGTGGCAGATCTCGACGCACGTCCGCTCGGGCCCCGGCCAATGGCTCGCCGAGGCGGTCGCCACCTTCGGCCTGGTGCTGACGATCTTCGGCTGCCTCGCGCGCGTGCCGGCCGCGGTGCCTTATGCGGTCGGGCTTTATATTACCGCAGCCTATTGGTTCACGGCGTCCACCTCGTTCGCCAATCCTGCCGTCACTATCGCGCGCTCGCTGTCCGATACCTTTGCCGGTATCGCGCCCGCCGGCGTGCTCGCCTTTATTGCGGCGCAACTCGCAGGCATGGCCGCCGCCGTCGCCGCCGCGCACTGGTTGTGGAATAAGGTTCCCTAAATTCTGTGGACGGCCTCTTTTGCCGTGCGGCCAAATGTCCGCGGACAGCCTTGGCCCGGGGCTGATCGCCTTGATATCGCGATTGTTATCCGCCAAGACCCCTTTAGAGGATTGCGCGACCGGGCGGCTAAATGCGATGGTCGGCCCGCCGCGGATGGAATAAACTCACCATAAAAAGACTTGAAGACGCACCCGGGACTGGGAGGAGAACGCGGATCTTGCTCGATACGCTCTTGCGCAAGCGTGATTTCTACTCCGGGCTGGTGATGACCCTGCTCGGCGCAGGGGTCACCCTCAATTCGACCACTTATGACCTCGGCAGCCTCATGCACATGGGGCCGGGGATGTTTCCGTTCCTGCTTGGCATCGTGCTGACTTTCGTCGGCGTCCTGATCTTCGGCACCGCGCTCGTCACCCCGCTCGGCGAGGATGAACGCATTCTCCCGGACAGCATGGAATGGCGCGGCTGGGGCTGCATCCTCTCCGGACCCATCTGCTTCATTATTTTCGGCGAGTTTTTCGGCCTGATGCCGGCGACCTTCATGTGCGTGTTCGTCTCCGCGCTCGGCGATCGCACGGCGACGCTGAAGAATTCGGTTATCCTGGCAACTAGCGTCACGCTGGCCGGCACGTTCTTGTTTTCCTACGTGCTGAAGATCCCGTTCCCGCTGTTCCGGTGGGGTTTTTAAATGGTCACCACCGCCCTCACCGATCTCTGGTACGGCTTCGGCGTCGCCTTCGAGCCGCACAATTTGATGTGGTGTTTCGTCGGCGTGCTGGTCGGCAACATGGTCGGCGTGCTGCCGGGCATGGGGCCGCTGGCGACCATCTCGATCCTGTTGCCGCTGACCTTCGGCATCAAGCCGGTCGGCGCCATCCTGATGCTGTCGGGCGTGTTTTACGGCTCGCAATATGGCGGCGCGATCTGCTCGATCCTGCTCAACCTGCCCTGCCATCCGCCGCACGCGGTGACCTGTCTCGACGGCTTCCCGCTCACCAAGCAGGGCCGTGGCGGCGCCGCGCTCGGCATCACGGTGATCTCGTCGTTCGTCGGCGCCTCCTGGGGCATCACCGAAATGATCTTCCTCGCCCCCGTGCTGGTGACGGTGGCGCTGGAATTCGGCCCGGCGGAAATCTGCTCGCTGATGCTGCTCGGCCTCTTGGCCGGCTCGACGCTGGCGCGCGGCTCGCCGCTCAAGGGCGTCGCCATGACCATTCTCGGCCTGTTGCTCGGCATTGTCGGCACCGATCTGGAAACCGGCGCGCCGCGTTTCACCTTCGGCATTCCGAACCTGTTCGACGGCGTCGAGCTGGTCGCGCTGGCGCTCGGACTGTTCGGCATCGCTGAGTTCATGAAGAGCGTGAACCAATACTCCGAGATCAACACCAAATATTCGCACGTGAAGTTCCGCGACATGCGGCCCTCGCGCGAGGAATTCCGGCGCGCGGTGCCGGCGATGTTCCGCGGCACGTTGATCGGCAGCCTGTGTGCGCTCATTCCCGGCACCGGCCCGACCATCGCCTCGTTCATTTCCTATGCGGCCGAAAAGAAGATCTCGAAGACGCCGGACAAGTTCGGCACCGGCATGGTCGAAGGCGTCGCCTGCCCGGAAGCCTCGACGCATTCCTCGGTGCAGGGCGACTTCATCCCGACCATGAGTCTGGGCATCCCCGGCGACGCGGTGATGGCGCTCATTCTCGGCGCGTTGATGATCCAGGGCATCGTGCCCGGCCCGCAGCTCATCAGCCAGCACCCGGACATTTTCTGGGGCCTGATCGCAAGCTTCTGGATCGGCAACATCATCCTCGTCATCCTCAACGTGCCGATGATCGGCCTCTGGGTGAAGCTGCTGATGATCCCCTACAAGTATCTCTATCCGAGCGCGCTGTTCTTCGTCTGCATCGGCGTTTACTCGACCAACAACGACATGTTCCAGGTCGGCGAGACCATCGTCATCGGCTTCTGCGGCTATCTGCTGCTGCTGCTCGACTTCCACCCGGCGCCGGTGCTGCTCGGCTTCGTGCTCGGCCCGCGCTTCGAGGAAACCTTCCGCCGCGCCATGCTGATTTCGCGCGGCGACGCGCTGGTGTTCGTGAAGCACCCGATCAGCGCCTTCTTCCTTTTCCTGTGCGCGGTGCTGATCTTTACGCAGGTCTATGTACGACTGCGCAAGCCGAAGATCGTCGCCGACTTGCCTGACGTGGACCGGGTCCCCGACACCAAGATCGCCGCGCCGGCGGAGTAAGAGATAAAGCGAAGCGCTTGCGCGCGTGCGTCCTACGCGCCGGCGTCCGGCCCGCGATAGGTGCCGAGCAGCCTGTCCCAGAAGAAGTGAACGACGCCGAAATTGGTGTTGGCGTGCCGGTGATGCACAAAGTGCAGCTCCTGATGGTGTCTGAACCAGGCAAACCGCTGCAGCCGCGAACCCTCGACGTGATATTCCTTGTCGAAAAAGACGTGCACGTAAAACGACGCCGCACCTGCGACGACCATCACCACAAAGAGATCGAGCGGCAGGAGGAAATACGCGCAGCCTCCTGCCAAAAAAGCAGGGATAAAGAAGAACGGCGTGTTGTTGCCTTCTTCACCGAGGTAGGTTGGCGAGACGAGGTGGTCTTTGGAATAGTAGGTGTGATGGAAATTGATGTGATTGCGGAAGAATTTGCCACCCATCGGATGGTGGCCTAGCTTGTAGTGCATCACCGTCTGCGCAAACGACATGACCAAATGCGTGCCGACGGCGGTCACGAGAACAAGCGGCACCATGGGAAAGAGCCGCAATTCCGTATGGAACGTAAGCACCTTAGCGCTCCCTATGCTTCTCATGGCCGTTCAAGGCGCACAAGACAAAGGTCGTGCCCCACGATACGAAAGCGGTTCGCGATCCAGCAACCCGCTAATTTGACTAGAGTTCCATTTTTTGAAGGGGAATACCATGGCTTTCAAGCCGAATTACGGTATGCAGCGCGCTGATCGCAGCCGTTCGGCGCGGGCGCGCAGCGAGCAAAAACAGAGGGCGCGGGAGGAA
This sequence comes from uncultured Pseudomonadota bacterium, assembly GCA_963710705.1. GTDB lineage: Bacteria > Pseudomonadota > Alphaproteobacteria > Rhizobiales > Xanthobacteraceae > Pseudolabrys. The sequence continues at coordinate 2,164,838 of CAVQBI010000001.1, forward strand.
AAATCCGCGCAACGCAAAGCCGAACGCGCCGTCGAGACGAAGAGCCCACCTGACGACGGCAAGGTGCCATGAGGAAAGAGCGATGACCGCCGCCGAATCCAAAGGCCTCAAGACGGGCAGTCGCGTTTATTGGCGCGGCGATGCCACCGACGGCGGCAGCATCACCGGCATGACCTGGGACGCGGTCACGATCGCCTGGGATAATGGTCAGGTGGCCACCGTGCACCATGGCGACATGCGCGAAATCCAGCGGGCGCCGTCGAAGCCTACCCCGGTCGAATAGGGATACGCGATGGCGTGAGCGGCATCGGCAGGAGGCAATCGAAAGGAATTACGCCGTCGCGCCGCCGGCCCCGAAGCGCAGCGCGGCGATGCGGTCGAGTTCGCTCTGCTCGCGCGCATTGGCTTCCGCCTTTTCGCGCTGCTGGTCGCGCTCGTCGAGCATCTCGACCTTCTTGAGCTCCTCGAAGGCCTCGCCCAGCACCGCCTTGGCGTCGTCGAGCTGGGTTTTCAGCTCGTCGGCCGAGCGCTTGAGGTTCTCGCGCCGGACGATGGCCGCCTTGGCGTAGGTCGGATAGGCGAAATGCGCAGGATCGTGGATGCCGGCGCGGTCCTGCTCGGTCTTGATCTCGCGGTCGAGATCGGTGGCGATGCGTTCGAATTCGGCAATCATCGCCTCGATCTGGGCGACCTTGCGCCGCTTCTCGTCGACCTGGAATTTCTTCAGGCGGATGAGGGTTTCGCGTGACTTCATCGACTAAATACTCCCCCGAAGCCCCGAATAAGGCCTGCGCAATACGCGCGCGGGCCTCCCTGGACCGGTAACGGGGCGACTGTGGCGCAATAATGTTAGTTTTCTGTTGCTTCGCCGCGGAGGATTGTCTCGAGCCGCTGATATCCCTCCGCCATACTGGTTGACTCTTCCTTAAGCTGGCCGAGGAAGGCCTCCAGCGGCTTGTGCAGGGAAATCGCCTCGTCCACCTCGGCGCTCGAGCCGGGGCGGTAGGCGCCGAGCCGGATCAGCTCCTCCATGTCCGAATAGGTCGCCATCACCTGGCGCGCCCGGTTGATGACCGGCAGGAAGGCCGGATCGGCCGCCCGCGGCATGGTGCGCGAGATCGATTTGAGGATATTGATGGCCGGATAGCGCCCGCGCTCGGCGATGGCCCGTTCCATGACGATATGGCCGTCGAGGATGCCGCGCACGGCATCCGCCACCGGCTCGTTGTGGTCGTCGCCGTCCACCAGCACGCTGAAGACGCCGGTGATGGTGCCCTGCTCGGTGCCCGGCCCGGCGCGCTCCAGGAGGCGCGGCAGCTCGGTGAACACCGTCGGCGTGTAGCCTTTCGCCGTCGGCGGCTCACCGGCCGACAAGCCGATTTCGCGCTGCGCCATGGCAAAGCGGGTGACTGAATCCATCAGCACCAGCACGTCTTTGTGCATGTCGCGGAAGAACTCGGCGATGGCGAGAGTCAGATAGGCCGCCTGCCGGCGCATCAGCGCCGGCTCGTCCGAGGTCGAAACGACCACCACCGAACGCGCCAGACCGGCGGGGCCCAAATCGTCCTGCAAGAATTCCTGCACCTCGCGGCCGCGTTCGCCGACTAGGCCAATGACCGAGATATCGGCCGCCACGTTGCGCGCCAGCATCGACAACAGCACCGATTTGCCGACGCCGGAGCCGGAGAAGATGCCCATGCGCTGGCCGCGGCAGCAGGTGACGAAGGTATTAAGCGCCCGCACGCCGAGATCGAGCGGCGCGCCGACGCGTTGACGCGCATGCGCCGGCGGCGGCGAAGCGCGGAAGGGATAGGGCGCCGGCCCCGCGGGCAGCGGGCCCAGGCCGTCGATCGGCTCGGCCATGGCATTGAGCACCCGGCCGAGCCAGCGCTCGGACGGCCGCACCGCGCCGGCGCCGGTCGCTACCACCGCGCGGCAGCCGCGCCGCACGCCATCGAGCGCGGCGAACGGCATGGCGAGCGCGTGCCCGCCAGAAAACCCGACCACCTCGCAGGGAATGGTCTTGCCAGCACTCGCATTTTGCGCCGTTTCGACCGTCAGCCGCGCGCCGACCGACATGGCGTGGATGGGGCCGGCCACCTCGACCATCAGCCCGCGCACCGCCACCACGCGGCCGTAGATCTCGACGCCGTCGATATCGTTGATCTGCTCGGCGAGCGCTTTCATGCCCCCGCCTCCGCCCGGAACAGTCGGTAACGGCGCGGTAGGCTTACCGCCCCCGTTCCGCCTTTAACTCGGTGTTTACCCGCGTCGTTAATCATTGGGTCATCGTCCAGAAGGGACAAGCGGCCGCGAATCGCCCGGCCGGGACGTAAAAGGGCGAGTCACGAGAGTCGGTTAGGCCCGACTCTTAACCTGGAGCTTGAGCGAGCCAGTGGCCAAAAAACCACTCTCCGGCAATATCTTACGCCAATTCGGGGCGTCCCTGCTACGGCAGGGTTGCGGGAGAGAATCAGGTTTTGTTAACCATGCCCGGATAGTGTCGAATCGGTTTGTCCCACAGCGTTTTTTTAGCCTCGCCGCCTTTGCGGCGCTGACCTTGAGAAGCCCGTCCGCGGCGAGAAGGGGACTTTAGATGCGCGTTCTCCTCATTGAAGACGACAGCGCTACCGCTCAATCGATCGAGCTGATGCTCAAATCCGAGAGCTTCAACGTCTACACCACCGACCTGGGTGAAGAAGGCGTCGACCTCGGCAAGCTCTACGACTACGACATTATCCTGCTCGACCTGAACCTGCCCGACATGTCGGGTTTCGAGGTTCTGCGCTCGTTGCGGGTGTCCAAGGTCAAGACGCCGATCCTGATCCTCTCCGGCCTTGCCGGCATCGAGGACAAGGTCAAGGGCTTAGGCTTCGGCGCCGACGACTACATGACCAAGCCGTTCCACAAGGACGAGCTGATCGCGCGCATCCACGCGATCGTGCGCCGCTCCAAGGGCCATGCCCAGTCGGTCATCAACACCGGCGACCTGGTGGTCAACCTCGACACCAAGACGGTCGAGGTTACCGGCCAGCGCGTGCACCTCACGGGCAAGGAATACCAGATGCTCGAGCTGCTCTCTTTGCGCAAAGGGACGACGCTCACCAAGGAGATGTTCCTCAACCATCTCTACGGTGGCATGGACGAGCCGGAGCTCAAGATCATCGACGTCTTCATCTGCAAGCTGCGCAAGAAGCTCGCCAACGCCTCCAACGGCAAGAACTACATCGAGACGGTGTGGGGCCGCGGCTACGTGCTGCGCGAGCCGAGCGAGAGCGACGAAAGAATTCCGGCTTAAGGCCTACGCCGCAGACCTTCCCCGCGTTGCGTCTGCGTACATCTTGACTGGGCCCTTCGGGGCTCTCTCCTCCCAACTCAGCCCCGGGCCGCAAGGTCCGGGGTTTTTTGCTGGGTGGAAACGGCCGCACTCAGGTTTGCAGCGTGCCGTTGGGGCTGGCCTTGTCGACCGCCGCCGGCAGGTGCTGGGCCAGCATTTGCAGAACCTGGTCGGCTGGAACGCCGAATTTCGCGGCCAGCTGCTGCACGTGCTCGTTGCCGAGCGCGGCGCGCAGCTGATCGGCGGTCACCGGCATGTTGGCGCCGTTGCCGAGCCACGACTGCACCTGCGGGCCGAGGCCGCCCTGCTGAAGCTGGTTCACGATGCCTTGCAGGTCGCCGAGGTTGGTCTGCTTCAACGCCTCGGCGATCAGTACCGGCGCGGTCGCCGCGGCGACGTTGCGCAGCGACCCGCCCAGACTATCCAACAGTCCCATGATTCAACTCCTTGTCATTCGTGTGCCACAGGCGGCGGTTCAGGGATGCTTCTCGTTCTTGGCCGCGCGCATGCCCTGCGACATCGCATCCTTCTCGCACATGTAGGCGCCTTGCTTGGTCTTGCCGTAATCGCTGTGCCCGGCGAAGTGGTAGATCTTGGAATCGAGATTGGCCCAGACCACGAGGCCGAACGGGCAATGCGACTGCGCCTGCCCTTCGTTGGCATATTGATCGGCGCCTTCCGGCTTGCCGCTGGCCGGCGCCGGTTCGGATTTGACCGTTGATTTGGCGGGCTCCGCCGGCGGCGCCATTTTAGCGGCCGGCTTCTCGGGCGCGGCCGGCGGCGGCGTCATCGCGGCGGTGCCGGCACGGCACTGCTCGACATAAGCCTTTTCCGTGATGTCCTTGGCCTGATTGGCCGCCTTGTTCGCGCGCCACTCGGCTTCGCATTCCTTCACCGTCTTTTTCGCGCCCGCTACCGGCGTTGCGGTCTTGACGGCGGCTTTCTCCTTGGTCGTCTTCTTCTCTTCCTTGGCGGCCGGCGCGGCCTTGGTCTTCTCCGCGCTGTCGGCGGCGCGGCATTGATCGACATAGGCCTTTTCGGTGACGCCCTTGGCTTGATTGGCCGCTTTGTTGGCGGTCCATTCCGCCCGGCATTCCTTGGCGGTCTTGGCGAGAGCCGGCGGCGCAAACGCGACACCGGCGAGCGCGGCGACCAGGACGGCGCCGCAAACGGAATGTTTCATGTCAGTCCTCACGATGATCGGTGAACGCTGGGTCTCGCGCCGTCTGGCGCAAACCGTGACGCGGCTGCTCGAGAGCGCGCGCAATCGGCCGCGCGCTCTCGAGGACCGTTATGCACAAATGACGAACTCTGGCCGGATCACGCGCCCTCTTCGCACTTCTTCATGAAGCTCGCCTTGGCGGCGCCGGAGAGCGGCTTGCCGTCCTTGCCGATGGCCTTGGGCGCGCAGGCGTCGGTCTTGCACTTTTTCACGAACGCGGTTTTGGCAGCGCCGGAGAGCGCCTTGCCGTCTTTTCCGACCGCCATGGCGTCGCAGCTCGCGGCCATGGCCGAGCCTGCCGCGAACACCGAGATGATGGCTGCAATCAACAGTCGTTTCATTTGTTCCTCCTCATTGGAATGATCGTGATGGTAGCGGACGACAACGGCGTGCGTTGTCTGCGTTGCACAGGGCTGCGTGACGAAGCGATAAGATCGCGCAAGTGTTGCCGACCGGCCGCCTCATTGCGCTTGCCGCGATCTTGCGAATTACACTAGCGGGAACCTTTCGACGGTCAATGACGCGCGACGCAAATTTGCCGCGCGTGTGCGACCTGCGCGTGCGTGTTGCGCAGCGCCTATCCTTTTACGCGCGACCGCGGCGCGATCAATGAGTATCGTAGTACCGGTGATGCGGTCCGCCGCGCCACACTGCACGCGTCCTTCGCCTTCGCCGCGACCTGCAACTTCGATCAGGCGGGTTTTTTTCATTGCGGGAGGAGCCTGCGCGGTCACCTACGCCATCAGCGATCGTGCACGCCTTCGATGCTGGACATGGCCGCCACGAGGAACAGCAGCGCGAAGACGCCGCCGGCGATCTCGAATACCAGCATTGGTTAAACCCTCGCCGCGTTGCGCAGCTTGCCGCCCGCATCAAGCCCGGCGCACGCGCTTCGTTCCATCGCGCGGCGTAAGCCGCGCTCTTCGTTCCGTAGCGCGGCGTTGGACCTGGCACGTGAAGGCGCAGCACAAGGGGCAATTGCGGCGCTCAGGCAGTATTTAAGTTCCCCGCCGGCCGGAACCATGCGGGGCGCGCGGGATTGGCTCTGTAGTCCCAACCCCAGGCGGTTGGAATTCCCAACCAAATGGAGCGATTTATGCAAACCAAGCTCATGGTAGCGATGGCGGCTTTCGCCCTGCTGGCGCTGCCGATGGCGGCGCAGGCGCAAGGCACCCTCCGTGGCGCGCAAGAAGGCGCGGCGCAAGGTGAACGCGACGCCGGCCCGCTCGGCGCGGTGATCGGCGGCACGGTTGGCGCGGTCGCCGGCACGGTCGGTGGCATTCTCGGCGTCGAGGATCAACCGCGCTTCCGCAGCTATGTCATCGAGCAGCGCGTGCCGTCCTATCGCTATGACAGCGATTTCCGCGTCGGCGCGGTGCTGCCGGAAGACGGCGTCACCTATTACGACGTGCCGTCCGAGTACCACGTAACCGGCTATCGCTACACCTACGTGAACGATCACGCCGTGCTGGTCGATCCGCGCACGCACCGCATCGTTCAGATCATCGACTGAGACCCGACACCAAAGGACAAACCATGTTGAAGTTCATCACGCTTGCGGCCGTTTCTGCTTTGGCTTTGGCGGCCGTGTCACGGCCTGCGCTTGCGCGCAACAGTGGCGGCGCGATCGCGGCCGGCGTCATCGGCGGCCTGGCTGTCGGCGCCATCGTCGGCTCGCAAGTCAATCAGGGCTATACGGCCCCGGTTACTACGGCGAGCAGGCTTATCAACCGGTCTACAGCAACTGCCGCACCGAGCGCGAGCAGGTGGTCGACCAATACGGCCGCTACCACTCGCGCCGCATTCGCGTTTGCGATTGATACTGCCGGTTAGGCAGATTGTTGACTGAACCCCTGTCGGGTTCATTTCGACTTAGCTCCGGGCGAAAGCCCGGGGTTTTTTGCTGCCACGCTTCTGCCTCGCGCTAGGCGACCGCAGAAAGTCCTTCATCACGCGGACGAGGTCTATTTCGCCGGCTGTGTATTTGATTCTTTTTTTGCGCAATGATTTCTTCATCGTCATGCCCCCACTGGCTGAGCCCCACCCTCTCCCACAAGGGGAGAGGGAAGCAAGCGCGCGGCAAGGGTGTCAAAAAAACGGGAGCTAAGCCTTAGCCGCAAAACTCAGCACATTGCTCTCGGCTTGCCGCTTCGGCACGGCGGCGGCCGGCGCATAGAGCCCGCGCTTCTCGGTCACCGGCTTGAACGCATCGGTGAGGCCGACGACGGTCTCGGCCGCGCCCAGCACGAGGAAGCCGTCGTTCGGCATCTGCCGCGAAACGCGCGACAGCACATCCGCCTTGGTCGGCTGGTCGAAGTAAATCAGCACGTTGCGGCAGAACACGATATCGAAGCCGCCGAGCGGCGAAAAATCGTTGAGCAGATTGATCGGGCGGAACTGCACCATGGCGCGGATTTCGGGCGCGATCTGCCAGATCTCCCCGATCTGCGTGAAGAACTTCACCAGCAGCTGGATCGGCAAGCCGCGCTGCACCTCGAATTGGCTGTAGATGCCGGCCTGCGCCTTTTCCAGCACCTGCGCGCAGATGTCGGTCGCCAGGATGCTCACTTTGTAGCCGGCCAGCTGCGCGCCCATGCCCTTCAGCGTCATGGCGAGCGAATAGGGCTCCTGCCCGGTGGCGGCGGCCGTGCACCAGATGCGGATGCGCTTCTCGCGCGCGCGCGCCTCGATCAGCGCCGGCATGACGATGTCGCGGAACAGCTCGAACGGCAGCTTGTCGCGGAAGAAGAAGGTTTCGTTGGTGGTCATGGCATCGACCACCTCGGATGCAAGCCCGGTCGACTGCGGCGACTTGAGCTTGCCGATCAGCTCGGTCAGCGTCGTCATGCCGTATTTGCGCGCGACCGGCAGCAGCCGGCTTTCGGCGAGATATTGCTTCTCCGCCGCCAGCACCAGGCCGGAGCGCTCCTTCAGCAGCTTGCGCAGGTAGCCGAAATCCTCCGGACTCATGCGCGCTCCCCGGCGAACAGACGGGTAAGCCGCGGCGCGATCTCGGCGAGCGGCAGCACGGCCGAGCACAATCCGGCATGCGCGACCTGGCCCGGCATGCCCCAGACCACGGAGGTCGCTTCGTCCTGCGCCATCACGTGGCCGCCGGCGGCGACGATCGCTTTTGCGCCGTTGAGGCCGTCGGTGCCCATGCCGGTAAGTACCAGCGCCATAATTTTATAGCCCCATAACTCGGCGGCGGAGGCGAACAGCGGGTCGACCGCCGGCTTGCAGAAGTTGATCAACGGGCCGTCGTTGAGCGCGATCACGGCAGCGCCGTTGGCGCCGCGCGCCACCGTCATGTGGCGGCCGCCGGGGGCGATATAGATGTGGCCGGCGCTGATCTCCTCGCCCTCCTGGCCCTCGTGCACCGGCCGCCCGGCGATGCGCTCGAGGTGCTCGGCGAGGATGGCGGTGAAGGTCGCCGGCATGTGCTGGGTGATGAGCACCGGCGCGCGCTCGATCACACTGCCGATATGCGCAACGATGGCATTGAGCGCCTGCGGCCCCCCGGTCGAGCAGCCGATCAGCAGCACGCGCGGCGCGGTCAGCGGCATCGGCCGCAGCACCAGGCCGCTATGGCTGACCGGCGCCGGCTGCGCGCTCGGCTGCAGCGGCGGCGAGGCCACGCGGCCCATGCGCAGCCGTTTGGCGCGCTGTCCGAGCGTGCGGATCTTTTCGATCAGCTCGCGGCGGAAGGTCGGCGAGCCGGTGACTTCGCGGTTGCTTTCGGGCTTGGGGATGTAGTCGGCGGCGCCGAGCGACAGCGCCTTCAGGCTGATCTCGGCGTTGCGCCGCGTCAGCGTGGACGCCATGATGACGACAACATCGCGGCGCTTCTCTAACAGCAGCGGCAGGGCGGCGATGCCGTCGAGCTCCGGCATGTCGACGTCGAGCACCACTACGTCGGGGTCGGCGCGTTCGATCTGATTGACCGCCTCGCGCCCGGTGCGCAGCGAGGCCGCCACCTCCAGGTCCGGCTCCTCTCCCACCCAGCGCGAAAACAGCCCGCGCACGACCACGGCGTCATCCACGATCATCACGCGGATACGCTTGGAAATTGCGGCGGAAGACTTCGGTGCGACGGCGACGTTCATCGGACCACTGACCTCGTTGACGAAACGCTACGAAACTTGGCGCGCGATCAGATCAGTCCGACTTCCTGGAATTTTGCCTCGACGATTTCCTTGTCGAACGGCTTCATGATGTACTCGTTGGCACCGGCATGAAGCGCGCGGGCGATATGCGCGACGTCGTTTTCGGTCGTGCAGAATACGACCTTCGGCGAGTCGCCGCCCGGCAGTTTGCGCAGCATGCGCAGGAACTCGTAGCCGTCCATTTTCGGCATGTTCCAGTCGAGCAGAATCGCTTCCGGAAGCTGACGCCGGCAAACGTCGAGCGCCTGCTCGCCGTCTTCCGCCTCCACGATTTCGAACTCGAGCCCTTCGAGAATTCGCCGCGCCACCTTTCGGATGACGCTCGAGTTCGTCCACCACCAGACACGTTTTCATCACGTCCTCGCTTGTTCCATTTTCAATGCGTTATGCCGCCATTGCCTTGCCGCTTGCTTCGAGCACGCGATCGACGTCCACCACGATCAGCAGTTGCCCTTCCAGGCGGTGGATGCCGGCCGATACGCGCGCCAGCCGCGGATCGAGATTGACCGGGTTTGCCTCACGCGCGGCGTCGTCGAGCTTGAGCACCTCGCCGATGCCGTCGATCAATAGCCCGTAGGATTCGCCCGCACGTTCGACGCCGACCGCCATCGGCTGGCCTTCATTCTTGCGTGTTTCCAGCCCGAGCGTGCGGCGCATATCGATCAGCGTCACAATGCGGCCGCGCAGATTGAGCACGCCGGCGACTTCCGGCGGCGCCAGCGGCACGCGCGTCAGCCGTTCCGGAATGAACACATCCTGCACGCGCAGAATCGGCAAGCCGAAAAGCTGCCCGCCGATCATGGCGGTGACGTATTCCCTCAAATTCTGCGGCGCGTGTTCTGTCATCGTGTACTCACGCGGCCCGGCCGATCTCGGTCTGCTCTTTGAGCGCCGCGATCAGTCCTTGGCGGTCGAATTTGGCGACAAAATCGTGGAAGCCGGCCCGGCGTCCACGCTCGACGTCCTCGGCCGTGATGACGGATGAGAGCGCGATCACCGGCAAGTCGGCGTTGCGCGCATCGGCGCGCACGGCTTCGGTGAAGGCAAAGCCGTCCATTTCCGGCATTGCAATGTCGGTAATAGCCGCGTCGAAGACCGCGCCGTCTTTTAGCAGCGCGAGCGCCTCCGGCGCCGAAGCACAGGCGGTCACTTCATAACCGGCGGCCTGCAGCACCGGCACCAGCATGTTGCAGAAGAAGGGCGAGTCGTCGATCAGCAGCACCGAGCGCGGGCGGGCGCGTGGCGCCTGCTCCTTGCGGCGGAACCAGTCCTCGAAGGCAAGCGGCAGGAAATGGCCGACGTCGACGATTTCGGTCGCCTGGCCTTTGATGACCGCGGAACCGAGCACGCCCGGATTGTCGCTGCCGACCTGGATGTCGAGACGGTCCTCGACGATGTCCACGATCTCGTCGACCACCAGCGCCATCGACCGGCTGCCGTCGGAGAAGACCAGCAGCGGCTGGGCGCCTTCTTGTTTGACGCGCACGCTCTGGCTCGGGGTCACCAGCGGCATCAGGTGACCGCGGTATTGAATCATATGCCGGCCGTTCGACAGCTCGATCTTGCGCGCGTCGATTTCTTCCAGCCGCGTGATCAGCGCGAGCGGCACCGCCTTGGGCTGGCTGGAACCGGCGCGGAACACCAGCAGCGAGGTGGTTTGCACGTCGGCCCCGGCGGCCTCGCCGTGCAAATCAGCGGCAGCCATTTGCGAGGTAACGGTGCCGCCGAAGGCCTGCGCGACGCCGCTCGGATCGATGATCATGATCACCGCGCCGTCGCCCAAAATGGTGTTGCCGGAGAACATGGCGATGTGGCGCAGCCGGCTCGACAGCGGCTTCACCACGATTTCCTCGGTGTGGAACACCGCGTCGACGACGATGCCAAAAGTTTGGCTGCCGACCTGCGTCACGACGATAAAGCCGCTTTCGACGTCCTTCTCGCCAGCACCGAGCAGCGTGCTCAGGCGCGCGAGTGGGAGGAGCTTGTCGCGCAGCCGCAGGACAGTGGTGTCCTTGATGCGTTCGATACGGTGCTCGGAACCGCTGCGCGCGCGCACCAGCTCGACCACGGAAAGCTGCGGAATGGCGAAGCGCTCGCCACCCGCCTCCACGATCAGTGCGGCGACGATCGCCAGCGTCAGCGGGATTTTGATGATGAACATCAAGCCGGCGCCGGCCACCGACTTGACGTCGATGGTGCCGCCGATCTGATCGATATTGGTGCGCACCACGTCCATGCCGACGCCGCGGCCGGAGACGGATGTGACCTTGGCGGCGGTGGAGAACCCGGGCACGAAGATGAACTTGTGGACTTGCGCTTCCGTGAGCTTGTCGATCTCGGCTTCGGTCGCCAGCCCCTGCGCGATCGCCTTGGCCTTGATGCTCTCGGTGTCGAGACCGCGGCCATCGTCGGCGATCTGGATGATGATATGACCGCCCTCGTGGTAGGCGGACAACCTGATGCGCCCGCGTTCCGGCTTGCCGGCGGCGCGCCGCTCGGCCGGCGTTTCCAGGCCGTGATCGGCGGAATTGCGCACCATATGGGTGAGCGGATCCTTGATCAGGTCGAGCACTTGACGGTCGAGCTCGGTCTCGGCGCCCTGCATCTCCAGATCGATCTGCTTGCCGAGCTCTTGCGACAAATCGCGCACGATGCGCGGCAGCTTCTGCCAAGCATTGCCGACCGGCTGCATGCGCGTCTTCATCACGCCTTCCTGCAGTTCGGCGGTGACGTTGGACAGGCGCTGCAGCGGCGTCTTGAACTCGGAATCCTCGTGGCGGCGCACGATCTCGAGCAACTGGTTGCGCGTCAGCACCAGCTCGGACACCATGGTCATCAGCTGTTCAAGCGTGTCGACGGTGACGCGAATGGATTGGCCCGATGCTTTCGCGGGCTCGTCGTCGGCGCTAACAGGCTCGGGCGCGGCCGCTTTGGTCGGCTTGACGACCGGCGGCTCGACGGGCGTATCGCGGAAGGCGCGCTCGAGGTCTTCGGGTAAATCTTTCGCCGGGACCAGCGGCGGGCTTTCGGCCACCGGCATCGCGGGCGCCGTGACCTTCTGCACCATACGATCGAGATCGGCGATCAGGTCCTCGTCGTTGCCCTCCGGCTCGCGCTGATGTTTCTCAAGCGAGTCGAGGATCGCCTTGATGCGGTCGATGGTGGCAAGGATCAGCGTGACGGCGTCGTTGGTCGCCGGCAATCCATCGCGAAACTTGCCCATCAAGGTTTCGGCGGCGTGCGCCAACGCTTCCAGCCGCGGCAGGCCAATGAAACCGCAAGTGCCTTTGATGGTGTGGACGAGGCGGAAGATGTTATCGAGAATCTTGGCGTTGTTCGGGTCCTGCTCGAAACGCACGAGCTCGACGTCCACGACGTCGAGACTTTCGTTGGTCTCGGTCACAAATTCCCGCAGCAGGTCGTCCATGGAAACGCCTTCGTCGACGGGCTTCTGACCCGTCCGCCAAACTCCGTTCGGAGTGCGGTCAGTGTGGTGGCGAAGGGTTTAATTTTGGTTGCGAATTGGCAATAAGCGGCAGTGTTTTAACCGCTCATTAACCGCGGCAAAGGCGCGACCTGCCCGCCTATTGGGCGGTGACGACGACCGCCTCGCCTTCCATGGCCATGGCGGTTTTGGCGCCGCAATCCTTCGCCAGCAGGCTGGCGTAAAAGGGCTGGATGCGGTGGGCATCGAGAGCCTCGCCGCCGGTCTCGCCCGCGAGCAAGGAGGCCGCCGCCGGCTGGATTTTGGCATTCGCCCCCGTAGCGGTGATCTTGAAGCCCATCGTATCGCCCGAACCGATCGGCTCGACGGTCAACTGGCCGCCGCGCGGAATGGTCTGCCCCGCAATCAGCAGCAAGTTGAGCAGCAGCTTGAGCCGGTTCTTGGCCATCAGCACGCGTGGGAGCTTCCATGCGAGTTTGGTCTTGTCGTCCTCCAGGAAGCCACGGGAGATCTTCTCGGCATCGCCGGTGTCGATCTGGGCGCCGGCAGAGCCTGCCGCGCCGAAGGCGATGCGGCAGAACTGCAGCTTGGCCGAGGCGGTGGCGGCGCTCTTCTTGATGAGGTCGAGGGCAAAGGTCTTGGTACCGTCGTCCTTCTCTTCCTCCATGACTTCCAGCCCGTTGACGATGGCGCCGACCGGGCTGATGAGATCATGACAGACGCGCGAGCAGAGCAAGGCGGCAAGATCGAGCGCTGCGAGCGGCGGTGCGGACATGGGACGGCTCTCCACGGGCAAGGTTTGGCAAAAAAACCCGGCAAATCGCTGTCGTGCCGGCTGCGAGGCGTGATACACCGCAGGCGCACAACCGCCAAGGACCGAGGGGCTATAGTTTTGGCTGCCAATCCCGAGATTACGCCGGCCGAGGCGGCCAAACTCATGGACGCGCTGACGGCCATCGTCGCGCGCGCGTCGGCCGTCATTCTCGCTGTGTCGCCGGAGAGCGGGCACAAGCTCAAGGCCGATCAATCGCCGGTCACGGCGGCCGACGAAGCCTCGGAAGCCGAAATCCTGCGGGGACTGGCGCGATTGTTGCCGGGCGTACCAGTGGTCTCCGAGGAAATGTCAGGCCGGCAGGCGCCGCCCAAGCTCCACGGCAGCTTCATCCTGGTCGATCCGCTCGACGGCACGCGCGAATTCATCGCGGGCCGCGACGAATACACGGTCAACGTCGCGATCGTCACCGGCGGCACGCCGATCGCCGGCATTGTCGCGACGCCCAAGCAGCACAAAGTCTGGCGCGGGATCGTCGGGCGCGGCGCCGAACGACTGCGCATGCTTGCCGACGGCGCCGATCAGCCGCAGGCCATTCGCACGCGGCGCTGGCGGGCGGCGCAAGGCGTCGCGGTGGTGAGCCGCTCGCATCTCGATCCGGCGACCGAAGCATTTGTAGCAAAGCTCGGTCCGGTCGCGCGCGACCAAAGCGGCTCGGCGATCAAGTTCTGCCGGATCGCCGAAGGCGCCGCCGACGTCTATCCGCGCTTCGGCACCACGTGTGAATGGGATGTCGCGGCGGGCCATGCCGTCGTCACCGCCGCAGGCGGCATCGTCACAGATCCGAAGGGCACGCCGCTTAAATTTGGAAACGCCGCCGGAAATTTCCGCATTCCGGCCTTCATCGCCTGGGGCGATCCGGAAAAAGCAAAGTCGGTCCGCCTGTGAGCTAACGGGCGATGGTGCGCGAAACCTCGGGCCACTTGCGCGTCGCGCGCGCGATGACGCCGCCCGGGTCGGCAAGGAATTCGGCGCGCGCCGCTTCGTTATAGAAGAGATAAAGCCGTTCGCCGGTGACCGACCAGAACAGCGGATGGCCCGGCACCGAATTACCGCGCGCGACCGCCACCGGATCGTAGCCGCCGAAGCGCGGCGTATAGACTTCCGGGTGGTCGGTGAAGGCCGCGCGGTCGCCTTCGTTGCGGAAGCGCCATACGGCGCCGTTGTTGCGGTATTCGAGTTCGGGCCGGCCGAACTCCGGCTTGCCGTCAGTGAAATAGGCAACGGGATCGAAGCCTGAGAGCGCGAGCCCAGTATTGGGATTGACCACCAGCGGCTCCGGCACCCCTGCCAGCGCGGCCGACGCGAAAACGGCTGCCCCCGCCACCAGGCATAGCGCCAGACGTATCTTCCGTTGCTGCCGTGCTGCGGTCATAGTCCCGGGCGAAAGTTGAATGATTCGCCGCCACATTACCGCCGTCCGTGTGAGCAATCCGTTAAGCGGGGCTTAAAGAACCCACTCAAGGAGCATGCAATGCGCGCCACATTGCGGTTTGCGGTCCTGACCCTGTGCCTGATCGCGTTCGGCGCCGATCTGGCCGCCGCCCAGGGGCAGCCGCCACCGCCGGGCGCGCAGCCGGCGCCTCCCCGCCGCAGGCCGCGCGTCGCGACACCTTCTCCGCCAACGAGATCGTCCTCGCCGGCCACCAGTTTTTCGGCACGGTGTCGCGCGGGCTGGCGCAGGTAATCGAAAAGGCGTTCAGCCGCTGGGGCGAGCCGAACGGCTACGTGCTCGGCCAAGAAGGCAGCGGCGCTTTCGTGGTGGGCCTGCGGTACGGCGACGGCAAGCTCTACACCCGTAACGCCGGCGACCTGCGCGTATTCTGGGAAGGCCCCTCGGTTGGCTTCGACTATGGCGGCGAAGGCGCCCGCACCATGATGCTCGTCTACAAATTGCCGGCGACCAATGCGATCTACCAGCGCTTCGCCGGCATCGACGGTTCCGCCTATTTCATCGGCGGCTTCGGCATGACGGCGCTCACCGCCAGTGGCATCGTCGTGGTGCCGATCCGCTCCGGCGTGGGCTTAAGGCTGGGCGCGAACGTTGGCTATCTCAAATTCACCGACAAGGCGACCTGGAACCCATTCTAGCCAGCCTCGCACATTATATATGCGGTCGAACCGAGGCTTGTGACGCCCTGACGCGGGCCACGAGTTTAGGTTAATCTTGCCTAACGCTGGCAGTGCGCGGCCGCGCGTGTCATGGTTTCCGCGGGGTTTACCACGGGCGTGGGCTGTCTTGGAGGCGTCGCTTTATGATCGAACCGATCATGTATTTCGGGATCGGGTTTCTCGTCGCAGCCCTGGTCGGGCTCGTCGTCATCCCCCTCGTGCACGGCCGCGCGGTGCGGCTGACCATGCGGCGCCTCGAAGCCGCCACCCCGCTCTCGATGGCGGAGATCCAGGCCGACAAGGATCAGCTGCGCGCTGAATTCGCGATGTCGACGCGGCGCCTCGAAATGAGCGTCGAGCAGCTCAAGAACCGGACCACCAGCCAGCTCGCCGAACTCGGCAAGAAGGGCGACGCCATCAACCGGCTCAAGATCGAGCTCGGTGAAAAGACCGCCACCATTTTCGCGCTCGAAGCGCGCGACAAGGCGCTGCGCGACCAGTTGCGCGCAACCGAAGACGAGATCGCCGCCAAGACCAGCGCTCAGCACGACGCCCAGCGCGCGCTGTCCGACAAGGAAGCTGACCTCGCCAAGATGATGGGTGAGCTCGACGAGCGCTCGACGCTCTCCGAGGCCCAGAAGGTCGAGATCGTCGCGCTCAAGACCCAGGTCGAAGCGCTCAAGGAGCGCCTCACCAATGCCAGCAACGACGTCCGGATGGCCGAAGACCGCCGCGACGCCGAGCGGATCGCGCTAAAGACCGCGACCCAGGAACTGGAAGCGGAGCGCGGCAAGGTCGAAAACCTCGGCCGCCGCGTTGGCGAGCTCGAGCAGCATCTCGCGGCACAGACGACCGAAGCGGAAATCCTCGGCCGCCGCGCGCACGATTTGGAGACCCGCCTGGGCGATCAGTCGAAGCAGCTCACCGAAAGCGAATTCGAGTTGAAGCAACTGCGCGGCGAAATCGAGACCGCGCGCAAGACCGAAGGCGATCTGCGCTCAGCCGTCGCCGAACTCGACGGGCGCGCGAAGTCGGCGCATGAAACGCTCAAGGCGGAAAAGGCGCAGTTGCAGGCCGAACTCGATCGCACCCGCGACGAACGCGATCGCCTCGCCCGCGACCTCGGCAATATGAAGCGCGAGACCGAGGAATCCTGGGCGTCGGAGCGCGTCGAGAACGCGCTTCTGCGCGAGCGCATCAACGACGTGGCCGCGGAAGTGGCGCGGCTTGCCTCCGCATTGGAAGGTCCCAATTCGCCGATCGACGCGATCCTGGCCGCCGAGACGGTGCGCGACCGCGTTACCAGCAACGGCGACACCAAACACGCCGAGGCGTCCGCCTCGAACGGCGACCTCGCCGACCGCATCCGCGCACTGCAGACGCACGCCTCGCGGCTGCCCCATAGCGATAAGCCGCAGTAGCCTGCTTCGCGGCTTCGCTTGACACGTCCAAGACGCACTCCTTATATCGCCCGGCCTATATGGCCGGGCGCTTAGCTCAGCGGGAGAGCGTTCCCTTCACACGGGAGAGGTCGTAGGTTCAATCCCTACAGCGCCCACCATAACGGCTCATTGCACCTTAGTTTTTTGAGATTTTATTTTTTTCAATTCGACAAAAAATAGACCCTCGAGTGTGGGAACGCTCTCCATTTTTCGCTGGTCGGTAACGCAGACTTTGCTTACGCCACTGGTCAGTCAAAACTCGACCTCATGTCCGCTGTTAAAGATGGGGTAATCGGCCGGCCCAGCTTGTGGATAGCTGAAGATTTTGGGTGCTGCGCTTCAGGCTGATGGTGAAACGAGGTCCGTGTGTTACGGCCTCAAGCATCAGAAGGAGAAGCGCAGCATGGACCATTTTGCTGGATTGGACGTATCGGTCAAGGAGACGAGCGTTTGCATTGTGGACGAAACGGGCAGGATCGTGCGGGAAGTGAAGGTGGCAAGCGAACCGGAAGATCTGTTGCGGGTTTTGAGCAACGTTGCCTACCACTTCAAGCGGATCGGATTGGAAGCCGGGCCGCTGTCGCAATGGCTATTCAGTGCTCTGGCTGATACAGGCTTGCCGGTGATCTGTGTCGAGACACGGCACATGCGGGCGGTGTTGAAGGCACAGATCAACAAGACCGACCGCAACGACGCACGCGGTATGGCGCAGATGATGCGGGCGGGACTTTATCGCCCTGTGCATGTGAAGACGCTACGCAGCCAGAAGCTGCGGATGCTGCTGACCCATCGCAAGCTGCTGCAGTCCAAGGCTATCGCTATCGATAACGACCTGCGCGGCACCTTGCGCAACTTTGGTCTCAAGGTGGGTGTGGTCAGGACGGTAAAGTTCGAGGCGCGCATCAGGGAGCTTGTCGAGAACCTGCCCGATTTGGCCGTCTGGTCGAACCACTGCTCATTGTCCGACGGACGCTTCGCGAGCAGTTCGGCATCCTGCATCGCCGCTTGCTCGCCATCGTGCGGGACGATGAGGTGTGCCGGCGCTTGATGACGGTCCCGGGTGTCGGCCCGGTGGTGGCGCTGACCTATCGCGCTACCGTCGATGTACCTGCGCGCTTCCGGAACTCCAAGGCAGTCGGGGCCGTGTTTGGGCTGACGTGTGCCAAGTATCAATCGGGCGAGGTGGATTGGAGCGGCAGAATATCACGCTGCGGCGACGAGATGATGCGGGTCATGCTCTACGAAGCGGCTCAAAGCATGATGCGTTCGAAGAAATGGTCCTGGCTCAAGGCCTGGGCGATGCAGATCGCCAGGCGCCGCGGGATGAAGAAGGCGATCGTGGCGTTGGCGCGCCGGCTGGCCGTGATCATGCACCGCATATGGGTTGACGGCACCGAGTTCCGCTGGACCCGGGAGAGTCGCAGCAGCATGAGAACCGTGACAGGATCGATCCTGATAGGAGGAAACTCGAGCTCCACCGAGCGGTGGAATGATGTCCCTCGCGGGACGATGGATGAGGTGAGTTCGCATGTCCGCTTGGACCTGCCGTCACTCTGACGGCAAGGCCGCCCAAAAGATTGTTCCGCCTCGTCCTCGAATCCCATGATGGAAGATGCTATGGGGCGGCGCCGAGGATATTGCATCCATCGTCGCTGATGTGAACCGATGGAGCGCCCCATGCAGAAGTTGAACGACCTGAGCCGATCTCTCACCGCCCTCGAACCGGATGGCACACTGATCGCGGTCATCGAGATGAGCCTATCAAGCTGGCTCGTTGCCGGCATTGTGCCTGGCGTCGAGCGCCAGCCGTTGAAGAAGCTTGCAGTAGACGAAAGCGCATTGCTGAAGCTGCTATATCGGTGGCGGGAGGAAGCGAAGAAAGCAGGACGCAGGATCGAGCGTATTGCAGTCGCCTTCGAGGCTGGCCGTGACGGCTTCTGGTTGGCACGCTGGCTCAAAGAGCGCAGCATCGAGGTCCACGTCATTCACGCCGCGAGTGTGGCGGTGTCGCGCGAGCATCGACGGGCGAAGACCGATCGTCTCGACACCGAGCTGCTCAAACGCTCTTTTCTCGGCTGGCTGCGCGGCGAGCGTGATCACTGCAAGATGGTCGCGATCCCCACAATAAAGGACGAGGATGCCAAGCGGCCCAATCGCGAGCGCGAGAGCCTGGTCGGAGAGCAAAGCCGGATCGTCAACCGAATGAAGGCGGCATTCGTTCGGCTCGGCATCCGCGGTTTCAATCCCAAGCTGAAAAAGGCCGCCGGGCGCCTTGATGGCTTGCGCACGCCTGAGGGCGAGCCGATCCCGCCCAACACGCTGGCTGAGCTGCGTCGCGACATGGAGCGACGACGGCTCGTCAGTGATCAGATCCGGCAGATCGAGGAGGCACGCCTGGAACATCTCGATCACGCACCCTGTGATGGACCACACGCCATGGTGCGTCTGCTCGCGCGCGTGACCGGGGTCGGCATCGAGACGGCCGACATGCTGGTGCACGAGGTGCTGTCACGAAACATGCGTGACCGACGGGCCGTAGCGCGTTATGCCGGCCTCACTGGCTCGCCCGACGAGAGCGGCAGAAAACGCCGGGAGAAAGGGCTGGCCCGTTCCGGCAATGGTCGAGTTCGGCGAGGCATGATCCAACTGGCGTGGCGGTTCCTTTTGCACCAGAAGAACAGCGCCTTGGCGCAATGGTTTCGAGCCCGCACCGAGAACGCTCGTGGTACTCGAAAGCCCATGATCGTGGCCTTGGCGCGCAAGCTTTTGATCGCCCTATGGCGGCTCGTGCGGCAGGGTATTGTACCGGACGGCGTCGTTTTGCGTCCGGCCCAATGAACGGAGGGTGCTGAAAGAACTCAGACAGTTTCGGCCTCGTCCGTACGCTTGTGACGGAACGCCGATGACGGTTCGAGGTGGCGGAATCCCGACAGGCCCCTTGGCTTTCGTGCCGAATGGAAGAATGGGTCCGCCGCTTCGGAGCTTCGCTGCCGATGCGCATGACTGCATCATGGTTTGGGTCCTTGGACCTACCGAATACAAGGTTGTGGCGCGATTGGACCGCGCCCGAAAGCGAGCTCCCCTCTGATCGTCATCCCGACCGCACCAAGCGGTGTCATCGTGCTCGAAGCCGTCAAGGTGTGGTCTGGCAAGGCTGCAGCATGCCGCAAGGTTGGTACGACGGCCAACCTTGACAGCTCCTGCGCGCACTGGCGTGAGCGAAGCCACGGTCGGGATGAAGAAACAGACTTTCAGATCGAACAAAGAAACTGACGAAGAAAAAATGCACTGCCCTGCTTAAACTTCTTGACTAAAAAAGCCCCATACAAGGGCCCTAGTGCCGATTCCGAAGAGAAGCACGAGCCCGTGAGCGACATCAACACTGCAGTGGTGGATAGTCTGAAAGCGCTTGACCCCAACCGGCCGATTAGAGAAGCGGACATCGGCTAATCAGCGCTCATCACCAAAATATTGGTAGGCTATTAGGACTTCGAACCTGTCTCCGCCCAAATGCATTTCAAATCCGGGGAAACGGAATTTTGGCCCGCAGAGACGCGAGATCAAAAAACGCACGTGCGTCGTTCGCCCCAAGGCAGAGACTAACCTGAAGTCGCACAGTCCCCCGCAATTGGCCGCCTTATGGCCGGAGACTGCGGTCTTCAGAGATGCCGGAGAATGGGTGGTGGGCGCACCAGGGCTCGAACCTGGGACCCGCTGATTAAGAGTCAAGAGCTTAGATGCAAACTGCCTTCATTCCATGCGCGGTCAAAGCTAAGCAAACAATCAGCGACAGACTTTGACGTAAGTGCATATTTTCTTGAAATTCTCCCAGTGGCACTGCTGTTCCATCCGGCAGGTTTTTCCTTTGGTTTGCTCGACGCTGTTTGATTTGTCTTTTTGAGCAACAGCCAATGTTGGCGCCAAGCCGAAAACGAGCGCCAGCAGGACGACTTTGGTGGACAAATTGCGTTTCATCTCTTGACCTCCTCAGCTGCTTTCATCGCCGCACTCGTCTTTCTTCCGATCTCTTCACGGGCAAGCTGATAATGGGACGCCTACCGCAATCCTTTGCTTCCCGCCAATTAGACAGCCATCCTTCCATGTTCCATTAAAGACACCACGTTGACTCGTAACGGTTCCAAACCCGTTCGGCTTCCCGTTGCGAAACTCGCCGTCGTAGCGTGCCGTCTTTAGTGTTAGGACGCCTTGGCCGTTTGGCTCACTGTTGACGATTTCGCCGTCATAGCGACCCAACGGCCATGCTTGAGAACCATGGCCAACCTGACGACCTGCGGTCCAATCGCCTTCATCTGTCTCGTAAGCTTTGTCATTTTGCAGCCACTGCAATTTACCGCGGCCTTGAGCGAGACCATTGACGCAAGAGCCAGACCAGACAATCGTTTCGACCGATTTTGGATTTGGATTCCAGACTTTGCATTTCGATTTTTCATCAGCAATGAAAGCGCCGTGTTGAGCCGATTGGCCGGACGCCACCGAGCAGCCAAATGCAACTGCCCAGGCGCATAACGTTATGGCTACGCAAGCGCCCGCCTTCATTACATCGTTACTTAGCGTGCGCATCTGGTGACCCGGACAACAGAGGGAGAACCACGTCCCTGAGCAATTCATCCCGGACTTCGACGAACCTATCGCGCACAACTCCATGGCCATCGATAACGTAAGTGAGCGGGAAGCCTTCCGGTGTGCCAAATCCACTATCGGAAATCTGATCGAATAGCGCCGTAGGATACGCAAGCGAGCGGCTTATTTTGCGCATCTTCGCATAATCTTCGGGCCTATCGGTGCTGATCCCGATCAATTCAAGACCTTCGCTGTGATGGCGCCGATAAAACTCATTTAGCGCTGGCATTTCCTTTTTGCACGGCGCGCACCACGTCGCCCAATAGTTCACAAGGACGACCTTTCCGTGCAACTTCGACAGATCAAACACTTGACCGTTTAATTGAGTGAGAACGAGTGACGGCGCCGGCTGATCGACTACCGGGCTACCCCAAGCCATGCCATTGCCGATGGCACAAGCAATGCCCGCGAAAAGAAAAGCGATACGTGTACACAAGCTCGGCGGTGCGTAGCTGCGGTGCACTAGGGCTGACCTGACGCCGAGAATTGTAGGTGCTTTCATCTGTTCTCAGCCAATTCCAGCTGGAGGTGCGGCGGCCCCATATTGTTCCGAGACATTATGGGACCGTCGAAGCGTCAGAAGTTGTAGCTTGCCACCAGCTTGTACATCACAGGCGCGATCAACTGCCCTTCGCTTCCCGAGTCGTTTACCGCTGCATTTGTGCGGTAATAAATGGGAACTTCGACATCAAAGTAGAATTTGACAACTCGTTTATTGAATTCATCGACGACTTTTGTGAACTCAATGCCGGGTGCGACCATCACGCGATCAAATCCGGAGTTCAAAGGGTCGGATGCGTCGCCGCCGTCTCGTACGCGGTGTGATCCTATGAATTGGAGCACGGGGGCAATCTTGTCGAACCCCAGAATATTGTATCCGTTATTGTAAACGACGCCCACACTGCCATCGACCTGATAGCCCGGTTTATAGGTTTGTACGAGAACATTTCCCGCCGCATCGACAGCACTTCCCGTTGGGTCAGGTGCAGAACTATAGGCAAACGGAATCCTGGCCATCGCTTGTGCGAAATATTGCCATGCGTTGTCACCGGTGATCATGCCGCGGTGGAATCCACCAAGCATGAGATCGGTACTGCCGGTTCCGATTTGTGTGTCGCGGTCTAAGCCGGGGGCGGTGTAAGTGCCGGTGGGCAGCTTCAGGCCAAACAAGACACCAGTCGACATGTCTTTGGAAAAGCCGGTGTACATCCCCATGATTTCGATATCGCCGATACTTTTTGAGCTGAACGAGTTCTGATTACCGTTGTCGTCGAGAGTCCAAAACTCACGGGCTACAAATGGCACTTTTACAGAAACGCCCCATTCACGGTTGAACATATATTCGAGGCCAACATTGTGCCAAAAAGTACTGACGCGCTTGTCGTTATTCAGACTTGCGTCGGCTTTTGAGCTTCCAACCCAATTTTGCGTCTGATTGGATCGATCCAATTCATAATAAACTCTTCCGCCGTGATCATTTTCCTGCGGCAAGCCACCAAACCCGACATCAAATACGCTGCACCCGCACGCACATGCCCATGCGGCACTCGGTGCGGAACCGAGTAGCAAGGCGAATATCAATGCAGACACAGTTGTGGGACGAATCTCAACAAACTTGAGCATGAGGAGAACTCCGCTTTAATTCAGACGTGAATGCTTGAGGACGGTCGCTTGGCGACCTCACATCACGTCGTTTGCGGAGGACCTCGGGCAAGTTTTGGATCGGAGGTAACGCCGATACGCGTCGGCGTCGATGCCGGGATAAGCACGTGAAGAACACGCGTCGGCCTGAAGTCAACGTTGAGCTCAACGTCGGGCGCCGGTGGCGGTGCCGTGGCGCTGCAGAGATTGCAATGCTCGCAGGCGTGGCCGGGGACGAGCTCGGGTTTACCCGGTGCCTTATTGCCCAATGCACCAGCTTCAGCACCGCTGTGGCAGATGATCGAAAACGGATCGACCGTAGCTGACGCATTGGCGATGGCCGGCATGAAGCCAAGCAGGATGACGTGCAGGGCGACCGCATAGATCGCCACCCAGCTCACCGCCACTCGGAAGCCGATGCGCATATTACGCGACGCCCCTACGGCCCAACGGCAATCAGGTTATCATCAGCCTATAACGTCGGCAAAAGCAATTTATTCCATCAGGATGTTGGTTTCATCGCGATAAGACCTTTAAGCTTGACGAGCGCCGAGGCGTCGTCCTGATGATAGGGGATAACAGTGACAAAATTGTCGTTCGGCCCCATCAAATAGATGATGGCGGAATGGTCCATCACATAGCCACCATCATCAGTTGGAACCTGTTTGTAGTAGACGCGGTATTCACGCGCGATCTGAGCGATCTGTTCAGGTGTGCCGGTGAAGCCGCGGATGTGACTGTCGAAGGATGACAGGTAAGTGTGCATCAACTCGGGCGTGTCTCGTTCCGGGTCGATCGTCACGAACACATAGTTGAGCTTGTCGGCATCGGGCCCGAGTTTTTGGATCCAACGTGAGAGGTCAAGCAGCGTTGTCGGGCAAACGTCCGGACAGTATGTGTAGCCGAAATATATGGCCGAAGGCTTGCCTGCGAGGATTTTCTCCGTAACCGTCATGCCATTGTCATCCACGAGCGTGAATGGACCTCCAATCGGCGCGGCGTGTATGGCCTGTTTCAGTCCATCGGATGAGTTGAAGAAAAAGACCCCGGAAGCAACCATAGCAACGCCGGCGATTCCGCTCATAGCGGCTAAGATGAGACGCGTCTGCATTACTTCATCTCCATCTTCCCCATGCCGCCAGTTTTGTTGTCTTGCATCGTTCCCATGGCCTGTACCGACACTTTGACGGGAATATTCCCGGCTTTCTTGAATTTCAGCATGAGCGGGAACGTCTCGCCGGGTTTGAGAGGCTTTTTCAGTCCGATCAGCATGACGTGGTAGCTGCCGGGTTTCAAAGTGACCGAACCGCCGGCTGGGATGGGCAGGCCGTTGGCCAACTCGCGCATTTTCATCACCCCGTTGACGACCGCCATCTCATGAATTTGCAGCGTTTTGGCGATGTTGGACGAAGCGCCAATCAATCGATCGGGAAGATTCGATTTATTGTCGATCGCCATGTAGGCGGCACCGGTCATAGCGCCCGCAGGTGTCGCCCGGGCCCATGGCTGTTCGACCGCAATTGTCGAACTCTCAGTTCCTTGAGCGAAAGCGGCAGGAGCGATGGCGATCAGCAAGCCTAAAAAGGCGAGTTTCGACAACGAGCGCATGGTATCCTCCATAAGCGCATGAATAACGACTCCGAAGAGACGGAGTGAGTTCGAGCGTCAGACGGAGGAAGTTGGGGGAGCGCGGGGATCGCCGACTGTGCGTCGGAAATGCGGTACAATCGTCTTACCATCGAATTGGCCAGAACGCGCACCGGCAATCTGTATCCCAGCATAGGCCGGGAACGCCGGCGCATCGGCCATCGTTGCAAGTTGACCGGCACTTTGCGCGGCGACAAAGCAAAATGGGCACTGCGGCTCCGGACTGGGTTTTTGACGATCGCCGTCCGGCGCCGGCGCCTGAGCGTTTAGGCCAGAAGCGAAACTGCAGATGACAAAATCAAATTGTCCCGGAACTGCGGCGGCCGACATGCCCAGTCCGACGCTGGCTATCAGAGTTTGGATAGCGAGCGAATAGGCAACACAGACGGCGAGTAAGCCGCGTGACCATCGAGCCCGGATAAATTGTTGCAGACCTAGTGGATCGAATCTAACACTTGGTACCCGCGTCTGACGGCCCGGATGATTTTGTCTGGATCGGCAGTCCATGTGAAGGGCTTTGGTTCGACGTTGTGTTCGAGGACGAAGCGATTGATTGCTGCTTGCAAGTCAACGACGGATAGGAAGACGCCGCGCTTTAATCGCCGCCGCGCGAGCTTGGCGAAGAAGCCTTCGACGGCGTTGAGCCAGGACGCCGAGGTGGGTGTGAAGTGGAATGTCCAGCGGGGATGCCTGGCCAGCCATTTTTGCACCCTGGGATGTTTGTGGGTCGCGTAGTTGTCGACGATGGCGTGGATCGCCTTTCGTGCCGGCACCTGGGCCTCGACGGTGTTGAGGAAGCGGATGAACTCCTGGTGCCGGTGGCGCTGCATGTTGCGGCCGATGACGGTGCCGTCGAGAACGTTGAGGGCGGCGAACAGCGTGGTCGTACCGTGGCGCTTGTAGTCGTGGGTCATGGTCCCGGCGCGGCCCCTCTTCATCGGCAGACCGGGCTGAGTGCGGTCGAGCGCCTGGATTTGGCTCTTCTCATCGACCGAGAGAACGACCGCATGGGCTGGTGGATCGACATAGAGGCCGACGATATCGCGCAGTTTGTCGACAAATTGTGGATCGGTGGAGAGCTTGAAGTGTTTCACCCGGTGCGGTTGAAGGCCATGCGCACGCCAGATGCGTTGGACGGAACTCGCGCTGATATCGACGACCTTCGCCATCATGGTGGAGGTCCAATGGGTCGCCTCTACTGGCGGCTCGGTCTGGGTGAGCGTCACGACGCGTTCGGTGATGTTCGACCCCAGCGGCTGGATGCGCGAGGGGCGTGTCTTATCGTACAAGAGACCCTCATAACCGGCCTGCATGAAGCGTTCCTGCCAGCGCCAGACACAGGTCTTCGATTTGCCGGTCCGGCGCATGATCTCATTGGTGCCAACACCGTCCGCGCTCAGTAGGACGATCTCAGCCCGCCAAACATGCTTGTGTGGAGCGTTGCGATCCCGCGCAAGCACCTTCAGACGGCGGCGATCAGCGGGCTTGAGAGCGATGGAAATTCCGGTGCGCATGCGCCAAACTCGCATGTATCCGGTCCGCTGGGAATCCCTTCCGGGATTCAAATGTCAGACGCAATCCACTAGCATCATTTAAGAATAGCATATGCAGCCTGCACGCGCGCAATAAATCTTCGATTTATGGGAATAAGTCGGCCCGCAAGGGTTTAAGAGGGTGTCCTGGGACATGCAGTCAATCCAACGAGGAGGGAAAAATGGGAAAAAAAATGGGAAAGTTGCTCATCACCATTATCGTCGCAATAACGGCGACGACCGTCGCCTTCGCGCAGATGGCGCCGACCAAAACGGGCGATAGCGCTAAGGGCAAGGTGCTTACGGATGAAAGCGGCATGACGCTTTATGTTTTTGACAAGGATTCCGGCGGTAAATCAGCGTGCAATGGCCCTTGTACTGGCAATTGGCCGCCGTTGATGGCCAAAGCAGATTCGATGTCGATGGGCGACTACTCGGTTATCACCCGCGACGATGGTAGTAAGCAGTGGGCTTATAAGGGTCGGCCGCTCTACAATTGGAAAAATGACAAGAAGCCCGGCGATATCACGGGCGACGGCTTTCTCAATAATGCCTGGCATATAGCTCAGCCGTAATTCAGTCGATCGGCGGAACCGAGCTCGGTTGGTAGTGTCTCGCTGAGACACTACCGCTCGGTTCCGCTTGGCCTGATTCCTATTGGTTGGAATGCTTTTGCGAAGCGCCCGCCGCATCTGCAACGTCGTCTGAGAAGGGTTAAAAGCGGAAATTCGTTGGCCCGGCTGGCATGTCCGCCAAGTGCCATGTGTGGACGGCTCCGAGTTGGCAAGAACTTTCTTCACGTTTGCAGGCTTGGTCGGTGCAGCCATGTGTTCGGCCTTTAAGTGCGGCACACTTGGCCGCTGGCCATAATGCCCTCCGCGGATCAGGTCCCGGTCAATAGGACGCATTCGACAATGCGCTGGCACTAGTGGGTTGTCCTGATCGCCGGATCGACCGGCTCTGCATTACGTGCTGTTTGCCCTTTCCAACCTTCACATCACGCCGGGGTATCCGACGCGATCTCGTTTATGCCGCAAGTGCGACGGGTTCCTTGTAGCGTTCACCCCTGGCCATCATCGCCCAGGCCATTCTGGCGATCTTGTTGGCAAGCGCGATGGCAGCCACCTTCGTAGGCCGCCGCGCCAGCAATGCCGTGAGCCAAGGCCGATGCTTGGTGCCGTGGATCTTGGCATAGCGAATGACGGCAAGCGCGCCGGCCATGAACAGGCTGCGCAGATAGCGATCGCCTTGCTTGCTGATGCCACCGCGCCTGTCCTTGCCCCCGCTTGAGTGCTGCTTGGGCACCAGCCCGATCCAGGCCGAGAAGTTGCGGCCTGAGCGAAAGGCCTTTGGGTCAGCGACGCTGGCAACCAGGGCAGTGGCCAGCACTGGGCCGACGCCGGGGATCGCATCGAGCCGCCTGCTCGCCTCATTGGATCGATGCCAAGCCAAGATCATACGGTCGAACTCCAGAATCTGCTCCTTGAGCCTGCGCAGTTGAGCCCCAAGTGCTGCGAGGCACGTCCGTGCAACTTCTGGCACCCGTTTGTCGCTGGGATCTGCGACAGCATCGAGCAATTCCTCGACACCCTTGCGGCCGACCGGAGCGACGATGCCGAACTCGGCAAGATGAGCCCGGATCACATTGATCACCGCGGTTTGCTGGCGGATGAACAGATGGCGCGTGCGATGGAGGGTTAGACAGCTCTGCTGCTCGGGCGTCTTGGTCGCAACGAACCGCATGTTCGCCCTGGTAACGGCCTCGCAGATCGCCTCCGCATCAGTGGCATCGTTCTTCTGCCGTTTGACGTAAGGCTTTACGTAGGCCGGCGGCATCAGCCGCACGCTGTGGCCGAGCGCCCTGAGCTCCCGCGACCAATAATGTGACGACGCACAGGCCTCGATGCCGACTAGGCAGGGCGGTAGCTTCTCAAAGAACGCCAAAACGTAGCGGCGCTTCAACTGCCGCCGGATGATGACTCTATCTTCGGCGTCGATGCCGTGGACCTGAAAGACAGACTTGGCAATGTCGAGACCGATCGTCGTGACCGTATGCATGCTGGGCTCCTCCAGATTGCGGGGGCCTTAACAGCACCCACATTCATGGCACTCACGTGCCGGTGCAGGAGCCGTCCACAGCATCAATAGGCGACATTGGATGCTTGGTTCTAAATGAAAGAGACCACCAACTGTGCGGCCTATTCGATCTCGATTAACTCAACATGCCCGCATTGCTGACAGCGGAATGTGTGCAATTCTGGATATGGACCCGTCCGGGGTATCGTCCTGACCCGTTTCATGTGCTGTCCGTTGCAGGAGCAGCGTGGTGTTTGATCGGGAATGGCCTCATCCGTCATGTACGACACATGACTGTAATCGCGGGTTCCATCAACCCCGTGGCTTTGCGTATGCAATCCGACGCCGGTCTGGCAGCGGCGGAACCAGCGTTCACCTCAAGGCCGTCTCGCATGTTGAGCCAGACTGGCGCTATAGGGCGCACAAGAGACAAGGAACCAAAGACAGGTTTCAACGCGCCTTGCAAATTGGTGTTGGTCGTTGGGGCGGTGCCGGATGATCCTTCTTGTATTGGGCCAGAATCGGATCGAGGGTTTCTTTTGGCCAAAATTTCGGAGAGCGGATTTCTTTCAAGCAGGAAGCGTTCCAGTATAACCCCACGCTCGATAGCGACCGGCCGGCGTTCACCGCTTGCGCGACAGCGTCGATGTCTTCTGATTCTGGATAAATGTAAAGCGTCGTCGGGCTGTCCTTCGTCATCTGGATAATTTTGTCGGCATCCGACGGTGACCAACTGGTGCACCCGTCACTGCGGCCGCTGGCGTAATCGACCAGTTTTCCGAACGGAACGTAACCCTCGTGATCTGCGTAGGGGCTATCCGGATCTTTTCGAAGACAAACATTCGTCAACAATACGGCGGCATGCCCGCCGATCTCGCGCTGTCTGGCGTTTGCGACTTCGCCTTCACCGTCAAACTTTACAAATGAGCGCAGCAAAACCACGTCTTTCTTCGCTGATACGCGATAATAGCCTTTAAAAGATGTTTTCGTCGCGCCCGTCACATAGGACCCGCCAGCGGTGAGTTCGGATTCCATCGCATTGCTGAAGTTCTTCGCGCACCATCTTTCGTTTGCGAAATCCGCGATGCCCTTCAAATCGCGACCGCTGCCGTGCCCCGCCGAAATCGCACGAAACGACCGTTCGGATTCGCAGATAACGTAAAACCGGCCCCCCAATTTGCCATCGCTCAAATTGTTGGGACGCGTAGCATCCATGGCGAAGTAGCAGGGATTATTAATCGCGCCTTCGGCCACCTTTTGCAGATAAAGCGCGCGCCCCCTCTGCAAGACCACTTGTGCGATTTGATCTTCGCCCTCGCCCACATGCGCTCTCAGCCAAGCCGGAACGGCCTTACCTGCTTCCTTAACGGTCCTCGGCGGCTTGGGCGTCGGCGTTGGCGTTGGCGTTTCTACCACGGGTACGGCGTTTACCACCGGCGGCACGGTGACGACAGGCGTCGAAGCCTTTTCGGGCGGGGCGCTCATGATCTGCGAAACAGGACCGGCCTTGGCCGCTTGCGCGGGCGCAACAGCCGCAGGCAATACATTGATTTTGGGCGCGGTTGACTGAGTGACAGGCGTACTGGGCTGCGCTGATACCGCCAGCAGGGTTGTGGCGGGTGCAGTCGTGGCTGGCGGCAACGGGGCCACAGCCACCGGCTCGCTACTGCTCGGCGCAGTGATGAATTGTTCGGTAATAGCGAAGCCGGCCGCCATTAAGAGGAGCGATAACCCCGACAGGATAGCTATGCGATTGAGCATGGCCTCCATCTAGCACTTTCACCGTCAGCCGTTAGGTGATTGCCTTGCATGGTTTAAACTCCGCTGAACGGTCCGCGTCCCGCTAAGCGGGCTCGCGCGCAAGCGGACATCAGGCGGCCACGCAGGTCTTTACACTCCCATCAGCCGCTCGCTCACCATGTAGCCGGTGAGCAGCGCGACGCCAAACACGATGATGACGACGGCGGCCGCGATTTCAAGGCCACGCACGATCAGCAGGCCGGCGCCCGGCTTTGCCTTCGCCAGACGGCCGGCAAAGCCGCGCGCGCCAACCGCGATGGTGGCAACGATGGCGACCGTGATTGCGGTCCCGAGCCCCATCACAAAGGTCGACGCAACGCCGATCCA
This sequence comes from uncultured Pseudomonadota bacterium, assembly GCA_963710705.1. Lineage (GTDB taxonomy): Bacteria > Pseudomonadota > Alphaproteobacteria > Rhizobiales > Xanthobacteraceae > Pseudolabrys. Next base: position 2,195,058 of record CAVQBI010000001.1, read on the forward strand.
GAAGAGCCCCTGTGCCAGCGCGAAGACCAGCACGATGATCGCGCCCGAGCAGGGCCGTAGTCCCACGGCAACGATGGCGGCAAGGCCGCGGCGGAACCAGTGCGGGCCCTTGAGCTCTTGCGGCTCCGGCGCATGAGAGTGACCCCAGGCCGAGGCTTCCTCCTCGCCGTGATGATGGTCGTGGCCATGCGCGTGATCGTGGTGGTGACTATGGCCATGATCGTGATGCGCGTGTGCATGGCCGTGATCGTGCGCATGACCATGGTCGTGCGCGTGACCGTGATGATGCTCATGCCGTTCGCTGCGCAGCAGTCGCAGGAACGACCCACCTTTCACCCACAACAAACGCACGCCGATCGCTACGATGAGCGCGTAGCTGACGATCTCGATGACGCGCACGGTGTTGCCCATCGCGTGAGCGGTGGCGCCGAGCAGCACTGCGGCGATGCCCACGATGGTAATGGCGGTTAGCGATTGCAACACCGCCGAGGCGAACGAGAGAATGACGCCGCGCCGCCAGGTCTCGTCATTGGCGATCATGTAGGACGAGATGACCGCTTTGCCGTGGCCGGGGCCGGCGGCGTGGAACACGCCGTAGATAAAGGAGATGCCGAGCAGTGTGTAAGCGGCGCTGCCGTTGGCTTTCGAAGCGCGGATCAAACTCGAAAGCTTGAGATAGAATTTCGCCTGTTCAGCCAGAATCAAGCCGGCAAAACCACCCGGCTCCGGCCCTGGGTTGGCATGCAGCCCGAATTGCGCCTGCGCGGGGTCGAGCACCGCGAACAGGAGCAGCGAGCAACTGACGATAAGAATATAATTTAGAGGGGCGGGTCGCGGGATCATGCTCTCAATTCCCTCGGCTTGCGCCGCCCCCGCGGCTTACTCGACAACGACTACGGACACTTGACCATGATCTTGTTGGCGAAAAAAGCGCCCCAGTTCGTCGCTGCCTCGGGGTTATTGCTGAGCGCTTTGCCTTCCGCGTAGGTCAGTTCGCGCGGTAGCTCAACAGTGAGCTTGCATTGCGCCGAAGCGCCGACAAGCGACACCGGCGCATCCTTGGCGAGCTCGAAATCAATAAAATAGGTCGGATCGTAGATTTCGATCTTGAGGTCCTTGGCCTTCACCGGCTGCTTAAATGGCAGGGTGAAATTCAAGGTGAGCATCTCGTCCTTGTAGTCAAACGAATAGTCCGGTAGCGGATCGCCAAGCGGGGTCTTCTTGCCGTCGACCGTCGCGTAAGTGAAATAATCGTAGTCCTTGATCGACTCGACATTGACCTTGGCAATCGGCGCCAACTCGTCGCTGGTGAATTTGCCTTTCTCCTTGCCTTGCAGTCCCTGTACGGCGAAGGCCGAGAACATATCGTCGAACAGCCAGTGCTGGCGGATGTCGGTGATGCTGCCGTCAGGCGCATAGATGAGCTCGCTCGTCGCCTTCACCCAGACATGGGGATGCGCTGCTGCTGGCAACACCAGGACAAGGCTCGTCAGTACCGCAAAAATAATTCTGGTCATTGGTCGTGACCCTACCACGGAGTTCGCCGCAAACGAATGATCGGTATGCGTAACCGCGCTTACGGGCAATTCACCAGAATCTTGTTGGCGAATTGCGCGCCCCAATTCTGCGATGACGAAAGTGAATTGAAAAACAACTCGCCCAGTTTTTGAGACTGCGCGACGGTAATATCTTGAGGTAAGACTAGATCGAGTTTGCAGCCGGAGGGCGCACCGATGAGGTGTACCGGGCTACCTTTGGCAAACTCAAAATCAACAAAGATTGTCGGGTCGTAGATTTCTACCTTCAGATTTTTTGCCTTCACCGGCTGTTTAAACGGAAGCGTGAAATTCAAGATGAGGATCGAATCCTTATAATCGAGCCAGTAGCCTGGCTGTGGATCAACAAAATCGGCTTTCTTGCCGTCCGCTGTCGCGTATGTGAAATATTTGTATTCCTTCAATGATTCGATGTTGACCTTAGCGAGCGGCGCAAGTTCCTCGCGGCTAAATTGTCCGTTGGTGTCCTTCTGCATCCCCTGCGTTGCAAATGCCGAAAACATGTCGTCAAAGGCCCAATGATGTCGGATGCCTGTCACGCTACCATCGGGGGCATAAACCAGCTCGTTCGCCATCGTGACCCAAACGTGAGGATGTGCGCTGGCTGGCGAGATAAGAAAAACGGAAGTAATCGCTATCAGGGCGATACGGGCTCGTTTGGTCATACGGGCACGATACCTTTGAGTGAGGCGCAATGGTGGCCGCCCCGGCTGTCCACCGGCTTTCGTCCATGCGAGGCGATTATGCTTCGCTAAAAACCCAGCTATTGCGGGTCAATTGCGGTACGGACCTAAGAAGACGGACCGGCCAGCGCTTTTTCGGTATCGTTTAGCTCGCTCAGCATCCAATCCTGAAAGGACATTCCGGGCGGAGTGGTCTCGGTCACGCCGACTACTGGAATTTTCGATGCGTGCGCAAGGTCAACCAGATGCAACACGATCTTGTCGGAGGCCTGCTTGTTATAGAACAAGACGCGCACCTTATGCTCCTTGAGGTCGCGCTCGAAGGCGGCGACATCATGCGCGCTCGGCTCGGTGTCGTTCATAATCGAAAGTTGGAATTTCTCGTTGCGCATTTTCAAGCCAAGTGCTGACGCCATGTATCCGAACACCGGCTCGCTCGCAGTGACCGTAGCCCCGCCAAATTTCTTGCGGATGGAGCTGATTTTTTCGTCAACCGGCTTGAGCGATGCGAGGAAACTGGCCAAACGCATCTTATAATCTATGGCATGATTGGGATCGGCTTTGCTGAGTGCCTCCGCCAACGCGTTCGCGACCGCCGGCATGGTGGCGGGCTCATACCAGAGATGCGGGTTGTCGCCGGCCTTTTTGTGTACGAGATCGGCCGCAACAATGATTATGCGGTTTGGTACTGGCGCCGCATTGAGCAACTTCAGCATCCAGGGGTCGTAATCGGCACCGTTATAGATGACGATTTTTGCTCCGGCGATGTCGCGTACCACCGAAGGTGAGGTCTCGAACAGATGCGGGTCTTGGTTGGGATTGTTCAGTACGCTGACCACCTCGACCTCGGCACCTCCAATCTGATGTGCAATATCGCCGTAGAAGTTCTCTGCCGCCACCAGTTTGATCGCGCTGTCAGCGGCGTAGGCTGTCGTGTGCGGGGCAACGGCAAGCATGAGTGCGAATGCAAAGCCTGTGATGATTTTCATGGCTACAACCTCCAAGGTCAGCTTGTTACAGCGTGGGAGCAACGACAACAGCGGCCGATCAGCTCGATCGTCGTTTTCTCGATTATGTATCTTCGATCACGCGCTAAAGATTGTAAAATTGGCTGCACGGGCAATGTCGGAAACTCTTCGACTTCGCCGCATTCGCGGCACACGAAAAAGCCCGGGTTATGAATTTCACCCGGACCGTCGCAGGCGATAAACGCGTTTCGGGATTCAAGACGATGGACAAATCCGAGACCTTGTAACTTCCCAAGAGCGCGATAGACCGTGTTTGGGTGCCGAATGCCCAAGGCGTTCTGTATTTCGTAGGCGCCTAATGCCCTTGTTGCACGTGCCAGATGTCGGCAAATTTTTTGTTCTGTGCCGCTTAGCGATTTCGCTACTTTGGTCAACGTCGACTTCATCAGCACCCTGTACGTAAGGCCGGCGCAATTGGCGCCGTGGAGTTGCTTTGGCGCGCACGTCGAAACCACGGTCATTTTTGCTCTTGACGTGCGCGCCTTATGCAATGTTATATCATAACAAGTGTTATAGTATAACCTCTGATAGTTGGCAAGCCGTCAGTCGCAAACCGTTCGGAGTAGGAGTTCGATGGCGTTAAATCTGTCTCGTGCGCTGCTGCAGGCCGCATCGCCAATCGCGCTGTTTGTGGCATTCACCGTCGCCGCCGCTGGCCAAGAGGTCCTGCCGGAAATCGTCGTACAGGCACAACGTCCCGCGCCGCCGCGCCCAACATCAGTACCGCCGCAGGAGCCCAAATCGGATTTGGCAACCAAAAATACGAAATTTGACGAGGCGCGCGATAACTTGTCACCGCGTTTCGGCGCCAGTTCCTTCGACCTCAACCGTGCGGCAATCGAAAGCATGCCGCGAGGGACTGATACGCCGATCAACCAAGTACTATTGCAGGCGCCGGGCGTTTCTCAGGACTCCGCAGTGAACGGCGACATCCACGTGCGCAATGAGCACGCGAACGTGCAATACCGCATTAACGGCGTCACCCTGCCGGACGGCATTTCCGGTTTCGGCCATGTGCTCGGCACCGATTTCATCGGCAGCGTGGCTGTAATCACCGGCGCGCTGCCAGCGCAATACGGCCTCCGCACGTCAGGCATTGTCGATATCCAAACCAAGAGCGGTAATTCGCTCACGCAAGGTGGCACTATCGGCGTTGAGGGCGGCAGCCGAGAGACGTTGACGCCGAGCCTCGATTACGGCGGGCGGTTCGGAAACACCGAGTATTTCTTCACCGGCCGCGGCTTCACGAGCAGTGAAGGCATTCAAAATCCAACACCAACGCTCAATGCAATCCATGACCGGACCTACCAAGGCGATTTCTTCAGTTACACCTCGACGATGATCGACGATTACACGCGCGTATCGACGATCTTTGGCAATGTCAGCAACCACTACCAGATTCCGAACAACCCGGGGCAGCCGTTCGCAATGGGCGTGACCTCGGCGTTCGGCGTTTCGTCGTTCAATTCGGCCAATCTGAACGAGCGCCAGGCCGAACAAAACAATTTCGCGGTTCTGGCGTGGCAGAAATCGGCAAATGGCTTCGACATTCAGCTTGCGCCTTTCGTGCGCTACAGCACGCTGCATTTCATTCCGGACACGACCGGCGATATTTTGTTCAATGGGCAGGCAACCGACGTCTACCGCAGCAGCGTCACCAGCGGCATCCAGGGCGATGGGTCCTATCGCGTCAACGACGCACACACTTTGCGCGCCGGTTTCACCGTTAGCGGCGAAGACACCAAAGTCAGTAACGTTTCGACTGTGTTGCCGGCCGACGGCACCGATGCGCCTTTCATTATCAATGATGGCACTTCCAAATTTGGTGGGATCGGTGGAGTCTATTTGCAAGATGAGTGGCGGATGACGGACCAACTAACGCTCAACACCGGCTTGCGGTTCGATCAAATGTGGCAATACCTCGATGCCAACCAGCTGAGCCCGCGCGTGAACCTTGTTTACAAGCCGTTGACCGGCACGACATTCCATGCAGGTTATGCGCGCTACTTCACGCCGCCACAGCAAACTCTTGCTGGGCCGGTCAATGTTGCAGCTTTCGTACCCACGCTAGTAGCGCCGGAGACGACGTTGCAGGACCGGGTTCAGCCAGAGCGCTCACACTATTTCGACGCCGGTGTCGTGCAGGCACTGACGCCAGGCTGGCAAGTGAGCGTCGATGGCTACTACAAGATCGCCCGCGACCTGCTCGACGATGGCCAATTCGGCCCTGGCCTCGTCCTCGATGCGTTCAATTATGAGAAGGCGCAGAATGTCGGCGTCGAGTTCGGCACGACTTACACTTCCGGCAACTTCAAAGCCTACGGCAACATCGCCTGGGCCAAGCAGCTCGCAACCAATATCGTATCGAACCAGTATCTGTTTGGCCTCGACGAGCTCGCTTACATCGCTGACCACTACATCTATACTGACCACGCGCAGACCTGGACCGCCTCAGGTGGTGCGTCATATCTATGGGCCGGCACGCGCTATAGCGCCGATATGATTTACGGCAGCGGATTGCGCAGTGGTTTTGCCAATACCGATCACGTCGCGCCCTATGCTCAGCTCAATGTCGGCGCATCACGGGAGTTCATGGTGCCGGGTCTCGGCCAGCTCACAGCACGCGCTTCGGTGGTCAATGTGTTGGACACCATTTATTTGATCAGGGATGGCAGCGGCGTCGGCGTATTCGCGCCACAATATGGCCCGCGTCGTGGCTATTATTTCAGTCTGTCGAAGAAAATCTAGGAGGCGCGTATATGGCTCACGCTGCTCAGGCCCTGCAGCAGCGATGCTGGCCGGTCATCGCTCTCAGTATCAGTCTAATGTTGACTATGCCGACACTTGCGCAGACGCCATCAGCGCCAACAGCAAACGCCCCGCTCCCCGCAGGAAGTCAAAACACAGCTCCACCGCCGGCTGCAACTCTCCCGGTGCCGAGCACGTCATCAGTGGTTCCCACAGGCACCGCACTGCCCGCTGGTGCACCCTCTCTCGAACCAAACACGCAACCTTCTGTGCTCCAGTTACCGCGCAATTTGTCGCCCTGGGGCATGTTCCTGTCAGCTGACATTGTTGTCAAAGCGGTCATGATCGGCCTGGCCTTTGCATCGGTGCTGACCTGGACCATCTGGTTCGCGAAAATGATTGAGCTGACAGCAGCGCAGCAGCAGCTGCGCGCTGCCATTACTGTTCTCAGCGAGGGCCGAACTTTCGCGGAGGGTCTAAAACGCCTGCCACGACGCAACGATGCTACTGCGGGCTTGGTACGTGCCGCGGAAGCCGAATTGCGGCTGTCCGCTGGTGCGCTCGATCCTGCCGGCGTGAAAGAACGCATCGTCTCGCGCTTGGAGCGGATTGAAGCCGCGGCCGGACGACGGATGACACGCGGAACAGGAATTCTGGCGACCGTCGGCGCCATCGCGCCGTTTGTCGGACTGTTCGGCACCGTGTGGGGCATCATGAACAGCTTCATCGGCATTTCGAAGCAGCACACAACCAACCTTGCCGTGGTCGCGCCGGGCATTGCGGAAGCGCTGCTAGCGACAGCGCTCGGCCTTGTGGCCGCGATTCCGGCCGTTGTCATGTACAACATGCTTTCGCGCCGGATTGCTAATTACCGCGCTCAACAAGGCGACGCTGCCGCCGAAATCCTGCGACTAGTGAGCCGGGATCTCGATCGTGGCGGAACGCGGGCCGGTGACCGCCTGCGGTCGGCTCCCGCTGCCGAGTGATCTTATGAGTGTGAGACTCGACCACGGCGACGAAGAGCTCAGCGAGATACATGAGATCAACGTCACGCCGTTTATCGACGTGATGCTAGTGCTCCTCATCATTTTCATGATTGCTGCACCGCTTGCGACGGTGGATATGCCAGTCAATCTGCCTGCTTCTACTGCCGAGCCCCAGCCACGACCCGATAAGCCGTTGTTTCTAACGCTGAAGGCAGATTTAAGCCTCCTTCTAGACAACGAACCTGTCAGCCGCGGCGCCTTATCAGGGGCGCTCATGCGGGCTACCGATGGCGGCAAAGACCAGCGGGTCTATCTGCGCGCCGATAAGACCGTCGCTTACGGCTATCTCATGACACTGATGAACGAGCTGCGCGATGCTGGGTACCTACACGTTGCGCTGGTCGGGCTTGAGTCCGACAAATTGCAGTGATCGTCCGAGCGCATTTGCGGTCGCTCGATTGGGCGCGCTGGGTCACGTGTTTCATGCTCGCTATGCTGCTTCACGTGGGCGGCGCGGCAGCCTTGCTGTTGCATTGGCAGAACGAGCCAGACCTGGTCGCAAATGCGCCCATCATTACGGTCGAACTCGCTCCGGTCGCGGTGGCGCCGCAGACACAGCCGACCGAATTGCCTCCGGGACCGCAGCAGGCCGAGGTGGTACCTCAATCAAAGCCAGAAAAGCCCCCTGATAAGATTGAACTGCCGGTCGAACCGAAGGCTGAGCAGTCGTTGTCGGCGATGCCGCCGCCGAAGCCACCGGAAAAAACAAAGGAGGAAAAGCCGAAGTCAAATCAAGCCAGTCTACCGACAGCGCCGAGTACCGCCGACCGCGAGGGCGCGCGGGCAGCTGCGCCAGCACCCGGCGCAGCATCGCGCAATCCCTATGCTGTGCTGAATTGGAGATCCAGCTTGGTTGCCAAGCTGGAACGATCCAAGCGGTATCCGGCCGAGGCGCGGGCGCGTCATGAAGAAGGCGTAGCGCAACTCGCCTTTAGCATCGATCGCAATGGCAGAGTTCACGATGCCCACATTGTGCACTCCTCAGGCTCGTCGCTGCTCGATCGGGAGACGTTGGCAATGCTGGAACGTGCGCAACCGCTGCCGCCGCCGCCAGCCGAAATGCAAGGCGCACAAGTCGGCATCGTGGTGCCCATTCGCTACAACATCCGCTAGCGCGCGAAATTCGCCACTCGCAAACATATGTGGATATGGAAGTACTATCGAAGCACAAAGAGCGACCTTTGATGGCACTGCGCGAGGCACTGATTACAGTGGGAGCGCGGTCGGTCGGGGCGTTCCGCCGGCGCAAGTTTTTCATCGCGGTATTTATTATCGCGCTGGCAGGATCAGCCCTGGGCCAAGCACAGGAGAGGAAAGATCGAGAATTTCAAGAATGCCCTGATTGCCCGGTTATGGTTGGGATTCCGTCGGGCACCTTTTTGATGGGCAGTCCGAAGAACGAGTTAGGTCGTTTCGATTCCGAGGGGCCACAGCATGCTGTATCGATAAAGGCGGTCGCTTTAGGCAAATACGACATCACCAGCGCGCAGTTTCTGGCCTTTCTCAAGAGCACTGGTTATCGGCCGGCTCCCTGCAATCGAATCCTCGGCATGGGGTGGGGTTCGCCCGGAGGCGGTTTAGAAATGCAGCCGCCAAACTGGCCGGCCGTGTGCCTCGGCTGGCATGATGCACAGGCCTATATCGCATGGCTTAACGCCAAGGTGCACAAGCTCCGTCCAACACTTGAGCCCGGCAATGGACCCTACCGTCTGCCGAGCGAAGCGGAATGGGAATATGCCGCTCGGGCCGGGACCACGACAGCGCGGTGGTGGGGCGAAGCGATCGGTACCAACAGGGCAAACTGCAACGGCTGCGGGAGTCCATGGGATAATCGATTGTTGGCCGCTATTGACAGCTTCGCGCCCAATCCCTTCGGCCTCTACGGCATGTTGGGAAACGCCTGGCAATGGACCATAGATTGCTGGCATCCGAACTATTTACACGCACCGGATGACGGCAGCGCGTGGATCGAAAAGGATTGCACGAAGCACGTAATTCGCGGCGGCTCTTGGAACAACTTACCCGTTGTCATACGTTCGGCCAGCCGAAGCTTTAGTACCAGCGACGGCGGAGACTATGATTATTCCAGCCTGACTGGCTTTCGCGTCGCCAGGGACCTGCCATAGAGGGTGGCGCGGAAACTATCGCTATCGCAATGCGTCCCGGGTGTTGAGACTGAGGACTACGTCCATCGATCCCGCATGATACCCGGCAGGTAAAGTAAGCGGCGATGATAATAGCACGGCATCGCGCGCGCTTGAGGCGATTTCGTCATACACCGGATCAATACCGGTTTCGGGACTGTTCACGATTTCGGCTTTAGTAATTGCGCCAGCATTTGTTATCGCCACGCGGATCAGGACAGAAATATTCCTGCCATGTAACGTTGCGAGGTCAAGATTCCAATGGTGCTCGATTTGGTCGCGAAGAAAGTCTTTTATCGCGGCATCCGATCTGAGCGCGGCGTCTTGCCTCATCACCGAAGCGCGCGACAGTCCTTCGCCTTTCTCGGATTGATTTGTGTCCACGATCGGCTGGCGAAGCTGGGCCAACTTGCGCAGTTTAATTTCGAGATCGTCGGGAGGCGGAAGCTTTTCTGACGGCGACAGCTCGACCGGCTTTGCGGCCGGCGATGAAGGCGGCGCGGCCTCTTGTTGCGGTACGTTTCCTTTGTCTGGCGTCAATGGGCCGGCAGTCTCGTCAGCGAACTGCACGATATCCACCGGAACGATGAGGGGCAGGTCGTCGGGCTTAGCCGCCATCGCCAACATGACGATAAATGTCGACAGCGCAAGCGCATGCAAAGCGACTGAGAAAACAAGCCCTGCACTGAAACTATATCGTCGCGGTTCGCCCGCGCCCTGAGCAGCGCCACCAGTATCAGAATTGTCGGGATCCGAATGCATCATATGCAGTCAAAAAGCTCGCTCGGCGCGCGCCTACGGAGCGTTACTGCCTTCGATGGAAAAGTCGCGGGCCTCCGGCTCCGCCACTCTCGCCTCCGACCTCCATTGCCCAGTAGCGGCGGCAGCTCGCAGATATTCGACAGGCGACGCCCTCGATTTATGGACCGAGACTATAATTTTCCGACCTTCGCCACGATATCACGAATGGAGTCGATGATACCACGCTACTAATGTCCTCTGTGGATGGCTCCCGCGTTGCAAGAGGTAAATTAACGCGCTGGCGTTGGTCGGGTGCAGTCTTCTGTTCGGCCTGTTGATGCAGTCGATTGAGACTGCTGGCCCTGATGGAGTACGCGAACAAGGTCCCATTCTGCTTATCAGGCTGTGACGCCTCAGACATTCGTTGGGTTGTCCCTGTTCCCGGCCTGACCGGTTTGCCATCACGTCGCTTCGCTCTCGCAACTTCGTGAAGCTGATCTCCTCTTCAGCTAAGCCGTGTATCGTCGCTTTTATGCGGTCAATGCCGGCTGGTGGCCGGCACGATAGGTCTCGCCACGTGCCATGATCGCCCAGATGATCCGCGCGGTTTTGTTCGCCATCGCGACAGTCGCGACCCTCGTGGGCTTGCGCGCCAGCAGACTGACCAGCCGTGGATCGATCGCCTGAGGATTATACTTTGCGCGTCGCACGAGTGAAGTCATGCCGACAATGAGTTGTCCTTTCCGAAAATCATATCCGGACGTATTGATGATGCAGTCCGGCCAAGATGGGAATAGCTATAATGACACCGGAGCGTTGGACGGCTCGGTGCAAGGGCGCATCTTTGTGTAATGCCAAGTGCGTGCGCGCTTGATTGTAATATGCCGCATAGCCGGAAAGAATTCGCCGCAACTGCGTCTCGCCGAAGATGACCATTTGATCCAGGCACTCGCGGCGCAATGTGCCAATTAGACGTTCAGCATAACCATTCTGCCACGGCGATTGAGGAGAGATCGGTCGATCGCGGATACCCATCGCCGTCACCCGGGACGTGAAGATATGTCCGTAGGCATGGTCATTGTCGCGCACCAGGTAGGCTGGCGCTGAGGTCCAGGGGAACGCCTCGGTGATCTGCCGGGCCAGCCACTCGGCGGTCGGATGCCGTGTCACCTCGAACCACAACAGCTGTCGCCGGCCGTGCCCTAGAACCAGGAACGCAAACAAGAGATCAAAGGTAAGCGTCGGCACAACGCAAATATCGATGGCAGCTATCGCCTCAGCGTGATTTCGCAGAAATGTCTTCCAGGTTTGCGACGGCGGCTTTGAAGGTCGCACCATGTATTTAGAAACTGTCGATTGGGCGACCTCAAAGCCAAGCATCAGAAGCTCGCCATGGATTCGGGACGCGCCCCACAGCGGGTTTTCCTTACTCATCCGTTGGATCAGGTCGCGTAGGCCACGATTAATCTTCGGCCGCCCTACCCTATTTCGGGATTTCCAACGCCAGAAAGCTTTGAAGCCGAAGCGATGCCACCGCAGGATGGTCGCCGGCTTCACCACCTGGGCCAAATCGCGCAAATTGGGCCAAATCCGCGTCATCCATACCAACAACGCCCGGTCACTGCCGCGCAGCCGGAGACGAGGCGGTGCTCGCCTCAAGGCAATGTTGAGCTGGTGACGGAGAAATAGGTTCTCGGCTTCGAGCCTGCGCCGCGACTTGAACATGTCGGCAACGAAAATTACGAGCGCATGCAGGATCGCAAACATTGATCCGAATGATGCGATGATTCTGCCTCACGACGCTAATCCTCACCGGATGGAATTTTCGGAAAGGACAGGGGCTACGGGGCCAACCGGTTTGTTCGCCGCCTTGATTGCTGTGATCGCCGCATCGCGGTCGGCGAAATAGGCGTCCTCCGCCGTCATGGCGTCAGCCCGCGGTATGATTATGAGGCTAAGAAGTACTGCAACGGCCAGTCGTCCCATGACGCTTACTCATTTATCGCTTTTGTCGTCGAGAAACCCGGCATCGTTAATGAAGTCGAGCAGGAACAGAACGCGCCGTCCGGTTTCGTCCGCCATACATTGGGAAATCAAAGGATCGGCCATGGTGCCGCGAAAGTAATCGCGATAAAAGCTGCACGATCGGCCGACTGACGTTTCCCATGCTTTTTGCACGGCGTCGAGTTTTGTGCGCTGCTCGCTGTCCAAATCTTTGCGCAGACGTAGAGCGGCGCGTTGCAGGAGATCGTCCCAAACGAAATATTCGCGGTCACCGCAAGCGTCCATGGCGACGGTCGTTCCATTCGTGGTGTCGTTCTGTAGGCACGGCGTCGATACGATGCCGATGCAGTTCTCTCGTTTGCCACCGTTCGCAGCAGCGGCCTTTAGGCATCGCAGGATAACGGCGGCGTCACGTGCGTCCGGCTTCTGGGTTTGCGCGAGTGAGGGCATTGAAGCCAAAACCGACCACGCCAATAACGTGGCGCACAACAGCTTGCCGCAATAACCGCTCACGGCCGGCTTGCCTGCAAAGTGACAGGCGAAACGCCGTGCCCGCCAAGGCTCAAAGAGGTAACGACACGGATCGTGTTGCCGGAAATCTTGACCTCGCCTTGCCAGCGATCGCCGAGGATGTAGCTGCGCACCAGGGTGAGATCGAGGCGGTGATAGGTCGAGCCATCTTCGTCGAATGCCGGCACCCAAGCTGCGTCGACGACATGCAGCCAATAAAAAATGCCGGTGCCGCCACCGGTCCATGCCGCGATCACCACGAGCAGGCCGTTGTCGGTCGCCCCGATGAACTTGTACGCCATCCTCTCTATGCCGTTTAAACCTTTGTTCTGAGGCTTTCCTTGTTCGACCCAATCGCCTTTAGTTTCGATCGGATCATAGTAGCGGTTGCTTCCGATTGCCGCCAAGGCGTCGACAGCCACTATGATCGGCCGGCTGTCGGACATCATAGCATCGCCGAAATCACCAAAGATTTCCGGCGGGATCGGCTTGCCACCGATTGTGAACGACTTGCGTACTTCGTCGACAGGATCGGTGGCAATCGCGGTCACCGTCCACCCCAAGGTCAATGCGAACACAACAATGAGGCGGAGCATGGGAGAACCCCGATAATGAATTCCCGTTTTGACGGCCGATGAATCAAAGACAGCTCATATTCTAAGCTCAATCCGCCTCGCGCAGCGCACCGAGGTGGTCATCTGTTGGTCGTACAACATGGGCGTGGGTTCGACAATCGCAGGCCAATTTCAGGTTTTGCGCTCGAAGCAAGGGCAAAAAAGCCGGCACACCCCGACAGCCCTGACCCAGCGGGGGTCCTTTCATCGAACGCGGCGGTCGGACTGCCGACGCGGCAAAGATGGGGTAATCGGCCGGCCCAGCTTGTGGATAGCTGAAGATTTTGGGTGCTGCGCTTCAGGCTGATGGTGAATACGAGGTCCGTGTGTGTACGGCCTCAAGCATCAGAAGGAGAAGCGCAGCATGGACCATTTTGCTGGATTGGACGTATCGGTCAAGGAGACGAGCGTTTGCATTGTGGACGAAACGGGCAGGATCGTGCGGGAAGTGAAGGTGGCAAGCGAACCGGAAGATCTGTTGCGGGTTTTGAGCAACGCTGCCTACCACTTCAAGCGGATCGGATTGGAAGCCGGGCCGCTGTCGCAATGGCTATTCAGTGCTCTCGCCGATACAGGCCTGCCGGCGATCTGTGTCGAGACACGGCACATGCGGGCGGTGTTGAAGGCACAGATCAACAAGACCGACCGCAACGACGCACGCGGTATGGCGCAGATGATGCGGGCGGGACTTTATCGCCCTGTGCATGTGAAGACGCTACGCAGCCAGAAGCTGCGGATGCTGCTGACCCATCGCAAGCTGCTGCAGTCCAAGGCTATCGCTATCGATAACGACCTGCGCGGCACCTTGCGCAACTTTGGTCTCAAGGTGGGTGTGGTCAGGACGGTAAAGTTCGAAGCCCGCATCAGGGAGCTTGTTGAGAACCTCCCCGACTTGGCCGCTCTGATCGAACCACTGCTCATTGTCCGCCGGACGCTTCGCGAGCAGTTCTGCGTCCTGCATCGCCGCTTGCTCGCTATCGTGCGGGACGATGAGGTGTGCCGACGCTTGATGACGACCCCGGGTGTCGGCCCGGTGGTGGCGCTGACCTATCGCGCCACCGTCGATGTACCCGCGCGCTTCAGGAAGTCCAAGTCAGTCGGGGCCGTGTTTGGGCTGACGTGCGCCAAGTATCAATCGGGCGAGGTAGATTGGAGCGGCAGAATATCACGCTGCGGCGACGAGATGATGCGGGTCATGCTCTACGAGGCGGCTCAAAGTATGATGCGTTCCAAGAAATGGTCCTGGCTCAAGGCCTGGGCGATGCAGATCGCCAGGCGTCGTGGGATGAAGAAGGCGATCGTCGCCTTGGCGCGCCGGCTAGCCGTGATCATGCACCGCATATGGGTTGACGGCACCGAGTTCCGCTGGACTAGGGAGGTTGTAGCAGCATGAGGGCCGCACAGGATCTAACCTGACAGGAGAACACGCGAGCTCCACCGAGCGGTGGAATGATGTCCCTCGCGGGACGATGGATGAGGTGAGTTCGTATGTCCGCTTGGACCCGCCGTCACTCTGACGGCAAGGCCGCGGTAAAGATTGTTCCGCCTCGTCCTCGAATCCCATGATGGAAGGGCCCTGGTGCCGATTCCGAAGAGAAGCACGAGCCCGTGAGCGACATCAACACTGCAGTGGTGGATAGTCTGAAAGCGCTTGACCCCAACCGGCCGATTAGAGAAGCGGACATCAGCCGCTCCGAGTTCCGAACAAACTAGGCGGCGCACCTTTATTCCAATTCGGTCTGGCATCTCCGCCAATAGCCCCGCACCCCGAACAGACCATGCGCGGTCCGAAACACGGGACCGGAAGCCAGTCAGGATAGTGGTTTACGTCCAAGACTGCTTCGTGATTGCAACCCCGTCCGCTGTTGCAAAAGACCGCCAGCGTTCGCACGCCATTTGCGCGCATGTTACCCAGGGTCATAGGCTGAAAAGTCTCAATCATTGTCGTTTCAAGGTTGGTTCCGATAAATGCCGTTATCGGAGGTCAGGGCCGGAGCATTCGCCATTTGTCCGATCAGCTCCAAAAGATGGGGTAATCGGCCGGCGAGCTTGTGGATAGCTGAATATTTTGGGTGCTGCGCTTCAGGCTGATGGTGAATACGAGGTCCGTGTGTGTACGGCCTCAAGCATCAGAAGGAGAAGCGCAGCATGGACCATTTTGCTGGATTGGACGTATCGGTCAAGGAGACGAGCGTTTGCATTGTGGACGAAACGGGCAGGATCGTGCGGGAAGTGAAGGTGGCAAGCGAACCGGAAGATCTGCTGCAGGTTCTGGGGAACACCGCCTACCGCTTCAAGCGGATCGGATTGGAAGCCGGGCCGCTGTCGCAATGGCTATTCAGTGCTCTCGCCGATACAGGCCTGCCGGCGATCTGTGTCGAGACACGGCACATGCGGGCGGTGTTGAAGGCACAGATCAACAAGACCGACCGCAACGACGCACGCGGTATGGCGCAGATGATGCGGGCGGGACTTTATCGCCCTGTGCATGTGAAGACGCTACGCAGCCAGAAGCTGCGGATGCTGCTGACCCATCGCAAGCTGCTGCAGTCCAAGGCTATCGCTATCGATAACGACCTGCGCGGCACCTTGCGCAACTTTGGTCTCAAGGTGGGTGTGGTCAGGACGGTAAAGTTCGAAGCCCGCATCAGGGAGCTTGTTGAGAACCTCCCCGACTTGGCCGCTCTGATCGAACCACTGCTCATTGTCCGCCGGACGCTTCGCGAGCAGTTCTGCGTCCTGCATCGCCGCTTGCTCGCTATCGTGCGGGACGATGAGGTGTGCCGACGCTTGATGACGACCCCGGGTGTCGGGCCCGTGGTGGCGCTGACCTATCGCGCCACCGTCGATGTACCCGCGCGCTTCAGGAAGTCCAAGTCAGTCGGGGCCGTGTTTGGGCTGACGTGCGCCAAGTATCAATCGGGCGAGGTAGATTGGAGCGGCAGAATATCGCGCTGCGGAGATGAGATGATGCGGGTCATGCTCTACGAGGCGGCTCAAAGTATGATGCGTTCCAAGAAATGGTCCTGGCTCAAGGCCTGGGCGATGCAGATCGCCAGACGCCGCGGGATGAAAAAAGCAATCGTCGCGCTGGCGCGCCGCTTGGCCGTGATCCTGCACCGCATCTGGGTTGACGGCACCGAGTTCCGCTGGGCGCGGGAGCAAGCCGCGGCAGCAGCATGACAATCGTGCAAGATCAGATCCGATAGATCCGACAGAAGGACACTCGAGCTCCACCGCGCGGTGGAATGATGTCCCTCGCGGGACGATGGATGAGGTGAGTTCGCATGTCTGCTTGGACCTGCCGCTCAACTGACGGCAAGGCCGTCCAAAAGATTGTTCCACCTCGTCCTCGGATCCCATGATGGAAGGGCCTTGGTGCCGATTCCGAAGAGAAGCGCGAGCCCGTGAGCGACATCGACGCTGCAGTGGTGGGTTATCTGAAAAGGAGTGGTTGATGGATTGAAAGCGCTTGACCCCAACCGGCCGATTAGAGAAGCCGACATGCGCGACGTGACGCGATGTGCCAATAGGCGACATTCGTCCGATTTGGGTGGGCTTGCGATTGACACAAGTTGATAAATCAAGGCGATCAGCCAACGCGACGCCCTTCTCGATCGATAAGCAATTCTCCATCTTCCTTATGGAACGGCCCAGACGGCAAGCGGTCGAGCAGATCGAGGACCATTTCGCTCGGACGGCATAACCGGACGCCCTTGGGGGTGCAGACGATTGGTCGGTTCACAAGGATGGGATGCTTGACCATGGCGTCGAGGATTGCCTCATCGGGCACATTATTCTTGAGAAGACCCAGTTCCGCAGCCGGTGATTTTGTCTCGCGGAGCGCTGTGCGTGGCGTCAGCCCGGCCGCTGCAAAGAGCCCAAGAAGCTGGGGCTTGGTCCATCCGGTTTTCAAATATTCGATGACCGTTGGCGTGTAGCCCGCAGCTTCAATGATCGCCAGAGCGTTGCGAGACGTCCCACAGTCGGGGTTGTGGTAGATGACGATATCCAACTCCTCAGCCCCTTGCTTTCTCGCTCGCAACTCGTCCCCGCACGCTTGCGCCTGCCTCGTACCAGCCGCGAGTGCTGTTCACAATTTTCACCACCGAAAGCATGACCGGAACCTCGATCAGGACACCGACCACTGTCGCCAGGGCCGCGCCGGAGTTGAAGCCGAAAAGACTGATCGCTGCGGCGACGGCCAACTCGAAGAAGTTACTGGCCCCGATGAGCGCCGACGGTGCTGCCACGCAATGCGCCTCACCGGTTGCCCGGTTCAGAAGATAAGCGAGACCCGCGTTGAAATAGACCTGGATCAGGATCGGCACGGCGAGCATAGCGATGATGAGCGGCTGCGCCAGGATCTGTTCGCCCTGAAAGCCGAACAGGAGCACCAGCGTGGCCAGCAGTGCCACAAGCGAAACCGGCTGTAGCGTTGACAAAAGGCGCGCGAGTGCGGCGTTTCCGCCGCTTGCAATCACGCTGCGCCGAATGATTTGCGCAATGATGACCGGCACCACGATGTATAGGACGACCGAGAGCAACAACGTTTCCCATGGCACAGTGATCGCAGACAGGCCGAGGAGCAGCCCGACGATGGGCGCGAAAGCGAACACCATGATGACGTCGTTGAGCGCAACCTGGCTCAGCGTAAAATGCGGCTCGCCATCCGAAAGGTTACTCCATACGAACACCATCGCCGTGCATGGCGCGGCGGCGAGCAAAATGAGTCCGGCAATGTAACTGTTGATCTGGTCGGCCGGCAGATACGGCTTGAATAGCCAGCCAATAAAGAACCAGCCCAGGAACGCCATCGAGAACGGCTTCACGGCCCAGTTGATGAGGAGCGTGACGCCGATACCTCGCCAATGCTCCTTCACCTGAGACAAGGCCGCGAAATCGATTTTCACGAGCATGGGAATGATCATCAGCCAAATTAGCACCGCCACCGGCATGTTCACCTTGGCGATCTCAGCCGCGCCGATCACATGAAAGACGCTGGGAAACAGATGCCCGAGCGCGATCCCGACGATGATGCAAAGTGCGACCCAGACGGTGAGGTAACGTTCGAAGGTGGACATCATCAGACTCTTTCGTTTGAGCTAGGGCCGGTCGTACGATTAAGAAATGTGATAACTCCACGGGAAGATATCGTCCAACCATGAAATCTAGGCGATCGCGTTCGCCGCGTCAGGCTTTAATGGCTACCGCCACCGGATGAAAGATCCCGCTCCTCTTCAATGGAATACCCGGAGCCCCGTACCGTCCTAATCGGATCGGGTCTCTTGCCAATGGTGATGGCTCGCCGAAGCCGACCGATATGTACATCGACGGTTCGCTCACCGATGGAACCATCTTTGCCCCATACTCCGTGGATCAGATCTTGACGCGTGAACACGTGGCCCGGCCTTTGTATCAAGAATTCCAACAATCGAAATTCTGTCGGACCGAGACAAATATCCCGACCGTTGCGGATTACTCGATGGCGATCGCAGTCGAGCTCGATGTCAGCGACGCGGAAACTCGAAGAAACAGGCAATCCTTGGTTAGGCCGTAATAATGACCGAACACGCGATAGAAACTTCGGAATCGAAAACGGTTTGACAATACAGTCGTCAATTCCGGTAGCAACTCCACGAATGCTGCGTGAGTCAACTTCCGGGGGAGTGAGTACAATGATCGGCGTTTGCGCGGTCTTGGGATAAATCCGAAGTCGCCGGCACAATTCGGCCCCTGAAATGCCTGGCATCATCCAGTCGAGGATCACGAGATCGGGTGGGTTCTCGCGAGACTTGGCTTCCACGTTGTCTCCTCGTGCAGTGAAGTCGACTTTATAGCCTTCGATTTCAAGGTTGTGTCTCAGAAATGCAGTAAGGGTCGCATCGTTCTCAACGATCAAGATTCGCGGCGTCATGGCTTGTGGGGCCCCCGAAACCGCCTATACCGGGGATGCTGCGATCGTCGCAGCCGTTTCGTCGCCCTTGGGACGCTCCTCTTTCAGAGGCATCCCCGATACCGTGTAATGGACCGTTTCGGCGATATTGGTTGCATGATCGCCGATCCGCTCGATGTTCTTCGCGCAAAACAACATATGCGTGGAAAAGGTGATATTGCGCGGCTCCTCCATCATGTAGGTAAGCAGCTCGCGAAACAGGGACGTATACATGGTGTCGATTTCCTCGTCGCGCTTCCATACGACAACGGCCTTGGCAACATCGTGGTGTATATAGCTGTCGAGTACCTCCTTTAGTTGAGCCAGCGCTAGGTTGGCCATCTGCTCAAGGCGCTTCATCAAATAATTGGGATAGGAGTCTTTACTTAGCGCTTTAACCCTTTTGGCGATGTTTTTCGCGAAATCTCCGATGCGTTCCAGGTCGATCGAAATCCGCAACGCGCCGACAATGTCCCGCAAATCACTTGCCATGGGTTGACGTTTGCCAATCATGTGGATTGTCATCGTCTCGATCCGATGCTGCAGCTCGTCAATGGCGTCGTCCGCTGCGAGAACGCGATTTGCGAGATTCTCGTCGCGCTTAACAAGCGCACCGATCAAATCGCGAATTTGCTGTTCGGCGCGAGCTCCCATCTCGCTGACGAGCTGCGTCAGTTCGTGAAGCTCTTGGTCGTAAGCCTTGACGGTATGTTCAGTCATGCCATCGAACCTCTTTGAAGACTCTCGCGCCAAGCCAGCCGTCAACCGAAGCGTCCAGTAATGTAGTCTTCCGTTTTTTTCTCTTTGGGACGCTCGAACATGTCTTGGGTCTCACCGAACTCGATAAGCTCGCCGAGATACATGAAGGCCGTATAGTCAGACGCACGAGCTGCTTGTTGCATATTGTGGGTGACGATGACGATCGTATAGCTCTGTTTCAGCTCGTCGATGAGCTCTTCGATCTTGCTGGTCGAGATTGGATCCAGGGCCGAACACGGCTCGTCCAGCAGCAGGACCTCGGGATCAACGGCAAGGGCTCGCGCAATGCAGAGCCGCTGCTGCTGTCCGCCGGAAAGGCCGACCCCCGGCCCGTCCAGATGATCTTTGACCTCCTCCCACAAGGCGGCCATGCGGAGACTTTTCTCCACGGATTCGGCGATGACTTTCCGATTACGTATGCCGTTCAGCTTTAGGCCTGCCGCCACGTTGTCAAAAATAGACATGGTCGGAAATGGATTTGGCTTTTGGAAGACCATGCCGATCCGACGACGGACCTGTGTCACATTGACAGAAGGGCCGTACACATCTTCGCCCTCCAACAGCACCTTGCCTTCGACCCTTGCTCCCCGCGTCACCTCATGCATCCGGTTTAAGCTGCGCAGGAGTGTGGATTTGCCGCAACCGGACGGACCGATGATAGCGGTCACTGAGCGCGCTTTGATTCCGATTGTCACATTATTGACGGCCCGGGTTTGGCCGTAATATGCGCTCAAGGCTTCGACAGAAAGCACCACATCCGTTCCGGATTCTGCTTTCACCTTCGTCTCTTCTTTTTTGACAGCCAAATTCGCTGCTTCAATCATCATGTCGGCTCCTGAACGCAAGACGGGTTAGCGCGCTGGCCACCAAAACCACCAGGACCAATATGAGGGAAGCCGCCCACGCTTGAGCATGCCAATCATCGTAGGGAGCAGTCGCATAGCGATAGATGACTAAAGGCAAAGTCGCGACCGGCTTGGTTAAATTCACATTCCAGAATGGATTTCCGAACGCAGTGAACAGCATTGGCGCGGCCTCTCCGAGCGCGCGCGCGACCGCAAGCAACAAACCAGTCAGCAAGGCGCGTGAGCACGTCGGCAGAACGATGCGCAAGATCGTCTTCCAGGTTGGAATCCCTAAGGCAAGCGAAGCTTCCCGTATCGTGCCGGGGACCAGCCGAAGCGCCTCCTGTGCGGTGATAAGAATGATCGGGATCATGATAAACGCATAGGCGACCGAGCCCGAGACTGCAGAAAACGCGTGCATCGGCTGAACCACCATCGCGTAGGCAACGAGGCCGACGACGATGGTTGGGACGCCAGTCAGTATGTCCGCGAGAAAACGCACAAACCAGCCCATCCAGCCGCTTTGAAACTCATTCAAGAAGATTGCCGCTCCTACACCGATTGGGATCGCCATTACTGCGGCGACAGCGACCACTTCCAGGCTGCCGACAAGGGCGTTGGCAATCCCTCCGCCTCCTTCTCCGACCGGGGTCGGCAGCGAAATGATGAAACTCAAATTGAGATATGAAACGCCTTCGGAGGCTACATATGCCAAGATAACGATGAGTACCGAAACGGTGAGCGCGGTACTCGCGAACATGAAGGCAAGGGCTAACCGATCCAAAGCCGTGCGGCGAAGCGTCCTCGCATCTTGTCTGAACTTCATGGGATTATTCCAGAATTCCGACACGGCCGCGGGAAAGCCGCCAGATAAGAAGCTGCGATAAAAGGCCGAGAATAATCGTTATCCCGAATAGAACGAGGCCGACATAAATCAGTGAGGAGACGTAAAGGCTGTAGGTCGCCTCAGTGAACTCGCTGGCGATTTGGCTAGCCATACTGTGCACGGGGTCGAAAAGCGAGGTGATCAATTTGAAAGCGTTTCCGCCGACCAACGTGACGGCCATCGTTTCACCGACTGCGCGCCCTAATCCGAGAACGACCGCACCGATAAGGCCGACGCGAGCGTAAGGAAGGACAGCTTTTCCGATTGCCTCCCATCGGGTGGCTCCGAGCGCCAGCATGGCCTCCATTTGCGACCGAGGGACCGCGCGGAGCAAGTCGCGGGAGATTGCGGTGATGATCGGTGTGATCATGATCGCGAGGATAAAGCCACCGGCGAGCACACCGACCCCATAGACAGCTGGCCCTTGAAAAGGCGGGAACCATCCGAAATGTGCCTTGAGCCAGATTTGAAACTGGCGAACAACGGGGACCAACACGAACAGACCCCACAACCCAAATACGACGCTGGGAATTGCCGCCAACATTTCCACAAGATAGGAGAGCGGATTGCGCAGCCATCGCGGCGCATAAAGGGCAAGATAGATGGCCGATCCGATGCTGATCGGAACCGCAATGAGAAGGGAAAGGAAGGCTTTTGCGAGGGTGCCGACGATCGTCGGCAGAGTTCCGAAGATTTCCGCGACCGGATCCCAGGTGGTACCGATGAGGAACCCGAGACCGAAGCGCTCAATGGACTCCCACGCGCCGCGGAACAGCTCAAAAACCAGGATAGCGGTCAGCAAAATGATCGACAGCGCAAAGGTTCTTGTCGCCACGAAGAAAATTTTGTCGCCAAGATCTCCAGGTCCCCGCCGCCCGGTCTGTTCCGATTCGCTTCGCGGCAAAGGATCAATAATGCGAAACGGCAATGGATCTGACAGACGCTCAGGCAAAGGGTCTAATCGCTTTACACCTCCCTGATCGCTGTGCATTGAGCTTGCCTCTGTCGCGTTGAAAAAAAAGCGAGGTGAGCCGCCATGGAGAGCAACGACCCACCTCGCCAGCTTGCGATCAGTTTTTCGCCAGAATAGTCTTGCCGTCGAACGTAATCTTCTTCAGCATGGCTTCCGCCTTCGTCACTGCGGCGCCTTTGAGCGGCGCGTATAGTAACGGCGCGCTGAATTTCTGCCCGTCATGGATCATCCACCAAGCGAGACGTGCGACCGCATCGGTCTCCGCTTTGTCCTTTCCATGCTCATAGACAATCATCCAGCTGAACCCGGAAATGGGATACGCCTTCGGGTTTGCGCTGTCAGTGATCAAAGCCTTCATATCGTCGGGCAGATCCGCGACGTCCGCAGCGGCGGCAGCCCCTTCCAATGAGGGGTCGAGATAGACGCCCGCTTTGTTGCGCATCTTTGCCCAAGGAATGTGATTCTGCACCGCGTAAGCCAGCTCCACGTAGCCGACGGCTCCAGGAATTTGCTTCACTTGATTGGCGACACCTTCGTTACCTGCTCCGCCAATATCGCCCGGCCAATTGACTGACGTAGCAAATCCCACCTTGTCATGCCATTCCTTCGACACTTTGGACAGGTAGTTCGAGAAGATGAAGGTCGTTCCCGACCCATCGGAGCGGTGCACGACCGCGATGTCGAGGTCCGGGAGCTTGATGCCTGGATTGAGCGATGAAATGCGCTGGTCATTCCACTTCTTGATCTTCTTGAGATAGATGTCAGCCAGCACGTCCGGCGTCAGTTTCAGGGTTCCGCTCGGTATCCCTGATAGATTGTAGGCGACAGTCACGGCTCCGGCCGTGACAGGAACGTGCAGGATCGGGCCGCCTTTTGCCTGAGCTTGCTGCTGGTCGGTCAAAATGCCGTCGGTGGCACCGAAATCGACAGTCATCTCTTGCAGTTGCCGGATGCCGCCCCCCGAACCGATAGATTGGTAATTTACCTTGACGCCGCACAGCTTGTTGTAGGCATCGAACATTTTCGAGAACAGCGGGAAGTCGAACGTTGATCCGGCCCCAGTCAATTCCTTCACACCCAACTTCGGACAGGCATCATCGGCCGCCCAAGCTGCGCCGCCACCGAGCATCACCATGGATGTGATGCCTAGTGCTATCAGGATCCTCCCTCCGGGTCTGCAAACTGGCTTCGTACTTTTGCTCATCGATTCTCTCCTTCTGTTTTGGGTGACTTTCTCCGCCGACGGCGTGTCGCCGGTCGATGCCGACTTCTCGTCGGGCTTGTTGTTGTTGGCCAACGAGAAAGATGAGATGCTCATGATGACCTGACCGTGCACCGCAACTCGCAAAGGGCGCGCGTAAAGCTGCGCGAGCCGCCAAACGATCTAATATTTCTGGTATTCTCGAATAGTCGATGAACGTGACAGTTTTATTACAAGGCTGCCCTGTCGAAATGCATTGGTGGAAAAGTTACCGCCTACGGCTGCGAAAAGACCAAGAAATACTGGCGCTTTAAGCGCAACGCCATGGCCGGATTCTGCGCCGCCCAACAACTCAGCAATGATGAAAATTCGGCAATCACAATTGCGGCGAGACGCCCAGCATCGGCTCCTTCGATCGAAGCCTACTAAGCGAAATAGCGTCCTCGCATCATGCGGCTGACGCCGAACCGCCGCCTTCGCCCTTTATCTTGCCGATCTCATCGAGCCGCTGTTGCAAACTCAAGGGATCGAGCTTAGTGAGCGGTAAGCTGACGAAGATGTTGATGCGGTTGGTGAGCATCCGCAGCGTATCGGCGAAAGCATAGCGGATCTCCGCTTCGTTTCCTGTCGCTTCGACCGGATCGGGTACACCCCAGTGGGCAGTCATTGGCTGGCCCGGCCACACCGGACAGGTCTCTTTGGCCGCCTTGTCGCAAACCGTGAAAACGAAATCGAGTTTCGGAGAATCCGGCTGCGAAAACTCCAGCCAACTCTTCGACCGCGCGCCGCTCACATCGTAGTTCAGCTTTCGCAGGAGATCGAGCGTATAGGGGTGCACGCGGCTCTTCGGCTGGCTGCCGGCCGAAAAGGCCCGAAAATTTCCCTGTCCCGCTCGGTTGAGGATCGCCTCGGCCATGATTGAGCGGGCCGAATTTCCCGTGCACAGGAAGAGGACGTTGTAGGGTTTTTTGTTGGTGTCTTTGCTCACGCTCATGTCCTCCGCTTTTTGCTTTTGCCGGTCGGCGGGCAGCCGCACTCCGCCGCGGCTACCGCCTCTTGCAGATCGCAGAGCTCCGGATGACCACGGCAGCAGTTGGTGATCAGAAAGCCGATCAACGTCCGGATGCCGTCCACATCGGCGCGGTAGATGATCGAGCGGCCATCGCGGGTACCTCGTATCAGGCCCGAGCGGGCGAGAATGCTCAGATGCGATGACAATGTATTATGCGGACAGCCAATCGTCTCCGCGATGTTGCCAGCCGACAGGCCATCGGGTTCCGATCGCATCAGCAGCCGGAAAATCTCAAGCCTTGTCTGCTGGCCGAGCGCCGCCAAGGCGGCGAGCGCGTGCGGGGCCGACATGGCGTTCCCCGTCCGCGCCGGACCAATATGGCCGACGACGGCTAAATTGTCTTTGCGCATCAACCTCGCCCCTGTTTCGCCGTCCGATTCGGCTGACCCGCCGCGACCGGATGACAAGCATACAAACCTATATTATCGTTTACGTCCAGAATTCTCGACATTTTGTCACATAGTCATATTACGTCTGTGTGACGATTGAGCGAAAAAAATGACGGCGTGTTTGCCGCATTTGGGCCGTGGTGCCTTGATCCAGGTCAACGGGCTACCAATCCAGGGAGACTGCATCCTGACAGTCAAGCCGCAGGCAAAGGCTGATACTTGATGCGGCTCATCATTGCTTCAAAGTAATCTCGGACCTTCCGTGGAAACCGAAGCCCTTTGACGACCGCAACAGAGCGAAGCAAAGGGAGCACGCGAATATCATCAAACGACAGAGTGCCGTTGATCGCCAACGGACTCTCGATCAATTGATCGAGCTCCTCGAGGCTCGGCATTAAGTCGCTTAAGTAGCGTCGCGTATTTGCCCGAAGCTCGACGAAATCACCGAGCACTTTACGCTTGCGCAGATTATAGTGCTCGAGCGCGGCGACCGTGACGAACTCAGGAAGGCCGAGCAGCGGATAGCGCGGCATCGTAAGCGGCGCGGTCTTTGGTACAATTTGTTCAGCCCACGCGACGATTTCAGCGCGTTCTGGGCCAACCAGGATAGGACCCCGTGGCCGTCGATATATTTGACCATGTCCATGCTTTCGAGCATGGGCTGCCCGTCATCCTTCACCAGAATTGGAATGACGCGCTTGCCGACGAGCTCGACCATGGTGTTGGTATCATCGTCGAGGACCACGGTCTCCTGCAAATGCAGCCGCTTGAGCGCCGCGATCATGCGCACTCGAAAGCAGAGAGAGCAGTGCTCGAACATGTAAATCCTCATCACACACTCTCCTTCCTGCGCCTCATGGATGCCCGTGACGTTTTGCCCTTCATCGGCCTGCACTGCTCCGCGCGGCCCTGGCAGCAGTTATCAGTCAAGTAGCCAAGTAGCGCGTTCATGGTGTCAAACCGGGCCGTGTAGATCATCGAGCGGCCCTCGCGCCGGACGGCAATGAGTCCGGCCTCTCGCAGGCGGTCCAAATGAAATGTCAAATTGTTTGGTAGAAGTCCTAGGGCATCGGCGACCCGTCCCGCTTGCATCCCGTCAGGTCCCGACTGAACAAGAAGACGGAAAGCATCAAGACGACTGTCCTGAGCGAGAGCGGCCAGCGCCGTCGCTGCATCATGCTTTTTCATGGTTCAACAACTATAGAAATATAATTGGTGCGTCAACAGTCATTTCAATACATGCTGAAATGAAACGATCATTTCGCTTATAGCACTTTGGACGTGTCAACCGCAGCGGGGGGTGCCCGTTATTCGGCGCTAATACCCCTTAGTCGACAATAAGAAATAGCTACTCACGAAAGCAGCTAGCGTCGTTTTGACTTATCTCAATCGATTCATCTTGATTATTGCTACGAAAACACCCCGGTGGCGCATATGCAATCTCAGGAGAGATACGCAATGCTCGAATATGATGTTGTAGCAAAACGCATCGATGCGCACGGTAGCTCGGCCCGTTGTAAGGATGCCGAAATCATTCTAGATACCGATGTTAATGGGCGGGTGGATGCTTTTAATCCCGCAGAATTATTCCTTGCAGCCATTGCTGCCTGCATGATCAAGGGTATCGAGCGCGTTGCGCCGATGAACCATTTCAAATTCCGGAATTTAGAGGTTCGTCTTCACGGCGTGCGCCAAGATAGTCCACCATTCATTTCTTTTGTAAGTTACGAACTGATAGTCGATACGGACGAAGATGATCGTCGGCTCGACCTATTGCATTACAACGTTAAAAAATTCGGCACC
Organism: uncultured Pseudomonadota bacterium; assembly: GCA_963710705.1. Lineage (GTDB taxonomy): Bacteria > Pseudomonadota > Alphaproteobacteria > Rhizobiales > Xanthobacteraceae > Pseudolabrys. Next base: position 2,221,995 of record CAVQBI010000001.1, read on the forward strand.
GTCTCAAACACCGTCGCCGCAGCAACGAAACTCGAAGGCAAGATCACTCGAAAGCGATTGGCAGCGTAAAAACGGAGCGCGTCATGAGCAAGGATTTCAAACAGATCGCAGGCGAGGTCGTGTCGGGTGCAGGGCTGTTACATCAGGGATCGCCCGACGCAATGAAAGCGTTCGCCGCACTATCAACGGCAGCTACGGCGTCGAATGCTCTGGATACAAAAACGAAAGAACTTATGGCTCTTGCAATTGGGATTGCTGTGCATTGCGACGGTTGCGTTGCTCATCACACTAAAATGGCACATCAGCACGGGGCGACACGCCAAGAAGTTCTCGAAACCATCACACTCGCCGTATACATGGGCGGTGGCCCGGCGGTTGTCTATGGTGCCGATGCCGCGAGGGCCTATGACCAGTTCAGCCAAAAATAAGCAGCCCAATGTCACCTATTGGCTGCCGGCTGGCTGATGTCTGCAGACATCACGCCAGCAACCTTCTCCAAAATTAAAGAGGCCGCGAACTGAGGCGGCCTACTCTCAACGCATGTTGCCCCAAGGATCAGGGGGTTTTTGCTCGGGTACTTTGTCGAGTGCAGCCTTGTAGGCTTTTTCTGCTTCCAGAGCCTTCTTTTTTTGTTCCGCGCTCTGATTTTGCTGAGCTTCGTTAGGCTTCTTCCCGCGCATGTGCTGCGCCTGCGCTGGCACAGAAATTAGGGCGATCATTATCGCCGCGAGAACGAGCCGCATTTGTCTCTCCCTAATCTTTGTTAAGATTTATGAGTGACAAACAATGATGCTCCTAATTGGGCAAAAATAATGGCAACTCCCGAAGTAATCTAAAACGATCGGCGAACAAGGAAAGTTCTAAACAGGGTCGCTCGTTGTCCGTTGTTGGTCCAATAGGCGACAAACGCGGGCGCGGTTGGTTTGTCCGTTAAGTGCCATTAGCGACCAACGCACCGCAGCAAACAGTGACCGGCAGGCTTAGCGCGACAGGTAGACGTTCACGCCGAGCTTGATCGTGTCATCGTCGCGCTTGAAGGCGTAGTTAAACGCTGGCGACGACGTCGGCGTGTTGAAGTTCGCCGTGTCGTACCATGTGTGTTGGTATTGCAGGAACACCGACACGGGCCGCCCGAAGCTCTGCAACATCACCGGTTGCCATTCGCCGCCGAGACCGAGCGTGAAGCCGGGAGTCGTCGTGTTGCGCGATGCAGCCGTTGCGAAATTGACGTTGAGCGTTTGGTTAAGCCAAGACGCGCCCGCCAGCCCATAAAGGTACAGGCCCGGCGTCACGATATAACCGCCCTTTGCACCAGCCGTGACTGTCCAATGCGTCGTAGTGCCGAGAAGGAAGCCCGGGCCGTTATGATTGATGGTCAGGTGCAGCCAATCGATCGAGGCGAAGGGGCCGATGACCCAGTTATTATTCCATGGCATAAAATTGTAGCCCGCAACGATGCCGCCGCCGATGGGATCGCCGCTGTCGGTAAATTGGTTCGTAATCACGTCGGTAGCGGCGAGGCGTTCGGTGGACCGCACACGACCCCAATTCTTGACGAGTTCGCCGCCGATGTAGCCACCTGACATTGATGTCTGTGTCGTCGGCGGACAGGGAATCAATACGTAGTTGTGACCAATGCCGGAAGCCTGCGTTCCGCTCTGTGCCAGGCTTGGGTGTAGGCTCTCTTGTGAACCTCGGGGCCAGGTCGATACGGTTTCGCCAGTTGCGGAATTTATCCAAGAAAATCCGCCATCGGGACTGTTATAGTTGTGACCAATGCCGGAAGCCTGCGTTCCGCTTTGTGCCAGGCTTGGGTGAAGGCTCTCTTGTGAACCACGCGGCCATGTTTTCACCCGCTCGCCGGTTTTCGCATCAATCCAGTATGGACAGGCGCCGCTTGAAGCTACTGCGGTTTGAGCGCTTGCGGTTTGGCTGAACGCGCCGGTCGCCAATGCTGCCAAAATTAACGAGAAGCCGGTCGCAATTGACCGCGAACATAACGCCCGAACCATGACAGCCCCCATCCGACGCTACGGACAACCCCAAGGCGCAAAGTAAAGCCTAGATGGACGGTGCCGGGCAAGGTGCATGGCGGGCAGTTCAAGAGACGATTTAGAGAGGGCCGCAATACAGCGCGAATGTCGCTGTTGGGTCAAACGCTGCGTACCTAGCCAGCGCCAGAGCTGACTTTTGTTCGCTATGGTCCGAAAGCGACCAAACTATTGCAGTGCCATGAATGAACGCGATTGCCAAAAGTTCGAACACACCCGCTTCGGGCTGCATTGCGCGGTGAGAGCGACGCCGTTTCTGCTGCGACCGAACCGCAATTGTGTTGACTGAGCTAGCGGGGTACCTGAAAAAGTAGATCGTTAAAGTGACCTAGGAGTGACCAAGCTGCGGACAGCATGTCCTATTAGTTGCACCGCTAAAAACAAGAAGCCAAAGAACTTATAAAAATTAGATTTATTGGCTTATTTGGTGCAGTCCACCGCAACCTTTGGTGGGCGCACCAGGGCTCGAACCTGGGACCCGCTGATTAAGAGTCAGCTGCTCTACCAACTGAGCTATGCGCCCGGATTGCTCCGCTCATGTAAGCGGGCCGCGTCCCTTAGCAAAGGCCCTTTCGCCTGTCCAGCCAAGTGGCGGAGCCAAAACGAAAAAAGCCGCCGGGCTTGACCCGGCGGCTTCTCGGACGGCGGCACCGGCGTCAGGGAGACCGCCGGCCCGCCGCCTGCTTCGCCTAAAGCGGCCGCTGCCGCCCGTCGTTGGCGGGTCCGCGGCGGAAGCCGTCGCGGCCGCGCCAGCCGTGATGGCCGCGCCATTGGCCGAATTGCCGGCCATTGAGCTGTGCGAGCACGGTCAGACGGTGCTTCTGCCCGTCGTCGAGGCTCTGGTAGAGCGGCTTTGCGGCCGTCGCGAGCTTCTCGAGCGCGGCGCCGCGCTCCTGCATCGTCTTGGCGCGCAGACTCAGACGATCGAGCGGATCGGTCGGACGATTGGCGCTGGCGCGCGCCGCGAACCACTCGGAGCGCTGCTTGGCGAGATCTTTTAGCGCGCTTTCAACCGGCGGCCAATTCTTCTCCTGCTCGGGCGTGAGCTTGAGGCCGGCGTGAACCGCCGCGATGCGCGCGTCACCGAACGCGGTGATGTCGGCCGCGGTCGGCCGCCAGCGTTGCACTTTGTCGAGAGCGCCGGGGCCCTGCTGCGCATAGGCAAGCGAGGCACCGGCAATCGCAAGCACGGTCGTGCCGGCGAGAACTGTCTTCCACATGGTAGCTTCCTCCAATGGCATGTCTGATGTCGCCGATCTTGGAGCGCGGCCCCGCCTTATCAAGTTAAAGTTTGGACAGAGATTAATTGCCGGCAATCTAGATGTACGCGCGTTAAGAATAAAACTGCGCAGGAATTCCGCGCGTCATTCGTTGGCGCAGTTATTAAGAATCACATCATGCCGAGCAAACGCGGCAAGAAAAGCGTGAGCTCCGGCCAATACGTCACCACGATGAGGAAGAGCAACATCGTCACCAGCCACGGCCACACCGCGACGGCTAGATCGGTGATGCGCATGCCAGCGATCATCGAGGCGACATAGAGATTAAGGCCGACCGGCGGGTGGCACAGGCCGACCTCCATATTGACGTCGATCACGATGCCGAAATGCACCAGGTCGATGCCAAGTCTCTTCGCGGCCGGAGCAAGGATAGGCGCCATAATCAAGATGATCGAGTTCGGCTCCATGAAGTTGCCGGCCACCAGCAGCAATACGTTGACTAGCATCAGGAATCCGAACCAGCCGAGATGCTGGGCCGTGATCCAATCGGCCAGCGCGGAGGGAATGTTTTCGTTCGACAGCACGAAGGAGAACAGCACCGCATTGGTGATGATGTAGAGCAGCATCGCGCTCGTGTTGGCGGCGCGCAGCAACACCTTGGGCACGTCTACGAATTTGATCGCCTTGTAGACAAAGACCGAAATAACGAACGAGTAGACGGCAGCCATCGCGGCTGCCTCCGTGGCCGTGAACAAGCCGCTGTAGATGCCGCCGATGATGATGACGACCAGCATCAAACCCCAAACGCTTTGCTGGAATGCACGCCAGGTTTCCAACCAACTGGCTTTCGGCATGCGCGGATAGTTTCGCCGTTTGGCGAGAAACCACGTCACGGTGCACAGCATGACGGTCAGCAATGAACCCGGCAGCAAACCGGCGACAAACAGCGCGCCGATCGAGGTATTCGTGGACACCGCGTAAACGATCTTCGGGATCGACGGCAGCATCAGAATGCCGAGCGAACCGGCAACCGTGATGATGCCGGCGCCAAACCGCATCGGATAGCCGTGCCGCACCATCTCGGGCAGCACGATGGCGCCGATCGCCGCGACGGTGGCGACGCTCGACCCGCACACAAGCGCGAACATCGCGCAGGCCACAATGCCGGCCAACCCGAGACCGCCGTGCCAGTGGCCGATCAGGGAGACCGCGAAATCGATCATGCGCCGGGCGACGCCGCCGTGGGACAGGAAATTACCGGCCAGAATGAAGAATGGGATCGCCATGATCTCGAAGCTTTCGAGACCGGTGAACAACTTCATCGAAACCGCTTCGATTGGGACGTTGGTTAGGATGAACAGGAATGTCAGCACGGTCAGGCCGAGTGCGATCGAGACCGGCATGCCGGTGATCATGAACGCGATCAGCAAGATGAAGATCGTGAGCGCGCGCAGCCACTGTGGCAGCACGATGACTCCGGTCGCGTGTGCGAAGCAAATCGCCAAGATGAGGAGCGGGGCCACGATCAAAACCAGCGCCAGCGGGTTCGACCAGCGGCTGGGGACCTCCCCATGCGCACTGGTCGATGGATGCAGCGCCTCGGTTGCCGCGATGCCCTCGACTTGCGCCTCACTATGATGCGGCAGTTCGCCCGTCCAGTAGTACCACCACGCCACCTGCAGAAAACGGAAGCACATCAGCCCCGAGCCGAGGGGAATCGCGGAATAGATTGCCCACATCGGCCATTCGAGGTCGTATGACTGCTGGCCGGTCTTGAACATCTCGGCGACAAACGTGACGCCGAAGGTCGCGATTGCCCCGGTAAAAAATGCGCCGCAGCCGATGGCGAAAAGGATCACCAGCTTGCGCGATTTCGGCGGCAGCATGTTGACCAGCAGATCGACGCCGACATGGATGCCGGTGCGCACGCCGTAGGCAGCGCCGAACTTCGCCATCCAGATGAACATGAAGATGCAAAGTTCCTGCGCCCAGGACAGGTCCAAGGACGCGCCCCAGCGGTAAACGGCCGACAGAACGACCGGCACCACCGGCACGCCGTGCGCGCTCGCCCATTTGGCGATGTTGATCGACGCGCCGGTGCCGTAGCGATGCAGCACCGCGACAAAAATCAGCAGCGTCGCCGCCGCAATCAGCGTGGCGATCAGCCATTCCTCCAAATGGTCGAGCGCGCGATTGAACTGCTTGAGCACGCCGTTCCCCCCGGGTCCCACAGAGAAACGGCCGGGAGCATCACTCCCGGCCGATTATTGCTTTTATTAGCGCAGGCCAGCCCAGCTTACATCTGCACGCCCAGTTCCTTCGACACCAGGTCGAGCACTTCCTGACCGACCCGGCCCTTGGCCCACTTGTAAGTCGGCTGCATCGCCTTCTGCCAAGCCGCCTTTTGTTCGGGCGTCAGGTAGTGCAGCGTGGTCTTGCCCGAAGCCTTGATCGCGGCGAGCGCGTCTTCGTTTTCCTTGCGCGCGATCGAGTTGGTGTAGTCGGTCGCCTCATCCATCGCTTTGGTGAGCTGGCCGCGGACGTCGGCGGGCAGGCCGTCCCAGAACTTGGTGTTCACGATCACCGCATATTGCAGGTGCGCGTGGTTGGAAACGGTGATGTCCTTCTGCACCTCGTGGAACTTCTGCGTCAGATAGTTTGACGGGGTGTTTTCGCAGCCGTCCACCACGCCGGTCTGTAGCGCTTGGTAGACTTCCGAGAAGGCCATGATCTGCGGGATCGAGCCGAGCTCGCGGAAATACTGATCGGCGATCTTCGACCCGGAGATGCGGATCTTCAGGCCCTGGAAGTCAGACGGATTGATGAGCGGCCGGTTGGCAGACGCCATATGGAAGCCATTGTCCCAGTAAGCGAGACCGGTGATGCCTTTGGCTGCCAGCTTCTTGAACAGCCACTGGCCGACCGGGCCCTTCATGGCGTCGGCATAGGCCTTGTCGTCCTTGAACAGCCACGGCAGGTCGAGCGCTTCGAATTCCTTCACGCCGAGCGGTGCAAACTTGGCGGTCGATGGCGCCAGCATCTGCACGGAGCCGAGCTGCAGCGCTTCGAGCTCTTCCTTGTCCTTGTACAAAGTCGAGTTGGGATAAACTTCGACTTTTACTTTGCCGTTGGTGTATTTCTCGGCGAGCTCCTTGAACTTCAGCGCGCCTTTGCCTTTCGGCGTGTCGTTGGCGACGACGTGACTGAATTTGATGATGATCGGCGACTGGGCAAGCGCGGTACCGGGAACAGCAAAAACGGCGGCCATGGCCGCCGCGATAAGCCACTTACGCATGGTGTCTCCCCCAAGTTTGTAACGGCACCGGCGCCTATTTTGTGCGGCGCCGGCGAGATGGGTGCAAGATGCCATTAGGCCGCTTTCCCGGCAAGGGCGGCCACCGGCGGCAACGGGCGAGCCAAGGCCGAAGCAGGAAGGGAACCGCGCTCAGTTAAGCGCGGCGAGCACGGGCCCGAGGCCCATTTCCTGCGCGAGGGCCATAGCCCCCTGTTTTTGGTCATCGTTCAGCCGCTCGATCAGCGGGCGCGCGACGCGGGCCAACCGGCCGACGGCCGCGCTGTCGAGCGCAATCGATACCACCTTGTGGCTGATCCGGCGCACGAGGCCGGCCGGTTCGGCTTCCTCCTGCCGGCGCGCGATGTCGCGCAGAGCCGCCTCGACCGGGGGCCAATACCGTTCCTGCTCGGGCGTGAGCTGTAGCACACGCTTGACCCGCGCGATATCGATCGCGGCCATCTCGTGCGTCGCAAGGCCCGAGAATTCATCCGCTTGCGAGTGAGTGGCGGACAACAAACCGAGCGCCGCGAGCGCGAGCGCGCCCGCGAAAATGATCTTCTTCATTTCGGAAATTTCCCCGTCTGCTTCGGTTACGGGTGCGACCTAAAGTGCAATTTTGCCCCAAGCGGGGCGAATTGCGGATAAATTGTGATTTTTTGGGTTCCATCAGGAACCAAACCGCGAATGACAAAATGCCGCACCCACCCTACCCGCTCGTCCCCGCGCAAGCGGGGACCCAGTGCAGGAGCTTCAGACGCTGCGGCTTGAAGCACTGGATCCCCGCTTGCGCGGGAATGAGCGGAGGTTAGTTCGGCGGCCTTAACCGACGTCGGTCGAATGAATGCGATGCTCGATCGCCGGCGTCTTGTTGCGCTTGCTGGCGAGCTTGTTGAGCGCGCCGAGATAGGCCTTGGCCGATGCAACCAGCGTATCGGGATCGGCGCCTTTGGCGGTAAACGAGCGCCCGCCTTCGGCAAGGCGCACGGACACCTCGGCTTGGGCATCGGTCCCGCCGGTCACAGCATGCACCTGATAGAGCTCGAGCGTCGCTTCGTGCGGCACCAGCGCGCGGATCGCCTTGAAGATGGCGTCGACCGGGCCGTTGCCGGTCGACTGCGTGGTGACGTGCTCACCCGCGACGTCGAGGGTGAGCGTGGCCGATTGCGGGCCCATGGTGCCGGCGATCACCGTCAACGACAGCACCTTGATGCGGTCATGCGCGGTCGCAATCTCCTCGTCGACCAGCGCCTCGATGTCCTCGTCGTAGATCTGCTTCTTGCGGTCGGCGAGCGCCTTGAAGCGCACGAAGGCGTCTTCGAGCTGATTGCCGGCCAACTGGTAGCCGAGCTCTTCCAGCTTGTGCACGAAGGCATGGCGGCCCGAATGCTTACCCATGACCAGCGAGGTCTGTTTCACGCCGACCGACTCCGGCGTCATGATCTCGTAGGTCTGCGCGTTCTTGAGCATGCCGTCCTGATGGATGCCGCTCTCATGCGCGAAGGCGTTCCGCCCGACGATCGCCTTGTTGTACTGCACCGGGAACGATGTCGCCGCCGCAACGAGCTTCGATGCGCGCGTCAGCATGGTCGCCTCGATGCCGGTCCAGTAAGGCAGCACGTCGTTGCGCGTTTTCATCGCCATCACGACTTCCTCGAGCGCGGCGTTGCCGGCGCGCTCGCCGATGCCGTTGATGGTGCATTCGATCTGACGCGCGCCCGCTTTCACGCCGGCGAGCGAATTGGCGACCGCCATGCCGAGATCGTTATGGCAGTGCGTGGAGAAGCGCGCCTTGTCCGAGTTCGGCACGCGATCGCGCAGCATCTTGATGAGCGCGAAGTATTCCTCCGGCACCGTGTAGCCGACGGTGTCGGGGATGTTGATGGTGGTGGCGCCGGCATTGATCGCCGCTTCCACGCAGCGGCAGAGGAAATCGTGTTCGGTGCGCGTTGCGTCTTCCGCCGACCACTCGACATCGTCGGTGTGACTGCGCGCGCGCGTCACCTGCCCGATCACCATCTCGAAGACCTCGTGCGGCTCCTTCTGCAGCTTGTATTTCATGTGCACCGGCGAGGTGGAGATGAAGGTGTGGATGCGCTTGCGCTTGGCCGGCTTGATCGCCTCGCCGCAGCGGTCGATGTCCTTGAAGGCGGCGCGCGAAAGGCCGCAGATCACCGAATTCTTGGCGCGCTTGGCGATCTCGTGCACGGCGGCGAAGTCGCCTTCCGAGGCGATGGGGAAGCCGGCCTCGATGATGTCGACGCCCATGGCGTCGAGCAGCTCGGCGACTTCGAGCTTTTCCTCGTGGGTCATGGTCGCGCCCGGGCATTGCTCGCCGTCGCGCAACGTCGTGTCGAATATGACGACGCGGTCCTTGTCGGACGGGGTCTTGGCAGTCATGGCATTCGTTCCTTCTCGATCAACGCGCCTCGCGGGCGCTCTATTGGGGTGCTGTCTCCGTCATCCCCCGAGTGCCCAGGCGCATATGCCCAGCCGGCCCTCAGGGGCGGATAAGGAGAAGGAGCGAGCCCAGAATGAGGGTAGCCGCGGAGCCGGCCGTGGCGGCCGTCCGGTCGATCGCGCTGATATCGTTGCGCGTCGTCATGGCTTCCAAATCACCCTCATGGTCTGCGGTCAGGTTCGCGGAACAAGGTAAAACCCGCGTTAACCGCTAGACGTAGACGCCACGCTTCTAGCGGAAGCGGGCGCCCTGAATCAAGCGCGCGATAGGTCAGTATTGCTGTCGGTTCGACATCACGCCTTCAGCAGGTTCCGGTCGATCGGCAGCGTGCGGATGCGTTTTCCCGTCGCGGCGAAGATCGCATTGCATAGCGCAGGCACCGCTGGCGGCAGCGGCGGCTCGCCCAAGCCGGTCGGCGAGTATTCCGTCTTGATGAAGTGCACTTCGACCGGCGCCGATTGCGACATACGCATCAGCCGGAACGTGTCGAAATTGCCCTGCACCACGCGGCCGTTCTGGATGGTGATGCGCTGGTTCAATGCCTCGGACAAACCGTCAAGCACGCCGCCTTGCGCCATGTTCTCGGCCGCGGTCGGGTTGATCACCTGGCTGCCGATGTCACCGACCGCCCAGACCTTATTGACCTTCACCTGCCCGTCATTGGCGACTGCCGCTTCCACCACTTCGGCGAAATAGCCGAGATGGCTATAGTAAACGGCAACGCCGAGGCCGGTGCGCGCCGGCAGCGTGCGCTCGCCCCAGCCCGACACTGCGCGCGCCTGTTCGAGCACACCGCGGGCACGCGCGGTGTTGAAGCCATCGCCGCGGCCGGCGAGCATCTCGTCCTTGCCGAGCAGGTCGATCTGGAACTGGAGCGGATCCTTGCCGGCGGCATGCGCCAGTTCGTCGATGAAGGATTGGAACACGAAGGCGAGCGCATTGTCGCCCGGCGCGCGCAACGGACCGGTCGGGATACCGCACTTCATCAGCGAATAGCCGGAGGAGAAATTCGGCACGCGGCCGGCCGGGAATGTATTCGCGTCGAGACCGGCCGACGATACAAAGCTGCCGTTGCGGCCCAGGCTAACGAAATGCTGCTGCCAGACGACGAGCTTGCCGCCGGCATCGAGGCCGCCTTTGAGATAATGCCAGCCGGCCGGGCGGTAGAAATCGTGCCGGATGTCGTCGGCTCTGTTCCACACGAGCTTCACCGGCGCACCGGCGACTTTGGAAATCCACGCCGCTTCCGCCATGTAATCGTTCATCAGCCGCCGGCCGAAGCCGCCGCCAATGCGCGTGAAGTTGATGGTGACGTTGCGCGCCGGAACGCCGAGCGTGCGCGCTACCAGGCTGCGTCCTGGTTCGGGATTTTGCGTCGGCGCCCAGAGCTCGACCTTATTTCCCTGCACATGCGCGGTGCAGTTCATCGGCTCAAGCGGCGCGTGCGCGATGAAGGGATAGTGATAGGCCGCCTCGACCACGTGCGCCGCGCTTTGCAAGGCACCGGCGGCATCGCCGTCATTGCGCAGGCTGTGCGCCGGCGCCTTGGCGCCGAGCTCGGCCGCCCGACGCGCGAAACTCTCGCTGCTTTGCTGGGCCGTCGCGCCCTCATCCCACTTCACCTGCAGGCTGCGGCGTGCCTTTTCGGCATGCCAGCAGCTATCGGCCACCACCGCGACGCCGGGCATCAGGCCGGTCAGATCGCTGCCGCCTTCGACGACGAAGGCGTGGCGCACGCCGGGCATCTGACGCACCGCGTCGATATTTGCGCTCACCACCTTGCCGCCGAACACCGGACATTTCTGGAACACGGCATGGAGCATCCCCGGCACCACGGTATCGATGCCGAACAGCGGCTCGCCTTTGACGATCTTCGGGCTGTCCACGCCCGGAATCGAATGGCCGATGATCTTGTAGTCCTTCGGATCCTTCAGCTTCACGCTGTCGAGATCGGGCGCCGGCATCTTGGCCGCCGCGGCGGCGAGCGCGCCGTAGCTGAGCGTACGGTTGGACGCCTTGTGCCTCACCTGGCCCGAGGCGGTCTCGCACTCGCCCGCCGCCACCTTCCACTGCTTCGCCGCAGCCGCGATCATCATGGCGCGCGCGGCGGCGCCCACTTTACGCATCGGGTCCCATTCCAGCGGCGTCGCCATGCTGCCGCCGGCGACTTGGCGGCCATAGACGGCGTGATCGGCGAGCGCCTGCTCGATGCGCACCTGGCTCCAGTCGACATCCATTTCCTCGGCGATCAGCATCGGCAACATGGTCTTGATGCCCTGCCCGATCTCCGGATTCTTCGACATGATGGTGATGGTGTTGTCCGGCGCGATGCGCACATAGGCGTTTAGCACCGCCGCACCTTCCGCCTCGCCCATGGCCGCGGCCTTGCTTACGGTCGGCAGCGCGAGTGTCAGCAGCAGCCCGCCGCCGGCGGCCGCGCTCACTTTGAGGAAATCGCGGCGCGAGGCATGCATGAGGGGTTCCTGTAACATGGTCATGCCCCCTTCTTGCCGGTGGTGGCGCCGAGATCGGTGCTGGCCGCCCGTTTGATCGCTTCGCGGATGCGGTTGTAGGTGGCGCAGCGGCAGATGATGCCGTCCATGGCGGAATCGATATCAGCGTCGCTCGGCGATTTGTTCTGCGCGAGCAACGCCGTCGCCGCCATGATCTGGCCCGCCTGGCAGTAGCCGCATTGCACGACGTCGACATCGAGCCACGCCTGCCGCACGCGCGCGCCGATTGACGTCGCGCCGACGCCTTCGATGGTGGTGACCGCGGCGTTGCCGACGGCGGAAATCGGCGTGACGCAGGAGCGTACCGGCGCGCCGCCGATATGCACCGTGCAGGCGCCGCAGAAAGCGCTGCCGCAGCCGAATTTCGTGCCCTTCAAATCGATGGCGTCGCGCAGGACCCAGAGCAGCGGCGTGTCGTCGTCGACATCGACCGTGTGGGTCTTGCCGTTCACATTGAGCGTGTACTGCATGACCGACCTCGCTTCGCGCGCAAGTCATCCGGCGGCGCGGCGGAACCCTGATGGCGGCGTTTGAGGCGGGCAAGCATGCGCCTCCCGCCCGAAAGTCACAAGCGCATGTCCGGCAACGGACGCATGCGCCGGACGCAATTTACGTCACACCGGCGCAATATTGCTTGATCGTTCTTGCGCAAAATGTGTCGTTCTTGCCTCTTATTTTACCGCGCGCGCTCGGCCTTGAGCACCTTCTCCGCCTTGCGCAGTTCCTTGAGCGCCTTGCCGGTGATTTTCGGATATTGGAGATCGAGCGCCTCCAGTCCCTGCACCAGCGCCGCCGCCACGACGATCCGGCTGAACCATTTATGGTCGGCCGGCACCACGAACCAGGGCGCTTCGACCGTGCTGGTCTCCCGGATCATCTCCTCGTAGGCCGCCATGTATTTGGGCCAGAGCTTGCGCTCCTCAACGTCGTTCATGGAGAATTTCCAGCGTTTGCCGGGCTCGTCGACGCGGTCGAGGAAACGCTTGCGCTGTTCTTCCTTGGACACGTTGAGAAAGAATTTCAGAATCAGTGTGCCGTTGCGCACAAGGTGACGTTCGAAGCTGCGGATGTCATCGAAGCGCTGTTGCCAAATGTCCTTGCCGACGAGCCGCTTCGGGAGCTTTTGGCTCTCCAGCAGTTCCTTGTGGATGCGCACCGTCAACACTTCCTCATAATGCGAGCGGTTGAAGATGCCGATGCGGCCGCTGGTCGGCAGGCGTTGCGCGACGCGCCAGAGAAAATCGTGCTGCAACTCTTCAACGCTCGGCTGCTTGAAAGCATGCACCTCGACGCCCTGCGGATTGAGGCCAGTCGTCACGTGCTTGATGATGCTGTCCTTGCCGGCGGCATCCATCGCCTGCAGCACGATCAGCACCGACCAGCGGTCTTCGGCGTAAAGCCGCTGCTGCAATTCGGTCAGCCGCTCGATGCCTTGGGCCAGCATGATCTGGGCTTCGTGCTTATCGACGGTAAGACCGTAGCACTCGGCCGGATCGTACTTGGCCAGACGGAATTTATCCGGTCGATCGATGCGAAAGCGCCTGCCAATATGGGAGAGCTGCATAGGTGACTGCCTCCGCGAGACCCTAACGCACGCCGAACTGCTGCGCCAGGAAGGCGGTGACAAAGCGCGGCATGGCGGCATCGAAATCGGCGGGGCCGCGCACGATGCGGATATCGGATAGTTCGGGCTGCTGTTCACACTTGAGATGCGCAAGTATCCGCGCACGCAGAACTTCGGCGGGCACGGATGCGCGCAGCAGCTTGATCTGCGCAATCAAAGGTCCACCAACGACGCTGGTCCAACCCGGCTCCGCCTTAAATTCAGCCGCGTCCAGCCCGGTCTCCTCCTTGAGTTCGCGCCGCACGCTGAAATCGAGATCAACTTTGCCGCCAATGATGTCGTCGGGATCGGGCGTGCCGCAGGGAAAATAGATCTCGCTTGCATTGAAAGTATGCGGCGCCATGACGCCGAGCAGAAAAGCGCCGTCGCCAGCGACGATTGCCGCCGCGCCGAAGCAGTCGCGCACGCCGGCCGGCGGGCGCCCCCAATCGCGCCAGGCCGAAAAGCTCGCATAGTCGGTTTCCAGATAATCGCCGCGGAACACGCCGTCCCGCACCGCCTCGTGATAGAGCAGCAGCACGCGGCCGTTCCACAGCGCCGGATTTTCGTGCTGCAGCTCGGCGAAATGCGCCTCGATCTCGGCGCGGCGCGCGATCGCGAAATCCCAGGGCTTCGGCGTAAACGAAAGCTCCAGCCGGTCGATGCGAAACAGCGCAGGTTCCCGCGTCATGAGGTGAGCGCTTCCGCCGCGAACACCCGGCTCGGGCTGACGAACTCATCCTGCGCGGCGACGAGCGCAAGCTCGCGCGCGCCTGCTTCCGCGGTCTTTGCCAGCACGCCGAACAAGGCGGACGCCGCCTTCGACAGCGCTTCGCCAGCGCGGCCGCTGCGCAGATAATGCGCGAAGAACAGCGCGGCGATGGCGTCGCCCGCGCCATTGACCGTCAGCGGCAGCCGCGGCGTGCGCAGATGAAAGCAAGTCGTTTGATCCGAGGCCAAAAGATCGATCGCCTCGGCCGGCGTCTCTTCGACCTGCAGCGAAGTCACCATGATGACGCCCGGCCCGAGTCCGTGCACCGTCTTCACGGCATCGCGCACTTGCACCAGCGTCTTGCACGGGCTGCCGGCGAGGTAATCGAGCTCGAAGTGATTGGGCGTGATGATGTCGGCTGCCGGCACCGCCTTGTTCCTCATGAACTCCGGAATGCCGCGCGCCACGAACACACCGCGCCCGACGTCTCCGATCACCGGATCGCAGCAATATTTTGCCGCCGGATTGGCGCGCTTGACGGTCGCCACCGCGTCGAGAATGGCGGCCCCGATCTCCGCCGAGCCGACATAGCCGGACAGCACGCCGTCGCATTCGCCGAGCACGCCGCGTTGCTCGATGCCGCCGACCACCTCTCGGATCGTGCCGGCGTCGAACACTTGCCCCCGCCATTTGCCGTAGCCGGTATGGTTGGAGAACTGCACGGTGTGCACCGGCCACACCTCTACGCCGATGCGCTGCAGCGGAAACACCGCGGCCGAATTGCCGACGTGGCCGTAGGCAACGTGCGATTGGATGGAAAGGAGATTCATTACCAGATGGTCGCGCCGCTATCGACCACCATGATCGCGCCGGTGGTGATCCCGGCTTCGTCGGAGGCGAGATAGACCGCCATGTTGGCCATATGGATCGGAAGCCCAAGGCCCATGAGATGGCTCGATGCGAGCTTCTCGATGTCCTTGGACCCTTCCAGCAGCTTCTTGACGCGGTCCGACAGCGTCACCGACGGTGCGATCGCATTGACGCGGATTTTGTGCGGCGCGAATTCGACCGCCATTGAGCGCGTCATAGAGGCGATCGCGCCTTTCGCCGCGGTGTAGCAATCGCGGCCGGGCACGGCGTTGAGCGCCAGCGTCGAGGTCATGTTGATGATCGAGCCGCCGCCGGCCTTGACGATGTGCGGAATGCCGATGCGCGAACAGAGGAACGTGCCATAGAGGTCGAGCTTGATCACGCGCCAGAATTCGTCCTCCGACACGGTCGTCACAGGACCGTCCTGCGGCGAGGAGCCGCCGGCATTGTTGTGCAATACATTGAGCTTGCCGAAGCGCTTGATGGTCTCGGCCATGGCGGCTTCGACCTGCGCTTTCTCGCGGATGTCGCAATGAATGAACAGCGCCTCGCCGCCGTTGTTCTTGCCTTTGCCGCGCGCCAACTCTTCCGCCGCCTTGCCACGTTCGACGTCGATTTCGGCGATGACAACCTTGGCGCCCTCCTCGGCGAAACGTTCCGCAGTGGCGCGCCCGATGCCGCCGCCGCCGCCGGTGATGAATGCGACTTTCCCTGCCAAACGCGCCATGAATCGCTCTCCTTTTACCGGGCTGCGCAAACCTAGCGGCTTGCCCCCGCGCTGCAAAGGCGGCCATCATCGCCGCGATGAGCATCAACTCCCGCTGGGCCGAGGCGTGGGCGCGGCTGCCGGATTATCTCGGCAGCCATGTGCTGGTGAGCGTCACGGCGCTGGCGATTGGGCTCGGCATCAGCCTCCCGCTCGCCATCCTGTCGGTGCGAAGGCCGGTGCTGCGCGGCATTCTGCTCACCATCGCCAGCGTGGTGCAGACCATCCCCGGCTTGGCACTGCTCGCGTTGTTCTATCCGCTGCTGCTCGCGCTTGCCGCGCTGTCGGAGCGCATATTCGGCACGAGCTTCTCTGCGCTCGGCTTCCTGCCTTCGGTGCTGGCGCTCGCGCTCTATTCGATGCTGCCGGTGCTGCGCAATACGGTCACCGGCCTCAACGGCATCGATCCACGGCTGCGCGAAGCCGCACGCCTGTTCGGCGCGAACGCCTGGCAGCGCATGCGCGACATCGAAGTGCCGCTCGCCATGCCGGTGATCATGGCCGGCATCCGCACCTCGGCAGTGTGGGTGATCGGCACCGCCACGCTGTCGACGCCGATCGGCCAGACCAGCCTGGGCAATTACATCTTCGCGGGCTTGCAGACGCAGAACTGGGTGTTCGTCGTGTTCGGCTGCGTCGCCGCGGCCGTGCTGGCGCTGCTGGTCGACCAATTGCTGGCGCTGATGGAGCACGGCGCTGCTTCGCACAGCCGCATCAAAGTCGCGCTCGGCGCATTCGGCCTTATGCTGCTGGTGTCCGTGGCACTGGTGCCGGGCTATGCCGCGCACCGCAACACTTACATCGTCGGCGCTAAGCCGTTCACCGAGCAATACGTGCTGGCCGCGCTGATCGAGCAGCGCCTCGCCGCACAAGGCCTATCGAGTGAAGGGCGCGCCGGGCTCGGTTCGGCGGTGATCTTCGATGCGCTCGTGGCCGGCGATATCGATGTTTACGTCGATTATTCCGGTACGCTGTGGACGAACGACATGCATCGCACCGATATGCAGCCGCGCGACGTCGTGCTGCGCGACGTGGCTGACTGGCTGCAGAAGACCAAGGGCGTGACCATGCTCGGTCCGCTCGGCTTCGAGAACGCCTACGCGCTCGCCATGCCGCGGCAGAAAGCGGACGCGCTCCGCATTACTTCAATTTCCGATCTGGCGGCGCACGCGCCGCAGCTCTCGATCGCCGGCGATTATGAATTCTTCGAACGGCCGGAATGGAAATCGTTGCGCGCGGCCTACGGCCTCAGCTTCGCCAGACAGCGCACCATGCAACCCGATTTCATGTATCAGGCGGCGGCGAACGGCGATGTCGACGTGGTGTCGGCCTATTCGAGCGACGGCCGCATCGCCAAATACGATCTCAAGGTGCTGGCTGATCCCAAGCACGCCATCCCGCCTTACGACGCCATTCTGCTGATCGCACCGAAACGCGCCGATGATGAGAAATTCATCACCGCGCTCAAGCCGCTGGTCGGCGCTATTGATGTTTCGGCAATGCGCGAGGCGAACCTGCGCCCCTCCGCCGGCGACGCGACGCCCGCCGCGGTGGCGCACTGGCTGTGGGATCACATCAGAAAATAGCTACGGCTCGACCGCGCGTTCGAGCTCCTCGGCCCGTTGTTGCGTCAGGGTCAGCATGCAAACTCCACCCTCGATGCGGGCGATGGTGCCCTCGCCAAGCTCGTAATAGTCGCAATCGGTATCGCGGAATTTGAGCCAGGCGCGCTGGGCGACGCGCAGCTGCTCTTGTTGTTTCTTGCTTTGCGCCATGCTCAGCGCCTTCTCGTAGGCGGCGTAGAGCCGCTTGTCCAAAACGGCGAGCTTGCCCTTCTGGCACTCGACGATTTCGTAGGTGCTGCCGTCGCAGCTCTTCTCCGCGTCCTCGGCAAAAGCGAACGCGGCCGCCCCGATGAGAGCGGCCGCGCTGATGGCAAGGATGCGCAGCATCAGTTCTTGGAACGGTCGACCAGCGCACGCTGCTTGATCCACGGCATCATCTCGCGCAGCTTGGCGCCGACCTGCTCGATCGGATGCTCGGCGAGCTTGGCGCGCGTCGCCTTGAACGAGGTCTGGTTGACCTTGTTCTCCAGCATCCAGTCGCGCGTGAAGCGGCCGGACTGGATGTCGCCCAGCACCTTCTTCATCTCCGCCTTCACCTCCGGCGTGATGACGCGCGGGCCGGAGACATATTCGCCGTATTCCGCGGTGTTCGACACCGAGTAGTTCATGTTGGCGATGCCGCCTTCGTAGATGAGGTCGACGATCAGCTTCACCTCATGCACGCACTCGAAATAGGCCATCTCCGGCGCGTAGCCCGCTTCAACCAGCGTCTCGTAACCGGCCTTCATCAATTCGACCAGGCCGCCGCACAGCACGGTCTGCTCGCCAAACAGATCGGTCTCGCATTCTTCCTTGAAGGTCGTCTCGATAATGCCGGCGCGGCCGCCGCCGATTGCCGAGGCATAAGAGAGTCCGAGATCGTGCGCGTTGCCGGAGGCGTCCTTGTGGATGGCCACCAGGCAGGGCACGCCGGCGCCGCGCTGATATTCCGAGCGCACGGTGTGGCCGGGGCCCTTCGGCGCGATCATCAGCACGTCGAGGTCGCCGCGCGGCTCAATCAGATTGAAATGCACGTTGAGGCCGTGCGCGAACATCAGCGCCGCGCCGTTCTTCATGTTGGCGTGCAGATGGTCGCGGTAGATGTCGCCCTGCAATTCGTCGGGGGTGAGCATCATCATGACGTCGGCCCATTTGGCGGCCTCCGCCACCTCCATGACCTTGAATTTCTCGGCCTCGGCCTTCTTCACGCCGCCGGAGGTCTTGCGCAGCGCGACCGCGACCTCCTTCACGCCGGAATCGCGCAGATTGAGCGCGTGGGCGTGGCCCTGGCTGCCATAGCCAATAATGGCGACCTTCTTGCCCTTGATCAGGTTCAGGTCGGCGTCGCGATCATAGTAAACACGCATGATACTTGGTCCCTTCCCAGCTTCTTTGGACGGCAAAGACGGCATTAGCGGCAGAAAATCAAGTGCGCCCTTTCGCCGTCACCCTGAGGTGCGAGCGAAGCGAGCCTCGAAGGGTAACGGCCCAGGTCTCAATATCTTTGGCCGTCCATCCTTCGAGGGCCGCTTCGCGGCCACCTCAGGATGACGGATTAGGTTACATCCCCTCCGGCCCGCGCTTGATGGCGGCGATGCCGGTGCGCGCGACCTCAACCAGGCCGAGCGGCAGCATCAGCGCGACGAACTGCTCGATCTTGTCGCTCTTGCCGGTGATCTCAAACACGAAGCTCTCGGTGGTGGCGTCGATCACGCGGGCGCGGAAGGCGTCCGCCAGCCTCAGTGCCTCGACGCGCTGCTCGCCTTTGCCCTTGACCTTGACCATCGCCAGCTCGCGTTCGATCGAACTGCCGGACAACGTCATGTCGACGACGCGGTGCACCGGCACTTGGCGGTCGAGCTGGTTCTTGATCTGCTCGATCACCATCGGCGTGCCGGTGGTGACCAGCGTGATCAGCGACAGGTGCGCCTGGTGCTCGGTCTCCGACACGGTGAGCGACTCGATATTGTAGCCGCGACCGGAGAACAGGCCGATGACGCGCGCCAGCACGCCTGGCTCGTTGTCGACCAGCACCGAAAGTGTGTGCGTCTCCGGCTTCTGCGCCGTCGGTGCGGCCGGATAATGGGAGGTTGTGGGAGCGTTCACGGTGGTCATCCTTATCGTCGAACGATGGAAAATGCGAAGTCGCGGCCCTGCCCGCGCACCAGCGCGAGATCGATCCACAACATGGCGTGCGCTTCGAGCAGCCGCGCGTTGCGCAGGGGCCCGGCGTCGATCACCTCGAAGCCGAGGTCGCCGACCAGCGCCATGACTTTCGGCTTGGCGGCGGCATCGTCGCCGGCGACGAACACCACCGATTTGACGCCCTTGAACACCGGGTTGGCCATGTTGCCGAAACCGGTGGTGTTGAGCGTCTTGAATACGGACACGCCGGCAGCCCAACCCTGCACCTTCTCGCCGCCGGAAATGGCGTGGCCGATCTCGAGCCCAATGCCGTCCGGCCCGCGCGTCAGCGGATTGGTCGCGTCGAGAACGATCTTGCCTTTGAGATTGCCCATCGCGCGGATGGCGGCCTCGGTCGACGGCCATGGCGTCGACAGCACGATAAAGTCGCCTGCCGCGGCGGCGTCCGCCGGCGTTACCGCCTTCGCCTTGCCGCCGATCGTCTTCAGCAAGGCTTGCGTCTTCTCGGCCTTGGGATCGCGCACGCCAAACACGACGTCGTGGCCTTTCTGCGCCCAGTTGGCGCCGAGCGCGCCGCCGACATTGCCGGCGCCGATGATGGCGATCTTCATTGTTCGCTCCAAAAGCGAGGCGTGCTTTCTTCCCCTCTCCCCTTGTGGGAGAGGGTGGCGAGCGCGGAGCGATAGCGAGCGCGAGCCGGGTGAGGGGGTCGCGAGTCGATGAGAGGCACAGCCCCCTCACCCGCCCTCGCTCGGATTCCCTCCGCTCGCGCACCCTCTCCCACAAGGGGAGAGGGAAAACGCGCTCGGCGCAATGTTGTGCCCGACATGGCTACACCATCACCTTGCCTTCTTCGGTGATCGCACTTTCCACGGTGACGCCGGCATCGCCGAGGATCATCTCGTTATGCGCGCGGCCGGACGGGATCATCGGGAAGCAGTTTTCCTTCGGATCGACCACGCAGTCGAAAAGCACCGGTTTGTCGACCTTGATCATCTCCTTGATTGCGTGGTCGAGATCGCCCGGCTTTTCGCAGCGGATGCCGACGGCGTGATAGGCCTCGGCCAGCTTGACGAAATCCGGCAGCGCCTCCGAATAGCTCTCGGCATAGCGGCCGCCGTGCAGCAATTCCTGCCACTGCCGCACCATGCCCATGTAGTTATTGTTGAGGATGAAGATCTTGATCGGCAGCCGGTACTGCACCGCCGTCGACAATTCCTGCATCGTCATCAGCACGCTCGCCTCGCCGGCGATGTCGACGACCAGCGATTTCGGATGGGCCAGTTGCACGCCGACCGAGGCCGGCAGGCCGTAACCCATGGTGCCGAGGCCGCCGCTCGTCATCCAGCGGTTCGGCTCCTGGAAATTGTAGAACTGCGCCGCCCACATCTGGTGCTGGCCGACTTCGGTGGTGATGTAGGTGTCCTTGTCCTTGGTCAGCTCGTAGAGTCGCTGGATGGCGTATTGCGGCTTGATCACTTCGTTCGACTGCCGGTAGGCGAGCGACTTGCGCGCGCGCCATTTGTCGATCTGCGTCCACCACATCTGCAACGCCTTCTTGTCGGCGTTGCGCGCCTCGGTGCGCCACAGCCGCACCATATCTTCCAGCACATGCGCGCAGTCGCCGATGATCGGAACGTCGACATGGATGTTCTTGTTGATCGAGGACGGATCGATGTCGACATGGATCTTTTTCGAGCCCGGCGAGAAGGCGTCGACGCGCCCGGTGATGCGGTCGTCGAAGCGCGCGCCGATGCAGACCATGACGTCGCAATCGTGCATCGCCATGTTGGCTTCCAGCGTGCCATGCATGCCGAGCATGCCGAGCCATTGCGGATCGGTGCCCGAGTAGGCGCCGAGCCCCATCAGCGTCGAGGTGATCGGGAAGCCGGTGAGCTTCACCAGCTCGCGCAGCAGGTCGCTCGCCGCCTTGCCGGAATTGACCACGCCGCCGCCGGTGTAGAACAGCGGCTTCTTGGCGTGCGCCATCAGCTCGACCGCCTGCTTGATCTTGTCGACGTCGCCTTTCACCTTCGGCTTGTAGCCGGTGTGCGGGAAATCCTTCGGCTTTGAATAGCTGCCCTTGGCGAACTGGATGTCCTTCGGGATATCGACGACGACCGGACCTGGCCGCCCGCTCTGCGCGATATGGAACGCCTCGTGCAGCACGCGCGGCAGATCCTCGACGCACTTCACCAGGTAATTGTATTTGGTGCACGGCCGCGTGATGCCGACCGTGTCGCATTCCTGGAAGGCGTCGTTGCCGATCAAGTGCGTCGGCACTTGTCCGGTGATGCAGACAATCGGGATCGAGTCGCAGAGCGCATCGGTGAGGCCGGTCACTGCATTGGTCGCGCCCGGTCCGGACGTGACCAGCACGCAGCCAACCTTGCCGGTCGAGCGCGCATAGCCTTCGGCGGCGTGCACGGCGCCCTGTTCGTGGCGCACCAGAATGTGCTGCACTTTCTTCTGCGCGAAGATGGCGTCGTAGATCGGCAGCACCGCGCCGCCCGGATAGCCGAATAGATGCTGCACGCCCTGATCGGCGAGCGCCTCGATCACCATTTCGGCCCCGCTCATTTCCCGTGTCATGGTCATCATCCTTGTCCTCGTCTCACTCGCGCTTCGCCCGCCAATAAAAAAGGCCCGCAAGGGCCATTCGGACGCGCTTCCTGCGGTGCCCCTTCAGCGCCGCATGGACCGCGTCCGAACCTTGACTACGAGAGTAATAATATTGCGTAACATTGTGTTTGCCCGAACTTTCGTTGCGCGGTTTATAGGGACGTCCCGAAGGCCGGTCAAGCGTCTTTTTTGAGCTTAAACCCCGCCAACTGGCTTTCGAGCGCCTTTTCCGCCCCATCCGCCTCGACCCACCGCCAATCCTTCATCTGATTGCGGAACCAAGTGAGCTGGCGCTTGGCGTAACGGCGGGTGTCCATGATGCTGCCTTCGGCGGCCTCATCCAGCGTGATCTCGCCGTTCAAATGCCGGATCAACCAGGGTACGCCATGCGCTTTCATCGCCGGCAGCAAGAGGTCGAGCTTGCGCGCCGCCAAAGCCCTCACCTCTTCCAACGCACCCGCATTAAGCATCGCGGCGAAGCGCGTCTCGATGCGGTGTACCAGTTCCTTGCGCTCGCACGTGATGAACACCTTGGCCGCGCGCGCCGGGTCGATCAACGGCGGCAGGCCCTCACGGTGCCAATCCGACAACGAGCGGCCGGTCGCCAGCACCACTTCCAGGGCGCGCGAGATGCGCGAGCGGTCGTTGATCGTGATGCGTTGCGCGGTCGCTGGATCGAGCCGCATCAGTTCGGCATGCAATGCCGGCGCACCTTCG
The DNA here is from genome assembly GCA_963710705.1 of uncultured Pseudomonadota bacterium. Classification (GTDB taxonomy): domain Bacteria; phylum Pseudomonadota; class Alphaproteobacteria; order Rhizobiales; family Xanthobacteraceae; genus Pseudolabrys. The sequence goes on from CAVQBI010000001.1 coordinate 2,244,571, forward strand.
CTTTGCACGCGTGCGCGCACTTGTTCGCGCACGCCCGCCGGGATCGGCGGCACCGCCGCCAAGCCGCTGGTTAGGGCCTTGAGATAAAGCCCGGTGCCGCCGACCAGGATGGCCATGCGGGCTTCACGCGCGAGCTCGGCGAGCACCGCGCCAACGTCGCGCAACCATTGCCCGGTCGAATAGTTCACCGCCGCGTCAACGTGGCCGTAGAGCCGGTGCGGCACGCGCGCTTCTTCCTCCAGCGTCGGCCGCGCCGTGATGATGCGCAGGTCGCGGTAGACCTGCATCGAATCGGCGTTAACGATCGTGCCCCCAAGCTTTTCCGCCAGCCGCAGCGCCAGCGCCGACTTGCCGCTGGCGGTCGGCCCTGCAATCAATATGATGGCGGGCTGAGGCATGGATTTCGTTTGTTGCGGCGGCCAAAGCTCGGGAGTACTTTATTGCAATGAAACAATCCGTGGTTTCCCGCAATATCGAGGTCATGGGCGGCACGCCCGTCTTTCGCGGCACCCGCGTACCCTTGCAAACATTGCTCGACTATCTGGAAGCCGGCGATTCGATAGACGAATTTCTCGAAGGCTTCCCGTCGGTATCGCGGCCGCAGGTCATCGCGTTCCTGGAAGAAGCAAAAGATCGTCTCGTTGCCTCTGTTACATGAAGATCTTTCTCGACGAGTGCGTCGATTGGCGGCTGTCGCGCGACCTTGTCGGACACGAAGTCAAAACCGCCCGGCAAATGGGCTGGACCGCGATCAAGAATGGCGAATTGCTGACCTTGGCGTCGCAACAATTTGATGTATTCGTCACCGTCGATCGCAATTTGTCATTCCAACAGAGCCTGACAAACGTCGAGATTGCCGTGGTCGTGCTCGAGGCAAGAACAAATCGTCTCGCCGATCTAAGGACTCTCGTTCCGAAACTATTGTTTTCGCTCCAGACCGCCCGGCCGGGCACAGTTGACCGCATCTCCGCATGACTCATGTCGCGACCCTGATCGCTCGTCGCAACGCGCTCGTGGCGGCGGCCGTCGACAGCGCACGCACCGCTTTGCCCGGCGCCGGCGCGCCGCTCTGGCTTGCGCCGCAAACCGCCGCCGACATTCCCTTTAGCCCGGAACACGGCGCTGACCAACGCGCGCTCGGCGAACGCCTGCGCGCCATGCTCCCCGCCATCGACGTGGTCGTGCAAGGGGCCGGCAACCGCCGCAAGAAGCTGTTTCTCGCCGACATGGATTCCACCATGATCCAGCAGGAATGCATCGACGAATTGGCGAATTACGTCGGGTTGAAAGCCCATGTCGCCGCCATTACCGAGCGCGCCATGCGCGGCGAAATCGCCTTCGAGCCGGCCTTGCGCGAACGGGTCGCCCTGCTCGAAGGCCTGTCCGTCTCGGTGATCGAGGAAGTCCTGCGCGACCGTATCAAGCTGACGCCCGGCGCGCACACGCTGATCGCCACGATGCGCGCCAACGGCGCCCGCACCTGCATGGTCTCCGGCGGCTTCACGCATTTCACCGACCGCATCGCGGCCATGATCGGCTTCGACGAGAACCGCGCCAACAGCCTTACCGTCGTCGACGGCCACAAGCTCGCCGGCCGCGTGGCCGAGCCGATCTTCGGCCGCGACGGCAAGCGCGCCGCGCTCATCGAGTTGCGCGGCCAGCTCGGCCTTGGCAAAACCGACACCATGGCGATCGGCGATGGTGCCAACGATCTCGACATGATTTTGGAGGCCGGCCTCGGCGTCGCCTACCACGCCAAGCCCAAGGTGGCGGAAGCCGCGCCTGCGCGCATCGACCATGGCGATCTCACCGCGCTGCTCTACGTGCAGGGGTACCGGCGCGAGGAGTTCGTGCAGAAATAAAAATGGCCGGGACGCGCCCGGCCATTTTGAATTCGCGTCCTGCTCGCCCTACTGCAATCCCACCACGACGAAGTTCTGGTCGCCGTCGGGCGTCACCACCAGCAACATCACCGTCTTCTTGCCCGCCTTCTTGAGCTGGGTGATGCGTTGCTGCAGGTCGGCCGCAGTCGTGACCGGCTGCTGCTGCACTTCGGCGATCACCATGCCGGGGGTGAGGTGCTTCTCGGCCGCCGCCGAATCCGGATCGACCGCGGTGATCAGCACGCCCTTCACCTTGTCTTTGATATTGTGCTTCTTGCGCAGGTCCTCGCTCAGGTTGGCGAGATCGAGGCCGAGCGCCCTCTTCACCACCGGCTTGTCGTCCGGACTATCGCTCTTCGGCGTCAGCGCCGCCTGTTTCTCGGTATCCTCGAGCCGCGCGAGCTTCACGGTCTTGGTGACCTCCTGGCCCTTGCGGATGACCGTCACCGCGACGTCCTTGCCGACCGGCGTATCGGCGACGATGCGCGGCAGATCGCGCATCTCCTTGATCTCCTTGCCGTCGAACCTGACGATGACGTCACCCGGCTCGATCGCGCCCTTGGCCGGGCCCTTGTCGTCGATGCCGGCGACCAGCGCGCCGCGCGCCGGCTTGATGCTGAGGCTGTCGGCGATATCGTCGCTCACCTGCTGGATGCGCACGCCGAGCCAGCCGCGCCGCACTTCCTTGTATTCGCGCAGCTGATCGATCACCGGCACCACCGTCTTCGACGGCACCGCAAAGCCGATGCCGATCGAGCCGCCGGACGGCGAGATGATCGCCGTATTCACGCCCACCACCTCTCCGTTGAGGTTGAACAGCGGGCCGCCCGAATTGCCGCGATTGATGGCGGCGTCGGTCTGGATGTAGTTGTCGTAGGGCCCCGACTGGATGTCGCGGTTGCGCGCCGAGACGATGCCAGCGGTCACCGTGCCGCCCAGGCTGAACGGATTGCCGATCGCGATCACCCATTCGCCCAGCCGCAACTTGTCCGAGTCGCCGAACTTGACCGCCTTCAGCGGCTTATCCGGCTTGACCTTGAGCAGCGCGAGGTCGGTCTTGGTGTCGCGTCCGACAATCTCGGCCTTCAGCGTCGTGCCGTCATTGAGAATGACATTGATCTCATCGGCGCCGGCGATGACGTGATTGTTGGTCACCACCAGCCCGGAGGTGTCGATGATGAAGCCGGAGCCGAGCGAATTGATGCGGCGCGGCGTCGGCGTCTCGCCGTTCTTGCCTTTGCGGTTCTTGAAGAACTCCTCGAAGAATTCCTCGAACGGCGAACCAGGCGGCAGCTGCGGCATTTCGTTGCTGCTCATGTCCACGGTCTGCTTGGTGGAAATATTGACGACGGCGTCGATCACCTGCTCGGCAACGTCGGAAATACCTTCCGGCCCGCGCGCCGCGGAAGGCGCCGGAACCATCGGCCAAGCGATTGCGCCGATAAGCAAAATCGCCGCGGCCGGGCGCCGGACATGCGTCGTCATACGGGAAAGGAATGCGCCCATGGGCGTCGGTTCTCCTGGAGAAACGGGGTTCAACGAACAGTGCGCCCGTCTTTGGGGCGATTTAAGGGCAAGCCGGCCGCATGAGAGGCCGATTTGCTAGCCGCGCACCAGCCAGACCACGATGACGCCGATCAGCGCCGAGCCGAGCCCGATAACGCGCAGGCTCGTTTCCGGCGTTTCCAGCACGCTTTGCATGGCCCGCTTCGCCTGCGCCGGAAAGGCGGCGAAGATCAGCCCTTCGATGACGAACACCAAACCGAGCGCGGCCAGGAAGTCGGTCATTTCGCCGCTATCGCCCGCTAGCGCGACGCCGACGGCGCGCCGGGCGGACGCGGGGCGGCCGAATTCGCCGGCGCGGCCGGCGCCGGCTCGGTCTGTCCCTTGCCGCTCGGCGAGTTGAAGTAGCGGAAGAAGTTGCTGTCCGGCTTGAGCAGCAGCCGCGTGTCGCCCGGCTTGAGGCCGTTTTCATAGGCCTGCATCGAGCGATAGAAGGTGAAAAAGTCCGGGTCTTGGCTGTAGGCCTTGGCGAAAATCTCGTTGCGGGTGGCGTCGCCCTCGCCGCGGATCTGCTCGCCCTTCGAATTGGCCTCCGCCACCAGCACGGTCACCTGGCGGTCGGCGCGCGAGCGGATTTCCTGCGCGCGCTGGGCGCCTTCGGCGCGGAATTCGGCCGCCTCGCGCTGGCGCTCGGTCTGCATGCGCCGGTAGACCGCCTGACTGTTCTGTTCCGGCAGATCGGCGCGCCGGATACGCGCGTCGACCACCTGGATGCCGTAGCTCGCCGCCTCGTGATCGATCAGATCACGGATGCGCGCCATCAGCTCGGCGCGCTGGTCGCGCACGACCTGGATGAAGGTCGCTTCACCCAACACGCGCCGCAGCGCCGAATTGAGCAGGATCTTGAGCTGCGAGTTGGCGGCGTCCTGCGAGCCGAGCGTCTGATAGAAGCGCAGCGCATCGTGGATGCGGTAGCGCGCGAAGGCATCGACCACCAGCCGCTTCTGGTCGGAGGCGATGACTTCCTGCGGCGGCGATTCCAGATCGAGGATGCGCTTGTCGATATAAACGACGCTGTCGATGAACGGCGCTTTGAAATGCAGGCCGGCATCGGTGATGACCGCCTGCGGCTTGCCGAGGCGCAGCACCAGCGCCTGATGCGTCGGATAGAGCGTGAACAGCGACGAATAGGCGACGATCAGCGCGGCGATCAAAAGGACGGCGATGACGCCGCCGGCGACGTTGAGCTTCATGGCTGGCCTCCCGAACTGGGCGTGCTGGCCTTCGGTGCGGTACGCCCCAGCTCCTGCAGAGGCAGATAGGGCAACACGCTCGGGCCGCCCTGATTGGTGTCGATGATCACCTTGTCGGCGCCGCCCAGCACGCGTTCCATGGTCTCGAGATACATGCGCTCGCGCGTGACGTCCGGCGCCTTCTTGTACTGGTCATAAATCTGCAGAAAGCGCGCGGTCTGGCCGGTCGCGTCGGCGACGGTCTGCTGCCGGTAGGCCTCGGCCGCCTGGGTGATCTTGGCGACATCGCCCTTCGCCTGCGGGATAACCTTGTTGGCATAAGTCTGTGCTTCGTTAACCGCGCGCTCGAGGTCGGCGCGCGCTGCCTGCACGTCGCGGAAGGCGTCGATCACCTGCGTCGGCGGATCGACCTTCTGCAGTTGCACCTGCGTCACGTCGATGCCGGCGCCGTAATGATCGAGCGTCTTCTGCATCAAGTCCTGTACTGCGGTCTCGATGGTCTGGCGCGCGCCGGTCAGGATCGGCTGGATCTCCGAGCGTCCGATCACGTCGCGCATGGCGCTTTCGGCCACCGCCTTCACAGTGCCTTCGGGATTTTGGATGTTGAACAGATATTGCCCGACGCCGGTCGGCTTCACCTTCCATAGCACCGAAAAATCGACGTCGACGATGTTCTCGTCGCCGGTGAGCATCAGGCTTTCTTCCGGCACGTCGCGGACACCGGCCCCGCCGCGGCGGCTGGGATCGACTTCGCGTACGCCGATGTCGATCTTGTTGATGCGCAGCGCTTTCGGCGTCAGCGCGGTCTCAATCGGATAAGGCAGGTGATAATTCAGGCCGGGCTGCACCTCGCGCACTTCCTGGCCGAAGCGCAGCACCACGCCGAGCTCGTCCGGCTCGACTTTGAAAAAGCCCGAGAAGCCCCACAGCGCGATCGCCGCCAGGCCGATGAGCGCGATGCCCTTGCCGCCCATGTTGCCGCCGGGCAGCACGCGGCGCAGTTTGTCCTGGCCGCGGCGCAGGATTTCCTCGAGATCGGGCGGCTTGGGGCCGCCGGGCGATTGCGGTCCGGAGCCCCAGGGGCCTCTGCCGCCGCCCGAGCCCCACGGGCCGCCGCCACCGCCGCCCTGATTGGTCCATGGCATGTGAATTAATCTCCCGGCGCCGGCGCTTTTCGCCCGGCAAAGCCATATGTCGGGATGGGTTATAGGGGACGCAAGGCGGGCTTACAACGCGCGTCGCTGCCGCAATTTGCGCGCTTTCAGCCCTGCCTCACGTAGGTGGCGACGGTGAAATCGAACTCATCTTCCGGCCCGCGCGTGCGCCGTTCGGACGATACTTCGCGCCACTTGGCTGGATCGATCGCCGGAAAATATGAATCGCCTTGCGGCGAGCCGTGCACGCGCGTGATCTCCAGCCGGTCGGCGACCTCCATGGCGGCCTCGAACACGTCGTTGCCGCCGATCACCATGATCTCGTCGACGCCGCGCTTGTCGGCGTCGCCGATGGCGTAACCGAAGGCAGCGTCCATGCTGGTCGCCAGCACCGCGTCCGGCGCAATCAACCCGAAATCGCGGGTGAGCACGATATTGGTGCGGTCCTTGAGCGCTTTGCCGATCAACTCGAACGTCTTGCGGCCCATGATCACCGGCTTGCCGACGGTAAGCTTTTTGAAGTGCTGCAAGTCGGATTTCAGCCGCCAAGGCAATGCGCCATCGCGGCCGATCACGCCGTTTTCGCCGATGGCGGCGACCAGCACGATGGTTTTTCCGGATCTCATGGTGCGGCGGCCTGGCGCGCGAAACTCGCCAGCGCCTCCCCGCTCAGCCGGCAGATGCGCCAGTCCTCACGCAGTTGCGCACCCATTGATTTATAGAAGGCAATCGACGGCGCATTCCAGGCCAGCACCGCCCACTCGCAGCGCCCGTAACCTTCATCGATGCAACGCCGTGCCAAACTTGCCATCAGCCCCTTGCCGATACCGCGGCCACGATACGGGGCCCGAACGAACAAATCTTCAATAAATATTCCGTGAGTTCCTCGAAAAGTTGAATAATTCAGAAACCATGTGGAGAAGCCCGCGGCCTCTCCGTTCCACATCGCGATTTCGCAAAATAGCCGCGGCTCCGGTGAGAACAGCGCGGCTGTGATTTTCTCCTCGGTCGCGTCGACCTCGGCGGACAATTTCTCGTAGTCGGCGAGTTCGCGCACCAGGGAGAAAATGAGCGCGCCGTCCGCCGGCCGCGCCGCGCGGATGGCGAGGCTCACACCGCCACCTCCGCCTTGATGTGCGGATGCGGATCGTAGCTCTCGATTTTGAAATCCTCGTAGCGGAACGCGAAAATATCCTTCACCGCCGGATTGATCCACATCGTGGGCAGCGCCTTCGGCGCGCGCGACAACTGCAAATGCGCCTGCTCGAGGTGATTGAGATAAAGATGCGCGTCGCCGAAGGTGTGGATGAACTCGCCGGCTTTCAGCCCGGTCACCTGCGCCACCATCAGCGTCAGTAGCGCGTAGGATGCGATGTTGAACGGCACGCCGAGGAACACATCGGCCGAACGCTGATAGAGCTGGCACGACAATTTGCCGCCGGCGACATAGAACTGAAACAGGCAATGGCAGGGCGGCAGCGCCATCTTGTCGACGTCGGCCGGATTCCAGGCCGTCACGATCAACCGCCGCGAATCCGGATTGCGTTTGATCATCTCGATGACATGGCTGATCTGGTCGATGGTGCGCCCGTCTTGCGCCGGCCACGAGCGCCATTGCTGACCGTAAACGGGCCCCAGCTCGCCGCGCTCGTCCGCCCATTCGTCCCAGATGTGCACGCCGTGTTCGTTGAGATATTTGATGTTGGTGTCGCCGGCCAGGAACCAGAGCAACTCGTAGACGATCGACTTCAGGTGCAGCTTCTTGGTGGTGAGCAGCGGAAAGCCGGAGGCCAGATCGAAGCGCATCTGATGACCGAACACCGACATGGTGCCGGTGCCGGTGCGGTCGCGCTTTTCCACGCCGTCGGCGAGGATATGTTCCATCAGATCGAGGTATTGCCGCATCGTGTCCCGGGCCCGTTTGCCGCGACTCAAGATGGGCAAGTTTACTCCCCTCGGCAACCGTCCGGCAGCGGCTTATCGACAGGCCGATGAGGGTAATTGGTCCCGGAGCGGACGCTGTGAAATCCCGCGCCGCAAAATGGCCGACGCGCCTGAATTACTTTTTATCGAGCAGACTTTTCTCGATGACTTAAATCACCGGCACATCCCCATTGGCCGGCTGGAAACAAGCCGTCTTCAGCTTTTCTGCATTGTCCTTGAGCGTCTGGGGTTCGAGGACGGTGCTGCCGCTCTTTCCGTGATAATAGCCGCTCAGCCAGATCGCGATGTCCCTGGGATCCGCGACTTTGAAACCCAGATATTGGTTGCAGGTTATTTTTGCGACATCGACGGTGACTTGTGCGCCCGCAGGCGCAATCGCGAACAACATGACGGCCGGGAATATGAGCTTGGCGTGCTTCATGGTAGCGTGACCTCCGCCCCGAGCGGCTTTCCTAACGGCGCGACCTTAACAAGTGGGCTGTGCGCTTCCTCAAAAGATCATCAATTTTGCCGGCCGCTGCCGTAGCGCTCTACCGGTGCGGCCGAACGCGCTATGCTGCGCCAAACGGATTCAAGGAGGAACGACCATGCCCATCGCTTTCGATCTGCATTTGCTCGCCCGCGTGCTGCTGACGCTGGTGACGCTCGGCTACGGCTTCGCCACGGTGCTCGCCGACTTCAACAAGACGCACGCCACCAATCCGAAGTGGACGCCGCATGCCCGCTTCCACGTGGTCTGGCAGATTTCGAGCTATGTCGGCTTCGGCCTGCTGGCGCTGGCGCTGCTGTGGTGGCCGGGCCCCTACGCGATCGAGCGGCTCTATCTGGTCGCCGTGATGGCGGCCATCGTCTATGCCGCCTTCTTCGCCGCGGTGTTCGCCATGCCGCTCTATGGCGGCACGGCTTACGACAGCAACGGTTACAAGCCGTTCGCCGCGCCGCTGCCGATCGTCGCGCGCAAATGGGACGTTAACATCACCATATTTTGCGTGCAGGTCGTGCTTTTGCTCGCCAGCACCGCATCGCTGCTGGCGGCAAGCTGACCGCGGTTATGCGCAATTTACGCTGGCCGCCATAGACTTTACGCCTCTCGCGCGGCGCACAATCCTACAAACCCCTCGTTCCGCAGTCCGCGGAGCGAGGGGATTTTCGCAATGCTGAAGAAAGCCGAGACTCTCGTCGAATGGGGCATCCCATTCTCGCTGGTCGGCGCGATCATTGTCGGCACTGGCTGGGTCTTGCTCTTCGGTTGATTAGCTCTAACGCCGCTCCGAAGCACTCGCGCGGTCCGGTTGGGCCGCGTTTTTTGTTATTGCGGTCAGCGGCCGCTAACCATTCCCGCCAGGAACCCTGTGGACTGTCCGCGCCCCGGCGCAACTTGCATCGCCGCGGTGATCTAATTCACGCGCCTGCAATGTAACGAAGCGGAGACGGAAAATGCAGCACGCCCTTATGCTGGGTCTCGCCGCCAGTATCATGCTCGGCATGTGGGTGATCTGGAAGGTCACGCCGTAGCGGGCGCAAGTCGCACATCGCTCCTCGGCACTTTGTCGCCGAGTGCGCGCGCAGGCGTTTCGGCCTTCGGCGGCACGTCCACGATGGCGCTGCCGCATTGCGGACAGCTCCAGCCGGAATCGAAACGCATCATCGCGACCCGGCACACCGGACACGACCGCACGGTAAATGGTTTCACCTCGCCCATGCCCGCTAGATGCGCGCAAACCCGCCGTCCGGCAATTCAGGAAAGGCCCGCTACGTATTGTTCCGGACCTCACGGCCGGGCGGTGGAAAGCGGGCATAACCTTACCGGCGCCACGAACCGATTTTACCGTCGAACGTTCGCAATTGGGGACGACAACTTGTGGAGGGCCTCTCCATGCATCGCCTGCCCCGTTTGCCTGCCCGTTTTCCCGCCAACACCAAATATGTGCTCGAGGCGCGCGGGCCTTGGGTGCGGCGTTTCATCGAGTATCCGGACGGCCGCAAAGTGGAACTCAAGCGCCGCAAGGCCGCCACCTGCGACTGCGCCGACCAGACGCTGGTGCCGGCCATTACGCCAGCCATGACGCCGCAACTCGATACGCAGCGGCGCGATCAGGTGGCCGAGCGCGCCGCCTGACTAGGGCGTCGTCATGTCGTAGCTGTGGCATTGATTGCACAGCGTCACGGACGCCTTGTGCACGTGATGACATTCCGCGCAATCGACGTCGCCGCGGTGTGAGGCGTGTGGATTGGGCTCGTCTTTTTGCGTCATCGCCGCAAGCTTCTCGTACGTGCCGCCATGACAACTCAGGCAGGTCTCCGTCGTCGGAGGCGTCGCCGTGCTTTGCGTGTGGCATTGCGCGCACGACACGCCCTTGGCGGCGTGCTTGTCGATGAGAAAGCCATGACCGGCGCCCGGCGCGGGCGTCTGCGCCAGCGCGGCGAGAACGGCAAATTGTGCGAGGCCGGCCAGCGCGCTGGCAAGCCCCGCCCGAATGAAGACACTGCGCATCGCTCGGAAACCTATCGATGGCAAATCGCGCCGGGAGCAAAGACCGCTTCCGGCGCGTTTGCTTCTAGCCCAGCGCGGTGTCGGCGCGCTCGACAAAGTCGCGCGTGATGCTCTTGATGGTGGGGGTGCCGGCAAGCCGCATCACCATGCCGAGCTCAGTTTTCAGGTGACTGTGCACGGCTTGCACGCCCTGCGCGCCGCCGAGCGCCGAACCGTAGAGCGTCGGCCGGCCGATGGCGACCGCGCTAGCGCCCAGTGCCAGCGCGCGGAACACGTCCTGGCCGCGGAAGATGCCGCCGTCGATGATGATCGGCACGCGGCCTTTCACCGATGCGGCGACATGCGGCAGCGTGGTCATCGCCGACGGCGAATTGTCGAGTTGCCGCCCGCCGTGATTGGACAGCCAGATCGCCGAGCAGCCATAACGCAACGCCTGCTGCGCATTCGCTGGCGACAGGATGCTTTTGATGATTACTGGAAGCCCCGACTCCTTGCGGCAAAATTCGATATCAGCCCACGACATGTCGCCTCTCATGTCCATCGCGTTGCCCTTGCCGCCGGGCGTCTTCGGCATGTTGCCCATTTTCAGATTAGGCAGCGCGGCGCCTTGCAGCCGCATGGAACGCTCGCGGTTGCTGGTCACGTCGACGTCGGCGGTGACGATGATGGCCTTGTATCCAGCGGCTTTGGCGCGCTGCAGCATCTCGCGGGCAAAGCCCTGATCCCGCGGAATGTAGAGCTGGAACCACTTCGGGCCCTCGGCCGCCGCGGCGATGTCTTCGCAGCTCTGTTGCGCCACCGAGCTGACGCAATAGAGCGCGCCCGCCGCATTGGTGCCCTTGACGTTGGGAAAATCGCCCTGGGCGTGCACCGAGCCCTGATTGCCCATTGGCGCGGTGATGACGGGGTAGGACAGCTTCGTGCCAAGCAGAGTGGTGGTCGTATCGGCACTTCCGGTGCCGTTCATAAAGTCAGCATTAATGACCCAGCGGTTGAACGCGGCCAGGTTCTCGCGCATCGTCCATTCGTCGCCGGCGCCGCCCGAAGCATAGGCAAAGCCGAAGGGCGCCATCACCTTCTGCGCCTCGGCTTCGAGGTCGCGCAGCGTGACGATGTTGAGCTTCTTCTCGTTGTTGGGGACGCCGCTTGTGTCGGCGGGCGCGGCCGCCGTCGAGGCGGCCGGATTGTTCTGGGCAAGCACGGCGCCCGGCATTGTCGCCAATGTCGCGGCGGCGCCTCCGGTGACCAGCAAATCTCTGCGATTGAGGTCGAGGCTCATCGTCAACTCCTATCGTTTTCCCCCGGCTATTGGGCGACCCGGAGCGACGATCCGCCTTGAGGTAGATCAACTGAACGGTCGATTAGACCAGCCGCGCGAAGCCGAGCGCGCCGGCAACCGCGAAAACCCACAGCGGATTGAGCCGGGTAGAGTAGGCGGTCGCCGCGGTCGCCGCGGTAATTAACGCGCCATAAATATTGTGATCAGCGGCGCGCGCCAGCACGGACGCGCTGGCCCCGATTAGCCCGAGCGACACCGGCACCAGCCCCGCCTGCACCGCCATGCGCCAGTGCGCGTCCTTGAAGCGGTCCCAGGTGCGCGCCACGAAATAAGCGAGCGTGCAGGTCGGCACCACCATCGCCGTGATCGCGACCGATGCGCCGGCAAACCCCGCCACGTGGTAGCCGATCAATGCGACGATGATGACGTTCGGCCCCGGCGACAATTGCGAGATCGCGAACATGTCGGCGAACTGCTTGTCGCTCATCCAATGCATGACGTTGACGGCCACGCGGTGCATTTCCGGTATCGCCGCGTTGGCGCCGCCGACCGCCAGCAGCGACAGCGTCGCGAACAACGTGAACAGCGTCCACAGCGGGTTCTGGTTCATGGCCTCACCGCTTGAACCAGGCGAGCACGATCGCCACCGGCGCGAGCCCGAGGAACACGTAAGGCAGCGGCCAATGCATGATGGCGACGCCGGTGAAGGCAAGGATCGCGATCGGCGGCGCCGAGTTCCACTTTTTCAGGTACATCGGCGCGGCCATCTTGCCGACCGACGCGATCAGCAGGCCGGCGGCCGAGGAGGCGATGCCGGCGAGGATGTGGCCGAGCGTATCGATATCGCCATAGCGCTCGTAGAGCACCGCGAGGACCATGACGACCACCAGCGGCGGCCCGATTAACCCGAGCAGCGCCGCTCCCGCGCCCAACGCGCCGCCGAAGCGCGAGCCGAACACCACGGAAAAATTGATGGTGTTGGGGCCGGGCAGAAATTGCGACAGCGCGAAGGTCTCGTTGAACTCGTCATTGGTCATCCAGCGCTTGCGCTCGACGATCATGCGCCGCGACCAGGGCAGCGCCCCGCCGAAGGCGACGAGCGACACTTGCGTGAAGGCGCTCAGCAATTCGAGCAGCGTCGGTTGGATGGGCGTACGCGCGGCGGAACCGGGCGCGGGCGTCTCGGCGGAGGAATTGGCCATTGCTTGAGAATACCAACGCGCCGCGCGACGCCGCTAGCGGGGCAAGTGCCGTACCGCCTTGCGGCCCCGGCATGGTAACAGTCTCACGGCAAGAGAATAAGTCCGCCGCACAGCAACAGCGCGAACAGAAGCTGCGCCTGCGCGGTGCGCACCAGGATGGCGTTGAAGCCCGGCCCGCGCGGCTCGCGCGCAAAGCGCGCGACCAGCGGCAGCGTAAGCGCGAGCGCGATCAGCGCCGGCCACACCTCGCCGCGTGGCAGCTCGCGCGCCAGCAACGGCAGCAGCGCGAAGGGCAGCAGCATGAAGCCGCCGTAGACCCAGTGCGTTAAGCGCGCCCCGATCGCCATCGGCAACGTCCAGCGTCCCGCGCGCGCATCGGCCTCGAGATCGCGGTGGTTGTTGACCAGCAGCACAGCCGCCGCGAACAAGCCGCAAGCGAGGCCGCCCAACAGCGCCGCGGCGGAAAAATCGAGCGTGCAGAGCCAGTAGGTGCCGCCCACCGCGCCGATGCCGAAGAAGGCGATCACGAAGATTTCGCCAAGCGGCGTATAGGCGATCGGCCGCGGCCCGCCGGTATAGGCCCAGCCCGAGGCGATCGAGGCGAGCCCCAGCAGCAAAATCGGCCAGCCGCCGACCGCCGCCAGATAAACGCCGGCCAGCGCGGCCAGCGCAAAGCACAACAACGCCGCGCGCTTGACGGCGCCGCCGCTCAGCAAACCCGCCGCGGTCGCGCGCAGCGGCCCGACGCGGTCTGCGCCGTCGCCGCCGCGCTCGGCATCGGAGGCGTCGTTGTGCAGATTGGTGCCGATCTGGATGAGCATGCTGCCGATAAGCGCCGCCAGCACCGCCGGCCAGGCGATCTGATGCTCCGCCGCCCAGGCGAGCGTCGCCCCGACCGCCACCGGCGCCATCGACAGGCTGAGCGTGCGCGGCCGCGCCGCCAGGATCCACGATGAATGCGCACTCATGGCGCGACCTGCTGACAAGTTTCTCGCGGCGCACCCCGTGCTGCCGCTTCCGTTAATGAAACATTAATTGTGATCTCACATTATCGCATATCTGGCTACCGGATGGAGGAACCCATGCGTCTCTTCGCATTGCTCGGTTTTATTGCACTGGTGAGCATTGCACTGCCCGCGGCCGCCACTTCGGAATTCGGCACGAAGGATGAGGCGATCGCGATGGTGAAACGCGTTCAAGACGAATTCAAGAAGAGCGGTCCCGACGCCACGTTCAAGGATGTGTCGGACAAAGCGACCGCGACCTATCACGACCGCGACCTTTATCCGTTCGTCTATGACATGAACGGCAATTGCGTCGCGCACGGCGCGCGCCCGGCGCTGATCGGCAAGAACCTCATGAACCTCAAGGATCAGGACGGCAAATACCTGATTCAGGAGATGGTGAAGCTTGCCAACGGTCCGGGCAGCGGTTGGGTCGACTATAAATGGCCGAATCCGCTGACCAACAAGATCGAAGATAAGTCGAGTTACGTTGAAAAAATGGGCGACTATTTCGTCGGCGTCGGCGTCTATCGCCAGTAGTTCGTTGTCTTAAGGGGGATGCCGTCGAACCGCGCGCAACCAGAGGCTAAAGCCATGGATCGTTTGCGGTCTGTCGTCGGCATCCTCCAAAATCTTTCCATTCGCATAAAGGCGACGGCGGCGTCGGCGGTGCTGCTGATCTGCCTGCTTGCGCTCGGCGCCAACGCCTACCTGACGTCCAGCCGATCGGCGGACGGCTTGCGCATGCTGTCGCATGAGCTTGAGCCGAAGCTGCAGGAGGTTTCGCATCTGAGCGATGCGATCGTCGCCACGCACATGAAAATCTTTCGCTATGTGTCGTGGGCGAGCAACGGCGTCAGCGGCAAGCTGATCAATCAGCTCTACGCCGACATCGTTTCCGACCTCAACTCGCTGACGGCGCGCATCGAAAATCTCAACACGCGCGACGACCTGACGGCCGAAGAGCGCGCGCGAGTGCAGATGCTGCTGGCCGAGTGGAAGCTCTGCAAAGGCCAGGCCAAGGACACCATCGACGTCGGCAAGACCGATGCCGCGATGGCGACCATGATGCTGGGGCAGACCGACGACAGCTTCAAAGCGGTCGATGCCGATTTCCAGTCGATGGCGAAAGACATCAAGGCGGCGGCGAATAGCGTGCAGACCGGTCTCTATGCTGCCGCAGAAAGAAACGAGCGCATCATTATTATCGGCACCGCGCTCGGCTTTTTGGTCAGCGCTTTCGTGTTCTTCATGATCGGCGCCGTGATCGTCGGCCCGATCAAATCGGTGACCGAAGTCATGCGGCAATTGTCGGCGGGCAAGACCGACGTCGAGGTCCGTCTGCGCGATCGCGGCGACGAAATCGGGCAAATGATGGAAGCCATCGATGTCTTCCGCCGCACCATGATCGACATGCACGCGATGGAACAGAGCACGCATCATGCCGAGCAGCAGCGCGCAGCCGAACGCCGCGCCGAAATGCGCGCGCTGGCCGATCAGTTCGAGAAATCGGTACGGCAGATCGCCCAGGAGCTGTCCGATGCCGTCGCCGGCATGCATCAAAACGCCGAGGTGATGTCGCAGATCGCGACCGAAACCCGCGACAAGTCGCAATCGATTGCCGGCACGGTCGTCGACACGCAAGCCAACGTCAATTCTGTGGCCGGCGCGGCCGATGAACTGGCGCGTTCGATCGAGGGACTGGCGGCGCAGACCCAGCACGCCAGGGAGGTCACCAACAAGACCGTCGATCAATCGCAGAGCGCGCGGCTGAATGTTCAACAGCTCCTGGTCGCGGTTGGCGAGATCGAGCCTATTACCGGACTGATTCAGGCGATTGCCCAACAGACCAATTTGCTGGCGCTCAACGCGACGATCGAGGCTGCGCGCGCAGGCATTGCCGGCAAGGGCTTCGCGGTGGTCGCCGCGGAAGTGAAGTCGCTGGCGCAGCAGACCGCCAAGGCGACCGAGGACATCAACCAGAAGATCGCCGCGGTGCACGCATCCTGCGGCACCGTGGTCAAGATCATCGAGCAGGTCGTCGGCGCCATCGGCGGTCTCGGCGAGGGCACGGCTGAAATGGCCATGGCCGTCGATCAACAGGCGCGCGCGACGCAGGAAATTTCCCGCAACGTGCAGCAGGCGGCCGACACCTCACGCAACGTGGCCAACAGCATCGTCGACCTCGACTCGAAAACCCGTCAGAACGACGAAGCCTCCGGCCAGGCGCTGGCGGGCGCCCGGAGGCTGCTCGATCGGGCGGCGATGCTTCAGCAGCAGGTCGACAACTTCATGCGGCACGTCCGCGCGGCGTAGCGAAGTCGCCTCGGCTTGAAATCGGCGCCTGCTCACGCCACTTGAAGCCGATGCCCGCCACCAGCCTGCTCTTGAACGTATTGTGGATCGTGCTCGGCGGCTTCTATATGGCCGCCGCCTGGCTGATCGCCGCGCTGATCATGATGGTCACCGTCGTCGGCATTCCCTGGGCGCGCGCCGCCCTCACCATCGCGCTTTATACCTTCCTGCCGTTCGGCCAGACCGTCGTCGACCGCAAGACCGGCATCGGCAGCGGACCGCTCGGCTTTCTCGGCAATCTGATCTGGCTGGTGTTGGCCGGCTGGTGGCTCGCGCTCGGCCACCTGCTCACGGCGATGTTGCTGGCGCTCACCATCGTTGGCCTGCCCTTCGCCTGGGCGCATTTGAAGCTCGCCGGCCTTGCGCTCTGGCCGATCGGCAAGGACGTCGTGAGCAAGGACCTGGTCAGCCGATAAGGTGCGAGGCCCAGGAGACGAACGCGCTGAACTGGTCCGGATAGGCCAGGAAATAAACGATGAGCGCTATGGGCGCGAGCATTAGCAGCCAATCACGCATCGGCTCCTCCCGCACTGCGTCGCGATTATGCGCCGCTTGCGTACCGGGGTGTGGCCGAGTTGGCGGAAGGGCTAATGTGCGACAAGCGGCCCAACTAAAACTTTTATAGAATGCGAGGAATCAAGGAGCAGCTTATGCACTCCCATTCGATCGACGATTTCCGCCATTCACACGTCTTTCTCGGCGACGCACACGAGCGCAATGAGCGCAAGACCTGGGCCGTCATCGCCATTTGCACGGCCATGATGGTGGCCGAGATCGCCGGCGGTTTTTTGTTCGGCTCGGTCGCGCTCATCGCCGATGGCTTGCACATGTCGACGCATGCCGGCGCGCTGCTCGTCGCCGCGCTCGCCTACACATTTTCACGACGCTACGCGAACGACGCACGCCTCGCCTTCGGCACCGGCAAGTTCGGCGACCTCGCCGCCTTCACCAGCGCGATCGCGCTCGCCATGATCGCGCTGCTGATCGGCTACGAGAGCGTCGAGCGCCTGATCGCGCCGGTGCCGATCGCGTTCAACGAAGCCATTCCGATCGCGGTGGTGGGCTTGGGCGTCAATCTGCTCAGCGCCTATTTGCTGCGCGACGAGCACGATCATCATCACGATCATGCGCATGACGACGACCACGATCACGCGGGCGCGGCACACATCCACCTCGACCACAATCTGCGCGCCGCCTTCGTGCACGTCATGGCGGACGCCGCCGTATCGATGCTGGTCATCGTCGGTCTCGTGCTCGGCCGCCAGTTCGGCTGGCTCTTTATGGACCCGCTGATGGGCCTCATCGCGACCGCGGTCATTCTCAGCTGGTCATGGACGCTCGTTCGCTCGGCCGGCGCCATCCTGCTCGACGCCTGTCCCGACCCCGGCCTCGCGCGCAAGATCGCAGGGCGCATCGAGCAGAAGGGCGACCGCGTCTCCGATCTGCATCTCTGGCGCGTCGGCCCCGGCCATCTTGCCGTGGTCATCGCGGTGGTGTCGGACGATCCGCGCTCACCGCGCCAGTACAAGCGCCGGCTTGCCGGCCTGCCATCGCTGTCGCATGTCACCGTCGAGGTGGAGCGCTGCCCGGGCGAGCACCCGCATCATGAGCTCACGCCCTAATCGCCGCCCACAGGCTCTTGGCCTTGCGGTCGGCCGCCATCCACCAGCCGCAAAGGCCGAGCGCGACGGTGGCGACGATGGGACCGGACAGCCAGTCCCAGCCGGTCAGCGTGACAGGCAGCGCGATTGTGCTGGCGCCGAGATGAAAGTCGCCGCCGGCGAAGCTCGCCGGATTTTCGCCCGGCAGGCTCGCCGGCAGATTGATGCTGATATGGGCGAGCAGATTGCCGCCCAGCGCCAACAGCCCGAGCGCGATCACCCCGGCGATCAGCCCTTGCAGCGCCATCTCCGCCGCAATCTCGCGCCGCACTTGGCCCTGTTCCCAGCCGAGCACGCGCAGGATGGCGAGCTCGCGGCTGCGCTCGACCAGATTGCCGAACACGAAGGTGGCGGCGAGCGCGAGCGCGGCCAGCGCGCCGGCCAGCACCGCCACCAGACGGAAGCGGCCGATGGTCTGCGACACGCCGCCGAACAGTTGCAGCATGGTGCCGGGCGACGTCACCGAGGCGTGCGGCAGCCACGCCGCGATGCGGCTTTTGACGCTTTCGGTCTGCGCCATGTCGGCGAGCTTAAGGAAGACCTGATTGACCAGATTGGCCGGCAAATTGGCCAGCCGCCGCGCCTCGTCGATGTCCATGTAGAAATTGCTGGCGACGATCTGGCTGCCCTCCAGAATATCGACCACGCCGGCGACCGCGTATTGCTGGCCGCCGATATCGACGCTCGATCCCGGCTTCAATTGGAAGAACGCGCCGTAGTGCCGCTCGACCAGCACCTCGCGCGTGCCGGGGTTCGGCAGCCGGCCATCGATCAGCCAGTTGCGAATCTTGCCCGGCCCGAGCGCCGGCGCATCGGCGGCGAGCGGCACGCCGGTAATGGATATGAAGCGGCCCTTGCCGAGATTCCACAGCAGCACGAACCCGGCGGCTTGCGCGACGCCCGGCTCGGCGGCGAGCCGCTTCAGTTCATCAGTGGTGATCGGCTCGGCTGAATAAGGAAGAATGATGCCCATCTCCTTGGGCACCGCCGACTGCATGGCGCTGCGCTGCACGATCAGGTCGGCGCCCAGATTGCGGAACGGCATGGTGGCGAGATCGGCGAAGGCGCGGCTCAAAATATCGAGAGTGGTCACCAGCGTGACCGCCAGCGCGATGCCGGCGATCAGCAGCGCGGTGCGTTTCCAGCGATAGACCAGCTCGCTTCCGACATAGCGCCAATGCACCATGGCCATCTTATTTCCCCAGCGCCGCCTTCACCGCCGCCTCGAAATCGGCGACCGACCAGGTGCCGTTGAGGCCGAGCGGATTGCCGGCGCCTGCCGGAAAATCCTTGAACTCGACCGCGGTGCCGTCCGGCCGTTTGAACTTGTCGCTGCCGTCGATCAGCAGCACGATCGGCACGTGGCCCTTGAGGCCGACGTCTTTGATGCGCTTTTCGCCGGCCGCGCTGCCGGCGTCGAGCTCGACCACTTTCACCTGGCCGCCCAGCGTGCCGAGGAAGTCGCGCACCGGCTTGAGCGCGTCGCGCACCGGATAATGCGTCAGGGCGACGATCTCGACCGTCGGCTCCGCGCCATAGGCTTCATAGGTGGCTTTCGCCAGAACCAGAATTGCCGCGGCCGCGCCGAGCGCGACGACGTCTCTACGCGTGGCCATCGATGATTCTCCCGTCTTTCATCTCCACGACATTGCCGGCCTTCGCCGCCACATCGGGATCGTGTGTCACCATCAGAAGCGCCGTGCCGTGCGTGCGGCCGAGATCGAGCAGCAGTTCGAGCACAGAGCCGCCGGTTTCCTGATCGAGATTGCCGGTCGGCTCGTCCGCCAGCAGGATCGACGGGCTGTTGATCAGCGCGCGCCCGATCGCCACGCGCTGCTGCTCGCCGCCGGACAGTGTCGCCGGGTGATAGTGCAGCCGTTCGCCAAGCCCCACCTGCTTGAGCAGATCGATCCCACGCTGGCGGCGCTCGGCCGCGCTGGTTTCGGCCGCGAAGAAGGTCGGCAGCAGCACATTGTCGAGCGCGGTCAGCGACGGGATCAGGCTGAAGCCCTGGAACACGATGCCGATCGAGCGCCGGCGCAGCGTCGCCAGGTCGCGGTCGCTCATGCCGGCGAGCGTGTGGCCCATGACGGACACGTCGCCCTCGTCGGGCTTTTCCAACCCGGCGATGATGCCGAGCAGCGTGCTTTTGCCGGAGCCGGATTTGCCCATGATGGCGGTGAACTGACCGGCGGAGAGCGAGAGATCGACGCCTTTGAGGATCTCGACGTCGCCGTAATGTTTTTTGACGCGCTCGACGCGGATGATCTCACCGTCCGTGGGCGCAGGCGTGGGCGCCGGCGTGGACTTGGCAAGCATTGCGGTATCGCTCATGCGAGACTCCATCATTCGGCGCGCAGCAGCGACCAGGGCTGCGGGCGCGGCAAAGCGAGAACGGCAAGCACTGCGAGCAAGCTGATGGCGAGACTGCCGGCGCTGGCGATGCCGGCGGTCAGCCACGAGACCGAGATCGGCGCGGTGATCGTCTGGGTGCGGTTGATCGCGGCCGTCGGGATGAAATGCGGCGTCGAGCTCAAGTCCCAGGGCAGATCGACCGTCACCGAAATTTGCCCGAGTGCCAGCACGACGACGAGCGCGACCGCAAAGCCGGCCGCGGTGCCGATGACGGCAAGCGCCAAATTCTCGATCAGCACCTGCTCGCCGATATGCCGCCACGACCAGCCGATGGCTTGGAGGATCGCCATTTCGCGCCGCCGCTCGGCCACGGAGGTCGCGGTCGCGCGCCACACGAAAGCGGCGGCGAACAGCCCGATGATGCCGGCGATGATCAGTCCCATGCTCTGCGAGAGGAACAGCACGCCGGAGAGCGCCTCCCGCATCGACAATTCGCTCGACACCACGCCCTTCTTGCCGATCAGCGCGGTGACTTTTTCGACCACGCTTTGCAATTGCTCGCGATTGACTTTGACCAGCACGAGATTGGCGTCGTCGGCGCCGAATGGATATAGCGCCTTGACCTGCGGCGCCGCCGTCGCCAGGCTTTGCGCGATGGCGAGCGGCATATAGACGTCGGCGCGCACCAGCTTGCCACTGCGCGCGGCGTCGACGATGCCGGCGACGGGAAATTCATCGGCGCCGACCTTGATGCTGTCGCCAACCTTCATTTTATTCTTGGTGGCAAAATCGCTGTCGAGCAACACGGCGCGGCTCGCGGCCGCGATCGGCTTGCCGTCGATCAGGCGCTGGCCGAGCGCGGTCAGGCCAACGTCGCTATCGTCGATACCGAGCACGGACTCGTAACGGTCCGCCTCAAGGTCCCACATATAGACGCCGCGCGTCAGCGCAATGACGCCCGGAATGGTTTTGATCTGCCCGACGATGTCCGCCGGAATCAATGCGTTGGGATGCGGGAACACCAGGCCTTCGAGCTTGGGCGGGATGTCGCCTTGCTGCTGCACGATCACATCGGCGCCGACCGTCTCGATCGGCACGCGCAGCGCGCGCGCATAGGAGGTGGCGAGTGCGGTCAGCACCATCGCCGCCAGAACCGCCAGCGCGATCGAGACCGCGGTCACCAGCGAGCGGCCGCTCCGAAACATGAGTTCGCTGGCTGCGTAGCGAAGCATGGCGTGAAGTCCGGCAAGGTGAGCGGTGCGATATTTCTATCGCTGGTCGCGCCGCGACTTATTGATTTGGATCATACGGGAGCGTGCGGGAACTTCTTCAGATCGTTGAAGTTTTCTTAAACCGCAATCCTGTGACGCTACGCCCGTTCGTTACGCCACCGAACAGCCGCGAGCGAAACCACCTTGAGCGAAGCCTCGGCGCCGTCCGCTTCGCCTTTCTCGAAGTCTCCCTCGGTGCGGCCCATCTGGTTTGTGACGTGCGCAAAACAAAGCACTGATCGGCCGCGCGCCCGCGCGAAGGCATAAAGTGCCGCGGCTTCCATCTCGACGGCAAGAATGCCGGCTTGCGTGGCCGCATCGATCGCCTCTTGCGTCTCGCGGAATGGTGCGTCGGTCGTCCAGGTCGGCCCGACCTGCGCGGCAATCCCGGCCTCACTCAGCGCCTTGCGCGCCAGCCCGACGAGACGAGCCTCCGCCTCGCCGAATTGCGACGGCGGCAGGTAATGATAACTGGTGCCTTCGTCGCGCAGCGCGCGATCGATGATGATGAAATACGGCGGCGGCTGGATCGGGCGAATCTGGCCGGACGACGTTACGCTGATCAGCAACTGACAGCCTGACGCAAACAATTCTTCCGCGATGAGAACCGCGAACGCGGCGCCGACCGCGCAGCCGACGATGCCGTATTCATGGCCGTCATGATGAAAGCGGTCGAGAGCGGTGTGGTAGCAAGCCCAGCCCGGATGGCGTGTGCTGCGTCCAGCCGCACGCAGGTGCCGTATGATGTCGCCGTCGGGATCGAGAACGCAGACCTCCGGCACGGCCGCCACCGGCAAACTTTTCTGCCGCCGCGCCTCACGTAACAAGCTCTCCGGCGTAAAAGCCGACAGAGAATCGTAGTGTTTGTGCGAAAGGATCGGCGGCTCGATCTTGCATGGCGGCATGACTTTCGCCTTTTACCAACGGGTCAGAACACCAGGATCTTGTCGGAGTCCACGGTCGCCGCGGCGAGCTCGTCCATCGAGCTGCGCCGCGCGCCTGCCAGCAATGCCGCATCGTCGAGGCCCCGCGCGTCCATGCAGGTCCCGCACAGCAGCACCTTGCCGTTGCCGGCCAGTACGCGCTTGAGCATGCGCTCGATATTGTAAAAGCCCTCGGGCGTCTTTTGGCCGGCTTTCGCCGCGGCGACGGAGTCGGCCATCAGGAAGATCGTCACCTCCGGCTGCGGCTCCTTCTTCAGCAGCGCCTGCGCCAGCCGCAGCGCGTTGTAGACGCGTTCGGTGCCATAGGGCGGGTCGTTGAGGATGAATAGCGTATGCATCGGACACGCTCCTTCTCGCAAAACAGGCCGCTGGCGAGCCCCGGCACATTACCCCGGCCGTGTGCGCGGCCTAGTCTCGCCGACTGCGAGCACAATCCACAATCCCGAAAGAGCGACCAGCGCCGCCGTGACCCACATCGCCGGGACCACCTCGCCGCTCCAGTTGGCCACGGCGCCGAGCAGCAATGCGCCGATGGCGTAACCGGTGTCGCGCCAATAGCGGTAGGTGCCGAGCGCCCGCCCGCGCCACAGCGGCGGCGCCAGATCGGCCATGGCGGCGATCAAATTGGGATAAAGCAGCGCCATGCCGACGCCCATAATTACCGCGGCGGCGAACCACCAAGTAACGCTTTCGCTTGCCGCGGTGGCCGCTATGCCGGCTGCGAGCAGCGCGAAGCCCGTGACAATCGGCGGCTTGCGGCCGATCCGGTCGGCGAGATGGCCGGTCCAAAGCTGCGACAATCCCCAGACCATCGCGTAGAGGCCGGTGATCCAGCCGATCTGCACGAGATCCAGGCCACGGCTACGGAAATAGACCGGCAATAAAACCCAAACCAGGGTATCGGCGATCTTGTTGGTCACGCCGCCCTGGCAAAGAGCCCGGTAAGTCGGATCGCGGAACGACACCAGCAGAAAAATGCTGCGCCAGTGCGGCAGCGCGTCGGGCGCGCCGGCCGAGGGATTCGCCTGCGCATGCTCGGCATGAACCCAGGGCAAGGTGTCCCGCATCCCGGCCAGCAGCCCGAGTGCAATGATGATCACGGCCAGACCGAACAGAAGCAACGCCCAGCGCGGGCCGTAAGCTGCGGCGAGGTAGCTGGTGCCGAGCCCCGCCAGACCGACCGCTAGATAACCGGCCGCCTCGTTGATGCCGACCGCCAGACCGCGCTGATTGCTTCCGGCGAGATCCACTTGGCTGGTTACCGTCATCGTCCAGGTGAAAGCCTGATTGACGCCGAGAAAAAGGTTGGCGGCGATGATCCACCACCAGTTCGGGGCGAAGAAAATCAGCAGCGGGATCGGCAAGCCGAAAAGCCACCCCATGAGCATCACCGGTTTGCGGCCGATACGGTCGGACAGCGTGCCGGCGACGAAATTCAACAAGCCCTTCACCAGCCCGAAGGAGACAACGAATGCCGCGAGAAACAGGTAGGCGCCTTTGGCGACGCCGAACTCGCCGCTGAGGGCGGGCAGCACGGTGCGCTCCATTCCGATGGTCAAGCCGACGAAGAAAACCTGCACCGTCTGCAGCGCGAACTGTCCGAGATTGGCGCCAATTCCGCGATGGTGGGTGACAGCAGCGAGTGGCATTGGCGTTGCGCCTTGCGTGCTGACCGGTCTGCCCCTGGCCACCCCCACATTGACAAAACCCGAGCAATCATTCAAGCAATTAATTGAATGGTAAACCGATGACCAAGCAAAGCCCGAAGCTGGCGCTGTTCGCGCAATTTGCCGAGGTCGCCAAGACGCTCGCGCACGCCCACCGGCTCGATCTGTTAGAGCACGTGGCGCAAGGCGAGCGCAGCGTCGAGACGCTCGCGCGCGCGACCAGCCTCTCGATCGCCAATGCCTCGCAGCATCTCCAGCGATTGCGGCGGGCCGGCCTGGTGAGCGCGCGGCGCGACGGCAAATTCATCTACTACCGTCTTGCCGACAACGCGGTGCTCGATCTCTTGGCGGCGCTTCACCAAATCGCCGAGCGCAACGTGGCGGAAGTCGCAAGGATTTTGCAAAATTATTTTCACGATCGCGACAGCCTGGAGCCCATTTCCCGCAAGGAATTGCAGCAACGGCTGCGCAAGCGTGCCGTCACGGTGCTCGATGTCCGGCCCGAAGATGAATTCGCGCTCGGACATGTGCCGGGTGCGCTGAGCATGCCGCTGGCGTCGCTTAAGAAGCGGCTGTCGGAGCTCGACCGGTCGAAGGAAATCGTCGCCTACTGCCGCGGCCCCTATTGCGTCCTGTCGTTCGAGGCCGTCGCCATTCTGCGCAAGCGCGGCTTCAAAGTTCGCCGCCTGGAGGATGGTCTGCCGGAGTGGCGCGCCGCCCGCCTGCCGGTCGCAACCGGCGTCGAGCGGGGATAGCGTGCCCTTGCCCTGCGTCTTGCGCATGGCCGGGCGAGCATCTCGCCGTCATTCGATGCTCGCGCCCTGTTCGCCGCCGAGCATCCGCACGTCTACGAGCATGAACTGGCCCGCCATGCGCTGCCCGCATGCGCCAGGCCAATAAAATCGGGTTAGGAAACGTTTCCCGTGAAACGCGCGTTTGCCGGTCTTTATTCCTTAAGGCCTAGCCCCTATATTCCCTCCTGCCGGGGCAACCCGGCTATGGCGATAAACGGCCGTCGTAATAAACCTTTCGGACCCGGGGGCAGTACCCGGCGGCTCCACCCAAGCCCCCTCCCTTACCCGGGGAGGGTAAGGGAGGGGGGTTTCGGCGGGGCCGAAATAGGATCGACGAAGGCGTAAAGGACGGACTTTTGCTCGGCATGGTTCCGCCGTTATCGGGCCAAATCCATAGTTGCCAATGACAACTATGCTCCGGTTGCTCTGGCTGCGTAAGCAGCTCGACTAACCAAGCCTACAAGCCCTAGCCGTCTTAGCAGCGGTTAGGCGGGGTTCGGAGGCACCTGGCAACAGAAGCCTCCACTTCATTCCGATTATGACAATGTGGTTTTTGCGCGCGCGCGGGGATAGCCTTGGCTGCCGAACACATTACGATTCCTGCAAAACCTCGAACATCAGTATGGCCGACCAAATCCGCTACGATCTCCTGACCCAGCAGGCGCTGCGCGGCGTCGTGCGCAGCGTGCTCGCCGACGCCGCCAAAAAAGGCCTGCCGGGCGATCATCATTTCTACATCACCTTCGACACCAAGGCGCCCGGCGTGCGCATTTCCGAGCGGCTGCTCGGGCAATATCCGGAGGAAATGACCATCATCCTCCAGCACCAGTTCTGGGATCTCGACGTCGGCGACACCGGCTTCGAAGTCGGCCTGTCGTTCGGCGGCATTCCGGAGAAACTCGCGGTGCCGTTCGAGGCGATCAATGGCTTCTTCGACCCGTCGGTGCAGTTCGGCCTGCAATTCGAGGAAGTGACCGAGGGCGAAGAGCAACAGCCCGCGCCGACGCTCACGCAGGATAAAGCGGCCGGCAAAAAGCTGCGCACGGTGTCGTCGGCGCGTCCGCCGGCGGTCGCCGCGCCGGAAAAGGCGCCGC
This sequence comes from uncultured Pseudomonadota bacterium, assembly GCA_963710705.1. Classification (GTDB taxonomy): domain Bacteria; phylum Pseudomonadota; class Alphaproteobacteria; order Rhizobiales; family Xanthobacteraceae; genus Pseudolabrys. The sequence continues at coordinate 2,270,428 of CAVQBI010000001.1, forward strand.
TCGCCGCCGTGCCCGAACCGGCGCCCGACAAGCCCATTGGCGGCGGCGAAGTCGTCCGGCTCGATCGTTTCCGCAAGAAGTGATGGCTAAGACGCGCAAGCCCCGCGCAAAAACCCGCACCGAAAGCGACGCCTTCGGCCCGCTCGAAATCCCCGCTGACAAGCTCTGGGGCGCGCAGACGCAGCGCTCACTGCACAATTTCCGCATCGGCAGCGAGCGCATGCCGATCGAGATCGTGCGCGCGCTCGGCCTGATCAAGCGGGCCGCCGCCGAGGTCAATCGCGATCTCGGCTCGCTCGACCGCCGGCGCGCCGGCGCGATCATCGCGGCGGCTCAGGACATCGCCGACGGCAAGCTCGATGCCCATTTCCCGCTGCTGGTGTGGCAGACCGGCTCCGGCACGCAAACCAACATGAACGTCAACGAAGTGATCGCCAATGCCGCCAACGTGGCGCTCGGCGGCGAGCTCGGCGTCAAATCGCCGGTGCATCCCAACGATCACGTCAACATGAGCCAATCGTCGAACAACTCGATCCCGACGGCGATGCACATCGCCGCGGCGATCGCGCTGCGCGACCATTTGCTCCCCGCCCTCGAGGACTTGCAGGCTGCCCTCGACAAGAAGACGAAAGAATTCGCCAAGATCATCAAGATCGGCCGTACCCATACGATGGATGCGACACCGATCACGTTGGGCCAGGAATTTTCCGGCTATGCCGCCCAGGTGAAATCATCGATTGCGCGTCTCGCGCTGGCGCAGCGCGAGCTTTATCCCCTGGCACAGGGCGGCACCGCCGTGGGCACCGGGCTCAATTCAAAGCCGCAATTCGCCAAGGCCTTCGCCCGCCGCATCGCCAAATTGACGAACATCCCGTTCGTCAGCGCGCCAAATAAATTTGAGCACATGGCCGGACATGACGCCTATGTGTTCGTCCACGGCGCCATCAACGCCGCCGCCACCGCTTTGTTCAAGATCGCCAATGACATACGCTTGCTCGGCTCCGGCCCGCGCTCGGGACTCGGCGAATTGATCCTGCCCTCGAACGAGCTCGGCTCGTCCATCATGCCCGGCAAGACCAATCCGACGCAGAGCGAAGCGCTGACGATGGTTTGCGCGCAAGTGTTCGGCAATCAGACGACCATCACCGTCGCCGGCAGCCAGGGCCACTTCGAACTCAACGTCTACAAGCCGGTGCTCGCCTATTGCATGATGCAATCGATCCGCCTGCTCGCCGACGCCGCGCAATCGTTCACCGACAATTGCGTCGTCGGCATCAAGGCCAACGAAGCACGCATTCGCGAATTGATGGAGCGCTCGCTGATGCTGGTCACCGCGCTCGCACCCAAGATCGGCTACGACAAGGCGGCGCAAGTGGCCAAAGCCGCGCACGCCAACGGCACGACCTTGCGCGAGGAAGCGGTTCGTCTCGGCTTCGTCAGTGGCGCGGACTTCGACCGGCTCGTTCGCCCCGAGAAAATGGTGCGGCCGCGATAAAACTTGCAGGAATGTGCGCAAATATGCCGGCGCTCGAATGCAACGGCGCGACGATAGTCCTGAAGCAATTTACGACACCGCTATGTGTAATGCTCGCCGCCGAGCATATGAGCGATTGGTACATCGATACCATCTCTCTGTAGAAATTTCACATTGTGAGAGTCTCTTGCCTACTCGTTGAAGAGTAGTATTTCGACTCTCGTGAGCAATTCTTTCGGGTTGCACAATATACATTTGAAATCGATGGTCTTTCGAAATCAATACAGCAACTTTGACGGAGAGTAGTTGGAATATTCGACTTTTCGAATTCTTCCGATCAACTAACCGTGTATTGCGCCACACCAAGAATCCCCTTCAGCATACTTGCCTTATAGCCGCCGTAGCGATGCGGGGGCTGGGGCCCATTGAGGCAGCGCGTGCGGCGGTGACGCAAGGGGCAAACGTGTATCCGACTACCATCGAGGCCGATGGCTGAATTGATCAATCTGCGCACAGTGCGAAAGCGCGCTCGGCGACGCGACGAAGAAACGCGCGCCGCAAGCAGTCGCATCGCGCATGGTCAGCCGAAATCCAAACGCAAGCTCGAAGCGGCGCGTGAGGAAAAAGCCAAGCAAGACCTTGATCGGCACCGGATCGACAATGGAGACAGTCGATGAGTTCCCCGGTCGTCAAGCGCTCGATCGTGATTGCGGGCCACAAGACGAGCGTCAGTCTCGAGGACGCGTTCTGGCAAGGCTTGAAAGAAATCGCCAACGGACGGGATTTGACGCTCTCCGATTTGGTGGCGACCATCGATACCGATCGTCACCGCGGCAATCTGTCGTCGGCAATCCGTCTGTTCGTCCTCGATTATTACCGCGCGCGTGCCAGCGCGTCGCTTCCACCCGGAACGCCACGCAGCGTCGGCGGGGCTTCAGCGTTGCGAGCCGACTGCTGAGGCTTCCGGCTGCGCCGCGCGCCCCGGCGCCGGCAAAGGTCCGACCTCAATCGCGGGCGGCAAGGCGGGCGCACGCTTCGGATTTATCGACGATGGCGCGGCCGCGGCCTCATTCTTTTGTGTGGTCGAGGATGACTTGTTGGTCGGGGTCCGCGCAGGTTGCGGCGCCACGCCGCTCTTCGGCCGCGGTAGCGGCGGGTTCGCGGGCGCCTGCTCGATGGCGCGTATTTTCTTCAACTCGTTTTCGATAGACCGCAATGTGAGCCAGCCGGTCAAAGCTGAAACGTCTATCGCGCGCTCCGGCGCCGTCATTGGACCTTTCAGTGCAATGAAGATATCCGGCCGCGGACCGGCCTCGCTCGCTCCAGACAGCACCAGCCGCCCATCGATCAAACCAGTTGTGAGATCGAAACCACCGGCAACGGACAACTGCGCTCCGCTGCTGTCGGCGGTGAACTTGCTGAGGCGCACCTGGCCGGCGCCGATGGCCAGATCTCCCTGCGCGCGGTTGACCGCAAGGCTGCCGCTTTGCAGCGCCTTGCCGGCCAGGTCGGAAATGCGCGTCCGATCGACGACCAGGCCTTGATCGACGACGTGTATGACGTCGCCGAATGCGCGCGGATCGAGATCGGCAAATTGCGCATCGCTGAGCGTGAAAGTGCCGGAGCCTTGTAGCGAGCCGATCAGTGCGATCGGGCTCAGGCCTGAGCCTTCCGCTCCGCCTGAAGCCGCGAGCTTGCCGATGATCGGCGGTCTGGCGCCCGAGGACAACAGGGCGGCCATGTCCGCCCTGGCAAGCGCGAATTTGCCGCGCGCATGCAAGCCGTCGTCGGCCGCGTGAAGCGACAATTTTCCGGTCAGCCGACCGCCGGCAATGTCGGCAGTAATTTCATCGAGCGACACGTCCTGTTTGCCAAAATTCAGGGTGGCGGCGAATTCGCGCGCGGCCAACTGCGGCAGCAAATCGGCGCTGCCCGCTTTGACTGTGATTTTACCGACATAATCGCCGAATAGACCTCCCGCGAAAGGCTCGTCCGACCAGGTCCAGCCGGCGCCTTTGCTCGCGGGCGCACCAGCCGCCGCGGCGATAAGCGCTCCGCCATCGAGACGATCCGCGTCGATGTCCCCACGTAAGCGATACGGCGTTGTCAGCGCCAGCCCGAGCTGTCCGCGCAAGGCCGCGCCGGCGATCGTCGCCTGCATATCGCTCACGGCAAGATCCTGGCCGGTCAGGGCGACGCTGCCCGCGAACGTAAGCGGAAGCGCGCCGGCATTCGTGCCACGCAACGGAGCAAGATTGGCGTGCGCCACCGTCACGCGCAGAGCGGCAGCAGGCTTATCCGCGAACGGGCTGGCGGTGCCGCTCGCATTCGCCTCGAGGCCGCCGGCATTGAGCTTTCCGTTAACATGCAACTCGCCGCGTACAGGTCCGTTGGCATCGAAGCTCAGCGTCCCCGCGCCAGCATCCGCGGCGACGACACGATCGAGGCCCAGCACCGCCAACAATTGCTTGCCGTCGTCGGCGGTCAGTTTGCCGGTGAGTTTCACCTCGCCCGTGCCGAGCGCAGCCAGATCGGCGCCGGCCGCACCGTTAAGCGCAAGATGCACCGCACCAAGGCCGCCATCGATGCTGAGCTTGGCTTGCGCATTCGGCGCGTCGCCGTCGACTGTCAACTGGGCATGCAGCTTGGCCGGCGCCATCATTGCAGCGCGGCGGTCAAGGATGTCAGCAGCTTTCGGCGCAAAGCGTGCAAGCAAGGCCGTCACCGGTGTCATGTCGCGGGCGTCGAGGTCGATGGTGATGCTGCCTTGCGGTGATGGCGCCGTGGCGATGCGGCCACTCGCCGAAAACGTGGCCCCGCCGAGATCGGCGACCGACAGTCTATCGATCTGCAAGCCGCCGGCGTCGAGCTTGAACCGCGCGCTCACGTCGCGCGCATCGAGGCCGGCAATCGTGGCCTGGCCGACGTCCGCGGCAATGGTCATGTCATGCGGGCGCTCGATGCCTGAGCCGGCCAGCAGGGCCTTGCCGAATGCGAGCGCGGCATCGATATCGAGATCAGCCGCCTTGAGCACGGCGTCGAGCCGCGCCGGGCGCGCGCCGGTGGCGTAGACATAGGCGAAATTGCCGGTGATCGCCTTGCGGTCGAATTCGGCATTGAGGCGATTGACGGCGATCTTGTCGCTGGCAAGCGTCAGCTCGCCGCGCAGGCTCAGGGGCCGCAACTCGCTTTGCGCGGGTGGACGGCCTTGTAGCCATGCCGTCAGCGCCTTCGGATCGCTGGTGTTGATCTCGGCGGGCCCGGTAAAATTGACTCGATCATCGTCGATCGCGAGATGTCCGCTCACGCGCGCTTGCGTGTAACCGGGCGCGCGAAATTCAAAGCGGTCGAGGTTCCAGCCCTGGGCATCGGTGCTGATGTCGCCGCGCACACTTTGCAGCGTATCGCCGCCAAGCGTCGCCTGGTCGATGCCGATGCCGAGCTTGACCGGAATCGTGGGACGAAAAGCGCCGCCGGCCAATTGCGCGAGCTTGCGGAGCACTGCTGCGGGCGGCAGCCGGCCACCATCCGCTTCACCCAAGGCGCGATCGAGATCGATCTGGTCGGCCGACAAGACGCCGTCGAAGCGCGGCTGTTTGCCGAATTTGAAATCGGCGACGCCGGTGAGCTTGAAGCCATTGTCCTGCGAGCCGTATTGGAATTCGACATTCTGCATCAACGCGGACGACGCGCTCGCCTTGATCTTGCCGCCGAAGCGCCAAGGCTGACTTAACGCGTGCCCGGCGGCCGCAATCCCAACCGGCGGCCGCCGCAGACTCAACGATCCATCGAAACTCGGCGCGCCGTTGCTGATGGACAGCATTCCATCCGCCTCGGCGCTGAGCGGATGATTGACCGGATCGACGTTGACACGCAGCTTGAGCTTGCCGTCGTCGCCATAGCGTCCGGCGGAAATCCGAAACGGGTAAAGATCGCCGCCGACATTGGCTGCGCCCTCGCCTTTGATGGGGCCGAGCAGCGAACGCGCCTCGCCGTTGAACCAGACATGCTCAAGCGTCACGGCGCCGCCGGCGGCGCTGAGCGTCACCGTGCCGTCCTCGATGCTGAGGCGGTCGATGCTCAATGCGTCCGGATCGAAACCGATCGCCAGATTGGGCGCTTGCAAGTGCCCCGCCGCATCGAGGCCGAGATTCAATTGCGGCCCGCTCAGGTGCATTTCCGTCGCGCGCCATACGCCGCGCAGCAGCGGGCCGAGCGCAAGCTCGATGCCGAGCGCGCGGGCACGCACCTTGTCCTGCCCGGCGCGGCCGATCTCGATGTCGTGCAAAGTGAGTTGCGGCGAAGGCAGCAGGCGCGCATCGATCGCACCGGTGACGCGCACGTCGAGGCCGACGAGCCGCGTCGCCTCCGCCTCGAATGCCGAGCGGTAGCTGCCCCAATCGATCAGCACGGGTCCGACCAGCGCCGCCACCAGCGCCAGAATGATCGCAATCGCCAGTCCGAGCAGCGTGGTCTGCAACGCTTAACTCCAGCGCCGATAGACGCAGGGCATTAAACCCGCGCAATCGTTCACGTTGATGAATGTACGCTATTTTTGCCGGCTCTTATCGGCAAATCTGCGGCGGCGCGTCAGTCGAGCGCGACGATCTTGCCCGGATTCATGATGTTTTGCGGGTCGAGCGCGCGCTTGATCGCCGCCATGGCGGCGAGCGCCGCCGCCCCGTGCTCGGCCAGCATGTATTTCATCTTGCCCTGCCCGATGCCATGCTCGCCGGTGCAGGTTCCGTCCATGGCCAAAGCGAGTTGCGCCAGCCGTTCCATCAGCAGCCCCGCGCGCCGCACTTCATCTTCGTCATCGAGATCGACCAGCAGACTGAGATGGAAATTGCCGTCGCCGACATGGCCGAGGATGGGCGCAACCAGCTTGAGTTCCGCCACCTCGCGCTGGGCAGCGGTGACGCATTCGGCCAGCCGCGATATCGGCACGCAAACGTCGGTCGCGAAAGCCTGCGCCCCGGGGCGGAGGCGGCGGGCGGCATGGTAGCCGTCGTGGCGCGCCTGCCAGAGCCGGTTGCGGTCCTCCGCCTTGGTCGCCCATTCGAACGGGCCGCCGCCGAGCTCGGTGACAATGTCGCCGAAGCGCTGCGATTGCTCGGCAACGCTCGCGTCGGTGCCGTGAAATTCGACGAACAGCGTCGGCACTTCCGGCAGCGTCAGCTTGGAATAGGCGTTCACCGCCTTGATCTGCAATGCGTCGAGCAATTCTATGCGGGCGACCGGAATGCCGGACTGAATCGTGAGGATGGTGGCCTGGCAGGCGGCATCGACCGAGGGAAACGGGCAGACGCCGGACGATATCGCTTCCGGGATGCCGGAGAGCTTGAGCGTCAGTTCGGTGATGATGCCGAGCGTGCCTTCCGAGCCGACCATCAGCCGCGTGAGATCGTAGCCGGCCGCGGATTTCTTGGCGCGGCGCGAGGTGGTCATCAGCGCGCCGTCCGCCATCACCACCTTCAGCGCCAGCACGTTGTCCTTCATGGTGCCGTAACGCACCGCGTTGGTGCCGGAGGCGCGCGTCGCCGCCATGCCGCCGAGCGAGGCGTCGGCGCCGGGATCGATCGGAAAAAACAGACCGCTGTCGCGCAAATGTTCGTTGAGCGCCTTGCGCGTGACGCCCGGCTCGATGACGCAATCGAGATCCTCGGCGTGCACGGCGAGCACCTTATTCATGTCGCGGAAGTCGACCGAGACGCCGCCGAACGGCGCGTTGATGTGGCCTTCCAGCGAGGTGCCGGTGCCGAAGGCGATCACCGGAACGCCGTGCGCGACGCAGATGCGCACGATGCGCTGCACGTCCTCGGCGGCCTGCGGAAACACCACCGCGTCGGGCGGCTGGTTCGGCACCCAAGTCAGTGTATTGGCGTGTTGCTCGCGCACCGCCTGCGCGGTGACCAGCCGATTGCCGAAGGCCGCCGTCAATTCCGCTATGGCGCGCTGGACAGCGGCCGGGTTGCGGCGTTGTTGTTGACCGGCTTCAGCTAAAGCCATGCAGCGAACCTCTCGCGGCGGCCGACGCTGGCGCCCCGCTCCGAAGTCCGCATAAGGGCTGAGTCAGGGCTTGTCCAGCGCCCGGTGGACGCAGCTACCACAGCCAGCCGGGCAATTCCTCGCGCACCAGCCGGAAGCCAAGATTGCTGGGCGGCGCGCCGACTGCGCAGCCACCGCCGCGCGGATCGCGAATGAAATCGCTGACATAGGTGCGATGCCGGCCCTCGACGGCGCGGACGCCGCAATTTTCCGTTACCACACTCGCTTTGCCGCCATCAAGTGTCGAACGGGTGAAGCACGTGTCGGTCCACTCCCAGACGTTTCCGGCGATATCCTGCAGGCCGTTTTCATTCGTTCCGAAATGACCGATCGGCTGCGGCGTCGGATCGATCGGCTGCAGCCGTGCTTCACGTTCGTAGCGTGCCAACATCCGTGTGACCGGATCGTCGCCCTTGCGGTCGAGCGGTCCTTCATCGGGCGCGAGACCGGCGGCGGCATAGGTCCATTCTTCGTCCGTCGGCAACCGATAGTGGGAGCCGAGCTTGCGCGATAGCCACGCAGCATAAGCCTGTGCATCGCGCCAGCTCACCATCACTGCGGGAAAATCGGCTTGCGCATTTTCGTCGGCAAGCGGCGGACACGCATTCTCGGCCGAGCAGCGGCGATACTCGCCGACGCTCACCTGTCGCGCCATGATCGCGAGTGGCTTGCGAATTTGCACAGCGATCCGCGGGGGATCCACCGGCTTTCCCCCCAGCGTGAATTCGCCCGCCGCCCAATATTGCAATGTTCCTGGCGCGATCTGTACCAGAGCCGGTGCTTCGATCGAGGCCGCCGCTGCGGTGGCTGCGTTATTTATTGCGGCATCCGCGAGCAGCAGTACGAGCAGCGTACAGGCGAATTTAGCAGTGCTTGCCATGGCTGCCTCTTAAAGCGATGCGCCCTCTCTCTCACCCTTGGGCGTTCTTGATCGGTCCTGGCGCCTGCACTTGCGTCATCAGGTCGTCGTTCCACTTGCCTTCGACCTTGAAGTGGGCGGTGGCGCCGAGCAGCGCCGCCTCGATCAGGTTGTGATTGACATAGGCGTAGATGCCGGGCTGACGGAACGTGTAGAGCGCCGCGCCCGCCGAACCGCCACGCACGAACCATGTCTCCAGATTGGTGGCAGGCGGATTGGAGAACTTGCCCTGCTCCCAGACACGGTCGCCGTGGCCGCCGATTAGATGCGGACGCGTGTCGCGGTTGGCTTGCGAATGCACAATCAGCACGGTCTCGCCGACATTTGCGGTCATCGCATTCTTGCCGGTGAGCGCGCCGACCTTGCCGTTGAATACGACGTGCGAGGGAATGAGCCCGCGCATGGTTTGCTCCATATCGGCATAGGCATCGCCAAGCGAGTCGTAGGCCTTGAACTTTCCCTTCTCGTCGCGCGGAACGTAGAAATCGCTTTCGCCGACGTAATAAATGCGGTCATAGCGTAGCGGGTTGCCGTTGGTGTCCTTGAGCCCGTCGCGCGGCAGCACCATCACCGCCCCGTTCATTCCGGCAACGACGTGCCAGGGAATCATCGGACCGCCGGGCGCGCAGTGATAGACGAACACGCCGGCCCGCATGGCCTTGAAACGCAGCACCGCCTGTTCGCCGGGGTTGACCAGCGTGAGCGCGGCGCCGCCGAGCGCGCCGGTCGCGGCGTGGAAATCGATGTTGTGCGCCATCGTATTGGTGTCGGGGTTGACCAGCGTCAGTTCGAGGTAGTCGCCCTCGTGCACCACCATCAGCGGCCCCGGAATCGAGCCGTTATAGGTCATCGCCTGCATGGTCGTCCCGTCGTCATCGACGACGATTTTCTTTTCCTGCACCGTGAGCTTGAACTCTTTGATCACCGGCGGTCGGTTCGCCACCTGCTGATGCGGATGCACGGACGGCGGCGCGACCAGGTTGATCTTTTCGCGCGCGACTGGAAGTCCGTTACCCGTATCTGCCATCGCAGCGGTGGCGACGGCCGGAGTATTTGATGCGTTCGTCACGGCGGCCAGACCAGCCACGCCGGCCACCCCCGCGGCGCCAATCAAGGCAGTGCGTCTGCTGATGTTCATGACAGTCCTCTTGCATTTCTTTGATCTTTAAAGACACGAATAAATATGGTGCGAGCAGCGGAAAGTTCTTTGTGCTGCATCAAACTCAATAAGTATGGGCCTCCGTATGAGTGCCTAGCCGGCAACAAATTGGCGGCGTGACTACGTATGATTACGGAGGCGCGGCCGATCAGCTCTCGGCGAGGCTAGCCAGTTTTTTCTGATCGCGAACCACGATGCGCTGCCGGCCGCCGTCGATCAGACCTTGCTGCTCCCAGGCACTGAGGATGCGGCTGACGGTATGAAGCGTGGTGCCGGTCATTTCCGCGATATCCTGGCGGCTGATCGGGAAGTCGATTTCGACGCCGCTTTCGATCTGGCGGCCGGCTTGCTGCGTCAACCGCAACAGCGCATTCGCGACAGGGCGTTCGACTTGTTCCGTCGACATTTCGATGACACGCGTGTGCGTGTCCTGCAGCCGGTTGCCGACCGTTTGCAATGTGTTGGTGGCCAGGGCGGGATGTTTCTCGACGAGGCGCGGCCAGATCGCCGCCGGCCAGACCAGCGCCACGCTGTCGTCGACGGCCGTCGCAGTCGCGGGATAGCGCGCAAGCCCGATCGCCATGGCCACGCCGAAGACTTCGCCCGGCGAGACATAGCGCACGATGACCTGCTGCCCGTCCGGCGTGACCTTGGTTGCCCGCACATGCCCGTGCAGCAGGACGAAAAACGATTCCGCTTCGGCCCCTTCTTCGAATACGATGCTGTTCTTGGCGTGATGGACCGCGTGCGCGCATCGCGCAGAATATCGTCGAGCTCGGCCGCCGCCAGCCCCGCGAACAGAGGCAGGCCCACGAGGAGCGAACGGTCGACCGTGGTCACGTGGCCCTCTCGAGTTGCCTCGGAATCGTGCTGCTTTATCTAGACCGCAGTAGAGGCCCGCACAATTCCGTTGGAAGACGGCCCGGTGGACGGGCAAAATCCGCTGGCGTAGGTTCCCGCGTCCCATTTTGCGCAAGTCCTGGAGTTCGAGAATGGCCGGCCCTGTTATTGCAGTCACCGATAGCGTTTTCCCCTCGCTCGATCCGGCCAAGGCGGCGCTGGCCAAGCTTAACCCGACATTTCGCATGTCAAAAAGCGCCAACGCCGACGACATCCTGGCTGTTGCCAAGGACGCCGACGCGATCTTGGTGACTTACGCCAAGTTGACACGCGACATCCTCACGCAGCTGACCAAATGCAAGGCGATCGGCCGCTTCGGGCTGGGCGTCGACAATATCGATCTGGTGGCCGCCAAAGAGAAAGGCATCGCCGTCAATTACGTGCCGGACTACTGCATCCGCGAAGTGTCCGATCACAGCATGGCGCTGCTGCTCGCGCTCATTCGCAAGGTCCCGTTCTCCAACAGACTTGTACAAGGCGGCCGCTGGGAAATGCCGGCGGTGGTACCGATCCGCCGCATCGAGGGCACCGTGCTCGGCCTTGTCGGCTTCGGGCACATCCCGCGGCTGGTCGCGCCGAAGGCGAAAGCCTTCGGCATCAAGGTGATTGCTTTCGACCCTTTCGCCAAGCCCGAGATCTTCAAGGCTGCCGGTGTCGAGAGCGTCGATTTCGACACGCTGCTCAAGACTTCGGATTACGTCTCCGTCCACGCGCCGCTGATGCCGCAGACGCGCGGCCTGATGAACGCCGCCGTATTCACCAAAATGAAAAAGGGCGCCTACATCGTGAACACCGCGCGCGGGCCGCTGATCGACGAAGCGGCGCTGATCGCCGCGCTCGATAGCGGCCAGATCGGCGGCGCCGGGCTCGATGTGGTTGCGGCGGAGCCCCTGGCGAAGGATTCCCCCCTGCTCGGCCGCGACAATGTGATCATCTCGCCGCACACCGCCTTTTATTCGATCGAGGCGCTGGAGGAATTGCAGAGCAAATGCGCCTCGGACGTCGCGCGCGTGCTCAGCGGAGAAAAGGCCATTTATCCGATCAGCGCATGAGCATCCCGGCGCCTTTCATATCGTCGGTGATGCGCATCGAGCCAGCCTGGATCGACTACAACGGCCATCTCAACGTCGCCTACTATAATGTGCTGTTCGACCGCGCCGTTGACGAACTCTACGAGCTCATCGGCCTCGGCCCGTCCTATCTCGAAAGGCACAGGCATTCGACCATGGTGGCCGAGTCGCACGTGCGTTATCTGCGCGAAGTGCACGACACCGATCCGGTGCGGGTGGCAATCCAATTGATCGATTACGACGCCAAGCGCATTCAGCTCTTCGAGCAACTGCTGCACGCCGAGGAAGGCTGGCTGTCGGCGACCTGCGAGACCATGACCTTGCACGTCGACATGACCGCAAAGAAAGTCGCGCCATTTCCCGACGCCGTGTTGCGCGCGCTCGCCGCCTTGAAAGCCGCGCACGCGCAACTGCCGCCGCCGGAAGGCGCCGGCCGCCGCATCGCGATGCCGGGGAAGAGCTAGTCGATCCTGCCGCCGGAGAACCGCCGCCCCGGCACGGTGAGGAAATAGCCGACCGCCTGCCCGCCGTCGGCGCCGACCACGCTCCCGGTCGTGTAGCGCGACTCGTCGCAGGCGAGGAACACCGCCGGTCCCGCGATGTCTTCGCCGGAGCCGACGCGGCCCATCGGCACGCCCTTGCGGCGGCCTTCGTAGATCTCCGGATCGGCATACATCGCTTCGGTGCCAGGCGTGCGGATGTAGCCGGGCGTGATGGCGTTGGCACGGATGCCGTAGGGCGCCCATTCCATCGCCTGCAATTTGGTCAGCATGATCAGCCCGGCTTTGACCACGCTGTAGGCGCCGGCCCAGTTGTACGGGAACAATCCGGCGATCGAGGCAATATTGACGATCACGCCGGACTTCTGCGCGATCATGTATTTCGCCGCGGCCTGGCTCATCATGAATGCGCCTTTGAGGCCGATGTTCATCGTCGTGTCCCAGGCCGCTTCCGGCAGCGCTTGAAGTTTGCCGGGCACGATCTTCATCGCGTTGTTGACCAGGATGTCGACGCGCCCGCGCTCCGTCACGACCGTATCGACCATGCGCGCGATGTCCGCCGATTTGGCGACGTCGGCGACGATGGAGAGGCTTTTGCTGCCGAGCGCGGCGGCGTCCTTGGCGGTTTGCGCGGAGGTCGTCGGGTCGACATCGTTGATGACGACATGGGCGCCCTCTTTGGCGTAGGCCAGCGCGATGTCGCGGCCGATGCCGCGGCCGCCGCCGGTGACGATGGCGATTTTGTCCTTGAGGCGCACGCGATTCCCCCGATTTGTTGGATTTGGCTCTATTTCGCACGCTAAAGGCGGGGGAACAGGCGGACAAGGCCGCCCGCAGCCCTCGAATTTGCGGCGCACGGATGCCACATTGGCCCTAGAAGAAGAATCAATGGCCGAACCCGTCAGACAGCCAGGACTGCAGCCCGTCCCCACGCCACAACCCGGCGGCATTGCCGCGCGGGCGCTGGGCGCGCGCTCGGCGCCCTACCTCGCCGACCTCAATCCGGAGCAGCGCGAGGCGGTGGAGACGCTGGACGGCCCGGTGCTGGTGCTGGCCGGCGCCGGAACCGGCAAAACAAGAGTGCTGACCACGCGCATCGCGCACATTCTCAATCTGGGCCGGGCGCGGCCGGGCGAAATCCTCTCCGTCACCTTCACCAACAAGGCGGCGCGCGAGATGAAGGACCGCGTCGGCCTGATGGTCGGCCAGGTGGTCGAGGGCATGCCGTGGATGGGCACCTTCCACTCCATCGGGGTGAAGATTTTGCGGCGTCACGCCGAGCTCGCCGGTCTCAAGAACAACTTCACAATTTTGGACGTCGACGACCAGATCCGCCTGATCAAGCAGATCTTCGAGGCCGAGGGGCTGGACGAAAAAAGATGGCCGGCGCGCGTCTTCGCCATGATCCTCGACGGCTGGAAGAACCGCGGCCTCACGCCCGACCAGGTGCCGGCCGGCGAAGCGGCGGGCTTCGCCAACGGCAAGGGCAAGAAGCTCTACCTCGCCTATCAGGAGCGGCTGAAGACGCTCAACGCCGCCGACTTCGGCGACCTGCTGCTGGAATGCATCCGCCTGTTCCGGCAGAACCCGGACGTGCTGCGGCAGTATCAGGCGCGTTTCAAATACATTCTGGTCGACGAATATCAGGACACCAACGTCGCGCAGTATCTGTGGCTTAAGCTGCTGTCGCAGCCGCTGAGTGCCGCCACGCCGCAGGCTCGCTTCCCCTCCCCCCTTGAGGGGGAGGGTGGCGAGCCAGAGCGAAGCGAAGGCGAGCCGGGAGGGGGGTCGGCATCTGATGAGAGCAGTACCCCTCTCCCGCCCTCGCTCGGCTCCGCCTCCGCTCGGGCACCCTCTCCCTCAAGGGGAGAGGGGAAAGAGAGTACGCCGCTCGCACATGCGCAAACGCAAAGCCGGAAAAACATCTGCTGCGTCGGGGATGACGATCAGTCGATTTACGGATGGAGAGGCGCAGAGGTCGATAACATTTTGCGATTTGACCACGATTTTCCCGGGGCAAAAATCATCCGCCTCGAAAGGAACTACAGGAGCACAGGGCATATCCTGGCAGCGGCGAGCCATTTGATTGCGCATAACGAAGGCCGGCTGGGCAAGACGCTGCGCACCGAGGACGTGCTCGGCGAAAAGGTCACCGTCACCGGCTCATGGGACTCCGAGCAGGAAGCGCGCGAGATCGGCGAGCGTATCGAGGACATGCAGCGCGCGGCGCGCGAGCGCGGCGAGGACCATCCGCTCGACGAGATCGCCATTCTGGTGCGCGCCTCGTTCCAGATGCGCGAATTCGAAGACCGCTTCATCCAGCTCGGCCTGCCCTATCGCGTCATCGGCGGGCCGCGGTTCTACGAGCGCGCCGAAATCCGCGACGCGCTGGCCTATCTGCGCGTGATCGCGCAGCCGGCCGACGATCTTGCGTTTGAACGTATCGTCAACGTGCCCAAGCGCGGCCTGGGCGACGCCGCGCTGCAGATGCTGCACGACTTCGCGCGCAAAAAGCGCATTCCGCTCACCGAATCCGCGGCGCTCATCTCCGCCACCGACGAGATGAAGCCGAAGCCGCGCACGGCGCTACGCGACCTGATGGCGGCCTTCGAGCGCTGGCGGCAGATGCGCGACCGCATGCCGCACACGGAATTGGCCGAGATCGTGCTCGACGAGTTCGGGCTACACCGAGATGTGGCAGAAGGACCGCTCCGCCGACGCCGCCGGCCGCCTGGAGAACCTGAAGGAGCTGGTGCGCTCGATGGAGGAATTCGAGAACCTGCAAGGCTTCCTCGAGCACATCTCGCTGGTGATGGAGCGCGAGAGCGGCGAAGGCGAGCAGGCCGTCAACATCATGACGCTGCACTCGGCCAAGGGGCTGGAATTCGACACCGTGTTCCTGCCCGGCTGGGAGGAAGGCCTGTTCCCGCATCAACGCTCGCTCGACGAGAGCGGCCGCGCCGGCCTGGAGGAGGAGCGCCGCCTCGCCCATGTCGGCCTCACCCGCGCGCGCAAGCGTGCCAAGATCTATTTCGCCACCAACCGGCGCATCCACGGGATGTGGACCTCGACGGTGCCGTCGCGCTTTCTCGACGAGCTGCCGGCCGAGCATGTCGAGGTGACGGAGGCGGCGGGCGGCGCCGGCGGCTTCGGCATGTCGGGCTACGGCCCCTCGCGCTTCGACGAGATGGCCTCGTTCGGCTCCAACTACACCACGCCCGGCTGGCAGCGCGCGCAAACGCGCAAAGGACGCGGCGGATTCAGCGAAAACGGTCAGCCGCGTTATGTGCCGGACGGCGTCTATGATGATGTCGATAAGGACGAGGACGGTGCCACATCGTCCCCTCCCGGTGCTTCTTCAAAGAAGCGCGCGCCCCTCACCATCGAAGGCGAACTGATCGCCAAATCCACCGGCACCACGTCTGCTTTTTCAGTGGGCGAGCGCGTGTTTCACCAGAAATTCGGCAACGGCAACGTGACGGCCGTGGACGGCAACAAGCTCACCATCCGCTTCGACAAGGCGGGCGAAAAGCGCGTGGTGGATAGTTTTGTGGAGAGGGTATGAACCCTCCCTGTCATGGCCGGGCTTGACCCGGCCATCCACGTCTTTCTTTACTAGCTGTCCAAGGCATGACGAGGCTCTGTCATGCTCCGCGACAGCCGTGATATTATCCGCCGGTTGCTACAGGACGGATTTGAGCAGGTTTCGGTGCGTGGCTCGCACCACAAATTCGTCCACAAAGCGAAGCATCTGATGGTGATCGTGCCGCATCCGAAACGGGACTTGCCGCAGGGCACCGTGCGGAGCATCTACAAGCAAGCGGGCTGGCCGAAGGACTAAACCGATGCCGCACTACATCGCCCTGATCCACAAGGAAGCCGACAGCAGCTACGGCGTGTCGTTTCCCGACGTGCCTGGCGTAATCGCGGCCGGCGATACGATCGACGAGGCGATGCGGCTCGCAGCCGAAGCGCTGGATTTCGCCGCCGAGGATTGGGAAGGCCGCGACGGTAGCAGGCGCTTCCCCGCCCCGCGCACCATCGACGAACTGCGCGCCGACGCGGAATTTCAAGAAGACGCCGTTGACGCCGTTATTGCCGCCGTCCCGTTCCGCGCCAAGGCGGAAGCAGCAGAGTGAAGTGGCCCCTGGCCGAGCGCGTGGTGGACAGTTTTGTGGAGAGGGTGTCAGGAGGCGACGATGGCCTCGGAATTTATTGAACTTTTAGCCGATACGAATGCGTTTATACAGTTGCGCGATCTGAAAGATTTGCCGTGGTGCGCCGTTTTTCCCAACGCTAAGCGTATCGATATTATTATAGCGTCGCAGGTCATTGAGGAACTCGATAAACTGAAAAACTCAAATAATGGTCGTGACCTGCTACTGAGTTTTTCCTCCACGGGGAGTTAGAGTCCGGCCTCAATAAGGGGACGGACGATGAAGCGGATCAGGTTCACGGAAGAGCAGATCATCGCGGTTCTGCGCGAGCACGAGGCCGGAGCGAAGACGGCCGACCTAGCGCGCAAGCACGGCATTTCGGAAGCCACGCTGTACAACTGGAAGGCCAAGTACGGCGGCATGGACGTATCGGACGCCAAGCGTCTGCGGTTGCTGGAAGACGAGAACCGCAAACTGAAGAAGCTCCTTGCGGAGTCGATGCTGGATCAGGCAGCGCTGAAGGAGCTACTGACAAAAAAATGGTAGGGCCCGCCGCCAAGCGTGAGGCTGTCGCTCATTTACGCAATGTCCTGCAAATGAGCGAGCGTCGGGCCTGCACCCTCGTTGCCGCCGATCGCAAGATGATCCGCTATCGCTCACGGCGACCACCCGATCTCGAGCTGCGCGCCCGTCTGCGCGATCTCGCCAATCAGAGACGCCGGTTTGGTTACCGACGGCTGTTCATCCTGCTGCGGGAACAGGGCGAGCCGTCAGGCATCAACCGCATCTATCGGCTCTACCGCGAGGAAGGGCTGACGGTCCGCAAGCGCAAGGCACGGCGCAGAGCCGTCGGCACACGCACACCGATCCTGGTGGAGGCCAAGGTCAACGCGCGCTGGTCCCTCGACTTCGTCCACGACCAGTTCGCCCGGGGCCGCCGCTTCCGCATCCTCAACATTGTGGATGACGTAACGCGCGAATGTCTGGCGGCGATCCCTGACACCTCGATCTCGGGTAAACGTGTTGCACGCGAGCTTACGGCGCTCATCGATGCGCGTGGAAAGCCGAAGATGATCGTTTCCGACAACGGCACCGAGTTTACCTCGAATGCGATCCTGAACTGGGCAAAGGAGCATCGGGTGGAATGGCATTACATCGCGCCAGGCAGGCCGATGCAGAACGGCTACATCGAGTCTTTCAATGGCCGGATGCGCGACGAGCTTCTCAATGAAAGCCTGTTCATCGATCTCGATCAGACCCGCCAGCTCATCGGTGCCTGGGTCGCCGACTACAACACCGCGAGGCCGCACTCCTCGCTCGGCTACAAAACGCCGGCGGCTTATGCCGGTACACTCACCGCGCCGAAGGGCGTAACATTGGCTGAGGCTCTAACCGCCGCTGGATGAAAGTTCAGTGGCAGGTCAGTCGTAAGCGTGATCGCGCACGCCTTGCCTTAAAGCTAATTGAATCGGCCTCTAAGTCAGACAACCTTTGTCTCGTTATCCGTGATGACCCAATTGAAATCAGAATCGTGATTTCATGCGCGCAGCCACCAGATTGGTCAAAAACGCCGCGGCTCGACCCGTTGAAGCCCGACGACCAACTCGTTGCTGAGGCAGTTGCTTATGGAAATGGGGCAGCCCTATTTTCTCATGATACTGGACCGCGAATTCGTGCGCGCCTCGCAAATATCGTCGCATTCGAGCCCCTCGAAGATTGGCATCTTCCTCCTGAGCAAACTGACGACCAACGTAAAATAACACAGCTGGAACGGAATCTTGAGCGAGCGCTAAGCACATCTCCAAAAATCATGGCGTCCTTTTGCGACTTGGATGATGGCAACTCAGTTATCGATGTTTCCATCCCCATATTAGATCAGATTGATCAACATGCGGTCGATCGACTGACTACTGCCTACCTCGCCAATCACCCACAAGAACACCTTGCGACTAGTCATGATCAATATGCACTGGGCAGCATATTCCGTGGAGGCTGTTCGGAGTTTGATATCGAAAAGTATGAAAGGGACTTTGCCTCTTTTCGAGATCAGGTTCGAGACTATTTTGAACGCCTTCATGAGGCAATTCCTCAATTCTCACATGCCCTCAGTGTCGATTATGTCGTCAAAAATGACAGCGGTGTCTCTGCGAATGGGCTGCGGATTGAAGCGTCGTTGGTTGGCGAGGCCACTTTGCTTGATGATGAGGATGCCGTCGCCCTTGTTGCTGGATCGCTGTCGCCGCCAGAGCCTCCAAAAAAGCTCGAAGGGTCCGCTTTCGGAATGCGAGACTTAACATCGGCCTATCTGGGACAACCGTTGATGAACAAGCCTCGTGATCCAACAGGTTTCTATTGGTTTAAAAGACCGACAATCGGATCAAACCACAGCGCCTTACAGTGCGAAGACTTTAGAGCGACCAGGATATTCAAAGATGAAGTGTTGTTGTGGATTGAAGGCAACACTCCATTTTCCAGTGAGATTAATCTGGAAATCAGCGCCACGAATTTGCCGGCTCCCATTACCGTTTTCGCGGGCCTTTCGGTAACGAAACGCCAAGCAAATTGGTCGGACGAGAATGTACTCAAATTTCTGCCACCAGCCATTCGAGATTTATTTGGACGCGTGAAATGTTGACGTAACAGCCGTCTCGAATGACGTGGATGGGTCGCCCTACTTCTTCTCCAACAACACCATCCCCTTCTGCCCCACCACCCGCTGCACCGCGTGGGCGAAGCGCGCCAGCAACCAGGGCAGCGTCACTTCCAGCCGCACGCCGTTGTCATAGACGTCGATCGTGCCATGCGCGTGCTGGCCGAGCGCGCTCGCCGAAAAGCTCAGGCGGTCGCCCTCCCAGCTGTCGTTGTCGATGCGGATGAGGTGCGCGAATTCGCCCTTGGCGCGGCCGATGCCGGCCTTGATGCGGGCGAGCGCCTCGTCCTTGCCGAGGCGGTGGGGGATGGTGACGACGAGCGGTTCGGACATGCGGGCGCGTTTCTCCGGGGACTGCCGGAGATATGGCGATCAAGTTTGGCTACGGGAAGAGCCGCTTGCTCTCTTCCCCTCTCCCACCGAACTCGGGTTTACCCGAGTTCGGCACTTTAAGTGGCCGAAGTCGGATATATCCGACTTCGGCGTGGGAGAGGGTGCGCGAGTGGAGGCGAAGCCGAACGAGCGCGGGAGAGGGGTCAAAGTCAAAGCGGCGCTGACCCCTCTCCCGGCTCACCTTCGCTATCGCTCCGGCTCGCCACCCTCTCCCTCAAGGGGAGAGGGGAAAGAGTGATCGCTGCGCCGCTTCTGGAAACCCCGCCTACCAGCGCCCGCCGCGCTTCACCAGGCGGATGATCACCAGCAGGATGATGGCGCCGAGCGTGGCGTTGATGATCGCGGGCACCAGCCCGACGCCGAAGTAGATGCCGAGCTGCGGAAACAACCAGCTGCCGATAAAGGCGCCGACGATGCCGATGCAGATATCGCCGATCAGGCCGAAGCCGGTGCCGCGCACGATCTGGCCGGCCAGCCAGCCGGCGATCAGCCCGACCACGATAATGATGAGAATGCTTTCACCCGACAGATACATATCCAGCCTCCCTTTGCCTCGAAGCCTGCGATGGTCGCGCGCCGGCATGACAAGCGCAATACGGGCGCGTCGCACCCCTCCCCGCCGCCGTTGCCCGCAGGCTATACTGCCGGCGGGGCGATTCATCGGGGACGACACACATGCTGAAAGTCATGCTCGCCACGGCCGCGCTCGCGGCCACCGCCGGCGCCGCGTCGGCGGCCGATCCGCACTTCTGCGCCAGCTACGCCAAGGCCGCCGTGCGCCAGGCCCAGCTCGTCCACGAGGTGCCGGCCTGCGCGCCGGGCGCCATCGGCACGCGCTGGTCGCTCGATTACGGCGTGCATTACGGCTGGTGCATCACCGCGGCTTTTCCCGCGGCCGAGGCCGAACGCGACCTGCGCACGCGCTATCTGCGCTCGTGCCGGCGCTGATGCCGCTCGCCGACACCGTCAAGACGCTGATCCGCAACGCCTGGGACGACGGCTATCCCTGCCTGCTCGCCACCTCCGGGCGCGAGGGGCCGAACATCACGCCCAAGGGCAGCATGATCGTGTTCGACGACGCGCATCTGGCCTATTGGGAGCGTTCGAAACGCGCGGTGCTGGACAATCTGGCGGGCGATCGGCGCGTCTGCGTGATGTACGCCAACTTCAAGGCGCAGCGCGACGGCGTGCTGGAATCGGGATTTTTGCGCTTCTTCGGCACCGCCGCGCTGCACGAAGACGACGCCGTGCGCGCGGCAATCTTCGCCAAGCTGCTGCCGCGCGAGCAGACCCACGCCGGCGCCGAGGCGGGTATCGGCGTGCTCATCCGCATCGACAAGGCCATCGACGTGCGCGGCAAGCCGATTATGTAGCGCCGGGTGTGCTAGGCTCGCCGCGCATGATGAAGCGCGAGACCTTCGCGGTCGCCACTATCTACGTGCCGATCGAGCGGCGCAAAACGCTCGACCAGAAGCGCGTCGACGACCTCGCCACCAGCATGCTCGAGAACGGCCAGCAGACGCCGATCATGGTGCGGCCGGATGGCGCGCGCTTCGTGCTGGTCGAGGGCCTGCACCGGCTGGAGGCCGCCAAGGCGCTCGGCGAGCAGACCATCGTCGGCTTCCGCGTCGACGCGCGCAAACATTAGCGCCGCGCGGAACCGCTACTTCACGCCGCTCAGCATATTGGCACAGGCCTCGGCCACGTCGCGGTTAGGCTGGGCGCTGCCGGGAAACGTCGCCCAGCCGCCTTTCGCCACAAAGGTATCGCGCTGCCAGGAGTCGACTGCGTGCAGCGCCACCGTCGTCGCCTTGGCATCGGCGGCATGCTCGAACTTGTCGACGCAGATCGGCGTCAGCGCGGCGACCACCGCGGCGGTGGTCTGCAGGTCGGCGGTGTTCTGCGCCGTGCTTCGCAACTGCCAGCCGCCCCAGCCGAAGCCGAGGATCATGGTGAGGATGGAGCCGGCGGCGGCGCCCTGGATCAGGCGAACGCGCGACTCGCCTTGCAGCATGGACGGTAATTGCATGGGGACATCCTTTCGTCCGAACCGCGTCGGAGCGAGGGGTAACGGATACCCGGTTGGGCTCCGGCCGCGAGTTGGAGGAAAGGCCCGGCCGCTTTGCGCTGGCGGCTCGGTCGCGCCCAACGTGCGCCCTTTTGCGGCCAAAGTCGATGCTTTCGGCGCGGCCGCGCGCGGTCATTAAAAATGCCCTGATATTCCTCGGCCTCGATCGGCGGGTCGGCGGCGCGGCGACGTCACATCAGTAGCAGGGCCAGCACTGGTCGACGGGGCCGTAGTAATAGCCCCCGTGGGTCTGGCCGCTGTAGCCGCGGTAATAGGGGCGCGGCGCCACGTAAACCGGCGGCGCCTCGTAGACGACTGCGGGCGGCCCGTAATAATAGGGGGCGGCGTAATACGGCCTGCCGTAGTAGCCGTCATAGCCGTAATAGCCGTAATAGCCGTAATAGCCCGGGTAGTACCCCTGCGCCGCCAACCCGCCGATGATGGCGCCGGCGGCCAGTCCGCCAATGATGGCACCGGCAACGCGGCCGTTACGCGCCTCAGCCGACTGCGGTGCGGCCACGGCCCCAACCGTCATCGCGGCGACGACGGCGAGTGCTGTCAAAGTCTTGCGCATGGCGTCACCTCTCGATCTCTTGGGCACCTGTCTAGCCGCTCGGCCGCGGCGACGCCTTGATTCAGGTCAAGCGCTGCACCGGCAGGCAAAGGGGGGCGGCATGAAATTACCGTGAGCCGCCTTTTTCCCGCCCGACAAGGTGCTATGCTTAGTCCGGTTCGGGCTGGAGGATTTCGTATGCGTCGCCTCCCGGGATTGCTCGCTGCCTTTGCCGCCTTCGCCGCCTCGGTGGCGCTGACCGCGCCCGCGCGCGCCAGCATCCTGATCACCGTCGACAAATTGGCGCAGCAGATGACCGTCACCGTCGACGGCGACCCGCGCTACATCTGGCCGGTGTCGACCGGCCGCGACGGCTACGACACGCCGGGCGGGCAATACACGCCGTTCCGAATGGAGCGCGACCATTTCAGTCGCGAATGGGACGACGCGCCGATGCCCTACTCCATCTTTTTCACCAAGCAGGGCCACGCCATCCACGGCACCAACCACAAGATCGACGGCTCGCCGGAATCGCATGGCTGCGTGCGCCTGTCGGTCGACCACGCCGCCACGCTGTGGGGATTGGTGAAAGAGCAAGGCACGCAGAACGTGCGCGTCGAGCTCTACGGCCATATCCCCAGCCGCGGCGAGCTGATGGCGCGCCGCGACCCCGGCAACGACGCCAATGCCAGCCGCGACACCCGCAACGATCCCACCTATCGCAACAACGACCACCCCGCCGACGACCAGGTCGCCAACGACGAGGACGACGCCACCGGCGACATTCCGCCGACTTTACCGCGGCAGGGCGGGCGCTGGCGCGCCTACACCGAAGGCGGCCGCGTTTATTACTACCGCGAGGGGCCGGCGGAAGAGCGCCGCGTCTACCGGCGCGTCTACCATTATTACCGGCATTTCGGCGGCTTCCCGTTCTGGTAAGCCGATTGCGCTAGATCAACGCCGCTTCGGCTCGGCTCTGCTCTCTTCGCGGGCGACCTTGCAGGACTGCGTCATGCCCAGAGCCAAACCGAAATCTCCGCGCGCCAAACCCGGCGCCAAAGGCGGCGGCCGCTTTTTCCATATCGAGGTGCGGCCGAGCGCGCAGTTCGCCGGCTTCCGCGTGCAGGACGTCGGCCGGCCGGGCGGCGTCGAGCGCGTCGCCGGCCAGCGCGCCAACGGCTCCTGGGACACCGCCAAATGGCTGGTGGAGAAGACCCACGCGCATATTGAGAACGATCGCCTGGTGCCCGACAGCGTGGAGGCGGAGCGGCTGTTCAAGCAGCTCGGCTCGGTGCCGGTGCATGTCGGCGGCGACCGCTTCAAGGCCAAGCCGCGGCGCAACATCCCGGAAAGCGAAAAGCCGACGCCGGCCATGCGTCGCGCGCAACTTGCCAACATCAAGAAGGCGCAGGCCGCGGTGCGTCGCAAACGCGGAACCAAAGCGCGCGCCGGAACCAAAGCGGCCGCCAAGGCTTGATGACCGCGAGAGGACGCGCGGAGGATTTCTCATGATCCGCAAAATCAGCGGCGGCAAGTGGCGGCTTTATTCGCGCAAGAAAAATCCGAAGACCGGCAAGCGGCGCAATCTCGGTACCTTCGCGACCAAGAAGGCCGCCGTTCAGCACGAGCGCGAGATCCAGTATTTCAAGCGGCACTGATATTGTTGCTGTCATCGTCCGCGAAGGCGGACGATCCAGTAAACGCAGGCATTCAATGTATCGATAGACCGGGGTTACTGGATGCCCCGCTTTCGCGGGCATGACATCAGGAGCTAATGCCCCACGCCCAGTGCCTCTTCGCCGCGCTCGAGGATCAGCGGCACGATCAGGTCTTCCTCGTCGTCGAGATGGCGGATGAGGCCTTTGAGCAGCGCGCCGCTCGCCGCCGCGTAATCGTCGCCGCAGCGGCGCAGCGCATCGGCATCGCCCTGCAGCGCGCGCAGTAGCCCATTCGCGGTTTCCGCCACGCGCGCCATGTCGGCATGGATAGCGTGGTGATCGCTTTCCAGGACGTCGAAGCCGCGCGCCAGCCGCTCGTCAGCAGCGCGGAAGATCGGGAAGTAATGGTGGTCTTCGATCTGGTGGTGGACCTCGAGCTGCGACAGCAGGAATTGCAGCCGCGGCACGAAGACGCGCGGGAATTCTGCCGGCGGCAGCCGCCCCTCGCGAAACCCGGTCTCTATCTCGCGGATCATGTCGGCCAGTTCACGAAACATGTCATGACGCGACAGCCAGAAGCGCGCCATGCCGCCGAGATTGGCGTGGCCTTGCCATTGCTCGCGCGGATAACGCGACAACAACACGCGCAGTTCGTCCGGCCAGCCGTCGCGGCTGGCCAGCGCGAGAACGTCGTTATCGGCGGCACTGGGCGTTTCGATGCTCATTGCGGCTACATAGCCATTGCGCGGGCAAATGCGAAGGGCAAACCTGCGCGCCGCATGGCTGATTCCTCGACCAACGTTGCCCGCCTTTCCATCGACGAGGCGACCGCCAAAACGGTTGCCACGCTGATCGGGGAGACATTCGATGATGCCGTCTGCGCTGCTTTCGAGGGCGACGCCGGGCAATGGCAGGTGGCGATCCACTTCGGCGCGGGTGTCGATCGAGCCGCGATGCGCGCATTGGTCGCGCGCGCGGCGGGTGACGCGGCGGCGCAGGCGCTCACTTTCGAGCAGGTCGCAGAGATTGATTGGGTCGCGCAGAGCCTTTCCGGCCTTAAGCCCGTGCGCGCCGGACGCTTCATCGCGCACGGCGCGCACGATCGCGCGCGCGTTCCCGTCAATGCCATCGGCGTCGAGATTGAAGCCGCGCTTGCCTTCGGCACCGGCCACCATGGCACCACGCGCGGTTGCTTGACGGCGCTCGATGCGCTGGCCAAACGGCGGCGCGTGCGACACGTCTTCGACATCGGCACCGGCTCGGGCGTGCTGGCGATCGCGGCGGCGAAGATTTTCCGCAAGCCGGTCATCGCCAGCGACATCGACCAGCAAGCGGTTACCGCGGCGCGCGCCAACGCCCGGCTCAACAAGGCGGCGAATTTCATCACGCTGCTGCGCGCGACCGGCACCAAGAGCCGCGCCATCGCGCAGCACGCGCCCTACGATCTGATCTTCGCCAACATCCTGCTCGGCCCGCTGACACGGTTGGCGGTGCCGCTCGCGCGGCTCAGCGGGCAAGGCGCCACGATCGTGCTGTCGGGCCTGCTGCCGGCGCACGCCAACGCGGCGCTCGCGCTCTATCGCGCACAAGGGTTCGCGTTGAATCGCCGTATTGTCGTCGAGGGCTGGGTGACGCTGATCTTGCGAAGAGGAAGCCGCCCCGGGCGGGGCTGACCGGGGCGGCTTTCGCCGGTGAAACGGGCGATCACCAGCCACCAAACGGCGCGTTGCGGTCATCCGATTTAGGGAACAGGTGGCTGTGCTTCGCGATCTCGCGGTGCGCCTGCTGCATGCGCGATTCCACCAGTGCATTCATGAAAACGTCGAACCAGGATTTGCGCTCTGCCGCCTTCGCAGCGGATTTCCCGGCAGTCTGAGCGGCAACGCGGGAAACGCCATAAGTAACTGCAACCATGCTTTATCTCCTTCAGAATAAGAGTCGCGCGAACGTTCGACTTCATCGCTGACTGCTGCAACGCAACATAACATATTCGGGGTCTGCGACCATCCCGTGACGATGCATGTAAGCCTTGCGGCATCGGCATCAAACGATTAATCAACGAGTAACTTAGAAGGCATCAATGCGGCGAATGTGTGCATTGCACAAAATTGAGTCGGATCGACCAATTCGTTGCCTCTAGGGGCGGCAATGCGATGATAATTTTCTCCGCAGTTGCCTCACTGCGCGACAACGCTCACGAGCTTGTGACGATGACGCCTCGCCCGGCCTCTGACGCATGCCTGCATTGCTACACCGCGCGAGGGCGTTAGAGTGGTTGGGCATGTTCGAAGCCCGCTTCCAGTCATTCGATGATTCGAGCGAACGCGCGCAGAGCGCGTCACGCGTCGCAGCGTTGCGAGCGGAACTAAAGCGACAAGGACTCGATGGCTTCGTGGTGCCGCGCGCCGACCGCCAGCAGAACGAATATCTGCCGGCGAGCGAGGAACGCCTTGCCTGGCTCACAGGCTTCACCGGGTCGGCGGGCTTCGCGATCGTGCTGGCCGAGCGGGCCGCGCTGTTCGTGGACGGCCGCTACACGGTGCAGGCGGAAGCGCAGGCCGACAAGGCAATTTTTGCGATCACGCATCTGGTCGACACTCCACCGGATCAGTGGCTCGAGCAGAATTTGAAAAGTGGCACGCGGCTTGGCTACGATCCTTGGCTGCACACGTCCGAAGCCGCCGAGAAACTCAAAAAAGCGTGCACGACAGCCGGTGCCGAACTGGTTGCCGTCGAGATAAATCTGATCGACACATTGTGGCGCGACCGCCCGGCAGCGCCAATGGGCGCGGTGACGCTGCGCGGCATCAAGCTCGCCGGCGAAAGCGCTGCCGACAAGCTCAAGCGCGTCCAGGCCGAGCTTGCCAAGCTGCGCGCCGATGCGCTGGTGGTGTCGAACCCGCAAAACGTCGCCTGGGCGTTCAACATCCGCGGCGCGGACGTCGCCCATACGCCGCTGGCGCTCGCCTTCGCGCTTATTCCGCGGGAAGGCCGGCCGGCGCTCTATATCGACGGCGGCAAGCTCGACAATACCGTGCGCCACGCCCTGGAAGATTTCACCGATGTGCGGCCGCCGGACGCGCTGGCGCGTGATCTCGCCGCGCTCAAGGACAACAACGTACGTCTCGATCAGGGCAGCGCCGCCGACGCCCTCACGCGTTTGCTCACCGAACAAGGCGCAAAGCCTGCGCGCGGGCCCGATCCGATCGCGCTGATGAAGGCGGTGAAGAACCGCGCCGAGATTGCCGGCATGCGCGCCGCGCATAAGCGCGATGGCGCGGCGCTGGCGCGGTTTCTGGCCTGGCTCGCGCGCGAGGCGCCGAAAGGCAAGCTCACTGAAATCGATGCTGTGAAGGCGCTGGAAAGCTTCCGCCGAGACACCGGTCTGCTGAAGGACATCTCGTTCCCGACCATCGCGGGCTCAGGGCCGAACGGCGCCATCGTGCATTACCGCGTCACCGAAGCCAGCAACCGGCGCGTCCGGATGAACGAGCTGTTTCTGATCGACTCCGGCGCGCAATACGAGGACGGCACCACCGACGTCACCCGCACCGTCGCCATCGGCAAGCCGACGGCCGAGATGCGCGACCGCTTCACCCGCGTGCTCAAGGGCCACATCGCCATCGCCACCGCGGTCTTTCCGGAGAACACCAGCGGTGCCCAGCTCGATTCGCTGGCGCGCACCGCGCTATGGCACGCCGGGCTCGACTACGACCATGGCACGGGCCACGGCGTCGGCAGCTATTTGTCCGTGCATGAAGGACCGGCGAGCATTTCCAAGCGCGGCGGCGAAGCGCTGCGGCGCGGCATGATCCTGTCGAACGAGCCGGGCTACTACAAGACCGCCGCCTACGGCATCCGTACCGAGAACCTGGTGCTGGTGATTGCCGCACCGGAGCCACCAGGCGCCGAGAAGCCGCTCAATGCTTTTGAGACGCTGACATTGGCGCCGATCGACCGCGCGCTGATCGAGGCGCGCATGCTCACCGACAAGGAACGACACTGGCTCGATAGCTACCACGACCGCGTGCGCGAGGAGCTTTCGCCGCTGCTCGATGCCCCGACGCGCAAGTGGCTCAAAGCCGCCACGCGGCCGCTGCGGCGGCTCAAGAAATCAGCTTCAGCCACTCGTCCTCGGTCAAAACGGCGACGCCGAGTTTCTTCGCGTCGGCGAGCTTAGAGCCGGCGCCGGGCCCGGCCACGACGTAATCGGTTTTCTTCGAAACCGAGCCCGCCGCCTTGGCGCCCAGCCGCTCGGCCTGGGCCTTGGCCTCCTCGCGCGTCATCTTCTCCAGGCTGCCTGTGAACACCACGGTCTTGCCGGCGATCTTGCTATCCGTCTTCGGCTGCTCGACGTCGAGGATATCCACCTGCTTTGTCAGCCGGTCGACGATGCCGATGTTGTGGCTCTCGCCGAAGTAATCCTTGATGCTCTCGATCACGGTATCGCCAATCTGATCGAGCGCATCCATCTCGGCGATCGTCTCCTCGTCGCCCTTGGCGACCTTCATGGTGGCGTCGTGAAACGCGATCCACGAACCGTAACCGCGCGCCAGCGCCCGCGCCGTGGTCTCGCCGACATGGCGCATGCCGAGGGCGTAGATGAAGCGGTCGAGCGCGATCTCGCGGCGCTGGTCGATGGCGGCGAACAAATTGCGCACCGAGGTTTCGCCGTAGCCTTCCTCGTCCTCGAGCTTGATCTTCTTGTTGCGCGCTTCGAGCGTGAAGATGTCGGCCGGCTCGCGCACCCAGTCCTTCTCGAAGAAGAACTCGATCTGCTTTTCGCCGAGGCCTTCGATATCGAAGGCGCCGCGCGAGCAGAACAATTTCAAATGCTCGATCTTCTGGAACGGGCAGGCGAACTCGCCGGTGCAATGAGCGCGGGCTCCCTCCTCGCCAGTCGCAGTCTTCTCCCGTTCGACTTTCGTGTGGAGTGGACAAGGACATTTCGTGGGGAAGAGATAAGGCTTAGAGTGCGGCGGACGTTTCTTAATTATCACATCCACCACCTGCGGAATGACGTCGCCAGCGCGCTGGATGATGATTGTGTCGCCGATGCGCAGCTCGTGGCCGCCGCGGATGGGCTCGCCGTCGCCGCCGATGCCCTTGATGTAGTCCTCGTTGTGCAGCGTGACGTTCTGCACGATGACGCCGCCGACGCCGACCGGCTCAAGCTTGCCGACCGGCGTGAGCGCGCCGGTGCGGCCGACCTGGATCTCGATGTCCTTGAGCACCGTGATTGCGCGCTCGGCCGGGAACTTGTGCGCCACCGCCCAGCGCGGCGAACGCGACACGAAGCCGAGCCGCTCCTGCCAGTCGAGGCGGCCGACTTTGTAGACGACACCATCGATGTCGTAATCGAGCTTGGCGCGCTGCTCCTCGATGTGGCGGTGGAAGGCGAGCAATTCCTCGGTCGAGCGGCAAATCTTGGTCAGCGGATTGGTCTTGAAGCCGCAGGTCTCGAACCAGTTGATCATGCCGGACTGCGTGTCGGCCGGCATTTCGCTCATCTCGCCCCAGGCGTAAGCGAAGAAGCCAAGCGGACGCGAGGCGGTGATGCTCGGGTCCTTCTGGCGCAGCGAGCCGGCCGCGGAGTTGCGCGGATTGGCGAAGATCTGCTCGCCGGCCGCCTTCTGCCGTTCGTTGAGTTCGAGGAAGGCCTGCTTGGTCATATAGACCTCGCCGCGCACGTCGCAGACTTTCGGCACGTTCCGGCCTTTGAGCCTGTGCGGCACGTCCTTGAGCGTGCGGATATTGGCTGTGACGTCCTCGCCTTCGGTGCCGTCGCCGCGCGTGGCGGCGGTGACCAGCTCGCCGTCCTCGTAGCGCAGCGACATCGACAGGCCGTCGATCTTCGGTTCGGCGCTGAAGGCGATTTTCTCGTCGTCGCCGAGCTTGAGGAAGCGCCGGATGCGCGCGACGAAGTCGATGACGTCTTGCTCGGCCATCGCATTGTCGAGCGACAGCATCGGCACCGCGTGGCGGACTTTCTTGAAGCGGCCGGTGGGCGCGGCGCCGATCCGGCGCGAGGGCGAGTTGGCGCGGATCAGGTCGGGAAAGCGCGCTTCGATGGCCGCATTGCGCTCGCGCAGCGCGTCGTAGGCGGCATCGGTAATGCGCGGCGCGTCTTCCTGGTAGTAGCGCTTGTCGTTCTCGGCGATTTCGGCGGCCAGCCGCTTCAGCTCCGCCTTGGCCTGCGCCTCGGTCAGGTCGGCGGGTTTGATTTTCGACGCATCGTGACTGGCCATACCGCAAATACTATCAGCTTGCCGCCTTGATCAGGCGCTCGGCGGCGGCGCGGGCCTCATTGGTGATCTCGGCGCCGGCCAACATACGGGCGATCTCTTCCCGCCTCTTCTCGGCCGCCAGTTCGGTGACGCGGGTGGCGACCCGTCTGCCCTTCTCCAGCGCGTCCTTGCTGATGAGATAGTGCCGGTCGGCGCGCGCCGCCACCTGGGGCGCATGCGTCACCGCCAGCACCTGCACCCCACCCGCGAGCTTGGCCAGCCGCACTCCTATCGCATCGGCCACCGCGCCGCCCA
Organism: uncultured Pseudomonadota bacterium; assembly: GCA_963710705.1. Classification (GTDB taxonomy): domain Bacteria; phylum Pseudomonadota; class Alphaproteobacteria; order Rhizobiales; family Xanthobacteraceae; genus Pseudolabrys. Next base: position 2,300,519 of record CAVQBI010000001.1, read on the forward strand.
CGCCGGTATCGATCTCGTCGAAAACAAGCGTCGGCGCCGAACCGCGGTCGGCCAGCACGACCTTGAGCGCCAACAGGAAGCGTGCCAGCTCGCCGCCGGAGGCCACTTTCATCAGCGGCCCCGGCCGCGTGCCGGGATTGGTCTGTACCCAAAATTCGATGCGGTCGATCCCGTTCGGCCCGGCGGCCGCCGCATCGCTGTCGATCTGGGTCGAGAACTGCGCGCGCTCGAGCTTGAGCGGCTTCAGCTCGCCGTTGACCGCCTTGTCGAGGGCGGCGGCGGCCTTGGTGCGCGACTTCGAGAGCGCCTCGGCCGCGGCGCGGTAATCGGCTTCAGCCGCGGCGGCCGCCGCCTCCAGCACCTTCAGCTTCTCTTCGCCGGCATCGATCAGCGCGATGTCGGACTTGTAGCGGGCGGCAATGGCAGCGAGCTCGTCCACCGGCACATTGTATTTCCGCCCCGCCGCGCGCAGCGCGAACAGCCGTTCCTCGATGCGCTCGAGCTCGGCCGGATCGTAGTCGGCGGCGCGCAGCGCGGCCTCGAGATGGCCGCGGGTGTCTTCCAACGCGCTGAGCGCGGCATCGAGCGCCTTCACCGTCGGCTCGATCAGCTGCGGCGCCTGCGCTTGGCGCCGCTCCAGGCGGCGGATGACGCCGGACAGCGCCGGAATGCTCGAATTGGCGCCGGCGATCTCCTCATGAGCTTCGCGCAAATCCTCCGCGACTTTCTCGGCCTGCATCATGACGGTGCGCCGCTCGGCCAGCAGCGTCTCCTCGCCGGCCTGCGGGCTAAGCTTTTCGAGCTCATCGACAGCATGGCGCAGCCAGTCGCTTTCGCGCTGCGCGCGCGCGACCTCTTCGCGGTGGGCGGCGGCCTCAGCTTCCGCGGCGCCGCGCGCGTCCCACAAGGCGGCGACGCGGGCGGCGTAAGCTTCCAGGCCGCCGAAGGCGTCGAGCAGGCGGCGATGGGTGCCGGCATCGACCAGCGCGCGCTCGTCGTGCTGGCCGTGGATCTCGACCAACGCCTCGCCCAGCTGCTTCATCACCTGCACGCTCACCGGCTGATCGTTGACGAAAGCGCGGGTGCGACCGTCGGCGAACTGCACGCGGCGCAGGATCAGGTCGTCCTCGGATGGGATGTCGTTGGCCTTGAGGATGGCGCGCGCCGGATGATTGCGCGCCACCTCGAACACCGCGCTCACCTGGCCCTGTTCCACGCCCTGCCGCACCAGCGTCTGGTCGCCGCGGGCGCCCAAGGCGAGTGCGAAGGCATCGAGCAAAATCGACTTGCCGGCGCCGGTCTCGCCGGTGAGCACGGCCAGTCCCTCGGCGAAATCGATGTCGAGCCGGTCGATCAGGACGATATCGCGGATCGAGAGTTTGGAGAGCATGGCAACCGGTCGCGTCTACGTCATGCCCGGCTTTATGCCGGGCATCCACGTCTTAACGGGTTCGCTATCATCAAAGACGGGGATGGCCGGGACAAGCCCGGCCATGACTGTGTGGGTAAGTCGTCAGCTGCGGCTTTCGGAGCCACTAGCCCGCAATCGTCTTCTTGAAGTTCGCGAAAGCCTTGCTGATCCAGGAACCCTTGTTCTCGGACGGCTCGGTCCCGCCGGTTTTCACCAGCGTATAGGCGTGTTTGTACCATTCGCTGTCGGGGAAATTGTGCCCAAGCACGACCGCCGCGGTCTGCGCCTCGCTGGTGATGCCGAGCGCCATATAGGCTTCGGTCAGGCGCTCCAGCGCTTCCTCGACTTCGCGGGTGGTCTGGTACTTGGTGATCACCACTTTGAAGCGGTTGATCGCCCCGGTGTAGTCCTTGCGCTGCAGGTAATAGCGGCCAATCTGCATTTCCTTGCCGGCCAGCTGGTCGCGCGCCACGTCGATCTTCTGTTTGGCGCTGTTGGCGTATTCGCTGGTGGGAAATTTACGGACCACTTCATCGAGCGCCGCCAGCGCCTTTTCGGTGCGCGCCTGATCGCGCGTAATGTCCGGAATTTCGTCGTAATACGACGCGCCGATGAGGTATTGCGCGTAAGCGGCATCCTCGCTGCCGGGATGCAGCGTGATGTAGCGCTGAGCGCCCGCGACGCATTCGTCGTAGTCGCCGGCCTTGTAATAAGAGTACGAGGCCATAATCAGCGATTTGCGCGCCCATTCGGAATACGGGTGCTGGCGATCGACTTCCTCGAATTTCTTGGCGGCTTTTTTGGGATCGCTCTTCTGATTGAGGAGGAAGAGGCCCTCATTGTAGAGCCGCTCGGCCGGCTCGTCGGGCGCCACGTCGTTTTTTTTGAAGAAATCGAAGCTGCTGCAAGCGCCAACGCTCACCGCCAACAGCGCCACGCCCAGGGCGCGCACGAAGCGCCGCCGGTGCTTCTGAACGAAATCGTCAGGCCGTGAATTCATGCTCGGTTTTGCATTCCCCTGAGGCGGCCTTGCCGGCAAGCGCCTTCAATCCGCGTCGGTGTAAACGAAAAAACGCGGATCCGCCAAGCAATTACGCAGACATTCGGCCCGGATTAAGGCGAAGGTAAAGTCCGCAATGTTGGGCTTTTTAGGCGACTTCCGGCCCATAGGCCGGGGCGACTGTGGCGACATCCGCGTGGCCACGCGAGCGGCGGACCGGCTCGGCGAACTCGACCACGCGCCAGGCGCTGGTGTCGGCCATCAGGGCGGACAGCACCGCATGATTGAGCTTGTGGCCGCCGCGCACGGTCCGGTAGGCGGCTAGCAGCGGCTGGCCGGCAAGCGCCAGATCTCCGATGGCGTCGAGTACCTTGTGGCGGACGAATTCGTCGGCGAAGCGCAGGCCTTCCGGATTGAGTACGCGGTCGTCGGTGACGACGAGCGTGTTCTCGAACGATGCGCCGAGCGCGTAACCGGCGCTCCACAGTTGAGCGACATCCTTCATGAAACCGAAGGTGCGCGCACGGGCGATCTCGTTGCGGAAGGTCTCAGGCCCGATGTCGAGCGCGAGCGCCTGTTTGCCGATCAGCGGATGATCGAACTCGATCTCGGCCTCGACCCGGAAGCCGTGCTCGTAGGGCCGCAATTCGCCGAAGGCGCCATTTTTCGAAACGCGCACCGGCTTGATGACTTCGATATAGCGGCGCGGGAGCGCGCGCGTGGTTAGGCCGGCCTGATCAATCGCATCGACGAATGGCGCGGCGCTGCCGTCCAAGATCGGAACTTCCGGCCCGTCAATCTCGACAATGACGTTATCGACGTTGAGCCCGCGCAGCGCGGCCAGTAGGTGCTCGGCGGTCGAGCATAGCGGACCGGCGGCATCGCCGAGCACGGTCGCGAATTCGGTGGCAGTGACGGCGCGGACGTCGGCGCGAATTTCGCGCTCGATCGAGCCGTCGGCGGCGACGCGCTGGAATACGATACCGGCATCGTCGTCGGCGGGATGCAAAGTGAGTGTAACCGGGCGCCCGGAATGGACGCCAATGCCGGAGAGGGCAGTCTGGTCGCGGAGCGTTGTCTGCTTAGCGCCCTTCATCAACCCGTTTCCGCGAGTCTGCCTGCAGACTGCGCGTTCCCCTTCACGGGCCCCAGCGGGGCCACATTTCGGCCTTCAACTCTACGACTACCCAAAAGTCCGGAAGGCAGCCCCCAAGGACTGAAAGTCCCTTTCACGGCTGAAACTTAGGCCACGCCCCGGGGCTTCTCCAACTCACCATTTCTTACCGACTGTTACTCTTTTTTGCCGCAATTGCCGGTCGCGGCCCAGCCAATCATGCGATTTACGTTACCTTTACAGGTCCAAGGCTCTCGGCCGGCTGCGGCCGCACGGAAATATCCGCTTCGATTCAATGAATTAAAATGTTCACAAAATGAACGGCCCCGCTCCAATAACTTGGAACGGGGCCCTGTCGTCGTTGTATCGCTGTCAGTTGGCCTGACGGCGGAGGAAGGCTGGAATATCGAGCTGATCGTCCTCGGGCGAGTTATGCACAGGCGCGGGCCGCCCATGGGGATCGAGGCCCTGGGGCGCCGAGCGGCGGGCATATTCCGAGACCGGCACGGCAGGCCGGCCCTCCGGCTTGCGCGCGCTTGGCCGTAGCGGCCGCTCGAATTGCGGCACCGGCTGCGCCGTGCGGGGCGCTTGCGGTGCCTCCGGCTCCTCGCGGCGGCCGAGGCCGACCGAGGCCAGCCGCTGCATCAGCGACATGCGGCGCTTCTCGGGATGATCCTCGGCGAGCTCGCCGCGCTGCGCCTTGATCTCGTTCTGCGCCGGCAACGGCAGTTCGTCGATGCGCGGCATGCGGGGCGTGCGGGGCGCCACGCGCTCTGGCGGCGGCGGGATGAACGCTCTCGGCGTCGCTAGTTCGGGCGGCGCGATTTCGGCGGGCGCGTCGAACAAAGACGGCTTCATCATCGGCATCGGCCGGATCGAAACGTCCTCGATCGCCTGCGGCAGGATGGCGGCGGCGACCGCCGCATGAGCAGCGGATTCGACCGCGGCGGTGCTGGCCGTTGCCACGGCCGGCTGCGACGCTGGCGGCGCGGCCCGCTCAATCCGGTCGGCAATCCGGCGGCTGTCACTGCGCAGCTTGCCGGCGAGCTCCTTGAGCGCGTTTTCCGCATGCGCCGGCGTATTCTGCTTGACGGCGGAATTGTCGATGCCGGTCGCCACCACCGAAACACGGATGATGCCTTCCAGGCTTTCGTCGAAGGTGGCGCCGACGATGATGTTGGCGTCGGGATCGACCTCCTCGCGGATGCGGGTGGCGGCTTCGTCGACCTCGTACAGCGTCAGATCCTTGCCGCCGGTGATCGAGATCAGTAGGCCTCTGGCGCCCTTCATCGAGGCGTCGTCGATCAGCGGATTGGCGATCGCGGCTTCGGCTGCGGTCAGCGCCCGTTTCTCGCCGGAGGCTTCGCCGGTGCCCATCATCGCCTTGCCCATCTCGCGCATAACCGCGCGCACGTCGGCAAAGTCGAGATTGATCAGGCCTTCCTTGACCATCAGGTCGGTGATGCAGGCGACGCCCGAATAGAGCACCTGGTCGGCCATCGCGAAGGCGTCGGCAAACGTGGTCTTTTCGTTGGCCACCCGGAACAGGTTCTGGTTCGGAATGATCAGCAGCGTATCGACCACTTTCTGCAATTCCACGATGCCGGCTTCGGCAAAGCGCATGCGGCGGGCGCCTTCGAAGTGGAACGGCTTGGTGATCACGCCCACCGTGAGAATGCCGAGATCGCGCGCGACTTTGGCGACGATGGGCGCGGCACCGGTGCCAGTGCCGCCACCCATGCCGGCGGTGACAAACACCATGTGCGCGCCGGTCAGATGGTCGCGGATCTCGTCGATCACCTCTTCGGCGGCCGCGCGTCCGACTTCGGGCTGGGAACCGGCGCCGAGACCTTCGGTCACCTGCGCGCCCATCTGGATGATGCGCTCGGCCTTCGACATGGTCAGCGCCTGCGCGTCGGTGTTGGCGACGACGAAGTCGACGCCCTGCAGGCCGGCCGTGATCATGTTGTTGACGGCGTTGCCGCCGGCGCCGCCGACGCCAAAGACGGTTATGCGCGGCTTCATCTCGCGAATGTCTGGGATCTTCAGGTTGATGGTCATGGTGTTGCCTCTTTATTGCACGGGCAGCGACGCCGCCGCCGACACGGCCGGTCCGCCACCGGCCGTTGATGGATTCTGGTGATCACGGTCAGAAGCTTTCGCGCAGCCATTGTCCGACCCGTGCCATGTAACCGCCCGTTCCTGTCATCAATTGCCGCGTTCGCCGCGGTTCGAAGTGTTCAAGATGCGCCGCCTGCGGGTAGACCAGCAGGCCGGCCGCCACCGCGAAGGCCGGCCCCTTGGCCGCCTCGGGCAGCCCGGCAATGCCGAGCGGACGCCCGATGCGCACCGGCCGCTTCAAGATGCGGTGCGCGAGATCGGCGACGCCAACCAGCTGGCTCGCGCCGCCGGTGAGCACGACGCGCCCGCGCGGTTCGGCCGCGAAGGGCGAGGCCGCGAGGCGGTCGCGCACCATTTCCAAAATCTCTTCGACGCGCGGCTTGATGATGCGCACCAGCGCCGCGCGCGAGACGAATTGCGGCGGCTCGCGCTCGTCGTCTCCGACCGGCGGTACCGTGATCATGTCGCGTTCATCTGATCCACCTGTCAGAACACTGCCATAAATCGCTTTGATTCGCTCAGCATCCGCGATTCGCGTATTCAGGCCACGGGCGACGTCAAGGGTCACGTGCATGCCGCCGAGGGCAAAACCGTCGGCATGGACGAAGCGGCCACCGGAAAATACCGCGAGGGTCGTTGTTCCGGCGCCCATATCGATGGTTGCGGCGCCTAAATCGGACTCGTCATCGGCGAGCGAGGCCAAAGCGGCCACATAGGGCGAGGCCGCCATGGCCTCGACCGACAGGTGGCTGCGCTCGACCGCCAGCATCAGATTGCGCACGGTCGCCACCTCGGCGGTGACCATATGCATGTCGACGCCGAAGCGGTGGCCGAGCATGCCGCGCGGCTCGCGGATGCCGGCGGCGGCGTCGAGCGCGTAGCCGATGGGCAGGGAATGCAACACGGCGCGGCCGTCGCGCACCGAATGGCGGCTGGCGGCGGCCAGCACACGGGCGATCTCGTTGTCGGTCACCACGCCGGTGGTGAGCTCGATATTGGCGACGAAGCGCTCGCTGCCGAGGCGGCCGCCGGACAGCGACGCCACCACGGATTCAAGCTGCACCCCGGCCATGCTTTCGGCGATGTCGATGGCCTGGCGGATCATCTCCTCGGCCTCGACCAGATCGATCACCGAGCCGGCCTTCATGCCGCTGGCCGCGGTATGGGCAAAGCCGAGGATGCGCACGCCATGGCTGCGGCGGCGCAGCACGTCGGGCGGCGGAGTGGGCTCGAGTTTCGCAATCAGGCAGACGATCTTGCTGGTGCCGACATCGAGCGCGGCGACGATGGCCGCGCGCCGCGGCGACACCGGCTTCATCTTGGGGGTGAGGCCGAAGCGTAGCACGGTCATGCGGCCTCCCCGTTCGTCATTCCGGGGCGCGGTCGAAGACCACGAACCCGGAATCCATAACCCCAGCGCTGCGGTGTATGGATTCCGGGTCCGCCGCTTCGCGGCGTCCCGGAATGACGAAGAATGGAAAGCGAACGCATCACGCCTCGCCTCCCTTGCTCTTCTTCTTGTTCTTCTCCGTCGCCGCTTTCAGCGCCTCGTCGCGCGCGGCAGCTGCGGCGTCCGACAGCCGCACGGTGACGCGATCGGACAAGCGCAGATCGACGGTGACGATGTCGCGCGACAGAATTTGTTTGCTGCGGTCGAGCTCGCACAAGGTCTGCAAGGCATGTCCCGGCTCGTCTTCCGGCAGCAGCACTTCGGTGCCGTCTTTCAGGTGCAGATTCCACCGGCGGCCGGCGACCAGCACCGAGGCTTCGACATCGCGCGCGATGTCCGGATAGCGTCTGACCAGATCGAGGAAATCCTGCCCGGCATGCTCGGCGCCTTTGCCGACCAGCAGCGGCAACGCGGCGAAGCGTTGCGGCACGTAGCGTTCGAGCACGATGCCGTCGGCGGCGATCAGAGAGACCACGCCGTCTTTTTGCCAGAGCGCGAACGGCTGCCGCTCGGTGATGCCGATGCGCAGGCGGCCGGGATAAAGCTTGAGCACGGTGGCGTCGGCGATCCAGGGATTGCTCAGCAACCGCGCGCGTGTCTTGGCGGCGTCGAGAAACAATAGCGACGAGCGACCGGTGATGCCGGCGAGCGTGAGAATGTTCTCGCGGCTGAGCTCATGATTGCCGGCGAGCGCGATTTCGGAAATGCGGAAGCCCGCGCTGTTGGCGGCGGTGTCGCAGATGTCCTGCACCTGCGTGACGATATCGTCGTAGTGGCCGCCTTTGACGACGCCGTAGCACGTGCTGGCAAGCAGCAGCAGCGCGGCGGCGCTGGCGCCCAGGCCGGGCGGCGGCTCGAGCGCGATGATTGCCCCGATGCAGCGCCGCGCGAAACCTTGTCCGCGCGCGGCGGCTCGTCCGGCTTTCAGCTTCAGCGGTTGAGCGAGGCGACCGTCCATCGCACCAGTTCTAAAGTTCTGCCCGCATGGGCATTCGCAAGCGCCGGCACGACGAGGGTTGAGTCATGCCCGGGTAGGCTTTCGTCAGCGGCGATTGACGCGCAGGCAACGACAGACAGCAGCGCGCCGCGCACGATACCGCCGCGCTGCCTAGTCTTCAGGCCAGTTGGTAAACAATTAGTAAAAGTTGAGGGATTATGACCGTTTAGGCGGAAGAAGCGGCGGGCGTGGCAATTGGGGCGCGGTCAGCCGCAGTCCGTAGCCCGCATGGAGCGGAGCGGAATGCGGGATCATTGCGCGCGGCTAGGCTTGCCCCGGATTTTGCTTCGCTCCATCGGGGCTATTTGCTGCGCTTCACCCGGGCTGCTTGCCAGGACTTCGATTTGTTCTTCGCCGCGGTCCGCCGCTTGGCACGATCCACCTCATATACGTCGATAAATTCTTTCGGCAGATGAATGTTGTTTTTGGTCCATTGCCACAATGCGTCAGCGTGCTTGTCGTACTCCGGCTTCCCGGCATCAAGCGGTTCGATAACTCGTCGCAGCAGAACAGGATTTGAAAAACTGAACAGGGGTCCGCGCATCGTCGTGTGTTCATAATCTTTAGGCGCAAACGGAAAATTGCAATTCAACAAGGCATGCTTGGCATCCTGGCCCCGCTTTCCCTTAATGGTCTCTTCCAGCCTGGAATGCAGGTCTGCCGAGATGGGATGGTCCTTTATCATCCTATGGCGAAATGATTCATCAGCGAGATCAGCCCGCTTCTTTCCAAAAAAAATGCGCTTCGAGCGGCCTACACAGTCGCCGTACCGCAAACACAAGCTGGTCCAGCTTGAACAGATCGCCTTCTCGTAGAACATAGCCGGTCAGTTGGTAGCGATTGTCGGCATGACCCATGTTGTAGAGACGCAGCACGAACTGCTCAGGTGCCGCGTCGTGCCACAACGGCTCATCAATCTCGCTAGGACAGGTAAGCGCCGCTGGCAGCAGCGCCGAGCAAGCGGCTTCACATCAGCGTAGAGCCGCACAATGTCGTGGCCATAATTGGACTTCTTCCCGGCCACGGTCGCGGTCTTGCCAGGAACGACCGTTCAGAAAAAGCACCGCCTTAAGGTATTTTTCTAGCGCATGCCCCGCGAGCCAGAAAAAATCGACGTCGAAGCCATTGGCGTAGCACCATCGCGCCGCGACGTAGCTGTCGTCAGCCGTCTTGATGAACAGCTCATCTACGATGCTGCGATGATACGGATATAGCTCGTCTATGTCGTCCGCCATCTGACCCGTTATCAGCAAGTAGCAAGTAGCCCGGATGGAGCATAGCGAAATTCGGGATTGGGTATTTTCGGTCGCGAGGTTGGACCCCGCATTTCGCTTCGCTCCATCCGGGTTACGCTCGCTCCGCCTAAACCAACTGCATCCTCAATTCCCGCCCGACAATGCGCGCGGCGCGCTGAAGGCTTTCGATCGTGGCGCTGCCATTGTCGGGATCGAGCAGGCGGTCGACTTGCGCGCGGCTGGTCTTCATCAGTTCGGCCATTCTCTGCTTGGTGATCTTCTTTCTCTTCATTTCCGCGGCAAGCTGGCGCGCAATCACGGCTTTGATCGCGGCGGCCGTAACCTGTTCGCGGATTTTTTGGTCATCCAGCCAGCTTTCGAAGCTGGACCCTATATGAGGGTTCTTTTTTGCCATGACCGCACCTCCTTCAATCTCTGTCTGGCGAGCGCCAAATCCTCGGGCGAAGCTTTCCGGGCCTTTTTGATGACGGCGTGGAGCGCGACCAAGATGCCGTCATGAAACCCGATAAAGACACGGGCTTCGCGCTTGCTCGGCAGCGACGAGCGGACTTCCCAGAGGCCGCCGCTCAAAGCACGACACAGTGGAAGTCCGACCGGCCAGCCGAACTGTACCTTTACAATGTCGCGGCCGATCGTCCGCTTGTCGTCGCGTGGCAACTGGTTGAGCCACTCACGCGCGGGCTCCCGGCCGGCGCCCGATCTCCAGAACGCGAGGGGAATGGGCTCCAGCCGCTCCACCATCTCTTCTATGTATCAAAATAGATACATCAAGACCAGCCGCAAAAGCGAAAAATTCGGAGCTTGCGTATGGAATAAATTCCTTGACAGCGTCACGCGGCTCCGCTAGAAATCCGGCAGCGTGCGGCCTTGCGCCTTATCCGCGCGGCGCACGCATTTCCAAAAAACAGACCGGAGCATCGCCATGGCGCGATACACGCCAGAATTTCTTGCCGCCGTGCAGCGGCGTTACGAAGACACCGACGACACGCTTGCGGCCATGGCCCACGATTTCGGCGTCAGCGAGCGCACCATCAACCGCATGCGCGATCAGGGCGGCTGGAAACGCCGCAGCGAGCGCGCGCCGCGCGAGCTTCCGGCGGTGCGTCTGCTCGACGAGGCCACGACGCTTTTAGCGGCAGCGCCCGGGCTCACCGCTCCGCCGGCGCCCGACGCGCAACACAATTTGACGACGTCCATAGACCGCATCGAGCACCTCGTGCGGCAGGAACTGGACGCCGAAGAAGCGGTATGATCGCGCCTTGGGCGGCTTGCGCGACCGCCCGCAGACGCCGAGCGCGCCGCACGCTCGCCACGCTCACGCAGACTTTGCATGCCGTGCAACGATTGCGCTGCGGCGCGGCGACCGGAGCCAATATGCGCGGTGACGATTACGACGACATGCCGGAAGATATCGACGCATTCCGCAACGCGCTTGCGCGAAGGATCGAGGCTTTCGTCGAAAGCCGAATTGGACCTGAACGGGTGGCATTGGAAAAGCAAATGTCGGCTTTGACGGACGACGAGCTGAAAGAGCTTATCGAGGCCGGGCGTGAGCGCGGCATGCAAGCCTTGTTGCAGCCGCCTGAAGCGGACCCCGTAAAGTCATCGTCCGCGAAAGCGGACGATCCAGTAACCTGCAAGATTCCCGATTAAAAATCGGCGCCTGCGATTACTGGATGCCCCGCTTTCGCGGGGCATGACAGCGGAGGGTCACCGCTCGAGCGAGGCATCCTCCACCATCCAGCGCACCAGTTCCTCGAACGAGATGCCGGTGTGCGCCGCCATCTCGGGCACCAGCGAGGTTTCGGTCATGCCCGGCTGGGTGTTCACTTCCAGGCAGAACAGGCCCTGCAGGCCGGCGCGGCTGTCGTCGTAGCGGAAATCGGCGCGGGTGACGCCGCGGCAGCCGAGCGCGCGGTGCGCGGCGAGCGCAAGGCGGCGGCATTCTTCGTAGACCTCGCTCGCGATCGGCGCCGGCAACAGATGCCGCGAGCCGCCGGGCGCATATTTCGCCTCGTAGTCGTAAAACTTCGTCGCCGGCACGATCTCGATAACGCCGAAAGCCTTGTCGCCCATCACCGCGCAGGTGAGCTCCTTGCCGGCGATGAAGGGCTCGACCAGCACCATCTCGCCGTATTTCCAGTCGGCGCGCGCGAGCTCCTGCGGCGGATGCTTGTGGTCCTCGCGCACGATAAAGACGCCGACGCTGGAGCCTTCCGCCACCGGCTTGATGACGTAAGGCCGCGGCAGCGCGTGCGCCTTGGCGGCTTCGATGCGCGAGATCATATGGCCGCCGGGCACCGGCACCTGCGCCGCCTTCAGCACCGTCTTGGCGATGTCCTTCTGCATGGCGACGGCGGAAGCGAGCACGCCGGAATGCGTATAGGGAATGCCGAGGATCTCGAGCATGCCTTGCAGCGTGCCGTCCTCGCCGGGGCGGCCATGCAGCACGTTGAGCGCGACATCGGGCTTGAGCGCGCGCAAGGCGGCGGCGACTTCGCGGTCGACATCGACGCGGCTGACGCGATAGCCGCCGAGCTTTTCCAGCGCGTCGGCGCAGGCCTTGCCGGAGCGCAGGGACACCTCGCGCTCGGCCGACCAGCCTCCCATCAATACGGCGACGTGCTTCATCCTTGCCCCGGCGCGACAATTCGCGTGCGCCCTCATAGAGGAGAGATCGGACGCCGTCGAGCGTTAAAGGCCGCTAACTTGTGTAACGCCCGGTCAAACGGCATGTTTGGTGAATGATCATGCGCGCGATCTTTAGCTTGATCTTGGGCGGCACGGTGGCGCTTTTGCTGCTCGCGGCGCCGCTGCGCGCCGCCGAGCCGCTGCCGCCGATGGCTGGCATCGGCAAGAGTGCGGCCAGGGAACGCGCCGCGCTGCTGGCCGCGCTGGCGGCGAGCAAGAACGACGCCGAAGCGCGGGTGGCGGAGGGCCGGCTGCGGGCCTTCTGGCGCGGCTTCGCGGACGAGCAATCGCGGCGTTTGCTTGAGGCGTCGCGCAACGCGCAACTCGAATTCGATTACGGCCATGCGCTTGCCGCGATGCAGGAGCTGGTCAAGCATCAGCCGGATTTCGCGGAAGGCTGGAACGAATACGGCTACGTGCTCTTCCTCGCCGGCGATTACGACGGATCGCTCGCAGCGATCGACAAGGTTCTGGCGCTGGAGCCGATGCATTACGCGGCGCTTGCCGGCAAGGGCATCATTCTGATCCAGCAGGGCAAGGAGGCCGACGCACAGGCGCCGCTCAAGCGCGCGCTGCAAATCGATCCCTGGCTGAAGGAGCGCAACGTCATCGGCAAGAATCCGGTGCCGGTGCCTTAGGCGACCCCGACGCGCATGATTTCCCAGTCGAGCTCGACGCCGGAATGCGCCTTCACGCGCGCGCGCACCGTTTCGCCGAGCGCCTCGATGTCGGCCGCCTTGGCGCCGCCGAGGTTGATGAGGAAATTGCAGTGCTTGTCCGACACCTGCGCGCCGCCGACGGTGAGGCCGCGGCAGCCGGCAGCCTCGATCACGCGCCAAGCGGATTGGCCGGGCGGATTCTTGAAGGTCGAGCCGCAGGTCATGTTCTTCGGCTGGCTCGCTTCGCGTTTGCGTTTGATCTCGGCCATCTCGCCTTCGATCTGCGGCGGATCGCCGGGGCGGCCCTGCAACAGCGCGCTGACGAAGATGATGTCGCCGGGCGCGTTGCTGTTGCGGTAGGAAAAGCCCATGTCGGTATTCGTAAACGTGCGCGCGTTGCCGGCACGATCGATGCCGCGCGCCTCGATCAGCACGTCCTTGGTCTCGCCGCCGAAGGCGCCGGCGTTCATGCGCAGCGCGCCGCCGATCGAGCCGGGAATACCGGAAAAGAATGAAAGTCCGCCGATGGCGGCATCTCGCGCCGCGCGCGCGACATGCGCATCGAGCGCGGCGGTGCCGACGCGGACCTTGTGTCCGTCTTCGACGGCGATCTCGCTGAACGGCCTGCCGAGCCGGATCACCACGCCGGCGATGCCGCCGTCGCGGATGATGAGATTGGAGCTGGCGCCGATGATCATCACCGGAATCTCGGCCGGCAGATTGCGCAGGAAATAACACAGATCGTTCTCGTCGGCCGGCATGAACAGCGCCTGCGCCGGGCCGCCGGTGCGGAACCAGCTTTGCGTGTCGAGCGGCTGGTTGGCGAGCAGCCGCCCGCGCAATTCCGGCATGCGCGCCTTGAGATCGGGGACGATGTCGGGGAAGCTCATAGCGCCTTCAACTGCTCGGGCAGCGCGTAGGCCCAGTTCGTGATCGAGCCGGCGCCGAGCAGCACGACATAATCGCCCGGTTTGGCCAGATCCTTGACGATGCCCGCGAGCTTGTCCGGGCCGTCGAGCGGAATCACCTGGCGATGGCCGCGCGCGCGCAGCGCCTGCACCAGATGATCGCGGTCGGCGCCTTCGATCAGGGCTTCGCCCGCCGGATAGACGTCGGCGACGATGACGGCGTCGGCGTCGTTGAAACAGGTCGAAAACGGCTCGAACAGCGACTTGAGCCGCGTGTAGCGATGCGGCTGCACCACGGCGATCACCTGGCCCTTGGTCACGTCGCGCGCGGCTTTCAGCACCGCAGCGATCTCGACCGGATGGTGGCCGTAGTCGTCGATGATGGTGGCGCCGTTCCACTCGCCCACTTTGGTGAAGCGGCGCTTGACGCCGCCGAATTTGGCGAGCGCGGCGCGGATCGTGTCGTCGGGAATTTTCAGTTCGTGGGCGACGGCGATCGCCGAGGTGGCGTTGAGCGCGTTGTGGCGGCCCGGCATCGGCAGCACCAGATCCTTGATCGCGTGCACGGTCTGGCCCTCGCGGTCGCGGAACAGCACGGAAAATTTCGAACGGCCGTCGTGGTGGTCAAGATCGGCGAGCCGCACGTCGGCCTGCGGATTTTCCCCGTAGGTGACGATGCGGCGGTCGGTAATGCGCCCGACCAGCCGCTGCACGATCGGATGATCGGTGCACATGACGGCAAAACCGTAGAACGGCACGTTGCCGACGAAATCGACGAAAGCCTCCTGCACCGCCGCGAAGGTCTTGAAGTGGTCGAGGTGTTCGGCGTCGACGTTGGTGACGATGGCGATGTCGGCCGGCAGCTTAAGGAAGGTGCCGTCGGACTCGTCGGCCTCCACCACCATCCAGTCGCCCAAGCCCAGCCGCGCATTGGTGCCGTAGGCGTTGATGATGCCGCCGTTGATCACGGTCGGGTCCAGCCCGCCGGCATCGAGCAGCGCCGCGACCAGAGAGGTGGTCGTGGTCTTGCCGTGCGTGCCGGCGATCGCCACGCACGATTTCAGCCGCATCAGCTCGGCCAGCATCTCGGCGCGGCGCACCACCGGCAGGCGCTTCAGGCGCGCGGTGACCAGCTCCGGGTTGTCCTGCTGGATGGCGGAGGAGACGACCACGACATCGGCGCCATCGATGTTCTCCGCCTTGTGGCCGATGGCGATCTTGACGCCCTTGTCGCGCAGCCGCTTGACGTTGGCATTCTCGGACACGTCCGAGCCGATGACGGTGTAGCCGAGATTAACCAGCACCTCGGCAATGCCGCTCATGCCAATGCCGCCGATGCCGACGAAATGGATCGGGCCGATATTACGCGGCAGTTTCATGGAATGGACGCCCCTGACCTCTCAGCCGTCATGGCCGGGCTCGTCCCGGCCATCCACGCCTTTTGTTATCGCTTAAAAGACGTGGATGCCCGGCACAAGGCCGGGCATGACGGAATGACTAATAACCCGCCACTTTTATGACCAATTCGGCCAGGCGCTCGGCGGCGTCGATGGTGCCGGCCGATTTCGAGGCTTGCGCCATGCGCGTAAGCCGCGCCGGATCGGCCGCCAGCCGGGCGATCTCGGCGGCCAGCCGTTCCGGGCTGAAATCGCGCTGCTCGATGCGCACCGCCCCGCCCGCCGCCGCCAACACGCCGGCATTGGCGAACTGGTCCTGGTCCAGCGCATGCGGCAGCGGCACCAGGATCGCGGGCCGGCCGATGGCCGACAGTTCGGCCACGGTGGAGGCGCCGGAGCGTGAAACGACGAGATGCGCCTCGGCGATTCGCCGCGGCAGATCGGAGAAAAACGGCGCACACTCGGCGGCAATGCCGAGCTCGGCATAGATCGAACGCACGCCCTCGATGTCCTCGGCGCGGACTTGCTGCACCACGTGCAAGCGCGCGCGCAGGTCGGCCGGCAGGCGCTCAAGCGCGGGCGGCACGATCTCCGCCATGATGTGTGCGCCCTGGCTGCCGCCGAACACGACAAGACGCAGCGGCGCGCCGGCCGCCGGCGCGGCATAGGGCATGGCAGCGGCGTCGATGACCTGCGGACGAACGGGATTACCGGTGAAGCTGACTTTCGATTGCAGGCGCGGGTCGAGGTTGGCGAGCGTGTGGAAGCTGGTGGCGATGGTCGTCACGCGCGGCGCCAGGAAGCGATTGGCGCGGCCCATGACGCCGTTCTGCTCGTGCAGCACCGTCGGCACCGAGCGCAGGCTTGCCGCCAATAGCGGCGGCACCGTCGGGTAGCCGCCGAAGCCCACCACCACGGCCGGACGAATGCGTCCGATCACGCTCCAGGCCTTCAGGGTGCCGAGCGCGAGCACCCCCAGTGTGCGGGCAAGCGCGAATGGGTTGCGGGCGCGCAGCGAGGCGCTCGGAATGAGATGCACCGCGCGCGCCGGAAACTTGAAATGCGCCGCGCGCGCGTCGGTGGCGAGCTCGACGATGGCGGCGCGCTTTTGCAGCGCGACCGCGAGCGCCTCCGCCGGAAACAGATGCCCGCCGGTGCCGCCGGCGCAGAGGAGAATGAGGTTATTCGGCATTTCGATTCTTGTGCCTCGGCATCCATCCTACCTCAATCCGTCATCCTGAGGTGCGAGCGAAGCGAGCCTCGAAGGATGGCGGGCAAGGCCGGGGCCGTCGCCCTTCGAAGCTCGGCCTTCGGCCGAGCACCTCAGGGTAACGGAGAGAGATGGTCAAGCCGCGCTTTCCGCCGCCGACAGGTCAGGTGCCAGCATGGCCGCGCGCGGCTGCTCGCGCGTCAAGGCCAGCAACATACCGATGGTATAGGCCAGCGAAATCATCGAGGAGCCGCCGTAGGAGATGAACGGCAGCGTCATGCCCTTGGCTGGGATGAGATGGATGTTGACCGCGATATTGATCGCCGCCTGACTGCCGAATAAAATCGCCAAACCGGCGGCGGCAAAGCGGACGAACAGGTCGCTGTTATGCATGGCGCGCGCCAGTCCGCGGATGACGATGAACGCGTAAAGCGCGACCAGAACCAGGCAAAGCGCGACGCCAAATTCTTCCGCCGCCACCGAGAACACGAAGTCAGTGTGGCTCTCCGGTAAAATGCGCTTCACCGTGCCTTCGCCCGGCCCACGGCCGAACCAGCCGCCGCGCATGAAGCTTTCGGTCGCGATGTCGATGTTGAACGTGTCGCCGGTCGCCGGATTGAGGAAGTGCTGGATGCGGCGGGCAACGTGCGGCACGGTGTAGTAGGCCGCCAGTAAACCGGCGCCGGCAATGCCGGCGATGCCGCACACCCAGACCACGCGCATGCCGGCCATGAAGAACAGCGCGCTCCACACCAGCACGACCAGCATGGTCTGACCGAAATCCGGCTGCAGCACGAGCAGCACGACCACCATCAGCAGCATCGTGAGCGCGAAGGTGTTGGCCGGCATGTCGGGCCGCTTGGCTGATTCACCGAACAGCCAGGCGATCAAGATGACGAAGGCGGGCTTTAAAAATTCCGACGGCTGCACATTCATGCCGAACAGCACCAGCCAGCGCCGCGCGCCCTTGATCTCGGCGCCGAACATTGGAGTGAGCGCGACCATGACGAGGCTGACGGCGAAAACGACGATGGCGAGCCGGCGGATCTGGCGCGGATTGAGGAAGGAGACCGCCAGCATCACCGCGACCGCGGGGAATAGATCGATGATGTGCCGGTTGACGAAATAAAACGGATCGAGCCCGAGACGCGCGGCGACCGGCGGGCTCGCCGCCAGCGATAGCACCACGCCAGCCAGCATCAGCGCGCCGACGGCGGCGAGCGTGAGCTTGTCGACGGTCCACCACCATTCGCCGAAGGGCGTACGATGCGCGCGCGAAACCATTCCCACTTCCCTCGCCCAGGAAGCTGACGGGTCACGGTTTACGAAGCATTAACGCCCGGAATTGCCCGCACAATGTCGGCGAAGGATTGGCCGCGCACTTCGAAATTCGGGTACTGGTCGAACGAGGCGCAGGCCGGCGACAGCAGCACCACCGGCTCCTTGGCGTCGGAGGCCTCGGCGTCGCGCGCGGCGGCGTCGATGGCCGCCGACAGCACGCCGTCGATTTCGTGCGCCACCTTGCCGTCGAGCGTGGCGGAAAATTCTTTGGCCGCCTCGCCGATCAGATAGGCCTTGCGGATGCGCGGAAAAAATTCGGCGAGGCTTTCGATGCCGCCGGTCTTCGGCTTGCCGCCGGCGATCCAGAAAATATCGTGAAAACTTGCAAGCGCGTTGGCCGCGCTGTCGGCATTGGTGGCCTTCGAATCGTTGACGAACAGCACGTGGCCCGATTTCGTAGCCTTGCGCCCGATTTCTTGCATGCGGTGCGCGAGGCCCGGAAAGCTCAACAGGCCTTTCTGGATCGCCGGCAGATCGAGCCCAAGCGCGACGCAAGCCGCGATCGCGCAGGCGGCGTTCTGCGCATTGTGCCGGCCGCGCAAGCTGCCGATGCCGGCGAGCTCGGCCGCCGCGTGCGCCTTGCCGGCAACCGCGCGCATGATGCGGCTGCCGT
The DNA here is from genome assembly GCA_963710705.1 of uncultured Pseudomonadota bacterium. Taxonomy (GTDB): domain Bacteria; phylum Pseudomonadota; class Alphaproteobacteria; order Rhizobiales; family Xanthobacteraceae; genus Pseudolabrys. The sequence goes on from CAVQBI010000001.1 coordinate 2,318,687, forward strand.
CCGCATAAAAGCCGTCGCGCAGCGGCGCCTGCACTGAGACGCGCACGACGGTTTTTCCCGCGCGCTCGATGCGGTCGGCGGCGGCGCGCGTGTAGCGGTCGTCGACGCCGATCACCGCGGTGCCGCCGGGCTCGACGCTCGCCGGCAGCAGCGCCTTGATGGCGGCATAGCTGTCCATCGTGCCGTGACGGTCGAGATGATCTTCCGACACGTTGAGCAGAACGCCGACGGTCGGCCGCAACGAGGGCGCGAGATCGACTTGGTAAGACGAAATCTCCAGCACATAGACGCGCCCGGGCGCGAGCGGCTCCAGCCCCAGCACCGCCACGCCGATATTGCCGCCCATCTGCACGTCGCGGCCCGCGCTCTTGAGCAGATGCGCGGTGAGCGCGGTGGTCGTGGATTTGCCGTTGGTGCCGGTGACGGCGACGAGCGGGCAATCTGCGGCCCGCGCCGCGCGCTCGAGACAGAACAGCTCGATATCGCCGATCACCTCGACCCCGGCGGCGTGCGCGAGCTGCACGGTCCAATGCGGCGCCGGATGAGTCAGCGGCACGCCGGGCGCCAGAACAAGCGCCGCAACTTTCGACCAGTCGAGCGCGCGCAGATTTTGCGTGTGAATGCCGGCCGCTTCTGCTTCGGCGACGGATGTCTCGTTGTCGTCGAACGCAACGACCTCGGCGCCGCCCGCTAGCAGCGCGCGCGCCGCCAACAGGCCGGAGCGGGCGAGCCCGAAGACCGCGACCTTTCTGCCGGCGAAGGTCGTAATCGGAATCAAGGATTATCTCAACTTGAGCGAGGCGAGGCCCGCCAGCGCCAGCACCACCGCGACGATCCAGAAGCGGATCACGATCTGCGGCTCGGTCCAGCCAAGCTGCTCGTAGTGATGGTGGATCGGCGCCATCTTGAACACGCGCTTGCCGGTGAGCTTGAACGAGACCACCTGCACGATCACCGACATCGCCTCCAGCACGAACAGGCCGCCGATGATGGCGAGCACGATCTCGTGCTTGATGGCGACCGCGGTCACGCCCAGCATGCCGCCGAGCGCCAGCGAGCCGGTGTCGCCCATGAAGATCGAGGCCGGCGGTGCATTGAACCAGAGGAAGCCGAGGGAAGCGCCAATCACCGCGCCGCACAGCACCGCCAATTCGCCGGTGCCCGCGACATAGTGAATTTGCAGGTATTCGGCGAACACCGCGTTGCCAGCGAGATAAGAAATAAAGCCGAAGCTCGCCGCCGCGATCATCACCGGCACGATGGCCAGGCCGTCGAGGCCGTCGGTGAGATTGACCGCGTTGCCGGCGCCGACGATGACGAAGGCGCCGAGCACGAAAAAGCCCCAGCCGAGATTGACCACCAGCTCCTTGAAGAACGGAAACACCAGCGACGTCGTGATCGGCCCGCTGCCGAGGCGCGACAACGCAGTGACGGCCGCGATCGCGATGGCCGCTTCGGCGAGCAGCCGCGTGCGGCCGGCGAATCCGGTATTCGATTGCTGCTTGGTCACCTTCAGATAGTCGTCATAGAAGCCGATCAGGCCGAAGCTGAGCGTGACGCCGAGCACGATCCAGACGTAAGGGTTGGTTGGGTTGGCCCACAGCAACGTGGACACCAGCAACCCCGACAGGATCATCAGGCCGCCCATGGTGGGCGTGCCCTTCTTGGTGATCAGATGCGATTGCGGGCCGTCGGTGCGGATCGGCTGGCCCTTGCCCTGCTTAACGCGCAACACGTCGATCATCGGCCCGCCGAACAGAAAAACGAAGACCAGCGCGGTGACGATGGCGCCGCCGGTGCGGAAGGTGATGTAGCGGAAGACGTTGAGGAACGAGAGGTGCCCGGAGAAATCGGCCAGCCAATAGAACATCGGTTCAAACCTTAAGGTGTCTGCTCGAGCGCGCCGGCCTTGGGAAACTGGCGTTCCAGCGCTTTGACGATCGGCCCCATTTTCGAGCCCAGCGAGCCCTTCACCATCACGACATCGCCATCGTGGATGGCATCGAGCACCGCCGCTTCCAGCACCGCCGCGGTGTCGGCATAGCCGCCCCGGCGGTTCGAGGGAAGGGCCTCCCACAGCGCATGCATCAACGGCCCCGAACAGAATACCAAGTCAACCTTGGCGTCCTGCAGCGGGCCGGCAAGCCCGCGGTGCAATTCGGCGCCCGCAGGGCCCAGCTCCAGCATGTCGCCGAGGACCGCAATGCGGCGGCCGCGCTGGCCGAGGGGCGCCTGGCCGAGCAACGCGATTGCCGCGGCCATGGAGGCCGGATTGGCGTTGTAGCTCTCGTCGATCAGCAGTGCGCTGCCGCCCGGCACGCGCAGCGTCACGCGCACGCCGCGGCCGGGCGCCGGATGCAGATGCGTGAGCGCGAGCGCCGCGAGCGCGAGGTCGGCGCCGGCGAGCACGGCCGCCGCCAGCACGGCGAGCGAATTGAGCACCAGATGGCGGCCGGGCGCGCCGAGCTTGTACGTCACCGGCTGGCCGAGAATGGATGCCTCCACCGTGGAGGAATCCGGCTGCAGCGACACCCGCAACAGCCGGGCGTCGGCCTTGGCCTGCTCGCCGAACGACACTACGCGCGCGACGCCGGCCGCCTTGGCGGCCTTTTCCAGCCGTGCATATTGCGCGTTGTCGCGGTTGAGCACCGCGGCGCCGCCCGGCGCGACGCCCAAAAAAATCTCCGCCTTGGCGTCGGCAATTTTTTCCAGCGAGCCGAAAAATTCCAGATGCACGGGCGCGATGGTGGTGACGATCGCGACATGCGGGCACACCAGCTTGGTGAGCGGCGTGATTTCGCCGGCATGGTTCATGCCGATCTCGAACACGGCATACTTAGCATCGGCGGGACAGCGCGCCAGCGACAGCGGCACGCCCCAGTGATTGTTGTACGAGGCAGCCGAGGCGTGCGTTTCGCCGTCGGCGGCGAGCGCAAGCAGCAGTGCCTCCTTGGTGCTGGTCTTGCCGACCGAGCCGGTGACGGCGATCACCTTGGCCTGCATGCGCGCGCGCGACGCGCGGGCGAGATCGCGCAACGCGTCCAGCACGTCGTCGACGAGCAGCAGCGGTGCGTCGGGAAAGCGCGCCGCCTGCGCGCGCGCCACTACCGCGAGACCGGCGCCGGCTTTGAGCGCTGCCTCGACGAAATCGTGGCCGTCGCGGTTGTCGCCCTTGATGGCGAAGAAGGCCTCGCCCTTGCCGATGCTGCGCGTGTCGATGGACAAGCCTGGAATGTCTGGCGGCAGCGCGCCGCGCTTTTCCGCGCGCATCGCGGCGACCATGGCGTTGGTGGTCCAGAGGGCGGTCATGGGATTTTTTTTCGCTGCCGCAAACTCTGCTTCACCTCTCCCCATGGGGGAGAGGTCGGATCGCGAAGCGATCCGGGTGAGGGGGTAACGATCGAACGAGAAGTCACTTGCCCCCTCACCCCAACCCTCTCCCCCAAGGGGAGAGGGAGTTCGCCTGAGCGCGCGTCGAAGTACGAGATTCAAAGCAACCCCCCTGATGGCGCCTTCTCCCGCAGCGCGGCGGCAACTGCCTCGTGATCCGAGAATGGCAGCACGCGGCTGCCGACGATCTGCCCGGTTTCATGGCCCTTGCCGGCGATCAGCAGTACGTCGCCGTTCTCGAGCTCGGCGATGCCGGTACGAATGGCTTGCGCGCGGTCGCCGATTTCGGCCGCGCCTTTGGCTTCCGCCAGGATGGCGGCGCGGATCGCGGCCGGCTGTTCGCTGCGCGGATTGTCGTCGGTGACGATCACCTTGTCGGCATTCTCGACAGCGATGCGCCCCATGAGTGGACGTTTTCCCGTGTCGCGGTCACCGCCGGCGCCGAATACCACGACGAGCTTGCCCTTGGCGTAAGGCCGCAGGCTTCCGAGCGCTTTCTTCAACGCGTCCGGCTTGTGCGCATAGTCGATGAAGATCGGCGCGCCATTCTTGGTGCCGGCCAATTCGAGGCGGCCTTTGGCGCCTTGCAATGTCTCCAGCGCGGCAAAGACGCGCGCAGGGTCGTTGCCGGTGGCGATCGCAAGTCCGGCGGCAATCGCCGCGTTCTGCACCTGGAAGGCGCCGACCAGCGGCAGCTTGATTTTGTATTCGCGCCCGCCATGCGCGATGCGCACGATCTGCGCAAAGCCGTCGATCTCGCCGCCGAGCAATCTAATATCGTCGCCCTGCTCGCCGACGGTCATGATTTTCAAACCGCGCTTCTTCGCCGCTGCCACCACCTGCCCCGCATAGCAATCGTCGACGCCGATCACAGCCGCGCCGCCCGGCGCGATCAGCGCCTCGAACAGCCGCAGCTTGGCGGCGAGATAGGCTTCGATTGTCGGATGATAATCGAGATGATCGCGCGACAGATTTGTGAAAGCGCCGGCGGTGACGCGCACGCCGTCGAGCCGGTGCTGATCGAGACCGTGCGAGGAGGCTTCCAGTGCCAGATGCGTAACGCCCTCGCCCGCGAGCCGGTCGAGCGTGCGATGCAATTCGATTGGGTCGGGCGTGGTGAGCGAGCCGTACTGCTCGCCGCGCGGCGACACGACGCCGATGGTGCCGATGCTCGCGGCGGGCGTGCCGAGCGCGCTCCAGATCTGGCGCGTGAAGGCGGCGACCGAGGTCTTGCCGCTGGTGCCGGTGACGGCGGCGATCGTGCGCGGCTGGCGCGGAAAGAAAGCGGCCGCCGTCAGCGCCAGCGCGCGCCGCGCGTTGGCAACCTGGATGACGGCGACCTGCGCCGGAACAGCCGCCGGCTTTTCGGCCAGCACCGCAGCGGCGCCGGCGGCAATCGCCTGCGGCACGAAGGACAAGCCGTCGCTCTTGGTGCCGGGCACGGCGACGAACAGATCGCCCGGCTTCACCTTGCGGCTGTCGGCGCTAATTCCGCCGAGCTCCAGCCCGGCAAAGCGCGGGTCGAAGCGGGCACCCTCCAGCGGCAGATCGGCAAGCTTCATGGCAACAGTCTTGTTACCCGCAATTGCGGCAGGCAGAAGCCGTTACCGGCTTTCGCTCGCCTTGGCCAGAATCAACTGGTCGGCCTTGGGCAGGTCGAAGCGCGGCTCCAGATCGAGCAACGGGGCGACCCGCGCGATCACCTTGGCCGCGGTCGGCCCGGCATTCCAGCCGGCAGTGGCGTAACCGTGGGTTTCCGGGGTCGGCTGCGGCTCGTCGAGCATGATCAGCAGCAGATATTTCGGCTTGTCGGCCGGCAGGATCGCCATGAAATCGGTGAGCAGCTTGTGCTTGGAATAACGGCCGCCCACGACCTTTTCGGCCGTGCCGGTTTTGCCGCCGACATAGTAGCCGTCGACATTGGCAAGCGTGGCGGTCCCCTTCTCGGCATTGAGCCTGAGCAGATAGCGCATGTCGCGGCTGGTCTGCGGCTTGAGCACGCGGGTCGCGATCTTCGCCGCCTCTTCTGGGCTGCGCTTGAGGAAGGTCGGCTTGATCAGCAGCCCGCCGTTGACGGTGGCGGCGACGCCCATGGCCGCCTGCAAAGGCGCAACCGACAGGCCGTGGCCGAAGGCGATGGTGACGGTGTTGAGCTCGCCCCAATTTTTCGGCACCAGCGGCTCGGCGCTCTCCGGCAGCTCGGTGCGCAGCCGATCGAGCTGCCCCATTTTTTTTAGAAATTCCTGGTGGCCCTGCACCCCGACCGCAAGCGCCATGCGCGCCGCGCCGATGTTCGAGGAGTAGGTGAAAATTTCCGGCACGGTCAGGAAGCGGTCCTTCGGCTCGTAGTCGTGGATGGCGAACTTGCCGTATTGCAGCGGATGGCGCGCATCGAAGCTCGACGACAGCGTGGCCTTGCCGGCATCGAGCGCCATCGCCAGCGTGAGCACCTTGAAGGTCGAGCCCATCTCGAACACGCCGGTGGTCATGCGGTTGATACGGCTCGGATCGTTGGCCTCGGCCGGATTGTTCGGATTGTAGTCGGGGTCCGACACCAGCGCGACCACCTCGCCGGTGTTGACGTTGAGGATCAGGCCGGCGGTGGCCTTGGCGTTGAATTTCTCGCGTGCCTTGACCAGTTCGTCGCGCATGGCGTATTGCGCGCGCAGATCGAGCGAGAGCTGCACCGGCCGCTGCAGGCGGTCGGTGGCAAGCCCCGCCATGTGCAGCGCGGCGAGCCCCTGCCCGTCCAGCCATTTCTCCATGCCGGCGATGCCCTGGTTGTCGATATTGACCAGGCCGATCACCTGCGAAACCGTCGCGCCATTGGGATAGACGCGCTTGTTCTCGGTGAGAAAGCCGACGCCGGGAATGCCGAGCCGGTAAATGTCGCGCTGCTGCTCGGGCGTGATCTCGCGCTTGAGCCAGACGAAGCCGCGCTTGGAGGCGAGCCGCTCGCGCAATTCCTTGGCGTCGAGATCGGGCAACTCGGCGGTGAGCTGCTCTTCCGCGTCGTCGACGTCGATCAGCTTGCGTGGCTCGGCGAACAGCGACGGCGTTTTCACGTCGGTGGCGATGATCGCGCCATTGCGGTCGATGATGTCTGGCCGCGCTGTTGCGACCGCATCCTGCGTCACGGTGCGGTGGCCGCCATGGCCGTTGCTCGCCATCGCGAACATGACGAGACGCAGTGCGATCACGCCATAGATGCCCGCGAAGGCGACGATGGCGAGGCCGAGCCGCGCCTTGGCTTTCACCTCGCGGTCGACGTTGCGGCCGTAGAGCAGCGAGCGCAAGGCGCGCTGCCAGCGGCTCTCGGGCAATTTATGCGCGCGCGTCATGATCGTCACCGCGGTCCGGCGGGCGCCGCCGGCACGCTGCCGGTGGTCGCGGGCGCGGCGGGAGCGATCATCGCACCGATCGGATCGCTGCTCGGCGGCGGCACCGGCGGACGCGTCGGCAGATGATCGAAAACGTCGAATTGCGTGGGCTTTATCGGCTGCAGCGCCAGATGGCGATCGGCCAGTCCCTGGATGCGCGCGGGCGTATCGAGCCTGGCCAATTCCGCGCGCAGCGCCGCGATGGCGTCGCGCTCGCGGCGCAGTTCGTTGGTCAGCTTGCCGACGCGCGCGCTCTGCAGCGTGGAATCGAATTTGATCTTGTAGACGGCGGCGGCTGCCAGCAACAGCGTGCAAATGACGAGAATGTTGAGGAGACGCATCGTCAGCGCCTCTTCAGCACGTCGGCGAGCGACGGCAGATGCGGCAGCAAGTCCGAGAGGTCGCCGCGCTGCGCCGGCGCGTCGGTGCGCTCGGCGGCGCGCAGCTTGGCCGAACGGGCGCGCGGGTTGCGCGCGACTTCGTCCGCGTCGGCGGTGACCGGCCGCTTGGTGAGCACGCGGAAGCTCGGCGGCGCATGCTGCAATTCGGGCGCATGGCGCGAGCCGCCGCGCGTCGCCGCGCGGGCGGAGAGGAAAGTTTTGACGATGCGGTCCTCGAGCGAATGGAACGACACCACGACCAAACGGCCGCCGGCTTTGAGGATGCGCTCGCTGGCTGCGAGCGCGCACACCAGCTCGCCGAGCTCGTCATTGACGAAAATGCGCAGCGCCTGGAATGTGCGCGTCGCCGGATGGATGTCGCCGGGACGTGTGCGCACGACCGACGCAACGATGTCGGCGAGCGCCGCGGTCGTGGCGATCGGGCTGGCGCCGCGCGCCTTCACGATGGCGCGGGCGACGGCGCGCGAATGGCGCTCTTCGCCCAGCAGGAAAATGATGTTGGCGAGATCACGCTCGCCAGCCGACGCGATCACATCGGCGGCGCTCGGACCGGACGCGCTCATGCGCATGTCGAGCGGGCCCTCGAGACGGAATGAGAAGCCGCGCGCGGCGGTGTCGATCTGCATGGACGACACGCCGATGTCGAGCACGACGCCGTCGACCGCGTCGAAGCCGGCCGCGCGCGCGATATTGTCAAGATTGGAGAAGCGATCTTCGATCAATGTCAGGCGATCGTTGCCGAGAGCGCGGCCGAGCGCGATCGCGCTCGGATCGCGGTCGATGGCGATGACCTTGCAGCTGGCGGCAGCGAGAATGGCGCGGGTGTAGCCGCCGGCGCCGAAGGTCGCGTCGATATAGACGCCGCCATCTTTTACGTTGAGGAAGTCGAGCGCGGGGCGGCCGAGCACGGGAATGTGGGGGACTGGTCCGCCAGCGACAGCAGAGCCGCCGCTGCCCGCCGTCATTCCCGTGCTCCAAGCGCGTTGCGCGCCGCCGCCTGAGAACTCAACTCGGCTTTGAGCTCGCGCACCTTTTGGGTGGCCTCCGCAAGCTCGCTCTGAAACCGGCCGGGCTCCCAGATCTGAAACTTGTGACCGAGACCAACGAAGGTCACCGCCTCGGTGATCCCCGCATGGCGCTTGAGCGTCTCGCTCAAACTCACGCGCCCCTCGCCGTCGATCTTGAGCGTCTCGCTGGTGCCGTAGAGCGCCATCGCGAACCGCTCGCGCTCTTCCGAGAAGGGGGCATAGCGCGCGATCAACCCCTCGATCTCCGACATCAGCGCATTCCCGCCGGCATCGATCGCCGCTGAACCGAGCGCCGGATAGCAGTAGAGGCCCTCGAAGCCATCGCGGGTCAGCACGGAGCGCATAGCTGCGGGTATCGAGACCCGCCCCTTGGCGTCGAGCCGCAACGTGACGTTCGACACGAAGCGGTCCATCACCCGCGCCCCACGCGACCCTTACTGGTACTGAGAAATCGTGGGATATCATGGGATATTATGGGCGTCAATGGAATGGGCCTGCCCCGGCACCCCGAGCGGTGCCGATGCGATCCCCGTTCAAGCCCATTAACTACCCATAAACTTAAAGATTTGTTTCCCTCAGAAGCACCAGGCACGAGCCCCCGGAAGGTGTCTCTTTACCGGTTGAATCGGAATGCAAACTCCGGCAATCGCTCAGCTTTTCCGGATGTTGCTTTTTGCCGCGCGAGGTGAATTATGCAGCCCCGCCGTTTGGAACCGCTCCGGCCCAATGTCATCCTTTCCGCCGGATTCCTTCATTGTCACCGACGTTGTCGCCTCGCCCAATCATGACGAGCGCAAGGACGGGCGCGCGGCCGATATGATCTTGCTGCACTACACCGGTATGCAAACCGGCGAGGCGGCGCTGGCCCGGCTATGCGCGCCGGAGAGCAAGGTGTCGGCGCATTACGTCGTGTTCGAGGACGGTCGCATCGTGCAATGCGTGCCCGAGGCGCGGCGCGCCTGGCACGCGGGGGTTTCGTCCTGGGCGGGCGAGACCGACATCAACGGGTGCTCGATCGGCATCGAGATCGTCAATCCGGGGCACGAATTCGGCTACCGCGACTTCCCACTGCGGCAGGTGGCGGCGGTGATTTCGCTGTGCAAGTCGATCGTCACCCGGCGCGGGCCGATCAGCTCCGACCGCATCCTGGCGCATTCGGACGTCGCACCGTCGCGCAAACAGGACCCAGGCGAACGTTTCCCCTGGCATCTTCTGGGGGAGTCCGGCATCGGACACTGGGTGAGGCCGGCGCCGCTCGACCTCGACGGCCAAAGCTACAAGCGCGGCGATACTGGCGAAGCGGTCGCGCGCCTGCAGCGCTCGCTCCATTCCTACGGTTATGAAATCGAAGAGACCGGGGAGTACGGCGACCAAACGCGCGACGTGGTGACCGCTTTCCAGCGCCATTTCCGGCCTGCGCGTGTGGACGGCATCGCCGATCCGTCGACGCTGTTAACCTTGCGCGCGCTGATCGAGACGCGGCCAGCGCCGCTCGGCGAAGCCCAGAGGGCTTGACGCAAGGCCGCCGGAACCCCATTCCTTTCCTCGTCAGTCGGCCGGACGGCCGCTCCGCGCCAATGCCGAAAGGCGGCCGGGGAGGAAAGTCCGGGCTCCATGGACAAACGGTGCCGGATAACGTCCGGCGGGTGGTTCCCTTCGCGGGGAGATGCTCAGGGACAGTGCCACAGAGAACAGACCGCCGCGGCTGCGTAGCGTTTTGGCCGAGGTAAGGGTGAAACGGTGCGGTAAGAGCGCACCGCGTTTCCAGCGATGGAAACGGCATGGCAAACCACACCGGGAGCAAGACCGAATAGGAACGGCGCGGGAGCAATCCCGGATCAGTCCTGATCTGCCGTTCGGGTAGGTTGCTTGATGCGCCGGGCAACCGGCGTACGAGAGGAATGGTCGTCACGTCTGCGGGTCTTGACCGCAGGCCATACAGAACCCGGCTTACAGGCTGGCTGATACGTCACAACGGGGGCTCGGCGGCAAAACCGCCGGGGCCCCCGCCAATTTTTGCATTCCGATTTCGCATGGCTTGCGGCCGTGACGCATGCGTTGCGCGCAAGCGCAAAGCCTTATGTGGCGTGTGTCATCGTCCGTCCATGCTCGTAGAAGAGCGGATGCTCGGACCCGAGCGTGGCAATCGTCGGATATTCGGACGTCAGTTCAGTTCGGCCAGCAGCGACTTCGCCGCCTGCAGGTCCGGACGCTCGAAGCCTTCGGTGAAGGCGTCGTAGACCGGCGCGAGCACATCGCGCGCTTCAGCCGTGCGCCCGCTGTCGCGCAGCAGCCACGCCAGGCTGGTGGCGGCGTGCAGTTCGAGCGCGCGGCAGGATTGCCTGGCGGCAATGGCCATCGCCTGCCGGAAGGCGGCTTCGGCTTCAGCGGCATTGCCGCGCGATTGCGCGAGCCGGATCTCGCCGCGCATCCGGGTGGTTTCCGCTTCGTAGAACTTGTTGTTTCGCGTGCTGATCGCCGCGCGGTCGAGGGTGGCGAGAGCAGCGTCGAGGCGCCCGGCAAGCATTTGCTGCTGCGCGATCACGGTCAGCAGGATCGGCTGCAACACCTGGGCCGGGGCGCCCTCGGCCGCTTTCAACATCGCTTCGATGCCGGCGTCACGATCGTTCTCCTGCGTCATCAGCCAGCCGCGCTGGAATTTCGCGTAGACGAACGGCCATGGAAACTTGTTGCGCTCGGCGAGCGGATAAAGCTCGTCCGTCACCGCGCGGCAGGCTTCGACGTCGTTGAGCAAGAGATGAGTGAGGCCGCCCATGTTCAAGCCGTGCGCGACCGAAAACGCATGACCCAGGTCGCGCGCATCCTCGATGCAACGCCACGCTTCCCGTTGCGCCTGATCCGGAAAGCCGAGACCCCACAGGCTGACCGCATAAAAGCTTTGCGCGCAGACGCGCGAATCGTGGCCGCCGAAATAGAAGGCGTGGTCGCGATGGCGCTCGCGATCGTAGAGGCGAATGACCTCTTGCGCGGATTCCTTCAGCGCCCGGAAATTGCCGGTACGCAGCAGGCCCGGCGTGCGCGCATGATAGGCCTCCATCAATAGATCGGGATTGTCGAGCTCGCGTGCGATCGCGAGCAGTTCGTCGGCGCGCTCGAAGGCCTCTTTGTTGCGGCCCGACATCGTTTCATGGAACCAGACGCCCCAGGTCGCCAGGAAACGCTCGCGCCCTTTGTCCGGCAGCGAAGCGCTGAGCGTCAGGGCGCGATGGTAAGTGACCGCCCCCTCCTTCGCCCCCGGGCCGAGCGCGATCTGTTGAGTCATGCCTAGCCCGAGGCAGATGCCGAGCTCCAGGCCGGCTCGCTCCGGCGTGTCCGGCATGGCCGCGACCAGACGCAGCGCGCTGGAATAGTGCGCCATCGCCTCCTTCAGCGCGAAGCGGCGCAGGTCTCGATCTCCGGCTTGACGCCAATACTCGACGGCCTTTTCGGTTCGCCCCGCGCCCTCGAATTGCTGCGCCAGCACCTCGGGCGCCGTGGCGGGGAAACGCTTCTCCAGGACGGAGGCGATGGCACCGTGCAACTGCTGGCGGCGCGCCCGCAGCAATGCGGAATAGGCCGCGTCCTGCACCAGCGCGTGCTTGAAGGAATAGGTGGCGTTGGGCGGCGTGCCGCGCGGGAACACCAATTCGGCTTCGGTGAGCCTTGCCAGCGCGTCCTGCAAGACCTGATCGGGAAGTCCGGCGACGGCCGCCAGCAGTTGGTAGGAGAACTCGCGGCCGATGGCGGCGCCGATCTGCAAGACCTCGCGCGCCGAGCCAAGCCGGTCGACGCGCGACATCAGCGAGTCCTGCAACGTGGCCGGAATGGCGAGTTGCTGTTCCGGCTGATCGAGCTGCTCGCTTTCGAGCACGGCCTTGGTCAATTCCTCGACGAACAGCGGCACGCCGTCGGTGCGCTCGATGATCTGCTCGAGCAGCGCGGCCGGCAGCGCCTTGCCGCCGGTGACATGCTCGACCATGGCCATGCGCTCGCGCCGGCCAAGCCGGTTGAGCGCCATGGTGGTGACATGCGAGTGGCCGACCCAAGGCGGCTGGAAGTCCGGCCGGTGCGTGATGACCAACAGGATCGGCAGCACCTGCAGGCGCTCGACCGTGAGCGTGAACAGCTCGATCGAGGTCGGATCGCTCCATTGCGCGTCCTCGAACACCATCAGCAGCGGACCGCGGCGGGCTAGGCTATCGAGCTGATCGAGCAATGCCGACAGCACCTGGGCGCGCTTGCGCTGCGGATCGGCCGCGAGCGAGCTTTCGTTGCCCAGGCCGAGCAGATCGGATAGCGCGGCCACGGCGGCGGCGTTTCCGCCCAGGAGCTTTTCGAGCTTGCCGCGCTTGACCGCCGGCGCGTCGTCGCGGTCGAAGCCGGCGGCGTGCGCGAGCTGCGCGACGATCGGCTGCAGCGCGCTGCCTTGATGATGCGGCAGGCAGAAATAACGCATGCAGGTCGCGCGCTCGGCCTCGACCTTATCGAGCAGCGCCGCGATCAGCCGTGACTTGCCGATGCCGGGCTCGCCCGACAGCAGAACGACGCGGCCGTCATTGTCTTTGACCTGCGCCCAACGGCGCGCCAGCAAATCGAGCTCCTCGTCGCGGCCGACCAGCGGCACCTGGTTGGCCGCGCGCAACGACTCGAAGCGGCTCTGCATGCTCTGCTCGCGCAGCACGCGCCAAGCCGCGACCGGTCCGTCGAAGCCCTTGAGCGCGCCCGGGTCGACCGGCTCGTATTCGAACAGATCGCCGGTGAGCCGCCGCGTGCTGGCGGCGATCAAGACCGTGTTGGGCGCGGCGGCCGATTGCAGACGCGCGGCGAGGTTCGGCGTCTCGCCGACGACGTTGCGCTCCTGCGCCTCGCCGCTGCCGACCAGCTCGCCGACCACGACCAGGCCGGTGGCGATGCCGATGCGCACCTGATGGCGGCCCTCGCCGACCGCGAGCGCACCGATCGCTTCGATCAGCGCCAGCCCGGCGCGCACCGCGTTGCCGGCGTCGGCTTCGTGCGCTTCGGGATAGCCGAAATACACCAGCACGCCATCGCCCATGTATTTGGCGACGAAGCCGTTGAAGCGGGCGACCACGCCGGCGGCGCATTTGTGATAGGCGGCGATGACGTCGCGCAGGTCTTCCGGATCGAGCTTGGTGGACAGCGCGGTCGAGCCGACCAGATCGCAGAACATCACCGTGAGCTGGCGGCGCTCGGCGGCCGAGCCGGCGCGCATCGCGGGTGCAGCGGGAGCAGGAGCAGGCGCCGGGGCCGCCGCGCCGAACTTGGCCCCGCATTGCGCGCAGAAGCGGGCGCCGGCCGCGTTGACGTGGCCGCAGGCCGCGCAGGCCAATGCCTGCGGCGCGCCGCATTGCGGGCAAAAGCGGCTGCCGTCAGGGATTTCCGCCTGACAGCCCGTACAAATCTTGCTGGCCATGTGCGGATCATAGCATTGCATTTCGGCGCCGGGCTAGCGCGCCCGCCGGGATCTACGGAAAAACGCCGCCGCGCATCACCGGGTTTCCGGCTGCCCGGGATGCCGGCCCGCGCGCTGCGGCAGCAGCACGATGCAAATGACGATGATGGCCGCGATGACCGCCGAGGCGAGCGGACGGCTCAAGGCGAAGCCGCCGTCGCTGACCGGTTTGTCGAGCAGGTCACCGACGGTCGCGCCGAGCGGGCGGGTGAGAATAAAGGCGAGCCAGAACAGAAAAACCGGCGAGAGCATCCGCCAGTAATAGGCGGCGGTGACGACCAAGAGCGCGGCGCCGAACACCAGCGCGCCGCCTTCGTAGCCGAGGCCGGTGTCGGCCATCCAATCGCCGAGCGCGGTGCCCAAAGTTTGGGACACCGTGATGGCCGCCCAATAGAAGGCTTCGACCGAAGGCTTGCTCACCGTCTGCACCGAAATCGAGCCGAGCGTGACGTACCACAAGCCGAGCACGGCGATCAGCAGGAGGAACAACAGCGACGCGCCACCGGTGTAGCCGATGCCGAGCGAGCGATCGGCGAAATCGGCCATGGTCGTGCCGAAGGTCGTGGAGGCGACGATCGTCGCCCAATACAGGAAGGGATGGAAACCCTTCGCCACGATTTGCGCGCCGACCAGCGCGGCCAGAAGGCAGAAGAACAGCGCGGTGCCGGCGAGGTAGCCCCAATGCAAGGTCATGGTCACGGAGTCGCCGCCGGTCTCGCCCAGCGTCGTGGCGGCGATCTTGATGATCCAGAATCCGAGGGTGACTTCGGGAACCTTGGTGAGGGTCTTGTCCATTGTGCTCGACATTATTCCCGGTAGCCGCCGCTCGCGGCATCAACGTGGCGCACGATAGACGGTTCGGCATGGCTAACGAAAGCTGAACGCGAACGGCGCAATTTGCAGAGGCGGTAAAACGAAACCTCACGGAACTTGTGAGACATTATTTTGGTCGCAGCAAAAGAGCCGGGGGGCACTTTCGTGACGCAGGTTCGCCGTTCCTACGCGTGGCTGGTCTTGGCCGGCTATTTCTGTCTCGCACTCGCCGTTCCGGCGCTGACGCCGGTGCCGGACGAGGATTTCTCGCTGCCGCCGATTGCGCCGCTGGTGGTGGCGGATAGTCCCGTCCCCGACGATGCGATGATGCAGCCGCTGCGCCAGGAGGCAAACGCGGCGCTGCAGGCGCTGCAAGCCCACACGGCGCGGCAGACAGCGAGCACCTTCTAGGTCGGCTCGACGCCGTTTGCGCGCAGCGTAGGCGCCGCCGATGGACCGCTGAGAAAGCGGATCAAGGCCTTGGCTGCGTCCGGTTCCTTGGCGGATGTACTCAATCCCGCCGCAAAGCCAATCTTGGTTTGCAGCTCCGCTGGGATCGGGCCGACCACGTCGAGTCCGGCAACGCCGGTCAGGCGCGTCGCCACCACCACGACCATGTCGGCTTCGCCGCGGGCGACCACCTCGGCGGTATCTTCCGCCGCCATCGGCTTGAGCTTGCCTTGCATCGCGTCCTTGATGCCCATGCGGTCGAGCAGGCTGACGAAATAGAGTCCGCTCGCGCCCTTCGCCGGAAAGGCGACCGCATGGGCGCCCAGCAGCGTCTTCTTGAACGCTTCGACGGACGAGATGTCCGGCTTCGGCGCCCCGCTCTTGACCGCGACGGCCGAGCCGGAACGGCCGATATCGGCCCGACTGCCCGCAACGGCCTTGCTGGACTTGATCAGCTTCTCGATGGTGGGCGGATTGCCGACGACGACATCGAAGTTCTCGCCGGCTTCGGCTTTCTTGATGACATCGGCGTTGACGCTGAAATGCACGTCGACTTTGGTGCCGGTCGCCTTCTCGAACTGCGCGCAGAGCGCGGCCACCGCCGCCTTGGCGCCCTCGCCGCTCAAGACTTTGAGTTCGGCAGCGGACGCCGCCGAAGCAGCGAGCGATAGCGCAGCCGCAAGCGCGAACAGCGTTTTCATGGCGTCTCCCCTTATTTTTTGTGCGCTTAGCCTAGCAGGCTTGTTTTGGCGTCAACAGACCGGCATCGTGGGCGCTCTGGGGCCATGGCGAAGACAAAATCGGCACACCTTTGGGACTTCTGGATCGACCGCGGCGGCACCTTCACCGACGTGGTCGGGCGGCGGCCGGACGGCACGCTCACCGCGCACAAGCTGCTGTCGGAAAACCCGGAAGCCTATAGCGACGCCGCCGTGCAGGGCATCCGCGATTTGCTCGGCCTGAAACGCGGCGAGCCGATCCCACCGAGCCGCGTCGGCGCGGTGAAGATGGGCACCACGGTTGCGACCAATGCGCTGCTCGAGCGCAAAGGCGAGCGCACATTGCTGCTGATCACCAAGGGTTTTCGCGACGCGCTCAAGATCGGCTACCAGGCGCGGCCGAAGATCTTCGCGCGCGAGATCATCAAGCCCGACATGCTCTACGAGCGCGTGGCTGAAGTGGACGAGCGCGTCCGCGCCGACGGCACGGTCGAGCGCGCGCCCGATCTAGCGGTGGTGCGCCGTGAGCTCGCGACGGCACAGGCGGACGGCATCAAGGCGGTGGCGATCGTGTTCATGCACGCCTACCGCTACCCCGCGCACGAACGCCAAGTCGCGGCGCTGGCGCGCGAGCTCGGCTTCGCCCAGGTCTCGGTGAGCCACGAGGTGTCGCCGCTGATCAAGCTGGTCGGGCGCGGCGACACTACGGTGGTGGACGCTTATCTGTCGCCAATTCTGCGGCGCTATGTGGCGCAGGTGGATCGCGATCTCGATGCGCGGCGTTCGCAGGCGCGGCTGATGTTCATGATGTCGTCGGGCGGACTGACCGCCGCCGAGTTGTTCCAGGGCAAGGACGCGATCCTCTCTGGACCGGCGGGCGGCGTGGTCGGCATGGCGGAGACCGGACGGCAGGCGGGCTTGCGCCACCTCATCGGCTTCGACATGGGCGGCACCTCCACGGATGTGTCGCATTTCGACGGCGAATACGAACGCGCCTTCGAAACCGAGGTCGCCGGCGTGCGCATGCGCGCGCCGATGATGCTCATTCATACCGTGGCGGCGGGCGGCGGCTCAATCCTGCATTACGACGGCGCGCGCTTCCGCGTCGGCCCCGACAGCGCCGGCGCCAATCCGGGGCCAGCCTGCTACCGGCGCGGCGGGCCGCTGGCGGTGACCGATGCCAATGTCATGGCCGGCAAGCTGATGCCGGATTTCTTCCCGAAAATTTTCGGCCCCGCACAGGACCAGCCGCTCGACGAAGACGCGGTACGGCACGCCTTCAACAATTTGGCGCAGAAGGTCGGCAAGCCACCTGAGGAAATTGCCGACGGCTTCATCAAGATCGCGGTCGAGAACATGGCGAACGCGATCAAGAAGAT
This sequence comes from uncultured Pseudomonadota bacterium, assembly GCA_963710705.1. Lineage (GTDB taxonomy): Bacteria > Pseudomonadota > Alphaproteobacteria > Rhizobiales > Xanthobacteraceae > Pseudolabrys. Next base: position 2,335,720 of record CAVQBI010000001.1, read on the forward strand.
TTCCGTGCAGCGCGGCTACGACGTGACGCGCTACGCACTCAACTGCTTCGGCGGCGCCGGCGGCCAGCACGCGTGCCTGGTGGCAGACAGCCTCGGCATGACCAAGGTGCTGATCCACCCGTTCTCGTCGCTGCTCTCCGCCTATGGCATGGGGCTGGCCGACATTCGTGCGACAAGACAACAGGCAATCGAATTGCCGTTCGGGACAAAATCATTGGTGGCGATCAGGCGTGAAGCCGCGCGGCTCGGCCGCGAAACCAAGGTCGAGGTCGCCGGGCAAGGCGTTCCGGCGGGCAAGATCAAGATTTTCGCACGCGCGCATATCCGCTACGCCGGCACCGACACCGCGCTGATCGTGGACGCCGGCACGCTTGCCGCCATGACGCGCGCCTTCGAGAAAGCGCACAAGGCGCGCTTCGGCTTCATCGACCGCAGCAAGCAGATGATGGTGGAAGCGGTGTCGGTGGAAGCGGTCGGCGGCGGCGCCAGGTTCAACGAGCGCGCGGGCAAGCGCACGCGCGGCAAATTGCCGAAAGCCGCGCGGCGCACCAGGTTTTTCTCCGGTGGGACATGGCACGCGGCCAATGTGTTCAGGCGCGACCAATTGAAGCCCGGACACACGGTAAAAGGCGCTGCCATCATCGTCGAGCCGCACCAGACCATCGTGGTGGAGCCGGGCTGGCAGGCGGAGCTGACCGCCAAGAACCATCTTGTTTTGACGCGCGCAAAAAAACTCAAGCGCACGCACGCCATCGGCACTCATGCCGATCCGGTGATGCTGGAAGTGTTCAATAATCTATTTATGTCGATCGCCGAGCAGATGGGCGTGTCGCTGCAGAACACCGCCTATTCGGTCAACATCAAAGAGCGGCTCGATTTCTCCTGCGCGGTGTTTGCGCATGACGGCACGCTGGTCGCCAATGCGCCGCATATGCCGGTGCATTTGGGCTCGATGGACCGCGCGGTGGAGACGATCATCCGCGAGAACGCCGGCAGGATCGCGCCCGGCGACGTCTACGCCATCAACGCGCCCTATAACGGCGGCACGCATCTGCCCGACATCACCGTGTGCACGCCGGTGTTCGACGACAGGAAGAAGGCCATCCTGTTCTGGGTCGCCTCGCGCGGCCATCATGCCGACGTCGGCGGCATCTCGCCCGGCTCGATGTCGCCCAATGCGACAACAATTGAGCAGGAAGGCGTCTATCTCGACAATTTCAAGCTGGTCGACCGCAGCCGCTTCCGCGAGCAGGAACTGATGGACGCGCTGACCCGCGCGCGCTATCCGGCGCGCAATCCGGTGCAGAACGTCAACGACATCAAGGCGCAGATCGCCGCCAACGAAAAGGGCGTGGCCGAGCTGCGCAAGATGGTGACGCAGTTCACGCTGCCGGTGGTGAAGGCCTACATGCAGCATGTGCAGGACAACGCCGCCGAAAGCGTGCGGCGCGTGATCGACCGGCTGCATGACGCGTCCTACGAGTATGAGATGGATCAGGGCACCGCGATCAAGGTGCGCATTTCGGTCGACAAGCAGAAACGCGAGGCGACCGTCGATTTCACCGGCACGAGCCCGCAGCAGCCGACCAATTTCAACGCGCCCGAGCCGGTGACGCGCGCGGCGGTGCTCTACGTGTTCCGCGTGATGGTGGACGACGACATTCCGATGAACGCCGGGTGTCTCAGGCCAATCAACATCGTCATTCCGCCGAAGACCATGCTGACGCCGGAATACCCGGCGGCCGTGGTGGCGGGCAACGTGGAAGTCTCGCAGGCGGTGACCAATTGCCTGTTCCTCGCATTAGGCAGCCTCGCCGCCGCGCAAGGCACGATGAACAACCTCAATTTCGGCAACGAGCGCTACCAATATTACGAAACGATCTGCTCCGGCTCACCGGCCGGGCCCGGCTTCAACGGCACCGATGCGGTGCACACGCACATGACCAATACGCGGCTGACCGATCCGGAGGTGCTGGAATTCCGCTATCCTGTGGTGCTGGAGGATTTCCACATTCGCACGCGGTCCGGCGGCAAGGGCCAATGGCATGCGGGCGACGGCATCCGCCGCACCATCCGTTTCCTGGAAAAGATGGACTGCACGATTTTGTCCGGCCACCGCCGCGTGCCGCCGCCCGGGCTTGCCGGCGGCGAGCCGGGCCAGGTCGGCGAGAACTGGGCGCGGCGCAAGGACGGCGGCATGGAACAGTTGAAAGGCTGCGACGATACGACGATCGACGCCGGCGAAGCCGTCATTATCCAAACGCCGACGGCAGGGGGGTATGGCAAAGCGTGAGGCCGCGTTAATTAAAATGAATTGCGCAGCCGATCATTAAGCATCTCCGCCGCCGCGCCTTGCATTTGCGCGCGGGCGGCCCAAGTCTCTTGTCATGCGCACTTTGATTCTTTCCGCAACGTTTGTTGCCGCGCTCGCCGCGCCGGCGCTGGCGCAGAACTATCCCGTCTCCGGCAACTGGGGCCAGAGTTCGAGCAGCGCCAAAGGCGCCATCGATTGCGCCGGCAAACGCGTGATCGGCTTCAACGGCGACCAGCGTACCGACAGCAATGGCGGCGTGCCAGCCTACCGCAACCGCTCAGTGACGGCGGCCGGACAGTCGCAGTACCGCGTGGTCGACGAGTTCAGCAACGGGCAGACGAGCGGCGCGCGCACCAGCTACACGCTGCGCCAGGTCGATCCCGACCACATTGAAATGCAGACGCAAAGCGGCACGCTGAAACTGCAGCGCTGCAAAAACTAATTCAGCGACTAATTTCTGGCGATAATCTCGTGCTCGCCGCGATGCACCGGCGTGGCCGTCGTGAGGCAGCCCGGCGCGCGGCGCAGCAGGATCGAGGGCCGGCGGCGCTTGAGCGCGCTGCGGCGGCGTCGGCGCGGACGCGGGCACGCGATGCGCACCCCGCCCATGCGCTCGAACGGCTCGCGCCAGCCGTCTTCGTCTTCCACCAAAAGCGGCAGGCCGAGCACGGCACCCCAGCTGCGCCATTCGGCGGTCACGTCATCGGCTTGATCGGATAGGAACAGCGGCAGCGCCAGGCCGGGATCCTTGTGCGCCAGCACGACGGCAACTTCGCTCGCCGTCAGGCGCAGGCCGACACCGGCGAAGGCCGCGACCGGCATGTTGAGCGCCATGCGCATACCGGCAAGCGAGCGCCGCACCACCACCCGTTCGCGGTGCAGCTCGACTTCGCGCACGCGCCCGTCGGCTGTATCGTCGCCCGCCGCATAACGCACCGGCAGGGCAAACGGGTCGAGCCGCAACGCGCGGCCCGACCCGGCCGGGCATCTGCCACTTCGCATTTGACGCCTCAAATTCTCCCGGCGCCGGGCTTATTCGCCCGGTCGCTACGGGAGAGAATGGCAGAAACGTGTCGGAATCGGCTTAATGTTCGGGGTTAATCGATCGTAGCGGGCAACGCTTTGGTCGCCATGATTGACGGGCCGTTGCCAGGGATGATTGACGAGATGTTGCCGCCATCCCGCAAAATCTTCCGATCGGCGGTTGCGCCAGCGCGCAAATAACGCCATTTGAGGCGCATCATGCGTGCCCCCACCCCATCCCTCTTCGATCAAACCGCACTGCTCGAACGCGCCGAACGGCTGGTCAAGGCCGCGCGCGCGGCCGGCGCCGACGCCGCCGACGCGGTGGCGCTGCGCTCGCTGTCGATCGCCATCGAAGTGCGCGACGGCGCGGTGGAAGAATCCGAAAGCGCCGAAGGCGACGATTTCGGCCTGCGCGTGCTGGTGGGAAAACGCCAGGCGGTGGTGTCGAGCAACGATACCACCGGCGATGTGGCGACGTTTGCCCAGCGCGCGGTGGCCATGGCCAAGGTGGCGCCGGAAGATAAATTCGCCGGCCTCGCCGACGAAGGCCTGCTGGCGCGCGAGTTTCCCGATCTCGATCTGATCGATCCCGCACTGCCGACGGTGCAACAGCTCGAGGCCATGGCGCGCGCGGCGGAAGCGGCCGGGCTCGCGGTGAAGGGCGTCGCCAAGTCGGGCGGCGCCTCCGCCTCGGCTGCCGTCGGCGGCATGGTGCTGGTCACCAGCGCCGGGTTCCGCGGCGCCTATCTCGGCTCCAGCCACGGCCTGTCGATGACGGCAATTGCCGGCGAAGGCAACGGCATGGAGCGCGATTACGATTATTCGAGCGTGCGCCACGCCGCCGACCTCGACAGCGCCGACAAGATCGGCCGCACCGCCGGCGAGCGCGCGGTCGCGCGGCTCAATCCACGCAAGGTATCGACGCGCAAGGTGCCCGTGGTGTTCGACCGCCGCGTCTCGCCGACGCTGGTCTCGCATCTCGCCAGTGCGGTCAACGGCGCCTCGGTCGCGCGCAAGACCAGCTTCCTGCGCGACAAGATGGGGCAGAAGCTGTTTGGCGACGGCATCCGCATCGTCGACGATCCGCTGCGCAAGCGCGGCCTGCGCTCGCGCCCGTTCGACGGCGAAGGCGTGGCGAGCAAAAAGCTGACGCTGATCGAGGACGGCGCGTTGCGCTCCTGGCTGCTCGACTGCGCGACCGCGCGCGAACTCAACCTTGTCACCACGGGTCATGCCCAGCGCGGCGCCGGCTCGACACCCTCCCCGGGCGCCACCAATGTGCATATGGAAGCCGGCCGCTTGAGCCCCGATGAATTGATCGCCGACATCAAGGACGGCTTCTGCGTCACCGATCTGATCGGCATGGGCGTCAACATGGTGACCGGCGATTACAGCCGCGGCGCCTCCGGCTTCTGGATCGAGAACGGCAAACGCACCTTTCCGGTGAGCGAGGTGACGATTGCCGGCCATTTGCTCGACATGTTCCGCACGCTCACACCGGCGAACGATCTCGAATTCCGCTACGCCACCAACGCGCCGACGCTGCGCGTGGAGGGTCTCACCGTTGCCGGCCAGTGACCTTCGCGCCCCGCTCGAAGCCGTCATGCGCGAGGCCGGCGAAATCGCGCGCGCCACCGCGCGCACCGATTTCAAGCGCTGGACCAAGGGCGACGACAATTCGCCGGTGAGCGAAGGCGATATCGCGGTCAACGATTTCCTGCGCGGGCGCCTGCGCACGCTCGCGCCCGACGCGGCCTGGCTGTCGGAGGAAACCGAAACCCTGCCCGACCGCACCGTGCCGTTTGCCTGGATCGTCGATCCGATCGACGGCACCCGCGCCTATATTTCCGGCCGCGCCGACTGGACCGTCGCGGTGGCGCTGGTCGAAGACGGCGTGCCGCAGCTTGCCGCGCTCTACGCGCCGGTGACCGACGAGATGTTCCTCGCCGCGCGCGGGCAAGGCGCAACGCATAACGGCGCGCGCATTTTGGCGAACGCGGCCGCCGGCTTGTCCGGCGCCAAGCTCGCCGGGCCGAAGCGCTATCTCGAACGGCTCGCCAAGCTAAGCCCGCAGATCGACGCGCAGCCGAAAATCCATTCGCTGGCGCTGCGGCTCGCCCGCGTCGCGGACGGGCAACTGGATGCCGCCTTCGCCTCCGGCGGCAGCCACGACTGGGACCTTGCGGCGGCCGATCTTTTGGTGCACGAAGCCGGCGGCGTGATGACCGATCTTGCCGGACGGGGCCTCGTCTATAATCGCTCGCACCTGGTGCACGGCGCGCTCATCGCCGCCGGACGCGAACGCCACGCCGCGCTGCTCGATCTGATGCGCAACCGCATGGCTGAGTTCGCTTAGGAACTTGCGCGACAGGCCGGTTCAAGTCCAACATTGCCATCCACTCAGCCGCCGGGGCTTTCTTCCAAGGATCTGCCAAGGATCAAGCCATGTCCGAACAAGCACCCGGAAAAAAACCGCAACTGCTGCATCTCGTTCTCGGCGGCGAACTCACCGAACTGGGGAGCAGCGAATTCCGCGACCTCGACAAGGTCGAGATGGTCGGGCTCTACCCGAATTACGCCACCGCCTATGTCGCCTGGAAAGCGAAGGCGCAGCAGACCGTTGATAACGCGCACATGCGTTACTTCATCGTCCACCTGCACCGGCTGCTCGATCCCGACGCCGCGGCGAAACCGCCGCGCTGAACGCCGATGCCGTCGCTCAAGCGCCTGACCGCCTCACCCGCCTTTCAGGAAACTGTCGGAGCGCTGGCGGCCTGGTATCTGCGGCTGGTGTGGCACAGCAGCCGCGTAACAATCGAGCCGGCGACCATCTACGACACGGTCGAAATGCCGGCCATTATCGCCATGTGGCACGGCCAGCATTTCATGGCGCCCTTCATCAAGCGTCCCGAACGCGGCCATCGCGCCAAGGTGCTGATCTCGCGTCACCGCGACGGCGAGATCAACGCGCGCGCAGCGATGCGGCTCGGCATCGGCACCATCCGCGGCTCCGGCGCGCATAACGGCGAATTCCACCGCAAGGGCGGCGCCGTGGCCTTCACCGAAATGGTCGAGGCGCTGAAGCAGGGCTACAATGTCGCGCTCACCGCCGACGTGCCAAAAGTGTCGCGCGTCGCCGGCCTTGGCGTGGTGAAACTGGCGCAGCATTCCGGCCGGCCGATCTATCCGGTGGCGATCGCGACGCAACGGCGCATGGAATTCGACAACTGGGACAAGAGCGCGTTCAACCTGCCCTTCGGCCGCCTGGCCATGGTGGCGAGCGACGCCATTTACGTGCCGCGCGACGCCGACGACGCGCTGCTGGAGCAAAAGCGGCAAGAGGTCGAGCACGCGCTCAATCGCATCACCGCGCGCGCTTACGAGATCGTCGACCGCGGGCGAGGCCAATCGTGAGTGCCAGATTGCCCGCTTCGCTGCGCGCGTACCGGCTGTTGTCGGCGGCGGCGGCGCCATTGATGCCATTGATGCTGTCGCGGCGATTGAAGCGCGGCAAGGAGCATGGCGGGCGTCTGCCCGAGCGGCGCGGCATCGCGCGGATCGCGCGGCCGCCGGGGCCGCTGGTCTGGCTGCATGCGGCCAGCGTCGGCGAGCTTTCGAGCGTGCTGCCGCTGGTCGAGCGGCTGCGCGCGCGCGGCGTCGGCGTGCTGGTGACGACCGGCACGGTGACATCCGGCGGGCTCGCCGAAAAGCGGCTGCCGCGCGGCGCCATTCACCAATTCGTGCCACTCGACGTGCCGCGCTTCGTGCAGCGCTTCCTGGCGCATTGGCGGCCGGATCTGGCGCTGATCGTGGAGCAGGATCTGTGGCCGAACATGATCGTGGAGGCTTCCGCGCGCGGCGTGCCGATGATCCTGATCAATGCGCGGGTCTCGGAGACTTCGTTCCGGCGCTGGACGTATTTGCGCAGCATGATCGTCGAGATGTTGCAACGCTTCGACCTCTGTCTCGCGGGCACGCCCGCCGACGCCGCGCGTCTTACCGCGCTGGGCGCGCCGCGCGTCGTCACCGCCGGCAATCTCAAGCTCGACGTGCCGGCGCCGCCCGCCGATAAAACCAGACTGCTGCAACTGAAAGACGCGATCGCCATGCGTCCGCTGACCGCGGCGGCCTCCACCCATCCGGGCGAGGAAAGCGCGGTCATCGACGCACACCGGCGGCTGCGCGGCAATTTCCCCGGGCTGCTGACGATCATCGCGCCGCGCCATCCCGAGCGCGGGCCGCGCGTGGTCGAGCTGGCGGCGGCGGCCGGGCTGACGGCTGCTTTGCGCTCGCGCGGCGAGAAGCTCGATGCCGCGACCGACATCTACGTGGCCGATACGGTCGGCGAGCTCGGGCTGCTCTATCGCCTGGCGCCGGTGGTGTTCATCGGCGGCTCGCTGATCAAGCACGGCGGGCAGAACCCGATCGAGGCGGCGAAACTGGGCGCCGCCATTTTGCACGGACCGCATGTGTGGAATTTCACCGAAATCTACGACGCGCTCGATGCCGCGCGCGGCGCCGAGCTGGTCGCCGACGCCGATCAGCTGACCGCCGCCTTCGCCGCCTTGCTCAACGACCCCGCCGCGCGCACGCGCGCGACCGATGCCGCGCGCGCGACAGTCGACGCGCTCAGTGGCGCGCTGGAGCGCACGCTGGAATCGCTCGAGCCTTATCTCATGCAACTGCAACTGCGCGGGCGGAACGGCGATGCGTGACCCGGCCTTCTGGTGGGGCAAGCGGGGCCTGCGCAGCGCCCTGCTGTCGCCATTGGCGGCGGGCTATGGCGCTATCGCAGCTGGGCGCATGAGGAAGGCCGGCGCGCACGTGGGCGTGCCGGTGCTGTGCGCCGGCAATTTCACGCTCGGCGGCGCCGGCAAGACGCCGACCGCCATCGCGATCGCCAGGATGCTGACCGACGCGGGCGAGCGCGTGTTCTGCCTCAGCCGCGGCTACGGCGGCAGCCTCGTCGGGCCGAAGCTGGTGGACGCGCACGCCGACACGGCGGACCAGGTGGGCGACGAGGCGCTGCTGCTCGCGCGCGCGGCGCCGACCATCGTCGCGCGCGACCGCGTGACCGGGGCCGCGCTGGCGCGGGCGAAGGGCGCCAGCGTCGTGGTCATGGACGACGGCTTGCAGAACGGTGCAATTGCCAAGGATTTTACGCTTGCCGTCGTCGACGGCAGACGCGGCATCGGCAACGGCCGCGTGTTCCCCGCCGGGCCTTTGCGCGCGCCGCTCGCGGCGCAGCTGGCGCGCACGGATGCGCTGCTGGTGGTGGGCGATGACAGCGGCGCGGCCGACGTGGCCGCCCTGGCGCGAACGCGCGGCCTGCCGGTGCTGCATGGCAAGCTTGTCCCCGATCCCGCGGCGGTCACGGCGCTGAAGCCGCACAAGGTGCTGGCTTTCGCCGGCATCGGCGACCCGGAGAAGTTTTTCGCGACGGTCGCGGCAGCCGGTATCGCGATCGCCGCGAAGAGGAGTTTTCCCGACCATCATCGCTTTACGGCGGAGGAAGCCGCCGAACTGGTGATGGACTGCGAGCACGAGAGCCTGACGCTGCTCACCACCGAGAAGGACCACGCCCGCATGAGCGGCGATGCCGCACTGTCGGCGCTTGCCGCGCGCGCGCAGGTGCTGCCGGTGACGCTTGCGGTCGAGGAGAGCGAAGACTTGCGCAAGCTGGCGCTGGACGCGCTGGGGCCTTGAGCTACTTCGCCAAGCTATTTTGATTTGGCGTAGTCGGCGCGGTGGCGCTCGATCACCGCTTCCGGCGAGGCATAGGCCTCCTGCAGATCGACGCTCCAGTATTTGAGCTCCTCGAGCGGAATGGCCTGGCCGGTGACGGCGCAGCGCACATAGGCGCCGGGGCGCACGACGCGGAAATCGCCGTCGAGATATTTGACCTCGGCTTCGCCGCTCATCGGCGGGGTGGAACGATTGAGCAAGACGGTCTCCAAGTCCCGGACCGCGCAAAGATAGTGCTTTGGAGCGTGGAGCGAAACCCCGCCCGCCTCAGGAACCGAACAGGCTGCCCTGCCCACCGCCGCCCTCGCCGCGCGGGCGCGGCTTGGCGCGCGCTGCTGCTGCCTGCGGCTTCGCGTCTTTGGCCTCGCCATCCGCCACGGCGCCGACGCGGCCGTCGGCAAACTCGATGTCGAGCCGCATGCCGCCGCTGACGCTGGCCGCGGCGCGCAAGGGGCGGCCCTCGCGGTCGCGCACCAGCGCAAAACCGCGGCCGAGGACGCCCTGATAAGAAAACGCCTTCAGCAGTTGCTCGGCGTTGCGGACGCGGTCCCAGCGCCGTTGCAGATAGTTCTCGCGGGCAAGCTCGCCGCGCTTGGCGACGGCGACGACGATTTCGCTGCTGCGCGCCAACCGCAGTTTCAGCAGCCGCGGCGTAAGCCGCGCCGAGGCACGCGTGAGATGGGTGCGGTGCAGCTGCGCGTTCGCATGCAAGGCGCGCGGCAATCGCTTAACAAGCCCATCCAGCTGCTGGCGCGGGCCGCTCAACAATTCGTCGAGCGCGGGCAGCGCGCGCGACAGCAGTCTGAGCTCCTTGCGGTGCTGGTCGACCCCGCGCTGCCAGCCGGCGAGCTGACGCAGGCCGAGGCCGGCGAGCGCCGCCATCAGCTCGCTGCGCACCGGCACGGCTTTTTCCGCGGCCGCGGTCGGCGTCGGCGCGCGGTAATCGGCGACAAAATCGATCAGCGTGAAATCAGTCTCGTGGCCGACGGCGGAAATGAGCGGGATCATGCTCTCGCTCGCGGCAAGCACGACGATTTCCTCGTTGAACGACCACAGGTCTTCGAGCGAGCCGCCGCCGCGCGCGACGATGATCAAGTCCGGGCGCGGCAGCGGGCCACGTTCCGGCAACGCGTTGAAGCCGGCGATGGCGGCCGCGACTTCGGCAGCCGAGGTCTCGCCCTGCACCCGCACCGGCCAGACCAGCACGCGGCGCGGGAAGCGGTCGGCGAGACGATGCAAAATGTCGCGGATGACGGCGCCGGTGGGCGAGGTGACGACGCCGATCACTTCGGGCAGGAACGGCAGCAGTTGCTTGCGCGCTTCGTCGAACAGGCCCTGCGCCGCGAACTTCTTCTTGCGCTCCTCCAAAAGCTTCATCAGCGCGCCGATGCCGGCCGGCTCCAGCGTGTCGATGACGATCTGGTATTTGGACGAGCCGGCAAATGTGGTGAGCTTGCCGGAGGCGATGACGTCGAGCCCCTCCTCCGGCTTCACGCGCATGCGACCGTAGACGCCCTTCCAGACCACCGCCTCCAGCACCGCCTTGTCGTCCTTGAGGCGGAAATAGCAGTGGCCGGAGGGCGAGGCGCCCTTGAAGCCGGAAATTTCGCCGCGCACCCGCACCAGGCCGTAGGCGTCCTCGACGGTCCGCCGCAGCGCCGCGGAGAGCTCGGAGACGGTCCATTCCACAACGTTATTCAGCGCGGGCTCGGCCATTCGGGTCGAATCTCTTGCGGGGGTGAACGCGCATGCTACACCACATAGCGATCATTCCCCAAAGGCCAACCGTCCGCCCATGAACATTCTGATCCTCGGTTCCGGCGGGCGCGAGCACGCGCTGGCCTGGAAGATCGCGGCGAGCCCGCTCACGGACAAGCTCTACTGCGCGCCGGGCAATGCCGGTATCGCGCAGGAGGCGGACTGCGTGGCGCTCGATCTCGCCGACCACAAGGCGGTGATCGCGTTCGCCAAGGAGAAGAAAATCGACCTGGTCGTGGTCGGGCCGGAAGTGCCGTTGTGCGCCGGCATCGTCGACGATCTCGAGGCCGCCGGCATCAAGGCCTTCGGGCCGAGCAAATGGGCGGCGAGGCTGGAAGGCTCGAAAGGCTTCACCAAGGATCTGTGCAAGGCCAACAATATTCCGACCGCGGCCTACCAGCGCTTCAAGGGCGCGGGAGCGGCGAAAGATTACGTGCGCGCCAAGGGCGCGCCGATCGTGGTGAAGGCGGACGGTCTCGCCGCCGGCAAAGGCGTGGTCGTCGCCGAGACGGTGAAGGAAGCCGAGGACGCCATCGACATGATGTTCGGCGGCGGGCTCGGGACGCCGGCCTGGGAGATCGTGATCGAGGAATGTCTGGTCGGCGAGGAAGCATCCTTCTTCGCGCTGTGCGACGGCGAGACGGCGATTGCGCTCGTCTCCGCGCAAGACCACAAGCGCGTCGGCGACGGCGACAAAGGGCCGAACACCGGCGGCATGGGCGCCTATTCGCCGGCGCCGGTCATGACACCGGCGATGGAGCAGCGCGTGATGGACGCGATCGTGCTGCCGACGGTCGCTGCGCTCGCCAAAGCCGGCGCGCCCTACAAGGGCGTACTGTTCGCCGGGCTGATGATCACCGACAAGGGGCCGCAGCTCATCGAATACAACGTGCGCTTCGGCGATCCGGAATGCCAGGTGCTGATGCTGCGGCTGATGTCGGACCTGGTGCCGGCGCTGGTCGCGGCGCGCGACGGGCAACTGAAGAATTTCGATCTGCGCTGGTATGACAATGCCGCGCTCACGGTGGTGATGGCGACCAAGGGGTATCCGGGCGCCTACGGCAAAGGCTCGGCGATCGAAGGGCTCGATAAGGCGGCCGAAGTCGAGGGCGTGGAGATTTTTCACGCCGGCACCGTGGCCGACGGTAAGCGCATCCTCGCCAATGGCGGCCGCGTGCTCAACGTCTGCGGACGCGGCAAAACCGTGCGCGAGGCGCAACAACGCGCCTATCAAGCCGTCGACCGCATCACGTGGCCGGAAGGCTTCTGCCGCCGCGATATCGGTTGGCGGGCGATCGCGCGCGAACGATAAGCCGCCGCGGGACACCGCCCGGCGGTATCGCGACCATTTGGCTAAAACCATGAAATCACGGCGAATTTACAAGCGCGCGGGGTGACTCTGCGCGCGTTTCGGGCTTGCATCATGCCGGGGTGGGCGACGATCTCGAACTGGAGATCCCACCATGAAGAAACTCGCGATAGCTCTCGCAATAACGGTGCTGGCGGCTTCGCCGGCCTTCGCCAAAAGCAAGCATCCGCAAAAGGACATGACGCAGACCGTCGGCGACCCGGCGGATGCCTATGCCTACGTGCCCGCCAATCAGTCGCAGCCCCGGCTGCGCGGGGAGGACACGCCGCAATCGGTCTATGCCTTTGGCCTGTACCAGGGCGCCGATCCGGATCCTTTCATCCGGCAGCAGTTGCTGCGCGATCCGCCCAGGATTCAACAATAACGCCCGCCGCGCCTTCGGCGGCGATCGCAAGGCCCGGCTCCGCCGGGCCTTGCTTTTTTATGGCGCGGCCGGGATGACTGTACCTCTGCGCCTTGCAAGGAGACCCGCCGGATGCATCCCGTGTTGCGGCTTTATGAAGACGTTTTGTCCACCGCCGAGACCATCGCGTTCCGCCTGCCGCCGCTGCCGCGTTTCATCTTCGTCGTGCACGGCAGCGCCGTCATCGCCGGCGGCGTGGTGAAGGCGGGCGAGGCCTGGCAGGGCTCGCGCGAAGTCGTGGTCAAGCCGGGGCCGGCGGGCGTTACCTGCTGGCGCTGGGAGCTTACGCGCGGCGACGCCGGCTCGACGGTCGCCAGCGCGCCCGGCATGATGACGCACGAGAAGCTCACGGCCTATCTGGAGACGCTGCCAAAGGGCGACTTGCTGATGCGCGGCGACAGCGTCGCCTTCCCGCCCGGCGGCTGCGCCTATACGCACGTGCACCAGGGGCCGGGCATCCGCTGCATGATCGAGGGCGGCATCCGCATCGACACGCATCACCGCTCGACGTCATACGGGCCGGGCGGCGCCTGGTACGAAACCGGGCCGGACCCGGTGTTTGCGCAAGCGGCGGAAGACAAACCGAGCCGCTTCATCCGCGTGATGATCCTGCCGCGGGCGCTGATCGGTAAAAGCTCGATCCAGTACGTCAACGAAGACGACAAGGCGAAGCCGAAGACACAAAGCTACAAGGTCTACGCCGACGCGCCGATCGAATTCGAGGCGAGGAAGTGAGCATCGACCGCCAGGGCTGCTTCCCTCTCCCCGCTTGCGGGGAGAGGGTGGCGAACGAAGTGAGCCGGGTGAGGGGGCGTTTTACGTCGTGCACAATATCGAGACCCCCTCACCCGACCGCCTTCGCTGCGCTGTGGCGGTCGACCTCTCCCCGCCCGGCGGGGAGAGGTAAAGCGAGCGTGCGATGACCTCAATCGACCGCCAGCAGGCGTTTTCCGGCACCAAGCAGGCGGCGCCGGCACTGCGCCTCGATGCGGCACGGCTGGAAAAATATCTTGCGGCGCAGATCAAAGGTTTTGCCGGGCCGCTGACGATCCAACAGTTCAAAGGCGGCCAGTCGAACCCGACTTATCTGCTGGAGACGCCGGCGCGCTGCTACGTGCTGCGGCGCAAGCCGCCCGGCAAGCTGTTGCCCTCGGCGCACGCGGTCGACCGCGAATATCGCGTCATCCACGCGCTCTCTGTGCAAGGCTTCCCCGTCGCCGAGCCCCTGCACTACTGCGACGACGAGAGCGTCACCGGCACGGCTTTCTACGTTATGAGCTTCGTCGACGGCCGCGTGTTCTGGGAGCCGCAGATGCCGGGCTCCAACCCTGCCGAGCGCGCCGCGGTCTACGACGCGATGAACGCGACCATTGCGCGGCTGCATGCGTTCGATCCCGTGACGATCGGCCTTGGCGATTTCGGTAAAGGCGAAAATTACGTCAGCCGCCAGGTCGAGCGCTGGTCGAAACAATATCGTGCCTCCGAGACCGACAAGATCGAGGAGATGGAGCGGCTGATCGCGTGGCTGCCGGCGCACATTCCGCCCGCCGGGCCGGCACGGCTGGTGCACGGCGACTACCGGCTCGACAATCTGATCGTGGCGCGCGGCAAGCCGGAGATCCTCGCCGTGCTCGACTGGGAATTGTCGACGCTCGGCGATCCGCTCGCCGACTTCACCTATCATCTGATGGCCTGGCATATGCCGCATTCGGAAAGCGCCGCCGGCACGGCGTCGCTGGTCGGGCACGATCTCGCCGCGCTCGGCATTCCTTCGATGGAGGACTACGTCGACGATTACGTGCTGCGCACCGGGCTCGATCCGCGCCCGCATCTGCCCGCCTATCTCGCCTATAATTTCTTCCGCATTGCCGCCATTCTCCAGGGCATCATCGGGCGCGTGCGCGACGGCACGGCGACGTCCGACTTCGCCCCGGCGAAAGCCGAAATGATCCGCCCGCTGGCGGAGAAGGCCTGGGACTTCGCGCGCGCCGCCTAAATTAGGGTCAACAAATCCTTTCCCGCCGCCGCCGGAATTGGCGCAATCGCCACGCATAAAATTGACGCGCGCGCGCTAGCGTGACCGCCATGAGCGTCATCACGATCGGTATTCAGACCATCATGCCGAAGACCGCGACGACACCGCAGGATTCGCCGCCCGACCCGGAGAGCGCGCGCTATCCCGACAATGCAGCGCTTGTGGCTGACGCTGTTGCGAAACAGGCGCCGCCGCCGCCCGGCATGGGCAAGCTGGTGGACAAGACGGTGTAACTCTCTGGCTGTCGTCCCCGTGAAAGCGGGGACCCATACTCCGCAGCCCATCGAGAGGACACGGCGTATGGGTCCCGGCTCTCGCAAGCGCTCGGCCGGGACGACAAAGATTAGCGTCTCGCCTGGAAGAAATCCTTCAGCAACGCCGCGCTTTCGCTCTCGTTGATGCTGCCATAGACCTCCGGCCGGTGATGGCAGGTGGGCTGCGCAAAGAAGCGCGCGCCGTGCTCGACCGCGCCGCCCTTTTCGTCGGCGGCGCCGAAATAAAGCCGGCGGACGCGGGCAAACGACATCGCCGCGGCGCACATGGCGCAGGGCTCGAGCGTCACATAGAGATCGCAATCGGTCAGGCGCTCGGAGCCGAGCGCGGCCGCTGCCGCGCGGATGGCGAGCAATTCGGCGTGCGCGGTCGGGTCCTTGTCGGCCAGCGTGCGGTTGCCGGCGCGCGCCACGACGTTGCCCTCGCGCACGATGACGCAGCCGACCGGCACCTCGCCGCGCGCCTCCGCGGCGCGGGCTTCGTCGAGCGCGATTTGCATGAGGCATGATGGCGATCCGCCATAAATCCTGCTCATGCCCGAAAAAAACAACAATGACAAATCCGGCGACCGCATCGCCAAGGTGATCGCCCGCGCCGGGCTTGCCTCGCGGCGCGAGGCGGAAGCCTGGATCGCGGCCGGGCGCGTGTCGGTCAACGGCTCGGTCATTTCATCACCCGCGCTCAATGTCAGTGCGCGCGACCGCATCGTGGTGGACGGGCAGCCGCTGCCGGGGCGCGCGCGCACGCGCCTGTTCCGCTATCACAAGCCGCGCGGGCTGGTGACGACGCATGCCGATCCGGAAGGGCGGCCGACCATTTTCCGCGCGCTGCCCAAGCGGCTGCCGCGCGTGATCAGCATCGGCCGGCTCGACATCAACAGCGAGGGCCTGCTGCTGCTGACCAATGACGGCGGGCTGGCGCGCGCGCTCGAACTGCCGGCGACCGGCTGGCTGCGGCGTTACCGCGTGCGCGCGCTCGGCCGCGTCACGCAGGAGGCGCTCGACCGGCTGCGCGACGGCATCACGGTCGCCGGCATCCACTACGGGCCGATTGAGGCGACGCTGGACCGCGAGCAAGGCGCCAATGTCTGGCTCACCGTCGGCTTGCGCGAGGGCAAGAATCGCGAGGTGCGCAAGGTGCTGGAGCAGCTCGGGCTGACGGTGAACCGCCTGATCCGCGTGTCGTATGGGCCGTTCGAGCTGGGCGAGCTCGACGATGGCGACGTCGAGGAAGTGGAGACGGAGGAGCTGCGCCAGGCGCTCGGTCCGGAGATCGCCGCGCAGGCCAATGCGGATTTTGATTCGCCGTTGGAACATGAGATCCCCTCGCCTCGTCATCCTGAGGCGCGAGTGCGCGATGTGCGGCCGCCGCGGGGCAACGAGCAGAGGCCTGTGCGTCCCGATCGCAAAAAGAAGCAGCGGCGCGACCGCACCGGCGGGCCGCGGCCGAAATATCCAAGGCCAAAATAATGCGCGTGGTCGGCGGCAAATTGCGCTCGCGCCCCATCGCCGGGCCGAAATCTCAGGCCGTGCGCCCGACCGCCGACCGGCTGCGCGAGGCGCTGTTCAACATCCTCATGCACGGCTACGGCGACCCGGTCACGGGTGCGCGCGTGCTCGACCTGTTCGCCGGTACCGGCGCGCTCGGCATCGAGGCGATCTCGCGCGGCGCGGCTTACGTGTTGTTCGTCGACGAGGGCGTGGAGGCGCGCGCACTCTTGCGGCAGAACGTCGAGGCGCTCGGCCTCGGCGGCGTCACCAGCATTTTCCGGCGCGACGCCACCAAGCTCGGCCCCGCGCATCCGCTCGAGCCGTTCGATCTGGTGTTCCTCGATCCGCCCTATGGCAAAGGCCTGGCGGAGAAAGCGCTTGCGAGTTCGCGCGAGGGCGGCTGGCTGAAGCCGCAGGCCTTGATTATCGTCGAGGAAGCGGCGGACGCAGGATTTGTTGCGCCGGAAGGATTCGAGGAATTGGAGCGGCGAGCCTACGACGACACGGAATTTGTATTTCTGCGCGCGGCCTAACGCCGCCCAAACAGCCGTTCGATATCCGTGAGCTTCAGCTCCACATAAGTCGGCCGGCCGTGATTGCACTGGCCGGAATTGGGCACGGCTTCCATCTCGCGCAGCAGTGCGTTCATCTCGTCGGGCTTGAGCCTGCGCCCCGCGCGCACCGAGCCGTGGCAAGCCATGGTGGCGGAGACGTGCAGCAGGCGGCGTTCGAGCGGCAGCTCATCGTCCCATTCCGCCATGTGTTCGGCGAGATCGCGCAGCAGGCCGCGCACGTCGACCTCGCCCAACAAAGACGGCGTCTCCCGCACCGCCACGGCGCCGGGCCCGAAGTCCTCGATCGCCAGGCCGAAGCGCGCCAGTTCCTCGGCGCGCGCAACGAGCCGCGCGGCGTCGGCCTCGTCTAGCTCGACGATCTCCGGAATGAGCAGGATCTGCCGCGCGATGCCGGAGGCGGCGATTGCCGCCTTCATGCGCTCGTAGACAATGCGCTCGTGCGCGGCGTGCTGGTCGACGATCACAAGCCCGTCGCGCGTCTGCGCCACGATGTAGGTCTCGTGCACTTGCGCGCGGGCCGCGCCCAGCGGGCGCTCGATCTGGTCGGCCGCCGGCTCGAAGCTGGCAATCGCCGCGTCGGCGGACGGTTCGCCGACGTCGAACGCCGCCTGCACGGCTTCGGCAAAGCCGAGCGCCGCGCCGCCGCGTGACTGCGTAACGCCCGTAGGCCGCGCCGGCGAGCGCCGCCAGTCGTAGGTGCCGCGCCGGGCGACGCTCATCGGCCGGAAGGCGGCGATGGTGGCGCCGCCGCCGGTGCTGGCGGCGCGGCTGCCCTCGCGCGCCAGCGCCTCTTTCAGCGCCCGCACGATCAGCCCGCGCACCAGCGCGCCGTCGCGGAAGCGCACTTCGGTCTTGGCCGGATGCACGTTGACGTCGACTTCGCGCGACTCGATCGTGACGAACAGCGCCAGCAGCGGATGGCGGTCGCGCGGCAGATAATCGGCGTAGGCCGCGCGCACCGCGCCGAACAGCAGCTTGTCGCGCACCGGCCGGCCGTTGACGAACAGATATTGGCCAAGCGAATTGGCCCGCGACAGCGTCGGCAGGCCGGCAAAGCCCGCGACGCGCACGCCCTCGCGCTCGGCCTCGACGGCAAAGGCATTGGCGCGGAAGTCGGCGCCGAGCACGTCGCCCAGGCGCGCCAGATTGTCCGTCGCCGGACCCCAAGTCACCGGCGCGCGTTCTTCGCCGGCGAGCGTGAAGGACACGTCCGGCCGGCTCATCGCCAGGCGCCGCACCACTTCGCGCACGGCTTCCGCCTCGCTGCGGTCTGTCTTGAGGAATTTCAGCCGCGCGGGCGTGGCGTAAAACAGATCGCGCACCTCGACCGTGGTGCCGTGCGACAGCGCCGCCGGCTTGATCTCCGATTTCGCGCCGGCGTCGACCGTGAGCGTCCAGGCATGCGGCTCGCTCTCGTGGCGCGTGGTAATGGTGAGCCGCGCCACCGCGCCGATCGAAGGCAGCGCCTCGCCGCGGAAGCCGAGCGTGCGGATCGCCAGCAGGTCATCGGCATCGAGCTTGGAGGTGGCGTGGCGCTCGACCGCGAGTTCGAGATCGCCGCGCGTCATGCCGTCGCCATCGTCGGTGACGCGGATCAGCCGGCGGCCGCCGCCGTCGGTGAGCACGTCGATGCGGGCAGCGCCGGCGTCGAGCGCGTTCTCGACCAATTCCTTGACGACGCTCGCCGGCCGCTCCACCACCTCGCCGGCGGCGATGCGGTTGACCACGGTTTCGGGCAGCTGGCGGACGGGCATGAGGGGGCCTGATTCGATTTCGCCCGACTTTATCGGGCCAAAACGGCGCCCACGAGGCAGTAAACCCTTGTACCCCCGCTATTCTTAGTCCCAGCCGCCGCGGCGCATCGCCTTGATGCCGGAACGGTGCTTCTTGGACTCCAGCCGCTGGCGCTTCTGCGCCTTGGGCACTTTGGTGGTGCGGCGCGGCTTGGGACGCACGGCGGCCTGCTCGATCAACGCGAACAGGCGCTCGCGCGCGTCCTCGCGGTTGCGGGTCTGGTCGCGGTGCGCCTGCGCCACGATGACGATAACGCCTTCCTTGGTCAGCCGCTTGCCGGCAAGCCGCATCAGCCGCACGGCGACGTCGTTCGGCAACGACGGCGAGTTGCGCACGTCGAAGCGCAGTTGCACGGCGCTCGACACCTTGTTGACGTTCTGCCCGCCCGGGCCGGAGGCGCGCACGAAGGATTCCGACAATTCGGATTCGTCGATCGAGATGGTGTCGGTGATACGGACCATGTTAATCCCGCTCATTCCCGCGCAAGCGGGAATCCAGAGTCATTCTTGCAGAGTCGGTGATTTTTCGCACTGGGTCCCCGCTTTCGCGGGGACGAGCGGTTAGGGGCTAGGCGCCCAAATACTTCTTCGCCAGCACCTTGCCCTCTTCCACCGCCGGCTGATCGAAGGCGTCGATGCCGAGCAGATGCGCGGCGATGATGGTTTCCAGCATGAAATGCATTATCAGCTCGCCGAGGGATTCCTCGTCGAGCCGTTCGATATGAATCGTACGCACCGGGCAGCCGTTCTTGGCCAAGGTCTCGGCGGTGGCGCGGCCTTCGGCGGCCACCAGATCGCCGATGGTCTTGCCGGCAAAGCCGGGCTCGCCGGCGAGCTTGGCGAGCTCCGCGTCCATGCGCGGGCCTTGGCCCTTGGCGCCGACGGTGACCACGGTGAATAATTTGTCGCGCGGGCCGCCGATGAACAACTGCACCTGGCTGTGCTGATCGACCGGCCCGAGCGCCGCCAGAGGCGTGGTGCCCTTGCCGTTCTTGCCGAGGCTCTCGGCCCAGAGCTGCACGTACCAATGCGTGAAGCGCTCGAGCCGGTCGCAATAGGCCATCAGCACGCTGATGGCCTTGCCCTTGTCCGCGAGCGCAACCGCAAGCGCGGCGCCGAGCGCGGCCGGCACATCCGCCGCCTTTTTCTTCGCCAGCACGGGCGCCAGCGCAAGCCCCGCGCCCTCGCGCACCGCACCGAGGTCGAGGCCGACCAGCGCCGCCGGCAGCAGGCCGACATTGGTGAGCGCCGAATAGCGCCCGCCGACGCCGGTGTGATGCTCAAGCATCGGCACATGAAATTTGCCGAGCAGGTCGCGCAGGCCGTTGCGCTTGCCGGGCTTCGAAGGCTCGGTCAGCCCAAGGAAGTTGTCCGGGATGCGCTGCGCCAGCCCTTCGGCCTTCACCGCCGACAGCGCGGCGATGGTCTGCATCAACGTCTCGGCCGTGCCGCCCGATTTGGAGATGGCGACGAAGCGCGTGGTCTGGTGCGGCAGCCGGACAAGCAGCGTGGCGAAGGTGTCGGCGTCGAGATTGTCGATGAAATGCAGGCGCGGCGGCTCGCGCAGGGCGCCGACGCCGGGCACGGCGTGATGGGCGAGCTGCGCCAGCGTCTGGCCGCCGAGCGAGGAGCCGCCAGTGCCGAGAATGACGATGTCGGTCGCGTTGGCGGCGAGACGCTTGGCGGTATCGCGGATCTCGCGCAAGTCACCATGCGCTTGCGGCAGCCGCAGCAACGGCAGCGAGCCGTCCGCGTGGCGTTTACGCAAGTCCTCGAGCGCACCCTCCGCGCGCGCCAGCGCGTCGGCCAAGGCCTTGTCGGATAGCCCATGCTTTCCGACGTTCTTTTCCAGCGCGCTGTCGATGGACTGGACGATCGGCATGCTCTCGTGCCTAGCCAAACGCAACGGCCGGGACAAGGCCCGGCCGTTACTTGTCAAAATTCCAGCGCCGTCTACTCCTGCAGGGCGCCGGATGTCAGGCCCTTGGGCCGGCCGGCGACCGTGACCAGCAGCCCGCCGCCATAGAGCCGCTTGGCCACGCGCTTGGCGTCGTCGATGGTGACGCCGTCGATCAGGCCATTGCGCCGCTGGATGTAGTCGGCGCCGAGATCGTCGATCTGGATCTGGGTGAGCTGCGCCGCGATCTTGCTCGAGGTATCGAGCGAAAGCGCGTAGGAACCCTTGAGGAAGGCCTTGGCCTCGTCAAGCTCGGCGGGCGTCGGCCCGCTGTCGGCCATGCGCTTGATCTCCTGCTCGATCACCTTGAGCGCGTCGGCGGTGCGGTCGGCGCGGGTGGCGGTGCCGCCAATGACGACCGCGGCGCGGCGGAACCAGACCATCTGGTCGGACACGCCATAGGCAAGCCCGCGCTTCTCGCGCACTTCGCGGTAAAGCCGCGACGAGAAGCCGCCGCCGCCCAGTATGTGGTTGACGATATAGGCTGCCATGAAATCGGGGTCGTGCCGGGCGATCCCCTGGCCGCCGAAATTGACCACCGCCTGCGGCACGTTGACGTCGATGACGATGCGGCGGCCGAGATTGCTGGGCGAGGCCTGCGGCACCGGCTTGAGATCGTTGTCGGCCGGCAGGCCGCCGAAGGCGCGGTCGATCAGCTTGCCGGCGGTGTCGGCGTCGATGTCGCCGACGATCGAGATGGTCAGCTCCTTGCGCGCGAACACGCGGCGGACGTAGCCGTGCAAATCATCGGCGCTGATCCGCGCCATCGATTCGAGCGTGCCCTGGCTTTCGCGGCCGTAAGGGTGATCGGGAAACGCGGTGCTCCACCAGCTGCGGCTGGCAAGCTCGTTCGGACTGGTGGTCTCGCGCCGTAGTTCGGACAGCTCCTGGCCGCGCACGCGTTCGAGCGCATCGGCGTCGAAACGCGGCTTGGCCAACGCGAGATGCAGCAGATCGAAGGCCTCGTCGCGATGTTCGTTGAGCGCGCGCAGCGAGCCGCGGAAGTAGTCGCGGCCGACTTCGAAGCTGAGTTCGATGGCGTGGTCTTCCAGCCGCGCATGATAAGTCTTGCTGTCGAAGTCGCCGGCGCCCTCGTCGAGCATATCGGCGGTGAAATGGGCAGTGCCGGCCTTGAGAGCGTCGTCCTGGGTCGAGCCGCCGTGGAAAGAATAGTTGAGCGCGACCAGGGGCACGGCGTTCTCACGCACCAGCCAGCCATGGATGCCGGAAGGGCTGACGATCTGCTCGATCGTCATCGCCGAAGCGGCGGAAGCGCCCGCCCACAGCGCGAGCAAAGCCAGCGCGATCGAAGTTGCGAACCGCGTCATGTGCGTTTCTCCGCCTGCGGGCTTGTGTCTTTGATCAGGTAACCGGTGACCGAGCGGCGTTTATCGAGCCATTGCCGCGCCGCCTGCTGCACCTGCTCGGCGGTGACGGCGCGGATACGGTCGGGCCAATGTTCGACGTCGGCGACGCTGGCGCCGGTGGTCAGCGAGGAACCGTACCAGCGCGCCATGCTGGCCTGGCTGTCATGGGCGTAGACCGCGTCGGCGATCAGCTTGGTCTTGCTGCGCACGAGCTCGTCGGGCGTGATGCCGTTGGCGATCACCTGCGCGATGACCGCGTCGGTGGCGGCTTCGAATTGCGGCAGCGTCACGCCGGGGGCCGGCACGCCGTAAACGCTGAACTTCGACATGTCGAGCGCCGCCGAGTTGTACCAGGCGCCGGCCGCGACCGCGACGTGCTGGTCCACCACCAGCGCGGTGTAGAGCCGGCTGTTCGAGCCGCTGCCGAGGATATGGGCGAGCACCTCGAGCGCCTCCGAGTCGCCCTTCTTGGCGGTGGTGAAAGACGGCACCAGATAGGCACGCTGCATGGTCGGCTGCTCGACGCGCGGATCGGCGAGCGTCAGCGAGCGCACCGCCACCGGCGGCGGCTCCTGCGGCCGGTTGCGCGGGACGATGGCATTGCGGCGGGCCACCTTGCCGTAGATGTCCTGCGCGAGCTTGAGGGCGGCCTGCGGATCGACGTCGCCCGCGATCACCACCACCGCGTCGTTGGGACCGTAGAAACGGCGGTAGAAGCCGATGGCGTCGTCGCGCGTGAGACCTTCCATCTCGTGGCGCCAGCCGATGATCGGCCTGCCATAGGGGCTGTTGAGAAACAGCGCGGCGTCGATCTGCTCGCCGAGGCGGGCGGCCGGATCGTTGGCGACCCGTTGATTTTGCTCCTCAAGGATGACATCGCGCTCCGGCAGCACCTTGTCGTCGCTCAATTGCAGGCCGGTCATGCGGTCGGCCTCGAATTCCATCACAGTCTTGAGCTGGTCGGCCGGCACGCGCTGGAAAAAAGCGGTGTAATCGTAAGAGGTAAAGGCATTCTCCTGGCCACCGAGCCGGGCGACGACTTGCGAGAACTGGCCGGCCGGGTGCTTGGCGGTGCCCTTGAACATCAGATGCTCGAGGAAGTGCGCGAGGCCGGACTTGCCCGGAGTTCTCGTCGGCGGCGCCGACTTTGTACCAGATCATATGGGTGACGACCGGCGCGCGATGGTCGGGAATGACGACCAGCTCCAGGCCGTTCGAAAGCGTGAAGTCGGCGACCTTGTCGCCGGATTCGTCGGCGGCGCGCGCGACCGCCGACAGCGCCGCCGCAACGGCCGCCGCGGCGACGAGGACCTTTGCTTTATTGAGATGCACCTTGGAGACCTTAATAGCTTTCAGGTAGGCGCCCCCGCGCCGTCACGCCGGCAATACGCATGGAAGCGGATCGGAAGCGCGCGATCACCGAACAGGTTCGGCGCGCGTCTCGTAGTTGTTGTCAGCCTTCGGCGCCGCAGCCGTGGTAACGCCATAGGGCTGGTCCGGCGACGGAGTTCTGGTAGCCCGGAGGCGGCTCGGTCAAATCGGTACGGGGCGGCTCGCCGGTGAACTGAACGACGTCCTCATCCTTGCCGCCGAACATCGTGCGCCACATCCCGCCTTTGTAACCAAGCTGGGAGGGCGAAAGCTGTTCGCCAAAGTCCGTCGCACCGCTCCGGCCGGGACCGGTGCTGACGCTTTGGACTCCGCGGGGCTTCGGTCCCGGCGCCAATTCCTCCGGACGCAGCGGATTCTGCTCGTGTTCTCGCTCGTCACTGACGTTGCGGTTTTTCCGTTGCTGCTCGATCAGCTTGCGGCGCTTGACGTCCGGATCCTTCGGCCAAGCCGGGTTGTTCACGTCCGCGGATTTCTCGGGCGGCGGCAGGTCGCGGCTGGACGGCAGCACAAGCGGGGGCCGCTCTTGATAGCTGATGCCTGACTTCTCGCCGCTCTGGAGACCGAGGCTCTCCAGCACGCGGCCGAACGTCTTGTTGTAAAGGCTGCCGTCGCTGTCGCTGTCGGCATCGCCGGCTTTAGCCGGCCCGGATGCCGCCAGGAATGCGAGGCTGGCCGCCAAGCTGAGCGCGGCGCACGACCCGCGCAGCATTGTCATTCGACTGCGACTCTTTTTCTGGCGCATGAGCGGTGGAAACCCTCAAATTCGCGAGGAATTCTTCGTATTGGCCGACTATTCCTGCGGATCAGGGCGCTTTTGCGGCGTGGCCCCCGACCAGGGATTCATATAACAGGCCGATAACCCCGGCAACGATAGCTACATCGGCTAGGTTAAAAACATACCAGTCGAAGCGGAAACTGGCCGTGGTGATGTGGAAAAAGACGAAATCGGCCACCCAGCCATAGGCCAGGCGGTCGATGGCGTTGCCCACCGCCCCGCCAATGATGAGGCCGAGCGACAGCGCGGTGAGACGGCCGCCCGCCCGCGTCAGCCATAGCCACAGCAGCAGCACCGCCAGTGCCTTGACCGACAGCAGCACCCATTGGCCGAGCGCGCTTTGCGTCTGGAACAGGCCGTAGCTGATGCCGGGATTGCGGGTGAGCACGAAGTCGAAGAACGGGCCGGCGCGAAACGGATGGGCGTCAAGATCGACGACCTTGAGTAAATAGATCTTGCTCGCCTGGTCGATCACACAGGTCACGGCAGCAACGGCGAGACCGAAGCGGGTGAGCGGGCCCACACGCATTTATTCGGCCGCCTTGCGCATGGCTTCCCATTCACGCAACGCCTGGGCGTCGCGCGGCGATACATCAGGGTACTGCGGATCGGCGCCGATGGTGTTGAGGATTTTCCACGAGCGCGCGCACTTGGTGCCCTCGGCAAGCCCGGCCACAATTGCCACACCGGCAACATCGGCAAGCCGGAAGGCGTTGGCCGGGCCTTCGTCCTCGGCCAGCGTTGCGGCGGATGTGATGCAGATCTCGGCGAGGTCGCAATCGACCACGGCCTCATAGAGCTCGCCGTTCGACACGTGCACGATCGGATGCGCCTCGAGCGAGGAGCCGATGCGCTTGCCCGCGCGCTCGATTTCCAGCGCGCCGGTGACCACCCCGCGCACGATGCGCACCTTGCGCCACTTCTCGGCCAGCTTGTCGTCGCGCCAGGCCGCCGGCACGTCGGGGAAAGTCTCCAGATGCACCGACTTAGCGTCGGCGCCGTAGCGCGACAGCCAGCTCTCTTCCGCGGTGAAGCACAGCATCGGCGCCAGCCACGTCACCGTGCAGCGGAACAGATGATCGATCACGGTGAGACTGGCTTTGCGCTTCACCGACGAGATCGGATCGCAATAGAGCGTGTCCTTGCGGATGTCGAAATAGAAGGCCGACAGGTCCGAGGTCATGAACGCCGAGAGCGCGGCGAAGATGCGCTTGTAGTCGAATTCGGCGTAGGCCTTGCGCACCAGCGCGTCGAGCTCGGCCAGCCGGTGCAGCATCAGCCGCTCCAGCTCCGGCATCGCGTCGTGCTTGACGCGCTCATCTTCGTGGAAATGCGCCAGCGTGCCGAGCATCCAGCGCACGGTGTTGCGCAGCTTGCGATAGGTCTCGACCGTGGTCTTGAGGATCTCCGGCCCGATGCGCAGGTCGTCGGCGTAATCGGAGGCGCAGACCCACATGCGCAGGATGTCGGCGCCGGACTGCTTGATCACGTCCTGCGGCGCGGTGACGTTGCCGAGCGACTTCGACATCTTGTGTCCGTGCTCGTCGAGCACAAAGCCGTGTGTGAGCACCACGTCGAAGGGGGCGCGGCCGCGCGTGCCGCAACTCTCCAAGAGTGAGGAGTGGAACCAGCCGCGGTGCTGGTCGGAGCCTTCCAGATACATCACGGTGTCTTTGCCGCCGTCGATCTTGCGCTTGAGGCCGGCCAGCGTGGGGAAATGCACCGGGTCTTCCAGCACGAAGGCGTGCGTCGAGCCGCTATCGAACCAGACGTCGCAGATATCGTCGACCTTCTGCCAGCCGTCGTTGGCGAGCTTAGCGAGAAAGCGTTCGCGCGCGCCGGCGGCGTACCAGGCATCGGCGCCTTCCTGCTCGAAGGCCTCGACGATGCGGACTTCGACCTCGGGGTCTTGCAAAATCTCGACCGAGCCGTCCGGCTTCGGCTTGATGAACACCGCGATCGGCACGCCCCAGGCGCGCTGGCGCGAGATCACCCAGTCGGGGCGGCCTTGGATCATACCCGTAATGCGATTTTGCCCTTGCTCGGGCACCCAACGCGTAACTTGAATCGCTTTGAGCGCTCGGTTTCGAAGGGTATCGATTCCGCCCTCAATGGGAGTGTCCATCGCAATGAACCACTGCGGGGTATTGCGAAAAATAATTGGCTTTTTCGAACGCCAGCTGTGCGGGTACTGATGCTTCAAGCGGCTGCGCGCGATGATCATGCCAGCCTCAATTAACGCCTTAATTACAGCCTCGTTAGCGTCGCCCTTCTCACCTTTGTCGTTGAGCACGCGCCTGCCGGTGAAGCCGGGCGCAGCGTCCGTGAAGGCGCCATTTTCGTCGACGGTGTAGGGGATGGCGGTGTTGATGCCGCGTCCTTCCAGCATTCCGCGATATTCGATCCACACGTCGAAGTCTTCGCGCCCATGCCCCGGGGCGGTGTGGACAAAACCTGTGCCCGCATCGTCAGTAACATGCTCACCAGGAAGCAAGGGGACGCGAAAAGGGTATCCTCCATTTGCTAGAGGATGGCGACACTCAATTGCGAGAAGTTGACGCGTCGAGATTTCGCGAAGCCGTTCCCAGGCGCTGACACGCGCCTGCTTTAGAACATCTCCGGCAAGTTTATCCGCGAGCACAAATAGGTCACCCACTTTCGCCCAATTGTCGTCTGGGGCAGCGGTGACCTTGTAGAGGCCATATGCGATGCGTCTCGAAAAACTGATTGCGCGATTACCAGGCAGAGTCCATGGCGTGGTTGTCCAGATTACAATGCTCGCCTGTTCTAGCTCCCGGTCAGGCTCCACGTGCCGTCGCGTCGACGACGCTCTAGCCGCGCGAAAAATACTTTCATCGTCAGTTACGCGCACAGCATAATCGATCGGAAACTTCACCCACACCTGATCGCTGGTGTAGTCCTCGTACTCGACTTCGGCCTCCGCCAGCGCCGTCTTCTCCACCACCGACCACATCACAGGCTTGCTGCCACGATAGAGCAGCCCGTTGGCGGCGAATTTCATCAGCTCACGCGCGATCTGCGCCTCGGCGAAGAAATCCATCGTCGTATAGGGATGCGACCAGTCGCCCTCGACGCCGAGGCGCTTGAACTCCTCGCGCTGCACGTTGAGCCAATGCTCGGCATAGGCGCGGCATTCCTGCCGGAAGGCGATCATCGCGGCGGGGTCGGACAGATTCGGCTTCTTCTTGTTCTTGGAGCGGTAGTTCTCTTCCTCGATCTTCCATTCGATCGGCAGGCCGTGACAGTCCCAGCCCGGCACGTAGTTGCTGTCGTAGCCGAGCATCTGCTGGCTGCGCGTCACCACGTCCTTGAGGATCTTGTTGAGCGCGTGGCCGATGTGGATGTTGCCGTTGGCGTAAGGCGGGCCGTCGTGCAGGATGAATTTCTCGCGGCCCTTCGACGCCTGGCGCAGCTGCTGGTAGAGATCGCCCTGCTCCCAGCGCTTGAGGATTTCTGGCTCCTTCTGCGGCAGGCCGGCGCGCATCGGGAAATCCGTCTGCGGCAGGAACAGCGTCTCGGAATAATCGCGCTCGGGCTTATTCATGCGGGCTATGTAGCAGGCCGATTTTGCATCGCAAAGGGCGAGCCACCGGCTCGCTTCCCCTCTCCCCTTGAGGGAGAGGGAAGAGGGGACGCGGCTCGTCCCTGCTCTACACCTCCCCCAGCACCGGGAATGCGTCACCGGCGCGCTTGAGCGCGTCGCGCGCCTGCGCGGCGTCGGCGTCCATCGCCTGCTTGAGCGCCTCGATCGACCCGAACGTCTGCTCGTGGCGGAGCCAGCCGATGAAGGCGACGTCGATCGCCTGCCCGTAGAGGTCGCCGGCGAAGTCGAACAGGAAGACCTCGAGCAGCGGTCCGCCGTTATCGAACATCGGCCGCACGCCGAAGCTCGCCACGCCGTCGATTAACTCGACCGCTCGTCCCCGCGAAAGCGGGGACCCAGCAACTTCAATGCCCGCGGCCCCTGGGTTCCCGCTTGCGCGGGAATGAACGGAATTGGGGACAGCGACGCGCACGGCGTAGATGCCGTGCTTGAGGCCGCAGGCCGGATCGAGCCGCACATTGGCGGTCGGAAAGCCGAGTTCGCGCCCGCGCTTGTCGCCGTGAATGACGGTGCCCGACGTAAACCAGGGCGCGCCGAGAAGCTCGGCCGCTTCCACCACCTTGCCCTGGCTCAAAGCCGTGCGAATCGAGCCCGACGACACCGGGCGGCCCTCGTCCTCCAGCGGCGGCACGATGTCGACGGCGAAACCGAGCTTCTTGCCCTGCTCGGCCAGGAATGCCGGCGAGCCGGTGCGGTTCTTGCCGAAGTGGAAATCGAAGCCGATCGCCGCGCCGCCGATGGCGAGCCGCCCGACCAGAATGCGCGCGATGAAATCCTCGGCCGACGTTCCGGCAAGCGCGGCGTCGAAATTCATGACGATGACGCCGTCGAGCCCGGCGGCGGCGAGCAGGCGCAGCTTGTCGCGCTCGCCCGAGAGCTGAAACAGCGTATCCTGCGGCCGCAAGAACAGCCGCGGATGCGGGGTGAAGGTCAAAGCCGCGGTCTTGCGGCCGAGCGCTTGCGCGCGCTTTTGCGCCGCAGCGATGACGGCGCGATGACCGCGATGCACGCCGTCGAAATTGCCGATGGCCAGCACGGCGCCGCGCAAGGGGCCGCCGTCAATCCGGTCGCCCGGCCCGCGCGCGACATGAAAACCGAC
Source organism: uncultured Pseudomonadota bacterium (assembly GCA_963710705.1). Taxonomy (GTDB): domain Bacteria; phylum Pseudomonadota; class Alphaproteobacteria; order Rhizobiales; family Xanthobacteraceae; genus Pseudolabrys. The sequence goes on from CAVQBI010000001.1 coordinate 2,364,716, forward strand.
TGGCGGCGTTGTGGGGGCTTTGCTCAACGGTTGCTGCTCATTTATGCGGCAAGTTTACGCCTTGGCGCCTTACTGGGCGCAAGTACGGTTAGCGCGTGGTTAACAAACTTTCAAATTAACCGGATATTCAAGCGCCCTTGCTACTTTCCGCCACCGCTCGGGGGATACGCTTATGGCCGTCGATCTGACGACACCGGTTCTGGTGGTGGACGACTACAACACGATGGTGCGGATCATCCGCAACCTGCTGCGGCAACTCGGCTTCGAGCACATCGACGACGCCAACGACGGCAACGAGGCGCTGGAAAAGATGCGCCAGCGCAAATACGGCCTCGTCATCTCCGACTGGAACATGGAGCCGATGACCGGCTACGACCTGCTGCAACAGGTGCGCTCCGATCCCGGCCTCGCCACGACGCCGTTCATCATGGTGACGGCGGAATCGAAAACCGAGAACGTGATCGCCGCCAAGAAGGCCGGCGTGTCGAACTACATCGTCAAGCCGTTCAACGCGCAGACGCTCAAGACCAAGATCGAAGCCGTCTTCCCCGACACCGAAGCGACGGCGAAGTAATTCCTTTTGTCGTCCCCGCGAAGGCGGGGACCCATAACCCCTGCCCTCTCGAAAGACTGCGGAGTATGGGTCCCGGGCCTCGCTCGCTTGCGCTCGCTCGCCCGGAACGACAGGGTGCTACCACACCAAGTGCCGCATCACCGCCTTCGGCATCTCGCCGGCGGCGGTAAACGCATCGTTCAGCGCGCCGGCATCCGGCTGTTCGCGCGCGCCGAATTCCTCGGCGTGTATGCCGGCCGTCACGAACAGGAAATCGACGCCGAGCGTGTGTGCGCCCTTGAGATCGGTGCGCATCGAATCGCCGATCGCCAGCACGCGCTTGAGCGCGGGCGCCTTGCCGGCGGCCGTGCCCGCATTCGCCAGCGCCATGTCGTAGATCGGCCGGTACGGCTTGCCGGCATAGAGCACCTCGCCGCCCATGGTGGCGTAGAGGTCGGCGATCGAGCCGGCGCAATAGACCAGTCTGTCGCCGCGCTCGACCACCACATCGGGATTGCCGCAGACCATGAACAGCTTGCGCTTGAACATGGTCTCCAGCCGGCCGCGGTAATCTTCAGGCGTGTCGAGATCGTCGTCGTCGAGACCGGTGCAGACCACGTAGTCGGCGCTCTCCAGCGGCGCGAACGCAACGTTGAGCCCGCTGAATACCGAGCGGTCGCGCTCGGGGCCCATATGGAAGAGAGTTTGCCCGTGCCGCTGCTGAATGACGCCGCGCGTGACGTCGCCGGATGACACCATGCCGTCATAGGTTTCGCGCGGCACATGCAGCCGCGCGAGCTGGCGGGCCACCTGCTCGCTCGGCCGCGGTGAGTTGGTGATGAACACGACCGCGGCCCCGCGTGCCCGCGCCCGCATCAGCGCGTCGCAGGCGGGCGCAAAGGCGGTAACGCCGTTATGCACCACGCCCCAGACGTCGCAGAGCAATACGTCGTAGGCGGGGGCCAGCTCGGCAAAATGCGCAATGAGAGGCGGCGGGGCGGCGGTCATCTGGGGACTATAGCCGCTGGCTTCGAATGGATCAGCCGGCGGCCGCCAGCGTTTCGCCTTCGGGCTTTGCCGCATCGGACGCACCTGAGGCGGTCTGCAACGCCTCCGCGCGCACCGGCCGCGGCGGGGAGAACAGGAAGCCTTGACCGAAACGTACGTCGTAATCCAGGAGGTCGACCACCATGCCTTCGCTCTCGATGCGTTCGGCGATCAGGTCGATGCCGGAGCGGGCCAAGAGATCGGCGAGGTCTTCCGGGTGGATGTCGGACTGGGCGCCGGTGGTCTTGTCGAGCAGCAACTTGGCGGGCACTTTCAAAAAACGGAACCAGTGATCGGCCAATTCCTTCGGTTCCATGCGCAGATCGCCGACGTGATCCATGGAGAAGCGGAAGCCGCGTTCGGCCAGCGCCGCCAGCGCTTCGTTCTCGAGCGGGCCGAAGGCGCGATAGGCGCTCTGGCTGAATTCGAACATCAAGGCGTTGTTGAGCGCGCGGTTGGCGTCGGCGAAGTCGAGGAATTGCTTGAAGAAGGTCGCGTCGGTGAGCGTGCCGGCGCTGATATTGCAGAACAGGCCAACGTCGCGGCTCTTCAATTGCAGGCGGCGCACCACCTGCACGCAGCGGAACAGCAGCAGGTTGTCGATCTTGGGCATCAGGCCGACGCTCTCGGCGACGTCGATGAAGTCGCTGGCCGGCACGACTTCGCCGGCTTCGGTGCGCAGCCGCGATACTGCCTCATAGTAGCGCACTTTACGTTGCGGCAGCGTGACGATCGGCTGCAGATAGAGATCGATGCGGTCACCATCGACGGCATTGGCGATGACTTCGGCGATGCTCTCGCGCGTCAGGCCCTGGAATGGCGGCGGACCGCCGACCGCTTCGCGCTCGGTGAGATTGAGCGCGCCATCGGCCGCAATGGCCGCGACCGTGGCCTTCGGCAGCTCGGTGACGGCCACCGCGGGCACCGCGCCCTGTTTCTGCAAGGCGGCGGCGTGCGACGCGACCGTCTCGGCGATCTGGCGCACCAGCGTGCCCAATTCGCCCATTTCGGAGGCGAGCGGATCGACCGCGACGCGCGCCCGCTCCACCGCCTTATCGACCTTGGTTTCCATGGCATTGAGCCGGCGCGCCATCTCCGCCACCTGGCGGGCGAGGTCGGCGGTGCCGCGCGACAGATCGGCGATCTGGTCGCCGAGCGTGCGCCGGTCGGACAGGCGGCTGCTGATCGTGTTGTAGAGCGCCATCGCCATCAGAGCGCCGAGCGCGATGAGGCCGCAAGTGCGCACGTCCAGCTTGAAAGCGAGATAGAGCACCGCGCCGATCGAGGCGGCGATGAGCACCATGCAGACAGCGATGAAGATGGCGCCGATACGAACCATGCGGCTATTCCTGGACGACCCCCGCCGGGCGGGCTCCTGATTCGCGCCGCCGAGACCCAATCTCCATGACGGCACGGGTCCGCGCAACCTCGAACACCTGCTATGGTAACGCGAATTCGCCCCTTTTGGCAGGACGTTGAGGCGGCATGGAGCGTGGCTTGGAACCTGGAGCCCCGGCGCTTGCGGCATCCGCCCGTTTGGGCCTGATCGGCCGCATTGCGGCCTGTCCGGGGCGGACGCTGGCCGCCGTGCTGGCGCTGCATACGGTCGTGTGGACCGCGCTGCCGGCCCTGCTCTACCCGAACCTGCCGCTCGATCTGATCGAAGCCCTGATGTACGGGCGCGAATGGCAGCTCGGTTACGACAAGCTACCGCCGCTGCCCTGGTGGCTGGTCGAGATCGCACATCTGACCATCGGTCATGACTTTGCCTATTACTTGCTGTCCGAACTGGCGGTGATCGCGGCGCTGGCGCTGGTCTACGGGGCGGCGCGGCCGCTGGTCGGCAGAACAGGCGCGCTGGTGTCGGTGTTGATCGTCGACGGCCTGCATTACCTCAATTACACCGCCGCCAAATTCAACCACGACGTCATCCAGCTGCCATTCTGGGCGCTGGCGGGTTTCTCGTTCCATCGCGCGCTGCGCGAGCGGCAATGGACGGACTGGCTCCTGCTCGGCCTCGCTTTGGGCTTGTCGCTGTGGGCGAAATATTTCGTGGTGGTGCTGGCGGCACCGATGGTCGCATTCGCGCTGCTCGACCGCGACGCGCGCAAGGTGCTGGCGACGCCCGGGCCTTACATCGCGGCCGCCGTGGCGCTGGTCGTGGTCGCGCCGCATCTCGTGTGGCTGGTGAAGACGGATTTCCTACCGCTCGGCTATGCCGAGCATCGCGCCGTGTTGTCGCGCGGCTGGTACGACCACGTCTGGCACCCGCTAGAATTCGCCGGCGGCCAGTTGTTTTTTCTGATTCCGTCGCTGCTCATCGCCGCGCCGCTGTTCTGGCCGCGCCGCAATGCCAGCGAGCCGGTTGCCGCGTCCGGCGCCGACGCCTTCGATTATCGCATCGTCAGCTGGCTCGCTTTCAGCCCGATGGCGACCGTGCTGGCAATGTCTGCGGTGAGCGGGCGCGGCACGGTGGCGATGTGGGGCTATCCGCTCTGGCTGTTCCTCGGATTGTGGCTGGTGCTGAGCGCGCGCCGCATGCTCGACGAGCGACGTCTGGCGCGCATCCTCTCCACCTGGGCGATCGTGTTCGTCTGCTTGGCGCTCGCCTTCTTCGTCAATTACGACGTGCTGCCGCGCTTCGATCACCGTTACCGCGCGGTGTTCTTTCCCGGCAGCGCCCTCGCCCACGAATTATCGCAACGCTACCGCGCCGTCACCGGCGAGCCGATCGCCTATGTGATCGGCACGATGTGGGACGGTGGCAATGTCGCGCATTATGCGCGCAACCAGCCGCGCGTTCTGGTCGACGGCAATCCGGCGCGCGCGCCGTGGATCGATCTCACCGACCTGCGGAGCCGCGGCGCGCTGGTGGTGTGGACCGGCGGCGACCCCAACGTGATCCCGGTGCCGCTGCGCATGGTCGCCGCCGACGCCAAGGTACAGCCGCCGTTCACGCTCAAGGACCGGCGCGGCGACAACACGACGCAAGTCGGCTGGGCGATCCTGCAGAAGCAGCCATCTTATGCGGGCGGCGGCGCAACGCGATCTCTAATGTCGCAATCGCATCACTGAAAAATAATGGCGTGCGCGGCGCACGAAATTCATGACGACCTGGTGACGATCACGTGCAAATAAAATGACAGTAAAAACTTATTTTTACACCACCGATTTTTGACGCCGATCAAGAACCCGTCGCGCAGCCGTGTTTTGTTGCGTCATGCAAGTTGCGGCGGCACGAGCGACGACGAGTTCTGACGGACTGGCCGAAATTGCCGGCCGCCATTTAAGCATTGCTCCCGGCTCGGCGTCATTGAGGGAGAAAATCAGCGTTCACAAACTTAATTTCTATTACGAGGACGGCAATCGCGCGCTCAAAGACGTCTCGGTGCCGGTCTATGAACACCAGGTGACCGCGTTTGTCGGGCCGTCGGGTTGCGGCAAATCGACTTTGCTGCGCGTCTTCAATCGCATTTACGACCTCTACGCAGGCCAACGCATCGATGGCGAAGTCCTGATCGATGGAGAAAACATCCTGACCAGCAACATCAGTTTGCAGCAGCTGCGTACGCGCATCGGAATGGTGTTTCAAAAGCCGGCCCCGTTTCCGATGTCGATCTATCAAAATATTGCTTTCACCATCGGGCTGCATCGCAAACTGTCCCGCGCCGACATGGATGCGGAAGTGGAATCGCATCTCCGCCGCGCCGCGCTCTGGGACGAGGTTAAAGATAACCTTGCACAGCAGAGCTCCGAGCTTTCGGGCGGCCAACAACAGCGGCTTTGCATTGCCCGCGCGGTCGCCGTTCGGCCGGAAGTGCTGCTGCTCGATGAGCCCTGCTCCGCGATTGACCCGGTTTCAACGGCGAAGATCGAGCAGACGATTGCCGAGCTCAAGGACGATCATACCATCGTCATTGTGACGCATAACCTGCAACAGGCGGCGCGCACCTCCGACTACACCGGTTTCATGTATCTCGGCGAACTTGTCGAGTTCAATTCAACCAATCTGCTCTTCACGGCGCCAAAGGATTCGCGCACGGAACATTTCGTGACGGGCCGTTTCGGCTGACGCGGCGCTTGGACCATGTGGAATTCGGAAAAAGGGGGACTGCTCATGCGTAACATCATGGTGGCAACCGAGGGCCGGACGGCTCCAGCCGCGCGATCGACACCGGCGCCGAGCTTGTGAAAGCGATCGGCGGCACGCTGACGATTGCGACGATTGGTGACGAGCGGTTTTCGGACGAGCAAGAGGCCTTTGCGCGCGTCGAAGGAGATCTCGCGGATGCGGCCGAGACCTTTGCGCGCCGGATCCTGAACGATGCCGAGCAACGGGCGCGAAAGGCCGGGATCGCCGCATGCATACTCGAACTCGCCTGGGGCGAGCCCGCCCAAACGATTATCGAGATAAGCCGACGGGGGAAAATCGATGCCATCGTCGTCGGCCGCCGAGGCCGCGGACAGCTCACGGGCCTGCTGCTGGGAAGCGTTTCGCAGAAGCTCGCCAGCCTCGCGCCATGCATCGTGATCGTGGTGCCTTAAGATTCGCGATCCATCCAGGCGATTTGAAGCCGCAACCGTGAGGCTGCTTGTCAACGCGACGAGGCGGTGGAACAATTCGAACAGTCTTTGGCGGCCAATAGCAACAAACAAACGTCCTGGGGGGAAACGCATATGCCGGCATTCTGGCGCAACCGGTGCACGATCGGTGCATTGGCACTGCTCTCATTGATCCTTTGCGGTCCGGCGAGCGCGCAACAATACCCGACCCAGCGCATCACCTTCGTCGTCGCCTTTGCACCCGGAGGCATCGCCGACACCTTGGCGCGCCTGATCGCGCACGGCGTCGAGGGAAAGCTCGGACAAAGCGTCGTCGTTGAAAACCGTCCCGGCGCCGGCGGCAACATCGCGGCCGGCGTCGTCGCGCGCGCGCAACCCGACGGTTACACCGTGCTGCTGACCACCACGGCGCTGGCGATCAATCTCACCCTGCAGAAGCACAACCAGATTGCCGCGGGCGATCTCAAGGCGATTGCCATCACCGCATCAAGCCCGGAAGCTCTGGTGGCCAATCCGAGCAACCCGTCGCAGACCCTCGCCGACTTCGTGAAGGCAGCGAAGGGCAAGTCGATCAATTTCGGCTCCGCCGGCGTTGGCAGCGGCTCGCATATCGAGGCGGAATATTTCTTCAAGAAGATCGCCGATATTTCGGTCGTGCACATCCCCTATCAGGGCGGCGCGCCGGCGATGAACGCGCTGCTCGGCAACCAGATCGATATTCTGGCGACGACATTGGGCGGCGGGGCCGCCGCGCAAATCAAGGCCGGCAAGCTCAAGGGTCTCGGCATCGCCGCCGACAAGCGCGCCGCGGTGGACCCCGACGTGCCGACTTATGGCGAGCAGGGCTTCCCGAATTTCCGGGCGGCGTCGTGGGTCGGCATTTTCGCGCCGGCCAAGACCGATGCGGCGGTCATGGCCAAGCTCAATGCCGCGGTGGAAGACGTCATCAACGAACCGGCGATCCAGGACAAGCTCAAGACCATCGGCTTCGACCCGATCCACGGCTCGCCGGCGGACGCCGACAAGTACTTCCGTGCGGAAATCGCCAAGTGGGGCGAGATGGTCAACGCGCTCGGGCTGTCGATCAATTGAGTTCTGTTCGTTCCAGATTGAGGCGGTCGCTGCGACGGCAGCGCGCTCCCTCCCCCTTGAAAAGGGGAGGGTTGGGTGGGGATCATTTTCGGCGATTGATCCCCACCCGGCTCCCCCCGATCAAGTCGGGGGTCGCCGACCTCCCCTTTTCAAGGGGAGGTAAGTTAAGCGACTGCCTTGATGACCGTCGCAACCTTGTCGAACAGCTCGCCGATCTGATCTTCCGTCACGATCAGCGGCGGGCTCATGGCGAGCGTGTCGCCGACCGCGCGCAGCATCAGATCGTGTTCGTGGAAGGCCAGCTCCAGTGCCTCGAAGCCGCGCTTGCCGACGGCGTCCGGCTTGCTGGCGAGATCGATGCCGACCGTCAGGCCGACCGGGCGGATGTCGAGCACATTGGGCAGACCTTTGAGCCGCATGGCGGCCTCGCCCCAGGGCTTTTCCAGCTTGCGCGCGCGCTCGAACAGGCCTTCGGCGCGATAGAGATCGAGCGTGGCGAGCCCTGCCGCGCAAGCAAGCGGGTGCGCCGAATACGTGTAGCCGTGGAACAGCTCGATGACGTGCTCGGGGCCTTTCATGAAGGCGTCGTAGATGCCCTTGCGCACCAGCACGCCGCCCATCGGCACGCTGCCCGAGGTGATGCCCTTGGCGAAGGTGATCATGTCCGGCACGACGCCGTAGCGCTCGGCGGCAAAAGCGTAACCGAGACGGCCGAAGCCGGTAATGACTTCGTCGAAGATCAAGAGAATGCCGTGCTTGTCGCAGATCGCGCGCAGCCGCTCGAGATAGCCTTTCGGCGGCGCCAGCACGCCGGTCGAGCACGCCACCGGCTCGACGATCACCGCGGCGATGGTCGAAGCGTCGTGCAATGCGACCAGACGGTCGAGCTCGTCGGCGAGATGCGCGCCCCATTCCGGCTCGCCGATGCTGAAGGCCTGCTTCTCGCGATTGTAGGTCATCGGCAGATGATCGACGCCGGCGAAGAGCGCGCCGAACTGCTTGCGGTTCGACACGATGCCGCCGACGGCGACGCCGCCGAAGCCGACGCCGTGATAGCCGCGCTCGCGGCCGATCAGCCGCACGCGCGAGGCGTTGCCGCGCACGTTGTGATAGGCGAGCGCGATCTTCAGCGCCGTGTCGACCGCCTCCGAGCCGGAATTGACGAAGAACACGTGATCGAGATCGCCGGGCGCGAGCGCGGCAACGCGGGCCGCCAGCTCGAAGGCTTTGGGATGGGCGAACTGAAAGGCCGGCGCGTAGTCGAGCTCGGCGGCCTGTGCCTGGATCGCCTCGACGATGGGATCGCGGTTATGCCCGGCATTGGTGCACCAGAGGCCGGCGGAGCCGTCGATCAGCTTGCGGCCGTCCGGCGTGAAATAGAACATGTCCTTGGCGCGGGCGATCAGGCGCGGCCGCGCCTTGAAGGCGCGGTTGGCCGTGAACGGCATCCAATAGGGCTCGAGGTCGTTGGGGACCGTGGCGGAAACGGGTGTGCGCTGGGCTTGAGCCATAAATACGAACATAAAGGCGTGGATGGCATACGCAACTCGGGCTTGCCCGAGTTGCGCAAATAAATTTGTGCCGAAAGTCGGGTAGACCCGACTTTCGGTGACAAGCCCGGCCATGACGCGGTATGTAGTCCGGCAAATGGCCGACAAACCGAAAAAGCCGCAGAAACTCAAAGCCCGCCTGCCGCGTGGCCTCGCCGACCGCGGCCCGGCCGAGATCGCCGCCACCCGCCATATGGTGGAGAAGATCCGCGCGGTGTTCGAGCGCTACGGCTTCGAGCCGGTGGAGACGCCGGCGATCGAATACACCGACGCGCTCGGCAAATTCCTGCCCGACCAGGACCGGCCGAACGAAGGCGTGTTCTCTTTCCAGGACGACGACGAGCAGTGGCTGAGCTTGCGCTACGACCTGACCGCGCCGCTGGCGCGCTACGTGGCGGAGAATTACCAGAACGTGGCGCTGCCCTATCGCTCGTATCGCTACGGCACCGTGTTCCGCAACGAAAAGCCGGGGCCGGGACGCTACCGGCAGTTCATGCAGTTCGACGCCGACACGGTCGGCAGCGCATCGCTCGCCGCCGATGCCGAGATGTGCATGTTGGCGGCGGACACGATGGAGGAGCTCGGCATCAAGCGCGGCGACTATGTGGTGAAGGTGAATAACCGCAAGCTATTAGATGGCGCGATGGATTCGGCCGAAATCTCAGAAGACAAGCGTCTCACGGTGCTTCGTGCACTAGATAAATATGATCGTCTAGGCGACAGAGGCGTCCGCGATTTGTTGAGTAAGGGGCGCAAGGACGAAAGCGGCGATTTTACTCGCGGGGCGGATCTGAGCGAAGATCAGATCAATCACATAATGATGCTGTTTGAAGCGAACCCTCAGTCGGGCGGCGACATAAAAACACTCCCCGAATGGGAGCAGAAGGACTCAGGCTTTGTTTACGTCGAGATGAATTGAAATACTGGCGGCCTGGTAAGAGAAATATATTCAGATTTTAGAACCGGTTCGCTGCCAATCAATAATCATGAAACCGTTAGCCTTCTTCGAGGTTGGTTTGGCAATTCATCGAAGATTACCGAAGCCTTGGACGAACTTGACCAGGTAGCCAGTATCACTCGCTCGGCACAATACGGTTCTAAGCGCGTCCGCATCGATCCATCCGTCGTCCGCGGCCTCGAATATTACACCGGCCCTGTCTACGAGGTTGAGCTGACCTTCGAGATCAAGGACGACAAAGGCCGCCCGGTGCGCTTCGGCTCGGTCGGCGGCGGCGGACGCTATGACGGTCTCGTCTCGCGCTTCATGGGCCAGCCAGTGCCGGCGACCGGCTTCTCCATCGGCGTGTCGCGGCTGCAGGCGGCGCTCACCGCGCTCGGCAAGCTCGGCGAAAAAGCCCCGCCCGGCCCGGTCCTGGTCACGGTGTTCGGACCCAACAGCGTGCAAGCGTGTCAGCAGCTCACGGCCAAGCTGCGCACCGCCGGCATCCGCGCCGAGCTTTATCTCGGCAACCCGAAACACGGCATCGGCCAGCAACTCAAATATGCCGACAAGCGCGGCAGCCCGTGCGCGGTGATCCAGGGGCCGGACGAGAAAGCCAAAGGCGAGGTGCTGATCCGCGACCTGATCGCGGGTTCGGCGCCGAGCGACATCAAGGATCGCGACGAATACCTGAAAAAGCAGGCCGAGGCGCAATTCGCCGTCAAGGAGAGCGAACTGGTCGAGGCCGTGCGAAAATTGCTCGCGCGCCACAAGCTTGGCTAGTTGGCGCGCGGCTTGCATCGATTGATCCCATGAAACTGCTCACCGTCCGCCACGCCACCAAATACCAGTATGCGCGCCTGGTCGCCTTCGGCCAACACCGGCTGATGCTGCGGCCGCGCGATTCGCACGACATGCGGCTGGTGGCGGCGGAACTCACGCTGTCGCCGCCGGGCCAAACGCGCTGGCTGCACGACGTGTTCGGCAATTCGGTCGCGATCGTGAATTTCACCGCGCCGGCGGCGTTTCTCACCATCACCAGCACGCTCAAGATCGAGCGCTACGGCATCGAAGGCCCGGTGTTTCCGATCGCGCCGGAGGCCGAGTTCTATCCCTTCATCTATTCGAGCAGCGACCGCGTCGATCTCGGCCGCCTGCTCGAGCAGCATTATCCCGATCCGGAAGGCGTGCTGGCGCGCTGGGCCGACAGCTTCGTGACGTCGCGGCCGATGCGCACGCTCGACCTGCTCACCAACATGAACGCGGCCTTGAAGCCGATCATTACGTACGTGGAGCGGCACGAGTCGGGCACGCAGTCGCCGGCCGAGACGCTGCAGAAGAAAGCCGGCGCCTGCCGCGACTTCGCCATGACCTTCATCGAGGCGGCGCGCTATCTCGGCTTCGGGGCGCGTTTCGTGTCCGGCTATCTCTACGATCCGGCGCTCGACAAAGGCAGCGCCACGCAAGCGACCGCCGCGACGCATGCCTGGGCGGAAGTCTATCTGCCCGGCGCCGGCTGGATCGAATACGATCCGACCGACGTGCTGATCGGCGGCGAGACGCTGATCCGCGTCGCGGTCACGCGCGATCCATCGCAGGCAATTCCGATTTCGGGAAGCTATAGTGGCACGGCGGCCGATTTTGTCGGGATGACGGTCGAGGTCACGGTGACCGCTGCGGACACGCCCTGATCTTATACAGCGACAAGCTCGCCGTCGCGGACCCGCTGCGGCACCGAGAGCGGGCGGCCGAGCACCTGCTCGACCGCATCATAGCTGTCGATCAGCGAGAAGTTCTCGATCACTTTATCGTCGCAGAAGCGCATGATGTTGGCGACACGATAGCTTATCGTGCAGCCATCGCTCGTGCGCTTCGCCGACTGGCGGCTGAGCATCGCCACGCGATCGCCGTCAACCACGATCGACTCGGGCACGAAGCCGAAGGTGCGCAGGACCGCCTTCACCTTGTTCTCGATCAGGTCGAGCACGCTCGCCTTGCCGCTATGCGTGCCGCAGAACGGCAGATAGTCGACCGGTCCGCTGATCGTCCATTCGATGTCGTCGTGGATAAACGGCGCGATGTTGTCGATGTCGCGCGTGGCATAGGCCTTGTAGAAAGCATCGACGACGGCGCGAGAAAGCACGTAGGTCATGGCAAAGGTTCCGGGCTAATATGCCAATTCATGGTTTCCGGTCCGTGCGCGGCCGGAGATCTCCTGGCCGAGCACCTGCTCGACCGCGTCGTAGCTGTCGATGATCGCGCGCATCTCGACGATCTTGCCGTCGCGAAAGTGCAGGAAATGCGCCAGCCGGTAGCTCACGATGCGATCGCCGAGCCTGGCTGAGAGGCGATTGAGCGTGGCGGCCCGGTCGCCATCGACCAGGATCGCGTTCGGCACAAAGCTGATGACCTCGTACACCTCCGAGATCCGTCGCCCGATCATATCGAGCGCGGCCGCCTTGCCGTGGCGCGTGCCGCAAAAGCCGAGCACATCGACCGGCCCGCCGATGGTCCAGGTCACGTCGTCGGCGAGGAATTCCCCGACCTTGGCGATATCGCGCGCGGCGTAGGCCTTATAGAAGGCCTCGACCAAAGCGCGCGGGACGGCATTGGTCATTCCTAGAGTCTCCCACCCGGCGTTGAGTGAACATTGGTTGTCTTGAGATTCTCTTACCCGTAGGGGTTTTTGCGCTGCGGCAGCGCCTCCGAACAGGCAAGATTCGTTAACGACGACAAGCATTTGGCCGGAACCCGCGTTAAGGGCAGCGGGCAATCGGCGTCGAATCCTTAAAACTATCGTGCTAAAGGGCCGCGATCTCGACACAGGGATGGCGTTTGCAAGCGCGATGGACGCGAGCGTGACCAGTCAAGCGAAAGGGCCCGAAACGCGCGCGGAGGCGCTGGTCGCCTCCTATGAGCGCGCGGGCTATGCGCGCGTGGCGCCGGCCATCCTGCAGCCGGCGGAACCATTCCTCGACCTGTCGGGTGAGGACATCCGCAATCGCATCTACCTGACCACCGCCCCGGGCGGCGGCGAATTCTGCCTGCGGCCGGACCTGACCATCCCGGTCTCGCGCGACTACCTCGCCTCCCCCATGGCCGGAAAGCCGGCCGGCTTCTGCTACCTGGGGCCGGTCTTCCGCCACCGCAGCGATCAACCCGCCGAATTCCTGCAAGCCGGCATCGAATCCTTCGGACGTCCCGACCAGGCCGCGGCCGACGCCGAGATGCTCGCGCTCGCGCTCGAGGCAGCCGCGCATTACGGCCTGCCCGCTCCCGACATCCGGATCGGCGACGTTGCGCTGTTTGCCAGCCTGATCGCCGGCCTCGACCTGCCGCCGGCGTGGAAGCGGCGGCTAATCAAAGATTTCAACCGCAAGGCCAATCTGGCGCAGGACCTCGACCGCCTCGTTCTCGGCGGCACCAATGAGCGGCCGGAATATCAGGGCGTGCTGGCGGCGCTTGCCGGCTCCGACCCGAAGGCCGCGCACGCGCTGGTCACCGACCTGCTGTCGATCGCCGGCATCAGCGCGGTCGGCGGCCGCTCGGTCGGCGAGATCGCGGACCGCTTCCTCGAACAGTCGGCACTCGGCGCCAGCGCCAAATTGCCGCGCGACGTGCGCGGGCTGATCGAGCGGTTCCTGGCCATCGCCGGCGATCCCGACGAAGCGGCGGCCGACCTGCGCGCGCTCGCCGCGCAAGGCAACATGATGGCGGCGCTTTCGCCCGCACTCGACCTATTCGAAAGCCGTACCGGCTTTCTCGCCGCGCAAGGCATCGACTTGAAGCGCGTGCGCTTCTCGACCGCCTTCGGGCGCGGCTTCGACTATTACACCGGCTTTGTGTTCGAGCTGACCGATCCGGCGCGCACCGACGACCCGCTGGTCGCCGGCGGACGCTATGACGGCTTGCTCACGCGGCTGGGCGCACGCGCACCGATCCCGGCGATCGGCTTTGCGGTGTGGATCGAGCGGCTCGCGATCTACGGAGGCGCGGCATGAGCGCGCCTTTGGTGCTGGCCGTCCCGGCGAAAGGCCGGCTGCAGGAAAACGCCGAAGCCTTCTTCGCGCGTGCGGGGCTCGCGCTGATCAAGCCGCGCGGCGCGCGCGATTATCGCGGCGCCATCGCCGGGCTCGACGGCGTCGAAGTCGCTTATCTCTCGGCCGCCGAAATCACTTCGCAGCTCGCGCAAGGCGCCGTGCATCTCGGCGTCACCGGCGAGGATCTGGTGCGCGAGATGATCCCCGACGCCGACAGCAAAGTGGTGCTGATCGAAGGTCTCGGCTTCGGCTACGCCAACGTCGTGGTGGCGGTGCCGCAGGCCTGGATCGACGTGCGCACCATGGCCGACCTCGACGACGTCGCCACCTCGTTCCGCCAGACCCACGACCGCAAGCTGCGGGTAGCGACCAAATACGTCAACCTGACGCGCGCCTTCTTTTCGCAGCACGGCATTCTCGACTATCGCATCGTCGAGAGCTCGGGCGCCACCGAAGGCGCGCCGGCCGCCGGCACCGCCGAGCTGATCGTCGACATTACCACCACCGGTACGACGCTCGCCGCCAATGCGCTGAAAATCGTGGAGGACGGCGTCATCCTGCGCTCGCAGGCCAATCTGGTGGCGGCGCGGACGGCGTCCTGGGGCGCGGCCGAGCGCGAGACCGCGCGCGTCATCCTCGACCGCATCGCCGCGCAGGCGCGCGCCAAGGCGTTCCGCGAAGTGCGCGCGCGCTTTGCCGCCTGCGACGAGCGGCTGGTGGATAATGCCAAGCAGAAATTCGGGGTGATGACGCCGTTCGGCGGGCCGACCTCCTCCGGCATGCTGACGCTGCACTGCCCGCCGGGCGAGGTTTACGCGCTCACCAGCTTCCTGCGCGAGAACGGCGCGGAGGCGGTGGCGGTGGCCGATCTCGACTACGTGTTCTCGCGCGACAATCCGCTCTACGCCAAGCTTGAGGCGGGGCTTTAAGACGCGGCGTCGCCGCGCGGGCGCGCTTTGAACACGATGAAGTGCGAGAGCGAGAAATTCACCGCGAAGCTCACCAAAATCGATATCAGCTTGGCCACCACCAGCGGCAGCACGTAGGACAGCGCAAACAAAGTGGCCGTGCTCGCCACCATCCCGGCGACGCCGGAGGCGGCGAAGGTCAAATAATCGCGCCAGCGCAGCACGCGGCCCGATTCCGGACCGAAGGTGATGAAGGAATTCATCATGTAGGAGAAGCTGACCGCCACCAGCCAGGACAGCACGTTGGAGGGCACCAGCGGCCAGCCGAGATAACGCACCGCGGTCCAGAACACGCTGAAATCGATCGCCGTGTTGACGACGCCGACCATCGCAAAGCTCAAGGCTTTGAGCGCGACCGCGCGCTCGCGCCAGGCCTTGTCGAGACGGGCAAAAATATCCTGCAGCGGCGCCGGAATCATTGCGTCCGATTACCACGTTCGCTGCGGCCCTTCCATGCGGAGGCGACAGAAGTTGAGCTTTGCGCTATAGATCGCGACGAAACAAAGCGCATAGGTTAACGCGAATGGCTGCCAAAGCGAGCAAAGCCGGTCCCCGCGCGGCGGGCAAAACGCCCGGGCTGTCGATTGTCGTGCCGCTGTTCAACGAGGCGAACGGGCTGGCCAATCTGCACGCCCGCATCCTCGACGTGGCGGGACGACTCAAGGCCGAGCGCGGGCTCGCGCTCGAAGTCGTCTATGTCGACGACGGCAGCCGCGATGACACGAGCAGCATCGCCGCGGCGTTGCCGGCCAATGCGCTCGACATCCAGGTCGTCACGCTGTCGCGCAATTTCGGCAAGGAGGCCGCGCTGCTCGCAGGCCTCGACCATGCGCGGCTCGGCGCCGTGCTGTTCATCGACGGCGACGGCCAGCATCCGCCCAGCTTGATCGAGACGCTGGTCAAGCGCTGGCTCGATGACGGCTACGACGTCGTTTACACGGCCAAAGCGCACCGCGAGAACGAACCCTGGCTGCGCCGCACCGGCGTGCACTGGTTCTACGCGCTGATCAATTGGGGCCAGCGCCAGAAAATTCCCGAGGATGCCGGCGACTTCCGCCTGCTGTCGCCGCGCGCGGCGGAAGCCTTGCGGCAGATGCCGGAGCGCAACCGATTCTTCAAAGGCCTGTCGAGCTGGATCGGCTTCCGCCAGGCGCGCGTCGACTACGAGCCGGCGCCGCGCGCGCACGGCACCACCAGCTGGAATGTATGGACGCTGATCGGCTTCTCGATCGAGGGATTGACCTCGTTCACGGTGGCGCCGCTGCGGGTCGCCACCATGTTGGGCCTCATTCTTGCCGCCAGTGCGCTGTTGTTTGGCGGCTGGATTGTCGTGCAGACTTTGCTGTTCGGCCAGGACGTGCCCGGCTATCCCTCGCTGGTGGTCGGCCTGATGGTGCTGGGCGGCGTGCAGCTGCTGATGATCGGCGTGCTCGGCGAATATATCGGCAAGCTCTTGTCCGAAATCAAAGCGCGGCCGGTCTACTTCGTCGCCGAACACAGCCTCAAGAGCGCCGAAGAAGCCGCGAAAGCGCCGGCCAAGCCCGTGCCCTCGCGCGCGGCCGAGTGAGCCGGCGCTACGTGAACACGGCCGCCCGCGATATCTGGCTGTGCGCCGACGATTACGGCATCTCGCCGGCGGTCAATGCCGGCATTCGCGAATTGATCCTGCGCGGGCGGCTTAATGCCACCTCGGTGATGATGGCGGCGCCGCATCTGTCGGCCGACGAGGCCGACGCGCTCGAAATGCTCAACTCCGGCAAGAAGCGCGCGGCAATCGGACTACACGTCACGCTCACCGGGCCGTTTCAGCCGATGAGCAAAGGTTTCAAACCGCTGCGCAGCGGCCGCTTCCTGCCGAACACGCAGAAAATGCGCATGGCCATGCTGCGGCGCCTGCAGCCGGAGCTGCTTGTGATCGAGATTGCCACGCAGCTCACCGCCTTCATCGACACGTTCGGGCATGCGCCCGACTTCGTCGACGGCCATCAGCATGTCCACCTGGTGCCGCAGGTGCGCGAGGCGCTGCTCAAAGTCGTGGCCGAAACAGCGCCCGATGCCTGGGTGCGGCAATGCGGCCGCGCGCGCGGGGCACGCCGCCTGCGCGACTCCAAGGCGCTGACGCTCGACATGCTGAGCCTCGGCCTCAAGAGCGCCGCGCGCCGGCGCGGCATCGCCACCAATCCGGCCTTTGCCGGCGCTTACGACTTCAATACGAAGACGCCCTTCGCGAAAATCTTTCCGCGTTTCCTGCAAGGGCTGCCGCAGCGCGGCCTGGTGATGTGCCATCCGGGTCACGTCGACGCCGAGCTTGCAGCGCTCGATCCGCTCACGCATCAGCGCGAGCGCGAATTCGGCTATTTCAATTCGGATGAATTTCCGCGCGTGCTCGCCGCGCACGGCCTGGCTTTGGCCGAGCCTTAAAGCACCACGACCTTGGCGCCGACCTTGACGCGATCGAAGAGGTCGATGACGTCCGCGTTGCGCAAGCGGATGCAGCCGGAGGAGACGTTGTGGCCGATGGTCCAGGGCTCGTTCGAGCCGTGGATGCGGTAGAGCGTCGAGCCGAGATACATCGCGCGCGCGCCGAGCGGATTGTTCGGGCCGCCGGCCATGAAATGCGGCAGATAGGGCTGGCGCTCGATCATTTCCTTGGGCGGCACCCAATCCGGCCATTCCTTCTTGGCCGAGACGTGATGCACGCCGGCCCAGGTGAAACCGGGGCGGCCGACGCCGATGCCATAGCGCATCGCCTTGCCGCCTTGCTCGACCAGATAGAGGAAGTGATTGGGCGTATCGATCACAATCGTGCCCGGCTCTTCCTTGCCCGCGTAGGCGACCTCCTGGCGCAGGAACTGCGGATCCATCCGGAAGCCCGGCGGGTCCTGCTCCAACATGGGATCGACCTGCGCCGGCGCGCTGGCGTAGTCCGGCTGCTGCGGCGGTGCGGGATAAAGATTGGGCGGCGGCGCGGCGACGCGCGGCTGCGGCCCATGATCGCCGAACAGGAATTCGATAAAGCCGCCGCCGAGATCGCTGCGCATCGGCGGCTGCGCCGGCACCGCCACGACCATCGGCGGCGTGGTCGGCATCGGCGGCTGCTGCGCGGCCGCGGCGCCGGCCGACAGCACGACAAAAACGGGAACGAGCAAACGCTGCATCGAAGGACTCTTGAACGCGACCGCACGAAGGTGCGGCTGGAACAGACACTGTTTGGTAAATCAGCGCGGCCGCGCCGCGGCATTGGCGCACCGCGGCGCGCGTTTCATCGCGTTAGAGTTTATTTTGCGTAAAAGGCGATGCAGCATGGTAAACGCTCCGTTTCGCTTCGCACTGCAACGCGCTGTTAATTGCCCGTCGGGTAGAAATCACCGTGGGGATATCGGGGGCGTAAGACGTGCAGCGCAAAATCTTCCGCGTGGAGCAAATGTTTGCAGGTCGGCGCGCGGCTTCGCCGGCAGCCGGCAAGCGCGAGCCGGTCGACCAGCTGAAAGCCCTGAGCGACCTCGGCGGCCGCCAAGACGTCACCGCCGATGATCTCAAACGCGAGCTTGCCTCGGTGCAGGACACGATCGCGCGTAACCGGCGCGACCTTGCCGGGCTCATCGGCGACGGCAAAGAGCGCCGGCTGACGCGCGCGGCCGGCGAGCTCGGCGCTGCCATCGCCGGCATGGAAAAGGCCACGCAGAAGATCCTGCACGAGGCCGAAGGCATCGACGAATGCGCCAGGGCGCTGGCCGCGACGCTCAAGACCGATTACGAGCGCGGCCTTGCGCAGGACATCCAGGAGCACACGGTAAAAATTTACGAGGCGAGCAATTTCCAGGATCTCGCCGGCCAGCGCATCGCCAAGGTGATCGCCGCCTTGGACCTGGTCGAGGAGCGGCTTTCGGCCATGCTCGACGGGTGCAATGGCCGCGCAGCGGCTGCACCCAAACCGGCGCCAGCCAATGGCCTGATCAACGGCCCCAAGCTCGACGGTGACGCCGGCCACGCCAGCCAGGGCGACATCGACGCGATGTTCGGCTAGTTCGGCCGGCGGATCATTGCAAAACACGCCAGCGCGACAGCGGCGAAGCCGGCGGCGAGCGCGAGTGCGCCCATGTCGGAGGCGCGGTCGACCACGAATGCCATCACCAGCGGCGCCGCCGCCTGCATCAGCAGCCAGGGACCGGCGAGCCGTCCCATCAGGCGGCCGTAGCCTGAGGCGCCGAACAGCGCGAGCGGCACAGCGCCGCGCGTGATGGTGACGAGCCCGTTGGCGCCGCCGAACATCAGCGCGAAGGCGGCGGCCACCGGCGCCGATATGCCGAGCAGCATCAACATGGCGAACGCACAGAGCAGCGCGCCGAGCGCGAAGCGCACGACGTAAAGCGGATGCAAGTTGCGGCCGAAGGCAAATTCGATCAGGCGGGCGCCGACCTGCGCCGGGCCGAACAGCGCGCCGATCCATACGACGGTGCCGGCGTCGACGCCGCCGCGCGTGAAGATCGCCAGCAGATGCGCCGATAGTCCAGATGGCACGAAGGCGTAGGACGCAAAGGCCGCGGCCACCAGCACGAAGGGCAAGCCGTAGGGCGGCAAGACCTTGGGCGGCTCCGTCACCCCGCCCGCAGCAGCCATGCGCACCTCGGCGCGGCTGCGCGGCAGCGCCAGCGCATGCAACGGCGCCGAGATAAGCGCGAGCAGCGCGGCATAGACCAGGTAGGTGCCGCGCCAGCCGATCGCGTCGAGCAGAAAATGCGTCGCCGGCCAGCTCACGGTGGACGCAAAGCCGCCGGCAAGCGTGAGCGCGGTGATCGGCCGGCGCGCGTCGGCGCCGAAGATACGGCCGAGGCTGCCGAAGGCGGCATCGTAGAGGTTCGCCGCCATGCCGACGCCGAGCACCATCCACACCGCAAAATAAGCGGGCTTGCTCGCCGCATGCACAATGAGGAAGAGCCCGAGCGCCCCGATCAGCGAGCCCGCCGTCATCACGACGTGGCCGCCGAAGCGGTCGATCGCGCGCCCGACATAGGGCGAGCTCAGTCCGGCGACCAAAAGTCCGACCGAGAACCCGCCCATGACGAGCGAGATCGACCAGCCGCGTTCCTGCGCGACCAGCGGCAGGATCAGCACCGGCGTGTAGAAGATCGAGCCCCAGGACAGAATCTGCGTGACGCCGAGCACCGGCACGGCGCGCCAAGGTCCGTCGATGAAGTCGCGGGGAGAGGTCATGCCGACCATACGTACAGTGTCATGCGCGGGCTTGACCCGCGCATCCATAATGAGCCGCCACGGACGACAACCTTACGCAAGCTCATCTTTGCTGAGCGTCATCATGGATTGCCGGGTCAAGCCCGGCAATGACAACGGAGAGGTCACTGGCGCTGGATCGGCGGTTGCACCGGTTTCGGCGCCGCTGCGGCCGCCGGTTTCGGCTTCGGCTTGCCTCTCGGCGCCGGCCGCTTCTGGCCTTCGGCCCCGCAGCGCACATAGACCATGGTGCCGTAGCGGCCCTGCACTTCCGGATCCATCCAGCGCAGGATCAGCACGCGGCCGTCGAAGGAAACGACCTCGCGGTCCTGCTGGCCGCCCGGCGGATCTTCTTTAGGCCCGATATAATTTTTGTTGCCGGGCGCGCCCTTGAGCGCGAGCTCTGTCGGGTTGGACTGGTCGGCAAGATGCATCATGACGCCGCCGGTCGGGCCCATGGTGATGACGTAAGGATTGCGGCACTGGTTGGCGGCGGCCGTGATCGTGCGCTCGCGGTCGGCCTCATTGTGATAGGCGGTGAGCCCCCAGCGCCCGACCAGGTTCTGCGGCGGGAAGGATGGCGGCATCAGCGGCACCGGCGCCGGTGCGGTCGGCTCGGACGGCTGCGGCAGGTTGAAATTGAAATTGCTGGTTTCGCAGCCGGCGAGCGCGAGGGCTCCCGCCATCAGGGCAAGGGTGAAATAGCGTCGGGAATGGCTCATTCGGGCTCCGGCAGGCTCGACAGGCGGACTGTGCGGGGCATTGGCGGGTCGCGCAAGCACAGGCTGAAGCAGCTTAACCGAGAACCGGTTCCTCCGGCCTTAACTTTGAGCCTGGCTGGATGTCGACGCCGGCCATCGCCAGCTTGACTTGCCGGGGGCAAACCAATATCTCCCCAGCAGCCTGTTGGCACTCCCCGTTAATGAGTGCTAAGGGCTTAAGAAACCTAAACTTTCGGTCCCACACCGCGCGGGAAGCGCCGACGAGGAAGCCATGGCCAAGAGCAAGTTTCGTCCCCTGCACGACCGCGTGGTCGTGCGCCGCATCGAGGCAAGCGAGAAGACCAAGGGCGGCATCATCATCCCCGACACCGCCCAGGAAAAGCCGAGCGAAGGCGAAGTCATCGCCGTCGGCCCCGGCGGCCGCGACGAGAGCGGCAAGCTTATCCCGATCGACATCAAGGCCGGCGACCGCGTGCTGTTCGGCAAGTGGTCGGGCACCGAGGTCAAGCTCGATGGCGAGGATCTCCTGATCATGAAGGAGTCCGACATCATGGGCGTCATCGCCTAATCACGACATCCAACGGAGTGAAATGAAATGTCTGCCAAGGAAGTGAAATTTTCCGGCGATGCGCGCGACCGCATGTTGCGCGGCGTCGACATCCTCGCCAATGCGGTGAAGGTGACCCTCGGCCCCAAAGGTCGCAATGTCGTGCTCGACAAGAGCTTCGGCGCCCCGCGCATCACCAAGGACGGTGTCACGGTCGCCAAGGAGATCGAGCTCGAGGACAAGTTCGAGAACATGGGCGCGCAGATGGTGCGCGAAGTCGCCCAGAAGACCAACGATCTGGCCGGTGACGGCACCACCACTGCCACCGTGCTGGCGCAGGCGATCGTCAAGGAAGGCGCCAAGAACGTCGCCGCCGGCATGAACCCGATGGACCTCAAGCGCGGCATCGACATCGCGGTCACCGCCGTCGTCAAGGACATCGAGAAGCGCGCCAAGAAGGTTTCGTCGTCCGCCGAGGTCGCCCAGGTCGGCACCATTTCGTCGAACGGCGACGAAAAGATCGGCAAGATGATCGCGCAGGCGATGCAGAAGGTCGGCAATGAAGGCGTGATCACGGTCGAGGAAGCCAAGGCGCTCGATACCGAAGTCGAGATCGTCGAGGGCATGCAGTTCGACCGCGGCTACATCTCGCCCTACTTCATCACCAATGCCGAGAAGATGATCGCCGAGCTCGAAGACGCCTACATCCTCCTGCACGAGAAGAAGCTGTCCGGTCTGCAATCGATGCTTCCGGTTCTGGAAGCCGTGGTGCAGTCGGGCAAGCCGCTCATCATCGTCGCCGAGGACGTCGAAGGCGAGGCGATCGCCACGCTCGTCGTCAACAAGCTGCGCGGCGGCCTCAAGGTCGCGGCCGTCAAGGCGCCGGGCTTCGGCGACCGCCGCAAGGCCATGCTGGAAGACATCGCGATCCTCACCGGCGGCCAGCTGATCTCCGAGGACCTCGGCATCAAGCTGGAGAACGTGACCCTGCAGATGCTCGGCCGCGCCAAAAAGGTGATCATCGAGAAGGAAAAGACCACCATCGTCTCGGGCGCCGGCAAGAAGGCCGACATCGAGGCGCGCGTGGGCCAGATCAAGGCGCAGATCGAGGAAACAACCTCGGACTACGACAAGGAGAAGCTGCAGGAGCGGCTGGCGAAGCTCGCCGGCGGCGTGGCCGTGATCAAGGTCGGCGGCGCCACCGAAATCGAAGTGAAAGAGAAGAAGGACCGCGTCGAGGACGCGCTCAACGCCACCCGCGCCGCGGTCGAGGAAGGCATCGTGCCGGGCGGCGGCGTCGCGTTGCTGCGCGCCAAGAAGTCGGTCGGCCGCATCCACGACGAGAACCCGGATGTGCAGGCCGGCATCAATATCGTGCTCAAGGCGCTGGAAGCTCCGATCCGTCAGATCGCGGAGAATGCCGGCGTGGAAGGCTCGATCGTGGTCGGCAAGATCATCGACGAAAACTCGGAAACCTATGGCTTCGACGCCCAGAACGAGAAGTACGTCGACATGATCAATGCCGGCATCGTCGATCCGGCCAAGGTCGTGCGCACCGCGCTCCAGGACGCAGGCTCCGTGGCGGGCTTGCTCGTCACCACCGAGGCGATGGTCGCCGAGCTGCCGAAGGAGCCGGCGCCGGCGATGCCGGGCGGCGGCATGGGCGGAATGGGCGGCATGATGTAAGCCTGCCGCGTAAAGGCAAATGCAAAAGGCCCGGCGCAAGCCGGGCCTTTTTGTTGCCGCGTCCGGATCAGTTGCTGCTCGGGCGGAATTTCAGTTGCGTCACGCCGGTGAGAACGACCGCGCCGCCCTGCCGGCGCCAGCCGGTCGCCTGCGTGAGCGCGGCAAGCGTGTCCTGGTCGGCGGCCATGCGCTCGTCCGTGCACTGCCCGTCGACCATGTATTGCGGCAGACTGTCCGGCAAAGACTCGGCCTCGATCTTGATCGCGTCGCCGGTCAATTCGACGCGACCGCGCACGGTCTTGCACCACAGCCCGATGGTGGCGTTGCCATTCGGCTCGACGGTAAGGACCGGCACGCGCTTGACCGGCGGCATCGGTTTGACGTCGAGCATCAACGTCTGATCGAACGGAAACGAGTCGGTGGCGCGGGCGATGCCGGCACTTGCGAGCAGCGCCAGCGCGACCGCGCCGCGGAAAAATCCATGCCGGCCTGCGGTCAGGCGAAAGATGAACATTGTGCTCTCCGGAACCGGCGGTCGCGGCAGCGACGCCTATCAGGCGTGCGAGCCCTCGGGCTCCCACTCCTCGGCGCTGGCGCCGGCCAGAGCGCGCACGCGCTCCTCATCCTTGGCGAATTCAGTCGCTTCGCCGGACCAGACCACCTTGCCGTCATCGAGCACGTAGGCTCGGTCGGCGATTTCGACCGCGGCGCGCACGTTCTGCTCGACCAGCAGGATCGAGATGCCTTCCTTGCGCGCGGAGGTGACGACCTTGAAGACTTCCTGAACGATAAGCGGGGCAAGGCCCTGGCTCGGCTCATCCAGCAACATCAGTTTTGGATTCAAGAGCAGCGCGCGCGCGATCGCGAGCATTTCCTGCTCGCCGCCGGACAATTGCCGGCCCTTGTTGCTCTTGCGCTGCGCCAGCCGCGGAAACAGCTCGTAAATGCGCGCAATGGTCCACGGGCCCGGGCGTTCGAGCGGCACTTTGAGGTTTTCTTCCACCGTCAGGTTCGGGAAGATGCGGCGGCCTTCCGGCACGTAGCCGACGCCCAAGGCGGCGATGCGATACGGCGGCCAGTCCGTGGCGGCGTGACCAAAGATGCGCACCGCGCCCTCGCGCGCATGGGTGAGGCCCATGAGGCTGCGCAAAGTCGTCGTCTTGCCGGCTCCGTTGCGGCCAAGCAGCGTGACGATCTCGCCCTCGCGTACTTCGAGGCTGACGCCATGCAGGATGTGGCTCTTGCCGTAAAAAGTGTGCAGGTCCTCGGCCTGAAGAGCGACGTCGCTCATGCTGCGGCCTTTCCAAGATAGGCCGCCTGCACCGCCTCGTTGGCGGCGATGTCCTTGGGCGTGCCTTCGGCCAGCATCTTGCCTTCGGCCAGCACCATGATGCGGTCGGCGAGATGGAAGACCACGCGCATGTCGTGCTCGATCAGCACGATGGTGAGATTCTGGGTCTTGTGCAGCTTTCGGATGAGCTGCGTGATGTCGTAAGTCTCCTGGTCGCCCATGCCGGCGGTCGGCTCGTCGAGCAGCAAGAGCCGCGGCTTGAGCGCGAGCGCCATCATGATCTCGGTGGCGCGCTGGTCGCCATGCGCGAGCTCGCCGACCAGGCGGTCGGCTTTTTCGGTCAGCCCGCCCATGTCAAGCAGATCGGTGACGCGGGCGCGGATTTCGCCGTCGGCGTCGCTGCGACAGCCAGGGGCTCACGCGATAGCCGGAAGCGACCTCGACCGGGATGCGCAGGTTCTCGCGCACGGTCAGCTCGGGGAACACTTCGGTGATCTGGAAGGTGCGCGCGATCCCCTTCCACACCCGGCGCGCCGGCAACAACTTGGAAATGTCCTCGCCCTCGAAAATGATCTGGCCGGAGGTCTGCGTGAGGAAGCCGCTGATCAGATTGAAGAACGTGGTCTTGCCGGCGCCGTTAGGGCCGATGATGGCGCGCAGTTCGCCCTGCTTGACCGTCATCGACACGCCGTCGACGGCGACCAGGCTGCCGAAATGCTTCGATACGTTTTCGACGCGCAACAAGCTCATGACGTCGCCCTACGCTTGACCAGACCGAGCACGCCGCGCGGGAAGAACAGCACCACCAGCATGAAGATCAGCCCCACGAAGGACATCCAGTTTTCCGTGTGGCTGGAGATATAGTCCTGCAGCACGATGAAGACCGCCGCGCCGATCAGCGGCCCCCAGAAATTGCGCATGCCGCCAAGCACCGCCATGATGACGAAATTGCCCGACTGGTCCCAGCGCAGCGCGCGCGGATCGACGAAGTCGTTGAGCATCGCGTAGAGCGCGCCGGCGAGGCTGACAAAGGCGCAGGAGATCACCCACGACATCCAGATATGGCGGTCGACCGGAATGCCGAGAAAGCGGGCGCGGCGCTCGTTCTCGCGGATCGCCAGCAGCGTGCGGCCGAACGGCGAGCGCAGCAGGAACGCCATGATCGCGACGGCGACCGCAAAGAACGCCAGCGCGAAGTAGTAGAAAGACATGTTGTTGTTGAGGATGTCGAGCGTTGCGAAACCGAAATTGATCGGCGCGCGGTGCCAGGCCGACAGGCCATCATCGCCGCCGGTGACGATCGCGCCACTGGAAGGCGATGAAATAGAACACCTGCCCGAAGGCGATGGTGCACATGGCGAAATAGACGCCGCGCAGGCGGGCGATCAGCGGGCCGATAACGGCGGCCGCCACCGTGCCGAGGACGACGCCGAAAGCGATCGCCGAAAGGCGTGCTCTCGATGAAATACTTCATCACCACCGCGGCGCCGTAGGCGCCGAGACCAAAGTATGCGGCATGGCCGAACGACAGGACGCCGGTGTAGCCAAGCAGAAAATTGAGCGCCATTGCCGCCAGCGCAAGAATAACGATGCGGCTGCCCAGTTCGACATAGCCGCCAGTGAGCGGCAGCCAATAGGGCGCAGTCAGCAGCAACAGCCAGACGACAATATCGCCAGTTCGGACGTTGAGGTTGTTCATCAGAACCGCCCTTCTTCGCCGAACAGGCCGCGCGGACGCACGAACAAGACCGCCGCCATGATGACGTACATCACCGCCTCACTCGCGAGGTGGCAAGAACACCGTCGTCACGCCAGAGGCGACGCCGATCAGCAGGCCGCCGAGCAAGGTCCCGGGCAGACTGCCCAGGCCGCCGACGATGATCGAGATGAAGCTCGGCATGATCAGCGAGTCGCCGATGGTCGGCTGCAGGCCCAACATGCCGGCCGCCAGCACGCCGGCGAGGCCCGCCATATAGATGCCGAGCCCGAAATTAAGATTGCGCAACAGGCGCACATTGACGCCGAGCACCGACACTGTTTCGAGATCGAGCGTGCCGGCGCGAATGCGCAGGCCGAGGCGCGTGTAGTTGAGGATCAAAAACAGCCCCAGCACCATGATCCGCGACCACGCCCACCATGAACACGCGATAGCCAGTGAGGAAGAAGAGCGAGGTGCTCAACGGCGACTGCAGCCAGTTCGGCACCTGATATGGCAGGCTTTGCGCGCCCCAGATGTAGCGGGTGCCGTCTTCGATGATGAAGGACAGGCCAAAGGTCAGCAGCAGGCTATAGAGCGGATCGCGGCCGTAGAGCCGGCGGATCAACGAGCGCTCGATGGCGAGACCGAGAACGGCGGTCAGCACCGGCGCCACGATCAACGCGCCCCAGAAGCCGATATACGGAATGAGCATGTAGGCGATGTAGGCGCCGATCGCCAAAAACCCGCCATGCGCGAAATTGATCACGCCCGACAGGTTCAAGATCAGCGACAGACCCAGCGCCATCATCGCGTAGAACGCGCCGATGATGAGACCGTTGAACACATTGAAAAACAGTAGGGTCGCCATCTCTCTTTAACTTCCCCCAAAACACGCCCGGCGCCGTCTTACAGCAAGGTGGCCCGTCCGTTTACCGGCCGGGCCACGTCGCAATTTATATCAGCGTTACTCGCACGCCTAGCGACAAAAAAGCACGGGCGCCGCGGAATAAACCGCGGCGCCCGACTTTTCAATCAGATCAGCTCGGCCACACCATCTTGCAGCCGGTCTCCTGCACCGACAGAGCGGCGTCGGTCGCCTTTGACCAGATTGGCGACCTGGAACAGATCTTCCTTGTCGCCGCCCGCCGGGGCCGGCTGCGAATGACCGACGAACAGGGTCGGCATCAGCTGGTTGTCGCCCTCGCGATAGAACGGATTGTTCGGCATCAGCGCGACTTCCGGCGGCAGAACGAGGCCCTGCATCGCCTTGGCCAGCTTGACCGCGTCGAGCGACTTGGCCTTTTCGGCGGCGAGCTTGCAGGTCCAGGTCGCGGCATAGCCGAACCAGGTGCGCGCGGTCGGAACGTGGCCGCCGCTCTTCTTGCGGATGTCGGCAACGAACTGTTCCACATGCGGCACGCCCGGCTGCTTCCAGTACCATTCGAAGCACCAGTCGCCGAGCAGCGCTTGCGGCGGCAGAGCCAGGTTCACTTCCAGCTCTTGCTGAGCGCCGGCAATGTGCGTCTTCTTATCGATGCCGAACTGCACCGCCTGCTTGAGGCAGTTGACCATATCGTCGCCGGCGAGCAGCAGGATGAGCGCGTCCGGGTTGGTCGACTGCGCCTTGATCAGGTTGGCGGAGAAGTCGGTGGTGCCGAGCGGGGTGTAGTCGGCGCCGAGCTCGGTGCCTTCCGCCTTTTTGAGGCTCGCTTCGAAGCCGGCCTGCAGGCTGCGGCCGAAGGCGTAGTCGGTGGTGATGAAGTACCACTTCTTGCCGTAGCTCTTCAGCAGCAGCTGCGACACCGAGTTTGTTTCCATGCGCGTCGTATTGCAGACGCGGAACACGTTCCAATGGCACTGCGTGCCGGTCACCGAGTCGGTGTGGCCGCCGGGAACGATGTGGAAGACCTTCTTCTCGAAGCTGACGTTCGCCATGGCTTGCGCGAGCGCCGAGTTGATGTTGCCGAGCAGGAAGTCGACCTTGTCGCGCTCGATCAGCTTGTTGGCCTTTTGCACCGCGACGGCGGCTTCACCGCTGGTGGAGTCTTCGACCAGCAGGTCGACCTTGCGGCCGAGAATGCCGCCCTTGGCGTTGATCTGCTCGACCGCGAGCTGGCAGCCGATCAGTTCGTTCTTGCCGACCGCGGCGAACGTGCCGGTGAGCGGATTGTCGAGGCCGATTTTGACATTGTCGGCCGACCAGGCCGGCACCACGAACGGCGAGGCGATTTGCACCGCGCCGGCAGCCGCCGCGGTCTTCAGAACCGTGCGGCGGTCGAGCTTCGTCGAAAGGATCTCACGTTTCATCGCATTCCTCCCACGTGATTTTTTTAAACAGGCAGCGAATTCTTTGGGGAGAAACGCACGCGAACTGCGCCGCTTGAGCGACGCCGAAATGTGCGAATTTCCTCCCCCGACGGCACACTAGTGTCTGTTATTGATCTGAAGCAAGAGATGAACAGTCATTTGCTGAGATTTTTGCGGCGGCCGATGCATTGCAGGGTTAATCGCGAGGCCGAACGCGGTGGGGAATGGCCCACAAAGATTGCAAACAAGATCGTCCGGATGCCGCCGGAGGGTTGCGCTAAGTACCTAAAATTGCATCATTATTTTCGTCCGTCGGGCATCCGGCCGGCTGCGGTATCCTATTACAAGGGCCGATGTGTCGGCGGACCTGCGTTGTGAGTTGCGCAAAACGGCGGCGGATTTCTACTTTCGGCTAATGCTCCTGTTTAAGGCCCGCACAGAAGACGCCGGAGCCGATCGCCGCCGGAAATTGCGCCCGACGGCCGCACGATTGCTACTGGCTCGTGCGCGCCGTAACCGCCACTCTGCCGCGTTCATGCCGTGGCCGGACAAAACAGGAGTCCTTCCGTGAGAGGCATCATCTCGACGCTCGCCATCGTGTGGCGAATTGCCAGCCCCTATTTCCGTTCCGAGGACCGCTGGCCCGGCCGCACCCTGCTCGCCGCGATAATCCTGATCGAACTGTTGATCGTCGGACTGACGGTGCTGCTCAACGAATGGAACAACGTCTTCTACAACGCGCTGCAAAACCGGGACTGGAACGCCTTCGTCTATCAGCTAGGTTATTTCTGCGTCCTGGCGACGGCCTTCATTTTGCTCGCCGTCTACCAGCTTTACCTCAATCAGTGGCTGCAGATTCGCTGGCGGCGGTGGCTGACGCGGCAATATCTGGATCACTGGCTGGCCGGCGCCAATCACTATCGCATGCAGCTCTTGGGCGACGCCGCCGATAACCCCGACCAGCGTATCGCCGAGGACATCCGGCAGTTCATCGAACTGACGCTGGGCATCGGGCTGCAACTGCTCAATTCGACCGTCACGCTTCTATCGTTCATGGTGATCTTATGGGCGCTGTCGGCGGCCGCGCCGCTGCATCTGTTCGGCGTGACGTTTACAATTCCAGGCTATCTGTTGTGGGCGGCTTTGATCTACGCCCTCATCGGCACCGCCTTCACGCACCTGATCGGCCGCGCGCTTATCGCCCTGAATTTCCAACAGCAGCGCTACGAAGCCGATTTCCGCTTTAACCTGGTACGCACGCGCGAGAATTCCGAGCAGATTGCGCTGCTCGGCGGTGAGCCCGCGGAAACCGACCGGCTGCTGCAGCGCTTCGGCAATGTGGTCGCCAACTGGTACGCCATCATGACGCGGCAGAAAAAACTCACCTTCTTCACCGCCAGCTATTCGCAGGCTGCGGTCGTATTTCCCTTCATCATGGTCAGCCCGGCTTATTTCGCCAACGTGATCCAGCTTGGCGGGCTGATGCAGACGGCGAACGCGTTCGGCCGGGTGCAGGATGCCCTGTCGGTATTCGTGTCGATCTATCGCAGCCTGGCGGAATGGCGCGCGGTCGTCGAACGTCTGGACGGTTTCGATCAGTCGGTGGCGGCCGCCCGCGCCGCCGCCGTGGCCAAGCCTGCGGTCGAGCTCAAGCACGGCGAGGCGCAGGCGGTGAGTTTCGAGGATCTGACCGTGCGGCTGCCAAACGGCGTGCCGCTGGTCACCGCCAGCGACGTTTCCATCAAGCTGGGCGAGCGCGTGCTCGTCAGCGGCCCGTCGGGTTGCGGCAAGTCGACGCTGTTCCGCACGCTTGCCGGCGTCTGGCCGTTCGGCGAAGGCACCATCATCGTACCGAAGGACGCCAAGATGATGATCTTGCCGCAGCGGCCTTATTTCCCGATCGCCCCGCTCGCCGCCGCGGTCGCTTACCCGGCGGAACCCGGCCGCTTCGATCACGCTGAGGTGGCAGCCATAATCGCCGCGGTCGGCCTGCCGGATTTGGCGAAGCGCGCGGACGAGGAAGCGCATTGGAACCGGATGCTGTCGCTCGGCGAACAGCAGCGGCTCGGCGTCGCGCGGGCGATCCTGCACGCGCCGGATTACCTGTTTCTGGACGAAGCGACCGCCTCGCTCGACGAGCCGGCCGAGGCCGCGCTCTATCGCTTGCTGGAGCAGCGCTTGGCGCGGGCGACCATCGTGTCGATCGGTCACCGCTCGACGCTAGCGGCATTCCACCGCCGGCGGCTTGCGTTTACGCGCGAGGGCGAGGTCTACGCGCTGCGCGAAGGCGCTTTGGCGCCAGCGGAATGAAAAAGGGCGGCGACCGTTTCCAGCCGCCGCCCAATCAGGGTCAGATATTTAGTCTTACTTCAAGCTGCCGAGCGTCAGAGCAGTCGTCAGCTTGGCAACGAAGGCCGCACCGCACCAGTTCGACGTCGTGCCAGTCGGGTTGATTGTGCCAAAATTCGAACTGCCTACACCATTTGATATTTGGGCACCGGGATCGCTGGTAAAGGCCGAGCATTCCGTCTTGCTTAGATCCGTGTCGCTGTAACGCAGATCAAGCGTAAACACTTTCCACGTAAAACCCACTCCGACGTTCCAGGTGTTGTAATCGGGTTCGTTAATACCATTCACGAATTGGCCTCCCGTACCGACACTGCCGGTTTGTGTAACACCATAAAAGGCGTCACTGGTGCCAAGCCATTGATGGCCGAATTCACCCGACACGTACCAACCGACTGCGCCGTTGAACAACGCCATCGAAGACGGCGCGGTGTAGGTGATGATGCCCGACAAATATTCGCCATCGGCGCCGGTGTTCAGGAAGTTCGGCGAGTAGAAGAAGGTCGGACCGAAGGCCCAGTCGCCCATCGTGTAGGTGGCCTTGGCGTAAAGTTCGTAGAAGCTGGCGTCATCCTTAGCGGGATTGAGGCTCGGCCACGGAGCTACGAGGCAGGACTTGCTGCCGCCAACACCCGGGCCCGGTTGCGTCGGGCCGTTGCCGTAGCAGGTACCGCCCGGGTAGTAGTACTCCCAGATACCGAAATCCATCGCCAGCGGTCCGAATGTCGGACGCACGCCGCCGTAGAAATCGATTTCCGCGGCCGCGTCGTTGGCGAAGCGAATGCTCTCACCGGACACGCCGGCGTAGAGTTGCCAATTCGAATTGATGTTATAGCGCGGCTCAAAGAAGCTCGTGACGGAGGGATTGTGGCCGGACTGCGTCACGCCGCGCCAGATATAATCCGTCATCAAGCCGCCGCCGAATGAGATATCCCACGGGCTCGGCGGGGGAGCCGGTGCCGGCTTCGCTTTGACCGCCATGTCCGCCGCAAACGCAGGCGCCGCAACCGCCGCTACCGCAACTGCCGCGACTACCGACAAAACAACTTTCTTCATCTGACCCTGCCCCTTTTCGGTTCGATCGGTTTTTACAGCCGATACAAGTTTCGCTTCACTTTTGCGTACAGATCAAAAACTCCGGCTGCGATCGACCCGTATGCAATAGGACACGCATTGACGTGAAGTTTCATACCCGGTTATGCGCTGCGGCAAGCCAAAAACAGGTGCAATTGCTGCCTTTTTAGGCGATTCAGGGATTCGGCGGCAGAATGTGTCGCACTGTTGCCGCATTGTCACAAAATTCGGGTCCGGCCAGTAATTAGCCGCGTCTGGCAAGGGGTTGCGGACCCCTTTTTCCACAAGGCCGGCAATGCGGGCCGGCCCGATAGTTTGCGCACAAACGAGAATCGCCGGCCCGCGAGGGCGAGGATTCTCAGCTCTACAACTGTCTCAGGCGGCCGCCTTCTTGCGGTTGGCGGCGAGCCGCTCGTCGACCAGCGCCACCTGCGCGTCGATTGCCGGCAGACTCATGCCCTTCTGCTTGGCGATGAGCTGCACCAGCTTGTCGGCGCGTTCGATGTTGGGCGCGCCGTTCTGCAAGGCGCGCGCGGCGGAGGCCGGACGCGTGAGGCTTTGCGCGGCGGCCGCATATTTCTCGAACGGCACCAGGTCTTCCGGCTTGGCGCCGAGCTTCACGCACAGATCGAACACGAAATTATAGACCGATCGCGATTCCTCGAGGTTACTGTGCACGGCCTCCTGCGCGGTACGCATGCCGTCCTTGGTGATGCAGCGATAATTGCCGGCAAGCAACATCGACCATTTGGCCAGCGGCACGAAGATCAAGTCGTAGACCTTCAGCTTCACCGGCAATTCGATCTTGCCTTCCGGCGCGTCGAAGCGCGCGGCGTCGACGTCCTTCTCGAGATTGCGGATGATCTGCGTATCCTTGTCGTCGTCGAACTTCGCGCACTTGAAGTTGGTCGGTAGCGTGACGAGTAGTTCGTTCGCCTTGCCGTCGGGCGGGCGGATCGCCTGCGGGTCGGGGCTGTTGAGCGTGATCTTCTTGGGATCGACGTTGTCCCAAACGCGCGGGTCGGTGTAGGCCGCCTCCAGCGCCTTATAATCGAGGCCGGGGATGCGCTTAATGTAAGGCAGCGGCGGCATGTTCATGATCGACATGCAGGGCACGCGCGACTTGCCGACCGCGTCGAGCAATTCGCGCACGCCGGGCGAACGGTATTGCGGCTCCTGCATACAGAGGCCGACGAGATCGTAGTCCTTCGGATTGACGCCGGCCGCGCCGCCCGCGGTCACCTTGCCTGGCAGCTTGCGCAATTCGAGCAGCACCGGATCTTTGCGGCCGCGCACCGGCAATTTGACCTTGAAGCCCTCGGCGTTGATGAGGTCGGCTTCCGCCGGCAGGCAGACGAGATGGATCGAATGGCCGCCGAACAGCAATTTGGAAGCGAGCAGCGATCCGTAGGACGCGCCCATCAGCAGAATTTTGTACGCCGGCATGACCAATCACTCCTTGGACTTGAAATGTTGTGAAAGTTCCGAGCTTTGTCGCGCATATGCTAGGCGGCTCGCTAACGCGATGCAATCGGTGGGGAGCGTTGCGTACGGGCGTGCGCCATCGCCCCTATTCTTTGCGGCCCGGAGAGGCCGTATTCCCCTCTTCTTCCCCCGCAAATTGCGAGGGTGACGGAGCGCCGCTTGGCGTCCGATCTTTAGTCCGCGCTTTGCGAAGCGCGGGCGCGTCTTTCGACGCGCGCGCCCCGCGGCGCTCCATCGCGACGATTTCTGTCCCCGGGTCCGCGCTTCCTGGGACGAAGCTCTCGCCAGTCCCAGTCCAGCAGGCTCCCTGCAGACCGGTCGTAATGCCGCCCGGTCGGGTCCCGGGGCCTCCCGAGTGCGGGGTACGAACCCGCCCGCGGGCGCCGCGCGGCCTGACCTTTCGGTCCGGCCCGGAATGCGCCGGTGGCTGTTCTCCGCCACCATCCACATCCCACTTGCTCCATCATCGAAACGTCTCGCGACGACGCCCTCAGCCGAGCAAGGCGATTTGGAATTGAGTCCTAGATTGTGGCAAACCTATGGATGATATTCCTAATTGTATGGTGATAGCCTTCTCCCGCTCATGACGCTGATCGCCAACACCGGGGGAGCAATTGTCAGCGCGCTGATCGGCGCCCTTACGTGGTTATTATTCGCCTTTGCCGGAACACCGATTAGAAAGTTCTGGGATTTGCGCGGCGAGGTCGCACAGGCGATGAACCAATATGCGCGCAACATTTCCGAGCCGCATGGAAACGAGTCCCTGCTTTTTGCGCAAACGGTTGCGATTGTGCAATCGCGAGCCGAACTCGGCAAAAGAATTTCGTCAACTCGGCCTACAACTTATCTCGTTTTGGCAGAACGAAGCTTTGGCACGTTTTTTTTCTTCGTATGATCGGAATGAATGGCGAAGCTGCTGGTCGATTGTCGATTGAACTTGCCGAAGCCAATACTGCGACTGATCGACTGAGGCCGCGCCGATCTGAACCAGCGGCAACATTGCGCCTTAAGCCCTAATTACCGCGCCCCTTCGCGAACAAAAACCCCGCCGACAAGCGGCGGGGTTTTCGAAAGTCCGTTGTCGAGGTTCTACTGTCCCTCGCCCGGCTTGCTGCCGAACAGGCCACCGAATGTGCCGCCGAAGGGCGACGATGTCGGTGACGGTTCTGCCGGCGGCGGCACCGGCGCGGGCGCCGGCGTCATCTTGCTCGGGGCCGCTTTCGGCGCCGCGCGTTTCTTTTTCGCCGCCGACTTCTTTTTCATCACTTTTCTGGCTTTCTTCATCCCCTTCTTCTTGCGCGCCGGGGCCGCGCGTTTCGCCTTCGATTTCTTCGCCTTCTTCCGCTTCTTCGCCATGATCGATCCTCCCGATCGGTTCAATTGCACTTCGTCACATAATGCGCCGCGCCACGGCTCGCGGCCTCCCTTAGCCTGTCGCCGCCGCCAGCGCTGCCTCGACGCCGACCAGCTTGGCGAGCGGCTCCGGCAGCGGCCCACCGGTCGCCCAGTCGATCAGCTCGACGGTGTGCACGACCGGAATGGCGGTGCCGGACGCGATCTGCGTCAGGCAGCCGATATTGCCGGCCGCGATCACATCCGGCGCGAGCCGTTCGATGTTGGCGACCTTGCGATCGCGTAAACGCTCCGCCAGCGCCGGCTGCAAAATGTTGTAGGTGCCGGCGGAGCCGCAGCACAAATGACCTTCCGGCACATCTTTGACCACGAAACCGCATTTGCCCAGTAATTCTTTCGGCGTGACTGTCACATTCTGTCCATGCTGCAGCGAGCAAGCGGCGTGGTAGGCGACAAGGAGGCCGGCCGGCTTCGCGGGCTTGAGCTCGAGCGTGGCGAGATATTCGCTGACGTCTTTCGCCAGCCGCGAGACCTTGGCCGCTTTGGCGGCGTAGGCCGGATCGGTGCGCAGCATGAAGCCGTAGTCCTTCAGCGTCGTTCCACAGCCAGAGACTGTAGTAACGATGGCGTCGAGACCGGTGCCTTCGATCTCGCGCGTCCAGACGTCGATGTCGTTCCGCGCGAAGGCGAGCGCCTCGTCCTCGCGCCCCATGTGATGCACCAGCGAGCCGCAGCAGCCCTCGCCCTCCGCCACCACCACCTCGATACCGTGGCGGGTGAGCACGCGAATGGCGGCCTCGTCGGTCGACGGCGACAGCACCGGATTGATGCAGCCGGAGAGCAATGCAACGCGGCCGCGGCGGCGGCCTTGCGCCGCGTGGACCTTGCCGGTGCGCTCGGTCGGCGGCGCAGGTTTCCGGTGCGGGGTCAGCGCGACCATGGCGGCGAGCCGCTTCATGCCGAGCGCGCGCAAAATCGGCGCAAAGGGCCGCGCCACGATGCCGCCGACCACCGCCAATCGGAACAGGCTTGCATCGGTGAGCACGCGCGCGAGCACGGCGCGCAGCAGACGGTCGAAGACCGGGCGCTTATAGGTCTTCTCGATGTGCTCGCGGCCATGGTCGACGAGATGCATGTAGTTCACGCCGGACGGGCATGTGGTCATGCAAGCCAAGCACGACAGACAGCGGTCGATGTGTTTGACCACGTCGCGGGTGGCCGGGCGGTTCTGTTCTAGCATCTCCTTGATGAGGTAGATGCGCCCGCGCGGGCTATCGAGCTCGTCGCCGAGCAGCACGTAAGTCGGGCAGGTGGCGGTGCAGAAGCCGCAATGCACGCAGGCGCGCAGGATCTTTTCCGATTCCTTGATCTGCGGATCGGCGAGCTGTGCGAGGGTGAAGTTAGTTTGCATATAAATGTCACCGTGCCGGCGCTAACCCCGATAAACGCCCGGCTTTTCTCCTGCCTTCCGGCGCTGCTGTCGCTCCAGCTTCCACCGCTTTGAAATCATTTCGCCTTTGCTAAGCGCGTCATTAAAACTCGCAAAGACCTCTCCTGTTTCCGGATCGAAATAATCGATCACTCGTTTCAAGTTAAATGTGCGAAGATCATCCCTCAAATAACAATAGGCTTGAAATGTGCCTTCACCATCTTCCGCATCAATAATAGCTGGCATCACAATCCTTTCAGTAGTTGCATTCGTTAGGGATTGGTATCGGATTGCGAAGACAGGACCCTCGGGATTCCTCCTGGCCACATAATCTCGAAGCGGCTGCGCCGAAAGCGGAGGGTCCGAATTCCATTCGGCTCGATATTGATCGCCATCAAAATCATTTTTCTCTTCGTTTTCGTAGGCCAACATTTTATATACATCATGCAGTTTGGACTCCGCTTTTCGTCGCAATCGATGCTCCCGCACAAGCGCGACGAGAAGCAATATGATGGCTGCGACAAGAACGACCTGCACTTATCTACACCCCCGCCCACATGCGGCCGGGATTGAGCACGCCTTTGGGATCGAAGCTGTCCTTCACGCGTTTGTTGAGCGCGGCGATGCCGGGGGCTTCGGGCGCGAACACGTCAAGCGACGCGCGCACCGAGGCGGGGGCGCGGATGAGCGTGGCGTGGCCGCCGATCGCCGCCACCGCGCCGCGCACGGCGGCCGCGTCCGGCTCGTCGGGAAGCGGCATCGCGACCCAGATGAGACCGCCGGCCCAGTCGTAGAACATCTGAGCCGCCGGCGTGATGGCGGCGGCAAGCTCATGGCCGCGCGCGGGCGTGACCGAGATGCGCCAGAGCGGGCGCTCGCGTGCCGTAGCGAAAGGTTTGAGGGTGCGGATGCTGCGCCAGAGCGCGCGTGAATTCTCCGGCTCGAGAATCTCGACGGGGCCGAACGGCTTCATCAGCGCGGCTAGCGTCTCCTTGCGATGCGCGACCGAAGGGGCAAAGCCCTCCAACCGCAGCACCGTCGAGGCTTCCGCTTTCGGCAGGCCGTCGAACCAGGAGGCGACGTGGTCGGGCAGATGCGCCGCGCCGGAGACGTCGTAGGGCGAGCCCATGGCGGCGGCCATGGCCGCGCAGGCGCGCGCGTCGTCGAGGCCTTGCACCAGCACGGTCGCTTCCGTTTCAGGCCTGGGCAGCACCTTGATCGTGACGTCGGTCATGGCGGCAAGCGTGCCCCAGGAGCCGGCGAACAATTTGCACAGGTCGTAGCCGGTGACGTTCTTCACCACGCGGCCGCCCGACTTGATGGTGTCGCCGCGGCCGGTGACCGCGGTAACGCCGAGGAAGTGGTCGCGCGCGGCGCCCGCCTTGATGCGGCGCGGGCCGGAGAGATTGGCGGCAATGACGCCGCCGAGGGTGCCCTGCCCCGCTTCGCCGCCGAACAGCGGGCCGTAGTCGATGGGCTCGAAGCCGAGTTGCTGGTCGTTCATCTCCAGCTCCGCCTCGATCTCGGCGAGCGACGTGCCGGCGCGCGCGGAGAGCACGAGCTCGGCCGGCTCGTACAGCGTGATGCCGGTGAGGCCCGAGAGGTCGAGCGTGAGGTCGGTCTGGCTGGGGCGGCCGATGGCGCGTTTTGAGCCCTGCCCTACCACTTCGAGCGCCTTGTCGTTGGACAAGGCCCAGCGTACGGCCTCCTCGGCCTCTTTGCCGTCGCGGGGTTTGAGGGTGTCACTCACGCGCAAACAACTTTCAGAATCGCGGAATGTCGGGGAACGGCAGCTTGCCGCCGGAGATGTGCATGCGGCCGAGCTCGGCGCAGCGGTGCAATTTCGGAAAGACCTTGCCGGGATTGAGCAGGCCCTTCTCATCGAAGGCGCATTTGAGGCGTTGCTGCTGATCGAGATCGAGCTCGGAGAACATCAC
Source organism: uncultured Pseudomonadota bacterium (assembly GCA_963710705.1). Classification (GTDB taxonomy): domain Bacteria; phylum Pseudomonadota; class Alphaproteobacteria; order Rhizobiales; family Xanthobacteraceae; genus Pseudolabrys. Next base: position 2,402,577 of record CAVQBI010000001.1, read on the forward strand.
CGGCATCAAATCGCGCTTCTCGACGCCGACGCCGTGCTCGCCGGTCAGCACGCCGCCGACCTCGACGCATAACTTCAGAATCTCGGAGCCGAACTGCTCGGCGCGGTCGAGCTCGCCTTCCTTGTTGGAATCGTAGAGCACCAGCGGATGCAGGTTGCCATCGCCGGCGTGGAACACGTTGGCGACCCGCAGGCCGTATTTCGCCGACATGTCCTTCATGCGTGACAGCACCAGCGGCAGCTTGGCGCGCGGGATGGTGCCATCCATGCAGTAATAGTCGGGCGAGATGCGGCCGACCGCCGGGAACGCCGCCTTGCGGCCGGCCCAGAACAGCAGCCGCTCCTGCTCCGAGGTCGAGGCCTTGCAGGATTTGGCGCGGCACTCGTGTGCGATTTTCTCGACGCGCTCGATCAGGTGGTCGACCTCGGCCTGCGGGCCGTCGAGCTCGACGATTAGCAGCGCCTCGCAATCGAGCGGGTAGCCGGCGTGCACGAAATCCTCGGTAGCGCGGATGGCGGGACCGTCCATCATCTCCATGCCGCCGGGAATGATGCCGGAGCCGATGATGCGCGAGACGCATTCGCCGCCATCCTCCGACGACGGGAAACCGATGAGCAGCGCGCGCGCCGTCTCCGGCTTGCGCAGCAGGCGCACGGTGACTTCGGTGACGACGCCGAGCAGACCCTCCGAGCCGGTGATGATGCCGAGCAGGTCGTAGCCGGCGGCATCGAGATGCTTGCCACCGATGCGCAGCACCTCGCCGGTGATCAGCACGATCTCGCAGCCGAGCACGTTGTTGGCGGTCATGCCGTATTTCAGGCAATGCACGCCGCCGGAATTCTCCGCGATGTTGCCGCCGATGGTGCAGGCGATCTGCGAGGAGGGATCGGGCGCGTAATAGAAGCCCTGCGCCGCGACCGCGTTGGAGATGGCGAGATTGGTGACGCCGGGCTCGACCACGGCCAAGCGGTCGGCGAAATCGATCTCACGGATGCGGTTGAACTTGGCCATGCCGAGCAGCACGCCGTCGGCCAATGGCAGCGCGCCGCCCGAAAGCGAGGTGCCGGCGCCGCGCGGCACCACCTTGATGCCCTCGTCGTGGCAATAGCGCAGCACCGCCGCGACCTGCTCGGTCGTCTCCGGCAGCACCACCACCATGGGGAGCTGGTGATAGGCGGTGAGCCCGTCGGTTTCGAACGGGCGCATCTCGCGTTCGCCGGCGATAACGCCCTCGCCCGGCACGATATGGCGCAAGGCCGCGACGATTTTCTCGCGCCGCGCCAGAACCGCGCCATCCGCCTCCGGCATCCGCAATGTCATCAAACGTTCCTTTTCTCACCCCACGATATCAGCCATTTGACGGCTGACACATAGGGCTGGCAAAACAGTTTGAAACCCTAGCCGGGGGCGATGGGTGACAAACGTCGCATGGGAGAAAAATCCATGAAAACCACACTGGCAATTGCGCTGCTCGCGGCGCTCGCGGCAACGCAATCGGCGCGGGCCGCCGGCGACGCGGCCATGGGCGAGCAGGTGTTCAAGCAGTGCCTGCCCTGCCATTCGATCGGCCCCGGGGCCAAGAACAAAGTGGGTCCCGAACTCAACGGCATCGAGGGGCGCCATTCCGGCAGCGCGCCGGACTACAGCTATTCGGCCGCCAACAAGAATTCCGGCATCGTCTGGGACGAGGCGAATTTCAAGGAGTACATCAAGGACCCGCGCGCCAAGGTGCCGGGCACCAAGATGATCTTCCCCGGCATCAAGGACGAGAAAAAAGCCGACAATCTCTGGGCCTATCTCAAGCAATTCGGCCCGGACGGCAACAAGAAGTAGCGGATTGAGGAGGAACGGGCGGCCCGCGCGCATTTGACCTTGGTCAAGGCCGGAAGCGCCGCGGTCTCCCATAAATTCACCGTCGGGCGACCCGCTCGGTCAGGAGAACCACCGCCATGATCAAGGACATTATCGTCAATCTCGGACTGGGCGAGCGCGACCCGGCCGGCAGTTTCGCCGTCTCGATCGCGGAAGAATTCGAGGCGCACCTGCTCGGCGTCGCTTTCGCCTATGAGCCGATTATCCCCGGCTCGGTGATGGGCGGCATTCCGCCGGAATTCATCGAATCGCAGCGCGCGGAATCCAACAAGAATGCACGCGACGCCATTGCCCGCTTCGAGCAGTTGGCCAAGCGCGAAGGCATTTCCTACGAGACCCGCACCGTGAGCGCCAGCATTGCCGGCGCCTCCGACCAGCTCGCGCACATGGGCCGCCGCTTCGACCTGATCGTGGTCGGCCAGGCCAAGCAGGACAAGCCGATGCCGGAGGAAGTGGTCGACGAAGGCGTGCTGTTCGAGGGCGGCCGGCCGGTGGTCTTCGTTCCGTTCATCCAGAAGGCCGGGCTTGCACTCAACCGCGTGCTGGTCGCCTGGGACGGCAGCCGCGCCGCCACCCGCGCCATCGGCGACGCCATGCCATTCCTGGAGAAGGCCAAGCAGGTGGAGGTCGTCGTGGTCGGCAACAAGCCGCCGAAGAGCGATGAAGCCCCCGGCGCCGATCTCGGCCAGCATCTCGCGCGGCACGGCATCAAGACAACGGTGAAACGCATCACCGCGCCGGACATCGACGTGCAATCCGCCATCCTGTCGCACGCCGCCGACTTTTCCGCCGATTTGATCGTGATGGGCGGCTACGGCCATTCTCGCCTGCGCGAATTCGTGCTTGGCGGCGTCACCCGCAGCTTGCTCGAGTTCGATGACGGTGCCGGTGCTGATGTCGCACTAAGCGTTCGCAACCGCTCATTCCCGCGCCAGCCGGAATCCAGTAAAAGCGTTCGATGCTCGAACGTCACGTCAAGCTGTTGGACGGCGCACCGGTTTTCTTCCGGCCGCTCAAGCCCGAGGACGCGGCGCTTTATCCCGATTTCCTGGCCGCGGTGACGCACGACGATCTGCGGCTGCGCTTCTTCGCGGCCATGCGCGAAATGAGCCCCGAACTGATCGACAAGCTCATCCATTACGATCCCGCGCACGCCATGGCCTTCGTCGCCATCGAGGAGGCGACCGGCAAGCTGCTCGGCGTGGTGCGGCTGCACGACGACAATGACGACGTGAACGGCGAATTCGCGATTTTGCTGCGCTCGCGGCTGAAGGGCCACGGCCTCGGCTGGCTGATGATGAAGCACCTGATCGCCTACGCCAAAGAGCGCGGCCTCAAGACCGTGCAGGGCCAGGTGCTGGCGGAAAACACCACCATGCTGAAAATGTGCGGCGAGCTCGGCTTCCACATCGCCGACGACGAGGAGCGCGGCGTCAAACACGTGACGCTGCCGCTCAACGAGGTGCCGGCGGAAGTGCTCTAGGACGCCTGCCGCGCCGGCAGCACGCATTGCGCCACCAGCCCGCGGGCGCGCGCGTCGATCACGCCGAGCGTGCGCAGCGCAAGCAGCGTCGCGGTCTGCACCGCTTCGCGTTGGGACGCGGCGTCACCGCTTTGCGGCGCCAGCGGGCCGAGCAGCCCTTCCAGCAGCGCGCCGACGATGGCCGGCGCCGCGATATTGGCATCGAGCTCCGGCAGATGGCGTGCGTTGGCCGCGGCCTCGATGCGCGCCGCAAGCTCGGCAGCGAGCGACTGGCGGAAGGCGCGGCGCAGCGCCTCGAGCTCAGGCTCGACCGGCTCGCCCGTCGCCGCCCAGATGAGCCGGCGCGCATAGAGAGCGCGCGCGGCGAAGGTCGCGATTCCAGCGGCGAGCGCCGACAACGGACCGGGTGCGGCGTCACCGGCCGCGCGCATGGCGGCGAGTTCGCGGTCGGCGAGCGCGGCAATCAGGGCTGCGACCAGATCGGTCTTGGACGGGAAATAGCGGTAGACCGTGCCGGCCGCGATATTGGCGCGCGCGGCGACGGCGGCGACCTGCACCGCGTTCATGCCGCCTTCGGCGGCAAGCGCGGTCGCGGCATCGAGGATCGCCTGCTCGCGCGCGGCGAGCCGCCGGACGACATTCTCGGTGCGGCGATAGGGCATCGCGATGCAATGAATTCTGATTCATCGCGATGTGGCAAGAGTCTCAGCGTTTGCCGGCGAGCGATTTTTCCCGAATGGCAGAGAGCGACATGCCCGGCGTGAGCGCCTCGGGGTCGATTTTCAAATGCACGATCGCGGGCTTGCCGGATTTGCGCGCGGCCGCGAAGGCGGCCGGGAAGTCGGCAGTTTTCTCAACGCGCACGCCGAAGCCGCCGAAGGCCTTGGCGTAGTCGACGAAATCCGGATTGTGCAGCGCCGTGGCGATGACGCGGCCGGGATATTCGCGCTCCTGGTGCATGCGGATGGTGCCGTAGAGGCCGTTGTCGCAGATGAGCGTGATGAAGGGCAGCTCGTATTGCACGGCGGTCATGAAATCCTGCCCGGTCATCAGGAAGTCGCCGTCGCCGGCGACGCAGACGATGGTGCGTTTCGGATAAAGCGTCTGCAGGCCGAGCGCGGCCGGCAGGCCATAGCCCATGGAGCCGGAGGTGGCGCCGACGAGGCCACCATAGTGGCGCACGCGGTAGAAGCGGTGGACCCAGCCGGAGAAGTTGCCCGCTCCTTGCGTCACGATGGCGTCGTCCGGCAGGTTGTCGCGCAGCCAGACCATGATCTCGCCGAGATTGACGCCGCCTGGCTGCGGCGTCGCCTTGTCCGACCAGGCGAGATAGTCGGCGTGCGCGGTGTCGCTCTCGCCGCGCCAGGGGATGTCGTTCGGCGGCTGTAGGCCCTCGAGCGCCGAGCAGAAGGCGGTGGGCGAAGCGTTGATGGCGAGCGCGGGATTGTAGACGTGACCGAGTTCGTCGGCGCCCGGATGCACGTGCACCAGTTTCATCTGCGGCTCCGGGATATCGAACAGCGTGTAGCTCTGCGACGGCAATTCGCCGAGGCGTCCACCGATCAGCAGCACGAGGTCGGCGGCCTTGATGCGCACCAGCAGCTTGGGATTGACGCCGATGCCGAGATCGCCGGCAAAGCACGGATGCAGCGCGTCGAACAAATGGCCGCGGCGGAAGGTGGTGGCGACGGGCAATGCGAAGCGGTCGGCAAAGCGCGCGAGCGCATCGAACGCGGCCTGCGACCAGCGGCTGCCGCCTGCGAGAGCGATGGGCTTCTTCGCCGCCCACAGCATCTTCTGCAGCCGGCTCATGTCGGTGAGGCCCGGGCAGGTTTCCGCCGGCTCGAAGGCCTTGGCATCGGGCACCACGACGCGCTCGGTCAGCATGTCCTCCGGCAGGGCGATCACCACCGGCCCGGGGCGGCCCTGGCAGGCGATGTGGAAGGCGTAGGACACGACCTCAGGGATGCGCGCGGGATCGTCGATCTCGGTGGCGAACTTGCAGATCGAGCCGAACACCGCGCGGTAGTCGAGCTCCTGGAACGCATCGCGCTCGCGCATATTGCGCGCGACCTGGCCGACGAACACGATCAGCGGCGTCGAATCCTGGCGCGCGATGTGGATGCCGGCCGAGGCATTGGTGGCGCCCGGCCCGCGCGTGACGAAGCAGACGCCGGGTTTGCCGGTCGCCTTGCCGATCGCTTCCGCCGCGATCGCCGCCGCGCTCTCGTGGCGGCAGACCGTGAGCTTGACGTCGCGGTCGACGAAGGCGTCGAGCGCAGCCAGATAGCTTTCGCCCGGCACGCAGAACACGTGGCGCACCCCGTGGATCGCCAATTGGTCGACCAGGATTTCACCGCCGGTCCGCGTGCCGTCATTGCTGCGCATGGCAAATCTCTCCTCGTTCGTCATGCCCGGCCTTGTGCCGGGCATCCACGTCTTTGCAACAAAAAAGGCGTGGATGGCCGGGACGAGCCCGGCCATGACGGGAAAATTAGGTGTGAATCTTGGGCATCGGAATTTTCGGCGCGAACGACACCGGCACCATCAATGAGGTGCGCTGGCCGACGATGTTGCCGGCCTTGGCGTTCTCGGCGAGATATTTCTTCCACTCCGGGTCCTGCTGCATGCGGGCGCGCTTCTGCTCGCGGTCGGCGGCGCTCTCATAGACCCAGCCGTGCACCAGCGTGTTGAGCTCACCCGATTCCGCCGCCAGATAGAACAGCGGCTCGCCCATGTAGCGCAGTTGAATCGGATAGCCGAATTTGGCGTAGAGCTCGAGCTGGGCCGGCCCGGTGCCGGGCCGCACGGTATAAGTCCGATGGTCGATGAGCACGTTCGCTCCTCCCTTGCGTGGCCGCTTGAAACGCGGCGAGGCGCGCACTCTCCCCGACCGGCCGCGCCGGGGTCAATAGACCTTGCTCACTTCGCTATGCGGCACCGGCGCGTCCTCGACCGGACGCTGCGAGCGCTGCTCGGCCGGCTTCTTGTAATGCGCGAGATTGCTGGCGGAATTGACCAGCGCAAGATGCGAAAAGGCCTGCGGAAAGTTGCCGACCAGGCGGCCCGAGCGCGGCTCGTATTCCTCGGAGAGCAGCCCGAGGTCGTTGCGCAACGTGAGCAGGCGCTCGAACAGGCGCACGGCGTCGTCGCGGCGGCCGAGCATCAGGTAGGCGTCGACCAGCCAGAAACTACAGGCGAGGAACACGCCCTCGCCGGCCGGCAGCCCGTCTTCGGATTTCGTGGTATCGTAACGGCGCACCAGCCCGTCGACCAGAAGCTCACGCTCGATCGCCTCGACGGTGGCGCGGATGCGCGGATCCTGCGGCGGCAGGAAGCCGACCGCGGGCAGCAACAGCAGACTGGCGTCAACCTCCTTGGAGCCATAGGCGCGCACGAAGCTCACGAGGTCGCTGTCAAAGCCACGCTCGCAAACATCGTTGTGGATTTGGTCGCGCACTTTGCGCCAATGATCGAGGGGGCCCGGCAGCTGGAAACTCTCCGCGCTCTTGATGGCGCGGTCGAAGGCGACCCAGGCCATCACCTTGGAGAAGGTGAAATGTTCGCGGCCGCCGCGCGTCTCCCAGATGCCGTTGTCGCGCTCCGGCCAGATTTTTTCGAGATGCGCGAGCAGCGCGTGCTCGAGGTCCCAACCCGTTTCGTGGCCGGCAAGGCCGCCCTTGCGCGCCTGATAAAGCGCGTCCATCACCTCGCCGAAAATGTCGAGCTGACGCTGGTTGTGCGCGGCGTTGCCGATGCGCACCGGCGCGGAATTCTCGTAGCCGGGCAGCCATGGCACCTGCCATTCGGTCAGCCGCCGCTCACCGTGCAGGCCGTACATGATCTGGATCTGCGACGGGCTGCCGGCGACCGCGCGCAGCAGCCAGTCGCGCCAGCGCTGCGCTTCATCGTAATAGCCGGCGTTCATCAGCGCGAGCAGCGTCAGCGTGGCGTCACGCAGCCAGCAGAAACGGTAGTCCCAGTTGCGCGGGCCGCCGATCGCCTCCGGCAAAGATGTCGTGGGCGCGGCGCAGAGGCCGCCGGTCGGCGCGTAGGTGAGCGCCTTCAAGGTGATGAGTGAGCGGCACACCGCCTCGTCCCACGGACAGGCGATCTGGTTCTTGCCGGCCCAGTCGATCCAGAATTTTTCGGTCGCCTTGAGCTTTTCCTCGGCGTCGACCAGAGCCGGCGGTTCCTCGTGCGACGGCGCATAGGACAAGACGAACGGGATGCGTTGTCCGGCCTGCACGGTGAAATCCGCGACGGTGGTGAGATTGTCGCCGCGGATGCCGACCGGCGTGCGCATGGTCACCATGTCGGGGCCGGCGATGGCGCGGCGCGTGCCGTCCGCAAGGCGCGTCACCCAGGGCACGTTGGCGCCATAGCCGAAGCGCAAGACCAGCTCGCTCCGGAATGCGACGCAGCTGCGTTCGCCCACCACGATGCGCACGAGATGGGAATCGTGGTTTTCGCGCGGCGGCATGAAATCGATGAGCGTGGCGGCGCCCTCCGGCGTCTCGAAGCGGGTCTCAAGGATGAGCGTGTTCGGCCGGTAGCGGCGGGTGACGCGCGGCTGCGGATGCTTGGGCGCGATGCGCGCGCGGCCGTGCTTGGGTTCGCCGAGCAGCGCGGCGAAGCAGGCCTCCGAATCGAAATGCGGCCAGCACATCCAGTCGATCGAGCCGTCGCGGCTAACCAGCGCGGCGGTGCCGAGGTCGCCGATCAGGGCGTAATCTTCGATGCGGGCTGGCATGGGCTAAGTGAAATCCACCACGGTTTTGACGTCGCCGTCGCGCTGCTCGAAAGCCTCCTGCCAGCGCGTCAGCGGCACACGCCGGGTGATCAGACGGGCCAACCAAGTCTTATCCGCTTTAGCGAGCGCATCGGCGGCATCCTGGTAATGCCTGCGGTTGGCATTGACCGAGCCAAACACCACGTCGTTTTCCAGCACCATGTCGCGGTTGAGCGCGCCGACGTCGAAGTTGAGCTTGTGGCCGCCGGAAGAAACGCCCGCAAGGCAGACGATACCGTCGGGAGCAGTGCGGCTCATGGCGTCGAGCACGACCGCGCCGGCGCCGGTGCATTCGATGACGATATCGGGCGCAAGCTTGCCGAGATCGCCGGTGTGATAGGTGGCGCCCAGATCGCGCGCGAGTTGCGGCTTGAGACCTGTGTCGTTGCGATCGAGAATGTGCAGCTCGAAGCCGCGCTGCTTGCCGAGCAAGGCGGCGAGCAGGCCGACCGGCCCGGCCCCGGTGATGAGCGCGACGCGCGGCTTCCACGCCGCGCTGCGCGCGCCGATGCGCTCGACGTGCTCCCAGGCTTTCGCCACCACGCTGGTCGGCTCAAGCAGCACGCCGAGCGGGCCGAGCGCGGGATCGAGCTTGATCAGGAAATCCGGCTCGACGCGGAAGCGCTCGGAGCCGTAGCCGTTGCGCTGCTTGATGCCGCGCTCGGTGTATTTGCCGTTGCGGCACATGTCCCATTCGCCGACCGCGCAGGCGGCGCAAGGCACCGGATCGGGGCGGCGCACGATGCCGACGACGAGATCGCCGCGCTCGAAGCCGCAGCCTCGCGGCGCATCCTCGACGTGGCCGAGCGATTCATGGCCGATGATCAGCCGCTGGGCGCCCGCCGGCGCCCAGCCATAGTCGCCGGCAATGATCTCGCGATCGGTGCCGCAGATGCCGAGCGCCAGCGCGCGCACCAGCACGTCGCCGTCGCTCTGCGGCGGCGGCGGCACCTCGTCGAGACGGATGGAATTTGGCCGGCCTGGCTCAACGGTCAACGCGCGCATGCGCATGCCTCCGCGCCCGCCCCCGTCGAACTAACTTTCGATGACGCGTTAAGTTCGCAAGATTACGAAACCATCACGTCGCGGCCTGCACCGAGGCGACCTGGAAAGTGTGGGTCTCGCCGTCGACATTGCGGATGGTGACGTATTCGCCCTGCTTGAAGGCGTGGGCGCCGAAGCGGTAGCCGCTCTCGTCGTCGTCGGCGCGCTTGGGATTGTAGTCGAACACCCAGCGCGCGTGCTCCGGCCCGCCCGGGCGGTGCTCGAGTTGGCCGACCTCGTCATCCTGACCTTCCCAGAAGCGGCGCACGCGACAATGCTCCTTCTGCGTCTTCCACTGCTCGACGTCGATATGGCCCTTGTCGTCGAGCGGGGCGACGAACTCATAGCCGCGCTTGTCGGAGCCCTGCGGGAACTCCTTGGAGCGGGCGAGATTGAGGCGGATGCGCTTGAAGGTGTGCGGCAGCGTGGTCACTTTAAATTCTCCTGTCGTCGAATGACGCCTATTTATGCCGTCCCGGCGAAACCGCGTATTGATCTGGATCAGCGTCTAAACTGCGGCTGGTTATAGGTTTTTGGCAGCATAGGGCAGCCATGATCGAACATTCGGCTGAGGACTCGCAACAAGCGGTCATGGAGTTTCTCGGCAGCCCCGCCACCCATGGCGGGGCGAAAGTCACGCGCATCGACACGCACGCGGCCTCGGTCTTCTTGGCCGGGGAGCGCGCGCTCAAGATCAAGCGCGCGGTGAAATTTCCGTTCCTGGATTTCTCCACGCTGGCCAAGCGCAAGGCGGCCTGCGCGGCCGAGATCGAAGCCGACCGCCCGTTCGCACCGGCGATCTATCGTGGTGTCGTGGCGATCACACGCGGGCCGCAGGGTTTGCAGATCGGCGGCACGGGCGAGCCGGTGGAATGGGCGGTGGAGATGCGCCGCTTCGACGAGACACAGACGCTCGATCATCTGGCCGAACGCGGCGAGATCGACGAGAAGCTGGCGGACGCGCTCGGACGCGCGGTGGCGAAAGCGCATGCGGCGGCGCCGGTGGCAAGCGGCTTCGTTGACGAGCTGGCGGAAGTCATCGAACAGAACGACGCCGAGCTGCACGGCAGCCCTGATTTGTTTCCGGCAACGCAAGTTGCGGCGCTGGCGGCGGCGACACGCGCTGCGTTCGCGCGCGTGCGCCCGCTATTGGAGCGGCGCGAGCACGACGGCTTGGTGCGGCGCTGTCATGGCGACCTGCATCTCGGCAATATCGCGCTCATCGACGGCGCGCCGACGTTATTCGATGCCATCGAGTTCGATCCGCGGATAGCGACTGGCGATGTGTTCTACGATCTCGCCTTCCTCTTGATGGACCTGATCGAACGCAAGCTCGGCGCTGCGGCGAACGTCGTCTTCAATCGTTATTTGATGGACACGCGGCGCGAGGAAGACCTCGATGCGCTGGCGGCGCTGCCGCTGTTTTTGTCGTCGCGCGCGGCGATCCGCGCCAAGGTGACCGCGGCACGGGCCAAACAGAGCGACAAGCGCGCCGAGGCCGAGCAAAGCGCGCGCGATTATTTCGCGCGGGCGCTGGAGCTACTCGCGCCGCCGAAACCACAACTCATCGCGGTCGGCGGATTGTCGGGCACTGGCAAATCGCTGTTGGCGCGCGCGCTGGCGCCCGACGTATTGCCCGCGCCGGGCGCGGCGGTGCTGCGCAGCGACGTCGAGCGCAAGGCGCTGTTCGGCGTGGGCGAGAGCGAGCGGCTGCCGAAAGATGCCTATGCGCACGAAGTGACCGCCAAGGTTTACGCCGCCATCGAGGCCAAGGCGCGGCGCGTGCTCGCCGCCAGCCATTCGGCCATCGCCGACGCCGTGTTTGCCGACCCGCATGAGCGTGCCGCCATCAAGCAGGCGGCGGGCGCCGCCTCGTTCCATGGCCTCTTTCTAACCGCCGCGCTCGCCACGCGCGTCTCGCGCGTCGGCTCGCGCACGGGCGACGCCTCCGATGCCGACACGCAAGTCGCGCGCGCGCAGGAGCAATACGACCTCGGCGCGCTCGATTGGGCGACGGTGGATGCTTCCGGCACGCCGGAGCAGACGCTGCAACGGGCACGTGCTGCATTGCGTTCGAGAGCTATGCGCTGAGCGATCCACTGGTCCGCCGCCCTACCCCGTGGCGGCGCGCGCAAAAACAAGGCATAGCTGCCGCGCCGGTTCTCCGCGATGAACGCTTACCCGAAGCCCAGCGCCTTCTCCGCCCGCCATCTCGCCGTCGGGCTCGCCGGCTATTGCGCCTTCGTCAATCTCTATTCGCCGCAGTCGATCCTGCCGCTGCTGACGCAGGAATTCGGCGCGACCGCGGCGCAGGTCTCCACCATCATCACGGTGTCGACGCTCGCCGTGGCCATCACCGCGCCGTTCACCGGCACGGTCGCCGACGTGCTCGGCCGCAAGCGCGTGATCGTCGCCGCCATGTTCGTGCTGGTGGTGCCGACCGTGATGGTGGCGCTGTCGGGCAGCCTGTCGGCGATCATTTTCTGGCGCGCGGTGCAGGGCCTGGTGCTGCCGCCGATTTTCGCGGTGACGGTCGCCTATATCGGCGACGAGTGGCCGCATCAGGAGGCGACCACCGCCGCCGGCATCTATTCATCCGGCTCGAGCCTCGGCGGCTTTTCCGGCCGGCTGGTGACCGGCTTTCTCGCCGACCTGATCGGCTGGCGCTCCGGCTTCCTGGCGCTCGCGGCCATCGCTTTTGCCGGAGCGATCGCGGTGGCGTTCCTGCTGCCGCCCGAGCGTAAATTCGTACGCTCGGAGGGGTTGCTGGCGTCGGGCAAGCAGATGCTCGCGCATTTCCGCAACCGGCAACTGCTGGCGACCTATGCGGTCGGTTTCGGCGTGCTGTTCAATTTCATCTGCACGTTCACCTACGTCAGCTTCCACCTCGCCGCGGCGCCCTACAATCTGTCCGCCAGCTGGCTGGGCGCGATTTTCGTCGTCTATCTCACCGGCTCGGTGCTCACGCCCTGGATCGGCTGGGCGGTCACCCGCTTCGGGCGGCGGCGCTTCATGGTGCGGGTGATCGCGCTGTGGATGGTCGGCATCGCGCTGACGCTCGCGCCCTCGCTGCCGCTGATCGTTCTCGGCCTCGCCATCAGCGCCGGCTGCGGGTTGATCTGTCAGGCGGTGTCGACCGGCTACGTGACGATCACCGCCAAGGTCGGGCGCTCCTCGGCGGTCGGCCTGTACGTGACGAGCTTCTATGTCGGCGGCAGCTTCGGCGCGGCGCTAGGCGGCCTGGCCTGGACCTACGGCGCCTGGCCGGCCTGCGTGGCGCTGGTGGCAGCGATGCTGATCATCCTGGCGGGCATCGTGTTCTTCGGCTGGACACGAAGGGTGCGGGCGGGGCCGGAGACGCCGCCGATCGAGCCGGCGTGACCTAACGGCGCTCCTCCGCCCAGGCCGGTTTGCGCAGCACCAGCAGCGGTCCGTAAAACACAACGTAACAAGCAAAACCGGCGATCCAGGCGGCACCGGCAACGTCGACCAGCGCGATCGAGCCCGTGAGCGCCGCGACGATGCGCAACAGCGCGCCGGCGAAAACAAGCGCGTAGATCGCCTGCGTAGCAAGTCCCGCCTCAAGCGGGCGGCCGGTATGACCGAGCGTCGCCCGCGTCATCACAGCCAGCGTCATCAGGCCGATGGCGCCCGCGGTCCAGGCGTGGACGCCGGCACTTGGCGGCACCCCATCGAAAAAGGCGAATGCGCCGAGCAACAGAAAGCCGAGCGGCACGAAGGCATAAGCCATATGCAGCACCAGCACGAGCCGGTCGGCGAGCGCGCGGTCGCCGGCCCAACGCGCCAGCCGCACGGCTTGCAGACAGCCCGCGATCAGCAGCAACGCGCCGGATATGTGATGCGCGGGCGCGGCGATCCAGGCGACAAGCGCCAGCGCGCTCGCGGCAATTGCTGCCATGTCGAAACGCGAAAACGGCGCGGGGCGGCGCCCCGGATTGTTGCGCGCCAGCCAGTTGCCGGTGAAGCTCGGCACGATGCGGCCGCCGATCAGCGAGATCAGCAGAATGACCGCGGCGATGGCGAGACGGATGCCGTAATCGGCGGCGCCTTTGAGCAGCACCTCGGCGTGAAAAACAATATTGGCCGCGATCAACAGGCCGAGCACGACCAGCACGCGCAAATTGCGCCAATTCTTGCCGGCGACGATCTCTCGCGCGGCGACAGCGGCGAGTGTCGCCAGGAAACTGACGTCGATCACGGCCGCGGCGAAGCCGCCGATGACGCCTGAGAACAAAATCGCGGCGCGGCCCGCGAGCCATAACGCTGCGAGGCCGGCGAGCGGCCAGCCGCTCACCGGCAAGCGCCCGGTCCAGTTCGGGATGGCGGTGAGCAGGAAACCGGCGATGCTGGCCGCGGCGTAGCCGTAGAGCATCTCATGGATGTGCCAGTCGAGCGGACCAAAGGCGCTGGTCAGCGTGAGCATGCCGAGATATTGCGGCAGCCACAGCAAGATGCCGAAGGCGGCCCAGACCGCGGCCGCTAGGAAAAACGGGCGGAAGCCGTAGGAAAACAGCGCGGGACCGGCGTAATCGCGGCGGCGGGCCAAGGCGGCGGGCATGGACATGCCCGGCAGATTAGCCGGGGGCACCCGCGCCTTCTTTGATCTGGCGCATAAAACAGTGCGTCGCCTTGCCGCGTCAGCCAGCGCTCGGATGCCACAGCGGCGCGTAGCCGCGCGCGAGCACGGTGAGCATCGACGGCGGCGTGAGCGCGTCCGCGTCGATGCCGCGCGGGCGGGCGCGTTTGCCGACGTAACCGGACGGTGTCCAGCGCAGCAGATGCTTGCCGCGCACCGCGAAGGCTTCACCGTCGAGGACGATCATCGCACCGTCGGGCAGCGCATCGAGCGGGCGGCGATGCGTGCGCTTGTCTTTGCCATCGAGCCGCTCGGCGTGCAGCGCCTTGTCCATCGCGCCAGCGCTCGCGCGTTTCGCCTTGCCCGAAAACAGCATGGCAAAGCGTTCGGCATCCTTGCGCCGGCACTCGAAGCACGGCCGGTGGCCGGCGGCGAAGGCGGTCACCTCGTCGAGGAAGAATAGCTCGGTGTAATAGCGGCCCCAGACGTCGCGTTGACGGCCTTTGAAATCGAGCACGCAGCAGATCCACTGGCGCGAGGCCCAGCGGCGGCGCGCCAGTTTCTTGTCGTCGGTGTGGATTTTGCCGCCGCGATTGCCCATCAGCGTCCCGCGCGCGGGCGCAGCGATCAGTTGGCCGAACGGGGTGACGCGGTTTTGCAGGGGCATGATTCACTCGCCGTCGTCCCGGCCGAGCGAAGCGAGGGCCGGGACCCATACTCCGCAGTTTATCGATAGTGCGCGGCGTATGGGTCCCCGCCTTCGCGGGGCCGACGTAAAGAAATGCCCGGCACAAGGCCGGGCATGACGCAGAATTCGTATCGTGGCTTTAGCCCTGCGGCTGCGGGGCGATCTCGCCGGTCGGCGGCGCCGGGCGCTGCTTGCCGGCCGGCGGCACGGCGGACGAGCGCGGCGTGGCCGGTTCGATCACGCTCTCGCGCACCGGCCGCTTGCCCTCGAGCAGGTCCTTGATTTCGTCGCCGGTCAGCGTTTCGAACTCGAGCAGACCGCGCGCCAGTGTCTCGAGATCGGCGCGCTTCTCGGTGAGGATCTGTGTCGCTTCGGCATAGCCGGCCTCGACCAGCTTGCGCACCTCGGCGTCGATCGTCTGCGCGGTTGCTTCCGAAATGTTCTGCTGGCGCGACACCTGGTAGCCGAGGAACACCTCGTCCTGGTTCTCGCCATAGGCCACGGTGCCGAGCTTGTCGGACAGGCCCCAGCGCGTGACCATCAGGCGGGCAAGCTTGGTCGCCTGCTCGATGTCGCTAGCCGCGCCGGACGTCACTTTCTCGCGGCCGAACACCATTTCCTCGGCGACGCGGCCGCCCATCATGATGGCGAGGCGCGAAGTCATCTGTTCGCGGCTCATCGACAGCTTGTCGCGCTCCGGCAATTGCATGACCATGCCGAGGGCGCGGCCGCGCGGGATGATGGTGGCCTTGTGCACCGGGTCGGTGGCCTTGACGTTGAGCGCCAAGATGGCGTGGCCGCCTTCGTGATAGGCGGTGAGCAGCTTTTCCTCGTCGGTCATGACGAGCGACCTGCGCTCGGCGCCCATCATCACCTTGTCTTTGGCATCCTCGAACTCGGACTGGGTGACCATGCGCTTGTTGCGCCGCGCCGCCATCAGCGCCGCTTCGTTGACGAGATTCATCAGGTCGGCGCCGGAGAAGCCCGGTGTGCCGCGCGCGATGGTCTTCAGGTTCACGTCGGGCGCCAGCGGCACCTTGCGCACGTGCACCTTCAGGATCGACTCGCGGCCAACCACATCCGGGTTCGGCACGACCACCTGGCGGTCGAAGCGGCCGGGGCGCAGCAGCGCGGGATCGAGCACGTCGGGACGGTTGGTGGCGGCGATCAGGATGATCCCCTCGTTCGCCTCGAAGCCGTCCATCTCGACCAGCAACTGGTTGAGCGTCTGTTCGCGCTCGTCATTGCCGCCGCCGAGGCCGGCGCCGCGATGACGGCCGACCGCGTCGATTTCGTCGATGAAGATGATACAGGGCGCGTTCTTCTTGGCCTGCTCGAACATGTCGCGCACGCGGCTGGCGCCAACGCCGACGAACATCTCGACGAAGTCGGAGCCGGAGATGGTGAAGAACGGCACGTTGGCTTCGCCGGCCACCGCACGCGCGATCAGCGTCTTGCCGGTGCCCGGCGGGCCGACCAGCAATACGCCGCGCGGAATGCGGCCACCGAGGCGCTGGAATTTTCCGGGATCGCGCAGGAATTCGACGATCTCCTGCAAATCCTGTTTGGCTTCGTCGACGCCGGCAACGTCCTCAAAGGTGACGCGGCCGTGCGCCTCGGCGAGCAGCTTCGCGCGCGACTTGCCGAAGCCGAGCGCCTTGCCGCCGGCGCCTTGCATCTGGCGCGACAGGAAGATCCACACGCCGATCAGCGCGATGAAAGGCAGCCACGACACCAGCAGCGAGACGAACCACGGCACGTTATCCGATGGCGGCCGCGCGGTGATCGAGACGCCTTTGGTGTAAAGCTTCTGCACCAAGCTCGGATCGCTCGGCGCGTAGGTCTGGAAGGCGCTGCCGTTCGAGAAGGTGCCGTGGATTTCCGGCCCCTGGATCACGACGTCGCGCACGCGGCTCTGATCGACCTCGGACAGCAATTGCGAGAACGAGATTTCCTGCGAATTCGTGCGTTGGCCCGGGTTCTGGAACAGCGTGAACAGCGCCAGCAACAGGAGGACGATGATCACCCAGAGGGCGAAATTGCGAAGATTGGCGTTCATCCGGGAGCCCTTAACCGCCGCCCAGCGCAGCGGCCATTACGTTCATATGCCCGATATTCGTGGCGACTTCACGTCCACCGGCTGTTCCCCAATGTAGGCAGCACACCCCGCAAGGGAAAGGCCGAATCCGCGATTATTCTAGCGCGTCTTGCCGCTTTTGGCTGGCCGGCGTCCGTCCGTGGTTAAGGCTCTGCCATGGCGGGCGGGCGCCCGTTCCACGACGATCTTCGCCCCCGACAACGTCACCAGTGCGCCGGCCAAACTGCGCCGGAAGCGCGACTCCGCGGCGTTTTGGGCCGGTTTCAGCCCGGCATTGAGCGATTCTAGCTTGGAAAGCTCGACCGGACCCTCATCGCCTACCGCGGTGACGGCCCGCCCCAGCAGGCGGAGCGCGATCTCGGCCGGCAGGCGCGCGAATCCCGCGGCGTCGAGGGCGATCGCGCCTTCGGACGGACGGCTCGAGAATTCCGCCTCGGCACGGTCGACCGTGGCCTCGAGCGCGCGGTCGGCACGCCGCAGCCGTTGCGCGAGCACGGCGAGACGCCGGGCGGAGAGCCCCTCGCGGGCAAGCTCGCCCATCAGCGCGCGCAGGCGCGCGCGCGCGAAACGCGGATCCCGATTGGAGGGATCGTCGGCGTAGGGAATTTTCGCGGCCTTGAGCGTGGCAATCAGCCGCGCCTTCGGAACATCGAGCAGCGGGCGGACGATCTGGAGCGGCGGTTCGCTGCTATCGAGGCGCGAGAGGCGCTGCATGGCGGCGAGCCCGCGCAGGCCGCTGCCGCGGCTCATGCGGATGAGCACGGTCTCGGCCTGATCGTCGAGCGTGTGGGCGGTGAGAATGTGCGCGGCCTTATCCTTGCGCGCCTGCTCGCTCAGAAGCTTGTAACGCGCCACGCGCGCGGCCTGCTGCAGGCCGGTCGTGGGCTTCTTGCCGGTCCAGCGCAAAATGCGGTGGGCGATGCCGAGCTTGCGCGCGAGCTTGCCGACGGCGGCCGCCTCGCGTTTGGCCTCCTTGCGCAGGCCGTGGTCGACGGTGATCGCGATCAGCTTCGGTCTTGTCTTGAGCGTCTTGCGCCAGCGCGCCGCAAGCCACAGGAGCGCGGTCGAGTCCGGGCCGCCCGAGACGGCGAGCACCAGCGCCGGAAATTGTTCGAGACCGGAGAACAGCGATTTGGCTTCCGACTGCGAGACGGGAGCATTTTCTTGTTTGGGCATGATCTTGTCCGAAAACCGGTTCCCACTTTTCGGGATCATGCCCCGGTCTCAGCAGTGGCCACGCTTCTGTTCCTGCACGACGTCGCGCTTCACGGCGGGCGAGGCCTTTGGATATTTGCGGCCGACTTCCGCCAGCGTGGCGCAGGCCGCTTCCTTCTGATGCAGCGCCGCCAGCGACTGGCCGAGCCGCAGCAGCGCCTCCGGCGCCTTGCCGGAACGCTCGTATTTGGTCGAGACCGCGAGGAAGGATTCCGCCGCCTCGCGATAGCGCTGCTGCTGGAATTGGCTTTCGCCGAGCCAGTATTGCGCGTTCGGCAGCATCTTGTCGGTTGGATATTTGCCCATGAAATCGGTGAAGGCCTGCGCCGCCAGCGCATAGTCTTTGCGCAACACATAGCCGTAGGCGAGATCGTATTCGTCCTTGGGCGAGGACGAGGGCGGCAGCGTCGCGAGCTGCACGCCGGGCGCGCTGGCGTTGCGCGGCTGCGTCATCACCGGCGGCAATTGCCCGGTCTGCGGCGCGGGGATCGCGGACGTTTGCGGCATGGTCTGCGGCGCGCCGTTGGGGGCGGCGGCTTGCTGATTGTCCGGCGGATTACCGGCGAGCGTCGACAGATCGAGCGGCGCGCCGGCCTCGCGCCCGCCAGGTGCACCTACTTGTGCACCTACTTGGGCGCCGACCGGCGGCTCATTCATGATCGGAGGATTTTGCGCGGGCGGCATGGCGGCGGCCGACGCGTTGCCGAGCGTGCGCGGCGCGCCCGGCGCGTTGGGATTCTGCGACGGATCGAACACGTCCGAGCGGCGGCCATTGGCGGCCGCCGGCGGCGCGCCAGGTGGCGCACCAGGAGGCGCACCAGGAGGCGCCATTGGAGCAGGCGCCGCGCCGCCGCGCGAGCCCAGTTGCTGGAAGCGATATTCGGTATCGTCCTGCATGCGCTTGAGCTGCATCTGCAGCATCTGATTGTCGTGCTGCAATTGCTCGATGGTGCCGGTGAGCTGGCGCAGCGCGCTCTCGATGCGGTCGATGCGCGAGGCGTCGTCGCCACCGCCGCCGCCACCCGGAGACTGCGCGACCGGCGGCTGCGCCTGCGGCGCCGGCTGGTCCTGCGGCTGCTGCTGTTGCTGCTGGCCGCGATTGAACAGGTTGTCGAGGAAGCCGCCCGAACGGTCCTGCGCGACGGCGGCGCCCGAGGCGCAAACGAGGCTGACGACAATGAGCGGCGCGCAGAGACGGATACGTGTCATCGCGAATTCGGTGGCAAATCGGCGGTTAATGATGATTTCAGCCGGTTCCTACCATAGTCAGCCGAGTACGACCAGAATGTGGCCGGTTCCGCGGACAGTTGCGTAAAGCCGCGTGGTTTCGCGAGTTTTCGCTATTCGGCCGGCGCGCGGGCCGCGCGCGCCTGTTTCCGGCCGGACAGCCATTCCTCGAACCGCTGCACCATCACGAAGAAGGACGGAACGAACAGCACCGCCAGGCAGGTGGAGGCCAGCATGCCGCTGAAGACGGTGATGCCGATCGAGGCGCGCGCATTGGCGCCGGCGCCGGTCGCCAGCACCAGCGGCGCCACGCCGAGAATGAAGGCGAACGAGGTCATCAGGATCGGCCGGAAGCGGGCACGCGCGGCTTCCACCGCGGCTTCCGCGATCTCCTTGCCTTCGCCGCGCAGCTCGCGCGCGAATTCGACGATCAGGATGGCGTTCTTCGCCGACAGCGCGATCAGCAGCACGATGCCGATCTGGGTGTAGAGATTGTTGTCGACGTGCAGCACACGCAACGCCGCGACCGGCCCGATCAGCGAGATCGGCACCGCCAGGATCACCGCCAGCGGCCGGTACCAGCTCTCGTATTGGCCGGCGAGCACGAGATAGACCAGCAGCAGCGCCATGGCGAAGACGAGGAACATCTGATTGCCGACCAGCTTCTCCTGGTAGGACATCGCCGACCACTCATAGCCGACATGCGGCGGCAGACTTTTCGCCGCAATCTGTTCCATCAGCGCCATCGCCTGGCCGGTTGAGGTGCCGCGCGCCGGTATGCCGACGATGGTGGCGGAGGGATACAGATTATAGAGGCTGACGAGTGAGGGACCGGACACCGGCGTGATTTTGACCAAAGTGCCGAGCGGAATCATGCCGCCGGAGGCGTTGCGCACCGTCAGATTGCGAAGATCCTCGAGGCGCAGGCGGAAGGCTGCATCGGCCTGCACGAAGACCTGGAAGGTGCGCCCGAACTTGATGAACTGGTTGACGTAAGCGGAGCCCAGATAGCCGGCGAAGGCATTGAACACCTGATCGACGGTCACGCCGAGCGCTTGCGCTTTCACGCGATCGACGTCGATCGCGTATTGCGGCGTGGTGGCGCGAAACGAACTCAGCACCAGTTGCAGGCTCGACTGCGAGCCGGCATTGGCCAGCATCGTGTTGACGATGCCGCCAAGCTTGGCGAAGTCGAGGCTGTTGTCCTCCATTTCCAACTGAAAGGTGAAGCCGGCGGCAAAGCCGATGCCCTGGATCGGCGGCGGCGGCAGAACGCGCACGGTCGCCTCTTCGATCTGGCTCATCGTCCGATTGAGCCCCGTCAGCATCGGCAGCAGGCCCAGCGCCTTGCCGCGCACGCCCCAGTCCTTGAGGATGATGTAGGCGACGCCGGCATTGGCGAGCGAGGCATTGTTGTCGAGCGCCGACACGCCGGCGATGGTGATGACCTTTTCGACGCCGGCATTCTGACCGGCGAGTTCGCTCACACGGTCGAGTACCTTTTGCGTGCGTCCGAGCGAGGCGCCGTCGGGCAACTGCACGGTCGCCAGCATGTAGCCCTGATCCTCGACCGGGATGAAGCCGGTCGGGATACGCGAGAACTCGAACAGCGTGAGGCCAATGAGCGCGATCGCCGCCACCATGACGATGCCGGCAATGCCGACCAGCCGCCGCATCAGCGCGGCGTAAGCGTGCTCGAGCCTGTTATAGATTCCGTTGAAACCGCGATAGAACGCGTTGCGCTTTTCCATCGGCACCGAGGGGCGCAGCCACAGCGCGCATTGCGTGGGCTTGAGCGTCACGGCGTTGATCGCGCTGATGAGCGCGGTCGCGGCGATGACCAGCGCGAATTGCGCGTACATCTGCCCGGTCAAGCCCGGCAGGAACGCCGCCGGCAGGAACACCGCGAGCAGCACGAGTGTGATGCCGATGATGGGTCCGAGCAGCACGCGCATGGCCTCGATCGCCGCTGCCGGGCCGGTCATGCCGCGGTCGATGTTATGCGCGGCGCCCTCCACCACAATGATGGCGTCGTCGACCACGATGCCGATCGCCAACACGAGCGCAAACAGCGTGGCGAAGTTGACGGTGAAGCCGAGCGCCGCCATGGCCGCGAAGGCGCCGACGATCGTCACCGGCACGGTGGTTGCCGGCACCAGCATGGCGCGCCAATCCTGCAAGAACGCGAGAATGACGATTAGCACCAGGATGCCGGCTTCGATCAGCGTCTTGTACACCTCGTCGATCGAGGCCTTCACGAACACCGTGGTGTCGAATGGGATGTCATAGGCGAGTCCCTGCGGAAACGCGCGCGCCAGCTGGGTCATGCGCTTCGTGACCTCGGTCGCGACGTCGAGCGCGTTGGCGCCAGGCGACTGGAAGATGGCGAGGCCGGCCGCAGGTTTGCGATCGAACGTGAAGACCTGCCCGTAGGTTTGCGCGCCGAGCCCGACCGCGCCGATGTCGCGCACGCGCGTGATTTCGCCGTTCGAGCCGGTCTTGACGATGATGTTGGCAAACTCGTTCGGATCGTCGAGGCGGCCGGACACGTTCAAGGTATATTGGAATGGAACATCGGCGGGGGCCGGCGGCGCGCCGATCTGCCCCGATGTCACTTCCGTATTCTGCTGTTGCAGGGCGTTGATGACGTCCTGTACCACCAGCCCGCGCGCTTTCATCTTCTCGGGATCGAGCCACACGCGCATGGCGTATTGGCCGGAGCCGAAGACGTTGACGTTGCCGACGCCGGGCAGACGCGACAGATCGTCTTTCAGATTGATGGTGGCGTAGTTCGCGAGATAGAGGCTGTCGAACCGTCCGTCGGGCGACGATAGCGTCACGATCTGCAGGATCGCGGTCGATTTTTTCTGCACCACGACGCCTTGCGCCTGCACGGCTTGCGGCAGCGAGGCGATTGCGGCCTGCACACGGTTCTGTACCAGCACCTGCGCGAAATTCAGGTCGACGCCGATCTTGAACGTCACCGTCAGCGAATAGGAGCCGTCGTCGGAGGCATAGGACTGCATGTAGATCATGCCTTCGACGCCGTTGACCTGCTGCTCGATCGGCAGCGCCACGGTGTCGATGACGGTACGGGCGCTGGCGCCCGGGTAGCGGGTGGTCACCGACACGGTCGGCGGCACCACATTGGGATATTGCGCGACCGGCAGCGCAAAGACCGCGACCGCGCCGATGACGATGGTCAGGATCGCGATGACGTTGGCGAGAACCGGCCGCTCGATGAAGAATTTCGAGAGCAAGGCTGCGCCCTCACTTGGCGGCGGTTGAAGCGGTGTGCGGATCGACTTTCTGGCCGGGCACGGCGCGCAGCAGACCCTCGACGATGACACGATCGCCGGCCGCAAGACCTTGCGTGATCACGCGCTCCGTGCCCTCCGCCGGGCCGACTTCGACCTTGCGCTGCTCGACCACATCGTCCTTACCGACCAACAGCAGGTAGCGCCCGCTTTGGTGGGTGCCGAGCGCGGCCTCCGGCACCAGCAGCGCATTGTCGAGCGTGCCGCCGATCGGCACGCGCACGCGCACGAAATTCCCGGGCAACAATGCGCGGTCGGGGTTTTTGAAAACGCCACGGGCCGCCAGCGTCCCGGTGGAGGTGTCGATCTGCGGGGCGGCATAATCGAGCGTGCCCTTGTGCGGGTAGCCGTTCTCGGTCTGCAGGCCAACTTCGACCGGAACTTTTTTCAGATCCTGCGGCGTCAGGCCGTGCTGGCGCATGTAATCGCGGATGCGGATGACGTCCTGCTCGCTGACGCTGAAATTGACGTAGATCGGCACGATCTGGACGATGGTCGCCAGCACGGTCGGCGTCGACGTGCCGCCGACATATTCGCCGACGGAGACCGTGCGCGCGGTGACGATGCCGTCGAACGGCGCGGTTACGCTCGAATAGCCGTAATTCATTTCGGCGAGCTTGGTGCTGATTTCCGCCTGCGTGAGATTGGCGCGGGCGGTGTCGCGGGCGGCGAGCGAGGAATCGAGAGCCGACTTCGAGACGGCGTTGGTTTTGACGAGCGTGGCTTGCCGCTCGTAATCGGCATCGGTCTGCGTGACCGTTGCACGCGCGCTTGCCTCGGCCGCCTTCGCCTGATCGAGTTTGAGCTTGTAGGTCTCCGGCTCGATGGTGAACAGGACCGTGCCCTTCTTCACCGCATCGCCGTCATTGTAATTGATCGTATTGACGAAGCCGGACACGCGCGCGACCAGGTTGGCACTATTGATCGCCGCGCTATTGCCGGTGGCTTCGAGATGGAGCGTGACGTTGCGTTGGTCCGGTGCCGCCACTGTCACCTTCGGCGGCGGCGGCGGCACGTAGGTATTGCTGTTGTCGCAACCGCCGAGCGCCACCAGCGCGAGCAGCGCCGCGGCGGCCAGCCATATATTTTTGATCGGAAGCGGCCCAGTCATTAGTTACCCTCGAACGCTCATGCTCCCGGCATTGGCGGAGATTTGCAAGGGGGCAAAAAAAGAAGCGGCGCCGAATGGCGCCGCTGGAAATGAGCCGCTTTACAGGTATCGAGATGCTTACGAACTCGCGTTGAGCACCGTGACGGCGCGCCGGTTCTGCGACCAGCACGAGATGTCGTCGCACAGCGCTACCGGACGTTCCTTGCCGTAGGAAATGGTCTGCATGCGGTTGGCGGCGACGCCGCGCGAGATCAGATAGTCGCGCACCGCCTGCGCTCTGCGGGCGCCGAGCGCGATGTTGTATTCGCGCGTGCCGCGCTCGTCGGCATGGCCTTCGATCGTGAACTGGCTGTACTGCGTATAGTTGGTGAGCCACTGCGCCTGCTTGTCGAGCGTGGCGCGCGACTGCGGGGTGAGTTCGGACGAATCGGTCTCGAAGAACACGCGGTCGCCGACATTGACCACGAAGTCCTGCTGGCTGCCGGGCGTCGCCGCGGCGTCGCCCTGCGCGTCGGTCCCATTCTTGGCGCAGGCCGAGATGGCCAGCGCCGCCGCCAGCAACGCCGCGAAGCGCACGCCGCGCATGATTTGTCTCACATCGAACATTCCGGTGCCTCCATTTACTCGCACAGACCGGAGCTTGACGGTTTGTCTAGCAGGACGCGGGTTAATCGAACGTTCCGTCAACCTTGATGGAACCTTGCGCAAGACCCTCAAATGGCGCGCGACGGCGTAATCCTTCGCTGATGGTTAAGAGGCGGTGAAAATAAGGCGCTGTTAGGACGGCGCCTACGACAAAAGTGGCGACCAGGCCGGATCGGAGGCGAAACTGGGGGTCGGTTCCTTCAGCTCGTTCCGGCCGGTGACGTCGATCGTGTAGAGGTTCGGCCCAATTCCGGGATCGCGGAAGAACATGATCACGCGGCCGTTCGGCGCGAAGGTCGGACCCTCGTTGTGGAAGCCCTGGGTGAGAATACGCTCGCCCGAACCGTCCGGCTTGAGAATACCGATCGAGAACAGTCCGCGCGCCTGGCCGGTGAAGGCGATGTAATCGCCGCGCGGCGACCACACCGGCGTCGAATGCTGGCCCTCGCCGAACGAAATGCGCTGCGCGGGGCCGCCGTTCGCCGGCATCACGTAGATTTGCTGCGTGCCGCCGCGGTCGCTCTCGAAACAGATGTACTTGCCGTCGGGCGAGTAGCAGGGCGCGGTGTCGATCGCCGGCGTGTCGGTGAGCCGCGTGGTCGCCTTCGAGCGCAGATCCATGACGAACAGGTTGGAATTCGGCCCTTGTTGCAGACTCATAATGACGCGCTGGCCGTCGGGCGAGAATCTTGGCGCGAAGGTCATGCCCGGGAAATTGCCGACCACCTCGCGCTGCCCGGTCTCGATGTTGAGCAGATAGACGCGCGGCTGCCCCTGGCCGTAGGCCATATAGGTGATTTCCTGCGTCGTCGGATTGAAGCGCGGGGTGAGCACCAGTTCGTCACCGCGCGTGAGATAGCGCACGCCGTAGCCGTCCTGATCCATGATGGCGAGGCGCTTGATGCGGTGGTCCTTCGGCCCGGTCTCGTCGATGAAGACGATGCGGCTGTCGAAATAGCCCTTGTCGCCGGTGAGCGTCTCGTAGATCGCGTCGGAGATGATGTGGGCGATGCGCCGCCAGTTGTCGGGCGTGGTGAAATACTGCTTGCCGTCGAGCTGCTGGCCGGCGAACACGTCCCACAGGCGGAATTCGGCCTTCAGGCGGCCGTCGCCCTGGCGCGTGATGCGGCCGGTGACCAGCGCCTGCGCGTTGATGGTGCGCCAGTCGGCGAAATGCGGCACGCGGTCGGTCGAGGTGATCTTCTCGATGAACGCTTGCGGATTGATCGGCGCGAACAGCCCGCTGCGCTGCAGATTGCCGGTGATGACGTCGGAAACGCCGTGCGCGGCGTCCGCTTCCGTCGGCGAGCCCGCGACGAAGTCGGTGATCGCGATCGGCATCGGCTGCACGTTGCCCTGTGTGATGTCGAG
This sequence comes from uncultured Pseudomonadota bacterium, assembly GCA_963710705.1. Taxonomy (GTDB): domain Bacteria; phylum Pseudomonadota; class Alphaproteobacteria; order Rhizobiales; family Xanthobacteraceae; genus Pseudolabrys. The sequence continues at coordinate 2,428,037 of CAVQBI010000001.1, forward strand.
CCGCACGACGGCGGAGGCCGTGCGCGGCGTCATGGCGGCAACGACGCCCGCGCCGGCGCCGAGCAACAGGCGGCGGCGGTTCATGCGCGAGGCGTGTGGGGAGAGCGGCGGCGTTTCGGTCATTGCTTGTCGTTTAAGTCCGGGTCAGCCGCCAAACATTTCGCGCGGGTCGAAAGTCACTTCGATGTCCTTCCAGGTGTCGTAATGCTCCGGCTTTAGCATGTCGAACGGTTGCCCGCGGATCACCGCCCGCAACGCACTGGCCGCCGCGGCCTCGTAGATTGAATCTCTGCCGTGGCTCAACAGAATCGGCGGCCCGTTTAGCGTCTTGTTGCGCGTCAACTGGATGCGCACGCGGATGATATAATCTTCCGGGTTCTTGATCCCGACCGGCGGATTCCAGAGCGCCATGAGCCGGCTGCGCAGGGCGTCGAGCTCCGATTGCGAAAGCTGGGAAGCGTTGCCCAGCGCGGTGCCGAAGCTGGGCGAGGAATTCAGCTCTTCACCCGTGATAGCCGTGCGCTGCGGCGCGCGCTGATCGAGGAGCGCTGCGATCTTGTCGGCGTCGAACTTCGGCTGCTTGGGCATCGGCGGCTTCGTCGGCGGCAGCGGCTTCGGCTCGTCCTTGGTCACCTGCTTTTCGGTCTTCTCGATCTTGTCGGCGATCGGATCGGGCTTGGGCTGCGCCTGCTGTTCTTGTTTCTGCACCGTCGGCTTGATGTCCTGCTTTTCGGTGATCGCGGCCTTGAAGTCCTCAACCTTGGGCTTCGGCTCGTCTTTCTTCTCGACCAGAGGCTTCGGCTTATCGACCGGCTTGGGCGCATCCTTGATGCCCTTGGTCAGCTCGGAGAAATCCTTGTCGCTGATGATATCGACCGGCAGCGATTCCGCCGGCGTCGACTTGAAGGTTTCGCCGGTAAAGGAAATCACAGCCCACAGCAGCACCGCCGCGTGGAGCCCGGTTGAAATCGCTGACGCAGTCCTCATCCTCACGGCTTCGAGCCCTGCTCGAATTCGGTGACCAATGCTACCCGATGGAAGCCGGCCGACGACAGTCGCCCCATGACCTTCATCATCGCACCGTAACTGACGGTCTTGTCCCCGCGCACATAGATGCGCGCATCGGTGCCGCCGCGCGCCTCGGCAATCGCCTGCAGCTTGATCAACAGATCGTCGAGGGCGACCTCGGAATTCTGCAGATAGATGTCGCCCTTGTCATTGACCGAGATGGTGAGTGGTTCCTTGTCCTGCTCGAGACTCTTGGCCTGCGTCTGCGGCAGGTCGATCGGCACGCCGACCGTGAGCAACGGGGCCGACACCATGAAGATGATGAGCAGCACCAGCATCACGTCCACCATCGGCGTGACGTTGATTTCGCTCATGACCGGAGCGCGGCGGCGCCCGCGCCGCTTGTACGCATCCGGCATGGTGGCGTGAAACGCCATTACTCCCTCACCCGAGCCTCATCGATCTGCCGCGACAAAATGGCGGCAAATTCATCGGCAAACCCCTCCAGGCGCTGCGCCTGTCTGTTCACCTCGGACGCGAACTTGTTATAGAAAATGGTCGCCGGTATGGCGGCCACCAGGCCGATGGCGGTGGCAAACAGCGCTTCCGCAATACCCGGCGCCACCACCGCCAGCGAGGTATTTTTCGAGGCGGCGATCGACTGAAAGCTCGTCATAATGCCCCAAACCGTGCCGAACAGGCCGATAAAGGGGCCGGCCGAACCGACCGTTGCCAGCACCAGAAGCCGCCGTTCCAGCCGTTCGACCTCGCGCGCGATGGTCACTTCCATGACCTTCTCGATGCGCATTTGCAGGCCGGCGAACGATTTCGGCGAGCCCTCGAAACTGCGCTTCCATTCCCGCATGGCCGCCACGAACAGCGCCGCCATCGAATGGGAGGGGCGCGAGGACAGGTTGCGGTAGAGCTCCTCAAGCGACTGCCCGGACCAGAAGGCCTGCTCGAATGCGTCCATGGCGCGCTTGGTGCGGGAAAACAGCACGGTCTTGTCGATGGCGATCGCCCAGACCCAGATCGAGGCGATCAAAAGCCCGACCATGACCGTCTTGACGATCCAATGGGCGTGCCAGAACAGCGTGAACAGCGAGAGGTCGGAGGAGGTGAGCGGCAGCACCGACTGTGCCACATCGCCGGGATTCATTGGCACGTCCTTTCCGCCGTCCGGTCCGTCGGTCAAATCCGGCGCGGCGCAATCTTCGAAACACAGGAGCGCGCCGGGTGATACCGCGCACGCGCTCAGCCGAAAAACGAATTTCGCGAAAACTCTTATCGTCCCGCCACCGGCAGGACAAGGAAATCCCCGCGAAACTTGGCCAAACTAGGGCGCGGAACGCTGCACTGGCGGCCTAACCAGCGCTGATTGTGGTTAAAAATGAGTTAGCGGGCCGGACCCGCCCCGGTTCCGGCGTTCGATTGGTCGGCCGCCAAGTCCCCCGCCATGGCAATGCGCAGCGGCTTGGGGATCGGCTTGGCGCGGCCGCCGGAGACGAAGGCGACCTGCACATGCGCCTCCACGATCAGGTCCTCGCCGCGCATGACCTTCTGATTGAGCGTGACGGAGGCGCCTTTGACCTCCTCCGGCGTGGTGACGATGTCGAGCACGTCGTCCATGAAGGCGGGCTTTTTGAAGTCGATGCTCATGTGGCGCACCACGAAGGAAAAGCCGGGCGCTTCTTTCTCGGCCGCTTCGAACAGGGCGCGGTGATCGGCGCCAATCAGGCGCAGATAGTTGGTGCGGCCGCGCTCCATGAAGCGCAGATAGCTGGCGTGATAGACGATGCCGGAAAAATCCGTGTCCTCGTAATAGACGCGCACCTGCTGGTGATGCTTGCCGTTGCGGATTTCGCCGTCGAGACCCGACATTGCTATTCGTCGTCTTGATTGAACAACCCGAACTGGCTCGGGTCGCGTTGCGGTTCGGGCAGGCCGAGATGCTTGAAGGCGGCGGAGGTGAGCAGGCGGCCGCGCGGGGTGCGCTGGATGAAGCCCTTCTGGATCAGGAACGGCTCGATGATGTCCTCGATGGCGTCGCGCGGCTCGGAGAGTGCGGCGGCAAGCGTGTCGACGCCGACCGGCCCGCCGCCGTAATTCTCGGCGATAGTCGCAAGGTAGCGCCGGTCCATGGCGTCGAGGCCGGCGGCGTCCACTTCCAGTTCGGCCAGCGCACGGTCGGCGACCTTGCGGTCGATCGACTTGGCGCCCTCGACATGGGCGAAGTCGCGCACGCGGCGCAGCAGGCGGCCGGCGATGCGCGGCGTGCCGCGCGCGCGGCGCGCAATCTCATTGGCGCCGTCGGCGCTCATGGCGAGCTTGAGCACGCGCGCGCCGCGATTGACGATTTCTTCCAGCTCTTGCTCCGAATAGAAGTTCAGCCGCACCGGAATGCCGAAGCGGTCGCGCAGCGGATTGGTGAGGAGACCTGCGCGCGTGGTGGCGCCGACCAGCGTGAAGGGCGCAAGATCGATCTTGACCGAGCGCGCCGCCGGACCCTCGCCGATGATCAAGTCGAGTTGGAAATCCTCCATCGCCGGATAGAGGATTTCCTCGACCGCCGGATTGAGCCGGTGGATCTCGTCGATGAACAGCACGTCGCGCGGCTCGAGATTGGTCAGCAAGGCCGCAAGATCGCCGGCCTTGGCAATCACCGGGCCGGAGGTGGCGCGGAAGTTGACGCCCAGTTCGCGCGCCACGATCTGCGCCAGCGTGGTCTTGCCGAGACCAGGGGGGCCTACGAACAGCACATGGTCGAGCGCCTCTTTACGCGCGCGCGCGGCCTCGATGAATACGCGCAAATTGGCGCGCGCTTTCTCCTGGCCGATGAATTCGGACAGCCGCTGCGGGCGCAGCGAGGCGTCGACGTCGTCGTCACGTTTTTCAGCGGCGATCAGGCGGCGGGGCGTCGTGCTCACTTAGCCAACTCCTTTAGCCCCTGACGAATGAGCGTTGCGGTATCAGCCCCCTCGCCTGCGCTACGTGAAGCGGCGGCGATTGCCGCGGCGGCCTGCGGCTGGCCGTAGCCGAGATTGACCAGCGCGGAGACGGCATCCATCACCGGCCGCGGGGCGCGCTTCTCGTCGAGCGCGGCGGCCAGATGCACGACGGATGGATCGATATCGGCGAAAGCCGGCACTTTATCCTTGAGCTCGGTGACGATGCGCTCGGCCACTTTCGGGCCGACGCCGGGCGTGCGCGAGATGCTCGCCTTGTCGCGCATGGCGATGGCGGAGGCGAGCTCGGACGCTTTGAGCGTGCCGAGCACCGAGAGCGCGACCTTGGCGCCGACGCCCTGCACGGTCTGCAGCAGGCGGAACCATTCGCGTTCGATGTCGGTCGCAAAGCCGAACAGCTTGATCTGGTCCTCGCGCACATAAGTCTCGATCGCCAGCGTGGCCGGCTCGCCTTGCGCCGGCAGCGCTTGCAGCGTGCGCGCCGAACAATGCACCTGATAGCCGACGCCATTGACGTCGAGGACGACGTAGTCCTCGCCGTAAGAGTCGACGATGCCCTTGAGCTTGCCGATCATTGCGCCGCCACCCTCAACAGCACGCTGGTGCGATGATGCGCGTGGCAGACGGCGATGGCGAGCGCGTCGGCGGCGTCTTCCGATTGCGGATCGGCCTTCGGCAGCAGCACGCCGATCATCATGCGGATTTGCGCTTTTTCGCCGTGGCCGGCGCCGACCACTGTCTTCTTCACGACGTTGGGCGCGTATTCGGCGACCGTCAGGCCTGCCCGCGCCGGCACCAGCATGGCGATACCGCGCGCCTGGCCGAGCTTGAGCGTGGCGGCCGCGTTGGTGTTGACGAAGGTCTGCTCGACCGCCGCCTCATGCGGGCGATAGGTCTCGATCACCCGGATCAAACCGTCGTGGATCGCCACCAGCCGCTCGCCGAGCGCCGCCCTCTCGCTGGTTTCCAGCGAACCACAAGCGACGTGGATCAGCCGGTTGCCGTCGGCCTCGATCAGGCCCCAGCCGGTGCGGCGGAGGCCGGGGTCGATTCCCAAAATGCGAATCGCTGGGCGGGCCATGGCCCGTTGATAACCCCGCCGCCCGCCCCCGACTAGGACCGAATGGCCGCAATGCCCAGATGCGGGTCGCGCGCCACCCGCGCGCCTGATAAGCAGTGCCGCCAGCCGGGGCCGACAGTCTGTGACGTTATTTCCCGATCTCGCGGGTTTCTCCGCCGCCATCGACGACCACCGCTTCGCGGCCGCCGTCGCCATTGCCGCGATTGCCGGCCTGGTGCGCGGCTTTTCCGGCTTCGGCTCGGCGCTCATTTATATGCCGCTGATCGCGGCCGTGTACGGTCCACGCATCGCCGCGCCGACGCTGTTGCTGATCGACACGGTCTGCGCCCTGCCTTTCGCGCTGCACGCGATGCCGCAATGCAACTGGCGCGAGGTCGCGCCGGTGTCGCTTGCCGCATGCGTCGCGCTACCGCTCGGCGCGATGGCGCTGGTACTGGTCGATCCGCTTCTGTTGCGCTGGTTCATCGTGGCGTTGGTGCTGGTCGCGCTCGTCGCGCTGATTTCGGGCTGGCGCTACCACGGCAAACCGACGCTGCCGGCCTCGTTAGCGACCGGCGCGCTCGCCGGATTCGGCGCCGGCGCGGTGCAGATCGGCGCGCCGCCGTTACTCGTGTTCTGGCTCGGCGGCGCCAACACGGCGGCGACCGTGCGCGCCAACATCATGGTCTATTTCATCGTGCAGGGTGCGCTGTCGCTGGTCGCCTATTATTGGAGCGCGCTGTTTACGGCGCAGGCGATTGCGCTGTCGCTGCTGCTGGGGCTGCCATTCGCGGGGGCGATGGCCGTCGGCGTTTATTATTTTCACGGCTCGAGCGAAGCGCTTTACCGCCGGGTTGCCTACGTGATCATCGCGCTCGCCGGACTTGCCAGCATGCCGATCTTCGACAGCTTGCGTTAGGCACTCATCTTCTGCACGAGCGCGTCGGACACTTCGAAATTGGCGTAGACGTTCTGCACGTCCTCGGAGTCGTCGAGCGCCTCGATCAGCTTCAAGACTTTCTCGCCCGACTCATCATCCACCGCGACGGTGTTCTGCGGCTTCCACAGCAACGCCGATTTGCGCGGCTCGCCGAATTTCGCCTCCAGCGCCTTGGCGACTTCGTTGAGCGTGTCGGGCTTGGTGAAAATCTGATGGCCGTCGTCGTTGGAGACGACGTCCTCGGCGCCGGCCTCGATGGCGGCTTCCAGCATGGCGTCGGCGCTGGCGGCCTTGGCGTCGTATTCAACGACGCCGACATGATCGAACATGAACGAGACCGCCCCGGTGGTGGCCAGGTTGCCGCCGTTCTTGGTGAAGATGGCGCGCACCTCGCCGGCGGTGCGATTGTGATTGTCGGTCAGCGCCTCGACGATCACCGCCACACCGCCTGGCGCGTAGCCCTCGTAGCGGATGGCGTCGTAATTCTCGGTGCCGGACCCCGACGCCTTCTTGACGGCGCGCTCGATATTGTCCTTCGGCATGTTCTCGGCGCGGGCGGCGAGCACGGCGGCGCGCAGCCGCGGATTGAAGGCCGGGTCCGGCAGGCCGAGCTTGGCCGACACCGTGATTTCGCGCGCGAGCTTGCCAAACAGCTTGGAGCGCACCTTATCCTGGCGCCCCTTGCGGTGCATGATGTTCTTGAATTGGGAATGACCGGCCATGACCGAGACGTAGGTGTTCGTTTCGGCGGCTATATAGGCCGGGCGCTTGAAAAAATAAAGTTAGAGCGTGGCCACCGCCACATTGCGCAAGGTGGCGTCGATGCGCTCGCGCAAGGCGGCGACATTGCGGTGGACGCGCGCCTTGTAGCGGGCGACCGCGTCCCGATCGACCAGGAAGAAGTCCCGTTCCGGAAAGCTGCGGCCGAATATGTCGATCAGCATGCTGCGGAAGGTGCCGGAAACGATGCCGGGCGCGTCCTGAGAAGGCTGCTCGGCATAGGCCGCCATCTCGGCGGAGGTGAGCGCGCAGAGCAGCGGATGCGGACGGGTGGAGAACACCGCCTTGTGGCGCTGGATGGCGGCGATAGCGCGGTCGGCGGGCTCGCCGTCGAGCTCGTCGCCGATGCGCAACTGGTCGGCATCGCTGGCGCTGGCGAGCGGGAAGAAATCGATCAGCCAGTCGCCGAGATGCGCGACGTTCTTGCGGCCGCGGCCGTACATCAGGACGTCGTCCTGGTGGCGGGCGAACCAGTGGTCGAGCCGGCCGACCAGGCGCTCGATGCCGGCGCGCGGCAACAGTTCGCGGTATTGCGTGCCGAACAGGCCGAACGAAACCTTGCCGCGCGCGAGCAGGTCGATGAGGTCGTCGCCGACGAGCGGCTGGAACAGGCTGTCGCCGGCGCCGACGATGACGAGGTCATAATGCGCGCGCGCCTCGTTGAGCGTGCGGAAGCTCAGGTGATGCACGTCGGCCTCGCCCGGCAGCAGCGAATTGATCATGTGGCGGCTAAGCCTGCCGCCGAAACCTTCGCCGTCCGAGACCACCGCCACTTTGCACGATTTGACCGGCGCGAGCCTCTCGGCCGGCGTCAGCCGCATCAGCAGCTGCACGCTGTCGACCGGCGCCGTGCATTCGATGCGGAAGCCGTAGCGGTCGAACAGCGTGGCGAGCTCGAAGAATGAAAAATTGTTGACCCAGCCGAGCGCGGCGCGGTCGCAATTGCCGGTGAGATCCGTGGCGCAATAGCTGATAACGAGGTCGCGCTTGGCGAAGCGCAAATGCGTGAACAGGCTTTCGACGTCGACGACGTGCTCGAGCACGCCAAGCAGCACGATGACGTCGGCCGCCGCCGCCGCCTCGCTGGGGAATTCGCCGGCATTGAGATCGCAGGTCAGCGTGTCCGGCTCGCGTTCGATCAGGTCGCAGCCCTGGTAGCGGCAGCCGTTCGGCAGAAAGCGGCGCAGCGCCATGCGCCCACAATTGAGCTCGAGCACGCGCGCGCCGGCGGGGATGAATTGCGCGGCGAATGCGGCGCGCTCATCGTGCGCCGGCTCGATCGCCTGCGGCGAGGACCAGCGTGCCAGATCGGGCGTGGGCGTGAAGGCGAGATTGCTTTCGACGTGAAGCGCCATTTCCACCGTGCTGCCATCACAGGGCCGGACGCAGCACGGGCCGGCGAATCAACTCGCACTACCGAATCATCGGCAGTCCGCGAGGTCAAACTTTTTCTCCCTCTCCCCGTTTACGGGGAGAGGGTCGGGGTGAGGGGCTCTGTCAACGCGCTCAGACTTTCGGATAAGCCCCCTCACCCGCCCGCCTGCGCTTACGCGGAGCCTGTCATCGGACGGCGCTTCGCGCCGATCCGTTGGGAGAGGTAAAGCAAGAAGCTAAAGCCAAAAATTCGGCAACGCCTGTTCCAGCGTACCGCCGATGCGCACCGCGCCGACTTTTTTGGCAAGCCCGCTCGCGTCGTCGGTCTCTACCGCGATGCCGCACAGCGTGGCGGGGCCGGTCGCCGGCTCAAACTTGCTGGCCGCAATCTTGTGCAGGAAGCGGTTGAGCGGCTCGTCCTTGGCCATGCCGATGACGCTGTCGAAATCGCCGGTCATGCCGACGTCGGAGATGAAAGCGGCACCGCCGGCGAGGATGCGGTGGTCGGCGGTCGGTGTGTGGGTATGGGTGCCGACCACCAGGCTCACGCGGCCGTCGCAGAAATAGCCCATGGCCTGCTTCTCGCTGGTCGCTTCGCAATGCATGTCGAGCACGATGGCGTCGGCGCCCTTTCCGAGCGCGCATGCGGTGAGCTCGCGGTCCACCACAGCGAAGGGATCGTCGAGTGGGTCCATGAAGATGCGGCCCATAGCGTTGATCACCAGCGCGCGCTTGCCGTTCTTGGTTTCGACCATGGCGGCGCCGCGGCCGGGCGTGCCGGCGGGGTAATTGGCGGGACGGATCAGGCGCGGCGCGCGCTCGATGAAGACCAAAGCTTCGCGCTGGTCCCAGGCGTGATTGCCGAGCGTGACGGCGTCGGCGCCGGCCTCGACCAGCTCGTTGTAGATCGCCTCGGTGATGCCGAAGCCGCCGGCGGCGTTCTCGCCGTTGATGACGACGAGGTCGAGTTTCCAGTCTTTGATCAAGCCGGGCAGACGGTCGAGCACGATGGCGCGTCCCGCACGCCCGACAATATCGCCGATGAAGAGGATACGCATTGGTCGCTACGATTTCCGCAAATCGATCACCTCGCGCTCCGTTAGCACGAGATCGAGCGCTTCGTCGCGGGGCGTTGAAGGAACCTCACTTATTTCCTGCGCGGCGAAGGCAAGGCCGACGCCGGTAACTTTCTTTTTGGCGCGCAAGGCGGCGATGGTCGTGTCGTAATAGCCGGCACCATAGCCGATGCGATGGCCGGCGCGGTCGAAGGCGGCGAGCGGCACCAGCAGAATGTCGGGCGCGACTTCGGCAGCCTCGGGCTTGGGCTCGCGGATGCCCCACTGCCCGCGCGCGAGTTCGTCGCCGAACGTATAGGCGCGCATGATGAGAGGCTTGCCGTGCCCCGCAATCGCCGGCAGCACGAGCTGCGCGCCCGCATCGGCCAGCTTGCGCATCAGCGGGATGGGATTGAGCTCGCTCTTCAGCGGCATGAAGCCGGAGACGATCTTGCCCGCCACTGCAAGCGGAAACGCGCGCGCCGCAATCGTCTCGGCCGCCGCCGCACGTTCCTCGGGCGGCAGCGCATCGCGCTTGTCGAGCGCCTGGCCGCGCAGTTCAGCTTTTCGGGTGACGATGTTCGGCATCACAAAATAAGTGCGGAGCCGCGATGGCCGTCGGAGTGCGATCCCGGGAACCTACATAAGTAGGTGGGCGCCATATGACCGGACCCACGAGCCCGGCCAGGGACAGCTCCCGTTGAGATCGTAAGGCCCCGGGGAATGTGTCTCCTAACGCGCCCCGCAGCCCCGCGACAGCAATGTAGTCATTAAGGAGCGCGGACGCCACAAGCCCTCCTCTCCCTCTCCCCGCTCTTGCGGGGAGACGCAAAGAAGAGCTCACCCCATCGCCACGCCGCCACGGACCGTGGCGTTGAGTTTCTTGGTAAGGCCCTCGATGCGCTCGGAGGCGGAATTGAAGGCATTCACTACCGCGGCAGACGCGGCTTTGGCGCGGTCGCCGGCGACCACACGGGCGTCCTGCAGCGCAGCGACATCCTCTTCCAGCCGGCGGACGCGGCGCAGCGCCTCGGACAGCTCGTCCTCGACCATCAGCGCCGCCATCACCGTGAGCCGGGTGTCGCCGATCTCGCCGAATTTCGTGCGCAATCGCGCGATGCGCTCGTCCATGTCCTTGGCGAGCGCCTGCAGATGATCCTCCTGCCCGTCCTCGCAGGCGAGGCGGAACTGGCGGCCGGCAATAGTGGCGTTCACTTGTGCCATAAGGTCACTCGTTGGCGTCCAGCACCGACTGGATCGAGGTCACAGCGGCGTCGAGACGGCTGGCGATCTCGCGATTGGTGGTTTCCAGCCGCCGCGCGCGCGCGGTCTCGCCGTCGAGCGCAGCGGCAAGCCTGGTGCGGTCGACGCCGAGCGCCTGCACCTGCGCGGCAAGCGCCTCTTCGCCGCGGTCGGCCTCGCGCCGCCGCTCGACCGCGGCATCGAGCGCGTCGAGCGCCATAGCGAGGCGCTTCACAGCTCCGTCGATTGCGCTTTGATCGCTCATCGCACCGATCCGCGTCACTAAAAATCCCTGCGGCGGCAGACGTTTAGACCAAGACTCTTACGTCCTGCGCGATATTGCCGTCAACGCCGCGCGCACGATTTACCCCGATGTTTTCTTAGTGCCTGTGCATGGCGCGCGGACGGCCCGGCGCTCACATTGACTCAAGGGCGTCACATGCTATCCAGCCGCGAGAAAAGGCCTTTTCCATGAGCGCAAACGCGTCGTCGACGGCAGCCGCGGTGTCCTCTGGCCGCCGCGCAGAGGCGGCCAGTTCCGCCGTGACCCATGCGCGCATGGCCAACGCCATCCGCGCGCTGGCGATGGACGCGGTGGAGCAGGCAAAGTCGGGCCACCCCGGCATGCCGATGGGCATGTCCGACGTCGCGACCGTGCTGTTCTCGCGCTTTCTGAAGTTCGATCCGGCCGATCCCGCCTGGCCCGACCGCGACCGATTCGTGCTGTCGGCCGGCCACGGCTCAATGCTGATCTACGCGCTGCTTTATCTCACCGGCTATGCCTCGGTGACGCTGGACGAGATCAAGCGCTTCCGTCAGCTCGGCTCCAAGACGCCGGGGCATCCGGAAAATTTCATCACGCAAGGCGTCGAAACCACCACCGGCCCCCTCGGGCAGGGCTTGGCCAACGCGGTCGGCATGGCGATTGCCGAGAAGCATCTCGCCGCCGAGTTCGGCGACATCGTCAATCACAAGACCTACGTGATCGCGTCCGACGGCGACCTGATGGAAGGCATCAGCCAGGAAGCCATCGCGCTCGCCGGCCATCTGAAGCTCAACAAGCTGATCGTGCTGTTCGACGACAACGGCATCTCGATCGACGGCGCGCTGTCATTGTCCGACAGCGTCGATCAAGTGAAACGTTTTGAGGCGGCCGGCTGGACGGCTTCGCGCGTCGATGGTCACAATGCGGAAGCAATCGCGGCGGCGCTGGAGAAGGCGCAGAACTCGGAAAGGCCGGTGCTGATCGCCTGCAAGACGCAGATCGGCTACGGCGCGCCGACCAAGGCCGGCAAGGCCTCCGCGCACGGCTCGGCGCTCGGCGCCGATGAAATCAAGGGCGCGCGCGCGGCGCTGGATTGGGAGCACGAGCCGTTCGACGTGCCCGATGACGTGCTCGCCGCCTGGCGCGCCGCCGGCCAGCGCGCAAAGCCGACGCATGCCGACTGGAGCAAGCGGCTCGCCAGCATCGATGCCAGCAAGCGCGCCGAGTTCGAGCGGCGCATGCGTGGAGACCTGCCGAAGGCGCTCAACGACGCGGTACGCAGCATCAAAGAATCGCTCGCCGCCACGCCGAAGGACATCGCCACGCGCTCGTCGTCCGAGTTCGCGCTCGAGAGCCTGGTGCCGGCGGTGCCGGAAATGGTCGGCGGTTCGGCCGACCTCACCGGCTCCAACAACACGCGCACCAAGTCGATGAAGGCGATCACGGCGTCCGATTTCTCCGGCCGCTTCATCCATTACGGCGTGCGCGAGCACGGCATGGCAGCGGCCATGAACGGCATGGCGCTGCATGGCGGCATCATCCCCTACTCCGGCACGTTCCTGGTGTTTTCCGATTATTGCCGGCCGTCGATAAGGCTCGCCGCATTGATGGGCGAGCGCGTCATCCACGTGATGACGCACGACTTGATCGGGCTGGGCGAAGATGGCCCGACGCATCAGCCGGTCGAGCATCTCGCTGCGCTGCGCGCGATCCCAAACATCCTCGTCTTCCGCCCGGCCGACGCGGTCGAGACGGTGGAGTGCTGGCAGCTCGCCTTGGAAGCCAAAGATCGCCCGAGCATTCTCGCGCTCACGCGCCAGAATTTGCCGCAGCTGAGCAAGAATTTCCTCGATAAGAACCGCTGCGCCGCCGGCGCCTACGAGATTTCCGCCGCCAACGGCAAAGCGCAGGTCTCGATCTTCGCCACCGGCTCGGAAGTCGCCATCGCCGTCGACGCGCAGAAGCTGCTGGCCGCCAAGGGCATCGCCGCCCGCGTCGTCTCGGTGCCGTGCTTCGAACTGCTGGCCGCGCAGCCCGAGGCCGCGCGCCGCGCCATCATCGGCGACGCCACGGTCAATGTCGGCGTGGAAGCCGCCGTGCGGCAGGGCTGGGACGCCGTCATCGGCAGCGACGGCGCCTTCGTCGGCATGTCGACATTCGGCGCCAGCGCGCCCTACAAGGAACTCTACAAGCACTTCGGCATCACGCCGGAAGGGGTGGCCGACGCGGCATTGCGCAAGCTTGGGAACAAGTAACGAGACCCTATAATGAGCACGGCCGGCCGCGGGCCATGACGATTTGAACGACCGGGAGCGACGTCAATGACAGTACGCGTAGCCATCAACGGGTTCGGCCGCATCGGCCGCAATGTCCTTCGCGCCATCGCCGAGAGCGGGCGCAAGGACATCGAGGTGGTCGCCGCCAACGACCTCGGCCCGGTCGAAACCAACGCGCATCTGCTGCGCTACGACAGCGTGCATGGCCGCTTCCCCGGCACGGTCACCGTCAAGGGCGACACCATCAGCCTCGGCAACGGCGCCATCAAGATCACCGCCGAGCGCGACCCGTCCAAGCTGCCGTGGAAGGATCTCGGCATCGACATCGCGCTCGAATGCACCGGCATCTTCACCGCCAAGGACAAGGCGTCCGCGCATCTGACCGCCGGCGCCAAGCGCGTGCTGGTCTCCGCGCCCGCCGACGGCGCCGACATGACGATCGTCTACGGCGTCAACCACGACAAGCTGACCAAAGATCACAAGGTCGTCTCCAACGGCTCCTGCACCACCAATTGCCTCGCGCCGGTCGCCAAGGTGATCAATGAAACCGTTGGCATCGAGACCGGCTTCATGACGACGATCCACGCCTACACCGGCGATCAGCCGACGCTCGACACCATGCACAAGGATCTCTATCGCGCGCGGGCGGCCGCGATGTCGATGATCCCGACCTCGACCGGCGCGGCCAAAGCCATCGGCCTGGTGCTGCCGGAGCTCAAGGGCAAGCTCGACGGCGTCTCGATCCGCGTGCCGGTGCCGAATGTGTCGGTGATCGATCTCAAGGTGGTCGCCAAGAAGGCGACCTCGAAGGAAGAGATCAACGACGCCATGAAGCGCGCCGCCGAGCAGCAGCTCAAGGGCATCCTCGGCTATACCAACGATCCCAACGTCTCGATCGACTTCAACCACGATCCCCATTCGGCCACCTTCCACATGGACCAGACCAAGGTGATGAACGGCACGCTGGTGCGCGTGATGGCCTGGTACGACAACGAATGGGGCTTCTCCAACCGCATGGCCGACACCGCGGTCGCGATGGGGAAACTGCTCTAGCTCCGCCGGACCCTGCGTATGACCGCGTTCAGGACGCTCGACCACGTCGACGTGAAGGGCAAACGCGTGCTGGTGCGCGTCGACTTGAACGTGCCGGTGGAGAACGGCGTCGTCAGCGACACCACCCGCATCGAGCGCGCAGCCAGCGCGATTACCGAGATCGCCGACAAAGGCGGCAAGGTGATCCTGCTCTCGCATTTCGGCCGGCCGAAGGGTCGCGACCCGAAGGACTCGCTCAAGACGGTCGCCTCGGAAGTCGGCCGCATCATCAAGCGGCCGGTGAAATTCGTCGACGACTGCATCGGCGAGAAAGCCGAGAAGGCGGTCGCCGCCATGCAGCCGGGCGACATCGTCTTGCTTGAGAACACGCGCTTCTATCCGGGCGAGGAAAAGAACGATCCGCAATTCGTCGCCGCGCTCGCCAAGCTCGGCGACATCTGGGTGAACGACGCTTTCTCGGCAGCGCACCGCGCGCATGCCTCGACCGCAGGTCTCGGCAAGGTGCTGCCGGCTTACGCCGGACGCAGCCTGCAGGCCGAGCTCGAAGCGTTCGCCAAGGTGCTCGACAATCCCAAGCGGCCACTGGCGGCGATCGTCGGCGGCGCAAAAATTTCCACCAAGCTCGATTTGCTCGGGCATCTGCTGCAAAAAGTCGACGTGCTGATCATCGGCGGCGCCATGGCCAACACGTTCCTACTGGCGCAGGGGCGCAAGGTCGGCAAGTCGCTGGTCGAGAAGGACCTGGTGGCGACCGCCAGCAAGATCATGCACGACGCCATCGCCGCCAAGCGCGAGATCGTGCTGCCGGTGGACGTCGTGGTGGCCGAGAGGTTCGAGGCCAACGCGCCTTCGCGCGTGGTCGATGCCAATGACGTCGGCGAAAACGACATGATCTTCGACATCGGCCCGCGCAGCATCGAATACGCCGTCTCCGTGCTGGCGCGCTGCAAGACGCTGGTGTGGAACGGCCCGTTCGGCGCCTTCGAGATGGAGCCATTCGACAACGGCACCGTCGAAGTCGCCGAAGCCGCGGCGGAACTCACGCAGGCTGGCAAGCTTGTAACGGTTGCGGGCGGCGGCGACACGGTGGCGGCGCTCAATGCCGCCGGTGTGACCGATCGCCTCACCTATGTATCCACAGCCGGCGGGGCATTCCTGGAATGGCTGGAGGGCAAGCCCTTGCCGGGGGTCGAGGTGCTTAGGGTAAAGTGACGGCAAAACGTCCCGGGGGCGCGGGATGCGATGGAGGGAAGAATGGATCTCGATGCATTGAACAAAGTGGCGCTGGCCATGGTGGCGCCCGGCAAGGGCATCCTGGCGGCCGATGAATCGACCGGCACCATCAAGAAGCGCTTCGATGCCATCGGCGTAGAAAACACCGAGGACAATCGCCGCGACTACCGGGAGCTGATGTTCCGCTCGGCCGAAGGCATGAAGCACATTTCCGGCGTCATCCTCTACGACGAGACCATCTGGCAGAAGGCCAAGGACGGCACGCCGCTGGTCGAGTTGATCAAGAAGGCGGGCGCCCTTCCCGGCATCAAGGTCGACGAAGGCACCAAGCCGCTGCCGATGACCAACGGCGAGTTGATCACCGTCGGGCTCGACAAGCTCGCCGACCGGCTGACGAAATATTACGAGCAGGGTGCGCGCTTCGCCAAATGGCGCGCGGTGATCGACATCGGCGCCGGCATTCCGAGCTACAATTGCATCAAGGCCAATGCGCATGCGCTGGCACGCTATGCCGCGCTCTGCCAGGCGGCGCAGATCGTGCCGATCGTCGAGCCGGAAGTGCTGATGGACGGCGACCACGACATCGACCGCTGCTTCACGGTGACCGAACGCGTGCTCAAAACCGTGTTCAACGAATTGTTCGACGCGCACGTCATGCTCGAAGGCATGGTGCTCAAGCCGAACATGGTCATCCCCGGCAAGAAATGCGCGAAGAAGGTGAGCGTCGAACAGGTGGCCGAGCAGACCGTGACCATGCTCAAGATCTGCGTGCCGGCGCTGGTGCCGGGCATCGCCTTCCTGTCCGGCGGACAGAGCGACGAGGAGGCCACCGCGCACCTCGACGCCATGAACAAGATCGGCAACCTACCGTGGAAGCTCACCTTCTCCTACGGCCGCGCGCTGCAGCACGCGCCGCAGACCGCGTGGAAGGGCAAGCCCGAGAATGTCGCCGCCGCCCAGCGCGCCTTTTCACATCGCGCAAGGATGAACAGTCTTGCCACGCTCGGCCAATGGAAGGCCGACATGGAGAAGAAGGCGGCATAGCTGGCTTGTCATTGCCGGGCTTGACCCGGCAATCCATGATGGGCTTCTGCTAAGGCAGACTTACGTAACGCTCTCACAATTGGCGATGCATCATGGATGCGCGGGTCAAGCCCGCGCATGACGATGAAAACTGCAAAGGATATTCCCCGTGATCGATCTCTACACCTGGACGACGCCGAACGGCCGCAAGGTTTCCATCGCGCTGGAAGAGCTCGGCCTGCCCTACACCGTCCACCCCGTCGACATTTCCAAGGACGAGCAGTTCAAGCCGGAATTCCTCAAGGTCGCGCCCAACAACCGCATTCCGGCGATCGTCGACCGCGACAACAACATGTCGCTGATGGAGTCGGGCGCCATCCTGATCTATCTCGCCGACAAGACCGGCAAGCTGATGCCGAAGTCGGGCGAAGGCCGCTACCGCGTTATCGAATGGCTGATGTGGCAGATGGGCGGCCCCGGCCCCATGCTCGGCCAAGTGCATCACTTCGTGAAATACAACAAGGGCAAGGCGCCTTACGCCGAGGAGCGCTACCTCAAGGAAGGCCACCGCCTCTACAAGGTGCTCAACACGCGGTTGGAAGGCCGGCAGTTCGTGGCCGACGACTATTCCATCGCCGACATCGCGATCTGGCCGTGGATCTCGCGTTTCGAGTGGCAGACCATCGACATGAAGCAATATCCCAACGTGAAGCGGTGGTATGAAACCATCGCGGCGCGGCCGGCGGTGAAAAAAGGCTACGCCGTGCCGAAGGATATGGGGCCCATCCCGATGCCGTGACGCGGGGTTCGCGACCGCGTAATCTCGGTTCGTGATTCGTGGTGTTGCGTGTGTGCGTCATGTCGCATTCTCGGGCGATGTACCCTCAGTTGACGGACACCAAACGCAGGGCTATAGTCCTAAAGGACAGGGCAGCGCGGCACTATTTGATGGTTACGCCCGGTTCGTCTGGACCGGGGGCAAAGCAGGTCGGATCCGAGAAAATAATGCGACGGCCTGCGCCCATGATGATTTCGTTATCTGTGACGCGAACGAGTCCGTGACCGGGGCATCCGAATATGCCCCGAATCCTCATCGTAGTTGCGTTCATGTAGCGGATGTAAAGCAACTCATTCTTAAATTCGTCGGTTACGATCAAATTGCTCAAGTCACCATCCCGAGCGACCCTGACGTTCTCATTGGTCATGACGTGCAACTGGCCATTGCCGATATGTGCAATGTGCTTGCCTGTTTCGCCGTACAGTTCAGCACTTATGGTCAACCCATTTGCGGCGCGCTCCATCGCCGCCACAGAACACTCCCCGATTTTAAGAGCGGTGATTTTTGCAATTTGCGCGTCTCTTTGAACGACAATGTTATTGCCGACAAAAATTTTGAGCGAATTTGCCGGGAAGGACAATCGAGGATCACATGGGATCGACGGAGTTGGGTCATTTCCAGGTTGAAGCGATCCTATAAGTTCGATTTCGCCAATTGGCTCAGAAAACAGTGGCGCTACAAAATAAACGACAATGGATGCGATCGAAGCAAGTGCCACAATGACAATGGTGCGTTTTGTGGGAAATTCATCTTCAAGCATTCCATCGATCAAAAATATTCCCACGATGCCACAGAAGGCCAAAGATAGGCAAAGAACATGCGACTTTGGCCATACATCAAGCACGTCCACGACAAGATAAACGCCGAGAATAAGAGCTTCTCCGATACGTTTGCTGATCGTGATACTCAAGTGATCTTAGCCTTTTTGTTGGGAATGTTTCTCGGCGTCATGTTGGCAATTATCGCCGCATATTCTGAGCATCAGGTAGTTCAGAAAAAAGGTTTAACTGTACCTCTCGTTTTCTGGCGAATGTCTCAGGGGCCTGAGGCGGTCGCCAGTTCTTGCGCCTCAGCATCCTGCTATCGCAACCCCGAAAATGTCGGCGTTGTCGCGATTGTTGTATTTGAACTGACATTCCGCGATGTAGAGCGGCAGATATTTTTCACTGACCTTGTGATAGCTGCCGACAATCGACCGTTTGAAGATCGACCAGAAGCCTTCAATCGTTTGCGTATGCACCGCGCCCACAACGTATTGCTGCGCACTGTGCATGACCGTCTTGTGCGGGTATTCGCCAAGGCTCTTGTAGGCGACCTGTTCATCCGTAGCGAGCAAGCTGACCTTGGTCGAAACTGTCTCGCGCACGAATTTCTGAATATCGACTGCAGACAATGTGCCGAGCACCCGCGTCACAACGCTGCCTTTGCGTTCGACAGCGCCGACGATGACGGATTTGCGGGTCAGTTTCCCTTTACCGCGCTGGCTCTTGTGCTTGTTACTCTTTTTGCCGCCGATGAACGTTTCGTCCACCTCGACGATGCCCATCAGCTTGCGAAATTCCTTGTCCTGCAAAGCCGTCCTGATGCGATGGCACATGTACCAAGCCGTTTTGACAGAGCCAAAGCCCATGTAGCGTCCGACCTGACGCGAACTGATGCCTTTCTTGGCCGTCACCATCAGATGGATGACCTTGAACCAGTCGCGCAGATCGACCTTGGTGTTCTCAAAGATCGTGCCGACAAGGTGCGAGAAACGGTACGCGCCGCCCTCGCGGCAATCCGGGCACTCCCACTTAAATTTCATCGTGGCGAGCGGATAAACCTTCGTAGAGCCACAGCGCGGGCAATGAACGCCCTTCGGCCAGCGGTTTGCGATCAAATAGTTGTCGCAAGCTTCCTCGTTCGGGAAAAGCTTGTCGAACTCGCTGCTCGTAAGCTGTTGAACTTGCTTGGCCATAACGCCTCTCCAATGTTGAGAGAAGCCTAGCATGTCCGGATCAATCCGTCAAGTGCGGGTACATCGCCCATTCTCGCAACGCCCGATGGCCGCTCCGAAAAAAATCCCGCAATCCGATCTCGCCGGTCTGGTCCAGCGCGCCAGCACCCATCATGGGCGCGGCGAACTCGACGCGGCGGAAGATCTCTATCGCCAGGTGCTCGGCGCGCAGCCGGGCAACTTCGACGCGCTGCATCTCTGCGGTGTGCTGATGCAGCAGCGCGGCCGTTCGCTCGAAGCGCTCGAGCTGATCGGAGCCGCGCTCGCCGCGAATGCGCGCGTGGCGGCGGCGCATTGCAATTACGGACTGGTGCTGGCCGCGCTCGGCCGCCACGACGAGGCGCTGGCGGGCTACGAGCGCGCGCTGGCGCTCAAGCCGGACTACGCCGACGCGCTCTATAACCGCGGCAACTCGCTGGTCGCGCTCGGCCGCCTGGACGAAGCGCTCAAGAGCTTCGAACAGGCAATCGTCTTACGTCCCAATCATCCGGCAGCGCTGCTCAACCGCGCGCAGGTGCTGCAGCGGCTCGGGCGGTTGCGCGAAGCGCTGGCGAGCTTCGATCTGGCGCTGGCGCTCGCGCCCGGCAGCGCCGACAGCTTCAACCTGCGCGGCAACGCGCATTACGTGTTGAAATCCTTTGCGGCGGCGCTCGCCGACTACGACCGCGCGGCCGGTTTGCGGCTGGACGCCGCGCCGCTGCACAACAACCGCGGCAACGCGCTGCGCGAATTGGGCCGCCACGCGGAAGCTCTCATTGCCTTCGAGCGCGCCATCGCGCTCGCGCCCGATTATGCCGAGGCGCACAACAATCGCGGCAACGCGCTGCTCGAACTCAACCGCGTCGAAGAGGCGCTGGCGGATTACGCGCGCGCGCTGACGCTAAAGCCGGATTTTGCCGATGCGCTGGTCAACCGCGGTAACGCCTTGCACTATCTTGAGCGCGACCGGGAGGCGATCGCGAGTTTCGGCCGCGCCATCGCGATCAGTCCGCAGCTCGCCGAGGCGCACTGGAACAGGGGCCTCACTTATCTATCGGTCGGCGATTTCGCGCGCGGCTGGCCGGAGTATGAATGGCGCTGGAAACGCGATAGCGAGCTCAAGCCGCGCGACTTCGCGCAGCCGCAGTGGCGCGGCGAAGATCTGCGCGGCAAGACCGTCCTGCTGCACGCCGAGCAGGGCTTCGGCGACGCCATTCAGTTCATCCGCTACCTGCCGATGGTCGCCGCCAGAGGCGGCAAGGTCGTGCTGGAAATCCCCGACGATCTCAAACCGCTGCTCGGCCGCATGGACGGCGTCACCGCGATCGTGCGGCGCGGCGATGCGCTGCCGCCGTTCGATCTGCATTGCCCGCTGATGAGCCTGCCGCTCGCCTTCGGTACCACGCTCGACACGATTCCGGCGCCGGTTCCTTATCTGCACCCGCCGGCCGAACGTGTCTCATCGTGGCGCATACGGCTTGCAGGTACGAAAGCGCCGCGCGTCGGGCTGGTCTGGTCCGGCAAGCCGACGCACAAGAACGACCACAACCGCAGCATCCCGCTCACGCAGCTGGCGCCGCTGCTGCGGACGCCGGACGTCACTTTCGTCAGCCTGCAAAAGGAATACCGTAATGCCGACCGTGCGCAGCTTGCGGCCTCGCCGCTCCTGCGCCTCGACACCGCACTCGCCGATTTCGCCGACACCGCGGCTGTGATCGCCGCGCTCGACCTGGTGATCGCGGTCGACACCGCGGTCACGCATCTGGCCGGGGCGATGGGCAAGCCGCTGTGGCTGCTGCTGCCCGCTATCGGCGACTGGCGCTGGCTCAAGGACCGCGCGGACAGTCCCTGGTATCCGAGCGCGCGGTTGTTCCGGCAGCCGCGGATCGGCGACTGGCCGGGCGCGCTGGCCGCCGTTATGCGCGAACTCGCTTTGTTCACGCGCTAACGGTCCCGCTTGTCAATCTTCTGCCCGATTGCGCTACCATGGCCTTTGCCATGACTACGCGACCGAAAAAAGCCGAACCTCGCCCGGCGCCGCGCCTCTACCTGGTCACCCCGCCGGTGGCGGACGCGGCCGCGTTTTCCACGCAGCTGGCGCAAGCGCTCGGCGCCGGCGACGTCGCCGCCGTGCTCGTGCGCCTGGCCGACGGCGACGAGCGCAACCTGATCAACCGCGTCAAGACGCTCTGCCCCGTGGTACAGGACACGGGCGCCGCGTTGTTGCTCGACGGCCATGTTGACTTGGTCGCGCGCGCGGCCGCCGACGGCGCGCATCTTACCGGGCTCGATGCCTTCACCGCGGCGATCGAACGCTTGAAGCCGGACCGCATCGCCGGCGTCGGCGGGCTCGCCAGCCGCCATGATGCCATGGTCGCGGCCGAGACCGGCGCCGACTACGTGATGTTCGGCGAGCCGGACGCTTCTGGCGCGCGGCCGTCCTTCGCCGCGGTCGAGGAGCGCATCGCCTGGTGGGCCGAGGTGTTCGAAATCCCTGGCGTCGGCTACGCAGCCGGGCCCGACGAGGTCGCGCCGCTGGTGAAAGCCGGCGCCGATTTCGTCGCGCTCGGCGATTGGCTGTGGCGCGCGGCGGAAAAAGCGGTTGCCGACGCCGCGCGTCAGCTGCGCCTGCCGGAGACCGCGGCATGAGCGCGACGCTGCGTTTGTCGATCGCGCTCGTGGCGTTTGCGCTTGGCGCGCCGGCGCTGGCACAGCCCGCGCAAAAATCCGCACCGGCCGCGCCGCCGGCGCAGGCGGACGGCGGCAATGTCGATCCCGCCTACGGCGCCTACCAGCGCGGACAGTATCTCACCGCGCTCGCCGAAGCCTCCAAGCGCGCGCAGCAGAACGATCCCGCCGCCATGACTTTGCTCGGCGAGCTTTACGCGCAAGGGCTCGGCGTGCCGCGCGACGACGCCAAGGCGGCCGATTGGTACAAGCTCGCCGCCAGCCACGGCGACCGCAACGCCATGTTCGCGCTCGCCATGTTCAATTTCGAAGGCCGCGCCGGCCCGAAAAATCCGGACGAAGCCGCGCATCTGTTTAGCGACGCCGCCAAGCTCGGCCACCCGGCCGCCGAATACGATCTGGGCCTGCTCTATCTGCAGGGCCAGCAATTCCCGCAGGACTTCAAACGCGCCGCCGAGCTGTTCCGCTCGGCCGCCGATGCCGGAAATCCGGAGGCACAATACGCGCTCGCCACGATGTACAAAGAGGGACGCGGCGTCACCAAGGATTTGAACAAGGCGATGCAATTGATGGGGCTCGCCTCACTCGCCGGCAATGTCGACGCCATGGTCGAATACGCGATCGCCGAATTCAACGGCACCGGCGTGACGAAGAACGAAGCCGGCGGCGCCAAGTTGCTGCAGAAGGCCGCCGATCGCGGCAACGCGATCGCGCAGAACCGGCTGGCGCGCATCTTGATGGCCGGGCGCGGCATGCCCGCCAATCCGACCGAGGCGATCAAGTGGCACATCATCTCGAAGGCCGCCGGCGCCAGCGACCCCGAGCTCGACCTCTACGCTTCCAAGCAGCCGCAAGCCGTGCGCGACGCTGCCGAAAAGGAAGCACAAAAGTGGCTGTCGACCCTGCCGCCGGGGCCGCGCTCTTGACGGGACCCGCCCGCGCGGGCACACCCCGCGCGCAATGCTCCGCTCCGCCCTGCTCAATGTGATGATCGCCGCCGCGCGCAAGGCCGCGCGCGCGCTCAAGCGCGACTTCGGCGAACTGGAAAAATTGCAGGTCTCGCTCAAGGGCCCGGCCAATTTCGTCACCGCCGCCGACCGCCGCGCCGAGGAGACGCTCTATCAGGAGCTCTCCAAGGCGCGCCCGGGCTATGGCTTTCTCGGCGAGGAAGGCGGCAGCCGCGAGGGCGCCGACAAGACGCATCGCTGGATCGTCGATCCGCTCGACGGCACCACGAATTTCCTGCACGGCATCCCGCAATTCGCCATTTCGATCGCACTCGAGCGCGACGGCGTCGTGGTCGCAGGGCTGGTGTACAATCCGGCCAACGAGGAAATGTTCATCGCCGAGCGCGGCAAGGGCGCCTTCCTCAACGAGCAGCGCATCCGCGTCGCCGCCCGCAAAACGCTCGCGGATGCCGTGATCGCCTGCGGTCTGCCGCATCGCGGCCGCGGCCAGCTCGAGCTCGGCACCAAGGAGACCGGCGCCATGCAGCCCGAGGTGGCGGGGCTGCGCCGCTTTGGCGCGGCGGCGCTCGATATGGCCTGGGTGGCGGCCGGCCGGCTCGACGGCTACTGGGAGCGCAACATCAAGCCCTGGGATGTGGCGGCAGGGTTAATTCTGGTGCGCGAGGCCGGCGGCTTCGTTACCGATTGCGACGGCGGCGACGACATGATGGCCAAGGGCCATATCGTGGCCGGAAACGAGGCCATCCAGAAAGAGATCGTGCGCCTCTTGAAGCAGGCCGGCCGGGCCTGACCTAATTTCAACTCATTCCGCCGCTTTAGGTTTTAAGGGTCCCGGCACGTTTGCTTTCTCGTTGTCATGGGTCTGTGTCATATTGCGTGACAGATCCACACGCATGATGCCGAAAAGTGGGTACCGGTTTTCGGATAGGATCATGCGCAAGCGCGCCAACGCCGGCATTAACTTTTAAGCTCATGAACTTTTAAGCCCATGGCAAAAGAACTCGATCCGCTCAAATTGTCCTCACCGCGCATCTTCCTGTTCCGGATGCTGGTGTTCGTCGTGCTGGTCGGCTTGGTCGCCTTCCTGCTGCACAAGCAGATCGAAGTCGCTTTCATGTCCAACCCGGGGCTGAACGCGCTGATCCTCGGCGTCGAAGTGATCGGCGTGGTGCTGGCGTTCCGCCAGGTGCTGCGGCTTTATCCGGAAATCGCCTGGGTCAACAATTTCCGCCTGGCCGATCCCGGCCTTGCGGTCGAGCGGCCGCCGGTGCTGCTGGCGCCGATGGCGGCGATCCTCGGCTCGCGCGTCGGCCGCATGGCGATCTCCTCGCAGATGCTGCGCGGCATTCTCAACTCGATCGCCACCCGCCTCGACGAGGCGCGCGATATTTCGCGCTACATGACCGGCCTGCTCGTGTTCCTCGGCCTGCTCGGCACCTTCTGGGGCCTGATCGAGACGGTGAGTTCGGTCGGCGGCGTCATTCAAGGCCTGAAGGCGAGCGGCGATGCCGGCTCGATGTTTGACTCGTTGCGCGAAGGCCTTGCCGCCCCGCTCAGCGGCATGGGCATTTCGTTCTCGTCCTCGCTGTTCGGCTTGGCCGGTTCGCTGGTGCTCGGCTTCCTCGATCTGCAATCGAGCCAGGCGCAGAACCGCTTCTACACCGAACTCGAGGATTGGCTCTCCACCACCGTGTACGACCACGCCGCCGAGCCGATCGTGGCGGCGGGCGGCGCCGGCGAAGTGCGCGGCGCCATCGAGCGCCTGCGCGACGCGGTCGACCAAGCCGGCGGCTCGAAGGCCGCCTCCGCCGCCATGTCCAATCTGGCCGAGGCCATCCAGGGCCTCGTGCATCACATGCGCACCGAGCAGCAGATGATCCGCGACTGGGTCGACAGCCAGGCCGAGCAGAACCGCGAGATCAAGCGGCTGCTGGAGATCATGGTGCGCGAGAACGTGAACCGGTAGTTCGCGATGGCTCTTGCAAAGACCCGCCGTGGCGAAAGCGGCATGAACTATTGGCCGGGCTTCGTCGACGCGCTGTCGACGCTGATCCTCGGCATCATCTTCCTGCTCACCGTATTCGTGGTGGTGCAGTTCTATCTGCAGCAGGAAGTCGCCGGCAAGGACACCGCGCTGCAGCAGCTCAACGCGCAAATTGCGCAGCTCACCAGTCTTCTCTCGATGGAGAAGACCGGCAAGGCCGATCTGGAGAACCAGCTCGCCACCTTGCGTGCGTCGCTCGCCGGCGCTGAGAGCGACCGCGACAAATACAAAGCCCAGGCCGACAACGCGGACGCCGGCATCTCGGCCGCGCAGGGCCAGGTGACGGCGCTGTCGGGCCAGCTCGAAGGCGAGAAGAAACTCTCCGCCAAGGCGCTGTCGCAAGTCGAAATCCTAAACCAGCAGATCGCCGCGCTGCGCCGTCAGCTCGCGGCAATCCAAGAGGCGCTCGACGCCTCCGAGAAGAAGGGCAAGGAGTCGCAGGCTCAAATCGCCGATCTCGGACAGCGCCTGAACGTGGCGCTGGCGGAGAAGGTGCAGCAACTGACCAAGTACCGCTCCGACTTCTTCGGCAAGCTGCGCGAGATCCTCGGCAACCGGCCCGACATGCGCATTGTCGGCGACCGCTTCGTGCTGCAATCGGAAGTGTTCTTCGACACCGGCAAGGCCGACCTGAAGCCCGAGGGCGACGCCGAACTCGACAAAGTGGCGGGCGCGCTCGTACAGCTGGAAGGCCAGATCCCGGCCGATATCCAGTGGGTGCTGCGGGTCGACGGCCACACCGACGTGCGCCCGGTCACCGGCGGCCAGTTCAAGTCGAACTGGGGCCTGTCGGCGGCGCGCGCCATCTCGGTGGTGCAATATTTGATCAGCAAGGGCGTGCAGCCGAAGCGGCTGGTGGCGGCCGGCTTCGGCGAATATCAGCCGATCGACACCGGCACGAGCGAAGACGCCTACCGCAAGAACCGTCGCATCGAGTTCAAGCTGACCGAGCGGTAGGCGGCGCCTTTTATGCAGCCACGCTTCGTGGTAGTTTTTCTGACATGAACAAGATCGCCGAAACCATTCTCGATCGCATTGCTGACTGGCCCGAAGACGCGCAGCAGGAAGTGATGCAGGCAATTGTCGATATCGAGGCCAAACATTTTGGCGTTTATCGCCTGTCGGACGACGAACGGGCCGCTGTACGCGAAGGTCTTGCGCAAGCCGCGCGCGGAGAATTTGTCCCCGACGACGTGGTTGCGGCGTATTTCAATAAATTTCGGGCATGAGGATCAGATATACTCCGCGAGCATTTTCCGATCTCGAAGTCATTCGTACTTATATCGCTCAATTTAATCCCACTGCTGCGGGAAAAGTTGTTGGATTGATCGAAAAAATCATCACGCGGCTTAGCGATTTTCCGGAATCCGGACAGCGTTCCGACGAGCTTGACGCGCGCGTTATATTTTCGCCGCGCTATCCCTACCGCATTTATTACCGGGTAGCTTCCGAAGAGGTTCTGATCCTTCATATCAGACACTCCGCCCGCAGGCCTATCGAACGGGACGAGTTGTAGTCTGATGACCGCCGGCAAAGTCACCCTGCGCCCCTACACCGCCGCCGACGAGGACGCGGCGATCGAACTGTGGCGGCGCACCTGGGCGCAGCATTATCCGCACATCGATTTCGACGCGCGCGTGGCCTGGTGGCGCGAGCGCTGGCGGCAGGAGCTGGTGCCGGTCGCGCATATCGTGGTGGCCGAACGCGACCGCGCGCTGGTCGGCTTCGTCACCGTCGATCCGAAGACGATGTATCTCGACCAGATCGTGGTGGCGCCGGAAGCCTGGGGCTCGGGCGTCGCGCTGGCGCTGCTCGATGAGGCCAAGCGCCTGTCGCCACGCGGTCTCGACCTTCTTGTCAATAACGACAATTTCCGCGCCATCCGCTTCTACGAGAAGTGCGGCTTTGCCTACGCGGGCGAGGACAAGAACCCGGTGTCGGGCATCGCGGTGAACCGGATGAGCTGGCGCGGCTAGGCCTTCCCCGCCACCGCCGCCGCCTGCGCGGCGTGGAAGGTTTTCGAATCCACCTTGAGATAAGCGAGCTTCTCGTCGGCGATCACCACCGCTTCGGCGACACCCGGCAGCCGGCGCAGCCGGGCGGCCAACCGCTCGGCATCTTGCGCCTGCACGTCACCGGTGGGGACGACGCGCGTCGTCAGATAGCTCGGCTGCGCCATGGTCGCCGCGGCATAGAGCCAGATCAGCGCCAGCGCCGTCGTCAATGCGAACACGCCGGCGCTGCCCGCGCGCTGGTTCACCCAGCCGCCGGCCACGCCGCCGGCGAAGATGCCGAGGAACTGCAGGCTCGAATAAATGCCGGTGGCCGTGCCCTTGGCGTCGGGCGGCGCCACCTTGGTGATGAGCGAGGGCAAGCTCGCTTCCATCACATTGAAGGCCGAGAAGAAGGTGACGAGCGCGGCGAGCAGCAGAATGGCATTGCCAGCAGCGAGCGCGAGCATGATTTGGCTGACGACCAGCAAAGCAACCGCGCTCACGAAGACGCTCTTCATGCGGCGGTATTTTTCGGCGACGACAATCGCCGGCACCATCACGACAATCGAGACCACGAGCACCGGCAGATAGATCAGCCAATCGTTGCGGCTCGAAATGTCGAGCGTCGTGTGCAGCAGTCCCGGCACCAGAAGGAAGCTCGCCGTCAGCATGGCGTGCAGCGCGAAGATGCCGACGTCGAGCCGCAGCAGCTCCTTGTTGCGCAGCACCGAGACGATCAGACCCGGCACGGTCTCGGCATCGCGATGGAAACTGAGCCGACGCGGGGTCGGCACGACGAATTGCGTGATGGCGATGCCGACGGCGGCGAGCGCGACCATCAGCCAGAAGATGCCGGAAACGCCGATGAAGTGCGCGGCGATCGGTCCGGCGACCAGCGCCACCATGAAGGAGGCGCCGATGGTGATGCCGACCATGGCCATCGCCTTGGTGCGGTTCTCCTCCGCGGTCAGGTCCGCCACCATGGCGAGGATCACCGAGCCAACCGCGCCGGCGCCCTGCAGCGCGCGGCCGGTGATGACGCCGCCGATTGTCGTGGAGCGCGCCGCCACCGCGCTGCCGATGCCGAACAGGATCAGGCCGAACACGATCATGCGCTTGCGTCCGATCTTGTCGGACAGCAGGCCGAAGGGAATTTGCAGCAGGCCTTGCGTCAGGCCGTAGATGCCGAGCGCCTCGCCGATCAAATAGGGGCTCGCGCCGGTGAGGTTGCCGGCGTAGGCGGCAAACACCGGATAGATCATGAACAGGCCGAGCAGCCTGACCGAAAATACCGCCGCAAGAGAGCCCGCCGCCCGGAATTCCAGATTATTCATTGCTTTTTTGCCACTTCCCGCGCCGGCTTGCCGCCCCTGCCCGCCTCCTGTATAGAGCCGCCAAATCCAATGCAATTGCGGCGCTGCAAGCGCCCTGGAATAGGCCCATGAAATCCGAGATCCATCCCAATTATCACACCATCAAGGTGGTGATGACCGACGGCAGCGAATTCACCACCCGCTCCACCTGGGGCAAGGACGGCGATGTCATGCATCTCGACATCGACCCGAAGTCGCACCCGGCCTGGACCGGCGGCCAGCAGCAGCTGGTCGACCGCGGCGGCCGCCTGTCGCGCTTCCAGAAGAAGTTCTCCGGCTTCATCAAGGAAGAAAAGAAGTAAGGCTGCGGCCTCGCTTCGCAAAACACCGGATGCCATTCTTGTCATCACCGGGCCGGCGCGAAGCGCCGAGACCCGGTGATCTCGTTTATAAAGGCAAGGCTTTCCCGCCGGAATCGAGATGGCCGGGACGAGCCCGGCCATGACAATTCTGAAGCTGTAGTACCGCGGGCTTAAACGCTTTCCGCGCCGAAGGCCGCCTTCAGCAGGCCGAGCTGGCGCTCGACCGGATTGGCCGCGAGCGGCCGATCGGCCGGCTGCGGATTGTGGATGGTGGTGTCGAGCCGGCGCACCTTTGCGTGCAGCTTCTGCGAACGCGCGATCAGGTCGCGCAGCGTTTCCGGCAGCAATTCGATGTTGTTGGCATCGTGGTGATCGGTGGCCGACAGCTTGACCTTGGTCTTTTCTTTGTTGGCCTGCGCCAGCGACATCTCGCCTTCCTTGACCGCGCGGTGCAGCAGCAGCCAGGAGGCAAGCTGCATCAGCCGCGTGGTGAGCCGCATGCTCTCGGTGGCGTAAGCCAGCGCAGCTGCGCGCGCCAGCGTCTTGGATTCGATGCGGCCGGGACCGTCGAGATAGGTCGCGGTCTCTTCCACCAGCGCCATGCCGTCGCGGAACAGATCGGCAAAGGCCTGCGAATTGGCCAGCCGCGCGCCGAACGACACCGGCTGCGCCTCGTTGAACTGGGATTTCTCGGACATAACGCTACGCCTCACCAGACTACAGTTGGCCCGCCCCCGTAACGAATGGGTAAGCATCGCGCGTCCGGGCCCGTTCTGTCCAGGCGAAGTTCAAGACATAGTTGCCGGGCAAGCTTAAGCGGCGCCGAAAATGCGTGGTTTGCTACAGCTGCCCCGAAATGGCACAAAAAAAGGAGCCGCCGTTGCCGGCGGCTCAAGGTGATAACAGGGAGGCGTCAAACAGAGTGGACAGGAGCCACTCACGTCCATGAAGATGGACGCACACAGTAATGGTCGAGAAAGCTTAACGACACCTTACCGAATTGCGGCAAAGCCAAGGAATCTTGCTAACGCTCGCTACCGGCCTACCGCTTGAAGAACTGATTGGCGGCCGCGCGCTTGGCGCGCTTTTGCGTGATGTCCGCTTCCAACCGTGCGATCTCGTCGCGCATGAGCTGCACCCGCGCAGCAAGCTCCTCGACCGAGAGCAGACTGAGATCCTGCCCGATGTCGTGCGCGACTTTCTTTTTCGGTTTGTCGTCGTCGTCGATGGCCGGCATGGCGCGTCTCCAGGCGATAAACCTAACGCCGCGCCTCCGGGTTGTCACACCCGGAACGCGCGCCTAAAAACCGCCCGTCCGCAGCGAAGCGAGGAACCGATGGCCGAGCTCCCAACCCGCATGACCGTCATCGGCATCAAGGCGCCTGGCGCGCCCGACATGCTGGCGCCGCAAGCGCGCCCGGTGCCCAAGCCCGGCGCCGGCGAGATTCTGGTGAAGGTCGCGGCCGCCGGCGTCAACCGGCCTGACGTGATGCAGCGGCAGGGCAATTATCCGCCGCCGCCCGGCGCGCCCGATATTCCGGGACTGGAGATTGCCGGCGAAGTCGTGGCGCTCGGGCCCGACGCAAACCGCTGGAAGATCGGCGACAAAGTGATGGCGCTGATCGTCGGCGGCGGCTACGCCGAATACGCGCTCGCGCATGAAAGCCACGCGCTTCCGGTCGACGGCCTCTCGATGGGGGAAGCCGGCGCCATGCCGGAGACGTTCTTCACCGTCTGGCACAATGTGTTCCAGCGCGGCGCCTTGCAGAAAGGCGAGACGCTGCTGGTGCACGGCGGCACGTCCGGCATCGGCACCACCGCCATCATGCTCGCCAAGGAATTCGGCGCGCGCGTTATCACCACCGCCGGCTCTGCGGAAAAATGCGACGCCTGCCGCAAGCTCGGCGCCGACGTCGCCATTAACTACAAGACCGAAGACTTCGTCGCGGCCACCAAAGCGGCCACGAACGACATGGGCGTCGAGCTTATACTCGACATGGTGGGCGGCGATTACGTCGAACGCAATTACGAAGCCGCCACGGTCGAGGGCCGCATCGTGCAGATCGCATTCCAGGGCAGCTACACCGCGACCGTTGATTTCCGCCGGCTGATGCTCAAGCGCCTGCATCACACCGGCTCGACGCTGCGCTCGCGCTCGGTTGCCGACAAGGGCGCGATCGCCAAAGCGGTGGCCGACAACGTTCTGCCGCTGTTCGCCAAGGGCAAGGCGAAGCCGATCGTCTACAAGACCTTTCCCTTGCGCGAGGCGGCGAAAGCGCATGCGCTGATGGAATCGAGCGTCCACATCGGAAAAATCGTGCTAACCGTTTGACGGCGCGAGTGATATTCTGCCCGAGGGGGCCGCGAAATCGGCGCAATCACGGGCCAAAGGGGAGCATGTTTTTTGCGGATTTTCGCGCGCGGGCAAGCGCCGGGGGATTTAATTTGATCGGGACACGGTGGCTTACCGCCGCTGCTGTTGTGCTGCTCGTGCTGGCGGCCAGCCCTGCGCGCGCGGTCGAAGCCGTCAACGTACGGCTCGATGCATCCGCCATCGACCTCACCGCCGCTACTGACGTTCTGAAAACCGAAACCGACCGCATCCAGGTGTCGACCGCGCCGGGCCCCGACGGCATCGTGCGCCGCATCGAGGTGCGCGCACGCGAAGGCAGCACGAACTGGGCGGTGTTCGCACTCACCAACAACAGCGACGAGCAGATCGACCGGCTGATCGTCGTGCCGCATTACCGTATGGTCGGCTCCGGCCTGATCTGGCCCGATCTCGGGCTGTCGCGCATCGTCGCCTTCACGCCGTCGTCGGGCGACCGGCCGGTGCGCCAGGAAAGCACCAGCGCCGACATTTTCCGCATCACGCTCGATCCCGGCACCGTCATCACGCTGGTCGCCGAATTGCGCACCGACAAGCTGCCGCAAATCTATCTGTGGGAGCCGGACGCCTACAAGGACAAGGTCAACTCCTTCACGCTTTATTACGGCATCGTCATCGGCATCGCCGGCCTGCTCGCGCTGTTCCTCACCATTCTCTTCGTGGTGAAAGGCTCGATCATGTTCCCGGCCGCCGCTGCGCTCGGCTGGGCGGTGCTGATCTATATCGGCATCGACTTCGGCTTCTGGGGTAAGGTCTTCGACATGTCGGCCGGCGCCGAACGCGTCTGGCGCGCCTGCGGCGAGGCGATTTTGTCGGCGACACTGCTGGTGTTCCTGTTCGCCTATTTGAACCTGTCGCGCTGGCACGTGCGCTATGCCCACATCACCATCGCCTGGCTGGTGGCGCTCGCCGCCTTGATCGGCGTCGCGGTGTTTGATCCGGCCGTCGCCTCCGGCATCGCACGCATGTCGCTGGCGCTGATCGCGGTGTTCGGGCTCGCGCTGGTGATCTATCTCTCCACCCACGGCTTCGACCGCGCGGTGCTGCTGATCCCGACCTGGCTCTTGCTGGTGGTGTGGACCTCCGGCGCCGGCCTCGCCGTCACCGGCGTGGTGACCAACGACATCATCGGCCCGGCGCTGCTTGGCGGCCTGGTGCTGATCGTGATGCTGATCGGCTTCACCGTGATGCAGCACGCCTTCGCCGGCGGCATCACGCACGGCATCGTCTCCGACGTCGAGCGGCGCGCGCTCGCGCTGACCGGCGCCGGCGACATGATCTGGGACTGGGACGTCTCCGCCGACAAGGTGTTCACCAGCCCGGAGACCGAGCACATTCTCGGCCTCAAGCGCGGCACGCTGGAGGGACCGGCGGCGAGCTGGCTCGACGTGCTGCATCCGCTCGACCGTGACCGCTTCCGCGCTTCGCTCGACAACGCGGTCGAACAGCGGCGCGGCCGCCTCACCCAGGATTTCCGCCTGCGCGCCGACGACGGCAATTATTTCTGGTTCACGCTCAAGGCGCGGCCGGTGGTCGGCTCCGACGGCGAAGTGGTGCGGCTGGTCGGCACGCTCACCGACGTCAACGACTTCAAGAAAGCCGAGGAGCGGCTGCTGTTCGACGCGGTGCACGACAATCTCACCGGCCTGCCCAACCGCGAGCTGTTCCTCGACCGCATGGAAGCGGCCTTCGCTTACGCCCGTTCCGATCCGCAGATCCGGCCGTCGGTGCTGGTGATCGATCTCGACCGCTTCAAGCAGGTCAACGATTCCGTCGGCATGGCGATGGGCGATTCTGTGCTGCTCACCATCGCCCGCCGGCTCGCCCGGCTGCTCAAGCCGCAGGACACGCTGGCGCGGCTGGGCGGCGATCAGTTCGCGCTGATCCTGCTGTCGGAGAAGGAGCCGGCGCGCATCGTTGCCTTCACCGAGACGCTGCGGCGCACGTTGCGCGCGCCGATCGCCTTCAACGACCGCGAAATCTTCCTCACCGCCTCGATTGGCTTGGCGCTCGCCGAGCAGCAGCCGCATCGCACCGAAGAAGTGCTGAAAGACGCCGAACTCGCGATGTATCACGCCAAGCGCATCGGCGGCGATCGTATCGAGATCTTCAAGCCGGCCATGCGCTCGCGCAAGACTGACCGGCTGACGATGGAATCCGAGCTGCGCCGCGCCATCGAGCGCGAGGAGATCAAGGTGCTCTATCAGCCGATCGTGCGGCTGGAAGATCGCGCCATCGCCGGCTTCGAGGCGCTGGCACGCTGGGATCATCCCAAGATGGGCCGCCTGTCGCCGGCCGAGTTCATCTCGATCGCCGAGGAGATCGGCCTGATCGTCGACCTCGGCTTGTTCA
Source organism: uncultured Pseudomonadota bacterium (assembly GCA_963710705.1). Lineage (GTDB taxonomy): Bacteria > Pseudomonadota > Alphaproteobacteria > Rhizobiales > Xanthobacteraceae > Pseudolabrys. Next base: position 2,461,235 of record CAVQBI010000001.1, read on the forward strand.
TGCTCGACCGCACCGCGCGCCAGCTCGCCGTTTGGCAGGCCGCCAATCGCGGGCGCGAGCCGATCACGGCCAGCGTCAACGTGTCATCGCGCCAATTGCTGCGCCACGATTTGATTCAGGACCTGCGTAGCGTGCTGGCCCGCTCGGCGGTGGCACGCGGCAGCTTCAAACTGGAGATCACCGAGTCGCTGGTGATGGAAAATCCCGAACACGCCGCGCAGATGCTCACCCGCATCAAGGAATTGGGCGCCGGTCTCTCGCTCGACGATTTCGGCACCGGCCATTCCTCGCTTGCCTATCTGCAGCGCTTCCCCTTCGACACCATCAAGATCGATCAGTCGTTCGTGCGCACCGGCGCACGCGGCACGCGGCCGGTGATCCTGCGCTCGATCGTCGCGCTCGCGCACGATCTCGGCATGGAAGTGGTGGCGGAAGGCGCCGAAACCGACAGCGACGCGGTCGAGCTTTATCAGCTCGGCTGCGAATACGCGCAAGGGTTTGCCTTCGGCGAGCCGATGAGCCCGCAAGCCGCGAGCGGCCTGCTCACGGCCGCGCACATGGAAACGGCGCGCTAACTCTTTACCTGTCATGCCCGCGAAAGCGGGCATCCAGTAATCCCGGCGCCGTTTTTAATCGAGAGGATTGCGTATACTGGATCATCCGCCTTCGCGGATGATGACTCTTCGCGTCAGGCGTGGCCGGCTTCGCTCGACAGCTTGCCGAGATCGACGCCGAGCTTGCGCAGCGCCTTTTCGTATTTGCCGTCAATGTCTGGACCGAAGATCAATTCCGGATCGGCGGCGCAATGCAGCCAGCCGTTCTCCTGGATCTCGTGCTCGAGCTGGCCCGGCGCCCAGCCGGCATAGCCGAGGGCGAGGATGGCGCTCGACGGCCCCTTGCCGCGCGCGATCGCTTTCAAGATGTCGAGCGTGGCGGTGAGGCAAATGCCCTCATCAATCGGCAGCGTGGAACTCTCGATGAAGTAGTCGGCCGAATGCAGCACGAAGCCGCGGCCGGTTTCGACCGGACCGCCTTTGAGCACTTTGACGACTTCCGCCGTCGTCGGCAGCTGGATGCGTTCGCTCGCCGGGATGACTTCGAGCTGCACCAGCAAATCCGGAAATTTGATGTTGCCGGCGCGCTGATTGACGACGATGCCCATGGCGCCTTCGCTCGAATGCGCGCACACGTAGATCAGCGAGCGCGCGAAGCGCTCGTCGTTCATCGCCGGCATCGCGATCAGCATCTGGCCGTCGAGATAACCGCGCGCGGATGCCGGTTCAGAGGACGTTTTGCGGGGAAGCTTCATGACGAAAGGTTACCCAAACAGTCTGTTTTTGCAAACGACACGGACGGTAGAAAGTTCAGTCGCCCACTGTCATTATTCAAGCCGCGAATTGTGGCGAAATGGTCGTAGTGCTCTGATCTTGGTCACCCGCTGCTCACAATGAATTCAGTGGCACGGCACGGCTTTACCATCTAGAGCGTGCGTCATGAAAAACATCGGTAGAACATTATGGTCGGCGGCCGCCGCGTGCGGCGTCGCCATCGCGCTCGCCGCGCCAGGGCGCGCTGCCGATGATTCGCCGTGGAGCGAGGACAGCCATGCGGCAATTCGCCTGATCGCCGGCAGCAACCAGCAAGGCGCCACACCACTGCGCGCCGGGGTCGAGATCAAAATGCAGCCGGGCTGGAAAACCTATTGGCGCTATCCGGGCGATTCGGGCGTGCCGCCGCGTTTCGATTTTTCAGGCTCGGAAAATTTGGCGGCCGCGAAAGTGCTGTATCCGGCGCCGCATCTGTTCACCGACGAGTCCGGCAATTCGCTCGGCTACAAGGACGGCGTGACCTTTCCGTTGCTGGTAACGCCGAAGGAGAAGGGCAAGCCGGTGACGCTTCATCTCAAGCTCGATTATGCGATCTGCGCAAAATTGTGCGTGCCGGCGCAAGGCAACGCCGAGCTTGCGCTTGCGGCGGGCCCGAGCGCGCAGGACGCAGCGCTGAGCGAAGCCGAGGCGCGCGTACCGCGGACGGTCACGGCCGCGCAGGCGGGGCTGACCGTGCGGCGCGTCAACGATGCCGCCAAGCCGCTCGTCACGATCGACCTGAAGGCGCCGCCCGGTGTGCCGGTCGACATCTTTGTCGAGGGGCCGACGCCGGAGTGGGCGCTGCCCATCCCGAAGCCCGCGCCGGGCGCGCCGGAAGGCCACCGCCAGTTCGGCTTCGATCTCGACGGGCTGCCGCCGGGCGTCGATCCGAAAGGCCAATTCGATCTTACCTTCACCGTGGTCGAGAGCGGCCGGGCGATCGAGGTCACGACCCATCTCGACTAATTCGCCGGCTGCGCTATTTTGCCACGCCAAGAGAGCCAAGAGAGCCAAGAGAAACGTCCAACAACGCGAGAGAGGACACCATGCCCATCAAGGTCGGCGACAAATTGCCCAACGCAACATTCCGCGTGATGACCGCGGAAGGGCCCAACAAGCCGAAAACCACGGACGACGTCTTCAAAGGCAAAAAGGTCGCTTTGTTCGCGGTGCCCGGCGCCTTCACGCCCACCTGCAACAACCTGCATATCCCGAGCTTTCTCAACAATGCCGCCGCGTTCAAGGCGAAGGGCGTCGACACCATCGCGGTGACCGGCGTCAACGACGCGTTCGTGATGGAAGCGTGGAAGAAGGCGACCGGCGCCGAGGGCAAGATCGACTTCCTGGCCGACGGCAACGGCGAATTCGCCAAGGCGATCGGCATGGATTTCGACGGCTCCGGCAATGGGCTGGGCGTGCGCTCGAAGCGCTATTCGATGCTGGTCGAGAACGGCACGGTGAAGAAGCTCAACATCGAGGACGCGCCAGGCAAGTGCGACATCTCCGGCGGCCAGGCGCTGCTCGCGCAGATCTAGCTTTCACCTCGTCTTCATCGCGCCCTTGGCGCCGGCCCGCGCTGCGATCAGCCCAGCGCGGGCCAATTCGTCGGCGCGCTCGTTCATGGCATGGCCGGCGTGGCCCTTCACCCAGTGCCAATGCACCGTGTGGCTGGCGAGCGCGGCATCGAGCCGCTTCCACAGATCGACGTTCTTCACCGGCTTCTTGTCGGCCGTGCGCCAGCCGTTGCGCTTCCAGCCCTTGATCCAGGCGGTGATGCCGTTCTTGAGGTATTCACTGTCGGTGTGAAGGTCGACCGCGCACGGCCGCTTGAGCGTTTCCAGCGCCGAAATCGCCGCCATCAATTCCATGCGATTGTTCGTCGTGTGCTCTTCGCCGCCGTTCAATTCCTTTTCGTGATCGCCGAAGGTAAGGATAGCGCCCCAGCCGCCCGGCCCCGGATTGCCCGAGCAGGCGCCGTCGGTATGAATGGTGACGCGTTGCTCGCTCATGCTTCGATTCCATAGTCAGTCACACTCTTCACCGACTGGTGGAAGCGCACCTTCCAATAATACTCCAGCGGGTCCTTCGGCTTGACCAGCGCGCCGTCCGGCACCGCCAGCCAATCGACCAGCCGCGTCAGCAAAAAGCGCATGGCGGCGCCGCGCGCCAGCACCGGCAGCGCCGCGCGCTCGGCCGCCGACCAGGCGCGCGTCTTGGCATAGGCATTCAGTAGCGCGCGGCCCTTGGTTACGTTGTAGTCATGATCGGGCTCGAAGCACCAAGCATTGAGGCAGACCGCGACGTCGTAGGCGAGCGTGTCGATGCAGGCGAAATAGAAATCGATCAGCCCGGACAGCTTGTCGCCCAGGAAGAACACGTTGTCGGGAAACAGATCGGCGTGGATCACGCCCTCGGGCAGGCCGCGCGGCCAGCTGTTTTCCAAAGCGTCGAGTTCCTTGGCGATTTCCGCACCCAGGCCTTCACGCACGCTGTCGCTGCGCGACTTGGCCTGCTCGAAGAGCGGACGCCAGCTCGTCATGCCCAGCGCGTTGGCGCGCTTCACCGCAAAATCCTTGCCGGCGAGATGCAGCCGCGCCAGCGCCTCGCCCACCGCCGCGCAATGATGCACCGCCGGACGGCGGATCCAGAGCCCGTCGAGGAAGGTGACGACCGCCGCCGGCCGGCCGGCGAGCTTGCCGAGCACGCCGCCTTTTTTATTCTTCACCGGCTGCGGACAGGTGATGCCGCGCGCGTGCAAATGTTCCATCAACGCGAGGAAGAACGGCAGGTCTTTTTCCGCTACGCGCTTTTCGTAAAGCGTGAGGATGAAATTGCCTTTGCCGGTGTGCACGAGGAAATTGGAATTCTCGACGCCCTCGGCGATGCCCTTGTAGGACAGCAAGGCGCCGATGTCGTAGCCGGCGAGAAATTCATTGAGGTCGTCCGCCGTGACGTCGGTGTAGACGGCCATGAAGCCTCACTCCGCCGCCTGCTCCTCGCGCAGCGGGCGCGGCAACGGAAAGAACATCCCCTCCTCGGCGGCGGAGACGCTGTCGATGTCGAGCACGTAACGCTCGGCAAAGGCGCCGAGCACTTCCTCGACCAGGACCTCCGGGGCGGAAGCGCCGGCGGTGACGCCGATCTTCTTCACGTTCTCGAACTTCTTCCAATCGATCTCGGCGCTGCGCTGCACCAGCACCGCGTAGGGACAGCCCGAGCGCTCGGCCACTTCTTTCAGCCGTTGCGAGTTCGAGGAATTGGGCGCGCCGACCACGATCATGGCGTCGACGACGGGCGCGACGCGCTTGACCGCGTCCTGCCGGTTGGTGGTGGCGTAGCAGATGTCTTCCTTGTGTGGGCCGACGATCTGCGGGAAGCGGCGCTTGAGCGCCTCCACCATCGCGGCGGTGTCTTCTACCGACAGCGTGGTCTGCGTCACGTAAGCGAGGTTGGTCGCGTCACGCGGCCTGAACTTCTCGATGTCCTCGATCGATTGCACCAGCGTGATCGCGCCGGGCGGAAGCTGGCCCATGGTGCCGACCACCTCGGGATGGCCGGCGTGGCCGATCAACACGATTTCGCGCTCGCGCTTGTAATGGATCTCGGCCTCGCGGTGTACTTTCGTGACCAGCGGGCAGGTGGCGTCGAGCGCAAACAGGTTCCGGCGCGCCGCTTCCTCGGGGATCGACCGTGGCACGCCATGGGCCGAAAAGATGACGGGCGCACTGGTCTGCTCGGGGATCTCATCGAGTTCCTCGACGAAAATCGCGCCTTTGGCCTTCAGGCTTTCGACCACATAGCGGTTATGGACGATTTCGTGGCGCACGTAGACCGGCGCGCCATAGATGCGCAGCGCCCGCTCGACCGATTCGATGGCGCGCACCACGCCCGCGCAGAAACCGCGCGGCGAACACAGCACCACCTTCATAACGGGCTTTTCCGGGCCTGCAGCCATCGTTAACTCCGCATCCGCGTGATTTTTTCGCGCATTTTCCGTCCCCGACATGGGGTCCGCCGGCCCACTCTGTCAAGCCGAACCATTGCAGGAAACCCGCCTAGCCCCTATATTCCGGCCACTTTCGATCATCGCTGGATGATCTACTGCTTCGCCCGCACGGGCGGGCGAAGCCTGGAGGAGATTTTGCCATGGCGACAGCCGCACCCTTAATGCCGAAAGCGACCGCCGTTTGGCTGTTGGACAATACTGCGCTGACGTTCGACCAGATCGCCGAGTTCTGCAAGCTGCATCCGCTCGAGATCAAAGCCATCGCCGACGGCGACGCCGCGCAGGGTATCAAAGGCCTCGACCCGATCCAGACCGGGCAGCTCACGCGCGACCAGATCGCGCAAGCCGAAGCCAATCACGACCTCAAGCTGACGCTGGCCGACCAGAAAGTGTCGGTGCCGCAGCCCGAGCGCAGCGGCAAGAAGGGCCCGCGCTATACCCCCGTGTCGCGCCGGCAGGACCGGCCGAATGCCATCCTCTGGCTGGTGCGCAATCATCCCGAGCTCAAGGACAGCCAGATCATGCGGCTGGTCGGCACCACCAAGTCCACGATTTCCGCGATCCGCGACCGCACGCATTGGAACTCGGCCGCGCTGACGCCGCTCGATCCGGTGACGCTCGGCCTTGCTACGCAGATCGACCTCGATCTCGAAGTCTCGCGCGCCAACAAGGAAAAGCCGCTCCCGGCAGACACCGGCGCGACGCTGCTGCCCGCCGCCGAGACCACCGCGCGCCGGGAAGCCGAAGAGGCCGCCGCTCACCAAGCCGAGCAGGACAAGCCCGCCGGCGAGATGGACGTGTCCGCCGTGTTCGCCAAGCTCAAGCAGCTGGGCGGCAAGGGCGACGAAGACAAGGGCGAGTAACGTCCTTTCCGCTCATTCCCGCGCAAGCGGCAATCCAGAGCCAAAAAAAATAAACTGAATTTGCCGCCCTGGCTCCCCGCTTTCGCGGGGACGAGCGGCAATATTTGGTCTGGCGCTCACCCATATCCCCGCTTGCCCTCCACCGCCGCCACATAGCGCGCGACGGATTTCGCCAGCACGGCCTTCGCATCCTTGGCGATGACGCGGTCGAAGTAGTGGCCGTAGATCGTCTCGAACGCGAACGGCTCAAGCGCCGCGCCGATATGCGCGACTGCGCGCGCCGACAGCGGAATGAAATTCGGATAGCTGCGCATGAACGACAGCCACTTGCGGTCGGCCGTGACCGTAAGGATGTCGCCAGAGCAGACCACGCCGCGCCCGCCTGCCCCGCCCGCCCAATGCAGCACGCTGCCGCCTTCGAAATGGCCGCCGCAGCGGATCAGCGTGACCCCTTCCCACAACTCTTTCGTCTCGCCATCCCATAGCTCGATCGCCGGATCCGGCCGGGCGATCCATTGCTTGTCGGCGGCATGCAGATGGATGCGCGCCGCAAACGCACGCGCCCATTCCACCATGGTGGTGTAGAAATGCGGATGCGAGATGGCGATGGCGTCGATGCCGCCGAGCCCTTCGATCAGGGTCACTGTCGCATCGTCGAGCGTCGCGACGCAGTCCCACAAGATGTTGCCATTGTCCGTGCGCAGCAGCAGCGCGCGCTGGCCGATGGCGAAGACGGGTGTCGCGCCGATGCCGATGATGCCCGGCTCATATTGGCGGTAGGTGTTGGTGTGGCTTTGCTGAAGCGCTTCGAGCGTGGTCCAGCTTTGCCCGCGCGCCGGAATGTATTGCCGCTCCTCCTCGCAGATGAGGCATTGCGCGGGCGCGCTCGCGCTTTCGGGATATTGCGTGCCGCACGCGGTGCAGATGTGGAAGGGCATGGAGAACTCCGGCGATGGAAGCGCATTCTAGCGACGGTTAGGCGCCCGGCTGCCTATCGATCATGCAAATTGGCGTTTTCATAAGCAGTTTTGATGCGCCGCAATATTCCTTAACATTTTATTTTCACGGCACAATTTATTGTGATTCGACCGCCTCTTGTGCGCCGCAAAAATCCGGCTATTTGCGACACATATGTGACGAATTGAGGCGAGGCACGACATGATCACACGCAAATTGAAATTGATTTCGGCAGCTATGGCTGCCGCGGCTCTGCTGGCGACGGTCGCCGTGGCACACACGGTCCGTTCGCACGAGACGATGGGTGCCGCACCTGCGGTGCAAGCCAGCGGCAACGCCTTCAGCCCCGCACCGGGCGTGACCGAGCCCTTCCAGAGCCGCGGCACCTTCGCCTGCGGCCTGCCGAACGCGGCCGATTGCCGGAAGGTGGAAAGCTGGTTTCCGGAGTGAGCGGACTGCGCTCGTAACCAAAATTCGTCATGGCCGGGCTCGTCAATGCGTATTTAGGTTCCTTTTGAAAGGATCAATACTATGTCCAATACTCCAGTCTCGGCTTCGACCGAGCAGAAGCCGGCAGCGCCGGCGTCCAATCCGCAGCAGACCCAGGGCAATCCGCAGCAGGGCAACCAGCAGCAGAACCAGGGCAATCCGCAGCAAGGCGGCCAAAAGCCCGGCACCGACAAGCCGGCCAGCTATCCGCAGCAGAAGTAAACTGCGCGAGCGATAGCAATAGAGAAAGCCCGGCCGAGCGCCGGGCTTTTTTATTGTGCGCGGGGAGACGAAACGCGCCGGCGCGTCAGACCGCCACTTTCTTCAGCAGCAGATCGAGAGCGGCGCGGCCGTTCGTCACCGCCGTGCCGCGCAAATCGAAAAACTCCTGCGACTGCGCCACCGGGCTTTGCCGGCCGGCGCGGTGGATTTCCCAGCGCCAGGGCTTCGGCAGGCGCGCGCGGTTCTTCACCACCACGAAATAATCGCTGGGACCTAAAGGCTCGATCATGGCGCCGGCCTCGCGCCTGACGCCGCCGACAGCGTCGCGTCGCGTGCATGCGCCGCCGCCAGATCCTCCGGATCGACGTTCACCATTTCGATGGAGGACGGCCGGTGCGCCTGCGCCGGCAGGAAGATCAGCGTCGCCACCCGCCGATAAACCGGGAACGACAATTCCTCGATCAGTTCCTCGTCCGTCACCACTTCGTACTGGCCGGCCGCCAACTGGCGGTCGACGCCCTGAAGCGAGAACGGGTGCCGAAACGTCCACATCACGCGTTTTGTGCGCGTCGTCATTGCGATGGCCTCGATGGCAGGCGTCGGTGGTATCGGGCGCAAGAGGGGTGCGTTGGTAATGCGCGGCCGGCCGGGAGCGTTCACCAAACGTAGACGGCGAGCGCGATGGCACAGAGGCCCAGCAGTCCCAAGCCCCAGAAGGAGTAATTGATCGCTCGATCCATGCGCCACTATGCGCGCATCGGACGGCGATTGATACAAGTATATTGGGGCACGCGCGCAGCGAATTAGCTGCCGACTCCGTGGCCTTTCAACGCACTGCCGATCTCGTCGAGGATCGCCGGATCGTCAATGGTCGCCGGCATGGTCCATTTTTCGCCGTCGGCGATTTTCTTGATGGTGCCGCGCAGGATCTTGCCCGAGCGCGTCTTCGGCAGCCGCGCCACCGTGATCGCCAGCTTGAACGCCGCCACCGGGCCGACCTTCTCGCGCACCAAGGCGACGATCTCCTTCTCGATCTCCTCCGGCGGGCGGTTGACGCCGGCCTTGAGCACGATGAAGCCGCAGGGCACCTCGCCTTTAAGCTCGTCCTTGATGCCGAGCACCGCGCACTCGGCAACGTCCGGATGGCCGGCCAGCACTTCCTCCATGCCGCCGGTGCTAAGCCTATGGCCGGCGACGTTGATGATGTCGTCGGTGCGGCTCATCACGAACACGTAGCCGTCCTCGTCCTTGTAGCCGGCGTCCGCGGTCTTGTAGTAGCCGGGAAATTCGCTGAGGTAGCTTTCCTTGAAACGTTCGTCGTTGTTGTAGAGCGTCGGGAACGAGCCGGGCGGCATCGGCAGCTTCACCACGATCGAGCCGATCTTGTTGGCTGGCACCGGATGGTTCGTCTCGTCCACCACGTCGATGGCATAGCCCGGCATCGGCACGCAGGCCGAGCCGTATTTCACCGGCAGCGCGCCTAAGCCCACCGGATTGCCGGCGATGCACCAGCCGGTCTCGGTCTGCCACCAGTGATCGATCACCGGCACCTTTAGCACTTCCTCCGCCCACTGGATGGTCGGCGGGTCGGCGCGCTCGCCGGCGAGGAACAGCGTGCGGAATTTCGACAGTTCGTATTTGGCAATCAGCGCACCCTTGGGATCTTCTTTCTTGATGGCGCGGAAGGCGGTCGGCGCGGTGAACAGCGCGACCGCCTTGTGGTCGGCGATCACGCGCCAGAACGTGCCGGCGTCGGGCGTGCCGACCGGCTTGCCCTCGAACAGAATCGTGGTGCAGCCGTGGAACAGCGGCGCGTAGACGATGTAGGAGTGACCGACCACCCAGCCGACGTCGGAGCCCGACCACCACACTTCGCCGGGATTCACGCCGTAGAGATATTGCATCGTCCATTTGAGCGCGACCAGGTGACCGCCATTGTCACGCACCACGCCTTTTGGAATGCCGGTCGTGCCGGAGGTGTAGAGGATGTAGAGCGGATCGGTGGCAGCGACCGGCACGCATTGCGACGTCTTGGCGTATTCGACCGCGTGCTCCCACATCTTGCGCCAGTCATAGTCGCGGCCTTCGATCAGTTTCGCCTCACATTGCGGGCGCTGTAGGATCAGGCAGGTCTGCGGCTTGTGCTTGGCGAGCGCGATCGCTTCGTCGAGCAGCGGCTTGTAAGGGATGACGCGCGCGCCCTCGATGCCGCAACTCGCCGATAGGATGACCTTGGGCTTGCAGTCGTCGATGCGGGTGGCGAGTTCCTTGGGCGCGAAGCCGCCGAACACCACCGAATGCACCGCGCCGAGGCGCGCGCAGGCCAGCATGCCGAACACCGCTTCGGGGATCATCGGCATATAGAGGATGACAACGTCGCCTTTTTTCACGCCGAAGTCGCGCAGCATGGCGCCGAGCAGCTGCACCTCGGAGAGCAGGCGGCCGTAGGTGAAGGTCTTCTTGGTGTTGGTGACGGGCGAATTGTAGATCAGCGCGGCCTGGTCGTTGCGGCCGGACAGACAATGCCGGTCGAGCGCGTTGTAACAGGTGTTGACCACGCCGCCGGTGAACCAGCGGCCGTAGATGCCGGCGGATTTGTCGAAGACCTTCTTCGGCTGTTCGATCCAGTCGATCTCTTTGGCTGCCTCGCCCCAGAAGCCTTCCGGGTCGCGCTGCCAGCGCGCATAGACGTCGTGGTAACGGCTCGAGCGGGCGTCCATGGGTTTCCTCCGGGCTTTGCCCGCGATTGTGTCGCGTCGGGCATGCGCAAACAAGGCTGGCGAAGCTCCGGATGATTGCGTAGTCAAAGCACCGCCGTGACCATCATCACCGACCCCCTGTTCTATGCGCTGGCCGTGCCCGCCGTGGTGGCGCTTGGCCTGTCGAAAGGCGGCTTTGCCGGCGTTGGCCAGATGGCCACGCCCATGCTGGCGCTGATCATGCCGCCACTGGAAGCCGCCGCCATCATGCTGCCGATCATGATCGTGCAGGACGCCAGCGCCGTCTGGGTCTACCGCAAGGACTGGAGCGGGCGCATCTTAGCGATCGTGATCCCGGGCGGCATCGCCGGCGTGGCGGCCGGCGGCTTGCTGGCGGCGCATATTTCGGAAGCCGCCGTGCGCGTCTTCGTCGGCGCCACCACCATCGCCTTCGTGCTCTATTCGTGGATCGGTCCGCAGACCATTGCGCGCGCGACGCACCAGGCAAGCATCGCCGCCGGCCTGTTCTGGGGCGGGCTGTCCGGCTTTACCTCGACCATCGCGCAGGCAGGCGGGCCGCCCTACCAGATGTACGTGCTGGCACTGAAGCTGCCGAAGATGAATTTCGTCGGCACCAGCGCGATCTTCTTCGCCACCATGAATTGGCTGAAGGTGATCCCCTACTTTGCGCTCGGCCAGTTCTCGGGGAAGGGCCTCGGCACCTCGCTCGCGCTGTTGCCGCTGGCGATCGTCACCAACCAGCTCGGCTTCTACCTGGTGCGGCGGGTGTCGCAGGAAATGTTCTACAAGATCACACTGATCGCGATGTTTCTCATTTCCATCGAGCTGGTGCGCGAGGGCATCGGGCAAATCTGGCGCGGCTGACAAGCGCCCGCCCCTTGGCTAACCTTGCACCAAGGGGAAACGTCCAATGGCGAAAACGCCGTACGATACCGATCTCGACCGCAATCCGGCCAATTTCCAGCCGCTGACGCCGCTCGGATTTTTGGAGCGCGCGGCGGCGGTGTTTCCCGAGCACACCGCGATCATCCACGGCCGACTGCGCCGCAGCTACGCCGAGTTCTATGCGCGCACGCGGCGGCTGGCCTCGGCCTTGAGCAAGCGCGGCATCAAACGCGGCGATACGGTGGCGGTGCTGCTCGCCAACACGCCGGCGATGCTCGAGTGCCATTACGGCGTGCCAATGACGCAGGGCGTGCTCAACACGCTCAACACGCGGCTCGATGCGCCGATCATCGCCTTCTCGCTCGACCACGGCGAGGCCAAAGTCGTCATCACCGACCGCGAATATTCCAAGGTGATGAAGGAGGCGTTGTCGCTCTGCAAGGTGAAGCCGCTGGTGATCGATTACGACGACCCGGAATATTCGGGCGGCGGCGAGCGGCTGGGCGAAATCGAGTACGAGGATTTCATCGCCCAAGGTGACCCCGATTTCACCTGGCTGATGCCGGAGGATGAGTGGGACGCCATCACGCTCAATTATACGAGCGGCACCACCGGCGATCCGAAGGGCGTGGTCTACCACCACCGCGGCGCGCATCTCTTGGCGGTCGGCAACGTCGTGACCTGCAGCATGGCCAAGCATCCCGTTTATCTGTGGACGCTGCCGATGTTCCACTGCAACGGCTGGTGCTTCCCCTGGTCGATCTCGGTCGCGGCCGGCACGCATGTCTGCCTGCGCGCGGTGCGCAGCGCCGCGATGTACGACGCGATCGCCGCGCACAAGGTGACGCATCTGTGCGGCGCGCCGATCGTGATGGCGACGCTGCTCAATGCGCCGGCCGCCGAGAAAAAGCCGCTGCCGCACGTGGTCGAGTTCTTCACCGCCGCGGCGCCGCCGCCCGAGGCCGTGCTCGCGGCGATGAAAGAAGCCGGCTTCAACGTCACGCATCTCTACGGCCTCACCGAATGCTACGGCCCCGCGGTGGTCAACGATTGGCACGCCGAATGGAACGCGCTCTCGCTTGCCGAGCAGGCGATGAAAAAGGCGCGCCAGGGTGTGCGCTACGGTGCGCTGGAGGCGCTCGACGTGCGCGATCCCGACAGCATGGTGCCGGTGCCGCATGACGGAGACACGCTGGGCGAAGTGATGATGCGCGGCAACGTGGTGATGAAGGGCTATCTCAAGAACAAATCGTCGACGCAGAAGGCCTTTCTCGGCGGCTGGTTTCATACTGGCGATCTCGGCGTCATGCATCCCGACGGCTATATCCAGCTCAAGGACCGCAGCAAGGACATCATCATTTCCGGCGGCGAGAATATCTCCTCGATCGAAGTGGAGGATGCGCTGTACAAACATCCGGCGGTGATGGCGGTGGCGGTAGTGGCCAAGCCCGACGACAAATGGGGCGAGACGCCCTGCGCCTTCGTCGAGCTCAAGCCCGGCACGCAGGCTTCATCCGATGAATTGATACAATGGTGCAAGAAGCACCTCGCGGGCTACAAATGTCCGCGCACCGTGGTGTTTGCCGAAATCCCGAAGACCTCGACCGGCAAGATCCAAAAGTTCAAGCTGCGCGAGATGGCGAAAGCGGTGTGATCTTTTCGAGGTGCCGCCGCAGCGAGGCAAGCCACCCCGCGAACGCGTCGCGGAAGAAGACAATGCGCTCCTCCTGGCCCTCCGGATCGCAATCGAAGGTCGCGAACCACTCGACGAAGGCGCGCTCGCCGTCGATCACCGGCGTGACGCGGATGGTCGCCTGGAAATCCCAGACCGGAATCGGCGGAACTCCGTCGAAGGCGTAGACCTGCGAACGCTCGAGGTCCGACAGCGCCAGCAGCTTCTGCCGCCGCCGGCCGCCGTTGTAGAGCACATTGCGCACGGCGCCGACCGCATCGCCGGGTTTGCCGTCTTCGATTTCGCTCTCGCCGGCGCCGTCGACCCAGACCGGATAATTGTTGAAATCGCGGATCACCCGCCAGACCTCGTCGGCGGATTGTTCGAACACAGTGCTGTAGTAGCTTTTCGCCATAACTCGCGGTCCTCATCGACAACGCAAACATGGCGATGGGGCGCGGGCGCAGCCACCCGATTTCTGGACGTGTCTGAAAACGAAATCGCCGGGCTTATGCCCGGCGATGACGATTGAGTGCGAATTGCGCGCCGCGCTTAGCGCCGCGTCGGACTGAAATAATCGTTGGAATTGTACTTCTGGTCGAACGACTGCGTCTGGCCGCCGAAATTCATGTGGAAGCCGCCCTGCTGGGAGTCGCTGCCGCTGTCGAAACGCTGCGGCGAGCCGGCCTTCGGCTGCATCTGATCGTCCGGGTCCGTGTAATTCTGATGAACACCGCTGCCGTCGCCTGGCGCGGTGCTTTCGAAGGTCAAGGCCTGCGCGGCGGACGCGCTGGCGAGCGCGAACGCGGCGGCGAAAAGAAGTGCGGGGATGTGTTTCATGACAACCTCAAGCCTATCCGTTTCGCCGTCAACAGGCCACAACAATATGGCCGCACGGCGGCGGCAACCGACCCGATAATTATGCCGATTTTACGTGCCCGAAGCAAAACCGCCGCCTCCGCCGAAGCCGGGCAATGCCGGATTCGGTGCAGGCGGCGTTGGTTCAACTCTGATAGGAAAGTCCGGGCGGGTCAGTGCAGGCTATTGCCGTTGCGCAACCGCTCGATCTCGTCCTTCACCTGTAACTTCTTACGTTTGAGCTCCACGATTCTCAGGTCGTCGACCGCGGGATGTGTCTGGCAATCGTTGATTTCAGCTTCGAGTGCCTGATGCTTTTTTTCGAGTTCCGCGAGATGCGATTGCATCGACATGAAAAATGTCTCCTCAATCAGTGGCTCCCAGAGAGTTAAGTCTAGCGCAGACTCACTCCAAGAGCGACGCTACACCCGGCCTTGCGCTGCAGCAATCGGAACCAAAGCCTTTGATCGACAGCGATTTTTCGCGAGCCTTGAACGGCCTTGTGGAAAACGCGATAATTCTCCGCCTCCGCCGCGGTATCCTGACCCCGGCGAAGCGACCAGCGGTGGCGATGACCAAAGAGGAAGAACGCGAGTTGCGGGAGCAGTTGGCGCGCCTGCAGCAGGAACATCGCGACCTCGATGCCGCGATCGCGGCCTTGGCTTCGTCGCCCGCCTCCGATCTGATCCAGGTGCAGCGGCTGAAGAAACGCAAGCTCGTGCTGCGCGACAAGATCCGCCGCATCGAGGATCAGCTGACGCCGGATATTATTGCGTAGCTAGGCGCGCCGCTCTTTTTTGCGCGCGTACATCGCCTTGTCGGCCAAATCGATGAGCGCGGCGGCGTCGAGATCGCCGCGCAAGCGCGCGAAGCCGGCGCTGGCGCCGACGTTAAGCGTCGCCACGTCATGGCCGAGCCTGATCGCCTCGATGCGTGCCTCCAGATCGCGTGCCCGCATCTCGGCCTGCGGCTCGCCGGCATTCCACATCAGCACGCCGAATTCGTCGCCGCCGAGCCGGGCCACCACATCGGAGGCGCGCACATGGGCGGCAAGCTCGGCCGCCACCGCTTTGAGCAGCGCGTCGCCGGCGGCGTGGCCGTATTGGTCGTTGATCGCCTTGAAGCCGTCGAGGTCGAGATAGAGCAGCGCGGCCTCCGTGCCGTAGCGCTTGACGTAGGCGAGCGAGCGCTTGAGCTCGCGCTCGAAGCCGCGCCGGTTGAGGATATCGAGCAGCGGGTCGACGTCGGCGCGCGTCTCCAGCTCGGCGATGCGGGAGCGGGCGTCGTCCAATTCGCGCGTCAAGCGCTCGATTTCGGCGCGCAGCAGCGCGGCCGGCCTGAAGGCGCTGCCCGCCATACGGGCCTCTGCTCGATTGGAACTCATCATCCCCTCACGAATCGTCCCGGGGGCGAGCATAGCCCGCTTCGGTCAGAGTTGGACGGTATTGATCGTGCGGTTTTCGATCTCGCCGCGGATTCTGGCGTAAAGCTTGGGATTGCGGGCGGAAAGAATCTGCAAGGCGGCAAGGACCGCGTTGGACGGCTCAAGCACCGTCATGACCGGCACGGCGCTCGGCGCCCGCAGCGACGACCAGAGATCGTCGGGAAACTCCTTGATGCTGGCCGGCACGGTGATGACGGGGATGGTCGACATCGCCGAGAGCGTGGGCCCGGCGCCGTTCGATCGCCCGATATAGGCAATCACCACTGTATCGGGGATTTCCTGCACCATGCGGTGAAAAATGCCCGCCGCAGCCACCGGCTCCTTGTGCACGGAGCAGGTCACGACCGTCATCATGTCCTTCAGGTCGCCGAGCGCGTCCGAAAATGCGTCGGTCTTGTCCTTTTCGGAGCCGCGCCAGAGGATGATGCGCTGGCGCGGCAGCCGGAATTGACCGGTGACCTCCGCAACGTGCCGGTACTTGGCGGCGACGTCGTCGAGCGCACCGCCATCGCGATAGACCTGCTTGTCGATATAGGCGCCGCTCTCGATCACGCGCCAGGAATCGTTGTCGATAACGTCGGCGAGCAGCAAGTTGCCTTTGGTGTCGTATCCGAACTCGACCTTGAGATCGACCAGCGTTCCGCCTTCGAGCTGCCAAGCCTTCTCGAGCACGAGGAAGGCTTGCCGCGCGACGCGCCGCATTTCGGGAAAGATCTTTTCTTCGTCCTTGCGGCTGAATACCTCGGACGCCGGCAGAACCAGAAACGGCTCCTGCCCCGGCAAGGGCTTGGCGGGATTGAACAGCTTGATCTGCTTCGTATCGTCGGCGAATTGCATGAAGGGATCGTCGGCGACGAGCGGCTTGCCGTTCCAGTTCTTGTCCTTGGTCTTGAGGTAGAACTCGACCAGCAGCTGCGGAAACAGCTGACCCTTGGTCAGATGCGGATTGCGCTTGAGGTAGGAGCCGTGCGCTTCGCGCCGCACCACGACCTCATAGGGCAGCATCTGGCACTTGGGGGCGGAAAACGAAATCGCGCTGTCTTGCTCGACGAAGGCAACCGGCAGGCCGCAGGCCTTGAGCAGGCGGAACACGTTGGACGTCGTCGCCGTGGCGAGCCGGCCCTTGTCCGGGATGATGTCGTGTTTGGCGCCGTCGCCGGCCGTGATGTCGTCTTTGGCCACGACCGTCACCAGATCGGAACCGCCTTTGATCGCATGGATTTTCTTGGTCTTGCCCTCGGCGAGCAGCTCGCCGAGGGCATTTTTCACGGCAACGCGTTCTGACATTGGAGCGTCCACTGGTCCCGGGCCCAGGAAAAACAGGTCTTAGACACCAATCCGGCCTTGGCATGCAAGCGCCAAATCGTGTTCTCCACCGCATCGACGCTTCGCCCGCCAAAACGGCCTCGAGAAACTGAGCCCTAGCGCAGCACCGTAGCCGTCGTATCGCGGTTGAGGTAAATCGTCGCCAGCAGGAAGGTGACGAAGTAGGTCCAGCCGATAAACGGCACGAAGCGGACCGTGAGCGACTTGTAGAGCCGGTAGCGCGCGCCGGTGCCGAGATTCTCGGCAATGGCTGCGACGGTGTCCGGCAAGACCATGACACGCATAATGCGTTCGAGTTCAAGCGCGGCGAGCCCGTAGCGCTTCGCCTTCACCGCATCGGCGGCGTCCTTGAGTGCCAGTTCCAGCATGACGTTGTTGCGAAGCTGCTCGAACAGCGCGACGCGCCGCTCAAGCCCAAGCGCCGCGAGTGCGATGGTGTGCAGCACATCGGGGGCCGCGTCGCCAGGAAGCGGCTCGATCACCGGCAGCGGTTCCTTGATCGCGGCCTCGACCTCGTCGGCGGTCGGCGCCAGCCTGATCGCCAGAGGCTGCATGGCGAGCGCGAGATCGAGCTCCCGCGTCGGCACCACCAGGAGCCAGTCGTCCTCATTGACGCGGTTATTGAACAGCGCCGTCAGATCGCGCGCCAGGCGGACCTGTTCATGGCGGAAGCGGACCACGGCGTTGGCGCTGTGCGCGGGCCCGTCGGCGACCGTCAGCCGCAACAGATTGTCGGCGCGGCGGCCGAGCCAGCCGGCATCGCGCCGGGCATCTTGGGCGGCCTGACTGATGGTGTTCTGGGTGTATCGTTGCGCCCGCGCCAATCGCGGCATAGCCAGCGTGGCGGCAAGCCCGCCGGCCAGGCCGACGAGGTTCCGCCGTGCGATCGGGGCCTTGCCCGCGCCCCCGCTGAACTGCGGCGCAACCATTGGATCCCCCTACCCTCGGGCGGCCGGGCCAAAAACCACCCGGTCAAGCTGCAATTGTGGACTCTTAACCCCATATCTGCTAGAGCCGCGCGAACTCAGGAATCCGCGCCACTGCGGGGTTTTTGAGCGACACCCGACCCGATCAACAACGAAGGAGCAAGCGTGCAGGTTCTCGTTCGCGACAACAACGTCGACCAGGCCCTCAAGGCGCTGAAGAAGAAGATGCAGCGCGAGGGCATTTTCCGCGAGATGAAGCTTCGCGGTCATTACGAAAAACCCTCGGAAAAGAAGGCGCGGGAAAAGGCGGAAGCGATCCGCCGGGCCCGCAAGCTCGCGCGCAAGAAGATGCAGCGCGAAGGCCTGTTGCCGGCCAAGCCGCGCGTCGTTCCCGGCGCGGGCGGTCCAGGCGCCGGCCGCAGTGGCGGCGGTGGCTTTGGCGGTGGTGGCGGCGGCGGTGGACGCCGGTTCGGCTGATCGCGCACGTCGCTTGTAGCGCAACGGATATCGAGCGCGGGCCCTTTGCCCGCGCTTTTGATTCCGGACCGGCCGCAGTTTCTCCGATGCGCTTAAGCGCCAATTAATAATGGCCATCCGTTTTCGGCGCTGGGGGTGGAACATGACGGCACGGCCGGGATTTATGGCGGCATGCCATTCGACCGTCTGCAAGCGCCGAAATGCAAGTTCTGCTCGGGCCGGCTACGGTTCGATTTTGAGCGCAAGGAGAAAGCGCCGGGTTTCAGTTACTACCGTTGCGAAGAATGCGACTTGCCGAACATTTTTTCGGCGCAGTCCGCGCAGCCCGCCTTCCCGTACCGATAGTCAGTTCGCCCCGAATACGAAGCGGGTGCCGACCGCCGAGTGGATCACCTTGTCGCCGAGTGCCTGCCGCGCGAGGTCGTAGAAGCGGTCGCCGGTGCAATGCCCCACGATCAGGTGGTCCGGGTTGATGCTTTTGAATTCGGCGATGGTCTTGTTGATGTAGTCGTCGCCGAGCGGCGGCACGATGTGGAAGCCGCCGATCACCGCATGCACTTGGTCGACGCCGGAGGCGGCCATCGCCTGGCGCACCGCGTTGATCACGCCGCGGTGGCTGCATGAGGTGAGCACGACCAGGCCCTTGTCCTTGACCATGTAGACGGTGGCGAGCTCGTGGTCGAAATCATCGGGAATATACTGGCCGGTGTTTTTCGCCGCCGGCATTTTTTCCGGGTAGCAGCCGAAGCCGTCGAAGATACCGACGATCTCGGTCGTCGGCAGCAGCGGTTGCTCGAACGAGGTCTGCCCGATGCGGCCGGTGGTGAAGGCATGGTCGGCGACGACCGCCGGCTCTTGCGCCAACATCAGCGTCAGATCGGCGTCCATGATCGCTTTACGGTCGAGCGCGCCGAAATTTCCGCCCGGATTGCGCCGCCAGCAGAAGCAGTCCTCGCCGCCGACGAAAAACGGCAGCTTCTTCTTGAGCGCGGAGCTGTGCGCCTTGAGGAAACCGACCATGCCGCCGAAATGGTCGTAATGGCCGTGGCTGAGCACCATGGCGTCGAAGGTCGCAGGCTCGATCTTGAGGATCGCCAGGTTGTTGAGCAGCACTTCCGGCGTATAGCCGAAATCGATCAGCACGTTGCGCTCTTCGGCGCCGCGCGCCGACTGCACGTGCATGGACAGTCCCCATTCGCCATTGAGCATGGTGCGCGGCGGCTTGTCGGGGACGGTGTTGCCGCTCTTGCGCTCGATAGTGAGGCCGTCGCGCGTTTCGTTCGGCACGAACTGGATGACGATATTGTCGGTGACGATGCGCACGGCGAGCTTGTCGACCACCGGCACATCGCCGCGCAGCGTCTTGGCGGGCGCGGTCTTGCCGCCCGCCGCCATGGCGCCGATCACGGCGGAGACGAAGCCGGCGCCGCCGGCGCAAAGCTGACCGGCCGACAGAAAACTGGCGGCGGAATCTACCGCGCAGGGCCCGAACAACATGCGAATTCCCCCGGTACGAATTCAATCGATCATATGTGTTCGACGGCGCGCTGTCATGCCCGACTGACTTGCGCCAGGAACTCTTTCACCACGTCCGCCGCGCCGTGATCGTCGAGATCGACGTGGCCGCCGTTCGCAAACCGCACCATGCGCTTGGGTTCGCGTGCGAGCTTATATAGCGCCTCGCCGAAACGCAGCGGCACCACGCGGTCGCGCTCGCCGTGCAGCACCAGGACGGGCGCGCTGACGCGGGCGATGCGCAGGTCGGAGCGGAACGTATCCTTGATCAGCCAGCGCACCGGCACGAAGGGATAGGTGGCGGCGCCGATATCGGCGGCGCTAGTGAAGGGCGCATCGAGGATCAGGCCGCCGACCTCGTGCTCGGCGGCAAGCGCGATGGCGACCGCGGTGCCGAGCGATTCACCCCACAGCACGATGCGCGCGGGCCTATAGTGCGCGGCGGCAAACTCATAGGCCGCGACGGCGTCGCGGATCAGCCCCTGCTCGCTCGGCTTGCCGCTCGAGCCGCCATAGCCGCGATAGCCGAGCGCGACGAGACCGGTGCCGTCGGCGACCAGCCACTGGAAGCGCCCGACGCGCAAATCGAGCGCGCCGGCATTGCCCTGGAAATAGAGCACCACCGGTTTGTCGCCGCGCGGCGGCACATGCCAGGCGACCAGCGCTTCGCCGTCCGACGTTCTGAGCAGGACCTCTTCGGCTTGCGGGAAGCCCGCGGCGGAAGGCGGCGTGCGCCGCGCGTCGGGAAAGTACATCAGCCTGCGCTGGAACACGGACATCAGCGCCAGCAGGCCGCCATAGCCGAGCGCCATGAGGACGAGGAGCCATTTCATGACGGTCATAGGATCGATTTAGCGCAGGGCGGCGGAACTCTCTGTGGCCATTTTGCCAGCCGTTTGCGCAAAACGCGGCAGGAACACGAGGTTCTGTCGAACCCGCTGGAATCGTTAATAAAAAGTATGGCCGCTGGATGAAAATTTTGCGTCGGCAGTGCAACCATTACCGCCAAAGGGTGTTTGGCAGTCAGGGCGCGGATCACCAGGACCCTGAGTGCTGTGGATAGACAGTCCACCGCGGGGGCGGAAACGGGCAATGCCGGTCGGATTCCTTGAAAGCGAACGTGAGCGCGCCCTGGCGGCGCGGGTCGCTGCCGGCGCCAGCAACGTGGTGCGGATCGCCGGCGGCGGGCACACCGAGAATGACCTTCACGAACGTGTCCGGCGGTTCCGCGAACTGCTCGATGCGCTACCGGCCGGCATCTACACCACCGACGCCGCCGGCCACATCACCTACTACAACGACGCCGCGGTTAAACTATGGGGCCAGCGGCCGACGCTCGGCGTCAGCCAATGGTGCGGCTCCTGGAAACTGTACTGGCCGGACGGCACGCCGCTGGAGCTTGGCGACTGCCCGATGGCGATCGCGCTGAAGGAGAACCGGCCGGTGCGCGGCATGGAGGCGGCCTGCGAGCGCCCGGACGGCACGCGCGTGCCGTTCATCCCGTATCCCACCCCGCTGCATGACGAGACCGGCAAGCTGGTCGGCGCGGTCAACATGCTGGTCGACATCACTGGTCGCAAACGCGCCGAGGAGCAGCAGGCGCTCTTGGTGCGCGAGTTGCACCATCGCGTCAAGAACACGCTCGCCACCGTGCAGGCCATCATGGGCTCGACCGCGCGGACGGCCGCGACCGTCGAAGAATTCAAAGACGCGATGATCGGCCGCATCGGCTCGCTCGCCAAGACGCATCTGCTGCTGAGCGAAGAAGGCGCCACCATCGCCTTCGAAGACATCCTGCACAGCGAACTCGACGCCTTCGACGACGGCAGCGAGGGCCGCATCCGCCTGAAA
This sequence comes from uncultured Pseudomonadota bacterium, assembly GCA_963710705.1. Taxonomy (GTDB): domain Bacteria; phylum Pseudomonadota; class Alphaproteobacteria; order Rhizobiales; family Xanthobacteraceae; genus Pseudolabrys. The sequence goes on from CAVQBI010000001.1 coordinate 2,482,813, forward strand.
GGGCCGCGCGTCGAGGTGGCTTCGCGGCTGGCGGTGTCGCTTGGCATGGCGATCCATGAGCTCACCACCAACGCCGCCAAATTCGGCGCGCTGTCGGTCTATGGCGGCAAGGTGGACGTGCGCTGGACGGTGACGATCGAAGCCACCCGCCACACGCTCGAATTCGACTGGAGGGAAAGCGGCGGGCCCGCCGTTTTGCCGCCGAAGCGGCAGGGCTTCGGCTCGCGACTTTTGGATTTCGTGCTGCCCGGACAGATCCAGGCCAAGAGCCGCGTCGACTACCGGCCGGAAGGCGTGCACGTGCAATGCTCGCTGCCACTGCCGGCGGAACAGGCGCAGCCAAAGATAAATTGCCCGTAAATAGTCGCGTCGCGACCGCGCGATTAAGAATTTGAATAGCGCCTTCGGCTCATTAGCATGGCCAAGGGCGGCGCGATTCGATTCGAACGCTTGGCGATGTTCGACACCATCATTTTGCTGACCGGCGCGGCCGAGCAAGAGGCGCTCATCGCGCTGCTCAAGCGCCACAATGCGCGGCTGGCCGTGCATCCGGTCGACACGCTTGACGCGCTCGATGCGATCGACCCGCGATTGCTTCGGCGCGCGCGCCTGCTCGCGTTTCTGACCCACGTGGTGGTGCCGCAGCGCATCCTCGAACGGCTCGGCTTCGGCGCCTATAATTTTCATCCCGGCCCACCGGACTATCCCGGCTGGGTGCCGTCGCATTTCGCGGTCTATGACCGGGCGACCGCCTTCGGCGCCACCGCGCATGTCATGACGGAGCAGGTCGAACTCCGGGCCGATCGTCGGTGTCGAGCTGTTCGACATTCCGCCGGGCACCGGCGTGATCGATCTCGAGAAGCTGGCGTTTACGGCAGCCGCCAAGCTGATTTGGCGCCTGGCGCAGGCGCTGGCGACACAACGCGAGCCGCTGGAGCCGCTGCCGATCACCTGGTGCGGGCGGCGCAGCACGCGCCGTCTCTATGAGGCGATGTGCGACATCCCGGCCGATATTTCCGCCGATGAACTGCAGCGCCGGATCGACGCCTTCGGCGCCGGCCATTTCGGCATCCACCCGACGGTCACGGTCAACGGCCGCAAGTTCCGCTACACCGCGTAACCGGCGGCTCACATCGCCTTGACGATTTGCTCGGTCATCTTCTTGGCGTCGCCGAGCAGCATCATGGTGTTGTCGCGGTAGAACAGCGGGTTGTCGATGCCGGCGTAGCCGGACGCCAGCGATCGCTTGATGAACATCACGGTGCCCGCCTTCCACACCTGCAGCACCGGCATGCCGTAGATCGGCGAGGTTTTGTCTTCTTCGGCCGCCGGATTGGTCACGTCGTTGGCGCCGATGACGAAGGCAACGTCGGCCTGGGCGAACTCGGAATTGATGTCCTCGAGCTCGAACACCTCGTCATAGGGCACATTCGCTTCCGCCAGCAGCACGTTCATGTGGCCTGGCATGCGGCCGGCGACCGGATGGATGGCATATTTGACCTCGACGCCTTCCTTCTTCAGCTTGTCGGCCATTTCACGCAGCGCGTGCTGCGCTTGCGCCACCGCCATACCGTAGCCGGGCACGATGATGACCTTCGAAGAATTCTTCATGATGTAGGCGGCGTCTTCTGCCGAGCCGAGCTTGACCGGCCTCTGCTCGGCGCCGCCCGCCGGGCCGGCTACCTCGCCGCCGAAGCCACCGAGGATGACCGAAATGAACGAGCGGTTCATCGCGTGGCACATGATGTAGGACAGGATCGCGCCCGAAGAGCCGACCAGCGCGCCGGTGATGATCAGCGCCGTATTGCCGAGCGTGAAGCCGATGCCGGCGGCCGCCCATCCAGAATAGGAATTGAGCATCGAGATGACGACCGGCATGTCGGCGCCGCCGATCGGAATGATGATGAGGCCGCCCAACGTGAAGGACAGCGCGCAGATCAGCCAAAAATCGATCGCGCTCTGCGAAACGAAAAACCCGTAGATGAAGTAGATCAGCGCCAGCGCCAGCGCGATATTGATGATGTGCCGGCCGGGTAGCGTGATCGGCTTGCCGCTCATGCGCGCCGACAGCTTGAGGAAGGCGATCACCGAGCCGGTGAAGGTGATGGCGCCGATGGCCGCGCCGAGCGACATTTCGATCAGGCTTTGCGGGTGGATGTGGCCTTCTTCGCCGATGCCGAAGGCCGCCGGGGCGTAGAAGGCGCCGGCCGCGACCAGCACCGCCGCCATGCCGACCAGCGAATGGAAGGCGGCGACCAGTTCCGGCATCGAGGTCATCGGCACGCGCCGCGCGATCACCGCGCCGATGCCACCGCCGATGCCGATGCCGCCGGCGACCAGCGCCCAGGCAATGGGCGAGGCCGGCGGATGCGAGCCGAGCGTTGTGGCGACCGCGATCGCCATGCCGATCATGCCGAACAGGTTGCCGCGCCGGCTCGAATCCGGGCTCGACAGCCCGCGCAGCGCCAGAATGAACAGCACTCCGGCGACGAGATAGAGCAGCGCGACAAGGTTCGGGCTCATTTCTTCTTCTTTTGGTACATCGCCAGCATGCGCTGGGTGACGAGGAAGCCGCCGAAGATGTTGACCGAGGCGAAGATGAGCGCGACGAAGCCGAGCGCGCGCGCGAGGATGGTGCCGTTATCGTCGGCGATGAGCGCGACGCCGACCGCGAGCAGCGCGCCGACCACGATCACCGAGGAGATGGCGTTGGTCACCGACATCAGCGGCGTATGCAGCGCCGGCGTCACCGACCAGACGACGTAATAGCCGACGAACACCGCCAGCACGAAAATCGACAGCCGGAACACGAAGGGATCGACCGCGGTTGCGAGTTCGGACATGGGCGTTCTCCGTCAGGCCGCCGTCTTCGGCTTGAAATTCGGATGCACCACCGCGCCGTCGCGCGTGAGCATGGTGGCCTTGATCAGTTCGTCGTCCCAGTTGACCGCGAGCTTCTTCTCTTTCTTGTCGATCATGGTCTCGACGAAATTCAAAAGATTCTTGGCGTAGAGCGCGGACGAGGACGCTGCGAGCCGCCCCGGCACATTGAGATAGCCGACGATCTTGGCGGGACCGACCTGCGCCACCTCGCCCGCCTTGGCGCCTTCGACATTGCCGCCGCGCTCGACCGCGAGATCGATGATCACCGAGCCCGGCCGCATCGAGGCCACCATCTCTTTGGTGATGAGCCGCGGCGCCGGGCGCCCGGGGATCAGCGCGGTGGTGATGACGATGTCCTGCTTCTTGATGTGCTCGGCGACCAGCGCGGCTTGCTTGGCCTGGTACTCCTTCGACATTTCCTTGGCGTAGCCGCCGGCGGTCTGTGCGTTTTTGAACTCCTCGTCCTCGACGGCGAGGAATTTGGCGCCCAGGCTTTCCACCTGCTCCTTGGTGGCGGGGCGCACGTCGGTCGCGGTGACCACGGCGCCGAGCCGGCGTGCGGTGGCAATTGCCTGCAAGCCGGCGACGCCGACGCCCATGATGAAGATCTTGGCCGCCGGCACGGTGCCGGCCGCCGTCATCATCATCGGCAGGGCGCGGCCATATTGCTCGGCGGCGTCGATCACCGCGCGGTAGCCGGCCAGGTTCGCCTGGCTGGAGAGCACGTCCATCGATTGCGCGCGCGTAATGCGCGGCATCAGCTCCATGGCGAAGGCGGTCAAGCCGGCGTCGGCCATCTGCTTGAGCGCGGCCTCGTTGCCATAGGGATCCATGATGGCGATGACCAGCGCGCCCTTCTTGTAGCCCGCCAGCTCGTTGGGTGCCGGCCGGCGCACCTTGAGCACGATGTCGGCATTCTTCTCGACGCCCTCGCCGATCTCGGCGCCGGCCGCTTCGTAATCGGCGTCCTGAATGCCGGACGCGATGCCGGCGCCACGCGCGACCGCGACGTCGGCACCGAAGGACTTCAGCTTCTTGACGGTTTCCGGCGTGGCCGCGATGCGTGGCTCGGCGCCGTCCAGTTCACGCGCGACCGCAATCCGCATGCGCCTCTCCCGGCATTCTTCAAGAGGTCAGTGCGACAGGCCCGCGTAGGCGAAGATCAGGAAGCAAACCACGAAGGAGACGTAGCTCGAGGTCCTGGTGCCGCTCAGCAGACCGGGGACCGCGCCGGCGATGCCAATGAAGAAAATCGCCGCCGCCAGCAACCAGTGGCCCATCACGCCTCCGGTCGCGAGGCCGAACAGAATGGTGATCACATAGATGATGCCGATGAAGGTGAAGTGGACGAAGCTCTCGTAGCTGGCCTCGTGCGTGGGATAGTCGTTGCCGTCAGCGGTGGCGTATTCGACGGTGCCGTGTTCGGCCATGGCGGGAAATCTCCGGAAAGCTAGAAATGGCGGGCCGAGGCAGGGGTAGCGCAATTGTCCGACAAGGGCAACGCCCGGTGGATTAATCCACCGCGGCCGGCTCCAGTCCGGCTGCGGCGAGCGCGGCGCTTTGTCGCGCGGCCACTTGAGTGATGTCGAAGTTTTCGATTGCCTCGTTGAACAATCGATAGAAATTCAATTCCGCCGCCAGGTGCAGGAACACGGCCCCGAGGCCCACGGCGGCGCGGTCCATGAAGACGAATTCGCGCGGCACCGTCACCGGGCCCTTGGCTTTGAGCGCCTGGTGGACCCTGAAGGCTTCCTTGCGGCCGTATTCGGAGGGCTTCACGCCGTCGGCAATGGTGCGGACACGGTCGTCCAGCAGCGGGCCATAGATAAAGCGCGCCCAGATATTGAGCGCGTCGATCAGCTCGCGCGACAACCGCTTGAAGCCCCAGGTCTCGTAGGCCTGCACCACCAGCGCGTCGTCGTCCTTGAGCAGCCCATGATAGAGGTCGACCACGCCGCCGACAAAGCTCGGCGGGAAAATGCGGATGCAGCCGTAGTCGAGCAAATTGATTCCTTGCGCACCTTCGATGACCGAATAATTGCCGAGATGCGGATCGCCGTGGATGACGCCGAAGCGCGAGAACGGCAGCCACCAGGCGGTGAACATGGCGGTCGCAAGCCGGTTGCGTGACGCAAGCGCATCCTTGGTGTGGGCGAGCATCTTTGAGCCCTCCATCCAATCGAGCGTCAGCAGCCGCCCGGTCGACAGCTCCGGCCAGACGCTGGGCACGCGGATGGCGTCTTGGCCTTTGAGCATCGCGGCATAAAGCGCGACGTGCTTGGCCTCGCGCACGTAATCGAGTTCCTCGCGCAACCGCGCGGCAATCTCGACCGCGATCTTGGAGGTGTCGATCGCCGGATCGAAACGCTTGCGCAGCGAAAGCAACAATTGCAATTGGTTGAGGTCGGCTTCGACCGCCGACTGCATGTCGGGATATTGCAGCTTGCAGGCCAGCTCGCTGCCCAAATCTTTGCCAGAAGCGAGCGCGCGCGCCTTGTGCACCTGACCGAGCGAGGCGGCGGCCGCCGGGTGATGCTCGAAGCTTGCGAATTTTTTCTCCCACCCCACGCCCAGCTCGGCTTGCATGCGGCGCTTGACGAAGGCCCAGCCCATGGGCGGGGCCTGGCTCTGCAGCTTGATCAGCTCGTTGGCGTATTCCGGCGGCAGCGCGTCGGGAATGGTGGCGAGCAGTTGCGCCACTTTCATAATCGGGCCCTTCAGCCCGCCGAGCGCCGAGGCAAGCGCGATCGCGTTGCCACCACGATCCTGCCTGCGTCCGAGCGCCCGCGAGGTCGCGATGCGCGCGGCGACACCGCCGACGCGAGTGCCGACCCTGGCGTAGCGGCGGGCGCGGGCCGAGAAGCGGTTTTTTTCGGAGTCGGTGGGGGGCATTGGTTCTCGGATGTTCGGCCAGACAAATAGTCACGTCATGGCTGAATACTAGGCGCGTCGAGCGGCTTGCTGTGATCGGCTACCCAATGGGTGACTAAATCCTCGCTGATTTCTCCTGCAGCAAGGCTGAAAATCATCGCCGTCGCTTCGTCCTGCGGCGCATCAAGATCGAAGCCATTCAGCCCGAGAAAAACGATGATCGACGCGAGCGCTGTCCGCTTGTTGCCGTCGACGAACGCATGATTGCGCGCGATGCCATAGCCATAGGCAGCCGCGAGCGCCGCAACACTGGTCTCGCCGTAGGCAAATTTATTGATCGGTCGCGCCAATGCCGATTCGAGCAGGCCGCGATCGCGGATACCTTCGGCACCACCGAAGAGCGCAAGCTGCTCGGCATGGAAATCAAGAACGATGTCGATGTCGAGCCATTCAGGCTCTTTGCTCATTTCGCCAAGGCTTTGTACGTGTCGGCGTATTTGCGGAATGAACGCCGCGCTATGTCCATCGCCTTGGCGTGCTTGGGGTCGTAAGGGCTAAGCTTGATGCCGCGCTCGGTCTGCTCGACGATATGCAACTTGTCGCCTTCCTTGAGTTTAAGGCGTGCGAGCAGTTCTTTTGGAAAAATCAGGCCGAGCGAATTGCCGATCTTTTTGATCTGCAAAAGGTAGCCTTCGATCTCGGTGGGGCTTTCACGCTCCGCCATTGCCAACCTCCATCGTTCAACAACTGTATAATTGATGTTATACATTTGTGCAACGGGCGGTTAAAGGCGCTATTTCGCTTTATCCAACGCCTCCAACTCACCGATGAGATTGGAAATGACGTTCAGCCCGCCATCCCAGAACTTCGGATCGCGCGCGTTGAGGCCGAAGGGCGCCAGCAGTTCGGAATGATGCTTGGTGCCGCCGGCGGCCAGCATCGCGAGATAGCGCTCGGCAAAGCCGGACGCGGATTTTTCGTAAACCGCATAAAGCGAGTTCACCAGGCAGTCGCCGAACGCATAAGCGTAGACGTAGAACGGCGAATGCACGAAGTGCGGGATATAGACCCAGAAGCTTTCGTAACCTTCCTTCAATTCGATCGCGGGACCTAAGCTCTCCGCCTGCACCGACATCCACAGCTCACACAGCTTGTCCGACCTCAGCTCGCCGTTGCGGCGCTCGAGGTGCACCTTGCGCTCGAAGGTGTAGAACGCGATCTGCCGCACCACCGTGTTGATCATGTCCTCGACCTTGGACGCGAGCATCGCCTTGCGCTGCTTCTTGTCGGTGGTCTGCGCCAAGAGCTTCTTGAAGGTGAGCATCTCGCCGAACACGCTTGCCGTCTCGGCGAGCGTCAGCGGCGTCGGCGCCATCAGCGGCCCATTGGGCGCGGCCAGCACCTGGTGCACCCCGTGGCCGAGCTCGTGCGCGAGCGTCATCACGTCGCGCGGCTTGCCCATGTAGTTGAGCAGCACGTAAGGATGCGCCGACGGCACGGTCGGATGCGCGAAAGCGCCCGGCTGCTTGCCGGGGCGGACCGGCGCGTCGATCCAGCGCTTCTCGAAGAACCGGTCGGCGACCTCCGCCATCTTGGGCGAGAAAGCGCCATAGGCGGTGAGCACGGTCGCGCGCGCGTCGCTCCACGAGATCGTGCGTTGCGCCACTTTCGGCAGCGGCGCGTTGCGGTCCCAGTACGGCAGAGTTTTCTTACCGAACCATTTTGCCTTCAAGGCATAATAGCGGTGCGACAATTTCGGATAGGCGGCGCGCACGGCGGAGACCAGCGCCTCCACCACTTCCGGCTCGACGCGGTTGGACAGATGGCGTGCGTCGGCGACATCCTTGAAGCCGCGCCAGCGGTCGGAGATTTCCTTGTCCTTCGCGAGCGTGTTGGTGATGAGCGTGAAGGGCCGCAGATTTTCCTTGAAGGTCTTGGCCAGCGCTTCGGCGGCCGCTTTGCGCTTTTTACCGTCGGGGTCGACCATGAAATTGAGCGCCGGCTCGATCGCCAACTCCCTGCCGCCGATCTTGAAGCGCAGCGACGCGATCAATTCGTCAAATTGCCGGTTCCACGCCGAATAGCCCGTCATCGACTTTTCGTGGAACAGCTGTTCGACGCGGTCCTCGAGCTGATAGGGCTTCTCCTTGCGCACGTCCTCGATCCACGGCCGGTAATGCCCGAGCGCGGGATCGGCCATCGCCGCATCGAGCGCCGCGTCATCGATGCGGTTGAGTTCGAGCGTGAAGAACAGAAGATGGATCGAGGCGGCTGTGATGCGCTCCTGCACGTCGCCGTAGAACTTGGCGCGCTTGGGATCGGTGGTATTGCCGGCATACATCAGCGACGCATAGGAAATGAGACGTCCGAGGCGGTCGTCGATCGCTTCGTAGCGCTTGACCGCTTCGGCGAGCGCCTGCCCTCCCCGTGCGCCCGCGGCCATTGCCGACAATTTGCCTTTGAAATCCTGCTCGAACGCCGCGCAATCGGCGTCCGCCTGCGCCAGATCGTGCTCGATCTGCGGGCTATCGATGCCCGGATAGAGGTCGTCGAGATTCCATTCGGGCAGCGCGCCGAGCTTGGATGCGGTCTTGGATTTTTTCAGCGGGGAGCGGCGGGGCATGAGGGAAATTCGTCTGCGGTGGGAGAATTCGGAGGGTTAAGAGATCATTTATGCAGAGGCCCGCGCCGATGCGATAGGCGCCGGCGATTTTTCTTTCGGCCGCGGCCCGATCTTCGCTGATCGATTTAATGCCCCATTAAGGCAGACCGGCGATATTGCGCCAATTCGGCACACATGCCGTCGGGGGCCCCTGTTCATGTCCGAGACCGTGCTCATTGTCGATGACGATCCGGTGCAGCGCCGGCTGCTGGAAGCCATGGTGGCCCGCTTCGGCTACCGCACGCTGCTGGCGGAGGGCGGCGATGCGGCCGCCAGCCTGCTGACTGGGCCGGACGCCGGCAAGGTCGACTGCGTCGTGCTCGACCTGGTGATGCCCGACCTCGACGGCCTCGGCGTCCTGGCGCGCATGCGCGAAAGCGGCCTCGATACGCCGGTGATCGTGCAGACCGCCCATGGCGGCATCGATAATGTCGTATCGGCGATGCGTGCGGGCGCGGCCGACTTCGTGGTCAAGCCGGCCGGCGCCGAGCGCCTGCAGGTATCTTTGCGCAACGCCATCGCCACGCGGCGGCTGGCCGGCGAAGTGCAGCGGCTGCAGCGCAAGCACGACGGCACGCTGAGCCTCGCCGACGTCATCACGCGTTCGCCCGCCATGAAGCCGGTGCTGCGTGCGGCCGAAAAGGCGGCGGCCTCCGCCATCCCCGTGCTGATCGAAGGCGAATCCGGCACCGGCAAGGAATTGCTCGCGCGCGCCATCCACGGCACGGGCGCGCGCCGCGCCAAGCCCTTCGTCGCGGTCAATTGCGGCGCGCTGCCGGAGAACCTGGTCGAGTCGATTCTGTTCGGCCACGAGAAAGGCGCCTTCACCGGCGCCACGGAAAAGCACACCGGCAAATTCGTCGAGGCCGACGGCGGCACGCTGTTCCTCGACGAGGTCGGCGAGTTGCCGCTGCCCGCGCAAGTGAAACTGCTGCGCGCCCTGCAGGAAGGCGAAGTCGAGCCGGTCGGCAGCCGCAAGGCGGCGAAAGTCGACGTGCGCATCGTCTCCGCCACGCACCGCAATCTGATCGCCGACGTGAAGGCCGGGCGTTTCCGCGAAGATTTGTTCTACCGCCTGCACGTCTATCCGGTGACGGTGCCGCCGCTGCGCCAGCGGCCGGAGGATATCGCCGAGCTGGCGCGCCATTTCCTGGCGCGCATTGCGGCCGAGGAAGGCAAGCGCGTGCACGCTCTCGGCGCGCCGGCGCTCGCGCTGCTGTCGTCCTTCCGCTGGCCCGGCAACGTGCGTCAGCTCGAGAACGCGATCTTCCGCGCGGTGGTGCTGGCCGAGGGCGAAGAGATCGGCGTTAACGAATTCCCCCAAGTCGCGGCCCAGCTCGGCGCCGAGCCGGACGGCCAGCCGCTGATCGAGCCGTCGCCGGCGATGGTGGCGTCCTGGCCGGACGCGCGCGAGAGCAAGACGCCGGAATTTACCAATCCCGGCCATTCGCTGCGCCTGACCGATACCCACGGCGAGGTGCGCCCGCTCGACGAGATCGAACGAGAAGTGATCCGCTTCGCGATCGCGCATTATCGCGAGCAAATGTCGGAAGTCGCGCGGCGCCTGGGCATCGGCCGCTCGACGCTCTATCGCAAGCTGGAAGGGCTCGGGCTCGAGCAAGACGGCGCCACCGCAAATGTTAACGAGCGCGCGCCCGCGGTGTGACGCGCTTGGTTAATTGCGGATCGCTAAAATTTTAACGAAGCGCGTTCCGCGTTAGCTTTGATCGAAGGTAAACGCCGCGACGGATCGAATTTCATTCGTCGCGCGCCATTTCACGTCGCATAATAGCAATGCAGGGCCGCGCGTGGCGCGACGGGGGCGCGTTTCGTAAATGCCCATGCGCGAATTTTCAGGAACGTGTGAGTGGAGTTCTCGCGATGCGTAACCGATACGACCGTCTGCTTGCCGGCACCGTGCTGGCGCTGATCGTCGCGGCCCCGATCAATGCCGGCGCGCAATCGCGCGTCCAATCGGTCGGCCCGCTGCCGCCGTCGCTGAACGGCCACAGCCCGATCTTCCGTCAGCGCGAGGCGGTGCCCGTGCCGCCTGCGCCGCCGGAACAGGCAAGCCCGCCGCCCGCCGAGCCCGCACAAAATACGCGGCTTGCGCCGCCCGCGCCGGCAAACGAATCGCGCGCGCAAGTTCCGCCGCCCGCCCCCGCCCCGCGCGAAGCGCAGAGCGGCGGCACCATCAAGGGCGCGCTCGACAGGATCATGGCGGCAAGCGACACGCAGATCAGCGACCGCCTGCGCAGCATCGTCACCTCCAAGCAGCTCGACCGCCGCATCGAGACCGCCGGCGACCGCCAGGCGATCGAAAGCTTCTATGCCGGCCGTAACTACGCGCCGCTTTGGATCCGCGACGGCGAGCTCACCGGGCGCGCCAAGGACGTCATCGCGCGCCTCAAGAGCGCGGCCGACGAAGGCCTCGATGCCTCCGACTATCCGGTGCCGGAATTTAGCGGCGGCGCCGATACGCTGGCGGAGAACGACATCAAGCTCACCAATTCGGTGCTCACCTTCGCCCGCCAGATGGAAGTCGGCCGCATCGCGCCGGCCCGCGTGGCGGCCGAGATCGATTACGGCAATCACACCCCGGAACCGGGCGACATCCTGCGCAAGATCGCGGGCGCGGGCGACGTAAACGCCACGCTCGACAGTTTCGATCCGCCGCATGAAGGCTTCCGTTTGCTCAAGCGCAAACTGGCCGAGCTGCGCAACGCCAGTGTCGGCGAGCCCAACGACCGCATCGCCGACGGGGCGCCGATCAAGCCGGGCGCCAAGGACCCGCGCGTGCCGATGCTGCGCACCCGGCTCGGCGTCGCCTCCAGGAAGCCGGACGACATCCTTTACGACAAGAACCTGTTCAACGCCGTGCGCGCGGTGCAGCAGCGCCACGACCTCAAGCCGACCGGCGTCGTCGATTCCAAGACCATCGCCGCCATCAACGGCCCCAAGCCCGGCCAACAGGTCGACACCGTGCTCGCCAACATGGAGCGCTGGCGCTGGCTGCCGCGCGACCTCGGCGCCACCTACGTGATGGTCAACGTGCCCGACTACTCGCTCAAGGTGGTCAACGATCACCGCGTGGCGTGGCGCACCAAGATCGTCGCTGGCAAGCCGCAGACGCCGACGCCGCTCACCAGCGCCTCGATGGACCAGGTGATCCTCAATCCGTCCTGGTACGTGCCGCAATCGATCATCCAGAACGAGCTGCTGCCTGCCTACCAGACCGATCCCAACATCTTCGACCGCATGGGCCTCGAAGTGAGGAAGGGTCCCGACGGCAACATCAACGTGGTGCAGCCGCCCGGCGCCGCCAACGCGCTCGGTCGCATCAAGTTCAACTTCCCGAACAAATTCCAGGTCTACCTGCACGACACGCCGGAGAAGAACCTGTTCAAGGCGGACCGCCGCGCATTCAGCCACGGCTGCATGCGCGTGGAAGACCCGACCATGTTCGGCCAAGTCATGCTGCATCTGGCGATGAACGGACCGACGCCGGATTCGCGGCAGCTCTACGCGATGTTCGGCCACGACGAGAAGATCTTCCACCTCGCGCGCCGCCCGTCGGTGCACCTGACCTATCAGACCGCTTTCGTCGACGACGAGGGCAAGCTGCAGCTGCGCGACGACATCTACGGCATGGATGCGCGCATCCACGCCATCCTGCACGGTGACGAGCGCAAGATCGCCGACGTGCCGCCGCCGCAGGATCCCAAGCGCGACCTCGCCACCGCCAAGAGCAACCAGGAAATCCTGCGCCGGGTCGAGCGGCGCGAGGCGCTCAATCCCTTCCATTTCTTCGAGCAGCTCTTCCGCTAGAGACGGCTCGTAAAGACCGGAATACCGCGATGGCCGGGGCTCACCCCCGGCCATCGGCGTTTGGGGGCCGGAAAGCCATGGCCGGGCCCTTTCGCCGGCCATTTTCGGCCACGTTTGGTCGCTAGTCAGGCTGGACCGGGGGACCGCCGCTAAGGGCGCGTTAACCGATCCCGATGAACACTGCTGGCCGTCGCGCGACGGCCAAGGGGCTGGCGGCGACAGTGGGACGGATTTCACGGAACTCAGCGGTGCTGACCAAACGCGTGCGTAAGCACTCCGTTGTCTTGAGCTTCGCGCGCGCCGGTTCCCGCCTGGGAATCGCCGGGCTGCTGTTGCTCAATGTCGGCAACTCGCTGCAGAGCGCCATCGCCGAAGGCGATACCCGCACCCTCTCCTTCCATCACGTCCATACCGGCGAAGACATCACCGTCACCTTCAAGCGCAATGGCCGCTACGACGAGGCCGCGCTGAAGAAGCTCGACTGGTTCATGCGCGACTGGCGCAAGGAACAAGACATCCAGATGGACCCCCATCTGTTCGACCTGTTGTGGCAGGTCTACCGCGACGTCGACGCGACGCAGCCGATCCAGATCATCTGCGGCTATCGCTCGCCGGACACCAACGCCATGCTGCGCGCCCGCTCCAACGGCGTGGCGCGGCACAGCGAGCACATGGAAGGCCACGCCATCGACTTTTTCATTCCGGGCGTGCCGCTCGCCACGATCCGCGCTGAGGGCTTGAAGATGCAGCGCGGCGGCGTCGGTTTCTATCCGACCTCTGGCTCGCCCTTCGTGCATATGGACACCGGGCTGGTGCGACATTGGCCGCGCATCCCGCGCGACGAACTGGCCAAGATTTTCCCCGACGGCCGCACCGTCCATGTTCCCGCCGATGGCAAACCGCTGCGCAATTACGCATTGGCATTGGCCGATGTGGAGCGCCACGGCAACGCGCCCAACTCGGTGTCGCTGGAAGCCGCGCGCGACGCCGGCGTGATCAGCGAGGCGCAGGAGCAGCAGGCCGAGCTCGCGCAGTCGGACGCACAAGAGGAGCCGCGCAAGCGCAGCTTCTTCGCCCGCCTGTTTGGCGGTGGCAAGGATGAAGATGAGTTGAGCGAGCAGCCGGCGCCGCGGCAGGCGCGCGCGCCCGTTCAAGTCGCCAGCCTAGCCCTGCCCAAGCCCGTCCCTGTCGCCACCAAGCGCATCGTGCCGCTGCCGGCCGCGCGGCCGAGCGCCGTGATCTTGGCGGCGAAGAGCAAGACGGCCGAGCCGGTCGTGACCGCGTCGCTGCCGAGCAAGACGATCGAGAGCCGCAACATCTGGGGCGACGTGATCAAGACCCCGGCGCCGCTTGAAGTCGCCAGCGCCGAGCCGGTGACCGCGGGCGCCGACGCGATGGCCTATGCCGCTGAGTCCCGCCCGGCGCCGGCGGAGGCAACGCGCGTGCGGCCGATGGGCGAGCGCGTGCCGCAGCTGGCGCGCGAGGCAACCGTCGAGGCGACGGTGATGCCGGGCGCCGCCAACACCACGGTCGCGGTGAAAGCGCCCGACATGGCCATCGGCGGACAGCGCTCCGACAGCCCCTGGCTGCGCGCGGCGATGCTGACGCCGAGCGTGAGCGACTTCATGACGTCGACCCGGCTCGGCCAGCTCAATCCGGCCTGGCTGCACGACCTGCTGCATAAGCCCGAGCAATCGGTGCTGATGAGCTTCTCGGCCGATCCGCAGCTCGGCATGGTGACCGGCCAGTTCACCGGCAACGCGGTGGTGTTCCTCGCCACCGCCACCTTCACGTCGCAGACCACGGCGTCGCTGCAATAATTCAGAAGCGTCGTCCCCGCGAAGGCGGGGACCCATATGCCGTGCACTCTCGATAGACAGGGGCTATGGGTCCCGGCGCGCGCTCGCTGTCGCTCGCTTGGCCGGGACGACGAAGATCAGTTCACCATCCCCAGCGCGTGCATGTAGGTCTCGAGCACTTCCTGCTGCTCGCGGCGCTCGTCGGTGTCGAGCTTGCGCAGCCGCACGATCGAGCGCAGCGCCTTGATGTCGAAGCCGTTGCCCTTGGCCTCGGCATAGACGTCGCGGATGTCGTCGGAGGTCGCCTTCTTCTCTTCCTCCAGCCGCTCGATGCGCTCGATGACGGCTTTGAGCTGATCCTTGGCGAAGCGGGTGGCGGCTTTTTCTGGTTGAGCCTCGGCGGCGGCGGACATCGACAGTCTCCTTGTCACTTTCTCAGTGGCGCACGATCTTGACCGAAAACCGGTATCCACTTTTCGGGATCATGCGCGCGTGACAAAGAGCTTTCGGATTTGCGCGCCGCTAGGTCAAGCAAACCACACGGTCATCCACGCTGTTCACAGCCCTGTGCCGGCTGCCCTTGAAAAACGCAGATCGCCAGCGCGCGAGAAAAGTCCGCTCCGCGTCAAATGCGGCGATTTAATTGAACTTCAGCCCTGCGGCCTTCGCGAGCGCAATGTTGGCGACGATCTCCTTCGCGATCATCGCATCCATTTCGGACGGGGTGAGCGGCATCGGCTCGACACCCTGCGGCGCGAGCTTGGCCTGCACCTCGGGCCGTGCGAGCGCCTTTTGCACTTCGGCATGCAGCCGCTCGACGATCGGCCGCGGCGTCTTCGCCGGCACGAGCATGCCGGTCCAGAACGTGTAGTCGGAGTCGGCAAAGCCCGAACTCGATGGTGGTCGGCACGTCGGGCAACGCCAGGGTCCGCTTGGTCGTGCTGACGGCAAGCGGCAGCAACTGACCGTTTTTGATGAATGCGATCGAAGAGGACACGCCGATGAAGCAGAAGTCGACGCGTCCGGTCATGACTTCGGTCAGCGCCTCCGGACCCCCGCGGAATGGAACATGCGTCGCCTTGATGCCGGCCGACAACAAGAAACGCTCGGCCGCCCAATGCGTCGCGCTGCCGACGCCCGCCGATGCAAACGTCATCTGACCGGCTTTGGCGCGATCGACCAATTCCTTCACCGACTTGATGCCTTTTGAGGGTGCTACCAGCAGCACGTTGGGCACCGAGCCGAAGATCGCGACGCCCGCAAAATCTTTCGACGGATCGTAGGACAGGTGCGGATAGGCGGCCGGCGCGGCAGAATGGGCGGACGCATTGACCAAGAGCGTGTAGCCGTCCGGGTCCGCCTTTGCGACGGTAGCCGAACCGATACTGCCGCCGGCGCCGCCGTGGTTATCGACGATGATGGTCTGGCCGAGCTGCTTTGACACCGGATCGAGCACGATACGTCCGACGACGTCGATGGTGCTGCCGCCAGAAAATGGCACGATTGCATGAATGGCCTTGTCCTTCGGCCAAACGTCGGCGAACGCGCGGCCTCCCAGCGCCGGCATGGCAAGGCCGGCGGAAGCAAGCGCCAAGAAGCGGCGGCGATTAAACGTAGTCATGCAGTTCCCCCTGAGATGCCATTACGCTCGTTCGGCGGCGTTAGGCGTTCATTGCGTATCTCGATAATGCCCGTGCCGTGGCGTGCACGAAAGGGGCGCGAAAAACTGGGCCGCGCACGCCTTTAGTGCTGAGGCCTGGACTTTTCGAACGCCACCTTTTGCTCGCTGGAGCCTTCTTTCTGATATTTCTTGCGCCAGTCGTCATAGGGCATGCCGTAGACGATCTCGCGGCTCTCGTCCTTGGACATCGGCACGCCTTTGGCGTCGGCGGCGTCCTTCATCCAGTTCGACAGGCAATTACGGCAGAAGCCGGCGAGATTCATCATGTCGATGTTCTGCACGTCGGTGCGCGCGCGCAGATGCTCGACCAGACGCCGGTAGACGGCGGCTTCCAGCTCGGTGCGGGTTTTGTCGTCCATGACGGGGGAACTCCGTTGTCCCCCGCAACATAGTCGTCCGCCGCACGCCTTGCCAGCGGCCTACTCGGCCGGCGCCAGCGCCTCCTGCTCCTGCAGATAGGGCCGCTCTTTCAGCCGCGCGCCGTTGAGCTTGTAGATCGCGAAGCATACGACGGCGCCCGCGGCAAACGGCAGCGACGACCAAACGTACAGGCGGTCGATCGGCAGACCGACGAACAGCGCCCCGAGCAGCGGGCCGACGATCGAGCCGATGCGGCCGATGCCCAGTTCCCAGCCCGAGCCGTTGGCGCGCAGCGAGGTCGGATAAACCAGCGCCCCGGCGACGTTGATGCCGGTCTGAATGCCCAGCACGCAGAAGCCGGCGAAGAAGGTCGCAACCAGCAACGCGGTCTGCGATGTCAGACCCGCAAAGCCGATCGCTGCGACCGCCGGCACGGCGACCACGAAAACGACCGCGATGGCGCCGAAACGGTGCCGCTGAAACCAGCGCGCCAGCAGCAGCGAGCCGACTGTGCCGCCAACCTGAATCATGGCGCCCGCGAGAGCGCCAGTGGCCGGCGGCAGCTTCAATGCCGAGACCAAGGTCGGCGTCCACGACAGCAGGAAGAAGTAGCCCATCAGGTTGAGCGCAAACAGCAGCCACAGCAGCGGCGTGATGACCGCCATGCCTTCCTTGAACAGATGGGCTGGGCTGAAGCCCGGGTATTGCTGCTTCTCGTCCTCGATCACGAAGCGCGCATTGGCCGGCACTCGGTAACCCGGCTGGATCGAGGCGATGAGCTTTTCCATCTTGCCGCGCTGGCTTTCATGCAGCGCCATGTACTTGATCGATTCCGGCAGCCCGACCATGCCCGCGAGCGCGAGCACAATCGGCACCACGCCGCCGATCGTGAACAGGATCGGCCAGCCGTGCGCCGGCACCAGCGTGGCCGCGACAAATCCGGGGATCGCGCCGCCCAGTGGAACGAAGGCGACCGCGACCAGCGCCAGCGTGGCGCGTTGGCGGCGCGGCGCCGATTCGGCGTTGATCGCGACGATATTCGGAATGACCCCGCCGATGCCGAGACCGGCGAGCAGCCGCAGCCAGAACATCTGGTCGAGATTGGTGGCGTAGGCGGCGGCGAAGGTGAACACGCCGAACAGCAGGTTGGCGCAGATCAGCGCGGTCTTGCGCCCGTATTTATCGCCGATCCAGCCGAAGCCCGCCGAGCCGATCAGGATGCCGACCAGGCTGGCACTGAACACCGGGCCGAGCGCGTGCGGGTTGATGTGCCACTCGCGGATCAGATGCGGCGCGGCAAAGGCGATGGCGCCGATGTCGTAGCCGTCGATCAGGGAGAGCAAGACCGTCCAGGCGATCAGGTTGAAATGAAACGAGCTCAATCCGCGCTCGTCGAGCAGACGCGAAACTTGCACGACTGATTGGTCGGCCATGATGTCCTCCCGGCGTATTGGTTTTTTGTTTGCGCAACGCTACCCGATCCCGAGCCGCGACGGAACGGCGCGGCGACAGTTTTTAGGCGGCTTTTATCGGTTATGGTCCGGTGCATGGACCTGCGATCATTCCTCTCGGATTTATTCCGCACCGCGGTAGCGGCTGCCCACCCGGCGTCCTGCCTGCCGCCGCTGCTGCCGCAGCCGCCCAAGGGCCGCGTAATGGGCCGCGTGATCCTGCTTGCCGCCGGCAAGGCCGCGGGCTCCATGGCCGAGGTGGCGGAAGGCTTTTATCTCGACACATTGAAGCGCCCACCCGAGCGGCTCGCCGGCGTCGCGGTGGCGCGGCACGGCTATGGCCGCCCGACACGGGTGGTCTGCATGATCGAAGCAGGCCACCCGATCCCCGACGCGGCAGGCTTAAAGGCCGCCGACCGCGCACTCGAGCTTGCCGATGGCGCAGGTGCGGACGACCTGGTGCTGGTGCTGATGTCGGGCGGCGCCTCCGCCAACTGGATCGCGCCGGCCGACGGCGTCTCGTTCAAGGATAAACAGGCGGTCACGCGCGCGCTGCTGCGCTCGGGCGCCCACATCGGCGAGATCAATTGCGTGCGCAAACATCTCTCGCGCATCAAAGGTGGGCGGCTGGCGCGCCATGCCTTTCCGGCGCGGTTGCTAACCGTCGCCATCTCCGACGTGCCGGGCGACGATCCCTCCGCCATCGGCTCGGGGCCCACCGTGCCCGATCCGACCACGCTTGCTGATGCGCGCGCCATCGTCGCCAAATACAAGCTCGCGCTGCCCGAGAGCGTCACCCGCGCGCTGGTGGACAAAAAGAATGAATCGCCGAAGCCGGGAAATCCGATTTTCGCCGGCACCGAATTCAAGCTGGCGGCGCGGCCGGCGGACGCCTTACGCGCGGCGCAGGCGGCTGTCACCGCCGCCGGCTATGAATGCATTTCGCTCGGCGACCGCGTCGAGGGCGAGGCGCGCGAGGTGGCACAGCAGCATGCTGCGCTCGCGCGCGACTTGCGCAGCCAAGGCAAGCGCGCGGTAATCCTCTCGGGCGGCGAACTGACCGTCACCATCAAGGGCCAAGGCCGCGGCGGGCCCAACCAGGAATACGCCCTGGCGCTGGCCATTGCGCTTGCCGGCATGCCGGCGGTGGCCGCGCTTGCCGCCGACACCGACGGCACGGACGGCGGCGCTGGATCGGCCAGCGACCCGGCGGGCGCCTTCGTCGACGGCGAGACCGCGGCCCGCGCCAAAGCGCTTAGCCTCGATCCCGCCGCCTTTCTCGCCGACAACGATTCCACGGGGTTTTTCAGCAGACTGGACGATCTGCTGGTTCCCGGACCGACCTTCACCAATGTGAACGACTTCCGCGCCATCGTCGTTGACAGCAATTGACCGCTCACGCGACAACCCCGCCACCTCTATAATCGACGAATCGTGACCCGCTTGCCTTCGATCGCCGCCAGGCGCTGGACTGCCTTCATCGCCGGGATCGCGGCGGTGTTTTTGCTGTCATCGTCGTCGGCTAGAGCCGATTTCCGGCTGTGCAACAACACCGGCAGCCGGGTCGGCATCGCGCTCGGCTACAAGGACGCCGAAGGCTGGACGACGGAAGGCTGGTGGAACGTGCCGGCGCGCACCTGCGAAACGCTGCTGCGCGGCGCGCTGGTTGCGCGTTACTATTATATCTATGCGGTCGATTACGACCGCGGCGGCGAGTGGTCGGGCCACGCCTATATGTGCTCGCGCGAAAAGGAGTTCACCATTCGCGGCATCGGCGATTGTCTGGCGCGCGGTTACGACCGCACCGGTTTCTTCGAGGTGGATACCGGCGAGCAGCGCGCCTGGACCGTGCAACTGACCGACAGCGCCGAGCAGTCGCCGGCGCCCTCGGCGCCGACGCGCACGCCGTCCCCGACGTCGCGGCCGCCTATGCCGGTGCCCTCGGCGCCGGGCGCGGGAACCAAAGGCAGCAAATAATGAGACGTCTGCGCAGCGCCAAGATCGTCGCAACGCTGGGACCGGCGTCGTCCGACGCCGCGATAATCAAAAAGCTGTTCGAAGCGGGCGCCGACGTCTTCCGCATCAATATGAGCCACACGAGCCAAGACCGCATGCGCGAACTGGTCGCCATGATCCGCGGCATCGAGCGCGACACCGGCCGGCCGATCGGCATCCTGGTCGATCTGCAAGGACCGAAGCTGCGGCTCGGCACCTTCACCGGCGGGCAGGCGATGGTGGCGAACGGCGACGCGTTCGTGCTGGATTCCGATCCGGCCGCCGGCGACGCCAAGCGCGCCTACCTGCCGCATCCGGAAATTTTCGCCTCGGTCGAGGCCGGCCACACGCTGCTGATCGACGACGGCAAGGTGCGGTTGCGGGTGACCGAGGCCGATCCCAAGCGCGTGGTGACGCGCGTCGAGATCGGCGGCCGCCTGTCGGACCGCAAAGGCGTCAGCCTGCCCGACACCACCATTCCGTTCTCGGCGCTGACCGACAAAGACCGCTCCGATCTGGAGGCCGCGCTCAACGCCGGTATCGACTGGGTGGCGCTGTCCTTCATCCAGCGGCCCGAGGACATCGCCGACGCCAAGAAGGTCACGCGCGGCCGCGCGGCGGTGATGGCCAAGATCGAGAAGCCGCAGGCGGTGACGCGCTTGCCGGAAATCCTCGAGATCGCCGACGCGCTGATGGTGGCGCGCGGCGACCTCGGCGTCGAGATGCCGCTGGAGAAAGTGCCGGCGGTGCAGAAGCAGATGACGCGGCTCAGCCGCCAGATGGGCAAGCCGGTGGTGGTGGCGACGCAGATGCTGGAATCGATGATCAATTCGCCGGTGCCGACGCGCGCCGAAGTTTCCGACGTCGCCACCGCGATCTTCGAGGGCGCCGACGCCGTGATGCTATCGGCGGAATCGGCGGCCGGCAAATATCCGATCGAAGCGGTGGCGATGATGGATCGCATCGCCCACGAAATCGAAGGCGACGAACTCTACCGCAGCATCCTCGACGCGCAGCGCGCTTCGCCGGAAGCGACCGGCGCCGACGCCATCGCCGACGCCGCGCGCCACATCGCCGACACGCTCGACCTCGCGGCGGTGGTGTGCTGGACCTCGTCGGGCTCGACGGCTTTGCGCGTGGCGCGCGAGCGGCCGCGGCCACCGATCGTCGCGGTGTCGCCCAATATCGCCACCGGCCGCAGGCTGGCGGTGGTGTGGGGCGTGCATTGCGTGATCACGGAGGACGCGCGCGACCAGGACGACATGGTCGACCGCGCCTGCCGCATCGCGTTCAAGGAAGGCTTCGCCAAGCCCGGCCAGCGCATCATCACCGTCGCCGGTGTGCCCTTCGGCACGCCGGGTGCGACCAATATGCTGCGCATCGCCTATGTCGGCTCGGAACCGGCGGGCGATTGAGCGCTTGCTGGCTTGCACCCTCAGCCTTAAATTTATCCAATGAAACGCACTGGCGCAATTTGCATCGCTTTCGTTGCCGGTATCGGCTTCGCGCCGCTGGCGGCGCACGCGCAATCGGCCGACGCCGTGCTGTGCGACCGCGTCGCCGCCGCCCCCGACGATCCCGACAAGCCGAAAGACATCCCCGGCACGCCCGCGATCGCGCCATCCGACGTCGCGATCGCACTCAAGTATTGCAAGATCGCGTCGGCCTCCTCGCGCCGCGCGATGTACGAGCTTGGTCGCGCCTATGCCGCCAACCGGCAATTGCCGGAAGCCATCGCGGCCTGGCGCAAGGCTGCCGACAAGGGCAGCTCGTCCGCCATGGTGGAACTCTCGACGCACCTGGGCGCCGGTTCCGGCGTAGCAAAGGACGATGCTCAGGCGCGCACGCTCATGGAGCGCGCGGCGAAGGCGGGCAATCCGAATGCCGTCGCCACCCTCGCGGTGCCGTCGGGAGGCAGCGCAGCTATGGATCCGGTCCAGGCAAGAGAGATGCTGTCGAAAGCGGCGGAAGCCAATTCGGCGGAGGCAGAGTTTCAACTCGGCGTGATGAACGCGGACGGCAGCGGCGGGCCGAAGGACGATGCGGCGGCGCGCGCCTTGTTCGAAAAGGCCGCCGCGCAAAATCACCCCGGGGCCTTGATGTGGATGGGCGCCTTTGCCGAAATGGGGCGCGGCGGGCCGAAGGACAAAGATGCCGCCAAGTCCTACTACGAAAAAGCGGCGGCACTCGGCAACGAAGACGCCAAAGCCGCGCTCAAACGCATCGAATGTCCCTACGTCGTCAAGGACAAGCGCGGAAACGTCGTGACCAATCTGTGCTTCTGACGTCGATCGCGAAAACGAACCGACAAATTACCGCACGATTTCGTCGAACTTCAGGCTTGTGTCGCGGGCGGCAAACCATTCGGCGCGCGCCGCAGCGTGCTTGCGGGATTTTTCATCGACCGGCAGCTTGAGCGTCGCGATCAACGCGTGCACTTCCTCCCGCGCATTGCGATGTGACTGAATATGGCGCTTGCCGAGCGTGGCGTCGTCGATCTCGTCGAGCACCGTCAGCCCGCGCGGAAAAAGATCGCGATAAATGGCGCGCTCGACGAAGCCCCGCGCGCAGCGAAAGCCGAGCTGCAGCCCAAGATCGTTGAGCGCTTGCGTGAGCTGGTCCGTGCTGCGCGAATGCAGCGTCGATAACCTGTTGTGCATGACGATCCAATCGATGTCGCTGTGATCGAATTGGCGGCGCGCACGCCGTTCGTCGCGCACCATCTTGGCGTATTTGCTCGGCTCGATCAGCGCATAGGTGACCGGATCGATATTTCCGAGCGCATCGAAGTCGACGAAGCTATCGTTGAGCGGGGTGATCAGCGTGTCGGCGATGCCGAGCGCCAGCCACGTCAGGTAACCGTCGGCGCTGGGCGTGTCGATCACGAGGAAGTCGTAGCTGTGCTCGACCGAAGCGACCACCTTGATGAGCGCGTCGCGGTCGGCCCGTTCGTTGTCGTCGCGGCGAACGCCTTCCGCCTCCGCGAGGCCGAAACTATCGGGAATTTCCAGCGCCACGCCGGACCGCTTCGCCCAGTTGCGGCGGTCTTCGATAAAATGCGTCAGCGTCTTGTTATGCGAATCAAGGTCGATCGTCGCGACCCGATGCCCGGCTTTTGCCAGCGCGACCACGACGTGCACCGCGATGGTCGATTTGCCCGACCCGCCTTTTTCATTGCCGACAACGATGACGTGCGCCGGTTTTGGCGCGGCGGCGCCACTTCGATTGAGCATTGGCCCACGCTCTGCGATTCCGCGTGAAATCTGCCACGGCG
Organism: uncultured Pseudomonadota bacterium; assembly: GCA_963710705.1. Classification (GTDB taxonomy): domain Bacteria; phylum Pseudomonadota; class Alphaproteobacteria; order Rhizobiales; family Xanthobacteraceae; genus Pseudolabrys. The sequence goes on from CAVQBI010000001.1 coordinate 2,505,617, forward strand.
GGCTGGTCTTGTCTTGATGCAGGTCAAGCGCGGGGACGAGCGGGCCGGGACCCGGCTCAAATATCGCGGCCCTCGACCTTTTCTTCGAGTGTCTTGACGATATCGGGAACCCGCTCGAGCCGCGGATAGACGGCGAGCGCACGGCGATAGACCTCGAGCGCCTGCTTGTCGTCGCCGATGTCTTGCAGGATCAGCCCGAGACCGGTGAGCGCGCCGAAATGACGCGGCTCGCGCCGCAGCACTTCGCGAATGTCGGCGATCGAGCGGCCGTAGTCCTTCTTCATGTAATAGATGGTGGCGCGCCGGTTCCAGGCTTCGATGTAATCCGGTTTGATCTTCACAATGGCGTCGAGCAGCTTGATGGCGAGATCGAGATCCTTGTCCTCGATCGCCTTCTGCACGCGCGTCATCAGGATATTGGCGGTGTCGCTGCGCGAATGAATCCAGAGCGCCCAGATGCGCTGCTCGATCGCGTGCGCGGTCTCGTCGTCGGGCGCGGCCTGCAGCGCGCCGAACAGGAAATCGAGATTATTGGGATTGTTGTGGTTGACCTTCGGCAGCTTCTTCGGCGGCTGAACCCAGTGCGGCTGCGGCGTTTGCGCCAAAGCCGGTGCGAAGACCGGCATGGAGAACACCGTGGCGGAGAGAGCGGCGGCGATGAATCGCTTGCGCATGGCTGAAGACTAACGTCTCAGCCCGATAAGACCAATATGTGGCGGCGGAATGGGCCCCTGCGGCGTGCGCGGGGCGCGACCGGCCTCAGCCAAGACCTAGCCTTGGCGGGCCTTGAAGCGGCGATTGGTCTTGTTGATGATGTAGACGCGGCCCTTGCGCCGCACCAGTCGGTTGTTCCGGTGCCGGCCACGCAGGGATTTCAACGAGTTACGGACTTTCATGACGGTCTCTGGATGCCTGTTTGCGGGCGTTCTAGTGGTCCCCCATCGGCCTGTCAACGAAAACGGCCCACCCGTGGTTACCGGAAGCGCCCTGCTCTACAGTCCGCGCGCTCGGGGGATTTCAATGCAACGAAGCAGCGAGCGTTTTCTGACCACCCATGCCGGCAGCCTGCCGCGGCCGGACGATCTCATCCGCATGATGTACGCCAAAGAGGAAGGCGTGCTGGTCGAGCCGGCCGCCTTGGCCGCGCGGGTCAAGGCCGCGGTGGCCGAGGTGGTGCAAAAGCAGGCCGCCGCCGGCATCGACCTGATCAACGACGGCGAAATGTCGAAGCCAAGCTACGCCACCTACATCAAGGACCGCCTCGACGGCTTCGGCGGCACCGGCAACACCTTCGTCTACCAGGACATCCACGAGTTTCCGCGGCTGGAGAAGCGCGTGTTCGGCGATCCCGGGCGCTCGCGTCGCAAGACGCCGGCTTGCAACGCACCGATCAGCGTGCGCGACAAAGAGGCGCCGGTTACCGACGCCGAAAATCTCAAAGCCGCGCTTGCCGGCGTCAAAGCCGTCGGCGGCTTCATGAGCGCGGCCTCGCCCGGCGTGGTCGGGCTGTTCTTCCGCAACGACGACTATCCGAGCCAGGAGGCCTATCTGGCGGCCATTGCAGACGCGATGCGCTACGAATACGAGACGGTCGCCAAAGCCGGCCTCGTCTTGCAGATCGATTGCCCCGACCTCGGCATGGGCCGCCACATCCAATACGCCGATTTGAGCCTGCCGGAATTCCGCAAGCACGCAGCGCTGCACGTCGAGATGCTTAATCACGCGGTCGCCAACATCCCGGCCGAGCAACTGCGCATGCATGTGTGCTGGGGCAATTACGAGGGCCCGCACCATCGCGACGTACCGTTCGCCGAGATCGTCGACATCGTGTTCTCGGCCAAGCCTTGTGCCATCTCGTTCGAGGCCGCCAATCCGCGCCACGCCCACGAGTGGACATTGTTCGAGAAAGTGAAACTGCCGGACGGCAAGGTGCTGATCCCCGGCGTCATCGAGTCGAAATCGAATTTCATCGAGCACCCCGAGCTGATCGCGCAGCGCATCGGCCGCTACGCCAAACTGGTCGGCCGCGAGAACGTCATCGCCGGCTCGGATTGCGGCTTCGGCACCTGGGTCGGCCAGGCCGCGGTCGATCCCGACGTGGTGTTCGCCAAGCTCGCCGCCATGGCGGAAGGGGCAAGGATCGCGAGCAAGCAATTTTGGTAATTAAGGAAAAGTGGTGGGCGCGACAGGGATCGAACCTGTGACCCCCTCCATGTCAAGGAGGTGCTCTTCCGCTGAGCTACGCGCCCATTTCGGGAATTGATCTATCGGCTCCGGCTGGGCAGGGCAAGCCGCCCTCGCCGCCTCAAGCCGCCAGCATCTTCTGAACTTCAGTGACAAGCTCGCGCAGGTGGACCGGCTTCGACAGCACCTTGGCGTGCTTGGGGGCGGTCGAATCCGCGTTGAGCGCGACGGCGGCAAAGCCGGTGATGAACATGATCTTGATGTCGGGGTCGAGCTCGGCGGCCCGGCGGGCGAGCTCGATGCCGTCCATTTCCGGCATCACGATATCGGTGAGCAGCAGCTCGAAAGGTTCCTCGCGCAGCCGCTGATAGGCGGAGAGCCCGTTATCGTAGGAGGTCACCTCGAAACCGGCATTCTGCAGCGCTTTGACCAAAAAGCGCCGCATATCGGTATCGTCTTCAGCCAGGAGGATTTTCGACATACTAACTCACACGCCCCCTACTGCCGTCCCCTGAACCCCCTTGGGCCGGCCACAGCCGCCCCATAAGACTTATGCCTGGTAAATATCGGGTGAACCGAAAGCTTTGCTTGGCTTTAGGCCCCGATGCATGGACAATAAAGCAATAAACCGGGTCCGAACACGCTCCATGGCCACCCTTTATGAGTGAAATTCGCGACGAGCTCGACCCGCCCTACGAGGTGCTCGAACCGGCCCGCTGCACCGGTCCGGTCCTGTTCAATTCCCCCCATTCCGGCTCGACCTATCCGCGCGACTTCCTGGCCGCCTCGCGGCTCGATATCGGCACGCTGCGCCGCTCGGAGGACTCGTTTGTCGACGAGCTGATTGCCGGCGTGGTGGCGCGCGGCTTTCCGCTGATGCGCGCCCATTTCCCGCGCTGTTTCGTCGATGTGAACCGCGAGCCCTACGAGCTCGACCCGCGCATGTTCGAGGGCCGGCTGCCGTCCTTCGCCAATACCCGTTCCATGCGGGTCGCGGGCGGCCTGGGAACCGTGGCGCGGGTGGTCGGCGATGCGCAGGAAATCTACGACCAGCGCATCCCGGTGGACGACGCGCTGCGCCGCATCGAACGCCTTTATAAGCCCTATCACCGCTCGCTGCGGCGGCTGTTCACCAAGCTGCATCGCGATTTCGGCGCGGCCGTGCTGGTCGACTGCCATTCCATGCCCTCCACCGCCGGCCACCGCGACGAGCGCCCGCGCCCGGAATTCGTGCTGGGCGACCGCTACGGCACCAGCTGCGTCGGCGTGGTGTCGGAAACGGTGGAGCAAACCTTGCGCTCGCTCGGCTACAGCGTGAGCCGCAACAAGCCCTATGCCGGCGGCTTCATCACCGAGCATTACGGCAATCCGGCCGCCGGCCTGCATGCCGTCCAATTGGAGATCAATCGCGCGCTCTACATGGATGAGCGCCGCTACGAGCGCTCGCGCAATTTCGCGCGGCTTGCGGCCGATCTGGAGACGCTGGCGAACCGGCTCGGCGAGATCCCGCTCGAGGAACTGCGGCCCTATCGGGCAGCGGCGGAATAGCTCCATTTTCGTCATGGCCGGGCTTGTCCCGGCCATCCACGCCTTGCTTCAATGACGCAAAGAAAGACGTGGATGCCCGGCACACGGCCGGGCATGACGGCGAAGGGGTTGCAGATAAAAAAAGGGCCGCTCGCGTGAAGCAAGCGGCCCAAGTCTAGGGAGGAAACGCCCAAGGAGGGCAACGGTAGCTCTCGCTACCGCATTGCAATAAATTACACCGCGACGCACAAAAATCAAGGGCGGAAGCGCGTTTTCCCATGCAATTCTGCATGGGTCGGCTACGAAAAAGCCAATGAAATCGGGCACTTTCGTGTTCTTCGTTGCCGAAAGGCCACGCGACCGGTCTTTTGACCCCGAAAAATGCTGTGGCCGACGCTTAGATCGAGACCCGTCGATCGAGTTGTCCGCCGGAGCGGTCTCCGATAGGTCGAAGTGCTAGGCAACCAGGGGCGTCATGTCGGCAATCGACTTCTCCAGCTTCGTCGATCAGCTCGCCAGCGTATCGGGCGATACCATCCTGCCGTTCTTCCGCACCACGCTGGCGATCGAAAACAAGAAAACCGGCGGCTTCGATCCGGTCACCGCCGCCGACCGCGCGGCGGAAAACGCCATGCGCGCGCTCATACGCAAGAACTTCCCCGGTCACGGCATCATCGGCGAGGAATACGGCAACGAGCGCAGCGACGCGGAATATGTCTGGGTGCTCGATCCGATCGACGGCACCAAATCGTTCATCGCCGGCATGACGGCCTGGGGCACGCTGATCGGGCTGATGCGCTTCGGCGAGCCGGTGTTCGGCATGATGCATCAGCCGTTCATCGGCGAACGCTTTTCCGGCGACGGCGGCGCCGCGCATTACAGTGGCCGCACGGGCAAACGCGAATTGCGCGTGCGCGCCTGCGCCGGGCTTTCCGACGCGCTACTGTTCACCACCAGCCCGTTGCTGATGGACGAGAAGGACCGTGCGATCTTCAAGCGCGTCGAAGACAAGGTGAAGCTCTCGCGCTATGGCGGCGACTGCTACGCCTATTGCATGCTGGCGGCCGGGCAGATCGATCTCGTGATCGAGACCGAGATCAAGCCGCACGACATCATTCCGTTGATCCCGATCATCACCGGCGCGGGCGGCTTGGTGACGACCTGGGAAAACGGCCCCGCGCAGGACGGCGGCCGCATCGTCGTCGCCGGCGACAAGCGCGTGCACAAGGCCGCGCTGGAGATGCTGCAACGTTAAGCGCGCGCGAGAGAACAACTCGCTGCTATGTGCCGATAACATCGCGGCTTCCAGCTCCGGCAAAAAAGTTATCCCCGCTCGCCGAAGCGCCCTTATCATGCGCGCATCCTGTTTCGTGACCGAGGGGTGTCTGATCAGCATCTTCTGACATGAAACGGGGAGCGGTGGCCGGGGAATGACGTGTGTGCCGGAGATGCAGCACCACGGCCCGGCGGTCCAAGCCGTATCGTCCCGGCGCACCAGCCGTGCGCCACCGGCCGTGTTTGGCCACAGCGGTGGATAGGCGCTCCACCCCCCGTAACGGGCTGCGCCTGGGACCCTTGGCGTTCCGCGCGCCCTCGGTTCTTCCGAGAGCGGCGGCAGAAGGCAGACGACGGCGAACCCCGCGCCGCAAAGAATAGGGGTGGCGGAGCGTTGGCTAACGACAGCGAAAAATCAAAACCGTGGCGTGCCCGGCACGAAGGCGTCGAACGCCGCCCAAAACTGCGCGCGGTAGTGATCCTGCTCCTGCAAGATCTCGTGCCGCGCGCCGGCGAGGATGAGATGCCGGCCGGCGAGCAGGTTCATGCCGAACTGCTCGATCGCCGGCGTCGAAACGATTTCGTCGCGCCCCGCCGCCACCATCAGAATCGGCTGGCGGATATGGCCGGCATAGCCGGGGTCCGCAAGTTCCCGCATCTGACGCAGCGCCGCGTCAGCCCAGGCGATGGTCGGCGAACCGAGGCCGAGCGTCGGCTCTTCCTCCAGCACCGCGGCGTTACGTGCATAACGCACCGGGTCCGACGTCAGCGGATTGCTGATAAAGCCCTCGCTGCCTCTGGAGACATCGGTTCCGGCCGGTACATAGGCGGAGCCGCGCCCCAAAAGCCGCATGAAGCGCGTCAGCGGACCCGCGACCGGGCTTAAGCGGCCGGCCGGCAATGCGATGAGCGGCGCGGACAACACCACGCGTTCGAACCAGCGGCTGCCGCTGTGACAGGCGCGCAGCGCGATGGCCGCGCCCATCGAATGAGCGAGCGCGAAATAGGGCGGCGGGCAATCGGGCAACACGACCTGTTCCATGATGGCGTCGAGGTCGATGCCGTATTGCGAGAAGTCGCGCACGTAGCCTTTGTGGCGGTCGGACAGTACGCGGTCGGACAGGCCCTGCCCGCGCCAGTCGAAGGTGGCCACCGCAAAACCGCGCGCGCGCAGATCGCGCGCAGTCTCGAAATATTTCTCGATGAATTCGGCGCGGCCCTGCAGCAGCACCACGGTGCCCTTGCGGCCGGGCGGTGGCGCGAAGCGCGCAAAGCGCACCGTGACCCCGTCCGGGGTCTTGATGCTGCCGGCCACCACGTTGTCGGGCACCGGATTGGCGGGAATGGAAGCGAGTTTCATGAACAGCCGGAATGGGCCGGTGCGCGGGGGTAGCGGGCCTTATAGCAGGGTGCCGCGCGTCCTCAATCGCGGACTAAAATTACCTAGTTTTCAAGGGCTTATTCGCAGGTTCCGCGCCCTCTTGCGAGCCCCGCACCACATTCCCATATCGATTTTGCGCAGGCCATGACGGCTGCGCGACGGGCATCCGGTCCGGCCACCTGGCGGACCGCCCGCATGTCGCTCAACTCAAGGAGGATATGCCATGCGTACATTCGATCTTGCTCCCCTTTACCGTTCCACCGTCGGTTTCGACCGACTGTTCTCGATGCTGGACGGCTTCGAGGCCGCCCCGGGTTACCCGCCCTACAACATCGAGCGCACGGGTGAGAACGATTACCGCATCACCGTCGCGGTGGCGGGCTTCGGCGAGAACGAGCTCTCGATCGAAGCGAAAGAGAACACCCTGACCATCAAGGGCAACAAGCAAGGCAAGGAAGAGCAGAACGGCAACGTGCTCTATCAGGGCATCGCCGCGCGCGCCTTCGAGCGCATCTTCCAGCTTGCCGACCATGTCCAGGTCAAGAACGCGGCGCTCGAGAACGGATTGCTGCACGTCGATCTCGTGCGTGAAATCCCCGAGGCCAAGAAGTCGCGCCAGATCCCGATCGGCAACGGCAAGGCCAAGCCGCAGGTGATCGACACCAAGGCGGCCTAACGCCGGCTCACGATCTCCAAAAGGAAACGCCCCGGATGCCCCGGGGCGTTTTCATTTCGGCGCGGCGGCGAAGTCCTGATCACCCAGCGCGGCCGGTGGCGTGTAGCCGGGCGGCGGCGGCATATTTTGCGAACGGTCGTCGGTCGGCGCAAATTTTTCCGCCGGCTCCAACTTCGGCTCGAACTTGGGCGTCGGATAGATCGGCGTCAGCGTCGGCGCGGCTGCCGGCGGCGCGCTCCGCACCGCGCGCGGCGGGCCCGCTGGCTTCTGTTCAGGACGGGGACGCGCGGGCGGCGGCTCAGTGCTGGCGCGGGCCGGCGGCGCTTGCATGCGTTGCGCGGGGCGGCGGACCGGCGCAGGGCGCGGCGGCGGCGCCTGGACATCGTCGTCATCATTGTCGTCCACCGCGGAATTCTCGTCGTCTTCATAAACCTTGCTGGCACCGTCATCGCGCTCGCCCGGCTGCGGCACGTGAATGATGCGCGGGCCGCCGTTGAAGCGCGGCGCAACCAGCGGCGCGATTGAGACGATGTCGCCGAGCTGTGCGTCGGCGACCACGCGGACTTCGGCGCCGCGCGGGTCGATCGCATGCAGGACGTAATAGGGCCCGCGCCGCAGCGCCTGCGTGGTCGGCCGCAAGCCGAGCGAACGCACGTTGTTCAAGATCTCATAGGCCGGCAGCGCATCGGCCGCGGTCACCTGCGTACGCTGGCCCTGGTAATAATAACCGGCTGCCGCCAACGACGTTCCCGTCGCAGCGAGGGCCGCGGCGGCGAGCGCGATGGTTAGCCGTTTCTTCACCGTTTACCTGCGCGATGCCAGCTTGATGAAATGGTCGATCGAAAGCGCGCCGGGCCCGCGCGACACCAGCACCAGCAGGATCGCGCCCCAATAGATGTGCTCGCTCCACAGCGCCGGCGGCGTCACGTAGAAATCGATGAGGCCGCTCATGACGAGCAGTCCGAGCGCGGCGAAGCGCGCGCCGAAACCGATGACCAGCATGATCGGCAGAATGAATTCGGCGTAACTGACAACATAGGCCGCGAGCATCGGCGGCACCGGCAGCGCGCCATATTGCGCAACGAAGGTTGAAATCGTTTCGGCCCTCACCCGCATCGGCAGGACGGCCGAGAAGTCGAAGCCGTACACAGTCTGCGACAAGCGCGGACCGCTGATCAGCGTCTGACCGTCAAGAAAAAACTGCCAGGCCATCATCAATCGCAGCAGGAGAGCGACCAGCGCGTAGGGAATGAACGAGCACACCGCGACAAAGCCGTCGACGATCAGCCCGGTGACCGAGCGCGAGCGGCGGGCCCGCTGGTCGGCGCGGGCGGCGATCGCCGCGGTCGTGGCGCTAGTGCTGGCCAGTGCGGCTGCCACCGCCGGCGACATCCGCGGCGGGGCGGCCGCGTTGCTCAGTTCCAAAACCGCGGGGGGCGGCGATACCGCCGCGAGCCGGTCCGCCAGCCGCGACATGGCCGTGACGCCAACATTCTGATTGGCCGCCCGGGAGCTGGCCGCAATATTGGTCATGACGCCGTCTCCGTCCGCCGAAATTTTTCCGGACCATAGCGAAAGCGGCGCTGGATGCGGCTTTTTCCGCTTTTCACCATTAAACGGTTAACCGGGCGGCACATGACCGCCACGCCCGCTCGCGCAATGCCATTGCGCGCGACGCCAGCGCGTGGTCCCCTTCTTGCTTGGCAGGGTGAGGCCGCCGCAACAAAAGGTCCGGTTCCATCGATTTATGCGTGGACCAGCCTTGTGTGGCGGGGCAAAATTTGGCATTGTCCATTAGGACAGTAATGCTGTCCTAATGGGTGGCGGCCATGAGGCTGGCCCTTACGGCGGGGCTTCGCGTCCGTGGCGCCCAACGGGAGCAGCCCCGGCGGCGACGGCCGGCAAGGCTGCCCTTCAACGAGATCGGCTGCACGTCGGCCGCAGTGCCCATCCAGCGGCTGCGGACGCGGAAGGTGCGCCGAAGGCTTAAGGCTGCGGTGAGGCGAGACGAGATGGACGAGCGTAAAAAGAGCGCACGACTGCTCGAAAAGGCGGCGCGGCTGCGCGACGCCGCGCGCGCGCGCGCCTCGGCCGATCCCGGCGTGCCGGAGGCGCAAGGCCTTTACGATCCAAGGCTCGACAAGGATTCTTGCGGCGTCGGCTTCATCGCCAACATCAAGGGCCGCAAGTCGCACCAGATCGTGCAAGACGGTCTGAAGATTCTTTGCAATCTGGAACATCGCGGCGCGGTCGGCGCCGATCCGCGCATGGGCGACGGCGCCGGCATCCTGGTGCAGATCCCGCACAAGTTCTTCTTCCAGAAGGGGTCCGAACTCGGCTTCACGCTGCCGGGACCGGGCGAGTACGCCGTCGGCCAATTGTTCATGCCGACCGACGCCAATTGGCGCCAGATCATCCGCGATATCTACGCCGAAATGATCGCGCGCGAGGGGCTGACCCTCATCGGCTGGCGCGACGTGCCGACCGACAATTCGACGCTCGGTGAATCGGTCAAGCCGACCGAGCCGACGCACATGCAGGTGTTCATCGGCCGCGGCAAGAAGAAGCTCACCGAAGACGAATTCGAGCGCCGGCTCTACATCCTGCGCAAGTCGATCTCCAATGCGATCTATCGCCGGCGCGAGCGGCGCACGGCCGGCTATTACCCGGTGTCGATCTCCTGCCGCACGGTGATCTACAAGGGCATGTTCCTGGCCGACCAGCTCGAGACTTATTATCCCGATCTGCACGACCCGGATTTCGAGTCGGCGCTCGCGCTAGTGCACCAGCGTTTTTCGACCAACACCTTCCCGACCTGGTCGCTGGCGCACCCTTACCGCTTCATCGCCCACAATGGCGAAATCAACACGCTGCGCGGCAACGTCAACTGGATGGCGGCGCGGCAGGCGAGCGTCGACTCGCCGCTGTTCGGCAAGGACATCAACAAGCTCTGGCCGATCTCGTACGAAGGCCAGTCGGACACTGCCTGCTTCGACAACGCGCTCGAATTCCTGGTGCAGGGCGGCTACTCGCTCGCCCACGCCATGATGATGATGATTCCGGAAGCCTGGGCGGGCAATCCGCTGATGGATGAGCAGCGCCGCGCTTTCTACGAATACAACGCCGCGCTGATGGAGCCGTGGGATGGCCCGGCGGCGATCGCCTTCACCAATGGACGGCAGATCGGCGCTACGCTCGACCGCAACGGGCTGCGGCCGGCGCGCTACCTGCTGACCAACGACGACCGCATCGTCATGGCGTCCGAAATGGGCGTGCTGCCGATCCCGGAAAAAGACATCGTCAAGAAGTGGCGGTTGCAGCCGGGCAAGATGCTGCTGGTCGATCTCGATGAAGGCCGGCTCATTCCCGACGAAGAATTGAAGGCGACGCTGGCGAAGAGCCATCCTTATAAGGAATGGCTTGAGCGCACGCAGATCGTGCTGGAGGAATTGCCCGGCACCGCCAACGAAGCGCCGATCTCGAACCTGTCGCTGCTCGATCGCCAGCAGATGTTCGGCTACACGCAGGAAGACCTGAAATTCCTGATGACGCCGATGGCCACGACCGGCGAAGAAGCGGTCGGCTCCATGGGCAACGATACGCCAATTTCGGCGCTGTCGGACAAGCCGAAGTCGCTGTTCACCTATTTCAAGCAGAACTTCGCGCAGGTCACCAACCCGCCGATCGATCCGATCCGCGAAGAGCTGGTGATGAGCCTCGTCTCCATCATCGGGCCGCGGCCGAATTTGTTCGATCTGGAAGGCTCGTCCAAGACCAAGCGTCTGGAAGTGCGCCAGCCGATCCTGACCAATGACGACCTGGAGAAGATCCGCGCCATCTCGACGATGAGCGGCGATCACTTCAAGTCGCACACCTTCGACATCACGTTCCCGGCCGAGCACGGCGCCGACGGCATGGGCTTCGCGCTCGAGCAGTTGTGCGAGCGCGCCGAAGAAGAAGTGCGCCAGGGCTGCAACATCATCATCCTGTCCGACCGCAAGGCCTCCGCCGACCACGTGCCGATCCCGGCGCTGCTCGCCTGCGCTGCCGTGCATCATCACTTAATCCGCAAGGGGCTGCGCACCTCGGTCGGCCTGGTGGTGGAGACGGGCGAGCCGCGCGAGGTGCATCATTTCGCCTGCCTCGCCGGTTACGGCGCCGAGGCGATCAATCCCTATCTCGCCTTCGAGTCGCTGACCGCGATGAAGGACGAGCTGCCGCAAAAGCTCGACGGGAAGGAAATCGTCAAGCGCTACATCAAGTCGATCGACAAGGGGCTGCTCAAGGTCATGTCCAAGATGGGCATCTCGACCTACCAGTCCTATTGCGGCGCGCAGATTTTCGACGCGGTTGGTCTGCGACAGGATTTCGTCGATCTCTATTTCACCGGCACGCACACGCGCATCGAGGGCGTCGGCTTGGCCGAGATCGCGGAAGAAACCGTGCGCCGCCACCGCGACGCTTTCGGCGAATCCCCGATCTACAAGTCGATGCTCGACGTCGGCGGCGACTACGCCGTGCGCGTGCGCGGCGAGGATCATGTGTGGACCGCGGAGACGGTGAAGGAGCTGCAGCACGCGGTGCGCGGCAATTCGCAGGATCACTACCGCGCCTTCGCCAAGATCGTGAACGATCAAAACGAACGCCTGCTCACCATCCGCGGCCTGTTCCGCATCGGCAAGGCGGAGGAGGATGGCCGCAGCCCGATCCCGCTCGAGGAAATCGAGCCGGCAAAGACCATCGTGCGGCGCTTCTCGACCGGCGCCATGTCGTTCGGCTCGATCTCGCGCGAGGCGCACACCACGCTCGCCATCGCCATGAACCGCATCGGCGGCAAGTCGAACACCGGCGAAGGCGGCGAGGAAGCCGACCGCTTCAAGCCGCTGCCGAACGGCGATTCCATGCGCTCGGCCATCAAGCAGGTGGCGTCGGGCCGCTTCGGCGTCACCGCCGAGTACCTCGTCAACTCGGACATGATGCAGATCAAGATGGCGCAGGGCGCCAAGCCCGGCGAAGGTGGCCAGTTGCCCGGCCACAAGGTCGACAAGACCATCGCCAAGGTGCGCCACTCGACGCCCGGCGTCGGCCTGATTTCGCCGCCGCCGCATCACGACATCTATTCGATCGAAGATCTCGCCCAGCTCATCTTCGATCTGAAGAACGTCAATCCGACCGGCGATGTGTCGGTGAAGCTCGTCTCGGAAGTCGGCGTCGGCACGGTTGCCGCCGGCGTCTCCAAGGCGCGCGCCGACCATGTCACCATCGCCGGCTTCGAGGGCGGCACCGGCGCCTCGCCGCTCACCTCGATCAAGCACGCCGGCTCGCCGTGGGAGATCGGCCTTGCCGAGACCCATCAGACGCTGGTCGCCAACCGACTGCGCGGGCGCATTTCTGTCCAGGTCGACGGCGGCGTGCGCACCGGCCGCGACGTGGTGGTGGGTGCGCTGCTTGGCGCCGACGAATTCGGTTTTGCCACCGCGCCCCTGATCGCGGCCGGCTGCATCATGATGCGCAAGTGCCACCTCAACACTTGCCCGGTGGGTGTGGCGACGCAGGACCCGGTGCTGCGCAAGCGCTTCAAGGGCCAGCCCGAGCACGTGATCAATTATTTCTTCTTCGTCGCCGAGGAAGTGCGCGAGATAATGGCTCAACTCGGCTTCCGAACATTCGACGAAATGATCGGCCAAATGCAGATGCTCGACCAGCGACGATTGGTCGAGCACTGGAAAGCCAAGGGTCTCGACTTCTCCAAGCTGTTCACCAAGCCGAAAGCCGAGAAGGGCACCGCCATCTTCAATTGCGAGGAGCAGGATCACAAGATCCACGACATCCTCGACCGCAAGCTGATCGCCGGGTCGCGGGCCGCGCTCGATCGCGGCGCGCCGATCCGGCTGCAAGCGGTCATCCGCAACGTCGACCGCGCCTGCGGCGGCATGCTGTCGGGCGAAGTGGCCAAGCGCTACGGCCATGAGGGCCTGCCGGACGGCACCATCCATGTCCGGCTCACCGGCACCGCCGGCCAGAGCTTCGGCGCCTGGCTGGCGCGCGGCGTGACCTTCGAGCTCGACGGCGACGCCAACGACTATGTCGGCAAGGGCCTGTCGGGCGGCCGCATCGTCATCCGGCCGCCGGCCGAGAGCGGCATCGTGCCGGAGGAATCGATTATTGTCGGCAATACCGTGCTGTATGGCGCCATCGCCGGCGAATGCTATTTCCGCGGCGTCGCCGGCGAGCGCTTCGCCGTGCGCAACTCCGGCGCCATCGCCGTCATCGAAGGCGCCGGCGACCATTGCTGCGAATACATGACCGGAGGAGTTGTCGTCGTTCTCGGTTACACGGGCCGTAATTTCGCGGCCGGCATGTCCGGCGGCATCGCCTATGTGCTCGACGAGGACGGCTCGTTCAAATCACGCTGCAACATGGCGATGGTCGAGCTCGAGCCGGTGCCACAGGAGGAGGACGTCTCCGAGACGGAGTTCGGCCACTACAACGACCTCGAAAGCCACGGCCGCGTCGAGATCATGTCGGACCTCACCAACAACGATGCCGAGCGGCTGCATTTGCTCATTTCGAAGCACGCCCGCTACACGAATTCGAAGCGTGCGGCCGAAATCCTCACCGATTGGAAAAGCTACCGTCCGCTGTTCAAGAAAGTGATGCCGGTCGAATACCGCCGCGCGCTCGCCGAGATGGCTAAGGAGAAGGCCGCCACGATGCAGGCCGCCGAGTAAGAATGGGTAAGGTCACCGGGTTTCTTGAGATCGAGCGTGACGACCGCGACTACCAGCCGGTCGAACAGCGCATCAAGCACTGGCACGAATTCGTCCTGCCGCTGCCGGAGAAGGAGCTGCGCGACCAAGCGGCGCGCTGCATGGACTGCGGCGTTCCTTACTGCCACGGCACCAGCCGCATTACCGGCCTCCCGACCGGCTGCCCGGTCAACAACCAGATCCCCGACTGGAACGATCTGGTCTATCGCGGCCGCTGGGACGAGGCCGCGCGCAATCTGCATTCGACCAATAATTTCCCGGAAGTGACCGGCCGCGTCTGCCCGGCGCCGTGCGAAGCCTCCTGCACGCTCAACATCGACGAGAATCCGGTCACCATCAAGACGATCGAATGCGAGATCGCCGACCGCGCGATCGCGCAGGGCTTGAAGCCCGAACTGCCGTCGCACAAGACCGGCAAGAAAGTCGCCGTGGTCGGCTCAGGCCCGGCAGGCATGGCTTGCGCGCAGCAGCTCGCGCGCGCCGGCCACGACGTGCATGTCTATGAGCGCTGGGCCAAGGCCGGCGGCCTGCTGCGCTACGGCATTCCCGACTTCAAGATGGAAAAGATCCACGTCGACCGCCGCGTCGAACAGATGACGGCGGAAGGCGTGACGTTCTATTATGGCGCCGATGTCGGCGTCAACGTGCCGGCCGAGAAGCTGGTGAAAGAATACGACGCTGTGGTGCTCACCGGCGGCGCCGAGAAAAGCCGCGATCTGCCGATCCCCGGCCGCGAACTCAAGGGCATCCATTTCGCCATGGAGTTCCTGCCGCAGCAGAACCGGCGCGTGAGCGGTGAGCCGCCGACCAAGGACGAGCCGATCCTTGCCAAAGGCAAAAAAGTCGTCGTGATCGGCGGCGGCGATACCGGCTCCGATTGCATCGGCACCTCGATCCGCCAGGGCGCGGCCTCGGTAACCAATTTCGAGATCATGCCGCAGCCGCCGGAGCACGAAAACAAGATGCTCACTTGGCCGGATTGGCCGCTCAAGCTGCGCATCTCATCGAGCCACGAAGAAGGCGTCATGCGCGAATTCGCCGTGCTGACGCAGAAATTCTCGGGCGAGAACGGCCACGTGAAAAAGCTGCATTGCGTCCATGTCGACGGCAAGTTCAAGCCGGTGCCGGGCACCGAATTCGAGATCGAGGCCGATCTGGTGCTGCTCGCGATGGGCTTCGCGCATCCGCTGCACGAAGGCATGATCAAGTCGCTCGGCGTCGAGCTCGATCCACGCGGCAACGTCAAAGCCGACACCGAGGCCTATGCGACGTCGGTCAAGAAGGCGTTCGCGGCCGGCGACATGCGGCGCGGCCAGTCGCTGGTGGTGTGGGCGATCCGCGAGGGCCGCCAAGCGGCGCACGCGGTCGACAAGTTCCTGATGGGATCGACAACGCTGCCCCGGTGACGACTTTGCCGACCTAGGCTAAGATCGCGCGGATGCGAGGTCCGGCGTGCGGATACCTAGTATTTTCGGGTTGCTGGTCATGGCGGTGGCGGTGTCCGCTTGCGCGGAAAACGCCAATCACCTGAACACGGTCTACCTCGATCGCTTTGCCACACCTGATCCGACGCTTGCTGAATTCACCGTCTGCCACGGCTTCGATTGCCGCGAACGCTCGCCCGCCAGCCTGAGCCTGAGCGAGTGGCATCAAGTCACCGCTCTGTTCCGGCCGCGCGCCAAGACTCCGCAGGCCGAGCGGCAGCAGATTGTGCGCGCCGTAGCGCTGATCCAACGTCTGGTGGGGCCCAAAACCGGCACCGCGGCCCCGCAGTGGACGCACAAAGATATGATGATCTACCCCAATATGGGCGACCTGTCGCAGCTCGATTGCGTCGACGAGTTGGTCAATACCTGGACTTATATGAGCCTGATGGAACGCGGCGGCCTGTTGCACTTCCACCGCGTGGCGCAACTGGCGAACGCCGGCGGCCTGAACGACCCCTTCATGCGCAACACCGCAGTGCTGCAAGAAATCGATGGCGGCTATTACGCGATCGACGCGAGCCTGGTCGGCTCCGGCGTGCCGCCGCCGATCATCCCGCTCGCGACCTGGATGGGCTCCTGGCCACCCGATCTTTCCGCAAGCGCCGAACACGCGGAACCGACGGGAAAGAAAACGCGTCCAGCCACCAAGCGATCGACGGCAAGCTAGCGTAACCAGCCAAGCGGATTGAAGTGGAAGGTCGAGCGCCGCTTTGGCGGCGGCGGGTTATTGTGCCGCACAGGTGCCGGCGGCGCCGGCTTGCTGTCGGTGGCAGGGGCTTGCGCGGGCACGCTCGCACTCTTGGTCTCGGGCCCGTTTGCGCTCGGCGGCTCAACCTGCCGCACAGTGGGAGCCGCTGGCGCAGCAGCCGCCGGACCGGGCGATTGCGCGGCCGGCGCAGAACCGTTCGATTCGCCGCTCTGCCACATGAAATCGTCGGCTCTTCCGCGCGGCGCGTTCATCGGCTCGCCTTTGACCAACACATCGGTCGCGGTCGTGTCGCCATAAGTAGGGCGCGTACCGGCGCCGCCCAAGAGCTGATCGGCAGTGCCCGTCGTCACCGTCAGCGGCACCACGGGCCCTGCCAGCGGCCGTACCGCCGGTCCTTTGCTCGCGCTCTGCGGCACCGCGATCGGCGCCGACGGCAGCGCCACCGGCACGCGGTTGCTCATGTAGCGGCGAATCTCGCGCTCGACGTAATGCGCGAGCTTGCGCGCGCCGTATTTGGTGAAATAGACGCCGTCGGCGGATCGCAGCCGGCGCGTCTGGCCCTCATAGTCGGGACCGTAGGTCGAATATTTCCCGGCCTCGTCGACGAAGCCGTCCCAAACATCGATGTAGGTGACGCCGGCGCGCTCGGCGCGGGCGCGGTACAGCTCATTGAGATAAACGGCGTCGGCGGTCGATTTGGTGCCGCGGATCGACGGCAGGCCGACCCAGAACACCGGCACGCCCTTGCTCTTGAGCGCGGCGATGGTGTCGTCGATACGACGCGAATAGATGGCGGCCCACTGGTCACTGCGGAATTCGACCGCGCCGTTAGCCGGTTTCGCTTTAGGCTCCGGCGCGACGATCGACTGATTGTCGCCTTTGGATTTATCCGACGCGGCGTTTTCGTCGCCTTTGTCGTTTGGCTTGGCGCCGGCTTGCGGGTTTTCCGCCTTTTGCTTTTCGGCCTCTTTCGCAAGATCTTTTTCGCGGATGTTGTCGCGGTCGCTGACGCCGAGCATCATGACGACGTAATTGGCCTTTTCCCTGGTGAGAATGTCGCGCGTGACATGCCACCAATCGAGGTCGCCCTTGATGTCGTAGCGCAACAAGCCGGAATTATATTTGTTCTGGCGGTCGATGGCGACTTCCGGCTCGTCAGCGAACGCATCTTCCAGCCCGTAAGCCAGCCAGTCCGCCATGCCGTCGCCGATGACAACGATCGACGTTGTCGGCGTGATGCCGGCAGGCGGCTTGTGTGGGGAAGGCGCGTGCGAGGAATAATGCTCGCTCGGTTGTTCGTTTTGCGGTTCATAGCGGTGGTAGTTGCCGGGACTTCCGAACAAGTCCCCGAAGAACCCGCCCCCCGAGGGACGCGACCGACGGCCCTCGAAAAACTGCGCGTGCGCGTCGGTGGGCGCGGCAAGCTCTATCGCCAGCACGCCGGCGCACTCGAGCACGGCCACAATGGCCGCTCCGATCACCAACCGCGATAGCCGCATTTTGCCGACCATGCCGACCGCCCAAAGTCTAACGGCGGGCGTCCGCCGCCCGCCCAATGGGCCAATAGCCTGCGAAAAATGTCAACTCGAAGGTGGCGCCGTTAACTCTTAGCGGGCGCGTAGCTCGTTGAGGATCGAGGCCGAGGCAAAACCGTCGGGAATTTTACCGTTTTTGGCCTGGAACTCGCGGATGGCCTCCTTGGTCTTGGCGCCGAGATGGCCGTCCGGCTCGCCGACATCGTAGCCGCGCTGCGCCAGGCGCTGCTGCAGCTCCAGCCGCTCGTCACGCGACAGCACCCTCTCGTAGCGCGGCCAATCTTGCGCAAAGTTGCCGCCGCCGCGCAGGCGGTCGGCGAGATGGCCGATGGCGAGCGCGTAAGCTTCGGCTGGGTTGTAGCGCATGATGGCGCGGAAATTGTGCAGCATCAGGAAGCCTGGCCCCTGCACGCCGGCCGGCACGAGCAGGAAGGCCTGGTCGTCTGGCCGCGGGAACTGCAGGCCGTGCGGACGTGTGATGCCGTAGCGTTGCCACTCGCGGATCGGCAGCTGGCGATGACGGTCGGCGAGCATGAAATTGAAGGTCGCCGGCACGACTACTTCGTAACCCCAGGTCTGCCCGGCGGCCCAGCCGTCCATCTTCAGGTTATTGGCGGTCGAAGCGATGATGTCGGGCACGGAATCGACCACGTCGCGGCGGCCATCGTGGTCGAAGTCGATCGCGTAGCGCTTGAATGCCGTCGGCATGAACTGCGTCGGCCCGAAAGCGCCGGCCCAAGAACCGATAAGTCGATCCGGACGCACATCACCATGTTCGAGGATTTCCAGCGTGGCGAGGAATTCCTCGCGGAAATAGTTTTGCCGGCGGCCGATGCAGGCGAGCGTCGCGGTCGAACGGATCACCGGACGGTCGCCGCCCTGCGTGCCGTAGTCGCTCTCCACGCCCCAGATCGCGGTGATGATATGGCGGTCGACACCGTAGATGCGCTCGGCGGCGTCAAAGCTGGCGCGGTATTTCTCCAGCAGCGCGCGGCCTTTGGCGATGCGCTCGTCGGTCACCAGCGTGTCGAGGTAATCCCACACCGATTTGGTGAACTCGGGCTGATTGTCGAGCAGATCCATGATCTGCAGATCGGGCGTCAGCGAAGCCGTGTAGCGCGTAAACGTCGCGCGCGAGACGTGGCGGCGGGCGGCCAAAGGCCACAGCCGCTCGAGACATTGATGGAAGTTCGCCGCCGCGTCGCGGATCGCTTCGGCGCTCATGCGCGGATCGCCGGAGGCGCCGCCCTGCCCGCTCCAGGCGGGCGCACTCGAGGCGCGCGGCATCGGCGTGATCGAGCCGGTCGGATAGTCCATGTTGCTCTGCGCCCCCGCGACGCCGCCAGCGGCGGCCAGCATGAGTGCGGCGAGAAGGGGCGATTTTCGCATGCAGATCCGGTGGCTGATTTGGCGACCCCCAGAGGCTGCCCCGATAGTGTTTCGAGGACGTTAATGGTTTAGTCTACCAAATGGCATCTGGACCGGCGGACCGGGCCGTGCTTTTTCCTCAATTCGATGCGATGAGCGCCGCCGTCCAGCCTTATGACCCACATCCGCAAAGCCATATTCCCTGTCGCCGGTCTCGGAACCCGGTTCCTGCCGGCTACCAAGGCCATGCCGAAGGAGATGCTGCCGGTGGTCGACCGGCCGCTCATCCAGCACGTGGTAGATGAGGCGCGTCAGGCCGGCATCGAGCATTTGATCTTCGTCACCGGCCGCAACAAGGGCGTGATCGAGGACCACTTCGACCGCCAGTTCGAGCTCGAGCTCACGCTGACCGAACGCGGCAAGAAGGCGGAGCTCAAGCTGCTGGAGGAGAATTTGCCGGCCGCCGGCACGGTGAGCTTCACGCGCCAGCAGTCGCCGCTCGGCCTTGGCCACGCGGTCTGGTGCGCGCGCGAATTGGTCGGCCACGAACCCTTCGCGCTGTTGCTGCCGGACGTGCTGGTGCAGCATCCACGCGGCTGCCTGGCGCAGATGATCGACGCCGCCAAAGGGCTCGACGCCAACGCCAATATCCTCGCGGTGGAAGAAGTGCCGCAGGAGCGCGTGCACATGTACGGCGTGGTCGGCGTCGGCGCGCCCAAGGGCAAGGCCTTCGCGATCACCAAGATGGTCGAGAAACCCAAACCGGCCGGGGCGCCGTCAAATCTCACCATCACCGGGCGATATATTCTCCAGCCCGAAATCTTCGAAATCCTGGGACAGCAGGCGGCCGGAACCGGCGGCGAAATTCAACTCACCGACGCCATGGTCACGCTTGCGCGCAGCCAACCGTTCTACGGACTCAAATTCGAAGGCCGCAGCTTCGACTGCGGCTCCAAGATCGGCTTTCTCACCGCCAACGTTGCCTATGGACTCGAGCGCCCCGACATCGCGCCCGACTTCCGCGCCGAGTTGCGCCGCATGCTCGGGGAAAAATAGATTATTTTTGCCAGCGCAGACCGAGCAGGAACGTGGTGGCGTTGTAGTTGTTGCCGCTTTGATTCGAGCGCAGCCAATCCTGGCGCACCTCGCCCTTAACCTGCCATGAGCGATCGAGCTTGTAGGTGAGCGCGCCGCCGACGGAATAGCGATTATCGTTGCGGTCGAGGCCGACATAATTGTCATTGCCGAAGCCGATCTTCACGCTGCCGATCAGCCAGCGCCGGAAAGTGTGGTCGACCTGCAGGCCGACGTCGCGGTAGAGCGCACCCGACACGCCGGGAATGTCCACTTCGCCGACGGTCGAGGAGCCGGTGAGCTTGACCGTGGTGAGCGCGCTCGCCGTCCAAACAAGCGAGGCGTCGCCAATGAGCCCGGCGACGTCGGAGAGCCGCGGGTCCTGATAATCGCGCTTGGTGTAGCCAAGCGCCACCTCGCCGGTGAGCAGCTTCGATATCTCGAACGTGGCGCCGGCTTTGCCGGTCAGACCGTTGGAGTCGCGCTGATAGCCGAAATAGTCGGTGTTGAGATCGTGCTTGCGCGTATCGGCGTCGACCTCGACGAACGGCGTGAGCCCCGGCGACACCTCATAGCCGCCGCGCAGCCTGCCGCCAAATTGATCGTAATTCCGGTCGTCATTGTTGGCGGTTTCGCCGTCGGTGAATTGCGAATTCTGGTAGACGGTGCGGTCGACGTCGCCTTTGACCGACAGGTCGAAGCGATTGAAGCGCTGGCCCAGGCCGGCGGTGCCGCCGATGGTTGTGTAGATCGGAAGCTTGCTAAGGCCCGCCTGCACGTTCGGACTGCTGGGGCTGTCGGTCGAAACCAGCAGGCGGCTTTGGAGATCGATGCGCGTGTCGTGCATGACGTCGATGCGGCCGTCGACGATGCCGTTGAAATAGGGCCGGCTCAGCTTCGGCGTCTGCTCGGGGCTGAACCAACTGTAGCTGCCGCGCAGGTCGGCCTTCAGCTCGTGGCGCGACCAGTTCGACTGCGCTTTTAATTCCGGCGCGACGGTAAAGACCGTGGCGCCCTGCGCCTGCGAGCTTTGCCCGGGATTCGTAGCGTAACCGCCGGACAGCTCGACCGCGGGGAACAAATCGATGGCGCCGGCGCGAATGCCGAGCGGCGCGTAAGGATCCTCCGGTTCGGCATGTGCCTTACGTTTCTTCGGCTGGACGACCGGCTCTATCGTCTCCACCGGCGGCGTGCCCGGAGGCGCGGCGGCGAGCGCGGTCGTGTCCTCGCCCGGCGGCGGCGTTTGATAGGGCGAAGGCGGCGGCGCCGCCGCAGACTGCGACGAGAGCGCTTGCGCGTCGCTCGACGCATCCTCTTTCGGTTTGGTTTTTATCTTCTTGCGAGCGTTGGTCGCGTCGAACCCGGTATCGCCCGCGTCCGAAGCCGGCGCAACGAATGCCGTGGGCTCTCCGGCTTGCGCGGACGTCGCGCCTTGCGATTGCTGAAAGCGCGGCGGCTGAAGCGGATTGGTTTGCAGGTTGGGCGCCAGCGGATCGGGGTTGACCATCGCGGTCTGCGCCCTCGCCTGTCCGCCCAGCGCGATGCACGCGGCCAAAAGCGCGCAGCGCATCGCGACGAGCCTTGAGCGAGGGTACCGCTGCACGTCCGGTCCTCATCCTCCAAGATCCGGCTCGCGCGGGCGCGCGCATAGGCGCACGCCCGCGGGAACGGCGGGAAGTGGTTAACGGACGTTAAAGGGGCATGGTTAACGAGGCGTTGCCGGGCAAAAGCGGCGGCAAAACGGGGCTAAATCCAGCCTTTCAGCTCACGGCTGACGATGTCGCGGATCACCGCCATGCCGAGAGCGCTGTCGTTGAGACACGGGATGGCGGCGAAATTCTCGCCGCCCGCGTGCTTGAAGATCTCGGCGTTCTCCATGCCGATCTCCTCCAGCGTCTCCAGGCAGTCGGCGGCAAATCCGGGCGTGATGACGGCAATGCTCTTTGCGCCCTGCTCGGCCAGCCGCTTCACGGTGGCGTCGGTGTAGGGCTTCACCCATTCGGCTTTGCCGAAGCGCGACTGGAAGGTCATGATCAGCCGGTCCTCGTCCAGCTTCAGCTTTTGCCGCAGCAGCCGCGTGGTCTCGGCGCAATGCTGCGCGTAAGGATCACCGTTGGTGACGTAAGCCTCCGGCACACCGTGAAAAGAGGCGAGGATCGCCTCCGGCTTGAATTTGAGCTTGGCGAGTTCCGCGTTGAGCGACGCTGCAAGCGCATCGATGTAGACAGGCTCGGCGTAATAAGGTGCGGCGACGCGCAGCGCCGGCTGGAACCGCATTTTCGCCAGCGCCCGGAAGGCTTCGTCGCAGACGGTCGCGGTGGTGGCCGCGGCATATTGCGGATAAAGCGGCACCAGCAAGATGCGCTCGCAGTTCTGGTCGGCGAGCGCTTCCAGCCGCGCGCGGATCGATGGATTGCCGTAGCGCATCGCCCAATCGACGCGGACGCGCTTGTCGAGCTTGTCGAAAATTTCCTCGAGCTTGTCGGACTGCGCGCGCGTGATGGTCTTGAGCGGCGATTCATCGCGCTCCTTGTTCCAGATCTTGTCGTAGTCGCGGCCCTTGCGGCCGGGGCGCACGCTGAGAATGATCAGATTGAGCACCAACCACCACTTGAGCCGGTTCTCCTCGATCACGCGGCGGTCGGAGAGAAACTCCTTCAGATAACGACGCATCGCCCAATAGTTGGTGGCGTCGGGCGTGCCGAGATTGACCAGCAGCACGCCGATGCGGCCACCCGTCGCTGGCGCGTTGGTGGGGCTCATAGCTTGCGCTCGTCCGCGATCACCTTGCCGTCATTGGGCAGTGTGCCCGGCGCCACCAGCTTGACAGCGCCCTTGAGCTTGGTGACCGATTGCAAGGTGGCGGCGAGCGCGCTTTCGAGCGAAGCCGCGCGGCCGGCGCTCTCCGCCATCAGCGTCATGGTGTCCTGCTCGCCCTCCCGGCCAACGATGAGGCGAAGGCGCGTGAGCTCGGGATGGCGCGCGGCGACTTCGGCGACCTGCTTGGGGTGCACGAACATGCCCTTGATCTTGGCGGTCTGGTCGGCGCGGCCCATCCAGCCTTTGATGCGCATGTTGGTGCGGCCGCAGGGCGAGCGGCCTGGCAGCAGCGCGGAGAGGTCGCCGGTGCCGAGCCGGATCATCGGGTAATCCGGATTGAACGAGGTCACCACGACTTCGCCCACATCTCCTTCTGCAACGGGATCGCCGGTACCCGGCCGCACGATTTCGACGATGACGCTTTCATTGACGATCATCCCCTCGCGCGCCTCGCTTTCGTAGGCGATCACGCCGAGCTCGGCGGTGGCGTAGCATTGCAGCACCGCGATGCCGCGTTTGCCCAGCTCGTCGCGCAGACTGCCCGGCAACGCGGCACCCGAGACCAGCGCGCGCTTGATCGAGCTCGCGTCCTTGGCCGTTTTTTCGGCGGTGTCGAGCAGGATCTTGAGGAAATCGGGCGTGCCGACATAGCCGGGCGGCTTGTAATGCGCGATCGCCTCCAATTGCTGCTCGGTATTGCCGACGCCGCCGGGGATCACGGCGCAGCCGAGCGCACGCGCGCCAGACTCAAGAATAAAGCCGCCGGGCGTGAGGTGATAGGCAAACGAATTGTGCACGATGTCGCCGGCGCGGAAGCCGGCGGCGTAAAGCGCGCGCGCCGCGCCGTACCAGTCGCGTGCTTCGCCCTCCGGCTCGAAGATCGGCCCCGGCGACATCAACAGCCGGCGCGCCTTGTTCGGCGGCGTGACATTGAGACCACCGAAGGGCGGATTTTCTTTTTGCAAGGCGGCGATGTCGGATTTGTGCAGCACCGGCAATTTGGCGAGCGCCGCGCGCGAGGTCACAAATTTCGGATCGACGCCCTTGAGGTGGCTGGCCCAGCCCGGCGCGCCCATCGCATGCGCGACGATCTTCGGCAGCACTGCGAGTTCTTCGGTCTCGCGCAAGACCGGCGTGCGGGTTTCGAAAGAGTTGTAGTGTTCGCTCATGCCGCTACACTAAAGAACTAAAAGGCCGGAACAAGTCCGGCCCCGTGCTCGCGCGGTTCTCTACGCCAGCCAGCGCTTCCGGCGGCGGTAGTGCTTGCCTTCGCGGAATGATTTGCGCTTGCCCTCGGCGATGCCGAGGTAGAATTCCTTCACGTCCTCGTTGGAAGCGAGCATCGAGGCCGCGCCGTCCATCACCACGCGGCCGTTCTCCAGAATATAGCCGTAGCGGGCAAAGCGCAGCGCCATGTGGGTGTTCTGCTCGGCGAGCAGGAAGGAGACGCCTTCCTTCTCGTTGAGGTCTTTGACGATGCCGAAGATCTCCTCGACGATCTGCGGTGCCAGCCCCATCGACGGCTCGTCGAGCAGGATCATCTTCGGCCGCGACATCAAGGCGCGCCCGATGGCGCACATCTGCTGCTCGCCGCCGGAGGTGTAGCCGGCCAGCGACTCTTTGCGCTCGGCGAGCTTGGGGAAATAGGAATAAGCCAGATCGAGGTCCTTGCGGATCGCCGCCTTGCCGTCGCGACGGGTGAAGGCGCCGGTGAGCAAGTTTTCCTCGATGGTGAGATGGGCGAAGCACTGGCGGCCTTCCATCACCTGGATGCAGCCGCGCCGCACCAATTCGTTCGGCGACAGATCCTGCACCTCCTGGCCGTCAAAGATGATGGAACCCTTGGTGACGTCGCCACGCTCGGCGTGCAGCAGATTGGAAATGGCCTTCAGCGTGGTGGTCTTGCCGGCGCCGTTGGCGCCGAGCAGCGCCACAATCCCGCCCCTTGGCACGTCGAGCGAGACACCCTTGAGCACCAGGATGACGTGATCGTAGATCACTTCGATATTGTTGACCGAAAGAACGTTCTCCGCCTTGGCGGAAGCCGTCGTTTCAGTCTGCATTGCAGCCGACATGTCCGCTCCGGAACAAGCACCTCTCCCCGCCGACGCGGCGGGGAGAGGATTGTTTCACGCGCGTCTTACGACGACTTGTCGCAAGCCTCGGTGCGCTTCGGCCAGCCGGCGTTCTGCTTGACGTAGTCGTCGGCGGCCTTGTCGAGCAACGGCATCACCATGTCCTTCATGGGTGAGATCCAGTCGGAGACCTTGACCCACTTGGCGCCGTCCCACTGTTGCACATAGGCCGAGTGATGGCCGTTGTGATCGGTGCAGCTCACGGAAATCGGCGCCGCGAAGCCTTCGAGGCCGAGTTCCTTCCAGCGCGCAGCCGAGATCTGCAGGCTTTCCAGACCGCGGCGCATTTCCTCGCCGGTGATATCCTTCTTGCCGGTGAGCTTCTGCGCGTTGCGGATCGCTTCGGCGATAACTGCGGAGTTCATCACGCCGCGGTTATAGAAGTTGTCGCCGACCTGCTTGGGATCGGTTTGGCTGTCTTTGCCGATCACGTACTTCTGGATGTCCTTGATCGCCGGGAAGTTGGCGCCCACCGCGTTGAAGTTGAGCGAGAGATAACCCTTCGCCGCGGCACCGGCCGGACGCGCGTCATCCTCGCTGCCAGACCACCACACGCCGATGAAGTGATCCATCGGATAGCCGGTCTTGGCGGCTTCCTGCACGGCCGTCGGGTTCATCGCGCCCCAGCCCCACATGATCATGTAGTCCGGACGGTCGCGGCGAACGCTCAGCCAGAGGCTCGACTGGTTCTGCATCTGTGCCGGCGGCACGGGATATTTCTTCACGTTGAAGCCGTAGTCCTTGGCGAACTGATCGAGCAGCGGGATCGGCTCGAGGCCGTAACCGCCGTCGAAGTAGATGTAGCCGATGGTCTTGCCCTTGAGCTTATCGAGCCCGCCCTCCTTACCGGAGATGTAGCGCATGATGATGGACAGGCCGTCCCAATAGGTCGCCGGCGGATTGAAGATCCACGGGAAGTCCTTGCCGACCGCCGAGGCCGACAGACCGTAAGCCATCGACAGGATCGGGATGTGGTCGACCGCCGCCTTCGGAATCAGCGCGAGCGTGATGCCGGTCGAATAGGGCGTGATCACCGCCGGGTGCTCGTTCTTGATCGACTCGTAGCACTCGACGCCCTTTTCGTTTTTGTAGCCGGTCTCGCATTCCTTAAAGAGAATCTTCGACCCGCCGATGCCGCCGTCGCGTGCGTTCAGCATGGTCATGTAGTCGTGCATGCCGTTGGCGATCGGGATGCCCGAATTCGCAAACGGCCCGGTCCGATACGTGAAGAGCGGTACGAGCGTGTCGGCGGAAGCCGATGTGAGCAGGGCGGAAGCACCGACCAGGCTCGCAACGGCCGCGCCGAGAACGATATGTTTCATGCGCATTGTGTCTCTCCCTTGTCTGCCGGTGCTTGGTTGCTCCGGCTTTTACGTCGTCCCTCGGTTCCGAGGGCTACCCTACCCGGCTGCGATCCCTCCGGATGGGAATTGGTCCAAGTGTGCCCTTTCAATACGGGAAAGGCCACACCCTGAGTTTCTGCTTCCCCACCTGCCAAAGCCGGGCCAAACCGTTCGGCTCGGCAATCAGGAACAGAATAATGAGCGTTCCCAGCGTGATGAAGTTGATGTGTTCGACGTTGGCCGAGGTGATACCAAGGCCGAACGCGGCGTTGATCATGCGCAGCACGATCGGCAGGCCATAGATCAAGGTGGCGCCGAAAAACGAGCCGAGCAGGCTGCCGAGCCCGCCGATGATCACCATGAACAGCACCAGGAACGATTGGTTGATGCTGAAGCTTTCTGACTCGGCGTTGCCGAGCCACAGGAAAACCAGCATCGCGCCGGCGACGCCGCAGTAGAACGACGACACCGCGAAGGCGAGCAGCTTAGTCGGATAGAGCTTGATGCCGATCAGTTCGGCGGCGATGTCCATATCCCGCACCGCCATCCACATGCGGCCGATGCGGCCGCGGATCAGGTTGGAGGCGAGCAAGGTCATCACCGCAACGATGGCCAGCACGATCAAGTAGCGGGTGACCGGCGCCGCGGTCGGGCCGGTGACCGGAATGCCGAACATCGTGCGCTCCGGCACTTCGATCGAAGCGGAGATGTTATGGTTGTAGAGCCACGGCACGCGGATAAAGCACCACGACAGGAAAAACTGCGCGGCGAGCGTCGCGACCGCAAGGTAAAAGCCCTTGATCCGCAAACTGGGCAGGCCGAACACGATGCCGGCCGCCGCGGAAAAGAAGCCGGAGCAGACGATGAGCACGACAATGTTCACGCCGGGGAAAAACGTCGTGAGCTTGTAACAGGCGAAGGCGCCCACGCCCATAAATGCGCCGGTGCCGAGCGACAGGAGGCCGGTGTAGCCGGTGAGCAGATTGAGCCCGATGGCGGCCAGCGAGAAAATCAGGATCGGCGTGATGACCGAATCGACCACGAAATCGGACGCCACCAGCGGGACGACGATGAACGCCGCCAGCAGCACCACGATGATTCCGATCTTGTCCTGCAGGATCGGAAACAACGCCTGATCGGTGTAGTAGCTGGTCTTGAACTGGCCGGCCTCGCGGTAAAACATGATGTCGCCTCAGATCCGCTCGATGATGCGTTCGCCGAACAAGCCTTGCGGCCGGAACAGCAGGAAGATCAGGGCGATCACGTAGGCGAACCACTCCTCGATGCCGCTGCCGAGCAGCGGGCCCCAGTAGAATTCGCCGAGCTTCTCGCCGACGCCGATGATGACGCCGCCGACGATGGCGCCGGGGATCGAGGTAAAGCCGCCGAGGATCAGCACCGGCAGCGCCTTGAGCGAGATGATCTCCAACGCGAAGGATACGTTCGAGCGCGCGCCCCACATAATGCCGGTCGCCAAGGCCACGATGCCGGAGGCGAACCACACCACCACCCAGATATATTCGAGTGAAATACCGACCGAGAGCGCGGCGCGGTGGCTGTCGGCGACCGCGCGCAACGCGCGCCCGATGCGCGTTCTCTGGAAGAACACCGCCAGCGAGGCCACCATCACCGACGCGATGACGGCGGCGGCGATGTCGATCTTTTGCATTTGCACGAAGCCGCCGAGCATCTTGATGGTGTAGGAGCCGCTCGGCAGCAGAAGCTGATCGGAGATCATGACCTTGGGGTCGCCGCCGAAGATCAATTCGCCGGAGCCGATCAGGATATAGGTCAGCCCGAAGGTTGCCATGAACAGGATGATCTCGGCCTGATTGACCAGCGGACGCAGGACGTAGCGTTCGATGCCGATGGCGAGCACCAGCATGACGCCGATGGTGAGGGCGAGCGCGAGGAACGCCGGCACGCCGTGCGCATAAAAGCCGACGAGCGTCAGCGCCGCGAACACCACCATGATGCCTTGCGCGAAGTTGAACACGCCGGAGGCCTTGAAGATCAGCACGAAGCCGAGCGCGATCAGCGAATAGAGCACACCGGAAACCAGCCCTTCCCACAGCGTCTGCGTCAGCAGATCGGGCGCGCTGCCCATTTGCACGAAGGGGTCGATGAAGATCATGTAAAGGAGGTGCATGGCGGCCTGCCCTAATGCGCGACGCCGAGATAGGCGTCGATCACCGCCTGGTTGTTCTTGACGTCATCGGGCGTGCCGTCGGCGATCTTGATGCCGTGATCGAGCACCACCACGCGATCGGACAGGTCCATCACCACGCCCATGTCGTGCTCGATCAGCGCGATGGTGGTGCCGTAATGGTCGTTCACGTCGAGGACGAAGCGCGACATGTCTTCTTTTTCCTCGATATTCATGCCGGCCATCGGCTCGTCGAGCAGCAACAAGTCCGGCTCCATGGCGAGCGCGCGGCCGAGCTCGACGCGCTTCTGCAGGCCGTACGGTAGCCGGCCGACCGGCGTGCGGCGGATTTCCTGGATCTTGAGGAAGTCGATGATTTCCTCGACCCGGCGGCGGTGCGCGACTTCCTCGCGCATGGCCGGCCCAAAGCGCAGCAATTGCCAGAAGAAGCTCGACTTCATCTTGAGCGAGCGGCCGGCCATGATGTTATCGAGCGAGGTCATGCCGCGGAACAAGGCAACGTTCTGGAACGTGCGCGCGATGCCGCCGAAGGCGGCCTCGTGGGGACGCATCTTCGAGCGCGTTTCGCCCTTGAAAGTGATGCGGCCCTGCTGCGGATGATAGAAGCCGTTGATGACGTTAAGCATCGACGTCTTGCCGGCGCCGTTCGGCCCGATGATGGCGCGAATTTCGCCCTTGCGGATATCGAAGGACACGTCGCTGATGGCTTTGACGCCGCCGAACGACAGCGAGACGTTCTCGATCGCGAGCAGCACCTCGCCGGCGGCGGCCTCGGGTCCGCTCGGCGCCCTCATGCCGCTTTCTCCATCGCGGCGGCGGTCGGT
Organism: uncultured Pseudomonadota bacterium; assembly: GCA_963710705.1. GTDB lineage: Bacteria > Pseudomonadota > Alphaproteobacteria > Rhizobiales > Xanthobacteraceae > Pseudolabrys. The sequence goes on from CAVQBI010000001.1 coordinate 2,534,892, forward strand.
TCGGTCTGCATGTCGCGGATTTTCACGCGCGCTTTGATCACGCCCTTGCGGCCGTCCTCGAAGGTGACTTCGGTGGCAATGTCGGCCTCCTTGGAACCGTCATAGAGCGCCTTGATCAGCGGCTCGTAGCGGTCGGCGATGAAGCCGCGGCGGACCTTCTGCGTGCGCGTGAGCTCGCCGTCGTCGGCGTCGAGTTCCTTATGCAAGATCAGGAAGCGCTTGATCTGCGCGCCCGTCATCATCTTGTCCTGGGCGAGCGAGCGGTTCACTTCGGCGACATGGCCGGCGATCATGTCGTAGACTAGTGGATGGCCGGCGAGCTCCTGATAGGAGCCGTAGACCACATTGTTGCGCTCCGCCCAGCTGCCAACCGCGGTGAGGTCGATGTTGAGCATCACGGCGACGAAGTCGCGCTTGTCGCCGTAAGCCACCGCCTCGCGGATGTTGGGATAGAACTTGAGCTTGTTCTCGATGTATTTCGGCGGGAACAGCGTGCCGTCGTTGAGCTTGCCGACGTCGTTGGCGCGATCGATGATTTTCAGGTGACCCGTCTTGTCGTCGAAGAAGCCGGCATCGCCCGTCTTCACGTAACCGTCCGGGGTCATCACTTCGGCGGTCTTGGCTTCGTCCTTGAAGTACCCCCAGAACATGCCGGGCGATTTGAACAGCACCTCGCCGTTCTCGCTGATTTTAATATCAACGTTCGGGCAGGAAGGACCGACGGTATCGGAATAGATTTCGCCGTCCGGCTGCGCGGTGAGATAGAGGAAGGCCTCGGTCTGGCCATAGAGCTGCTTCAGATTGAGGCCGATCGAGCGGTAGAACGCGAACAAGTCGGGACCGACTGCCTCGCCGGCGGTATAGGCGACGCGCACGTTCGAGAAGCCGAGCACGTTCTTGAGCGGGCCGTAGACCAAAAGCTCGCCCAGCCAATATTGCAGGCGGCCGATCAGCGGCACCGGCTGGCCGTTCAAGATACGCTCGCCGTATTTGCGCGCGACGGCGATGAAGTAGTGGAACATCTTGCGCTTGAGAGCGCCGGCATCCTCCATGCGGATCATCACGCGCGTGAGCAGCAATTCGAGCGTGCGCGGCGGCGCGAAATAGAACGTCGGACCGATCTCGCGCAGATCGGCCATCGCAGTATCGGCGTTTTCCGGGCACGCCATGCAGAAGCCGGCCACCAGCCCTTGCGCGTAATTGAGATAGTGATCGCCGACCCAGGCGAGCGGCAAATAGGCGAGCGCGACGTCTTTTTCGTTCAGCTTGTCGAACGCGACGGTGTCGGCCGCCGCCTTGATCGAGCGCTCGCCGGTGAGAACGACGCCTTTCGACGCGCCGGTGGTGCCGGAGGTGTAGAGGATGATGGAGGGATCGGAGCCTTTGCTGGCGGCGATCTCGCCGTCGAGCCAGCCGGCGACCTTCGGATCGGCGAGCGCCTTGCGCCCTTCCGCGATGACGTCGTTCATCGGATGCAGGTGCGTGTGGTCGTAGTCGCGCAGGCCGCGGGTCTCGTCGTAGACCATCTCCTGCAATTTCGGCAGGCGGTCCTTCACCGACAGGATCTTGTCGATTTGTTCCTGGTCCTCGACCGCGGCGAAGCGCACGTCGGCGTGCGACAGCACGAAGCTCAATTCGTCGGCGACCGCGTCGGCATAGACCGGCACCGGCACGGCGCCCAGCGTTTGCACCGCCATCACCGACCAATAGAGCTTGGGACGGTTGGCGCCGACGATGGCGACCGTCTCGCCGCGCTGGACGCCAAGCTTGTGCAGCCCGACAGCGTAGGCGCGCACGATCTCCAGCACTTGGTCCCAGGTCCAGGTTTGCCAAATCCCGAGATCTTTGTGCCGCATTGCCGGCCGTGAGCCGAACAATTGCGCGTTACGGATCAACAGCTTGGGAAACGTATCCGCCTCAGCGGCAGCATTGACTGCCACAACTTTATCCTCCCTATCGCCGCGCTCATGTTTTTCACGGCGCTGCACCCCTCGCCGCCCTTTTGGACGGTCTTGTTGTCACGATAAGAAAACACCGATGGAGGGCGGTCAAGCCTGAAGAGAGATGGAAAATGGTCGCAGGCACCGCCTAAGCTATTCGGCTGCCTTGAGAAATGGCGCGGCGCCGCTGCGGAAATGCTCGTATAAGTGCGATTCCTCGGCCCTGACGACGGCCAGATGACGCATTTTCACCGGCCCGAACCCGCGGATCTTCTCCGGCAAGGCGGCCAGCGCGACCGCGCTCTGGTGATTGTACGGCGTCAATTCGGTCTCGATGGTGGCGAGCAGCTTTTCGTAGTCGGCGACCAGTTGGCGCTCGGCGCGGCGCTCCTGCGTGTAGCCGAACGGATCGAGCGGCGTGCCGCGCAGCAACCTGAACTTCGCCAGCACGCCGAAGACTTGCAGCATCCACGGCCCGAACGACATTTTCTTCGGCTCACCGGTCGTCTGGTCGTGGCGCGCGAGCAGCGGCGGCGCGAGGTGGAATTCGAAGCGCAGATTGTCGCCGTCGAAGGATGACCTCACGCGCTCGAGGAAAGACGTGTCGCTATAGAGCCGCGCGACTTCGTATTCATCCTTGTAGGCCATCAGCTTGAACAGATAGCGCGCGACCGCTTCGGCCAGCCCGCATTGGCCGGGCACCTTTTCCGCCTCCGCCGCGCGGATCCTCTCGACCCAAGTGCGGTAGCGCCGCGCGTAGCGGGCGCTCTGATAGGCGGTGAGGAATTCGACGCGGCGCTCCACCGTCTCGTCGAACGACTGCGAAAGCTTGAGCGCGTCGTTCTCCAGTTCCGGCTGCGGCTTGAACAGGCTTTCGAGCTTGGCTGGATCGACCGCGGCGCGGCGGCCGTAGCGGAAGGCGGCGACGTTCATCGCCACCGCCTCGCCGTTCATCTCGATCGCCTTCTCGACCGCTTCCGCCGACAGCGGCAGAGCGCCGAGCTGATAGGCGTAGCCGAGCATGAACATGTTGGCGCCGATCGAATTGCCGAGCAGCGCGGTGGCAAGGCGGCCGGCGTCGATGAAATGGCTTTGCCCGGGGCCGGCGTGTCCCGTGATCGCGCGCTTGAGCCGCTCGGTCGGCAGCGAGAAGTCGGCGTTGCGGGTGAAATCGCCCGGCAAAAATTCCGCGGTGTTGACGACAACCTTGGTGTGGCCCTGCTTGATCGCGCCGAGCACCTTCTTGCTGCCAAGCACCACGATATCGCCGCCGATCACCAGATCGGCGCCGCCGGCGGCGACGCGGATGGCGTGGATATCCTCCACCGCGTTGGCAATGCGGATGTGGCTGTAGACCGCGCCGCCTTTTTGCGCGAGGCCGGCCATGTCGATCATGCCGGCGCCCTTGCCTTCGAGGTTCGCCGCCATGCCGATGATGGCGCCGACGGTGACGATGCCGGTGCCACCAACGCCGGTGACGATGATGCCGTAGGGATGATTGATGAGCGGAATGCTTGGGCTCGGCAGCGCCGGCCAATCGGCGGGCTCGGCAACGCTCTCGCCTTTCTTCAGCTTGGCGCCGTGCACCGTGACGAAAGAGGGGCAGAAGCCTTTGACGCAGGAATAATCCTTATTGCAGCTTGACTGGTCGATCGTGCGCTTGCGGCCCCATTCGGTCGTCAAAGGTTGCACCGAGACGCAATTCGATTTCACGCCGCAGTCGCCGCAGCCTTCGCACACCAGATCGTTGATCACCACGCGCTTGTCGGGATCGGGGAAGGTGCCGCGCTTGCGGCGGCGGCGCTTCTCGGCGGCGCAGGTCTGGTCGTAGATCAAAACGCTGACGCCCGGCACGGTCGCCAGGTCGCGCTGAATGGCGTCGAGCTCGTCGCGGTGATGGATGGTCAGCCCGCGCGGCCAGTCGGTGTCGTTCGAATATTTCCACGGCTCGTCGGTGACGACGACGACGCGGGTGGCGCCTTCGGCGGCGACCTGGCGGGCGATCTGCGGCACGTTGAGGCCGCCTTCATTGGCCTGACCGCCGGTCATCGCCACCGCGTCGTTGTAAAGAATCTTGTAGGTCATGGTCACGCCGGAGGCGATCGCGGCGCGGATGGCGAGATAGCCGGAGTGATTGTAGGTGCCGTCGCCGAGGTTCTGGAACACGTGGCCGCGGGTGGAGAACGGCGCCTCGCCGATCCAGTTGGCGCCCTCGCCGCCCATCTGCGTGTAGCCGAGCGTTTTGCGGTCCATCCACTGCGACATGTAGTGGCAGCCGATGCCGGCATAGGCGCGCGAGCCTTCCGGCACGCGCGTCGATGTATTGTGCGGGCAGCCCGAGCAGAAATAGGGAATGCGCTGCGCGACGTCGGTGGTTTCCGCCAGCGACTTCTGCGCACCCTTCAGGCGCGCGACATTGGCGGCAAGCTCGTCGTTCGCGCCGTAGCGCAACAGCCGCTCGCCGATGCAGATGGCGATGTCGTTGGGATCGAGCGCGCCTTTGACCGGGAACAGCCAGTTGCCCTGCTCGTCCTTCTTGCCGATGCAGACCGGCTGGTTGGCGGTGCCGTACAATTCCTCGCGCACCTGCACTTCGACCAGCGAGCGCTTCTCTTCGACCACGATGATAAGATCGAGCCCTTGCGCGAAGGAAGCCAGCTCCTGGCGCGCGATCGGCCACGAGCAGGCGATCTTGAACACGCGCAGGCCGAGGTCGTTGCATTTGATTTCGTCGACGCCGAGCTCGTCGAAAGCCTGGCGCACGTCGAGATAGGCCTTGCCGGTGGTGATGATGCCGATCTTGGGCGCGCGGCCGCCCGACGTGATGATCTTGTTGAGCTTGTTGGCGCGCACGAAGGCGAGCATGGCGTCGCGCTTGAAATCGTGCAGGCGCGCTTCCTGGCCGAGGAAGGTATCGGTGAGCCGGATATTGAGGCCGCCGTCGGGCATGCGGAAATCGTCCGGCGTGACGATCTGCACGCGGTCGAGCCGGCCGTCGACGATACCGGTCGATTCGACCGTCTCGTGCATGCATTTGAGCGCGGCCCAGGCGCCGGTGAAGCGCGACATGGCCCAGCCGTATTGCGCGTAGTCGACGATCTCCTGCACGCCGGCCGGATTGAGAATCGGCATCATCACGTCGACGAAATGGAATTCGGACTGATGCGCGGTGGTGGAGGATTCCGCGGTGTGGTCGTCGCCCATCAGCGCGAGCACGCCGCCGTTCTTTGACGTGCCGGCGAGATTGGCGTGGCGGAACACGTCGCCGGAGCGGTCGACGCCCGGGCCTTTGCCGTACCACATGCCGAACACGCCATCGAACCTGCCTTCGCCGCGCAGCTCGGCCTGCTGCGTGCCCCACAAGGCGGTGGCGGCGAGGTCCTCGTTGAGCCCGGCCTGGAACTTGATCTGCGCCTGGCCGAGGAAGCGGCCGGCGCGCATCATCTGCTGGTCGAGGCCGCCAAGCGGCGAGCCGCGGTAGCCGGTAACGTAGCCCGCGGTGTTGAGGCCGGCGCGGCGGTCGCGTTCTTTCTGCATCAGCAGTGCGCGGATCAGCGCCTGATAGCCGGTGACCAGGACGCGGTCCTGCGCCAAATCGTATTTGTCGTCGAGGCTGACGGAACGGAGGGTCATGCGTGACCTTGGAACTGCGCCCGATGCGGGCAACTAACAGCCGGCGGACCTTTATCATATAAGCCAGAGAGGCGGCACAGGAAACAGCCCCAAAGCGAATAAAGTCAGTTCGATCAAAACCCTGCGTCAAATTTCGCGCGCGCTGCTCGGCTTGCAATGAAATTTCACCGGCCGCGCCGCGCACGCATTTTGGCGCAATGCAGCAGCAGGGCAGGTCTTCTTGGCGAAGGGTGGTCAAATCCTGTGCGCCCTGTAAAAGGGAATCGTCCGCCGGGTTCCTCATTAATGCTGCAAACTCCCTCGTCCTCGATCGAGAGCCGATCGTCCTGGGTCGTCGCCAGCGTGGCGCTCGTCACCTTGCTGATGGCGTTCGGCGGCGCCTGGATCACACCGGTGGCGCTGAAAGACATCGCCGCCGAAGTGGGCGGCGCGCGCGAGGTGCCGGCGCTCGCCAGCGCCCTCGCTTGGCTCTGTTCGGGCATCGGCGGCATCGTCATGGGCCGCATCGCCGACCGCATCGGCACGCGCTGGACCGTGCTGTTCGGCGCGCTGATGATCGGCTTGGGGTTGGCGATTTCGACGCTCGGGCCGCCCGGGCCGCTATGGATCGGCCACGGCCTGTTCATCGGGCTGATCGGCCTCGGCGGCATCAACGCGCCGATGTACATCTATATCAGCCGCTGGTTCGACCAGCGGCGCGGCTCGGCGCTGGCGCTGATCTCGAGCGGCTCGTATTTGGCCGGCGCGATGTGGCCGCCGGTGTTCGAGCGCGCCATCGCCTATCTCGGCTGGCGCGAATGCATGCTGATCTATGCGGTCGCCGAGATCGCGGTGATCGTGCCGCTCGCCGCCATCTATTTCCGCGCACCGCCGGAAGTCATCCATCCGGCCGCGGCAGCGCATGCCGCCGCGAGCCGAGCGCCGGTGCTCGGCTGGCCGCCGAACCTCGTGTTCGCCATGATGTGCGGCGCCGCCGTGTTGTGCTGCGTGCCGATGGCGATGCCGCAGCAGCATCTGGTGGCGTTCTGCAGCGATCTCGGCATCGCGCGCGCGGTCGGTGCGGTGATGCTGTCGGTGCTGCTCGGCACCGCGTTCCTGTCCCGCCAGATCTGGGGCGCGATCTCCGACCGCATCGGCGGGCTTGCCACCGTGCTGATCGGTTCGGCATGGCAATGCATGTCGATGATCGCGTTCCTGTTCACGCAAAACGAGGCCGGGCTGTTCATGGTGTCGGCGGCCTTCGGGCTCGGCTTTTCCGGCATCATTCCGGCTTACGTGCTGGCGCTGCGCGAATTGTTTCCGGCGGCGGAAGCCTATTGGCGCATCCCGACGCTGCTGTTGTTCAGCGGCACCGGCATGGCGCTCGGCGGCTGGCTCGCCGGCATCATGTACGACCACTACGGCTATTACGCGCCCGCCTTCGCCACCGGCATCGGCGCCAACATTCTCAATTTCCTGATTGTCGGCACGCTGGTGATGCGCGGGCGGATGCGGGTGGCGATGGCGTAAGCTTTTCCTGTCGTCGCGGCTGAGCGCGCAGCGCGAGGGCCGGGACCCATACGCCGTGTCCTCTCGATAGACTGCGGAGTATGGGTCCCCGCTTTCGCGGGGACGACGGTTAAGGTTTCGGCACCATCCTGAACATAGCGTCGCCGTACATCTTGCGCGCGTCGGCGAGCAGCGGCTGCACCGCGGCGACAAAAGCGTCGTGCTCCTTGGCGGTCAATTCGTGGATCTGGCAGCCGGCGGCTTCGATGATTTTGCGCGAACTCTCGTGTTCCTCGACCGCCAGCTTGCGCTGGAACGCCACCGAACTCGGTGACTGCCTCGCGCATGGCGCGCTGGAGATCGGCCGGCCAGCCGTCGAACGAGGCGCGGTGCAGGAAAACCGGCCGCGAAATGTAGAAGTGGTAGCTGAGCGTGTGAAATTTGTGGAAGTTGTGCACGCCATAGGTCACGGTGTTGGCGAGCGGATTTTCCTGCGCGTCGAGCGTGCCTGCCTTGATCATGGCGATCGCTTCGGTGAGGTCCATGCGCATGGCGATGGCACCGAGCAGCTCGAACGTGCGCCGGTGAATCTCGCTCGGCAGCACCCTGATTTTCATGCCCTTCATGTCGACGGGCAGATGGATCGGGCGCAGGCGGTTGGAGATGTGGCGGAAGCCGTTCTCAAACCAGCCCAAGATGCGGTAGCCGATACGCTCCTCGGTTTTCGCCGCCAGAAAATTTCCCAGTTCGCCGTCCATGGCGCCGCGCGCCTGCGCGTTGCTGCTGAATAAAAACGGCAGATCGACGAAGCCGAGTTCGGGCACGCGGTCGGTCAGATAGCTCGACGACTGGTAGCCGAGCGTGATCTCGCCATTTTCCACCAGTGTGAGAATGTCCTCGGCCTTGTGGCCGTGGTCCATGATATTCCACACGTAATCGATGGCGATGCGGTCGCCGAATTCGCCGGCGAGCCTGTCGCCGATAAATTTCAACGCCTTGGAGAAGCCGGTGGTGGGCGGGCCGTAGCCGCCCATGCGGATTTTGATTGGGTTCGTCATGCGGCCCTCTCTATACCGGCGGTCTGCGCGCCGTGCTAGACTGGCTCGAATAGGAGGAACGCCGATGAACAAACCCGCCAAACTCGCAATGGCCACGTCGCAGGGTACGGTGTCGGACGCCGAGTGGGAGGCGCGTGTCGATCTCGCCGCCGTCTACCGGCTGGTCGCGCTCTACGGCTGGGACGACGTGATCTACAACCATTCCTCCATGCGCGTGCCGGGCGAGCCGCGTAACTTTCTCATGAAGCGGCACGAGCTGCTCTACACCGAAGTGACGGCGTCGAACCTGGTCAAGGTGTCGATGGACGAGGACCTCGACGAGAAGTCGGGCGTCAACCGCCCCGGCTTCACGCTGCATGGCGGCGTCCTGCAGGCGCGCGCGGATGTCAATTGCGCGATCCACGTGCACACGGCGACGGGCATGGCGATCGCCGGCTTGAAGAGCGGCTTGCGCATGGTGTCGCAACAGGCGATCCGCTTCTACAAGCGCACCGGCTGTCACGCCTACGAGGGCATCACCGAGGATTTTTCCGAGCGCGCACGCATCAACAAGGACCTCGGGCAGAACCGCGCGATGGTCATGCACAATCACGGCCTGCTCACGGTCGGCAAGAGCGCGCGCGAGGCCTTCGTGCTGATGCATCATCTGCTCGAGGCGGCGGAGATCCAGCTCATGCTGGAGGCGACCGGCTCCGAGCTGATCGAGATTCCGCCCGAGGTGTGCGAGAAGACCGCCAAGCAGTACGAGACGCACGATTCCGGCCGCGGCTCCGCCGACTGGGCGGCGTATCTGCGCAAGCTCGACGCGATCGATCGCGGCTACCGCAACTAGCTCCAGAACCTTCATGGCCGGGCTTGTCCCGGCCATCCACGTCTTGAAACAAGAAAGGCGTGGATGCCCGGCACAAGGCCGGGCATGACAACAGAGAGAATTTCGCCATGGCGTACACCAGCCGCCTGCAAGAGCGCCTTGCGCGCGGCGAGGTGGCGCTGTGCATGGCGACGCGGCTCGCGCGCTCGGCCGAGATCGGCATGATCGCGGACGCCTGCGGCTTCGACGCGCTGTTCGTCGACATGGAGCATTCCTCGATCACGCTCGACGCCGCGGCGCAAATTTGCACGGCGGCGCTGCCGGTCGGCGTGACGCCGCTGGTGCGCATCGCCGGGCACGCTTTCCACGACGCCACGCGCCTCCTGGACATGGGCGCGCTCGGCATCATCTGCCCAAACGTGTCGACGCGCGAGGAGGCGATTGCCTTCGCCGACGCCTGCCGTTTTCCGCCGGTGGGCACGCGCTCGGTGGCGGGACCCGGCGCGTTGCAAAGCTATCGCGCGACGCCACTCGGCGACGTCAACGCGCAGGGCAACGCTGCGACCACGCTCATCCCCATGATCGAAACGCCGGAGGGCGTCGCCAATGCCGACGCCATCGCCGCCGTGCCCGGCATCGACATCCTGCTGATCGGCTCGAACGACCTGTGCACCGCCATGGGCATTCCCGGCGACCTCAAGCACCCGAAGCTGCGCGCGGCCTACGAAACCGTCGCGAAAGCCTGCGCGGCGCATAAGAAAATCCTCGGCGTCGGCGGCATCCGCGGTGACGTCGCGCATGTGGCGGAGCTGGTGAAGCTCGGCGCGCGTTTCGTCATCGCGGCCTCGGACATCCAATATCTGATGAAAGCCGCGCGCGACGAGGTATCGGCGCTGCGGAAGGCGGCGAGTTAAGGCGCGTTCTTCCGCCCCTCGCCCGGGCCCCATTGCCAGAAGTCGCGGCCTTCTTCGCGCAGGAAGCGCGCGAGCACCATCATGTGCACTTCGCTGGCGCCGTCGACCAGACGCGCCGCGCGCGCCGCGCGGTAGATCCATTCCACCACCGTGTCCTTGGAGAAGCCGCGTGCGCCTTGCAATTGGATGGCGACGTCGGCGGCCTGGTGCAGCGTATTGGCGACCTGCACCTTGGCCATCGACACTTCCTTGCGTGCGCGGCCGCCCTGATCGAGCATCCAGGCCGCGTGCATGGTGAGCAGCCGGCTGATCTGAATCTGCTGTGCCACTTCGCCGAGCTTGATCTGCACGCTCTCGCGGTCACCCAACTTCACGCCAAAGCCTTCGCGCTCGTTGACGTAAGCCTGCGCGATCTCGACGCAGCGCTTGGCCCAGCCGGTCCAGCGCATGCAGTGCGTCAGCCGCGCGGGGCCGAGCCTGATCTGCGTCACCTTCAGGCCGTCGCCCTCACCCATCAAAATGTTTTCGGCCGGCACTTCGAGGCCGGTGAATTCCAATTCGCAATGACCGCCGTGCTCTTCCGGTCCGAGAATCGGAATTCGGCGCACGATGCGCCAGCCGGGCTGATCCTTGTGGAAGAGAAACGCCGTGAGGCCGCGCCGCTTGTCGTCGCTCGTGCGCGCCATCAGGATGAATTGCGCCGCGCCGTCGGCGCCGGTGATGAACCATTTGCGGCCGGTGATGACGTATTTGCCGCCCCGCTTTTCGGCGCGCGTGCGCATCATCGCGGGGTCGGAGCCGGAGCCGGGATGCGGCTCGGTCATCGCGAAAGACGAGCGCACTTTGCCCTCGACGATCGGTTTGAGCCATTTGTCCTTCTGCTCGCGCGTGCCGACGAGCCGCAGTACATTCATGTTGCCGTCGTCGGGCGCCATGCAGTTGATGGCGAGCGGGCCGAACAGGCTGCGCGCGGCCTCCTCGTAGATCGCCGCCCAGGCGACGATCGGCAGCTCCATGCCGCCGTATTCCTTGGGCGATTGCGGCGCCCACAGACCGGCCTTCTTCGCCTTCTCGCGCACGGGCGCGAGGCGCTCTTCGGGGATGTTTTCGTGCTCGGCGAAATTTGCCGGATCGGCCTCGAGCGGCAGCACTTCTTTCTCGATGAAGGCGCGCACGCGCAGGCGGAGGTCTTCGATCTCGGGCGACAGTGTGAAGTCCATGGCGTTTCCTCGTATCCCTCCCCGTCTTCGGGGAGGGTGGCTCCGACCCCCGGCTTGATCGGGGGGAGGAGCCGGGTGGGGTTTTACCATTGAGTGAGGAAAGTCCCCACCCGGCTGGCCTTCGGCCAGCCACCCTCCCCCTTGGGGGAGGGATAAGAAATCACCCCTTGATCTGAATGACTTGCCCGCCGTCCACCACGATGGTCGCGCCGGTGATGTAGCTGCCGGCGTCGGAGGCGAGCAGCAACAGCGCGCCGTCGAGATCGCCCGCTTTGCCGAAGCGGCCCATCGGAATGTCGCGCTTGATCGCGGCGCCCGCCTCGCTGTTCAAATAATCGTCGTTGATCTCGGTGACGAACCAGCCCGGCGCGATGGCATTGACGCGCACGCCCTTGAAGGCGAGCTCGACGGCGAGCGCCTTAGTCGTCTGGATGACGGCGGCCTTGGCGACGGCATAGGCCGCGGTGCCTTTCGCCACGCCCAAGCCGAGCACCGAGGCGATGTTGATGATGGAGCCCTGCTTGCCCGCCGCCAGCATGCGGCGCGCGGCCTCCTGCGCGTTGTGGAAGACCGCATCGAGATCGACGCCGAGCACCTTGCGCCATTCCTCCGCCGTCACCTCGATGGCGCGCATTGGCTTCTGCGCGATGCCGGCATTGTTGACGAGAATTGTGACAGTGCCGAAGGCTTTCTCCGCGGCGTCGTATGCGCGCGCCATGGCGGCGCGGTCGGTGACGTCGGCTTCGATCGCAAGCGCCTTGCCGCCTTTGCTCTCGATCTCGTCTTTCACCGCTTTCAGCCTGTCGGCGCGGCGCGCGACCAGCACGACGGCGGCGCCATTATCGGCGAGCGCGCGGGCAAACTGCACGCCGAGCCCGCTCGACGCGCCGGTGACCAGCGCGACGCGACCTTTGAGATCGAACAGCTCCCCGGCTTTCATGACAGTAACCTTATACACACGCGGGCAAGCGCATGAATAGACTATGGATATCGGCCCGCCTATTTTGCGCCGGGGCTGAGGGGACAAGCAGCGTGGAACGGCTTTTCAAGGCGACCATCAATAGCTGGCACGGGCTGATTGCGGTGACGCAATCGGAGGAAGCGTTCCGCCAGGAATTGGCGCTGCTGGTGATCGGCGTGCCGCTCGCCTTTTGGCTCACGCACGACGCCGGCGAGCGCTTCGCGCTGATCGGCGTGCTGGTGTTCATTTTGATCGTCGAACTTCTCAACACCGCGATCGAGAAGATTTCCGACCGCATCACGCGCGACACCGAGCCGGCCATCAAGCGCATCAAGGACATGGGCTCGGCCGCGGTCGGGCTGTCGCTGCTATCGGCCGGCGCGGTCTGGATCTGGGTCTCGGTGGAGCGGTTCTGGGGCTGAGATCTTCACCGTCATGCCCGCGCTTGGCGCGGGCATGACGAAAGAAAAATTTCATCGATACAGCGCGTGCGGCAGCGCGGTCGCGAGCGCAGGCGCGAACCACAGCACCACCAGCGCGACCAATTAAATCAGCACGAACGGAATGATGCCAACGTAGATGTGGCGCGTGGTGATCTCGGGCGGCGCCACGCCGCGCAGATAGAACAGCGTCGGCCCGAGCGGCGGGTGCATGTAGGAGGTCTGCAAATTCATCGCCATCATGATGCCGAGCCAGACCGGATCGACGCCGGGCATTTTCAAGAGCGTGGGCGCGACGATCGGCACCACGACGAAGATGATCTCGAAGGCGTCCATCACGAAGCCGAGCAGGAACATCGCCAGCATCACGGCGAGCACGGCGCCGGCGGTGCCGCCGGGCAGATAGGTGAGCGCGCGGTTAACCATGTCGTCGCCACCGAGCGCGCGGAAGACAAGGCTGAACACCGTGGCGCCGATCAGAATGAGGAAGATCATGGCGGTGATCTGCGTGGTCTTTTCCACCACCGACCGCATGTGACGGCCGATCCCGCCCTTGCGCGCGGCAAGCAAGATGGCGCCCACCGCTCCGACGGAAGCCGCTTCGGTCGGCGTGGCCAGCCCGCCGAGGATGGAGCCGAGCACGGCGAGGATCAGCAGCAGCGGCGCGATCAATACCTGGATCAGGCGGAGAACGAGCGCGAGCCCGCGCGGCGCTTTTGGATCGGGCGGCAGCGCCGGCGATGATTTCGGGCGCAGGATCGCGACCGCGATCAGATACAACAGATAGAGCGCGACCAGCGCCAAGCCCGGCAGCAGCGCGCCGGCGAACAGATCGCCGACATTGACCGAGCGCGGCGCGAAGTTGCCCTGCGCCAGCTGCGCCGCCTGATAGGCATTGCCGAGCTGGTCGCCAAGCAGCACCAGCACGGTGGCGGGCGGGAAAATCTGCGCCAGCGTCGCGGTGGCGGCCACCGTGCCGGCGGCAAGCCGCGGGTCGTAGCCGAAACGCAGCATCGCCGGCAGCATGATCAGGCCCATGGTCACCGTGGTGGCGCCGACCACGCCTTTCGCCGCCGCCAAGAGCGTGCCGACGATCACCACCGAGATGCCCAAGCCGCCGCGCAGCGTGCCGAACAGGCGGCCCATGGTCTCGAGCAATTCCTCCGCCACGCGTGAGCGCTCGAGCATCACGCCCATGAAGATGAACATCGGGATCGCCAGCAGCACTTCGTTCGTCATAATGCCGAAGATGCGTTGCGGCAGCGCGCCCAGAATGCCGAAGCCCATCGCGCCGAGCGCGTGGCCGAGCACGGCGAAGGCGAGCGATACGCCGGCCAGCGTCAGCGCCACCGGATAACCAACCATCAGCGCGGCGATGACGCCCGCGACCATGAGCACGGCGAGGGTTTCGGCGAGCGGCACTAATCCCTCCCCTGAAAGGGGAGGGTCGGCGAACGAAGTGAGCCGGGGTGGGGTGAGGGTGCCGTAATCATCAAGCGCCCCCACCCGGCCGGCTTCGCCGGCCACCCTCCCCCGCAAGCGGGGGAGGGATAAGAAGATGAAACGCGCGGATCGCTTGCGCGACGCCTTGCAGCGCCATCATCAGCGCGAACACCGGGATCAAAGTCTTGAGCACGAAGACCAGCGGCAGGCCGCTCGCTTCCTGCGAGCGTTCGAGGATCGCCCAGGAGCGAGCGGCATAGGGCGCCGACAGCCAGATCAGCACCAGTGCGAACGGCAGCAGCAGCAGAAGCCCGCCGATGAAATCGATGACCGCGCGCGTGCGCGGCGCGGCGTGCGCGTAGAAAATATCGACGCGCACATGGCCGCCAGTGGAGAGCGTCCAGGCCGCCGCCAGCAGGAACAGCGCGGCATTGGCGTAAGTTACCGTCTCGGTCAGCCAGATCGAGCCGAGGCCCAGCGCGTAGCGCGCGATCACAAGCGCGAATTGCAGCACGACGATGACAAGCGCCAGCCAGGCCACGGCGCGGCCGATGGCGGCGGTGAGGCGGTCGATGCGGTCGGCAAGCGAGACCATGGCCGATGATGGCATAAAGCTTGGGCTTCCGCTAAATTCGCCGCCATGGCGCATGACCACGACCACGATCACGAGCATTCCGAACTGTCGGAAACCCAACTGCGCGTGCGCGCGCTGGAAACCGTGCTGACAGAAAAGGGCTATGTCGACCCGGCCGCGCTCGATCTCTTGATCGAGACCTATGAGAAGAAGGTCGGCCCGCGCAACGGCGCCCGCGTGGTGGCCAAGGCCTGGACCGATCCGGCCTATCGCGCGCGGCTCATCAAGGACGCGACGCCGGCCATCGCCGAGCTCGGCTTCGCCGGACGCCAGGGCGAGCACATCGTGGCGCTGGAGAATACGCCGAAGCTGCACAACATGGTCGTGTGCACGTTGTGCTCCTGTTATCCGTGGCCGGTGCTCGGCCTGCCGCCGGTTTGGTACAAGTCGGCGCCCTACCGCTCGCGCGCGGTTGCCGATCCGCGCGGCGTGCTGGCCGATTTCGGCGTGACGCTGCCGAGGGACACCGACATCCGCGTTTGGGATTCGACCGCGGAAATCCGCTATCTCGTTATTCCGATGCGCCCGGCCGGCACCGAAGGCTGGAGCGAAGAAAAACTCGCCGAACTGGTCACGCGCGATTCCATGATCGGCACCGGATTGCCGAAGCAGCCAAAAGATTTGACATGAACGGCGCGCAGGACATGGGCGGCGTGCACGGCTTCGGCCCCGTCGAGCCCGAGCCGAACGAGCCGGTGTTCCACGCCGACTGGGAGAAGCGCGCCTTCGCGCTGACGCTTGCCATGGCGATGCCGGGGCAATGGAACATCGACATGTCGCGCTTCGCGCGCGAGAACCGCGATCCGGCCGAATATCTGTCGATGAGCTACTATCAGATCTGGTTTGCCGCGCTGGAGACGATGCTGAAGGAGCGCGATCTGGTCAGCGACGATGAGATCGTCGTCGGCCATGCCTTGCATCCGCCGCTGCCGGGCAAGCGCGTGCTCTCGCCCGGCGACGTACTCAAAGTGCTGCATCGCGGCGGCCCGACCGAGCGCGCCACCAACACGCAGGCCGCGTTCAAGGCCGGCGATACAGTGCGCGCAAAAAACATCAACCCGCCGACGCACACGCGGCTACCGCGCTATGTGCGCGGGCACGTCGGCACCGTCGAGCGCGTGATCGGCTTTCATGTGTTTCCCGACAGCAACGCCACTGACGCCGGCGAGAACCCGCGGTGGCTCTATACCGTGCGTTTCGCCGGCCGCGAATTGTGGGGACCGGATGGCGACCCGACCACGACAGTGTCGGTCGACGCCTGGGAGCCCTACCTGGAGCCAGCATGATCGACCGCGTTGCCGCAGCCCGCGCCACGCAGGAAATCCCGAGCATCCCGCGCGATGCCGACGGGCCGGTGTTCCGCGAGCCATGGGAGGCGGAAGCGTTCGCGATAACCTTGGCGCTGCATGAGCGTGGCGTGTTCACCTGGGCCGAATGGGCGGCGGCCCTTGCCGCCGAGATCAAGCGCGCGCAGGCGGCCGGCGATCCCGACACAGGCGAGACCTATTACCTGCATTGGCTGGCGGCGCTGGAAAGATTGGTGGCCGACAAGGGTGTCGCGACACATGAAACGTTGCATCGCTATCGCGATGCCTGGGACCACGCCTGCGATCGCACGCCGCACGGCAAGCCGATCGAGTTGAAGGAAGAGGATTTTGCCTGACTAGAGCACGATAGCATTGGATTGAATCAATTGGGGATTCCCAAATCGGCGCGTTTCTGATTCAAGATGCTGGCTGGAATGGAGGCCAGCATCTGATGGCCCGAGCCTATTCCTTGGATCTGCGCGAACGCGTGGTTGCGGCGGTGGCGGCTGGCGAGAGCTGCCGGGCGGTTGCGGCCACTTTCAAGGTCAGTGTCGCCAGCGTGGTGAAGTGGTCGCAACGGTTCCGCGCGACCGGCAGTGCGGCGGCACGACGGATGGGCGGGACGCGGGCCTATGCGCTTGCCGGGGAGCGCGACTGGCTGCTGGGACGTCTCGCGGAGAAGCCGGATGTGACCTTGCGAGCACTGCTGGCCGAGTTGGCAGAGCGCGGGATCGAGGTGAGCTACTACGCGGTCTGGCACTTGTTCGAGCGCGAGGGCATCAGCTTCAAAAAAAAGCCTGCACGCCAGCGAGCAGGATCGCCCCGACGTGGCCAGGCGGCGGGCACAATGGAAACGGTATCAAGGCAGGCTTGACCCGGCCCGCCTCGTCTTCATCGATGAGACCTGGGCCAAGACTAACATGACACGCAGCCATGGCCGCGCGCGGCGAGGCCAACGGCTGGTGGCCAAGGTCCCGCACGGCCGCTGGCAGACGCTCACCTTCCTGGCCGCGCTGCGCAGCGATCGGATCGATGCCCCTTGCGTTATCGACGGGCCGATCAACGGCCAAAGCTTCCTGGCCTATGTCGAGCAAATCCTCGTGCCGACACTCAAGCCTGGCGATATCGTGATCATCGACAATCTTGGCAGCCACAAAGGAAAGGCTGTGCGCCGGGCCATTCGCGCCACCGGCGCCAAGCTGTTCTTCCTGCCGCCCTACAGTCCCGATCTCAACCCGATCGAGCAGGTCTTCGCCAAGCTTAAGACACTACTGCGCAAAGCCGCCGAGAGAACCGTCGAGGCCACATGGAAGCGCATCGGCGCCCTGCTCGAATGCTTCACGCCACAGGAATGTGCCAGTTACTTCGCCAACGCCGGATACGCTTCAGCGTGAGACAATCATGCTCTAATATTCCGCTCATTCCCGCGAAAGCGGGAATCCAGAAATAAGGCCTGGGTCCCCGCTTTCGCGGGGACGAGCGGGTTAGTTAAACCCCCATCAGCCGCTCGCTCACCATGTAACCGGTGAGCAGCGCGACGCCGAACAGGATGATGACGGCGGCGGCGGCGGTTTCCAGCCCGCGTATGATCAGCAAGCCGGCGCCAGGCTTCGCTTTCGCCAAGCGTCCGGCAAAGCCGCGGGCGCCGACCGCAATGGTGGCGACGATGGCGACGGTGATGGCGGTGCCGAGCCCCATCACGAAGGTCGAGGCGACGCCGATCCAGAACAGGCCCTGCGCCAGCGCAAACACCAGCACGATGATCGCGCCCGAGCACGGCCGCAAACCCACCGCGACAATGGCCGCCAGGCCGCGTCGCAGCCAATGCGGACCTTTCAGGTCCTCCGGCTCCGGGCCGTGGGCATGGCCCCATGCGGAGGCTTCTTCCTCGCCGTGATCGTGGTGGTCGTGGCCGTGCGCGTGTGAATGCGCGTGCGCATGACCGTGGTCGTGGTGATGATGCGCATGGCCGTGATCGTGGTCGTGCGCGTGATCGTGATGATCGTGCTCGCGCCGCTCGGCGCGCAGCAGATTCAGAAATGAGCGGCCCTTCACCCACAGAAGTCTCAGGCCGATCAGAATAATAAGCGCGTAACTGACCATCTCGATCGCCCGCACCGCATTGCCCATCACATGCGCGGTGGCGCCGAGCAGCACCGCGGCGATGCCGACAATGGCGATGGCCGTGAACGATTGCACGAGCGCTGAGGCAAACGACAGGATCACGCCGCGCCGCCAGGTCTCGTCATTGGCGATCATGTAGGACGAGATCACCGCCTTGCCGTGACCGGGCCCGGCGGCGTGGAAGACGCCATAGATGAAGGAGATGCCGAGCAGCGTGTAGGCGGCGCTGCCGTCGGCCTTGGCGGCGCGGATCAGGCTCGACAGCTTGAGATAAAATTTCGCCTGCTCGGCCAGGATCCAGCCGGCGAAGCCGCCGATTTCAGGCGGGGCGGCGCCGCGGTTGAGCCCGAATTGCGCCAGCGCGGGATCGGCGAGGACGAGGACCGCCAGTGCGCAACTGACGAAAAAAACGCATCGTAGCAGGGCGGATCGCCGGACCATGCTTGAAAATTCCCCTCGGCTTCTACGCCGCCCCCGCGGCTTACGCGAACTCGGTCAGGGACACTTGACCATGATCTTGTTGGCGAAGAATGCGCCCCAGTTGGTCGCCGCTTCCGGATTGTCGCTGAGCCGCTTGCCCTCGGCATAGGTCAGCTCGCGCGGCAGTTCGGTGGTGACCTTGCATTGCGCCGGCGCGCCGACCAGCGACACCGGCGCGTCCTTGGCCAGCTCGAAGTCGATGAAGTAAGTCGGGTCGTAGATCTCGATCTTGAGGTCTTTCGCCTTCACCGGCTGCTTGAACGGCAGCGTGAAATTGAGCGTGAGCAACTCGTCCTTGTAGTCAAGCGAATAGTCCGGCAGCGGCTCGCCGATCGGCGTTTTCTTGCCGTCGACGGTCGCATAGGTGAAGTAGTCGTACTCCTTGAGCGACTCGACGTTCACCTTGGCGAGCGGCGCCAGTTCCTCGCGCGTGAATTTGCCTTTCTCCTTGGTCTCCAGCCCCTGCACAGCGAAGGCCGAGAACATGTCGTCGAACACCCAATGGTGGCGGATGCCGATGATGCTGCCGTCGGGCGCGTAGACGAGATCGCTCGTCGCTTTCACCCACACATGGGGATGCGCGGCGGCCGGCAGCGCGAAAGCAAGGCTCACCAGAACTGCGAGGAAAAAACGGCTCATGCGGCCGCGACCATAGCACGGACTACGGCGCAAAGGTGGCGGGCTCCGCGTAACACTGTTACGGGAATTTTATAACTTAAGGGCAATTCACCAGGATCTTGTTGGCGAACTGCGCGCCCCAGTTCTGCGCCGACGACAGCGAATTGAAGAAGGCCTCGCCCAGCTTCTGCGACTGCGCGACGGTAATGTCCTGCGGCAGCACCACGTCGAGCTTGCAGCCTGACGGCGCGCCGACCGTGCGCACCGGCGTGTCCTTAGCGAATTCGAAATCGACGAAGATGGTGGGGTCGTAGATTTCGATGCGCAGGTATTTGGCCTTCACCGGTGTCTTGAACGGCAAGGTGAAGTTCAGGATCAGAATCGAATCCTTATAGTCGAGCCAATAATCCGGCAGCGGATCGCTGAAGAGCGCCTTTTGCCCGTCGGCGGTTGCGTAGTTGAAATATTTGTACTCTTTCAGCGACTCGATATTGGTCTTGGCGAGCGGCGCCAATTCCTCACGCGTGAACTTGCCCTTTTCCTTGCTGGCAATGCCCTGAATGGCGAAGGCCGAGAACATGTCGTCGAAGGCCCAATGATGACGGATGCCGGTGATGCTGCCATCGGGCGCATAGATCAACTCGCTCTGCATCGTCACCCAGACATGGGGATGCGCGCGCGCCGGCAGTGAAAGCGTCACGCATGCGAGAGCGGCGAGAAGAATGCGAAGCAAAGCGGCCATGCCGCGACCATACACTCGAGTGGGGCGCAATGGTGGCAGGGCGCGGCTCAGGCTATGCTTACGCCTTATTCGGTTGGCAAGGCTGACGCATTCACGCGGGGCGCGGGACGAGGATAAGATGAGCTGTATGCGGAATTACACAGTCGCGGCCTGCGCGGCCGCGTTGAGCCTTTGCCTGCTGTCCGGACCGGCCGCCGCGCACATCATCCAGGGCGCGCAGGGCGGCTTCGGCAGCGGCTTTGCGCATCCGCTCACCGGGCCGGACCATTTCCTCGCGATGTTCGCGGTCGGCCTGTGGGGCGCGCAAATGGGCGGGCGCTCTGTGTGGACGCTGCCGGTGACGTTCCCGATGATCATGGTGGCCGGCGGCGTCATCGGCATGGTCGGCATTCCCCTGCCCGGCATCGAGATCGGCATTGCGCTGTCCATCCTGGCGCTGGGCCTTGCGATTTCGCTGGCCTGGCGGCCGGCGGAATGGATCGCATTGGTGCTGATCGCCTATTTCGCACTCTGCCACGGTTATGCGCACGGCGCCGAATTGCCGCTGTCGGCCGATCCCGCCGACTACGCCATCGGCTTCGTGCTGGCGACCGGCATGATCCATCTGTTCGGCATCGGCGTCGGGCTTGCGCTGCACAAGCCGATGCACGGCAAGCTGGCGCGCGGCCTCGGCGCGCTGATCGGCCTTGGCGGAATCTATTTCCTTGTCCCCGCCCTCCTCGCCGCCTGAGGCGCGCGCGGCGCTTCGCTGGAGCGGCCCGGCGCTGGCCGCGCTCGGCCTCATCGCCATCGCCGCCGCCGCGCTGTTGCCGGCTTTGCGAGACGATCCGCTCGCGCGCTGGATCCTGACCGACACGCTGGCCCCCGCGCGCATCCTGCCGCTGCTTGGCCTCGCCGCCGTGCTGGCACTCGTCGGCGCGCGCGCCATGATCGCGGCACTGCCGCTGTTCGCGCTCGGCATTGCTGGCGGCCTGGCCGCCGAGGACCGGCTGCTCTGGCTGCTCGACAAGGTGCCGGGCGCGGCGACGCATTTGTTCCTGACCGGCCCGATCTCCTATTTGGCGGCCGGCGTGGCGCTGGTCGTGGGCGCGCGCTGGCGCGTATTTGTCACGCCCGTCGCCAGTATGATCTTCGGCGCCATGCTCGGCCTCACGATCAAACTGACCGATCCCAGCCTGCATGAGCCGGCGTTCACATGGACGCCGCTGCTGGCCGCGTGCTGGGTCGTCGCCGCGGCGACGCTGACGCTGCGCGCATTCCGGCGTGGCTGGTTTGCGATCTTCGGCCGCATTCTCGGCAGCTGGCTGATTGCGATCGGCCTGCTCTATGGCGGCGCATCGCTGCTGCCGCCGAAACGCGAGCCGCCGCCGGCCGTGGCCTTGCCGCCTGCCCCCGGCGCCGAGCGCGCCATTCCCGGCCTGCCGGTGCCCGACGAGCCGGCGCCCTTCCCGGGCGGCGGCGAGCGGTTCAAGCAGCCTTAGATGCCCGCCGCGCCGCCGTCGGCGCGCGGGTCGTGGCCGCCTTCCAGTGTGCCATCCGGATGCAGCACCACCGCGCCGGCGTGGCCCATGGTGTCGGAATAGGCTTCGTCGAGCACCGCGACGTCGTGGCCGGCCGCCATCAGCCGGTCGATCAAATTGCCGTCGAAGCGGGATTCCATGCGCAAGTTCGTATGCGTCGAGCCCCAGGTGCGGCCGAGCAGCCAGCGCGGCGCGTCGAGCGCTTGGTCGAGCGGCTGACGGAAGGTGACGTGGCGCGTGAACAGCGCGGCCTGCGTCTGCGGCTGGCCGTCGCCACCCATGGTGCCATAGGCGATGATGCGGCCATCCTTGAGCGAGGCGAACGCGGGATTGAGCGTGTGGAACGGCCGGCGGCCGGGCGCCAGCGCATTGAGCGCCTTCGGATCGAGCGAGAAACTCGCGCCTCGGTTCTGCATCAGCACACCGGTTTTCGGTAGCACGCAGCCGGAGCCGAACTCCCAGTAGAGCGACTGGATGTAGGAGACGACGAGGCCGCTTGAGTCGGCCGCGCCCATCCAGATGGTGTCGCCCTCGCCATAGGCCTGCGGCCAGCGCGCGGCCTTCTTCGGATCGATCCCGGCCGCTTCGCCGTCGAGGAATTGCGGCGTGAGGAAACGGGAGAGATTGCCGTCGATCCTGTCGGGGTCGGTGACGAAGCGGTCGCGCACGCGGAATGCGCGCTTGGTTGATTCGATCAGGCCGTGGATGTGCTCGAAGCTTTCGCCCTGCGCCACGCGCAGCCGATCGAACAGCGCGAGGATGATGAGCGAAGCAAGCCCCTGCGTCGGCGGCGGCGTGTTGTAGAGCGTGCCGGCCTGGACGCCGACCGAAAGCGGCGCCTCGACCACGGCGCGGAATTGTTCGAAGTCGGCGCGCGTCACCGGGCTGCCGATGCGCTCGAGATCGGCGGCGATCTCGCGGCCGACATCGCCGCGGTAGAAGTCGTCGAGCCCGACATTGGCGAGATGATCGAGCGTGGCGGCGAACGCGCTCTGCTTGAGCGTGGCGCCCGCTTCGGGCGCCTTGCCGTCGGCGAGGAAGGCCTGAATGAAGCCGGGCGCGGTTTCGAGCTCGGCGTATTTCTCGATGGTCAGCCGCGCCTGGCTGCGCGTCACCGTGTAGCCCTCGCGCGCGTGCTTGATCGCGGCGCCCAGCAGGATATCGAGCGGCAGCCGGCCGCGGTTCGCCTTGGCCGCCTCGGCGGCGAGCATCCAGCCCGCCACCGCGCCCGGCACGGTCAATGCCGCAAGCGGGCCGCGCGCCGGAATCTCGTCGTAGCCGGCCTCGCGATAAAGGGCGAGCGTGGCTTTGCTGCCCGCCCGGCCCGCGCCCATCAGCACACGCACGCGCCCCGATGGCTCGCGGATCAGCCAGAAGCCGTCGCCGCCGACGTGGTTCATGTGCGGATAGACCGCGGCGATCGACGCGGCCATCGCCAGCATCGCCTCGATGGCGTTGCCGCCTTCGGCGAGAATGGCGCGGCCATCTTCGACGGCGGCAGAATGCGGCGCGCAGACGACGCCGCGGCGGTGGCCGGCGGTGTGGAGGGTCATGGTTGGCCTCGTGTCCCGGGCGCAGCGCAGCGTGAAACGGTGCGCTGCAGACCCGGGACCCCGGTTGAAAGAAAGCTGGGTCCCCGATCAGCCGTGCACCACTTCGTGCTGCACCGCATCCGGGACACGGGCTTACGTCGCCGCATCCGCCAACCCGCGCTTCTTCAACAGCGCGTCGACCGACGGCAGCCGGCCGCGGAAGGCTTTGTAGGCCTCGGCCGGGTCGCGCAGGTTGCCGGCGCCGTAAATGAAGTCGCGGAGACGCTTCGCCGTTTCCGGATCGAAGGCATCGCCGGTTTCGCTGAAGGCCTCGAAGGCGTCGGCGTCGAGCACTTCCGACCACATATAAGAATAGTAGCCCGCGGCGTAGCCGCCGCCGGAGAACAGATGCTGGAAGTGCGGCAGGCGATGGCGCATGACGATTTCCGCCGGCATTTGGATGCGCTCCAGATCGCGGCGCTCGAATTCGGTGACGTCGAGCGCGCTTGTGTCGCGCAGGCCGTGCAAATCGAGATCGACCAGCGCGCAGGCGGTGTATTCGACCGTAGCGAAGCCCTGATTGAAGGTGCGCGTCGCCAAGAGGCGGTCGAGCAGCGCTTTTCGCATCGGCTCGCCGGTCTTCGCGTGCCGCGCATAGTTCTGCAGAATCTCTGGCACCTCCAGCCAGTGCTCGTAAAGCTGCGAGGGCAATTCCACGAAATCGCTCGGCACCGCGGTGCCGGCGAGCAGCGGGTAGGTCACGTTCGACAGCAGTCCGTGCAGCGCGTGGCCGAATTCGTGGAATAGCGTGCGCGCGTCGTCGAACGACAAGAGCGCCGGTTCGCCGACCGCGGGCTTGGAGAAATTGCAGACGTTGAGAATGATTGGCGTGATATTGCCGGCAAGCTTCTCCTGCTCGCGCAGCGAGGTCATCCAGGCGCCGCTGTGCTTCGAGCTGCGCGCGAAATAATCGCCGATGAACAGGCCGACGTGGCGGCCGCCCGCGTCCTTCACGTCGTAAGCGCGCGCGTCGGGATGATAAAGCGGCACGTCGACTGGCGTGAAAGTGAGGCCGAACAGGCGGCGTGCCGTCTCGAAGGCCGCCTCGATCATCTTGTCGAGCTGGAAATACGGCTTGATCTCCGCCTCGTCGAGATCGTAGCGCGCCTTGCGCAGCTTCTCGGCGTAATAGCGCCAGTCGTGCGGCGCCAGCGCAAAATTACCGCCCTCGTCCGCGATCAGCTTTTGCAAGGCGTCGCGCTCGGCCTGCGCTTTTGCCCGCGCACGGCCCCAGACCTCGTCGAGCAGCTTGCGCGCGGCGGCCGGCGTCTTCGCCATCTGATCGTCGAGCCGGTAGTCGGCGAAGGTATCGAAGCCCAAAAGCTTGGCGCGCTCAGCGCGCAAGCCGACCATCTCGGCGATCAGCGCGCGGTTGTCGGTTGCGCCGCCATTCTCGCCGCGCTTGATCCAGGCCTGGAAGATTTTCTCGCGCAGATCGCGCCGCGACGAGAATTGCAGGAAGGTTTCGCAGGACGATCGCGCGAGCGTGACAGCGTATTTGCCCTTGTGCCCGCGCTCTTCGGCGGCCGCGCGCGCGGCGGCGCGGGCGAAATCGGGAAGTCCGGCAAGATCGCCCTCTTCCAGGATGAGCGCGTAAGCTTTCTCGTCGGCCAGAACGTTCTGCCCGAACTGAGTGCCCAGGCTCGCCAGCCGCTCGTTGATGGCCGCGAGGCGATCCTGCGCCGGCTTGTCGAGCGCACCGCCCGCGCGCACGAAACGGGTATGGTAGCGGTCGAGCACGCGCGCCTGCTCGGACGAAAGTCCGAGCGCATCGCGCCGCTTGTAGAGATCGGCGATGCGGGCATAGAGCGCGCGGTTCAGGTGGATCGCATTGTTGTGGCGCGCTAGCAGCGGCGAGATCTCGCGCTCGACGGCCTCGATGGCGTCGCCGGTGTCGGCGCCGGCCAGCACAAAGAACACGCTGGCGACCTTGTCGAGGGCGCGGCCGCCGCGTTCCAGCGCCTCAATCGTGTTGGCGAAGCTCGGCGGCGCCGGATCGGCGGCGGTCGTGTCGATCTCGGCGCGGTGACGGCTGAGCGCCTCGTCGAAAGCGGGGCGGAACTGCTCGGGCGTGATGGCGCCGAAGGGCGGCAGCCCGAAGGCGGCGGTCCAGCCGGCGAGCAGCGGGTTTTGGGCGTTGGCAGCGTTCATGCGCCCTATCTACGGGCGTCCCCTCATCCGCGCAACGCCCTCAGCGCGTTGACGATGACCAGCACGTCGATCACTTCCTGCAGCAGTGCGCCTTCGACCGGCGCGATGAAGCCGAAGGCCGCCGCGATCATCGCCACGATCGAAAGGCCCATGCCGGCGATGACGCTTTCGAGCGCGATCAGGCGCGAGCGCCGCGCGATTCTGATCGCCGGCAGCACGCGGTCGAGCTGATCGACCAGCAGCACGACATCGGCGGCTTCCGCCGAGGCGGCGGTGCCGCGCGCGCCCATCGCGACGCCAATATCGGCGGCGGCAAGCGCGGGCGCGTCATTGACGCCGTCGCCGATCATCATCACCGGGCCGTTCTTGCGCTCCGCCAGCACGACCAGGATCTTCTGATCGGGCGTGAGTTCCGAGCGCACCTGATCGATGGAGAGGCCTGCGGCCACGAAGCGCGCCACCTCATGGCGGTCACCGGTCGCCAGCACGATGCGCTCGATGCCGAGGCTGCGCAGCGTCCGCAGCAGCTGCTCGGTGCCCGCGCGCACCTCGTCGGAGAGAATGAGCAGCCCGGCAAGCTTGCCGTCGAGCGCGACCGCGACCGCCAAAGCGCCGGGCGGCCGCTCGCCCGCCAGCGTCCATACGCCGGTACCGAGCCGGTTGGCGATGAAGTGCAAGCCGCCGGCCGTGACCTCGCGGCCTTCGACCCGCCCGGCGATGCCCTCGCCCGGCGTCTCCACGACCGCGGACGGGATCGCCAGCGTGAGGCCCCGACCGCGCGCTTCGCTGACGACGGTCTGGGCGATGATGTGCTTGGAGGCTTGGTCGAGCGAGGCCGCGAGCCGCAACAGTTCGTCGGGCGCGACCGTGCCGGTCACCCGGGTCTCGACCAGCCGGGCCTGACCCAAAGTCAGCGTGCCGGTCTTGTCGATCACCAGCGCGCGCACGCGGGCGAGCGTCTCGATCGCCTTGCCGCCCTTGATGAGAATGCCGAGCTTGGCGGCGCGCGACAGCCCGGAGACGATGGCGACTGGAACCGCCAAAATGAGCGGACAGGGCGTCGCCACCACCAGCACCGCCACCGCGCGGATGGCGTCGCCCGTTAACAGCCAAGCGGCTCCCGCCAGCGTCACGGTCAGGGCGAGAAACAGGATGGCGTAGCGGTCGGCCAGCCGCGACATCGGCGCCCGCGAGCGCTGCGCCGCCTCTACCAGCCGCACAATGCCCGCATAGGTGCTCTCGGCCGCGCTGCGCGTGGCCGTCAGGTCGAAGGCCTCGCCGGCATTGGTCGAGCCGCTCAGCGCCGCCTCGCCGGCCTTCAGCCGCACCGGCAGCGCCTCGCCGGTGAGCGCCGATTGGTCGAGCACCGCCACGCCGGAGGCCACGGTGCCGTCTACCGGCACCACGTCGCCCTGGCGGACCAGCAGCCGGTCGCCGGGCAGAATGAGGTCGAGCGCCACCTCCTCCAGCCGTCCGTCGCGATGCCGCAGCGCCGAACGCGGCACCCGCGACAAGAGGGCCGTCATCTCGCGGCGGGCCGCCCGCTCGGCGAAGCCCTCCAGATACTGGCCGCCGGCATACATCAGGGCGACGATGGCGGCGGCGAGTTCCTGGCCGACCAGCAGCGCCGCCGTCATCGACAGCGCGGCGACGATGTCGAGCCCGAGGTCGCCGCGCCGCAAGCTGGTCGCAATCTCAATGAGCAACGCCAGCAGGATCGGTACGGTTACCGCGACCCAGATCGTGTCCGACCAGGCGCCCAAGCCGGCAAGTCGGACCGCGAAGCCGGCGGCGAGCCCGACAGCGGCGAGGCCGGCGAGGAAGGGATGGGCCAGTTTAAGGGCGCGGGCGGCATACATTGCCGCGAGCTTGCGCGCGCCGGCCGCCGCCGCCATGCGCGAGATCAAATGCAAGCCGGTGACGGGCGGCCGCTTAAAGACTTGATTCAACGTCCGGATTCGGCTTGATTGCGGGCGTTAACAAGGAGCGCCGCATGGCCCAAGGCACGTCCAATGACCGCCGCATCGTCTGGCTCAACGTCATCACCGTCGTGAGCGCCGCCATTCTGATCGGCGCCGAGGTGTTCGGCGCCGCCTTCGCCGGCTCGTGGGCGATCGCCACGCTGTTCGATCTCGGGACACTTGGCGCCCGCGTGCTCGACGTGCTGCTCGTGCTCTGCGGCATCGCCATCATGGTGCAGTTCATCCGCGCCGCGCACCGCATCGAGCCGTTCACCGCGCGCAAGTGAGCGAGCGGTCTGTAAAAAGTTAAGGAAGATTTTCGTCGCGCGAACTAATTCTCTTGCATCGCGCGAAAAATTTGTTATTTCACTTGTGCCCAATTTCGCACGTGCCTGTGGCCGTGTGTCGGTCGGTAGGTAGCGGGACAAGAGGCCCGCCAGCCGCCTGGAGAGAGAAGCCAAAACCTCTCCAAGAAATCTGACTGGCAGCTGGAGGCGAAACCAGCACACTCTGCTCTCAGCAGGGGACGCGGCTTAAAGCAACGACGATCGGGCTTCCTTGGTCTCTGCCGGTCTCCACCACCGGCGCGGGTCACCGAAGAGGCTTGTTCATCTTTGCCGGCCGTGCGGACGGGGGTCTCCCCTTCCAATCCAAGGCAGTTTGAGCGGTTAACCGCCGTTGAGCGCTAGCGCGTCCCCATCGCGCGCAGTGCAAAACCCGGAAACCCGCGACATCAGGAGCGATAGCACCGCTCCATAGCCTGGGGAGTATGCGCCAATGACCGAGCGCATCCGGGAGTTCCTACGTAAGCGCAACGAGGACGGGCCTTGCCTGGTCGTCGACCTCGACGTCGTGCGCGACAACTACAATGCCTTCGCCAAGGCCCTGCCCGACACGCGGGTGTTCTATGCCGTGAAGGCCAATCCGGCGCCGGAGGTGCTGAGCCTGCTCGCCAAGCTCGGTTCCTGCTTCGACACCGCCTCGCTCTCCGAGATCGAGCTGGTGCTCGCCGCCGGCGCCACCGCCGACCGCATTTCCTACGGCAACACGATCAAGAAGGAGCGCGATATCGCGCGCGCCTTCGCGCTCGGCGTCCGCCTCTATGCGGTCGACTGCAAGGCTGAGACCGACAAGGTCGCCCGCGCGGCGCCCGGCTCCAAGGTGTTCTGCCGCATCCTGTCGGACTGCGTCGGCGCCGAATGGCCGCTGTCGCGCAAGTTCGGCTGCGAGCCGGCCATGGCCGTCGAGGTACTGGAGCACGCGCTGAAAGCCGGTCTCGAGCCGGTCGGTGTGTCGTTCCATGTCGGCTCCCAGCAGCGCAACCAGCACGCCTGGGACCGCGCGCTCGCTTCGGCGGCCGCGGTGTTCCGCGAGTGCGGCGAGCGCGGCATGAACCTAACCATGGTCAACCTGGGCGGCGGCTTCCCGACCAAGTACCTGAAGAACGTGCCGTCGGTGAAAACCTACGGCAACGCCATCTTCAAGGCGCTGCGCAAGCACTTCGGCAACCGCATCCCGGAGACGATCATCGAGCCGGGCCGCGGCATGGTCGGCAGCGCTGGCGTGATCGAGGCCGAGGTCGTGCTCGTCTCCAAGAAGAGCGAGGAAGACGACGTGCGCTGGGTCTATCTCGATATCGGCAAATTCGGCGGCCTGGCCGAGACGATGGACGAGTCGATCCGCTACCCGATCAAGACCCCGCGCGACGGCGCGGAAACGGCGCCTTGCGTGCTGGCGGGGCCGACCTGCAACTCGGCCGACGTGCTGTACGAGAAGGAGCCCTATCTGCTCCCGGTCAGCCTGGAGATCGGCGACAAGGTGCTGATCGAGGGTACCGGCGCCTATACGGCGACCTACTCGTCGGTGGCCTTCAACGGCTTCTCGCCGCTGAAGACCTACCACATCTGAACAAACCGGGAGGCGGGCTTAACCCTGCCTCCCCTTCCCTCACACTGGACAGATTACGTCCGTGCGCGCGCCTGCGCGCCGGGCTGGGAAGGACCCTGAAGATGATCATGTTGCGTCACGAACGCCCGGCCGACGT
Source organism: uncultured Pseudomonadota bacterium (assembly GCA_963710705.1). Taxonomy (GTDB): domain Bacteria; phylum Pseudomonadota; class Alphaproteobacteria; order Rhizobiales; family Xanthobacteraceae; genus Pseudolabrys. The sequence goes on from CAVQBI010000001.1 coordinate 2,563,973, forward strand.
CAAAGCGCGCGAGGCGCTGCTCGACGAGGCCTTCGGCGAGACCCGCTACCGCAAAAGCTCGCAGCGCCTGCGCGACGGCCGGCTGCCGGCCGAAGGCCTGTCCTTCGTCGCGGCCGAGGGCAAGCGCGTCATCGGCACCGCCCGTCTATGGGAGGCCGCCTGCGCCAGCGGCGAGCCTGCGCTGCTGCTCGGGCCGGTGGCGGTGGCGGCCGATTGCCGTAACCGCGGCATCGGCGCCGATCTGGTGCGCCGCGCCGTCGCGGAGGCGCACCGCCTCGGCCACGGCGCCATCGTCCTGGTCGGCGACGCGCCCTATTACGGCCGCTTCGGCTTCTCGGCCGAAAAAACCGGCCGCCTGCGGCTGCCCGGCCCGTTCGAGCGCCACCGCCTGCTCGCGCTCGAACTCAAGCCCGGCGCGCTCGACGGCGCGCGCGGCCTCATCCGCGCCGCCGGCCGTACGATCCCGCAAGCCGCCGCGGCAGCCGCCGCCTAACGCGATCGGCAGAAAATCGTGGACGCCGCGCCTGATTCTCGCGCGGCTGCTCTTCCGTTTGCCGCCCGTGGCGGATATCACCCCTTATTGCTTACTGGAGTAGCGCGATATGGCGAATTGGCCTGTGCATGCCCGCATCACCGGGCCCATTGTGATGATCGGTTTCGGTTCGATCGGCAAAGGCACCCTGCCGCTGATCGAGCGCCATTTCAGCTACGACAAGAGCCGCTTCGTGGTCATCGACCCGGAGGATAAGGACCGCAAGATTCTCGACGAGCGCGGCATCCGCTTCATCCACCAGGCCGTCACCAAGGACAATTACCGGCATCTGCTGACGCCATTGCTTACCGCCGGCGGCGGCCAGGGCTTCTGCGTCAACGTCTCGGTCGACACGTCCTCGCTCGACATCATGGAGCTGTGCCGCGAGATCGGCGCGCTCTATGTCGACACCGTGGTCGAACCTTGGGCCGGCTTTTACTTCGACAGCAAGCTCGGCCCGGAGGCGCGCTCGAATTACGCGCTGCGCGAGACCGTCCTCGCCGCGCGCCGCAAGCGCCCGGGCGGCGCGTCCGCGGTGTCCTGCTGCGGCGCCAATCCCGGCATGGTGTCGTGGTTCGTCAAGCAGGCGCTCGTCAACGTCGCCACCGACCTCAAGCTCAAGTTCGACGCGCCGAAGACGCGCGAGGACTGGGGCAAGCTCGCCAAGAAGGCCGGCGTCAAAGGCATCCACATCGCCGAACGCGACACCCAGCGCGCCAAGCAGCCCAAACCGCTCGATGTCTTCGTCAACACCTGGTCCGTAGAGGGCTTCGTGTCGGAGGGCATGCAGCCGGCCGAGCTCGGCTGGGGCACGCACGAGAAATGGATCCCGGCCAACGGCCGCAAGCACAAGACCGGCTGCCAGGCGGCGATCTATCTGCTGCAGCCCGGCGCCAACACCCGCGTGCGCTCCTGGACGCCGACCGCGCGCGGCCAATACGGCTTCCTGGTCACGCACAACGAGTCGATCTCGATCGCCGACTACTTCACATTGCGCCAGGGTCGCAAAACCGCGTACCGGCCGACTTGCCACTACGCCTACCACCCCTGCAACGACGCCGTGCTGTCGCTGCACGAGATGTTCGGCCGCGCCGGCGAGCGGCAGCCGGATGTGCATATCCTGGACGAACACGAGATTGCCGACGGCATCGACGAGCTCGGCGTGCTGCTCTACGGCCACAAGAAGAACGCCTACTGGTACGGCTCGCAGCTCTCGATCGACGAGACACGCGATCTCGCGCCCTACCAGAACGCCACCGGCCTGCAGGTGACCTCGGCGGTGCTCGCCGGCATGGTCTGGGCGCTGGAGAACCCGAAGGCCGGCATCGTCGAGGCCGACGAGATGGACTACAAGCGCTGCCTCGAGGTGCAGATGCCTTATCTCGGTCCGGTCATCGGCGCCTACACCGACTGGACGCCGCTCACCGACCGGCCCGGCCTGTTTCCGGAAGAGATCGACCGGCGCGATCCTTGGCAGTTCAAGAACGTGCTCGTGCGCTAGTGCGCTGACCTTTAGCCAAACGCAACGGGCGGCCTTTGGGCCGCCCGTTTTGTTTCTAAATGCGCGCCGCTATTTCGGCGGCTCGTCCTTCTTTTCCTCCGGCTTGGGCGCAGGCTTGGGCGCTGGCTTGGCAGCCGGCGGCGGCGCGGGATGCGGCGGTGGCGCAGGCCGTGCGGCGGCAGGCGGCGGCGGATGCGGCGCGGCGGCGGGCGGCGGCGCGTGTGGCGGCTCCGGCCGTGCCGCGGCCGGCGGTGGCGGATGCGGCGGCTCCGGGCGGTGGACGGCGGCCGGCGGCGGTGTTTGCGGCGCGACCGGACGCGGCGGCGCCGCTGCGGGCGGTGCTGCCGCCGCAGGAGGCGTGCGCTGCGGCTCAGGCGGCCGCTCGCGGCGCTCCACGGGCGCAGGCGGCGCGCCGGGCGGCGGCTCATGGCGTTGCACGGGTGGCTGAGCAGCTGGCGCTGGCGGCTGGCCCGGCGGCGACGGCGGGGCAGCGCGTTGCGGCGCTTGCTGCTGCGCCGGCAGTTGCTGCTGCGGCGGCGCGCCTTGCGCGGCGCGCGGCGGATGCGTGCCGAGGTTGCCGCGCTGGCCCTTGCCGAGCGGTTGCGGCGCCGGTGTTGCGGGACCGACGGGCAGCGCGACGGCGCTGGTGCGCTGCACGGCGACGGCGTTGGCGCCGCTCGCGCTCGGCCGGCGGCCACGCTGGCCGCCACGCCCGGCTTGCAATTGCTGCGGCGTCACACGCACCGCGCCGGAAACGCCTTGCGTGCCCGCCAGCACGCGCGGGCTGACGCGATAGGTCGGCACCGCGGCGCGGCTTGCACGCGCGACGAAGGCCGGCGATATCCCCGGATTGACGGCCGCGCGGCCGCGGCCATAGCCGACCGAGCGGTTGACCACTTGTGTCCGCCGGAACGCCGCTGCGCCGCGCGACCGCGGCACCATATAGCTCCGCCAGCTCGGATGCGTCAGGTAGCGCGGCGACACGAACATCCAATAGGCCGGGTTGTCGTCGTATTCGACGATCTCGTCGTCAGGCGGCAACGGCGCCCAGCCGACATAATCGCCGCCATAACGCCAATCGACCCAGGCCGGCGCCCATTCGTCGTCCGGAATCCAGAACCAGCCGAGGCCACTATCGAAAGCCCAGCGGCCGTAATGGAAGACCACCCAGCCCCAATCCTCTTCTTCGGGATCGGAGATCCAGTACCAGCCCCAATCGTCGGTGTAGACCCAGTGGCCGTATTCGTACGGACGCCAGTCCGGCGGCAGCCCGTCCGGCACCCAGATCTCGCCCCAGCGGGCGTGCCGCTCCCAGTGGCCGTACGGCTCGAGCGCTTCCTGGAATTCCGCGGACACTTGCGCTTGCGCGCCGGTCACGGTGCCGGGGATGAGCGGCTGGCTTAATCCGGCAATGGCAAGACCGAGGCTCGTGAGCAGTCCGAGCAGCAGGCGGCGGAACGGCATGAATGGCTCCCGGTGCGCGAATCAGCGGCAGACAACACCGTAATTCGAATTCGGTTGCAGCGTAATCCGGCGAAAGTGAACGGCGGCTGAGGAGCGGAGCGCAATACCGCCGCAATTATAAACGCAGCATCCCCGCCCGCCCCACCTCCGTTCCGTAAGCGACCGTCTGACCGGAGGCATCCCAGCCGAGCGCGCTCACCGGGTCGCCATCGCCCTGCCGCACCAGGATCAACGCGCCGTCGTCGATGCGCAGCAAGACGACCGTGCCATCCGCATAGCCCACGGCGACGGCAGGCTGGCGCGGGTGGCAGGCGACGACCGCGACGCGCGCCTCGCGCCGCGCCAGCAGCGTCGGCTGGCGACCCATCGGCCCGTCTTTGCCGTCGAATGGCCACAGAATGAGCTGCTCGGAGCCCGAGGTGGCGAGGAAATCGCCGTCGGCGGTCCACGACAGCGAGCGCACGCGCGCCGAATAGCCCGACATGCGCATGTGTTTCTCGTCGGCGATGCGCCAGCCGTGCAGCGTCGGCTCCTGCATCGTGGTCACGACGAAACGGCCGTCCGGACTGACGGTGACGCCGAGATGCGAGCCCTTCCATTCGAGCTTCTGCGGCGCAGCCGATGCGTTGGGGAACCAGAGCGTGCAGCCGTTGTAATGCGCGATGGCGAGCCGGAAGCCTTTCGGCGCGAAGGCAAGACCGGCAACGGTCGAGGGCGCCTCCAAGCTGCGCTGTTCGCCTTTGCCGGTGAGCACATGCGCGGTCTTGCCGGCCGACCAGGCAAGCGAGCCGTCCGGCGCGAGCGCGAGCTGATCGACCCAGCGCTTCTTGGTGTCGGCAGCAAACTCGGACACGGCCCCGCCCGCCGTGGTGATCATGACCTTGCCGTCGTCGCCGCCGGTGACGATGCGCTCGCCGTCACTGACGCTGGCCAGTACAGCCCCTCCGTGGACCCGCACCCGCTTTTCGCCTTGCTCCGGCGCGAACAGCAGTGCCTCCTCGCCCAGCACGAACACCGGCGTGCTTTTGAGGAAATGCACGCCGACTACGGCGGCACCGGCATCCAGCGTACGGACGCGGTCGGCGAGGGATGGGAGAGAGGTGGTGGGGTCGGTCATGCGGGCGTTTCAGCTCTTATCCCTCCCCCGCAGGGGGAGGGTGGCCGCGAGCGTCAGCGAGCGGTCGGGTGGGGTATAATGCACACGAGCAGACGAAATGAACCCCACCCGGCTCGCTTCGCTCGCCACCCTCCCCTTTCAGGGGAGGGATTAAGCCACGCAGCTCTCAAAACCTTGGCGGATTTTGTCCTCGGGCAACTGGCGGCCGATGAAGACGGCGCGGCTTTCGCGCTTCTCGTCCGCGCCCCACGGGCGTTGGTGATCGCCGTCCAGGATCATGTGCACGCCCTGGAACACGAAGCGCTCGGGGTCGTCCTTGAACGACAGGATGCCTTTGCAGCGCAAAATGCTGGGCCCTTCGGTCGCCACCAGGTCCTGAATCCAGGGGAAGAACTTGTCCGGGTTCAGCGGCTTGTCCGTGCGCAGCGCGACGGACTGCATCTCTTCGTCGTGATAGTGCTTGAGGCCGCCGCCATGATGATGATCGTGGGCGCCATGATGATCGTGGCCATGGTCATGATGATGATCGTGGTCATGCGCGTCAGCCTCCAGAAATGCCGGCTCGATGTCGAGGATGCGGTCGAGGTCGAAGGCGTTGCGGCCGAGCACCTCGTCGAGCGCGATCTGCGAGCGCTGCGTGCGATGCAGCTTGGCGTACGGATTGATACCGCGGATGCGCGCCTCGAGCTCGCTCAACTCCGCGGGCGTGACCAGATCGGTCTTGTTGATCAGGATGACGTCGGCGAAGGCGATCTGGTTCTTGGCCTCGGGCGCGTCCTTGAGCCGATCCTTCAGCCACTTGGCGTCGGCAACCGTCACCACCGCGTCGAGCTTGGTCTTGGAGCCGACGTTCTCGTCCATGAAGAAGGTCTGCGCCACCGGCGCGGGATCGGCCAAGCCGGTGGTCTCGACGATGATGGCGTCGAACTTGCCTTTCCGTCGCATGAGCCCGTCGATGATGCGTACGAGGTCGCCGCGCACGGTGCAGCAGATGCAGCCGTTGTTCATCTCGAACACTTCCTCGTCGGCGTTCACCACCAGCTCGTTGTCGATGCCGATTTCGCCGAATTCGTTGACGATGACGGCGAATTTCTTGCCGTGCGGCTCCGACAGGATGCGGTTGAGCAGCGTGGTCTTGCCGGCGCCGAGATAGCCGGTGAGCACGGTGACGGGGATTTTTTTGGGACTGGGCGCGGGGGTGGCGGGCATTGGCGGCGGGTTACTCCGGTGACGGGGGAGATATAGGGGGTGTAGGGCTGGAACACAAAACTGCTTATTTGCGAGCACATATGCAGACCGAGCAAGACCTCACGGGTTAAGTGACCCGGCTGTGTTGAAAGCACCAAATTTACAACTATTTCAGCGGGCAAAATGAGGGGCGCAAAGTGTTTTCTGCGATTCGTATTGGGGCTGGCGATCTAGACGCTGGGGCCATCGCTGAGGCGATGGTTTATTGCGGCCGCGTAAACGTATTTGTCCGCGGTGGATCGCTTGCCGATTTAGTCGAGCGGTTTGGATATGACGCCGTGCGCGCGGCGCTCGATCTCGGTGTGTTGGAGCTAACGTTTGAACGCACTTTAACGGCGGTCAATACAAATAAGCATGGCAACCTCAACTTCCATGACTTCGGAAATATTTCGCTGGCAGGGACTGAGAAAGGAAAAAAAATTGAAACTGCCGCAGACGAAATCGAACACCAGTTTATTAGACGGTTTGGTAATAGTTCCGATATCCGCAATCGGGCGCAGAAAATTGCAGAAAAAGTTCTAGTGCCACCGGCTGACGACCAGACTCTCCAACTTGCACGGGCCGATGTCAAAGACCGAGAATACATTGTTGATGCGGTGCGGGGTTTGGATTGAAGCTGTGGCCCAGAGTATCGATTTACGACGGAACCGCGCATTGAAGTGGCGAGCGCGAAAGAGGGATTTGTTTTCCTGAGTAATCTCGATTTTGATGCCATTAATGAAATCTATCACCGTCACATACCTGCCTCGCACTCATCAGTTACGCCTGCGTATCTACTTGCGCAAATTCTGGCTGCGAGGAGGGAGCTCACGCTTGCCGCGGAAGTTGATGCCGACTTGCGGGTAAACGACGCGTTATCTGCAATTTTGCAGAAACGCATCAGCAGCATTGCTGCAGCGCTGACTAAATCGCGCCGCGACATCGATTATTTTCACACCGTTGAGTTTGAGGGACGTACCTTCCGCGAGGCAATCAATAAGGGAGAAAAGACAGGCCGTGACCTGATCGCGTTGCTTGAGGACGAGGAAGGCAAAAAATTTAAGGCTTGGTTGGCCGCACAGCCCCCCGAAGGTTTTCTCCTTAAAGAATATGACCGGGCGGTCTTTACTCGCCACGGCTGGACACAAAAGCTGCCGTTCAAACTCGGCAAGATCGTCACTTTCGCAGGCCTAGGCGCAATAGTCGACCTTTCGGTTGGAACTATGGGCCTAGCGAGTTTAGCCACCGCGGGACTTAGCGCAGCCAGTGATATTGCCACGGGTACAGCGGATGAGTTTATGCTCCCTAAACTGCTGAAGGGCTGGAAGCCCAATCAATTCATTGAAGGCCCAGCGAAGAAATTTGTTAGCAGCAACCGTTCGTAGGTTAAATGCCATGATATTTTTTGACAAACCTCTGCCCGCGGTCGACGCCTATCGGATCGAGAAAGCTCGCTATCCGGCAGCGAGCGTAAGGTCGGCAAAGCGAAGCGTGCCCACCAACCAGATTTAATTTTATATCATACGCAGATGGTGGGCTCGGCGCGTTCCGCGCCTTAGCCCCTACAAATCCTCCGTCCACGGCCGTCGTGCCGTGTGCCGGATATGCAGGATTCTGACGGTATCGCCAACAATTCGGTAGAAAATTTTGAACGGATAACGAACCAGCGGAAGCACGCGCATGCCGGGCCGCTGCTCGACGCGCGGCGCGCGGCGCGCTTTCAGGCGCGTTGGCGATCTGCTCGACAACATTGCGGATGCGCAGCTCCAGCGCCGCGGCGACCGGAGCGCCGAACTCCTTGCGGCTTTGAATGGATATCCTGCGCAGATCGCCAACCGCACGGTTGGTGAATTCGACCTTCATCAACGCCGGAATGAGCGGAAGGCGGCCTCCACATCCTGCTCGCTGGCGATGCCGCTGCGATCCGCTTCGTCCAAGGATTTCAATTCCTCGGGCGTGGCGCGATAAACGCCGGTGCGGCGCGCTTCGATGTCGCGCGCTACAGCGGCAAGCTCTTCCTGATCCTCTTCCGGCCAGGAGGCCACATGTTGCAGGAGCTCTTTGATCGCCGGGCTCATAATTCGAACTATACCACATTGGTCGGAATTCGGAACATTGCGCTCTCGACTCCAGCGTCCCCTCTCCCGCTCGCGGGGGAGGGACGGGGAGGGGGCCGACATCAGCGCCGTGCCAAGAACCGTTCCCCCCACCCCAACCCTCCCCCGCAAGCGGGGGAGGGAGCGCGCCACATTCGCGGCAATCGCTTCGATCTAACACGATCTCCCTCTAGGCTAACTCACCTCGCGCTTCGCACCCCCCAGGAGCCCCCCATGGGCCTGATCAAGCAAATCACCGCTCCGATCCGGAGCATCGTGCTGTTCCCGCTGTTTCAGCTCGCGGTCGTGGTCGCGCTCATTCTGTTCTTGCAGGCCGCCGATCCGGCCTCCGTGCTCGGCCGCATCTTCACCGGTCTCGACAAGCTCGTCGGCGGCACCGTGGACGCATTCGCCGCCGTGTTCGACGTGCGCTCCTTCACCAAGTCATGGCTCACGTCGGGTTTCTGGATCGGCTACGTCTACCTCGCCTGTCTGCTGATCCTGGTGCTGGCGCGGCTCGCGATCGGAGCCATCATCGATTTTGTCGGGCGGACGAATGCGTTCTGGCTGCGCAACGCCATCGCGCGCGAGCGCGGCATTGCGGCTTATCGCGCCTGGGTGCCGTTCGAGCGGATCAGGCCGCCCAACATTCCGCAGCCGCAATGGGAAGAGGCCTTTGCCTGGCCGGCCGACAACAAACCGCCCTACCCGCCGCTGGCGTACCGGATGCTGTTCGGGACGATCAGCAATGTGGCCGTGCTCGTGGGCCTCGCCATCCTGCTTCAGGTCTTTACGCCGTTTCCGGTGCTGAGCTGGCTTGGCGCATTGATAAAAACGGTGCTTGGCTAATTCGATGAGCCACTCGGACGACAAACCCCTGCCCGCGGTCGGCGCCTATTGGATCGAGGAAGCCGACTATCCGGCGGCGCTGAAGATTTTCGACGACGGCAACACGCTGCCGCGCACGTGGGCGGAGTGGTTGAAGATCGCCGAAGAGATGAAGAAGGGTCTCGAGGCCTACGGCCATCCGGTGATGAAAGTGCGCATCGATCCGAAAACCTTCCCGGCCTGGTGCGCCGCGCACGGCACGACGCCGGGCCGCCAGGGGCGCAAGCTGTTCGTCGCCGCGGCGGTGAAGGAACGATACGGCGATCAAACCTGACGCGGCGGCTCCGCCGCGCCAGCACCCCCGCTTGGCCCATTACTCCGCCGGGCCTATCGTTGCGACCAACGATAAAAAGTGGGGGGGAACGATGCATTTCAAAACGGCGATAACGGCCGCATTGCTGGCCGCGCTGGCGATCGCTGCCGCGGCGGGCAGCGCCAACGCGCAGAATTATCCCGACCGCGCGGTGAAAGTGATCGTCGGCTATCCGCCCGGCGGGCCCGTGGACATCATCGCGCGCGTCGTCACTGACCGGCTGGCCGAGATCTGGCACCAGCCGGTGGTGGTCGAGAATATCACCGGCGCGGGCGGCAATATCGCCGGCGACCACGTCGCCAAGGCCACGCCCGACGGCTACACGCTGCTGATGGCGACCAACGCGCTGCTCGCGATCAATCCGAGCCTGTACAGCAAAATGACGTTCGATCCCAACAAGGACCTGATCCCGATCTCCGAGGCGGTCAACTCGCCGAACATCCTCGTCGTGCCCAGCGACCTGCCCGTCCACTCCGTGAAAGAGCTGGTGACTTATGTGCGCGCGCATCCGGGCGGCACCTTTGCCTCAGCCGGCGTCGGCACCACCCAGCATCTCGCCGGCGAGCTGTTCAAGGCGACCGAGCATCTCGACATCCAGCACGTGCCTTACCGCGGCGCGGCGCCCGTGATCACCGACCTCTTGGCCGGATGGCTGACTTTGTATTTCGGCGCGGTGGCGCCGCTCATTCCGCTGGTGAAGGCCGGCAAGGTGCGCGCGCTGGCCGTCACGTCGGCAAAGCGGTTTGCGGCGACGCCCGATCTGCTGACCATGATCGAAGCAGGTTACCCGGGCTTCGTGTCGGTGCTGTCGATCGGCCTGATGGCGCCTGCCGGGACGCCGCCCGCGATCGTCGAGCAGATTCACCAGGCTTCGGTGAAGGCGCTGTCGGCGCCGGGCGTGCGCGGCAAGCTCGATGCCATCGGCATGGAAGTGGTCAACAACTCGCCGAAGGAATTTGCCGCCGCCATTGCGGCGGAACGGCCGCAATGGGCGAAAATCATCAAGGAGGCCGGAATAAAGCCGGCCAACTAGCGCTCGCGCCGCGGCTTCCGCCGGCGCTCGGGCAATTCTTCGATGCCGATCTCGCGTTTCGCATAGAGGCCGCGCTCGCCGCAGCGCGCGCAGCGCACCGAGAATTCCTCGGCCAAGATGGCGAGCCGGTAGAAATGAATCGGCGCGCCGCATTTGCGGCAGGCGACGACGCCGCGCTGGTAGACGGATTTTTTGCCGGACAGCAGCTGAAAGGCGACCATGCGCCGGGTGTGGCAGGAATCCACTCCCCGATCGTTAAAGGTGGCGGCGAAATTTTGCGCATCACGAACGGAGCCATAGCGCAATACCGCCCCGGCCTCATGGGGATACCAGCTTGGCCCGCCTGCCCCGCCAAGGCTAAGCTTGCGGCAAAAGCGCGTGGGGGGACGCCGTGAATTACGCGACCGACTTTCCGTCGATCAAGCACAAGGTCTCAGCCGAAGAATGGCAGGCGCGGCTCGATCTCGCCGCCTGCTACCGGCTGGTCGACAAATACGGCATGACCGACCTGATCTATAACCACATCACCGCGCGCGTGCCCGGCGAAGACGACGTGCTGCTGCTCAATCTCTACGGCCTGCTCTACAAGGAAATCACCGCCTCGAGCCTGGTGAAGATCCACGTCGACGGCGACATCATCTGGAAGCCGGAGACCGATTACGACATCAACAAATCCGGCTACGTGATCCACGGCGCGATCCACAAGGCGCGGCCGGAGGTCGCCTGCGTGCTGCACACGCACACCCGCGCCGGCATGGCGGTGGCGGCGATGAAATGCGGCCTGCTGCCGCTGTCGCAGACCTCGACCCGCTTCGTCGGCCATATCGGCTATCACGACTATGAGGGTCCGGCGCTCGAGCTCGACGAGCGCGCGCGGCTGGTGCGCGACTTGGGCGCGCACGACGCGTTGATCATGCGCAATCACGGCCTGCTCACCTGCGGCGCCACCGTGCAGCAGGCCTTCAACACGATGTACCAGCTCGAAATGTCCTGCCGCGCGCAGGTCGACGCGATGGCGGCGCGCACCGAACTGACCATGCCGGGCGAGAACGTGCTGGCGCACACCGCGCATCTTTATCAGCCGGGCACACGGCGGCCTTACGGCGTGCTGGAATGGCCGGCCATGCTGCGGCTGCTGCAAGCCGAACAGAAAAACACCGATTACCCGCCGTACTGGAACTGAGCGGGACATGCTGGGGAGCGAACGATGCCGACAATCTTGGCGAGACTGATCGCAGCCGCCGTGCTGTGCCTTGCGCTCGTGGGTGGCGCGTTAGCCGACGACTATCCGGACAAGCCGATCCGGCTGATCGTTCCGTTCCCGCCCGGCGGCAGCAACGACGTGGTCGGTCGCCTGATCGCCAAGGTGCTGAGCGAAAAAATCGGCCAGCAGGTGTTCGTCGACAATCGCGGCGGCGCCGGCAGCATCATCGGCACCGAGGCGTTATCGAAGGCAACGCCGGACGGCTATACGCTCGGCATCGTGTCGATCGCCTTCGCGGTCAACCCGGCGCTGCATAACCCGCTGCCCTACGATCCGGCCAAATCCTTCGAGCCCGTCTCAATCCTGGCGACCGGCCCGAACGTGCTGGTCGTCAACCCGGACCTGCCGGTCAAATCGGTGAAGGAATTGATCGCGCTCGCCAAGCAGAAGCCGGGTGAGCTCAATTACGCCTCCGCCGGCATCGGCAGCTTCCAGCATCTCGGCGGCGAGTTGTTCAAGCTGGAGTCCGGCGTCAACGTCGTGCACGTGCCCTACAAAGGCGGCGGCCCGGCAATGCAGGACGTCGTCGCCGGCCACGTCAAGATCATGTTCTCGTCGCTGATTCAGACGACGCCGCTGATCAAGGCCGGGCGGCTACGCGCGCTAGGCACCGGCGGCACCAAGCGCACCCCGGTGCTGCCGGATGTGCCGACAATCGCCGAAGCCGGCGTGCCGGGTTACGCCGCCAATAACTGGTGGGGAATTTTCGCGCCCGCCGGCACGCCCAAGCCGATCGTCGAGAAGCTGTACAAGAACATCCAACTGGCGCTGCAATCGCCCGAAATGCTCAAGGAATTCGAGCTCGAAGGCGCAGCGCCCGTCGCCATGACGTCGGCCGAATTCGCCGACTTCGTTAAGGCCGAAATCGCCAAATGGGGCAAAGTGGTCAAGGCGGGCAACATCAAGGCGCAGTAGCTACTTTTCCGGCAGCGCCACGGTCGTGTAGCTGCGCGCGGTCGCATCGAACACGGCGACCTGAATCACCGGGTAATCTTGCTTGAGCTTCACGCCCGCGGTCATGGCTGCCTCGGACGTATCGAACCGCGTTTTCAATTTACCGTCGACCGACAGCACGAAACCGTCGTTGGGCATGGCGTTGGCGCGTAGGTTTTCAGGCTTTTCCATCTTGTCGGTCTTATCCGTCTTGGCGCTCATGGGTTGTTCCTTTGTTATTGTGTTTTGGCTTGAACGCCGCCGAGCAGGCTTGCTGGGGCGCCGGCATGCAAATTCGGAATTTAGAAATCGGCGACGACGAGGTTGTAGGCGCTTTTTCGGCCGCGGGCATAAACCTTCGCGGCAATCTCGTAGATCAGTTTTCGATTGCGATCGAAGGCCCACAGAATACCTGCTTCATCGGGCTGCAGATTGGGCTGGATGTGCTTAAGCGCGTCCCAGCTCACAAAAAAAGAATTTTCCATCGCGCGGTCGTAACCCCAGAAGCGCACCGCGTGCCGCGTGGCATCGTAACTGCGGCTAATATTAGGAAACGTCACCGTTTGATTCACGGCATTGGACGGCCGTTGGCCCGGCCATTTCACTGTTGCACCGCCGCGTCGCGGACCGGAACCGGAGTCGCTTCATCGGCTCCGTCGGCGTCGCTCGCATGCACGGTCTGGTCATGATGGTCGGCAAGCCACTGCTCATTGTCCGCGAGCACGGTGAAACTGCGTTCCCGCTGCTGAAATTCACGCGCTTCCTCAGGGCCGCTCGCCGTTTTCGCCAATTCACGGTATTCGGCGGCTTTCGCACGATATCGCTCCGGCGCAAACATTGCGGACCTTTCTGAATGAGGGCTCCCTCAATAATGCCGTGAGAGAGTGGATAAAGCTCATGTAGGTATGCCGACTCCCATTAGCGAGAGCGGATATTCAGCATTATTCCTCGACTTTGCGCCCAATTGGGCGCGTGGTCGCGCCAAGGATCGCTCGGCACGGGCCTCCTGCAGGAGGATCAATTGTAATGACAGTCGTTAACAATGACGGGCTGTTGCGTGGTCCCGCCGACCCCAAGCGCATCGACATTCACGCGCCCGCGGAAATGCGGCATTGGGCACGGGAAATCGGCCGGCCCGCCGCCAAGCTCAACGAAGCGGTCAACGCGGTCGGACCTTTGGTCTCCGACGTTCGCGACTATTTGCGCAAGCACTCGCTGTACGGAAAACCGCGATGACGGCGACCAAGGATCATCCATATTGAGCGGTTCCGCCCTCCGTATGCGGGCCTAGCCGCCGTTACTTGCCCCGAATCGGCATCGTGGCTAGGCGTTGACTGACACGCGCCAATCGGGGGTTTGGGGTGCCCGACTTAGACTGGAACAAGACCGCCTGGGGCTCGATCTACGCCTGGCATGACAGCGGCGAAGAATGGAGCACGGCCTGGGGCGGCAGCGAGGCGCAATGGTTCGGTGCGATCTTTCCGCGGCTGCACCGCTTCTTGCCGGCGCGGCGAATTTTGGAAATTGCGCCCGGGTTCGGACGCTGGACGAAATATCTTATCCCGGTATGCGACGAATTCGTCTGCATCGATCTGTCCTCAAAGTGCGTCGATGCCTGCCGCGATCGTTTTGCCGCCGCCGGGCATGCCCAGTTTTTCGTCAATGACGGACACTCTTTGGCGGAGGCAAAAGACGAAAGCTTCGATCTCGTTTTCTCGTTCGACTCGCTTGTCCACGCCGAAGCGGATGTGTTGACGTCGTATGTGCCGCAAGTGCTGCGCAAGCTGTCTCCGGGAGGGGTCGCATTTCTGCATCATTCGAATCTTCTCGCTTATGACAATAAGTTCGGCGTGCTGCACGGGCGCGCGCAGACGGTCTCGGCGGACACCGTCGCCGCGCTGATCAAGCGCGCAGAAGGAACGATTCTCATTCAGGAAGTCGTCAATTGGGGCGGCGAGCACTTGATCGATTGCTTCACCCTCTTCGCGCGTCGCGATTCCTACCCAGCCGCCAAAGCGCTGCGCCTGCAAAATCCGGTTTTCATGGGCGAAGCGACAATCATCCAGCATTTTCAGAGCCCCTACAGCGCGCTACGCCGCGATAGCGGCGAGCCGGTGGCCGCAGCGCGGACCGGCACCGTCTGAGCTGAGGTTTTTTCGTCGCGGTTTACCGTATCGGCGGCGCGTAGAGGATGCCGCCGGCGGTCCACAGCTGATTGAGCCCGCGCGGGATGCCGAGCGGCGAGCCGTTGCCGATATTGCGCTCGTAGACCTCGCCGTAATTGCCGACGCGGCGGATGATGTTCACCGCCCAGCCCTTCGGCAGTTCGAGGTCGGCGCCGTAGTCGCCGTCATTGCCGACGAAGCGCATCACTTCGGGCTTCTTGGATTTCAGCGCCTGATCGATGTTCTTCGAGGTGATGCCGAGTTCCTCGGCGTCGATCATGGCGAACAGCGTCCACTTCACGATCAGCAGCCACTGGTCGTCCTTGTGCCGGACGACGGGCCCGAGCGGCTCCTTGGAGATGACGTCGGCGAGGATCATGTGGTCGGCTGGCTTCGGCAGCTTGAGCCGCAATGCATAAAGCTGCGAGACGTCTGCCGTTAATGTGTCGCACTGCCCCGAAGCGTAGGCGTTGAACACGTCGTCGACCGAGTGGAATGTCTTTTCCGTGTAATTCATGTGATTGGCGCGGAAATAATCCGGCAGATTGACCACCGTCGTGGTCTGGCTCTGCACGCAGACCGTGCTGCCGTCGAGCTCGAGCGCCGAAGTCTTGTTGCGCGCGCGCGGCACCATGAAACCCTGGCCGTCGTAATAGGACACGCCGGCGAAGTGCAGCGCGTATTGCGTCTCGCGCGACATGGTCCAGGTCGAGTTGCGCGCCAGCACGTCGACCTTGCGCTTGGCGAGTTCCTCGAAGCGCTCCTTGGCGTCGAGCGGCACGAATTTCACTTTTGTCGGGTCTTCGAAGATCGCCGCGGCGATGGCGCGGCAGAAATCGACGTCGAAGCCGGTCCACTTGCCCTTGGCGTCCTGCGCCGAGAAGCCGGGCAGCCCGGTATTGACGCCGCAATAGACGGCGTCGCGGCGCAGTGTGCGCTTCAACGTCTTGGTGTCGTAGCGCAGGTTGGCGATGGCGGCCGCCGCAATTACGGCCGCGATCGTGAGGCCGATCGTCAGACCGGTGCGGAAATTCCAGCCGAAGAATTTCGCTGCGCGCGAAGGCCGCCTCTTGCGCGCCATGACTAGACCTGTGGCCCTTGCAGGATGATGACCTTGGTGCCGACCGGCACGCGGTCGTAGAGATCGGACACATCGGGATTGGTCAGCCGGAAGCAGCCGGAGGAAACCTTGGTGCCGATGGTCTGCGGCAGGTTGGTGCCGTGGATGCGGTAGACGGTATTGCCGAGATAGAGCGCGCGCGCACCGAGCGGATTGCCGGGACCGCCCGCCATCCAGCGCGGCAGATAAGGCTGCCGCTGGATCATTTCAGGCGGCGGCGTCCAGTCCGGCCATTCCTGCTTCTTGGTGATGCGCACCAGGCCCTGCCACTGGAAGCCATCGCGGCCGACGCCGATGCCGTAGCGAAGCGCGCGGCCGTTGCCGATAATCAAATAGAGAAAGCGCTCGCTGGTGTTGACGACGATCGTGCCAGGCGCCTCGGTGGTGCGATAGAACACCACCGTCTTTTCCCATTTGGGATCGAGTTGCTCTTCCTGGCTATCGGGCACGTAGCCGGGCTGATCGCCGTCGCCGCCGATTTGCGCCTGTGCGTGCGGCGCGGCGAGCAGTGTCAGCAGGGCAGTCAGGAACAAGAGGCGCGCGAGCGGCATAGCTTTCGGTCCCCGATTGGCCATCCAAATGCGGATAATGAACTGCTTTGCGGGGCGCCACCAGACGGCTGCGGCGGACAGATGATGACGGCCGGGCCGGGCGGGCCAAAAAAAATAGAATTAGCTACAATTTTAGCTCCCATTTTCCGCAGAAATTCATTTCCGTCGGGCATGGTTTCATCGAAACAACCACTTACGTCCTGGTCCCGCCATGTCCCTCTCCCTTGCCGAGAACTTCATCCGCAACGCACGCGAGCAGCACTCGCAGCAGGACATTAATGCCAGCATGCTCAAGGCCCTCGGCGAACTGATGCGGGAGGTCAAACGGCTGGAGGATGAGCTGCGCCGCACGCGGCGCGACGTCCAGATGAGCCGGCGGTTTTGAGCCCCACGGCTCGCCAGCCCGCCAGAATCACAGACTGCCCCATCGCTTAGAGACCCCAAGCGGCGACGCTGCGTTCGCCGAAA
Source organism: uncultured Pseudomonadota bacterium (assembly GCA_963710705.1). GTDB lineage: Bacteria > Pseudomonadota > Alphaproteobacteria > Rhizobiales > Xanthobacteraceae > Pseudolabrys. The sequence goes on from CAVQBI010000001.1 coordinate 2,580,645, forward strand.
TTCACCCCGAGACTGGGCGTTGCAGCCTAAAAATTTATAATTCGATCAGTCATTTAGTGCAAAGCACACAAAAGTCCGCCTTCTTGTGATCCCGGTCACAGCGCCGAAGCGGCCCTCCCCTTATGTTCGGACCATTCAAAGAGCCGGGTGCTCCACGAGCTAAGAGGGGAATGACAAATGACCGCGTTTAGCCTGATTGCCGGCAACGCTCGTCGCGAACGGGTTTCCTTCGTACCCACGACTTTCTTCGCCGAATTTCTGGCGGGTGCGCATGGCCTTGCATCCGAATCCCACCACGGCTCGCATGGCCATGCGAAGCACCACCTGGTTCGCGGCGACGTCGCGCCGGCTTTGCCCAGCAAGGGCCGCTGAATTTACCGCCCAAGACACGGCAGAAGCACGACAGGCGCCCCATTCGGGCGCCTGTCGCATTTTAAGGCGTCCCCAAAAATGCGAAGGCCGCCGGTAAAGGCGGCCTCAATCACATTATTCGCCGGGAATGCGGCGATTAGTGCTGCGGAGCAACGGTCGTCTGGATGCTTGGCGCCGAGGTCGCCGCTTCGGCGCTGTTGTCCAACGCGTACGCTGCGATGCGCAGAGATAGCGCGATACCCAACACGATCATGCAAAACACACGCACCTGAGCTTCCAACGAGAACCCCGCGAATGGCGCGGCCCTTGCAACAGGAAAATAGGGCGAAGGCAAAGATCCGGCTGTGACGCAAGTCACAGGAAATTCGATTTCTTCACAGCGGCGCGGTCGAAGACGCGCTTGGCCTTGCCGCCCGGTATGTTATAATATTACATTATTCGGACCACGAACCCCGAACGCAGGGATTTTCATATGAGAAGGCTCGCGATCGCCGTGCTGCTCGCGCTTGGCCTTGCCCCCGCCCAGGCCGCCGACCCCATCAAGCTGGTGGCGGCGGAGAATTTCTACGGCGGAGTCGCCCAGCAGATCGGCGGCCCCGGGGTCGACGTGACCAGCGTCATGAGCAACCCCGACCAGGACCCGCATCTGTTCGAGACCTCGCCGGCGGTGCTGCGCCAGCTCGCGGCCGCGCGGATCGTCGTTTACAACGGCGCCGATTACGACCCCTGGATGCCCAAGCTGCTCGCCGCCACGCCGAAGCCGGGTCGCGCGGAGATCGTCGCCGCCGATCTCGTGCACAAGAGGCCCGGTGACAATCCGCATCTCTGGTACGACCCCATCACCATGCCGGCGGTGGCGCGCGCGCTTGCCGCGGCGTTTGCCAATGCCGATCCCGCCCACGCCGCCGATTATCAGGCGCGGCTGGCGACGTTTTTGTCTTCGCTCAAGCCGGTCGACGCCAAGGTCGAAGCGATCCGCAAGAAATTCGCCGGCGCCCCAGTGACCGCCAGCGAGCCGGTGTTCGGCTATATGGCGGAGGCGCTCGGGCTCAAGACGCGCAACGAAAAGTTCCAGCTTTCGATCATGAACGACACCGAGCCGGCCGCGAGCGACGTCGCCGCATTCGAAAACGACCTCAAGGGCCACAAGGTGCGCGTGATGTTCTTCAACAAGCAGGCGTCCGACAAAGTCGTGCAGCATCTGGTCGCGCTGGCGCGCGCGGCCAACGTGCCGGTGGTCGGTATCACCGAGCTGGTGCCGGCCGGCATGACATTCCAGGATTGGCTGCTGAGCGAGCTCAACGACACCGAAAAGGCGCTGGCGGGGCCGAACTCGTGAACGCCGTCGAACTCGACCACGCCACCATCAGCATCGGCGGCCACGACGTGCTGACCGATGCAAGCTTTGCCATCCGCGCCGGCGAGTTCATCGGCGTGCTGGGACCGAACGGCGCCGGCAAGACCACATTGATGCGCGCCATCCTCGAACTCTGCCGCCAACGGCGGGCGCGCTGCGCGTCTTGGGCAAAATGCCCCAACGCGGCAATCCCGCCATCGGCTATTTGCCGCAAGTGCGCACGGTGCTGCCCGACCTGCGGCTGCGCGGGCTCGATTTCATTGCTTCGTCGGTGCACGGCGAACGCTGGGGCCTGCCGCACGTCCGCAGCGCCGACCGCGCCATGATCGACGATACGCTCGCCCTCGTCGGCGCCCGCCATCTCGCCGAACGGCCGCTCGCGGCCATGTCGGGCGGCGAGCGGCAGCGCCTGCTGCTGGCGCAGGCGCTGATCGGCAAGCCGCAGTTATTGCTGCTCGACGAGCCGCTGATCAGCCTCGACGCCCGCCACCAGCAAGTCGCCATCGACGTTGTACGCAAGGCCTGCCGCGAGCACGGCATCACCGTGCTGTTCTCGGCGCATGAGCTCAACCAATTGCTCGGCACGCTCGACCGCGTGCTTTATCTCGGCAACGGACAGGCCGTGCTCGGAACCGTCGATGAGGTGATCAGCGCACCGGTGCTGTCGCGTCTTTATGGCACTGATATCGAGGTCGTGCGCACACACGGCCACATTTTCGTGATGTCGCGCGGCCGCGAGGTGGAGCAAGGCGCGCATCAGCACGACCACGGCGACGGCGACCACGGGCATCATCACTGACATGTTCCAATATGATTTCATGACCAATGCCTTTGCCGCCGCCGGCATCGCCGCGGTGGTGTCCGGCATTGTCGGCTTCTTCCTAGTGATGCGCGGACAGACCTTCGCCGGTCACGCGCTCTCGCACATCGGCTTTGCCGGCGCGACCGGCGCTGGGCTGATCGGACTGGCGCCGCTCTGGGGCCTGGTCGGCTTCACGCTTGCCGCCGGCATCACGATGGGGGTCTTGAGCGACCGCATCAGCAATCGCGACGTGGCGATCGGCATCGTGCTGGCGATGGCGCTCGGCTTCGGCCTGTTGTTTCTGCACTACTACACGTCGTTCGCCACCCAGGCGACGGCGCTCTTGTTCGGTAATGTGCTGGCGGTGGACCGCGGCATGATCGTGACGCTGGCCGTGCTCGGCTTCATCACGCTCGCCGGCCTCGGCGCGATCATGCGGCCGCTGATTTTCGCCAGCCTGCAGCCGGAATTGGCCGAAGCCAAGGGCGTGCCGCTGCGCTTGGTCTCGACCGCTTTCCTCGCGGTGGTGGCGTTGGCGGTTTCCGAATGCGCGCAGATCGTCGGCGTGCTGCTGGTGTTCACGCTGATGGTGGGCCCACCGGCCGCCGCGCAGCGTCTCGCCGGCGGTTTATGGAGCGGGCTGGCGCTCGCAGCCGGCCTCGCGCTGGCCGAAGCCTGGCTCGGCCTGACGACCGCCTTCTACACCGACTGGCCGGTGAGCTTCTGCATCGCGATCTTAAGCGCCGCAGGCTATTTCGCGGCGCTGGCGCTCGGCAAACTGCGCTGACGAATTAGCCGACGGTGACCGGCGCGGGCGAAAGTCCGGCCACGTCGTCGCGAACCGGCGCTTCGACCGTGCGGTCGAGCCGGCGCGACACGCCTTCGAACTGCACGTTCGGCTCGATCACCAGCGACTTGTTGAAGATCTCGCCGTCGACCGAAGCCTTGCCCTGCAATTTGACGCTGTTGCCGTGGATGGTGCCGTTGAAGGTGCCCTGGATCACCGTCTCTTGCGCGATGATCTTGCCCTCGACCTTGGCGCCCTCGCAGATCATGAGGTGCGAGGCCTGGATCTCGCCGGTGACGCGGCCGAAAATCTGCAAAGCGCCGGGACAAACGACATTGCCGGTGATGGTCATGCCGGTGCCGAAGGTGGAGAGGATTTCCGGCGAAGCCGACGCGCCGCCGCTGAGCCGCGGCTCGATGTCCTTGGCCGGAGCCGGATCACGCTGCGTTTTGGTCGGGGTGAAGTAGTTCACGCGCTTCTCCTGTTTTTCGGGCCGCTCGCCGTTGCCCGATCATTCCCTCATCGCGTGGCGGCAGACAAACACAATTACGAATTATCGATAACGGCGGCGGGGCCGCTCGCGTTAACTAAGTCCGCATGGCCACGTTCGCCGTACTTGAATTGAGGAGCGCGCGCGGGCTTAGCTAAGACGCATGAACGACGCGCAATTGAAAACCGCGGTCGACCGCTTCCTCGCCAATGTCAGCTTCACGGCGCGGCGCGAAGTCGAAAAGGTCGTGCGCAACGCGCTCGCCAAAGGCACGCTGCGGCGCGGCGAAGTCCTCACCACCGCGGTGACGCTGTCGAATGACAAAGTCGATCTCGACGTCACCATCTTCAGCAAGATCGAGCTTTAACGATTAAAGCTTTAAGCTTTAGGGCTTGGCCAGCAGCATCGCGATCGCCGCGGCAATGAAGGGCAGCGGCAGCGACGCCGCCGCGCGCAGCCAGACCACGCGTGCCGGCATCAGCGGCACCTCCCAGATCACCAGCCGATGGATGGCGTAAAGCGCCCACGCGGTCGAATAGGCGATTACTTGCGGGGCGCCGGCGCCGCTTTTCAGCGCGGCGGCGCCGATCGAGAACCCGACCACCGGCCCGCCCGGCGTGAGCGCGCCGCCGAGGGTGGCGATGACGACGCCCAGGAGTCCTGAGCCCGGCCCGATCAATGAGGCGACGACGGCTTTCGGCAAAACCTCAGCAATGAAGCCTGAACCGATGACACCGGCGCCGATGCGGGGCAGCAGGCGCAGGAATTCGCCGAAGCCCGCGCGCGCGCCTTCATTAAGCAGCACGCGCCCGCGCATGGACAGGATGAAGGCCAGCGCGGCCACCGCCAGCCACAGCAAAATATTGACGGCGAGGATCATTTGCTGCGCTCGTAGACATAACCGGCCCGCACCGCGACGCGCGCCAGCAGCCCGGCGACGATCGGCAACGGCAGTGCGCCCACGATGCGCCAGAGCACGAAGTGCGTGCCGAAAAACGGCAGTTCCCACACCAGCGCGCGCGTGTAGCCGATCAGCGTCCAACTCACGATGAAGGCGACGACCGCGCCGGCATCAGCGCCCATGACGAGAAAAGCGCCTGCAACCGGGTAAATCGTTATCGGCCCGCCTGGCAGCAGGAAGCCGAAAAAGGCCGCGATCAAAAGCCCGGCGAGGCCGGATTCGTGGCCGACCCAACGCGCCACCATTTCGCGCGGCAGGATCATGGTGACGAAGGCGCCGATCAGGCAGCCGGCCAGCACTTTCGGCAGCATCTCGGCGAACAACGTGAGGTCGCCGCCAAAAATCTCGAGGAAGTGCTCGCGCCCGTCGCGCCAATAGACGGCTGTGGCGGCGCTAAAGGCCACGGCCGCGATGATTGCGGTCGACCAGTCGAAGGCGCGCCGGCGCGGACGTGAGGGAGAGGATTCGGTCAAGGCGCGCGCACATTAGTCGAGCGCACATCGATTGTCTGCGGGCGGTTGACCGCGACTGCGGGACTCGATAATTTCATAAAGCGATGGGGATGGAGTCCCCCAAAACCGCCCGAACAGGCTGATGACTCCTACCGTAGCGACCGCGGTAGGAGTCCGTCCAAGACCCGCCGCAAGGCGGGTTTTTTGTTGTTCATGGCCGGCGCATGCCGGCGCAAAGGCGGTGAGATTCGTCATGACCAGTGTCTGGGCACTCGCGGCGCTATGGCTGGGCTTGGCGCTGATCGCAACGCTACTGTCGATCTGGCTGCGCGTGTCGACTGCACTATCGGAAATTGTCGTCGGCACGGTTGCCCAACTCATTATCGGCGCCGTGGTCGGTTCGGCCGTTCTCGGGACCGACGAGTCGTGGATAAAGTTTCTGTCGGGACTTGGCGCGATTGTCCTGACATTCCTCGCCGGTGCAGAGCTCGACCCGGACGTGTTCAAAAGGAAATGGAAGGAAGCGACAACGCTTGGCCTCGCCGGCTTCTTTTTTCCATTCTTCTGCTGTGCGGCGATCGCCTATTACGTCCTGCATTGGGACATGTCGGCGAGCTGGCTCGGCGGCGTGGCGTTGTCGACCACATCGGTTGCCGTCGTTTATGCGGTAATGATCGAGTTCGGCCTCAACAAGACCGAATACGGCAAGACCGTGCTGGCCGCCTGCTTCATCAACGATCTGGGGACCGTGCTGGCGCTCGGCTTTATCTTCGCGCCCTTCACCCTGAAGACGCTGGTTTTCGCCGTTGTTTCGCTCGTCGCGTTCATAATCTTGCCTTGGCTCACGCCGCGATTTTTTCGCCTTTTCGGCAACCGGCCGTCCGAATTGGAGACCAAGTTTCTTCTTCTTTGCCTATTCGGCCTGGGCGCTTTGGCCGGCTGGGCCGACAGCGAAGCAGTGCTACCGGCTTATATCATCGGCATGGTGCTGGCCGGAACGGTCGGCAAGGATCACATCCTCGTCCGTAGGCTGCGCACGCTGACGTTCGGCCTGCTGACGCCTTTCTACTTCATCCGCGCCGGCTCCTTCGTTCTGATCCCGGCGCTGGTCGCCGCACCGTTCGCGTTCCTCGTAATGCTAGCCGGTAAAATGATATCGAAGTTCATCGGCGTCTATCCGGTGACCAAGTACTTCAAAACGCCAAACCCGGAGGCAATGTATACGACGCTGCTGATGTCGACCGGGCTGACCTTCGGCACGATCTCCTCGCTGTTCGGGCTTTCGCACGGCATCATCAATCAGTCGCAATATTCGATACTGGTCGCCTGCGTGATCGGAAGCGCCGTGATTCCGACGCTAATCGCCAACGCGTTCTACCTGCCGAAACATCTACTGCCGAAATCGGAAGACGATGAGACCGTCACCGCCGCGGGCGCGAAGCCAGCCCGCGCAGCGGAATAGCGATAGTGAGCATTCAAATGTTCAAAAAAATCCTGCATGCCAACGACGGGTCGGACCACGCGTTCAAGGCGCTATCGTTCGCGCTCGAAATCGCCAAGCAAAATAGCGCGGAACTGCATATGGTTTCGGTCGAGGAATTGCCCTACCTGCCCGAATTCGCCGAGGAGGTGCGCGAGGAGAAGGGCGCCGCCGCCCGCCGTTTCCACGCGGTCATTCAGCGGGCCAACAAGCTTGCCGACGAACATCGCATCAAACTCAAGACCCATGTGCTCGCGGGGCATCCGGTACGCGATATTGTCGAACTTGCCAAAGAACTTGAGACCGATTTACTCGTGATCGGCGCGACCGGCCATTCGGCATTCTACGAGCGCATGATCGGCAGCCGCGCCGACCGACTCGTCCAGCTGGCGCCCTGCCCGGTCCTTGTCATCAAATAAGTTCAACGATCAAATCAGCATCAATCGCGATTTTCGACCGTCGCGTTTGGTATCATCATTTCCGATTCGCCGGCCACAGTCAGGAAGCTCAAATTATGGTCACCTATTTCTGGGTTGCAATCGGAAGCGCATTGGGGGGCATGGCGCGATTTTACTGTTCGGGCGTGGCGGCGCGCATGATCGGTGAAACCTTCCCATATGGCACGCTGATCGTGAACGTTGTCGGCTCCTTCATCATCGGCTTCTTCGCTACCATGACGGGCCCTAATGGGCGTATCTTCGCCGGTACACTGGCGCGGCAATTCGTCATGATCGGCTTTTGCGGCGGCTACACCACGTTTTCCTCATTCAGCCTGCAGACGCTGAACCTGATGAACGACGGCGAGTGGCTTTATGCGGGAGCCAATATCACCGGCTCGGTGATTCTTTGCCTCGTCGCCGTCTGGGCGGGCTATGCGCTCGCCGTCAGCCTCAACACGCTGAAATGGGTGTGACCATGCAGCTTCCGCGCGACGCCGTGCTACTTCGCGTCTTTTTCGGCGAAGACGACATGTCAGGCAATCTGCCGCTTTATGAGGCGATCGTGCTGAAGGCGCGCGAGATGCATCTTGCCGGCGTCACGGTGTTGCGCGGCCATGTCGGGTTCGGGCACATGAGCCGCATTCACACTACCAAGATTTTGCGCTTATCGCAGGATTTGCCGATCGTGCTGGAAATCGTCGACACGCAAGAGAAGATCGACAGTTTCCTGCCGGTGCTCGATGGCATGATGTCGAGCGGGTTGGTGACGCTGGAAAAAGTGCAGGTGCTGCAATATGGCAAGCCGGACGGGGCGGCGTGATCACGTCATCGGCCGCATGCCGAGCCTGTCGAGCAGCCGCATATCGCGGTCGCGCTCGGGATTGGGCGTGGTGAGCAGTTTCGGCCCGTAGAAGATCGAGTTGGCGCCGGCGAGGAAGCACAGCGCCTGCGTCTCCTCGCTCATGTCTTCGCGCCCGGCCGACAGACGCACCACCGAGCCCGGCATCGTGATGCGCGCCACCGCGATGGTGCGCACGAAGTCGAGCGCATCGAGCGCGGCTTCCTGGGCGAGCGGCGTGCCCTCGACCTTCACCAGCATATTGATCGGCACGCTTTCCGGGTGCACCGGCAGGCTGGCGAGCGTCGCAATCATGCCGACGCGGTCGTCGAGCCCCTCGCCCATCCCGACGATACCGCCGCAGCAGACATGAATGCCGGCCTCGCGCACGCGCTCGATCGTGTCGAGGCGGTCCTGATAGCTGCGCGTGGTGATGATGGCGCCGTAATATTCCGGCGAGGTGTCGAGGTTGTGATTGTAGTAGTCGAGGCCGGCGCCCTTGAGCCGCTGCGCCTGCGCGCCGGTCAACATGCCAAGGGTGACGCAGGTTTCCAGTCCGAGCGCCTTGACGCCTTCCACCATGGCGCAGACCTGGTCGAGATCGCGGTCCTTAGGGCTGCGCCAGGCCGCGCCCATGCAGAAGCGCGAAGCGCCCGCGCGTTTGGCTGCCTGCGCCTCGGCCAGCACCACATCGAGGCTCATCAATTTTTCGGCCTGCACGCCGGTGTCGTATTTCGCCGATTGCGGGCAATAGGCGCAATCTTCCGGACAGCCGCCGGTCTTGATCGACAGCAGGGTCGAGATCTGCACTTCGGCCGGATCGAAATTCTCCCGGTGCACGAGCGCGGCGCGGAACATCAAATCCGGAAACGGCAGTGCGAATAGGGCAGCGACTTTCTCGCGCGTCCAATCGTGACGAGGCATGGTCAAAGCGCCGTGCGGCGTTTGGTCATGAGTTAGTGTCATTCCTGTAAATCTCCGCCCGGGCACGTTAAGTTATCAAGCTATAGCGCAAGTCCACAGCCCACGCGACGGCCCAATTTTGACACGGATTTCATTACATTGAGCGGGCGTCAGGAGCCGTGCTAACGTGCAACTTAAGTAGATCGTGTGTCGGGGAAGCATCTCATGAAACGGATCGCGATGGGTGCGCTGCTGCTCGCCTTTTTGGCCGGAATGGCCAGCCCGCTCTACGCGGAAGAGAAAGAGGACAATCCATACGTCAAAACGCGCGAACAACTGAAAAAGGAAAGCGAAGAATCCGAGCGGGCATACCAAAAGACGCTGAAAGCGACCCGCGGCGCCGATCCCGCGCCGGCCAAGAACGATCCTTGGGCCGATATGCGCGGCGGCACCAACGCCTCCAAGTCCAAGTAGCGCCGGCCCTCGCAAGCCCGCACATGGGCCGCGAATGAACAGGCTCCTTATCGTCCGCGTCGCCTCGGTGCTGGTTGGCGCTGCAGTTCTGTTCGGCCTCCAGCAGGGGTTCGGCATGCAGCTATATTTCGCCATTCCGATCGCGGCCATCGCCTATATGGCGGTGAAGGTCGCGATCGGCCTCGCCTGGGGCGTCGACGGGAAGGCCTAGTTTCGTCGTCAGCCGCATCCGCGCTAGCCTTGCGCGATGGATGGCCAAGCTTCCAGCGACGACATCGCACGCATCGAAGAGCGCATTGACGCGCTGCGCGAGGCCATCGCGCGCTGCCGCAAGCTTTCGCTCGCCGCCAAGCTGATGATCGGTGCGGGCGCGGCATGGATCGTGCTCACGTTCCTGTGGTTGATCCCCTATTGGCCCAGCCTGGTATCCGGCGCCTTGGCTGCCGTGATCGGCGGCATCGTGCTGCTCGGCTCGAATGCGACGACTTGGGCGCAGACCGAGGCCGCGCTTGCGGCCAGCGAAGCGATGCGCGCCGAGTGGATCGGCCGGCGCGAAATGCGGCTCGTCGGCGACGATAGGCGAACCGTGCATTAAACCTCTGCGCGTCACGCCTCGAAGATCAGCATCACATAGGCGGCGAACAGCACGACGTGAACCGCGCCTTGCAGGATATTGGTGCGGCCGCTGGCGAAGGTGACGAGACTGACGGCCAGCGTGACGGCGAGCAGAAGCTGATTGGCGCTTTCCAGCCCCAGGTGCACCTCGTGGTCGGTGAAAAAGCTGATCGCCAGCATGATCGGCACCGTCAGCCCGATCGTCGACAAAACCGAGCCCAGAAAAATATTGACCGAGCGCTGCACCTTGTTCGCCACCGCCGCCCGGGTGGCGCCGACTGCTTCCGGTGTCGCCACCAGCATGGCGATGATCACGCCGCCGAGCGCCTGCGGGAAACGCAGCGTCTCGATCAGGTAATCGATCGGGTTCGCAAGCTGCTCGGCCAGGAACACGACCGGCACGATGTAGGCGATCAGCAACGCGGAATGCCAGAGCCTCGGATGTCCGCCGCGCGCCGGCGGTTTCTCGCGGCCGTTGCCTTCTTCGCCCAACGTGAAATAGCCGCGGTGCCGGCCGGTCTGTATGGCAAGAAATGTGGCGTACAAGCCGATCGACACCAGCACGAGAAAGACCTGCTGCGGGACGGACAGCGTCGGTCCCGGCGTCGTAACGGTGAAATTCGGCAGGCTCAGCGAAAAAAGCGCGAGCGGGATAACGACGGTGAGATAGGCATTGGCGCCCTGCAAATTGTAGTGCTGCTCGCGATGGCGCAAGCCGCCGGCGAGCAGCGACACACCGACCATGCCGCCGAGAATGATCATGACAATGGCGAACAGCGTGTCGCGCACCAGCGTCGGATTGTTCTCGCCGTGCAACATCACAGCGGAGATGCTGATGACTTCGATGGCGGTGACACACAGCGTCATGACGAGCGTGCCGTAGGGCTCGCCAAGAAATTCGGCCAGATGGTCCGCGTGCCGCGCCACCGCGAGTGCGGAAACCGCCACCACGCCGAACAGCCAGGCGAAGATGATCACAAGCCAAACCGGATTTTCGAGCCGGTCGAAGATGCGCTCGCCGGCCACGGCGAAAATCGCGCCGGTCCCGTAGCTGACGGCGAGGAACCATTCTTCGTGCACGAGGCGCTGCAGCAGCTTGATGCGTCTGGCTCTCGCAGGACGTTTCATGGCTCAGGTTCCGATGCGCAGCGGCGCGTGCATTTTACGCAGGCAGGCGATGACCGATAGCGCCGTGATGCGGCCGGTCTTGGGATTTTCGCTCGGCACATTCGCAATCGACATTGTGAAGCTGGCCGAGTTGGCTTCGACCTCGATGCGGTGGGTGTTGCGGTCGAGGGCGGGGTCGGCCCAGATCTCGAGCATGGTGCGGTCCGGACCGATGCCGGCGAGCGATAGCGCAGCAGCGACATTGACGTTGGCGGGGAAGCCCCTGGCCCCCTCGCGGGCGGTGCCGTCGAAAACTTTGCGCGGCTCGCGCAAGCCTTCGATATCGATGTTGTTCTTCACCAGGTAGGGCGCGCCGATGAGCCCCTGCACCGGCTTGTGCGTGACCATGCGCACCGAATGAATGATGCCTTCGGCGGCCGCGGTGACGGCGTCGAGGCCGATCAGCGCGCCGGTCGGCACCACGATCTGCCCGCCGCTTTGGCGCGCCAGGTCCACCAGATCCCACTGCTCGAGCAAGGCGCCGGCGCTGAGCACCAGCGCGGTTTTGCCGGCGGCGACGAAGGGCTGCACGATCGCGCGCAGCGCCGCTGCCGGCGCGCATTCGATGACCATGTCGGCTGAGGGTTCCAATGCCTGGAGCGGCAGGACGGGCGGCTTGCGCGCCAACCGTTCCAATTCGGGACGCGGCTTGCCGGGATTGCTCACCGCCACGGCCGACAGCGCGAGGCCCTCGATGCCGGCGTCGAGCGCCTGCATCACCTTGATACCGATCGGCCCCAGGCCGGCGATGGCGACCCGTTTCTGCCCGCGTTTATGCGCCATCCGCTCCTCTTCCGTCCGAAAACTCATAGCTGGTCTGAGCGCCGGTTTGTCACCTTGTGCCGCCGTGGCCGCCAGCCTACACCGCCCCCACAAACTGCGCAGACTTTCTGTGCCTTAGAGTTTCGCAGACATCAAAGGGAGTGACTCAATGAAAAAAACAATTTTCGCGATTGTTGCGCTGCTCGCGCTGCTGGCGCCGGCGGCGGCTCAGGACTTTCCGACGCGGCAGATGACCATGGTGATCCCGTTCGCCGCGGGCGGCCCGACCGACTTGCTCGGCCGCGTGGTCGCGCAGCGCATGGGCGAGATTCTCGGGCAGACCGTGATCGTCGAAAACATCGGCGGCGCGGGCGGCATGGCCGGCTCCAAGAAGGTCGCCGATGCCGCGCCCGACGGCTACACCTTCGTGCTCGGCACCGTCGGCACGCACGCGCAAGGCCAGACGCTCTACGCGCACCCGCTCTATAACGCCTCGACCGACTTCACGCCGGTCGGCTTGATCGCGGAAGTGCCGATCGTGCTGATCGCACGCAAGGACTTGCCGGCCAATAACCTGAAAGAATTCGTCGCCTACGCCAAGGAGAACCAGGCCAAGATGCAATTCGGCTCGGCCGGCGCGGGCTCGGCCACGCATCTCGGCTGCGTCGTGCTCAACACCGCGATGGGCACCAACATCGTGCACGTTCCCTACAAGGGCACCGGCCCGGCCATGCAGGATCTGATCGCCGGCCGCATCGACTTCCTGTGCGAGGTCATCAGCACGGCCAAACCGCAGATCGACAGCGGCACCGTGAAGGCGATCGCGATCATGACCAAGACGCGCTCGCCGGTGGAGCCGAACCTGGCGACGACCGCCGAACAGGGCCTCGACGTGCAGGCCTATACCTGGAACGCGATCTTCCTGCCGAAGAACACGCCGGAGGCGATCGTGAAGAAACTCAACGGCGCCATGCTCGCGGCGATGAAGACGCCAGCCGTGCGCGAGAAGCTGGAAGGCTTCGGCGCCCAGGTCGTTTCCGACGACCGCGCCACGCCCGCGTATCTCGCCGATTTCGTCAAGAGCGAGATCGTGAAATGGGCGGCGCCGATCAAAGCAAGCGGCGTCGAGGTGAAATAACTTTCGCGCAGGCGACGACAAGGAAAATGGCCGGGTCATGCCCGGCCATTTTTTTTCTTCTTCCCTCTCCCCTTGTGGGAGAGGGTGCCGAGCGAACAAAGTGAGCGAGGCGGGTGAGGGGGAAATTTTTTGAGGCAAAGCCCCCTCACCCGGCTCGCGCTCGGATTCCCTCCGCGCGAGCCACCCTCTCCCACAAGGGGGGAGGGAAAGTGAGCTTGCCGCATGCCCGAAGCCTCACCGATTTATTTTTCAAACCGCTACTGACGTGCAGGCGCGCGTCATCGCCCGTATTCTTTGTGCGGGCCCCGGGCAGGCCCGTAGTCTCCCCGCCCGAAGCGGGGCCTTCTTCTTACCCCCGGCACGCATGCCGAGGGGACGGAGCGCCGAGCGGCGCATCCATCAAGCCTTCCGCCTTGTGGGCGGCGCGCGTCTTGCGCAGACGCGCTCGCCACTCGGCGCTCCATCGCGGCTTTTCTGTCCCCGGGTCGGTGCTTCCTGGGACGAGGGCAACGTGCCCAGTCCCAGTCCAGCTGGCTCCCAGCAGAGCGGTCGTAATGCCGCCCGGCCCGGTCCCCGGGGCCTCCCGAGTGCGGGGTACGAACCCGCCCGCGGGCGCCGCACCTCCCCCTCCCCCTCCCCCTCCCCCTCCCCCTCCCCCGCCCTCGCTTGCGTCTCATGAGAACGCCCTCGGTATGGGGAGGATAGAGAGGAATATAATCTAGGATAGGAATGGAGTCGAGGGCCAGTTGCGGCTTAGAGACTAGGTTGGCAATCCCGCCTTATTGCTTCAAGGCGGTCGCGAAAACCTTTTGGCATGCCATCGAGCAGCTCTGATATTTCCGTAACCACTACTTCCATGACCCGAATAGACGCGGTTCTAAAACCTTTTAATGCCGCAAACTCTTGTGGCCTTAAAATAGCGACTGTATCAAAGCGTGCGAGCCGCGCAGTAATATCCGAATGCGTGTCCAATGAATCCGACCTGCCAGTAATAAACTCATTGGTTTCTTTTAATTTCTTCAGTGCCATCAAAAGAATCACGCCGCCAGCACCAGAAGAAAGATAAGGATTGCCGTAAATCAGAGGGCGGCGCTCAACCTCGTATGCAATCTTGAGCGCAAATTGATCAGCATCGAATTCCTCAACCTTGGGGCTAGCATCAATGCTCCGACCGTGAGCTAGATGGTGACGCCCGTATTCGTGGGCAATGGCAAATATCTCCATTGCGCGCGCTATTTGCTCAAAGAGCAGCACCTCATTTCGATTGGCGGGTCGGAACGGCACCAAAAAATGTGTGCCCGTGACTCCAAAGGACAAAAAAATCCTGAGCCAGTACATCAGCAAATTTGGGCTACCTCTGAGAGTTTGTCCGGGAACATCAAGCTGGATTGCATAGTTTTCTGAGCATGAGGCGGATTGAGGCGAGGCGCAAGAATGCGAGCGCCTTGCGATTAAGGTTCTCCCAATCCTTGACGAGCCTCCGGCAGCGGTTGAGCCAGGCGATAGTGCGCTCGACGACCCAGCGACGGGGAAGCACGACAAATCCCTTGGCCTGATCTGAGCGCCTGACGATTTCAGTTTCGAGGTGGGGCAGGATTTTCCTGAGCGCCTTGTGGAATTCGGGCCCCTGATAGCCGCCGTCGGCAAACAGCTTTTTCAAGAACGGATACATCCCGAACAGAGTGGCAAGAAGCAAGATGCCGCCGTCGCGGTCCTGGATGTCGGCGGGATGAACGATCGCGTGCAACAGCAGGCCCAGCGTATCTACGAGAACATGGCGCTTCTTACCCTTGATCTTCTTGCCCGCATCATAGCCACGCGGATCGATCCGGGCCCCCCTTTTTCGGCGCTTTTCACGCTCTGACTATCGATGATGGCGGCGGTCGGGCTTGCTTCTCGTTCACTTTGCTCGCGGCACGCCACATAAAGCTCGTGATGGATGCGATCCAGCGTACCGTCGTAGCTCCACAAATCGAGATAGTCGTGCACCGTCGAGCGCGGTGGAAGATCTTTCGGGATCGCCCGCCACTGGCATCCCGTGCTCAAAACATACATAATCCCGTTCATTACTTCGCGCACGTCGACGTGGCGTTTGTTGCCGCCGCGTCTGGCCGGCGGGATCAACGGCTCAACAAGCGCCCACTCGTCGTCGGTTAGATCACTCGGATATCGCAATGCGCTGCGGTCGTATCGCCTGCGGTTCTTTGCCGTCCACATCGGTGACCCTCCTCGAATCAGGCCACCTCTTTTGAATCACAAACGATTCAAGGGATTCAATATGTTCTCGGACGGACACTGAGACACAGTCGCGCTTCTTTTTCGGAGTAACTCGCGCTCTCCCAAAGCCACGGACTAAGATGCAATGTTCGTGCGAAAGCACGCGCTATGAGACCACAGAAGCGAAAGAGAAAAGTCCCAACAGTGACGATACCTTCGTCGGTCATAATGACATTTGTGAGCGCAGCTAACGGTGCAACTCTTGGTTCGATTCCACGGGCGATGCGGCCAAAGGAATCGATACCGAGTCGGCTCATAGCGGCTTCAATATCGGCACACAAACGATCGAAAATAAATTCTGAATGAGGATTGACCCCGGGGCTCGTAATGGGTGCGCTGGCCTCTTGTTTTTGATGAAGTTCCAATCTGAAAGCGATTTCCTGATTTGACCAGCCTGCTACCGCGAGTCCCTCACGTAGACGAATTTCGTCTTGCGAAGCGTCATATTCGGGGTCAACTAATGCGGCATTTTCGTCGGACGCCATTCTGGAAAATAGCTGCTCCCAAAGCTGGGCGGCGGCGGCTCGTCCGGTCATACACAATCCACCTAGTTTTGCTCTATTCCGACGCCTGTTGCCGCCCACTGGTGTGTGAGCATATTCGCGCGGCCTCGTCGCCACCACTCTACTGACACGCGCCGACAAACTCGCCTTCGAGCGCCACCTGCGAATCGACGATCTGCCGGTCGCCCATCCAGCCCTTGGTCGCGATCGTCGCCGTGTAGCGCAGCGGGCTGAAGAACGTGAACTCGGCGGCGGAATCCATATCGATCTGGCCGCGGCACTGCAGGCGCCACGTCAGCTTCTTCTCGGACTTTTCATAGTGCGTGCGCGCGCAACTCGTGTTGACGCCGCCGAAGCGCGGCGAAAACGTCTCGGCTAGATCGTTCGCCTGCTCGGCGGTGAGGCAGCGCGCATTGGTCTGCGGCGGCACCTGCACGCCGTTGTTGACGACGGTGGTCGTGATCTTCCACAAGCCCGGCTGGATGCCGTCGGCGGCGGCCGCCGACATAGGCAGCAGCACAAGAACCAAGGCCATGAGCGGACCGACCGGCGTCATCTCCCGCGCCTCTTTCTTCCACTACCTCGAGAGCAAGCGCCGGACGGCCTGAAAGGGCTTCATCGCCGGCGCCTGTGCCGGTCGCCGAAACGTTACAACTCGCACGGCCGGCCGGCCTTCGCAATGACCGCAAAACCGGGCTTGATCCACATCAATGAGAGTATTCTTGCGTCGTGAGACTGCTCAAGCGGAGCGAACCAGAGGGTGCCCGCCATGTCCCGGCAGCTTGTTTCGGTTATGCGCACGCTTGTCGCACTCGCGGTCCTGGCGCTGAATGTGCCGGCGGCCGTCGCGCGGGATGAAACCGGCAAGGTTTACCGGTGCGTGACGAAAGACGCCGTCAGCCTGCAGCAGGACGGCACCCTCAGCAAGCTGATCGGGGAAGCCGCGCTCAAGCCGTTCGATAAAATCGTTATCGACGTAGCGAGCGGCCACATCAGTTATCCAAGCTCCGGCACGCGCGAAGAGTGGATCGTGGACAAGACCGGTGGCGGGGACGACGATTACGTCCTCTTCCCGAGTTCCGCCCGTCGGGCCGGCAAAACCCCCGCAAGGGTCGTCACCCATTTCATTCGATTGCGCACGGATGGTCCGCAACCGAGATTCATTCTTGTTACGCTTTCGTACTTGGTGAGCGGCACCTGCGCGCTGGCGCACGATTGACCGGCGCACTATCCCCTGCCCGCAGCGGCTCACCCCCGTCGGTCGATGAAGCGCGGCGCCTTCACATTGGCCTCGAACTCGCGCGCGATCGTGCCGGGCGTCTGCACCGTGACGCGCGGCGTGACCTGGAAGGTCTTCGACACCAGGCCGGCGACCACCGCGTTGGCCTCGTCCGGCGGCACGCCGCGCTTGGTTTCGATGAGCAGATGCAACACGTCGAGACCGCGCTCGTCGTTGTAGACCTCCGCCCTGAACTCGCTGATGCGCGGTTCGTAGAAGATGAGGTCCTCGAGTTCGGGATGATTGATGTTGGTGCCGCGCACCTTGAAGAAGCCGACGGTGCGGCGCTCGTGCGACAGGATCGGGAATAGCGACCAGGGCGACGCGCTCGTTCCTTGCGGACGCTTCATGCTGACCAGGTCGCCCGAATTCCAGCGCAGGAAGGGCGTCATCTCATTGTTCCACAGCGGCGTCTGCGCCAGCGTTCCAACCAGCCCGTCGGGCAGCGGCTCGCCGGTGTTTTCATCGACGACCTCGCAGTAGAACAGGTCGGACCAGATGTGCATGCCGGCGCCGTCGGTGCCTTCGCAGGCCATCAGCGCACCTTCGCTCATGCCGAACTGATCGTAGACCTCGGCGCCCCACATGCGCTCGAGCTTCTGGCGCTTGGCCTTCGACAACGGCTCGGCCGCGACGATGATCGTTTTCACGGAGCTGCCGGCGAGATCGAAGCCCTTCGATTCGGCAAGGTTGGCAAGGTGCAGGCCGTAGCTCGCCATGCCGGTCCAGACGGTCGGCCGCAGTTCGTCGATGATTTGCAGCTGAACGTCCGACGGCGTGTTGGTGCCGCCGCCGCACCAAATGGCGCCGATGCCGCATTGGGTCGCGGCGCGGGCGTACAAATGGGCGACCGGGTGCACGCCGAGCGGAAACGAGATCTGCGCGAGGTCGTCGGCGGTCGCGCCGGCGACCGCGAAGCCGCGGCGGAAGCAGAGCAAGGAGTTCTCGCTGTCGGACGCCGACCGCGGGTAAAACAGCGGGCGGCCGGTCGAGCCGCCGGACCGCCAATATTCGACGGCGGCGGTCGGGGGCGCAATACAGAATTGCTCGTGAAACTCCTTCGGCGGGATTTGGCGCAGATCGTCCTTGGTTGTGATAGGAATTTTGGCCCAAACCGCCGGGTCATCGAGCCGGTCGGCGTCGATGCCGTCGAGCTTGCCCTTGTAGAAGGGCGCGCGTTTTGCGCGTTCGAAGGCCAGGCGTTTTCGCTCGCTTTGGGCGCGTTTGAGTCCGGCTTCCGATGTCGGCCAACGTAAGTCCATGTCCCACCGCCTTTTTTAGTGCGCGCGCAAACAATGCGGCGCTTTCGCTTTCGGCAAAGTCGCGGTAAAATTTGCAACTGGGGATTGATCGCGATGCCCGGCACGCTGGCGAACTATTCGACTTTGGCATTCGAGGCCGTCGAGCGGCTCGAGGCGCTCAAGACGCCGGACGAGGTCGTCGCGCACATGAGCAAGACGCTCGGCCAATTCGGCTATACCGGCTTTCTGATCACCCAAACCCCGGAAGCAAACGCAGGCTCGGACCGGCTCACCTTCCTCGACGGCTGGCCCAACCGCTTCAACGAGCACTACACCGAGCAGAATTTTTACAAGGACGACCCGATCGCGGCGCATTGCCGGCGCACGTTCGACGCCTTCGAATGGAAAGACGCCCGGGTCGACAAGACAAAAAACCCGCGCTCCACGCTTGTCATGGGGGCGGCTTCGGACGTCGGCTTGCGTCAGGGTTTCTCCATCCCGATCTTCCAGCCCGACGATGTCATCGACACCGTTTCCATGGCGGGAGAGCAACCGGACTTCGACCCGCTCGCCAAACGCGCGATAACCCTCATCGGTCTTTATGCGCATGCGAAAACCATGTCCTTGGTCGCCAAGGCGCAGTTTGAAGTTCCGAAAAAACTGACGGCGCCCGAACGCGAAGCGATGACCTGGGTCGCGATGGGCAAGACGTCCGGCGAAATCGGCATCATTCTCGGCGTCAGCGAGAGTGCGGTGGTCAAACGCATCGACAGCGCCATGAAAAAGCTCAACGCCGTCACCCGTGCACAAGCGACGGCGAGCGCCTTACTGAGGCGCGAGATCCGGCTTTAATCAACTGTAAGAACATACAGTCGCCAGGCGACCGCAAATCCCGTTAGCTCCGACTAGTTTAACGGAGCGACGGAAAATGATTCACGTGGTCACGGCCGAGAACCGCCACCTCTATGAAGAGGAGATGATCGCGCACCACCGCATTCGCCACGACATCTATGTCGTCAGGGAGAAGTGGAAGGCTCTGCAGGTCCGCAACGGCGGCGAATACGATCAATTCGATAACGACGACGCGATCTATCTGTTAGCGATCGAAAACGATCGCGTGACCGGCGGCTCACGATTTATTCCAACGTTAAGACCGCATCTTCTGAGCGAGGTCTTTCCGTCGCTGGCCACGCCCAAGGGACTGCCGCGCGAGCCGGACATTTTCGAATGGACGCGGTTTTTTTCCGTCTCCAAGCGCCGCGATCCGCGAACCGGCGGGACCGGCACCGGCCCGCTGATGTGCGGTGTTTTCGAATTTCTTCTCGATGAAGAAGCGCGCGGTTTTACTTTCGTCTGCGAAGCTTGGTGGCTCAAACACACCTACGAATGGGGCTGGAAAGTCTCGCCGCTCGGTTTCCCGGAACTGCACGACGGCCAGTGGCTGGTCGCGAACTACGTGTCGGTCGACCAGGAAACGCTTGGGCGCATTCGCGCCCGCTACAATATCGAAGACCCGGTCTTGATCCGGCGCGGCATCACCAAGCCGGCCTTGCCACAATATGCCGCCAGCGCCTAGCGCCGGAGCAACGGCCCCCACCGCACGTCAAATAAAAAAAGGAAATGAAATGACCGATGTTTCCGAGCGTCCGGACCGGTTCGCCAACCGTCAAGCCCTGATCGAATATCTCCAATATGCCGTCGACGAGGTTGCCGAGTACGACGAAGAGAGCGCGGCCCATTTGCGCACGGCAATAGCGGTGCTTCTGCAAAATTCGTACGAACGGCCGAATAGTAAATTGTTCAAGTATTCGTAAGCTTGGCCGGGTTTGCCTTATCTGCTAGTTAGGGTCTCTTTCGTTAGGGCACCCAACTATGGTTAAAAGGTCAAATCCCGTCGATGTCGCCGTCGGCCGCAATATCCGGCTTAACCGGATCGCAAGAGGCATATCTCAGACGGAGCTTGGCAACCGGATCGGCGTCACTTTTCAGCAGGTGCAAAAGTACGAAAAAGGGACGAACCGCGTCGGCGCCAGCCGCCTCAACATGATCTCCAAGGCGCTCGATGTTTCTTTGGCGCGACTGTTCGATGGCATTGAAAGCAATCGATCGAACAAAAATGCCGACGCATCTCCTGCGATGCTGATCGGCGAGCCGCAAGCATTTCGATTGGCGACCGCATTTTCAGCGATTTCGGATTCAGGGCTGCGGCGCGATATCGTCCAGCTCGTTGAACGCATCGCCAAGCAACGCTTGTCCGACACGCAGTAGAGCGGTCGCGGCGCGATCCCCGCCGGCGAGCGCCGCTTACTCCGCCGCCTGTTGACGCTCCGCCGCCTCCACACGCGCGGCGCAGAATTTGAATTCCGGGATCTTGCCGAACGGATCGAGCTTCGGATTGGTGAGCAGATTGGCCGCCGCCTCCACGTAAGCAAAGGGGACGAACACGACGCCATCCGGGATGGCGTCGTCTTGTCGTGCTGCCAGTTCAACCTCGCCGCGGCGCGTGACGACGCGCAGCATGTCGCCGGGCTTGATGCCGAGCTTTTGGATGGTGCCGCGCGACACCGCCGCGATCGCGGACGGCTCGATGGCGTCGAGCACGGTGGCGCGCCGCGTCATCGAGCCGGTGTGCCAATGCTCGAGCTGACGGCCGGTGGTGAGGATGAACGGGTACTCCTCGTCCGGCACCTCGTCGGGCGGCTGCAGCTTGGTGGCGACCAGCTTGGCGAAGCCGCCCGGGCGCGGGAAGCCGTCTTCGAACACGACGTCGCGGCCGGGCACGTCGGGACCGTCGACCGGATAGGTGACGGCGTCCTCGCGCTCGACGCGCTCCCAGGTGATGTTGGCGAGCGCCGGCATCATCGAGGCCATCTCGGTGAACACCTCGCCGACATTCTTGTAGTTCCAGCCGCAGCCCATGCGGTTGGCGATCTCGGTGATGATCCAGATGTCGTGCCGGGTGTCGCCCGGCAGCGGCAGCGCCTGACGGCCCATCTGCACTTGCCGGTTGGTGTTGGTGACGGTGCCGACCTTTTCCGGCCAGCCGGAGGCCGGCAGGACGACGTCGGCGTAAACCGCCGTCTCGGTGAGGAAGAGGTCCTGCACCACGAGATGCTCGAGATGCGCCAGCGCCTGGCGCGCGTGGTTCAAGTCGGGGTCCGACATCGCCGGGTTCTCGCCCTCGATGTACATGCCCTTGATCTCGTCGGCGTGCACCGCGTCCATGATCTCGACCACGGTCTTGCCGCGCTTGGGATCGAGCTTCACGCCCCAAGCCTTTTCGTATTGCGCGCGGATGTCCGGGTTCTCCACCGACTTGTAGTCGGGGAAGAACATCGGGATGAGCCCGGCGTCGGAAGCGCCCTGCACGTTGTTCTGGCCGCGCAGCGGATGCAGGCCGGTGCCGGGGCGGCCGATCTGGCCGGTGATCAGCGACAGCGCGATCAGACAGCGCGCGTTGTCGGTGCCGTGCGTGTGTTGCGACACGCCCATGCCCCAGAAGATGATGGCGCTTTCGGCGCGCGCATAGGCACGCGCAACCTCACGCAGCGTGTCGGCGGGGATGCCGCAGATCGGCGCCATCTCCTCCGGCGTGAAGTCCTTGATGTTTTCCTTCCAGGCCTCGAAGCCTTCGACGTAGGTCTGGATGTATTGCTGGTCGTAGAGTTTTTCCTCGACGATGACGTTGAGCATGGCGTTGAGCATGGCCACGTCGGCGCCGTTCTTGAACTGCATCATGCGCCAGGCGTGGCGTTTTAAGGCCTGCCCGCGCGGGTCCATCACCACCAGCTTGGCGCCGCGCTTGGCCGCCTGCTTGAAGAAGGTGGCGGCGACCGGGTGGTTCTCGGTCGGGTTGGCGCCGATGACGATGATGAGGTCGGAGTTTTTGCACTCGTTGAAGGTCGCGGTCACGGCGGCGGAGCCGACGCCTTCCAGCAGCGCCGCCACCGAGGAGGCGTGGCAGAGCCGCGTGCAGTGGTCGACGTTATTGGTGCCGAAGCCGGTGCGCACCAGCTTCTGGAATAGATAAGCCTCTTCGTTCGAGCCCTTGGCCGAGCCGAACCCGGCCAGCGCCTTCGGCCCGTCGCGGTCGCGGATTTTCTTGAGGCCGCCGGCGGCGCGGTCGAGCGCTTCGGCCCAAGTGGCTTCGCGGAAATGCGTCCACGGGTTGGATGGGTCGATGAACTCGTGCGGGACTTTCGGCACCCCGTCTTTGCGGATCATCGGCTTCAGCAGCCGTTGCGGATTGCTGACGTAATCGAAGCCGAAGCGGCCCTTCACGCACAGCCGCTGCTGGTTGGCCGGGCCGTTCTTGCCGGTGACGGCGACGATCTTGTCGTCCTTGATCTGGTAGGTGAGCTGGCAGCCGACGCCGCAATAAGGGCAGACGCTGTGCACCTCGCGGTCGGGCTTGCCTTTGTAGACGTTTTTCTCGTCAACCATCGTCGCCGGCATCAGCGCGCCGGTCGGACAGGCCTGCACGCATTCGCCGCAGGCGACGCAGGTGGAGGCGCCCATCGGGTCGTCGAAGTCGAACACGATCTTCTCGCCGTGGCCGCGGCCGGCCATGCCGATGACGTCGTTGACCTGCACTTCGCGGCAGGCGCGGACGCAGAGATTGCACTGGATGCAGGCGTCGAGATTGACCGCCATGGCCACGTGGCTGCGGTCGGGCGAATGTGCGCCGTGCGCCGGGAAGCGGCTGGTGCCGATATTCATGCGGTCGGCCCAGGCCCAGAATTTCGATTGCGGATCGTGCGCGGTCTCGCGCTCGGGCTGGTCGGAAATCAAAAGTTCGAACACCATCTGCCGCGCGGTCTTGGCGCGGTCGGAGGCGGCTTTCACCTTCATGCCTTCGGCCGGCTTGCGGATGCAGCTCGCCGCCAGCACGCGCTCGCCTTCGATCTCGACCATGCAGGCGCGGCAGTTGCCGTCGGCGCGGTAGCCGGGCTCGGGCGAATAGCACAGATGCGGGATGTCGACGCCTTCGCGCTTGGCAACCTGCCAGATGGTCTCGCCTTCGCGCGCCTCGACCTCACGACCGTCGAGCGTGAATTTCACCGTCTTCGCTGCGCCGCTACCCTTAGCCATCGCTCTTAGCCTTTCGTCACCAGGTTCCCAGCGGCTTTTTCAATTCGTCCGGAAAATACTTTAGCACGCACAACAATGGATTGGGCGCCGCCTGGCCGAGGCCGCAGATCGAAGCGTCACGCATGGCGGTCGAGAGCTCGGTCAGCAGCGCGGCGTCCCACGGGCCCTGCGCCATCAGCCTGACCGCCTTCTCGGTACCGGCCCGGCAGGGCGTGCACTGGCCGCAGCTCTCGTCCTCGAAGAACTTTATCAGGTTGAGCGCGACAGCCTTCATATCGTCCTTGTCGGATAGGATGACAACCGCGTGCGACCCCACAAAGCAGCCGAATTTTTCCAGAGTTCCGAAGTCCATTGGCTCGTCGGCCATCGACGCCGGCAAGATGCCGCCGGAGGCGCCGCCGGGCAGATAGCCCTTGAAGGTCTGGCCGTCGGCCATGCCGCCGCAGAATTCCTCGATCAGTTCGCGCGCGGTGACGCCGGCGGGCGCCAGCACAACGCCCGGCTTTTTCACGCGGCCCGACACCGAGAAGCTGCGGAAGCCTTTGCGCTCCTTGCGGCCCTGGCTGGTCATCCAGGCCGCGCCTTTCTCCACAATGTCGCGGATCCAGAACAGCGTCTCGACGTTCTGCTCCAGCGTCGGGCGGCCGAACAATCCGACCTGCGCGACGTAAGGCGGACGATGGCGCGGCAGGCCGCGCTTGCCTTCGATCGACTCGATCATCGCCGATTCTTCGCCGCAAATATAAGCGCCGGCGCCGCGGCGCAGATGCAGCTTGGTGTGCGGCGACAGGCCGGCGTCTTCGATCTTCTTGAATTCCTGCGCGATCATCAGCCGCAGTTCCGGATATTCGTCGCGGATGTAGAAATACGTCTCCGGCGCTTCGACCACCCAGGCGGCGATCAGCATGCCTTCGATGAAGCGGTGCGGATCGCGTTCGAGATAATAGCGATCCTTAAAGGTGCCGGGCTCGCCCTCGTCGCCGTTGACGGCGAACAAGCGCGGCGCGGGCTCGGCGCGCACCAATTGCCACTTGCGGCCGGTCGGGAAGCCAGCGCCGCCGAGACCGCGCAGGCCGGCGTCGCTGACGAGCTTGATCAGCTCGTCGCGCGTGCGCTTGCCGGAGAGGCAATCCTTGAGCAGCGCGTAGCCGCCACTCTTCTGATAGGCGGCGAAATCGGCGGCCGGCTTCCAGGCATGCGCATGCTGGTTCTGCTTCACCGCGGCCGCGACGCCTTCGGTCGTTGCCTTGAAGGTCTGCACGTGATGCACGGCGGCGACCGGCGCGCGGTCGCAGGCGCCCATGCAGGGCGCGCGCACGATGCGCACGTCTTTCCCGAGCTTGCCCGGAAGTTCCTTGAGCAATTTCTCCGCGCCGGCCATCGCGCAGGAGAGCGAGTCGCAGACGCGCACGGTAACCGCCGGCGGCGGCACGCCGTCCTTCACCACGTCGAAATGCGAATAGAAGGTGGCGACCTCGTAGACCTCGGTGAGCGCGAGCTTCATTTCGGCGGCAAGGGCTGCGAGATGCGGCGCGGACAGATAGCCGTAGTGGTCCTGGATCAGATGCAGGTGCTCGATCAGTAGATCGCGCTTGCGCGAGCGGTCGGTGAGTAGTGCCTGCACTTCCTCCAAGGCGACCGGATCGACCTGGCGGCCCTTGGGCGTACGCGGGCCCTTGCGGCGGCCGCCTTTGCCCGGGCCTGGGCGGGCTTGAGTTTGTTCGGAAACGCTCATTTTTCGCTCTTTCTTGGCGCTAGTGACGCGCTTTTCGGGCTTTATATGCAAGCCCTCGCCCTTAATCGGTTCATAGGATTTTTCTATCAAAAGCGCCTCAAGACCTGTATTTTACCCATTACCCGGTTGCAAGGTGCTGCGTGATCGATCGTCTCGAATTTCTGCTCGCCCTCTCCCGTGAGAAGCATTTTGGCCGCGCTGCTGAGGCCTGCGGCGTCACCCAGCCGACGCTGTCGGCCGGCGTGAAGCAGCTCGAGGAGTCCTTCGGCGTTTTGCTGGTCAACCGTGGCTCCCGTTTCCAAGGCTTTACGGCCGAGGGCGACCGGGTGCTCGATTGGGCGCGCCGCATCGTCGGCGACGCCCGCGCCATGCGGCAGGAAGTCCATTCGCTCAAGCACGGCCTGTCCGGTCGGCTTACAATCGCCGCCATCCCGACTGCGCTGGCCATGGTGGAGACGCTGACCACACCCTATCGCGCGCGTCATCCCGACGTGCAATTCACCATCTTGTCGCGCACCTCGATCGAAACGCTGACGCAGCTGGAAAATCTCGAGATCGACGCCGGCCTCACCTATCTCGACAACGAGCCGCTCGGACGCGTCACCGCCGTGCCGCTCTACCGCGAGCGCTATCGGCTGCTGGTCGCCGCCGATGCGCCGCTCGGCGACCGCGATCAAGTCACCTGGGCGGAGGCCGCCAAGGTGCCGCTCTGCTTGCTGACGCCGGACATGCAGAACCGCCGCATCATCGAGCGGCTGCTGCGCGATACCGGCACCGAGCCGAATATCACACTCGAGTCGGATTCCATGATCCTGTTATACTCGCATGTGCGCACCGGCCGCTGGGCGAGCGTGATGCCGGCGCGGCTAGCGGCGACACTGCGGCTCACCGATGTGCTGCGTGCAATCCCGATCGTCGAGCCGGAAGCCACGCACACGATTGGATTGGTGGCGCCGGCGCGCGAGCCGATGACGCCGTTGACCGCCGCGCTGGTCGCCGAAGCGCGCCGCATCGCGCCGCTGCTGTCGGATTGATGCCCATCGCGCATTCGCCTTTAGTCGCATTGGGCGCTCGCCCATGCGTCTGAGAAAGAATTAATCCTGCGCAATGTACTGAATCATCCATAGCTGCTCGCTATTGCGAAATTTGAAATCCCTATCGGGCGATAGCAAAGCTTTTATTGATTAATCGAACTGTCATCCGCAGTCTGTGAATCAGCAGGCTCGGGGGCTTCATCCGCGGTCTGTCGAACAAAAAAACGATATCAGGGAGGATCGCTACGATGTTCTCATTCCTCGATCGCAATCACACGATTGCCGGACCAGGGTTCAGCCGGTGGATGGTGCCGCCGGCCGCGCTTTGCGTGCATCTCTGCATCGGCCAGGCCTACGCGTTCAGCGTGTTCAATCTGCCGATGACCAAGCTGCTCGGCATTTCGCAATCGACGCCGGACGATTGGAAGCTCACCGATCTCGGCTGGATCTTCTCCATCGCGATCGTGTTCCTCGGTCTTTCGGCCGCGGTGTTCGGACGCTGGGTGGAGGAAGGCGGGCCGCGCCGTGCGATGTTCACCGCCGGCCTGTGCTGGGGCGGCGGCTTCCTGATCTCGGCAGCCGGCACCTATGCCCACAATCTTTGGCTGATCTATCTCGGCTATGGCGTGCTCGGCGGCTGCGGCCTCGGCATCGGCTACATCTCGCCGGTCTCGACGCTGATCAAATGGTTCCCCGACCGTCCCGGCATGGCGACCGGCATGGCCATCATGGGCTTCGGCGGCGGCGCCTTCATCGCCTCCCCGCTGTCGGTGTGGCTGATGTCGCGATTCTCGACGCCGACCCATGTCGGCGTGGCGGAAGCCTTCATCGCGCTCGGCGTCATCTACTTCGCCTTCATGATGGTCGGCGCCATGATCGTGCGCATCCCCGCGCCGGGCTGGAAGCCGGAAGGCTACACGCCGCCGAAGGTTGCGCAGAAACTCATCACCAAGAACGACGTGTTCGTCTATGACGCGTTGAAGACGCCGCAGTTCTGGCTGATCTGGTGGGTGCTGTGCCTGAACGTGACCGCCGGCATCGGCGTGATCGGCCAAGCGTCCGCCATGAGCCAGGAAATGTTCCCCGGCCACGTCTCGGCGGTCGCCGCGGCGGGCTTCGTCGGGCTGATGAGCCTGTTCAACATGGCGGGCCGTTTCTTCTGGGCGTCGACCTCCGACTTCATCGGCCGCAAGAACACCTACTTCTGCTTCTTCGTGATCGGAACGGTGCTCTATGCGACGGTGCCCTGGACGGGCTCGATCGGCAGCGTGGCGCTGTTCGTGCTATGCTTCCTGGTCATCATCTCGATGTACGGCGGCGGCTTCGCCACCGTGCCAGCCTATCTCAAGGACATGTTCGGCACGCGCTACGTCGGCGCCATCCACGGCTGGCTGCTGACCGCATGGTCGGCCGCCGGCATCTTCGGTCCGGTGCTGGTGAACTACATCCGCGAGTACCAGATCGACCACGGCGTGCCGAAGGCGCAGGCCTACAACACCACCATGTACATCATGGCCGGGCTGCTGGTGGTCGGCTTCATCTGCAACTTCCTGGTCAAAGCGGTGCATCACCGCTTCCACATGAAGCCTGATCACGAGGCCGAGCGCGCGCAGGCGGCAGTTGCCGCCGCGGGCGAACCGGCCGGCGCGTAAAAAGGGAGGAACGAAAAATGGCTAAGCAAGCAGCGCAAGACTCATCGATGACGCTCAAGGTGATGCTCGCCTGGGGCTTTGTCGGCATTCCGCTGGCCTGGGGCGTGATCCAGACCATCGCCAACGCGATGAAGCTGTTCCAGTAGGCTTCATTAAATCGAACGGGCGCCGCTTCCTTTAAGGATGCGGCGCCCGATTTTTTTTGCGAGCGGGCTAAGCCGGCATCGGGGCCAAAGGAGCGTCCGCGTACGCGGGCGCGCCGTGTTCTTGCGCCCGCAACTTCACGCGCCGCGTGTGGAAATCGACGACGCTGCGCGCGGTCGCCTGACTGAGCTTCTTATAGCGTTCAAACGCGCGGGTGACATCGTCCGGCCACATGCGGCGCTTGGCGGCGTACATCTGCAACAGCTCCCTGACCGTGCTCCATGAGCAGTCAGCGGCGCGCGCGAGAATGAGGATCATGTTCTCGCCCTCGTCGAGCAAGGCGCGCTCGACCAGATCGATCGGGAAATGACCGAGTTTCGCCAGCGCGACCACGGTGCGTTCGAATTCCTGCCCGTGCGCGTGCGCGTGCACGTTGGCTTCGCTGACCTGATAACGCCGGAATCGCCGCGCCGCCGTGCGCGCGGCAGCAGAATATTCGCTGGAGGTTTCGCGCGCTTCGCGTTGCAGCGCAGTGGCGACGTCGTCGACGGCGTCGCGGATCACGGCAGCCGCCTGCGGATTTGCGGCCTCGAGCTTTGCCCGCACCTCGGCCGACGCAGTCTCCAGCAGCTTGAGAAAGTAATGACGCGGAATATCGCTGCGCTGGCCGAGGAGCAGCGTCAGACTGCGGTCGCGGCGGGCGCGGATCGTGAGCTTGCCGTAGCCGGCGAGCGAAAAGCGGGCGCCGGAGTTTTTCACCACCTTGCGCACGACACGATCGTTGCCGCGCTCGACCAGGACGTCGGTGACGGACTCGCTCAGCTTGAGCCGCTGCGCGATGGCGAGGAGATGGTCCTGGCTCTTGGTGCTGGCATTTTCGACCAGGTCGGCATCGCTCAGGTGCTGCGAATGGACGAGCACCGGGCGGGCCACCTCGATCTCGTCGTCGAAGGCGAGCGAACGCATGAGCTTGGGCGGCGCGCCATCAACGGCGGCGAGCTGCTGCGCCAGCCTTACGCGCGCCTTGACCTCGATATCGGCGGCGAGCCGCTGCAAAACGTCGTCGAACAACGCGACGTGATGGCTGGAGAAGCTGCGCGAGCCGGCCAGGAAAAGGTCGGTGACGCGCTGCAAAACGCGCAAGCGTTGCTGCACGTCGCCGATGGCGGCCGTGCCGACGAGCTCGTCGATCAGGGAGTGGGTTTCTGCGGCGCTGGCGAGGGACGTATTGGGCATGACAATCGCACTCTGTTCATACGGGATGAACGCGACGCCACCGTAGCGTAAAGTTCCAAAAAGGCCGTTGTTCCGGGCTCGAAAAAAATCGGAAAAATTTTAGCCAATCCGGTAGCGCAAAATAAAAACGGGCGGCCGCGCCGCCCGTTTTCAAATATTCGGTGATATCGGCGTGTCAGGCGACCTTGACGTCCATGTGCTTGAACATGGCCTTGCGCGCTTCCTCGTCGAACTCGGTCTTGAACTTGTGCTTGTCCTTCATGGCGTTGGCGCGCGCGGCCGCGGGGCGAGCGGAGATTTCGTCGACCAGCCGCTTCAGGTTGGGGAACTTGGCCCAATGCGCTTCGCCGAGCGCCGCCGGGATCAGCCTGGCCCAGCCCCACACCGCCATGTCGACGATGCCGTAGGCGTCGGCGACCATGTATTTGTGCTTGCCGAGACGGTCGTTGAGAATGGCGTAGTGGCGCTGCGTCTCGTACATGTAGCGGTTGATGGCGTATTCGATCTTCTCCGGCGCGTAATTGCGGAAATGCACCGACTGGCCGGAGAAGGGGCCGACGCCGGAGGCGACGAACATCAGCCACGACAGCAGTTCGCCGCGCGGCTTGTCGCCCTTCGGCGGCAGGAACTTGCCGCTCTTCTCGGCGAGGTAGAGCAGGATGGCGTTGGAGTCGAACACGACCGCGTCGCCGTCGACGATCGCCGGCACCTTGCCGTTCGGATTGATCGCCAGGTATTGCGGCGTGTGCTGCTCGCCCTTGCGGGTGTCGACCGGCACCGGCTCGTACGGCAGGCCGCATTCCTCCAGCATGAGCGCGACCTTCATCGGATTGGGCGCGCCGCTGTAATAGAACTTGATCATCGCATGACTCCCTATTTGAAAAATCAGAACAGCCCGACGATCTGGCCTTGCGCGTTGATGTCGATTACGTCCGCCGCCGGCACCTTGGGCAGGCCCGGCATCGTCATGATCTCGCCGCAGACCGCCACCACGAACTCGGCGCCGGCGGAGAGCCGCACCTCGCGCACATTGATCGTGTGATCGGTGGGCGCGCCCTTGGTATCGGCGTTGGTGGAGAAGCTGTACTGGGTCTTGGCGACGCAGATCGGCAGCTTGCCGTAGCCCATTTCCTCCCAAGCTTTCAGCTGATCCTTGACCGCCTTGTCGGCGGTGACAGCCTTGGCGCGGTAGATTTCCTTGGCGATGGTCTCGATCTTGTTGAAGAGTGGCATGTCGTCGGGATAGAGCAGCTTGAGCTTGCTCGCCCCGCTGTCGCAGATCTTCACCACCGCCTTGGCGACGTCGGCGGCGCCTTCGCCGCCCATCGCCCAGTGGTCGGCCATGATCGCCTCGACCCCGAGCTTGGCGCAGGCGTTCTTCACCAGATCGATCTCCGCCGGCGTGTCGGCCGAGAAGCGGTTGATCGAGATCACCGGCTGGATGCCGAATTTCTTCACGTTCTCGACGTGGCGCTGCAGGTTGGCCATGCCGACTTCCAGCGCCTTGAGGTCTTCCTTCTTGAGGTCCTCTTTCTTGACGCCGCCGTGCATCTTGAGCGCGCGGATGGTGGCGACCAGCACCACGCAATCGGGCGCCAGGCCGGCCTTGCGGCACTTGATGTCGATGAATTTTTCGCCGCCGAGATCGGCGCCGAAGCCGGCTTCCGTCACCACGTAATCGGTGAGCTTGAGCGCGGTGGTGGTGGCGAGCACGGAGTTACAGCCATGCGCTATGTTGGCGAACGGCCCGCCATGGATGAAGGCGGGCGTGCCTTCCAGCGTCTGCACCAGATTGGGCGACAGCGCCTCCTTGAGCAGCACGGTCATGGCGCCGTGCCCCTTGAGGTCGCGCGCACGCATCGGCTTGCGATCGCGGGTATAGGCCACGATGATGTTGCCGAGCCGTTCCTTCAGATCGTCGAGGTTCTTGGCCAGGCAGAAGATCGCCATCACCTCCGAAGCGACGGTGATGTCGAAGCCGGCTTCGCGCGGATAGCCGTTGGCGACGCCGCCGAGCGAGCAGACGATCTCGCGCAGCGCGCGGTCGTTCATGTCCATGACGCGGCGCCAGACCACGCGGCGGCTGTCGATGCCGAGCGCATTGCCCCAATAGATGTGATTATCGATCAGCGCCGAGAGCAGGTTATGCGCCGAGGTGATGGCGTGAAAATCTCCCGTGAAATGCAGATTGATGTCCTCCATCGGCACCACCTGGGCATAGCCGCCGCCGGCGGCGCCGCCCTTCATGCCGAACGAGGGCCCGAGCGACGGTTCGCGCAGGCACAGCATCGCCTTCTTGCCGATGAAGTTGAGCGCGTCGGTGAGGCCGACCGTCGTGGTGGTCTTGCCTTCGCCCGCCGGCGTCGGCGTGATCGCGGTCACCAGGATCAGCTTGCCGTTCTTCTTCGATTGCAGCGACTTGATGTAATCCATCGACACCTTGGCCTTGTAGTGGCCGTAAGGATCGAGATTTTCCGGCGCGATGCCGAGCCTTTCCTTGGCGATATCCATGATCGGCCGCTTCTTGGCGGCCTGCGAAATTTCGATGTCGGACTTCGGATTTTGGTGCTGCGAGGCGGGCATGCGATTTTTCCGTTCAAATCGATGGTGAGCCGGCGATTGCGATGAGGGACGTCAGGTGAAAATGGCGCCTTTGGCGAGATTGGCGGACTTCGCCCATTCGCCGGCGTCAATTTTCTTGCCGTCGGCGGGCTGGAGGCGGGTGATCTTGAAGCGGCCGTCGGCGCAGACGACCGTAATGCCGTCGGCCTCGACCGCAGCGACTTCGCCGAGCTTGCCGGCGATGCCCTTCGGATCCTTGGCCGGCAGCGGCTTGGCGTCGAAAATTTTCAGCGTGGCGCCGTTCAAGGTCGTCCAGGCGCCGGGCGCCGGATTGCAGCCGCGGATCAGGCGGTCGATCTGCTCCCACGGCTTGCCCCAATCGATTTTGGCATTGCCGGCGCCGCAGCGGCCTTCATAGGTCGCCTTCGACTCGTCCTGCTTGATGCGCGGCGCCTTGCCAGCCTTCACCAGATCGACGGATTCGAGCATGGCGTCGACGCCCATCGGGAACAGGCGGTCGAAGTAAACGGTGCCGAGCGTGTCGGTGCGGGAGATCGGCGTCTTTTTCTGGATGAGGACGTCGCCGGTATCGAGGCCGTTGTCGGGCCAGAAGATCGACAGGCCGGTTTCCTTCTCGCCCTTGATGATCGGCCAGTTGATCGCAGACGCGCCGCGATAGGCCGGCAGCAGCGAGGGGTGATACTGGATCGAGCCGTGCGTCGGGATGTTGAGGAAGTCCTCCGGCACGAACAGCGTGACGAAGGCCATGACCTGCAGGTCGGGCTTGAGCGCCTTGAATTCTTCCCAGACTTTCGGGTCCTTGTAGGACGCCGGCTGATAGACCGGGAGCTTCGCGGCCAATGCTGCTTCCTTGAGCGGGTCGGCCTTGGCGCCTTCTTTCTCCGGCGCCACGTAGACGGCGATCACGTTCTCGCCGCGCTTGAGCAGCGCTTCCAGCACGGCCTTGCCGAACGCCTGTTGGCCGTGAACGACAATACGCATTGCAACAACCTCCCTCTGCGCTGATGCCCGCGTATGCGGGCAGGAGCGCTCAAAATTCACGATCCCCGCTTTCGCGGGGACGAGCGGACCGACTAAGCCGCCTTTTCCTTCTTCTCCGGCGCGCTGATTGCACCCGAATTCTTGATCTCGGCGATCTCCGCCGCCTTAAAGCCAAGCACGTCTTTGAGGATCTCGTCGGTGTGCTCGCCGAGCAGCGGCGAGCGTCGAACGTCGGCGGGCGAATCCGACAGCTTGATCGGATTGCCGACGGTCAGATACTTGCCGCGGGTCGGATGGTCGACTTCGACGATAGTGCCGGTGGCGCGCAGCGATTGCTCCTCGGCGATCTCCTTCATCGACAGGATCGGCCCGCACGGAATGTCGTGCTTGTTGAACAAGTTCATGGCCTCGAATTTTGTCATGGTCATGGTGAATTGCTCGATGCGGGCAAAGATCTGCTTGAGCCGAGGCAAGCGCGCCTTCGGCGTTACGTATTCCGGATCGGTCTTCCATGTCGGCTCGCCGATCACGTCGCAGATCTCGTTCCACACCGGCGCCTGGGTGATGAAATAGAGATAGGCATCCGGATCATTCTCCCAGCCCTTGCACTTAACGATCCAGCCCGGCTGGCCGCCACCAGAGTCGTTGCCGGCGCGCGGCACCGCCTTACCGAATGGAACGCCCTCGCCGTACTGGCTGTATTCGGTAAGCGGCCCGTGGGCGAGGCGCTGTTGATCGCGCAATTTCACCCGCGCGAGATTGAGCACGCCGTCCTGCATGGCGCAGAGCACTTTCTGGCCACGCCCGGTGCGGATGCGCTGGTAGAGCGCCGAGACGATACCGAGCGCGAGATGCAGCCCGGTGCCGCTGTCGCCTATCTGCGCGCCGGTAACCAATGGCGGACCTTCGCGGAAGCCCGTGGTCGAGGCGGAGCCGCCGGCGCATTGCGCGACGTTCTCGTAGACCTTGCAGTCCTCATATGGCCCGGGGCCGAAGCCCTTGACCGAGGCCACGATCATGCGCGGGTTAGTCTTATGCACGTACTCCCAGGTCAAGCCCATGCGGTCGAGCGCGCCGGGAGCAAAGTTCTCCACTAGCACGTCGCAGGTCTTGATCAGCCGGTTGAGGATTTCCATGCCCTTGGGGTGTTTTGAGTCGATGGTGATCGACCGCTTGCTGCCATTGAGCATGGTGAAATACAGGCTGTCGGCATTGGGCACATCGCGCAATTGCCCGCGCGTGATATCTCCGGCGCCCGGGCGCTCGACCTTGATCACGTCGGCGCCCATGTAGGCGAGAAGCTGGGTGCAGGTCGGGCCCGACTGCACGTGCGTGAAGTCGAGAATCTTCACGCCCTCGAGCGCCTTGCCGGCCTGGCCGTACGGCTTGTTGCTCGGCTTCGGCAGGTGACTGCCATTGCCGTTCGCCTTTTTGGCAACCAGTTTCACGACCTTGCGGGCCGACTTCTTGGCCGCGGCCTTCACTTTCGACTTTGCTTTCTTCTGCTTTTTCTTTGCCATGTGCATTCCCTCCAATTTTTCGTCTTGCCCCACTCCCATTAGGGAGTCCGTCACTTAAAACCTTCAGCAGCCCCGCTCGCGCAGGGACGCTCCTCATTTCTTCTTCAGCTTGCTCTGCGGGTTGAGGTTGCCGATGCGGCCGCTCTCGCTGCCGGCCGCCGGATCGAGCACCGCGTTGATGAGCGTCGGCTTGCCGCTATCCATCGCGGCGTTCACCGCGCGCTTGAGTTCATCCGGCGACGTCGCATTGACGCCGACACCGCCGAAAGCCTCGATCATCTTGTCGTAGCGCGAGCCCTTCACGAACACGGTCGGCGCCGGATCCGAACTGACGGGATTGACGTCGGTGCCGCGGTAGATGCCGTCATTGTTGAAGATGACGATGCAGACCGGCAGCTTGTAGCGGCAGATCGTCTCCACCTCCATGCCGGAGAAGCCGAAGGCCGAGTCGCCTTCGACCGCGAGCACCGGCTTGCCGGTTTCGATGGCCGCGGCGATGGCATAGCCCATGCCGATGCCCATGATGCCCCAGGTGCCGACGTCGAGCCGCTTGCGCGGCTGATACATGTCGATGATGCCGCGCGCGAGATCGAGCGTGTTGGCGCCTTCGTTGACGAGGATGGCGTCCGGCCGGTCCTTGATGACGCTACGCAGGACGCCGAGCGCGCCGTGATAGTCCATCGGCACGTTGTTGTTCATCAGCCGCGGCGCCATCTTGGCGACGTTCTCGTCGCGCTTGGTCTTGACGGCATTGAGCCAGTCGGCCGGTGGCGCCGGCCACTTCGACCACATGCCCTCCAGCAGCGCGGAAACGCAGGAGCCGATATCGCCGACCACGGGCGCGACGATCTCGACGTTCGAGTCCATTTCCTTGGGCTCGATGTCGATCTGGATGAACTTCTTCGAGTGCGGCTCGCCCCAGTTTTTGCCCTTGCCGTGCGACAGCAGCCAGTTGAGACGGGCGCCGATCAGCATGACGACGTCGGAATCCTTCAGCACCGTCGAGCGGGCCGCGCCCGCGCACTGCGGATGGGTGTCGGGCAACAGACCCTTGCCCATGCTCATCGGCAGGAAGGGAACGCCGCTCTTTTCGACCAGCGCGCGAATCGCGTCATCGGCCTGCGCGTAGGCCGCGCCCTTGCCGAGGATGATCAGCGGGCGCTTGGCGCTCTTGAGCACATCGAGTGCGCGCTTGATCGCCTCGGGAGCCGGAAGCTGCGCCGGCGCCGGGTCGATGACCTTGACGAGCGACTTCTTGCCTTCCTCCGCGTCCATCACCTGGCCGAACAGCTTGGCCGGCAGATCGAGATAGATGCCGCCCGGGCGGCCCGATACCGCGGCGCGGATTGCGCGCGCCAAGCCGATGCCGATATCCTGCGCGTGCAGCACGCGGAAGGCCGCCTTGCACAGCGGCTTGGCGATCGCGAGCTGATCCATTTCCTCGTAGTCGCCCTGCTGCAGGTCGACGATCTCGCGCTCGGACGAGCCGGACATCAGGATCATCGGGAAGCAATTGGTCGTGGCGTGGGCGAGCGCGGTCAGGCCGTTGAGGAAGCCGGGCGCCGAAACCGTGAGACAGATGCCCGGCTTCTTGGTGAGGAAACCGGCAATCGAGGCCGCGTAGCCGGCGTTCTGTTCGTGCCGGAAGGACAACACGCGAATGCCCGCAGCCTGCGCCATGCGGCCGAAGTCCGTAATCGGGATGCCAGGCACGCCGTAGATGGTGGTGAGGCCATTGAGCTTGAGCGCATCGATGATGAGATTGAACCCGTCCGTCAGCTCCCGCTCCGCTTCAGGTGTCGCCGTCTCGGGTTTTGCTTTCACTGCAGCTTCGGCCATGGGAATCCTCCGTCGTCGCCCGGTTGTTCTTTTCAGTCCAGATAGTCGGCGTATTGCGCGACATGCTCGGCAAGGCCGAGCGCATGATCGCGCACCAATTCCTCCGCGCGGTCGGTTGCCCGCGCCTCCAACGCCTCGATAATGGTCATGTGGTCGCGGATCGAGCGGTCGGCGCGATCCTGCTCGCCGATGGTCTTTCGCCGGATCATGCGCAT
This sequence comes from uncultured Pseudomonadota bacterium, assembly GCA_963710705.1. GTDB lineage: Bacteria > Pseudomonadota > Alphaproteobacteria > Rhizobiales > Xanthobacteraceae > Pseudolabrys. Next base: position 2,617,013 of record CAVQBI010000001.1, read on the forward strand.
GTGCATGAACAGGTTTTCGGCGAGATCGATCAGCACCGCGTTGCGGCTGAGCTTGATGATGGCCTGATGGAATTCGATGTTAACGTCCGAATATTCGTCGAGATGGGCGCGCAACTCGCCGTTCTCGAAGGTGGCGAACATCCGGCGCAGCCCCGCGATTTCGGCGTCGCTCGCGCTCTGGGTGATCAGCCGCGCCGCCATGCTTTCGAGCGCCGCCCAGGCGGTGATCATCTCGATCACCTCGCGCTTGGTCTTGCGCACGACGTAGATGCCGCGGCGCGGAACCGAGCGCACGAAGCCTTCGCTCTCGAGCTGCGCCATGGCCTCGCGCACCGGCGTGCGGCTGATGCCGAAATCCTGCGCCAGCTTGCGTTCGTCGAGCCTGATATCGTCGCGGCTGCGATAGATGTCCATCGCCACGATGGCGTTCTTCAGCGCCGCATAGGCCTTGTGCTTGAAGCTCGGCGTTGCGTCGATCGGCTCGAAAGACGGCGACGGCACGCTTGCTTCGCGAACGGCGGGGCCGCGAACGTGCACCTGGACGCTACGGGAACTGCGGTCTCGGCTACTCATAATTCGTCTACAGCTTGCTGGTATACAATATGCCAGAAGCGCGGGCGCACCTGCAATACGCTCAGGTACGCGGCCGATCAAGAAAAATCCCCGTCCGTTTGCACGGACGGGGATCATCATTTGCGGTTAGCGGCTGCCAGCCAGCGCGCGGGCACGGATCGGCTTGAGCACGAAGAGCGCCAGTGCCACCACCACGATGTTCATCGCCGCGGTGACGGCGAACACCATGTGCCAGCTGCCGGTCGACGACTTGATCATGTTTGCGACAGGCACCAGGAACGCAGACGTTCCCTTCGCGGTGTAGAGCAGGCTCAGGTTCACCGTGGCAAATTTCGGCCCGAACGTGTCCGTGCAAGTCGACGGGAACAGGCTGAAAATCTCGCCCCAAGTGAGGAAGATCAGCGCGGCGAACAGCACGAAGGCCCAAGGCTGGGTTCCGAGCGAGCCCAGCATCCAATAGGCCACCGCGCCCAGTCCGAACGCAATCGCCATGGTGTATTCGCGGCCGATGTTATCGGAGACCCATCCGAACAGCGGACGCGCGCCGCCGTTGCAGACGTTGTCGACGATGAGCGCGACAGTCAGGGTCGTCGCCGAGCCGAAGAGCACGATGTTGCCGACATTGAAGTCCTTCGCGATCGGCGCGATTTGCGCGGTCGCCATCAGACCGCTGGCCGACACCATGACGAACATGATGTAGAGCAGCCAGAACACCGGCGACGACAGCACTTCTTTCGGCGAGTAGCTGCGGGCGGACACCGCAATCTTCGGCGGCGGAGCGGCGGCGAGTTCGCCCGGCTCAGGACCGCGCAACAACCATGCGAGGATGAAGACTACGCCACCCTGAATGATGCCGAACCACAGAAACGCGGTTTCATAGCCGTAGGTGTCGATCACGGCGCGGATCGGGATCACGGTGAGCGCGGCGCCAGCGCCGTAGCCCGCGGCGGTCAGACCGACCGCGAGGCCGCGACGATCCGGGAACCACTTCACCGCCATGCCGACGCTGGTCGCGTAGACCGCGCCGCCACCGATGCCACCGATCACGGCGCCGAGATAGAGCATCTCAAGCGACGTGGCGTAAGCGTTGATCACCCAGCCGATCCCCACCATGATGCCGCCGAAGCCGACCATCAACTTCGGACCGCGCTGCGCGCCGAGATTGTCGACGATCCAGCCCTCGATCGGCGTGAGCCAGGTCTCGAGCGCGATGAAGATGGCGAATGCGACTTGGATCGAGGCGATGGACCAGCCATGCGCCTTGTTGATCGGATTGACGAACAGCGTCCATCCGTATTGCAGATTTGCGATCATCACCATGCAGATGACGCAAATAACAAGGTAGCTCCAACGCGTCGACGCGAATGCGCCAGTGCGCGCGGAGGCTCCCGCTGCTATAGCCATGGTATCCCTCCCCATGAAGTTTCGTTTTATTCAGTTTTTCTGCTCGGCTGAGCCCGAAGGCCCAGTGCCGACCATGCATTATTATGTCCATAAAGACCGCGTAAATTCAATATGGCTGGCGTGGTAAACAATGCAGCAGCGCACGTAATCGTGCCCCGCACCGCGGCATTATTACTTGATTACTTGGGCCGGGTCAGGAAACCTGCGGGTCATTTCAAGTCTTCAAACAGTTTCTTGGCATTGACGGCCGAATTTATGAAATCGGCGCGTGATGACATGCCGTCCGCCACGCGGCATCAGATATTCGCTCACGCGGTGCTGCGACTCGCAGATCGGGGCCGGTTTCGCGGGGCATCATTCGCCCAAAAACGACTTAGGCCCGGCGGAAGAGCCGGGCCCAAGTCGTGCGCTTATGATGGTTGCGGGGGTAGGATTTGAACCTACGACCTTCAGGTTATGAGCCTGACGAGCTACCGGGCTGCTCCACCCCGCGATAAGCTTCACATCTAACCCCCGCATCCGCGGGGGCATTGACTATGCAGTTTCGCATCAAAATGCGAAGCGCGGGGCTAGGCCCGCGCGTTCCGGGGGGTATGTAGCAATGGCATGGGGTAATGGGAAGAGTGCAACGCGCAACTTTTCATCAATCTGTCATTGAAGGCCGGCAGAAGGCCGCCATGTTGGGCGGTACCGGCCAAAACGGCAGCTTCGGCGACGGCCTGGCAGCCGCCGCGCGTTCGATTATTGCCGATGCCCGCCGCGCGCTCAGCGACCCCGAATTGGCCGACCCGGAAGCCGTGCATGAGGTGCGCAAGGCGCTCAAGCGCTGGCGCGCCCTGTTGCGGCTGCTCGCCCGCCCGCTTGGCGATCCGGCCGACCAGATGCGCGTGGAAGCCCGCGAACTGATGCGTAGCCTGTCGGGCGCGCGCGACGCCCAATCCGCACTCGACGCCCTCAACGACCTGCGCAAAAGCGACGTGCCGTTTTCGGCCACCTCGGCCGAGACGATCCGCGCGCGGCTCACCGAAATGCGCGACGCCGCCGAGAAGACGGGGTTCACGCATGAGACGCGGGCCAAGCTTGCGCGCTATCTCGATTACGCCACGCTCTCGCTCGATCGCTGGCCGATCAAGGCAATCGACTTCGATACGGTGGCCGACGGGCTGATCTCCACCTACCGGCGCGCGCGCCAGCTGGTGCCGGACGACTGGCCGAATGCGGAGGCCGAGCACCTGCACGACCTGCGCCGGCGCGTCGTCGAGCACCGCCACCAAATGGATCTGATCGAGCCGCTATGGCCGCGCTTAGGCAAAGTCTGGGCCGAGGAAGCGCAGCGCCTGCGCAACCGGCTCGGCGCCTGCCAGGATCTCGCAATGCTGACCAATTTCACGGCGCCGCATCAGCCGCTGGCACATTGGCGCTCGCGTCTGACGCCTTTGATCGAAGATCGCCGCGGCGCGCATCTGAAATCGGCGGCGCGGCTCGCCGGAAGGCTGTTCGCCGAGAAGCCGAAAGCGTTCCGCCGCCGCATCTCGGCGCTGTGGAGCGCGCGGCGCTCCAGAAAAGCCTGAAGGCCCGGCTGACTGCCGGGCCTTCGGCATTTGATGTCATCAGTGTAAGGCAACCAGCGGCTTGAGGCTGGGATGCTGTTTGAAGAATTCGAAATTCTCGACCCAGCCGTCGAGGCCGAAGACATGGCCCGCGCGCTTGACGACCAGGTAGACCAGCACGCCGCCGTAGACCAGGTGATAGTCGACGACGAAGTTGTTGGTGTTCTCGATGAACGGCCAGTCCATATGCGCGAACCAGTAGACGATCATCAAGAGCACGCCGAAGCTGGCGGAGAGGCGCACCATCAGGCCGGTGAGCAGCGACAGGCCGATCAGCAGGTGGCCGTATTCGACCAGGAAGGTGGTGATCGGCGCCATGGTCGGCGTGGTGAACACCACGAAGACGTCATGCCAGGTCTTGGTGGGCGAGGAAGCCGACCACGGTAAAGCTCGGCACGAACACTTGATGCGAGGCGGCGTAGAGGAAGGTCCACGCCATGAGAAGGCGGAAGTAAAGAATCAGGCCTTTTTCCATCGGTGAGTTTGACGTGGGATTTCTCCCCCTGGCCTGCACCCGGTTCCGAAGACACCGAGTTAGGTGTTTTAATGGAACGGGAGGTGCGTCATGGAGAGGCGGAAGTTTACACGAGAGTTCAAGCTTGAGGCGGTGCGGCTAGTCAGGGAGCGTGGCGTCTCATTTGCGCAGGCGTCGCAAGACCTGAGCGTTCACGAGTTGCAACTGCGCAGCTGGGTGAAGGCGTTTGCGGACGATCCGCAGCATGCGTTCCCCGGGCAAGGCCAGATGAAGCCGGAGCAGCTAGAGATCGCGCGTCTCAAGCGCGAGGTGACCAAGCTGAAGGCCGAACGAGACATCCTAAAAAAAGCCGCGGCCTACTTCGCGAAGGAATCGACGTGAAGTTCTCCTTCATTGCGAAGCACCGAGGGATCTGGCCGGCGGACTGGTTGTGCGGGGCGCTCGGTGTCTCGCGGGGCGGGTTCTATGCCTGGCTGATACGGCCACGCAGCCATCGCAGCCGGAGCGATGAAGAACTGGGCGCGAAGGTTCGCGCCAGCTTCATCGCGAGCGACCGGACCTACGGCGCCAGGCGCGTGTGGCACGACCTGCTGGCGGACGGAGTATCGTGCGGACTACATCGGATCGAGCGATTGATGCGATTACAGGCTCTGCGAGCGCGTCCGCGACGGCGTCGCCTGCCGCCCGATCTGGGTGAGCGGCAGGCTTCCGCCGTCGCTCCCAACGTGCTCGATCGCAGCTTCCAAGCGCCCGCTCCCAACCGCAAATGGATTGCCGACTTCACCTATGTGTGGACGGCGGAAGGCTGGCTCTATGTGGCGGCCGTCGTCGATCTGTTCTCGCGGCGTGTCGTCGGCTGGTCGATGAACACCGCCATGACCGCGCAGCTCGTCACCGATGCTCTGGTGATGGCGATCTGGCGGCGGGGCAAGCCTGATGCGCTGCTGCATCACTCCGATCGCGGCAGCCAATACAGCAGCGAACAGTTCCAGCGGCTAATGGCAGATCACGGCGTCGTCTGTTCCATGAGCCGCTCGGGCAACGTCTGGGACAATGCGGCGATGGAGAGCTTCTTCTCGTCGTTGAAGACCGAACGAACGGCGCGCAAGATGTACCGATCACGGGATGAGGCCAAGGCTGACGTGTTCGACTACATCGAGCGCTTCTACAATCCGAAACGCCGGCACTCGACGATCGGCTATATGAGCCCTATGGAGTTCGAGAGGCAGGCTGGATTAGCTTAGGCGGGTGTCATCCAAACCGGGTGCGGGCCACCCCAAGTTGATCGAGGTTTCATTCCTCGAGGGAAAAATGATCCCGCCGGCTTACGCCGGCATTGATTTGGCTCAAGCGGACGCGCCGAACGCCTAACGCAGCCAGCTCAGAACGATGCCGACCGATTGAGCGGCCGTCACTAAAGTTATGGTCAGCCCGGCGGCGAGAAAGCCTTTCTCGACCGCGATGGACGCTTTCAAGAAGTGCGCGATTCCACTGCTCATAATGCATGCTCCTCAGATAAGTAGCGGGCAGCTAACGCGCCAATTCTTGGCGTTGGGTAAATCAAACCGAGACAATGCGTCGGTAATCACCTCCGTAGAAATACGGAGGTCATGCCCGGTGCGGACTTACCGGTTCGCACGCAAAAAACCGCCGCAAGGCGCGAGCCCGCGGCGGTTTCAAACTTGCGGAGGGCAGCTCCACAAATTTTCCGGCCGCCTTGCGGGCGGCCGGAATCGAAACGGCCGCCGTTTCCGGCGGCCGTTGTTCTGAAAGACATCGTGAAGAGGAGAAGCGTCCTTGGCAGGCCTGGCAGCGACCTACTCTTCCAAGTCTTGAGACTTAGTACCATCGGCGCTGGGGAGTTTTACGGCCGAGTTCGAGATGGGATCGGGTACAGGCCCCCCGCTAAGACCACCAGGCCGGCCAAGGACGTTTGAAGCAAGTGCGAGCGGATCGAGCATCCCCGCGAAAGCGGGGATGCTCGATCGACAAGCGTTGGTTTTTCTATTTTCAGTGTGCGCCACGCTTTCCTTGAGAAAGCGATGGGCATTGGAAATGAGAGCAATCAAGACAATCGAGCGATTAGTACCGGTAAGCTCAACGCGTTGCCGCGCTTACACACCCGGCCTATCAACGTGGTGGTCTACCACGGCTCTCAAGGGAGAACTCGTTTCGAGGTGGGTTTCTCGCTTAGATGCCTTCAGCGATTATCCCGTCCGCACATAGCTACGCAGCACTGCCGCTGGCGCGACAACTGCTCCACCAGAGGTGCGTCCATCCCGGTCCTCTCGTACTAGGGACAGATCCTCTCAATTCTCCTACACCCACGACAGATAGGGACCAAACTGTCTCACGACGTTTTGAACCCAACTCACGTACCACTTTAATTGGCGAACAGCCAAACCCTTGGGACCTGCTCCAGCCCCAGGATGTGATGAGTCGACATCGAGGTGCCAAACGATGCCGTCGATATGGACTCTTGGGCATCATCAGCCTGTTATCCCCGGCGTACCTTTTATCCGTTGAGCGATGGCCCTTCCACGCGGGACCACCGGATCACTATGACCGTCTTTCAACTCTGCTCGACTTGTCAGTCTCGCAGTCAGGCAGGCTTATGCCATTGCACTCAACGAGCGATTTCCGACCGCTCTGAGCCTACCATCGCACGCCTCCGTTACTCTTTGGGAGGCGACCGCCCCAGTCAAACTACCCACCATGCAATGTCCCGGCCCCGGATAACGGGACGCGGTTAGACAGCCATAACCACTAGGCTGGTATTTCACTTTTCGACTCCACCCGAGCTGGCGCCCGAGCTTCAAAGTCTACCAGCTATTCTACACAAGCAGTCACGAATGCCATTGCAAAGCTATAGTAAAGGTGCACGGGGTCTTTCCGTCTGACCGCAGGAACCCCGCATCTTCACGGGGAATTCAGTTTCACTGAGCCTATGTTGGAGACAGCGGGGAAGTCGTTACGCCATTCGTGCAGGTCGGAACTTACCCGACAAGGAATTTCGCTACCTTAGGACCGTTATAGTTACGGCCGCCGTTTACCGGGGCTTCGATTCAAGGCTTGCACCCCTCCTCTTAACCTTCCGGCACCGGGCAGGCGTCAGACCCTATACGTCCACTTCCGTGTTCGCAGAGCCCTGTGTTTTTGTTAAACAGTCGCCACCCCCTGGTCTGTGCCACCCTTTGCTGGTTGCCCAACAAAGGGTCCTCCTTATTCCGAAGTTACGGAGGTAAATTGCCGAGTTCCTTCAACATAGTTCGCTCAAGCGCCTTGGTATTCTCTACCAGTCCACCTGTGTCGGTTTAGGGTACGGTCTACGTGGGGGCTATTTCCTGGAACTCCTTCGCAGCCCTCTCAATCCAATAAGAGAGAACAACATACGGAATTCGTCACCACCCACTGGCTGCCGAATATTAACGGCATTCCCATCGACTACGCCTTTCGGCCTCGTCTTAGGGACCGGCTAACCCTGCGCAGATTAGCTTTACGCAGGAACCCTTGGACTTTCGGCGACAGTGTCTTTCACACTGTTTGTCGTTACTCGTGCCAGCATTCGCACTTCCGATACCTCCAGGAGCCCTCACGGGTCTCCCTTCGCAGGCTTACGGAACGTTCCGCTACCGCGTGCACTTGCGTGCACACCCAAAGCTTCGGCTCGTGGCTTGAGCCCCGTTACATTTTCGGCGCAGGAATCCTTGTTTAGACCAGTGAGCTGTTACGCTTTCTTTAAAGGATGGCTGCTTCTAAGCCAACCTCCTGGTTGTTATGGGATTCCCACATCCTTTCACACTTAGCCACGAATTAGGGGCCTTAGCTGTTGGTCAGGGTTTTTTCCCTCTCCACGATGGACGTTAGCACCCACCGTGTGTCTCCCGAGTAGTGCTTTTGGGTATTCGGAGTTTGGTTAGGTTTGGTAAGACGGTAAGTCCCCCTAGCCTATCCAGTGCTCTACCCCCCAAAGCATTCGCTCGAGGCGCTACCTAAATAGCTTTCGCGGAAAACCAGCTATTTCCCAGTTTGGTTGGCCTTTCACCCCTAGCCACAGTTCATCCGAGGCTTTTTCAACAGACACCGGTTCGGTCCTCCAGTAGGTGTTACCCCACCTTCAACCTGACCATGGCTAGATCACTAGGTTTCGGGTCTAATCCGACGAACTGAACGCCCTGTTCAGACTCGCTTTCGCTGCGCCTACGCCTATCGGCTTAAGCTTGCTCGTCAGACTAAGTCGCTGGCCCATTATACAAAAGGTACGACGTCACCCAGAACGAATCTTGGGCTCCGTCTGTTTGTAGGCATTCGGTTTCAGGTCTCTTTCACTCCCCTCGTCGGGGTGCTTTTCACCTTTCCCTCACGGTACTGGTTCACTATCGGTCGCTGAGGAGTACTTAGGCTTGGAGGGTGGTCCCCCCATGTTCAGACAGGATTTCACGTGTCCCGCCTTACTCGAGGATAATCCTTCGCGTTACCCGTACGGGGCTGTCACCCGCTAAGGCGCGTCGTTCCAGACGCTTCCGGTTGTCTTGGGATTATCACTGGCCTGGTCCGCTTTCGCTCGCCACTACTAGCGGAGTCTCGGTTGATGTCCTTTCCTCCGGGTACTGAGATGTTTCAGTTCTCCGGGTTAGCTTAAAACCTCCTATTTTATTCAGAGGTCTTATTCCTTCATGTGATAACGGAAATCCAAATCCCTCACTCTCGCGAGTAAGAGACTCAGAATTCCGTTATCGAAGGTGGGTTTCCCCATTCGGAAATCCGCGGATCAAAGCTTCTTCGCAGCTCCTCGCGGCTTATCGCAGCGTAGTACGTCCTTCATCGCCTCTCAGCGCCAAGGCATCCACCAAATGCCCTTATTCTACTTGATTGCTCTCATTATCAATGCCCATCCATCGCCCGTTCGCTGCTGTCGTTCTCGGCGAATTCCAGCAGCAAGATATGTAACGGCCGATATAGACCGAATGCGAATTTGCATTCGCACCGGTCAGACACTGACTTAGAAAGACCTTCTTGCTTCAAGATCGAACCGACGGCGAGGCGGTCAAGCTTCGCCGACATGAGCATGTTGCAACTCCGGCCGATGGATGATAGCCGGCGCCGAACATGTCATTTAGGAGCGCGCGCACGTCACGGCATTTAGCCGCCACGTTCGCTCGGAACGATCTCCTCTTCACGATGTCAGACAACACGCGCAGACGGACATCCCTTGGTAGGGATGCGGATCGCTTACGCGAATTTGTTTTTCTTACGGACGAGCTCTTCAGAAGCCGACGGCATCACCGCTGGTGGAGCCAGACGGGATCGAACCGACGACCTCCTGCTTGCAAAGCAGGCGCTCTCCCAACTGAGCTATGGCCCCGCATTGCGGCACATAAGCGAAGCGGGAATGGTGGGCCTGGGAAGATTTGAACTTCCGACCTCACGCTTATCAAGCGCGCGCTCTAACCAGCTGAGCTACAGGCCCAGAGCACACGCTCATCCCACGCGACCCGAAGGATGCGCG